>NZ_MLIK01000002.1:0-1329 GCF_001853795.1 Mycobacteroides franklinii
CGAGAACGTCGGATAGTTGAAAACCGCGTCTACCAGGTATTCGACGGTGCCGCCGCAGCCCATCACCGCCTGCCCGATATGCACCAGGTCGGTGGCATCGGAGCCGAAGATGTGCACTCCGAGCAGCTTGAGATCCTCGGTGGACACCAGCAGCTTGAGCATGCCGTAGGAATCGCCGGCGATCTGACCGCGCGCCAGCTCGCGGTAACGCGAGACGCCCACCTCGTAGGGAATCGCATTCTTGGTGAGCTCAACCTCGGTGGCACCCACATAGGACACCTCCGGGATGGAGTAGATGCCGATCGGCTGCAGATCGGTCATGCCCTTCGACGGTTCGCCAAACGCGTGATAGGCCGCCAGGCGTCCCTGATCCATCGAGGTGGCCGCCAGCGCCGGGAACCCGATCACATCGCCCACCGCGTAAATGTGGTCAACCTTGGTCTGGAAGTTCGCATCGACCCAGATCCGGCCGCGGTTGTCGGCCTCCAGCCCCGCCTTGACGAGGTCGAGCTGATCGGTCTGGCCCTGCCGTCCGGCGGAGTACATGACGGTGTCGGCGGGAATCTGCTTACCGCTCGCCAGCGTGGTCATGGTGCCGGAGTCGTTGACGGCCACCGCGGTGACCTCCTCGCCGAAACGGAACGTCACCGCCAGATCGCGCAGGTGAAAGCGAAGGGCCTCAACGACTTCCGGGTCGCAGAAGTCGAGCATGGTGTCACGCTTCTCCACCACGGTCACCTTGGTGCCCAGGGCGGCGAACATAGAGGCGTACTCGATGCCGATGACGCCGGCGCCCACGACGACCATCGATCCGGGAATGAACCGCAGATTCAAGATGCCGTCCGAATCCAAGACGCGTTTCTCGTCGAAGGCCACTCCGTCCGGCCGGGCCGGATTGGTTCCGGTGGCGATGACGACGTACTCGGCGTGCAACGTGGTGCGCTCGCCGCGGGAGGGTTCCTCCACCACCACGGTGTGCTCGTCGGCGAAACGGGCGACGCCGCTGATCAAGTCGATGCGGTTGCGCAGCAGCTGAGCGCGCACCACCTCGATTTCCTTGCGGATGACGTGTTCGGTGCGGGCCAGCAGGTCTTCCGGGGTGATGTTGGCCTTCACCCGGTAGCTCGCGCCATACAGCTCACGCTGGTTCATGCCGGTCAGGTACAGCACCGCCTCGCGCAGCGTCTTGGACGGAATGGTCCCGGTGTTGGTGCAGACACCACCGAGCATGTTGTCGCGTTCGACGACCGCCACCGACTTACCCAGCTTGGCCGCGGCAATAGCGGCCTTCTGGCCTCCGGGGCCGGAACCGATGACGACGAGATCGTA
>NZ_MLIK01000007.1:0-604 GCF_001853795.1 Mycobacteroides franklinii
CGGTGGCCCGGCTGGGTGCGAGGAGGTGCGGCTGCCGTCGGTGTCGCGGCGAACCTGGTGTGCGGTGCGCTCACCGACCGGGCCGTGCAGTCCCCGGGCATGTGGACGTTGATTCCCGTGACGGCGACGGTACTGGTGATCGTGAGCGCTGCCGGGGGCACACCACCGAGGACGAGTGAATACTTGCGCAGCGCCCCGCTGGTCGCCGTCGGGGCCGCGGCCTATCCGCTGTATCTGTGGCATTGGCCGTTGTTGATCTTCTGGCTGGCCACCGTCAACGACGATGCCGTGGGCCTGACTGACGGCATTGTGATCCTGGGGGTCGCGGTGGTGCTGGCGCTGCTCACCGTGCGACGGGCCCAGCCGCCCTGGCGTCGGTGGCCGGGCATGTGGATGGTGTCGGGTGCGGTCGTCGCGTTGGTGGCGGGGGTGCTCGTGGCGACTTCGCTGATGTGGCAGGGGCATGTCGCGCACGCTCGAGCCAGCGGTGCCGAACTCGGCATGCTCTCGATCCGCGACTATCCGGGCGCGCAGGCGCTCATCGAGAATCGACCGGTCGCCAAGCTGCCGATGCGCCCGAGTGCGCTGGAGGCCGACAACGACC
>NZ_MLIK01000009.1:0-558 GCF_001853795.1 Mycobacteroides franklinii
ACGGAGGTGTATGGCAATGAAAAGTACTGCGGAGCTGGGACTTCCGGAAGGATTCGATTTCACCGATCCGGGGCTGTACGGAGAACGGATGCCACACGCGGAGTTCGCGACCCTGCGCCGGGAGGCACCCGTCTGGTGGAACCCGCAGCCACGCACGGTGGGCGGATTCGCCGACGACGGCTATTGGGTTATTTCCAAGCATCGTGACGTGCGTCAGGTTTCACTACACACCGACATCTTCTCGTCGGGCCGCAAGGGCGCCATCCCCCGTCTCGAGGACCACATCAGCCCGGAAGAGTTCCAGGCCACGCTGTCTGTCCTCATCAACAAGGATGCCCCCGAACACACCAAGCTCCGCGGGCTGGTGTCGCGCATGTTCACCCCACGCTCGATCGCGACCTTGCGCATCACCCTGGAGGAGCGGGCAGAACGCATCGTACGGGGCGCGATCGAGGGCGGGCACGGCGAATTCGTGCGCGAGGTGGCCAGTGAGCTGCCCATGCAGGCCATCGCCGAATTGATCGGTGTCCCAGAGGAAGACCGCGTCAAGCTCTTCGA
>NZ_MLIK01000014.1:0-536 GCF_001853795.1 Mycobacteroides franklinii
CCGGCTTTGGTGGCTGCGGAGGGCACTTTTGGTGCTAAGACCGCGTTGATGCGTTCGACGATTTCGCAGGCCGAGCAGGCCGCGATGTCGGCCCAGGCCTTCCATGTCGGGGAATCCTCGGTGGCATTCCAGGCCGCGCACGCTCGTTTCGTGGAGGTCGCCGCCAAGGTCAACGCATTGCTCGATATCGCCCAGGTCAACCTCGGTGATGCCGCCGCGTCCTACGTCGCCGAAGATGCCGCCGCCGCCAGCCGCTACGTCGGCGTCTAACGCCACCGAAAGGAAAAGACCCCAATGTCGCAGATCACGTTCAACTACCCCGCGATGCTGGCCCATGCCGGCGAGATGAACACCTACTCCGGTGTGCTCACCGCCCTGGGCGCCGACCTGGCCGCCCAGCAGGCCTCCCTGCAGGCCGCCTGGCACGGTGATACCTCCATGAGCCAAGCCGCCTGGCAGGCCCAGTGGAACACCGCCATGGAAGAACTCATCCGCGCCTACCGCGCCATGGGCACCACCCACGAAACCAACACCCT
>NZ_MLIK01000012.1:0-499 GCF_001853795.1 Mycobacteroides franklinii
ATCCAGGTGCCGCTGTTCATCAACACCGGCGACAAGCTCAAGGTCGACACCCGCGATGGCAGCTACTTGGGCCGCGTGAATGGCTGACCATGCCTGACCGCCGTGGCGACCGGGGCCGGCACCAGGCCCGCAAGCGCGCCGTGGATCTGTTGTTCGAGGCCGAGGCACGGGGCCTGACGCCGGAGGCGGTGGCCGACGGCCGGGCCGCGCTGGCCGAGGACCAGGCCGAGGTCACCCCCCTCAACCCCTACACGGTGTCGGTGGCCCGCGGTGTCACCGAACACGCCGCCCACATCGACGATCTCATCTCGGCGCACCTGCAGGGGTGGACGTTGGAGCGGCTGCCCGCCGTGGACCGTGCCATCCTGCGGGTGGCGGTCTGGGAGCTGCTGCACGCCGAGGACGTACCCGAGCCTGTCGCGGTGGACGAAGCCGTCGAGCTGGCCAAGGAGCTGTCCACCGATGAGTCACCCGGATTCGTCAACGGCGTGCTGGGTCA
>NZ_MLIK01000005.1:0-468 GCF_001853795.1 Mycobacteroides franklinii
TCCACGTCGCGGTGGCGGGTGAATCGGACGATGTGCAGGTGTGGCAACTGCGGCCCCAGGGTTGGGATGGAGTCGCGGAGCTTGTTTCGGGTGCGAAAGCCCCAGCGCAAGATGTGGTCCGGGTCGGTGAAGATTGTGCGCAGCGGCGGTTCGATGTTGCCGTTCCACAGCTCGACACGGCCGACACGCCTGCGAACGGTGCGGCGCGTCAGCTGACGCATCGAGACCGGAGTCGGCAGGTCCAGCCACAGCAGCGTGTCGGCGCGCGCCAGGATCTGGCCGCGCACGGCGCGGTACTGCCATTCGATCACCCAGGAATCTGCCGCGATGAACTCTTCGACTTCGTGGACGAACGTGGGTCGAGGTTCCCATCCTGGCCCGTGATACAGGCTGTCGATCTCGACGTACGGCAGGTCCAACTGGTGCGACAGCCGTTTGGCGAGCGTGGTCTTACCTGATCCCGTAGTA
>NZ_MLIK01000016.1:0-466 GCF_001853795.1 Mycobacteroides franklinii
CGCCCAGCCGATTCCGGTGAGAACGAGAACCACCACCCAGTGCCGCACCTCTTGGTCAGCGCCCAGCAGCGGTGCACGCACGATGTCCAGATAGTGCAGCAGCGGGTTGATCTCGACGATCTTGGCCCAGGATCCGGCGCCCTGCTGCTGCAGCGTCGACTCGTTCCAGATGATCGGAGTCATGAAGAACAGCAGCTGCACCAGCGAGGCCAGCAGCGGCCCGATGTCGCGGTACCGGGTGGCCAGGATGCCGAAACAGATTGACACCCAAACGCAATTGAGCACGATCAGGCCCAGCGCCGGAATGACCGCGAGGTCCGTCCATTTCCAGGGCTTGGGATAGATGATCGCGATGATCACGAAGATGACGATGTTGTGGCCGAACAGGATCAGCTGCCGCCACACCAGCCGGTAGACGTGGACCGACAACGGCGTCGGAAGTTGTTTGATCAGGCCTTCGTTCGCG
>NZ_MLIK01000006.1:0-466 GCF_001853795.1 Mycobacteroides franklinii
CACCGCATTGCCGAGCGAGAACAAGATTTCGTTGAGCGCCGCCGCGGCCCGGTTCCAGCGAGCCTGTTCGACGGCATAGGCCTGCGCCGCCTCACGGGTCCACACCTGCTGCAGAGGTGCGATCTGCGCACGTAATTCGTCGAGTGCGGCGTTGAAGCGGCCGGAGGTGGTGTGGATCTCCTGGCGGACCGAGTACTCGATCTCACCGAAGTTGTATGACAAGACGTTGTCCATCGTGGGCTCCGATCAGATACCGTCGCCGACGGTGCCGAGGCGCTGCGCGTGGGCATCGGCCGCGGCGCGCAACGTGCGCTCGTTGGTCCGGATGGTCTCGGCGATCCTGCTCAGTGAGGTGTGCAGCGTCAGCGATTCACCGTTCCAGCGGTCGACCACATCGCGGAACCGCACCGCGGCCACGCCACCCCACACCGACGGCGGCACGCTGCTCATCTTCCCGATGAACGTC
>NZ_MLIK01000001.1:0-461 GCF_001853795.1 Mycobacteroides franklinii
TGGGCATCGGGCTGCACATCGACGGGCGCTGGCATTGGCGGTCGTACTCGCTGACGTCGGTGCCGCGCCGCAACGCGGAGTTGATCTCGATCACGGACAAAGCCACCCCCGAGGGGTTTCTGTCCACGCACCTGGTCAACGGGGTGAAACCGGGCACCATCGTGCGGCTGGTCTCGCCACGCGGCGACTTCGCGCTACCCGACCCGCCGCCGGCCAAGGTGTTGTTGGTGTCGGCCGGCAGTGGCATCACGCCGATCATGGCGATGCTCAGGTCGTTGAAACACCGCGGGCACAACCCCGACATCGTGCACATTCACTCCGCGCCGGATACCGACAGCGTGATCTTCTACGACGAGCTGCGAAACCTCGACCAGACGCTGTCGGGCTACCGACTGCATCTGCACCTGACCGAGGATCGGGGACACCTCGACTTCGGTGCTGCGCTGGCCGAGATCGCCCCG
>NZ_MLIK01000015.1:0-460 GCF_001853795.1 Mycobacteroides franklinii
CGATATCGCCGACGTGGCCATGCAGCACGACGCGGCCGTCGGCCAGTTTGTAGGTCAGATACACCAGCGCGAGCTTGTTGGCCTTGACCGCATCGGCCACCACCTGCGAACGCTGCAACAGCTTGCTACCGGTCTCTTCGACATGACGGGCCTCGAACTCATCAATGCGCGACAACCCGTCCTTGCGGCCGCCCAGGATCGAGGGCATCACCCGCACCACCAAGTCCCGGATGTACCCGCCGGGCACTTCTCCGGTGTCCAGGGCCGCGACCGTGGCACCCACCGCACCACAGGAGTCATGGCCCAGGATCGCGATCAACGGCACCCCCAGCACCGCCACCGCGTACTCGATAGAACCCAACACCGCCGAGTCGATCACCTGACCAGCGGTACGCACGATGAACATGTCACCCAGGCCCTGATCGAAAATGATCTCCGCGGCCACCCGGCTATCGGAGCA
>NZ_MLIK01000019.1:0-2450046 GCF_001853795.1 Mycobacteroides franklinii
ATGCCACCGAGGATTCCCCGACATGGAAGGCCTGGGCCGACATCGCGGCCTGCTCGGCCTGCGAAATCGTCGAACGCATCAACGCGGTCTTAGCACCAAAAGTGCCCTCCGCAGCCACCAAAGCCGGAATATGCGCATCAAGCAAACTCATGAAATTTCCTTTCTCGGATCGTGATGGGTTGTTACCGGAACTACGCGAATCCCGGCATATAGGTTGCGGCAGCGTGCATATCGCCGACTGTGTAACTTGTCGCGGCCTCGGCGGTTCCGATTCCGGCCCGCCCAAGCTGGTACGCGGCACCGGTACCGGCGCCGATGCGCTCAATCCCGTGGGCGCTGAACAACGCCGCGCTCTGGATCGACACCGGATCAGCCGCCGGCGGCACCACCGCACCGATCACCGGTGCGGCAGCCGCATGCACTGCGGCGAGTCGCGCGGTCAGGGCTTCCACCGCGGCGCCGGCCGCGGTCAACCCCTCGGGAACTACGTTCAGAATCATTGCGAATTCTCCTCCTTCGGCTGGGCTACGGTCATCGAGAAAACTCCTGTGTGAGCAGATTGCGGATCGATTCCGGTAACGCGGAAAGCTCGGTCACGGGCGCCGCGTCAAGCGAGATGGTCCGAAACCCCGCCAGATAGTCTGCGTAACTGCGTGATCCGAGCTGCATCCCCAAGCCTGCCCAGGCGTCGAGCACCGACCATCGCCCCGGGTTCTGCGTGGCCCAATCGCTGCGGTCCAGCAGCCGTTTCCATTCGCTCAGGCCGAGCTCCTCCAGGCCGAACCCGCCGAGGAACTCGGCATACGAAACGGACATGCCACGCAGCACGGTCACTCCCCGGCCCAGCGTCGATGATTCGTCCGCCATCCCGAGGATGGACCTGGCTGCGACATCACCGGTGGTCACTTCCTCGGTCAACGCGACAGAAGGACAGGCCCGCAACGCAATACATGCATCAACGAACGACACCAGAATATCGGCGCCATCACCCAGTTGACTGACCTCGCCAAGCACCCGAGGCAGCCGAACGAGCGTGAAGTCAAGCTCGCCCGGCGCTGCCGCGACAACCAGTTCCGCCAGCGCCTTGGACGCCGCGTAGGGATAGACGGCCTCGCGCGGATCGGTCACCTCGGCCACCGCGGGATCGGCATTCACCACAAAGGTCGACATGTGAATCAGTCGAACTCCCCTGGCCGTACAGGCGGCCACGGCCCCAGATACCCACTCCACATTGGCGTCTCGAATGTCGCGGTAGGGAGCCAGCACATTGGTGTTCCCGATGCAATTGATCAGAGTGTGGGCACCGGTATGGTGAATCAACTCGTCCAACATCCCCGGGTGAAACTCGGATCCGACATGCAGAACCTTGACACCGACGACGTCCTTCAGGGCCGACCAGGGTTCGCAATCGGGTAGCTCCGACCTGGTCACCAAGATGACCTCGGGGCGCAGCGCGCCTTCTCGTTTCAGGTCGAGCGTGGCCCGCGCGAACCCGGTGCCGACGATTCCGGAAGCCCCGAGCACCACGATCGGCCCACCGTCCGTGGACCGCGAATCATTACCGCGCAACGCCTTAGCATCTCGAGCGATTGCGATCCGGTCCAGGTCCGCACCGATATCGGCGGCGGTGTCCAAGGCTGCGAGCTCGTCCACCTCCGTACCCGCCGCAACGAGGTAGGTGGCGCTGTCCGCACTGATCAGGTCCAGCACGGACAGTTCACGACCGAGATACTGGCGAGTGGCCGGCAGAATTCTGATCAGATCGAGCGAGCCGATCCCCTCCGCCAGGAGCGAGGAGCCCGCACGGATCTGCCGCCCGAGGTGCTCACTCCAGATTCGTGCAAGACCAGCGGCTGCCTCTGCCGCCTCCGCCTCATCCGGTACCGCGTCCACAAACTCGGCCATGGTCCGCAGGACGTCCCTATCGACCTTGCCGTTCGGCTGTCGCGGGATGCTCGGCACACAGATGACGAAGAACGAGGAGACACCCAAGCTCACCAACAGACGCCTGATTCGACCGGCCAACTCATTGTGCTGCAGCCCATTACAGGTCTGGAACCACACGGCCAGCGCACCATTGTGGGCGGCCGCGTAGGCATCGGCGACCGCCGGGTCTTCGGATATGCGGCCGATGATCGCGGCCGTGTCGACTCTCTTGCCGGAGATCTTCACGATCGCATCGCGGCGTCCGGCGAAGGTGGGGAATCCATCGTCGTCGAACACCACGCGATCGGCGGTAGCAAAGGCCCGCCTGGCTTCACCACCGGGGGCGTTGACCACACCGAAGCTCTCGCTCTGTATACCCAGATACCCCACCGAGACGGGTGCGCCTACCACGACGATTTCACCGAAGGCGACAAAGACCGTGTTCGGTACGACCGGTAGGCCCACTCGAAGCCGGTCGATATCGTCCCCATCCGCGACAGGCAGGTACGTGACGACCACCGTGGTTTCGGTGGGACCATAGCTCGAGATGAGTGCGATACCGCTGGTATCAGTGGACTTCACCCACATATCTACCGCGCCTGGGCGAATGGCCTCGCCGCCGACGACCACCTGACGCAGATCAGAAGCACCGACCGCGGCGAGGGCCTCAGGGTCCTCGCACAACAGGTGCCACACAGCCGTCGGCAGATCGAGGAGGGTGGGCCGGAGCTCGCGGATATCGGACACCAATGCGCGCAGATCTCCGGATTTCATGCCTCGAGAACGGACCACCCGCGCTCCGCATGCCGCGGCCCCGAAGATTTCCTCGACGCTGATATCCGACGTCAGCGGGGCACATTGCAGAATGCTGTCCTGCGTCCGCCAGCCGTAGGCACTACTGGCGGCGCGGGCAAACAGCGCAAGGGCACCATGGGAAACCGGCACCAGTTTGGGCTCACCGGTCGACCCCGAGGTGGCCATGATGTACGCCGTGCTGTCCGCCAGCGCATCATCCCGAGCCACCTGCTCCATCCGCTCTGTCACGAGTTCACGCAGCGATGCGTCCAGAGCGACAGGGACCGAGATAGCCGTGTCGACGACACGCACCGTAACGCCATTCCCGTGCTCCGCAATCGAATCAGACCGCGCCGCAAGCTCTTCCGTGCTCTCGCACACACTGTATCCGCAGCCGATGAGGTGGCAGGCGATCAGCAGGTCCACAGTCTTATCGGTGTCGTCGTCGACGCACACCACAATGTCCCCGGGCACGACGCCCGCGGCGATCAGCCATGCGATCCACGGCTCGACAAATGCCCGCCGCCGCAAGAACCGCGCCACCTCACCGCCGGGGTCCAGGAACCAGGCGGGTAGCCCCGTGGCGTGTGCGCGATCATCACCTCTGCGGCGGGCGCCGTCTGCGCCGATCCCGAACCATTCATTCACCGTCATCGCGATCGGCAGGTGCCACATCGCTTCCATCGAGCCCAGCGCCGCCGCGATTCTCTCGGCGACCCACTGATGAGCGCTAGTGCTCGGCAGGTCGCTGCGATGCCAGATGGACAGGGTCAGCGTGCGTCGATCTTCATCCGCGACGCACGACACGGTCATGCCCTCCACCGGACCGATATCGGTCACATAGGGTGCAGCGGCGAGGAATGGGCGTAGCTGTGGTGCGCAGGTCTCCCGGATGAAATTGACGGTCAGCGCCTCGACATGTGATGTCCTGTTGATGGCCAGATACATTCGGCGGTACTGCTCCTCACGGAGCCACCGGCGCCGCGAAGCCTTGACATAGTCACGATCAAGAGCGCGCACAACATCCTGCACCGATGCAAAGGCGGGGAAGCGGACCGGATGCGCGATGGAGTTGACCAGGCAGGTTGCCACACTGAGGTCGCACTCCCCGAACCTGTTGTCCACCGCGTGGACCAGCAGAGTCTGTGTGCCCTGCCGCAAACTGGCGTTCACTGCGACCGAAGCCGCGGCCACCAGGATGTTCAACGGCACCCGTTTAGCCTCGGCCAGCGCATCGAGTGCATCGAATTCCTTGCCGGACAGGGTCACCGACTCCTGCAGCACACCCTTGGCGGCGCCGGATGGCCCGGTGCCGAGGTCTTGTCCGTGCGCGGTGTATTGCGCCGCGTCGGCGAGTTCGTGTTGGATCGCCGCACCGAAACGTTGCAGGGACTCGTCTGCCTTGGCAGCCTCACGGCGGTGCGCTGCCACAAGATTCGCCAGTCCGTCACTGGCGCTGGGGGGTTTGACTTCTTCGCTTGTCGCGAGGAATCTGCCGAGGTCTGCTTCGATGACACCAATGGCGCCGCCGTCGAGCAGGAGATGGTGTGCCTGGATATCGAGGCCCACCACCCGCGCGTCAGCGCCGGTGCGCACGGTGTAATGCACGAGCGGCTTGACCGCGAGGCCGGTGGACCACCGGCTCACCAGCTCGTCCGCGGTCCGTGCGGTCAGGCCCTCTGCGTCCGCAGTAACCGAGACAATGTCGCCGAACTCTAACCGTTGCACCAGTTCCGGATGGTGCAGATCGGCTGACACTGGTTCTAGGACACACAACTGCACCGGGTTGGCGGCTATCGCCCCTTCCAGCGCGGACAGAAACACCGGTAGTTCGATCGGGTGAAGCCGAAAACTCTTCCCAATCAGGTACAACCCGGGATCATCGGCCTGTACCGCGCCGTTGTACATGTTCTGCTGTGAACGGCTCATCGGTACGCGGTCCACGCGGGGTTCGACGGCCACGGTCATGTGACGCCCTCCGGCTGAGCGTGCTCCAGGACCTCGGCCCACCCTGCGATGGAAAGATCTGAAACCAAACGCTTCTGCAGCTCCGAGCCGCGGGTCACGCCCAGCTGCTTCATCAACAGCACGAATCGGACCGAGTCCAGACCCAGCTCCCGCAGATCGGTCGAGTCGCCTTCGAAGAGTTCAGATTCCGAGATGTACAGCACCTCGCACACCGCAGCCAGAATCCGGTCTCGCGTGGTTTCAGACACGTGCCTGTGCCCCGATCAGCGAGGCAGACAACGACGAGCGCATCACCTTGCCGGACTTTGTCCGAGGGATGTCCTCGACAACGACGATGGTCGACGGCCTGGCCATCGACTCCGACTCATGCCGATATCTAGCCGCGATCCGTCGCTTCAACTCGGCCGTACCCTGTCCGTCGAGGTGCCCGTCGGACACCACAGCCAACCCGACCAGTGCGCCGAATTCCTCATCCGGTATCTCGTAGCACGCCGCTTCACGAACGCCCGCAACATCTTCGGCGATTCGGTCGACCTCGTCCGGTACCACGTTGACGCCACCGGAGATGATCATCTCCGAGGAGCGACCCCTGATGTAAAAGAATCCGTCATCGCGGCGCTCCACCAAATCACCGGTGTTCACCCATCCGTCGGCCAGTACCTCACGGGTGCGATCGGAATCTCCCCAATACCCCAGCATGTTGGCGGGCGATTTGATCCACAACGTGCCGAAAGATGCAGAGGCGGCGCCTGCCGCCGGCCCGCCGGACCCTTCGCCCGAAAGATAGGTCTGCACACCCGGATACGGGCGCCCGACCGCACCTTCTTCGATCCTGGCAATCGACTCGCCATCGGTCGGCAGACACAATGCGGTACAGCCTGTTTCACTCAGTCCGTAGACCTGTGCCGTCCGCACACCGGTCGCCTCGATAAATCGAATATCGGCAGGGATAGCGCGCGAACCACCGTAGGCGATGAAGCGCAACGCGGGAAGGTCGGTGCCGGTGAGCTTGAGCTCCGACACCAATCTGGTCAGGAGAGTGGGCACCAGACACGCGGTGGCCACTTCGTTGTCGACAAGCAACTCCCGCAATGAGGCACCGCGTTCACCACCGGTGACGCATGCGGCACCGTGCATCAACCCGTTGAGAATCCACCACAGCCCGCCAATGTGCGTAGCGGGCAACGGCGAGTACGTCGTTTCTCCTGCCACCCAGTCGATCCAGCTCAGTCCCTCGTCATGCAGGATGTCCGGGATGGCGAAGAACGTGCGATTGGCAAGCAGCACGGCCTTCGGTTCACCCGTTGTGCCGCTGGTGAAGATCATGGCAAGGGCATCGTCGGCTCCGCTTTCCGCGTCGTCCGCGGAGAAATCCGAGTCACCGCTCGCGTGATGACGGGTGGTGTCGTTGTCGGCTGCACTCGGAACGATCGCGGCCGGCTGGGTTATCTCGCAGAACCGCGCGATGGTCGCCTGCGGCAGGGCATTGTCGACCATGACCGCGATGGCTCCCAGCCGTGCGCAGGCCAGTACCCAAAGGTATGTCTGTGGCCCATTGTCGGAGAGGACCACGACACGAGAACCCCGCGTGACCGACTCGGCGCGAAGTGTCACGGCGAGGCGCTCAACCGTGCCGACGAGCTCACCGTAACTAACGGCATCGGTACCGTCGGTGCGGCGCAGCGCAATTGACTCCGGTCGTATACGGGCCTGCTCGAGGATCCGTTCCAGCGCAGTGGGCGGCGGTGACTGAGACATGACGGTGGCGATGCGCTTCCTGTCAGGGGGTTACGGGATGTTGAGGACCGCGATATCGAACTCTCCGGTCGCGGATCCTCCATCCTGATCCCAGAATTCGATGGTGCTGTGGAACTGGAGATAGCGCCATGACCGGTCGACGATGTGGAAGTCACGGGCCTGCAGGCGTGCGGAGAACTGCTGCGCGTTGACCAACCGCCGAAACCGCGACGACGTGCTCTTGATCAGCATGCTGGCGAGCTGGTTCTGGCAATAGTCGTCGATGGACCAGCCCCGGAATGCCCAGATGTCTTCGTTGACAACACCTTGCGCGAACGCGCAGTACGCCAGCTGGTTGAAGCACAGCACCAACTCCACGGCATTGAAGTGCCCTGTGCTTCGGATGTAGGCGGACTCGTCGATCGCGAAATTGCCCTGCGCGTGCACTGCGTCAGAGGTGATTCCGTATTGAGCGTCGTTCAGGTAGCGGCATCCCTTGTACGAATACGGCTCGAGGACTCTGCTGAGCAGCGCCTCGGACATCGGGGCCATACCCGCCGAAGGCAGGCCGGTCTGGACCGACAGCGTCGCCGCGACCGCACTCACGCCGCGAATCCCGGCGTCTCGAGACCGTCCAGCATGGTGAGGCGGTAGGTCGTCAACGTACCCGATGCCGTCCCATGCTTTGCGCGATGTACCAGAGATCGGTTGTCCCACAGAACAATATCCCCAACCTCATAGTGCTGCGCGTGGATGAACGGGGACGCATAATCGGAATCGAGCTGCCCCGAAGCCTCGAGGAGCTGCTGAAGCAACTCCGCGTCCAGAAGCTTTCCGGTCCCGTCCTCGA
Organism: Mycobacteroides franklinii; assembly: GCF_001853795.1. Lineage (NCBI taxonomy): Bacteria > Bacillati > Actinomycetota > Actinomycetes > Mycobacteriales > Mycobacteriaceae > Mycobacteroides > Mycobacteroides franklinii. The sequence continues at coordinate 7,277 of NZ_MLIK01000019.1, forward strand.
TGGTCTCCGTGCCCGCCTCACAGATGTAGAGGATCTCTTTCCCGGTCTTCGGGTGCTGGATCACCGTCGGCCACTTCTGCGGAGGCGTGGTGCGCTCGATCTCGGCCAGGATTTCCCCGATAGGCCGGTACACGTCACTCGGACGAATCTTGATGTAGCGGCGCGGGGTATGTGTGCTGAATGTCCCCAACGCTGCTTCCTTTGTCTGTACGGGCAGCGATTCCCACACCTTGTTGAGGTCGATGAAGTAGGTGCCGCGGTCCAGCCCAGGAACTGCTAAGGGCAACACCATCGAGAAGGCAAAAGGCTTCGGCATGAACATGTAGTCGACGTGCCAGAACGCACCAGTCCGCGGAACGCCTTGGCCTTCTTCGGTGGAAGACACGAAGATCTCGGGATGGTCCTGGTGGTGATAGACGGGCTCGTAGTAGGGCACGATCTCGCCGATCAACCGCCCGAGCTGGATGAATTGCTCGGGGGATGGGTGCACGTCCTTGAGGACGACGAGCTTGTGCCGGTAGACGAGTTCGCGGATCTCCTCGGTGGTGATGCCGTCCAGGTTCCCCGGATCAATTCCGGTGACCTGCGCCCCCAGTCCCTCGCCCTTCACGTTGAGCGTCATCGACTCCCTAACCTTCTCGCGGATATGACTAACTAATGCGACTAAGGGAGCAGTCGATCCGGGAGTGCGAAAAGTTCCCACCGAAATGAGGGGCGGTTTCGCGCGGTGGGTAAATCGTTGGAAAACAATGCGATTAGTGGTCGACGTCACGCCGCCGGCGGCGAGGTACCAGTCAGGTCGTCGACGGACCGGCCGGCCAGACGACGAGCGTCATTCGGCGTCGGTACCCGATGCTGTCGAGTTCTCAAGCGACCGCTTGAGCACGTCTGACGGATCGCCCTGATGGGGATGAAGCTCGTTCCCGCCGGTGCCGCCGCTGGTAGGAATCCGATCAGGTCCGATCGGATTCGGCGCCTGGGTGGGTTGGCCGGGGCTCTGCCCCTCCTGGGTCGGCTGGCCCGATTGCTGACCGGGCTGAGTGTTCTGGTCACCTCCACTTTGGCCGTTGTCGCCGCCCTGGCCACCACTGCCACCCTGGTCATTGCCGCCGCCCTGGCCGTTGTCTCCTCCTTGACCACCACCGCCGCCACCACCGTCAGACGGCGAGGGAGAGGGCGACGGTGATGGTGATGTCGTAGGGGTCGGCGGGGTCGCCGGCGGATCCTTCAGCTTGTCCAGTAATCGTTGTTCGGTTCCGTTGAGATGCTTGCGAACCTCTTCGTCGGGTTCGTTCGTGGTGTCGAAGCAGCCCGCCGGAGCCTCCCTGGTGATGACGAGGGCTTCCTGCCAAAACCTCTTGGCTTCGTCTCGCTTCCGGTCGGCGGACTTGAGGTCACCCCGCGTCTCCAGGACAACTTCCAGGTTGATCCGTACCGGACAGGACCGGGCGGGATCCACCCGCGTGAGCGACTCCTTGAATTCGGTCTCCGCTTCCCCGAGCTTGCCCTCCAGGACGTACCGGTCGCCTTCGGTGAAGTAGGCCTTGTACGAATCGATGATGTTCCACGACTTGAGAATTCGGACATCGTCGCGCAGCGAGTACGAGTCATAACCAAGGTAGTGCGACTGTGCGGCGTACCCCGTGCTCACCATGACAATGAGCTTCACCGCGAGCGCCAACAACAACAATGCGGGCAAAACCGAGAGAGCCACCAGTCTGCGTCGCAGCACCTTCCGGCGCGGCCCGTCGCTAAAGAACCGTCGCACCGCGTCAAGAATCACCCGGGGGGTCACGTCGGCCCCACCTTCGTGATGCGCGACGTGCGGTATTCACGGACCATCGCGAACAGCTCGTAGAACATCAGCGCCATCGCGATGCCGGTGAAGACCCAGTAGAACTCAATCCTGTTTCCGGGAAGTGACACCGACCGCTGCTCGCTCGTAGTGGCGGACGGATCCAGTCCCGGAATCACCGGGGCGATCGAATCACCCTGCAACCGATGGACATATCGCACGTGAAGCTGGTCCGCGATGCCTTTGAGAGACTGCTCGTCGAGAACGGACAGGAACGGGCCTGTGCCTGCGACGTTCTGGAAGTAAGTCTTGTCTCCGTTGGCCGCAAGCTGGCTGGCCACCTTGCCGCCTTCGGGCGTCCCATAGCCAAGTACCGCGCCCCCGTCGACAAGGTCGGCGGGGATGTCGAACTTCTTGGCGGGCTCACGCGATGCACCCGCGCCCTCCCCGAGGTAGAACACGACGTTGCTTGAACCCGGGTACTGTCGGCGCGCCAACTCGAGTTGCCTCTTGAGCTCGCCGTCGGCGGCCGCGACGCCGACGCGGTATACCGAGTCCGGTTCGGAGACATACGCCGAGTAACCCGTGAGTAGCGCCTTGAGGCTCCACATATCTTCAGAAAGTGGCCAATCCACCCGAGCACTCGTCGCGAACGAGGTGATGGAGAACCGGCCTTGCGCGTACTGGTTGACGATGGCATCCATATCCGAACGAATGCCGGCCATCCGGAACTGCCCGTTGCCATAGTCTTCGGCCCGGGAATTGATGGACCGATCGACAACAAAGAAGACATTGACGTTGCTGTTAGCTGCCGCAACGGCATTCGATTCGGTGAGGACATGCGCGGTGGGCTCGATCCCGGGCCGGGCCGCGGCGGCGAACACACAGACGATGGCCAGCGTCAACAGACTCCAGCGCAGAACCACCTTGCGCTGGCTACCGCCACCCACCACCACCAAAACTCGATACAGCGTGTACATGCGTAGTGCGACGATCACGACCGCCAACACGATGAAGATCCACCACGGCAGCACGGGCTGGAAGGTCATCGGCGCACCCCCGCCAGGGCAGTGGCGAAGACCACCGCGATCGCCAGCGCGATCACCAGAATGACGTTCGGTCGATCCTGCACCTTCTGGACGTAAATTGTTCCGTCGGACTGGGTGATCACCGGAGGGTTGGAGCGGATCTCATCGAGATGACCCCGGAAGGTCCTGTCGATACCGGCCTGCTCGGCCGCGCTGCTGGTCTTCGTGCCCTGCAGATACGTGATGAATCGGCCACCGCTGCCCTCGGCCAGCCGCTTCACCGCGCCACCTTCTTCGGCGGCGGTGGGGGTAAGAACATTCAGCTGGATTTGCGCTGTTCTGGTCAGCTCCGCCAGCTTGTCATCGGTGTAAATCGGGCGCGCTTGTCGCTGCTCGGCGGTGGGCCCCAGGAAGATGACAGAACGGCGATGCTCGCTGGGCTTGGTGAAACCGGGAAATCCGGTCATACATAAGGCAAGAGCATCGTTGACCGTGCGGGCATAGTCCGTGTAGGCCACCCCGCGGGAGAATTCCTGCCGACCGCGCTGCAGCGCCTTGCTGTCGTCGGGCCCAGGTTTGTCCTTAGCTGCCAAGGCGCCCAGTCCGCCGAAATAGCCGAGCCGGTCTTGCAGGTAGGAGTTGTCTCCCGTCATGGGGATGACCCGCAGTGTGGCCGAGGTCAAGGCCAGTCGTTGGGTGTCGAAGCCCTTTGTTTGATCGCGGAAGTAGTTCAGCAGTTCCGAAACATCATGGGCAGCAGGGTCGTACGCCACGCACAGGTTGATGTCCTCCGGGTGTGCCCGGTTGATTTGGGCGGCCGTCGCCTCGCTACTTACCGGCCGCGCCGTGGCGAAGATCGCGGCGATCAGGAATGCCGTGGCCGCAATCGAGATGGCTGCCAGCATGATCCGATATCTACGGTATGCGCGTACATATTCGGGGAGCCGGGTAAGCCGCTGCACCCAAGCCAGCGGACGCAGGCTGCGTGGCAGCTGGCGCATAGGCCAGAAGTAGGCGAGCAGCGCAATTGCCACCAGCAGAACCAACCCACCGATGACAACGAACCACCATCTCAGTTCCATGACTGGATCACACCCCGAACCGCTGCCGCCGTCACCGCGACATTGGTGTCATCGCCGATCTCGAACTGACCCGAGTACAGCTGCGCTACCACCGGAGCCGCCCCTGCCGCGCCGCTGTGCGCTACTTCTCCCAACGACATGTACGGCGCGCGCACACCGGTACGCATATAGATGAAGGTACGCAGCACGCGGCTCATCGCACCGTGCGCCTGCCGCGAATTCAACGCTCCGGCATCGTGCTCCTTGCGCACGTTGTCGATGGCCGCACTGAACTTGCGGCGTAGTACGCGCGCGGTGATGTCCCGGATCACCGGAATGGTGCGCAGCTTCTCCACCGGCAGTGTCCACACGAAAACACCTACGCACCAACCGATTACCAACAGCACCAGGATGATCCCGAAGACCAGCCACAGCACCGAGTACGGCAGTGGCGCCACTATCCATCTCAGATAGTCATTTGGCACGGCTGGCCTTCTTCAGCATCGTGGTGATCGCCTTGACCAGGTCGCGACTGCCCGCGACTCGCGCACAGGGAATGGCCGATGAATTCACGTATTCGTCGAAGGCCGCCTCGCGCTGTGCCTCGGCGCGTCGATAGGCCTCGATCACCCTGCCGCCGAGTATCTCCTCCCGAAGGATCGAGCGGCCGGAGTCGACATCGTATCCCTCACCACCGAATTCCGGAATCCCCACTAGGGGAGCGTCTTTGATGGTGATCCAGTAGACATTGTGACGCGCCGCCAGCCGGCGGAATTCGCTGTCGAGCTCATCGGATAGATCGGGTTCGTCGGATATGACGAACACGATGTGGCGATGTCGGTAGTTCCGCTCAACGAAGCGCAGTTGCGCCGCAATGCTGCTGCGCCCACTGGTGGTGATATCGCGGCTGTTGATCCGTTCGAGCATGTGCTCCAAATGCGGCTCGCCGCGGCGGTTTGGCATCCGCCCTGAGGCATGCTCATCGCCATAGACCAGTCCCATTTCGTCGCCCTTGCTGTTGGCGATGAGACCCACTACACCAACCGCATTCACCGCGACCCGCTGTTTGGGTTCACCGCTGGCCGCCAGGGCAAGCATGTTTCGCCCGATATCGGCGACCACGAGAATCCGCTGCTGGCGATAGGACACAAAACGCTTCACCAGCACCGACGACGACCGGGCGGAGGCCCGCCAATCGATATCGCGCACGTCGTCGCCGAGGATGTAGGGACGCAGGTCGTCGAATTCCAGGCTGCGGCCATGGAACATCGAGCGGTGCTCACCTTCGAGCAGCCCACGTGACAACCCGGTGGGGCCCGTCAGCCGATTGTTGGTCAGCGTCTCCGCTTTGACCTGCTGAAGTAGTACTCCCATGGCAGGTTAAGGGGTTCGTACGGCCTGGATGATGTTGTCTATCAGCACTTCCGCCGTCACGTTCTCGGCCACCGCCTCGAACCCAAGAATCAGCCGGTGCCGCAGGATCCGGTGCGCCAGCGTCTTGATGTCATCGGGAAGCACGTGATTGCGATCGGCCAACAGCGCCAGTGCGCGTGCCGCCTTGCAGAACGCGATGGTGGCGCGCGGGCTGGCACCGTATTCGATCAGCCGGGCCAGGTTTGGCGGCAGGTATTGCTTGGGATTACGGGTGACATTCACAATCTGAGTCACGTAGTGCACGATCGCGGGGTCGACGTAGATACGCCGAACCACGTCCTGGATGTACAGGATGTCTTGGATCGAAGCGACCGGCGCGCCTTGGTGATTCGTGTACACCCCGGCATCGATTCGGAAAACGACCTCCGCTTCCTCGGCGGGGTTCGGGTAGGTGAGGATCTCCTTGAACATGAACCGGTCCATCTGCGCCTCCGGCAGCGGATAGGTTCCTTCTTGGTCCACCGGATTCTGCGTGGCGAGAACCAGAAACGGTTCCGGGATCTTGTAGATCTCTCCGGCGATACTGGTCTGTCGCTCCTCCATCGCCTCCAGCATGGCGCTCTGCGTCTTCGCGCTGGATCGGTTGATCTCGTCCAGCAGCACGATATTGGCGTGCACCGGGCCTAGTTGCGTCTTGAACGTGCCCTTGGACGCATCGAAGATCTGCGTGCCGATGATGTCGCTGGGCAGCAGGTCGGGGGTGCACTGGATGCGGCGAAACTGTGCCTGAATGGCATCCGCGATCGCTCGAGCCGCAGTGGTTTTGGCCAATCCCGGGACGCTCTCGAGCAGCACGTGGCCGCCGGTGAGCAGGCCGATCAACAGCGACTGCTGCAGTCCGGCTTGCCCGACCACCTTGACGGAGAATGCCTGGGCGACAGCCTGGATGACCGCACGGGCCTGGTCCAGTTCCTGCCGCGAGGGCTGCACCTGGGTGGCGGCGGTCACCGTCCGAACCACTTCACTACCAGCGGATCCTGTGTCATGTCGATTTGTCCCATAGTCGGCACGATCGCCCTCCCTTGCACGGTGCTGCCGTTGGTGGACTGCACTGTCAGCATCCACGTGGTGACGCCAGTGGTCCGCACATTCAGATCGAACGCGGTGAAGGTGTACTGCACCTTGTCCACATCCGATGGCGGCTCCCAGTGCGCTGTCCCGTCGACATATCCCGGATTGCGCAGTGCCTGAGGGCAGGACGGCGGAGCAAGTGACGTCGATTTCGCGCATTCGGCGATGTTGTCCGCCACGGCCTTCTTCACCGCCGCGGCTCCCTCTTCGCTCATCCGCATCTCGACCCCGGGGAATACCGGCGCTCCCTGCACCAGGATTCCGTTGAGCAGAACCGGGCGAGCCGAGACCGCCGTCAGATTCTTGTTAGAGGATCCGATGTCCAGCCATCCCGGAAAGACATACGCGACAGACATATTCGAGGCCGGCTTACCGAACAGCGACAGGGTGCGAAGGGCGCCGGCCAGGATGCCGTTCTGGTCCAGCGACAGCTTGACCGCCGCGGTACTGAGCTTCCAGGATCCGTCGGTCTTCTTGACGAGAATTGTCTCGTCGGAGGTCTGATCGCCGAAGTTCGCGGCCACATGTACCCGGGCCATCACACCGCCGACGTCCTCGGAATTGAGGATGCGAATGTTCCCTATCGGCCATTTCGCGATCTGCTTCTTCAGAATGTCGTCGGTGAGAAATTCCTTGGACGCCGGCTGATCCGACGAATATGCAAGGGCCGCTTCGGCATCGCCCTTGGACAACGCCTCCAGATAACCCTTGACCGCCGCCTCGGCGGTCGCCGCGCCCGCGGCGGGATTTGTCTCCCCATCGCTTCCACCGGAGAACGACACGATTCCCACCACGATGGCCACAACCAGCAGCACTACGCCGGTGGCCACTCCGGTGACAATCAGAGCCTTTCGGTTCTTCTGCGGCGGGCCCGGCGGCTGCCCAAACTGCTGGTACTGAGGCGGCTGCCCGCCGAACTGATTGGGCCACCCCGGCTGCTGGGGAGGCGGCCCGAAGTTCGGCGGCGGCCCGTAGGCCGAAGGGTCTGGTTGCGGCACACCCACCGGTGCCGGTCCCCCGAATTGCGGAGTGCCATATTGCGGCGCCGGGTTGGCCGGTCCGTCAATGGGGTTGGGACCGCCAAATTGCGACGGCGGCTGCGTCACCCTCGTGCCCCATCTTCGCGATAGCCGAACACCAACCGCCCCCCTCTCCAGCAAGCAAGATCCGCCCAGGCGAACCGAGACTATCACCGCATTATGCAGGGCATCGCCGCCAGACGTTGCGCTGCGACACCCCGTGACTCCTCGCCCCGGCGACACTTCTCGCATTCGGCGCTTAGCAAACTTCTCTGTTGCTAATCTTGCCCAGTGACCTACCCACCACAGGAGCCGCCGGCATCGGGCGATCCGTCAGCGTACGACCCGAATCAGCCGCCACCGGGATATGCGAACCAGCCACCTCCGGGATATCAGCCGCCTCCACCACCCGGGTACCAACCCGGGTATCAGCCCGGTCCTCCCCCAGGAGCCCCCCAGTACCCCGGCGGACAGTTCCCGCCGCCTCCCGGTTATCCGCCCGCCGGATATGGCTACCCGCAGCAGGCACCGTGGCCGCCACGCGGCCCGTTCAGCGCCGGTGAATCTTGGACTTGGTCTTGGGCGCAGGTCACCAAACGCTTTGGAACCTTCATTCCTCCGTATCTGGTGTGGTTCCTCGCGATCGGCGTGCCCGTAGGGATCGTCTACGCCATCCTCATGGCCAGCCTCCCCCAGACCAGCACGAGCGGTTACGGCGGAGATTCGAGCTCCTCATACTCGTATTCCTATGAGGGCCCGGAACTCTCGGGCGGCGCCGTGGCAATCATGATCCTGCTCTACGCAGCGATTTTCGCAGTCAGCCTCTACATAGGCGCCTGTATCGTCAGTGCCAACCTTGATGTCGCGGACGGTAAGCCAGTGACTTTCGGGACCTTCTTCCGCGCCCGCAGCTTCGGCCTGTACGTGGGGACCGCGCTGCTGGTGGGGCTCGGAGTTCTGATCGGAAGTCTCGTCATCGTCGGCGGTTTCATCTTCGGGTTCTTCGCCCAGTACGCCGTCTTCTTCGCCATTGACCGCGGCCTCGGCCCAGTCGACGCCCTCAAGGCGAGCTTCCAAATCGTCAAGGACAATCTGGGGCAGGCGCTGGTGGTTTTCCTGATCACCTTGGGCGTCGCTCTCGCCGGCGTCGCGGTGGCAGTCATCACCTGCGGTCTCGGCGGAATCATCAGCTACCCGGTGATCGCGGCCCTCAGCGGTCTGATCCACGTCTACACCTATCGCCGTCTCACCGGAGGCGTCATCGCACCCGCACCGGCGTAATCCGTACCGTAACAACGAAAAGGGCCCGGCCTGCACTGGATTTCTCCAGGCAGACCGGGCCCTTTCGTTAGGGACTTAGAAGTCCATACCGCCCATGCCACCGGTCGGGTCGCCCGCAGGTGCGGCGGCCTTCTCCGGCTTGTCGGCAACGACGGCCTCAGTGGTGAGGAACAGCGCCGCGATGGACGCCGCGTTCTGCAGCGCCGAGCGGGTCACCTTCACGGGGTCGGCAACGCCGGCCGCGAGCAGGTCCTCGTACACGTTGGTCGCCGCGTTCAGGCCGTGACCCGCAGGAAGGTTCGCGACCTTCTCTGCGACGACACCCGGCTCCAGACCACCGTTGAAGGCGATCTGCTTGAGCGGAGCCGACAGCGCCACACGCACGATGTTCGCACCAGTGGCCTCGTCACCCTCGAGCGAGAGCGAGTCCAGCGCGGGGGCAGCCTGCAGCAGGGCGACGCCCCCACCGGCGACGATGCCCTCTTCGACGGCGGCCTTCGCGTTGCGAACGGCGTCCTCGATGCGGTGCTTGCGCTCCTTGAGCTCCACCTCGGTGGCAGCTCCGGCCTTGATCACCGCAACGCCGCCGGCCAGCTTGGCCAGGCGCTCCTGCAGCTTCTCGCGGTCGTAGTCGGAGTCGCTGTTCTCGATCTCGGCACGAATCTGGGCGACACGGCCCTGGATCGCGTCGGCATCGCCTGCACCCTCGATGACGGTGGTCTCGTCCTTGGTGACGACGACCTTGCGGGCAGTGCCGAGCAGCTCGACGCCAGCGGTCTCCAGGGAGAGGCCGACCTCTTCGCTGATGACCTGTCCGCCGGTGAGGATCGCGATGTCCTGCAGCATGGCCTTGCGGCGGTCGCCGAAGCCCGGAGCCTTGACGGCGACGGACTTGAAGGTGCCACGAATCTTGTTGACGACCAGGGTCGAAAGTGCTTCGCCCTCAACGTCTTCAGCGATGATCAGCAGCGGCTTGCCGGCCTGGATGACCTTCTCCAGCAAGGGCAGCAGGTCCTTGACGGTCGACACCTTGGAGCTGACCAGCAGGATGTAGGGATCCTCCAGGACGGCTTCCTGACGCTCGGCGTCGGTCACGAAGTAACCCGAGATGTAGCCCTTGTCGAAGCGCATGCCTTCGGTGAGCTCCAGCTGCAGGCCGAAGGTGTTGGACTCCTCGACGGTGATGACACCCTCGTTGCCAACCTTGTCCATGGCCTCGGCGATCAGATCGCCGATGGACTGGTCACCAGCGGAGATGCCCGCGGTGGCCGCGATCTGCTCCTTGGTGTCGATCTCCTTGGCGGAAGCCAGCAGGGCGCTGGTAACAGCCTCCACGGCCTTCTCGATGCCGCGCTTCAGGCCGAGCGGGTTGGCGCCGGCGGCGACGTTACGCAGACCTTCCTTGACCAGAGCCTGAGCGAGCACGGTGGCGGTAGTAGTGCCGTCACCCGCGACGTCATCGGTCTTCTTGGCAACTTCCTTGACCAGCTCGGCGCCGATCTTCTCGTACGGATCCTCCAGCTCGATCTCCTTGGCGATGGAAACACCATCGTTGGTGATCGTGGGGGCGCCCCACTTCTTCTCCAAGACGACGTTGCGACCCTTGGGGCCCAGCGTCACCTTGACCGCGTCAGCGAGGGCGTTGAGGCCCCGCTCCAGGCCGCGGCGGGCCTCTTCGTCATACGCAATTGTCTTGGCCATTGCGAAGTGATTCCTCCGTATAGGGGGTTGCACGTTCTGGGCCGGGCGCAGTGCCCGCGACGGACGGACGCAGCTGTGTGGGCTGCGGCCTCACCGTCCCGGCCTAGCACTCACCGGTCGTGAGTGCCAATGCCATGTTTAGCACTCGAGCATGGCGAGTGCAAGGGCGGTCGGAGACTCCTTAGACCAATAAATACGACGTCGCGGCCCAATACCCCGGCCACTCTGTCGCCAACAGGGGGCTCGACCTGGACTTCGTAGGTATCCATGCAGGTCACCCGAGCTGATAGGAACCGGTGGACAGCCGAAAGAAATGCCCGGTGGAGTTGTCGGTGCAGGTGACTCCGGTCTCCTCGATGCCGCAACGAATCGCGCCCGAGAACGCGGTCTCGCCGTAGTCGAGAGTGGGCGGGTTGCCGGTGCGCAAGGTGTCGCCGTGGCACGACACCGTCACCGGGCTGCCCTGGGCAAGGTAAAACCGATCGCCCCACCCCAGATGACAAGTCTGCGGGCGCGGCGGCGGCGCGTAGGTGTGCTCACCGATCTCACACCCGACGGCTCCGTTCGTTCCACCCTCGGCGGCCGGACCCAGGTAGCAGACGATGTTCCCTGACGGGAGTTGGAAGACGAACGGTTCATCGGCCCGAACCGAGGGGGCAGCCAAGAGGGACGCCCCGGCGGCGGCGATGACGAGGCCTGTTGGCCACCCACCCAACCTGTCAACAACGTTGTTAACCAACGAACTCCCGCTTTCCGTAGCGAACCGACGCAACGGACCAATCGCCTCCCGATTCGGTGACGAGGTTGCGGGCGACATCGATATCCGTTGCACCCGCGACCAAAAGCAGAGTCCGATCAACCGTGACCGAGCCGCCGTCCAGACGATCTCGCGCCGGGCGGTCGGCGACTAACGCGTCGTGGAATCTGTGCACCTCGATATCCGGCACCGTCACTATTGCGGCGTCGGCGCCGGGCTGCCCCTGCGGCAGATACTCAAACGTCAACACCGACTCCTGATGGAATTGACGCCGCACCTGCTCGGCGACGGCGTGCAGGTGCGGCTCACCCACATCGCACAGGTGGAACTCACGGGATCGCTCATAGGTGGTCTGCTGCAGCTCGTCGGACCAGTACACCCCGTCGAGGAGCGTCGACCCGACGGCGTGGGCATTGTTGCGCGCCATGGTGTCTTCCGCCTGTTCCTCGAAGGTCTCCAACCCATCTCGCAGGCGTGCATCGTTGGGGTCGTTGATCACCGCGGTGTTGTTGGTGGCAAAGATCTCCGCGTGACGTCGGGATTGGTCGTCCAGTCGACAGGCGCCAGCGGCGGTGTGTGTCCACTGGCGCGCACCGATCACGGCCCCGAGCACCACGACGGCCAGCACCACGGCCACCGCCAGAATTGTCCAGGGACGCAGGATGATCTGCCTACGTGAAGTCATAACCACCTCGAGAAATTCTGAACCCGTGCCCGGAGCCGGTGTCAGCGCAATCGACGCCCTGCTCGGTGCTGTCACAGTGGAAACTCCCGGCCTGTATCGATTGGCCATACGCCAGCACTGGCACGTCGATATCCGCAGATATCGAATCGTGTGCGCATTGGAAACCGGCCGGTCGCCCCTGATAGAGAAAGACCATGTGCCCCATCGATTTGGCGAACGAGCCGCAGTCCGGCAGCGGTGGCGGCGGCAGGTAGGCGATCTGCGCGATCTCACACCGCACGTGGTTGTAATCCGGATTGTCGCCGGTCGACAGCAAGCAGATGATGTTGTGCGACGGTGTCCGGAACTCATTGGTATGACTGGGATCTGCGCCCGCATAGACCACCGGAAGGATTGCGGCCGAGACAGCTGCGACGGTCGCCGCAACCGCATGAGCTCTCATCGCTGCCATGGCCCTCCAGCACGAATCAGTGATGCCCGATGGGAGTCGCTATCTGCTCGAGCTCACGAACCGCGATGTCGCGGTTATTGAGCGCCGTGTGGATTATGCGCCGCAGCCGGGGTACCGGGGTAGTTATTTATGCAGTGACACCAGAGCACCCGAGCCGCAACATCGCGCCGATCCCGGAAATCGGGTGGGTTACCCCTCGTCAAGTGCAAAGATTAGGCAAGGCCTCCTTGCTACGAACGGGAAGGGTTGGCGCCCAATGGATAAGGACACCACGGCGGCCGAGCCGGCCGCCGAATCCGACGAGCAGCTGCCGGAGCAACGTTTCGACGCACTCCAGCATGAAATTCGGCTTGCCACCCGCAGCAGTCGCTATGCGTTGGCGACTGCCGTCGCCGCGGCGATGGTGTCGGCCGGCGTTTCGGCATGGGCATCGGTCCATGTCAGCGGCACACAGATGGACAGGCAGGAACAACTCGCCCGGGAACAAGCCATCCGAAGCGATCGAGAGAAGGTGTACACCGAGCTCGTCACCGACCATCTCGACTTCGTTTCACACCTGGGCCTCGTGCGCGCCGCGCTGGCGGCACACCCACCGGACAGACAGAATCTCTTCACCGCGGTCGGCGATACACAGGCCAGCATGACCGCGATGGCCAAGGCAGAGGCAGCGGTCAAGATCGTCGGCAGTGCGATGGATCCGATACTTGCCAATTTGGACGCCGCGGAGCTCGCGTTGTTCCAGGGACCCGAATCGATCGGGCCCGCGATTCAATATGCGCACGAGCGTGACCAACTCGTGGATGACGCGCACTGGGCCTCCGTCAGCACGCCGGCGGTAGCGGCGATCGACAAATTCGTCTCGGACAACAGCATCGATCAACTTGCCGAACGTGCCCGCACCGATCTCGGCTCGGGCTGAGCTGAGCGCAGTATCCTGAAAAACCCGCCGTGGTCGTGGCGCCCGGACATTCAGGAACGGGGTCTAGGGTGCTGGGCATGTCGCTCAACATCCTCATCAGTGGTGGTGGTATCGCAGGTCCCGCGTTGGCGTACTGGCTTGCGCGAGAAGGACACTCCGTCACGATCGTCGAGCGAGCCGGTGCCTTGAGGAGTGGCGGTCAGGCCGTCGACTTCCGCGGGCCGTCGATCGAGGTACTGGACAAGATGGGTGTGCTCCACGCGGTGCGAGCACAGGCCACACACATGGGGTCCTTGGTGATGGTCGATGCCGGGGGCAACGAAATCGCCCGGCTGCCGCCGGAGGTCATCAGCGGGGAATTGGAGATCCTCTGGGGAGATCTCGCCCGCATCTTGCACGACGCGGTGCGCGACCATGTGACATTTCGCTTCGGCGATTGGATCACCGATGTGCGTGATGACGGCGCCGAGGTCGCCGTCTCGTTCGCGGGAGCTGCTCCGGAGAGCTTCGATCTCGTGATCGGCGCCGATGGCGTGCATTCCGGTCTTCGCGCGCTGACATTTGGGCCCGAAAACGAATTCGTGACCCAGTTGGGCCAGTACTTCACGTTTTTCGCGATGGACAACCACCTCGGTCTCGACCATCAGACGGTGAGCTTCCGGGAAGGTACACGGGGCGTTGGCATCCAGGTGAACGCTCCCGACGCCCCGGCCCGGGGTTCACTCGCGTTCTCTGACGACGACCTGAAATTCGACTACCGCGACATCGACGGCAACAAGCGGCTGTTTCGCGAAAGGTTCACCGGCTTCGGCTGGGAGACTGCGGCTGTGCTGGATGCCCTATCGGGCACCGACGAACCCTATTTCGACTCGTTGTGCCAGGTGCATCTGAACGAGTACTCCCGTGGTCGGGTGTGCCTCATCGGGGACGCGGCCTGGTGTGCCTCGCCTCGGTCGGGCATGGGTACGAGTCTGGCGATCGTCGGCGCATACGTGCTCGCCCACGAATTACGTTCCGCACAGGGCGATTTCCAGACTGCCTTCGCCCGATTTCACGCCCTGATGGCTCCGTACGTCGCGCGTTGCCAACAGCTGGCACTCAGCACCTTGAAGATGGACGGCGCCACGTCGCCCTGGGCGAAACAGCTGCGCAAACTTGGTCTGTGGTCGCTGCGGCTGCCCGGCGTCCGTCAGCTGGTTGCCCTCCAGGCGCTCAAGGTGGGCCGGTCGTTCGTGCTACCCACCTACGGCTGACCGAACTTCTTACTCGCCGCCACCGCCACCGCCTTGATGTCGCCACAGGGCGAGGTCCCACGCAACACGGCGGCGGGCACGCGGACATCGTCCGGGCGGGATGTCCCGGGAGCGAAGTAGGTCGGCGGATAGTCCTTCCCCAGAAACACATAGACCTCACAGAACGGCTTGTCGTAAGTCCTGGTGACGGTGCTGACGTGCAGTTCGACACCACCGCGCTGCTCGACGACCGAATGCCGCTGCTCTCCGTAGGAGGAACTGTCCGGCTCATGCGGGTCCAGCGGCCGCAGGGTCAGTTCAACGCCGGAAGCCTTCTGATCGGCGGGCGGGCCGGAGCTGAACCAACAGGCATACAGATCCAGCCCCAATCCCGGATTGCTACGAAGATAACTGGAGAATCCATCCAAATCAGGGAACACCGAGCACGGATCCTGCCCGACTGGACCCGGGTCCGAGCGGCGCGGTAGATGCCGTGATCTGATTCGTGCCGCTCCGGTGGCGATCGTGACCGCCTCATGACACGGAGAAATCGGCAATCCGGCACCGGGATCTCGAGAAAGGGAAGCGACCACACTCACCCGAACACGCCTCATCAGGTCGGCAACGTCACCACGAGACGACACCCCGGGCAGGTCGCTCCCACCCAGGTTGAACACATACCGGCACCATCCGCGATTACTCGTCGGCCCCAACTCGTGCGTCACTGCTATCCCGTTGATCTCCATAGAGTCAGCGGGAGGTTCTACGCGCTCCGGAGCAATGTCGAAGCCGATGGTCGCCGAGACATCACTAACAAAGTCGTTGTCGAACTGTCCGAGCCTCAGAGTGCACCGATCAAAGCCTTCGGTGTATCCGTATGAGATCGCCCGCGGAATCGTGGACTTGATCGATGTGGCATCGACAAAACCGCACGGATCGACATCGCGGAGCGCCGCATCGACCGTCAGCTGGGCGGAATCAGCAGCGGTGTGGGTACGCCAGTCGTCCCGCTGTCGGGAGTCGAAAAACGAACATCCTGCGGCCAGCAGCAGCACCGCCGCCAGCACCGGCCAACGACCTGCGGACACGTGCCACCTCCCCTACCGACGCGGTCGCAGCCCATCGAACACGACATCGGTCACCTGCTGCGAGACTTCCTGGTTATAGCTCTGCATGGCCTGACAACCGACCAGAAGTGCCTTGACCTCGTGCACGCCGACATCGGATCGCACGGTCCCCGCCTGCTGCGCCGCGCGCAACAGGTCCCCGAGGACCGCATAGAAGGACTCCTCGATACGCGGAATGAGAGCCTCGACGTCAATACCCGCGCCCGATAATGCGTCGACCAACCCTTGGTCGGTCCCACCCCAGGCCATCATCGAGCGGAGGAATTCGAACAACGCCTCACCGGGATCGACGGCTTCCAACAGCTCGCGTCCCTTGCCGATCACGCTGCCCATCCGGTCCTCCGCGACTGCGCGGTACAGGTCCTCCTTGGCGGGAAAGTGCCGGTACACGGTCCCGGCGCCCACCCCCGCACGCCGCGCGATCTCGTCGATCGGGACGCCAAGCCCCTCCTCGGCGAAGGTTTGGTAGGCGACCTCCAGCACGCGCGCACGGTTGCGGGCAGCGTCGGCACGCAACGGCCGGGCGGGTTGATCCATCTCACACTCCTCGACGCCTTGACAAAACGGGGCGCTCGTTCCGTATATTCATAAGCGGAGTAACCGCCCCGGTTACTGAAGATACTACTCAAGGAGTTCCCATGACCGCATGGAGCACCACCGACATCCCCGACCAGACCGGCCGCGTCGCCATCGTCACCGGCGCCAACACCGGACTAGGTCTGGAGACCGCCAAGGCACTCGCCGCACACGGCGCCCACGTCGTATTGGCAGTGCGTAACACCGAAAAGGGCAAGGCCGCGGCCGACGCGATCACCGCCGCCCACTCGAACGCCGACATCACCCTGCAGTCCTTGGACCTGTCATCGCTGGAGTCCATCCGCCGCGCCAGTGACGAGCTCAAGTCGCGCTACGACAAAATCGACCTGCTGATCAACAACGCCGGTGTCATGTGGACCGAGAAGTCCACCACCGCCGACGGCTTCGAGCTGCAGTTCGGCACCAATCACCTGGGCCATTACGCATTCACCGGCCTGCTCTTGGACCACCTGCTGCCGGTAGAGGGCTCACGCGTGGTGACCGTGTCCAGCATCGGACACCGCATTCGCGCCGCGATCCACTTCGACGACTTGCAGTGGGAACGTAACTACAACCGGGTGGCGGCATACGGCCAGTCGAAGCTGGCCAACCTTTTGTTCACCTACGAGCTACAGCGGCGCCTGGCGGGCACCAATACGGTCGCCTTGGCCGCGCATCCGGGCGGGTCCAACACCGAGCTGGCGCGCAACTCTCCGCTGTGGGTCCGGGCCGTGTTCGACGCCGTGGCACCACTGCTGGTCCAGGGCGCGGATATGGGCGCTCTGCCTACATTGCGGGCCGCCACGGACCCCGCGGCCCTGGGTGGCCAGTACTACGGCCCTGATGGATTTATGGAACAAGGCGGTAATCCCAAGGTCGTCGCGTCGAGCGAGCAGTCCTATGACCTCGATTTGCAGCGTCGGTTGTGGTCGGTATCTGAGGAACTCACCGACGTGATCTTCCCGGTCAAGTAGAAGAGCGGAAGGACGGCGGGCACTGTGCTGACCGTCACCGACCTGCCCCTTGGTGACACGACACGCGGCGCCCGCCACGCCGCCGGGATGCACTCACGTAATCCGTTGCGTTAGTCTGCGACTCAATCATCGAGTCAGAGCGGAGACCATCGGGTGCGGGCTGTAGAGGCGCCCAGCACCCACACCTTACGGGGCTGGCAACGCAGGGCATTGGTGCGCTATCTGGCCGCCAAACCCCGGGACTTCCTCGCGGTCGCAACCCCCGGATCAGGCAAAACAAGATTTGCCCTGCGGATTGCTACCGAGCTGCTGGCCGACGGCACCGTGGACAAGATCACCGTCGTGGTGCCCACCGAACACCTCAAGGTGCAGTGGGCGCAGTCGGCAACCTCCTTCGGCCTGTCCCTGGACCCGCGGTTCAGCAATTCCGATTCACAAACCTCCTCGGAGTATCACGGCGTCGTCGTCACCTACGCCCAGATAGCCAGCCACCCCACCCGGCACCGGGTGCGCACCGAGAACCACCGCACCCTGGTGATCTTCGATGAGATCCACCACGCCGGAGATGCCAAGAGCTGGGGCGAGGCGGTCCGCGAGGCATTCGACGACGCCACCCGGCGCCTCTCGTTGACCGGGACGCCGTTCCGTAGCGACGACAGTCCCATCCCGTTCATCAACTACGAACCCGACGGCGCCGGATACCAGCGTTCACAGGCCGACCACACCTATGGCTACTCCGAGGCCCTCGCCGACGGCGTGGTGCGCCCCGTGGTCTTCATGGCGTACTCGGGCGAGGCCCGCTGGCGCGACAGCGCCGGCGAGGAACATGCCGCACGTCTCGGCGAGCCGTTGAGCGCCGAGCAGACCGCACGCGCATGGCGCACCACCCTGGATCCGAACGGCGACTGGATACCCGCGGTGTTGCGGGCCGCCCACGCGCGGCTGCAGCAGAAGCGCAACGGCGGCATGACCGATGCCGGAGCCATGATCATCGCCTCCGATCAGAAGGCCGCACGCGCCTACGCGAAGCTGCTGACCACGATCACCGGCACCGAGCCCACCGTGGTGTTGTCCGACGATCCGAAATCCTCGGACCGCATCGCCCAGTTCGCCTCCGACGGCAGCGAGTGGCTGGTGGCCGTGCGCATGGTGTCCGAGGGCGTGGACGTACCACGGTTGGCCGTCGGTGTGTACGCGACAAGCGCCTCGACCCCGCTGTTCTTCGCCCAGGCGATCGGGCGGTATGTGCGCTCGCGGGCGCCGGGCGAGACGGCCAGCATCTTCCTGCCCTCGGTGCCCACACTGCTCGAACTCGCCAGCCTGCTGGAAGAACAGCGCAATCACGTGCTCGGCAAGCCGCATCGCGAACCGATGGGCGATGAGGAGCCGGTGGAACGCAAGCGCACCGAGCCCGGCGAGGAAGAGAAGGGCTTCGAGTCACTCAGTGCCAGTGCCGAGCTGGATCAGGTGATCTTCGACGGCGCATCCTTCGGCACCGCGACACCGGCGGGCAGCGAGGAGGAGGCCGAGTATCTCGGCATTCCCGGCCTGCTAGATCCGAATCAGATGCGAGATCTGTTGCGGCGCAGGCAAGAAGAACAGCTCACCAAGCGCACCGCATCGGGTGAGGTGCCACCGGAGATCACCTCGACACACGGCCAGCTACGCGAGCTGCGGCGCGAACTCAATGCGCTGGTATCGGCCACGCATTTCAAATCGGGCAAGCCGCACGGCTGGATTCACAACGAGCTGCGCCGCCGCTGTGGCGGCCCGCCGGTGGCGGCGGCCACTCGCGATCAGCTCAAGGAACGCATCGTCGCGGTCCGCACCCTTCACCGGGAGCTGTAACGCGCGTAGCGTGGATCGCATGTCACTGGTTGTGTCTGGATACCCCGAACCTCGGTATCACGGCGGCACCGGAGAGATCAGCGCGACATTCAAACCGGCCACCGATCCGCCCGATTACGCACCCGACGGCGGCAACGTCCAGTACAGGTACCTGGCCACCCAGCAGTCCACGGCGGGCGACTACGGGCTGTACCGAATCGATGCCGGGCCGGTGAAGGGCTTTGGTGCTGCGACGCATTTCCACAAGGCGATGTCCGAGGCGTTCTTCGTACTCTCGGGCACCTGGCGGCTCTACAACGGTGAAAACTGGGTCGATGCGACCGCGGGCGACTTCTTGTTCGTACCGCCCGGTGGCCTGCACGCGTTCCAAAACGACTCGGGTCAAGCAGCTTCCATGCTCATGCTGTTCGCTCCGGGCGCACCCCGGCAGAGATACTTCGAAGGTTTCGGTGAGCTCGCCGATATGACCGATGAACAGCGCACCCAGTGGTTCATCGACCACGACAACTTCTTCGTCTAGACCGGGAACCGCACTCCGGTCAACTCCTCGGAAACGGACCAAAGTCGTTGTTGCAGAGCCTCATCATGTGACTGCTTGGTCGACCTGACGACCTTGGGATACCCGCGGAACTCCCCGAAACCTGAAGGCCCGTAGTACTGACCGCCCGAGGCTGCCGGGTCCGTGGCGGCACGCAGACTGGGCAATGCGCCCATCGCCGGGCTCTGCGCAAGTTTCAGGGCCGCCGCACTGAAGGCCTCGGGACCGAGGGTGATGTGGCGCATCAGCTCAGTACCCGAGGCGCCCGGGTGGGCGGCCAGCGCCGTCGTCTCCGCCCCCGCTACCGCAAGCCGTCGCTGCAGTTCATAAGTGAACAGCAAATTCGCGAGCTTGGACTGCGCGTATGCACCCACTCGACTGTACGTACGGTCCCATTGCAGATCGTCGAAATGTATTGCGGCCCTGAATTTATGGCCGTTGCTACTGACGGTGACGACGCGCGAGTCACGCACGGCGGTGAGGTTCTCCAGCAGCAAGCCGGTGAGCGCGAAATGTCCCAGGTGGTTGGTGCCGAACTGCAGCTCAAACCCGTCGGCCGTGGTGCTCTTCGGCGGATACATCACACCTGCGTTGTTGATGAGAAGATCGATCTGCGGATAGTCGCCACTGAGCTGTCCCGCGGCGGCTCTGATATCCGACAGGGAAGACAAGTCCAGTCGCTGCAGTGCGAGGTTGCTCTCGGGCGCGGTCGTCTTGATCTCAGCAATGGCAGCGGAGCCCTTGTCGATGTCGCGGACCGCAAGAACCACCCGTGCGCCCGCGGCCGCCAGCGCGCGGGCCGTCTCCAGGCCCAGGCCGGTATTGGCACCGGTGATGACGGCGATGCGCCCGGTCTGGTCAGGGATATCGGCAGTCGTCCAATGTGCGGTCACGTTCGCATCCTGCCCCAGATCCAGCGCGCTGCCCACCCGTGATTCACAGTTCTCCCGGTGTTCGGTGCCAGGAATCCCACAGCCGGGGTCAATACGCTCAGCGCGGAATAGCTGAGCCAGGCCACCCACTCCACATAAGGCGGGTACGTGCACAAACCTACTTCTGTTGCCACACTTGTTGTTTCGCTCTTCTGCGCGGGCACTGGGGTGGCTGCGGCAGATCCGTTGCCGATCGCGGATGTGACCCAATCCGCGGTAACCGACGACGGCTGGCATCTGAGTGACTCGCTCAGCCGGATGACGATCAATTCGGTGCCGAACATGGCCGCGACGGCGTTCACGCGCGAGGGTTTCGTCACCGGCAAGGCCGCTGCCAGCATCGACGGCAACGGCGCGGTCCCGGTCAACTCGGGCACCCTCGTCATGGGCTTGCAGCTGGGCTGCCAAATCGACCTCAGCGAGGGCGGAAGCGTGGACGTCGGCGCAGATGCGGGCATCAACCCGGGCTTCTCGGGTAGCAGCAACATTCTGGGAATGATCGGCCCGTACGCGGAGGTGAACGGCAGCATCTCGGTCAACCTGCTTCCTGGGACGATCAAGAACATCGTCTTGGGCAAGAAGGCTCTCAAGGGCCGGACCGGCGAAATCGTGGTTCACGATGCGCACGTCAAAGTGGACGCCTGCGGAGGGCCGGTCTCCATTCGTTTCTTCACGACGGCGATGATCGACACCGACAAGTCCGACGACAGTGTGAACGTGTACGGGGACATCCTCTCGCTATGAGCGCCCTGCAGAGACGCCACATACTCGCGCGGTGCCTCACCGCTGCCGCGTTGCTGGCGTACGTCGTCATTTCACAGACGCCCATCGCACAGGCCGACAACTGCAGCCCCGGTGATTTCGGTGCGGCTGCGGGGTGCGCTCCTCCGGCTGCGGCGGGCGGCGACAAGGCCGAAAGTTGGCCTCCCACTGGCATTGACTGGCCGCCCGATGCGGATGTCGACGCTGACTCAGATAAGTCGAGTCAAGGCACCGCCGCGGCGCCGATCGTGATGCCCAACGGTGCGACGCCGGCGACCCCCTCACGATCGACCGGACAGACGACAACCGCGCCGACCCCGATCGTTCCGGTGGGTTCCGCCTCGGCGAAGTCGGCCCCGGCGGCGATCGTCACCCCTGGCACTTAGGCGGGCGCGGCCCCCAGTTGTCGGTCTTCGCGCGAGCGGCTCACCCGTGGAACACCGCTTCAATGTTGTTCCCGTCGGGGTCACGCACAAACGCTCCGTAATACCCGGGGTGGTACTCGGGCCATAGCCGCGGCGCGTGCAGCACCTCGGCGCCTTCGCTGGTCGCCGTCGCGAAGAACTCGTCGACCTTCTCGGCGCTCGCAGCCGAAAAAGCCACGTGGACTTCCCGGTTGGGCCCCATGTCACGCCCGTCACCACCAATCCAGAACTGCGCGTGCCCATCGGTGCCGTATCCGATGGCGACACCGAAATCCATCTGCCGCGTGAATCCGAGAACGCCCAGCACCTTGTCGTAGAACGCGGCTGCCCCCGGCAGATCCGCACAGTTGATACCGAAGTGATCGATCATGACGCGATTCTGGCCTACAGGTCCGACAGCAGTCTCGGTAAATCCGCGACCGAGTCGACGACATACGCCGGCTGCATGGAGTACTGATCGGCGGCCCACCTGTCCAGGGTGTCCTGCCGAAACTTCCCGGTACGCACCAGCACTCCGGTCATTCCCACGACCTGGGCGGCCAGCACATCGACGTGCAGGTCATCGCCCACCATCACCACCTGATCGGGCTCGCAGCCCATCCGCTCGGCCGCGAGCTGAAATCCGGCCGGGGCCGGCTTCCCGACGGCCACAGCCTTGCGCCCCGAAACCTGTTCCATTCCCGCCAGGTACACGCCGGTGTCGACCCTCAGTCCCTCGCGGGTGCTCCACACCGTGTTGCGATGCATCGCGACCACCGGAATCCCTTGGGCCATAAACTCATACACCCGGCTCAGCGTGGCGTGATCGAACTGCGGACCGGCCCCGCCCAGAATGATCACATCGGGGTCATCGGAGAGGGATTCGACGAAGTCGACCCCCGGCATATCGGCGGTGATGTCACCGTCGTTCAGCAGATAACATCGAGCACCGGGATGTTGGGTGATCACATGATCGGCGGTCAGCATGGCCGCGGTGATCACCTCATCGGCAGGCACCGAGAGCCCGGCGGCGGTGAGCAGCTCCGCGATCTGCACCCGGGTCCGTGACGTGGTGTTGGTCAGGAAGCACCGTCGCACATCGTCGCTCTCGAGCGCTTTGAGGGCGTGCGCGGCGCCGTCGATCGGCTCCCACGAGGTCACCAGGACCCCGTCGATATCGAAGAGCACTCCGCCGACCGTCATGGCGCTATTTTCCTGCCACGGCGCGGGTACCGCACGTCGAGGGCACACGGGGCGACATGGCCGAGCGAAAACCCCTGCGTGCGGTATGCGCGCGGGGCGCGGGCAATAATGAGCCGATGCGTTCCGTCGCAGAACACCAGCAAGTCGTCGCCGGACTGATCCCGGCGCCCGCGCCCGCACGAATACCGGTCGGCGCGGCCGACCGGCTGGTTCTGGCCGCCGATGTCGTCGCACCCCTGAATCTGCCGGTGTTCGACAACTCGGCGATGGACGGTTACGCGGTTCGATATGAGGACCTGGCCGGGGCCGGCCCGGCCAATCCGATAACCCTGCCGGTCACCGAGGACATCCCGGCTGGGCGCACCGACGAGTTGACTCTCACGCCGGGCACCGCACATCGGATCATGACGGGGGCACCGATTCCCGCGGAGGCCACCGCGGTGGTGCCTGTCGAGGCCACCGACGGCGGTACCGAAACAGTGACCATCACCGAGGAACCCCGTGCCGGACAACATGTCCGAAGTGCCGGTGAGGATGTGCGCGCCGGCGACACCGTGTTGACCGCCGGCACCCGCCTCACCGCACCGGCGCTGGGCCTTGCCGCGGCGCTCGGTCTTGAGGCGTTGACCGTGCATCCCCGCCTGCGGGTGGTGATCGCATCGACCGGCAGCGAGCTGGTACCTCCGGGTACGCCCCTCAAACCGGGACAGATCTACGAGTCGAACGCCGTCATGCTCGCGGCCGCCGTCCAGGAGGCCGGAGCCGACGCCGTGGTGGCACCGACCGTCGCCGATGACGTCGACCAATTCCTTTCTGTACTTGAAGAATTCGGCGCGCAGGCCGATTTGGTGATCACAACCGGCGGAGTGAGTGCCGGGGCCTACGAGGTGGTCAAGGACGCGCTCACCGACGCCGGCGTCCAGTTCGTCTCGGTGGCCATGCAACCCGGTAAACCCCAGGGGTCCGGACACGTCAACGGTGTTCCGGTGCTCACGCTGCCCGGCAATCCGGTGAGCGCGTTGGTGTCGTTCGAGGTGTTCATTCGCGAACCGCTGCGCGCCGCCATGGGGCTGGATCCGGCACGGACACGTCATGAAGCGGTCCTCACCGATCCGATCTCCGCACCTGCCGGCAAGCGGCAGTTCCGACGCGGTTGCTGGGACGCGGACCAGGGCACCGTGACCGCGGTCGGACCTCCCGCTTCGCACCACCTGCGCTGGCTGGCGGTATCGAACTGCCTGCTGGACATCCCCGAGAACGTCACCGACCTCGCCGCGGGAACGACCGTCAGCGTGTGGGATCTCGGCTGATCACCGCCCAACGAGCGCGGTCGGCGCGCGAAGCGAGAACCCGGCGGTCAACGCCATCCCAGCAACTGCGTCCCCAGTGCACCGGCCACATCACTAGGATGGTCCGGTGGCAAGACGCCCCCGCCCCGTAGGTTCAGAGCCGGATTCCGGCATTCCGCATATCGTCGAGCTCTTCCGCTCGACGATCCCGCCGATCCATCCGGCAGGTCTTCCGTTTATCGCCGGCGGACTGGGATTGGCGGGCCTGGGCTTCAAGAACCGTTGGGTTCGCGGTACCGGGCTGGCGCTCGCGGGCGCGTGTGCCGGGTTCTTCCGGCATCCGCCGCGCGTTCCACCCAACCGCTCCGACGTGGTGGTGGCCGCCGCTGACGGCCAGGTCTGCCTCGTCGACCGTGCGGTGCCGCCGCCGGAATTGGGGTTGCCTGCCGAACCGCTTCCGCGTATCAGCATCTTCCTGTCCGTTTTCGACGTTCACGTCCAGCGGGTGCCGGTCGCGGGTGAGGCGACCGCCGTCATCCATCGCGGCGGGCAGTTCCTGTCTGCCGATCGTGCCGAGGCAAGCGTCGCCAACGAACGCAATAGCGTGCAGATCCGCACCCGCACCGGGCACGATGTGATCGTGGTGCAAATCGCCGGGCTCATCGCGCGCCGCATCATCTGCCACGCCAAGGTGGGTGACCAGCTGTCCATCGGCGACACGTACGGCCTGATCCGATTCGGTTCCCGAGTGGACACCTACCTGCCCGAGGGTTCGAAAATCCTTGTCCAGCAGGGGCAGCGGGCCGTCGGTGCGGAGACCGTGCTGGCCGAGCTGCCATCCTCTGCGGATAACGCGTAAGCAACGCAGCCATGACCAATAGCGCCGCCCCACGACGTCCGGTTCACATCCGGATCCTGCCCAGTGTGATGACGGTACTGGCGATCTGTGGTGGCCTGTCGTCGATCAAGTTCGCGTTCGACGGAAAGCCGTACATCTCGCTGACGTTGATCGCCGCGGCGGCGATCCTCGACGGTCTGGACGGCAGGATCGCCAGGCTGTTGGACGCGACGTCCCGCATGGGCGCGGAAATCGACTCGCTCGCCGACGCGGTGAACTTCGGTGTTGCCCCCGCGGTGGTGCTGTATATCTCACTGCTGTCGGATACCCCTACGGCATGGGTCTTTTCGCTTCTCTACGCGGTCTGCATCGTGCTTCGACTGGCCCGCTTCAACACGCTGCTCGACGACGACTCCGCACCCGCGTTCACCAAGGAATACTTCGTCGGGGTCCCCTCCCCCGCAGGAGCCTTGATGGTGTTGGCCCCGCTGGCCGCTTACCTGCAGTTTGGCGATGGATGGTGGTCGTCCGTATGGGCGATATGCGGATGGATGGTGTTCGTGTCCGTTCTCATCGTCAGCCAGATACCCACCGCAGCCATGAAGTCCGTGTCGGTGCCGCCGCGCATGGTGGTGTTGCTACTCGCGTTGGTCACTGTGGCCGCCGCCCTGCTGCTGCAGTACCCGTACGTGCTTTTGCTCGTTCTGATCGTCGTGTACCTAGCGCATATCCCGTTCGCCTGGCGCAGTCAGCGCTGGGTAGCCGCCCGGCCCGAATCATGGGATGCCAAGCCCAAGGAGCGCCGGGACCTGCGGCGCGACCAGCGCCGGGATCAGCGGCGCGCCTTCCGGCAGGCCGCGCTGCCCAAACGGCGCACCGCCGAACGCCTGGGGCTGCGCCGTCCCGGCCGGCCCCGCTAGGTCCGTATGAGCGCGTATCCGGAGGCTCCTCGCGCAGGCGGCTCATCGCTCACCCTGACCGTCCGGCTCAATACATCAGCGGTCGACTCGCGGCGTGGCGTGGTCCGGCTTCATCCGGAAGCGATTGCTGCCCTGGGTATCCGGGAGTGGGATGCGATATCTCTCACCGGGTCGCGAACGACGGCCGCGGTGGTCGGAGTCGCCCCGCGCACGGTTCCGGCCGGGACCGCCCTGCTCGACGATGTCACGCTGTCGAATGCGGGGCTACGCGAGGATGCGTCGGTCATCGTCGCGGCGGTAACGGTGTACGGCGCGCGGTCCGTCACGGTAAGTGGTTCTTCCCTTACTACCCAGTCTGTTTCCTCGGCGACGCTTCGGCTGGCCCTGTTGGGCAAGGTGATGACTGTGGGAGACACCGTTTCACTGCTGCCGCGTGACCTTGGGCCCGGTACGTCCACCTCGGAGGCGACGACGGCGCTGGCCCGATCGGTGGGCATCACCTGGACGTCCGAGCTGCTCACGGTGACCGCGGTCGATCCGGGCGGCCCCGTCAGTGTGCAACCCAATTCGCTTGTCAGCTGGCAGGGTTCAGCTCCCCTGAGCCCCAGCACGCCATCGGCGGTCGCACAACCCACGGTCATGACCACCGCAGCGACGACGCCTCCGGTACCGCCACCGACGATATCCGTGGAAGACCTCAAGGGCTCCCAGGCGCAGGCCACCCGCCTCACCGAATGGCTCAAGCTCGCCCTCGATGAACCGGATCTGCTGAAAACACTGGGTGCCCAACCCAATCTAGGCGTGCTGATATCGGGCCCGGCTGGCGTCGGCAAGACGGCACTGGCACGCGCAGTCTGTGCATCGCGCATGCTCGTCGAGTTGGACGGGCCGGAAGTGGGAGCCACCACCGCGGACGGACGCCTCAACACGATCCGCGAAGCGGTGAGCCGGGTCAGGCAGTCGGGCGGAGTCCTGCTGATATCGGATATCGATGCGCTGCTGCCCGCGGCCGCCGAACCCGTGGCGACACTCATCCTCGCCGAATTGCGCTCCGCGGTATCCACTTCCGGAGTGGCGTTCATCGCTACCACCGCACATCCCGATGCGATCGACGCACGCTTGCGCGCCCCCGAGCTCTGCGATCGCGAGCTCGGTCTGAGCCTGCCGGATGCCGCCACCCGTAAATCGCTGCTCGAGGTTCTGCTGGCGAAGGTGCCCTCGCGTGACCTGCAGCTCGACGAGATTGCCGCACGGACACCCGGTTTCGTCGTGGCCGACCTGGCCGCGCTGGTGCGTGAGGCCGCACTGCGCGCGGCCGCACGCGCCAGCGAGAAAGCCAGCCCCCCGGCACTCGGCCAGGAAGATCTGGTGGGCGCGCTGTCGGTGATCCGCCCGCTCTCCCGATCTACCACCGAGGAGGTGGCCATCGGGTCGATCACTCTCGACGATGTCGGCGACATGGTGGCTACCAAACAGGCTCTGACAGAGGCCGTTTTGTGGCCACTGCAGCACCCCGACACCTTCCAGCGGTTGGGCGTCGACCCTCCCCGCGGTGTTCTGCTCTACGGACCGCCCGGCTGCGGGAAGACGTTCGTGGTGCGGGCACTGGCCAGCTCTGGACGACTGTCGGTGCATGCCGTCAAGGGCGCCGAGCTGATGGACAAATGGGTCGGAGCCTCCGAACAGGCGGTCCGCGACCTATTTCGGCGAGCGCGCGATTCGGCGCCCTCGCTGGTATTCCTCGATGAGGTGGATGCGCTGGCACCGCGGCGCGGACAGAGCTTCGACTCTGGTGTCACCGACCGTGTGGTGGCCGCCCTACTCACCGAGCTGGATGGGGTGGAGCCACTACGCGATGTCGTGGTGCTCGGCGCCACCAACCGGCCGGAACTCATCGATCCCGCCCTGCTGCGCCCCGGCCGGATGGAGCGTCTGGTGTTCGTCGAACCCCCGGACGCCCAGGCACGCAAAGACATCCTCAAGACGGCGGCACGCTCGGTTCCGCTGGACGCCGATGTGAATCTGGATGCCCTCGCCGACGAACTCGACGGCTTCTCGGCCGCCGATTGCGCGGCATTGTTGCGCGAGGCCGCGATGGCAGCGATGCGGCGATCCATCGACGCGGCAGATGTCACCGTCGCCGATATCGAAACGGCGCGGGCCGCTGTGCGTCCGTCGTTGGATCCCGTGCAGGTGGCTTCACTGCGTGCGTTTGCTGACAACCGCTGAAAAGGGTTGCGTCGCGCCAATCGTGGAGCGCCCCGTAAACTAGGCATCACGACACCCCGCCCAACAACAGATAGACGGGAGTGCCTTTGCTTGCGATTCTGCTTGCCCATGCTCTGGCGGCCGCGGTGGCGCCGCTACTCGTGGCGCGCATCGGCCGACTGGCGTTCTATCCCCTCGCACTGGTCCCCTTAGGTTCGCTGATCTGGGTATTGGCAAGATGGCCGGGCAACGGTCCGGGCATTCGAGTCGACATCCCGTGGGTGCCCGAGCTGGCCATGGACATCGCTCTGCATTTCGATTCGCTGGCCGCGATCATGAGTGTGCTCGTGCTCGGCATCGGTGCACTGGTGCTGATCTATTGCGCAAGCTACTTCCGGCACCGCGACGGGCATACCGAACCACGCCTACCGAGCTTCGCTGCGGAGCTGGTGGCATTCTCCGGCGCCATGTTCGGCCTGGTGGTCAGCGACAATCTGTTGCTGCTCTACATCTTCTGGGAACTGACGACGGTGCTGTCCTTCCTGCTGGTCGGGCACTATGCGGAACGCCTGGCAAGTCGGCGGGCGGCGGTCCAAGCGCTGTTGGTCACCACCGCGGGTGGTTTGGCCATGCTCGTCGGGGTCATCGTGCTCGGTCATGTGGGTGGCAGCTTCCTGCTGTCCGACCTCGTCGCGAATCCGCCGTCGGGTATGGCCGCCAACGTGGGCCTGGTACTGGTGTTGATCGGCGCGTTGAGCAAGTCCGCCATTGTGCCCCTGCACTTTTGGCTTCCGGGCGCCATGGCGGCGCCCACCCCGGTCAGCGCCTACCTGCATGCCGCGGCCATGGTCAAGGCCGGTATCTATCTGCTGGCCCGCATGTCACCGGGGTTCGCCGAAGCGGCGCCGTGGCGACCCGTCGTACTGGTCCTGGGCATCGCGACGATGATCCTTGCGGGTTGGCGGGCGCTACGCGAGTACGACCTCAAGCTGATCCTGGCATTCGGCACGGTCAGCCAGCTGGGATTCCTGGTGGTGCTCACCGGGACCGGCGATCCGGACATCCTGCTGGCCGGTCTGGTCATGCTGTGCGCGCACGCCCTGTTCAAGGCCGCGCTGTTCATGGTCGTGGGAATCGTCGACCACACCGTCGGAACCCGTGATATTCGCAAGCTGGCCTGGCTGGGAAATCGCCAACAGGCGCTGGCCGTGATCGCCGGAATTGCCGCGGCCAGCATGGCGGGCGTGCCGCTGACCCTTGGATTTGTCGGCAAGGAGTTGGCCTTCGCCACGGTGCTGCACAGTCAGGTACTCGGCTCGGCCGCCCCCTGGGTGCTGGCCGGCATCGTCATCGGTTCGATGTTCACCATCACCTACAGCATGCGGTTCATGTGGGGGGCGTTCGCGCGCAAGGGTTTACCCGAGCCCAGCGCCCGCGTGCGGGACATGCACGCCCCTGCACCCGCGTTCCTGGTGGCGCCCGCGCTGCTCGCGGTGACAAGCATCGCGGCCGGGGTATTGCCCGATTGGCTCAACTGGGCGCTGGGTAGTTACGCCAATCCCGTTGACGCACATATCGCGATCTGGGAAGGATTCGGAGTTCCGCTTCTGCTCACCGCAATTGCCTTCGCCGTCGGCATCCTCGCGTTCTTCTCGCGCGGACGCCTGCGCCGGGCACGGCTTGCCGTCAACCCACTGGGCAATGCCGATCGCGGCTACGACGCAGTGCTGCGTGGCGCCGACGTGCTGTCACAGCGACTGACCGCACTGACCCAACGCGGCTCAATCCCGTTCACTCAGGCCACCATTCTGGTGACCCTGGTGACTCTGCCGACAATCGTCCTGGCGCTCGGCGCCCGCGACCAGGCACATCTGAAACTCTGGGATTCCCCGTTGCAGGGGGTGATCGGCCTCTTGATGCTCGCGGCCGCCATCGGTGCGACCATCATGCGCAACCGCCTCGCCGCGGTGCTGCTGGTCGGCATCACCGGCTATGGAACGGGAACCATCTTCGCCCTGCACGGCGCACCAGACCTGGCGCTGACGCAGTTCCTGGTCGAGACCCTGACACTGGTGATCTTCGTGTTGGTGCTACGCGCGCTGCCTGCCGAGTCAGATGTTAAGCAGGCCAATAGGTTCCGGTTACCTCGTGCGGCACTGGCGATCGCTGTCGGCTGCACGGTCACCACACTCGGGGTGTACGCGATGGCCGCGCGGCGCGATCGCCCGATCGCCGATCTGCTCCCCCAAGCGGCCTATCAGCGCGGACACGGAGCCAACACCGTGAACGTCCTCCTGGTGGACATCCGAGCATGGGACACCCTTGGCGAGATCTCGGTGCTGCTGGTCGCCGCGACGGGTGTGGCCTCGCTGATGTTCCGGCACCGGCGTTTTGGCAGAGCTCCCCGGGTCGGCGACGCGGCCGGTCAACCGGACGTTGTGGTGGCATCTGGAATCTGGCTGCGCGGCAGCGAGCTACGCGACCCCAAGCATCGCTCGCTGGTCCTCGAAGTCGCCACGCGGCTGATCTTCCCGCTAGTCATGGTGCTGTCGTTCTACTTCTTCTTCGCCGGTCACAACGTTCCCGGTGGGGGTTTCGCGGGCGGGCTGACCGCCGGCTTGGCGCTGGTGCTGCGCTATCTCGCCGGTGGGCGCTACGAACTGGGTGAGACGCTGCCGTTCGACGCCGGCAAGATCCTGGGCCTCGGGCTGGCATTCTCCGGCGGCACGGCATTGGCCTCGATGCTGCTCGGTGCACCGGTGTTGTCCTCGGCCACCATCCAATTCGACATGCTCGGGTTCGGGCACATCAAAATCGTGACCGCGATCTTCTTTGATCTGGGCGTGTACCTGGTCGTGGTCGGCCTGGTACTGGACGTGCTGCGCAGCCTGGGTGCGCGCCTGGACGTCGAGCTCGAAGAGTCTCCACGTGCCCGGGGAGGGGTGCGCGCATCATGACCAATCTCGGACTGCTCATCATCATCGGCGCACTGACCGCGTGCGGCGTGTACCTGATGCTCGAACGCAACCTGACACGCATGGTGTTGGGTCTGCTTCTCGTCGGTAATGCGGTGAATCTGCTGATTCTCACGCTCGGCGGCCCATCCGGCAATCCACCGATCATCGGGCGACAATCCGCCGGCCGGACCACCGTGGCAGATCCCTTGGCCCAAGGCATGATCCTCACCGCAATCGTCATCACCATGGGCGTCGCGGCATTCACGCTCGCTCTGATCTATCGCATGTTCACGCTGGAAGCCGACGATGTCGTGGACGACGACGCCGAAGATGCGCGCGTAGCCCAGGAACCTCCGGAGCCGGTCACCGACGGCAGGGACGAACACCGGGAAGGGGCCGAATCGCTCGACGAGGACTCCCCCGCCGAGCTCGACGCGCTACCCGCGGGGGAGAAGTCATGAACGCCATGGCCGTTCTGACACCGCTCCCGGTGCTGGTTCCGACCACCGCCGCAGCGCTGACCCTCATCGCGGGACGGCGCCCCCGGTTGCAGCTGTTGATCACCGTGACGGCATTGACCACAGTGCTCGGCGTCTGCACCGCGCTGCTGTACCTGGCGGATCGCGACGGCACCTTCGCCCTTGCCGTCGGCGGCTGGGGCCCGACCGACGAGAAGCTGGGACCTCTCGGAATAACCCTTGTGGTAGATCGCCTTTCGGCATTGATGCTGGTGGTGTCGGCCATCGTGCTGTTGGCGGTGGTGTTGTACGCGGCGGCTCAGGGTATCCGCGACGGTGATGAGCGGCAGCCGGTGTCGATCTTCATGCCCACCTATCTGGCACTGTCAGCCGGCGTCTGTAACGCGTTCCTCGCCGGTGACCTGTTCAACCTCTACGTGGGATTCGAGGTGCTACTGGCCGCCAGCTTCGTCCTGCTGACCATCGGTGCCAGTGCCGACCGGGTACGTGCCGGCATCTCCTATGTGATGGTCTCGATGATGTCCTCGGTGGTCTTCCTACTGGGCATCGCCTTCGTCTATGCGGCGACCGGAACCCTCAACATGGCCGAAATCGCGGTCCGTGCAGACGCTATCCCGTCGGGAACCAGGATGGCGATATTCGCGGTGCTGCTGGTCGGCTTCGCCATCAAGGCGGCCGTCTTCCCGTTGTCGACCTGGCTGCCCGACTCCTACCCCACCGCGCCGGCACCCGTCACCGCGGTCTTCGCGGGCTTGCTCACCAAAGTGGGTGTCTACGCCATCATTCGCGCGCATTCCCTGCTGTTCCCCGGCGGCGGCCTGAACACGGTGCTACTGGTCGCCGCCCTGCTCACCATGATCGTCGGCATCCTGGGTGCCATCGCCCAGAGCGATATCAAGCGGCTGCTGTCCTTCACACTGGTCAGCCATATCGGATACATGATCTTCGGTATCGCACTGTCCAACGAACTGGGTATGTCCGGCGCCATTTACTACGTGGCACATCACATCATCGTGCAGACAACGTTGTTCCTCGTGGTGGGTCTCATCGAACGTCAGGCCGGGGCGTCGTCGCTGAATCGGCTGGGGGGCCTCGCCGCCGCGAGCCCGCTACTGGCCTTCGCATTCGTGGTCCCCGCACTGAATCTGGCGGGCATCCCGCCGTTCTCGGGATTCATCGGCAAGGTCGCACTGTTGGAGGCCGGATCACTACAGGGTTCGGTACTGGCCTGGACCCTCGTGGCAGGCGGCACGATCACCAGCCTGCTGACCCTGTACGCGGTGGCCCGCGTCTGGACCAAAGCGTTCTGGCGGCCACGTGCCGACGCACCGGAGGGCGACCTGGCGGCGGCCACGCCGACGGCGCTTCTCGATGACGCCGAGGATGTCGCGTTTGTGGACCGCGCCGATGTGGGTCGGATGCCCGCAGGCATGCTGGCGCCCACACTGGGCTTGATCGCGGTCGGGGTGGCGCTGACGGTCTTCGCGGGGCCCATCATCGGAATCAGTGATCGTGCCGCCGCGGAGGTCCGTGATCGCACGGTGTACATCAGTGCCGTCCTCGGGGGTGGCCCGCGATGAAGCGCACCCGCGAAGGACACCCGACACCGATCAAGCAGCTGACAAAGTACGGACCACGCGAAATCGTGCTGCGGGCCTGGACTTTGGTGTGGCTCATGCTGGTGTGGACCATGCTCTGGGGCAATTTCTCGGTGGCCAACACCATCAACGGGCTGGTGGTGGCCTTGGTCATCACGGTCTTGCTGCCCATGCCTCGGCTGCCGGCCGAAGGCCGGCTGCACGTGGTCTCCACGATCCGGCTGGCACTCACCGTCGGCTGGTACATGGTGCTATCCAGCCTGCAGGTCGCCTGGTGGGCCATCAGGCCGGGACCACCTCCGTTGAGTGCCGTACTGCGGGCGCAGATTTCGGTGAAGTCGGACCTTGTGATGGCACTGCTGCTCAATACCTTGACGATCATCCCGGGATCGGTGGTCCTGGAAATCGACCAGGAGCGCCGGCTGGCGTACGTACACGTGTTGGATGTCGGCTCTCCCAAGGCCGTGGCGAGCTTCTACACCCAGTTGCGGCAACTGGAAAAGCTTTTCATCGCGGCATTCGAACGAGACGTCGATTGGCATCCCGAAGATGACACCGTCGACGAGTCCGAGACGAGGGAGGGCGTATGAACCTCGTATGGCATATAGCCGCGGTGCTGCTCATTGCGGCGGCCGGCGTCACGACCTACCGGCTACTCGCCGGACCCAACACACTGGATCGGCTGGTGGCCGTCGACACTCTCGTGGCCGTCACCATGTGCGGGCTCGCCGCGTGGGCGGCCTACAGCCTGGATTCCACAGTGCTCTACGGGATGGTCGCACTGTCCCTGATCAGCTTCCTGGGTTCGGTGAGCGTGACCCGATTCCGGGTGCCCGATACCGCGATCAATCCCCGCGATGAAAGGAGAACGCCGCGATGAACGCATTCCTCGACGGGATCTCCGGCGCGCTGGTGTTATTGGGTTCGGCGCTGGCCCTGACCGCCGCGATTGGCGTGGTGCGATTCCCCGACACCCTGGCCCGCATGCATGCCGCGTCCAAACCGCAGGTGTTGGGACTGCTGCTGGTTCTGGCCGGTGCCGCATTGCGGCTACGCGGGCATACCGATGTCAGCATGATCGTGCTGACCGGGCTGTTCACCATCATCACTGCCCCGGTTGTCGCGCACCGGGTCGCACGGCTGGCGTACCACGAGCGCAGTGTCCGTGACGACCTCATGACGACCGACGAACTGGAGCGTTAGCCCCAACTCGTCTGCCGGGTGTTGCCACCCTCATAGAAACCGTCCGCCACTGAGCCGGCCAGTTCCATGAATGCCATGCGGGTCTTCTTGCCCATCAGGTCCAGTGAGATCTCCGACCCTTCCGACAGGTGGTTGTCGAATGGGATGATGTGCACGGCCCTCGCACGGGTCAGGAAGTGTCGACTCAGCTGTTCAAGGTCGATCGAGGAAGCACCCGGCCTGGACGAACTAATGGCCACCACAGACTGCCGCACCAGATGCGAATAACCATGGTGGTCAAGCCAGTCCAGAGTCGCCAGAGCACTACGGGCACCATCGATGGCCGGAGAAGTCACCAGCACGATCGCATTCGCTTCACCCAGCACGCCGGCCATGGCCGAGTGCATGAGACCGGTGCCGCAGTCGGTCAGGATGATGTTGTAGAACCGCTGCAGAATCCGCATCACCGCCAGGTAATCGGCTTCGGAGAACAACTCCGATGCCGCCGGGTCGCGTTCGGAGGCCAGCACCTCCAGGCGGCTCGCACTCTGCGACGTGTGCCTGCGCACATCGGAGTACCGGTGAATATCCGGATCGCGCAACAGATCTCGCGCAGTTGAACGGGTCTCGTCAGGTCCGCGCTGGGCAAGTGTGCCGAAGTCCGGGTTGGCGTCGACAGCGATCACACGATCGCCGCGCAGCGAGGCGAAGGTGGCGCCCAGCGAGAACGTGGTGGTGGTCTTGCCGACACCGCCCTTCAAGGACAACACCGCGATCCGATAGTCGCCGCGGACAGGCAGGTTGATCCGGTCGATCAATTCACTGCGATGCGATTCCTCCGAGGACTCGCCGGGGTTGATCGCGCCACCCGAGAGGCGGTGAACGGCCTTGCGCCATCCGCTCCTGGGTAGCGGCTTGATCGATCTGATGAGACCGAGTTGGTCGTGACTCGGCCCCTGCGGTCGTTGCGGCTGCTGCGGCTGCGGTGCCGGCCGATACACGGGGGCTTCCGGCCGGGCAGCGGTGAACGGGGTCTGGCCCGGAACAAAGGGGGCCCGCTGTGGTGCGGCCGGCGCGTTCCAGTCGGCTTGAGGGAACGCCACCGGCGGACCTGCCGGCGCCTGCGGCGCGGGCGGTGGCGGAGCCCATGACCGCACGGGTGGTGTTGGTACAGGCGGCATTTGCGGCGCCTGCCCGCCCCAGGGGGTCATGCCGTCCGGAATCATCGAGGATGCGTCGTCGGGCCGGATCTGTGGCACGGGTTCCGGGGCGACCGGCGCAGGTGGGGGTGCCGCGGCGGACGCTTGTTCCTTGGGTGCCTCGTCCCGGTGGACCTCTTCCTCTTGGGCCGCAGGTGTCTCCACGGGCGGCGCCGGCGCGGGAGGTTCCGGGGCGGCAGGTTCGGGTACCACCGCCGATGCGGGCCACGCCGGCAACTGGCTCGCCGGCTCCTGCGAGGCGGGCGGCACGTTGGGTGCAGGGGGTTCCACCGGAGCCGCGGGCGCCGGTGGCTGATCAGTCGGTGGGCCGTAATAATTCTGCGGCGGTGCGTAGTAATTCTGCTGCGGCTGATAGTTCGGCGGCGGTTGGTAGTTCTGCGGTGGTTGATAGTTCTGCGGTGGCTGCTGACCCGGCGCACCGTATCCCTGTGGCGCAGCGGGGGGAGCGGGGTTCTGGTACTGCGGCATGCCGTAGGAACTCAACGGATCCGGTTCCCAGATCGGGTTCATCGGACGCTGGTGATTCCGCTGACGCCGTGACAGTTTGGGCGACTTCGGCAGTGGGGGTGGCGGCTTCAACGTCGGCTGCGGGAAGTAGTCGGCGCTCGGCGGCACGAATTCCTGATTGGGATTCTTGGAACGACGGAACGGATTGCCCTTGGTGTCACCGCCACCCAACCCATCCGCGATGGGCTCACGCCACGGACCGCTAGGCGGCGGCGAGTCGGGTGCGTTGTCGTTGGAATCAGCCATGCCAGCTCACTTCGCCATCATTCCGAGCACGTTCTCGAGAGCCGCCGCGCGCATGCCGGAAGCCCCGATACGCCCATCACCGGCCATCACGACACCACATTGCTGCGGCCTGGACTGATCGACAGCATCGCGGCCCGTCTCCGGACCGCCGATCGGAATACCGAGCGAGAACACACCGGCGTTAACGAACCGCCGGGCGTCTCTAGCGTCAATCATCTTGCTGTCCTGCCTCTTTCGTATTATCGCTGCTCGTCGCCGCGCATGCGAAGCCGTGGGAAACTCTCCGAGATCGCACCCGCCAGCTTCAGGTACGCCGCATTGGTGTCCGCGTTGAGCAGATTGAAGTCGACGTCGGCTCCCTCGGCGAGATGCGGATCGAAGGGGATCATGTGGATGGACCGGCAACGCGCCTGGAAGTGCTCGTAAACCTTGTCCAGTTTGATTCCCGCCGACCCGGGGCGGGACGCGCTCAGGACAACGTGGGCTTCGCGCACCAACGCCGCATGTCCGTGCTGCATAAGCCAATCGAGGGTGGCCGAGGCACTACGGGCGGAGTCCATGGCCGGCGAACTCACCAGCACGATGGTGTGCGCGAGATCGAGCACACCGGCCATCGCCGAGTGCATGATGCCGGTGCCACAGTCGGTCAGGATGATGTTGTAGTACCGCTGCAGGATATCGATCGTATTGCGATAGTCAATCTCACCAAAAGCCTCCGACACCGCCGGATCCTGTTCGCTGGCAAGAACTTCCAGACGGCTGGTGGCCATTCGGGTGTGATTGCGCACGTCGGCGTAGCTTCTGATGTTCCGATCGTTGAGCAGATCACGAACGGTCGACTGCGTCGAATGATCGCGCACGCGCTCGGCCAGGGTTCCACGGTCGGGGTTGGCGTCCACAGCGATGATCCGGTCGGTGCGGATCGTCGCGAATGCCGAGCCCAATCCCAGTGTGGTGGTTGTCTTTCCGACACCGCCCTTGATGGACAGCACCGCAATGCGGTAGTCGCCGAGGATCGGCTGGCGAATGCTCGCCAGCAGCTGGTCCTGCTCGCGATCCCGCCGCGAGTCGCCCGGGTTGACACGGCCACCGGTAGACCGGTGTACCGCCTTGCGCCAGCCGGATCGCGGCGCATAGCGCCCACGGTTGATGACCTCGGCCTCATCGAGCGAAGGCGGCATCCGATAGGCCTGCGGCGCACGATAATTCGCTGGAGGAGCGGCCCCTTGAGGGGGCTGCACGTAGCCCGCGGGGGGCTCCTGTTGCACGGGAGGTTGCGGCTCCTGTTGCGACTGCGGCACCCACTGCCATTGCCCCTCAACGCTCGTGGGCTGTGGCGGTGGCTGCGGCGAAAGATGTTGCCCACCATACGGCTGCGGAGCTTGAGGAGCACCCTGCGGCCACTGTCCCGGGTAGGGCTGGCGTGGGTTCCATCCCGGCGGGGCCTGTGCGGCGGGCTGCTGTTGCACCGGTGGTTGTGGGTCGGGCTGGGGCGGCGCTGTCGGTGGCACGAAGTGCGCGGGCTGTGCGGGCGACTCCGCAGCCGGTGGAGCCTGCGGAGTCGAGGGGATCTCCCAGGACGGAGGCGCACTCAATGGCGAAGGCTCGACGGATTGCGGCTCGGGCACCGCGGCAGGTTCGGGCGCCGCAACCGGCTCGGGTTCGGATTGCTCCGGCACGTCGGCGACAGGAGCTTCGGCAGGCTGTTCATGTGCGGCGTCGGCGATTTCCTCGACCGGCTCCGGATCGATCGTATGCGCCGCCGAGCTTTCCGGCGCGGACGCAATCTCACCCTCCGACACCACGTGCTCGAGAGCGTCGACCGCGGAAGTTTCCTCGTACACCGCTGGAGCGGATATGACGATGTCCTCGTCGACCAGGGGTGCAAACCCCTCAAGTTCGGGGTCGGCCACCGCGGCGGATTCCGTCTCGCCTTCGTCGGCGGATTCGGCGGGCGCGGGTTCGGGCGAATCCATCACCTCGGGCACCGAAGCCCACGGCGCCATCATGGGTACGAACGGGGCGGGCTCCGGCTCAGATGTGGATGCTTCCGCCTCGGCGGCATCGTGGGCAGCCAATTCTTCGTTGAGCTCCGCGCGCTTGGCCTCGATGCGCTGCAACAGCGCGGCGGCCCTGGCGTCGACGTCGTCGAGCTCGGCCACGGGCGCATCCGCCTGCGTGTGCGCTACTTCCGGCTGAGCGGACTGTTCGACAACCGGATTCTGCGGAACAAACTCGCCGGCGACTTCGGCATTCGGTTCGGGTCCCGTCGCTTCGGGCTCGGTCGGTTCAGATGCCCCGGTCGGTTCAGGTTCTTGAGGAACGAAATCCTCGGTCAGACCGGTATCTGGTTCCTGCCCGCCGCTATCTGGTTCCGTCTCGCCGGAAAACGGCTTGGACCCGTCCGTCTGTGCGGCCACCACCACGGGCTCGGGTTCGGCAGATTCGGCAACAGCCCCCTCGGCTGCTTCCGGCAGGTCATTGGTGGCCTCGGGCAGCGTGAAACCCAAGGTAGACGTGGGCACCGACGCTGCCGACTGCGCCTCATCGGCCGCGTGCGCCACCTCGGGCGCCTCATCGGCGGGGCCGGGGGCGATATCGGCCGCCACGGGTGGCGTGAAGCTGAGGGGAGTGTGAGCCTCTGCCACAGGCCCGGATTCGGGCATTGCGTGGCGCCGGTGACGCTCGAGCTCGTCATCGGTGATGCTCTCGTCAAGGCTCATCTGGCGCAGCTGCGCTTCGAGCAGGCTGAATCGCGAGAACGGGTCCTGATTTCCAGGCTGCACGACGGCCGGTTCCGGGGTGGGTGCGGGCGAGCTGGCCACCTCTCGCGGCGCAGGTGTCTCGACGGGCGGCGTCGGCTCGACCGAAGGCCGCTGGGCCGCCTCCACAGCAGGTGTGGCCTCAGGGGCCACGGGCTCCGGCTCGGGGATTGCCGGGGACTCGGCGGGCGGAGGCGACGAGAGTTGCTCGACCTGCGCGATTGGCCGTGATTCCGGCTTTATCTCCGGCAGCGGGCCCGTGACGATCCGCGGCGCCTCTGCAACAGGCTCCGAAACGGGCACCTGGACAACTGCGTTCGCCTGGTCCGTCGGCGGCTGATCCTCGGCGGATTCCGGCTTGCGCGGCGGGGTGTAGTACTTGGACACGTCGGGCATCGGCTTGACGCCGTTGGCCTTTTCTTCGCCAGGCCTGACGGCCGCGCGTTCTTCGA
Source organism: Mycobacteroides franklinii (assembly GCF_001853795.1). NCBI lineage: Bacteria > Bacillati > Actinomycetota > Actinomycetes > Mycobacteriales > Mycobacteriaceae > Mycobacteroides > Mycobacteroides franklinii. The sequence goes on from NZ_MLIK01000019.1 coordinate 46,733, forward strand.
CGGGAGCTGCGACCGCTTCGGCGATCGGCTTCTGCGCAGGAGCCTCGGGCGTGGAGGGCCGTTCGGTCTCGTGGGTTAACGATTCCTCGTTGGGTTCGTCCTCATCCGCGTTGCGCTTCTTGCGCCTCAACGACCGAAGAAAGCCTCGTTGTTCATCTTCTTCGGGCAACCACGGAGGACGGGCCGGTGCTCCACGATCCTGCTTGGGCAACGTCCCCCTCCCCTTCCTCAATCGCCTAAACTCCGTAGAGTTCGATGGTACTCAGTAGCTAGCGCACGGGTATCAAGACCGGTTACCCAACCGCATAAACCCCCGCACTCAACCAGCAGCTTAAGGGAGACGGCAATGTCCCCGCAGCGTTCGGTGCGATCCCGTACCCGCACGGTCCCGGGAGCCGGACCCGCCCGCCGGCCTCACGTTCGATTAGCGAGGACTGGCTAAGCCACGCTGAGGCTCGCATGCGAGATCGTCGCACCGTGCGGGCTCTCTGCTGGGCCGCAGCTCGCAGGCCTCAGGACATCCCGCGGGAATCCCACGACGTCGAAAACGTCGCGATGACGGAGCCGGCCACCGTGGGCGAGTTGGCACCGACAGCGGACGCCACCAGCGGGGCCGATGAGGAAAGCCGACCACCGAACCCCCGCGCGTGGTGCTCAATCTCACCGATGGGTGCCGAGGTCGCGGAAGGTTCGGCGATACCACGGCAGCACCGGCTATCCAACCCCGGAACAATTCGGCCAGTGGTCGATCCCATCGGCACCGGAGGTGCCAGCGTGACGCGCACCGTAGCGACACGGCAGCTACCGTGCGCGCCGCCTACCCCTTCGCGGCGTTCTCCCGCTGAATCTCCAGCGCGATATCGATGAGCTGGTCCTCTTGACCACCGATGAGCTTGCGCTGACCGGCACGGTGCAGCAGCTGGTGCGCGGGCACCCCGTAACGCTCCCCCTGCCGGATGGCGTGCTTGAGGAAGCTCGAGTACACCCCGCTGTAGCCCATGATCAACGCATTGCGGTCCAGCAAGCACTCAGTGGGCATCGCGGGCGCGACAACTTCTTCGGCGGCATCGGCGATATCGAAGAAATCGATACCCGTCTTCACGCCGATCTTGTCGAACACACCGATCAGCGCCTCGACCGGGGCATTGCCCGCACCCGCGCCGAAACGCCTTGTGCTGCCATCGATCTGCTTAGCACCGGCGCGCACCGCCTCGATGGAGTTGGCGACACCGAGACCGAGGTTTTCGTGCCCATGAAAACCAACTTGAGCATCCGACCCCAATTCGGCCACCACCGCGGCGACCCGGTCCGCGACACCGTCCAGAACCAGCGCGCCCGCGGAGTCCACCACGTACACACACTGGCATCCGGCGTCGGCCATGATCCGCGCCTGCTTGGCAAGCTTCTCCGGTGAGATGGTGTGCGACATCATCAGGAAGCCAACAGTTTCCAGCCCACGCTCACGCGCCAGCCCAAAGTGCTGAATCGAAACGTCGGCCTCGGTGCAGTGAGTGGCGATGCGGCAGATCGACCCACCGTTGCCCTGCGCCTCGATGATGTCTTCCTTGGTGCCCACACCCGGCAGCATCAGGAAGGCGATCTTCGCGTTCATAGCGGTCTGGGCCGCGAGCTTGATCAGCTCCTGCTCAGGGGTTTTCGAGAATCCGTAGTTGAACGAGGACCCGCCGAGCCCGTCACCGTGGGTCACCTCGATAACCGGCACGCCGGCACCGTCGAGGGCCGCGACTATCGCACGCACCTCGTCGGCGGTGAACTGGTGCCGCTTGTGGTGCGAACCATCGCGTAGCGACGTGTCGGTGATCCTGACGTCCCAGGCGGCATCGAAGAAAATACCGTCGGTGCCCAAGAGCTGAGTGCTGGTATCCGAACCCATTTCACGAAACCTTTGCAGATAGAAGTTCTTTGGCGATCTCCTCGCCGACCTTGGTGGCGGCCGCGGTCATGATGTCCAGGTTCCCGGCGTACGGCGGCAGGAAGTCGCCCGCGCCCTCCACCTCAACGAAGGTGGTGACGACGTGATTGCCACCGTTCACCACCGAAGGCTCATCGAACTGCGGCTCGTTGAGCAGCCGGTATCCGGGCACGTACTGCTGAACCTGGCTCACCACGTCATGAATCGAGGCGGTGATTGCATCACGGTCGGCATCCTCGGGGATCGCACAGAAGATGGTGTCGCGCATGATCATCGGCGGATCGGCTGGGTTCAGGATGATGATCGCCTTGCCGCGCTTGGCGCCGCCGATCACCTCAACACCCTTGGACGTGGTCTTGGTGAACTCGTCGATGTTGGCACGTGTGCCCGGTCCTGCCGACACCGACGCGACCGAGGCCACGATCTCGGCGTAGGGCACCTCGACGACACGGGATACCGCATACACGATCGGAATGGTCGCCTGACCACCGCAGGTGATCATGTTGACGTTCGGAGCATCAAGGTGCGCACGGAGATTCGCGGGCGGTACCACCGCCGGACCTACTGCGGCGGGGGTCAGGTCGATCGCCCGGATACCCGCTTCCTCGTACCGGGGCGCGGCAGCCCTGTGCACGTACGCGGACGTGGCCTCGAACACCAGGTCCGGCTTCTCGTCCTGCGCCAGCAGCCAGTCGACGCCCTCATGCGAGGTTTCCAGACCGAAACCGCGCGCACGCTTGAGACCTTCGGACTCGGGGTCGATGCCGATCATCCACCGCGGCTCCAGCCACTCGGAACGCTGCAACTTGTACAGCAGGTCGGTGCTGATGTTTCCCGAACCGACAATCGCTACAGATGCCTTTGACGCCACAATCTCTCCTCTACTCGAAAGCCAGTCGGACCGAACCAAGTCCGGCGAACTCGGCGATAAACTCATCCCCCGGATGCGCGTCGAACGCCCGCGTGCACGAACCCGGCAGCACCACGTCACCGGCCCGCAGACGTACCCCGAACGAGGCCACCTTGCGCGCCAGCCATGCCACCGATGTCACCGGATTGCCCAGCACCGCATCGCTTCTACCTTCGGCCAACTTCTCGCCGTTGCAGGTCAGCACCGCATCGATCGACTTGATGTCGATATCTTTTGGCGAAACCCGTTGCTTGCCAATGACAAACCCTGCCGAGGACGCGTTGTCGGCGATGGTGTCGCAAATCTTGATCTGCCAGTTGGTGATCCGGCTGTCCACTACCTCGATGGACGGTACGTACGCCGCAGTCGCCGCCAGCACATCGTCCTCGGTGCAGTCTTCGCCGGGCAGGTCAGCGGCCAGGATGAATCCGACCTCCACCTCTACCCGCGGGAACAGGAACTTGGACGCCGACGCCGCGACGTCCTCGAACAACTCCATATCGGCCAACAGGTGCCCGTAGTCCGGCTCGTGGACACCCATCATCTTCTGCATCGCCTCGGACGATAGGCCCACCTTGTGCCCGACGACCTTGGCTCCGTCCGCTAGGCGGGAACGAATATTCATCAGCTGGATCTCATAGGCGTCGACCACGTCGAAATCCGGATGCGTGTCGGTGGGTGGCGCGATCGCCACCCGGGTGCGCTCGGCCTCGGCCAGATCGGCCGCGATGGCATCGCGAACTTCGGGGTTGAGCATTATGACCGCCTTACTGTGTCTAATTGGGACTCTGTCCCGGCCCGGCGCCCGGAGAAGACGCAGTCGGCCAGGGACAATCCGCTCACATACGAATTGGAGCAGATACCCACCGCCGCACGCCCGGCGGCATAGAGCCCCGGGATCGCCGCGCCCGATGTGGTCTGCACGGCACCAGTCTCCTCGTCCACCACCAGCCCGCCAAGAGTCAGCATGGGACACGGATTCAGCATGTTGGTCTTGATAGACACGTTGAACAGATAGAACGGCCCCTGCCCGATGGGGACCCTGATGTCGTCGGGTTTCCCCAAAGGATCCGGTCTGCCGTCGGCAACGGCCTGGTTGTGTTCGGATACGGTGCGCGCGAGCGCATCCGGCTCAATGCCCGCCTTGGCCGCCAGTTCTTCGATGGATCCGGCCTTCTTGCGGCCCACGTTGAGGAAGGCCTCGGCCTGAATGCGCTGGAACCACAGTGTCTGTGAACCCAACTGCTGACGGGCCCGTTTCACCAACGCCTTGTCGGCGACCAAGTACCCGACGCCGCCGGCCTTCTGCACGATCGCCTTACCCAGCGCGGCACCATAACGCGACTCGTCAACCATCCTCTGCCCCTTGGCATCCACCAGCAACGAGCCGAGGAACGCGGCAGGCGGCACGATAAATCGCCACGCCGAGATCTCGTCGAGGTGCCCGGTGGCCGCGTTCAACGGCTCGGCGAGCTTCAGCGCGGTTCCGTCGTCACCGGCAGTGCCCAGCTCCAACCCGTCCAGGTAGGCCGGGGCATATCGCCGCACCAGCTCGCGGTTGGCGATGAACCCACCCGAGGACAGAATCACCCCGTCGTTGGCGCGGATCTCAAATGGCCTGGCGAACCGACGTTCCAACGCGTACGCGGGACCCTCCAACGCCTTTCGCATCGGCGGGTAATAGATGCCCGGCTTGGTCGCGTATTCGGTGAGCCGCGAATACAGCCGCCGGACCCAGCCCGGCGCATCCTTCAGCGTCATCCCCCGCACCCCGACCACGCGACCGTCCTCGACGATCAGGTCGGTGGCCCGGGTCTGCCGCCACACATCGGCGCCCAAACGCTCCGCGGAGGCCGCCAACGGCGCGAACAACGCCTTGCCGGACACGCCCCGGCCGAAGGCCCGATGCCCACGCTGACGGGGCGGCGTGGCAGCACGCGCCATGCCGGAGGATTCACTGCCAGAAAAGTAGAGGTAGTAGTCGTTGGTGGGGTACGAAGTCTTGAACGGGGCCAGCGAACCTTCGAACGGAACTCCGTAACCTTGCAGCCAATCCAGGGTGTCGACGCTACCGTCGACGAACTTCTGCAGCGTCTCGGGTTTGACGGCGTCTCCGACCTCCAATTGGAGGTACTCCAGCATCAGCTCCGGGGTATCCTCGACGCCCGCGTCACGCTGGATGTTGGTGCCACCACCGGCGTAATAAATACCCCCTGAGATGGCAGAAGCCCCGCCACCGTCGAATCGCTCCAGGACCGCCACCGACGCCCCACGCTCCAGGGCAGCGAGCGCGGCTGATGCTCCCGCCACCCCGTATCCGACAATGACGACATCGGCCGACGGCATGTCCGAACGACCCGGCACGGGGCCTCCCTCATCGTCATAAAGCAAAAACAGCAACATGTTTCTGTTTTCACCGCAACATCACAGTGTCCAGGCGGCGAAACCACTGGCCAACGCCGGTAGCGCCAGGCCGCCTCAATTCTATAACGTGTTCTACATGACTGAGCAGGAGTACGACGTCGTCGTCGTCGGGAGTGGTGGCGCCGGCATGGTTGCGGCGCTCACCGCGGCACACAACGGGCTGAGCACCGTACTGATCGAAAAGGCCCCTCACTTCGGTGGATCGACCGCCCGTTCCGGGGGTGGCGTCTGGATCCCCAACAACGAGGTCCTCAAGAAGGCCCGTCAGACCGATACCCCGGAGGCTGCCCGCGAGTACCTCTACAACATCATTGGCGACGTCGTTCCACGCGAGAAGATCGACACCTACCTCGATCGCGGGCCGGAGATGCTCTCGTTCGTACTCGCGAACTCCCCGTTGAAGCTCGACTGGGTACCCAACTACTCCGATTACTATCCCGAGGCACCGGGCGGCCGGGCCGCCGGACGCTCGGTGGAACCAAAGCCTTTCGACGCCAAGAAGCTTGGCGACGAACTGCCCAATCTGGAGCCGCCGTACGGCAAGGTTCCGCTGAATGTCGTCGTGCGCCAGCAGGATTACGTGCGCCTGAATCAGCTCAAGCGCCACCCGCGTGGTGTGCTGCGCAGCTTGCGGGTCGGTGTGCGCACCTTCTGGGCGCAGGCCACCGGCAAGAAGCTAGTTGGCATGGGGCGGGCACTGTCGGCCGCACTGCGCATCGGCCTGCGCGACGCCGGGGTCCCGGTGAAGCTCAACACCGCGCTGACCGACCTCTACATCGAGAACGGCACCGTCAAGGGCGTCTACGTGCGTGAAGCAGGCACTCCCGAGGCCGCCGAACCGACGGTCATCAAGGCGCGCAAGGGCGTCATCCTGGCCTCCGGCGGTTTCGAGCACAACGAGCAGATGCGGGTGAAGTACCAGCGCGCCCCCATCACCAACGAATGGACCGTGGGCGCCAAGGCCAACACCGGTGACGGCATCTTGGCCGCCGAAAAACTGGGGGCCGCACTGGAATTCATGGAGGACTCGTGGTGGGGCCCGACCGTGCCGCTGGTCGGCCGTCCGTGGTTCGCGCTGTCCGAACGCAACTCCCCCGGTTCCATCATCGTCAACTCTTCGGGCAAGCGCTTCATGAACGAGTCACTGCCCTATGTCGAGGCCACCCATCGCATGTACGGCGGCCAGTACGGCCAGGGCCCCGGACCGGGCGAGAACCTGCCCGCATGGCTCGTCTTCGACCAGGAGTACCGCAACCGGTACATCTTCGCCGGATTGCAGCCGGGACAAAAGATTCCGAGCAAGTGGATCGAGTCCGGCGTCATCGTCAAGGCCGACACCATAGAGGCGTTGGCGGAACTCACGAACCTCCCTGTCGACGCGTTGGTACAGACCGTCGAGCGGTTCAACGGTTTCGCCCGCAGCGGTGTCGACGAAGACTTTGGCCGTGGCAAGAGCGCCTACGACCGTTACTACGGCGACCCCACCAACAAGCCCAACCCCAACTTGGGAGCGATTGCGAAGGGTCCGTTCTACGCGGCCAAGATGGTGCCGGGCGACCTGGGCACCAAGGGGGGCGTGCGCACCGATATCCAGGGCCGTGTGCTGCGCGACGACAACAGCGTCATCGAAGGTCTTTACGCCGCAGGCAATGTCAGCACCCCGGTGATGGGGCACACCTACGCCGGCCCGGGCGCCACCATCGGCCCGGCCATGACGTGGGGTTACCTCGCCGCGCTCGATATCGCCGGGAAGTAGGGTCCGTTCATGCCGATCAACGTCGATATCGCTCTGGGTGCTGCCACCCCGGCCGCCGAATTCTCGTGGACCGCGTCCGATGTGCAGCTCTATCACCTGGCAATCGGTGCGGGAGCCGATCCGGTGAGCGAAACCGAGCTGCGCTACCTGAAGGACAAGACCCCACAGGTGCTGCCCACCTTCGCGACCGTCGCCTCCGGTTTCCACACGGTGGAGCCGCCCAAGGTGTCGTTCCCGGGCATCGAGATCGATCTGGCCAAGATCCTGCACGGCACCGAGCAGGTGACCGCACACCGGCCCTTGCCCGCATCGGGCTCCGCTCGCTCGGAGGGCAAGGTCGTGGAGATCTGGGACAAGGGTAAGGCTGCTGTCATCGTCACGGAGACAACGACTTCCGATGACCAGGGCCCGCTCTGGACCATCCGTCGGTCCATCTTCGCGCGCGGCGAGGGCGGCTTCGGCGGTGAGCGCGGACCGTCCGCCTCAGGCGGAAACCCCGATCGCACCCCGGATCTCGAAGTCTCGACGCACATCCTGCCCCAGCAGGCATTGCTGTACCGACTCTGCGGCGACCGCAACCCGCTTCATTCCGACCCCGCCTTCGCGGCGGCGGCGGGCTTCCCGCGCCCGATCCTGCATGGCCTCTGCAGCTACGGCGTGGTGTGCAAGGCGGCGGTCGACGCGGCACTCGACGGCGATGCCTCGCGGGTGACGTCCTATGCCGCGAAGTTCGCGGGTGTGGTCTTCCCAGGCGAGACGCTCAAGACCCGTATCTGGAAGGAAGACGGCAAGCTGCTGATCTCGGCGGTCGTGGCCGAACGCGAGGACGCCCCCGCGTTGGCCGACGTGGAGCTGCTGCACACGTAGCGGCCCCGGCTAGTACCACCGTAAACCGCGGTAACGATGCACACCCAGCGCGAGTGCGGTGCCGACAGTCCACACCGCGATGCCCAAGCCGAGCTCCAGTAGGGAGCGCTCGGTGAGTGGCATGGAATGGAAAACGTTGCGCCCGAATATCGCTCGCGGGATACCGCCCACCGGCGCCACGAGGTAGTAGACGCCGTACGGCAGGGCCAGATAAACGAGCCATCGTGCGGTGGCCAGCAGGTCACCGCGTTGCCGCCACCGTTCGCACAGCGGCCGGGCCACCATGGGGAGCAGCACCGACACCAGATTGCCCAGGCCCAGCCAGCTCACGATGTGCACGGCGACATCGGGCACCGTGATCGCGGTCTGGGTTGCCTGCTGGCGGTGAACGGTCAGCACAGCCGTGAGCATGAGCGTCGGCAATCCGGCGACAAGGAACAGTGCGATGTTCTTGACGAGCAAGACGTACAGAGGGGACCGATGCCCTCGCAGCGCGTGCCTGACCCGATCGGCATCCAGACCCAGCATGTTGGTCACGGACACATCGGCAAAGATGAACATCGCGAAGTACGTGCCGACCAGCAGCGCCCAGTCGCGCTTGCGCCCGTGTTGGGCGATGGGCTGCCAGATGATCAGGTAGGCGATCGACAGCGCCAGGTTCAGTCCCAACCCCTCGAGCCATCGCCGTGGCGGCCGAAAGGTCTCGGCGAGGTCCCTGAGCAGGCGAGTCGGTACGCGTGCCGCGGTGGCAGCCTCCCGATACGTCATCGGCCAAGCATTACCCGGCTTTCTGTCAGAAAGCTGTGACTGCGATACGGTCTCGTCTCGGTCACAGTTCAGCCGAGCCACATGTCTGAGTCCCGTACCCCAGGTTCGGGGCATACCTTTCCCGCGTGCAGACCTCCCCGTGCGGTCCCGCCAAGCGGTCCCGCTGCCTCTCGCGACGTGATGTCCTCAAGTACGCCTCGAGCGTGCCCGTCCTGTTGAGCATGCCCGCCATGCTGTCCACCGCCGCACTGGCGCACGCATCCCCCATCGCGGGCAAGATCGTCTTCCTCGATCCCGGCCACAACGGTGCCAACGACGGCTCGATCACCCGGCAGGTCAGCGACGGCCGGGGACGCACCAAGGACTGCCAGACCAGCGGCACCGCAACCGATGCCGGCTTTCCCGAGCACACCTTCAACTGGAATGTGGTGCTGCACATCCGCCAGGCACTTACCGTGGCCGGGGTGCGCACCGCGCTCTCACGCGGTAACGACAACGCACTCGGACCATGCATCGATCAGCGTGCCGCGACCGGTAACTCCCTCAAGCCCGACGCGATTGTCAGCATCCACGCCGACGGCGGCCCCCGCGACGGCCGCGGATTTCACGTCAACTACTCGAATCCGCCGATCAACGAGGCGCAGGGGGCTCCGACGCTGCGCTTGGCCAGCACGATGCGAGACCAGCTCAAGGCCTCGGGATTCCAGCCGTCGACCTATCGCGGAAACGACGGCCTCTACGGACGTTCCGACCTGGCCGGCCTGAACCTCGCCCAGTACCCGGCAATCCTCATCGAATGCGGGAACATGAAGAACAGCGACGACGCCGCCATGCTGTCCAGTTCCGATGGCCAGGCCCGGCTGGCAGCGGCGATCGCACAGGGCATAGCCAGATTCCTGAGTTAGTCGGTTACCCCAGGATGAGGCCGGACGTCGGCACTCCGGTGCCCGCGGTGACGAGCACGTGCTCGACGTTGGGTACCTGGTTGACCGACGTACCGCGCAGCTGACGCACACCCTCGGCGATGCCGTTCATACCGTGGATGTAGGCCTCACCGAGCTGACCACCGTGCGTGTTGATCGGCAGCTTGCCGCCCAATTCGATGGCGCCGTGGGCGATGAAGTCCTTGGCCTCGCCCTTACCGCAGAAGCCCAGCTCTTCTAGCTGCAGCAGCGTGTACGGCGTGAAGTGGTCGTACAGGATCGCGGTCTGAATGTCATTGGGTGTCAGGCCCGATTGACCCCACAGCTGCCGACCGACCAGACCCATCTCAGGCAGGCCAAGCTCGTCGCGGTAGTACGAGTACATGGTGAACTGGTCCTCGCCCGAACCCTGCGCGGCGGCTTCGATGACCACCGGCCGATTCTTGAGGTCCTTCGCTCGCTCCGGCGTGGTCACCACGATCGCCACCCCGCCGTCGCTTTCCTGGCAGCAGTCCAGCAGCCGCACCGGATCCGCGATCATCCGCGAATTCTGGTGGTCCTCGATGGTGATCGGCTTGCCGTAGAAGAAAGCCTTGGGGTTGGTCGCGGCATGCTTGCGATCGGCCACCGATACGGCGCCGAAATCTGCACTCGTGGCCCCGTATTCATGCATGTACCGGCGAGCGATCATCGCCACCGAGGCTGCCGGCGTGCTCAGCCCGTGCGGATACGACCAGCTGTATTCCACGCCACGCGAGTCGGCGGTCGAACTCAATCCGGTCATCACCTGGCCGAACCGGAACTCCGAGCGTTCGTTGAAGGCCCGGTATGCGACAACGACTTCCGCAACACCAGCGGCTACCGCCAACGCGGCCTGCTGCACGGTCGCGGCTGCGGCCCCGCCGCCGTACCCGATCTGGCTGAAAAATTTCAGCTCGCCGATACCGGTGGCACGCGCGACGGCCGTCTCGAGATTCGAGTCCATGGTGAAGGTCACCAAGCCGTCGACATCCGACGGTGAGAGCCCCGCATCGTCGAGAGCATCGAGCACTGCTTCGGCAGCCAGTCTCAGCTCTGATCGTCCTGACTTCTTCGAGAAGTCGGTGGCGCCGATGCCGGCGATATGGGCCTTACCCGACAAACTCACGCGGCGTTCCCCTCAGGTCCCATTGCCAGCTTGACCTTGGCGGTGACGTGTGCGCCAAGGCTGTTGTTGCCCACCACATCCACTTCCACGACACCGTCTTCGACGGACGTCACCTCGCCGGTGAACACCGTGGTGTCGTAGGCATACCACGGCACACCCAGGCGCAGAGAAATCGATTTCACGCGGGCGGAAGGTCCGGCCCAGTCGGTGACGAATCGCTCGACCAGACCGGTGTCGGACAGGATGTTGATGAAAATGTCCTTGGATCCCTTGGCCTGCGCCAGATCCCGATCATGGTGCACATCCTGGAAATCGCGGGTCGCGAGCGCCGTCGACACAATGAACGTCGGAGTGCCTTCGAGTTTCAACTCCGGCAGCTTGTCGCCAACTTCTGCTCGCACTCTTTGCTCAAGTCGCTCACTGGTACTCACACTGCCTCCCAGGCGTACAGGGTCCATGCCGGGCTCTCGCCCTCGGCCGGGAAGTCCAGATAGGTGACCTGAACGGGCAACCCGATCTGAACATCATCGGGCGAGACCCCGCGAAGCTCACCGAGCATCCTGACACCCTCTTCGAGCTCCACCAGCGCGATCACGAAAGGCAGTGTGCGACCGGGCACCTGAGGCGCGTGATGCACCACGTAGCTGTACACCGTGCCGCGGCCGCTAGCCACCTGATAGGCGATCGCGGCGTCTTTGTCCTGCCATACCGCGGGAACCGGCGGATGCTGCAATGAACCGTCCGGGCGCTCCTGCAACCGCAGCTCGTGTGCCGCGACGCCTTCCCAGAAGTACGCACTGTCGCGCGACCACGAAGGACGCATCAGTTTCGACGGATCCAGATCCTCGGGTACGTTGGCCGACTGCTTGGCACCGGGCCGGAACTTCATGATGCGCCAGTTCATTTCGTTGACGAGCTCGTCGCCCACATGCCACTCGGCGTGGATGTTGATGAACCAGCTCTCGCCCAGAGCAGTCTGCTTCGGGCCGAAGACCTCGGTCACCTCATTGGTGGTGGTGACCTGCTCACCCAACTGCAGGTAGCGGTGATAGATCTGCTCGTAGTTGGTCGCGACCACCGACTCGTAGCCCGCCGAATCAAGCAGCTCCATCACCAGGCCCAGCGGGTCGTCCCCGGAACGCTCGCCGTACAGCCCGGCCATGGTCCACACCTGAGCCATGGCCGGAGGCGCGACGATGCCCGGATGCCCGGCGGCCTTGGCGGCTTGTTCGTCGACGTAGATCGGGTTGCGATCCCCCATCGCCTCAACCCAGTTGTTGATCATGGCCTGGTTCACCGGATCCCGCGCCAAGCGAGGTGCACTGGGGCCGTCCGCCTTGATCTTGGCGAAGCCTTCCTGGATATCCACCACGGTCATCGTGGAGCCCTCGGAGTACCGAGCCCTGCCGTTGCCACCATCTCTCGCATCACCTCGTTCACGCCGCCACCAAAGGTGATCACCAGGTGGCGCTTGGTTTGTGCATCAAGCCATTCCAACGTCTCTGCGGTGTTCGCGTCGGCGGGATCGCCATAGCGGCCCACAACGCCTTCACTCAGTCGACCAAGCTTCTGAATCCATTCGGTGGCAAGGATCTTCGTCGCTGCGGCATCAGCCATGCTGATGTCATCGCCCGATGAGGCCACCTGCCAGTTGAGCAACTCGTTGAGCCGCCAGACCGCCTTCATCTCACCCAGTACCCGTCGCACGTCCTCATGCGACAGCGGTGCCACACCGTCGGGCCCAGGCTTCGCGGCCCATTCATACACGCGGTCGTACATGCCCGCGATCCGTCCGGACGGGCCGAGTGACACCCGCTCATGATTCAGCTGGGTGGTGATCAGCTTCCAGCCCAGGTTCTCCTCGCCCACCAGCATTTCCACCGGAACCCGAACATCGGAGTAGTAGGTGGCATTGGTGTGGTGTGCGCCATCATTGGTGATGATCGGCGTCCACGAGTAGCCCGGATCCTTGGTGTCGACGATCAGAATCGAGATGCCCTTATGTTTAGGGGCGCTTGGGTCCGTCCTGCAGGCCAGCCAAATGTACTGGGCCTGGTGCGCACCGGTGGTGAAGATCTTCTGCCCGTTGACGACATAGTGGTCGCCGTCGCGCACCGCGGTGGTACGCAAGGACGCCAGGTCGGTCCCTGCCTCCGGTTCGGTGTACCCAATGGCGAAATGGATCTCACCGGCGAGGATTCCGGGCAGAAACTTCTTCTTCTGCTCTTCCGTCCCGTACTTCTGCAGGGTCGGACCGACGGTCTGCAGCGTCACCAGGGGCATCGGCACGTCGGCACGGATGACCTCATTCATGAAGATCTGTTGCTCCAGCGGACCGAATCCATGTCCGCCGTACTCCTTGGGCCAGCCGACTCCGAGCCAGCCGTCCCGCCCCATCCGGCGGACCACGGCCTCATAGGACGAGCTGTGACGGTCGACCATCATGTCGCGGGTCTCATCGGCGGTGACGAGGTTCGAGAAGTACTGTCGCAGATCGCTTTGCAACTTCGCCTGTTCCGGCGTGAGGTCAATCAGCATCGCTGGCTCCTAACCCTGCGCCGCGGCAAGAACATCTAGGCGCTCGGAAGACCCGCCGACCAGACGGCTCAGGTCCTTGATCGTCGAGTAGTAACGGTTCATCGGGTACGTGATGTCAACACCAAGACCACCGTGCAGGTGATGGCAGATCTGCATAACCCGCTGAGCCTCCAAGGCCATCCAGAACGCCACAATGTCCAGGTCCTCGGTGGCGTCCAACCCCTCAGACAGGCGCCAAACAGCAGATTTGACACCGAGATTCAGCGTCCGCGAGACCACATACACATCCGCCAGCTGCTGCGAGACCGCCTGGAAGGTGGCCAGCGGCTTGCCGAACTGCACCCTGTTGGACACATGATCAGCCGTCAGGCGCAATGCTCCGGAGACCAATCCGTCCGCGTAGGAGCCGATTGCCGCCAACGCCAGCTGATTCACTCGCTCAACCGAATCACCCAGCACATCCTCGGCAGGCACCGACGCATCGGCGAAGGTCACCGCGTATTCGGCGGCCTTGCTGGACGTCGGTGTCCGGGTGATCGTCACACCGGGGGTGTTAGGTGCCACCACAACGACGCCATTGTCGGTGGTGACAAGTATCCAATTCGCCTCAGCCGCATGCAGAACGCCGATCTTGCGGCCGTTCAACACCAACGAGGACCCGTCACGCACGGCGGATACCGCGGGTGACGAAGGCAACGCGGACCCGGGCTCATCCAGAGCCGCCGTCAGGATCGCACCGGAGCCGACTCCGTCGAGGAACCTTTCCTGCTGCTGCTCGGAGGCCAACTCCGCCAGCGGAACTACGCCGAATCCGAGCGTGGCCAGCGCGGGCGTCAGGGTGCCATGCTTCCCGAGCACCCTCAGTGCCACCGATACCTCGGCCAGACCCAGCCCATCACCACCCAAGCGTTCAGGCAGCGCCAGATTCAGGACCCCATTGGCAGACAGTGCGCGCCAGGTGTCTTCGTCGTATCCGATCCCGGGCACCACACCGATGAACTCACGGTCGGTAAGCACCGCTTCGACCACGTCAGAGACAGCCTGCTGCTCCTCCGCGAAAGCGAAATCCATTATGCTCGTTTCCTTTTGAAAAGCTACTGCAGAACCGGGCAGCCGCTGGCGCCGGTGAAATCAACCTGCCAGTGCTTGATGCCGTTGAGCCAGCCGGACTGCAGACGCTTCGGGTCACCCGCCGGAACCAGGTTCGGCATGTGATCGGCGATCGCATTGAACATCAGGTTGATGGTCAGTCGGGCCAGGTTGGCGCCGATGCAGTAGTGCGCACCGCTGCCGCCGAAGCCCATGTGCGGGTTGGGGTTACGCATGATGTTGAAGCTGAATGGATCCTCGAAGACCTCTTCGTCGAAGTTGGCCGAGCGGTACATCATGACGACGCGCTGACCCTTCTTGATCTGCACGCCATCGAGCTCGGTGTCCTCCAACGCCGTCCGCTGGAAGGAGGTAACGGGGGTGGCCCAGCGCACGATCTCGTCGGCCGCCGTCTCCGGGCGCTCCTTCTTGTACAGCTCCCACTGCTCCGGGAACTGGGTGAAGGCCATCATGCCCTGGGTGATCGAGTTGCGGGAAGTCTCGTTGCCGGCCACCGCGAGCATGATCACGAAGAAGCCGAACTCGTCATCGGAGAGCTTGCCCTCACCCTCGATCTCGGCGTTGATGAGGGTGGTCACGATGTCCTCGCCCGGATTCTCGGTCTTCTGCTTGGCCATCTCCATCGAGTAGGCCAGGATCTCCATCGACGAGGCCGCCGGGTCGATATCGGCGTATTCCGGATCGTCGTACGACGTCATCTCGTTGGACCAGTTGAACAGCTTGCCGCGATCCTCAATGGGCACCCCGAGCAGACCGGCGATGGCCTGCAGTGGCAACTCACAGGACACCTGCTCAACGAAGTCGCCGGTGCCGCTCGCCGCTGCGTTCTTGGCGATCTCTTGCGCACGCTCGTTCAGCTCGTCCCGCAGACGGCCGATGGCACGCGGGGTGAAACCGCGGGAAATGATCTTGCGCAGCCGGGTGTGGTGCGGGGCGTCCATGTTGAGCATGACGTAGCGCTGCAGCTCGATCGCTTCTCGCGTCATGTCATCGCTGAACCGCGGGATGGCGGTGTTTTCCCAGCTCGAGAAGACATCACTGCGCAGCGATACCTCCTTGACGTCCTTGTGCTTGGAAATTACCCAGTATCCGCCGTCGTTGAAGCCGCCGACGCCGTCGGGCTGCTCCTGCCACCAAATCGGAGCCGTCTTCCGAAGCTCCTTGAGCTCCTCGATGGGGAGCCGTTCTGCGTAAACCTCCGGGTCGGTGAAGTCGAATCCGGCGGGAAGGCTGGGGTGCACCACGTTGAACTCCTATGGCCTTTCGGGGCGTCTTTCAGGGACGATCTGGTTAGAGCATCTAGTGAGAGCCGAGTGAGCTACGACACTCTCTAGCCCCATTGAAGCACACGATCAGCGCAGACAAAACGGGGTGCGCGGGGTGAGAACACGTTCTCATTGCTTCCGGACTGAAACGTGTTCTACCGTGAGGTCAACGTTCAGAGCGCAAAGGAGCAGCTCCATGGGTAATCCGGTCATCGTCGAAGCGACGCGCAGCCCCATCGGCAAACGCGGTGGATGGCTCGCGGGCCTACATCCCGCCGAGCTGCTGGGCAGCATCCAGAAGTCGGTGATTGCGCGCGCGGGCCTAGATCCCCACGAGGTCGAGCAAGTCATCGGCGGCTGTGTGACCCAGTTCGGCGAGCAGGGCGGGCACATCACCCGGCAGGCATGGCTGCACGCCGGGCTGCCCGAGGCCGCCGGCGCCACCACCATCGACTGCCAGTGCGGCAGCGCGCAGCAGGCCAACCACCTCATCGCCGGGCTGATCTACTCGGGTGCCATCGACACCGGCATCGCCTGCGGTATCGAATCGATGAGCCGCGTACCGCTCGGCGCCAACGTCGGCGGCACTGGCATTCCGCGCCCCGCCTCGTGGGATATCGACATGCCGAACCAGTTCGAGGCAGCCGAGCGCATTGCCAAGCGTCGCGGCATCACCCGCGCCGACGTGGACGGCCTGGGCGTCCGCTCGCAGGCACTGGCCAAACAGGCCTGGGCCGAAGGTCGCTTCGATCGCGAGATCACCTCGCTGGCCGCCCCGCGGGTGGACAAGGAGGGCAATCCGACCGGCGAGACCTTGACGGTCAGCCGCGATCAGGGCCTGCGTGACACCACCCTGGAGTCCCTCGGGAACCTGAAACCGGTTATGCCGGAAGGTATTCACACCGCAGGCACGTCCTCGCAGATTTCTGACGGAGCTGCCGCGGTACTGCTCATGGACGAAGACAAGGCCCGCGCCCTGGGCCTGAAGCCACGCGCCCGCATCGTGTCTCAGGCCTTGGTCGGCGCCGAGCCGTACTACCACCTGGACGGTCCGGTGCAGTCGACGCAACGTGTGCTGGATCGCGCCGGTATGAAGATCGGCGATATCGACGTCGTCGAGATCAACGAGGCCTTCGCATCCGTGGTGCTGTCATGGGCCGCGGTGCACAAGCCGGACTTCGATCGCGTGAACGTCAACGGCGGTGCCATCGCCCTGGGTCACCCGGTGGGCAGCACCGGCAGTCGTCTGATCACCACGGCGCTGTACGAGCTCGAACGCACCGACAAGTCAACGGCTTTGATCACCATGTGCGCTGGGGGCGCGCTGTCCACCGGCACCATCATCGAGCGGATCTAGTACCTTCGTGAAAGCCCCCGACATCACCGTGTCGGGGGCTTTTTCGTCAGCTGGCACGCCCGAATCCCGCCGGGCAGAAGTCGACCTCCCAGTGCTTGACGCCGTTGAGCCATCCCGACCGCAGCCGCTCTGGTTCCCCGGCAGAGGCGAGATCGGGCAGGTGGTCTGCGATGGCGTTGAACATCAGGTTGACGGTCATCCGCGCCAGATTCGCACCGACACAATAGTGCTCGCCGGTACCGCCGAAGCCGACGTGCGGATTCGGGGTTCGCATGATGTCGAAAATGAACGGATCCGCAAAGACGTCCTCATCGAAGTTGGCGCTGCGGTACATCATGACGACGCGCTGCCCCTTCTTGATCTGCACACCACCAAGTTCGGTGTCCTGCAACGCTGTCCGCTGAAATGACGTGACCGGAGTGGCCCACCGTACGATCTCGTCGGCGGCCGTCTCTGGACGTTCCTTCTTGTACAGCTCCCACTGCTCCGGGAACTGCGTGAACGCGCGCATGCCGTGTGTGATCGAGTTGCGCGTGGTCTCATTGCCCGCCACCGCCAGCATCATGACAAAGAACCCGAACTCGTCCTCGGAGAGCTTCTGCCCGTCCACATCGGCATTCACCAACGCCGTGCAGATGTCATCACCCGGCTCGGCAATTTTGCTCGCCGCCATTCGCATGGCATACGTCAGCAGTTCGACACGTGCGGTCTGCGCGTCCTCTTCGGATTCCTCCGACCCCACGAGCATGTTGGACCAGTGAAAGAGCTTCTCCCGCTCCTCTTGAGGCGTGCCCAGCAGACCCGCAAGGGCCTGCAACGGCAGCTCGCACGCGACGTGTTCGACGAAATCCCCATGCTGTGTCCGCGCCGCCGCCTTCGCGATCGCCTGGGCGCGGTCGTTCAGCTCTTCCCTCAGTCTGCCGATCGCACGAGGGGTGAAGCCCTTGCTGATGATCTGCCTCAGCCTGGTGTGCCGTGGCGGGTCCATATAGAGCATGACCACATGCGAGGACGCTTCGATCATCTCGCGCGCAGCGGTGGCCGGATAGCGCGGGAGTGATGTATTCGCCTCGCTCGAGAACACATCGCTGCGTACCGAAACCTCTTTGACATCTTTATGTTTTGTCACTACCCAGAAGCCATCGTCATCGAACCCGGCGACTCCATGCGGTGTTCGGTTCCACCACACGGGAGCTACGCGGCGCAGCTCGGCGAGCTCGCGCTCGGGAATCCCACGCACGAATAGTTCGGGATCGGTGAAGTCGATACCGTCCGGCAAATGGGGATGTTGGGCCTGTACCACGCTGTACCTCCCGGCCTGTGATGCATTTCACTACTGGCTCTAGTCGCAGTGAAGCACAGAAATCGACCCCAGGACAAGGGTGCGCGGCAGAAAAGCCGCAGATCTAGAACGTGTTCTAGGTACGTGACAGCTTCGGAACGAAGATCGCCCGGATGTGGTGGATCCGGGGGTCGTCAGCCGGAATTTTGAACGTCTCGTCCACTTTGGCGACGATGCGCCACCCGGCGACCTTCGCCTTGGTCTCGATGACAAAGCTCGCGATGACATTCTCGCCCTCAACACGGAACTGCCGGTTGGAAGCGGCGGCGATGAGGCGGAACTGCGGACCGTTGTTCAGGCTGCGCCGCAAGTGATCTCCGGAGAATCCGGTCTTGACGCCCTGCTCGATCCGCACACATTCCGGAGTGAACGGAACCGCGTCCGCCTGATGTGTGACGAGGGCTTCGATGTATGCATTCGCCGCGGCAATACGTACTTCGTCTGAGGCTCCGGGTGTTGACACCCTCGTAGCATAGGGCCATGTCTGACGGTCTTCCCGCGAGCGGCTCATCCCTGCCTGACGGTCTTCCCGCGAGCGGCTCAACCGCCAACGCACCCGCCCAGTTGAACTCCGAATTCGCCGGCAAGTTGATCAAGTGGATGACCACCGTCAACGTTTGGCTGTACCAGCGGACCGACGGCCGGCTGGGCGGAAAGTGGCGTGTGGGTGCGGCTTTCCCCTGGGGCATACCGGTACTGCTGCTCACCACCACCGGTCGCAAAACCGGGCAGAAGCGACTCAGCGCGCTGTTGTACCTGCCCGACGGCGACAAGGTGGTCCTGGTGGCGTCGCAGGGTGGGCGCGACTCCCATCCCGCGTGGTATCTCAATCTGAAGGCGAATTCTGAAGTCACCGTTCAGATCAAGGGCGATGTCCGGACCATGACGGCACGCACCGCTACCGATGAAGAACGGGCTCACTACTGGCCCAAGCTGGTCGAGCTGTATGCGGACTTCGACAAGTACCAGTCGTATACGACCCGCAAGATCCCCGTCGTCGTCCTGGAGCCCTAGCCCCTACGTCGACACGCCGCGTCGTGGCGGACACGTGCGATACGAATCCGCCCCGATACGGCGTGTCGGCGAAACTAGGACTGCGAACCGTAGACCGGAACCGGCGTGCGCGCCTTGTCGAGCAGGTCGGTCACAACCGGGCCCAATTCGCTTGGATCCCAACGAGCTCCCTTATCCACCTGCGGGCCGTGCGCCCACCCCTCGGCGACACGAATGATGCCGGCTTCGACCTCGAACACCTTTCCGGTGACCTCGCGCGACTCCGGGCTACCCAGCCACACCACCAGGGGCGAGACGTTCTCGGGAGCCATCGCGTCGAACGCGCCGTCCTCCGGCTTGGCCATGGTCTCGGCGAAAACCGCCTCGGTCATGCGGGTGCGCGCGGCCGGAGCGACGGCGTTCACGGTGATGCCGTAGCGGCCCATCTCGGCGGCGGCCTGCAAGGTCAGGGTGGCGATACCCGCCTTGGCGGCAGCGTAATTCCCTTGGCCGACACTGCCTTGCAGACCGGCGGCGGAGCTGGTGTTGATGATGCGGGCATCCACCGCGTTCCCGGCCTTGAACTCGTCACGCCAGTAGGCGGCGGCGTGACGCAGCGGCGCGAAGTGTCCCTTGAGATGCACGCGGATCACCGCGTCCCACTCATCCTCGCCCATGTTCGCCAGCATCCGGTCGCGCAGGAATCCGGCGTTGTTTACCAGAACATCCAGCCGGCCAAAGGAATTGACGGCGGTGTCGATGAGGTTCTTGGCACCGTTCCAGTCTGCGACGTCGTCTCCGTTGGTAACGGCCTCGCCACCCGCGGCCTTGATCTCCTCGACGACTTCCTGCGCGGGACTCGTGCCCGCCGATCCATCCAGGCCCACACCGATGTCATTGACGACGACTCGGGCGCCTTCGGCGGCGAAGGCCAATGCGTGCGCCCGGCCGATACCGCGCCCCGCGCCGGTGATGATGACGACCCGACCGTCGAGTAAACCTGGCATGTTCTATTCCTTTTCGCCGTTCTCGTTGCTGTTGACATTGGCGGCATCGAGGAACGCGGGACGTTCCCCTCCGCCGTGCACCGTGAGGACCGAACCGGTCACATAAGAAGACAGTGGTGAAGCGAGAAATGCTGCTGTCCAACCGATCTCATCGGGATCGGCCAGCCGCCCCAACGGCACTGTGGCACCCACCGCCGCGATTCCGTCTTCGTTGCCATAGTGCAGCTCCGACAGCTCCGTGCGGATCATCCCGGCCGCGAGCGCATTCACCCGCACCTTGGGGGCCCACTCGACGGCCAGGCTCCGGGTCAGGCTCTCCAGCCCGGCCTTGGCCGCACCGTAGGCGGCGGTACCCGGAGACGGGCGGCTCGCGCTCACGCTGGTGATGTTGACGATCGCGCCGCCGTCCCCCTGCGTCTGCATCACCGCGTTGGCGCGCTGCGAAACGAGCAGGGCGGACAGCAGGTTCAACTCGATGATCTTGCGGTGGAAGTTGTGGCTCGCGTCGGCAGCGAGGGCAAAGGGTGCTCCCCCGGCGTTGTTCACGACGGCGTCGAGGCGACCGTGCGTGGCGACGATGGTCTTGATGAGCGCGTCCACCGACTCTTCGTCGCGGACATCGCAGGAGTGGAATTCGTAGGGGGTCTCACCAGGGCGGCGCGCACAGGTCACCACCGTGGCGCCCTGATCGGCGAAGACCTGGCTGATACCGGCGCCGACCCCACGGACCCCTCCGGTCACCAGGACGACGCGGCCCTCCAGGCCGAGGTCATACGTGGCGCCATTCGACGCTCTTCGCCGAAGCTCATCGCTCACCTGGCCACCCTTTCCCTGGTCCTGCACCGTTTGTCCTGCGCTTTCGAGCCATGGTAGCGTACCAAGCAAGTGCTTGTTTCGGTACCTTGAGGAGTCTCATGGGCATCACCACCGCGACGGTTGAACCGGGCATCGTCACCGTCACCGTCGACTATCCGAAGGTCAACGCCATCCCGTCGCGCGGATGGTTCGAGTTGGCCGACGCCATCCTGGCCGCGGGCAACGACCCGGCCACGCACGTCGTGATCCTGCGGGCCGAGGGCCGTGGGTTCAATGCCGGCGCCGACATCAAGGAGATGCAGGCCACCCAAGCTGAGGGGAAGGGCTACACCGCGCTGATCGACACCAACCGGGGCTGCTTCGAGGCCTTCAGTGCGGTGTACCGCTGCAAGGTGCCCGTCATCGCCGCCGTCAACGGCTTTTGCCTTGGCGGAGGAATTGGCTTGGTGGGCAACGCCGATGTGATCGTCGCCTCCGATGACGCCGTGTTCAGCGTGCCCGAGGTGGACCGCGGCGCCCTCGGCACCGCCACCCACCTGCAGCGGCTGGTCCCCCAGCATGTGATGCGCCGGATGTTCTACACGGCAGCCAAGATCGACGCAAAGACGTTGCACCACTATGGATCCATCCATGAAGTGGTGCCGCGCGAAGAGCTGGACGAGGCCGCGCTGCGCGTCGCCCGTGACATCGCCGCCAAGGACACCCGGGTCATCCGGGCCGCCAAGGAGGCCATCAACTTCATCGACCCGCAGGACGTCGAGTCGAGCTACCGCATGGAGCAGGGCTTCACGTTCGAACTCAATCTCGCAGGTGTCGCCGACGAACACCGTGACGCGTTCGTCGAGACCGGAAAGCCGAAGGGGGCCTGATGAGCCGCACGCGCGAAGAGGAGAAGGCACAGTAATGGCAGACAAGACAAGCACCCTCGACGAGGTCGTCGCCGAACTACGCAGCGGAATGACCATCGGTCTCGGCGGCTGGGGCTCACGCCGCAAGCCGATGGCCTTCGTGCGCGCGATTCTGCGTTCGGACGTCAAGGATCTGACGGTCGTCACCTATGGCGGGCCGGACTTGGGTCTGCTGTGTTCCGCGGGCAAGGTCAAGAGGGCCTACTACGGCTTCGTCTCCCTGGACTCGCCGCCCTTCTATGACCCGTGGTTCGCCAAGGCGCGCACGACCGGCGCCATCGAATCCCGCGAGATGGACGAGGGCATGGTCAAGTGCGGCTTGGAGGCCGCCGCCGCCCGGCTGCCGTTCCTGCCCATCCGCGCCGGGCTGGGATCCGACGTCATGAACTTCTGGGGCGACGAGCTCAAGACCGTCACCTCTCCGTACGCCGACTCATCGGGCCAGGCGGAAACCCTGGTCGCGATGCCCGCGCTGAACCTGGATGCCGCTTTCGTGCATCTGAACCTGGGTGACGCCACCGGCAATGCCGCGTACACCGGCGTCGACCCGTACTTCGACGACCTGTACTGCATGGCCGCCGAGCGTCGCTACCTGTCGGTGGAGAAGGTGGTATCCACCGAAGAGTTGGTGAAATCTGTTCCTCTGCAGTCGCTTCTGCTCAACCGCATGATGGTCGACAAGGTGGTCGAGGCCCCGGGTGGAGCGCACTTCACCATCGGCGCCGCCGACTACGGCCGCGACGAGAAATTCCAGCGGCATTACGCCGAGGCCGCCGGTGACCCCGAATCCTGGCAGAAGTTTGTCGACACCTATCTGTCTGGTTCCGAAGAGGATTACCAGGCAGCCGTCAAGCGTTTCAAGGAGGCGCAGGCATGAGCGAGGCAACCCGCGCGGAGGTATGCGCTGTCGCATGCGCCGAGTTGTTCAGGGACGCAGGCGAGATCATGGCCTCTGCGATGTCGACGATGTCCACCGTGGGTGCCCGGCTGGCGCGCCTCACCTTCTCCCCCGACCTGGTGCTCTCGGACGGCGAGGCCGTGCTGATGGCAGAAACACCGACCATCGGTGGAATCTCGCCGATCGAGGGCTGGATGCCGTTCCGCAAGGTGTTCGACGTGGTGGCCTCGGGTCGCCGACATGTCGTCATGGGCGCCAATCAGATTGACCGCTACGGCAATCAGAACCTCTCGGCGTTCGGGCCGCTGCAGCACCCCACCCGGCAGATGTTCGGTGTGCGCGGTGCTCCCGGCAACACCATCAACCACGCCACCTCGTACTGGGTGGGCAACCATTCGGCGCGAGTGTTCGGCAATTCGGTCGACGTCATCTCGGGTGTCGGCTACGACAAGGTCGACCCGACGAACCCGGCGTTCAAGTACCTCAACGTGTTCCGGGTGATCTCGAACCTCGGCGTGTTCGACTTCAACGGCCCCAACCACGAGATGCAGGCCCTATCACTGCACCCCGGCGTCTCGGCCGAGGACGTCGCGACCAACACCGGCTTCGAGGTACATGGGCTGGCCGACGCCGGTGAGACCCGAACGCCGACCGACGAAGAGCTTCGGATCATTCGTGAGGTGATCGATCCGAAGTCGTTCCGGGACAAGGAAGTCAAGCAATGAGCGCACCGGTCCTCAGGACAGCACTGACCGAACTTGTCGGTATCGACCATCCCGTCGTGCAGACCGGGATGGGGTGGGTGGCCGGCCCACGGCTGGTCGCCGCGACCTCCAACGCCGGCGGCCTGGGCATCCTGGCCTCGGCGACCATGACGCTCGACGAGTTGATCGCCGCCGTCGCGAAGACGAAGTCGCTGACCGACAAACCTTTCGGTGTGAACATCCGCGCCGACGCCGGCGATGCCACCGAGCGCATCGATCTGCTGATCCGCGAGAAGGTCAAGGTGGCCTCGTTCGCGCTGGCACCCAAGCAGGATCTGATTGCCAAACTGAAAGACAATGGTGTGGTGGTGGTTCCGTCCATCGGAGCGGCCAAACATGCCAAGAAGGTCGCGGCCTGGGGCGCCGACGCGGTGATCGTGCAGGGCGGTGAGGGCGGTGGCCACACCGGTCCGGTCGCCACCACCCTGCTGCTGCCCTCGGTGCTCGACGCCGTGAAAGACACCGGGATGCCGGTCATCGCCGCCGGTGGCTTTTTCGACGGACGCGGCCTGGCTGCCGCGTTGTCCTACGGGGCCGCCGGTGTCGCGATGGGCACCCGATTCCTGCTGACCTCTGACAGCACTGTTCCGGATGCCGTCAAGCAGCGCTACCTGGCCTCCGACCTCGGCAGCACCGTGGTGTCCACCCGCGTCGACGGTATGCCGCACCGGGTGCTGCGCACCGAGCTCGTCGAGAAGCTGGAGAGCGGTTCGCGGGTACGCGGCTTCACCGCCGCGGTACGCAACGCCGCCAAGTTCAAGAAGATGACGGGCATGTCGTGGGTGTCGATGGTCAAAGACGGTCTGGCGATGCGGCACGGCAAGGAGCTCACCTGGTCGCAGGTGCTCATGGCCGCCAACACCCCGATGCTGCTGAAGGCAGGCCTGGTTGAGGGCAACACGAATGCCGGCGTGCTCGCCTCCGGGCAGGTGGCGGGCATTCTGGATGACCTGCCGAGCTGTCAGGAGTTGGTAGACGCGATCGTGACGGAAGCGGTCCAGCACCTCAAGAGGGCCAACGCCGCGATCATGTAGCCACGGAGCGGGAAACGCACCACATTCCCACTCAGCCTGAAGTAAAACTCCAGGTGATTCACAGACTCCGAGAGAATCCTGGAAATGTGATTCACCGAATGTTCACTTTGCCGACCGCTGCCTGTTGTTGTGCTGCCGCGGCCGCGGTCATCTTCTCTCCCCTCGCCGCGGCGGATCCGGACCAGCCGTCCAGCCCGAATCACGGTATTCACACCCCTGCACAGGGCTCTATGGAGCTACCCACCGACCGCGGCCGTCGCCATGTGCTGCGCCAAGACCAGGGCGTCGGCGGAGCGGATCCCGACGTACCGTACGGAACCAACCCCTACGTGCCGGACCACGCGAACGATATCGGTGGGGCCAATCCGGACACTCCGCTCGGCACCGATCCCGATGTGCCCTACGGGACCTGGGCGCAGAGCTAGTCTCCCGGTAACGGAGCCGGCGGATCCGGCTGCGGCACAACGCCGCCCGGTGCCGGGACCGGCGCGTCGGGTGCCGGAGTGTTGTAGATATCGATGCTGTCCCGCTGGTTCCAACCGCCCCAGGACTGGTCTCCCCAGCCGCCCGGGTATTGCGAAAGCTGTGGCGGCAGATCACCCATCGACTGCGGCAGCATATTGAGCACGCCGCTGGGTACCCCGGGGATTCCCGGGACATAACAAATCTCCGGAGGGCACGGTTCGGCATATGCCGGGGCACCGCTTGCCATAACGCCCAACGCCGCCGCTGCCGTGCCGATCAGGATTCCTGCGCGCATACCCCTCAGGCTACGCCCGCGAATGTTGGCCCCTCCGTGAAAAGGCAGCGGAAGGGTCAACATTCGCGATCAGCTCAGAGGCGTTCGATGATGGTGACGTTGGCGGTGCCGCCGCCCTCGCACATCGTCTGCAGGCCGTAGCGGCCGCCGGTGCGCTCCAGCTCGTTGAGCATGGTGGCGAACAGCTTGGCGCCGGTGGCACCCAACGGGTGCCCCAAAGCCATGGCCCCGCCATTCGGGTTGACCTTCTTCAGGTCGACGTCCAGCTCCTTGGCCCAGGCCAGCACGACGGGGGCGAAGGCCTCGTTGATCTCCACGACATCGATATCGTCCATGGTCAGACCGGTCTTCTCCAGCGCGTACCGGGTGGCCGGGATCGGTCCCGTCAGCATGAACACCGGGTCGTCGCCCCGGGCGCTGATGTGGTGGACGCGTGCACGCGGCTTGAGGCCGTGCGCCTTCACCGCGCCCTCGGAGGCCACCAACGTGGCGCTACCGCCATCGGAGATCTGGCTGGCGAGCGCCGCGGTGAGGCGCCCGCCCTCGACCAGAGGCTTCAGGCTTGCCAACTTCTCCAGGGTGGATTCGCGGGGGCCCTCGTCGACGCGGAAGTCGCCCACAGGGATGATCTCGTTGTCGAAGTGCCCGTTGCGGATTGCGGCGAATGCCTTCTCGTGGCTGGAGAGCGCGAAAAGCTCCATCTCCTCACGGCTGATGTCCCACTTCTCGGCGATCATTTCCGCGCCTCTGAACTGAGAGATTTCCTGATCGCCATAGCGGTGCAGCCAGCCCTCGGATTCTGCGGTGGGCGAGGTGAACCCATATTCCTTGCCGACGAGCATCGCCGCCGAGATCGGAATCTGGCTCATGTTCTGGAAACCACCGGCCACCACCAGGTCCGCGGTTCCGGACATAACAGCCTGCGCGGCAAAGGAAATAGCCTGCTGGCTCGATCCACACTGACGGTCGACGGTGCAACCCGGCACCTCTTCGGGGTACCCGCCGGCCAGCCACGCCAACCGTCCGGCATTGCCGGCCTGTCCGCCGATGGCGTCCAACACACCCATGTACACGTCGTCGATGGCGTCGGGATCGACGTCGACGCGGTCGAAGAGTCCCTTGAAGGTGGCCGCACCCAGATCCAGCGGATGCACCTTGGACAGCGAGCCGTTGCGCTTGCCGACAGCGGTACGCACAGCGTCGATGATGTACGCCTCAGACATGGTGAATCTCCTTATTTTTCAGATGTTCTCAGACGGATGCCCGACGGTGATCCCGCCGAGGACGATCGAGAGGTACTGTTCGGCGACTTCCTGCGCGGTGCGTGAGCCACCGGGGCGGAACCAGCGCACCGACACCCAGGTGGCGTCGCGGATGAACCGGTAGACCACCGCGACGTCGAGATCGGGGCGGAAGTAGCCCTGATCTATGCCATCGCGCAGCACTTCCAGCCACAGTTGGCGCTGCTCGGTGTTGAGCTCGTTGAGGTAGGAGAACCGCTCTTGCGTCAGCAGCCGGGGCGCCTCCGCCTGGTAGATGGCGACCTGCGCATGTTTGGTTTCAATCGCATCGAACGATGCCAGGAACAGGCCCTTGAGCGTGTCCACCGGATTCAGGTTGGCGGCCGCAATCTCGCGATAGCGTGCGAACAGTCCCTCGAGAAAGTCCCGCAGCAGCTCGTCGACGATCGCCTCTTTGGAATCGAAGTGGTGATAGAGGCTGCCCGACAGGATCCCGGCGGCGTCGGCGATATCGCGCACGGTGGTCGCGCGCAGACCACGCTCGGCGAACATTTCGGCGGCAAGGCTCAGCAGCTCGTCGCGGCGGGACGGCTGCGATGCGCTGTTTGCGCGAAGAGCGTCCGACGCTCGCACCTCGGTCACCTTGTCCACCTCCCCACTGTATCAACCAAGCGCTTGTTTGGTCGACCGCACATCCGATGTCACGCCCGCTGGCTGGACACCGAGATGACCTCGCCGGTCAGATAGCTCGAATAGTCACTGGCCAAGAAGGCGATGGTCGCCGCGACCTCCCAGGGCTCGGCGGCGCGCCCGAAGGCCTCGTCGGAGGACAACTTGTCCAACAGGTCCGATGAGGTCACCTTGTCGAGGAACTTGTGCCGGGCGATGCTCGGGGCAACGGCGTTGATACGCACCCCGTGCTCAACGGCCTCGATGGCACTGCACCGGGTCAGCGCCATGACACCGGCCTTGGCGGCGGCGTAGTGCGACTGCCCATATTGCGCCCGCCAGCCCAACACACTCGCGTTGTTGACGATGACGCCGCCGTGGCCGGCTTCGCGGAAGTAGCGCAGGGCGGCGCGGGTCGCGCGGAACGTGGAGGTCAGGGTCACATCGAGCACCCGGTCCCACTGATCGTCGGTCATATCCGCGACCGGGGTCTCGCCGCCGAGACCGGCATTGTTCACCAGCACGTCGATACGGCCCAGGGCGGCAACGGATTCAGTGATCAGCGCATCCACGGCCTCGGTGGACGTGACATCGCACACCACCGCGGCAACCTTGCCCAGCCCGAGCGCGGCGAGCTCGTCCCGCGTCTCGGTGAGACGACGCTCGTGATAATCCGAGATGACGACGTCGGCGCCCTCGGCCAGTGCACGACGTGCGGTCGACGAGCCGATCCCGGTCCCGGCGGCCGCAGTGACGACGACCGCCTTACCCTTCAGCAGACCGTGTCCGTCAATCTCTTTCGGCGCCACTGCCAGGTTCATTTAGCGAGCCTCTCTGGGTAGACCGAGCACCCGCTCGGAGATGATGTTTCGTTGAATCTCGTTGGAGCCGCCGTAGATGGTGTCGGCGCGCGAGAACAAGAACAGTCGCTGCCACTCGTCCATCTCGCCGTCATCGGTCAGCAGGGTCGACTTTCCGATGATCTCCATCGCCAGCTCGCCCAGGTCACGATGCCAGTTGGCCCACAACAGCTTTGACACGTTGTCCTGACCGGGCCGCTCCTCGTCCATGGTGGCCAGCGCGTACGCACGCATGGTGCGCAGGCCCACATAGGCCTGCGCGAGGCGCTCCCGGATGGCCGGATCGTCCGCCGACCCGTTGGATTTGGCCAGCTCGGATAGTCGGGAAAGCTCACGGGCATAGGTGATCTGGTTGCCGAGGGTCGACACACCACGTTCGAAGGTGAGGGTGCCCATGGCGACCCGCCAGCCGTCGCCGGGCTCGCCGACCACCAGATCGGCGGAGGTACGCGCGTTGTCGAAGAACACCTCGTTGAACTCCGAGGTACCGGTCAGCTGGATGATCGGCCGAATCTCGACACCCGGCTGATCAAGGGGCACAAGCAGATACGAAAGACCCTTGTGACGCGACGATCCGGGTTCGGTACGTGCGACAACAAAGCACCACTGGGACTGCAGGGCCAGGGAGGTCCACACCTTCTGCCCGTTGATCACCCATTCGTCACCGTCAAGCACCGCGGTGGTTGACACATTGGCGAGATCGGACCCGGCCCCGGGTTCCGAATAGCCCTGGCACCACAGTTCCGTGACGTCGCGGATCGTGGGGAGAAAGCGCTGCTGCTGCTGTGGAGTGCCATAGGCGATGAGCGTCGGCCCCAGCAGTTCCTCGCCCAGGTGATTGACCTTGTGGGGCGCCTCCGCCCGCGCGTACTCCTCGTAGAAGATGACCCGCTGGCTCACCGTGGCCCCACGCCCGCCGTGCTCGACGGGCCAGCCCAGGCAGGTCCAGCCCGCGGCGGCCAGATGACGGTTCCAGGCGAGACGCTCGTCGAAGGCTTCATGCTCACTGCCGGGGCCACCGAGGCCCTTCAGCTCGGCGAACTCACCGACAAGGTTCTCGGCCAGCCATTCCCGGATCTCGGCGCGCACCTGGTCGTCGGACATCTCCGACATAGGTTGTCCGGCCGGCGCCGGTGATACTTGCGACTCAACCACTCCAGTAGGCTAACCTACCAAGCACTTGCTTTGTTAGAGGAGAGTGGACGGACAGTCGATGCAGACACCCGAACTCACCATCCCGGCCGCATTGGACCAGGCAGCCGCCCGTTTCGGCGAGCGCGATGCCCTCTATGCCGACGGTTCTTGGCTGTCTTTTTCCGAACTTCGCACCCACGCCCGGCGCTTCGCCGCGGCGTTGATCGCACTCGACATCACGCACGGAGATCGGGTGGCCATCTGGTCTCCCAACTCGTGGCATTGGCCCATCGCCTGCCTTGGCGCGCAGTACGCCGGGGCCGCCGTCGTCCCGATGAACACCCGCTACACCGTTGACGAAGCGACAGACATCCTGCAGCGCAGCGAGGCTCGGGTCCTGGTGTCGGTCGGGGTCTTCCTCGGCTCGGACCGCATCACACAGCTCGATACGTCGTCCCTGCCCGATCTGCGGCACATCGTGAGGGTGGCGGTCGAGGCCGGCGACGACTCCACCTGGGACGCGTTCGTCGCGCACGGAGACGACGTCAGCGACGAAGACATCGACGCGCGCAAGGCCATCGTGGGTTCGGAAGACATCAGCGACATCCTCTTCACCTCCGGCACCACCGGACGCAGCAAGGGTGTGCTGTGCATGCACCGCCAGCCGCTGGCCGCCTCCCTGGCCTGGGCCACCTACGGCGAGTTCACCGAGAACGACAGGTACCTCTGCGTTAACCCGTTCTTCCACAACTTCGGATACAAGGCCGGCATTCTGGCCTGCCTGCAGACCGGCGCCGCGCTCATGCCACAGCTGACCTTCGACCCCGAAAGGGCGATGGCCGCGGTGCAGGAGCACAAGATCACCGTGCTACCCGGCGCACCCACCATCTTCCAGATGCTGCTCGACCACCCCGCGCGCAAGAACTACGACCTGACCTCACTGCGGTATTCGGTGACAGGCGCGGCCGTGGTGCCGGTGGTGCTGATCGAACGCATGCAATCCGAGCTGGACTTCGACCTGGTGCTCACCGCCTACGGCCTCACCGAAACCCAGGGCTTCGCCACGATCTGTCGCTCCGATGACGACGCCGTCACCGTCGCGACCACCTGTGGGCGCCCGATGATCGGCTACGAGCTGCGCATCGACGGTGCCGAAAAGCCCGGCGACGAAGGCGAAGTGCTGCTGCGCAGCGCCAACGTGATGAAGGGCTACCTCGACGATCCGAAGGCCACCGCCGAGACCATCGATACCGACGGGTGGCTACACACCGGTGACATCGGCAAGCTCGATGAACGCGGCAATCTGACCATCACCGACCGGCTCAAGGACATGTACATCTGCGGCGGGTTCAACGTGTACCCGGCCGAGATCGAGCAGGTGCTGATGCGCCTCGACGGGGTGGCCGACGCCGCCGTGATCGGGGTGCCCGACGAGCGCCTCGGCGAGGTCGGCAAGGCGTATCTCGTGCTGCGCGATGGCGCCAGCCTCGATGCGCAGGCGGTAATCGATTACAGCGCAAAGCATGTGGCGAATTTCAAGAAGCCGCGGTTTGTCGAGTTCCTCGACGGACTTCCCCGCAATTTGGGCGGCAAGGTGGTCAAACCCACTCTGCGGGCCATGCATCGCGATGAGCAGTTGCGCGCAGAGCAGAGGGCACAGAAGGAGAGCAGCTAGTGGACCTACTTCTTGACGATGAGACCGAGGCCTTCCGGGGCGAGGTGCGCGAATTCCTGGCGGCCAATGTCCCGAATCCGCCGCTGCCCTCCTATGACTCACCGGAAGGCGCGGTGGCACACCGCCAATGGGAGCGCACCCTGTACGACGCGGGATTCTCCGCGGTGTCCTGGCCCAAGGAATATGGCGGCCGCGATGTCACCCTGCTGCAGTGGGTGATCTTCGAAGAGGAGTACTTCAAGGCAGGCGCCCCGGCACGCATCAGCCAGAACGGCATGTTCCTGCTGGGGCCGACACTGTTCGCGCACGGCAGCAAGGACCAGCTGGATCGCATTCTGCCGAAGATGGCCAACGGCGAGGAGATCTGGGCGCAGGCATGGTCGGAGCCGGAGTCCGGTAGCGACCTGGCGTCGCTGCGCTCCCCCGCCCGCAAGGTGGACGGGGGCTGGCGCCTGTCCGGGCAGAAGATCTGGAGTTCGCGAGCGCCGTTTGCGGACAGGGCATTCGGGCTGTTCCGCTCCGACCCGGAGGCGCAGCGCCATCAGGGGCTGACGTACTTCATGTTCGACCTCAAGGCTGAGGGGGTCACGGTCCGCCCCATCCCACAGCTCGACGGCGACCCCGGCTTCGCCGAGATCTTCCTGGACGATGTGTTCGTGCCCGACGAGGACGTCATCGGCGCGGTGCATGACGGTTGGCGCGTCGCCATGAGCACCTCGAGCAATGAGCGTGGCATGTCGCTGCGCAGCCCCGGCCGTTTCCTTGCCACCGCCGACCGCCTGGTGGAGCTGTGGAAATCGGTACCGGAGAACGGGTTCGCATCCGAGCGCGTCGCCGACGCCTGGATAGCAGCGCAGGCCTACCGACTTCACACCTTCGGTACCGTGACCCGGTTGTCCGGCGGCGGTGAGCTCGGTGCTGAATCCTCGATCACCAAGGTGTTCTGGTCCGAGCTGGACGTCGCTCTGCACGAGACGGCGATCGACCTGCGTGGTGCCGACGGTGAGCTGACCGGACCCCCAGACGCCGACTGGACCTCCGGTTATCTGTTCTCACTCGGTGGCCCGATATACGCGGGCACCAACGAGATTCAGCGCAATATCATTGCCGAGCGCATCCTGGGCCTACCCAGAGAAAGCAGCGTAAGCGCTCGCACGGGAGGTGCCAAGTGAAGTTTGATCTGGACACTCAGCAGCGAGACTTCGCCGCCAGTATCGACGCCGCCCTGTCGGTGGCGGACGTTCCCGCGGCGGCTCGCGCCTGGGCCGCCGGCAGTCACGAATCCGGCCTGGCCGTGTGGTCGACGCTCGCCGAGCTGGGCGTGACGGCCCTTGCGGTCTCCGAGAAATATGACGGCATCGGCGCTCACCCGGTGGATCTGGTTGTCGCACTGGAGGGTTTGGGCAAGTGGGCCGTGCCTGGACCCGTCGTCGAATCTCTCGCGGTGGCCCCGGCGCTGCTCACGGAGGACGAACGCAGCGCCCAGCTCGCCTCCGGTGAACTCATCGCCACGGTCGCCGCGCCTCCCAATACCCCGCGGGCTCTCGACGCGGACATCGCCGGACTCGTACTCATCGCCGACGATATCGGGTTCCGTGAGGCGCAGGCCGGCGCACAGCACGAGTCGATCGACGCCACCCGGCGGGTGTTCGATGTGACACCGACCGGCGGCGGCGCCTCCCTGGACACCAGCCGCGCTATCGACTTTGGCGTACTTGCCGTTTCGGCACAGCTGATCGGCGCCGGACAGGCGCTGTTGGACCGTGCCGTGGAGTACGCCAAGCAGCGCTCCCAGTTCGGCCGGCCGATCGGCTCCTACCAGGCCGTCAAGCACAAGCTGGCCGATGTGCACATCGCGCTGGAGCTGGCGCGCCCGCTGGTGTACGGCGCCGCACTCTCTCTCGCGGACGAATCCCACACTGCGGCACGCGATGTGAGCGCCGCCAAGGTCGCCGCGGGCAAGGCCGCCTATCAGGCCGCGCGCTCCTCCCTGCAGACCCACGGCGCCATCGGGTTCACCGCCGAATACGACCTTTCCCTGTGGATCCTCAAGGTACGAGCCCTGACGTCGGCATGGGGTACGCCGGAATGGCATCGGGACCGGGTATTGGAGGCACTGTGAGCCCTTCCGCCAACGCCGAACGGCAGATGCTGCGTGACACCGTCCGCTCCTTGGTCACCAAGCGGGCTGACTCGAGCGCGGTCCGCGCCGCGATGGAGTCCGAACACGGGTACGACGAAAACCTGTGGACGGTCCTGTGCGAGCAGGTCGGGGCCGCGGCGCTCTTGGTTCCGGAAGAATTGGGCGGTGCCGGAGGCGAACTCGCGGACGCGGCCGTCGTGGTCGAGGAGCTCGGCCGAGGGCTTGTTCCCAGCCCGCTGATGGGCACGCTGTGGGCAGAACTCGCTCTTCTGGACACCGGATGCACCGGTGAGCTGCTGGAATCGCTGGCCGCCGGGGAATCGATCGGCACGGTGGCCTTCGACCCCGGATATGTCGTCAACGGAGATATCGCCGATGTGGTGCTCACTCTGGAGGGTGACGAGGTGCGTCAGGCGGCGACCGTCTCCGCCACCCCGTTGTCCACCATGGACCCCACCCGTCGACTCGCCGCCCTCGCGGTGACCGAAAGCACGCCCATCGGGGCGGCCCCGGGCCTGCTCGACAAAGCCGGGTTACTGCTGGCCGCCGAGCAGGTGGGCGCCGCCGCGCGAGCACTCGAGCTCACCGTCGAGTACACCAAGACTCGAGTGCAGTTCGGACGCGCCATCGGCGGCTTCCAGGCTCTCAAGCACCGGATGGCCGACCTGTATGTGTTGGTCGAATCCGCGCGCGCCGCCGTCTACCACGCTATCCAGGATCCGACTCCCGAGGCCGCGACCGTAGCGAGAATCAAAGCCAGTGAGGCACTTTCGACAGTATCCGGCGATTCCATCCAACTGCACGGCGGTATCGCGATCACCTGGGAACACGACGCGCACCTCTATTTCAAGCGCGCACATGGCAGCGCACTACTGCTGGGCACACCGCGTCAGCTGCTGCCAAGTCTGGAGAGTGCCGCCGGACTGTAGACATCAACGGCCGAGTTCTACACCCCGGCGATTCCAGTGAGAAATCCCGGCGCCGTGAAGATGACATGCTCCCCTGTGCCGTCCAGTTTCACGGCACGGATTGCACCGGATAGGTCTCCGACGTATGCGACACCGGCGCCCTTGTCTACGGCGAGCCCTATCGCTTCGCGGTACCCCTGTGACACCACGGTGATATCACCACCGGGTTTACCCGCTGCAGGAATTTCCGCTCTGTTCAACGTATTTCCCAATGGCGGCGCACCGCGATCGGTCCAGTAGAGCAAGCCATCGACCACATCGATCTCCAGGTCGATCGGTTCCGGCAAGTTCGACCACAAGACCTCAATGACACGGCTGCCCGGTACTCCGTCGAGCGGCGTGCGGAAGATTCTCCCCATCCCTCCCTTGGGCGGTCCCTTCTGGGTCCAGTACAGGTAGCCGTTCACCTCGTCCACCGCCACACCTACGCACTGGTTGAGCAGATCCCGCCGGCCAACGGCAGTGGTCGCAACAACTACCTCGTCACGCATGTCAGTGCCATCCACCCGGGCGCTCCTGACGGCCGCACCCTCCCGGTCCGACCAATAGAGCCGCTCCCTGCCCCACGCTCCGGCCAGCTGCTTTCCGGTGACAAACGAGCCCTCCGGCAGGATCTCGGTGCGCCCGCTGCCATCCAGCCCGGCACGCTCGAGCGATCCGTTCTGCCGGTAGAAATCCAGATCGGCATCGGATGTCGGCGGACGCCTATCGGGCAGACGGGGCTTGCCCATGTTCGTCCAGTACACGTACGTGCGCGTCGGGTCCACGCAGATACCGTCGGGGCCGGAATCCAGGTCGCTCACCAAGACGGTCGACGAACCATCGCTGATCTGCACCTTGAGCATCTCGTTGCTCATCGGATGCAACGCCAGCACATACTCGAACGCCATTGTTTCCTCTCTGACCCCCCGCATAATTAGGGGGCAATCTCGGCCCGACCGTATCCGCCTAGGCATGCACGTGACTATTATCTTCTCGACAAGAGTCGAGAAGATACTGAAATCTACTGCAGTAGAACGTAATTAATACTGGCTCAAGTATTTGTACCGACATTTGCCCACAGGCCATACGATCGGACCCATGAGCAATAGCCTCACCACCACCGATCCGTCACGACTTCCCGCCTACCGGCTCGCCGCCGTACTCCTCGGTGTCGGTGTCGTGCATTTCGTCGCGCCCAAACCCTTCGACGCCATCGTTCCGGCCGAACTACCCGGCGACGCGCGGTTCTATACCTATGCCTCGGGTGTTGCCGAACTCGGAACCGGTGCGCTGCTGCTGGCCCCGAAGACACGCAGGCTCGGCGGCACAATTGCTGCTCTGTTGTTCATCGCGGTGTTTCCCGCCAACGTCAACATGGTGCGGCTGTGGTGGAACAAGCCGTTGCCCCTGAAGCTCGGCGCCATCGCCCGGCTGCCCCTGCAGATCCCGATGATCACCGAGGCGCTCAAGGTCCGCCGTACGTCGTAGCGCCGTCCTCGTCGCGTCTAGTCATAGATGACAGCGGTTCCCTCGCGCCGCAGATCCGCCAACCCCGCACGGAACGTCTCCATGAATTCCGGCGGGGGTCCTACCCAGTCCATGACCTCGCCAACGATGCGCACGGGTTCCCGGGAGCGGTACGAGTGGGTCGGATTTCCCGGGAACTTTTTGTCCGTCACATTCGGGTCGTCTTCCAGGGTGCCCTCCGGTTCCACGATGTAGACATGACCCCTGCCCTCACCTTTGGCCATGATGGCGGCCAGCCCCGCGCCCACCAATGTCTTCGTCACGTAAACGTGGTTCATGACGCGGCCCTCCTCGTAGTTCGAGAGATGCCCGGGCGTCAATAGATCACCCACTTCCAGGTCGGCCTTGGTGCCGTGGAAGTAGGCGCCCGACTCGTGCGCCTCGAAAAAGTCCGGCATCGTCATACCAGTTCCCCTCAGTCGAAATTCGTGGTCGCAGGATTGTGCGCCACCTTGGGGGCCTTGCCGCAAGCCCCCCTTCGTGTCATATTTTGAAAGGGAGAAGCCAAAAGGTTGACCCGAAATCCGTGCGGTGGTCGGGTTGACTCATGCCGCTACAGATATCCGACCGAGAACGCGAAGCTCTGGCGCAGGTCACCCAGTTTCCGCTGCTGGCCGCGATCACCGGTCGCCGCTCGCGACGTTTCCCCGCCGGCGGTCGCATACCCGACGGCCCGCTGGCATACACCAGCGGCCAACCCGTCACGCCGATATCGGAAGTCGAACGGGCACTGATCCTTTCGGTAGTCGGCGGCGTCACCGGGTGGCACTACGGCATCACTCACCACCCCGGATATGCCCCCGCGTTCCCGAACTACTCCGGCAGCGCCACTGGCCGCACCTTTCCCTCCGCCGCCGGCTTCCATACCAGCCAGCTGTTTTTCACCGACGACACCGGGATCTATCTGCTGCCCACCCGCGATGAAGCTCCACAAGGGTTCACGACCATCGAAGAGTGGATAGGCCACACCGCCGACTCGTACGTGCGAATCTCGGACAAACGTCTGGAGCTGCCGCGCGAAGAGCCGTACATGGAGGGCCACAACATCTGGATTGGCAACCACCCAGGCAGCCTGCTGGCCTTTCCGGTGGCCGATCTGGCCGAACATCTGATCGCGAACCTGTCGTTCTTCGCCGCCAATGGCTACCTCGTCTACGACGACATCAACAACCAGAGCATCCCGGGCACCGAAAAATTCGGCAGCCTGCGCCATTACGGCGATCCGATTCCGCTGTCCTTCGTCGAGCAATACACGCTCACCGAGGCAAGTGCCGAACTCGCCACCGCCACACACAACGGGGTGCTGCTATTACAAGCACTCGGCCTGGGTGGCTGGATGTTCGACGGGCTCGACCGACTGTCGGTGCTCGGCGGATCGGGTGATCCGCGAGCTCCGGGTATCGGGTTCCGTTCGGACAATGACCAGCGGTGGCCTTTCCCGAATGCCACCGGTCTGCCCGGATTCTTCGAGACTCTCAGCCCGCCGCACGTGCCGACGATCGCGGCCGGTGTGGATAAGTACATCGAGCGCAAGTACGGCCCGGGTGGCCCTTTCCACCCTGACACCCCCGGCGCCTGGGCCGATTCACGCAAGGTGCGCTCGGCCGCGTTACCCGCCGAGGCGATCCAGGAAATCGTCACCGTGCAGGCCTCATACATCTATGACACGTTTGGCAAGATTCCCGGTACCGTCCCCACCGTCCATGTCCTGATGTACCTGCAGGCCCAGAACATCGACCTGGGCTTCTACGACACGCACTTCGGACCCGGCGCCTATCTGCCGACGCACGCCGAACACGCCCGGCGCTGGTACGGACGCTAATCACGTTCACAGACGGGCACAGCGACTTTCACAAGTTCTTCACATTGGTTTGCTAGGTTCGCCGTATGTTCGAGGCGATCCTGGCCGAAGCCGGTGTGAGCCAGTGCTCTGGCCACCCGGGCATTCCAGCCTGCCAACAATTCAACCAGGGATTCGGTTTCTTTCTCCTTGGGCTCGTCGGGGTGTTCATGACGGGAATCATGGGACTTTGCGTGGCTCTACGTGCAGCGAAAGCCGAAGCCGCACAACCAACCCGATGGGGCCTAGCGCTGGTCATCGCAAACCTGGGGTCACTCGTGTTGCTCGTGTTCAGCGTGGTGGGTTAGCCAAGAAGGGTCGGCTGAGTCACTGCACGTCCATGGACTTCACGTGACGCCAAGATCGCCGGCAACGCCCGCTGGCTAGATTGCTGAGCCCTACCCGGACGGATTGATCGCTGCGCGTGGACCCCAACCCCGGCACAATCGGTCCATGCGTCGAAGAAGGCTGCTTCAGCTCGGTGCGGCAACCGCAGGCGCAATCTTGCTAGCCGCGTGCACCGACGTATCAGTTGAGGGCGACGATACTGACGTGGTGCACGACGGCAGACCCTGGCACATGCCTGATGAAGGCGAGCCACATCTGCGAACCTGGATGGCCTTCGGCGCCAGCCCAGAGATCTGGGGACGACGGCTGAACCGCAAGGTGCAACAGAATCTCGGCGCCATCGCCCAGGCCATCGCGCAATTCGAACCAGTGTCGATGTTGGTGCGACCCGATGAGACCGAGCTGGCACGCCAATTAGCCGGCCCCAACGTGGAGTTGGTTCCTGCCCCACTGGACGACCTATGGGTACGCGACAGCGGACCCGTCTTCGTCCGCAACGAAAGCGGCAGAGCCGCTGTTGATTTCAACTTCAACGGCTGGGGCGACAAACAAGAACACGAGTCGGATGCCAAGGTCGCGGTCGAGGTGGCCCAGCGTGCGGGAGTTCCCGTGCTGCACACCAATCTTGTCCTGGAGGGCGGCGGTATCGAGGTCGATGGCCAGGGCACCGCAATCATCACCGAAAGCTGTGTTCTCAACAGCAACCGCAATCGGGGTCGATCCAAGAGCGATGTGGAAGCCGAGTTGCGGCGCCTACTGGGCCTGCAGAAGATCATCTGGCTGCCCGGCATCGCGGGGATGGACATCACCGACGGGCATACCGATTTCTACGCACGGTTCGCCGGGCCAGGGGTCGTCGTAGCCGGACTCGACAACGACCCCGATTCGTTTGACTACGACGTGACACGCCGTCGCCTCGACATCCTCGAAAAGGCGACGGACGCGGCCGGACGCCCTCTGCACGTGGAAGTGCTCGAAGCACCCGGGCAGGGGCGCGATGACTTCGACTCAGAGGATTTCGCGGCCGGTTACATCAACTTCTATATCTGCAACGGTGGCGTCATCGCGCCCGAATTCGGAGACCCCGGCGCCGACGAGGCGGCCAAGTCGACCCTGGAACGAGTCTTCCCGAACCGCAGGGTGGTTCAGCTCGATATCGACGGTATCGCCGCGGGCGGCGGCGGCATCCACTGCGCCACACAGCAGGAACCCCGATAGCACCGACTCAGCGGGCAACAGAGCGAGGCGCGCCCGGGCCGGCATCGATCCGCACGGGGCCGCTGGCCGAGGGCGTCACCGGGAAGTCGAATATCGCCGTCGGAATGTAAACAGTGGCACAGGAATTCGGAATATCGACGACCCCAGACAGCCTGCCCTCGATGGGCGCAGCACCCAACAGCAGATACGCCTGCTCCGGGCTGTAGCCAAACTTGGTGAGGTAATCGATGGCGTGCAGACAGGCCCGCTGGTACGCCAAATGCGAATCCAGGTAACGCTGTTCGTCATCGAGGGTGACGGACGTCCCCGAGAACGCCAACCACTGTGAGTATTGCGGGTCGGTGTTACCCGGCATGAAGATCGCGTTCTCGGCAACCCCATAGGTATCCATGCCGCCCTTGAGCACATCGACATGCAGATCGATGAAGCCACCCATCTCGATGGCCCCGCAGAAGGTGATCTCGCCGTCCCCCTGGGAGAAGTGCAGGTCGCCGACCGACAGCTTTCCACCCGGCACAAACACGGGGTAAAAGACCCTGCTGCCCTTGGTCAGGTTCTTGATGTCTTGATTGCCGCCGTTCTCGCGTGGCGGCGCGGTCCGGGCCGCCTCGGCCGCTGCGCTCTCGAAGGATTCCCCACTGAGGGCACCCAGTACCGCGTCCCTGGGCTCCGGCGGAAGTGCCAGTGCGGGAACGCGGTTGGGGTCAGTGGCGATCAGCGCGCCCTCACGCGTATTCCACCGTGCCAGCAATTCCGCGGATGGCGCCGTGCCCATCAAGCCGGGGTGCACGATCCCGGTGAAACTGACCCCGGGGACATGCCGGGACGTCGCGGTCTGCCCCGAGAAGTCCCAGATGGCCTTGTACGCGTCCGGGAACTGCTCGGTGAGGAACCCGCCGCCGTTCACGGTCGGGAAGATGCCCGTGTAGCCCCATCCCTGACCTGCCAGCGGACCGGAATCTTCCTGCGGAATGGGGCCCACATCGAGAATGTCCACGATCAGCAGGTCTCCGGGTTGCGCCCCTTCCACCGAGAAGGGTCCCGACAACGCGTGCACCGTGGTCAGCGGAGCATCGCGGATATCATCGGCGGAGTCGTCATTGTGGATCGCGCCATCGAACCATTCGCGGCAGTGCACCCGGAAAGAGGTGCCCGGTTTCACCACGGCGGCCGGCGGAATGTCAGGGTGCCACCTGTTGTGCCCGACGATGTGTTGCTCGGTGAACTTCTTGTTCGAATCCAGCGGGAACAACACCTCGGGCATGGCATTCCTTCCGATCAGGGGCGGGGTAAATTGCGATGCAACGGATTTGATGTCACGGGCGCCGAACGTCGCACATTGGGTAGCGCGGAGACCACGGATGGCTCGCTGGCACTGCGATGGGTGGCGTCGAGCAGGCGCATACGCGCCGAGGAGCCACGGCTCATCCCGGCGATACCAAATACCCGGCGTGCCGGTTCAGGGCAGCCGGGGCACGGCACGGTATCCGGGGCGGTCGCCATCGGAAAGTTGCGCGCGGTATCGCCACAGCTCATGCACCGATACGCGTACAACGCCATGACCCGCCCTCACCGAGGTAGCACCTGGATCTGTGACGTTACGCCGGATTGGCTAGGCCCGCAGGGGAAACGGGGGTAGGCCCGGTTACAACCAGGTGTCCTCGGTGGTCGCGGTCAGGAATGCCTCCAGGTCGTTGCGCCAATCGGCGGGCGTGGTCTTGTCCGGTTCGATACCGGTGTACTGCCCGCGGTAGAACAGCAGCGGTCGGGTGGCTGTTGGTTTCTCCGGGATCTCGGAGAGTTCATTGACCGATCCGAACACGACCCAGTGGTCCCCGCCGTCGTGGACGTTCGCGACCTCGCAGTCGATGTGCGCGAGCGATCCGTTGATGATCGGCGATCCGAGACCCGATGGACGCCAATCGATTCCGGCGAACTTATCGGGCTCCCGCGAACCGAACCGGGCCGAGACTTCGCGCTGATCCTCGGCAAGCACGTTCACACAGAACTTGCCCGACTCCTCGATGGCCGCCCAGGACCGGGACTGCTTGGTTGGGCAGAACAGCACCAGTGGCGGTTCCAGCGACAGCGCGGCGAACGACTGGCAGGCGAACCCGACCGGCGCGTCCTCGTGCGTGGTGGTGATGATGGTGACGCCGGTGCAGAACTGCCCCAGCACATTCCGGAACGCCCGCGGGTCGATAGCCGGTTCAGACATCTGCGCGCAAACCTCTACTTGAACCCGACGCTGAAGTCGTGACCCCACAGGCTGATTCCCACGCTCTCCCGGGCGATCCAGCTCTCGTCATCGACTTCCAGTCCTTCGCAACCGAATTCCATGTCGAACCCTCCAGGGGTCTTCATGTAGAAGGACAACATCTTGTCATTGATGTGCCGACCCAGGCTGGCCGACATTTTGACCTTCCTCCGGTTCGCACGGTCCAGGCAGAGGCCGACGTCATCGGAGTTCTCCACCTCGACCATCAGGTGCACGATTCCCGTTGGATTCGGCATCGGCATGAACGCCAACGCGTGGTGACGCGGGTTGCACCCGTAGAACCGCAACCAGACCGGATCACCGTCGGCGGGACGCCCCACCAGCTGGGGTGGCAGCTTCATCGAGTCTCGCAGCTGGAAACCGAGGACATCCTGATAGAACGCCTGTGCCGCGGCGTCATCGGTACACGTGAGCACCACATGCCCGAGCCCTTGTTCGGCGGTGACGAACTTGTGGCCGTACGGGCTGACGAACCGGCGACCCAGGTATTGGGCACCGTGAAAAACCTCCAGCACGTTCTCCGAGGGATCGTTGAACCGGATGAAACCCTCGACCTTGCGGTCCGAAATCTCTTCCTTGGTGCCCTCGGTGAATTCGACCCCGGCCTTCGCCAGGCGTTCCCGCACGGCCTGCAGCGCCGGTGCGTCGGCGACCTCCCAACCGGAAGCCAGCAATCGGTCGCTATCCCCCGGCACAATCACCAGACGCGCTGCGACATCATCCATCCGCAGATACAGCGCGGAAGGATCATC
Organism: Mycobacteroides franklinii; assembly: GCF_001853795.1. Lineage (NCBI taxonomy): Bacteria > Bacillati > Actinomycetota > Actinomycetes > Mycobacteriales > Mycobacteriaceae > Mycobacteroides > Mycobacteroides franklinii. Next base: position 88,888 of record NZ_MLIK01000019.1, read on the forward strand.
TCCCGCGCCTTCCATCATGCCGAGCACCTTGGTCCCGAACTCGCGCCAGGCCGCCATGTCGGTGGCCTGGATCCGCATGTATCCGAGTGCCTTGATAACGCTCATGGGGTAGCGCCCTCCTAAACCATCGTGTCGGTGGCGGGCAGCTCGAACGCGTGGTTGCCCCAGATCTGGTAAGCCCGCTCCGCGTCATTGGCCGCGTGCACGCGACCGGCGTGCGCGTCACGCCAGAAACGTTGTACCGGAGCATCGTTGGACAGCGCGGTGGCGCCGGAGTTCTCGAACAACAGGTCGATCGACGCGATCGCCCGGCCGGTGGCACGCACCTGGTCGCGGCGCGCGGCAGCACGCAGCTCGAAGGGAACCTCCTGGCCCGCCGAGATGAGAGCGAACTCGTCGCCCACATTCCCGATCAGCTGACGCCACCCGGCGTCGATGTCACTAGCGGCCTCGGCCACGCGCACCTTGGTGAACGGGTCATCCTTGGCCTTCTCGCCGGCGTAGGCCGCGCGCACGCGCTTGCCCTGGGCCTCGACGTGTGCGTCGTACGCGCCATATGCCATGCCCATGATGGGAGCGGTGATGGTGGTGGGGTGCATTGTGCCCCAAGGCATCTTGTAGACCGCAGCGGTGTTGGTCTCGTATCCACCGGCGGTCTGGTCGTTCATCTTCTTGTACGACAGGAACCGGTGCTTCGGCACGAACACGTCCTTGACCACGACCGTGTTGCTACCGGTACCGCGCAGGCCGACCACATTCCACACGTCATCGATGCGGTACTCGGTGCGCGGGATCAGGAAGCTGCCGAAGTCGACCGGACGGCCGTCCTTGATCACGGGTCCACCCAGGAACGCCCAGGTGGCGTGGTCACAACCCGAAGACCAGTTCCACGAACCGTTGACGAGATAGCCGTCACCGGCCTCGGTCACCACACCAGCTCCCATCGGAGCGTACGAGGAGGACACCCGCACGTTGGTGTCCTCACCCCAGACCTCTTCCTGCGCCCTCTGGTCGAACAGGGCCAGGTGCCAGTTGTGTACGCCGATGATCGAAGCGACCCAACCGGTCGAGCCGCAGGCGCTACCCAGACGACGCACCGCCTCGTAGAAGGTGGTGGGGGCGGTTTCGTATCCACCCCACTGCGAGGGCTGCAGCAGCCTGAAGAAGCCGATCTCCTGCAGTTCGGCGACCGTGGCGTCGGGCAGACGCCGCAGGTCCTCGGTTTCCTGCGCGCGCTTGCGCAGGGTCGGCAGCAGGTCGTCAATTCCTGCGAGAACCGCCTGAACTTCGTCCCGCTGTTCGGTCGTCGTCACTGCATTTCCTCCACTGCTGTAGTTAGCATCAGTCGGCACAAACTAGGGCTAGTAGTTCGCGACACTCGCTGCACACCCGTGGTGACAGCACGTGTTCACTGCTGAGACTAGAACACGTTTCGATCTGTGTCGACATCGCCTCGCCCACCCCGGGAAGGCGGGCTCATCTGGAACGAAGCGACGACGGTGTTGTAGGGCCAAAGGTCAATTCTGTAACCTGTTCTAGTTCGGCCGCTCGCCGACGACGACTGACGGAGGAATCACGTGACGGACGTTCCGCTGGGGAAGCACGTCCTCGAGGTTCGAATCGCCGAGGTGATCGATGAGACCGCCGACTCCCGGTCCCTGGTCTTCGAGATTCCCGAGGATGCAGCCGACAAGTTCGCGTACGCACCCGGCCAGTACCTCACATTGCGCATTCCGTCCGATCGCACCGGTTCCGTGGCGCGCTGCTACTCGCTGTCCAGTTCCCCGCATATCGATGATCGGTTGACCGTCACGATCAAGCGCACCGCCGACGGTTACGGGTCCAACTGGATCTGCGATAACGCCCACGCCGGTATGCACATGCATGTCCTGGCGCCGTCCGGGGTTTTCGTCCCGCGAGAGCTCGATCGCGATTTCCTGCTGCTGGCCGGCGGCAGCGGTATCACCCCGATGATGGCGATCTGCAAGTCCGCACTCTCCCAGGGCAGCGGCAAGGTAGTGCTGATCTACGCCAACCGCGATGAACAGTCGGTGATCTTCGGGGCGGCGCTGCGCGAGCTCGCGGCCAAGCACCCCGATCGGCTGACTGTCATCCATTGGCTCGAATCGGTGCAGGGATTGCCGTCACTACAGTCCCTGGCCACCCTGGCTGCGCCGTTCGCCGGTCATGAGGCCTTCATCTGCGGTCCCGGGCCGTTCATGGATGCCGCTCAGGCCGCGCTCAAGGGCAATGGCATGGCCGACGATCGTGTGCACGTCGAGGTTTTCCGCTCTCTCGAAAGCGACCCCTTCGCCGAGGTCGTCCTCGCCGAGCCCTCCGACGACGACGAACCACCGGCCACGGCCACCGTGGAACTCGACGGGGAGACTCACGAGGTCAGTTGGCCGCGCAGCACCGTGCTGCTGGACGTGCTGCTCGCCAAGGGCCTGGACGCGCCATTCTCCTGCCGCGAGGGCCACTGCATGACGTGCGCCTGCATTCTCAAGAACGGCAAGGTCCGCATGCTGGTCAACGACGCGTTGTCCCAGAATGACATCGACGACGGGTACATCCTGGCGTGCCAGGCGGTTCCGGAGACCGACGATGTCAACGTAACCTTCGACGAGTGAGAGACCGCATGGCTCGCGTCATATGTGCCGCCGCACTGCTGATGACCGCCACAACCCTGATCACCCCGGTGCCCGCCAACGCCGAGGTCAAAACGGTCGACGTCAGCACTCCCGTCGACGATGGCCGCCAGCTGGAGGTTCACACCACCGCCGACTGCCGCAGGGCCGAGCGGCAGTGCTACTACACCGCCAGTTTCAATCTGCGGACCCCCAATGGGATTGAGGGATTCGGCGGTGACTTGTGGGCCAAACAGACCACCGAGCTACGCACCTCCGACCGCATGAACTATCTATGGGTGCAGTGGGCTGACAACCCGAACACGGTGGAGCACAACGGCGGTAGCACCTGGCTGCTCACCACCGTCTACTTCGGGGGCGGTGACACCGACCGCTTCCGTATCACCGGAACCACCCAACCCACCGACTGGGCGACCGGGCAGCCCAAGCTCGACGCCGACTACATCGTGTGCAGCCACGTCGAGGCCAGTATCGGTGGCCGTAGCGTGATTTCACCCGATGCCTGCGCGCAGGCCCGATTCAGCTAGGCATTTCGGTACGCATATGCGTACTGCCCGCCTCTATGCGACAACTCGTGGCCCGCGGCGGGCCGCGCGGAAGTTGTCGCATAGACGTGGGCACTAGCTGTATGTGGCCCAAGCGCCGTCCGAGTCAATGTCGGTGCCCTTTGGCATGGTGCATGCATGGCCGCCCGGACTCGCGCGCTGCGCACCGAACTGCGTTATCTGCTTGTCTTGCACATCCACCGGCACGGACTCACCGCCGTGTCCGAGATGGTCACCATGTTGGCGGACATCGGTTTTGACGTGGATGGCCGCCCGTCAAAGACCGTCTCGGACGCACTACGCACCGACGTCAAGCTCGACCGCGTCCGTCGACGCGGACGTGGCGTCTATGGTCCGGGAGCATTGCCGCGCAGCACCCAACACCGCATGCGCACCCGAACAGTCAGATGGATGGACGCTAGCGCGGCAAGCCGAGTAGCCGCTCGCCCGCCACGCTGAGCAAGATCTGCGTGGTGCCCCCGGCGATGGACAAGCATCGATCCCGCATGAACAACCACATCTCGTGCGACTCCACCGCACCGTGAGAGTCCACGTAGTCGAGGATGTGCTCAGAAAGCCCCTGGCGATGCCGCACGCCGACGAGCTTGCGCACACTCGAGGCCGCACCCGGGTCCTGACCGCCGATGGCGCGCAGCGCGGTGCGCAGATCCAGCAGCGCGCCGGTCTGCGCCGAGCAGACGAACACCCCGAGCGTATCCAGCTGTGCCGCATCCAATTCGGCATCCCCAACAAGCGCCAGCAGCGATTCCATGGCCTCATCGAGGGTGCCGCCACCCGCCATCGCCACCCGCTCGTTGGCCAGCGTGGTGCGGGCCAGGCGCCATCCGTCGTCGACCGACCCGACCACGTTCTCGTCCGGAACGATGACCCCGTCGAGGAAGACCTCGTTGAACATCTCCTCACCGGTGATCTCACGCAGCGGCCGCACGGTGATCCCGGGGGTCTTCATATCCAACAGGAAATACGTGATGCCCTTGTGCTTGGGAACGTCGGGGTTGGTACGGGCCAGGCAGATCGCCCAATCCGCGATCTGCGCCTTGGAGTTCCATACCTTCTGCCCGTCGAGCTTCCAGCCGCCCTCGACCCGAGTTGCCTTGGTACGCAACGATGCAAGGTCGCTACCGGCACCGGGCTCGGAGAACAGCTGGCACCACTCGATCTCGCCACGCAGGGTGGGTGTGACGAATTGCGATATCTGCTCGGATGTTCCGTGCTCAAGAATGGTCGGAGCCGCCCACCAGCCGATGACCAGATCAGGACGCGTGACGCCGGCCGCGTGTAGCTCCTGATCGATGAGCAGCTGCTGCGCGGCGCCCGCACCCAGTCCGTACGGCGCGGGCCAGTGCGGGGCCAAATAGCCCGTCTCGGCCAGCCGAATCTGCTGCTCGGCCTTTGGCGCCGAGGCGATTTCCGCGGCAGCCGCGGCGACCTGCGCACGCTGAGTCTCCACCTCGCCGAGGTCGATGGTCAGCGACCGGCGGGTACCGCCGATGGTCAGCGCGGCGGCCTTACGCCGCCATGCCGCGGGCTTGCCCAGGAAGGACTGCAGGGCGTACGCCCGGCGTAGGTACAGATGCGCGTCGTGCTCCCAGGTGAATCCGATACCACCGAGTATCTGGATGCAGTCCTTCGTGTTGGCCACCGCCGCGTCGACGGCCACCGCCGCCGCAACCGCTGCGGCAAGCGAAAGCTGCTGGGCATCAGCATTGTTGGCCGATCTGTTCGCGAGGACGTCCCGCGCGCACTCGGCGGCATCCCAGACGGCCACATCGGCCTGCTCGACACGGCACAACATCTCCGCGCACATGTGCTTGATGGCCTGGAAGCTGCCGATCTGCTTGCCGAACTGCTCGCGCACCTTGGCGTACTCGACAGCCGTCTGCAACGCCCACCGCGCCACGCCCACCGCCTCGGCCGAAAGTGTCACGGCCGACAGATCAGAGACCACGGCGGCCGGCAGGCCCACCGGGTGCACCGCGGCATCCTCCACGGTGGCCGCGGCCCATGGCCGCGAGAAGTCGGTCGCCTTCTTGGCTGCCACCGCGATGCCGGTACCGGCGCAGTCGACGAGTACCCAACCGTCGGACCCCGGGGCCAACAGCACGCCGTCGGCGGTACCGCCCAGCACAGTCGGCAACACGCCCAACGCCCGCCCGTCGGAGACGACCAGGTTTCCTGTGAGGGCCAGGCCCGCCGTGCGTTCCCCGGCCGCCAACGCACCGACCAATTCCTCGTGCCCGTCGGTCGCGAGGACCACGGCCGCCAGCGCACTGGTGGCAACGGGTCCCGGCACCAACGCGGCCGCGGCCTCATCGACCATGGCGATCATGTCGTCGAATCCGGCCCCCGACCCGCCGGCGGCCTCCGGCACCGCAACACCGAAAATGCCCAGTTCAGCGAGCCCGACGTAGGCGGGACCCCACCCGTCAGGTTCGGATTCCAGCTTCCGGACCGACTCGATGACAGCCGCGCTCTTGGCCCACTGACGGACCGCATCCCGCGCGGCTTCCTGGACGTCGGACACAGATTCTCCTTGGCTCGTTTTTCGGCACAAATCAGACTAGAACGTGTTCTAATATCGTGATTGGGTTCAGTGTAGTAGGAACGCATTCAGGCTGTACAGAGCGCTACCGACGAGCCGGGGAGACCTGATTCGCACGACAGGCATCCGTATAGTCGTGCGCTGAAACCACCGCGTGCACACGCGAGATTGAAGGCAGGGAGTACAGACGCAATGGCAACGCCCCGGACATCCAGCGGAACGGAAACCGCGCCGTCGGACAGCGGCGACACCGACGCGACAAACCAGAGCGCCGCAGTCTCAGCTCTGTCTGACGACGATCTCGGGTCTACCGCGCAGCGTGAGCGCCGCAAGCGCATCCTGGACGCCACCTTGGCCATCGCCTCCAAGGGCGGCTACGAGGCGGTGCAGATGCGCACCGTCGCCGAACGCGCCGATGTCGCCGTCGGCACCCTCTATCGGTACTTCCCATCCAAGGTGCACCTGCTGGTGTCGGCCCTGGAACGCGAGTTCGAGCAGATCGACGCCAAATCGGATCGCAACACCGTCAGCGGCGGCACCGCGTACGAACGACTGCACACTGCGATCACCCGACTGAACCGCAATATGCAACGCAATCCACTGCTCACCGAGGCGATGACACGCGCGCTGGTCTTCGCCGACGCTTCTGCCGCCGGTGAGGTTGATCACGTGGGCCGGTTGATGGACGGCATCTTCGCGCGAGCGATGGCCGGCGATGACGACCCGTCCGATGCCCAGTTCCACATTGCCCGCGTCATCTCGGACGTCTGGACCTCCAACATGATTGCCTGGTTGACGCGGCGAGCCTCGGCAACCGATGTGAGCCACCGGCTCGATCGCACGGTCCGATTGCTGCTCGGTATTACCTAACCTGCGACGCTTGGCCTGACCTGCCTCGAGCAGGTAGCGGACGTAGACTCGGGACCCGTGGTGAGTGCCCAAGATCTGCCTGTGGAACTGCGTCGGGCTCTTTCCGAGGTTGCCCGTACGCCCCGACTGCTGGTGGCTTCCGACTATGACGGAACGATCGCCCCGCTGGTCAACAATCCCGACGATGCACGACCGCATCCCGAATCGACCACCGCACTGCGGGCTTTGGCAGGACTGCCGTCGACAACCTCCGCACTGATCTCCGGACGCGCGTTGCGTGATCTGGCGACCCTGTCGCGGCTGCCCTCCGAGGTACATCTGGTCGGAAGTCACGGCTCGGAGTTCGACGCCGGATTTGTGCACGCCATCGACGGAGACGCCAAGGCGCTGTTGAAGACCATCACCAACAAGCTGTCGGCCATCGCCGCCGAGTACGCCGGCGTGGCCATCGAACTGAAACCGGCGAGCGTCGCGCTGCACGTGCGTAATGCCTCGGAGGAGGACGCCGATGCCGCGCTGAGTCAGGCACTCGCGGTGGCGAACGGCTGGGGCGCGCAGGTCACCGAGGGCAAGAAGGTCCTCGAGTTCGCCGTCATACCCACCGACAAGGGCCAGGCCCTTGACATCCTGCGCCACCAGGAGGGCGCCACGGCCGCGGTGTTCTTCGGCGACGATGTCACCGACGAAAAGGTCTTCAAGCGATTACACGGGCCCGACCTGGGGGTCAAGGTGGGCGACGGCGAAACACTCGCCGGATATCGCATCCCGGACACCGAATCGGTAGGCACCGCACTGGCTTTCCTGCTCGAGGAGCGCCGCACCTGGCTACTCGGTGGACACGCCACACCCATCGAACGTCTCACCATGCTCGCCAATTCGCGCACCATTGCGCTGGTGACGCCGACCGGTGGCGTCACCTGGATGTGTCACCCCGAACCCGACTCCGCGGCGGTCTTCGCCCATCTCCTCGGCGGGGATGAGGCCGGGCACTTCACGATCGGCCCCGCGCGTTCCGCGCTACCGCTGGGCCAGAAATATCTCGACAGCACGATGACTGTCGAAACACGTTGGGCCAGCCTGCAAGTAACCGACTACCTCGCTCACGACGAGATTCCGGGACGCACCGACCTGATTCGGGTGGTCACCGGAGAAGCCGATGCGGTGGTGACCTTCGCTCCACGCCCCGAGTTCGGCCAGGCTCCCGTGCAACTGGTCGCCGAGGGGGACGGTCTGCGCGTGTTGGGCACCAACGATCCGATCGTGCTGCGCGCACCCGGCGTCACCTGGACAATCGGGGCCGACGATCAGACCGCCACCGCCACCATCAGCCCGGCCAATGGCCCAGTGGTTCTCGAACTGCGCTGCGGTACCGAGGATCTCGACGAGAACTCAATCCCGGAACCCGAGCTGCGGGAACGTGCCGAATCGTACTGGCGTGACTGGGCCCAGACCCTGACGCTGCCCGAACGTAAACCCGGCCTGATGAAGCGCTCGGCGCTGACATTGCGCGGCCTGGTGCATGCCGAGTCGGGCGCGATCATGGCCGCGGCCACCACATCGCTCCCGGAAGACATTGGCGGCATTCGCAACTGGGACTACCGGTACTGCTGGCTGCGCGATGCGTCGATGACCGCTTCGGCGCTGGTGGCACTCGGATCGCTGAGTGAGGCAGAGGGACTACTGGGCTGGCTGCACCGGGTGCTGGAGCATCTGCCCGGACCCGATCGCCTGCACCCGCTGTACACGCTGGCCGGCACCGTGCTGCCACCCGAGGCAGTGATCGACTCGCTGCCCGGGTATGCGGGCTCGCGGCCGGTCCGCGTCGGCAACGCCGCCAATTCGCAAGTACAGCTGGATGTCTTCGGCCCGGTCGTGGAGCTGATCCATGATCTGACCCACGCACGCAAGCGCCTCGGGCATGCCGATCCGCTGACCGATGCCGACTGGAATCTGGTGTCCGACATGGTTCTTGCCGTCGAACGCCGGTGGTATGAACCCGACCACGGCATCTGGGAGATCCGCGGCAATCCGCGTCATCACGTCTACTCCAAGGTGATGTGCTGGGTGACGGTGGACCGCGCGGTGAAATTGGCCGAGGAATTCCAGCGTGCGGCCCCGGCATCGTGGGCCGCGTTGCGCGAGGAGATCGCGGCCGAGGTAGTGGAGAAGGGGTGGAACGACTCCGTCAACTCCTACACAGCCGCCTATGACGGCACCGATCTGGATGCCGCCTCCCTGTACATCGGCCTGTCCGGACTGATCGCCCCCACCGATCCCCGATTCACCGCGACGGTGATCGCCACCGAGGCCGAACTACGCAGTGGTGCAACCGTTTACCGATACCACCGCGATGACGGCCTGCCCGGGGGCGAGGGCGGGTTCCATCTGTGCGCGGCCTGGCTGGTCGAGGCGTATCTGCTCATCGGCGCGAGGTCACAGGCCGAGCTGCTGTTCGACCAGCTGGTCAAGGCCACCGGCCCCACCGGTCTGCTGTCCGAGGAGTACGACCCGGTGGCCGAACGCTCACTGGGTAATCACCCGCAGGCGTACAGCCATATCGGCCTGCTGCGGTGCGCCGCGCTGCTGTCCTGACTCACCCGTTCACGGGGCGATTCACCGCACGATCCGTGCTGCTCGCAGTGCTGCGCGTCGCCACCGACCTCAGCCACGCTGCCAGGCTTTGCACAGCAAGCACTCCATCCGCCATAATGAAAACCGTTTTCATTACTGGAAGGCTGGAGGTCTGCGATGTTCGCTCGTGTGGCTGGATTGTCAGTGGCGGTCGCCACCGCCGGAACGCTCGTCCTCGTCGGCTGCGGCCAATCTCACGAGCCGACCGGTGAGCCCAAGGTGGTGGCCTCGACCGACGCCTGGGCCTCGGTCGCCCAGGCTGTCGCCGGTGACCACGCCAAAGTGAGCGCATTGGTCAGCGGCGCCAACACCGACCCCCACTCGTTCGAGGTGACCCCGGCGGCAGCAGCGCAGGTCCAGGACGCCACCTTGGTGGTGTACAACGGCGACGGATACGACCCGTTCATCGACAAACTGCTCAAGGATGGCCAGGCCCGGGTCAACGCCTACCAGCTTCTCCCCGCGGACTCCACCGACAAGAATGAGCATGTGTTCTACAGCCTGCGAACCGCCCAGCAAGTGGCCAACCACGTCGCGGACGATCTCGCCCAGGCCGACCCGAACAATGCCGACTCATATCACGCAAACGCCAAAACGTTTGGGCAACAGCTGGATTCCATCGCAAGTCTGCAAGACAATGTCGCCGACAAAGACCGGGGCAAGGCAATCCTGGCGACCGAGCCGGTGGCCAGCCACCTGGTCTCCCATTGCGGACTGGTGGACCGCACACCACATGACTTCGCCGAGGCGGCCGAGCAGGGCTCGGATCCCTCTCCCAAGGACGTTGCCACCGCGCTGGACCTGATCAGCACCAAACAGGTTGCGGCGCTGCTGTTCAACCCCCAAACAGCCGGATCGGTGACCAATCAGCTCAAGCAATCCGCCGAATCCCACGGGGTTCCGGTCGTGACGGTGACCGAAACCCTGCCCGACGGCACCGACTACATCACCTGGCAGCGACGCACCACCGAGCAACTCGCCGCGGCGCTGGGATGAGCGCGGACCACTGTCGGATAATGGCCGCATGAGTGCCGCCACACTGCGCAACGCATCACTGGATCGCGGTGGACGCACCCTTTGGCAGGATCTGGATCTGACTGTCGAACCCGGCGAGTTCATCGCGGTACTGGGGCCCAACGGTTCCGGAAAGACCTCCCTGCTGCGCCTGCTGCTGGGGCAGGTGCCACTGACCCAGGGAACCATGAACGTCACCGATGACCTCGGATACGTACCTCAGCACCGACTCGCGGACAACGCGCTGATCCTGCGCGCGGAGGATCTGGTGGGGCTCGGGATCGACGGCCATCGTTGGGGTTTGACCGCCTTCAACCCCGCCCGTCGAGCGCGCCATCGTGCCGCGATCGACCTCGCGCTGGATCAGGTGGACGCGAGCCATTTGGCAACCAAAGCCGTCTCGTCCTTGTCGGGCGGCGAGCTCCAGCGGGTGCGCATCGCACAGGCACTGGCGGGCGATCCCGCGCTCCTACTCTGCGACGAGCCGCTGCTGAACTTGGATCCGGCAAGCGCGCAACAGATTTGCGCCCTGATCGACAAACGCCGGCGCAGTGCGCACACGGCCGTGCTATTCGTGACACATGAGATCAACCCGATCCTGCCGTATGTGGACCGAATCCTGTACCTGGTGGATGGGCGCTTCCAGATCGGCACCGTCGACGAGGTGATGACGACCGAGACCTTGTCGGAGCTGTACCGCGCCCAGATTGACGTAGTGAAGGTGCGTGGACAATACGTGGTAGTGGGCGAAGACCGGCAGATCACCGAGGAGTGTGCTGAGCACGCCCATGAATAACTTCTTCGATCTCTCCCTCACCGCTGATCTCCTGGCGCGCGACTTCGTGCAGCAGGCGATCCTCGCGGCGGCACTGCTCGGACTGCTGGCCGGCCTCGTCGGTCCGTTCGTGGTGATGCGACAGATGTCCTTCGCCGTCCACGGCTCCAGCGAGCTGTCGCTCACGGGCGCCGCTGCCGCGCTGCTGGCCGGCGCCAATGTGGGGACCGGAGCGCTACTCGGGAGCGTGGTCGCGGCAATACTTTTCGGTGTCCTCGGGCAGCGAACCAAGGATCGTGATTCATCGATCGGGGTGGTCATGGCCTTCGGGCTGGGACTGGCAGTGCTGTTCATCCACCTCTATCCGGGGCGCACCGGCACCAACTTCGCCCTCCTCACCGGACAGATCGTCGGCGTCGGATACAGCGGACTGCTCATGCTGGTCGTGGTGAGCATCATCGTCGGAGCGGTACTGGCCGTCACCTATCGACCCATGCTGTTCGCCACCGTCGATCCGGATGTGGCCGAGGCTCGTGGGGTCCCGGTGCGTACGTTGGGAATTGTGTTCGCCGCCCTCGTCGGTCTCACCGCGGCCCAGGGTGTGCAGATCGTCGGCGCCCTGCTGGTGATGTCACTGCTCATCACACCCGCCGCCGCTGCCGCTCGCATCACCTCCTCACCCGCACGGGCCATCGGACTGTCGATCGTCTTCGCGGAGATCGCCGCCATCGGCGGCATCGTGCTGTCGTTGGCGCCCGGAGTGCCCATCTCCGTCTTCGTCACCATGATCGCCGTCGCGATCTATCTGCTGTGCCGCGTCATCGGGCGGTACCGACACGCATAGGGGCGTTACGCTCACCTGGTGAGCGGCCTCGCGGGAAGAACGACGGCTCCGGTGACACGCGTCGACCTGAATGCCGACCTGGGTGAGGGTTTCGGTGCCTGGCGCCTGGGCGATGACGAGGCCATGCTGGATGTGGTCACCAGCGCCAACCTTGCCTGCGGTTTCCATGCGGGCGATCCCGCGACGTTACGCCGCACCTGCCAGGCCGCCGCTACCCGCGGTATCCGCATCGGTGCGCAGGTGGGTTATCGCGATCTCGCCGGATTCGGCCGACGGTTCATCGACATCTCCCCCGACGACCTGTACGCCGACGTGGTGTACCAGATCGGCGCGCTCGACGCGCTGGCCCGCACCGTCGGATCGTCGGTGACCTATGTGAAACCGCATGGTGCGCTCTATAACACGATCATCCATCACGAAGCACAGGCAGATGCGGTGGCGCGTGCGGTGCGAGATCTGAATGCCGATTTCCCCGTACTGACCCTGCCGCACGGTGTATTCGGCGACCGTGCACGCGAATTGGGGCTACGGGTGGTCACCGAAGCGTTCGCCGACCGTGCCTACCGCGACGACGGCACCCTGGTGCCGCGCAGCGAACCCGGCGCGGTGTTGCACGATCCCGCTGAGGTGGCGGCGCGCATTCCCGCCCTCAGCCGCACCGCCGAGTCGATATGCGTGCACGGTGATTCACCGGGTGCGGTCACGATTGCCCAGGCTGTTCGCTCGGCATTGACCGCCAACGACATCGAGCTGGCACCGTTCGTCTAGCGGTGATACGCCGGTGGCAACGGTAAACCCCTCTCTGCCATGACTTTCCGCAGCATAGTTGGGTAATCGCTGATTATCCCGTCCGCACCGGCGTCAATCTGCGCCTTCATGGTCTCGGCGTCGTTGATGGTCCAGGGGATGACCTTGAGCCCCAAACCGTGCGCCTTGTCGACGAACTTCTTGTCGGCGACCAACGTGAAACCAGGATCACCGACTTTGCCGCCATAGGGCACGGTGTATCCGGGCGACAAGATGGTGGCACCTATCTGCTTGGCTCCGTCAATCGGATCCTTCACCACGGCCGGGTCCACCCCGCCCAACCACGGAGACCCTGGGTACCAGGTGGTTTCATCCCACAGCGCGACCAGCGGGAGACCCGGTTCGGCCCGCTTGGTCATCGGCAGCGTGCTCCAGTCGAAGCTCTGAATCTCGACCTTGTCGAGCTTGCCCGCCGCACGAACGGTGTCGAGGATGACGTCCACGAACACCTGCGGTGCCGCGGACTTCTGAGGTTCGGCGGCCTCCACCTTGGTCTCGACGTTGTACCGCACGTCGGCATGATACGAGTCGGCCAGCGCGAAAACATCTGATAGCAAGGCGATCTTGTCATTCTTGACCACCTCCGCCTGAGGAAAGTCCTTGAGCAGCTTGCCGCAGTCCAGGGTGTGTAGCTGCTCGGAGGTCAGGTCCTTGACCAGTTTTCCGACATAGGGGAATTGCGGATCGCCGGGCGTCACCGGGCCCGTGTCGGCGCATTTCGCGGCATCGATCACCGGGTCGTGCCAGACCATGGGCTTGCGGTCTTTGGAGATGACGATATCGAGTTCGAGAGTGCTCACCCCGAGCTCAATGGCTTTGGTGAAGGCACGCAACGATTCTTCGGTGGTCTCCCCGCGCCCGCCCCGGTGTGCCTGCAGGTCGAAGGATGTCGTCTCCTTGTTGCCGCACGATGCCAAGGCCAGGGCGACCGCAAGAACGGTAGCTATGCGCTTCATGGCTGCACATTGTGCCCGAGATGACGTCTATGCGGGTGACACGTGAGAGACACCTGCGTGAATGTCATCTCGGCACAAGCCGCTCAGCGGCGCTGGCGGGCGATCTCCGCGAGCACCACACCCGCTGCCACCGAGGCATTCAACGATTCAACGGGGCCGGCCATCGGGATCGAGACCACCGCATCGCAGGTCTTGCGGACCAGCTGCGAGAGTCCCTTGCCCTCCGACCCGACGACAACCGCGATATCGCCGACACCATCGAGATCGTCGAGCTCGGTGTCGCCGCCGGCGTCAAGCCCGACGATGGTTATCCCCTTGTCCTGCCAATCCTTCAGCGTGCGCGTCAGATTCGTGGCGCGGGCCACTGGAAGACGTGCTGCCGCACCCGCACTGGTACGCCAGGCCACGGCGGTCACCGATGCACTACGACGCTGCGGAATGACGACGCCATGCCCGCCGAAGGCGGCCACGGAACGCACGATCGCACCCAGATTGCGCGGATCCGAGATGTTGTCCAGCGCCACCAGAAGCGCGGGCTGCGCTTCCGCGCGGGCGCGGGCCAGCAGGTCATCGGGATGCGCGTACTTGTACGGTGGGACCTGCAACGCGAGGCCCTGATGCAATCCGTTGGTGCTCATGCGATCCAGATCGGGGCGCGGCACCTCCAGGATCGCGATCCCGGCATCGGCGGCAAGAGCCACCGACTCGGTCAGCCGTTCGTCGTTATCGGCGCCGACGGCGACATACAGTGCGGTCGCCGGCACACCGGTGCGCAGGCATTCCAGCACCGGGTTGCGGCCCAACACCATCTCGGACTCGTCGCCCTGCTTGATCCGGCGCTGCTTGGCGTCCGCGACTTTCCGTTGGACGGCAGCACGTTTGGCTGCGGGGTGCTTGGTCCGCTGCTCCGCCGGAGGCGTGGCCCCCTTGCCCTCCAGGCCACGCCGGCGCACGCCGCCGGAACCGACGGTGGGACCCTTCTTGGTACCGGGCTTACGTATAGCGCCTCGGCGCTGAGAATTACCTGCCATTGCTACTGCTCTTCGTCGCTACTGATAAGGGTCCATTGTGGGCCATCGGCGGTGTCGGTGATCTCCAAACCCGCCCGCTTGAGCCGGTCTCTGATCTCATCGGCCAGTGCCCAATTCTTTTCTGTCCGTGCCGTTTCGCGTCGCTGCAGCTCCGCTGTCACCAACACGTCCACAGCGTTCAGCGCGGCGGACGTCTCATCGCGCGTCTCCCAACGCTCATTGAGTGGGTCGCACCCGAGAATGGCCATCATGGCGCGAATACTGGCCGCCGCGGATAACGCACCCTCGTGGTCGCCGGCATCCAACGCCCGGTTTCCGTCGGCGCGGGTGGAATGCACCTCGGCAAGCGCGATCGGCACCGACAGGTCGTCGTCCAACGCCGCGGCGAATCCTGGCGTCCAGGTACCCACTGGCACCTCGCCCACCCGGACCCGCACCCGGTGCAGGAAGTCTTCGATACCGCAGTAGGCCTTCACCGCATCGGCCAGTGCCGTCTCGGAGTATTCGAGCATCGAACGGTAGTGCGCGCTGCCCAGGTAGTAGCGCAGCTCGACAGCCCGGACACGTTGCAGCACAGCGGGAATGGAAAGCACGTTGCCCAGCGACTTGCTCATCTTCTCGCCGCCCATGGTGACCCAGCCGTTGTGCATCCAGTAGCGGGCGAACCCGTCACCGGCGGCACAGCTCTGCGCAATTTCGTTCTCATGGTGCGGGAAAACCAAATCCATTCCACCGCAGTGGATATCGAAACTGGACCCGAGATAGGTGCGAGCCATGGCGGAGCATTCCAGATGCCACCCCGGGCGGCCCGGTCCCCACGGAGTGGGCCACGACGGCTCACCGGGCTTGGCACCCTTCCACAGCGTGAAGTCGCGCGGATCGCGCTTTCCGGTGGCCACACCCTCGCCCTGGTGGACATCGTCGATCTTGTGCCCGGACAGTTGCCCGTACTCGGGGTAGCTCAGCACATCGAAGTAGACGTCGCCGCCGCTGGCGTAGGCATGCCCGGAATCGATCAGCCGATCGATTAGCTCGACCATCTGGGTGATGTGCCCGGTCGCGCGGGGGGAAACCGACGGCGGTAGCACTCCGAGAGCGTCGTAGGCCTCATCGAAGGCACGCTCATACGTCGATGCCCACTCCCACCACGGCCGGCCGGCGTCGGCCGCCTTGTTGAGGATCTTGTCGTCGATATCGGTGACGTTCCGGACGAACAAGACGTCATAGGCGCGGGCGCTGAGCCAGCGGCGCAGCACATCGAAGGCCACACCACTGCGCACATGCCCGATATGGGGCAGACCCTGCACCGTAGCCCCGCACAGATAGATGGAGACGGACCCCGGCTGTAGCGGCACGAAGTCACGCACGGCACCCACACGGGTGTCGTACAGCCGAAGCGGAGCGTGACCGGTCACGACCAGCGAGCTTACAGCGCTGTGACGAGCGCCGTTGCCACCGCGGCCAACCCTTCGCCGCGGCCGGTCAGGCCCAAGCCGTCGGTCGTGGTCGCCGACACCGACACCGGCGCCCCAACAAGGCCCGACAGCAGCTGCTGGGCCTCGGCCCGGCGCGGACCGACCTTCGGCCGATTCCCGATGACCTGCACCGCGGCATTGCCGATCTGGAAACCATTGTTGTGCAGTAGCTCCCGCACGTGGGTCAGCATCTTCGCGCCACTGACGCCCGTCCACTCGGGACGGCCCGTGCCGAACACCGCCCCCACATCGCCCAGGCCGGCCGCCGAAAGCAGGGCATCACAGAGGGCATGCGCGGCGACATCCCCATCCGAGTGCCCTTCACATCCGTTGTCGTCAGGAAACAGCAGCCCCAGCAACCAGCAGGGCTTGCCTTCCTCAATCGGGTGCACATCGGTGCCGATGCCGACCCGCGGCAATGCGCTCATCGCGGATGCCCCTCCCTATTCAGAATCGCCTCGGCCAATGTCACGTCCAGCGCCGTGGTGATCTTGAAGGCCAGCCGATCACCCTCCACCACATGAACGCGCTCGCCGATTTTCTCCACTAGCGCGGCATCGTCGGTCGCGATGTCTCCGGCGGCCGCATAGGCGCGCCTGAGCACGTCGGCCGCGAATCCCTGGGGAGTCTGCACAGCCCGCAGGCTGGCCCGGTCCGGGGTGCCGCTCACGTCGCCGTGCGTATCGATGGATTTGATGGTGTCGGTAACCGCGATCGCCGGGATGACCGCGCCGCGGCCTTCACGCAGTTCTGCAACGATGCGGGCGATCATGTCCGGAGGGGTCAACGGACGCGCTGCATCATGAACCAGAATCCAGTCGGCCGCATCCACGGCAGCCAGACCGGCTCGTACCGAATCGGTGCGCTCGGCACCGCCTTGCACAATCTTTACCGTCGGGCCGACGAGAGCTGCGGCCTTATCACGCTGATCGGCGCCGACTACAACTATCACCTCGTCGACGGCCCCCGAGGACAGCAGACCGTCGACGCAATGTTCGAGCATTGTCCGGCCGCCGACGGTGACGAAGGCTTTCGGAATATCTGCACCCAGCCGCACACCGAGACCGGCGGCCGGGACTATCGCCGCCGTCCTACGAGGCAGCTGCGAGCACCTCGTCGAGAATGATGTCGGCCCTGGCGGCATTGGTGTTCTCGGCAAGCGCCAGCTCACCAACCAGGATCTGACGAGCCTTGGCCAGCATCCGCTTCTCGCCTGCGGACAGGCCACGCTCCTGCTCACGACGCCACAGGTCACGCACGACCTCGGCGACCTTCTTCACGTCACCGGAAGCCAGCTTCTCCTGGTTCGCCTTGAATCGACGGGACCAGTTGGTGGGCTCTTCGGTGTGCGGTGCACGCAGCACCTGAAAGACCGTGTCCAGACCTTCGCGGCCCACCACGTCACGGACACCGACATATTCGGCATTCTCAGCAGGCACGCGAACAGTCAAATCGCCCTGGGCTACCTTCAGGACGAGATACTCTTTCTGCTCGCCTTTGATGGTTCGGGTCTCGATCGCTTCAATCAGCGCTGCACCGTGGTGTGGATACACAACGGTGTCTCCGACCTTAAATATCATCTTGTTTCGTGCCCCTTTCGATACCCAATTCTAACACGGCGTATCTCGGCGTGCCCACCAACGGTGCAGGTCAGGGGCATTGCAGATGAACCCCCGGGGTTGACAGGGTGACTTTTTCGTGCATCCGGCAACCCTCCCGGCCCCTGCTCGCGCGCCCATAAACCAGCCCCCACGAGCGGTAATCCAGATCACATCGGTTCTCCGACCACAGACTGGGACACCGGGCGCGGCCGGATCTGAACGCTCTTCGCGCGGCCGGACTACCCCGAGTGCCCCACAGTTTTAGTCCAGGCGAGGGACCTACTACTGTCTATAGGACATATCCGCCGCAGGTGGATTCGGACCCGTCCGGAGCCGCTTTCGAATCAGGGAGATGCCTGTGTTTCGCACTCGGTCCCAGCGCAGCACCGCTCGCGTGACGACACTTCTCGGCGCCACTGTTCTCGCCGCTGCCCTAGCAGGCTGCGGTGCCGGACAGATCTCGCAGACCGCGAACCAGTCGTCGGCGATCAATGGCGGCAGCGCCAACCTCGGCAAGCTGGCGCTGCGCAACATTCACCTCGTCGGGAACTCGGACCCGGTCAAGCAGCGCGCCGGGCAGAAGGCGGAGCTGGTTCTGGTCATCGCGAATGAATCCGCGGATGTCAGCGACAGGCTCACCTCGATCACCTCGCCGGACGACGTCGGCAAGGTGACGCTGAGCGGAGACAGCGACATCCCCGCGACCGGACGCCTGTTCGTCGGCTCCGCCGAGGGGCAGCAGCCGCCGGCCGAGGCCAAGGCGCCCGAGGCCACCGCTCCGGAAGCAGGCAGCACGGAGACCGCGGTCCCCGAGACCAAGGCGCCAGAAGCCAAGCCGCAGGCCTCTTCTGACTCGACGATCACGCACGGCAAGGCACAGCTTGCGCTGACGAAGGATCTGGCCGATGGCCTGACCTACCGGTTCACCTTCACGTTCGAGAAGGCCGGCGAGGTCACCGTCGCGGTACCCATCGACGCCGGTCCCAGCGCGCCCCGCCAGCACACCATCAGCGGTGGCGGCCACGAGGGCGGCGAGCACTAACACAGTCGCGTCGCGAGGGCCCGGAACGGCGATCTGCCGTCCCGGGCCCTCGCTTTTTTCGTGCTAGCTTGCGCCCATGAAACGGCTCTTCACCTGCGCGGCGGCTGTGGCCATGATCGGCACGGCACTCAGCGCGCCGATCGCCCACGCGACACCTCGCACCGTGACGTACCGAGTCTGGGCGGAGTACGGCCCCCTGGTCGCGGCAACCCTCGGCTACAACGACGCCAACGGCGCCCGCCAGGGCGCGATCAACCCACAGCTGCCGTGGGGCAAGGACATCACCTGGACCGATGACAGCAAGCACCCGCTCATCAACGTCACCGGCTACAACACCGGAGACGGCCCGCGCATCTTCTGCCAGATCCTCATCGACGGACAGGTGGTCGACGAGAACGACCGTGTGGAGCTGGCCACCTGCAGCTACGCCACCGACGGCCTGCCACGCCAGCACTGCCTGCGCGGCAATTCCGGTACCAAGGTCGGCACGCGGGACCAAGTGGATGGCGACCCGTGCAGCCGCAATCCGTGACACCCCGCGGTGTGACGATTCGGCCCATTTGCCCACCGGCACCGTGATAGCTTCCGGCCCAAAGCCTGAACCGGGAGGACACCGTGAAGCGAACGTTGGCGGCGGCAACTGCAGCGACCGCAGTCCTTGGCCTGCTCCTTCCCGGGACCGCACAGGCCGCGCCGCCCAAGGTGACCTATCTGGTGTGGGCGGCCGGCAAGACCCCTGACGCCGGCACCATCAGCTATGGCGACTACTCCGGAACGCCCCAGGCCCTCAATGACGTCAAGTTGCCCTGGTCGGTGACGGTTGCCTGGCCGTACAAGGACACCGTCAAGCAGGTGACGGCCATCTGGGGTTCGGGCCACATCTACTGCCGGATTTTGGTGGACGGACAGACCGTCCTGTCCAACGACGGCGAGAAGACCGTGAACTGTCAGGACCGCATCGTTCCGCTGCCCCCTGATTAGCGCGCCCGTCAGGTTCAGCTAGAGCTCAAACAGCAGCCTGGAACCGGCGCCGCACCATCCGCACCGGGAACGCGATGATGTCTACAACCGTGGCGATCGGCGACTTCTCAAAGAAGTTGTCCGGGAACGAAAGCCTGAACACTTTTTTGTAGACGCTTCCCAGCTGCTTCGCCATCGACGCCTCGTGATAGGCGATGCCGTACTTTTCGCATATCGCGCGAACCTCCACCGCAATCTCCGCATAGCGATACGCGGGGAGGTCGGGGAACAGGTGGTGCTCGATCTGATAGCTCAGGTTGCCCGACAGGATGTCGATGCCCTTCCAACCGGTGAAGTTGGCCGAGCCGAGGATCTGGCGGTAGTACCAAGCGGCGTGGCTCTCGTCCTCGGTCTCTTCGATCGAGAACGTCTGAACCTCCTCGGGGAAGTGACCGCACCAGATCACCGACGACGCCCAGAGGTTGCGGACCAGGTTGGCCGCCATGTTTCCGAGGAAGGTAAACGGTGCGCCCGGACCCGAGAGCAGAGGGAAGATGACGTAGTCCTTGAGCGCCTGCTTGCCGGCCTTCGCACGGAACCTGGCAAGTCCGTCCTTCATGTCGGACCACGACTTCTCACCCTTGAAGAACTTCTCCGACTCGAGCTCCTGGAGCGCGGTTCCCCACTGGAAGAAGATCTGCAGGGTGGCACAGAAGACGGGGTTGAGCAGCCAGATCGGGTGCCACGGCTGCTCCTCGGTCATCCGCATGACGCCGTAACCCTCGGCGTCATGGTCTTTGCCGACGATGTTGGTGAAGGTGTGGTGCACGTAGTTGTGCGTGTACAGCCAGCTGTCGGCGTGAATCGTGTTGTCCCAGTCGAAGTTCTTCGACGTGAGAGCCGGGTCCTGCATCCAGTCGTACTGGCCATGCATGACGTTGTGCCCGATCTCCATGTTGTCGATGATCTTCGACAACGACAGAGCGGCAACGCCAGCGAGCCAGGCCGGCGGGAACCAGCCAGCCCACAGCAGCGCGCGGCCGGCGACTTCGAGCTTCTTCTGCTTGCTCACGATGTCGCGGATGTAGTTGGCGTCCTTTTCCCCGAGGTCGGCGACGATGCGTGCACGCAGGGCGTCCATTTCCTTACCGAACTCTTCGATCTGCTCGGAAGGCAGCTTGTTCAGGTCATTCGGCCTGGCCGGGGGTGCGTAAATGGTCGGCTTCTTCTGGTTCTTCTGCTTGACCGCGGGTGCGAAAGTAGTCATTTTCGGGTCTCCTTCAGGGCTTGATAGAGGCTGGCTCGGAATGGATCAGAGGGCAATGGCGACGTCGCCGACGGGCTTGTTGATGCAGAGCTTGACGTTGGTGTCGCTGTCGCTACAGAGGTCGCCGTTCAGAACGTTCTGGGTCGTTCCACTGTCCTTCTTGCGAACACACGTGAAGCAAATGCCGATGCGGCAGCCGTACTCCGGCGTCAGGCCCGCGGCCTCAGCCTGCTCGAGGAGCGTTTGGCCGTTGTTCGCGACGGTCAGGTCCGACTCGGAGAAGGTGAGATCACCTTCGGCATCGTCGGTGCTGACGGTGCGTATCGGAGCGGCGAACTGCTCGAGGTGGAGCTTGTCCGAGAGACCTTCGGCATCGAAGATCTCTCGGACCGCGTTCATCAGCGGCATCGGGCCACACAGATAGGTCTCGGCTTCCGCGTAGTGGCGGTCAGCGGCGACCAGGTGCTCCTTGCTGAAGTAGCCCTGGAGATCTCCGTCGGCCGCTTCGGTATATGCCCGAACGATCTTCACGCCTTCGTACTTGGCCTTGATCTCCTCGATTTCAGCCTGGTAGATCACGTCGTCCTTGGTGAACGCGTAGTGCAGGAAGGTGATTTTTCCGATGTACGCCTTGTCCGTGAGCGTGCGCAGCATCGACATCACCGGCGTGATTCCCGAACCACCGCTAATGAACAGGATGCTTCGCGGATGCGGAAGCGGAAGGCAGAACTCGCCTTGCGCGGCCGAGATCTGTACGACCAAACCTGGCTCGGCGTTGGCCAGCAACCACGGCGAAACAAGTCCGTTCGGGTCTACTTTGACGGTGAGTTCGATCCGGCCGTCACGGCGGAACTGCGAATTCGCCGGCGAGTAGCAACGGGTGCGACGGATGCCGTCGATCTCCACCGAGAGCTTGACGAACTGTCCCGCCCGGAAGCCCTTCCAGTTGGCATTGGGACGCAGAGTCAGAGTGACGCTGTCCTTGGTCTTCCGGACGACGTCGGTCACCTCCGCGCGGGTCTCAGCCGTGGACCATAACGGGTCAATCATTTCGAAGTAGCGGTCCACACCGTGTGGAGTTGTGGCCGCCTTGACGAACGAGGAAGTCAGCACCCGACGTGCAAGCCGAGAGGAAGTCAAAGCCTGAAGACTGCGAGACATACTTGCCTCCGTTTCGGTTAACGTTTGTACACTGAATACAGTACGGCAGGGCGTCTTAAGGCACAACCTATGCGACCGTGGCGCTCGCAACACTGAGCTATTACCGCATTTCATAGCATGTATCGATGGGTGTAATCAGTGCATTCGCCAGACAATGGTTCGCCGCGATCGAGTCATACGATTTCCTTAGAATAAGTGCACATTTGTATGTGAACACACCATGGCAGCAGGAAGCGCACGCGGGAGAAACACGCGCCCGGCCCGCAGGACAGCGCGTTTTTGTCGGACCCGACGGCTAACGTCGCGGTGTGGCCAAACCCCGCGCGCAATTCCGCTGTTCGGAATGCCAGCACACCACCGCCAAATGGGTGGGCCGCTGCCCTGATTGCGGCACCTGGGGCAGCGTGAGCGAAACCGCGGTGCTGTCCTCCATCGGCGGACTGGGCGCGGTACGAGCGGTCGCTCCAGCTTCGGCTGCGGTACCCATCACCAGCATCGCCACCGACGCCACCCGGCACCAGCCCACCGGCGTCTCCGAACTCGACAGGGTGCTCGGCGGCGGCGTCATCCCGGGTTCGGTCAACTTGCTCGCCGGCGAGCCGGGAGTCGGCAAGTCGACCCTGCTGTTGAAGGTGGTCCACCAATGGGCCGCATCCGGCGGACGGGCCCTCTACATCAGCGGCGAGGAGTCCGCCGCTCAGGTCCGGCTACGGGCCGAACGCACCGGCTGCGTTCACGACGAGGTGTATCTGGCCGCGGAGTCGGACCTGCACAGCGTGCTCGGGCACATCGAGGCCGTCAAACCCACACTGGCGATTATCGATTCGGTGCAGACCATGTCCACGACCGACACCGACGGTGTCACCGGCGGGGTCACGCAAGTGCGTGCCGTGACGACGGCGTTGACCATGGCAGCCAAGTCGTCGGGGGTGGCGATGGTGTTGGTTGGCCATGTCACCAAGGACGGCGCGATCGCCGGACCACGGTCACTGGAACACCTCGTCGACGTGGTGCTGCACTTCGAGGGCGATAAGCATTCGGCATTGCGCATGGTGCGTGGCATCAAGAACCGCTTTGGCTCCGCGGACGAAGTCGGATGTTTTGAGTTACGTGACAAGGGAATCGAGTGCGTATCCGATCCATCCGGGCTGTTCCTCGAGCATCGCGAGAAGGCGGCGGCAGGGACGGCGGTGACCGTAACCCTCGACGGAAAGCGCCCCCTGCTCGGCGAGGTGCAATCCCTCGTCACCACGTCGACCAACCCGTCGCCGCGGCGGGCGGTCAGCGGTCTCGATCACGCACGCTCGGCGATGGTCACCGCCGTGCTGGAGCGGCACGGGCGACTTCCCTTGGGCAACAACGATATTTACATGGCAACGGTGGGCGGCATGCGCATGACCGACCCCGCGGCGGATTTGGCCGTCCTGATGGCGGTCGCCTCGGCATACACCGACATCGCCCTGCCCGCCAACATGGTGTTCATCGGCGAGGTGGGACTGGCGGGCGATATCCGGCGCACCGCCGCCGTGGGCAAGCGCATCTCCGAGGCTGCCCGCCTCGGCTACACGCATGCGGTGATTCCACCCGAAGGCGACGATCTGCACCCCGCCGGCATGCATCTACTGCGCTGCCCGACGGTAGGCCGGGCCCTCGAGGTGCTCTCGGAAGCACGCCGAGCCGAGCCCGAGCCCCGCCCCAACTTACGGCTGGCGCAACGTTTTACGGACTGATGCCCAACGTCCGCGCGGCACCCTCGCCGTAGTGGGCGTCAGGATCGATGATCACAAAGATGCCCTGCGAACTCGCCACCAGCTGGTCACCGATCCGCGCGCTCGCCGTGGTGTACAGCTTGCGGCCGACTCGCCCCTCCACGGCGCAGGCCAAATCCACCGTCGCCCCGACCGGAATGGGCTTGCGGTAGTCGACCTCCAAATGTGCTGTGACAGCAACTAATTGCGTAACGATGCCCAGAACACCTTGTAGCTCGTCGAAGATGGCGGCCATCACACCGCCGTGAATGACTCCGGGACCGCCCTCCAGTTCGGGCAGCACCTCGAACTGACCGGTCACGCGGGCTCCATCACCGGCAAAGAACCGTGTCCCCCACAAGTCCTCATCGGTTCCCGGATAACTAAACCTGCGAGGCCAACCCGGGTTCAGCTCCATGCCCGGAGCGGGAGCTTCCGGGCCGCGGCTAACCGGCTCAAGCCCCTCGGGCAACGTCCACGTCGACATGACCACGTAATCTAACTGCGGCGAATCGAACCGGGAGAGGGAGGTGCGCGATGGACAACGTGGAAGCCAACGCAAGAATGCGGGAAACCCTGGCCCGATTGGCGCCGGGCACACCCCTACGTGACGGCCTGGAGCGCATTCTTCGTGGTCGCACCGGTGCGCTGATTGTCCTCGGCTACGACGACAAGGTCGAGAGCATCTGCGACGGCGGCTTCTCACTCGATGTCGCATTCGCCCCTACCCGGCTTCGCGAGCTGTCGAAGATGGACGGCGCGGTGGTGCTGTCCACGGACGGATCGCGCATCGTGCGCGCCAATGTGCAGCTGGTGCCCGACCCGTCCATTCCGACCGACGAATCCGGCACCCGGCACCGCTCCGCGGAGCGAACCGCCATCCAGACCGACTATCCCGTTGTGTCGGTGAGCCATTCGATGAATATCGTGAGTGTGTACACCGCCGGGATCCGGCATGTGGTGATGGACTCGGCGACCGTCATGTCACGGGTCAACCAGGCGGTTTCCACGCTGGAGCGTTACACAACACGGCTGGACGAGGTGACCTCGTCGCTGTCAACCGCCGAGATCGAGGACTTCGTGACGCTGCGCGATGTCATGACGGTGGCGCAGCGCCTGGAGCTGGTGCGCCGGATCAGCCAGGACATCGAGCTCGATGTCATCGAGCTCGGGACCGACGGACGGCAACTCAAACTGCAGATCGGCGAGCTCGTCGGTGACAACGACACCGAACGTGAGCTGCTGGTCCGGGATTATCACGCCAACCCCGAACCACCGACACAGGCGCAGATCGCCTCGACACTCGAGGATTTGGACGCGCTCTCGGACACCGATCTGCTGGACCTGACGGTGCTGTCACGCACGTTCGGATACCCGTCCACCGTCGAAGCTCAAGACACCGCGATGAGCTCTCGCGGCTACCGGGTGATGACGCACATTCCCCGGCTGCAGTTCGCGCATATCGACAGGCTGGTCAGGGCCTTCGGGTCCCTCCAGGGGCTCCTGGCGGCCAGCGCGACAGACCTACAGTCGGTGGAGGGCATCGGTGCGATGTGGGCCCGCCACATCCGGGAGGGCCTCTCCCGGCTGGCCGAGTCGACGCTTACCGAACAGACCGGCTAGGCGGGTGGCGCGGCCGGCGGCGGCGCGTCCGCGGGCTTCTCGCCGATGATGAACGGCACCGGCGCACTGCGCAGATCACCAAGCTGCACCACCAGCGAGTAGGTCCCCGGCCCGATGGCCGGACGCGGCAGCGGGCAGTTCGGTGCGGAACCCATTCCTGTCCAGGTGACCTCGGTGGTCACCTGCTCACCCGGGTTGAAGCTCTTGATCGACGACTCTTGTGACGGGGCGCAGTCCAGGTTGGCCCAGATCCGCTTGTTGTCCACGCTGAAAACCGAGGCGGCCAGCACGGCGGCGCCCACATCCCGCTTGCATTGCACCAGACCGATATTGGTGACCACCATGGTGAACTTGGGCTGCTCACCGGCCAGGTAGCTGGCCTTGTCGGTGGAGGCCTTCACCGCAAGTGTCGCGTCCGGGCAGTCGTCGCCGGGGTTCAATGCCACCGGGGGCACCAACTCAGGCTTGGCGATTGGCGGCCCATCGTGCGTGGGAGCATCCGCGGGCTTGTCGGCAGGCTTGTTGATTTCGTTGGGCGGCAGGATGACCGGCTTACCGGCGGGGGCTGCCGTTTCGGCGGGCTTGTCGGCGGCCTTCGTATCGGCTCCAGCACTGCCACCGACCAGCGCAAAGATCACCGCCGCAACGATGGCGACCACGACCACCGCCACGCCGATCGCGAGGGCGCGGCGCCGCCAATAGATCTCAGAAGGCAGCGGGCCTGAGGGGTGCATGTCCATCACGATTCCACGGTAAGCGCAGGTCACCATAGGATGGCCGACCTCGCTCGGCGTGTCGGCGAGCTACACAGACTTCACAGTGCTATTTGGGAGGGTAATCAGGCGCCACAGGCGGGCGGCTAGTTCACGCAGGGGACGCCGCTACTGCTGCCGACCACCGGCTTACCCGAGTCCGGCGGCGCATAGTCACCGGACGATCCCGAGCTCGACGAATTCGCCATCGAACTTGCGGTACCGCTGTCTTCGGCGCTCATGACATCGCTTGGCGCGGAGTACCCGGTGCCCAACATGACCCGAATTCGTCCGGGCGCCAACGTCGGATCCGCGCTGGGCTCCGCCTCGATACCCAACATGCTGGACATCGCCTTGGCGTCAGCATCGGCGCCGACGCCGTAATCGATGGCGGTGCCGGTGGATTCGCCGCTGAGCGGATCCCGCACATCACCCCTGGTGTAACCACGGCTAACCAGCGCGGACGAAATCGTCGACGCCAGGCCGGACGTCGAGGTCGCATTCACCACGTCGACGGTGCTGGTGGGTGTCCCCGTGGTGGATATCGGCGCCGAATCCTCGCCCTTGAATGCGGCGGCTACCTTGGCGCGAATCGCGACCGGGTCGACGATGTTCACGTCTGCACCGTTGATGTTGTCGTATCGCACCACGGGCAGCGTCTGGAAGTTCACGTTGCCATCGGCGATCTGCCCGAGGCGCTGGAACTGCTTCTCGGTCCATCCCTTGGACAGCACCACGTCCTTGTGGACGACGTTCATCAAACCGTTCAGTTTGGTGATGTCGGTGAGAGTGCCCGCGTTGCGAAGCTGCTGCATCACCGAGATCAGGAACGCCTGTTGACGATGGGTCCGGTCCAGGTCACCGTTTTCCAGACCATGACGTTGACGCACAAACGCCAATGCCTGGGAGGCGTTGAGGGACTGCTCGCCGGCCGGGAAATTGGCACCCGAGTAGCTGTCGTAGACGGCACTGTTCAGGCAGACGGTGATGCCACCGAGTTCGGAGGCCAGATCGTAGAAGCCGACCAGATTGACCTCGGCGAAGTAGTCGATGGGCTGACCGGTCAGCCGGTGCACGGCGTTGAGGGTGGCGCGGCGGCCGGCCTCGCGGCTCTGCTGCTCCAATGTCGCCTGATCGGTGATGCCCTGGTCGACGAGCTTGTCCGCCTCATTGGCCTTCGTCAGGCCATAGGCCTCTTTGATCTTGATGTGCTTGTAGCCGGGGATGCCGTCGGCGGGTACCCAGTCGTCGCGGGGAATCGAGAACGCCGTGACCTTGTTGTCGGCACCCACGTGCACCAGGATCAGCGTGTTCGTGTTGTATCCACCGGCGTCCGAATCGCCCGCGTGGAGTTGATTCAGGACCGCCCTGGGTAGGTCGTTTCCGTCCTGGTCCTTCCGGGAGTCCAGACCGATCAGCAGCATGTTCATGGAGCCGTCGTTTGACTTGCCACCCTCGGCCTCGGCACCAGAGGTGGGCACATGGCTGAACGCCTTGTAGAAGACCTGCCAGCCCGCGCCCGTTACCACCAAGCTGCCGCAGGCCAGCAGCGCGAAGAGGACACGGCCCGCCACGGTTTTGTTGATTGACCAGCGCTTATTCGATTTAGGTAGTGCGTGCTTTGGCCGCCTGCGACCAGCGTCGCGGCTCATCCGTCGCCACCCCCGAGTGGCAGCAACATATACACCGAACTACCCATCCCTCCCCCAGAGAAATCTGCATTCAGTCTAATTCTCCCATTACCGGCACCGAGATGCCATGTGATGTTTGCCGAATGCATCGTGAACTGGGGTTTTGCGTGATTACTCGCCGATATCGCCGACGTGGCCATGCAGCACGACGCGGCCGTCGGCCAGTTTGTAGGTCAGATACACCAGCGCGAGCTTGTTGGCCTTGACCGCATCGGCCACCACCTGCGAACGCTGCAACAGCTTGCTACCGGTCTCTTCGACATGACGGGCCTCGAACTCATCAATGCGCGACAACCCGTCCTTGCGGCCGCCCAGGATCGAGGGCATCACCCGCACCACCAAGTCCCGGATGTACCCGCCGGGCACTTCTCCGGTGTCCAGGGCCGCGACCGTGGCACCCACCGCACCACAGGAGTCATGGCCCAGGATCGCGATCAACGGCACCCCCAGCACCGCCACCGCGTACTCGATAGAACCCAACACCGCCGAGTCGATCACCTGACCAGCGGTACGCACGATGAACATGTCACCCAGGCCCTGATCGAAAATGATCTCCGCGGCCACCCGGCTATCGGAGCAACCGAACAACAACACATTGGGGTTCTGGCCATTGGCCAGCTCGGCCCGACGCGTAATGCTCTGGCTCGGGTGCTGCGGAAAACCACCCACAAAACGCTGGTTACCCTCTTTGAGTGCCTTCCAGGCGGACCTCGGATCAGCTGTCATACCCGTCATTGTGCCCTGACGAACTTTTGGACTGGTTTGATGTCGCCGAGCGGGACCTGCCGTGGCGACACCCCGAGGCGACACCGTGGCACATCCTGATTAGCGAGGTAATGCTGCAGCAAACTCCGGTATCCCGGGTGGAGCCGGTGTGGCGCGAATGGGTGGCGCGTTGGCCTGTTCCGTCCGCGATGGCGAAAACCTCTGTGGCAGAAGTACTGCGAGCCTGGGGAAAGCTCGGCTATCCGCGTCGCGCCATGCGCTTGCATGAATGTGCGACAGTGTTGGCCCGCGACTACGGCGACGAGGTACCCGATGACGTGGAGACACTCCTGACGCTCCCCGGTGTCGGTGCGTATACAGCCCGTGCCATCGCTTGCTTCGGGTATGGGCAGCGAGTTCCGGTGGTGGACACCAATGTTCGCCGCGTCATCGCGCGAGTGATACACGGCGTAGCCGACTCGGCGCCGTCGACACGGGACCTGCGCGACGCCGAGGAGCTGCTGCCGGCGGACAACGGCGCCAGGTTCTCCGCGGCGCTCATGGAGTTGGGCGCCCTGGTATGTACTGCCCGTGCGCCGCAATGCCCGGTGTGCCCGCTGAGCTCATGCACATGGCACGAGGCCGGACATCCTCAACTGGATGCTCCGGCACGGCCGGTGCAGAAGTACGCCGGAACCGATCGTCAGGTGCGCGGACGACTGCTAGATGTTTTGCGCGGCAGCAGCATTCCGGTAACGCGGGCACAGCTCGACGTGGTGTGGCTCTCCGATATCGCGCAGCGAGATCGAGCGTTGGACTCATTGTTGGTCGACGGATTGGTGGAGCAGACGGCAGACGGCCGGTTCGCACTTGCCGGTGAGGGCGGCTAGTCCGCGGCCATCGCGAAGGTCCGGCGGTAGTCGGTGGGCGTGATGCCCACCCCGCGCCGGAAGTGATGGCGCAGCAGGATCGCAGTGCCAAAACCGCTGCGCGCCGCCACGGTATCGATATCCAGTTCCGTCTCCTCCAGCAGGCGACGGGCCAGTAACACCCGCTGGTCGATGATCCAGCGCATGGGCGTCACACCGGTCTGGTCGGTGAACTTGCGTGCAAATGTGCGGGTCGACATGTGAACGCGTGCGGCAAGATCCGCCACCGTGTGGGACTGGTCGATGTTTTCGACCAGCCAATCGAACAACCCGCCAAAGCCGATGGCATCCACCTCTGGGACCGGCCGCGGAATGAACTGACGCTGGCCACCGGCGCGCTGGGGCGGCACCACCATGCGCCGAGCGATCTTGTTGGTGATTTCGCTGCCCAGCTCGCGGCGCACCAGATGCAGACAGGCATCTATGCCCGCGGCGGTCCCCGCGCTGGTGATGAGGTCACCGTCGTCGACGAACAGCACGTCGCGGTCCACCGTCGCCGTCGGGTATCTACGGGCAAGCTCTTCGGTGTACATCCAGTGCGTGGTGCAGCGGCGGCCGTCAAGCAACCCTGCCGCGCCCGCGATGAAGGCACCCGAACAGACCGTGAGGATGGTCGCTCCCCGCTCCGATGCGGCCCGCACCGCGTCAAGCGCCTCCTGCGGGTACTCCTTGGTGAACGGCCGCGCCGGAAGCGCCACCAAGTCGGCATCGGCCAGCCCGTCGAGTCCGTGTTCTGGAATCAGCGCCGCCCCGACAGTGGTCCGCACGGGCACGCCGGGTTCCACCCCACAGACCCGGAAGTCGAAGTTGGGGACGCCGTCGCGGGTGCGATCCAACCCGAAGACCTCACAGAGGACGCCGAACTCGAATACAGCCACCCGGTCCAGGACCAGCGCGGCCACCGAATGCAACATGGCTGAATATTATCGAAGGTCGTCAATTCCGCCACTGTTGGCGCGATATTTATCTGAACACAATTAACGCCATGGCCATCTTCGTCGCCACCCTCGTCTTGATATCTCCGTTCGCACTGACCATCACGCTCAGCTGGATCGCCCGTCGAAACAAGACCTTCCGAATCCACCTCGACCAGTTCCGGGTCGCCGCGCCGCTGGGTGGCACCTTCGCCGACGACCGCGATCTGCAGCGGCAGCTGCACGAGATGGAAGCCATCCGGTCGCGCTCCTAGCGATACGGCTACCGCCGGGGACGTGAGCCCGGTTCTTGAGCCGGTGCGGTCTGCGGCGCGGGAGGCAATGCCGGGGGCGGCAAGGTGTCCGTGCGGTCTGCCGCCGCCACCACCGCCGCGATACCCGGCAGCGCCGGCGCAGATCGCACCGGGCCGTTGAAACCAAAGGCCGACAACATGTTCCCGAAGGTCTTGCGCCGCCACGACGAAATGTTCGGCTCACGCACACCCGTGAACTCTTCGAGAAACCGCAGTACCGAGGTGTGGTCGAAGGGCTCGCTGGCCACCCATCCACCGACCGACCATGGCGATATCACGATCGCCGGTACCCGGAATCCGCCGCCTATCGGCGCACCCTTGATCCACTCTCCCGCGGTGCCGGCCGGCGAAGTCGGCGGCACCACATGGTCGAACAACCCGTCGTTCTCGTCGTAATTGAGGATGAATACCGTCTTGGCCCAGACCTCGGGGTTGGCCGCGACCGCGTCGATCTTGCTCGCGATATATGCCGCACCATCGGCCGGCCGATATGCGGGATGCTCACTCGCAGTGCTGGTCATGACGAGCCAGGACACCGCAGGCAGCGTGCCGGCCCGCGCGTCATCCTCGAACTGTGTCGCGCTCACGGGCGCTATCCCCTTGTCGTACAAGGGGTCTCCGGGCCCACTCTGCTGAAAGCGGCTGAACAGCTTCAACACATTGCAGCCGCCGAAGTCGTCCTCCTCGGCGTACACCCGCCAACTCACGCCGGCGGCCTCGAGGCGTTCGGCGTAGGTGGTCCAGCGGTATCCGCCGGGCACCGGGGTGTTCCAGGTGATGGGTCCGCCGTGCGTGGCATCGGGATCGATGGTTCCGGTCATCCACATCATCCGGTTGGGCCAGGTCGGCCCCAACACCGAGGAGTGAAAGTTGTCGCACACGGTGAACGCCTCGGCAAGTGCGAAGTGGAAGGGAATGTCCGCACGTTCGTAATAGCCCATCACATACGGATAGTGCTCGCCGTCGGCCTTCCGGTGGGCGGCCATCCAGTTGTCCATTTTGCCGTGGTTCCACGAGTCGTGCTGCACCGACCAGGCGTGGCTGGTGGTCGGGATCTGCTGCACGCTGTTCACCGACGTGTCCAGATGGAAGGGCAGCAGATAACCGTCGGGGTTCTGCGCATCGGGCTGATGGAAGACCGACTTCCCGGTCGAAAGAGTGATCGCGGTCGGGTCATCGAAGCCCCGGACACCGGACAGGGTGCCGAAGTAGTGGTCGAAGGACCGGTTCTCCATCATCAGCACCACGACGTGTTCGACATCCTTGAGCGAGCCCGCCCTGGGTGCGGGCTGGGCCAGCGCCCGCTGGACGTTCGAGGGCATGAGCGAAACAGCCGCGCTGAACGCGGCGGCGCCTGCCGCCGACGTGAGGAGGCGGCGACGGGTTAGCGGGCTCATAGGTTCAGGCTACGACCGTCCCTCCCGTCACACCCGTCGCCGCGAGGAAGTCGGACACGGCACTGCGGTAAAGGTTCGGTGAATCGTCGTGCATCAAATGTCCCGACCCCGCGATCTTGAAATACGTTGTTCGCTGCCCCATTTCGGCCATCTTCTGCATCTGCCCGGGTGGCGTCACCGTATCGTCGGCCTCCAGCAGCAGCGCCGGACATCGAACAGCCCGCCACTGGTCCCAAAAGTCGCGAGTCCCCCATTCGGCAGCCGTGGAAATCCATTTGTCGATCGGGCCGTGCAGTCGCCAACCATCGTCGCCGTGGTCGAATGCCTCCCGAAAGTATTGGCCCGCAATCTCTCCGAAGCGCACGGTGAACTCCTCGACCGAGGTGAACACTTCCGGCCACGAGTACAGCCACGGCTCCCACGGGCCGGTCGTCCCGCCCACGAAATCGGGCGCCATATCCTCCACCACCAGGGCCGATACCAGCTCGGGGTGCTGCGCGGCCAGGCACCAGGAGTGCAGCCCGCCCATGGAGTGCCCGATCAGCACCACCGGAGCGCCCACGGACCGAACCGAATCGGCCAGCACGTCCACATACCGTTCCGTCGAAACGGGTTGTGAATCAAGGACATCACGGCCCCGATGCCACGGCGCGTCGTGGGTGTAGACCCGGCCCAGCTCGCGCAGCCACGGCAGCTGCCGGGACCAGGTGCTGCCCCGGCCCATGAGGCCGTGCACGAGCACCAGCGCCGGGCCGTCGGCGCGCCCGCCGTGATCGGTGATGTGGTCGCCGTGCATGTCACCCATGATGCCTGCCTCCATCATTTGGCCCGACCGGTAGCCTTGTCCCATGTCCGTGGTGAAGATCAACGCAATCGAGATCCCCGAGGGTGCAGGTCCGGAGCTGGAGAAGCGGTTCGCTCACCGCGCCGGTGCCGTGGAGAACCAGCCCGGATTCCTGGGCTTTCAGCTGCTTCGCCCCGTGAAGGGCGAGGACCGCTACTTCGTGGTCACGCAGTGGGAGTCCGAGGAGGCCTTCCAGGCCTGGGCCACCGGTCCGGCGGTCGAAGCACATGCCGGGCAGCAGGCCAAGCCCGTGGCCAAGGGCGCCCACCTGTTGGAGTTCGAGGTTGTGCTCGACGTGACCGGGGCCGCCGCCAAGGCGTGAACGAGGGTTCGCTACGCGCGCGGATGACGCGCGCCTTTTCCGTGTGCACGGTGGTCGCGGTGGCCGTGACACTGGGCAACACCGTGGGGTGCGGCATCAAGCTGCGGCAGGTGCCGCACGGAGACGTGGATACCAGCACGCCGCCCGGGCTGCGGTCGCAACAGCTGATCGACATGCTGAACTCGAACTGGCCCATCGGCAAGCAGGGCGTGGCGACGTTGGCCACCGCCAACAAGGTCGACGACTACACCGAGATCATGACGAAGCTGTGGGTCGACCGTCCGTACAAGGTCAGCTCGGTGGATCTCGGGGCGAACAGCTCCACCGTCCACCTGATCGCGCCCTACGGCGCCAATGTGGACATCGGGCTGCGCACCAACGACAAGGGCGATGTCGACAGGCTTGTTCCGTACCAGCAACCGCCGACCATCGCCGGGTGGTCCGACGTCGACGCCGCACTGTCGGCCTCCGGGGGCCGGTACTCCTACCGGGCCTCCAAAATCGTCAATGGACAGTGCCAGCAGATCGCCGGCACCAACACAACCCAATCCATGCCGCTCGCTTCGGTTTTCAAGCTCTACGTGCTGCTAGCCACCGGAACCGCCATCAACGCGGGCACCCTCACATGGGATGACCAACTCACCGTCACCGATCGCGGCAAGGCGCTCGGCAGCTCGATGGACAAGCTTCGGACGGGCTCGACAGTCTCGGTACGGACCGCCGCCCAGAAGATGATCTCGGTGAGCGACAACATGGGCACCGACATGCTGATCAACCGCCTCGGTCGGCACGCTATCGAAAAGGCGCTGGCCGACGCCGGCCATCATGACCCGGCATCGATGACTCCCTTCCCGACCATGCACGAGCTGTTCAACATCGGCTGGGGCATACCGGACCTCCGCCAGCAGTGGAAGGACACCACCACCCCCGAGCAGCGCGGCCAGATGCTCGCCGAGGCCGATACCCGCGACTACAAGCTGGACCCGGATCGGACCACCACGCCCGCATCGAAGTACGGCATCGAGTGGTACGGCAGCGCCGAGGACATCTGCCGTGTGCACGCGGCCCTGCAAAAGGTCGCCGTCGGTCCGGCAGCGCCGGTCCGCGACATCCTCGCAGCAGAACCCGGTATCGATCTGCACAGCGAAAACTGGCGCTATATCGGCGCCAAGGGCGGCAATCTGCCGGGCGACCTGACATTCAGCTGGTACGCCGAAGATCGCAATCGCCAGCCGTATGTGGTGAGTTTCCAACTGAATTGGGATCGCGCCTTCGGCCCCGGCGCGGCCGGGTGGGTCATCGGCCTGGCCAAGGGTGTCTTCAAGAAGCTGGGATGAGCGCTCGCGCGAAGACCGTCAACAGGGGATGAGCGCTCGCGCGAAGAGTGATGAACGCCCGGCCCTGTTCCTGACGAATCCTGGGCCTCACGACGGTTTCGAGGCAGAAAGCATCGTGAGGCCCAAGTTCGACAACCAACTAGACGGCAGCCTCGGCATCGACCGGCTTACGCTCGATCACGGTGGCGAAGCCAATCCCGATCGTCGCCCAGATCAGGGCCTGCGCGATGAACGAGTACAGCCTGAACAAGTACAGGTCCTGCGCCGGGAAACCGGGGAACACCATGTTTCCCGCCGCGTCGAGCAGTGGTCCCGGAGTCTCCGCGATATTCGGCAGCACCAGCATGATCAGCACCGTCACGATGATGTAGGCCTTGCCGGCGATGATGTTCGCTGTCCAGTTCCCATAACGGTCGGCCAGCCTGCGACTCAGCCAGATCGCCGCGACAAGTGCGACTATCGACACCACAACCATCAGCAGGTACAGGCCCGTGCGCTCCTTGATCGTCTCCTCCGCGCTCGCCGCCGGCGGGTTCGGTGGGTACTTCAGGAACGGCGTGACATAGAACGCTAAGAACATCCCGCCGGACACCACGAGGGCCAGATTCCGCGCCGTGAGATTGCCCAACCGGCCGATCGTGACCGTGTACACCACAGCGAACAGGGCGCCCATCGCCAGCCCGAACAGCAACATCCCGAAGAACAAACCCACGTTCTCCTGAACGGTTCGGGTGAACAGCTCGGCGCCCTCATGGCCGTGATGATGCACACCGGCGGCCTCGTCGAGAGTGTGCTGCGCCTCGCCGCGGCCCTCCTCATACCCGATTGCCCTGGTGATGACCGGTTCGACCGCGATGCGGCCGAATACGAACGCAACCACTCCACCAAGGGCGCCAAACCCCAAGGCACGCAAAATAATCGACGCTATTGACTTATTCATTGGATGCGGGCCGACTCAGTGGCAGGGGAAGCCGAGGAAGTGGCGAGCATCGTGCACAAACTCATGCACATGCATATCGCTACCGAAGACCGATACGGCGCCCTGGTCGACGCCGACGAAGTAGTAGGTCAGCAGCGCGAGGAACGCGGTGATGCTGAGCCACAGTGCAGCCTGGGGGATCGACACCGCAACCGGATGGCTGGCGGACGTTGTGTGTGCCATGTTGCTCCTTTTCGAGATACCGCGTCCCGATCTGTTCTTATCGACGACGGGGTCTGACTCTCACAGTGGCGCGACCGTCCTGGAATCACACCAGGTTCCCGTCCTGTCGAAGGACGGATTGAGCTTAGTCGACGTGACTGGTCTGCGCGTTCGAGTGATAGTTTTGGCCCGCGTTGGTTTCTCCGAGGCGTTGGGAAGTGTCTTCGGGGATCGCAAGAGGGAATCCGGTGAGAATCCGGAGCTGCCCCGCAGCGGTGAGTGGAAACGACGGCGGCACTACAGCACTGGGTCCCAGGCCCGGGAAGCAGCCGCTGGTAGGTGAGGCCCGGAACGTGCCTCGTGTCCGCGAGTCCGAAGACCTGCCACCGCGACCACACCATCAGGTGCGGTCATTCGCCAGTGCCGAGGGACCGCCTGGCGGGTAGCGCTTGTACGGCGCATCCGTCATGCCCTGGTGCCGGCAACCCGACGACGCAGGAATGTCGATGCCCACAGCGCAGCACGCACGGTCTCTGAGCCTTGCGGTCATGGTCGGCCTGGCGGCGCTGGTACTGCTCTCGGTGACCGCCCTTGCCTTCGGGACCGCCGATGTGCCCTGGCGCGACTGTCT
The DNA here is from genome assembly GCF_001853795.1 of Mycobacteroides franklinii. Taxonomy (NCBI): domain Bacteria; kingdom Bacillati; phylum Actinomycetota; class Actinomycetes; order Mycobacteriales; family Mycobacteriaceae; genus Mycobacteroides; species Mycobacteroides franklinii. Next base: position 125,426 of record NZ_MLIK01000019.1, read on the forward strand.
GCACTTCCTCTGGTCCGGCGCGACCGGCGGCTCCGTCCGCGCCGCGGACGCCGCGAACTACCGCATCGTCGTCGAATCCAGACTGCCGCGGGTGATCCTCGCGATCCTCGTCGGCGCGGGGCTGAGCGTGGTGGGCGTGGTCGTGCAGGCAATGGTCCGCAACGCCCTGGCCGATCCGTATGTTCTCGGCATCTCGTCGGGGGCTTCGGTAGGTGCGACGGCAGTGGTCGTCTACGGCGTGCTCGGCACCCTCGGCGCCTATGCACTGTCGCTTTCGGCATCACTGGGCGCCTTGGCCGCGACCGCCCTGGTCTATCACATTGCGCGCACTCCGCAGGGTTTGGTGCCGCTACGACTGATCCTGGTAGGAACTGCCGTCGGTTACGGCCTGTCCGCGGTGACAACAGTCCTGGTGTTCTTGGCCCCCAACGGCGAGGCTGCCCGCAGCGTCATGTTCTGGCTACTGGGCAGCCTGGGCGCGTCGTCCTGGGACAAGGTGCCGGTGGCTCTGGCGGCCACCGTGATCGGAATCATCTGCGTTGCGGGTCTGGCCCGCCAGCTCAACGCCCTCGCCATGGGCGACGAGGTGAGCGCGTCGCTGGGTCTACACGCCGGGCGGTTCCGGGTAGCACTGTTCGTGCTGTCGGCCGTCATGACCGGATGCTTTGTATCTATCTGCGGGGCAATCGGATTCGTGGGATTGGTCATTCCACACGCGGCGCGGCTATTGGTCGGGGCGGATCATCGCCGGGTCTTGATCGTGGCTCCGGTGCTGGGCGCATGCTTCCTGGTGGCCGCCGACCTTGTCGCGCGAACCGCGATTCCACCGCAGGAGCTGCCGCTCGGGGCGATCACCGCAGCGGTCGGGGTGCCGGTGTTTGTCGGATTGATGCGTCGCCGTGCGATGTCAGCGGGGGCGGTCGGCTGATGGACGTCACCTATCGAGGCGTGTCGGTCAACATCGCGGGTGCTCGGATCGTCTCGGATATCGACTTGGACGTCACGGACGGCGGCTTCGTCGGCATAGTCGGGCCCAACGGCAGCGGCAAATCGACAACCCTGCGCTGCCTGTATCGCGCACTCGCCCCCGACTGCGGTGACGTTGCGGTCAACGGCGTGTCGATACGGGCAATCAGTATGCGGGAGAACGCCCGCCAGGTCGCGGCACTGACGCAGGACATGTCATTGGACTTCGACTTCACTGCCGCCGAGGTGGTCGCCACCGGCCGGCTACCGCACGGTACATCGCTGCGTGGCACCTCCGATCGGGATCGACAGCTCTGCGCGCAAGCCACCGAGACAGCGGATGTGACGGCACTTGCCGCCCGCAAGTTCAGTTCACTTTCCGGCGGCGAGCGGCAGCGAGTGCTCATCGCGCGCGCCCTCGCGCAGCAGCCGCGCGTGCTGGTACTCGACGAGCCAACCAATCACCTGGACGTTCGGCATCAGTATTCGATACTCAGTTCTGTTCGTTCACTGGGCATTACGATCATCGCCGCACTACATGACCTCAACCTTGCGGCACAGTACTGCGACGCGATCCATGTCATGGCCAACGGTCGCGTGGTGCTCTCCGGAACACCGCACGAGGTCATCACCGCCGAGTCCGTCGGCCGGTGGTTTGGTATCGGCTGCCATGTCATCGCGCATCCACGCAGCGGCGTCCCGCAGATCATCTTCGACGCTGAACCAGAAAGGCAGGAGAAGGTATGAAGGCATTCATCGGCGTGACGGTGGTGGTGTCGTTGCTCTCGGCGGGCTGCGCGACGATCGAGGAGAAAAGCCCCGGATCCGAGCGGGTATCCGTCGATAATTGTGCCGCCCCCCTTGATGTTCCGGTCCCGGTGACCCGAGCCGTCACCAATGACACCGGGGTCACCGAGCTCCTGTTCGCACTCGGTCTGCAGGATCGGATGGCGGGCTACTTCCTGGACTCCGGACAGGACCGGGACGTCAAGACCTCCCCGTGGAAGGCGCAATTCGATTCCACCACGAACCTGGGTCAGGGGTTCACGCGTGAAGCCGTACAGGCCGCTCGCCCCGATCTTGTGTTCGCCGGATGGAGCTACGGATTCAACGAAACCTCGGGGCTGACACCCGAGTGGGTACGGTCCATCGGAGCGGTGCCGTATCAGCTCACCGAGGCATGCCGACAGCCCGGAACCGTACGGCGCGGCATCAAGGCTCCCCTCGATGCCCTGTATGAAGACCTCACCAACCTGGGGACCATCTTTGGTGTCCAGGATCGCGCGCGGGACCTGATCGCGAACTACCGCACAATCATTGACGGCGTGCAGTCACGTATTCCACACGGGCAGCCAACCGCACGTGTCTTCCTGTACGACAGCGGGGAAGCCCAGCCGTTCACATCGGGTAAAACCGCAGCGCCACAACAAATCATCGAGAAGGCCGGTGGCCGCAATGTATTTTCCGATCTCGATGACAGCTGGACCACCGCCGCCTGGGAAACCGCGGCCCAGCGGGACCCGCAGGTGATCATCATCTGCGATTACGGAGTGGGGCCCAACAACACGGCCGAGGCAAAGATCAACCTCCTCAAGGCGCAACCACTGATGAGGCACACCCAGGCGGTACGCGACGGGAACTTCATCGTGCTGCCTTACGCCGCACTTGTCGAGGGGCCACGCAACCCGGATGCCATCGTCACTCTGGCGAACTACCTGCGCAGTAAGGGATTCTAGATTTAGCGGCGGCGGACGACATGTTGGCATGGCTATGGTGAAAGACATGAGTGAATTTCCAACGCTCGGCTTGATGGTGCCTCCCTCCGTTCCACCGGAACGGCTTCTCGAGATCGCACGGGCAGCCGACTCCGCCGGTCTCGATCATCTGTGGGTGTGCGAGGACTGTTTCGCCACCACGTCGATCGCGTATGCCTCCCTGGCCCTTGCTGCTACCGAACGGATCAGTGTGGGTACCGGTTTCCTCTCGGCACCGGTACGCAATGTCGTCACGGCCGCAATGGACTACAGCATCCTGGCCCGCAACTTTCCCGGCAGGGTGCTGCCCGGAATCGGGCACGGCTGGCAGCCTCACATGGCGCAAATCGGCGCCAAGGTCGGCTCGCCCTTGACCCTGCTCCAGGAGTACGTGACCGCGCTGCGGGATCTGTTGGCAGGCAAGGAGGTCAGTGCCAACGGACGCTATGTGCGGCTGAACGAGGTTCGGCTGGACTGGCCGCCCGTGGAACAACTGCCCATCATGATCGGCGCGAACGGGCCCCGCTCGCTGCGCCTGGCCGGCCACCTCGGCGATGGCACCTTGCTAACCAGCATGGTTCCCGCCGATACCGTCGCCGCGCACTGCGCTCTGATCGAACCCGGCCCCGACCACCGGATCTTCCTGAGCCGAACCATCAGCATCGGCCCCGGTGCCGCCCAACTCATCGCGAACGACCCCGGCCACTACCCCGGGATCTCCTTCGACGCTTCGGCGAGTATCGGCGGAGATGCCACCGAGGTCGCCGGGAAGCTCCACGCGCTACGAGATCTCGGCGTCACCGATTTCATCGCATCCCCGACCGGAAACGAACCCGACCTCATCGAATACATCCGCACCCTCGGCCAAGAAGTGAGGCCACTGCTGCGCGTCTGAAATTCCAGACAATTACTTCCCGACCATAGCTGTAGGCGGGGAAGGGCCGCGAATCTAGCCGCCGTCGCCGGTCAGTTCCGTGCCCCAGACCGCCCGGGCGCCGGAATCCCCGATCCGGATGACGCCGACGATGGACACGATCCCGAGAATCAGTACCAACACGGCAACGGTCAGGTGCGGCCCGAGCCGAGCCGGTGACAGGCCGAGCCGATGAGCGATCGCCAGCACGACCGCCCCCAGCACCAACGCGCTGGAGAACACCAGCATCCAGTCGCCACGCTCGGCGTGCGTCAACAGGGCCGCGCTGGGGCTCTTCTCACGATCGAACAGCCACTCCCCTGCCGAGGTGGTCAGCGGGGTGAGTATCAGCGTCACCGCTGCCAGCACGGCAACCAGCCACACCAGCCGCGACCGAATGGCGACGGAAACCCCACACAGGATCTCCAGGATCGCCGTCAACGGCGCAAGCACGACAACGAAATGCACCAACAGCACGTGTGCAGGCAAGCCGCTGATCGTGTCCATGCGGGGGACACTACTGCCGCACCATGTTCCGCGCCCGGAAATGCCGAAGCCCCAGCCAGCGCGCAAAAAGCGCCGGGTGTGAGCATTGCTGCTCGCACCCGGCGCTTTCAGAACTCACTTACTCCGAGGCCGAGGCCGCCAAGTCGGCGGCCGGCTCCTCGCCGGTGACCAGTGCAGGCTTCGGACGGCCGACGAAGGTGAACTTCGCGTCCTCGCCGGCACCCTCGCCGTCCCAGCCTTCGACGTCGACCGTGACCAGCTCGCCGGGGCCCACCTCGTTGAAGAGGATCTTCTCCGAGAGGGTGTCCTCGATCTCGCGCTGGATGGTCCGACGCAGCGGCCGCGCGCCCAGCACCGGGTCGAACCCGCGCTTGGCGAGCAGCGACTTGGCCTTGTCGCTGAGCTCCATCTCCATGTCCTTGGCCTTGAGCTGCTTGCCCACCCGGCCGATCATCAGGTCGACCATCTCGATGATCTGCTCCTGCGTCAACTGCTCGAAGACGATGATGTCGTCGATGCGGTTGAGGAACTCCGGGCGGAAGTGCTTCTTGAGCTCGTCGTTGACCTTCTGCTTCATCCGCTCGTAGTTCGAGCCGCCGCCACCCTCGGAGAACCCGAGACCCACGGCCTTCGAGATGTCCGACGTGCCCAGGTTCGAGGTGAAGATCAGCACGGTGTTCTTGAAATCGACTGTGCGGCCCTGGCCGTCGGTGAGACGTCCATCCTCGAGAACCTGCAACAGGGTGTTGTAGATCTCCTGGTGAGCCTTTTCGATCTCATCGAACAGGACAACCGAGAACGGCTTCCTTCTGACCTTCTCGGTGAGCTGACCGCCCTCCTCGTAGCCGACGTATCCCGGAGGCGCGCCGAAAAGCCTTGAGGCCGTGAAGCGGTCGTGGAACTCACCCATGTCGATCTGAATGAGCGCGTCGTCGTCGCCGAACAGGAAGTTGGCCAGCGCCTTCGACAGCTCGGTCTTACCGACACCCGACGGACCGGCGAAGATGAACGAACCCGAGGGGCGCCGCGGGTCCTTAAGACCGGCACGGGTGCGACGGATCGCCTTGGAGACCGCCTTGACGGCGTCCTCCTGCCCGATGATCCGCTTGTGCAGCTCGTCCTCCATGCGCAGCAGCCGCGTGGTCTCTTCCTCGGTCAGCTTGAACACGGGGATACCGGTCCAGTTGCCCAGCACCTCGGCGATCTGCTCATCGTCAACTTCGGCAACCACATCCAGATCACCTGAACGCCACTGCTTTTCGCGGTCGGCACGCTGCGCGACCAGCTGCTTCTCGGAGTCACGCAACCGCGCGGCCTTCTCGAAGTCCTGGGCATCGATGGCCGATTCCTTCTCCCGGCGCGCATCGGCGATCTTCTCGTCGAACTCGCGCAGGTCTGGCGGAGCGGTCATCCGGCGGATGCGCATGCGGGCACCGGCCTCGTCGATCAGGTCGATCGCCTTGTCGGGCAAGAACCGGTCGTTGATGTAGCGGTCGGCCAGGGTGGCCGCCGCCACCAGCGCGCCGTCGGTGATGGACACCCGGTGGTGCGCCTCGTAGCGGTCGCGCAGACCCTTCAGGATCTCGATCGTGTGCTCGACGGTCGGCTCACCCACCTGCACCGGCTGGAACCGGCGCTCCAGGGCGGCGTCCTTCTCGATGTACTTGCGGTACTCATCGAGGGTGGTCGCGCCGATCGTCTGCAGCTCACCGCGGGCCAGCTTGGGCTTCAGGATCGAGGCCGCGTCGATCGCGCCCTCGGCCGCGCCCGCACCGACCAGGGTGTGCAGCTCATCGATGAACAGGATGATGTCGCCGCGGGTGTTGATCTCCTTGAGCACCTTCTTGAGGCGCTCTTCGAAGTCACCGCGGTAGCGGCTGCCGGCCACCAGGGACCCAAGGTCCAGGGTGTACAGCTGCTTGTTCTTCAGTGTCTCGGGCACCTCGCCATGGACGATGGCCTGCGCCAGGCCCTCGACGACGGCGGTCTTACCGACACCGGGCTCACCGATCAGCACCGGGTTGTTCTTGGTGCGACGGCTCAGCACCTGCATGACCCGCTCGATTTCCTTCTCACGGCCAATGACCGGATCGAGCTTGCCCTCCATGGCGGCGGCAGTCAGGTTGCGGCCGAACTGGTCAAGCACCAGCGAGGTCGACGGCGTGCCTGCTTCGCCACCGCGGCCGCTGGTACCGGACTCAGCGGTCTCCTTGCCCTGGTAACCGCTCAGCAGCTGGATGACCTGCTGACGCACCCGGGTCAGCTCAGCGCCCAGCTTCACGAGCACCTGAGCCGCGACGCCTTCACCCTCACGGATGAGGCCCAGCAGGATGTGCTCGGTGCCGATGTAGTTGTGGCCGAGCTGCAGTGCCTCGCGCAGGCTCAGCTCCAGCACCTTCTTGGCGCGCGGAGTGAAGGGTATGTGCCCGGACGGCGCCTGCTGGCCCTGGCCGATGATCTCCTCGACCTGGCTGCGCACCCCCTCCAGGGAGATGCCCAACGACTCGAGCGACTTGGCGGCAACGCCCTCGCCCTCGTGAATCAGACCCAGCAGGATGTGCTCGGTACCGATGTAGTTGTGGTTGAGCATGCGGGCCTCTTCTTGGGCCAGCACAACCACCCGCCGTGCGCGGTCAGTGAATCTCTCGAACATCGGTCTCCCTCGCTTCCTCGTCCGGCCTTTGCGCGAGCGGTAGATGGTGCCGCTCGGGGCTCCCCCCAAACGGCTCATCCCCGCTGGCACTAGGACCTAATCGCCACTCTAGTGGTCGGCCGTAGTCGGTGCGGTGTTCGCATACCTGGAGATGGCTCCACTACACGAAATCACCGCACCCGGCGGTGCTTGTTAGGCAACCGAAACAACGCCAGATGCGGTGAAAACGTTTCCGATTTTGGCCGGGCTTCGCCGTAAGCGAAATTGCCGGGGAACGTACTAGTTGGCCGCGTTGAACGCGTCGACAACTTCAGCCGGAATGCGGCCACGCGATGACACATTGTGCCCGTTCTTACGCGCCCACTCCCGGATCGCCGCACTCTGCTCGCGGTCAATGCTGGCACGGCCACGAGTCGAGCCCGAACTCCCCCGCCCACGGCGACGTCCGCTGACACGACGCGCGTGCTCAACCCATGTGGCGAGCTGATTGCGCAGCTTCTCCGCATTCTTGGAAGAAAGGTCGATCTCGTAAGTCACACCGTCAACACCGAATTCAACGGTCTCGTCGGCAGGCGCTTCGCCATCGACGTCGTCGACAAGCGTGACCGTGACCTTCTTAGCCATTCCTTTTTTCCTTCCAAATGCGGAACCCCCGTTGGTCCACCTCAAACATGCCACGGATTGCCGCAAAGTTCAACATACGCGCAAGGCTGCGCGTGTTCGGCTCAAGGCAAGCCTTTCACTACACTCATAGTTGAAAAATGTGACAAAAATTCGAACGCGTAGATCAGAGTGTGGGCCTGACAATCGGGAACAAGATCGTTTCTCGAATTCCCAAGCCGGTAAGCGCCATCAACAACCGGTCAATACCCATCCCGGTTCCGGCGGCCGGCGGCATCGCATGCTCCATCGCCCCAAGGAAATCCTCATCCAGGCTCATGGCTTCGTCATCACCGGCAGCCGCCAATCGCGCCTGGTCAACGAACCTTTCGCGCTGAATGACCGGGTCGATCAGCTCCGAGTATCCGGTCGCCAATTCGAAGCCACGCACATACAAATCCCACTTCTCGGTCACACCGGCGATACTGCGGTGCTGACGGGTCAACGGAGCCGTCTCGACTGGGAAATCCCTGACAAAAGTCGGCGCGAACATTTTATCGCCGACCTGGTGTTCCCACAGTTCCTCGATCAGTTTTCCGTGCCCGTATCCGCGGTCGGTGGGAATCTCGGCGCCCACCTGATCTGCGATCTTCCATAGCGCGGCAACTGGCGTATCAGGCGTGATCTCCTCGCCAAGAGCCGCAGACAACGACGGATACATTTCCACCGTTGTCCACTCACCATCCAAGTCGTAGGTCGATCCATCCGGCAACGTCACCTGCCGGGTGCCCATTGCATCGTCGGCTACCTCTTGGATGAGCTCACGGATCATTGTCGCGGCGGTGTCGTATGTGCCGTAGGTCTCGTATGTTTCCAACATCACGAATTCGGGCGAATGTGTGGAATCCGCACCCTCATTTCGGAAAACTCTGTTGAGTTCGAAAATCTTGTCGAAACCACCAACAAGTGCCCTTTTCAGGAAAAGTTCCGGCGCAATACGCAGATACAGGTCGATATCAAGCGCGTTTGAATGCGTAATGAACGGGCGCGCCGCGGCACCTCCGGCGAGGGTCTGCAAGATGGGCGTCTCCAGCTCCAAGAAATCACGCCGGTGCAGCGCATCACGAATAGCGCGCATCACCGCGACACGCTGCCGCGCGGTCTGCCGCGCCTCTGGGCGCACGATGAGGTCAACGTAGCGCTGGCGCACTCTGGTCTCTTCGGACATCTCCTTGTGAGCAACGGGCAGCGGGCGGAGAGACTTCGACGCCATCTGCCAGCCGTCCGCCAAGACGCTCAGCTCACCGCGACGCGAGCTGATGACCTCGCCGTGAACAAACACGATGTCGCCGAGGTCCACATCGGTCTTCCAGTCGGCGAGCGACTGTTCGCCGACGCCCGCCAGGCTGATCATCACCTGTAGCGAGGTGCCGTCGCCCTCTTGAAGCGTCGCGAAACAGAGCTTGCCGGTGTTGCGGGAGAAGATGACCCGGCCCGAGACACCCACCAGCACGCCGGTGCTGGTGTCGGTTTCCAGATCCGCGTAGGCATCTCGGATCTGCTTAAGGCTGTGGGTTCTGGGCACCTCCACCGGATACGGCTGGGTACCTTCGGCGAGCAGCTTCTCGCGCTTGGCCTGCCGGATGCGAAATTGTTCCGGCAAGCTGGTCTGCGCGTCAGGATCAGTCACGTCTCGGCAGCTTAGCGGTACTGCCTCGCCCGTACGATTCTGTTTTGTTTGTACCTACCTGGTCGCCCGCGCCTTACCGCGCTGGTCAGCCCGGTTGCGTTCGTACACCAGCGCCAAACCGTCGAGGGTGAGGTGCTCCTCATAACGGTCGACGGTGTTGATCTCGGGCAGGATCAACGGCGCGGTGTGGCCGGTGGCCACCACCGTCACTCCGGTGCCGCCGAAGCCGTCGATATCGCGACGCACCCGCCCCACCAGTCCGTCCACCAATCCGGCGAACCCAAAAACCGCTCCGGACTGCATGCACTCGACCGTGTTCTTTCCGACGACAGAGCGCGGGCGGGTCAGCTCCACCCTGCGCAGGGCAGCGCTGCGAGCGGCGGCGGCATCGGAGGACACCTGTACGCCCGGCGCGATCGCGCCCCCGAGAAACTCGCCCTTGGCCGACACCACATCCACACAAATCGAGGACCCGAAATCCACCACGATGCACGCGCATCCGAATCTGTGATGTGCGGCAAGGCAATTGACGATACGGTCGGCGCCTACCTCTTTGGGATTGTCCACCAGCAGCGGCAGTCCGGTGCGCACGCCGGGCTCGATGAGAACCTGCGGAACCGACGACCAGTACTGGTCGAACATCCCGCGCATTTCGTGCAGCACCGAAGGCACTGTGGAAAGTGCCGCAACTCCGGTCAGCGTCTCACTGTCGTCACCGATCAGTCCGTCGATGGTGAGTGCCAGCTCGTCGGCGGTGATCTCGGGCTCGGTGCGAATCCGCCAGTGCTGAACGACCTTCGCGTGCTCGCCCGTGCCGGAGACAAGCCCCAACACGGTGTGGGTGTTGCGTACGTCGATGGCCAGCAGCACGGCTACACCAGACCGCGCGGCGACACCAAGCCGAAGTTTTCGGGCACGTAGGCCGGGTCGCCGGCGTGCTCGCCCAGATCGACCTGTTTGTTGTCCGAGTCGACGAATACCACGCGCGGTGTGAAGGCGCGGGCCTCCTGATCGCTCATCACGCCATAGGCAATGATGATCACCAAGTCCCCCGGGTGTACCAGATGTGCTGCGGCACCGTTGATCCCAATGACGCCGCTGCCACGCGCACCGGTAATCGCGTAGGTCTCCAGCCGGGCACCGTTGTCGATGTCGACGATGGTGACCTGCTCACCCTCCAGCAGGTCCGCGGCTTCCATGAGATCGGGGTCGATGGTGACCGAGCCGACATAGTGCAGGTCGGCATGCGTCACGGTGGCGCGATGGATCTTTGACTTCATCATCGTGCGGAACATCAGGTCCTCCAGTCAGTTTCGCCAGGGTAGTTCGTGATCAGGGTCCGACGGCACCGCCGGCCCGATCTCGACGGGAACGTTGTCCAACAGCCGAGTGGCCCCCAGCTTGGCCGCCACCAGCATGCGACCGGGTCCATGTGCGGGGGCGGGGCCTAGATCGGCGCCGCGCACTTCGAGGTAATCCACCTCGATCGCCGGTACCTCATCGAGTACCGCGCGGGCCGCATCCAACGCCGCTTCCGTACCCGCCGAGGCTGAATAGATTCCGGCGAGGAGCGCGGCAGATAACGCCCCTGCCTGCTCACGATACTCGTGGCTGAGGTAGACGTTCCGCGAGGACATCGCCAGTCCGTCCGCCTCACGAACGATCGGCACCGCGTCGATCCGAGTCTTGATGTTGAGATCGGCGACCATCTGCCGGATGAGCACCAGCTGCTGGTAATCCTTCTCACCGAAGTAGGCCCGGTCGGGCGCGATGATCTGCAGCAGCTTGAGTACCACCGTCAGCATCCCGGCGAAATGCGTTGGCCGGGAGGCACCCTCAAGCTCGGCACCCAGCGGTCCGGGCTGGACGGTAGTGCGTTGACCTTGGGGATACATCGCCTCCACGCTCGGCGCGAACACCAGCTCCACGCCTTCCTCGCGCAATTTCTCCACATCGGAATCCAGCGTGCGCGGATAGGCATCGAGGTCCTCGCCGGCGCCAAATTGCAAGGGGTTGACGAAGATCGACACCACGACCACCGCGCCGGGCACCTTGCGGGCGTGCCGGACCAACGTCAGGTGGCCCTCATGTAACGCACCCATGGTCGGCACCAGCATGATCCGGCGTCCGGTATGCCGCAACGCCTTGGACACGTCGTACATGGTGTCGGGATCATGGTGAACAGTGAGTTCTCCACGAAGGTAGCCCTTGGGCCCCTTCTGTCCGTACAAACTCGTCATCTCAGTGCCTTTACCTTGCCTTAGCCAGCATCTCGGGGTTCCAGTGCGGCGAAAACCGACTTAGGGGCGTGCGCGCGCTGCGCCGTCCTACGCGCGTCGCAACGGTAGGCCTCGGCCAACGCCGGGTCCGTCTCGGCGAGCGCCTCGAGATGGCGCGTAATGGCAGCACCGTCTCCCCGCGCCACCGGGCCGGTCAGGGCCGCCTGCCCGCGATCGAGCGCATTGTTGACGGCGGCATGCACCAGCGGCGCCAGCATCCGTTCGGGCAGCCCGCCGGGTCCGTCGCCAATTGTCTCCTGCCCCAACAGCTCCTGCCCCCAGAGCGCGGAGCGCAACGCCTCAACCGCATCCAGCACCAGGGTCACCACATGGTTGCTTCCGTGTGCCAGCGCCGCGTGATAGAGGGTGCGGGCATCCTCGCGCACGCGCACCGGTTCGCCGCCGATCTCCAGCACCAGAGCCGTACCGATGGCGTAGCCGGTCTCATCCGCAGCAGTAATTCCAAAGCAGCAGTTGGGAAGTCGCTCGATGTCCTCATCGCCGCCGGCAAAGGTCATGGCCGGATGAATGGCCAGCGCGACGCATCCGAGGGCGGTCAGCGGTTCCAGGATCGCAACGCCGTTGGCGCCCGAGGTGTGCACCACGATCGTTCCGGGCCGCACCGAACCGGTGGCGGCAAGCCCCGAGACCAGTGCCGCCAACTCGTGGTCCGGTACCGCGAGGATCAACAGCTCGGCGCGCGGAGCTACTTCTTGGGCGGGCAGTACCTGACTTTCCGGCAGTCGCCGCTCAGCCCGTCGTCGCGAAGTATCGGATACCGCGCTGCAGGCGACGACGAAGTGCCCGGCCGTCTCCAGTGCGACGCCCAGCGCGGTGCCGACGCGACCGGCAGAAATGATTCCGACGGCCAGGCGGGCTGGCCGCATGCCGTCCAGCGGGCCGTCGGATTGGTCACCCGAACGGTTCCCGGCTGGGCCATCGACATTGAAAGCCTCAGACATGCTGAACGAGACACCTCGCAGATTAGATACGTTCCAGTCCTGCCGCGCAGGTACCGGACGGTCACCAGCAGAGTAATCCCCGGGCTGCGCTATCGGCAGAGGCCTGGGCCGTTAGATTGCTCACTTTCACGCACGGTGACGAAATCCGCCTACATCAGTCCTCACGGCGACGCCGACGGCCGCCACTGGACTCCGAAGGATCGCTCTGCATACGTCCCAGGAGGTCGGCGACTGAAAAGCCGCCGGTGTCCTCCGCGCGACGCCGACCACGGGTTTCTTCAGATTCCTCGGGCTCCGGGGCCCGACGCTTTCCACGCTTTTCCTCCGGCTCCGGGTCCTGCTCCGGCGCGCGGTGACCGCCCGAGCTCTCCGGATAGCTCGGCTGTTCGGGCGCCGGGGGTGGCGGATACGACGGCTCCGGAGCCCAATGCCCCCCGCCCGCGGTCTCGGGTGCGGCCGGTGCCTGGTGCCGTGACGGAATTCCGGAGTGGCGCCCGCCGCCCGCAGGTTCGGCCGGGTAAGGGCTTGGGGGTGCTACAGGTTCGTTGGCGGCCCAATTGCTGCCGGTCGTTCCGGGAGGTAACCACTGGCCCTCGGCAGGTGCCGGTGCCCAGGCACTGGGCGGCGGTGGCGGTGGCGGGGGTGCATTCCATTCCTGCGGCGGCGCGTTCCACGCAGGATGGGGCGCAGGTTGCTCGGGCGGGGCCATCGGTACAGGCACCGGGTCCCAATCCTCACCGTCGGCCGCCGCATCCCAATCCTCTTGCCTGGCAGCCCAATATGCTTGTTGCGGGGCCTCCACGGCCGGCGCGGGCGCCGGGAACTGCGGTTGATGCCCGGGCATCGGAGGCTGTGCCACATACGGTTCAGGCTGCGGACGCCAATGCGTGCCCGAAGACACCGGCTGCTGATACGGCTCGGGCTCGTGAGGTTGAGCGGCCCCGTAGTACGGCGGAGCCGGATAGGGCGGCGTCGGTGGCGCTTCGTCTTCGTGATGGGGATCTTCGGCGACATCGATGATCGGGTACTCCGATGTCCGCCCGTCCTCCTCGACCGCGGTGACATCTTGATACTCGGCCGCAGGAGCAGGCTCCGACTCGCGAACGGAACGGGTGAACGCGGCAGCGTTCGTGTTCGATACGGGCTGCGGCTCCGCCCCGGGCCAGGGGCCCAGCGCCCGAATCGGGTCGTGCTCGATCGCGGGGCGGTCACTGAGTTCGGTATTGAAGAGGATTTCCAAATTGGTGCGCAATGCGGCGAGCTCGGCCCGCAGCGTCGCGATCTCATCCGCGGCCTGCGCCTCGATCTCCCCCGCCAGCTGCTGGCGCAGCTTGCTCTCGACCGTCAGCTCGTACTCGCGTCGTGCCGAGATCTCCCGCTCCAATTGCAGGTCGTAGACCAGCTTCTGGTCGCGAACCTTGGCTTGATCGGTGTCACTCTGTCGACGGTAGGTCAGTGCGGCGAACGACGCGATGACTGCAGCCCATAGCGCCAGCAACAAGCCGACGCGCAAATAGATGGCCTTATCGGTGAAAACCAGCGCAATCCCGGACCCGATAGCCAACACCAGCAACGCGGTCAGCAACGCCCATCCGGGGCGTCGACTGCCACGCCGGGGCTTCGCCGCGCGGGTGGGCATCGTCATGGAGGTGACTGTACCTGGACAGTGCAGTGTGCTGGCCGACCTCGAATCGGCGATTCGACATGCGTCGGTGCTATCTGGCGGGGGTCGCGGGCGGGTCTGGCGGCGACTTACAGCAATGCTGGAGCCACAGCCCGGCGACGGCGAGCGTCAGCGCACATCCGGTTGCGATCACCACACCAAGGGTGTCCGCCGCGGCCGCGGCCAGATGCGCGCGCCGCGGCAGGATGTAGACGAGCATCGCCATCCACCATCCGGTCATCAGCGTGCCGAGCCACGCCGACGCCTTCGCGACCACAACCGAACGCGCGACCACAAGCGCGGGCAAACGTCCAGTGCCCACTCCGATCTGACCGTCGTTGACCTTGCTACGGATGTAGAACGCCCACCCGCCTTCGGCGATCGCCAGTACCAACAGCGAAACGCCGGCAAGCAACGGGATCGGCGGCAGGGAGCCGTAGGCCATCAACACAAAGAAATAGCCGAGGATCGCCGTCACCGTGCCCGCGATCAGCAGATCGCGGATCCGGGTGGTTCCCACTACGTCACCGGACCGGTCAGGGCGTCGTCTACCCGTCGCACACCCTCACGTTCGGCCGCGTCCAGCCCGGCCAGCAGGTCGGATACCGGGCGGACCCGGCCCTCTACGGTCAGCTCCGCGCCGGGGTCCAATGCCAGCCACGGCACCAGCACGAACGCGCGTTGATGCGCGCGCGGGTGCGGCAGCGTCAGATCCGGGTCGTCAGAAAGGATCTCGGTGCCAGCGGCAGCTTGCCTGCAGCTGATCACATCGACATCGAGAGTCCTGGGGCCCCACCGCTCCGCGCGCACTCGCTGCGCGGATTGCTCCAGGCGGTGCGCCACCGCGAGCCACTCGCGAGGCTCACGCCCGTCCGCGATGACGACAACATTGAAGAAATCTGGCTGCGGAACCGGCCCCCACGGTGCGGTCTGATACACCGGCGACACGCCAACCACATCCGCACCCAGCGCGTCCACTACCGATTGCAGGTGCGCAAGCCTGTCACCAAGGTTGGATCCGACGGAAAGCACGGCACGCACTGCTACTGAGCCCCGGACCGAGATCGCCGGGAGCGGCGGGCTACCACTGCCACATCGCTGAATGTCAACGGAATTGGCGCGTTCGGCTTGTGCACCACCGCCTCCACCGCATGCACGCGAGAATCGGTCATCACGTCATCGGCGATAGCACCCGCGACCGATTCGATGAGATTGCGCGGCGGCCCCGCCACGATCGCGGCCGCGCGCTGAGCCAGATCTCCATAGTCAAGCGTGTCGGCCAGCTCATCGGTGTCCGCGGCGGTATCCAGGTCGATCCAGACGGTGACATCGACCGAGAACTCTTGGCCGTCGCGGCGCTCATGCTCGAAAACTCCGTGATAGCCAAAGACTTTCAGGCCGCGCAACTCGATACGGTCGGTCATTTCTTCGCACCCTTGGTGCCACGCTGCGCAACCTCACGACGCCACTTGCCGCCCGCGGTCTTACTGGGCTCGGGTCGCACCGTCCGCACCGTCACCTCGGTGGTCACCTCGTCCGGCGCAGTGACCGTGGGTACGGGCTCCGGCGTGGGCTGCGGTTTCGGCGAGGTTGCCTGTTGACTTTCTTCCTCGTCTTCCTCAACGGTTTCGGCGCCCCCGGTTTCCCAGGCGCGCACCACCTTGAGCGCATCCATGGACGCGGTCACGTCATGCACGCGCACACCCCACACCTCATGCAGCGCGCCCAGCGCGGTAATGACGGCGGTTGCGGTTTCACGCCCGTCAGGCGGCCGTTCCACACCCTTCAAATCGGTAAGCAGCGAGCCCAGGAACCGCTTCCGGGACGCACCGATCAGGATCGGGTAGCCCAGCTCCTGCAGATCAGGGATCGACTGCAGCAGCAGCCAGTTGTGGTGTGCGGTCTTGGCAAAACCGAGGCCGGGATCCAGGATCAGTTTTTCCGGGGCGACGCCGGCCTTGATTGCGCCTTCGACCGACTCCATCAGCTCACGCGAGACATCGGCCACCACATCGCCATAGTTTCGTGTGGCCGGAGTATGTATGAAATCCTTTGAACGCCAATGCATCAAGATCCACGGCACACCCCGCTCGGCTACCAGCGGGGCCATCTCCGGATCAGCCCGGCCACCCGAAACATCGTTGACCATGTTTGCGCCCGCGTCGATCGCGGCAGCCGCGACCTCCGCGCGCATGGTGTCCACGCTGATGTTGATCCCATGGCTGGCAAGCTCTTTGATCACCGGGATGACCCGTTGCATCTCGATCTTCTGCCTGATCGGTGCCGAGCCCGGCCGAGTCGACTGGCCACCGACATCGATGATGTCCGCGCCGGCGGAGGCAAGTGCCAGGCCGTGCGCCACCGCGTCCGATTGCCTGACGAATTGTCCACCGTCAGAGAAGGAGTCGTCGGTGACATTGACGACTCCCAGGATGTGGGTCAGTGCGGGAGTATCCGTCACGCCGGCGATCATGCCCTCATCATCAGGTCGAGAACCTCAGCCCGAGAAGCCGCGTCGCTTTTGAACTGACCTCGCACCGCCGACGTGGTAGTCGTCGCGCCGGGTTTGCGTACGCCACGCATGGCCATACACAAATGCTCGGCCTCGACCACAACGATCACCCCGCGCGGCTCCAGCTTGCGCACCAACGCGTCGGCGATCTGCGCGGTCAACCGCTCCTGTACCTGTGGCCGTTTCGCGTAAAGGTCAACCAAGCGTGCGATTTTCGACAGCCCGGTGACCCGACCGTGTTCCCCGGGGATGTATCCGACGTGTGCGACACCGTGGAACGACACCAGATGATGCTCACACGTCGAGTACATCGGTATCGACTTCACCAACACCAGCTCATCGTGCTGTTCATCGAATGTGGTGTTCAGCACGGTGTCCGGATCTGTGTACAACCCGGCGAATATTTCCTGGTAGGCGCGCGCCACCCGGGCCGGGGTATCGACCAACCCGTTCCGATCCGGGTCTTCACCAACCGCGTAGAGCAGTTCGCGGACCGCGGCCTCGGCACGCGCCTGATCGAAGACGTGAACGGTCGGATGGCCGTTGCGCTCGGCCGTCTCGGGCGAGTTCATATCAGCTCTTGCTCTCACTGCCCTCGTCCGGAGCCGGGCCCGGCTGCTGATGCGGGGTCGGCACCGGATATGGATACGGCTGCGGCGGGTGCTGCTGGTAGCCCGGCGGCGGATAACCCGGCTGCGGGTGGGTCGCCTGCCCCGGAGGAGGCCAACCCGGCGCGTACCAGCCGGCGGGTGCGCCGTAGTTGGTTCCTGGCGGAACAGGTTGCCCACCTTGGCCATTGGGCACATGTCCATGCGGACCGGCGGGCACCGACGGAACACCGTTGGCGGGCGCGGCATCGCCCGCCTGCTCGGCGATAGCCTTCTTGAACGCGGGCTCGGGCACCGGCGGAGGCCAGGGCTCACCGCGCTCGATGGCAAGCTCGCCCGGGGTCTTGATGGGGGGCTTGTCCGACGGAATGCGGCCGCCGAAGTCGTCGAACATTGTCAGTCGCGGACGGCGCTGGACGTCCTTGAAGATCTCCTCGAGTTCCTTGCGGACCACGGTTTCCTTCTCCAACAGCTCACCGGCCAACGTGTCCAACACATCTCGGTACTCGGTGAGGATGGCCCAGGCCTCGGTGTGCGCTGCCTCGATGAGATTGCGCACCTCCTCATCGATTTCGCGGGCGACCTCATGGGAGTAGTCGGCCTGGGTGCCCATCGTGCGGCCAAGGAACGGATCACCGTGTTCGGTGCCGTACCGCACCGCACCGAGCTTGGCGCTCATACCGAACTCGGTGACCATGGCACGAGCCTTCTTGGTGGCCTGCTCGATATCGGAGACCGCGCCGGTGGTCGGCTCCCGGAACACCAGTTCCTCGGCAGCCCGGCCGCCCATCGCGAAGACCAGTTGCGCAATCATCTCCGACCTGGTGGCCAGGCCCTTGTCGTCCTCGGGAACGGCGATGGCGTGCCCACCGGTGCGCCCACGCGCCAAGATGGTGACCTTGTAGACCCGCTCGATATCCGGCATGGCCCAAGCGGCCAGGGTATGCCCGGCCTCGTGATACGCGGTGATCTTCTTTTCGTGTTCGCTGATGAGGCGTCCCTTGCGACGGGGACCGCCGACCACCCTGTCCACCGATTCCTCGAGCGCGGCGGCGGTGATCACCGTGCCGTTCTCGCGGGCGGTGAGCAGTGCGGATTCGTTGATGACATTGGCCAGGTCTGCGCCAGACATCCCCACGGTGCGCTTGGCCAAACCATCGAAATCGACGTCGGGCCCGAAAGGCTTACCGGCAGAGTGAACCTTCAGTACGGCCTTGCGACCTGCCAAGTCCGGGCTGGACACCGGGATCTGGCGGTCGAAACGACCTGGGCGCAACAACGCCGGGTCGAGGATGTCGGGGCGGTTGGTCGCGGCGATCAGGATGACACCCTGCCGATCACCGAAGCCGTCCATCTCCACCAGCAGCTGGTTGAGGGTCTGCTCACGCTCATCGTGTCCACCACCCAGACCGGCGCCACGTTGGCGCCCGACGGCATCGATCTCGTCGACGAAGATGATGCAGGGGCTGTTCTGCTTGGCCTGCTCGAACAGGTCACGCACACGTGAAGCGCCAACGCCTACAAACATTTCCACGAAGTCCGAACCGGAGATCGTGAAGAACGGCACCCCGGCCTCGCCGGCGACCGCGCGGGCCAGCAGGGTCTTGCCGGTTCCGGGCGGACCGTAGAGCAGCACGCCGCGTGGAATCTTGGCCCCCAGCGCCTGGTACCGCGACGGATTCTGCAGGAAGTCCTTGATCTCATAGAGCTCTTCGACGGCCTCATCGACCCCCGCGACGTCGGCGAAGGTGGTCTTGGGCATGTCCTTGGACAGCTGCTTGGCACGCGATTTACCGAAACCGAAGCCCATGCCCCGGCCGCCGGACTGCATGCGGCTGAACGCGAAGAACAGCACTACCAAGAGGATCACCGGCAACAGGTACAGCAACAGCGATCCCAGGATGCTGCCCTGGTTCACCGTGGTGTTGACGGTCGAGCCCTTGCTGTTCAGCTTTTCCAGCAGTGGCACCCCGTACCCGGTCGGGTACTTGGTGATGACCTTGTCCTTGCCCTCGGTATCACCGTTCGGCGCCTTCAGGTCCAGTCGCAGCTGCTGCTCGCGGTCATCGATGCGGGCACTTTTGACGTTGTCGGTGTCGATCTGCTTGATCGCGACCGAGGTGTCCACGGGCTTATATCCGCGGGTGTCGTCGCTGAAATAGAAGAACGACCACCCCAGCAGCAGCACCACCACGATGACGCCCAGGGTGCGAAACACGTTTGTCCGGTTCATACAGCGTCGGCCGCGGTCAGCGGCCCGGTCCTTCCGTAGACATGGGGGAAGACATAAGAACCTTCAGGCTACCTCACCTGCATGTTCGCATCTGTGGCGCGCACTACGCTGCGGGCGAACGCGGAGGTGGCGTGACCATCCGCTCCGGTGGTGCCGAGTCCACGTTTCACGATGATTTGCGGCCCAAAAACGGCGTGATACGCACCTTCGTCGAGAAAAACCGTGATCTTGTTCACGGTACTATCGCGCGAGCCTCACGACGCGGGCATCAGGTCTGCGTGCGGCGGAGAACGAAGAGGTCCAGTCATGCCTGGTCGCCACAGTGAACGTCATCGCAGAAGACAACGTTCGGGCGCATCGAGTCGGCCCAAGTGGATTGCGTTGGCAGTCGTCGCCCTCCTGCTCGGTGGGCTCGGGTTTTTCGCCTACAAGAAACTGTCCGAGCGGTGCTCGGACGTCGACACCTTCGCCGTCGCCGCCGATCCGGCCATCGCGCCTGCGGTGTCGAAGGTGGTTGACGGCGCCGGCGCCAAAGAGCTCGGCTGCGCAAAATTCACCGTGACCGCGAAGCCCTCCGCGGCGACAGCCGCGACCATCGGCAAGCCCGGCGGTGCGCCCGCGCTGTGGCTCCCCGATTCGTCTATCTGGTTGGCCAGGCAGATGCGCGCCACCGGGGCCGCACTGGATTCAGCAAGCCAGTCGGTGGCCAGAACACCCGTCGTGGTGGTGGCCAAGCAAGGCGAGACGCCGACGTTCGATTCGTGGCTGAGCGTGTTGAAGCAGCCAGGCCTGCGAATCGGCAATCCGCTGGAGGACACCGTCGCGGCCGGCCCGGTGCTGGGCGCGCTCGCCGAGGCCGAGCAAGGAAAGAGCGATCCCAACGCGATTACCGCGGCGCTCGTTCCCATCGCGCAGGCACAACTGATCAACACCAAGCAGAGCAGCGCCGAGGAACGTCTCGGCGAGGTGGCCAAGACCGGCGGGCTGGCGGTATCGACCGAACAACAGCTCATCGACTACAACGCAAGGCACCCGGACACCAAGCTCACCGCCGTCGTTCCCGCGACAGGAACGCCCGCCCTGAACTATCCGATCGCGGTGACCGAACCAGCCAACGATCGGCATCCCAGCGCCAAACGCTCCGGCGAGATACTCGCCGAACGTTTCTCGGGTGACGACGGTAAGGATGCCCTGGCGCGCTCCGGGTTCCGCGCGCCGGATTTCGCGCCGCTGAACGGAAACGGTGTCGGCGCCGTCGAGACGCTCACCGTGAACGACCTCACGGCATTCGACACGGCGATGCGCCGATACGCGGTGCTGGCCTTGCCTTCCCGCATGCTTGCCGTGCTCGACGTGTCCGGCTCGATGAAGTTCACCGCCGGGCCCACCACCCGGGTGGGCCTGCTGAGCCAGGCAATCGACAACGGTCTCCCGCTGTTCCCCGAGAACGCACAGATCGGCCTGTGGGCATTCTCGATCGACAAGGGCGGGCCCGGCCAGGACTGGAAGGACCTGCTGCCCATCCGCACGCTCGGCGAGAAGGTGGGCGATAAGACCCAACGTCAGCTGTTGGCCGACGAAGGCCACGGCCTGGACGCACTCGTCGGCGGTGGGACCGGTTTGTATGACACCACGCTCGCGGCATTTCGCAAGGTGCAGTCGACCTACGACCCGCACTACGTCAACAGCGTCGTGATCATCACCGACGGATCCAACGAAAAGCCCAATGGCCTGACACTGGACCAGCTGCTCGCGACCTTGAAGAAGGAGCAGGACCCGGCACGCCCCGTCGTCCTGATCACCCTCGGAATCACCGAAGATGCCGATGCCGCTGTGCTCAAACAGATTTCGGATGCCACACCGGGTGGCGGCAGCAGAGTCGCGCGGAACGCGGACGAGATCCCCAACATCGTCACCGACCTCATCAAGGCGCGAACCGCGGCACGCTAGATGAAGACGGCCTCGGGTTCCGGCGGGTTCGCCAGCAGCGTGGGCAACATGAAAACCCGGACGTAGCGCCGAACCTGCTCGGGATTGTCGGTTCCCGGGATCAGTCCGAGCAGCAGGGACAGTGCGACGGAGAGCACGTATCGCGCCGCGTCCTCCGGCCGAACCCCCTGACGTACCTCCGTCATCCGGGTGCTGAAGACGCCCGCATACATGGCCGTCAACAGGTCAATAAGATTGGGGGCGTTGACAATCAGCGACGCCACTGTGCCATGATCGTCACGATCGGCGAGCACCTTTAGCAGCGGATTGGCGCCGACCTCCACCGAAACGATGACCATCGACTCGGGAATGATCTCGGCGAGGCCATTCAATGCCATCAGGCGACCGACCATCTTGGTGATCTCACTCATCGTCGAGCGGACCACCAAGGCGTCCATCAGATCGTCGCGGTTCCGGAAATGGCGGTACACCACGGCCCGGCTGTAGCCGGCCTCCCGCGCGATGGCATCCATGGTGGAGGCGCCGTATCCGCGCGCGATGAAGAGACGCTCCGCGGCATCGAGCAGTTGAGCCTGCGCCTGCTGTGCCGTGTTTCCACCGCCCGGAGGCCTGCCCCGACCTCGGGGAGCCCTGCCCTCGGCCTCACTCTTGCGAGCCATCCCCTCGCTGCCTCCTCACGCAATATATTGACACTTTGATTAATCTGCCTATTATTATTTTCATGCCCATCAACCTGGCCAAATACTCTAATCCGGACGGTGCCGTACCCGACCGCGCGACGTGGACTCCCTGGCTCAAAGCCTGGCGCATGCTGATCGACGTCAAATACCACGGCGATATCTACGAGGCGTTCCTCGGCATGGAAGCGCCGGTCTTCGCACGCGCCTATTACCAGGTGCGATCCCATCCGAACGGCCGAAAGCTGTTCAAGCACAAACCAGATCTACTCACCACGCTGAATGACGTGGAGTATCTGAGCTCGCTGCCATTCGGCAGCCTGGGCCACGCCTACCTCTCGTTCCTGAACACCAACAAGCTCGACGCCGGCGTGTTCGGCGAGTCCGACATCATCAGGCCGATCGCCGAGAAGAACAACTGGGATGAGGACTTCTACTACATGATCATTCGGGGCACCGCTCTGCACGACATGTTTCACACCATCGGCGGCTACGGCCCCGATATCGCCGGCGAAATGGCCAACATCGGATTTCATTGCGGACAAATGGAACCCGCGGGCCCTCTGGAAAAGCTCGGACTGTTCGGAGCCCTCACCCTGCCCGGCGCGTCTGTGCGCTTCAAACTTCGCTACTACCGGCAGGCGGTTGAGCGTGGCCGCCGTGCCGACCTGCTGATGGCCGCCCCCTGGGAAGAGCTGCTCGAACTGCCCTACCGCGAGGTCCAGTCGATTCTCGGCGTGAGCTCGGTCGAGGTGGCGCATCCACAAGGCAGATGGACCACCGAATGGACGCCGCCATCCATCACGCCACCCACCCCGTGGAACTACGAGCGCATCCTGGCCGCCGGGCCCATCGCCGCCTGAACATTCACCGGCTCAGCACAATTCGACCCCTCAGGCCGCCGGCTTCGACCAGGCGGTGATCTTCGACCGGGGAGGGTGACAGAAATTCCAGACAGAGCCGGCGCCAGCCGAGGCGGATACGACTGTTGACAAGACTGCCGGAGTGTCTAATATTCTGAGCACGAGCGTATGCACATAATCAGGCGTGGTGTGCGAACCCCTCGATATCTCACTCGCACACCATGCCAACCGGGTGGTCACCCCCTGACCCGTACCGGTGCGGGGCGCCACCGCCGCCATAGACGGTGGCGCCCCGTTTGTCTTCGGGCTCTTGTCGCTACGCGTAGCGCGCGGGGACCCGCTCCCACGGTCGGTGCCGTTCCACCTGACCGGCGAGCGCGAGGAGCAGCGTCTCACTGCCAGGGCGTGCGGCGAACTGAACACCCACCGGGGTGCCCGAGATGGGGTGAATACCCGCCGGAACGGTGATGGCGGGCCAACCGGCCAGACTCCAGAACGGGGTGTAGGTGGTCGACATCGATGAGGCCGCCACGTTGGCGAGCCAGCCGCGCCGCGACCAGCCCGCGGCCTTGACCGGCATTCTGGGCGAGGTCGGCGTCATCACCACATCGGCGGCATGGTCGTCGAAGAACCTCTCGGCCCGTTGCGCCGCCTCCGCGATCTGTTCATCAGAAACGCGGCCGCGCATCAGGTGGCCGAGTCGCAGATGCCGAACAGTCCTGCGCTGCAGCGCCGAACGATCCACCACACAGGCCTCGACGTCGGCGGCCGGGGTACTGAACCAGCGCGCGAAGACAGGCAGGAGATTGCGCGGGTAGGGCAGATGCGCGGTCGCCGTGAAGTGCCCGATATCCGTCAGCGTCTCCCGGACGGCGGACACTGCCCCACGCGCGGCCTCGTCTGCCCATACGTGCGGGACCGGTTCGTTGGTGGGTATTACCACCCGCAGCGACGGCGGCGCTTCCACTACCGCGAGCCGCGGATCGTCGGCCAGCGCCGAGAAGAGCAGCGCGGTATCGGCGACGGTTGCCGCTATCGGACCATTGACTCCAACGCCGCCCCACGAGGTCACCCCGAGTTCCGCCGGAACCACCCCGATCCCCGGCTTGAGCGCTACCAGACCACAGCAGGCGGCCGGCACCCGCAACGAGCCAAATCCATCAGATCCGACGGCTACGGGCACCATCGCCGCGGCAACCGCGGCAGCGGATCCACCCGAAGACCCGCCCGCGGTACGCCCGGTTGCCCACGGGTTCTTGGTGATTCCGTGTACACCGTCCGTGTTCGGCCACAGCGATAATTCAGGTACGGCGGTAAGGCCGACGATGATCGCCCCCGCGCGCCGTAGCCTGGTGATCAGCGGGTGATCGTGTGGCTGCGGCTCTGCGGAGGTGGCCAACGAACCGATCCGCATGGGCTCACCGGCGACCGGTATGACGTCCTTGATGGCCACGGGCACTCCCGCCAGCGGTAACCGGGCTAAGTCGCTCCGAAGGGCCAGCTGCTCGGCCTCGCGCACCGACGCATCGGACCGCACTTTGGCGAAGGCACAGATTTCCTTGTCCCGCTCAACAATTCGAGCGAGTGCATGCTTGACCACGGCAACCGGATCCATCGCGCCGGAACGCACGTCCGCCGCGATCTCGGTGGCCGTGAACTCCATCGCCCCAGTGTGACCGACGGCCGCGGTCTCTGGTCGGCGATTGCGCGTTGTGGTTTAGTGGCAATCAGAACGCGCGACAACAAGGCTGTTGACCGCCCTCGGAAGGTGAGAATGCGCTCATGACCGACGCCGCAGTGGATATCCGGGAACGTGACATCGCCACCAACGGGGTGCACCTTCGCATCGTCGAGGCGGGTGAACCCGGCCAACCGGCAGTCGTCCTGGCCCATGGTTTCCCCGAACTGGCGTATTCCTGGCGCCATCAGATCCCTGCACTCGCCGCTGCCGGATACCACGTCATCGCCCCGGATCAGCGGGGTTACGGCAGATCAAGCGTGCCCGCACATATCGACGACTACAACATCGAGGCGCTCTCCGACGATCTGCTGGGGATCCTCGACGAAGTGGGGGCCGGCAAGGCGACATTCATCGGGCACGACTGGGGCGCCGTCGTCACCTGGCACACCGCTCTCGCCGTCCCCGAGCGCGTCGCGGGAGTGGCCGGCCTGTCGGTGCCCTTCACCCGGCGCAGCCAGGTACCTCCCACACAGGCATGGAACAAACTGTTCGGCGACAACTTCTTCTACATCCTGTACTTCCAGGAACCTGGAGTCGCCGACGCCGACCTCAATCGCGACCCGGCCGCCACGATGCGCCGCATGATGGCAGGGATGGCCCGCATCGACGGCGCCGCGATGATCGCGCCCGGCCCGGCCGGATTCGTCGAGCGCATGCCCGACCCCGGTGCACTACCCGAGTGGCTCAGCGAAGCCGAATTGGAGCACTACATAGCCGAATTCACCCGCACCGGATTCACCGGCGGCCTGAACTGGTACCGGAACTTCGACCGCAACTGGGCCCTCACCGAACGCCTTTCGGGCGCGAATGTGGTGGTGCCCTCGCTGTTCATCGCGGGTGCCGCCGATCCGGTACTCGGATTCACCGACCATGCGGGGAGCATGAAGTACCGCACCGACAATCGGGGAGATCTCCTGATCGACGGGGCTGGACACTGGATTCAGCAAGAGCGGCCAGAAGAAGTCAATGCCGCGCTGCTGAAATTCCTGCAAGAGGTTGCGCACTGATGCCCGCGGCACCTCTGCGCTTCGGCGCCTTCATCACCCCGTTTCATCCTGTCGGCCAAAATCCCACCACCGCTTTGGAATACGACCTGGATCGCGTGGTCGCGCTGGACCGCCTGGGCTACCACGAGGCATGGTTCGGTGAACACCACTCCGGTGGATACGAATTGATCTCCTGCCCTGAGGTTTTCATCGCCACCGCGGCCGAGCGCACCAAGCACATCAGACTGGGCACCGGGGTGGTGTCACTGCCCTATCACCACCCGTTGATGGTGGTGGATCGCTGGATCCTGTTGGACCACATCACCCGGGGCCGCGTCATCTTCGGCACCGGGCCGGGCGCGCTGCCGACCGACGCCTACATGATGGGCATCGATCCGGTCGACCAGCGACAGATGCAGGAAGAGTCCCTGGAGGCGATCCTGGCCCTGCTGCGCGCGGCGCCGGAGGAACGCATCAGCCGCGAAACATCCTGGTTCACCCTCCGCGACGCGCAACTTCAACTACGTCCCTACACCCATCCATATCCGGAAATCCTTACCGCTGCCATGTTTTCACCCTCCGGGCCACGGTTGGCCGGCAAGCTGGGCGCCGGACTGCTGTCCTTGTCGGCGTCGATCCCGGGCGGATTCGCCGCGCTGGAGAACGCATGGGAAGTGGTCCGCGAGCAGGCGGAAGTCCACGGCCATCCCGAACCGGACCGGTCCAGCTGGCGAGTGCTCGGCATCATGCACCTGGCCGACACGCGCGAACAGGCCATCGAGGACTGCACCTACGGACTGCCCGACTACGCGCACTACTTCGGGGCGGTTGGGGTACTCCCGCTGGCCAACAGCACGGACGGTGCCGACGGCACCATCGACCCGCATGAATTCGTCAAAGCCTATGTGGACGAAGGCAACTGCTGCATCGGCACGCCCGAGGACGCCATCGAATACATCCAGGACTTACTCGACAAGTCCGGCGGATTCGGCACCTTCCTCATGCTCGGCCACGACTGGGCGTCACCGGCGGCGACATTCAAGTCCTACGAACTGTTCGCCCGCACGGTGATTCCACACTTCACCGGTCAGCTCACCGCCGCCCAGGCTTCCCACGACTGGGCGCAGGCCAAGCGTGGCGAGCTACTGGGACGCGCGGGGGACGCGGTCGCCAAGGCCATCGGGGAACATCAGGACGATCGAGCGCAGAAGGCGGCCAACTAATGCGGGCATCGGTGCTACGCGACGGCGCAATGATCTATCGCGACGATGTGCCGGAGCCGGTTCCCGGCGAGGGCCAGGTGCTGGTCAGAGTCTCTGCCTGCGGAATCTGCGGATCCGACCTGCATTTCGCCAAGCACGGCGCCCAGGCCATCGAACTGTCCAAACAGATGGCGGGCATGCCGAGCCTCACCGACGGCGTCGACTTGGGTGCCGATGTCTTCATGGGGCACGAGTTCGCGGCCGAGGTGATGGAGGCCGGCCCGGGGACCCAAGCGCCCGCGCCCGGAACCGCGGTGACCTCGATTCCGATCCTGCTGTCCGCCAAGGGACTCGAACCCATCGTCTACAGCAACAGCACCCTGGGCGCCTATGCCGAGCGGATGCTGCTCAGCGCGCCGCTATTGCTGCCCATCCCCAACGGTCTCGATCCCCGGCACGCCGCCCTGACCGAGCCGATGGCGGTCGGTCTGCACGCGGTCAACAAATCGGGAATCCAACCCGGCACCGGAGCGATCGTCATCGGATGCGGGCCCGTCGGAATAGCCGTGATCGCCGCCCTGCACCACCTGGGCATCGAGCCGATTGTCGCCGCGGATTTCTCGCCCGCCCGGCGTGAGCTGGCGCGGCACATGGGCGCGCACGAGGTCGTCGACCCCACGATCGAGCCCACCTTCGAAGCCTGGTCCCGGATCGGCAAGGGCGCACCGGTGATCTTCGAGGCCGTCGGGGTGCCGGGCATCCTCAATGAGGTCTTGCGCGACGCTCCGCACAGCTCACGTGTGGTGGTGGTGGGCGTCTGCATGGAGCCCGATGCCATCACCCCCTACTTCGGGATCGCCAAGGAAGTTGCGGTGCAATTCGTCCTCGCCTACGACCCCACCGAGTTCTCCGAGACGCTCCGGCGAATCGCAGACGGTGAGATCGACGTTGCGCCGCTCGTCACCGGTGAGGTAGGTCTGGAAGACGTCGGTTCGGCTTTTGCCGATCTCGGTGATCCGGAGCGCCACTGCAAGATTTTGGTGGTGCCGTAATGGTTGGGGAGGACAGGAAGTGACATGCGGGCACTAAAACGGAACACGTTGACGCGGACAACCGCCCTGGTTGGCGCCGCGACGATGGCGGTACTCCTCGCCGGCTGCGGTGACGATTCCAGCGGAAGCCCGGAATCCACCCGGAACGTGACGGTGGTGGGCAAGGGCGAGGTCAGGGGCGCACCCGATGTACTGCGCGCCGATGTCGGCGTATCGGTGACCGCTATGGACGTATCCGGCGCGCTGTCGCAGGCGAGTGAGAAGGCGCAGGCCGTCATCGACGCTGTGGTCGGGGCCGGGGTGTCCCGCGAAGACGTACAGACCAACGAGCTGTCCATCCAGCCGGAACAGACATACCCCCCGGGCGGTCCGCCGCACATCACCGGTTACAACGCCACCAACTCGGTGCGCATCAATGTCCGCGACCTCAAGAAGGCCTCCGACGTACTGGACAAGGCCGTGCGGGCCGGCGGAGATGCCGCACGGTTGTCCAGCGTCAGCTTCGATCTCGACAACGACGCCGATCTGATGAAGAGCGCCCGCGAGCGTGCCTTCAACGACGCCAAGGCCCGCGCCGAGCAGTACGCGGGTCTGTCGGGCTCCCAACTGGGCAAGGTGCTGCGCATCGACGAATCTCACGGCTCGGTGCCTCCGCCCGCTCCGATGATGGGTAAGCGCGCCCCCATGCAGGCCGACGCCTCGTTTGCTCCGCCGTTGGAACCGGGACAGCAGACGGTGACCTTCCAGGTGAGTGTCATCTGGGAGCTGAATTAGGCCATGGGCGACATCACGGTTGTCGGCCACGGTGAGGCCAGCGGCAGCCCCGACGTGTTCCAGGCGACCGTCGGGGTGTCGGTACGGTCCCGCCGCATCGCCGGGGTGATGGCCGAGGTGAAAGCCAAGGCCCGCGCGGTGATCGACGCGGTGCTCGACTCCGGGGTGGCCGCCGAGGATGTCCGCACCGCGTGGATGTCGGTGCACCCGCAGTTCGACGGCAACCGGATCACCGGCTACGCCGCCGACAATTCGGTGCGGATCACCGTTCGCGATCTCTCGAAGGTCTCCGATGTACTGGACAAGGCGGTCACCGCGGGAGGTGAGGCGGCACAACTGTCCGGGGTGAGCTTCGATCTGCAGGACAGCACCGAGCTGTCCACCCAGGCACGCGAACGGGCGTTCGCCGACGCCAAGGCCCGGGCCGAGCAGTACGCCGCGCTGGCGGGCGCCACCCTGGGCAAGGTGTTGCGCGTCGACGAGACTGGAGGCACCTCGCAGCCGCGGGCCGAGTTCGCGATGTTGCGTGCCGCCGGCGGCCCGCCGGTGGAGGCCGGTCAGCAGACGGTGACCGCCGCCATCACGGTGGTGTGGGAACTGAGTTGATCAGTCGGTGTAGACACGCGGATGCAGCGTGCCGATGAAGGGCAGATCGCGGTAGCGCTCGCCGTAATCGAGCCCGTAACCGACGACGAACTCGTTGGGAATCTCGAATCCGACGAGAGCCACGTCGACGTCGACCTTCTTGGCCTCGGGCTTGCGTAGCAGCGAGACCACGTTCAGCGAGCGCGGCCCGCGTGAGGCGAGATTGCGCATGAGCCAGCTCAGGGTCAGCCCGGAATCGATGATGTCCTCCACGATCAGAACATCGAGGTTCTGGATGTCCCGATCCAGGTCCTTCAGGATGCGCACCACCCCGGAGGACGAGGTTGCCGAGCCGTACGAGCTGACGGCCATGAACTCCATCTGGGTGGGGATCGGAATGGCGCGGGCCAAATCCGACACAAACATGACGGCACCCTTGAGCACCGTCACCAGCAGCAGATCACCCGGGATGTCCCGGTACTTCTCGCCGATGGCGGCACCGAGCTCCAGCGTCTTGGCGCGAATCTGCTCCTCGGTGAGCAGCACCGATTTCACGTCGCCGCTGTATTGCTCGCCGCATGCCTGATCCTGTTCGCAGGTCACGACCGACAGCGTGCCATGGACGACACGAGCAATCCAAGCCGACCTCCCCGGACGGTCTTCGCGCAAGCGGCTCATCCCAATTGCCTAGTGACTTTGTTTACGAAATAGGCCACTATGGAAACGTGAGCAATGGCGCTTACGAAGCGGTTGAAATGCCACGATCCCGCGATATCCGCGTGGTGGTGATCGGCGCGGGCATGTCGGGCCTCTGCATGGCCTCCACCCTCCGGCACCGTGGCATCACCAACTTCACCGTCTACGAGAAGGCCGACGAGGTCGGCGGCACCTGGCGAGACAACACCTACCCGGGCCTGCAATGCGATGTGCCTTCGCGTTACTACTCGTACTCCTTCGCCCCGAATCCCGCTTGGAGCAAGGGATTTTCACCGGGTTCGGAGATTCACCAGTACTTTGTCAGATTCACCGACAAGCAGGATCTGCGCCGCAACATCCGCTTCGGCACTGCCGTGACGCGCGCCGAATGGGTCGACGAACCCGGTCAATCCCACTGGGAGCTTGAGCTTTCCGACGGCAGTCGCGATAGCGCCGACGTCGTGGTGAGCGCCACCGGTGTGTTGCACCTGCCACGCCTTCCCGAGATCGACGGATTGCGCAGCTTCGCCGGCCCGTGCTTTCACTCCGCGCGCTGGGATCACACGGTGCCGTATGCCGGGAAACGGGTCGGACTCATCGGCACCGGCTCCTCGGGGGTGCAGATCATCAGCGCACTCGCCGATCAGGTACAGCACCTGTCGGTATTCCAGCGCTCCGCGCAGTGGGTCGCTCCGGTTCCCAACTTCACCTACTCCGCGCTGTCCAAATCCATCTGGTCACGCGTACCCGTCCTCAACAGATTCTCCTATCGATTGTGGCGCTTCTACTTTGAACGCGGAGTGGGCGGCTCGGTGGTGAGCCCCGGCGCACGCCGCAAGCTCATCCAGGGATTCGTGCGGGCGTCACACCGACTGCTCATCCGCGACCCGGCGCTACGCGAGAAATTGCATCCCGACTATGAACCGCTGTGCCGACGATTGGTGATGTCGGTGCCATTTTTCACAGCGGTGCAGCGGCCCAATGTCTCGGTACTCACCGAGGGAATCGACCGCATCGTGCCACAGGGCGTCATCACCAAGGACGGAGTCCTGCACGAGCTCGATATCTTGGTGTGCGCCACCGGTTTCGACGCACATTCATATCTACGTCCCATGGAGGTCATCGGGCGCGAGGGCATCAAGCTCAGCGATGCGTGGAGCGACGGGCCGCGCGCCTACCGTGCCGTGGGGCTCGCCGGGTTTCCGAACTTCTTCCTCTTGATCGGGCCAAACAGCCCGATCGGCAACAACTCGCTCATCTCGATCGCCGAAACACAGGTCAAATTCGCGATGCACTGGATCGACAAGATCCGTTCCGGCCGCGTGCAATCGGTGGCACCCACCGCGCATGCCGCGGAGACATTCAACGCCGAGGTGCGCCGGGCAATGCCCAACACCGTGTGGTCGACCGGATGCGACAGTTGGTATCTGGGAGCCGACGGCGTACCCGAACTGTGGCCCTGGCCGCCGGTCGAATACCGGCGCACGCTCACCTCCCCGATACCCGAGGACTTCGCGATCACCTAGCGACGATTACCTAGCGACGTCGTGAACCGATAGCACTAGCTCGTCCCCTGACCTGGATGCCACCAATCGCTGGTACGGCAGATCGGCGCCCACGGCAACGCCGCCCTGCCCGCGCCATTGCATGACAAGCGCGTCCACCGCGCGAATCTGATTGTCGTTCAGGTCCTGTGCGCCACCGGCCAGCAGCCAGAGCCTGATCACCCGGCGACGGATCGCGGGCGTCAAGCCGCGCAGATTCGCGATCGCCAGGCCCTCCGAAGCCGGGAACGCGGCGCGGGCCTGCGCATCGAGGGCATCCCCGTCATCTCGCAACGATGTGGCGGTGCGTGCGAGTGCCTCGGCGACACCACCGCCGAGAACCTGCTCCAGCAGCGGTAGTACCTCGTGACGCAGACGAACCCTGACGAAGCGGGAGTCCACGTTGTGCGGGTCTTCCCACGGAGTAAGACCCAATTCCGCACATGCCGAACGTGTCTCGGTCCGGCGAAGATCCAGAAGGGGCCGGCCCCACGGAGCATCCCAAGGACGCATGCCGGCGATGGAACGCCCGCCGGATCCGCGCCCGAGCCCCAGCAGCACCGTCTCGGCCTGGTCATCGAGAGTATGGGCAAGGAGCACCGGCAGCCCACCCCTGGACTGCTCTAGCGCGGCATATCGCGCGTTGCGTGCCGCCGCTTCCAGACCACCCACACCGTCGACGATCACCGAAAGAACCAACGCATCACGACATCCCAGGGCCAGCGCCTGGCCCCGGGCCTGGGCAGCGACCTCGGCAGAGTCCCGCTGCAGCCCGTGGTCCACAATGAGCGCCGTCACCGCCCAGTCCTGCGCGACGGCGGCCGCCACGAGCGCCAGCGAATCCGCGCCGCCCGAAAGGGCTACCGCCACTTCCGCTGCGCCCGGAAGATATTGAGCACCAAATATTTTGACCGCGCCGCGGAGCGCTAAAGAACTCGGGCGATCCATTGGTCCGGATCCTCGATCTCGGCAGGCTTGGGCAAGGTCTCCGCATCACGCCAGATGGTGTTGAAGCGCTCCATCCCCACCTTTCCCACCACATGGTCGACGAATTTCTTGCCACGGGTGTACTGACGCATCTTGGCATCCATGCCGATGAGCGCACGGAGGATCCGTTGCAGCGGGGGTTGCTTCCGTGAGCGCCGCGCCTCGAAGCGGGCTCTGATGGACGACACCGACGGGACAACCGCCGGCCCCACCGCATCCATCACGTGGTCGGCATGCCCTTCCAGGAGCGTGCCCAGTACCAACAGGCGATCCAATGCATCCCTGCCGCTTTCGGACTGCATGGCGCGCAGCAGATCGACGATTCCGTTCTCGCCCTGAGTCTTCGGTGAGCGAACAAACTCGGCCAGCCTGCCGAGCATGCCTGCCACATCTTCCTCTTGCTCATTGGCGAGCGTCGCCAGGGTGCCCGACATATAGCCGGCCAGCCACGGGTTGGCGGAGAACTGCACACGGTGCGTCACCTCGTGCAGACATACCCACGTCCGGAAATCGCTTGGTACCACCCGAAGTTGACGCTCGACGGCAATGATGTTCGGGTAGACCAGCAGTAGCGCACCCGCGCCGTCGGCGGTGAACGGGTCGTACTGCCCGAGAATTCCCGACGAAACGAATGCCAGCACCGCGCCGGTCTGCGCCCCGGTGATACGGCCGGACAAGAATCCGGTGGCCCCCTCGCCGCCGCCGGCCATCAAACGCATGGACTCTGCCGCGGCCGCGACCCAACTTGGGCGGTCGATGATCCGCGCCTCCGGCACCAGCAGACCGTCGGCCAGGCCGGTGAGCTCACGCACCGGCGCCTCCGCTCGCCGCGCCGCCTCCGACAGCTCGGCGATGGCCTGCTGACGGGTGTACTCGGTGGTGGGTGGCGCAGGCCGCGTCAACTTTGCGCCCACGGTCGCGGCGAACTCCCAGTTGACCATGCGGCCAACCGTCAATTCGGGGCTCTCGGTTCCCACGTCGCCCCGCGCGGCCCGACCCGAATCGACCATCAGCTACATCCGCAAGACCGCAACACCGCAGCGGTGTTGTCCACCGCATTGCGCGCGGTGGGCGCGGTGGCGTGATTTTGCATCAGCGAGAAGGTGAGCACCCGCCCGCTGACATCGGTCACCACTCCGGCCAACGTGTTCACACCGGTAAGCGATCCCGTCTTGGCGCGCAACCAGCCCGCCGACGCTTGGTTCTGCGTGATGAACCGCTCCGACAGCGTGCCACTGCCACCGGCGATGGGCAGCACGTCCAGCAGCGGCCGCAGCTTCGGCTTGTCGGGACCGGCGGCGGCTCCGATGACCTCGTCGAGGGTACGCGCGGTTACCCGGTCGTCCACGGACAGTCCACTCGAATCGCGTAGCGTCAAATCCGTCAGATCAATTCCCGCACTGCGCAATTGACTCGTCACCGCGTCGACGGTGCCCGCGAAGGACTGCGGGCGGCCCGAGGCCAGCGCCACTTCGCGTCCGATGCATTCCGCCATGACGTTGTCCGAGGCGTTCATCATCTCCCGCAGCCGTTCCATCAGCGGTGCAGACTGAACGGACGCAATGGATTTCGCAGCCGGAGACGCCGCGTCCAGTCGCACCGCGTCGGGGTCGACTCCGAGTGCCGTGGCGAGCGCGCGACCGGCGTCCAATGCGGGGGTGACGGAACGATGTGAGTCGTAGTCGGTCGGCTGGGTGCGTCCGGCATCGAGCATCACAGCCTGGATGGGCGCGACATCTCCGCCGTCGATATCGCCGGGGTCCCATCCTGGCGCCATCGACGGCCCGCCGAATCGGCTGATATCCACCGTGATTGATGTGACGGCGACTCCCGACTTGCGCACCTGGTCGGCCAGATCGCTGATGCGTGCGGCGTCGCGGTACCAGGTGTCGGTATCCGCCGGGGCCGCGCTGACGATCGGGTCGCCACCGCCGACCAACGTCACCAGTCCTCGTTGTCCCGCGGTATCGGCCACCACCGAAGTGGTGAGCTTGGCGTCGCGGTCGAGGGTGAGCAGCGCCGCCGCCGCGGTCAGCACCTTATTGGTGGACGCGGGCACCATCGGCACCGTGGAACCCTGCTGCCACAGTTCACGGCCGGTCAGCGCGTCGGTTACCCGCCCGGTGAACATGCCCAGTGCCGGATCGGCCAGCGTCTTGTCCAGGGCCTGTGCCAGGCCGTCCGCCGTCGGAATCGGCGCGGAATCGGAAACCGGCACCACACCCGGCTTCGGGGTGACCAGCGCCGGTTCCGGATCATCGCTCTGCAACTGGTGAGCGGTGGAGGCGCCGGTGGTCAGCGACACCGCCAGTACCAGAGCGGCAATCGCCAGCACGACAGCGACGGCGAGCAGGACATGGGTAGAGCGCCGCCAGCGACGCGGATCAAGTGCCCTGGCGGTGACCATGCTCTGCAGGGTATCGCTATCCTGGTGCGCGCTGGATGAGCGCTTGCGCGAAGACCGACTGTTAAGTACCACCGACATTCAAGGAGCGGGTGTGGAGTTCGACGTCACCATCGAGATCCCCAAGGGCCAGCGCAACAAGTATGAGGTCGATCACGAGACCGGCCGAGTGCGCCTGGACCGTTACCTCTACACGCCCATGGCCTATCCCACCGACTACGGGTTCATCGAGAACACCCTCGGCGAGGACGGCGATCCGCTGGACGCGCTGGTGCTGCTGCCCGAGTCCGTTTTCCCCGGCGTGATCGTCGAGGCGCGGCCCGTCGGCATGTTCAAGATGGTTGACGAGGCCGGTGGTGACGACAAGGTGCTGTGTGTGCCCGCCGGCGACAAGCGCTGGGATCACATCCAGGACATCGGTGACGTCTCGAGCTTCGAGCTGGACGCCATCAAGCACTTCTTTGTGCATTACAAGGACCTGGAGCCCGGCAAGTTCGTCAAGGCCGCCGACTGGGTGGGCCGCGCCGAGGCAGAAGCCGAGGTGCTTGCGTCGTTCGAGCGCCTCAAGACCCAGGGGCACTAAGCGTCAGGGCGCAACACAGACGGCGCCCATGGGGCCGCTGTTCGTGGCAACCACGTCACCGTCGATGGTGATGGAGCAACTGGCCTCACCCCAGTCGACGACCATGCGCGGTGACGCCGCCGAGTTGGTTATCGTCACCGACACACCCCAGGGCAGCTTGATGTCTTGGATCGTCACCAACTCAGTGCCGGTCCAATAACTGACCTTCAAGCCGAAATGCGGCGGCATCGGGTCGGCGCCCGAGCCCCACGCGCTGTACGTCACGCTCTTGCCGCCATGCCCCGAACCACCAGGGCCCTCACCCGTCGTCGGCACCGGTTTCGGTGCCTCGGTGGTGGTGGGAACCGGAGGCGCCTCGGTGGTCGTCGGCGTGGTCTGGACACCGGTACTGGGGTTCGGCGGCGGCGGTGGCTCTGTTGTCGTCGGAGGCGGCTCGGTCGTCGATGGCAGCGGGACGTCATTGGGCCCGGTCCAGGTTGTCGACGGGGTGACGGTGACCGTGGTCGGCGCGGCCACCTCGGTTCGGCGGGTTATGACCAAGATGGAGGTCAGGGCTATCGCCAGCACCGCCAACACACTGACGCCGGCGACTATCCACGGCCATTTCGGAGGCTTCGGATCCTCGGGATACGGGATCACCTCATCGGGTGGCCACGGCTCCTGCGGGTATTCCTGCCAGGCCGGATCGGTCACTGTCCCCCACTCCTTCCCCAGTCCTGCTCGGTGCAATGTTACGTCGCGTTAAGCTCCTGCAAAATCAACGGTCCCCCTCTAGCGAACAGCGGCCATCCGTCGAATCATGGTCATATGTTGATGCATCAGGGCATCGGCCGCGACACGTTCAACCAGATGCCCGACACCAAAGCGGTCCACGCGCTGTATGAGTGTTGTGGCAGTGTGACCTGGGCCAGGAAGATCGCCGCGACACGTCCGTTCGCGGACCACGATTCGCTGTTCCGGTGCGCAGATAACGAATTGTTCGCGTTGTCGGAGCAATCGCTGGACGAGATGCTGACGGCCTATCCTCCGCTGGGCAAACGGCCTGGCAGCGTGCGATCACATGCCGAACAGTGCGCGATCCGCGATGAGACGCCGGGGATGATGGCAGCGCTGCGAGCCGCCGCCCACAGATACGAACATCATTTCGGCCACCGTTTCGTCATGCACCTGTGTGGTCAGGACGGGGCCTCGGTACTGCGGGCGATCTCCGATCGGATGCATCACGACGCGGACACCGAACGCAAGGTGACCCGCAATGAACTCGCGAAGATCAACCGCACCCGGTTGGAGCGCATGCTGGGCCCCGAGGGCGGCTACGACAACTGGTGATCGGGCTGCCACGGCCTGCGCTAGGCGGCCAGCGGGACCCGCTGCGGTAGCAGGGCGAACACCCGTCGTGCAGCACAATCGATATCTGTGTTCGGCGATGCCGGAATCAGGGTCACCCCATCGGCCACCCCGGCCAGATAGATGTCCGCGATCAGACCCGCCAGCCCTTCGGGAGTGCCTGCGTACGAGACCGCGGCCGGCACCCGCAAGCTCGCGAAATGCTTACGCGCCGATCGCGAATCCGCCTCGATGTGCACGTACACGTCCAGGATCACCGCGGGGGCGTCCTTGTGCGCGGCGCGCAGGGAGTGTCGGGCCCGCTGCGCCTGCTTGAGGTCGGGCGCGTTGACGCGTGCGGTAACACCCGTTCCGCTGGTCAGCTCCTGCCAACCGGCAGCATCGTCAGTGAAGACCCGAAACGTTTGATGTTGCGTCGCCACAGTCGCAACGGTACCTACGCGAGCAGCTGTGGGCCATCGTTGAATTCCCGCTGAGCGGATCGGTACCGATCAGACGGGCGACTGCTCCGCCACCGCTGATGTCTGGGTGCGTTCGGTCAGGTTATCGATGACGCGTTGCACCCTGGGCATGAGCGTGTCGATATCGAGTCCCAGCCAGTACGGAATCGGATACATGAAGTGCCGATTGAGGCCGGGCAGGAGTCTGCTCAGGAAGTAGCCCAGCCACGCCTCGGGGCGTACCGGAGCCACCGCGAAGTTGTAGCGTGCCGCGCGTACCGTCGCGCGCGCCACCTGCGGGGGACCGATCAGCTGGTCGAGAACCCGCATCGGCGCAGACGACTGGAAGGCCCGCATCATGTTGTTCGCACGCTCACGCACATCGTCGCGAACATCCAGACCGGCAATCGTGGCATTTACCCCGATATTGGTGTTGATGAATCCGGGACATACCGCCGAAACCCCTATCCCCTTGGGCCCCAGCTCCATCCGCATACACTCGCTCAGCATTTTCACCGCCGCCTTCGAGGCCGAGTAGGCAGGGAAGACCGGCGTAGGGGTGATTGCCCCCGCCGAGGCAATGTTGACGATCTGACCGCCGCGCCCGCGTTCGGCCATCTGCTTGCCAAAGGCTCGGCCACCATAGGCGACACCAAAGACGTTGACCCGGAACTGCTTTTCCCAATGCTCCTGCTCCAGGTCGAAGAAACGGCCGCCGACCATGATGCCCGCGTTGTTCACCAGGACATCAGGCACACCGTATTCCGCCCGCACCTGCTCGGCGAACCGTTCCCAGGCCGCCGGATCGGTGACATCGAGCTGGAAGGCCACCGCCCGCTGCCCCTTGTTGTGGATGATCTCCGCCGTCTCCTGGGCCGTGTTCAGATCCAGATCGGAGGCCACCACCTCCGCGCCGCCGTTTGCGAATTGGATTGCGATGGCTCGCCCGATGCCGCTGCCGGCGCCGGTCACCACGACGAG
The DNA here is from genome assembly GCF_001853795.1 of Mycobacteroides franklinii. Classification (NCBI taxonomy): domain Bacteria; kingdom Bacillati; phylum Actinomycetota; class Actinomycetes; order Mycobacteriales; family Mycobacteriaceae; genus Mycobacteroides; species Mycobacteroides franklinii. Next base: position 163,578 of record NZ_MLIK01000019.1, read on the forward strand.
TTCTGGTTTGCGTCCAGGCCACAGTCTCATCCCACAACCTCCTTGTTGCGCTTACGCTTCGACGCCGCCTTCACGACCGGCGCAGCCGTCTCGGTGCCGTAGCGGTAGTTGTCCAGCCGGAAGTACTTGTTGTGGAAGTACATTTCACCGAAACCGCCTGGGCGGAAGGGGGAATCGCCGTGGTTGTCTATGTAGTAGGTGTTGGCGGTCGAGCATGCCGGCGAGAGCCACAGGTGATTCTTGTTGCGCTCGTGCATCTTGTCGAAATACGCCTGGTGCACATCAGGCTTCACCTCGGCGGTGGTAGCACCGCGCTTCTTCGTCTCCGCGATGACGCGGGCCGCGTGCGCGGTCGTCGACTCGATCAGCATGTGATACGGCCCGAACACGTATCCGTAGGGACCGAGCACGAGGAAGAAGTTGGGGTAATCGGGGATCGAAACACCCTGATATGCCTGGTAACGATTCTCTTGGAAGAACTGCTTCAGGTCCTTGCCGCCCCGGCCCGCCGTCGGGAAGGCGGGCATATGATCCCAGATGGCGAATCCGGTGGCGCAGATCAGTACATCCACTTCATGCTCGACGCCATCCGCCGTCAGCAGACCCTTCTCGGTGATCCGCTGAATCGGTTCGGTCACCAAGGCGACATTCGGGCGATTGAAGGTCTTGAGATAGCTGTTGGAGAACGACGGGCGCTTACAGCCGAATCCGTAGTAGGGCAGCAGTTTCTCGCGAGTCACCGGGTCGTCGACCTGAGTACGCATCCAGCGCCGGATCCGGTTGGCAAGGGCCATCGACGCGGACTCGGCATACTTGGAGTCGAGCTTGAACACGGCATCCGGGATGTACGCAGTGCTGAGGTTGATGGCGTGCCGAATGCCCTTGGCGACGCCGGGGAACCCGAAAAGCGCCCGCCAGAACCCGTTGTATTTCCAGTCGGGCTTGGGCCCCACGTAGATGGGTGTGCGCTGAAAGACGGTGAGATGGCCAACCTCCGGAGCGATCTCCGGAACCAGCTGCAGCGATGTGGCACCGGTTCCGATGACGGCCACCCGCTTCCCGGCAAGCTGAACACCCTTGTCCCACAAAGCGGTATGCATCAGGACGCCCTGGTAGGAATCGATACCTTCTATCTCGGGGAGTTTGGGTTGCTCGAGCCCACCGGTCGCGGCAACCACATGCCGGCCGGTGATCACGCTGTCGTCATCCAGCGTGAGCACCCAAATGTTTTGTCCCTCATCGAATTCCTGACGCACCACACGCGTGTTGAATCGAATCTTGCCGCGCAGTTCATGTTTGTCGACGAGTTCGTTGGCGTACTGCTCGAGTTCATCGCCCGGTGTGAAGAACTTCGACCAGGTGGTCTTCTGGTCGTAGGAGAAGCTGTAGATGAAGGTCGGGATATCGACGGCCACACCCGGGTACTTGTTCGCATGCCAGGTGCCGCCGGCGGCCCCCCACTTCTCCAGGATCACGAAGTCGTGGACTCCCCTTTTGGTGAGCTCCACCGCAGCCCCGATACCCCCGAAGCCGGCCCCGATGATCACGACCTCATGGTCGGGAACACCCTGCTCACGCTCGCTGGCCCCGCTACCCCGCACACGCGCACTAGTCATTCGACGTCCTTGTCAGTCCGACCCGTTATGTGTCGGACTGAAAGTATCACGTATTCAAAGTTACGGATATGAGAACGGGGACTCAGGCCACCAGAAAATCCGGGAGCGGACGTGGATCGTTCACGGGCCCGACCTGACCGTCGATCTCGGCGTAGGTCAAAGCCGGTCCGTGCTCGACGAGCTCGTCGATCGCGTCCAGGAGCCTCGTGATGTCACCCGCGGTGGTTCCCAGCCCGATGCTCGCGCGCAGCGCGCCGCCGGGGGCGCCGAGCCTGGCCAACAGCGGGTGCGCGCAGAATCGGCCGTCGCGCAGCCCGATACCGTGCTCGGCCGACAGATAGGCCGCGACAACCGACGGCGTATACCCGGCGACGGTGAAGGACACGATGCCCAGCACATCACGACCGCTGTCCCAGATACGTAGGGTGTCAACGCCATCGATCGCATCGAGCCCGTCGCGCAGTTGCGCGGTAAGCGCGGCCTCGACATGTCCGACATCGCCGAGAGCAGTCAATGCCTCGCACGCCGCGACGACCGCGGCGACACCGACCACATTGGGCGTACCCGCCTCATGCCGCTGCGGTCCGGTGAACCATTCGGCCCCGTCGATACCCACGTTGCGCACCGCCCCGCCACCCGCGAGATAGGGCCTCGCGGCGTCGAGCCAGTCAGCCCGGCCCACAAGGACTCCCACGCCGAATGGCGCGTACAACTTGTGCCCAGAGAATGCGAGGTAATCAATTCCACAGGCCGCCAGATCGATTCGGCGGTGTGGCGCCAACTGCGCCCCGTCCACGACGATTCTCGCCCCGTGGCGGTGCGCCACGGTGGCGAGCTCGGCCAGGGGCAACACCTCACCGGTGACATTGGAGGCGCCGGTGACGGCCAGCAGTGCTGCGGGGCTGCGCGCCAGCTCCTCATCCAACGCGGCAACGGTGTCCGCGACGGTGGCTCGATGCGCCACCACCCGAGCACCATATCGCTGCCAGGTCAACAGATTTGCGTGATGTTCGATATCGAGCACCACCACCTCGCCCGGCACCGCGGACGCCAGTAGATTCAATGAGTCCGTGGTGTTGCGGGTGAAAATCACGTTCTGATCGTCGGTGGCGCCGACGAAACGCGCCACAACGTCCCGGGCCCCCTCGTAGAGCCTCGTGCAGACGCGCGAGGCGTACCCCGCGCCCCGATGCACGCTGGCGTAATACGGCAGTAGCTCAGTGACACGGTCCGCGACATCGCGCAGCGCAGGTGCACTGGCCGCATAATCGAAATTGGCGTATCTGATCCAGCCACCTTGGGCCAGTGGAACTTTGGTATCAGCGCCCACTACGCGCGCGGTCGGCTGCTCGGACCCGAATTCTTGTGACGCTGACATGCGACATCCCATCTCACCGGACCCGCCCGGCGAGTCCACGCTTGCCGCGCACGGTTGAGCGCGGCCAGGTCGTCACCTGGAGCACCCCGCCGTGGATGAGCCGCCTGCGCGAAGACAAACGGTATGGAGGAGGGTTGCCGACCAGCTAGCCAGGGCTTATCGCTGGTACTCATGACCTGTCGGCAGTGTGCCCGTCGTCCGAGGTCACCGTCAAGCACATTGCGCACGGTGATTCAAACCCGCAACCTCACCCCCGCGGCCGACCCGACTTTCCGATAACCGCGGCGTAGGGCAGACTGGGTACTGGAGGGGAGTATTCCTTCGCTGCGGTGTCGTCATCACATCGGCCATTGTCGGACCGGTCGGTACCGCGGGCCGGTCATCCGTCGGCGGAAGAGACCTCCGGCGTTTTGGCGACCGGAGGATCGAATCAATGCAGGTTTCTCAGCTCGAATGGATCATCACCCTGGCCGTCACGGTCGCGATCCTGTTGGTCGACGTCGTGGTGATCGGCCGACGACCTCACGAGCCCTCGACACGCGAAAGCGCCACCGCACTCAGTATCTATGTGGGACTCGCGGTGGCGTTCGGTCTGTGGGTGTGGTTCTTCCACGGCAGCCAGTACGGGCTGGAGTTCTACGCAGGCTGGCTCACCGAATACAGCCTGTCGGTGGACAACCTGTTCATCTTCTTGATCATCATGGCCAGCTTCAAAGTGCCCCGGGTTTACCAGCAAGAGGCCCTGTTGGTCGGCATCATCCTGGCGCTGATCTTCCGCGGCATCTTCATCGCCCTGGGCGCGGTCGCCATCGAACAGTTCTCCTGGATCTTCTATCTTTTCGGCGCGTTCCTGGTGTACACGGCCATCAATCTGGCGCGTGACACCGAGCACGATGACGACGCGGACAACGCCGTAGTGCAATTCGCCCGCAAGCACCTGCGCACCACCGACAAGTGGGACGGGCTGCGGTTGTGGATCCGGGACGGCAGCGCGAACGGCGCCAGATTGATCACGCCGATGTTCCTGGTGATCGTCGCGCTGGGCACCACTGACCTGCTCTTTGCCCTCGACTCGATCCCCGCCATCTACGGACTCACCAAAGAGCCCTACCTGGTGTTCACCGCCAACGTGTTCGCGCTCATGGGTCTGCGGCAGCTCTACTTCTTGCTCGGCGACATGCTCAAGCGCCTGGTGTACCTGTCACAGGGACTGGCGTTCGTCCTGTTCTTCATCGGGGTCAAGCTGATCCTGCATGCCTTGCATGAGAACGAGCTGCCCTTCATCAATGGCGGCGAGCCGGTCCACGTGCCCGAGATCCCCACGCTGGCAAGTCTTGCTGTGATTGTGGTGACGCTGCTGATCACCACCGTTGCCAGCCTGTACAAGACCCGAACCTTCCGTAAAGAGCAGTGAGTGCATCGCACCAGTTCAATAGCCATCCGCACCCACGGAAGCGAAAGCTGGGAACTCTAGCGAACCAACCCGCCGAGATGACGACTCGGGGCATCACGCTCCCAAACGGGGCGACTCTGCGCGGCGACGAGCCTCGTCGCATCCGGACCGATAGGCTTCGCTGCGGCAGCCCACCAACCGCCCGAGGAGAAGCGTGACCGGCCCTGACGAGTCACCCACGAGCCGCGCGCACGAGGAGGCACCGGATCCGGCGCCTCAGGACGCGCCTCAACCCGCCGCGCAGGAAGCCCCGGCGCACCCGGTACCTCCGCAATATCTCCTCGGTAGGTCGGCACCTCCCGCACGCACCCTGATCGACATCCTCTACGCGACCGCCGCGGAGCACCCCGACGCGCCGGCCATCGATGACGGCACCATCCAGCTGACCTACTCCGAGCTGATTGTCGACGTGGAATCGAGCGTCGAATGGCTCGGTACCCGCGGAATCGGGCGCGGTGATCGCGTCGGTATCCGGATGCCCTCGGGCAGCTACTCGCTGTACGTGGCCATCCTGGCGACCCTGGCCGCGGGAGCCGCGTACGTTCCGGTCGACGCCGACGACCCCGAAGAACGCGCGGCGCTCGTGTTCGGCGAGGCCCAGGTGGCGGCCGTGATCACCCCCGACGGACTCGTCCGCGGGCCAGGCTCCTCGCGAGGCTGGCGCGCCACCAAACCGACACCGCGCGATGACGCGTGGATCATCTTCACCTCGGGGTCCACCGGCACCCCCAAGGGCGTGGCGGTGACGCATCGCAACGCCGCCGCCTTTGTGGATGCCGAAGCCGAGATGTTCTTGCAGGACAACCCGATCGGACCCGATGATCGGGTGCTCGCCGGGCTATCCGTGGCCTTTGACGCCTCCTGCGAGGAGATGTGGCTCGCCTGGCGATACGGCGCCTGCCTGGTGCCCGCACCGCGCTCGCTGGTGCGCAGCGGCATGGATCTGGGGCCGTGGCTGGTGTCCCGCGATGTCACCGTGGTCTCGACGGTGCCCACCCTGGCCGCACTGTGGCCGGCGGAGGCGCTGGAGGCGGTGCGCCTGCTGATTTTCGGCGGCGAGGCCTGCCCGCCCGATCTGGCCGAGCGGCTGGCCACCGGTGAGGACGGTGCCGCACGCGAAGTGTGGAATACCTACGGCCCCACCGAGGCCACCGTGGTGGCCTGCGCGGCCAGGCTCGACGGGGTGAGCCCCGTCAGCATCGGATTGCCGCTTCCTGGTTGGGATTTGGCGGTCGTGGACGCACAGGGCAACCAAGTCGGCTATGGCGAGATCGGCGAGCTGGTCATCGGCGGTATCGGTCTGGCCAAGTACCTCGACCCCGAGAAGGATGCCGAAAAGTACGCTCCTCTCGACACTCTGGGCTGGTCGCGGGCCTACCGAAGCGGCGACCTGGTGCGCCTGGAACCCGACGGGTTGTACTTCCAGGGCCGCGCCGACGACCAGGTGAAGGTCGGTGGCCGCCGCATCGAACTCGGCGAGGTGGACGCGGCGCTGGTCAACCTGCCCGGCGTGAGCGGCGGCGCGGCCGCGGTGCGCAAGACCGCCAGCGGCACCCCGGTGCTGGTCGGCTACATCGCCAGCGCCGACCCCAACTTCGATATCGCCGCTGCCCGCGCGAGCCTGGCCGAATCGCTTCCCGCGGCGCTGGTGCCACGACTGGTCAAGTTGGACGAACTACCCACCCGCACATCAGGAAAAGTCGACCGCAACGCGCTGCCGTGGCCGCCCCCGGGTGCGGGTCCCGACGATGACGCAACCGAACTCGGCGGCACCATGGGCTGGCTCGCCGGATTGTGGCGCGACATCCTGGCAGCACCCATCGACGGGCCCGGGGCCGATTTCTTCGCCCTTGGTGGTGGTTCGCTCTCCGCAGCCCAGTTGGTCGCGGCCTTGCGGCAACGCTACCCGCAGGTGACCGTCGCCAACCTGTACGACCAGCCGCGACTGGGATCGCTGGCCACCTATCTGGATGAGCTCGCGCCTCCCGTCGACGTCGAACCCCGGATCGTCAAGCCGGTGCCCCGACGTGCCGAGCTGGTTCAGCTGGCGGCGACGGTTCCGCTCACCACGCTCACGGGTCTGCAGTGGGCGACCTGGCTTGCCCTGGCCAACAATGTGTTCGCAATGTTCAGCAACGTGCCGTGGCTGGTCACCGTCAACTGGTGGGTGCTGTTGGCAGCCTTCCTGCTCTTCATCACTCCCCTGGGCCGCATGAGTATCACCGTCATCGGGGCGCGGCTGCTGCTGTCCGGAGTCAAGCCCGGCATATACGAACGCGGCGGCAGCGTGCACCTGCGGGTGTGGATCGCGGACCGGCTCGCCACCGCCAGTGGTGCCGAGAACCTTTCCGGCGCACCATGGATGGTGTACTACGCCAGGGCGCTGGGTGCACGGGTCGGCAACGGCGTCGATTTGCATTCCTCGCCGCCCGTGACGGGCTGGCTCGATCTCGGTGACCGCAGTTCCGTCGAACCAGAAGTTGACCTCTCGGGACATTGGGTTGATGGCGACAAGTTCCATGTCGGCCCCATCGTCATCGGCGATGACGCCACCGTCGGTGCCCGGACCACCCTGCTACCGGGAGCCGTTGTCGGTAAGAACGCCGATGTCGCACCGGCTTCCGGTGTCGTCGGCAGGGTCAAGAACGGGCAGTACTGGAAGGGCTCGCCGGCGGTCAAATCCGGGAAGGCCCGTCATCCGTGGCCCGACTACCGCCCGCCCCGGGCCGGACAATGGGTTCCCATCTACGGGCTGACGTCGATTCTGCTCGGCGGACTTCCCTTGCTCGCGCTGGCAGCAGGTCTGGCCGTGGTCGCGTATGGCATCCGGAATGCCGCCACAATCTGTGAAGCCGTTGTGCCCGCTCTTATCTGGACACCGGCAGCGGCTCTGGTCAGCGTGATCGTGTACGCCGGTATCACCGTCGTCTTGGTGCGGCTGCTATCGCTCGGCCTCCACGAGGGCTACCACCCCGTTCGCAGTCGGCAAGGATGGCAGTTGTGGGCCACCGAGCGCCTGATGGACGCGGCCCGCAACTATCTGTTCCCCATCTATGCCAGCCAGCTGACTCCATGGTGGCTGCGTATTCTGGGCGCGAAAATCGGCAAGGACACTGAGATTTCGACGGCCCTGCTGGTGCCGAAGTTCACCGAGGTCGACGACGGCGCGTTTTTGGCCGACGACACCATGGTCGCGTCCTACGAGTTGGGCGGCGGCTGGATTCACATCGCCAAGGCCCGAATCGGCAAGCGCGCATTCCTGGGGAACTCCGGGATCACCCAGCCGGGGCGCAGGGTGCCCAACGATGCGCTGGTCGCCGTTCTATCTGCGACGCCACACAAGGCCAAGTCGGGATCCTCATGGATCGGCAGTCCGCCAAAGCGGCTGCGCCGCAAGGCCGATGGTGCAGACTCCGCACTGACCTTCGCGCCTCCGTTCCGCCTCAAGGTCATGCGAGGCATCGTGGAGACTTGCCGGATCATCCCGATCATCGTGACCTTCGGAATCGGCGTCGGGGTCCTTCTGGCCCTGCAGAACATCGCCATCCGGTTCAACTTCTGGGTGGCCGGAGCGCTCAGTGGTGTGGTGCTGCTGATCGCCGGCGCCGTGGCCGGGGTGGTCAGCGTGGTGGCGAAATGGTTGGTGGTGGGTCGCACCAAGGCCGTCGAGAAGCCGCTCTGGTCGTCGTTCGTCTGGCGCAACGAGGTCGCCGACACTTTCGTGGAAACCGTTGCCGCCGTGTGGTTCGCGCGTGCGGCGTCGGGAACCGTCATGCAGAACTGGTGGCTTCGCGGTCTGGGCGCCAAGATCGGCCGCGGTGTGTGGTGCGAGACGTACTGGCTGCCCGAGGCTGATCTGGTGACCTTAGGCAAGGGTGCCACCGTGAACCGGGGCTGCGTGGTACAGACACATCTGTTCCACGACCGGATCATGCGGATGGACACCGTGGTACTCGGCGAGGGGGCCACCCTCGGGCCGCACTGTGTGGCGCTGCCGGCCGCCGAACTGGGGTCCGGCGCCACCGTCGGTCCCGCCTCCCTCGTGGTCCGCGGCGACGTCGTCCCCCCGTCGACCAGGTGGCAGGGCAATCCCATTTCGCCATGGGGCAAGCTGGACCCGATGGCACCGAAGAAGACCAAAGGCGGCAAGGTTTCCCCGAGTAAGAGTTCCGGGGCCGCATGACCAAACCAGGCAAGAAGGCAGCCAAACGGCTCCCCCCACGGCCTCCGATCATCGATCCCTACCTGCCACAAAACGGCAACTACGGATACCGGGTGTCCCGGTATGAGTTGGACCTGGAATACAAGGTGGCCATCAACCGGCTGACCGGTAGCGCGACGATCACCGCCGTCACCCTCGCCACCCTCAAGGAGTTCACCCTCGATCTGGCCGATACCCTCGGCGTTTCGAAGGTGACGGTGAATGGGCGGCGTCCAACACATTTCGGGCATCGCGCCGGCAAGATCACCGTCAAATTGGTCTCTGCCATTCCGGCGGGAGCGGCAATGACCATCGCGATTCGGTACGGCGGATCACCACGCCCCATCAACAGCATGTGGGGGGACGTCGGGTTCGAGGAGCTGTCCAACGGGGTGCTGGTGGCCGGGCAGCCGAACGGTGCGGCATCCTGGTTCCCCTGCGACGACCACCCCAGCTCCAAGGCGAGCTATCGGTTTGTCATCAGCAGCGACAGTCCGTACTGCGTTATCTCTAATGGGGAGTTGATATCCCGACGAGTCCGGTCCGCACACACGACCTGGACATACGAACAGCCCGAGCCGATGGCACCGTATCTGGCAACGCTCCAGATCGGCGACTACCAACTGGTCAAACTCGCCAAGAGCCCGATCGCCATGAACGCCGCACTGCCCTCACGGCTACGTGACCGGTTCGAGCACGACTTCGGCCGACAGCCGCAGATGATGAAGTTGTTCATCAAACAGTTCGGCCCCTACCCATTCGCCGCCGGATACACCGTGGTGGTGACCGATGACGAACTCGATATTCCACTTGAGGCACAAGGAATTTCGGTATTCGGCGCCAATCATTGCGATGGCGCGAGACACTCCGAGCGACTGGTGGCGCACGAACTGGCACACCAGTGGTTCGGCAACAGCGTCACGGCGCGGCGCTGGCGTGACATCTGGTTGCACGAAGGATTTGCCTGTTACGCGGAATGGCTGTGGTCAGAGGAGTCCGGCGGTCCCTCGGCCGATGCCCGGGCGCGCCACTACCACCAAAAACTGAAAGACCTTCCCCAAGACTTGATTCTGGCCGATCCGGGCCCACGGCTGATGTTCGACGATCGCGTGTACAAGCGCGGAGCGCTGACACTGCATGCCTTGCGTTTGCGCCTGGGCGACACGAAATTCTTTACACTACTGCAAGACTGGACAACCCGATACCGGCACAGCACGGTAATCACCGATGACTTCACGGGCCTGGCCGCCGGATACTCCGACGAATCGCTGCGCCCGCTGTGGACAGCATGGCTCTACGAGAAGCAGCTCCCTCCCTTGGACCGGAAGTGACTGACGCCGGACCCAGCACCCGCTCCAGCGTCGCGCGTATCGGTGCTGCCACCGCAGTCAGCGCGATATGCGGCTACACCGTGCTGTACCTGGCGGCCCGCGAGCTGGGCCCCGCCCTGTTCTCGGTGTTCGGAGTCTTCTGGGGCGCGTTCGGTTTGGTGACAGGGGCCGCCAACGGGCTGCTGCAGGAGACGACCCGCGAAGTGCGGCTGTCACTGGCGCAGCGCGACCGATCCCCCCTGTCCGCCCCCCTGCCCGATGGGCTTCACCCAAGCGGCTCCTCCCTGCCGATCAGGATCGCGTTCGCCTTCGCGATCGCATCTGCTGTCGGGATCGTCGGCACCGCGCCACTGTGGGCATCGCACGTGTTCACCGAATTCCGTTGGCTCAGCGTGGCATTGCTTGCGGGCGGGCTTGCCGGCTTCTGCATGCACGCGACCACCCTGGGCGCACTCGCCGGGTCGAGCCGTTGGACGCAGTACGGCGTTCTGATGGTGACCGATGCGGGAATCCGTTTGGTGGTCGCCGTCGTCACCTTCGCGGCCACCCTCGGGCTCGTCGGCTATCTCTGGGCAACGGTGGCGGGCTCGATGTCATGGCTACTGCTCACGCTGCTCTCGAAACCGACCCGCGAGGCGCTCAGGGTGCCGGCGCTCGTCGACACCATGGCGTTCCTACGTGGCGCCCGGCATTCGATCGCTGCCGCGGCCGCCAGCGCCGTCCTGGTGATGGGATTCCCCGTGCTCTTGCAGTCGACGGCGGGCGATCTGGGCACCACCGGCGGCGTGGTGATTCTGGCCGTCACGCTGACCCGTGCGCCCTTGCTGGTTCCGCTGACGGCGTTGCAGGGCAATCTCATCGCCCATTTCGTGGACGAGCGGGAGCGGCGTCTCAGCGCGCTGATCACCCCCGCCGCGATCATCGTCGGAGTCGGCGCGGTGGGGATCGCTCTCGCCGCATCCATCGGTCCCTGGCTGCTGCGCACGGTGTTCGATCCGGCGTATCAGGCGGGCGGGCCGCTGCTGGGGTGGCTCACCGCCGGCGCGGTCATGATCGCATTGTTGACGCTGACCGGCGCGGCCACCGTGGCACACGCCCGTCACCTCGCCTACTCCGCGGGATGGGTTGGAGCGACGGTGGTTTCGGCACTTCTGCTACTGCTGCCGCTCGGCCTGGAGGAGCGCACGGTCATCGCATTGCTCGGCGGACCCGTCGTCGGAATCGTGGTGCACTTGGCCGCTCTCGCGTTGTGGCGGGACCCCGCGACTGCCGAGGACATCATCGACTGAGCTGCGCTCAGATTCCCGCGGCGTGCTCCAACTCCACCAGCGCGGCTTCGAGACCGTCAGCCATCTCGTCGATGTCCGCGGCCACTTCCGGTGTGGTGACAAACCCGAAGTCCATGTGCTCCAGGTAGGAGAAGCAGGTGATGTTCAGCGCCACATCCATGACGGGTGGGCCAAGCGGAATCATCGACTCCAATCGCGCCCCGGCCATGTAGAGCGGGAACGACGGCCCAGGAACGTTGGACAGCACCAGGTTGATGGGTGCCAGATTCCGGGATAGCCCGCTGGCGGTGTACGCACGTGCCGCCAATTGCAGCAGCCCAGGCGGCGTCGTATCGGTCAGCCCCATGATCTGATGCGCCGACATGGCCCGCGCCATCTCCTTGGCGCCCTGCGTCCCCTCGTAGATCGCCCTGATCCGCTCGGCCGGATCGTCGATATCGGTCGCCAGCGAGACGGTCATCGAACTGACCTGATTGCCTACCACCCCGTCGGTTTCCTCGGTGCGCACCGATACCGGGATCTGGACGATCAGCGGCTTGTCCGGCAGCTCGTCGCGCTTGGCCAAATAGTCACGAACCGCACCCGCGACGATCGCCAGCACCACATCGTTGACCTTGACGCCAAACGCGCCCTTGAGCGCCTTGACACGCGCCAGGTCCAGACGCGCCCCGGATATCCGCCGGTGCGGCGATACCGGCGCGTTGAATCGGGTGTGCGGTGCCTCGAAATACCCGGGCGATTTGCGTTCCATGCCGAAGACCGCCAGCTGTTGGCGCACCGTCTGTTGCACCAGCCGGACCACCCGATAGGGAGTCTTGACACCGACGTTCACCAGCGCGCTGAGCAGGATGCGCTCACGGCTCGGTAGCCCGAGCCCCACCAGCGAACCGACGGTGTCATCCGGCGCGGGGCGTGGTTCGGGTGCGATATCGAGCAGGATCTCACCCAACCCCGCGCCCGAGACACCGTCGACGATGGCGTGATGCATCTTGGTCAGCGTGGCCACCCGGCCACCCTCGACACCCTCGATGACCCACAACTCCCATAGCGGACGCGACCGGTCGAGCTTGTACGACATCAGCCGTCCGGCAAGCTCTTCCAGTTCCTTGCGGCCGCCGGGGGCGGGAACGCCGATCCGCCGGATGTGAAAGTCGGGATCAAGCTCCTCGTCTTCGACGAACCACGGCCGGTCCAGTCCCAGTGGGACATCGGTGACCCGCCAGCGCAGCTGCGGCATCGACGGGAGCCGCTCCACGATGAGGGCACGCACCCGCTCGAAGCTGTAGTCCGGCGCATCGGTGGGGTCGTAAATCGACAGTCCCCCAATGTGCATGTGCCAGCCCGCCGTTTCGGCGTGCCAGAACGCCGCGTCTACCCCAGACAGCCGTTGCATGGCGGAAACACTAGCCCCGACCGCTTTCCATCTGTGAGGAATGCAGCGAACCGTTGGATCTTGATCCGATCAGCGTCGCTTGCCGAAGCCCTCGAACAGATTCCATGACTGACTGCCCTTGACGTAGTGCAGGTAGTACGCGTAGTTGGCGATGCTCATGATCGCCGCGGACAGCCCGATACCGGCACCCCGGGCCGCACCGTCCGGGAGGTTCAGCAGCGCGAACACCGCGTAGAAAACGACCCACACACCGACCAACGTGAGGCCCTTCTGCCACATGCCCTTGACGAAGAAGTAGATCGGACCGAAGAAAAACGCGGGGAAGTTCGCAGTCAGCCGAAACCGGCTGCCGAAGGGTATTGCCTTGAAGGCGGCCTTGGATTCGGGACTGGAAGCAGGGAGGCCGTATCGGTCAAAGAAGTCGAACCGTCGCTGCCAGATCTCCGCCAAACTCTGACGGTCATGGGTATCAGTCACGCCGGTAGAACCTACACAGGACGCGCACAGCAGTCATACAGGTGGCGCCGGTGCTACCTTGATCCCAGTGAGCATCCCAGGGAGCAACAGCGCCAATGCTGATACCTGGCTGGTCATCCCCGCCTATAACGAGGGGCCAGTCATCGCCGACGTCATCGCCGCGGCGCTCGGCACCTTCCCCAACATCGTTTGCGTGGACGACGGCAGCGCCGACCGAACCGCCGCACTCGCCCATGGCGCCGGTGCGCACGTGGTGCGCCATCCCGTCAATCTCGGGCAAGGTGCGGCGATTCAGACCGGCGTGGAGTACGCCCGCGCACAACCGGGTGCACAGATCTTCGTGACGTTCGACGCCGACGGCCAGCACCAGGTCAAGGATGTGGTGGCGATGGTGGACCGGCTGCGGCTGGAACCACTCGACATCATCGTCGGCACTCGTTTCGGTGCGGGCTCCACACCAGATCATGTGCCCCTCATCAAGCGTATCGTGCTGAAAACTGTTGTGCTGCTGAGCCCCCGGACTCGCCGCCTCAATCTGACCGACGCCCATAACGGTCTGCGTGTGTTCAACAGGACCGTCGCCAATGGACTCAACATCACCATGAACGGCATGGGCCACGCCAGTGAGTTGATCGCGATGATCTCCGAAAATCATTGGCGGGTGGCCGAACAGCCGGTGGACATCCTGTACACCGAGTATTCGATGGCCAAGGGCCAGTCGCTGATCAACGGGGTCAACATCTTGTTCGACACCGCGTTCCGCCGGAGGTTGCCGTGATCACCTGGATACAGCCGCTGCTGATCGTCGCCGTTCTGCTGCTGTTGGTGTATCTGCTGCGTTCGCGCAGCACCGCACAGGCCAAGGCCTGGGTAAAGCTCGGGTTCGTGGTCTTTGTGATCGCCGGTATCTACGCCATCCTGCGCCCGAATGACACCACCACACTGGCACATTGGCTCGGCCTGGGCCGCGGCACAGACTTGATGCTGTACGTGCTGATCATCGCGTTCGCGTTCACCACCTTGAGCACCTACCTGCGCTTCAAGGACCTTGAACTGCGTTACTCGAGACTGGCCCGGGCCGTCGCGTTACGCGGCGCCGAGCCTCCGGAAGAACTCGACAGTCCGGCCAATTCCGGCCGTTAACTGCACCTTCGGTTCCCAGCCCAGCACGTTCTTGGCCAGGCCGACGTCCAGGCAGGACTGACGCAGATCGCCGAGCCGTGGTGGATGAAACTCAGGATCATCCGGCGCTCCCGCGGCCGCGGCCACTAGCGAATGCAGTTGCCGGTCACTGGTTTCCACACCGGTGCCGACATTGAAACGCTGTCCGCCACCGTCCGGACCGGAGGCGCGCACGAAGGCGTCCACGACATCGTCCACGAACACGTAATCGCGGGTGTTACCGCCGTCGCCGAACACCTTGGTGGGGCGGCCCGACAGCAGAGCTTGCGCGAAGATGGCGACGACGCCCGCCTCGCCGTGCGGATCTTGCCGTGGCCCATACACATTGGCCGGCGCGATATGGGAACACTCCAGCCCGTACAGGTGCCGGAAGGTATTGAGGTAGATCTCGCCGGCCACCTTGCCCGCCGCGTACGGCGAATGCGGGTCGGTGGGGACGGCCTCGCTGGTGGGGATTTGCTCCGGAGTGCCGTAAATCGACCCGCCCGACGAGGTGTGCACGATCTTGCGTACGCCCGCCTTGCGTGCGGCCTCGGCGAGCCGGACCGTACCGACGACATTCACGGACGAATCGAACTGAGGGTCGGCCACCGAGTGACGCACATCGATCTGCGCGGCCAGATGGAAGATCACCTCAGGTGAGTATTCGGCGACAACGGCCTCCAGATCAGCCTCGACGATGTCGTCCTTGACGAAGGTGAACGCGCGATGCACCTCGGCAGTCTCCAGGTTGGCCACCTTGCCAGTGGCCAGGTTGTCCAGTCCCGTTACCTCGTGCCCGTCCGCCAACAGCCGGTCGACCAGCGTCGATCCGATGAATCCTGCAGCTCCGGTAACCATTGCCCGCACCTGGCTACTCCCTCTGTGTTCGCATAGCTCACGGCATTCGGCCCCACCCTACAGATAGGGTCTGGCCCAAATGTCTTCTGCAGTGCGAGCCCAACTCCCCCAGGTGAACCGCGTTGCCGCTGCTGCGGCGGTTCTCATCGCGGTGCAGCTGGCAGTCCGTGGCGTGTTGGCGTTCGGGGGCGATTTCTATTGGGACGACCTGATCCTGGTGGGCCGCGCCGGGACGCAGGGCCTGTTCTCGCCGTCGTACCTATTCGACGATCACGACGGGCATGTCATGCCGGCGGCCTTCCTGCTGGCAGGCATCATCACCAAGCTCGCCCCCTTGAATTGGTTTTGGCCCGCGCTGAGCCTGGTGGTACTGCAGGCATTGGCATCACTGGCGCTGCTGCGCGCGTTGTGGGCGATAGTCGGCTGGCGGCCGGTGCTGCTGGTTCCGCTCACGTTCGCACTGTTCACGCCACTGGCCGTGCCCGGTTTCACCTGGTGGTCGGCAGCCTTGAACTCTCTGCCGATGCTGACCGCGATGTGCTGGTTCGTGGCCGACGCGATCTTGTTGGATCGAACCGGACACCGTAAATACGCCGCCACGGCACTGGCGGCGTTCCTGGGCGGGCTGTTGTTCTTCGAGAAGTCGGTGGTCATTCCGTTCGTAGCGTTCGCAGTGGTCGCGCTCCTGGCCTATCTGCGTGGGGACGGCTGGTCGGCAGTGACCCGAACATGGTGGCGGGGCGCGATGCTCTGGATCCCGGCAGGGGCGCTCACCGCGGCATGGATCGCGTTGTATCTGGTGGTGGTGAACCAGAAGCGCTGGAGCACCGATCTGTCCATGACGTGGTCGCTGCTGCAACGTTCCTTCACGCACGGGGTCCTGCCCGGTTTGGTGGGCGGGCCGTGGCGGTGGGACCGCTGGGTGCCGAGCTCGCCCTGGGCCGAGCCCTCGTCGTTGGTGATCGGGCTGGGCGCGTTCGGGCTGGGCGCGACGATCCTGCTGACCTGCTACCGCAAGCAGCGGCTCGGGCTGGTGTGGCTGACGCTGCTCGGCTACTTGGTGGCCAGCCAGGTGCCGATCTATCTCATGCGTTCATCGGCCTTCACGGCATTGCTGCTCGCGCAGACGCTGCGGTATCTGCCGGATCTGGTGGTGGTCGCCACCCTGCTGGCGGCGGTGGGACTCACCGCCCCCAACCGTCCGGGTAGCGGGTACCTGGACAGCTCTACACGGCGCACCGCGGCCGTCACGCTGGTCCTGACGTTGTTCGTGGGAAGCAGCATGGTGTCGACGGTCACGTATCTGCGCAGCTGGCGCAACAATCCCGCCTCGCCCTACATCGCGAATGTGAAGGAGTCGCTGGCCGCGGTAGCGACCGGCCCGGCGGTACTCGATCAGGAGGTCGACCCGCTGGTTCTGCAGAATGTAGTGCGGCCGGAGAACATGCTCAGTCATATGTTCGCCCTGGTCCGTCCCCGGCCAGAGATCGGTTCCACCACAACGCAGTTACGGATGTTCGACCGCTACGGCCACCTGCTGGACGCCCAGGTCACGTGGGTGCGTGCCATCACCGAGGGGCCGGTCCCCGGCTGCGGGTATCTGGTGCAGTCCACGCACACCATGCCGCTGAGTGGGCCGCTGCTCCCCGCGGACTGGATCGTCGAGCTGAACTATCTGGCCAACACCGACGGCGCCGTGTGGGCATCATTCACCAACGGGCCGAAAGTGAGAGTGCCGGTGCGCCCCGGTCTCAACCGGGTGTTCATCAGACTCCCAGGTTCGGGGAATTCGCTTACCTTGCAACCGATTACCCAGTCGTTGTCGCTGTGCGTCGCTGTCGGGCCGGTGGGGGCGCTCGCGCCCCGGTAGATTGGGCGCCATGCTCGAAGAACTGGCTTTGGCGTGGACCGGACGACTCTCTGCACCCGTCCTCGAAAAGCTGCTCGACCTGCCGGAACCACTCACCACCGAGATCCAGACGCGCCGGGACATCGAGGTCACCATGCCCGACGGCGTACGGCTCGCAACCGACCATTTCCGCCCACCCGGGCAGGATCCGATGCCGGCCGTCATCTTTCGCACCCCGTACGACAAGCGCGGCATGGTGAGCCAAATATGGGCAACACTATTGGCACGTCAGGGGTTTCAGGTTGTACTGCAGGACACCCGCGGCCAGTTCGCATCTCAGGGCAAATTCGACGCGTTTCGGCAGGAGCGCGCGGACGGACTGGCCACCGCCACCTGGGTTCGGGAGCAGCCGTGGTGCGATGGCACGCTGGCAACCGCCGGTCCGTCGTACTTGGGGCATACCCAGTGGGCGGTGGCGCCCTATATCGAACCGCCGTTGGCTGCCATGTGCCCCGCCATCACAACCAGTAACTTCAAAGAGCTCTTCTATCCGGGCGGGTCGTTCAATCTTCACAACCTGCTGACATGGTCATTCTCGATCGGCTCACCGGAGACCTCGCAGCTGGCCGGGCTGCTGCGCGCCGGCACCAACGCCAAGCGGGTGCGCCGGGCCATGGATCACCTACCCCTGGGCAACGCCGACAACGTCGCGCTCGGCAAGCCAGAGCCTTTCTGGCGCACCGTCACCGACCACACCGACGACGGCCACTGGGACGAGATCAACCACACCCCGGCGCTGGCGACGCTGAAGACGCCGGTGAGCATGGTGACCGGTTGGTGGGATTTGCTTCTCGTCGGACAGCTGCGTGACTACGAAGAGCTGCAGAAAACCGACTGCCCGCGGCGGATCACCATAGGTCCGTGGGACCACATGAAGTCACTCAAGGCGGTGATCACCGATAGCTTCTCGTGGCTGGCGGCCCATCTGCACGGTGACGCTTCATCGACGCACCGCGCTCCGGTGCGCATCTATCTACAGAAGGCCGGCCAATGGCTGGACTTCGAGCATTGGCCGCCCAAGGACTCCGCGCCCACACCGCTGTATCTACGGGCCGATCACAAGCTGGATTGGGAAGCGCCGCAGGATGATAACTCCGTCGATACTTTTACCTACGACCCCAACGACCCCACTCCAACAGTCGGCGGGCCGCTGTTGGACACCAGGGCTGCCGGCCAGCGCGACAATGCTCATATCGAGAAACGCTCCGATGTCCTGGTGTTCACCACCAAGGCGCTGACGAGCGACCTAGACCTCATCGGCCCCGTCTCGGCCTCCATCTACGTGACCACCGACAGTGGCCAGGGCGATCTCTTCGTCAGGCTCTGCGATGTTGACCGAAAGGGACTGTCCCACAATGTCACCGATGGAATCATTAAGCTGAGCGACGCGACCGATTCCCCCGTGCAGGTGACCATGCATCCCACCGGGTACCGTTTCGCACGAGGACATCGGCTGCGAGTGCAGGTCAGCGGCGGCGGATTTCCGAACCATGCCCGCAATACCGGCTCCGGCGAGCCGCTTGCCACCGCCAGCCGCACGGTTCCCATCCGCTTCGAGGTACGTCATGACAAGGAATGCCCCTCCTCCGTGACACTTCCCGCGCTGCGCACTTCATGATCACGAAATACCTTTGCTTCCTTGGTTTTACGGGAATGCTTATCAGCGCGTGCGGGGGCGGTGGCGCATCGGAAAGTCACCCGACCCTCATCCATGTCGGCGGCACGGGCGGCGGAGGCGCCGAGACCAAGGTGGTTACGGCAGAAGACGGCAAGCCCGGTGCCATGGGCCAACAGGTGCATGACGGCGATCTCGCGTTCGTGGTCACCCAGGTGAGCGATGCCGGAACCGTCGGCGACGTAGCAAATCCCGCCCTGCAGGCCACCGCGTCCGGCACGTTCGTCGTCGTACACCTCGAGGTTCTGAACCTCGGGCAGACGACGCATTCATTCCTCGGCGATGAGCAGAAGCTCAAGGACGCGACGGCCAAGGAATACGCACCCGACAGTATGGCGAACATCTTGGCGCGCAACGCCGAACAGCTCGAACCAGGTGCAGAACTTGTGCCCGGCGCACAGAAACGGTCGGTGCTTGTCTACGACGTGCCGCACGGCACGGTGCCCAAGGAGATCGACCTTCACAGTGATTACAACTCCAAGGGCGCACGGGTGCTGCTCGGCTAGCCGACAGGCGGAAACAGCGCGTAAGCGATCTGCGAGGCGATCTGTTTCGGATCGGCGTCATCGCGCGAATCGGCAAGCGCCCCACTGGTCCACAGCGACACAAACCCGTGTACCAACGACCACGCCGCGCGGGCGGCGGTGACCCTGTCGGCCGATGTCTGCCGGGGTGTCAGCGTGGCTATCCCGGCGTCGAGCGCGGCACCGGCGCGATCACGTGCCGTGGCCAGCGACGCGTCCGCGGCATCGAGCAGCGCCGGCTCGAACATGACCGAGTAATGCCCCGGATTGGCCAGCGCGAACTCCACATACGCCAGGGCCGCGACATGAAAGTCGGGGTGTGCGCCGTCAAGGGCATCGGCAAGTTGGTTGAATCCGTCGGCAGCCAATGCGGTGAACAGGCCGCGGCGGTCGCCGAAGTGATGGGCCGGTGCGGCGTGCGAGACACCGGCTTCGCGGGCCAACTCCCGTAGCGACAGTTCTGTTGCGCCGCGTCGGGCCACCATATCGGCCGCGCTGGCCAGTATCGCTGCCCGCAGATCGCCATGGTGATAGGACATCGCACCAGCATAACCCGGATCTTGACAGTGACTAGTTCTCGAGTATCGTCAATCTAGTCACTGTCAAGATTGGAGAATCGTCATGGCTCCGCTCATCGCCCTTGTGGTCGGGACACTGTTGGCGCGTCTTGCCGGCGCCCTGGGACTCACGCTCGTCAATGCCTGGCCTGCCGCGCTGGCGGTCGGTCTGGCCGCAATGTTCACGCTGACCGGTGTCGCGCATTTCGTCCCCACGATGCGTGCGGCGATGATCGCGATCGTGCCGCCGCAGATTCCGGCACCCAGGTTTCTGGTGGCGCTGACCGGAGTACTGGAACTGCTCGGCGCGCTGGGTGTGCTGATTCCGTCGACGAGAGAGTTGGCGGCGGGATGCCTGGGAGTGCTGCTGGTGGTGATGTTTCCGGCCAACGTGTATGCCGCGAGCCAGCGGTCCAACCCGCTGTCCACGCCGCTGGGCTGGCGAACCGCGGAACAGCTGCTGTTCCTCGCGGCGACGACAACCGTCGCTTTCAGCTAGACCAGATGCCAGACCAGAACGGCGGCCAGCACTCCCATCCCATTGAGCGACCAATGCAGCGCAATGGGCGCCAACAGGCTGCCGCTGCGGCGGCGCAACCAGGTGAAGACAAATCCGGCGAGGGCAGTGGCCACCACGGCTCCGGCGACACCCGCGATCTGCGCCCATAGGCCCACTCCGAGGAGCCTCGTGAGGCCGACATTGCCGGTGGTGAGGCCCAGCGAGGTAGCGATGTGCCAGAAGCCGAAAAGCAGGGATCCGGCTGCCGCCACACCCCGGAAGCCCCAGGCCCGTGCCATGGTTCCGTGCAGAACGCCACGAAACGCGAGCTCCTCGGGAATCACGGTCTGCAGTGGGATCAGGACGAATGAGGCGAGCAGCGCACCCGAAACCGTCGTCGCGTAACTGCTGTTGAGGAACATCGGGCGGGTAATGGGCAACAACAGCCCTATGCCGATCACCGCACCCACGATGACGACGGCGACGGCCGCATATTTGGCACCCGAACGCCAGTGATCTCGACCCAGCCCCAGCTCGGCCCAGGAGTGACCGCGATAGCGAATCAGAGCCAGCAGTCCGGCAGCGGCAACCGGGACCACGACAAAATTGGCCCACGGCGTGGTGAAGTGTGCAATCAGATTGGTGGCGACCAGAACAGCGACGACGACAGCGATATCGATGTACGTGCGCATATCCCGCAATCCATGCAGCGGCGCAGCGGCGGCCGTGGTCTGAGTAGGCACCCGATCCAGAGTACCGGCGCTCTCGTTAGCCCAGCTCAGAGTGTGATCCAGTCGTACCGACCACGTCATGGCGCCATCCTGCACGTCGGAGCCCAAGGCACTGTGGCAGTGCCCACAAGGCCGGGTTAGCCGGAACACGATCGACCTTCCCGTAAGTTCTGAAATCGTGCTCACCCTGTTGTTGGCGTTCGCGGGATTCGCCTGTCTGGACGCCCTCAACGTGCTCAACATCGGCATCGCCACCACGATCGTCTACGTGACCCGGCTGGAACGCCGGTCGGTGTTCCCCGGTGGCCTGAGCTTCATCACCGGATTGTTTGTGGCGCTGTTCACGTTTGGACTGGCGACGGTGCTGGGTGTGCGCTCGCTGACCGACGTGGCCGCCGGATCCGATATCACCCCGTCGACCCGGTATTGGGCGCAGCTGGTCATCGGAATCCTGCTGATCGCGGTAGCGGCGTTGACATGGTTCTCCGAGCCGGTCACACCGCCATGGATCCGGAACGTGGCACGGCGCCATCCGTGGCTGCTCGCCTTTGTCGGCCTCGCACTGGGATACGCCGAAGCCCCTACGTCGGTGCCGTATTTGAGCGCTCTGGCGATGCTGGCCTCCCGCCACCCGCTGCCCACAATGTGGCCGCTGCTGCTGGTCGGCTACGGCCTGATTGCCATACTTCCGAGTCTGCTGATTCTGGTGCTCTCGACGCGGCGATCGCCACTCGCACGACGAATGCAGCGCGGCCTGGTGCGTACGGTGACGCGCTACGGACCCACCGCGATCCGGGTCATTTTCCTGTGCCTCGGAGTCGTCCTCATCGTCAGCGCTCTCGTACATCACAGCGCACTGGGACTCCGCTAGGCGACAGCGACCCCTCTAAAAATCGGCTGACCGCTCGCTGTGCTCAACCCCACGATGAGCACAACGAGTGATCAGCCAACGCGACCAACTTGATTAGCCGAACGAACACCCGAGACATTACTGTCAGTAAATAGCTCTTGTCAATCACTTACCCTTTCGATAGGTTGCCTACCGTCCAGACAGCCGCGCACCTACGATGAGCAGCACAGCATCGGCGTGTATGGTTGGGCTGCAGAGTGGAAGTACGCGAGGGGGTGTGATGCCAGATTTTTCGAGGCGACTGAGCCACCTGTTTGCCACCGTGCATCCGGCCGGGCGTGGCCCCTACTCACTAAATGAAGTGGTCGCCGCACTCGGCGAGCGCGGTGTCGAGGTGTCGTCGCCGTATCTATCGCTCCTACGCAAGGGCGAACGGTCGAACCCCGCGCCCGAAATCGTCACAGCGCTGGCCGAGTTTTTTCAGGTGAGCCCCGCCTATTTCTATGACGCCGACTACGCCGAATCGGTGAACCGCGATCTGGATTGGCTCGTACAGTTGCGCGACTCGAAGGTGCGTGAGATCGCGCAACGCAGCTACGCGCTATCCGAGCACAGTCGGCAGGCGATTGCCGATATGGTCGATCACCTTCGCAAGGTAGAGGGCATACCCGATAAAGAAGCCGGAGCCGCAAAGCCGTCCTGACGCCCCCGGTAGGCGTCGGCGATCGCGAGTACCCAGTCCTGATCACTCACGCCATCTGGTGAACGCAACCATTCGTAGCTGAAGCCCGGAACCAGCTCTCCCACTAGCCAATCCGCAATTTGCGCGGCGCGATCTGCCTTACTCAGCGGTAGTTCAACCTCGGTATGCATCGGAGTCTGCCGATGCTGCGCTAAAACAGTAAGACCATCTTGGATGTGAGTCCTCCATTCAAAGACCAAGTCAGATAATCGGACTCGTTGGTCTTCTGGAGGAAAGAGCTTCGGAAAGAGTTGACCGAGAGCATCGTGCAACGGTTGAAGCCTCCGTACGTCGCTCCGCGCCTGTACGTTGAGTACTACAGGCGGCCAGACAAATCCGATGAACATCAGGAGCGCGGCGACACACGCGGGCCAGGTCTGTATCCACAGCCCATATCGGCTTCCCATGAACCCCACTCCATGGACCAAGGGACGCCAGATCCCCCCACAAACGGTTGCAATGAGCTGGAAAAACGACGCGGTCGCGAGTAGTCCCAGGCCGGTGCCGACCGGTGTGCGATCCGCATGCCGCATCCCCACCCACGAGAGCTGTGCAAACACCACGGCCGCGAATCCACTGCTCACCACCAACGCACCAGTACTCGCAGGATCAGCACCGTCCAAAAGTGCATCGATCACCGCAGGTAAGTTCCTCGTGGTGAGCAGCAACTCGCTCTGACTGGCCGCCACGGCAACCACGGCGGAAATGATGGCGGTCACTACAAACGTAATTCGCAATCCTCGCCGTATCCGCGCCGCAGATGCATCGCCACGAATACCAACCACGAACACTTGCAGACACCCCGCTAATGCAACGATCCACCAACCACCAGCGCTGATCGCTCGTATCACCGGTGGCATCGCAGACCACGCCCAGTCGGTAAACGCCACCAGCCACAACCACACGAACACGGCGAAACCCGTGGCGGCAACGGCCGGAACCGAAGTCGGATACCGCCACAGCCGCCAAATCCTGTACAACAGGGCGGGCAGAAAGCAAAGTAAAATCGCGATACGCAGAACTTGCAGACTGTCCCCGAACGAGTGGCTCATCGTGCGCCGACATCACCCTGGCGACGACGACCCCAATCAGCCGTTTCGAGGGTTCGATTTACGTCGCCACTTGTGTAATGGACAGGCGATGCCTCCTGATCCCGCCACGTGACGCCCGGGCTACCCAGCCGGCGGAAACTGTCGGCCACCTCAAACACCCATTCCTCGTCGCTGAGGCCCTCAGGGGCCAGGAGCCATTCGCAGCTAAATCCCGAAAGTGCCTTTCCCGCCATCCATTTCGCAACTTGCGCGGCACGATCTGCCTTACTCAGCGGTAGTTCAACCTCGGTATGCATCGGAGTCTGCCGATGCTGCGCCAGGAGAGTGAGCCCGTCTTGAATATGCGTCGTCCATTCAAAAACTAAGTCGGATAGACGTATTCGTGACTCTTCAGGGGGAAACAGCTGTGGGAACACACGCGCCAACGCGTCGTGAAGCGGACGGAGGCGCCGCTCATCCCGCCGCGCCTTAATACGCAGTACGACAGGAGGCCAAAGAAAACCGACGGTCAACAATGTCACACCAACGCTACCCGTCAGACTCTGCAGCACCAGCCCATACCGAACAGATACGAGATCGTGCCCCCCAGTAAGCGGACGCCAGATTCCCCCCGAAGCCACCGCTACAAACTGGAAAGACGAGGCCACCGCCAATATCCCCAATCCGGTACCGACCGGTGTGCGGTCCGCATGCCGGAACCCAACCCAGGCCAACTGGACCAGCGTCACCGCCAGGTATCCATTACCCACCACCGACGCAACGATCGCGCTACTGTCCCCACCGTCCAGAAGCGCATTGGTCAGCTCATGTAAGTCCTTGGTAGCCAACAGCACTTGACTCTGACTCGCGGACACCGAGACCACGACGAGGATCACCGCGGTTACCCCAAGGATTATTCGCATTCCTCGCCGCATGCGATCCGGAGAAGCGGACGCGGCAACGCCGAGAATGAACACCTGTGCGCACATCGCCACCGTGGCGACGAACAAGCCACCCATGCTGGCTGCGCGGAACTGCACCGGCATCAGTGACCACACCGTGTCGGTGAAGGTGAACAGCCAGAACCACATGATCACCCCGAAGCAGGTGACTGCAATCGCCGGAGCGGTCGCCGGGTATCGCCATATCCGGTACACCAGAACCGGCAGAAAGCACAGCAGAAACACAAAGCGCGCGATCTGCATGACCTGCCAGATCCAGGGACTGATCACCCCAGTGCGTCGTCCACGTACGGACTCCACCGCGTATGCGCGCCCCGCCCAGATCGCATGCGGCGGATCAGCAAGCCTGCAAAACGCTCGGCGGCCAGTTCATCCTCCGGCCAACGGTTGTCGTCGTGCGCCGGATCGTCACCGCCACAACTGCGTTGCAACATGCGGGCCACAAGCTCCGGTGCGACGACTTCGACATGCTCTGCTGCAAACTGAGCAACCGGTAGCCCCCGGTGCCCCAGCACCATGTGCCCCAACTCGTGAGCGATGGTGCGGTCTCGGCCCACAACGCCATGACCGACTTGCACTATGTCGCGGTCCGGAAACGAGACCCACTGACCAAAAACACCGGCCGCAAGTGGCGCGTCTTCGATCTCCATCACGCGGCCATTGGCTTGCGCCCAACTGCGCGCGACGTCGACAACCGATCCCTGTCCACCACCGCTAACAGTGAGCACCTGGTCCACAGCAGCAACGACCGCGCCATGACCGCTGGCACCGCGTCGCGCAAACCACATGGTCAGTAATGCTAGCGACCTGGTACATCGCGCACAGCAGAAGGAGCGCCCACGGCCCCGACGCCAGCGTGATTTATGTCAAAGGTTTGATCAATCCACGGCCTGCCCGGGATTCGATTCCGCGGGAGTCACCCTGGTCGGCGGGCATCAGAACTCCATGGCAGGTATCCCATGTGCCGAGTTCGAGCGGGTGGACGCAACGATGGCAAAAGCCGCCGCGAAAGCTACCGAGTAATCGATATGGAGCTGCCCGGGGGAATCGAACCCCCGACCTATTCATTACGAGTGAATTGCTCTACCGACTGAGCTAGGGCAGCGTGCCGGGCGAACCCGGCGCCCGAGAGTCTACGGCACCCCTGCCGCGACGCCCAATCTCATTCCGTCGGACGCAGCGCTTGGCCTGCCGTCGCGACCAATGCATCGATTGCGAACTTGGGCTTCACATTGACCGCCAGCGCTTCTCGGCACGCCAGGACCGCCTCGATGCACTGCAACAACTGTTCGGGCGGCACCCTGTCCACCATCGGCTCCAGCCGGTCGGCCATATCCGGATGATGCAAGGCCACCCGCCCCTCCTCGGCGGCACCGAACGAAAGCACCAGGGCATCTCGGAAGTAGGTCGCCAAATCGATAAGAGTGCGGTCCAGCGCATCTCGCGACGCCCGGGTCTGCCGGGATTTTTGTTTCCGCTCAAGGTCTTTCAAGACTCCTGCGGACCCCCGCAGCGCCGTTGCGGCGCCCTTTCCGGTGCCGCCCGCCCCCAGCGCCGTCTTCAGTTCTTCCTCTTCGGACTCGTTACGGGCAGCCGTCAGCTCCTTGGCCTCGGCCTCGGCGCTGATGACCAGCTCCTCGGCGGCGGCGTATGCCCGCGTCGGGGTCGCGGCCTCCCTGGCCAGCCCTAATGCCCGAAGCCGGCGGGCCCGTGCCTGATCATCGGTAGCGAGCCTGCGCGCCCGGCCCACATGGCCACCGCTC
The DNA here is from genome assembly GCF_001853795.1 of Mycobacteroides franklinii. Taxonomy (NCBI): domain Bacteria; kingdom Bacillati; phylum Actinomycetota; class Actinomycetes; order Mycobacteriales; family Mycobacteriaceae; genus Mycobacteroides; species Mycobacteroides franklinii. The sequence continues at coordinate 189,981 of NZ_MLIK01000019.1, forward strand.
ACCGAAGCCGCCCACTGGGCCTGCTCGGCATCGATGCCATCGCGGTCCGTCAACACCTGCGCGATGGCTGCCACCGAGGGAGTGACGAGCGCCACATGCCGACAGCGCGATCGGAGGGTGATCGAAATGTCCTCGGGATCCACCGACGGCGCGCACAACAGGAACACCGTCCGCGGTGGCGGCTCCTCGACGACCTTCAACAACACATTGCCGGCACCCTCGGTCAACCGGTCGGCATCCTCGATGAGCACCACCAACCAACGACCGGTGCTCGGTCTGCGCCACGCCGCCTGCACGATGGCGCGCATCTCATCCACGCCGATCGACAATCCCTCAGGAACGACTCTGCGCACGTCAGCGTGGGTGCCGGCCATCGTGGTCGTGCACGCACGACACTCGCCGCAGCCGACGGATTCGCCGTCGGATTCGCACTGAAGGGCGGCGGCAAAACACAAAGCCGCCACCGACCTGCCCGAACCCGGAGGTCCGGTAAACAGCCACGCATGGGTCATCCGGCCCGCGTCACCACCGCGAGCAGCCAATGCCGAGGACGAGAGCGTCGAAACCACCGCTCCCTGATCCACCAGGCGCTCAAAAACCCCGCTCATCGTCCCCAACCCTAGCCGTCGGCACCGACCCCAAGGGCACCGCTCAGGCGTGTGAAACGCCTCCGTCACCGCCGACAGCTACGGTTAACGGGTGACTGGCGCGGAGGGTAGGCCCGACCAGCGCCCTCTCGCACGCGCAGCCCGGTACTCCCGATGGGTCATGCGGACGCCATGGCCCCTCTTCATCATGGGTATCGCCCAGTCGAACCTGGTCGGCGCGCTGTTCGTGTTGGGTTTTCTGCGGTTCGGCTTACCGCCCAGTGATCGTGTCGAACTATCCGAGCTCGGCCCGGAGCGGCTCGTCATCCTCGGCGTCTCGCTGTTCATCCTGTTCATCGCCGGCGCCGTCGTCAGCACCTACCTGCTGCTGCCGGTGCTGCGCTGGCAGTACAGCTCCCCCGACTTCGAATCGGAGGGCTCTGAGTGGGTCCGCGTCCGCGCCCTGCAGATGCCGTTCTATCGGACCGTCATCAGCGTCGCGACATGGCTCGTCGGTGGTGCGATCTTCGTCGCCGTCACCTGGTCGTCCACCCATAGCTCGGTACTGGTCGCCGCGTTCGCGACCGTGCTGGGCGCCACCACGACCAGCATCATCGGGTACCTGCAGTCCGAACGCGTCCTGCGCCCGGTCGCCATTCAGGCCCTGCGCCGTGGCGTACCCGAAAATGTGACCGCCCCAGGCGTTATCGTCCGCCAAGTACTCACCTGGGCGCTGAGTACCGGTGTGCCGATCCTGGCGATCGTGCTCACCGTCGTGGGACAGCGCGCCGGATATCTCAAGTCCAACGCCGACAACCTCACCGGTTCAATCCTGATCCTGGCGATCATCGCGTTGGCCATCGGACTGATGGGCACGCTGTTGGTGGCGACGTCGATCGCCGATCCGCTGCGCCAGTTGCGTTGGGCCCTCAGCGAAGTGCAGCGCGGAAACTACAACGCGCACGTTCCGATCTACGACGCCAGCGAGCTAGGGCTGTTGCAGGCCGGGTTCAACGACATGGTGCGCGATCTCGGCGAACGGCAACGCCTGCGCGACCTGTTCGGTCGCTATGTCGGCGAGGATGTGGCACGCCGGGCCCTCGAATACGGCACCGAGCTCGGAGGTCAAGAGCGCAGTGTCGCGGTGCTTTTCGTGGACCTGGTGGGGTCCACACAACTCGCGTCCACCCGCGGGCCCGCGGTGGTCGTACGCGTCCTCAACGAGTTCTTCCGGGTCATCGTCGACACCGTCAACAAGCACGGCGGCTTCGTCAACAAGTTCCAGGGTGACGCGGCGCTGGCCATCTTCGGCGCCCCCATCGACCATCCCGATGGTGCCGCCGCGGCGCTGGCGGCCGCCCGCGAGCTGTCCGGCGCGCTCACTAATGTTTTGGGTTCCAATGACTTCGGCATCGGCGTCTCCGCCGGACGGGCCATCGCCGGCCACATCGGCGCCCAGGCTCGCTTCGAGTACACCGTCATCGGCGACCCCGTGAACGAAGCGGCCCGGCTGACCGAGCTGGCCAAGAACGAGCCCGGAAACGTGCTGGCGTCGGCCTCCGCGGTCATGGAAGCCCGCGACGAGGAAGCATTGCGCTGGGACGTCGGCGAGACCGTTGAGCTGCGCGGGCGCACCGTGTCAACTCAGGTGGCGCGCCCCCGTCACGGCTAAGTCGCCTTCTTCGCAGCCTTTTTCGCAGGTGCCTTCTTGGCAGGTGCCTTCTTGGCCGCCTTCGCGGGTGCCTTCTTGGCACGCTTCACCGGGCCACGCGCGCGGCGATCGGCGAGCAGCTCCGAGGCCCGCTCGTCGGTGATCGAGAGCACGTCGTCGCCCTTGCGCAGGCTGGCGTTGGTCTCACCGTCGGTGACGTAAGGACCGAAACGCCCATCCTTGATCACCATCGGCTTGCCGGTGACCGAATCCGCACCGAGCTCGCGCAACGGAGCGGCCGAAGCCGCCTGTCCGCCACGGCGCTTGGGCTCGGAGTAGATCTTCAAGGCCTCTTCGAGGGTGATGGTAAACATCTGATCCTCGGTGGCCAGCGACCGAGAATCCGTGCCGCGCTTGAGATATGGGCCGTAGCGGCCATTCTGCGCGGTGATCTCCTCGTTGTTGGACGGATCGACACCGACCACGCGCGGCAACGACAGCAGCTTGAGGGCATCCTCAAGTGTCACCGTCTCCAACGTCATGGTCTTGAGTAGCGAGCCGGTCCGCGGCTTAGGACCTTCGACCTTCTTGGCGCCACGTTTGGGCTTCTCGTCCTCGGCGGGCTCAGGCGGGGCAGGCAGCACCTCGGTCACATAAGGACCGAAACGTCCGTCCTTGGCCACGATGTCGTGTCCGGTTTCTGGATCAACACCCAGGGTCCGGCCTTCCTGCGGGATCGCGAACAGCTGTTCGGCCATCTCGACGGTCAGCTCGTCGGGGGTGACGCCGTCCTTGACGTTGGCGCGCTGCGGGATGAGAGTCCCGGCTTCACCATCAGGATCGGCCACCATGCGCTCCAGGTACGGCCCGTTCTTTCCGACCCGCACGTAGATGGGGCGCCCCTGCTCGTCGTCGAACAACTTGATCGAGTTGACCTCGCGCGCATCGATCTCTTCTAGGTTCACACCCACCAGGCGCTTGAGTCCGCCGGCGCGTGCAACCGAGCCCTCGACACCGTGCTCGCCACCAAAATAGAAGGCGTTCAACCAGTTTGTACGACGTTCGTTGCCGGAAGCGATCTCGTCGAGGTCGTCCTCCATGGCGGCGGTGAAGTCGTAGTCGACGAGGCGGCCGAAGTGCTGCTCCAACAACCCGATCACCGCGAAGGCGGTCCACGAGGGCACCAGCGCGCTGCCGCGCTTGTGCACATAACCACGATCCTGGATGGTCCTGATGATCGACGAGTAGGTGGACGGACGCCCAATTCCCAGCTCTTCCAACGCCTTGATGAGCGAGGCCTCGGTGTAGCGGGCGGGCGGATTGGTGGTGTGTCCATCCGCGGACAGCTCGGCGACGGTAACCGTCTGTCCCTGCGTGAGCTGCGGCAGACGGCGTTCCTCATCATCGGCCTCGCCACCGGCCAGCTCGTCGACCGTCTCGACATATGCCGACAAGAAACCCGGGAACGTGATGGTACGACCGCTGGCGGTGAACACCACCTGCTCGCCGGAGGTGGCGGTGCCCGCCAACCGCAGGCTCAGCGTGGTGCCGCGCGCGTCGGCCATCTGCGAGGCCACGGTGCGCTGCCAAACCAGCTCATACAAACGGAATTCGTCGTTATCGAGCAATGAATGCAATTGACCCGGAGTTTTGAATGTCTCACCCGCCGGGCGAATAGCCTCGTGCGCTTCCTGCGCATTTTTCACCTTGCGCGTGTATTGCCGCGGCGAAGGGTGCACATATTCGTTTCCGTACAACTCCGCGGCCTGGCTGCGCGCCGCGGTCAATGCGGATTCCGACAGCGTCGTGGAGTCGGTACGCATATAGGTGATGTAACCGTTTTCGTACAGCCGCTGTGCGATGCTCATGGTGCGTTCGGAGGAGAACCGCAGCTTGCGCCCGGCTTCCTGCTGCAGCGTCGAGGTCATGAACGGCGGGTAGGGCTTACGGGTGTACGGCTTTTCCTCGGCGGAGGCGACCGTCAGCGTGGCCTGAGCCAGACCGGCGACCAGCGCGTTGGCGCGGGTCTCGTCGAGGACCAACACATCGTCGGCCTTTTTGACGTGTCCCAGAGAGTCGAAGTCGCGTCCCGAGGCCACCCGCAGGGCGTCGACACTCAGCAGGCGGGCGTTGAATCGCGGCGGCTTGGCCTCGCCCCCGGCGTCCAACTCGGCGCCCAGGTCCCAGTACCCGGCACTGCGGAAGGCCATGCGGTCACGTTCGCGCTGGACGATGATGCGTGTCGCCACCGACTGCACGCGCCCGGCCGACAAGTTGCGCCCGACCTTCTTCCACAGCACGGGACTGACCTCGTAGCCGTAGAGCCGGTCCAGGATGCGGCGGGTCTCCTGCGCATCGACGAGGTTGTTGTCGAGGTCACGGGGGTCTTGAGCGGCGGCGAGGATGGCCTGTTCGGTGATCTCATGGAAGACCATGCGCCGGACGGGCACCTTGGGCTTGAGAGTCTCCAGCAGGTGCCAGGCGATGGCCTCACCCTCGCGGTCACCGTCCGTCGCGAGATAGAGCTCGTCAACGTCCTTCAAGAGGCCCTTGAGCTCGGTGACGGTGCCCTTCTTGTCGGGGCTGACGATGTAGAGGGGCTCAAAGTCCGCGTCGACGTTCACCCCGAGGCGAGCCCAGGGTTCCGACTTGTATTTGGCCGGAACGTCGGCAGCGGCACGGGGCAGGTCCCGGATGTGGCCACGTGAAGATTCGACGACGTATCCGTCGCCGAGGTAGCCAGCGATCTTGCGGGCCTTCGTCGGTGATTCGACGATGACGAGCCGTCGCACTGCTTCGTCTCCTTACCTGCGCATTCAGCCGCATATGTACGGTGTACGGGCGGTTCACCGTGGTCACAAGATGACACCCCCACGCCAATTGCGCAAACCTAGCCTTGCATATAGGCGCCGGTATTCCAGATGTCAGGGTGGCCACAAGCGTGTCCGAGTCCTCGCCCACCCACTGTCAAAACCCTGCTAGACCCGCGGCCAGACGCGGAATGCATCGGTATCGCCGGGCGGTTCTCCGATGTTTTCCAATAGCCGCCCCAACCGGCGTCGTCCACTGATGCGTAACGCGGGATTGGCGCCGCGTGTTCCGATCAGGGTCGGGGCAATGCCGACACGCATCAGCGCAGCAGCCAACGCCGAATGAGTATCGGGAGCGTGGGGATCCAGCCCGAGCAGATATCTGTCGGCCTCCGGCGAGCCCGCGGCAAGTACCCAGGCGCGCAGTTCACGTGCACCCGGTAGCCATTGTGCGGGCACGGTTTTCACCGCGCCACGGGTCCAGGCTGCGGCCACCGGGAGCAGAATCGGACTCACGGCAGTACGCACCAGCGGATGGTTCTCTGTACCGGTCTCGGTGTGGCCAACCTCCGCCTGCAGACCGGTCTCGGTGATCATCTCGGCCAGCGCCAACGCCCGCCACGGCTGGTCCACGACCACCGAGATGCGCGCGCCCGCTCCACTGACCACCACCTGACCCGGTCCGGCCAGCAGCCCCGCCAAATCGGTGACCTCGGGAGGCACCGATTCGGCGGAAAAGAAGGACAGCTGGCTCACAGTCACAGACAGTACTTTCTCCGCGATCAATTTCATCGAACGAGAAACGCCCCCGGCACATGGCCAGGGGCGTTTCTACGACGGATGTGGGTCAGACGGCGCGGACGCCGGTAGCCTGCGGGCCCTTGGGGCTCTGGCCTACCTCGAACTCAACCTTCTGGTTCTCTTCCAGGGTACGGAATCCGTTGCCCTGAATCTCCGTGTAGTGGACGAAGACGTCAGCGGAGCCATCCTCGGGCGCAATGAACCCGAAGCCCTTTTCCGCGTTGAACCACTTCACAGTTCCCTGTGGCATTTCTCGATTTTCCTTCTCTTACACCGGGTGCGACGCGCCGTTCGGTACGTCGGGCCCCGTTCCGACCGCCATACCCCGTGAAGATGAACCTCGCAGGAACCGCGACCGCAACGTCGATCCTGCGAGTGCAAAACACGAACACAGAAGCTGCGACCGCCCTAAGTAGAGCATGTTTAGGGCGTTGGCGATAGCGGTGTGCCACATAAATGACGGGAAGTTCGGTGAACAGTGGCGAAACTTCGGTCGCCTTTAGGCCTGCCTTACCCTGGGACTATGGCCAAATGCGGTAACGAACTCGGCACCGTTTTGGCACAAGTGTGCAGGTCACGAGGGGTTTTGCGGTGACTGTCGGCTACGGCCGTGAGCTACTGGATCTGATCGTGGCCGGCACCCCCAGCGGCGAGACCCCGGTACGGCATATTTGCGATATTCCTGCCCGAAATGCCGAGGTGGGTACGTGGCCGCGATGGGCCGATCCTGATGCGGTAGCCGCTTTCGCGGCCCAGGGGGTGACCGTTCCGTGGTCGCACCAGGTCGCCGCCGCTTCCCTGGCTTTCGCGGGGCGCCATGTGGTGGTAGCCACCGGCACCGCATCCGGCAAGTCGGTGGCATACCAACTACCGATCCTGACCGCACTGGCGTCCGAGTCCCGCGCACGGGCCCTTTACCTGGCGCCCACCAAGGCGCTCGGCCATGACCAGCTGCGCTCGGTACGCGAATTAATCACGGGGATTGACAATTTCGAGCGGGTACTGCCCTGCGCATATGACGGCGACAGCTCCAACGAGCTGCGCCGGTTCGCGCGCGAGAGCTCACGCTGGATCTTCACCAATCCCGACATGATGCATGTGTCGCTGCTGCACAACCACACCCGCTGGTCAGCGTTCCTACGCGGCCTGCGTTACCTCGTGGTGGACGAATGCCATTACTACCGAGGCGTTTTCGGCTCAAATGTGGCACTTGTCCTACAGCGGCTGTTGCGCCTGTGCGAACGGTACGGTTCGCACCCGACGGTGGTATTCGCCAGTGCCACGACCGCAAATCCCGGCGCGGCCGCGCGGGCTCTGATCGGGCAGCCCGTCCAAGAGGTGATCGCCGACGGATCGCCGCACGGGATGCGCACGGTCGCGCTGTGGGAGCCGCCACTGCTGCCGATCACCGGCGAGAACGGGGCGCCCGTACGACGCCCGGTGAGCACCGAGACCTCCCGGCTGCTGGCCGATCTTGTCCAGGAGGGCGCGCGGACACTGGCCTTCGTCAGATCGCGGCGTGGGGCCGAGATGACAGCGCTTGGTGCGGCCCACCGGCTCGCCGAGGTCGATCCGGCATTGGCATCCCAGGTAGCCGCGTATCGGGCGGGGTATCTGCCAGAGGACCGCCGGGCACTGGAGCAGGCGTTATCGACGGGCACATTGACGGGCGCCGCGACGACGAACGCTCTTGAGCTGGGCGTGGACATCGCCGGGCTGGATGCCGTTGTGGTGGCAGGGTTCCCGGGCACCGTGGCCTCCTTCTGGCAGCAGGCCGGCCGCTCCGGCCGCCGAGGTCAGGGCTCGCTAGTGGTGCTGGTCGCCCGCGATGACCCGCTGGATACCTATCTGGTACACCATCCGGGCGCACTCTTGGACAAACCGATCGAAGCGGTCGTGATCGATCCGACCAATCCGCATGTGCTGCGGCCTCACCTGCTCTGCGCGGCAACAGAACTTCCCCTGACCGAAGATGATGTGCATTCTCTCGGCGCGGCACAGGTGGTCGCCGATCTCGTCGACGACGGGCTGCTACGCAAGCGTCCGGGCGGATATTTCGCGGCTCCGGGCCTCAATCCGTATGCGGCGGTGGATATCCGTGGATCGATAGGTGGTCAGGTCATGATCCTGGAGGCCGACACCGGACGAGTGCTGGGCACCGTCGATACCGGCCGGGCACCGGCGACGGTGCATCCGGGCGCCGTCTACCTGCATTCCGGCGAGACCTATGTTGTCGATTCACTCGATTTCGGTGACGGAATTGCCCTGGTGCACAACGACAGCCCCGACTATTCGACATTCGCCCGGTCCACCATCGATATCGCGATCACCGGCGAGGGTGAACGGGTCGACCTCGGCGACGTGCAGATCGGGCTGGTGCCGGTGGACGTCACCCACCAGGTGATCGGTTATCTCCGCAAGCTGGCGACCGGCGAGGTCCTCGACTTCGTCGAGCTCGACATGCCCTCCTCGACACTGAGCACCAAGGCGGTGATGTACACCGTCACACCGGAAGCATTGGCGGGCATCGATATCGATCCACTCTCGACCCCCGGGGCCCTGCATGCCGCCGAGCATGCCGCGATCGGCCTGCTGCCGTTGGTGGCCAGCTGCGATCGTGGCGATATCGGCGGCGTGTCTACCGCGCTTCAGCCCGAGACGGATCTGCCGACGGTTTTCGTGTACGACGGCCATCCCGGCGGCGCGGGTTTCGCGGCCCGGGGATACGAGAAGCTTGCGACCTGGCTGGGCGCGACGGCCGCCGCCATCGATGCCTGCGAGTGCGAGGCGGGATGTCCGTCGTGCGTGCAATCGCCCAAGTGCGGCAATGGAAATTCTCCACTGGACAAGACCGCGGCCGTCAAGGTGCTGCGTCTGGTGGTGTCCCGGCTACCGGGTTAGAAGGCCCGCGCGTACTGCCTGGGTACCGCGGGGCTCAGTTCGGCGCCCAGCTCACGCGCGGCCCGCCGGGGCCAGTACGGGTCACGTAGCAGCTCACGACCCAGCAGCACTGCGGATGCGTCGCCCGCGGCAAGAATGGATTCGGCCTGGTGCGGTTCGGTGATCATGCCGACCGCCGCTGCGGGAAGCGACGTCTCCGTCTGGATACGCCGGGCGAACCGCACCTGATATCCGGGCCCGGTCGGGATCCGCACATGCGGCACGTTGCCCCCGGTCGACACGTCGATCAGGTCCACGCCGCGTGGCTGCAGCAGCCGCGCCAACTCGACTGTCTGATCGGGTGTCCAGCTGGCCGCCTCCAGTCCCGGCTCCTCCGATACCCAGTCGGTCGCCGACACCCTGACGAACAGCGGCAGATGTTCGGGCCAGACGGTACGAACGGCGGCGACGGTGTCGAGAGTGAGCTTGGCCCGTCCAGAAAAGGAGCCGCCGTACTCGTCGGTGCGGGTATTGCTTGCCGGAGAAAGGAACTGGTGCTGGATATATCCGTGCGCGGCGTGTACCTCAAGAACCTGGAAGCCGGCCCGCAACGCGCGCTGCGCCGTGCTGACGTAGTCCTCGACGATCTTCGTGAGGTCGGCGGTGGTGGCCTCCACGGGCGGCACGAAGTCGCCGTAGGGCAGGTCGGTGGGCCCAATTGTCTCCCAGCTCAACGGGTCCGACGGATCCAAGGAGGCGTGTCCGTCCCACGGCGCGACGGTCGACGCCTTGCGCCCGGCATGGCCGAGCTGTATGGCCGGCACGGCACCGAAATGCTTGATGCGTTCCACGACGGCCGCCCAGGCCTGCTCCTGGGTGTCGTTCCATAGCCCGGTGTCGTACGGCGAGAGCCGCCCTCGCGCATTCACCGCGGTGGCCTCGGTGAACACCAATCCGGCTCCGCCGACCGCGCGGCTGATCAGGTGGGTGCGGTGCCAGTCGTTCGGGGCGCCGACAAGAGGCCCAGTCGGATCCGCAGAGTACTGGCACATCGGCGACATCCAGATCCGATTGGGAATGGTGATGTCGCGCAGCCGGTATGGCTCGAACAGCAGGCTCATGGTGCGAAGGCTCCTCGCGTCGGGTCTACGGCCAGCAGAGCGGGCCCGGCACAATCCAACGCATACACGCGCGGGATGCTTCCCGCGCCCGGTTAGCCCGCCTGCTCGGTCGCCGACCCCTGATCGGCCGCGGACAGCGCCTCGCGGATGAAATCGGCGGAGAGCACCACGGCCTCGGCCGTATCGCGGGAGACTGCGATGGCCGGGAAGGCGTGCAACTGCCACGAGTAGCTGTGCACCTTGGCGACCACACCCGCGGCGGAGAGTTTCTCGGCCAGTTCGATGGCATCCGGCTCCAGGAATTCATCCTGTGCGGTGATGAGCAACGTGGGGGGATACGCCTCGACGGGTACCGAAATCACCCGTCGTTCACCAGTGAATTCCACTGGCCCCCTGTCGAACTTGGGTGCCAGCTTCTTGAGCTTGCCCTTGGGCAGATACGCGTCGTGACGGCTGGTGCTGGCCGGGTTTGCAGCCAAGTCAAGGTCCAACAGTGGTGAATAGCCGACATAGGCAATGGGTTTCGGCAGTCCATGGGCATGTGCGTATTCGATGACCTTGCCACTCAGGTACCCGCCGGCCGAGTCGCCGACGACGATCACCCGGGCGTAGTCCTGCAGCAGCTCGCGGTAGGCCTGCACCGCGTCCGCCACCGACGAACCCACACCAACCTCCGGCAGCTGCCGGTAATCCAATACATAGACGGGGACCCGGAGCTGGCGGGCCAGCAGGCCGGTGATCTTGCGATGTGTGGCCGGCCCGCACGCGATGAACGCACCGCCGTGCAGATAGAGGATGGCGGTGTCGGAGTCCGAAGCCGCCGTCCCCGCCGAAACCATCAGATCCGTGGGCCTGTTGGCCAATGCCACCCGCGTCCGTTCGATGCCTGGTGCGTCAGGACCGCGCAGTGCGCCACGGTCCAGCCACTTGAGCTGCCGGAGGGCCGAGTCGAAGACCGGGAACACGATCAGCAGCGGCTTGATGAAAAGCAGCACAAAAAGGAACGACAAGCGGACCTTGAGGCCCGACTTGGGGTGCAGGGTGACGACCATCCGTTCACGCTACCGCCAGGTATTTGGTGGTCACGGCGGGGCCGCTCAACAGTGCCGAATGCAATGTTGACACCGCTCACTCCGCTGGTATGTTTGCACTGTTAACACGGTTCCTGGCGGCACGCCCGCGGAAGGCCCGTCCCCGAGTGTGAGCTTCAGCCCAAGGAGCAGGCAATGAGCAAGAACGCGTTGAAAGACCGCGGCGCCAAGTTGATGAATCTCGCTCATCGAGTGGTACTCACGGTCAGCGGAAACCGATTGCTGGCAGAACCGTTCGGTATGCCGGTGGTGGAGTTACACACGGTCGGACGCAAGTCGGGCCAGCCGCGATCCTGCTACCTCACCACCCCGGTCCACGACTCCGATCGCGTCGTCCTGGTCGCCTCGAAGGGCGGTGATGACCGAAACCCCGAGTGGTACCTGAACCTGCAGGCGCGTCCCGACGCCGAGCTGGTCATCAACGGACGGCGGCACCGCGTGCGCGCCCGTACCGCCGACACGCAGGAGAGGGCAGAACTCTGGCCGCAAATCGTCGCGGCGTACAACGGATACGCCGGCTATCAGCGGCGGACCTCGCGCGAAATCCCGGTGGTGATCTGCGAGCTGCTGGCCTGATCTAGTGCTCGTGATCGGCGGCCGCAACCGCAGCGCGCACGGCCGCGCGAACGCGCTGCACCACTAGCTCGGGAGGCTGGGTCTCGAATTTTCCGTCGAGGTGCAGGAACGCCAGCCCATGGACCAGCGCCCACATCGCGGTGGCCGCCGCCTCCGGATCTGACGCCGGGAACGTCTTCCCGGCGATCGATTGCAAGTACTCACCGATCGCCGCGGCAGCAGCGGTCCGTTCGGGATTGTTCGGGTCGCAGGGCTCGGCGAACATCACACGGAAGAGCCCGGGCCGATCGAGTGCGAACTGCACATATGCCACCGCAACGGCGGCAATGTCATCCACCGTGGAAGGTGCGGCACTGGCCGAGGCAAGCTGAGTCGCCAACTGCTGGTAGCCAATTGCCGCGACCGCGGACACCAAGGCATTGCGGTCGGCGAAGTGCCGATACGGGGCCGCGGTCGATACGCCGGCGCGACGCGCGGCGGCGCGTAGCGAAAGCTCACTGGCCCCATTCTCTTCGAGGAGCTCCATGGCAGCGCGCAACAGCGCACTGGGCAAGTCGCCATGGTGGTACGTCTCCGACGTGATGGCCATACCTCAAACCTAACCAGTGTTGACAGTGCTTACATCTACGCCTACCGTATTGCCTAGACATTGTAAGCACTGATTACATTACAGGCCTGGAGGGCATTTCTTGTGACAAGCAATCTTCGAGCGGACGACTTGTTCGCACCCCTTCAGCTGCGCAGCGGACAGGTCCTTCCCTCCCGGATCGCCAAAGCAGCCATGGAGGAGGGCATGGCAGGCGCCGGACAGGTCCCCGACGATCGGCTGATCAACCTGTACCGCCGCTGGGGTGCCGGCGGTACAGGACTGCTGATCACCGGGAACGTGATGGTGCACGCGGAGGCCTTGACCGGTCCCGGCGGAATTGTGCTCGACGCCGAAGCGCCGCTGGATCCCTTCGTGCGGTGGGCACACGCGGGGAAAGCCGCGGGCGCCCGCATGTGGATGCAGATCAACCACCCCGGCCGACAGGTTCAAGCGAACATGCCGGGTGTGGTGTGGGGCCCGTCCGATATCGCCGTCGACATCGGCAGCCAGTCCAAGCGATTCGGCAGGCCGGTCGCGATGACCCACCGCCAGATCGAAGACACCATCGCCCGTTTCGTCACCACAGCGCAGCGTGCCGAGCAGGCAGGGTTCGACGGGGTGGAGGTCCACGCCGCGCACGGATACCTACTCTCGCAATTCCTTTCGCCGTTGGTCAACAGCCGCACCGATGAATGGGGAGGCTCGCTCGAGAACCGGGCACGCCTGCTGGTCGAGATAGTCCGAACAATCCGTGCGGTGGTGCCCCCCGGTTTCGCCGTCGCCGTCAAACTGAATTCCGCGGACTTCCAACGTGGCGGTTTCGACGCCGACGACGCACGCAAGGTCATCGCATTGCTCGAGCCCGTCGGCGTCGATCTGATCGAGATATCCGGCGGAAGCTACGAAAGCCCGGCGATGACCGGCCGCCCCACCGATGGCCGTACCGCCGCGCGCGAGGCCTACTTCCTGGACCTTGCCGCCGATTTGGCCAAGACCAGCACCCTTCCGTTGATGTTGACCGGCGGCATCTCTCGGCGTGACACTGCCGAACAGGTACTGGCCAACAACGTGGCAACGGTAGGGATGGGCACGGCGCTCGCGGTGACCCCAGACCTACCGCTCCGCTGGCGCGAGGGGCAGGGTGCCACCGATGCATTACGACCCATCACATGGAAAAACAAGCAGCTGGCGTCCGCCGCGAGCATGGCGATGGTCCGCTACCAGCTACGCCGAATGGCCAACGGCGACAATCCGTCTCCACGGGTGCGGCCAGCCTGAGCGCTGGTAGTGGATCAACTCGTCCAGCGCCGAGCATTGCGCAATTACACACGCTGGTTGGCATCGCGACACAACTCCGCAACCTCGGTCGGTGTCTAATCTTGATTGCAGGGCAATAGATTTCGGAGACCTTAGGCGGGCTTTGTGGCTCGGATCGTATAGGTCAAGGGCATGACCCCCGATCGTTCGGTCAGCGCCCATTCGCCACCGGGCCGCGCTGTCATCAGACCGGGTAGCGCCTCCCACGGCACACTGTCATGCTCGAGGAGAAGATCGATACGAAGTCCGCTATTGATCAACGCCATCACGATCTCACCCAGCGAGTGGTTCCACTCGTAGGTCTTGGATGACTGAATGATCTTGTCCGTCGGGACGTACGTCTGACCGTCATCCCATTCCAGCGGCTGGTCCTGCTCGAAGTACGGGTAGCGCAGATGCGGTTCGTCGCCCGGGGATTCATCCATCGACCACAGGATGGGATGTCCTTCACGTATGACGAGAGATCCGCCGGGCGCGAGCAGTGCCGACACCACCTCGGCCCACGCGGCGACGCGCGGCAGCCAGCACAGTGCCCCGATTCCGGTGTACACAAGATCGAAACTGTTGCGCGGTAATGCCTTTGCCGCATCATGGACATCCGCCTGCACGAACGTCACGGCATCACCGGCCTCAGCAGCCAGCACCCGCGCCTCACGTATGGCATCTTCGGAGAAGTCCAGCCCCGTCACGGTGGCACCCAGACGGGCCAGTGAAATGGTGTCGGTACCGATATGACATTGCAGATGCACCGCGTTCTTGCCCGCGATATCGCCCAACACCGGCAGGTCGAAACGGACGACTTCGGAGAGCAACAACCGATCTTCGACGAACGCCTGAACCTGGTATCCGGACCCGTCACGGGCCGCATGAATCGCGGCCCGCTCGTTCCAGTTGGCGCGATTGGCACCTAGCCAACCATCCATCTCACCCATGGTTGCCATCCTATGGGCGCGAACAACCTATTTACCGGTCGCTACCGCACGGGCTACTGCCTGTCGGGATTCTCTTATCGTGCAGTCGAATCCGAGATCTTCGCGACAGAGTCCATCACGTTCTATGACTATCACAGCTTGCCGGTCCGCAGGTCTTGACTACTCTTCAGAATGGCCGCGTCCAGACTCCAGTTTTCCGGTTGCACCCGCTCCCACAGGCTGCCCTGCCCGCGCTCCCTGCCCAATTCCTCCTCACGTGCGAACCACTGCTCAGCTGTGCGGATCCTATTCGGGTGGATTTCATCCAGCAGTGCGTAATCACGTGTGACGATTCCGTCTTTCCACAGATTCCAGAAGCCGGTGAAGTTGTCGCGGAATGTCATGGTGCTTGGGTCATGCGGGTCCGCGTTGTATCCGGCGGGACTATCAGCCATGCCGCCAAGTGGCCCCTGCCAATAGGCGTCCAGATCGGTGTCTACGTACCGCGCGGGATGCCCGGTGACCTTTTCGAACGCCCGGGCAAGCTCGCTGTACGGAATGTGGTCGATGGCCACTTCGAGGTCCATGCCATTGGACCGGTCGGTGTTGTCGAAGAGCCACCGGACGTAATAGCCGCAATCTTCAAGCGAGACATGGGGTACCGCTCCGGTGCCGAGTGGAACACGCCAGGTGACGATGCCGTCCTCCACTGTGGGCGCCATGGGTGTCAGCGGCGAGATCGTCATCTCGATGTAGGGACCCGACGTGAAGATGGCCGCACCCATCCGCTCGGCGTTCGTCTGATTCTGAAGCAGAATCCATTCTGCGATGCGCCCCTTACCGTCATAGTGGCCGACGCGGTACGTGGAGTCGTAGCCTGCCTTCTTGAGCCCGTAGTCAAGATTTCCGTACACGAGGAACTTGACCCCTTCCTCGATGGCGATCTCGTAGGCGCGGATCGCCCAGTACATCTCGGTTTTCTCGCCGGTATTGAATCCGTCGATGTTGATGAACGCACCGTCGCATCCGCGAAACCCTTCTCGGAGAATGGTTTCGTCGGCAAAGGTGCCCTCAAGGGCCGAAGTATTTCCCAATTCCAGCAGCGCTCGTGCCCGCGCACTCGCGGCATCGCGGGTGAGGAATCGGACGGAATACTGCTTGTCGACTACGAGGGCCCGCGCGACGGGAATGCCCTGGGCACCCGTGGCCCCGATCATGAAGATCTTTGAGGTGGCATGTGATGGCATTGCGACGTACTCCTTATGGTGTATATGCAACATTTGGGATGACTATGGGTGGACCATGTTGATCGTTAATCGCCGGGCAGCAGACCGATATTGGTCGCCAGGGTACGGACGGCTTTGACCCCACCGGATCCCAAGAGCTGCGCAGCCTCTTCTTGCGCTCGCCGCCATTCGGGCATCACGGTCTCGACCTTTTCACCACCCGATGAAGTCAACGCGACCTCGCGCACTCCCTTGGCGTCCGACGACACGGCTTCTACCCAGCCGCGCCTGATCAACAGACTCAGGTTGCGACTGACGGTCGAGCGTTCCAGTTGCAAGACCTCGCCGATGCGTGCCGGGGAGCAGGGACCGATCTTGCCCAGAGCTGCCATGAGGTTGATTTGCGCAATGCTCACATCATGGCCCTCGAGGGCGCGATCGTAGACGCCCGTAATGGCCCGGCCGAGCAGCCGGACGCGGACCGCCAGGCAGTTACTCGCGATCTCGTCGACAGCACCTGTGACCATGAGACCATTGTTGCATATACATCATTGGTAGGCAATGAAGCAGGAAACTCCTTGCGGTTACCCCACACTCGCCGGTCGCGGGCCACTGTTCGTCCTGTGGCCCGCGACCGGCAAGTGATCACGTCAAGAATGTGGGCAATCCGTCAAACCCGGGTGGTCTCCGACTCGCCCGATTGCAGGCCCCGTTCGGGCTCATCCCTGAACGTGGCGTGTTTCCGTGCGGGCAGTTTCTGGGGCCACCAGAACCATGGTCCGAGGATTCTGGCCAGTGGCATGACCAGGAACAGCCGGACGATCATCATGTCGAAGATCAAGCCGATGCAGATGGTAGATCCGGCCTGCCCGATGTTGACCACGTCACTGGAGAGCATCGCCAGCATGGTGCCGGCCAACACGAAGGCCGCGGTGACCGCCACATTGCCCGAACCCGCGATGGTGCGGATCAGGCCCGTGCGGATACCTGCGTGCAACTCCTCCCGATACCGAGAAAGCAACAGCAGGTTGTAGTCGCACCCCACCCCGACAAGCACGATGAATGCGATCGGCAGTGTGAGCCAGTGCAATTCAATGCCGATGAGTGTTTCCCAGATGAAGGCGGCCAATCCCAGGGAGCCCAGGAAAGAGAGCACCACAGTGATCAAGACAATCACCGAACCGGCCAGGGTGCGGGTGATGACCATGACGATAAGGAACACCAGCCCAAACGTGGCCAGCATCATCGTCAAGATGTCATTCATGGAAAACGCCTGAACATCACGGTAATTCGCAGATGCCCCGGCCACCAGCAGATCAACATTGGACAGCGACGTCCCCTTGATGGCCTCATGCGCGGCGGTTTCGGCGCGCTGGATCTGATCAATGCCTTCCGGGCTCATGGCCTCGCCCTGGTGGTAGATCAGGATCCGGGCACCCTTGCCGTCGGGGGTCATCATGAATTTCAAACCGGTCTGGAAGTCCTTGGTCTTGAACGACTCCGGCGGCATGAAGAAGAAATCGTCATTCTTGGCGTTATCGAAGGCCTTCCCCATATCCACCATCGGATCGATCATCGGCTCCAGCTGCGCGATGGTGGCATGGAACAGGCTTTGCATCGTGAGCGTCAACTGCTGCATGACACCCATGTTCTGCACCATCGCATTGAGTTGGGTGATCATCTGCGGGGTGGCCGCATCCACCATGCTAAGCCCATCAACCATCGGGCCCAGTTGTGAGGTCGCTTCATCGATGTTGTCGATCGACTCATTCAGTGAGCGCATGGCCCAGCAGATGGGAATATCGAAACAGTGTGGCTCCCAATACATGTAATTGCGCAGTGGCCGGAAGAAGTCGTCGAAGTTGGCCAGATTATCGCGGGTCTTGTCCATCGCGGCCTTCAACCCACGAGATGCCTCGACGGACATCTGTGTGCCCGCGGAGAGCTGGCCGGTTATCTCGGCCATCTTCTTGGTCGAGGTCATCATGTCGCCCATGCGCGCGGCCATGGTGTCGATATCGGCGACCCGGTCCTTCAAGAACCCGAGGTTCTGGCCGATCTTGGTGCCCATCGACCCCATCGCATAAGGAAGCGAGGCATGTTCCAGCGGCCGTCCGTTCGGGCGGGTAATGCTCTGCACCATCGAAATACCCGGCGTACGAACAATATTCTTGGCGACGCGATCCAGGCTGATCATGTCGGTGGTGTTGCGCATATCGTGATCGGCCTTGATGTACAGCGTGTCGATGGACAGCTGGCTCGGCTGAAAATGCCGGTCCGCGGCGTCATAGCCTCGTGACGATTCCACACTCTTCGGCGCGTAATCGCGATCGTTATAACTCACCGTGTAGTTGGCCAGGTTCGCGATACACAGCGGAATCACCAGCGCCGCAACGGCGATCATCGCGGCAGGCCACTTGGCGATCGCCGTGCCCAGCTTGCGCCAGACCGGACTGGTCTTGGCCGGCGCAGACAACCAGGGCACCTTGCTGCCCAGCGTCAGCAGCGCAGGCCCCAGGGTCAGCGCCGCGATAACGGCGACAACCATCGCCACGAAGCACGGCGGGCCCAAGGTCCGGAAGTAGTCGAGCGTGGTGAGACTAAGGCACAGGCACGCACCGGATATCGCAATACCCGAGCCCAGAACAACGTGGGCCACACTGCGCACCGAGGTGTAGTACGCCGACTCCCGATCCTCTCCGGCGCGCCGCGCCTCCTGGAAACGGCCCAGGTAAAAGATGCCGTAATCGGTGGCCACACCCAGGACAAGCGATACGGCCATGTTCATCGCGAACGACGAGATCCCGATGATGTGATTTTCGACCAGCAGCGAGACCACACCGCGGGCTGTGGCCAGCGTGATCAGGACTCCGAACAGCGGGATGATTGCCCGGGTGATGGAGCGGTAGGCGATGAGCAGCATCGCGATGATCACCACGACCGTGACGACCGTCAACGTAACCATGCTCTCGTCGGCGGCATTGAGAGTGTCCGAGGCCAACGGCGCCGGACCACTCACGTACACGTTGAGCCCCTCGGGCTTCTCCTTGTCCAGCTGGTCGATGATGCCCCGGATGGCCTTGATCGACCTGTTCGAGTCGGCGTCGCCCAGATCGCCTGCGGGCCGCACGGTCAGCGTCGCGGCTTGCGCGTCTGCGCTCTGCTGACCCGACCTCGTGACCGGGTCACCCCACAGATCCATCAGCGACTGCACGTGCTCTTTGTCATCGAGCAGACGGCGAACCATCTCGTCGTAGTACTTGTGGTCCTGCTCGCCGAGCGTGCGGCCCTGTGTCTCGAGAACAATCACCGCCATGCTCGTGTAGTCGGACTCCTGGAAGTCCTGGCCCTGCGTGATGGCAGCGGCCGACGAGGGCGCGTCGCGCGGAATCATGGCCTTGGCGTTGGCCGCCGTCGTTTCTTCCAGGGTGGGCACGAAGATGTTCAGTGCCGCGGCGGCCGCCACCCAGAAAATCACCACCGGGATCGCCAGCACGCGGAGCAATCGCACTGGCCCAGGGCGCTTTTCGGGCTCCTTCGCTATCGGCGGTGCGGGCGGTACCAGTACCGGACCCGTGGTCTCGTCCTCCGGCGGCTGCTGACCCGATGTCATGCTGCCGTCACCGTGCACGCAACCGCGGCGCTGGGATGATTCACGACCTGTTCCTCGCGGACCTCGCCGTTGACCCGAATCCGGCATCCCAACGAGTCCCCGTCGACCTGAGCGACCAGGCTCAGCGAGGCCGCCGACGACATCGTGGTTTCAGAGACCGACCACGGCAGCGACGTCAGCACGACGTCGACAGGTTCGCTATTGAGGTTGGCATAGGACACCTTCCCGCTAGTTCCCAAATTGCCGAACACCTCGTAGGTGACGTTCTTGGGATTGATCTGCACAACCGTGGCCGGAATCGGCCGCGTGGACGGCGGGTGGCTGATCGCCTGCGACTTCTCCCGAATGCGATTCACCCCGAAGCCAACGACCGCGATGACAAGTAGCGCCACCAACGGCATCCACAACGTGCCGAGAATTCGCCCGGCCTGGCCTTTTGACCGTCTGCGTCGGCTCGTCACTGAGCACACCTGGCTAGAACGGCATGGACAGCGAACACGCGATCCTCCTCAGGATTGGCAGCGCACATCTCGTTGTTACTGTTGGTAACATAACTCTTGTTACCAACAGTAACAAGTCGGCTAGGCTGTTGACTCATGGAGGCAAGCCCGACGTCCGGCGCAGGGTCGCGTCGACCGTGGGTGGAGCGCCATGCGCACCTGTTGGACGCCGCCGAACAGCTGTTTTTCGAGCGCGGATTCGCCGCTGTGTCGTTGAGTGACATTGCCCACGCCGCAGGTGTCACCAAGCCGATTGCCTACCGCCACTTCAAAACCAAGGACGGGGCGTACGTGGCCTGCGCCCGTCGGGCCCATGTCGACTTCGCGCAGGCCCTGGTGCAGCGCGTGGATCCCTCGCTGACGGTGCGCGAGCAGTTCGCCGCTGCCGCCGATCTCTTTTTTGCGCTCGTGGAGACTCAGCCGCAGCGGTGGGAACTCATCTATGGGAGCGCTGCGGTGCTGCCCGCCGAGTCGCGTGAAGAGCTTTCCGCGCTGCGGTCAGACAACATCGAGACGATCTACGCACTGATCACCAAGGATCAGCCCGGCATACCCAAGCTGTTCGCCGAAGGACTCTCGCACGCCATGTCCGGGGCGGCGGAACGTCTTGGGCTTTGGTGGCAATCCCGTCCCGACCTGGACCGGCGACACATGGTCAACATCTACGTGGAAATCTTCTATGCCGCGGTAGCGCCCTATCTCGACGCACCGCACTCGACAACCAAACGCTGATCAGTACCTCCGTCACCGTCTTCAGCTGACCGGTCCCGCCCGGGCGGCCGCTCGTGCCGAGCCCACACCGAACCGGCCCAGCATCACCGGAACAGACACGGCAACAACAACATCGAGGTCTTCCACCGCGCAGCGGGTCACGGCCGCACCCATCCGCCGGGCAATCGCGGCAGCCTCCACACACGCAGGCGCGACGCCGTAGAGAGCGTGTTGCGCCCCTGCCAACGCCGACAGATCCGCCACGGCCTGAGCACGATGTCGCGCCACCACGGCTGTGCCCACCGCGGCGCCCCCAGCCGTCAACGCCAACAGCACCGCCATCATCGCCACCGCAACAATGGTCGCCGAGCCGTTATCAGCCCTCAGGTTCCATCGCCGAAACCGACTCGGCGGCAATCGAAACAGTCGGCAACAACCGACTCGTCGCGGTGACTCGTGCCACCGCATAGCCACCCTCGCGCCGAACCTCAACCACTGCACCCCGAGGAGCGATCCGGTGCGCCGCCGATCGCGCGTCGGCGTCATCCCCACGCGCCGCCAACCGTGCCGCCTCACGAGAGGCGTCCACACAACGCACCTGCATCGACACCGCCTGAATTCCGCTGGCACACATCACCAGTACCGCCACCAATGCCGCGATACCGAACGCGGCCTCGACCGTCACGGCCCCGGTGTCGTCGCCTAGACGCTGGTGTTGAGCGCGCGGGTGATGATGTTGGTGAGCGCACTGACAATCGAATCCCCGGTGACCACCGTGTAGAGAATCGCCCCGAACGCCGCCGCAGCGATCGTCCCGATCGCATATTCCACGGTCGACATGCCGTCCTCCGACTCGACGACCACCACCAGCTGTCGACGGAGCTTGGTCAATATGTTGCGTATCAATGGATTCCCTCCCTATTGGTCCCGCGGCTCGTCCACGGGTCACAGCACACCGCTACTGAACACGTCCCGCGCCAATCCCATGACGACGGGCACGATGCCCAGGCAAACGAATGACGGTAGAAAACACAGTCCCAACGGAGCACCGATGAGCACGCCGGCCCGTTCCGCGGTGGCCACCGCGGAATCCAGTGCATCCCGACGGCACTGCACGGCCAACGAGGCAATACCGTCGGCCATCATCGCCCCGGAATCAGCCGATCGCCGCGCCAATCTGGTCAGTGCTTGCCGCTGTTCGTATCCCGGATCATCCGGTGTGCCGGTATCGGTCCAGGCCGCCGACGCCGGTGCGCCCAAGGCAAGCATCTCTCCTGCGCGATTCAGAATCCGGGCCAGCTGAATCGGCGCCGACGATGCCACCACCAGCGCCGCGGTCGCAACCGGCATCCCGGATCGCAGACACACGCTGAGCATGTCGAGGCTGAATGCCATTCCCAACAGCCCCTTTTCGGTGACGTCACGATCCCTGGGCGCGGGCCGTCTGCCACGTGGTGTCACTGCTCGTGCCCGCAATGTCCCGGGTGCGGTCAATATCGCCGCCGCAAGCATCAGCAGGGCCGCGATCATCGCAACGCCTTCCCGGTGATCCCGTCACACCACAACAACCCGGTGCAGGCCAGCATCACGCCGACGACCAGCAGTGCTCCACCCGCACCGTCCGAACACAGCACGCTGAGCGGTTTGGCACCGATCATCTGCCCGAGCCCGATTCCGGCAACAGGAAGACCCGTCAGCACGGCCGCTGTCGCACGCGGACCGGCAAGGCCGGCGTTCACCCGCGCGGTAAACCGTTGTTGTTCTTGCAAATCCGTCCTACATGCGTCGAGAAGATCGGCAACGGCAAGACCGTGGCGCTGCGCCAGTGTCCACCCACGGCTGATCCGATCCCATTGCGATACCACCGGCCCTGCCCTCGGCACGGCCGGATCCAGATTCACCCCCAAGCGGGCCCGAGCGGCGATGGCAGCGAATACCTCGCCGACCGGCCCGCCGACCTCCGCGGCGGCGGTCTCGAACGCCCGCACCGGATGCGCCCCGACCCTGAGTTCACCGACAATCACATCGAGTCCGGATTCCGTGCTGGCCAGTTCCTCCGATCCGAGGATCGATCGGCGACGGCGGCGCCAGCGCACGCCCATCGTCGCGACCACTACACCCACTGCCGTCACCACGGAGAGGGGCAACAGCCATAGGGCCGCCAGCACCAGGCCGCCCAATGGTGTCGCCACCAGTTTCCAGTTCCACCGCATCGGACTCTTTCCGCCCCGCCCCGGGCGCGAGCGCCTTTGCGGTGCAATGAGTAGCGCCGCGGAAAGCAGCAGCAGAGCCTCTGTTGTCATGCCACGCTCCGGGCGATCAACGCGGCTAGCTGCTCCGCGCCCGGACACTGCCCGCCGTCGATCTTCCACGCGGGTATCACCCGCGCGATCCCATCCTCACCCTTGCGCACCACCGCAATCTCAGTCAGTCGCCGAACATTTCCGAATCGCCTTATGTGGCATACACATTGAATGGCCGCGGCGAACTGTGAATGCAGTGCTGCGCGATCGAGTCCGCCGAGCGCCCCGAGCGCCTCCAATCGCGCGGGGACCTCCGCCGGGGCGTTCGCGTGGACGGTGCCCGCACCACCGTCATGACCGGTGTTGAGCGCGGTGAGCAGCTCGACCACCTCCGCACCACGCACCTCCCCCACCACGATTCGATCGGGACGCATTCGCAATGCTTGACGTACCAACTGGCGCAGAGTCACTTCCCCCACGCCTTCGACGTTGACGGCGCGCGCGGCCAACGTGACCACATGCGGATGACGCGGCGCGAGTTCGGCGGCATCTTCGGCACAAATGATGCGTTCCGACGGGTCGACGGCCCCGAGCAGGGCTGACAATAAAGTGGTCTTGCCCGCGCCGGTGCCTCCGGTCACCAGAAAGGCAAGTCGCGCGGCCAGCATCCCGTGGAGCAGCTTTCCGGCTTCTTCAGCGACGGTGCCGTCGGCGATCAGCTGCTCCAAACCCTTCGCGGTAGGCAGTAATACACGCAGCGAGACGCATGTCCCGCCTGCTGCGATGGGGGCGAGCACAGCGTGCAGACGGACCACCGAGCGCGATGGACCGACACCCGTCAGCTGCCCGTCGACGAAGGGCTGCGCGTCATCGAGGCGCCGCCCAACCGCGAGAGCGAGGCGCTGCGCGAGGCGACGCACGGCGGCCTCGTCGGCGAATCGCACAGCGGTGAGCCGCAATCCCTGACCGTCATCCACCCAGACTCGATCCGGTGCGGTGACCAAGACATCGGTTGTGCCCTCCGCGCACAGCAGTGGTTCCAGGATGCCGGCACCGGCCAGCTCACTCTGGAGTTCTTTTATGTTCTGCAGCACATCGCTATCACCCAGTACTCCACCGGATTCGGCACGTATCACCGCGGCCACCGCGGTAGGGCGCAGCGCGACATTCTCAATGGCAAGCCGCTCACGGACGCGGTCGATCAACGATCCGGTCATGCCGCCGTCGCCGTTCCCTCATGCGAGACAAGCGCCAGCACCGACTGCGCGGCGCCCACCAACGGGGAACGTCGCGATAGCCGCAAGCCACCGTTGTCGAGGCGACTGGCAAGATTCGGTTCCGGCCGCATCGCGGCGATGAGGGGTACTCCGACGATGTCGGCCACCTCGGCCGCACGCAGTCCGCCCGGAGCCGGACCACGCACCACAACACCGACATTCGGGTTGGTGGCCTGTACCGCAGCCACCACGAGCGCTGCCGCGGCGCAGGCCCTGACTTCCGCAGGTGTCAACACCACCACCAGGTCAGCGCGCTCCAACGCGGCCACACTTGTCGCCCCTAGCCGCCTCGGAAGATCCACGACCACAGGCACTCCGGCCTCACGAGCGCTGTCGATTACCCCGGCAATCGTCTCAACGTTGCCTCCGCCACCCGTCCTATCCCCTGACAGAACAACAAGTCCGCGACGGTGCGGCAGTGCGCGGCGGAGGGCATCGAAACTCACCCGACCACTGCGCATATCGATATCCGGCCAGCGCAGGCCATCGACGTCCTCCCACCCGAGCAGCAGATCGATTCCGCCGCCAAGCGGATCCGCGTCAACGATCAGCGCGCCGTTCGGTGCGCACAGACCAATCGCCGCACACAAGACAGACGTGCCTGCCCCACCACGTCCACCCATCACGGCGATCACCGGAGCGCGGCCCGTCGAGGCGGTGAGCGGTATCGCCGAGCAGGCATCGATGAGCCTGCCCTCGTCCTCGGGCAGGACAAGAACGAGCTCGGCGCCCACCTCCACCGCCCGGCGCCATACCTCATTCGTCGGCTCGGCCCTGCAGATAAGCAAGACCCGCCGTCGCCGCGGCAGCTCGGCCACCGCATCTGTTGACGGGTCCGCACCATCGAGCACCACCGCGCCGGCTCGAGTCCAGGCCTGCCGGCCGATCGAGCCGGCATCGGTAGCGAGAATCAACGGCCTGCCGGTCGCGGCGACGATCCGTTCAATCTCGTTGCTCAGCTGCCGATCGCCCACGGCGACCACGATCGGCTCCCCCGCATTTCCCTCCACGCGCTCCACCCTCGAGGTTGCGCCACGGGGGTGCCAGAGGTCACATTGAGATTGGGGATAGGCGCGAATCTGTGGATAGATCCGAAGTGAACCGCAAAAATCGGTGATAAACGTCCCCAGAAAAGAGGACGACCCTCGCCAGGGGGGGAGGAGGCGAGGGTCGTCGTGCTTCAGCCCCGGGGGGTCGGGCTGAGACACACTCGGCATAGCCGAGTAACCCCACTATACACACGAACCGGGTGAGGGTGGCAAGACCAATCGGCCGAAAAAAGCGAAAGAAAGGCAACCCTTCTTCTGGCGCAGCCGTGTTACCAGACTACCCCGGCTGAACTGGGACTTTCCAGATGGACCCGACGATAGTGTCCGCGAGATCTATCCTCGACCTGTGACCGATCACGCAACAGCACCCGGATCCACTCCGTCTGTTGAAGACCGGGATACCGAGGCCATCATCGAGTCCACGGACACCGTGTCGGCACCCCGGACGGCAGCCTTTTTCGATCTGGATAAGACCGTGATCGCGAAGTCGAGCACCCTCGCCTTCAGCAAGCCCTTCTTCGACCAAGGCCTGATAAATAGACGCGCCGTCTTGAAATCGAGTTACGCCCAATTCTTCTTCTTGCTGTCCGGCGCCGACCACGACCAGATGGATCGCATGCGCACGCACATCACCAACATGTGCACGGGCTGGGACGTCGAACAGGTCAAGGCGATCGTGGCAGAGACGCTGCACGACATCGTCGACCCCTTGGTGTTCGCCGAGGCCGCGGATCTGATCGCCGATCACAAGCTCTGCGGCCGCGATGTGGTGGTGGTCTCTGCCTCGGGTGAGGAGATCGTCGCGCCCATCGCGCGTGCCCTTGGCGCCACCCACGCCATGGCGACGCGCATGGTCGTGGAGGACGGCAAGTACACCGGCGATGTCGCCTTCTACTGCTACGGAGAAGGCAAGGTCGCCGCGATCCAGGAGCTCGCCAAACGCGAGGGCTATCCGCTGGAACACTGCTACGCCTACTCCGATTCGATCACCGATCTACCGATGCTGGAATCTGTCGGTCACCCGACAGCCGTGAATCCAGATCGCGCACTACGCAAGGAATCCATGGCGCGCGGGTGGCCGGTTCTGACTTTCTCGCGGCCGGTATCGCTCGGCGACCGGATACCCGTTCCGTCCGGCGCCGCGGCCGCCACCACGGCCGCCGTTGGCCTGAGCGCGATAGCCGCTGGGGCACTTACCTATTCGTTGATCCGCAAGTTGCGCCCGTAATAGTGCACACGTGTCACTTACTGCGCGCAGGTAACAATGCAATGACCTTGACGATTACCCCTTGATGTGACCGCTGTCTCAGTGTAGAAAGTAGGTACGGAAGCCCGACGAGGCCAAGGTCGATCCGGAAGAGAAGGACCGATCTCCTGAACCGGGAATCCCAGCACGGACCACGGCACCCACGCGGAGCACGCCGCGACAAGGGCAGAAGCGTTGTGGGCCTGCGTAATCGCGAACAGAGACAGCTCATCAGGCTTCTTGGGTGAAGCCCGAGCTAGAAGCGTCGTGAAAGCGCCGAGGCCACCCACACAACCCATAATGCACGCTTGGTAACCGGAGGATCCGTGCTAACGGGCGGCGGGCCGATTCATTCGGACCGTCGCCCGTTTTTATGCCCCGAACCAGCCGTATTCTCGTCAGCCGGCGGCGGTGTCCGCGATCGACGCCGCCTCTGCCGCTCCCGCCGTTAATGCCTGACAGCAGAAGACAATCCATGCGGCAATAGCGTCCGGCGTGCCCTCCGCGAACGCGGTAGACAGCTCCCGATATCTCCCGGACTGACGCATCCACATCACCTCGGGAACACCGAGTGCATGCGGGTCGAGGCCTCGTGACACCGTTACCAAACGGGATGCGGCACGCGCGACGACACCATCGGCAGAGCCAAATGGGTTAAGCGCCAACAGCTCCCCATGTGTGACCGCCGCGAGAATCGGCGCGGGCACCGAAGTGCCACCTGAAATCAGTTGCGCCATCAGCTCCAGCCGGTTGGTGTCGACACCGGGGCGCGGCCTCCCGAGGGTGTCCTCGTCCGCCATTCCGGTGGCCGCCAACACATGTAGACGCGCCAACGCCTGCAGCGGGGCACGCGACCACACCGCCGCCAGCTGAGTCAGGGCGTCGCCATCGAGCGCCTGCCCCACACGCAATGCCCCCGCCAGTATCGGGTCCTCCACCGCCCCATCAGCACTCAGCTTCATCGTGCCGCCGTCCAGTGCCGACGAAGACCTGGCCGCACGTACCGCTGCCTCCGCCGCGGTCACGGGCCAGCCGCGCAAATTGGCGCGGTGACGGTGCACCTTGCTCAAGGCATCGCGGGCAGATTCGGCGGCTTCGGATACTCCCGGCAGGGAAGCCAACGGCGCGAGTGGGTCAGTCATGATCGATCAACAGTACCCACATGCTCATCGCAGCGCCTTACGCTCCTCGCGACGGATCCGCTGCTGTTCCGGGTCCGGAACCGGAACAGCCGCCAACAGGCGCTTGGTGTAGTCGTCCTTCGGTGCGGTCAATACCTGTGTATCCGAGCCGAATTCAGCCAATCGACCGTGGTTGAGTACCGCGATACGGCTCGCCACCAATTCGACCACCGCCAGGTCATGGCTGATGAACAGGCAGGCGAACCCGTGCTCGCGCTGCAGTTCGGCGAACAATTCGAGCACCCGCGCCTGCACCGACACGTCCAGCGCCGAGGTCGGTTCATCCGCGATCAACAGCGTGGGTTCTAGCGCCAGGGCCCGCGCGATGCCGACGCGCTGCCGCTGACCACCGGAGAGTTGATGGGGGAAGCGGTTTCGCATGGTCGCAGGCAACTGCACCTGCTCCAGCAGCGTCTTGACCCTGCTCTCCCGTTGGGTGCGATCCATATCGGTGTGCAATGTCAACGGTTCGGCAATCGATTGGCCAATCGGCCACCGCGGGTTCAGCGAGGATCCCGGATCCTGGAACACCACCCCCACCTTGCTCCGGATATCTCGCAGCTGCTTGCGGTTTGCGGTCGAAATATCCTTTCCAGCAACATAAATGGCCCCAGATGCCACCTTCAGCAACCCGACCGCAGCCCGTCCGATGGTGGACTTCCCGGACCCAGACTCCCCGACGAGCCCCACCACTTCGCCCCGGCCGATGGTGAAGGACACATCGTCGACGGCCCGGAAGCTGCCACCCTTGCCCGCATACTCGATGACCGCGTGTTCCACGTTCAACGCCAGATCTGTTGCTGGTTCCGGTGATTCGTGGCCGTCATGCAGCGTCGCACCCAGGTGCGGCACCGAGGCCAGGAGCTGTTGGGTGTATGGCTGTTGCGCCCGATGGAAGATGCCGTCGGCGTCTCCCTCTTCGACGACCTCACCGTCCTTCATCACCATGATGCGGTCGGCCATATCGGCCACCACACCCATGTCATGGGTGATCAGAATGATTCCCGCGTCGATGCGATGACGCAGATCGCGCATGAGATCGAGAATCTCGGCCTGCACGGTCACGTCGAGCGCCGTCGTCGGCTCATCGGCGATGAGCAGCCCCGGATCCAGCGCAAGGGCCTGAGCAATCATCGCCCGCTGGCGCTGACCTCCGGAAAGCTGGTGCGGGTAGTGCTTGACCCGCTTCTGCGGCTCTGGCATATCCACCAGCTCAAGTAGTTCGATGGCACGATCACGCGCCTGTCTGCGCGTCATCTTCTTGTGCGCACACACGGCCTCGGCGATCTGCCAACCGATGGTGTACACCGGGTTCAGTGCGGTCATCGGCTCCTGGAAGATGACGGCAACATCCTTGCCGCGCACCGCCCGTAGCTCGTCATTGGTGGCGCCGAGCAGCTCGGCACCGTTGAGCTTGATGCTGCCGCCAACGCGCACGCTGGGCGGCAACAGGGCCGGTATCGCCATGGCGGTAGTGGATTTTCCGGAACCCGATTCGCCGACAATGGCGAGCACCTCGCCCTTGGCGACAGTCAGCGATACACCCTTGACGGCCGGTATCCACTGCTTGTCAACCTCGAAATCGACAGAAAGATCCCTGATCTCGACTACAGAATCTACGGACACCTCCGCCTACCTCCTCCGCGGATCGAGGGCATCGCGGAGGGCATCGCCGACCATGATGAAGCCCAGCACGGCGGCCGAGAGGAACAAGGCGGGAACAATGACCAGTCTTGGTGTGGTGGCGAAACGGGATTGTCCGTCGTTGATCTGCAACCCCCACGAAATCTCCGGCAGCTCCAGCCCAATACCCATATAGGTCAGCGTGGCCTCGGCGGCGATAAAACCGCCTATCGCGATGGTCGCGTACACCAGCACCGGCGCCAGCGCGTTGGGAAGTATGTGCCGCAGCAGGATTCGCCATGTCGGCGCACCCAGCGCGATGGCAGCCTGCACGTAGTCGCTCTGCTTGATGGTCATCACGCTGGAGCGCACCAACCGCATCGCCGTCATCCAGCCAAAAGCGATGAGCGCGCCCGCCACACTCCACACCGTGCGATGCCCGACCACCGACAGCAGGATCATGCCGCCCAGAATCGTGGGAATGCCGTAAAACACGTCGGTCAAGCGTGACAGTGCGGAGTCGGTGATACCACCGAAGTATCCGGCCAAGGCCCCCACCATGACCCCGATGATCAACACACCCACCATCGCGATGAGCCCGATCGTCAGCGAAACCCGCGCTCCGTAGACGACGTTGGCGTAGTAGTCGCACCCTTGCAGATCGGTGCCCAGCCAGTGGGCCGCGCTGATCCCCTTGCGCGCCTGGTAGAGGTCGCAGTCGCGGGGGTCCTTCCCGAAGGTGAACAGCTGCGGGGCCAACGTCATCAGCACCAGGACGGTCAGCAGGATCGACCCGGTGATGAAGAAGCCGCTGCGACGCAGGTACTTCCAGGCATTGCCCCATAGGTCCGCCTGCTCCACCAATGATTCGGCGGCGGCGTCGGGTCCGGACACCGGGCCGGGTGCGTGCACGGGGTCACTCATAGCGAATCCTCGGATCGAGCAGTGCGTACAGGATGTCGACGACGAGATTGAAGAAGATGTAGAAGAACACAATCAACGTCAGGATGCTCACCACGACGGCACCCTCCTGGTTTCGCACCGCGTCGAATGTCGCACGGCCCAATCCGGGAATGTTGAACACCGATTCGGTGACCACGGCGCCGGCCAACAGTGACCCCACGTCGGCACCGATGAAGGTAACGACGGGAATCAGGCTGTTGCGCAGGGTGTGCCGTAACAGAATGCGCGATTCGGAGATGCCCTTGGCACGAGCGGTCCGCACAAAATCGGCATCCATCGTCTCCAGCATCGAGGTCCGGGTCAAGCGGGCGACATAGGCCATGGACAGCGACGCCAGCACCAGCCCGGGCAGCAGAAAGCTGTACCAGCCGTCGCGGATTCCGGCGATGGGGAACCAGCCCAGCTTGAAGCCGAACAGGTACTGCGCCAGGAACCCGAGTACGAACACCGGAATCGAGACCAGAAGCGTCGTGGTGACCAGAACCAGGTTGTCGTAGAACGACCCCCGGCGCACCGCGCACAGCACTCCGGCGGTGATACCGATAATGGTCTCGAACACCACGGCCACCACCGTGAGCCGCAGGGTCACCGGCAGGCGTTGCGAAACAGTCTGCGCGACAGGGCGTTGCTGGAAGTCGGTGCCGAAGTCGCCCTGCAGGAAGCCCACGATGTACTTGCCGTACCGCACCAGGAACGGATCATTGAGGTGGAACCGCTCGCGCAGCTGGGCCATCACTTCGGGGGTGAAGGGACGATCACCCGCCAATGCCCGGATGGGATCACCCGGTAGCGCATACACCAGGCTGTAGATGAGCAGTGAGGTCCCGATAAGAACCGGTATCGCGAGCAGCAGCCGTTTCACGACGTAGCGGAACAGCCCGGCGTTCTGCCAGAACCGCCGGACATTGCCCAGTGCGGTGGTCATTGCACCACCTCCACGTCGGCGTACTCGATGCAGTCCTGGATGCCGATCTTGACGTTGCGCACTCGCTTGGAATGCACCGCCTGATTGACCTCGTAGAACAGCGGCGCGGCCGGAAGATCCTTGAACAACAGGTCTTCCGCCTTTTGATACGCCTTGGTGGCGAGTTCTACCGTCGGCTGGTTATTGCCCTGCCGCAGCAGCTCATCGAACGCCGGGTTGCTGTAGAAGACGTAGTTGGAGCCGTTCGGCGGCAGGGCCACCGTGCCGTACAGCGACTCCAGGAAGTTGTAGATCGACGGATAATCCATCACCCAGCCGGACCGGAAGGGCCCCGTCATCCCCTTACTGTCCTGCAGCGGGAGAAACTGCGACCAGGGCAGGCTCTTGAGTAGGTACGGCACCTTCAGGTTCGACTGCAGCTGATTGCCGATGGCCTGCACCCACGCCAGTGCGCCGGTGCTCGACGAGCTGTACCACAGCTCGATCGGCTTACTCCGATCGAAGTGGGCATCGTCGAGCAACTTGTTGGCCTCGTCGACATGCAGCTCGCAAAGCTTGCCGCACGCCCCCTTGCGGTACCCGTAGACCACCGCCGAACCGTATGAGGTGGCCGGAGTGCGGGTGCCGGAGAAGATCACCTGGGTGATCGCCTCTCGATCGATGGCCATGGAAATCGCTTGGCGCACACGCACATCGCGATACCGCGGGTCATACATCGGGAAACCCAGCGAGGTGATGTCCGGGCGGGGCCGCTCCAGGAACGCCGAGCCGAACTCGGCCCTGGCGTTCTCATAGGCAGCGTCGGGCAGGTCGAGTTGGATGTCCAGCGCCCCGGCCTGCATGTCGGTGTAGGCGGTCAGGCCTTCGGTGTACACCCGCCAGATCAAGCCCTTGGACTTGGCCTTCTTCTCACCGGCGTACTGGTCGTACCGACTCAGGGTGAACCCGACACCGCGCACCCAATCACCGTCGGCCTTGAACGGGCCGTTGCCGATCGGGTGCACACCGAACTTGACCGGATCCCGAAAGAAGGCCTTCGGCAAGGGCAGAAATGCGGTGTACCCCAATGTCATCGGATAGATCGCGAATGGGGTGTTGAGCCGCACGGTGAACGTCACATCATCCACGACATGCAGTCCGCGCAGCTGGGTGGCCCGCGGCGGAATCTTGTTCTTCGGATCTCCCTGCAGATCGTCGAATCCGTCGACATTGGCCAGGAAGCTCGACGATCCCTGGGCATTGGTGCTCAAGGCGGTGTAGTTCCACGCGTCCACATAGGACTGCGCGGTGACCGGTTCACCATCGTGGAATGTCCACCCGGGCTTGAGCTTTATCGTCCAGTTGATGTTGTCGGGACTGGTGATCGACTGAGCCACACCGGTGTACTCCACCGCGGCGGTGTCGTTGTTGAATTCGACCAGCGCGGTAAACAGCGAGCGCAGGATTCGGCCACCCTGATTCTCTGTGGTGTTACCCGGTATCAGAGTGTGCTCGGGTTCGGTGATGTACATGCTGAAGTAGCCCGGGGGTGCCGGCGTGACAAGGTCACCGCAGCCGGCGGGCAGGATCGCGGCAAGGCCGACAAGCAATGCGACGGCCAGTCGGCGAAACCTCATCCTCACCCTTCCCTCGGTAGCTGAACAGGTAGGACGAACCATAGGCGGGGAACGCGCCAATGTCTCTCCAGCGACACACCAGCGTGCCCGGATCTGAACGACAGCCCCAATTACTTCTCGGTAACCATGGGCGCCCACTAGGCTTTTGCATCGGACCTGTCTAGGGCAGAAAGGCCAGATCAGATGACCGAAACCAGCATCGAGCCGGATAGCTATCCGCCGTCGCCGGAATTCGTAGCGACAGCGAATGCGACCGCCGACCTCTACCAGGAAGCCGAGGAAGATCGACTCGGGTTCTGGGCGCAACAGGCGGGCCGCCTGCACTGGCACGAGCCCTTCGGAGAGGTCCTCGACTGGTCTGACGCACCGTTCGCGAAGTGGTTCGTGGGCGGCAAGCTCAATGTCTCCTACAACTGCCTCGACCGGCACGTGGAGGCCGGCAACGGTGACCGGGTGGCCATCCACTGGGAGGGCGAACCCGGAGACACCCGCACCATCACCTACGCCGAGCTGCTGGCTCAGGTCAGCCAGGCCGCCAACTACCTGACCGAACTCGGCTTGGTTTCCGGTGACCGGGTGGCCATCTACATGCCGATGCTGCCCGAGGCCATCGTGGCGATGCTGGCCTGCGCGCGGCTGGGCCTGATGCATAGCGTCGTCTTTGCCGGGTTCTCGGCTGCGGCGTTGCGCGCCCGCATCGACGATGCGCAGGCCAAGTTGGTGATCACCTCCGACGGTCAATGGCGCCGCGGCGCCGCGGCCCCCTTGAAGGCCGGTGTAGATGAAGCGCTGGGCGGCGAGCCGAGCTCCGTCGAGCATGTTCTGGTGGTGCGCCGCACCGAGATTCCCGTCGAATGGACCGAGGGCCGCGACCTGTGGTGGCACGAGACGGTAGACAAGGCGGACACCACGCACACCGCTGAACCGTTCGATTCCGAGCATCCGCTGTTCCTGCTGTACACATCCGGAACCACCGGCAAGCCCAAGGGCATCGTGCACACCTCGGGCGGGTTCCTGACGCAGACCTCATACACGCACTTCAACATCTTCGACCTCAAGCCCGAGAGCGATGTGTACTGGTGCACAGCCGATATCGGCTGGGTCACCGGCCACACCTACATCGTCTACGGCCCGTTGTCCAACGGCGCCACCCAAGTGGTGTACGAGGGCACGCCCACATCGCCCAACGAGCACCGGCATTTCGAGATCATCGAAAAGTACGGTGTCACCATCTATTACATCGCCCCAACCCTGGTGCGCACGTTCATGAAGTGGGGCCGCGAGATCCCGTTCGCGCACGACCTGTCCAGCCTGCGGCTACTCGGCAGCGTCGGCGAGCCGATCAACCCCGAGGCGTGGCGCTGGTACCGCGAGGTCATCGGCGGCAACCGCACCCCCATCGTCGACACCTGGTGGCAGACGGAGACCGGCTCCGCGATGATCTCCCCGCTACCGGGAGTCACCGACACCAAACCTGGTTCGGCCATGCGCGCCGTACCCGGTATCTCCGCGAAAATCGTTGACGACGACGGGAATCAGCTGGAACCCGCAAGCGGCGACGAACCGGTCACCGGATACCTGGTGCTCGACAAGCCGTGGCCCTCGATGCTGCGCGGTATCTGGGGTGACCCGGAGCGGTTCAAGGAGACCTACTGGTCTCGTTACGCCGAGAAGGGCTGGTACTTCGCCGGCGATGGCGCACGTTATGACAGCGACGGCGCCATTTGGGTGTTGGGCCGCATCGACGACGTCATGAACATCTCTGGGCACCGGATCTCCACCGCCGAGGTGGAATCCGCACTCGTCGGGCATGACGGGGTCGCCGAGGCCGCCGTCGTCGGCGCCTCCGATGAAACGACCGGGCAGGCCATCGTGGCGTTCGTGATCCTGAAGGCCAGCCACACCGTCGAGGGCGACGAGCTGGTGTCGCATCTGAAAGCTCAGGTTTCCAAGGAGATCTCGCCGATCGCCAAACCACGCGAGATTCACGTGGTGCCGGAGCTGCCCAAGACCCGCAGCGGCAAGATCATGCGGCGGCTGCTGCGTGATGTGGCCGAGGGCCGCGATTTGGGCGACACCTCCACGCTGGTCGATCCGAGCGTCTTCGAGGCGATCAGAGCCAGCAAGTAGGACCCACCACAGCCGACCTATCCGACCGGGGTGAAGCCCACTCCGGCGGTGCGGTTCTTGGCGTTGATATCGGCCAGCACGGTGTTGATCGAGTACGTGGTGGTCGGCGTGTGCAATGGGATGTACTTGATGACGCAGACGGGCAGCTTGGTGGCGGCGCCATGGATCATGCCGACCAGCTGTCCGTTCACGGTGACCGGCGCACCCGAGTCACCCGGCTGGCCACAGACCTGGTTGATGAACGTGCCAGGTTCGGCTCCGGCACCGAAGGTCACCCCGCATGAGTTGCCGGTGGTGCGTCCCAGCTTGCAGGCGATGTCGCCCGGCTGGGGATCCGGGCCGATTCCGGTGATCGCGAATCCCTTGTAGGTCGACACCGGCTGGACCTTCTCGGGATCGAACTGGATGGTCGCGTAGTCGTACTGCTCGTTGCCGTTGACGAACTTGCCCAGCACACCCTTCTTGGGGAAGTCCTCCGACACCACCTGCGAGCCTGCGCCACCGCAGTGCGCCGAGGTGAAGCCCACCAGATTGCCCTTGTTGTCGTGACCGATGGTCGTCAGCGTGCACAGGGTGTCACCGTTGATGATCAACCCGGCGCCGCCGCCCATCGGCACCTTGTCATCGGCGCCGGCTGCGGGAGCCGCGGTGGCCGGGATCGCGCCCGCGACGAGGCCAAACAGCGCTATCAGGATGGGTAGCCCGTACCGGATCCGCCGCCGGGGCGACCTCATCGGCGCTCTAGCTTCTCCGCACATGCGGCTCATCGGTGCAGCCTTTCTCACTCCGGCCGCATCTCTCCCCCGTCGGCCACGCATATCCCCATTCTAATCAAGATTCACACTGGTCACTTCTGTCACAGTGCTATCGATTGGGTAACAACGCCCCCAGGTCAGACGCGCCGCAGCCGCCGCGCCGCCGACGTGGCAACATAGGCCGCACTAGTTTTCACCGGAATCACACCGGACCCGTAAGGGACACGGAGGGAGCACAGTGAGCAGCCCTGGAAGCCGCAACTACCGCACGGACAGCAATGGCGTTCCGATCACCGTCGCCGCCATCCCGCTGTCCGATCCGAACGCGACCGGCACCGGCGAACCCACCATCGGCAATCTCGTCCGTGATGCCACCGCCCAGGTTTCCGCGCTGGTGCGTGCCGAAGTGGAACTCGCCCGCGCCGAGGTCGTCCGGGACGTCAAGAAGGGCGTCGCGGGCAGCGTCTTCTTCATCGCGGCTCTCGTCGTCCTGTTCTACTCGACGTTCTTCTTCTTCTTTTTCGCCGCCGAGGTACTCAAGATCTGGCTGCCCGCCTGGGCCGCGTACCTGATCATCTTCGGCGCCATGGTGTTCGTCGCGATCCTCGCGGTACTGATCGGCTATCTCCAAGTCAGACGCATTCGTGGGCCTCAGGCAACCATCGAGAGCGTCAAGGAAACGGCCAACGTATTCAGCCGCGATGACGAGGCACCCTCGAGCCCCAAGGCCATCAAGCCCGCAGACCCGTCGGGCTGGTAGCCGACCCCGTCGGCTCGATACCGACACATCATGCTGTTTGACCAGACGGCCCGACACCCTGATCCGTCCGTGGTCCGCATCGTCGGGCCATGGCGCCATTTTGACGTACACGCCAACGGAATTCGGTTCCACGTGGTGGAAGCCGAGGCTCCCGACGCGGGGACCGTGGCCGTCACCAGCAGGCCACTGGTACTGCTGCTACACGGATTTGGCTCCTTCTGGTGGTCATGGCGTCATCAGCTGGGGGCGCTTACCGATGCCCGCGTGGTGGCCGTGGATCTGCGCGGTTACGGGGGCAGTGACAAACCCCCGCGCGGATACGACGGGTGGACGCTGGCCGGAGATACCGCCGGACTGATTCGCGCACTGGGCCACACCTCGGCCACACTCGTCGGCCATGCCGAGGGCGGACTGGTCTGTTGGGCCACCGCCAATCTGCATCCTCGCCTCGTCGATGCCATCGCGGTGGTCAGCTCACCGCACCCGATCGCGCTGCGCACTTCGACATTCCGCGGGACCGGCCAAGGCCGTGCGCTGCTGCCTTCCCTGATGCGCTACCAGGTGCCGATCCTGCCCGAGCGCACCCTGACACGTCATCGCGCCGCCGAGCTGGAGAACCTGATGCGCTCGCGCGCGGGCGCACAGTGGACCACCACCGAGGATTTCGCAGAAACCATCAAGCACCTACGCACCGCTATCGCGATTCCCGGTGTGGCCCACTGCGCGCTGGAGTACCAACGCTGGGCGGTACGCAGCCAATTGCGCAGCGAAGGTTGGCGCTTCATGCGGTCGATGAATCGTGAGCTGTCCATCCCGGTACTGCACATGCGCGGCGAGGCGGATCCGTACGTACTCGCCGACCCGGTACACCGCTCGCTGCCGTACGCACCCAACGGGCAGTTCGTGGCGCTACGCGGGGTGGGTCATTACGGCCACGAGGAAGACCCCGCGACCGTCAACGAACATCTACGGCGTTTTACCGGGCGGCGGTGACTGCGGCCCGTTGACGGGCTGCTCCGGCGACTTGTTGGCCTCGGGCGCGGAAATGCAGCTGCCGGTACTCACCGGATCGGCGAGCTCCGCCTTGGGGAGCTGATCCTTGACCTGCTTGGCGGTCAGCGCGAAGCCGGTGTCGTCGTCGTCGATCGCGGCCCCAAAGACCACACCGAGCACGCGGCCTTCGGTATCGATCAACGGGCCACCCGAATTGCCTTGCAGCACCGAACCCCTCACGGTGTACACCTCACGGGTCACGGTGGTGGATCGATAGATGTCCGGACCATTCAGTTCGATGATCTCCCGCACCCGCGCCGGTGACGCCTTGTAGTTCCCGCCGCCCGGGTAGCCGAGCACGATCGCATCGTCACCGGTCTTGGCCGGCTTGGGCGCGAAAACCAGCGGCGTCGCGGGCATATCAGGAACCGCGAGGATGGAGATGTCGGCACCCGGGTCGTAGGACACCACAGTGGCGTCGAAGGTCTGTCCCGCCGACTCGACGGTGACGCTGTTGGTGCCGGCCACGACGTGAGCGTTCGACATCACCCGATGCGGCGCGATGACGAATCCGGTTCCCTCGAGCGATTTTTGGCAGCTGCGGGCGATGCCCTTGATCTTGACGACACTCGGCTCGGAGCCGCGCACCACCGGGCCGTCGGCGAGCGTCACGTCGGGTGCGTCCACCGCGGCGATCGGCGTCTTGCCGAACGGCTGCAACACACTGGGCAGCCCCGAGGTGTCCAACAGTTTCGACAGGTCGTTGGGAACCTTGCGCAACTGGTCTGGCGCGTACTTGTCGACCTGGCTCAATACCTTTGAATCACGCGCTGCCGCAGAGATGTTCGGCTGATTGGAGCTCTGCATCGGGATGGAGAGCAACCACGCGGCGACCAGCACGGCGGCCACCTGGAGCACCACCCCCACCACGGAGTCCCCGGCACGCAGTGCGCGGTTCTTGATGGCGCCACGCATGGCCCGGCCCAGCACCACGCCGGCGACCTCGCCGATGACCACCAGCACCAGGATGAGGAGCAGGGAGGCGAACAACTTGGTGCGCGACCCTTCGATGTTGGCCACCACGTGCGGAGCCAGCATGATGCCGGCCACCGCACCCAGGATCACCCCGACGAAGGACATGAGAGAGCCCAGTGCGCCGGAACGCCAGCCTGATACGGCCGCGATGAACGCGACGGCGATGACGCCGATATCGAGCCACTGCGACGGATTCAGATTCATACCGACCCTCCCAGGTGCTCGGCCAGCAGCTCATCAAGATCACGAAGGTTACGAGTGTCCCACGGCTGCGCCCAGCCGGACACCTCCAGCATCGCCGAGATGATCTGTCCGGTGAAGCCCCACACCAGCATCCCCGGCAGCAGGAACGCCGGACCGCTGTACCGAATGCCAAATGTCTTCTTGGTCACCATGATCCGATTCGCCGGATCGACAAGGTCACCGATCTTCACTCGCGATACCTCCGCGGTCTCGCCAGGATCGACGGCCAGCACCGGGCCGGGATCGGGCGAGTACGCAAGCACCGGTGAGACGTGGAAACCGGACGGCGGGATGAACAGCGAGTCCATCACCGTCAGCGGCTGTACGCGAACGGGGTCCAGTCCCGTCTCCTCCTGCGCCTCGCGCAGGGCGGTACCCACCGGTCCTCCGTCGCCCGGGTCGGTGGCGCCGCCCGGAAACGACACCTGTCCGCTGTGCTGGCGCAACGTCGATGCGCGCACCGTGAGCAACAGGTCCGCCTCGGTCGGGTCGGTCACCGCACCGTCGGCAGATACCAACACCAGTACGGCAGCTGGCCGGCCGGAAGAAGGCAGCTTGCGTGCCTGCAGTATCGCCTTGACCGCCGGGTGCACACCGCGGCCATAGATGTCCTTGACGCTGGCGGCGTTGTCCACCAGCGGTCGCATCCAGTCTGGGGCGGCATCAGGAGCCAAGGGGGCGACGGTCATCGACTAGAACCTCACTCCCAACGCTTGCTCCACTTCGGCACCGATCTCATCCGCCGAAGTGAACGAACGCGGTAGCACTCGGGCAACGCTACCGTCCGGGCGGATCAAAATGGTCGTGGGCATCACATTCGGCGACTTCAGCGCGGCCGCGATCCGCCGGGCTCCATCCTGGATCATCGGCAGGCGGACGTGTAATTCGGCAAGCCTGTTCAGCCCGGCCGCCTCGTTCTCGTCTTGGTGCACGGTGATCACGGTGAGCTTGTCCCCCGCACGCCGCTGCAGTTCGGCCATCGCGGGCAGTTCATCGGCACAGGGACCGCACCAGTAGGCCCACAGATTCAGCACCACCTGATGCCCGGCGAGTACCGAACCGACCGGCACCCGAACCCCACTGCAGTCCAGCGTTATCCCGGCAAGCTCGGGCATGCCCGGGTTGGTGCTCGCGGGCGGGCACGGCGGCAACTGCGCCTGACGGCGCAGCTCCGCGAGAGCTTCCGGGGTATCGGCGTCTCGGTGTTCTCGCGAGGCGACGGGCTCTTGGCCCGGCGATCCACGCCGCTGCTGATCGTGTTGCTGCGACAACATGACGGTGATCAGCGCCGCGACCAGCACCACCCCGACGATCGTCCACCGGGCCCCGGTGTTGAGTCGAGCCACGTCACAACCCGGCCAACGCCAGCAGGTGCTCGGTCTCCGGACCCTTCACCAGTGGTGCGGCCAGCTCCGGATCGGTCGGGCCCAGCCCGTAGGACGGACAGTCCTTGGCCAGCACACAGACACCACAGGCGGGCTTGCGGGCGTGGCACACGCGCCTGCCGTGGAAGATCACCCGATGGCTGAGCAGGGTCCAGTCCTTGCGCTCGATGAGCTCCCCGACAATGTGCTCAACCTTGACCGGATCTTCTTCCTCGGTCCACCGCCAGCGACGCACCAGTCGGCCAAAATGTGTGTCAACGGTGATGCCTGGTATGTCAAAGGCGTTGCCCAGAACAACATTTGCGGTCTTGCGGCCGATGCCGGGGAGGGTCACCAGATCCTTGAGCCGCGGCGGTACTTCGCCGCCGTAGCGCTCCACCAACTGCGCACCCAGACCCATGATCGAGTTCGCCTTGTTCCGATAGAAGCCCGTGGTGCGAATCATCTCTTCGAGCTCTGCCCGATTGGCCCCCGCATAGTCCTCGGCGGTGCGGTACTTGGCGAACAACGCGGGCGTCACCATGTTGACCCGGACATCGGTGCATTGGGCCGACAGGATGGTGGCGACCGCCAATTCCAGCGGGTTGGTGAAGTCGAGTTCGCAGTAGACGTGCGGAAATGCTTGCGCCAGAGTGCGATTCATCCGTCGTGCGCGACGGACCAGCCCGGTGTGCGTCTCGGGCTTCCAGGCGCGGATCGGGGTTGGGGTCTTCGCCGACGATTTCGCTCTGGACTTAGAGGTGGATCCGGTCGTTGACACAATCCCAGCGTAACCGGAGGCCGCCGCGGCCCAGGGCACCGATTACACCCTTGCGCAGGACAAACCGGTTGTTTTTCGTGACCTCGCCGAGATCTTGAACGTGTTTACTTCAACCCGTGTCGGGCCTATTCGGTTTGTTGGTACCCGGACTTCTCATGCTTGCCAGCCTTGGGCTGGGAAAGCTGGAAGCCGGGTTGATGCGGCATACCTTGCAACCAAGTGAGGTCGCCGATTTTCTGGACCAGGCAAGTCCGTCGGATATGAATCGCCTCGCCCGCGACGGCATGCCGTCGGCCATCGAGGGTTTGCACCGGCGTCAACTGCAACGCATCGAGCCGTCTTTGGAAGCGGTTTATCAGGCCACCACGAACAGCCACAACCAGCCACGAATCAACGGTCCGTCCATGAGACCTGCGCGCGCGCTCGGTACCCCCAGCCTGCGCGAAGAGGCCGTACCGTCCATGCGTTCGCGGCATTCGGTGGTGGATTCACTGCGTGCCGGTGGCGCAGCGGTGTAGCTTGGATCACGTTCTTTCGCGACCTGGCCTCTAGACTCATAGCGACGTGAGCAGGCCAGCGTAAGCATGACTAACGAATTTGGGTAAGGGGCAAACGTGGACGAGATCCTGGCAAGGGCCGGAATCTTCCAGGGTGTCGAACCGAGCGCCGTCTCGGCGCTCACCAAGCAGCTGCAGCCGGTTGACTTTCCGCGCGGGCACACGGTGTTCGCCGAAGGCGAGCCTGGCGACCGTCTGTACATCATCATCACCGGCAAGGTGAAGATCGGTCGCCGGTCTCCTGATGGCCGCGAGAACCTGCTGACCATCATGGGACCGTCGGACATGTTCGGTGAGCTGTCGATCTTCGACCCGGGTCCCCGGACGTCGAGCGCCACCACCATCACCGAGGTACGCGCGGTGTCGATGGACCGGGACGCGTTGCGCGCCTGGAT
Organism: Mycobacteroides franklinii; assembly: GCF_001853795.1. Lineage (NCBI taxonomy): Bacteria > Bacillati > Actinomycetota > Actinomycetes > Mycobacteriales > Mycobacteriaceae > Mycobacteroides > Mycobacteroides franklinii. Next base: position 231,501 of record NZ_MLIK01000019.1, read on the forward strand.
CGCCGACCGCCCGGAGATCGCCGAGCAGCTACTGCGCGTGTTGGCCCGCCGCCTGCGTCGCACCAACAACAATCTCGCCGATTTGATCTTCACGGACGTGCCCGGCCGCGTGGCCAAGCAGCTCCTGCAGCTCGCCCAGCGATTCGGCACCCAGGAGGGCGGCGCCCTGCGGGTGACGCACGACCTGACCCAGGAAGAGATCGCTCAGCTGGTGGGTGCATCCCGCGAGACCGTGAACAAGGCACTGGCCGATTTCGCGCACCGCGGCTGGATCCGGCTGGAGGGCAAGAGCGTCCTGATCTCGGACTCCGAGCGTCTGGCCCGTCGCGCGCGCTAGCTCCCGCGCATCAGCGTGATGCGCTGAAGGCCACCGCCGCTACGCACACAAGCGTCAGCACCGCACCGGCTTGTTGCACCCGGCCGAGCCGCTCATGCAGCACCACCCGGGCGATGAGAACCGTCACCACCGGGTACAGCGACGACAGGACGGCCGCGACGCCCAAGCTTCCGTGCGCGGAGGCGTAGGTGAACAGCAGCATCGCCGACGTGTCGAGGACACCCGCGAAGGGCACCACCCCGAACGGTGGGCGCAGGTTCTCACGCAGGCTCTTCCAGCTGAACGCTCCGAGTATCAGGATCAGGATGACCTCGGTGGCGCGGGAGATCACCACCGCCTCGACGGGGTGATACCTGCCTGCCTCGGCGAGCAGGATCATGCAGACCCCGAACATCACCATGCAGAAAAACGACCATGCGAGCACTCGTCGTCCCGGTCGCTGCCCGTCCAGCCCTTCCGAGGCCGACGCCAACATGACGCCGACGAGAGTGCCGGCCAGCCCCAGGTAGGTCAGGCCCGAAAGCGACTGCCCGATCATGGCGCCCCACAGCACCGGGACCACCGCACCGACCGCGGCAATCGGCGAGACCACGCCCATCGGGCCGATGGCAAGAGCGCGATACAGCGCGTAGAGAGCAGTGAAAGCTGCTGGGCCGGCGAGCATTCCAAGCAGCGTGCGACCGTCGAAATGCGATGACGAGGTGATCAGCGCGACCAGGCTCACCACCGCCAGCCCGACGGGGCGGCTCAACGTCAGTACCGCGAGCGTCGATCGCCGCTTGCTCGCGTGGCCACCGATGAAGTCGCTGATGCCCCAGCTGAGCGAGCCCGCGAGGGCGAGGGGAATCGAGTTCACGGTTCCCCGACGCTACCCGCGGGCTTATCGCAGCAGCGAATCGAGACTGAAGGGCACAGGCCCACCGCGCGAGAGATGAGCGAGCGCGAAGGCCGCCATCATCGCCGACGTCACCGAATAGGCCAGCATCACCGAGGGTCCCAGCGACACCGTCATAGCAAGTGCGAAGGTCGCGAGCAGGGCACCCGCGACCAACCCGGTCCAGGGCACGAAGATCCCCACCAGCAGCGCGACGGCGATAGTCAGCTCCGCAGCGGTGGCCACCCACGCCAGGATGGTCAACAACTCCCCGTCGACGAATGGCACCAATTGGTGCGTGTACTCCCGGAAATGTTGCATATCGCCCCAGCTGACCCAACTTTTACCGTTGGGCCCAAGCCATCCGAGCCGGTCGGCCACAGCGCTCAAGAACGACGCCGCCAGGGCGAGGCGCAGGCCAAGAATCAACATCACTGGTCCGGCCGGTCATAGATGGTCAATGGCTCATCGCCGGTGTCCATGATGATGTCCGCGAACAACACCGCAGGCGCCGAGCTGCTCAAATTCTCCGTTCGTAAGTGGTGCGCGCCCGGCTCCTCGTACCAGTACTGCCCCGCCGAGTAGTCGCGAACACCGTCTCCCTCCACTTCATTACGGAGCGTGCCGGACTCCACAAATGCCTGAATGAAGGCCGAGCCTGCGTGCCGATGCGGGGGGCTCACCGCTCCTGGCGGGAAGTCGACGCGAACGATCACCAACGATTTTCCCGGGATGTTTGAAATCTCCCGGGAAGAGACCACGGTTACCGTCGGCGTTCTCTTCTCGGGCTGCGCGCTGGCGATCGGTATCGGCGCCAACGCCGCCAGCAGCAGCGACAACGCAATGCGAATGAACATGACGCAATCCTGTCCCGCTCAATGGTGCAGGAAAAGGTTCAAGACTTACGTAAAATCTTGTACCGTCAGCCGGCGTGGATCCCGCATTGGAGCTAGACGTAACGCGCAACTCTCCAAGGTCGCTGTCCGAACAGATTCGGTTGGGTATCGGCGCCGCAATCCGGGAGGGCCGTCTGGCGCCCGGGGCACGGCTACCGTCGTGGCGCGATCTCGCCGTACAGCTGGGAGTAGCGCGAGGTACCGTCCGCGTCGCCTATGAGCGTCTGGTCGACGAACAGCTGATCGTCGCCCTCGGTCCGGCAGGCACCTTTGTCGAAGACCGGTTGCCCACGCAGCCTGCTGTCGTCCCGGCGACTCCATCCGTCCGCATGTTGGCGCCGCGAATACCCATCGAATTCGACACGCCGCCACGGCCATTTCAGGTAGCCGTGCCCGCACACGATGCCTTTCCGGTGGCGCAATGGTCGCGCATCGCCGCGCGAGCGACCCGCGCGGTTGCCGAGCGTGGGATTTTCAACGCCGACCCCCGGGGCGAACCCGCACTACGGCGCGAGATCGCCGCACATCTTTCCATCGCACGTGGACTGCGCTGCACCGCCGAGCAGATCTTCATCACCAGCGGCTACGCGGGCGGACTCGGCATGGCACTGCGGGCGCTCCAGTTGCGCACCCCCACAGTGTGGACAGAGGACCCCGGATACCCCTTTACCCGTGAGGGATTGAGGGTCGCCGGACTTTCGCCGGTGCCGGTGCGAGTCGACGAGGAAGGGATGGTTGTCGACGAAGCCCTGGCCACCGCGCCGACGGCCTCGCTGGCAGTGGTCACGGCCGCACAGCAGTCACCACTGGGTATGTCGCTGTCGTTGGCGCGGCGCCGCGAGTTGCTGTCCTGGGCCGAGTCGGCTGATGGCTGGGTCATCGACGACGACTACCTCAGCGAGCTACAGCTGGCCGGGCGCGCCGCACCAGCGCTGGCCTCACTCGACCAGCACGGCCGGGTCATTCATGTTGGCTCGTTCAGTAAGACCATTAATCCCGCTCTGCGCCTTGGATTCATCGTGGTGCCCACCGCACTCATCGATCGATTCGACGCCATCACATCGCTATCCCCCGCCTCGGGCACCAACACCCAAATCGCGGTCGCCGAGTTCATGCGTGACGGGCATTTCCTGCGCCACCTGCGACGCATGAAACGTCTATACCTACGCCGCAGAGAAGCCGTTGAATCCACCCTGGGACAACGGTTTCCGCTCACGCGGCTAGCTGGGCCGATGATGCTGTTACAGCTGCCGGCCGGCGTCGACGATGTCGAGGTCGCCAGCCGCGCCTGGGCATCGGGCTTTGGTGTCGCACCCTACTCACCCTGGTTCCACGACGAGCGGAATTGCCAGCGCGGCTTAGTATTTGGCGTAGCCAATACGCCAGCCGAGGCCGTTGCGAAGCTAGCTGGAGACCTGGCGCAGGTAATCGAGCTGAGCCTGCACGGACCACTCGGCGGCGCCCCATAGCGACGGATCCACATCGGTATACACGAATTCGACGACCTGCCGCGCCGAGGCCTCGTCACCCAATGCCGCCAGCGCCGCGCGGACCTGGTCCAGCCGCTGCTCGCGGTGCGCCAGATATTCGGCCGAGACCGCCGAGAGGTCGCTTCGCTCCGGGCCGTGTCCGGGCAGCACCGTGCGCTTACCCAGGCCCTCAAGGCGTTTCAGCGACTCCAGGTAATCGCCCAGACCGCCGCCATCTTGCGCGATGACCGTGGTGCCCCGCCCGAGGATGGTGTCCGCGGTCAGCACCGCGTCATCGAGCACGAAAGAGACCGAATCATCGCTGTGCCCCGGCGTCGCCAGCACCGAGATCGACAATCCCGCGACATCGATGCGTTCACCGTCGGCCAGCGCCACCGAATCGCCGCGCAGCCAGGCCGGATCCGCGGCGCGTACCGGGGCACCGGTCAGCTCTACCAGCCGATCGACACCACCGGTGTGATCGAAATGTCGATGGCTCACCAATACCAGGGCCACCTTGCCGATCTTCGCGAGCTCCTCGACGTGCACATCGGGGTCACCGGCGGCGACGCCCGGGCCCGGGTCGACGATGACGATCTCGTCGCTGCCCGGAGCCCGCAGCACCCAGGTGTTGGTGCCTTCGAGTGTCATCATCCCTGGGTTGTTGGCCAGCAGCACCGAGGCGGTCTCGGTGACCGGACGCAGCTGCCCATAGGCGGGATGGGTCATCAGGCGGAGACTTCCGCGCGGACCTCCACGATGATCTCGACCTCGACCGGCGCGTTGATCGGCAGCTCGGCGACACCCACGGCCGAGCGCGCATGCACCCCGGCATCCCCGAACACCTCACCGAGCAACTCCGAGGCTCCGTTCACCACGCCGGGCTGACCGGTGAATCCCGGTGCCGACGCGACGAATCCGACGACCTTGACCACCTTCACGACATTGTTGATCCCGACCAGGGCATCCACCGCGGCCACCGCGTTGAGGGCGCAGGTACGGGCGAGCGCCTTGGCATCTTCCGGGGATACCTCTGCGCCGACCTTGCCCGCGGTGACCAGGCTGCCGTTCACCATGGGCAGCTGCCCCGAGGTGTAGACGTGGTTACCGCTGCGTACCGCGGGCTGATACGCCGCCAACGGCGCAGCGACGGCGGGCAGTTCGATTCCCAGCTCCGCCAGTCGCGCGCTGTGCGTGCTCACTTCGACCGCTTCAGGTAGGCGACATGCTGTTCACCGGTGGGTCCTGGCAGCACGCTCACCAGCTCCCATCCGTCGCTTCCCCATTGATCCAGGATCTGCTTGGTGGCGTGTGTCAACAGCGGGACGGTCGCGTACTCCCACGCGGTGCGTTCGGTCATATACGCACCCTAGGGCGTTCGGGATTGCCAGTCGATGCCGGACAGTTAGCATGCTCGCGTGGTGAACACTTCCCCTGACTCCCCCAGCGACGCGGCTGCGGGGCACCCCTTAACTGCGTGGCCTGCGCGAGTCGCGAATGCACGGCTGCACTTTGTGACCGGCAAGGGCGGGACGGGAAAGTCGACCATCGCCGCGGCGCTGGCCCTCGCGCTGGCCGCGGGCGGCCGCAAGGTGCTGCTGGTCGAGGTCGAAAACCGGCAGGGCATCGCCCAGCTTTTCGACGTGCCGCCGCTGGCGCCCAAGGAACTCAAGATCGCCACCGCCGAGGGCGGCGGAGTCGTGAACGCGCTCGCCATCGAGATCGAGACGGCGTTCATGGAATATCTCGAGATGTTCTACAACCTGGGCCTGGCCGGGCGCGCGATGAAGCGCATCGGTGCCATCGAGTTCGCCACCACCATTGCGCCGGGTCTGCGTGACGTGATCTTGACCGGCAAGATCAAGGAATGCATCGTCCGCACCGATAAATCGGGGCGACACGTGTACGACGCCGTCGTGGTCGACGCACCACCCACCGGCCGGATCGCCCGCTTCCTGGATGTGACGTCCGCGCTGTCCGATATCGCCAAGGGCGGCCCGATTCATTCGCAGTCCGAGGGGGTGCGCAGGCTGCTGCACTCGGACCAGACGGCCATCCACTTGGTGACCCTGCTTGAAGCGCTGCCCATGCAGGAAACCGCCGAGGCCATCGCCGAACTCAGCGCAATGGGGATGCCGGTGGGCAGTGTCATCGTCAACCGAACTGTGGTTCCGCACCTGTCACCCACCGATCTGGACAAGGCGGCCGAGGGCGTGATCGATGCCGACGCGGTGCGTAAGGCGTTGACCGATAACAACGTAACCCTCTCTGACGTCGACTTCGCCGGTCTGCTTACCGAGACCATCGAGCACGCGACGCGGATGCGGGCGCGCGCCGAGAGCGAGGAACTGCTCGGCGAACTGCAGATACCTCGGCTGGAATTGCCCACCCTGGCCGACGGTGTCGACCTGGGCAGCCTCTACGAACTGGCCGAGAGCCTGGCCGAACAGGGAGTCCGATGAGCACCACACCTGCCGTCTTGGACATGGCGGCCATCCTCGAAGACCGCAAGAACCGCGTCGTGGTGTGTTGTGGCGCAGGCGGTGTCGGCAAGACGACCACCGCGGCATCTGTGGCGCTACGCGCCGCGGAGTACGGCCGCACCGTGGTGGTGCTGACCATCGACCCGGCGCGCCGGCTGGCGCAGTCGCTGGGCATCGAGGATCTGGGCAATACCCCACAGCAGGTGAACATCGAGGGTCTCAAGGGTGAGCTGTACGCAATGATGCTGGACATGCGTCGCACCTTCGACGAGTTGGTGGTCCAGCACGCGGGATCCGATCGCGCACAATCGATTCTGGACAACAAGTTCTATCAGACCGTCGCCACCTCCATGTCGGGCACGCAGGAGTACATGGCCATGGAGAAGCTGGGCCAGCTTCTGCACGAAGACAAGTGGGACCTGATCGTGGTGGACACGCCGCCGTCTCGCAATGCTCTGGACTTCCTGGACGCGCCAAAGCGTTTGGGCAGCTTCATGGATGGCCGACTCTGGAAGATGCTGCTGGGCTCCAGCCGCGGCCTGGGGCGCATCGTCACCGGAGCCGTCGGCTTGGCCATGAAGGCGTTGTCGACGGTGCTCGGCTCGCAATTGCTTTCCGATGCTTCGATGTTCGTGCAGTCGCTGGACTCCACATTCGGCGGATTCCGCGAGAAGGCCGATCGCACCTACGAGCTGCTGCGGCGGCGCAGCACCCAATTCATCGTGGTGTCGGCCGCCGAGCCCGACGCGCTGCGTGAGGCCACTTTCTTCGTCGAGCGGCTGACTCAGGAGGGCATGCCGCTGGCGGGGCTCATCCTCAACCGCACCCATCCCACGCTCTCAAGCCTGACCGTCGAGCGTGCTGTCGACGTCGCCGACAACATCGAAGAATCGGGCGAGTACAGCCTGCCCGCGGCGGTGTTGCGGGTTCACGCCGAGCGCGCGGCGACCGCGAAGCGGGAGATCCGGCTGTTGTCGCGGTTCACGAGCGCCAACCCGTCGGTCCCCATCGTCGGGGTGCCCTCGTTGCCGTTCGATGTCTCTGACGTGGATGCACTGCGCGCCATCGCCGACCAGATCACCGGCGTCGCTTCCTAACGAGCTACCCCTAAAACGCAGCGAGCGCGCACTTGGATGCTCGAATCTTCGCGGATTCGGTGCCCCATGTGCGCGCTCGGCGTCTTAAGTGTTTGAGCGTCTAAACGGCGCTCTTGTGCTTGCGCTGCGCGGCGAAGAAGTCAGCCCAGGATTCCACCTCGGGATGAGCCTTCAGCATCGCGCGACGCTGCCGTTCGGTCAGTCCGCCCCAGACCCCGAACTCCACACGGTTATCCAGCGCGTCGGCGCCGCATTCCATCATCACGGGGCAGTGCCGGCAGATGACCGCAGCCTTGCGCTGCGCCGCTCCGCGTACGAACAACTCGTCAGGGTCGCCCTGTCTGCATCTGGCCTGAGAAACCCAGGCAATGCGCGCTTCTCCACCATCGATCGATACCGCCGTCTGCAAAGCACTCATGGCTGGCCGTGAAGCTGACACAGGCAATCCCTTCTATCACGAGCGGCCCCTCGAGAGGCGTGGGCCACAGTCCGCTTGGTGTGTAACTTGAATCACACCGTGAGATCAAGTTAGTGGTCAGAGATCTTCAACGCAACATCTGAATCGAATTTTTTGGGACGGTTGTGCCGACAACGTCTTTTCATCGCCCCGCGGAGGCCCTGCGTTACCAACCAACTACCCCGCAGACACCTCTGAGGACGCCACGTACCCTGTGCGTATGCCAGAACGGCTGTCCCCCCCTGAACCCCCCGCCACGACTCTCGCGAAGCTTGCGGGCTGCGGACTTGTCGCCGCGGTGGTCCTGGCCGGGCTGATGTTCCCCTTCGCGGGTGGATTCGGGCTGGCATCCAATCGTGCGTCCGACGTGGTAGCCAACGGCTCCACCCAGTTGCTTCAGGGCGAGGTGCCCGCCGTCACCACGGTGGAAGACGCCAAGGGCAACAAGATCGCGTACCTCTACACACAGCGACGTTTCGAGGTGCCCGCCGACCAAATCGCCGACACCATGAAGCTGGCCCTACTGTCCATCGAGGACAAGCGCTTCACCTCGCATAACGGTGTCGACTGGAAGGGCACGCTGGGCGGCTTGGCCGGATACGCCTCCGGCGACGAGGGCACGCGCGGTGGTTCGACGATCGAACAGCAGTATGTGAAGAACTACCAGCTGCTGGTGGTGGCCAAGACCGACGCGGAGCGCAAGGCCGCCATCGAGACCACCCCCGCCCGCAAGCTCCGCGAGATCCGGATGGCGCTGCGGCTGGATCAGACCTTCACCAAGCAGGAGATCCTGACCCGGTACCTGAACCTGGTGTCATTCGGCAACAACTCCTTCGGTGTGCAGGATGCCGCACAGACCTACTTCGGTGTCGATGCCAAAGATCTGAACTGGCAGCAAGCCGCCATGTTGGCCGGCATGGTGCAGTCCACCTCCGGACTCAATCCCTACGTCAACCCCGAAGGCGCACTGGCACGCCGGAACCTGGTGCTCGACACCATGATTGCCAACGCCCCGGAGAAGAAGGACGAGCTGCTGGCCGCCAGGGCACAGCCCCTGGGCGTGCTGCCTCAGCCCAATGAACTGCCCCGCGGGTGCATCGCCGCAGGTGACCGCGCGTTCTTCTGCGATTACGTGCTCGACTATCTGGCCAAGTCCGGTATCAGCAAGGACCAGGTGATGAAGGGCGGATACCTCATCCGCACCACGTTGGACCCGGATGTGCAGAACTCCGTGAAGCAGGCGGTATCCCACATCGCCGATCCGGGTCTCAACGGCATCGCCAACGTCATGAGCATCATCAAGCCGGGGCAGACCATCCACCCCATCTTGGCGATGGCCTCCAGTCGTACGTACGGCCTGGACGCCAACACCTACCAGACCATGCAGCCCCAACCCTTCTCCCTCGTCGGCGACGGCGCCGGCTCGATCTTCAAGATCTTCACGGTCGCTGCGGCCATGGATATGGGCATGGGCATCAACACCGTGCTGGATGTGCCGCCCACCTTCGCGGCCAAGGGCCTGGGCAGCAGTGACGGCTCCAAGGGATGTCCCAAGGACAACTGGTGCGTCAAGAACGTCGGCAATTACCGTTCCCCGATGAGCATCACCGACGCCCTCGCGACCTCCCCGAACACGGCGTTCGCCAAGCTCATTCAGTCGATTGGCGTGTCCAAGGCAGTGGATATGGCCGTCAAGCTGGGTATGCGTTCCTACGCCGAACCAGGCACCGCCAAGCCATACGACCCCGAGGGCGACGAGAGCCTGGCGGACTACATCAAGAAATACAACCTGGGCTCGTTCACTCTCGGCCCGATTCAGATCAATCCACTCGAATTGTCCAATGTGGCAGCCACTCTGGCTTCGGGTGGCAAATGGTGCCCACCCAACCCCATCGACAAGGTCTTCGACCGCCACGGCAAGGAAGTACCCACGACGGTCGAGGCCTGCGAACAGGTGGTGCCCACGGGACTGGCCAACACCCTGGCCAACGCGATGAGCAAGGACGACCAGCCCGGCGGTACGGCCGCCGGTTCCGCCGGATCGGTGGGATGGAACCTGCCGCTGTCCAGCAAGACCGGGACCACCGAGGCGCACCGGTCGTCGGCATTCCTGGGGTACACCAACAACTTGGCCGGAGCGAGCTACATCTACGACGACTCGACTACGCCCGGCGACCTGTGCTCCTTCCCGCTGCGCAAGTGCGGAGACGGAAACCTCTACGGCGGCAACGAGCCCGCGCGCGCCTGGTTCGAGGCGATGAAACCGATCGCCGACAACTACGGTCCGACCGTGCTGCCGCCCACCGAGCCGCGGTACGTGGAAGGTGGTCCGGGGTCCAAGGTGCCCAGCATCAACGGTCTGCGCGAGTCCGAGGCCCGGGATGTCCTCAAGAAGGCCGGTTTCAGGGTGGCCGACCAAGCCAGCTCGGTGAACAGCACGGCGCCGTTCAACGAGGTTGTGGGTACCAGCCCATCCGGAACCACCATTCCCGGTTCCGTCATCACCATCATGCTCAGTAACGGCATCCCGCCGGCACCGCCGCCCATTGTCTTTCCCGGCATGCCCGGTATGCCGCCTGGCGAGATGACCACCACCATCGTGAACATCCCCGGCCTGCCGCCCATCACGGTGCCGGTGCTGGCGCCGCCTCCGTGATCTAGCCCTCGGTCTTCACGCAGGCGGTTCATCCGCGAGGAGAAATTCGCCACGTTTTGCGGTGGTGATCAGGGGTACCTCAGCTTTCGGAGTTACTCTCGGATGATGAGTACGTCGTTGAACACGGTCATCAAGCGGGCGGCGGCCTACTCGGCAGGTTCGGCCGCGCTTGGCATCGGGTACGCGTCGATCATCGAACGCAACGCGTTCACCGTGCGCGAAGCGACGATGGATGTACTCGATCCCGGTGCTTCTCCGTTGCGCGTGCTGCACATCAGCGACATCCACATGCGGCCCGGCCAGCGCCTCAAGCAGGCCTGGTTGCGTGAATTGGCACAGTGGCAGCCGGACCTGGTGATCAACACCGGCGACAATCTGGCGCACCCGAGGGCGGTGTCCTCGGTAGTGCAGGCGTTGGGTGACTTGCTTTCGGTCCCAGGACTTTTCGTCTTCGGAAGCAACGACTACTTCGGACCGCGGCTCAAGAATCCGGCCAAGTACCTGTACAAGAGCGATGAGCGCAAGCACGGCGAACCACTGCCGTGGCAGGATCTGCGCGCCGCGTTCACCGAGCGCGGTTGGCACGATATGACCCACACCCGACACGAGCTGGAGGTCGCCGGAGTGCGGATCGCGGCCGCCGGGGTGGACGATCCGCATCTGCACCGCGACCGCTACGACACCATTGCCGGGATGCCCAATCCGCTGGCGACACTGCGGCTGGGGCTGACCCACTCACCCGAACCGCGGGTGCTGGACCGTTTCGCCGAGGACGGCTACCAGCTGGTGATGGCAGGTCACACCCATGGCGGGCAGCTGTGCCTGCCGTTTTACGGGGCGATCGTCACCAACTGCGAGCTGGACCGTTCCCGGGTGAAGGGCCCATCGCAGTGGGGTTCACACATGCAGCTGCACGTGTCGGCGGGTATCGGGACGTCACCGTTCGCACCGATGCGGTTCTTCTGCCGTCCGGAGGCGACGCTACTGACCTTGGTGCCGGCGCGCGTCGGCAGCCAAGGGGCCGATGCCGAATCCGGTGACCGGTCGCCCAGCGCTACCGTGCAGTGACGTGAGCCGCGCGTGGGCCGATAACGCGGTCCGGTTGATCGAGGCCGATGCCCGTCGTAGCGCCGACACTCACCTGCTGCGGTATCCGTTACCGGCGGCGTGGGCCGACACCGTGGATGTGCAGCTGTACCTCAAGGACGAGTCCACTCACATCACCGGCAGCCTCAAACATCGTTTGGCGCGTTCGCTTTTCCTGTACGGACTGTGCAACGGGTTCATTCGTGAGAACGCCACGATCGTGGAGGCGTCATCGGGTTCCACGGCGGTCTCCGAGGCCTATTTCGCGCAGCTGTTGGGGTTGCCGTTCATTGCGGTGATGCCGGCGTCGACCAGCCCCAGCAAGATTGCCTTGATTGAATCCCAGGGTGGCCGTTGCCATTTCGTTGACGAGGCGCAGCAGGTGTACGCCGAGGCGCAGCGGCTTGCCCGCGAGACCGGTGGGCATTACCTGGATCAGTTCACCAATGCCGAACGGGCCACCGACTGGCGCGGAAACAACAACATCGCCGAATCGATCTTCAACCAGATGCATCACGAAAAGCATCCGCTACCAACGTGGATCGTGGTCGGCGCGGGCACGGGCGGCACCAGCGCCACCATCGGTCGCTACATCCGGTATCGGCGCTATCCCACCAAACTGTGCGTGGTGGACCCCGACAACTCCGCGTTCTACCCGTCATATCTCTCGGAACGTGATGTGGTGACCGGGATTTCGTCGCGCATCGAAGGCATCGGGCGCCCACGTGTGGAGCCGTCGTTTCTGCCGACGGTGGTGGACCGCATGGAGCAGATTCCCGACGAGTTCTCGGTGGCCCTCACCCGCCATGCCAGCACGGTGCTGGGCCGACGGGTGGGCGCGTCGACGGGAACCAACCTGTGCGGCGCATTCCGGCTGATCTCGGAAATGGCCAGCAGCGGCGTTGGTGGCTCCGTTGTCACCTTGCTGGCCGATAGCGGCGACCGGTACGCCGACACCTACTTCGACGATCACTGGGTCGCCGAGCAGGAATTCGATCTGTTGGGGCCGTCGGTGCGCCTTGCGCAGTTCGAGGACACCGGCCACTGGGACTAATCCCCCCGACGTAATGGCCGCTACGTCATCAAGCTGACGCCCGTCGAGACCACCCGCCACTAGGTTCGGTACATGGATGCGATGCGCTCGCCGCGCACGTGGCTGGTGCCGCTCGTCATCGCGGTGATCCAGGTGGTCGGCAGCACCGGCGCGCGCTATCAGCACCCCGACGTGGGATGGCGTGAGCTGGACTGGTTCGCCTATCTGCTGTTGGTGGCCGGCCCGGTGGCGCTGCTGGCCCGTCGCCTGCATCCGTACGCCGTGCTGCTCATCGTGCTTGCGGTGACGATCGTCTATCCGCTGGCGGGATTCGGCTTCGGGCCCATCTTCCTTTCCCTGGTAGTGGCGTTTCTGGCCGCGGCGACACAGGGCTCACGCTGGCTGACCTATCCTCTGCCCTTCCTTGGCTGGGCGGCCGTGATGTGGGGTGTGCCGTGGCTTCGCGGCGAGAACCCGCCGCCATCCATCGCGGTGACGGCGACCGCGGCCTGGCTGCTGGTGCTGGTCGGTGTCGCCGAGGCGATCCGTCAACGGCGGGTGGCGCTGGAGGCCCGCAGACAGCGCCGTGCCTCGATCGCGCGGGAGGCGCAGACCGACCGCGAGCGCCGGGAGACCGAGGCACGGCTGGCATTGGCCCGGGAGCTGCACGATGTGTTGGCGCACAGCCTGTCGATGATCAATGTGCAGTCCTCGGTGGCGCTGGAGCTCCTCGATGATCAGCCTGAGGGCGCCAGGCCCGCGCTCGCCGCGATCAAAGAGGCCAGCAGGCAAGCAATTTCGGACGTGCATTCGTTGGTCGCGGCGCTGCGGACGGAGGCGGGGGTTCCCGTCGCGCCGACGCCGGGGGTGACGGATCTAGATGCCCTGGTGGCCACCGCGCGCGCCGCCGGGCTCGCGGTCAACACCTGGGTGCACGGGTCCGTGGTGCCGCTGCCCGCCGTGGTGGATGTCGCGGCCGGGCGGATTGTGCAGGAGGCGCTGACCAATGTGGCACGGCACTCGTCGGCCATCGAGGCGGTCGTGACGGTCGGCTATCACGCGGACACGATCGACGTCACTGTGGAAGATCCCGGGCCTGCCCGGCTACGAGCCGCGATGTCGGGAGGGACCGGGATCGCGGGAATGCGGGAGCGAGTGCGCGCGCTGAACGGATCATTGACGGCACAGACCGCGGCCGACGGAGGGTTCGTGGTGAGCGCACAGCTGCCACTGGCGCCCCAATGAGTATCCGGGTGGTCGTGGCCGACGATCAGGCCCTGATCCGGGCGGGTTTCGTCGCACTGCTCGACGCGCAGGACGGCATCGAGGTGGTGGCCGAGGCCGCTACCGGTGCGCAGGCGCTGGCGGCGGCACGGGAGCACCGTCCCGACGTGGTGCTGATGGATATCCGCATGCCCGAGTTGGATGGTTTGGCCGCGACACGGCAGATCGCCGCGGATCCCGGCCTGGCAGATGTTCGGGTGGTGGTGCTCACGACTTTCGAGCTCGACGAGTATGTCTTCGAGGCGATGCGGGCCGGTGCCAGCGGGTTTCTTGTCAAGCATTCCGAACCATCGGAGCTGGTCAGAGCGGTGCGTGTGGTCGCGGAGGGAGATGCGCTGCTCTCGCCGTCGGTGACCCGCAGGCTGCTGGCGGAGTACTCCACCCATGCCAAGCAACCCGCCGAGTCCGGGCTGGACGATCTCACCGATCGTGAGCGAGAGGTGATGGCGCTGGTGGCCGAGGGGCTCACCAACGCCGAGATCGGGGCGCGGCTGTTCATGAGCCCGGCGACGGCACGCACCCATGTGAGCCGCATCCTGACCAAACTGAGCGCACGTGATCGCACCCAGTTGGTGGTCATCGCCTACGAGTCGGGGCTGGTGCGCCCCCGCTGGCAGGACTGAAACCTACGCCCAGGCGCGTACCCGAACTACCGCCGCGAGGCCGATGTTTCCCGGCACATACCCTGGCACGCTGAGGGCATGAACATCAACGAGATTGCCACCACCACAACGACATTCCTTGCCGACCACACGGACCGCTGGGGCGATCCCACCTGGCATCCCTGGTTCGTAGGGTTCCCGATCCTGTTCTGGACCCTGGTGATCGTCGCGATCGTCTCCGCGCGGCGCCGCTGGATCGGACGTCAGGGCGAGGGCACCTTGCGTGACGTGTACGCGCGGGGAGAGATCACCGAGGCCGAATATCGGGATCGGCTGACGGTGCTGCGCAGCACCCGTCGATAGCGGCACGTCACACCCGCTTTGCGGCCCGCGGATCAACGCATTCGCGACCAACGGCCTCGATGCGATACCCTTGCCTGGCTTCAAAGCGGGGTGTGGCGCAGCTTGGTAGCGCGCTTCGTTCGGGACGAAGAGGTCGTGGGTTCGAATCCCGCCACCCCGACGCTAGAAGTAAGGCCCTGACCAGGAATCACTTGGTCAGGACCTTTTCATTTCCGGGACTCGCGCCGCCCGTGGCCCGCAGTTAGCCCGCAGCAGATTCACGGATAGCCCGTACAGCGGCGTCCAGAGCGTCCGCGACGGCATCTAGACCATCGGGAAAAAGACCGGCGTAGGTGTCGAGCGTGAGCGCCGCAGATTTATGGCCGAGCATCGTCTGCACAGCCTTTACGTTCGCGCCGGCCGAAATGGCCAGAGACGCCGCTGTGTGCCGTAGGTCCTGCATCGTGGGGAGGGGCCAGTCGGTCGTGGGAGTGCCGTCGTCGTTCAGACCTCGCAACTTGTCCACGGCTTTGTTGAATACCCGAGTTCGGAAGGTCGCTATGCGCAGCACCCCGCCCGCTGGCGCGGCGAACACTGGATCGTCGCGGCCCTTGCCTTCCATCCGAGCGGCCAGGTCAGCCGTCAGGAACTTGGGGAAACGGTACCGACCGGCATGCATGGTTCTGCGGGGTCGACCAGACGAGCTGCCGGACACCTCGGTCACTGACTGACAGATGTTCACCCGCCGACGCAGCATGTCGAAACTAGATAACTTCAACGCCGCCATCTCGCCGTACCTGAGTCCAGTGTCCCACAAGTGTTGCGCTTGCGAATGCTCTCAATGAACATGGCTACCAATTTCAGAAGGCATTGCAAAGTGTCGCCCAGCAGGTCCGTGTGCGCGCACGATTAAGGATTAGCGGTGCATCATCGGAGCAGATAGAGCAAGTTCTGAATGGCACCTACCAACTCCCCTGGGGGGTGACCCCTTAACGCATCTGTCGCGCGCCTCACTCGGCCAGCGCCTGCTTTCTCTCCGGGATAAACCCAAACCGGCAACGGAGACGAGCTACTTCTGCGTCTGGGTGCACACGGAGAACTTGCGGACAGGGTGAGCGAACCCGCCGTCAGGGCAGCGGCTAAGAGACGTGGTGTCCACGACCAGCCTGACCGGTTTCTCTCTACCTGGTTGGGAGGCGTCGTCGCAGCTGACACGATGTGAATCGCGCTTCGTGATGCTCAAGCATGTATCCCGTATCCAGTGATAGTCCATGCATACGGCGTATTCGTGGCCGTCAGCGGTTGTACTCCAGAACTTGTAATCAACATCAGCGACACATTCGTCCCGATTCCGCGTCTGCTGCACCACAATGTAGTTGTCGTCGGGAGCGCCGCATTCAGCCTTCGACAAGCTCCAATTCTTCTCGGACGCATACAAATGCGCACACGAGTGGGCGGGGAAATCCGGGTTCATGGTGACGGTATTGGCCGGGAATTGGCCCTTGATCGTGGAAAAATCGGTGTGGGCGGTCTCTGCGGCGGGCACGATCCTGCGGGCATGCTGCATTTTCAGGACCCACATCACACCGAAACCAGCCATCACACACCACGCCACGACAGCGACCACACCGACAGTGATCCAACCCACAATCTTCGGCCACCGACGACGAACAGGCGTCGGCATGTGCGGCTGAGCCCACGGCTCTGACATCTACTTCTGAGTCTCCGTACAGACTGTGAATTTACGTACGGCATGTGGGAACCCTTTATCTGGGCAACTGTCGACGTTTTCCGTGTTCAGCACTACTTTAATCGGCCTGTATCGATTGGGCGCTTGCGCGTCGTCACAAGCCGTCCGAACAACTTTGGGGCTATCGATGCTTATGCATGACGCCGGTGACCATGCTAAATCGAGGCACGCGGTAAATTCTCCTTGCTTGCTATTGTGATAGTAGCGTCTGTCGGCGTCCGCAACGCAGTCCGTTGGAAAATTCACCCGTTGAATAACAATGTAGTTATTGTCGCTGCTTCCGCAAGGGACCGTCCTGATGCTGGCGTTAATCTTTTCGCCGGACAGGTTCACGCAGGCACCAACTGGCGCGGCATCACGACCAACTGGATTTTCGGCACCGCCAGGCATTCTGCCAGGAATACTGTTCAACTGATTGGCCAGTCCCGGATTGGCTGGAAAACTTGAACTTGACGATACAGCCGCATGAGTTGAATGTTCCGTGGAGCCGGTCTGGTTATCCGCAACGCAGGCAGTACATGCGAGAAAGATGGCAAGAATCGCTAGTAATTTATACACCTTTATTGCCCAACCTGTTGTAAATGTACAACGCCACGATTGTCACCGCAATCCATCCGATAATGAAGGCAATCAACGATCCCATAGAATTGCCATAGGTAAATATCAGAAACAGCATGACTGGAAAGCACACGCTGTACAACGCTACGAGCAGCCGTCGCTGCTGCCTGGTTTCTTTGAAATCAACCATACTCTTTGACTCCTCGCGTCACTGCGGGAAAGGAGGGATGCTCGTAATGGGCGACGAAACGACAGGTGCCACACATAGCTTCCAGCCATCACCTTCACGCAAGAAGTTCAAAGTCTGCGTGGTCGGCTTATCCTTATTTACTTTTTCATCATAGAATTCGATGACGGCAGTCGCCTGATCGCCGTCTATCTTCACGGAATCTATGCCATTTATTACTCTTTTGCCCGTAATCTCGAGAGTTTCAAGCAGCTTCTCACTATCATCAAGCGGTGTTATCTTAGATGCAACATTAACAAATGCCTCGCAAAGATAAGACTTGTATCGCGGCGCATTTCCCGAATTGTATGCAGAAATGGCGGATCGATAGTCATCCTTCAAGCGCTCACTGCCATCGTGTTTGGCAGGCGAGTCGCACGCTGAACAAAAAACCAAGCTTGCAGCGACCGCCCAAAACCCTGCTGTTTTGGCTAGCTGCACAATCCACCTCCCAGCGGAATGAACGACGGGATCGAACCCGGAGTACCCGAAGTGATGAAGTCGGCCACTCTGGTCAGCAGAGCAACGCAATTCCCTGTATTTGCCGCTATCTTCGCAGCCGCAGCGAACTCAAGTGCATACGCTGCCGCACCCGCAGTGCACAACGCACCTAAGGTTACCGTGCCCACAACCGGCACGGCACTACCAACAGCTCCGCAAAAGAGCCCCGAAGCTATCGTGAATACACCGGCAGGTATGGTCCCCCACGTATCCAGCCACTTACTTGCCTTTTTGCTAAGAACCGAGACGCAGGTGAGATAAAGCGAAGTGCATTGCGTTCTCAAGTTGTCACTAAGGAACTTTCGAATCTGCTGATCGAAGTCCTTCACCGTCTTCCCGACTGCTTGGGAGGCGTCATCGATGCAGTTACATTCCAGCATCCGATCGATGAGCTGCTGGAGCCCTTCGCTACCCGGAGGCGGGGCAGGCCACGGCGGAATAATCGTCGGATCCCGGCGAGGCGCAAAGTGGCCACCAAGCACCCGGCCACCTCCGCCAACAGGCGTAATCGCACCCAACAACAGCGCCCCATTCTGGCACCGCTGCTGCAATTGCTGAGTGTCCTGATCCTGCGGATTCTGAGGCTGCTGAGTCTGCGTGGGAGCCTGACTCGGCTGCTGCTGCTGTTGCTGACCCTGCTGGGCCTGGTTGCCCTGTTGCGGCGCTTGGTAGTCCGGGTTCGCTTTACCTGGCCCCTGCGTGTACGGCGTCGCGGTCTGATAATCGGGTATCTGTGTGCCGTGCGCGGGCTGCTGGGCCTGTTGCGGTTGTTGCGCGCCCTGCTGACCTGGAACCTGTTGCGGTGCTTGCGGATTCCCGCTGTTATAGATCGAGATTCCGTTGTTTTGGTCTAGGGGTGGCTGGTTGCCGCCCTGGTAATCGGGCATTGAGCTGGGCATTTGTGGTGGCTGAAACTGGGAACCTCCGCCGTCGGTCATGCCCCCCGTTGGTCCCGGAGGTCCCGTTGGGTCTGCTGCTACGGTAGCGACGGTCGAAAAGCCACTACCAGGCATGGTGTGGTCGCTGGCGATCTTCGCGCCACCGATGGTAAGTGCCGCGATGGCGACAACTGCTGATATTCGGCGCATACCCGGCGACATCTGCCAGCGATCTTTCATTACCACCCGGATCGAACCCTCCCGCTCGTGCCGCACGTCGTGAAAACGTGTAGCTGATTGCAGCAGCATGGCAGAACAGGGCCGGGTATGTCTACATGAATACATGTTTTAGGTGTTTGCTACGACAATCGACAGATCTTAAGTGGTCAGGTCGAACTTGCGGGGAACCCGCTACCACCTGCAAGACAGAGGATCGGTCATCGGTTGCACCGGTCGCTTACGTCTGGAAGCTGGCCTAGTTACTGTTCTGGGATGCGCTGCGTGGGGCGACGCTGACCGGCCTTCTTTGGTGGAGAGGTTGGCCCGCAGCAGCCTGGAGAGGGTAGGAGGCGCATAGCGCCGAGTACCCCGCCGCTAGAAGTAAGGCCCTGACCGGAGATGACTCGGTCGGGGCCTTTTTCATCCGTATGGCGGATCGGCACGTGGCCCCGGCGCCGTGACATGGTGGAGGCATGGACGTCTCTGCGCTCGCGTCGCATCCCGTCGCCCTTGCGGCCATCGCCATCGGTTTGCTTCTCGCCTGGAAGCTGCGCAAGGCCGTGATGCTGATCGGTGTGCTGGCGGCGCTGGTGCTGCTGGTTGCTCTATATCGGTAACAGCTAAGCGGGGGCACGCGACATTTCTTTCGGTAAGGTTTGTCAAAACCCGACGAATGGGAGCTCTACATGAAGAAACGCCTCGTGAGCGCTGGCGTGATCGCGCTGGCCGCCGCACTCAGCGGGCCCGCCCTGGCCGCCGCGGCCCCTGCCGACGAGCAGCAGATCAGGGACATCGTCGCCGGAGAGGCGACGGCTATCAAGTCGCTCGACAACGCCAAGCTCTCGACGTTCTTCTGCGACAAGTTCCGCGGCGTGGTGGCATCCAAGACTGCTGATGACCAGATCCCCCCGTTGAGCCAGATTTCCGGCTACGGGCCCGGGATGATCAACGCCGTGGCGTCGGCGGCCGGTGTCTCCGCTCCGACCACCCAGGCACTGACCACCGCGATCCAGAACAACGACGACAAGGCCTACCGGTCCTCGTTCCACAACGCGGCCCGTGAGGTGCTGGCCAGCGTGACCTACAACGTCTCCGATATCAATGTCACCCCGCCGACAGCCACTGCGGCTGTCACCGCACAGGGCCACGATGTCACCGCCAACCAGGAGCGCGAGTTCGTGCAGGAAAACGGGAAGTGGAAGGACTGCACCGACCCGGAGAAGCGCGCCCAGACCTCGGGCAACCCGCTGCTCACGTCGCTGATGAACTGACGCTTTTAGAACGTAGATCAGGCCGCCTGTGTCCTTCGGGATGCAGGCGGCCTGATTCATGACGGCGCACCCCGATTATTTGGTGGCGTCCTTTCGGCCCGGCCTCTACTCTGGATCCGTTTGTGCCATAACCGATTACCTTGAACAGATAGAGCCGATGCCCGACTTTTCCCCGATCGTCACCGATTTCTGGCGCACCTACTTCCGTCGCGGCACCGTGCTTCACGACGGCGCGGACTTCCAGCTCGCCGCCTACCCTGACCTCGACGACGACGGACAGCTGATGGTGCTCCGCACGGTCGACGGTAAGGCCAGTGTCTCCCTCGTGCCCGAACTCGCCGAGCGTGCGGGATTCGATGGTGCCCAATCCATCTCGGAAGAAGATTTCTGGGCCGGCCTGGATACGGCCGGGATTTCGATGCACGGCGCGGACAACCTGTTCTACTTCACCGACGACGCCCGCGAAGCACTCGTCGCCACGGCCCCGACCGGGGACATCCGTCAGCTGACGGCCGACGATGAAGCCATCTTCAAAGCCTTCGAATCGGCTGCCTCAGAACAGGATTTGGACGATGCCCAGGTGGAACTGGACCACTGGGCAGTGTTCGGCTCCTTTGACAATGGCCGCCTGGTCGCCGTCTCCAGCATCTACCCGTGGGAGGACGCGGCGATCATGGATCTGGGGGTGCTGACGCTGCCCATCTTCCGGGGCAAGGGACATGCCCGGCGGTTGGTGCGTGCGGTGTTTCGATACGCCTGCGCGCAGGGCTACGAGCCGCAATACCGCTGCCAGGTGACCAACACCGCGTCCAGCGCGCTGGCTCCCGCCGCGGGGCTCACCCTGTTCGGCACCTTCGACGTGATCGCCGGTTAGAGCCGGCGGGTAAGCCGGGTGCCGATGAGCGGAGCGATCTTGTCGGCCAGGTAGGCGTGCCCGGCGTCGTTGGGATGCACCCCGTCCGAGCCGATCAGCTCCGGGCGCCCGACGAACCAGCGTTCGGCCAGCGGATCCACCCAGGCTGCCCCGACCGCGCGGGCCTGGCCGTACAGGATGTCCCGCAGCTGGGTCACCACATCGGGGACGTCGGCCGTCGGCCACGGCGGACCGATGACGAGCAGCTTGGCCGCGGGCGCCATGCGCCGCGCCGACTCCAACGTGCTGCGCGTTGCCTCGGCGTACGCATCGGGGTCGACGCCCTGGTCGTTGCGCGAGCCGAAGAACACCACCAGCTCGTCGTCGGGATGCACCACCCGGCCGGTGAGGTCGGCGAACACGCTGCCGTGATCTCCGCGCACGCCGTATCCGGCGCGGCCTTCGGCGGCGACGTCGGCGCTCACGGAGACCCCTTCTCGGCCCAGAATCCGCCAGGCCAGCGACGTCCACGACTTGGCTCCCAGGCCGCCCTCTCTGGTGCCGGTGGTGTAGGAATCGCTGACCACCGCGACATGGTTCAGGCCCGATCCGGAGTAGGCGAGCCGGTACGGCCGCACCGGCTGCGGGTGCTCCGCAGCCCTACCGATCGGAAAACCGATCAGGAACCCGAATGCGATGATGAACGCGGCCAGACGAACCACTGCTACCTCCACTGTCCCCAGCATTTTAGGGGCACTCAAACCCGGCTGCGGCACAGCGTTATTCGTTTGAAACTAACGAGTCGTTACTCCCAGGGAACTAACAGCGACCGGCTCCCGTTCGGGCTCGGCCAGGTCCTCGGACACCCGAAGTTTGTGCCCGTTGTGTGTGGCGTGGTGGTCGGTGATGGCGGGCTTGGTGACGCCGATCATGCGGCGCATCCACCGTCGTCCCGGTTCTTCCACCCAGTGGTACAGCGCCATGGACAACGCCACGGCCAGCGCCAGCAACCCGATCACAATCCAGCCGCCGCCGGGATCGAGCAGCGAAAGTTCGAACTGCTTGGTCGCCCATGTCCACGACACGTGCACGAGCTCGTGGATCATGTACAACCCGAAGGAGATCTGGCCGCCGTAGACCATGACACGTGTCGAGAGCAGTGTCGGTAGCGGGCCGATACCCACGGCCAGCGCCATCACCAACGGCACAAACAGCACGTCCACTACCCCGCTGCTGTCGACCACGCCGGAGATCGGGTGTGCGTCCAGGAAGTACAGCGCACCGACGATGGTCGCGACGATCAGCAGTGCGACGTAGCCGGCGATATGCCGGGAACGGTGCGACAACTTGAGCCGGCTCACGGCCGCGCAGGCGAGCGCGCCGGCGGTGAACTGCATGACGATGCGCGGCAGCCAGCTCCATGGGGTGTAGAACTGCCCGGTCAGCAGCAGGAGCATCACCGGCGGCAGCGAGGCCAGCACGGCCAGTACCACGAGGCTGCGGGCACGCGTCGCGTGCGCCATCCGGAAGATGACGAGAACCAGGCCGCCGAAGAGCAGGTAGGCCAGCCATTCGGCGCTGATCGACCAGGCCGGGCCGTTCCAGCTGGACAGGTCGAAGTACGGACGGAACCACAGCTGCACCATGAAGAGCTGGCGCACATAGTTGGTGGCGTCGAAGGTGTCGATACGTTCGGGCACGTGCCCGACGTGCATGGTGAAGATGACCCACAGCGCAGCCAGGTGCATGGTGACCAGGTAGACGGGCCAGACGCGGGCCAGGCGCAGCCACAGGAAGTGCAGCGTCTCCCGGGTTGACCAGCGGTGGCCCATCCTGTCCAGGTAATTCCACGTCAGCACGAATCCGCTGAGGATGAAAAACAGATCGACGCCCTGGGCGCCGCAGTTGAGGATGGGGTTCAGCGCGGACCGGAATTCGGGGGCGGCCTGTTCCAGCAGCGGCCGGAAGTGGAAGAGCACCACCCAGAAGGCGGCAACGATCCTAAGTCCCGTGAGGGCCTTGATCTCTCCGCCGCGCACAACTCTCTCCGTCAAGCTCGCTACCAGCTCTTTCGCGCTTCCTTGCGATCAACCGGTTGAGCACGCCTCCCCGCGACCCAATTCCGGCGTTCTTCGGAGACTAACAGCGCAACCTGCCAAAGCCTGAATCTCGAACCCCTGGGTTCTATCGTTGCGGCGATGGCATTTCACCTGCGCCGGGCCGAGCGGACCGACACGCTCGCCGACGGGCTCGCCCGGCTGCTGGCTGAACCCGTCCTGGATCCCTTTGCCCAAGAACTGGTGCTGGTGCCGGCCAAGGGTGTCGAACGGTGGCTGAGCCAACGGCTATCGGACCGGCTCGGGGTGTGCGCGGCGGTGCAGTTCCGGAGCCCGCGCTCGCTCGTCGCCGAGCTCACCGGCACGCTCGACGACGATCCCTGGTCACCCGATGCGCTGGTCTGGCCGCTGCTCTCGGCGATCGACGAAAACCTGGACCGGCCCTGGGCCGCACCACTGGCCACACATCTCGGGCTCTTCGAAGCCGGTGAAGAACGTGAGCTGCGCCAAGGCAGGCGTTATGCCGTGGCGCGGCGGCTTGCGGGATTGTTCGCGTCCTACGCACGGCAGCGCCCGCAGCTGTTGATCTCCTGGCTCGACGGTGACGCGGTCGAGCCGGATCTAGCGTGGCAGCCGCCGCTGTGGCGGGCGCTGGTTTCGCGGGTCAAGGCGGTCCCCCCGTATGTTCGGCACCGTCAGGTTCTGGCACGCCTGCGGGAGGCGCCGTCGGATCTGCCGGAACGGATATCCCTGTTCGGGCATACCCGGCTTCCGGTCACCGATGTCGAGCTGCTCGAGGCGCTGTCAACGCACCACGATCTGTACCTGTGGCTGCCGCACCCCAGTGACACGCTCTGGCACACGCTGCGCGACGAGCGTGGCCCGGCTCCGCGGCGCGCGGACACCGGGCATCGCGCCGTGCGCCATCCCCTGCTGGCCACGCTGGGCCGGGATGTGCGTGAGCTGCAACGCGTGTTACCCGACCCCGCGTCCGACGAATATCTCAGTGGGACAACATTTTCCGATACGTTACTGGGCTGGCTGCAATCCGATCTCGCGGCCGATGAGACACGTCCGCACGGGCGGGAACTCGCGGTAGGTGACCGCTCGGTGCAGGTGCATTCCTGCCACGGCCCCGCCCGGCAGATCGATGTGCTCCGCGAGGTCCTGCTGGGACTACTCGCCGACGATCCGACGCTGGAGCCGCGCGACATCCTCGTCATGTGCCCGGACATAGAGACGTACGCACCGTTGATATCGGCCAGGTTCGGTCTCGGCGAGTCGGTGCCCGGTGCCCATCCGGCTCATCAGCTGCGGGTTCGACTTGCCGATCGTGCTCTGGTGCAAACCAATCCGCTGTTGACGGTGGCGGCACAGGTGCTGGGCCTGGCCAGTGGACGGGCCACCGCCAGCGAGGTCCTGAATCTCGCGGAGTCGGCGCCGGTGCGCATGCGATTCGGCTTCACCGACGACGATCTGGACGCGATCACCGCGTGGGTGCGGGAGGCGAACATCCGTTGGGGATTCGACCCCGAGCATCGCGCACCCTATGGAGTCGATTTCCTGCACAACACCTGGCGTTTCGGTATCGATCGGGTACTGGCCGGGGTGGCGATGTCTGAGGATTCACACTCCTGGCTGGGCGCCACGCTGCCGCTCGACGATGTGAGCAGTAACCGCGTCGAGCTGGCCGGCCGCTTTGCCGAGTTCATTGCCCAACTCCACACCACCGTGACTTCACTGACCGGCACCCGACCCTTGGATGAATGGCTATCCGCTCTGTCGACGGGTATCGATGCCCTGTCCGAGGATGCGGAGGACTGGCCCCGCGCCCAGATGCTGCGTGAGTTCGCGGAGATCCAGGCGCACGCCGATCCGGTCTTATTGCGAATCAGTGATATTCGCGCACTTCTGGATCGCCATCTGGCCGGTCGACCTACGCGCGCCAACTTCCGCACCGGCACTTTGACTGTCTGCACCATGGTGCCGATGCGTTCGGTTCCGCATCGGGTGGTCTGCCTCGTCGGGCTCGACGACGGCGTCTTCCCGCGGCTCGGCGCCGTCGACGGGGACGACGCGCTGGCCCGCGATCCGATGACGGGTGAACGCGATATCCGTTCCGAGGACAGGCAATTGCTGCTCGACGCCATCGGTGCCGCCACCGAAACCCTGGTGCTCACCTACACCGGCGCCAACGAATACTCGGGGCAGGCCCGTCCCCCGGCGGTGCCGCTCGCCGAGCTGCTGGACGCGTTGGACATCACTACGGCGCGACCGGTGCGTTCGCGGGCGCACGTGGTGCACCCATTGCAGCCGTTCGATATTCGCAACGTGACACCGGACGGCGTGATCCCCGGGCACCCCTTCACCTTCGACACCACCGCCCTGATCGCCGCCCGCGCCGCCGCGGGTGCGCGCGCCGAACGGCCCCCGTTCATCTCCGGTCCGCTACCCGCACCGGCCCACACCGATGTCGCGTTGGCGGACCTCGTCGCGTTCTTCAACCACCCCATCAAGGGATTCTTCCGCGCCCTGGACTACACCCTGCCGTGGGATGTGGACGGGGTGTCCGATGACATGCCCGTCGAGATCGACGCTCTCGAAGAGTGGACGGTGGGTGACCGCATGCTGGCCGACATGCTGCGCGGTATGTCGCCAGCCGACGCCCAGCAGGCCGAATGGCGGCGCGGCACGTTGCCCCCAGGCCAGCTGGGCTGGCGGCGGGTCTCCGAGCTGCGGGACCGATGCGCCGCTCTCGCCGAGGAGACCAGGGGCTACCGAACCGATGACACTCGAGCCTTCGATGTCGATATCGATCTCGGCGATGGGCGCCGGCTCACCGGCACCGTCTCCCCGGTGTTCGGCGAGCGGCTGGTGTCGGTCACCTATTCGCGGCTCGACGCCAAACATCTGCTGCAATCGTGGATTCCGTTGGCGGCCTTGACGGCACACGACCCCCGGCAGGACTGGTCGGCGGTGTGCATCGGCCGCGCCCGGCGTGGCCCGAAACCACTGGCGCGGACGCTCGGGCGACCCACCGATCCGGTAGGCGTACTACGTGACTTGGTGGCCATCTACGACGCAGGACGCCGCGAGCCGCTGCCGTTGCCGCTCAAGACCTCCTACGCATGGGCAGACGCCCGTCAAACACGCGATGACCCCGAACTGCAGGCCGGATATCGTTGGCGCTCCGGCAATTTTCCCGGCGAGGATGCGGACCCGGCCGTCGAGCGGGCGTTCGGCAAGGGTGTCTGGCTGCGCCATCTGATGCAGCCGTTGCGGCCCGGCGAAGAGACCGAGGGCGAAACGAACCGTCTCGGTGCGTATTCCGCGCGGTTGTGGTCACCGCTGCTGCGCGCGGAGCGGGGCTCATGAAACGCTTTGACCTATTGGGGCCGCTGCCCGATGAGCGCTCCACCACGGTGCTGGAGGCCAGCGCCGGAACCGGAAAAACATTCGCATTGGCGGGTTTGGTCACCCGGTACGTCGCCGAGGGTGTCGCGACGCTGGATCAGATGCTGCTGATCACGTTCGGCCGCGCCGCCAGCCAGGAACTCCGCGACCGGGTTCGCGGCCAGATCGTGGATGCGTTGCGGGCCTTCGAGGATCCGTCAACAGCACGCACGGATCTGACGCGGTACCTGATCTCGGCCGACCATGCGATGCGCCAGCGGCGGCTGCGGGACGCGCTGGCAGGTTTCGACGCGGCGACCATTGCCACCACGCATCAGTTCTGCCATATCGTGCTCAAATCCCTGGGTGTGGCTGGGGATAGCGATTCCGGCGTGACGCTGGTCGAGAACCTTGACGACCTGGTCTGCGAGATCGTCAATGACCGGTATCTGACGCATTTCGGCAAGGAACGTGACAACCCTCCGCTGAGCCACCCGGCAGCGTTGCGCCTGGCCAGGGAGGTGGTGCGCAATCCAGCAACCCAGCTGCGTCCGCTGGAGCCGGATGCCGAGTCGTACGCACGGGCCGCGCTGACCTTCGCCCGAGATATACTGGAGCAGTTGGAGATCCGTAAGCGCCGCCGCAGCATTCTCGGGTTCGATGATCTGCTGACCCGCCTGGCTGATGCGCTGGATGCCCCGGATTCCCCGGCGCGGGCACGGATGCACCAGCGCTGGCCCATCGTCATGGTGGACGAGTTCCAGGACACCGACCCGGTGCAATGGCAGGTGCTGGAGCGGGCCTTCTCCGGGCGCTCGACGCTGGTCCTGATCGGCGACCCCAAGCAGGCCATCTACGCGTTCCGTGGTGGGGATATCGACACCTATCTGCGTGCGGCGGCCACCGCCGGCGACAAGCAGACGTTGGGCACCAACTGGCGCAGCGATGCCGCGTTGGTCGACCGGCTGCAGGCGGTACTGCGGAGTGCGCAGCTGGGCGGCCCGGACATCGTGGTCCATGATGTGGAGGCGTACCACCAGGGGCATCGGCTGGTAGGTGCCCCGCACAACGACCCGTTTCGGCTGCGGGTGGTGTCGCGAAATCGGGACGGCATCAAGGTCATTCCCATTGCCGAGCTGCGGCGCAGCATCGGCAAGGATCTCGCCGCCGATATCGGCGCGCTGTTGTCCAGCGGGGCCACCTTCGATGGCCGACCGGTCCAAGCCCGGGACATCGCGGTGATTGTGGAGGCGCACAAGGATGCACGCGCATGTCACACGGCATTGGCCGAGGCGGGGATTCCCGCCGTCTATACCGGCGACACTGACGTGTTCAGTTCCGATGCGGCACAGGACTGGTTGTACCTGTTGGAGGCGTTCGATCAGCCGCACCGGCCCGGTCTTGTGCACGCGGCCGCGGCGACGGTGTTCTTCGGCGAGACGGCGGAAACTCTTGCCGCGGGCGGTGAATCGTTGACCGATGAGATCGCGGCCACCCTACGGGCGTGGGCGGGACGAGCGCGCGAGCGCGGAGTCGCGGCGGTACTCGAGGCCGCGCAGCTGGCCGGCATGGGGAGCCGGGTGCTGTCCTGGCGGGGCGGCGAGCGGATGATGACCGATCTTTCCCACCTGACGGAGCTGTTGCAGGACACAGCGCACCGCAATGGCTTCGGGTTGGCCGCGCTGCGCGATTGGTTGCGTACGCAGTGCTCGGAGGGCGGGGCCGAGGCCGAACGCAACCGGCGGCTGGACAGTGATGCCGCGGCCGTGCAGATCATGACGGTGTGGGTGAGCAAGGGGCTGCAGTTCCCCATCGTGTATCTGCCGTTCTCATTCAATCGGTATGCCCCGGAACGTGATTACGTGCTGTATCACGAGGATGGAGTGCGTTGTCTGCACATCGGCGGCAGAGACGATCCTGACTACTCGATGGCCGATCTGGCGGGCCGCACCGAAGCGGCCCGCGATGCCAGCCGGCTCACATATGTGGCCTTGACGCGCGCGCAGTCCCAAGTGGTGGCGTGGTGGGCGCCGTCCTTCGACGAGCCCAACGGTGGCCTGTCTCGGCTGTTGCGCGGGCGTGCTCCCGGAAATCCTTCGGTGCCCGATAAGTGTGCTCCCGCCAAGGTTTCCGATGTGGATGCGCTCAAACGGCTGCGCGCATGGGAAGTCGAGGGCGGCCCCGTGATCGAGGAGGCACTGGTCGCCGGATTTGTTCCGGCCGCGGCGCCGTCGATTTCCGAAGATCTCGCGGTGCGGGTGTTTGATCGGCCGATCGATACCGCATGGCGGCGCACCTCGTATTCGGGGCTGCTGCGTGCCGTCGAGGAGTCGGGGGTGTCGAGCGAGCCGGAGGCCGTCGAGCTGGACGACGAGGTGGACGACATTCCGTTGCGGTCGACACCGACCGGGGCTGATATGCCCTCCCCGATGGCGCAGCTACCGGCCGGGGCGGCCTTCGGTTCGCTGGTGCACGCGGTGTTGGAGACCGCCGATCCGTTCTCGCCGGACCTGGTTGGGGAACTGCATGCGCAGGTGGTTAAACACGCACAGCGGTGGCCCGTCGAGGTTCCGGCCGCCGAGTTGGCCGCGGCCCTGGTGCCAATGCATGACACTTCGCTAGGTCCGCTGCTCCCGGGTGTGACACTACGCCAGATCGGGTTGCGGGATCGCTTATGCGAGCTCGACTTTGAGTTTCCGCTGGCGGGCGGTGATGCGGCCAGAAGATCGTTCCCGCGGCTGGCCGACGTGGGGGTGCTGCTGGGCAAGCACCTTGCCGCCGATGATCCGCTGGCGGTGTACGCGTCACGGCTAACGGGACCCGGGTTGGGCAGGCAGAGCCTGCGTGGGTATCTCTCGGGATCCGTCGACGCGGTGCTGCGGGTCGGCGCACGGTACGTGGTGGTGGACTACAAGACCAACTGGCTGGGTACCGGTGACACGCCGTTGACGGCTGCCGACTATTCGAGGCCGCGCATGGTGGAAGCCATGCTGCATTCGGACTACCCGCTGCAGGCGTTGCTGTACAGCGTTGTGTTGCACAGGTTCCTGTCCTGGCGACTGCCGGGGTATCGACCGGAGGAGCATCTGGGCGGCACGGTGTATCTCTTCGTGCGCGGCATGTGCGGGGCGGATACCCCGGTGGTAGACGGACATCCGGCCGGGGTGTTCAGCTGGCAGCCATCGGCGACCTTGGTGGTCGCGCTATCGGAGCTGCTGTCATGAGGTTGATAGAGGCGTTCGGCGACATTCTCGAACCGGCGGACATGCATGTGGCACAGCGACTGACGGCACTGGCTGCCGAGACTGATGAGTCCGTCGAACTGGCGGTCGCGCTGGCGGTGCGGGCGCTGCGCGGCGGGTCGGTGTGTGTGGACCTGCGCGCGGTGGCAGCACAGGTGGAGGCGCCGTCGCTGCCGTGGCCTGCCACAGATGCGTGGTTGGCGGCGGTGCGGGCGAGCCCGTTGACCGGTCAGCCGCCCGTGCTGCGGCTTTTCGGCGAGCTGCTGTATCTCGACCGGTACTGGCGCGAGGAACAGCAGGTGTGCGAGGACGTGCAGACCCTGGTCGCCGCCGCGCAACCGCATGCCGAAGTGCCCGCCTATGCGCGACTTTTCCCGCCAGGGTTCGAAGAGCAGCGCGCGGCCGCCGATATTGCGCTGTCGCAGGGCCTTACGGTGTTGACGGGAGGCCCGGGAACCGGCAAGACCACGACGGTGGCACGGCTGTTGGCGCTGTTGACCGAGCAGGCATCGTCGTTAAGCGGGCCGCCGCTGCGGATCGCACTGGCGGCGCCGACAGGCAAGGCGGCGGCTCGGCTGCAGGAAGCGGTGCAGCTGGAGGTCGGCAAGCTGGATCCCGTCGACCAATCGCGGCTTGCTGGGCTGCAGGCGACCACGCTGCATCGGCTGCTCGGATCACGGCCCGATACGTCGTCCCGGTTTCGGCATCATCGCGGAAACCGTTTGCCGCACGACGTGATTGTGGTGGACGAGACGTCGATGGTGTCGCTGACCATGATGGCACGACTCTTGGAGGCGGTGCGCCCGCAGGCACGGCTATTGCTGGTGGGCGACCCGGATCAGCTGGCCTCGGTGGAGGCGGGCGCGGTACTGGCCGATCTGGTCGAGGGCCTGGGGTCCGAGCGGGTGGCGGCGCTGCGTACGTCGCACCGCTTCGGTGCGGCGATTGGCGCGTTGGCGGCGGCAGTGCGTGACGGAGACGCGGATCGTGCGCTGGAAGTACTGGTGTCTGGAGATCCCCATGTCGAGTGGTCGAAGGATTCGGACGGGCTGCGCGATGTGCTTGTCGCCCATGCGTTTGCGTTGCGCGCGGCGAGTCAGGCGGGTGACGCCGCAGCGGCACTGGCCGTGCTCGACGAGCACCGGCTGCTGTGTGCGCATCGGCACGGGCCGTTCGGGGTGACGCACTGGAACCGCCAGGTGGAGCGGTGGATCACCGAGGAGACGGGCGAGCCACACTGGGCAGCCTGGTACGCGGGGCGCCCGATTCTGGTGACCGCCAATGACTATGGGCTGCGCCTGTACAACGGCGACACCGGCGTCACGGTGGCCGGGGCTGACGGTTTGCGCGCGGTGTTCGGCACGGTGTCGTTCGCGACCAGTCGCCTGGTCGAGGTGGAGACCATGCACGCCATGACGATTCACAAGTCACAAGGCAGCCAGGCGAATGAAGTGACTGTGCTGCTGCCCTCCGAGGATTCCCGACTACTGACGCGCGAGCTGTTCTACACCGCGGTGACGCGTGCGAAGGAGCGCGTGCGGGTGGTCGGATCGGAGGCCGAGGTGCGGGCCGCGATTCAGCGGCAGGCGGTCCGGGCGTCGGGGTTGGGACGGAGACTGGGATCGACATAAGCCGTGACGGGCCGCCGCTGGCGCCTTATCCGAACTTTGGACTGGCTCGTTCTCGATCATCTGTGAGCTCCCGGTTAGGAGATGGCGAGAAGTATTCAACTCACCGACAAGGTCGGCATTGGCACTGGTCCAAGCTAAACCAGAGCTCACGCAATACGAATTTGTTCTTCGGTTCGATCAAAAGCATTGATCGAACCCATAGTTTATGGTATTCACCATAGTTCAGAAAAGCCCAATCAAGTGCGATGCGATAGCACGCGCAAGAGGAATTGGGACTGCATTTCCAATTTGGCGAGCGATTGCTACCTTAGACCCGATCCACTTGTAGTCATCGGAGAACCCTTGAATGCGGGCGGCCTCGTGATGAGTGATTGCACGATGCTCCGTCGGGTGCAGGTAGCGCCCCTTCTCGGGCTTGAAAAACTCGGTCCGTATTGTGACTGAAGGCTTGTTCCAATTTAGCCTGCCCATGACATCACCGGATCCAGACTTGTGCTTCTTCCAGCACTCAGATAGCAACTCTTCCGGGATATCAAATCGATTGCCATCGGCCGGGATGCAGTGGAACCTGTTGATCGACAGCTGCTCGTAATGTCTCGTCAAGTGAAGCTCACTCGTCTTGAAAGCGCCTGGAATCAGGGTACCGCCGACCTCGACCTCACGACAGGGAAGATCGATGTCAGTCACAATCCGTCGAAGGTCGCCGATTACGTCCTGGAGGGTGCACCATTTTTGGTGTCCGTCGTCTGCCACCCTCGCGTGTGTCGTTGCTGGAAATCCTGGGACTGGGAGATCCCGGTGACGGCCGATAAGGATGACGCGCTTGCGCACCTGGGCAGCACCGAAATCAGCTGCGTTCAGGACCTTTGCTTGGAATGTGTACTCGCCGAGTCGCTCACTCGGTTGGCATTGGCGTTTGAAGCGACTGAACTGAACCGAGGTCAAGAACTGTGGAACATTCTCGAGCACGAAGTACTTCGGCTTCGATCTTCGGATCACCTCGGCATAGCGGAGCCACAGTTGGTTGCGCTCGTCGAGCTTCTCTTGCTTACCCAGCGCTGAAAATCCCTGGCACGGCGGCCCACCGATCACGATATCGGCCTCGGGTGGATCCTCAGCCTTGAGCCATTCCTCAATTCCACCGGCGAACACCGCCTCAGCATCGTAATTCTCCGCATACGTAGCAGCGGCCGCTACGTCGTGCTCGATCGCCCGAACCGTCTTGAAGCGCGTTGACTCTGAACCGAAGCCAGTGCTGAGACCACCAGCACCGCTAAAAAGATCCAGTACGCGTAAGTCCGCGCAAGAGGACGTCCCACTCCCCGCCATGGTGAACAACTCTAGCCGGCTCCCACGACAATTCGCTGACGCTTCTGTGCGACTCGCCCGCTACCCGGCAGTCGCTGCCACGGGCGCTCATGCGCTCGCGCATGTGCGTGAGATGACGGTGAACAGGGGTCGGGTTTAGTTTTCATGGCCTCGCCAGAGCTGCCACCTCGGGCTACCACGGCCCGCTAGTCACTAAATACTTGATCCGAACGTGCTGATCGACTTTCAGCAGCGGGGCGCCAAACTCTGGGCGACGAAGACCTACACATCGCCGACAGCTCCGGCAGACAGTTTTGGGCGCTCGCGACCGTTTTGAGCATCTGGAGTCTGCCACCCTGACGAGTGCCGTAGTTCGGATCATGCATTCAGCCGCGTGGCCGACGCAATTGTTCAGACAGGCGCCTGGTTGTCCAAGACGGAATGCGTCTGACCAGCCCCCCTCCCCCCGCAAGCCGTGTTAGGTGTCCCGAGGATCGATCTTGGAAAGAGAGCTGCCGACATCTGCCTCGTCGAGGAGACTTGAGCCGTGTGGGAAACGAGCACCGACCCTCGCACGTCGTTGCGGATGTCCCGTCAACGCTCGCGGGACACGAAAGGCGAGTTGTCGCTGCGGAGCCTCCTCCATGCACGCGGTCTTCGCTATCGTGTCCATGCCGTTCTTCCAGGCATGCCTCGCAGGCGCGCCGACATCCTGTTCCCTGGTCAGAAGATCGCCGTGTTCGTCGACGGCTGCTTCTGGCATGGGTGCCCAGATCACAAAACCTTCCCGAAAAACAACGCGGCGTGGTGGGCCAACAAGCTCGCCCGCAATATCGAACGAGACCGGGAAACGGACACGCATCTTGCCAATCTCGGATGGAGGGTGCTTCGGATCTGGGAGCATGACAATCCGGAGCGCGCGGCAGATCTCGTGGAGGCTGCGGTGCGAGCGGGGCGCGCTGGGGGATAGGAAGGTTATGTCGGTCTTCTCTGGTAGGTATTGCTGTGGGCCAGTTGGCGCCATGCTGGGTCTAGTCGGGGGAATAGGTTGAAGCGCAATCTAGTCGAGGCATCGTGGCCGCTAGGCAAATTTGGCAGGCAGCTCGCGGGAAGCCGACCCACCACCGATATCCCTCGGCCATGTTCCTGCGGTGGACGAGAGCGATGCTCGCGAACGCGTTATCGGATGAGGCTAAAAGTGTTGCGCCGCAACGCATTGGGAGTATTTGGATTTCGGCCCTGTACCCGCGTGGCCGAGGCGAGGCCGAGCCATTCACTATCCCCGCAGTGAGTGCCAACGGCGAAGACCAGCGCATCGCCATACGAACGGGCAAGACAGTGATCCAGCAGGACGAGAGCGACTTCGAGGACGCCAAATAATGACAGATGCAAACGACGTGGTCGAGCGGATCAAACTGGCTCCGGACGCTGGACTTGTCAAGAGTCTGGGCGCGAACCATACCTTGGAGTCGGCAATCGCCGACCTTGTTGACAACAGCATCGATGCCGATGCATCACACATATCGGTCCGCCTTCTGACGCACGACGATCGCCTGATCCAAGTGGAGGTTCTCGACAATGGCAGGGGCATGGACTCGTCCGCGGCCAACTCCGCTATGACGATCGGCCACCAACGCGAGTACGCAGATGGCGACCTCGGCCATTTCGGGATGGGGCTGAAAGCAGCATCGTTTGGCCACAGTGATGTTCTGACAGTCTGGTCCACCAGGTACGGCGCAACCCCGGTCGGGCGTCGCATTCGCCGTGCAGATTTTTCGAAAGACTTCACGTGCGAGGTTTTGTCCTCCGATTCCGCGGCCGCTCATGCAGCCGACCGACAGGCCGTGCTGGGATCGTTGGAAGGAACGTCGATCGTCTGGACCGACATACGCAATGTGTACCGAGGCCGGAACCAGGAGGAGGCCCGAAGCTGGCTTTCCACCCGCAATGAGGCGCTCAGATCGCACCTTGGCGTGACATTTCATCGGCTTCTAGCTACCCAGCAGCTCCAAATCGACATACTGATCGACGAGCTCGGACAGGCGATTGCCGAACCTGGCGTTCCGATCCTGCCGATCGATCCCTTCGGTTACGTGACTTCCGGCCATCCCGGATATCCCAAGAACCTCGTAGCGACTGCCAGCGAAACACAGGTGAAGCTGACTTGCCACATCTGGCCCGCCAAGTCCGATATCACGGGTTTTCGGATCGGTTCAAGGAGTGGTGAGCATTTCCAGGGCTTTTACATCTACCGCAACGATCGTTTACTTCAGATCGGCGGTTGGTCTGACACCGCGACTCGGGGACCAGCCCGTCAACTCGCGCGGGTGGTACTTGAGGACACTGGGGCCATCGGGCCGTTCGTGACCATGAACCCTGAGAAGAGCGGGCTGAAGTTCGAACCTGTATTCCACGACGCAATTAACAAGGCGGAAGCTGTGGACGGCACAACCTTCATGACCTTCCTCCACGACGCAGAGGCGACCTACGCCGACGCGAACAAACGTATACGTCAGCGCAAGCCAGCCATTAGGCCTGACAAGGGCATTACGCCAGCTGTTCGCAAACAGATCGGGCGTGAGTTGTCGTTCATCGACGGAGAAGCCGTCGACGTCAAATGGAAACGACTGTCAGCGGGCGAGTTCCTTGACGTAGATTTTCCCGCCAGGACCCTCTGGCTGAATAATCGCTACCGCGGATTGTTCGCTCCCGACGGCGGGAGCATGAACGACGCTCCTGTGCTCAAAGCCCTGCTTTACCTCCTTACTCACCACGTCTTCGAGGGACAGCACCTAGGGTCGCGGGACAAGGACGAGATCCTCCTTTGGAACAGTATCCTCAGCGCGGCTATCACCTCTGAGGCCCAAATGCGGGGCGAGTAGGAATACGAACCGATGACGATTTCGCCCAATGATGCACGTCACCTGACGTTCACAACTCTCGACGAATTGTGGTGCAACGGAGCGCCAATGGTTTTACCTATCAAAGGCGAGCCAGCATGCCGTCTCCAACTCGACCCTAAGAACAGCCTGATCACACTCGTGACAGCGTATGAAATTCCCGAGCCAAACGTTGCCAAGCTCAAGAACGTCGGTTTCAAGGCAGTGGCCGCCGGTGACGACGAGCTTGCCGAACTCACGGTCCGGGTCGAAGGCAGCGTGCACGGCGCCTACGGGCTCCTGGCGACTATCGCGGACGAGCTTCAGATCGAGAAGTTGCCTCTCGCTGCCGCGGTTGCTGCCGGTGTATCCCGTCACCGGAGCGTGTTCGCGAGTCGTGGCGCGATGCCAATCGAAAAGGAGGTCGGCTTGCTGGGCGAGTTACTTTTCTTGGAGTTTCTGATCCGTCAAATTGGTGCAGGGCCCGCTACCGCCGCTTGGCAGGGGCCGTTGTCCGAAGAGCATGACTTCACATTTGATTCAGTTCACGTCGAGGTGAAAACGACTAGTGGCGAACGCCGCCGTCACGTTATCAACGGGCTCGATCAGCTGGTGCCACTACGCGGTATTCCGCTCAGCCTCCTGTCCATCCAGCTCACCAGAACTGGTCCACAGGTCGGGCGCACCCTCCCGCAGGTTGTGGCTCAAACCCGCAACATCGCGGGCGGACACCAGGTCTCCGTGGATTCGATGCTCGCGAGCTTCGGTTGGCAGGACGACGAGGCGGACTTGTACCCGACATTCTGGGCGCTTCGATCCCAGCCACGCGCCTACAACGTCAAGGGCGACTTTCCTGCTATGACATCCGACCTAGTCAGGCCACTAGTGCCTAACTTCGCACTTCTGTCGGAGGTCTCCTACAGAGTGGACCTAACTGATCTACCCCATGACACACTGTCCGACCCTATCGGCGGATTCGTTGCGTCCTAAGGAGAGCTGACGAACGTGCCCGCACTACGACCAATCTGGGCAGACGCCCTCACCAACGTCTTTATTGCGCTCAAGAACCAGCAGCCCACCCCTCTTGGGCCGCTGCTGACTGCACTTGCGGGTACTTCCGTCAGCGAAGCGGAACTCTTGGCGTTCATCCAAAATACCGATGAGAACGAGCCAGCACTTACCCAAGCCCGAATAGCACTGGCGAAGTGGGACAGTGAGGACGAGCACGTTGGACATGATGGCGCCATAACATCACCCCGCACTCGGGAACGCCGTGCAGCGATCTATGCGAGTCTTGGTCTTTCGGATGATGTCGCCGCTGCCTTCACCGCGAGAGTCGAGGTTTTCGAGACTCCCGCGATCGTCATCTCCAAAGTCTTCGAACCTTGGTACGCCACAGAGCGAAAACTCCGCACCAGCGTGTACTGGGACGACTACGAGACATACCTCCGTAAGGTCAAAAAGTGGCCTGCGTCATCCATTTCGTCTCTGGACGAAACCACTACGGAGGTAATCGAACGCCTCAGTCGGCCTACTCGGCCCGAGGCCAAGCAGACCAGGGGGCTGGTCGTCGGCTACGTCCAGAGCGGAAAAACCGCGAACTTCACCGGTGTGGTTGCCAAGGGAATTGATGCGGGCTACCGACTCATCATCGTTCTAACCGGGACGATCGAAATCCTTCGCGCTCAAACCCAACGCCGGATGGACATGGAACTCATGGGTGTCGAGAACATCTTGGCAGGACAAGACCCAACGGATCCAGTTGTCGCCAAAGAACTCGACTATCAGCAGGATGAGGAATGGAAAGCTGAGCGCTTCGTCAAGCACGGCGATGCACTGACTATGCCAGGTGTCGTCGAAATTGCTCGCGTGACCAGTCATCGTAGCGATTACAAACGACTTCCGCAGGCCATTACCAAGCTCAAGTTCGCGCGCAAAAATAAGCGCAAGCCACTCAATGACGAAGAGAACCTGTTTCATTCGGGCGCGTATGTAGCAGTCATCAAAAAGAACCCTGCATCTCTCAAGAAGCTGATTCAGGATTTGAAGCCGCTCAAAAACGAACTCGCCGAGTTGCCGGTCCTGATTATCGACGACGAGTCAGACCAAGCCTCGGTCGACACCACCAATCCGGCGAAGTGGAAGAAGGGATCTCCCGAAAACCGCAAACGGACGACGATAAATCGGCTCATCACAGAAATCCTCGACATATGCCCTAGAGCCCAGTATGTCGGGTACACGGCAACGCCGTTCGCCAACGTGTTCGTCGATCCCGATGACGAACGCGACCTGTTCCCTGCCGATTTTGTTCTTTCTCTTCATCGTCCGCCTGGTTATATGGGCGTCCAGGAGTTCCACGACGTCAGTAAACGCTGGGACGACGAAGAAAAGACTGTCGCCAACTCCAACGAGCTGGCCCACATCCGATCGCTTGTTGGCGACGTGGATACGAATCCTGACGGCCGGATCGAGGAGCTTCAAGAAGCGCTCGACGCATGGGTTGTGGCAGGCGCGATCAAGAAGTACCGCGAGGCTAATTCTGACCTCAGGTACCGGCATCACACGATGCTGGTGCATGAGTCGGTGAAGAAGGACGATCACGCCGTTACGGCTGGCGACGTCCGAACTATTTGGAGTAGAAGCAAGTTCAACTCGTCAGAGGGATTCGCCCGGCTGGAGAAGCTGTACACCACCGACTACCTGCCTGTAATGGACGCGCGCGCCGCAGGCGCGCCGATCCCGAACACATTCGGGGAGCTCAAGCCATTTATCGGAACGGCCCTCGCTGCGATCACGATCGACGGGGACCCTGTGTTGATCGTAAACTCCGACAAGGAGATCCAGGCACAGCAGAAGAAACTCGACTTCGAAGCGGACAAGGTCTGGCGCATCCTCGTCGGTGGCACTCAGCTTAGCCGCGGCTTCACTGTCGAAGGACTCACTACGTCTTACTTCCGCAGGAAGGCCGGCCAGGCGGACACGCTGATGCAGGCAGGCCGTTGGTTCGGCTTCAGACCCGGCTACCAGGATCTCGTGCGGTTGTACATCCGGCGTGACTCCAAAGTCGACCTGTACGAGGCATTCGAAGCACTCCTCATGGATGAGGAGGCATTTCGTGCCGAACTCAGCAAGTACGCTGGCTTTGATGAGCACGACATGCCGTTATTAGAGCCGCGACAGATTCCTCCACTCGTTAGCCAGCATCTTCCGTGGCTAAAGCCGACGGCACGCAACAAGATGTGGAACGCCGTCATCGCCAACAAAGCACCGACCGACATTCAAGATCTTTACGGTCTACCGGATCGCGGAAGCGAAGAGAACCGCAAGAACTTCGATAAAGTCGTCGTCCCACTACTCGCGCACGCAACGACTGACGTCGAGCTTGCCTATGAGCTTGATGACAAGAAAGAATTAATGCAGCGCGCCCGAGTTGGGCTGATCGGAGCGGACGAATTCTTGCAGCTATTCGATCTACTCACCTGGCATCCCGTATCCGAAACTAACATCAAGGGCCTCAAACGCTTCATCGAGAAAGCGACGAACGACCAAAAGATCACAGACTGGGCAGTGGTATGGGCGTGGCCGAACTCCGGAGGACGCGTCTTCGACGTACCCGAGCTCGGCGGCGACATCTCGATCGTGAAGCGCAAGCGTCGCGACCGGCGCATTGACTTCGTCGGCTCTGACCGCAAGCATCGTGCCGCGGCGCGGCCGATCGTGCTAGGCAAGGCAGTCAAGACGATCGGTGAATCAGCAACGCGCGGTGTGGTTCTCGTCTCTGTCGCCCCAGACCGCGAGCCGGACGATACAACAAAACCAGTCGAGCGTAAGGACCTTGTCGGCCTAATCTCCATCGCCGTTCCCGCGAAGTCGGTGCCCAAGAGCAACCTCATTCAGTGGACGGTCATAAATTCGACCAACCCGGACGACGTGGTGGTGGATCGGCTCGCCGACTAGCTCGCCAACAGCGGCGAGAGCCAGCGGACAGGACTCGCCGCACAGTCCGTGCGCGCAATGCCTGTCAACTAGGCCGCCAATGTATCCAGCGTCGGAAGACTGATGGATTGCAGACGCGGCCGACGGCTTGCGGTGCCCAATCCAAGTCCATGTGCCAGCCTCCGACTCACCG
The DNA here is from genome assembly GCF_001853795.1 of Mycobacteroides franklinii. Classification (NCBI taxonomy): domain Bacteria; kingdom Bacillati; phylum Actinomycetota; class Actinomycetes; order Mycobacteriales; family Mycobacteriaceae; genus Mycobacteroides; species Mycobacteroides franklinii. The sequence continues at coordinate 271,012 of NZ_MLIK01000019.1, forward strand.
GTGGCCCTTAATTATGGTTTTCAGCCGGCACAGCGATGGATACTTCTGCACTGGGGCAGCGTGCCAAACGCTTGCGTGCCCGCGCAGGGAGTCAACAGATAATCATTGAAGCTACACACGCCCACCCCACTCATCCTCCCCCATCCGGCACACTGGCATAGAAGCCATGACCGCAGCCGCGCTAGGACAGACACACAGATGACGCAACCGCAGTACCCCCAGGGCCCGTTCCAGCAGACCCAGCCGCAGCAGTACCCGACATACTCCCAGCCCAACCCCTATGGCCCGCCTCCCACCGGCTACGCCCCTGCTCCCGCTCCCAAGCCACCCCGGCCGCCCCTGACCCCGCAGCAGAAGGCGCTGTCCATCGTCGGCGGCTCGCTCGGCGTCTTTTTGATCGCCCTGCTGGTCCTGGGCCTCACCACCAACTCCACCCCCCAGAGTGTCCGGACGCACGCCAGCGACCAGATCATCGATTCGCCCCGCTCCTCCGGCTCGAATAACGAGCAGGACGTCAAGGCGATCAAGCAGACCATCTCCGGCATGGCCGATGCCGCCAAGGCCAACGACTTCACCAAGATGCTCACCTTCTTCTGCGCCAAGTATCGCGAGGCGTTCAAGGACATCGCGGGCAGTGGCCAGGCTCCGGATCTCAATGCCCTGACCAAGTCCGATAACGGTCCGTCGAAGATCACCGGCCTCGATATCAACGGCGACAACGCGGTCATCCACATCACCGACGCCAAGGGCAAGCACGATATCGAGTTCAAGAAGGAGACCGGCGGCTGGAAGTTCTGCCCGAAGGCCTAGCAGCCCCGCTCACCCGCGAGTGGATTCCACCGTGGCCGTTGGACATTGCCCGAACGCTCGGCATCCACCGCCGCGGCGCGGGCGACCCGACGTACCGAGTGTCTCCGGGCGGATCCATTACCCGGGGCTCCTACACCCCCGACGGCCCCGGAGTGCTGACGATCTCACGCAAAGACAAGACCGTCGTCGGCCGCGCATACGGTGACGGTGCCGAATGGCTACTCGACCGCCTGCCACGCCTCCTCGGTGCCGACGACGAGCCCGAAGCGCTCACACCCAAACACGACGCGGTCACCCGATTGATCCAGGGCGCCAAGGGCGTCCGCCTCGGCGCCACCGATCGCGTCTGGGAGGCCCTCGTACCCGCCGTGCTCGAACAGAAGGTGCCCGGCGCCGAAGCCTGGCGGGCCTGGCGGTATCTGCTCAATCACGTCGGCGCCGATCTCGGCGGCGCCAAGATCCCACCACCGCAACGGGAATGGCTCGACATCCCGTCATGGGAGTGGCACAAGTCCGGTGCGGAACCGGTCCGCATGCGCACCATCCGCGCCGCCGCCACCGCTGACGTGGAAACGAAACCCGAACACCTGACCTCGATCCACGGCATCGGACCATGGACCGAGGCCGAGATACGGATACGCGCTCTCGGCGACCCCGATGCCGTTCCCGTCGGCGACTATCACATCCCCGCACAGGTGGGTTTCGCACTCACCGGCCACAGAACCGATGATGCCGGCATGTTGGATCTCTTGGAACCCTATGCCGGGCAACGCTATCGAATTATCAGGCTTATCGAGCTCGTCGCTCCGAAACCCGCCCGGCGCGGATCACGAATGCCGGTGCGCGACTACCGTGGCTTCTAGCCGGCCAGGTGCGCCGACAGCAGCCACGCGGCAATAGATGCCCGCCCATCCGGCTCGATCTGATGCCGCGCGAAGCCCTGCGCAACACCGCGTTCGAATCCGTTGAAGTTCGCGTAGATCTTTGCCGGGCGGATCTCGTCAATGGACCAGTACTTCGACACCACATCCCGCAGTTCGTTTTCGGTGACGGCGTTGACGGGAGACTCCGCCGGGAACGCCGCACGATCGAAAACCAGCACGTAGTAACGCGCCCCAGACGCGGCGGCCCGGACAATCGAACGCTGGTAGCCCTCACGCAGTTCGACGGGCATCGAATGGAACAGCGTCGAATCGATGATGGTGTCGAAGCGTCCGTCGTACCCGGTGAACGCCGAGATGTCGGCTACCGCGAAACTGGCATTGGTCAAACCACGCTCGGCCGCATAACCTTTCGCCAACTCGATGGCCTTGGGCGCCGAGTCCAGCCCGACGGTGGTGTGCCCCGTCTCGGCCAGATGCAGCGAGGTCGCCGCCTCGCCACACCCGGCGTCGAGCACTTCACCGTGCACCTTGCCCTCGGCGATCAGTGTCGCGATCTCGGGCTGCGGTTCACCAATGCTCCACGGCGGCCGGACACCCAGACCTTCGGGGGTCTCGCCGCGGTACGCGGCCTCAAACGCAAGATCGAATTCCTCGGTAGCGCTCTTCTCAGTCATGACTCCAGAATGTCAATTCGCCTGACATATGTCAAGGGTGTTGACATTAAAATCGGGAGGCAATTGCCAGAAACGTCCTCAACCGCCAAAATGGAGAAATGAGCAACGACGAGGGGGGCGTCACGCCGGCTCCGCTACCCCCGGGACCCGCGCCCGCCTACCCTCCTCCTGCCCCTGGCTACCCCCCGGCGGGCGCAGCTGGGTACCCACCGCCGGGGTTCGGATATCAGCCCCCGCCGCCCGGATACCCGCATCCGCCTGCGGTTCCCTATTGGGTGACGCCGGAGGCGCCGGCCCTGAAGCCGGGAGTCATCCCACTGCGGCCGCTCGATCTCTCATCGCTCTACAACGGCGCCATCGCAGCAATCCGCGCCAATCCCAAGACCACCATCGGCCTCACGGCCATCGTGGTCATCGTCAGTCAATTGTTGATCTTCGGAATCCAGGCGGCACCGACGACGGCCATCCTGACGGGTGCGGCCTCCTTCGACAAGAACACCCAGGACTCATTCGGCGCGGCCTTCGGCCTCGGCTACGTCGGGGGACAGTTGGTCGGTGCGGTGGTCACCTCACTGGTCACCATCATCCTGAGCGGAATGTTGACCGTCACCATCGGCCGCTCCGTCTTCGGTGAACGCACCACCATCAAGGAAGCCTGGCAGCGCGCGAAACCTCGTATCTGGGCCCTGCTGGGTGTGGCCCTTGTCGAGCTGCTGCTTTTCGCGGTCGTTCTCGGGTTCGGGGTGGCCGTGGTGGTCGGCCTCGCGCTGACCGTCGGCCCCGCGGGAGCCATCCCCGCCGGATTCCTGTTGGCCCTCGGCTATCTCGCGTTCTATCTGTATTTGATGCCTGTGTTCAGTCTCGTCCCGTCCATTCTGATCCTGGAACACCAGAGCGTGTTCGGCGCGATCGGCCGCTCGGTTTCCCTGGTACGCAAGGGCTTTTGGCGGCTACTGGGCATCCTGCTGCTCACCGGCGTCATCGTGGGGTTTGTGTCGATGATCATCGGCATGCCGTTCATCCTCGTCGGGGAGGTCGCGGCCTTCGCCGGCGGCGACCCAAGCAACCTTGGCCCCGAGATGCTGATCATCTTCGCGCTGGCCGCAGTCGGTGCCGTTATCGCCCAGATCATCTCCCTGCCGTTCAAGGCAGCGGTGAACGTGCTGCTGTACACCGATCAGCGGATGCGCACCGAGGCACTGGACCTGGTGCTACAGACGGAGACCAGAACGCGAGAACGCCTCGGCCAGCCAGGTATCGACCCCGATTCCCTGTGGCTGCCCGCGCGTCCCCCGGTCCAGGTGTAATGCCAACCGTCGACATCGACCGCGACTCGGCGGCCGAGGCCGCTCAACGCGAACTGGCCAAACCGATCTACGAGCACCCCTCGCCGCCCGACCGTCTGATCAATTGGCTCGTCGAGCATCTGCACTACCTGGAGTTCCGGGCCAGCGAGCTGCCCGGGGGCTGGTTCACCATCCTCGTGACCACACTCATCGTGATCGCCGCCGTGGTGCTGCTGGTTCGCATCGCCCGCCGTGCGGTCCGGACCAAGGGCGGCGCCGACTTCGGGCTCTTCGAATCCGGTGAGCTCACCGCGGCCGAACATCGGGCAGCCGCCGAACTCGCTGCATCCCACGGTGATTGGGCATCGGCGATCCGGCATCGGCTGCGTGCCGTGGCACGCCAGCTCGAAGAACGCATGATCCTCACCCCCGTGCCGGGCCGTACCGCCAACGAACTGGCCACCGATGCGGGACGTGAACTGCCCTCACTGGCACCGGAATTCCGATCCAGCGCGGAAATCTTCAACGACGTCAGCTACGGCGACAGACCCGGCACCGAGCAGTCGTACCGCAAAATCGCCGATCTGGATGATCACATCCGCGATGCTCCGGTCCTCGTGTCATCCGCGAAACCCGGAACAACGACGGGTTGGGAGGCCGTGCGGTGACGACCAACACCGCGAGATCACCGCGCCTGCGGGACCGTTGGCGTACCTGGGCGTGGGTCCTGGCCGCGGCGGTCGCCATCGTTGCCACCGGGCTGCTCATGACCAAATCGCCGCGGCCCGAAGGTTATTTAGACCCGGAGGCCGTCAACCTCCGCGGCGGGCACGCATTGGCCCAACTCCTGCGTGACCGCGGCGTCACCGTCACACGCGCCACCACCATCGACGAAGTGCGTGACGCCATGCACGCCGACAGCCAGCTCATGGTGCTGGATAACGGGAACCTCTCCGATGCCATCCTGGATACCCTGGTCACACTGCCAGGGGATCGCCTGATGCTGGCGCCGTACTCCGACACCCGTGAGCGGCTGGCCTCGCAGGCGCGCGTCAGCTCGTATCAAAGCGATGAGCTTGTCGAGCCGGACTGTGATCTGCGGGAAGCCAAGCAGGCCGGCGCGATTCAGACATATATCGGCCCTACCTATACCTTCAACAACCCCGCCCCGGGGCAGATCAGCTGCTACGGCGGCACGCTGGTGCGCTACCAGGACGGTAACCGCACCATCACCGTACTCGGCGATGACACCCTGCTCTCCAACAAACAACTGACCAAGCAAGGCAATGCGGCGCTCGCCATGAACCTGGCCGGACGAAGCTCCCAGCTGGTCTGGTACGTCCCCGAGCGGCCAAAGGTCGGCACCAGCGCCAAACCGAAATCGATGAGCGACCTGATACCCGATCAGGTGAGCATGGCCATCTGGCAGCTCTGCCTCGTGGTGCTGCTGCTCGCCATGTGGCGCGGCCGCCGCCTGGGCCCCATTGTCGCCGAGAAGCTTCCGGTCGTCGTGCGCGCCTCGGAAACCACCGAGGGACGCGGTCGGCTCTACCGGTCCCGCCGCGCTCGCGACCTCGCCTCCGAATCGCTGCGGGAAGCCGCCCGCTACCGAATCGTGCGCCGGCTTGGCCTCCCGGTCGACGAGACGTCACAGGTAATCACCACCGCCGTGGCGCACCGAATTGGGCGCAACGCCACGGATATCCACCATGTGCTGTTCGGCCCCGTCCCCTCGGACGACCAGCAGCTCACCAACCTGACGCAACAGCTGGACATCATCGAAAGGCAGGTCCGCGAATCGTGACACAGGCAACCATCACCGGGAATTCCGAGGACGCCGCGCGCAACGCGCTCGCGGCGTTACGTGAACAAATCGCCACCGTGGTCGTCGGGCAGGACTCGGTGGTCAGCGGCTTGGTTGTCGCGCTGCTGTGCCGCGGACACGTGCTGCTAGAAGGCGTACCAGGTGTCGCGAAAACCCTTTTGGTGCGCACACTCTCGGCGGCACTGTCCCTGGAATTCAAGCGTGTGCAGTTCACCCCGGACCTGATGCCCGGTGATGTCACCGGGTCCCTGGTCTACGACGCACGCACCGCGGCCTTCGAATTCCGCGCCGGCCCCGTCTTCACCAGTCTGCTTCTTGCCGACGAGATCAACCGCACCCCACCGAAAACGCAGGCGGCGCTGCTCGAAGCCATGGAGGAGCGTCAGGTCACCGTCGACGGCACTGCGCGCCCGCTCCCGGATCCGTTCATCGTCGCCGCCACCCAGAACCCCATCGAGTACGAGGGCACCTACCAGCTGCCAGAGGCCCAGCTGGACCGCTTCCTGATGAAGCTCAATGTCTCTCTACCCGAACGTGATCAGGAGATCGCCATCCTGGAGCGGCACGCCCTTGGCTTCGACCCCCGCAACCTCTCCCATGTGACTCCGGTGGCCTCCGCCGCAGATCTGGAGGCGGGTCGGGCCGCGGTGGGCCGGGTGCTGGTGGCTCCGGAGGTACTGGCTTATGTGGTCGACGTGATCCGTGCGACCCGCCAGTCACCCTCCCTGCAGCTCGGCGCGTCCCCGCGTGCGGCCACCGCACTGCTGGCGACATCGCGCGCCTGGGCATGGCTTTCCGGCCGCAACTACGTCACCCCGGACGATGTCAAGGCCATGGCCCGCCCCACCTTGCGCCATCGCATCGGCCTGCGCCCCGAGGCCGAGTTGGAGGGGGCGACCTCCGATCGGGTTCTGGACGGCATCCTCGTCACCGTTCCGGTACCGCGCTAGTGATTCTGACCGGACGCGCGGGATTGGCGGCGCTGCTCGGCGCGCTGCTGATCCTGGTGTCGCCGTGGCCGGTTAGGTTGTTCTGGCTGCTGCTCCTGGCTCTTACGCTCGCGATCGTCGTCGACATCGTGGCCGCTGCCAGCCCGCGCCGGCTCACCTTCACCCGGTCGGGCCCCGACTCCATCCGGCTCGGCGAATCCGCGGATATCGCATTGCTGATCCAGAATCCCGGCCGCCGGGTGCACGGTTGGGTACGCGACAGTTGGGCACCGAGCATGCGTGCCACGCCGCGCGCGCACCGCGTGAGTCTGCGCTCCGGCGAACGCACCCAAGTCGTTACCGCCGTGCGGCCCTTGCGCCGTGGCGACCACAAACCCGCGACCGTCACGGTGCGCACGGTCGGGCCGCTCGGGTTCGCCGGACGGCAGGGACGCCACGATGTGCCGTGGCAGCTGCGCGTGCTGCCGCCGTTCCTGAGTCGCAAGCATCTGCCGTCCCGGCTGGCCAGACTGCGCGAACTCGAGGGCGCCATCCCGGTCCTGATTCGCGGCCAGGGCACTGAATTCGACTCTCTGCGTGAGTATGTGGTTGGAGACGATGTCCGGTCCATCGACTGGCGCGCCACCGCGCGGCGCAACGACGTGGTGGTGCGTACCTGGCGCCCGGAACGCGACCGTCGCATTCTTGTGGTGCTGGACACCGGCCGTACCTCTGCCGGGCGGATCGGCGTCGACCCGACGTCGGGTGATCCGTCGGGATGGCCCCGGCTTGATTGGGCGATGGATGCCACATTGTTGTTGGTGGCCTTGGCATCTCGCGCGGGTGACCGGGTGGACTTCTTGGCTCACGATCGCGCGGTCCGCGCCCAGGTATCCGGAGCATCGCGCAACGAACTACTGTCCTTGGTCGTCAACGCGATGGCCCCCTTGGAACCGTCGCTCGTCGAGTCCGATGCCCGCGATCTGGTGGCCACCATCCGTCGCAGATCCCGACATCGCTCATTTATCGTGCTGCTCACCGATCTGAACCCAGCGGCGTTGGAGGAGGGTCTACTGCCGCTGCTTCCTCAGCTGACCACCCATCACCACCTGCTGGTGGCGGCAGTCAGCGATCCACGCGTCGAGGACATGGTGATGCCCCAGAACTCCACAGGGCCGGGAAATGTCAGGTCTCTGGATGTCGAGCAGGTGTATGACGCCGCCGCAGCCGAACGAACCCGCGGTGGGCGCCGCCGCATCGTCACGCTGCTGCGGCGCCAGGGTGTCGAAGTGGTCGACGCGCCGCCCGACGAGATCGCCCCGGCTCTCGCCGACCGATACTTGTCACTGAAGGCGTCCGGCCGCCTCTGACGCTCAGGCAGCCGGCGCGTAGTCCGCGGCGTTCTCGATGTCACCGGATTCATTGGCGGCCACCCCGCGCCGGCCCAGGACCACCACATACGCCAGGAACAGCGCCTCCGCGATCACCCCGATTCCGATGCGGGCCCATGTCGGTAGCGGCGACGGCGTGACCAGTGCCTCGATGAGACCGCTCACCAGCAGCACCGCCACCAGCCCACCGGCCACCGCCATGACGGCGCGGCCCTGCTCGGCGAGCACCTGTGCACGTGGCCGGTCGCCCGGGTCAATCACCTTCCATCCCAAGCGCATTCCGACGCCCGCGGCCAGGAACACCGCCGTCAGCTCCAGTAGTCCGTGCGGAAGGATCAGCCCGAAGAACACGTCACCGCGGCCCGCCGCGAACATCAGGCCGCCTGCCAGGCCGACATTCGCCGCGTTCATGAACAACACGTACGGGATCGGAAGGCCCAGCAGCACGGCGAAGATGATGCACTGCGCCGCTACCCAGGAGTTGTTGATCCACACATGTAGCGCGAAGGCTGCGGCCGGATGCTCGCTGTAGTAGTTCTCGAAGTCCTCGTTGACCAGATGCGCAATCTCGTCGGGTGTTCCGATCACCGATTGCAGCTCGGGTGAATGCACCACCCACACGCCGACGGCGACCGCTATCACCATCGATGCGACCGTCGCGCCCAGCCACCAACGCCAGCTGCGATAGGCCACCACCGGAAAGGACACCGTCCAGAAACGGATGAAGTGGCGCCACAGCGGGGCGTGTTCCCCAGTGACTGCTGAACGCGCACGGGCAATCAATGTCGACAGCCGCCCCACCAACGCGGGATCGCCCGAGGCCGAGCGCACGGTGGACAAATGGGTAGACACCTTCTGGTACAGCTCGACCAGCTCATCGATCTCGGGCCCGTTCAGCCGCTGCCTGCGCTTGAGCAGCGCTTCCAGCCGGTCCCATGTCCCCCGATGGGTGGCGACGAATGCGTCCACGTCCATCTGGCAAATACTAGTAGTCTCGTGTGATGTCCGAGTTGGTGACGGGTGACGCGGTTGTCTTGGACGTCAAGGTGGCCCAGCTTCCGGTGCGGGTGGTGTCCGCATTCATCGACATCTTCGTCCAGGTGATCGTGCTGTACGCCGGCATCTTCGTCGTCGCGTTCTCGCTCTCGCAGTTCGACGAGGCGCTGGTGGGAGCGCTCAGCATCATCTACTCCGTGCTGGCCTTGGTGGGCTATCCGGTCATCTGGGAGATGTCTACCCGTGGGCGCTCCCTGGGCAAGATGGCCATGGGGCTGCGCGTGGTATCCGACGATGGCGGCCCGGAACGGCTGCGGCAGGCCATCATCCGTGCGTTGGCGGCCGTGGTGGAGATCTTCATGTTCATGGGCGCGCCCGCAGTGATCACCAGCATGGTCTCGTCGAAAGGCAAACGCCTCGGCGATATCTTCGCGGGCACCATGGTGATCAGTGAGCGCGGACCCAAGCTCCCGCCGCCACCGGTGATGCCGCCGCAGCTGTCCGTGTGGGCACAGTCGCTGCAGCTGTCCGGGCTCACCACCGATCAGGCCAATCTGGCGCGCCAGTTCCTCAACCGCGCAGGGCAGTTGGCGCCGCACACCCGGGACCAGATGCTCTACCAGATTTCCACCGATGTGCTCGCCAGCATCGCGCCACCGCCGCCGCCGGGCACTCCGCCCCAGTTCATGCTCGCCGCGGTGTTGGCCGAACGTCATCGCCGCGCGTTGGAGCAGATGCAACCGGCCTACCCGGTAGCGCCGGTGGCCTCGGCCGGTCCACCCGCGCCGCCGGAGCCTTCTGAGTCGCCCAGCGGAACTTCGGGTTTCGCCACGCCTGGCTGATTCCCGGGGGACGTCCGCGCATACAGCGAGCCCCCGATTGTCGCCGCGGCGATCGTGACCAATGCCCCGAGGATGAGCGCGGAAGCCTCACCGTGAATGAGCGACTGCTGCTGTTCACCGATCGCCGCCGCCGCGATGGGCACCCCCAGCTGTGCCGCAGCCAACGCGCCCAGTGGCAGCGGTTGACCGAAGATCCGGATAACCAGATGGGCCAGCACGGCCGCGGCACCCAGGCCCAGTCCCAGCAGGATGAGCTTGGGATTCTCGCCGAGCTCGCGCACGTGCAGTGAGGCCCCCAGCCACACGAAGAACAGCGGCGAGAAGAAGCCTTCGGTGAATCCGAAGAGCTGCTTGGCAAGCCGGCGTGGCTCCCCGATACCCGCGACGACGAGGCCCAGCGCGAATCCCGCCAGCATGATCGACACGTGGGTTTCCACCGCCAGCGCGGCGAGCCCGAAAACGATGGCCAGGCTGATCCGCAGTTCCATCGCCACTCGGCGTTGCTTCGAATAGTGATGGAAACGATCTAGCTGTCCGGACTGATCGAGTGCACGCAAGATCACGAAGACGATGCCCGCACACGCGGCCACGGCGACCGCGCCGACGGCCGCGCGGGGTGCGTGCTTGAGGTCGATAACCAAGGGCAACAAGACAATCGACGCGGTGTCGGCGATGGCCACCTGCGCGGTGGTGATGAGCACCTTGGGGCCGGCCAGGCCCAGCGAGTCGATGACCGGCAGCACCAACGCCGCAGACGAAGAGGCAATGAGCACCGCGTACAGCGGTGCGTGTCCGGTGTGGAACACGTTGGCCAACAGGACGCCCAGCGCGGCGGCCACCGCGCCGACCACGATGGCGCGCAGCACCGCCTTGGGGAGCGACGCCCTCATGGTCTTGTCACGCACCGGAACATGGGTGCCCGCCACGAACATGACCAGCGCGAAGCCCACATCGGCGAACATCTTGAATGTCGGGTCGAAAGCGTCGATCCAACCGAATCCGGTGCGCCCGATGACGATCCCGGCAAGAAGTTCACCGATGACGACGGGAATCCGTAGTCGGGTGTTGAGCGCCAGCAGCGGTCCGATGAGTCCGACGACGACGATGATCGCCAGGGTCGGGAATCCAAATCCGCTCATGAAGCTATGCCCAGGAGACCAGATGGCATGGGATATCGGTGTTCTCGTCGGTCAGATAGCTCGCACACACCCGGTGATAGCCGTCCGCGATTTCCAGGCGCGCCCCGTTACGCGCATCGCCGCGCACCAACAGGATGGGCGACAGCGCCTTGTCCTTGGCGATCTTCGCCAGGTCGCGGGCCACATGGGCGTTGGTCTTGGGCAGCATGTCCAGGTGCGCGGCCCGCAGGATGTCCTTGGCCTTGCGGAACTCCACCGTTGCATTGCGCAGTGACTTCACGGTCCGCTTCACCAGATCCGCCTCACCAACCAGCGTCAGGTAGTCCACAGCGGCCGCGTAGTCGTGATCTTCGGGCTCATTTAGCCAGTTCACCGTCATGGCGGTCACCCTACGGCGGCTAGCTGGGAGGAGCCCCGGAATGCCCGCGAATCGCCGCCCCAAAGTTCTCGTTGCATCACGATCGATTCCGATATATCGTTATCTATCGAGAGGCGATACAGCCCCTCCCTAAATACTCAAGGAGAGACACATGACTTCCCACGAAGAAAGGGCCGACCAGTTTCGGCCCGACACACCATTTGGTTTCGGCTTCGGTTTCGACCCCACCCGTCGCGGACCAGGCTTTCGAGGACGCCGCCACGGCGGCCGTCAGCAGGAATGCGATCCCCGCGGTGAATTCCACGAGCAGGCATGGGCGGGCCGTCGCGGCCCCGGCGCCTTCATGGATCGTGGCTTCGGGCCCGGGTTCGGACGTGGATTCGGCGGCCCCGGATTCGGGTTCGGCTTCGGTGACCAGCCGCGCGGACGCGGACGGGGACGTGGCCAGCGCGGCGACGTCCGGGCCGCCATCCTGGCGCTGCTCGCCGAACGCTCGATGCACGGCTACGAGATGATCCGCGAGATCGCCGAACGCAGTAACAACATCTGGCGGCCCAGCCCCGGCTCGGTCTACCCGACACTGCAACTGCTCGTCGATGAGGGACTCATCGCCGAGCAAGCGCAGTCCGGGGACGGCGGCAGCCGCAAGCAGTTCGAGCTCACGGCCGAGGGCCGTGAAGCCGCGGACAAGCTGGACACCCCACCCTGGGACAAGATCAACGAAGACGCCGACCCGTCGGTGCTCGATCTTCGCTCGGCGCTCGGCCAGCTGATGGGCGCTGTTGCGCAGTCGGCGCACGCCGCCTCACCGGAGCAGCAGCAACGAATCATCGAGATCGTTAACGCCGCCCGCAAGCAGGTCTACGGCATCTTGGGCGAAACCGACTGAGACCGTTCATAGGTTCCACCACTAGGCCCCCGCCGCGCTGGCGGGGGTCTAGTGCACGTCGACCCAGTCCAGCGTGCGCTGTACGGCCTTCTTCCAGCCCGCGAAGCCTTCGGCGCGCTGCTGTTCGGTGATCGACGAGCTCCAGCGCTGGTCTTCCAGCCAGTTCCGCCGCAGGTCCTCGACGTCCTTCCAGAATCCGACGGCCAGTCCCGCCGCATACGCCGCGCCCAGCGCGGTCGTCTCGGCGACAACGGGTTTGACGACGTCCACACCCAACGTGTCGGCCTGGATCTGCATGCAGAGCTTGTTGGCGGTGATACCGCCATCGACCTTGAGCACCTCCAGATGCACACCCGAGTCCGCCTCCATGGCCTCCACCACTTCGCGGCTCTGGTAGCAGATCGCCTCGAGCGTTGCCCGCGCCAAATGTGCGTTGGTGTTGAACCGGGAAAGGCCCACTATCGCGCCCCGCGCATCCGAGCGCCAGTACGGCGCGAACAGACCCGAGAAGGCCGGCACAAAATAGACTCCGCCGTTGTCCTCGACCTGGCGGGCCAGGTCCTCGCTCTGCGCGGCGCCGCTGATAATGCCCAGCTGATCGCGCAGCCACTGCACCGCCGAGCCGGTCACCGCGATGGAACCCTCGAGCGCGTAGACCGGCTTGTTGTCGCCGAATTGGTAGCAGACGGTGGTCAACAGCCCGTTGCGCGAGTGAACCAGTTCTTCACCGGTGTTGAGTAGCAAGAAGTTTCCGGTGCCATAGGTGTTCTTGGCCTCGCCGGGACTCAGGCACACCTGCCCCACCATCGCCGCCTGCTGATCACCGAGGTCCCCGGCGATGGGTACCTCGCCACCGAGCGGCCCCATATGCGTCGTGAATCCGAACGGCTCAACGGGTGACGACGCCTTGATCGGCGGAAGCATTTGGCGCGGAATGGAAAAGAACGACAGCAGCTCGTCATCCCAGTCCAAGGTCTCCAGGTTCATCAACATGGTGCGACTGGCATTGGTCACGTCGGTGACATGCACCCCGCCCCGGATACCGCCGGTGAGATTCCAGATCACCCAGCTGTCAGGGGTACCGAAGAGGGCATCGCCGTTCTCCGCGTCGCGGCGCACACCCTCGATGTTCTCCAGAATCCACTGCAGCTTTCCACCGGAAAAGTAAGTGGCAGGCGGCAATCCAGCCTTCTGCCGTATGACGTCACCGCGCCCGTCCCGGTCCAGCGCCGACGCGATCTTGTCGGTGCGGGTGTCCTGCCACACGATGGCATTGCAGTACGGCCTGCCGGTGTGGCGGTTCCACACCAGTGTGGTCTCGCGTTGATTGGTCACCCCAACGGCCGCCAGATCCCCGGCCGACAGCCCCGTCACGTTCAGCGACGTGGCCAGCACCGACCAGGTGCGCTCCCAGATCTCCACCGGGTTGTGTTCCACCCAGCCTGCCCGTGGCAGCAACTGCTGATGCTCCAGCTGGTGCCGTCCCACCTCCTCGCCCCGGTGGTTGAAGATCATGGCACGCGTGCTGGTCGTGCCCTGGTCGATCGATGCCACGAAATCAGCCATTGGCGAACTCCTCGGTATGCGAAGGTGATTGGGTTACAAGATCATCTGCGGGTAAGAACGGTTCCACCAAGTACCGGTACAGCGCGGCGCCCAACAAGCCACCGACGAGCGGCCCGATGATGGGCACCCACCAGTACTGTGCCCCGTGCTGGTCCAGGAAGGCCGTATCGAAACCGGTGAGATAGGACGCGAGCCGGGGACCGAAGTCGCGCGCGGGGTTGATCGCATATCCGGCGATGGACCCCCACGCCATGCCCAAACCCACGACCACCCCGCCGATCGCGAGCGGTGTGAGGCTCTCGGGCATGCGCACGTTTCGCCGATCCGAGATGGCGAAGATCAGGAACATCAGGATGGCCGTGCCGATGATCTGGTCGCGCAGGCCACCCCACAGACTGACGTCGAGCACGCCGTTACCCGGCAGTGTCGAGAAGACACCCTGCGTCGCGAGGGTGTGTCCGGGATCGACGGCCGACAGCACGCTTCCGTAGTTCCACCGGACCAGCAGTGCCGCCACAAATGCTCCGGCGGTCTGGGCGAGAATGAACGGAACCACCTGTTTCCATGGGAATCCACGAAAGGCCGCCAGTGCCACCGTGACCGCCGGGTTGAGGTGCGCGCCGGATATCCGTCCGGCGGCGAAGATGCCGAAGGTGACGCCCATGCCCCAGGCCCAGGCGATGGAGTTGTGATTGCCGTAATCCTCATCCCCCGCGGTGACCACCTGGGCGACGACGCCCACCCCGAACAGGATCAAGATCAGCGTGCCGACGAACTCCGCGGCGAGCTGGCCCATGTTCCGCATATCACCGAATCTAGGGGCGGGCCGCGCCAGGCACACCCGGAAACGCCGAACAGACGCTGACTACACGTGCCTTCTGGCGTTTTCGTGCAGTCAGCGTCTGTTCGCGGAAACTAGCGGTGCGTTACTTCCACGGCTCGACACTGTCGCGCACCAGGTCGATGCTCCACGGCCCGTCGGTCTCGGCGGTATCGGTGACCGACCAGCCCTTGAGCCGCTGGATGGATCCACCCGTCACCTTGAACACCTGGCCCGTCCACGGGTTCTTCTCGGTGCTCAGGTACGCCACCAACGGAGAGATGTTGGCGGGGCTGAACATATCGAACTGGCCCTCGTCGACCGGAGCCGCGAAGATCGCGCCCATACCGGGCGTGGCCAGCGTCAGGCGGGTACGCGCGACCGGCGCGATCGCATTCACCTTGACCCCGTAACGCTCCAGTTCGGCGGCCGCGACACAGGACAGCGCCGCGATACCAGCCTTGGCGGCACCATAGTTGCCCTGGCCCGGGTTGGGCAGTGTCACACCGGAATCCGACGCTGTATTCACCACGGTAGCCTTGACATCGGCTCCGGCCTTGGCCTGGTTCTTCCAGTAGACCGCCGCGTGGTGCAGCACCGAGAAGTGCCCCTTGAGGTGCACCTGAATGACCGCATCCCACTGGTCCTCTTCGAGACCGGCGATGAAGCCGTCGCGAAGGATGCCCGCGTTGTTCACGACGGCATCCAGTTGACCGAAGGTCTCGACGGCCTGATTCACCAGGTTCGAGGCGCCGGCCCAGGTGGAGATGTTGTCCGTATTCGCAACGGCTTTTCCGCCCAGAGCGGTGATCTCGTCGACCACTTCCTGCGCGGGCCCGGCGTCTGAACCGGAGCCGTCGTTGGCGCCACCGAGGTCGTTGACGACCACCGAAGCACCTTCCCTGGCGAAGAGCAGCGCATGCTCACGACCGATGCCACGTCCGGCACCGGTGATGACCGCGACCCGTCCGTCAAGTTGTCCCATGATGTCTTTCCCTCTCCTGATGCGATGACTTAAGCGATTACGGCGTGGCCGTTTTTGATGACGAGGTCCTCGCCGACATTGGTCTCGTACGAGAAGGCGCCTGCGGCACCGTTGCCCCAGAAATTGGTGGTGATGTCCTGTCCGGGCAGCACCGGCTTCGCGAACCGGACTGCAAGCTCCTTGAGACGCTCAGTGCGCGAGTCGGCCAGCTCAGTCAGGGCCGCCCACGAGGTAAATGCCATGGTGCACAGCCCATGCGCGATGATGCCGGGCAGTCCGGCCGCGACCGCGGCATCGTTGTCCAGGTGGATCGGCATGGGGTCGCCGGCGGCCGGGCCGTAGCGGAACGTCTGGTCGTCGTCGACGTGCTGCGTCAGCGTCGCGGTGGGCGAGTTGGCCTTGACCGTCTCGTCCAGCACGAAGTTCGGACCCAGCTCGCCACGTGTCTCACCCACGTCGTACTTGCGGAAGAAGAACGTGACGTACTGCTCATTCACCAGATCGCCCGCAGCATCCCGTGTTTCGGCGTACACAGTGCCGCGGGTTCCGTTCTCCATGCCCTCATAGCCGGTCATCTTCGACCTGGCCACCAGCGTGTCACCGGGCTTGATGGGTCGGTGGAACTTGAAGAACTGCTCACCGTGCACCACACGCGGAATCAGCTGGTAGGGAACGACGCTCATCGTGGTACCGACGAGCGACTGAAAGATGGGCACGATCGCGAAGACCGGAGCTGCCACCTCGCCCTTGCGGTGCTCCTCGATCGGATCATTGGTGGCCTCGGCGTAGGCGATCAAACGGTCCTTGTCGACCTCGATGGTCTCCTCGGCGCCCCACTGATCCAGGCCGTCGTTGTTGAAGGGGTACTTGGTGTCAGCCATTATCTGCCAGCCCCTTTCAGCGATTGGCCGGCTTGTAGGCGGTGATCACGCAGGCACCGCCGAGGCCAAGGTTGTGCTGTAGCGCGACTCCGGTCTTCTCGGACGCACTCGCCACCTGACGCTTGTCGGCGTCGCCGCGCAGCTGCCAGGTCAGCTCGGCGCACTGCGCCAGACCGGTGGCACCGAGTGGATGCCCCTTGGAGATCAGGCCACCCGACGGGTTCACCACCCAACGGCCACCGTAGGTGGTGTCGCCGTTGTCGATGAGCTTTCCGCCCTCGCCCTCGGCGCACAGACCCAGCGCCTCGTAGGTGATCAGCTCGTTGGCCGAGAAACAGTCGTGCAATTCGATGACGTCCACGTCATCGGCCGAAATCTGCGCCTGCTCATACACTTTCTGCGCAGCGAGCTTGGCCATGTCGAAGCCGACAAGCGTGATCGCCGACTTGGACTCCAGGGTCCCGGGGGTGTCGGTGGTCATCGCCTGGCCGACGATCTCCACGGCGCGGTCACCGAGCCCGTTCTCCTCGACGAACCGTTCGGAGGCCAGGATGGCCGCGCCCGATCCATCGGAGGTCGGTGAGCACTGCAACTTGGTCAGCGGCTCGTAGATCATCTTGGCGTCCAAGATGTCCTGCAGGGTGTATTCCTCTTGGAACTGCGCGTAGGGATTGTTCACCGAATGCTTGTGGTTCTTGTAGCCGATCTTGGCGAAGTGCTCGGCGGTGGTGCCGTACTTCTGCATGTGCTCACGACCGGCGGCACCGAACATCCAGGGCGCAGGCGGGAAAGCGAAATCGAACAACCCGGCGAGCGCTTCGATGTGCCGCTGCATCGGCTGCTCACGGTCGGTGAAGGTCGCACCCAACGAACCGGGCTGCATCTTTTCGAATCCCAGCGCCAGCGTGACATCGGCGAGCCCGCCGCGGATGGCCTGCGCCGCGTTGAACAAGGCGGTCGAGCCCGTCGAGCAGTTGTTGTTGACGTTGGTGACCGGGATGCCGGTCATACCAAGCTCGTACACCGCGCGCTGGCCGGAGGTGGACTCGCCCGCGCAATACCCGACATAGGCGGCTTCCACCTTGTCGTAGTCGATGCCGGCGTCGGTCAGCGCATTGGTGCCCGACTCCTTGGCCATGGCCGGGTAGTCCCAGCCCTCGCGTCGTCCGGGTTTCTCGAATTTCGTCATCCCGACGCCGATGACAAATACCTTTTCGGGGGCCTTAGAGGGCATCGTTCCAAGCTCCTTTTGCGCACTTCGATGGGGGCTCCGCCAACGTAACATACGTTCCATCCTGAATGTAAGGGTGCGATACAGATGTATCGCCAAAGAGCGAAAAGGCAGCCCCAACGAACGATGCGCTTGGTGAACACCCGTCAAACGTGCCCGGAACACCCAGATCGTTTACCTACAGCGTGGTTTGTTTCTGCGTATCAGGCAGCGGAGCGCGTAGCCGCAGCTCCAGCATCTGCTTGGCCCGCAACCACCGACGGTCACGGGTTTCCTGGGAGGCGGTCAGGCTGCTGACGAGGAGACCGCGAATGATGTCCATGGCCAGCAGGCCCAGGTCACGCCGATCCTTGGGCGAGCCCGGGTCATCGTCGTCGAGCACGTTGAGCGCCGACAGATTGTGCAGCACCATCTTCTCGAACTGATCGAGGTGCACCCGCAGATCAGGTTCGGTCCGCGCCGCGATCAGCAGTTCCACCACCGCGATAAACAAGGGCCCCTGATGGATCCGCCACAACACATCGAGATACCGCGCGATGGGATCCGCGGACTGATCCATGGCCATCAGCTCTTCGAGCACTGCCTGGGTGCGCTTGAACGCGAGGTGGCGCACCGATTCGGCCATCAATTCCGACTTGGACTGGAAATGATGGATCAACGCGCCGCGGGTGACACCAGCACGACTTGCAATGCGCGACGTGGTGGTGCCCGAGTACCCGAACTCGACGAGGCAATCGATGGTCGCCTCGAGCAACCGGGCCCGCATCGCCGCCGAACGCTCCTCCTGAGTGCGTCGCGGCGTGGGCATGCCCACATTGCACCACAGTCAGTCGAGACGAAGCGCGGCTATCGGCCGCTGACCTGGTGGAAAATCTGCGCGGCCTGCGCCTCGTACTTGGCGTAGGCGTCGGGGAAAGCCGACCGCTGAACCGCCTGTGCGGCTTGGGCAACGCTCATGTCCTGCCAGCCGGACACCTTGACCAACTGGTCGTAAAACTTGCCGGCAGACCGCGACGGATCCATCAAATCTGCTGTGGCACCCCAGCTTTGGCGCTGCTGGAACGGACCTACCGAGTCATGGTCATGTCCCACACCGTCATTGGCGAGCATCAACGAGTCGGGCACCGAAGAGTTCGCGAGGCTGCGCAGACCCGACTCGGTGAGCGCGGTCGCCAGCGCGATCTGAATCGCCTCGGGAGAGAGCCCGCGGCGCAGGCCTTCCTCGATGATCTTGCGAGCGACTTCCATCTGACCGGCGTCCAGGTTCATGAAGACCGACGGACCCGACGGGCGCAGCGACGGCGCGCCGGTGTTGGAGTAGCTGCCGTCGGGCGCGCTGTGGCCCCCGCCGCCATGGCCACCGCCGAACCCGCCACCGCCGTGGCCGCCTCCACTGCCGCCACCAAAACCGCCGCCCCCGCTGCCACCACTGAATCCACCGCTACCGGCCTTCATAGAGGCGGCTGCCGCGCCCCCGCCACCACTGGCGGGCATGAATGCCGCGGGCTGGGTGCTGGCTGAGTTGTGTTCCGCGTCGACGCTCGCCGATGCCTTCCGCAGATCGTTTGACGAGGCGCGATCGGCCTCTTCCAGCGACTTCAGGGCCTGCCGGATCGCGTCGGTCAACCGCCTGGCCTCTGCCTGCAGATCCCGATTGCCCTCAGGGGCGGTCACGGTGCCGTCATCGGCAACGTGCAGGCCCTTGGAGGTGGCCTCGTCCACCAGCGCCATCACCTTGTCGCGCCCCGCGGTGAGCGCGGAATGCCCGCCGCGGACGGCGTCGGCGACATTACTGATCGCGAACGAGAGCCGGTTCGTCGAAGACTGTTCACTCGACGCCTGGTCGTAGGCGGATTGGAAGGCCTTGCCCTTCCAGAACGACTCAGCCGAGTCCAGATCGCGGACCACCCCGTCGATGGACAGATCCAGGTTCTTGCTGGCGTCCTCGATGGCCTTGGCGGCCGCGTCCAAGTTGGCGACATCCCACCCGCGCAGCTGCGAAATCGTCGGCCTCACAGCCGGACCTCCCCGGCCCTGGCCACCCGCTTGCCGTTGACGGCGTCCTGGCCCGTCAACGCGCCCGAGCTGCTCTGCACAAAGTTGGAGATGTTCTCGATGCGGTCGGATGCTCCGCCGCCGGCGCGCTTGAGCGCCGCACTGACCGCACGCAGCACCTCGGCGAACTCGGTGCCGGCCACCGCGTTGGCCGCCGCCTCGAAGTCGACCTCGGGGAATGCGTCCTTCGCGCGTCCTGCCACACGACTCGCCAGCCGTGCCATCTCAGCACCGTTGGCCTTCATGGTGTCGTTCATAGATACCTCCCCAAGGAACCGGTCCTGCGCGCACGTGACGGCGCGGTTCATCGCCGGAATGTGCCTCTGATCAGATACGACGGCACTAGTGCCGATTTGGTTCCATGTTTTTCTACCTTTTTTCGCGCCCGTCCGCCGCGGCCGCGTGCGGGCAAACCGCCAGGTCCAACCCCCTGATTGAGGAACAATACGACCCATGGGCGACGAAGTCGCGGGCACCCAGTTCACCGGTGAGCACCGCCGGGCCTATCGCACCAAGGTGCAGAACTGTCTGGACGTATTCGAGACCATGCTCACGGAGTCCCGCTTCGACGTCGAGCGGCCCCTGACCGGGATGGAAATCGAGTTCAATCTCGTCGACGGAAATTATCAACCCGCGATGACGAACACCGAAGTCCTCGCCTCGATCGCCGACCCCGCTTTTCAGACCGAGCTGGGTGCCTACAACATCGAGATGAATGTGCCGCCGCGCGCACTCGCCGGCTCGGTGGCCCTCGAACTCGAGAACGAGGTGCGGGCCAGTCTCAACGCCGCCGAGCAGCGGGCCGGTGAGCGGGGAGCGCACATCGTCATGATCGGCATCCTGCCGACGGTGATGCCCGAAAATCTCGACGGCGCGTGGATGAGCCCCTCCTCCCGATACCGGGCCCTGAACGACGCCGTGTTCACTGCCCGCGGTGAGGACATGCAGATCGACATCACCGGCCCCGAGCGACTGAGCATCAGATCGCCGTCGATAGCCCCGGAATCGGCGTGCACCAGCATTCAGCTGCATCTACAGGTGGCCCCCGACGACTTTGCCGCCAACTGGAACGCTGCCCAGCTGCTCGCCGGTCCGCAGCTGGCACTGGCCGCCAACTCACCGTTCTTCTTCGGTAAGTCGTTGTGGGCGGAGACTCGGATCGAGCTCTTCACCCAGTCCACCGACACCCGCCCCCAGGAGCTCAAGGTGCAAGGGGTGCGTCCTCGAGTGTGGTTCGGCGAGCGCTGGATCACCTCGATCTTCGACCTGTTCGAGGAGAACGTCCTGTACTTCCCGTCGCTGCTGCCAGAGATCTCCGACGAGGATCCCGTCGCCGAGCTCGCGGCAGGGAGGGCGCCAAGGCTGCAGGAGCTGCGCTTGCACAATGGGACCGTCTACCGCTGGAACCGGCCCATCTACGACGTCGTCGACGGCACCCCGCATCTACGCGTGGAGAACCGGGTGCTGCCCGCAGGGCCGACGGTTATCGATGTGATGGCCAACGCCGCGTTCTATTACGGGGCCTTACGGGCGTTGTCCGAAGATGACCGACCGGTGTGGACGAAGATGACTTTTGCTGCGGCACATGACAATTTCCTCGCGGGTGCACAACACGGTGCGACGGCCCGGATCTACTGGCCCGGGGTCGGCGAAATCACCGCCGACGAACTGACCCTGCGACACCTGCTGCCCCTGGCCCACGAGGGACTGCGGCGCTGGGGTGTCGCGCCGGAGGTGCGTGACCGTTACCTCGGCGTCATCGAGGCGCGGGCAAAGTCCGGGATCAACGGTGCGGCCTGGCAGACCCGAACCGTCGGTGCATTGGAGCGGCGCGGGTTGAATCGGAGGGAAGCACTCACCGAGATGCTCCGAATATATTGCGGGCACATGCATTCCAATGAGCCGGTGCATACCTGGGAGTTGATTTAGCTTGTGGGCGCCTCACCGATATACGTCGCCGACGGGCCGACAATGAAACGAACCGCCGCGTAGGCTCCGCCGGCGCCCTTCCAGGTCCCAGATTTGAAGCAGTAGACACTGTCGGAATCTGTGACCGCACACGTAGTGGTATCGCCGGTGCCGGTCCCCTGCACCACCGCTATGTAGTTGTCGCGCGCGATGACTCGTTGTGCGAGTCCCCCGGGGTTGGTGAATCTGGGCTGCTCCGTTTGATCGAAGTGGGGCAATGAATCCCCGTTGAACCAGCCAACCTGATTGGTGCCCGCCGGAGCACCCGGTATCGAGCCGGTGCAACCGAAGCTGCCGTCTGCCCAGATGCCACAGTTCAGCCCGGCGGGCGTACTGAACCAGAAATCGTCGTCATTGGGCGAAAGCCTGTAACTCTCGAAGTCGACCTTTGCGTAGCGGCTGATATCCGGGTACGGACTCTTGGCCGGTTCAGCGTTGGCCGAAACGGGTACTCCCAGCAGTCCACCGACTGCGAGCGCGCCAGCCGCTAAAGCGATCGGTTTGCGCATTTCAACCCCCACATTCCTAATGTTGCTATCAGCACTACGGCGCAGTATACGAGGGTAAAGGATCGTTGCGAGATTCAGCTTTTGCGGCTGCGCAGCGCCTGCGCCACCAGCTCCAGTTCCTCATCGGTGCCATCGACATGCGGACTGATCCGCAACACCGGCTTGGTCATCTCGAACGGTGCCCGAATCGTCTCCGCTCCCGTCGTGACAATCGCGTGTTCCTCGATGAGACGCGCCCGTACCGCGATGACGTCGACGTCGACAACCGGCTCCAGTGTCGTGATGGCGCTGGGCTCGTCCACGGATTCCACAACCCGCCAATCCTTGAGATCCCCCAGGATCTTTCGGGCCGATCGCCCGCGTTCTGCCAGCGCGGCCTGCACCTGTGCGGGGCCAGCCGCCAGATGCTGGCCCACCGCAACGGACAAACCTACCCAGCCCGCGACGTGTGCCTCGACGTGCCCTGCCCACTGCGGAATCACATGCGCAAGAGCGGGATTGATGGCAAGCACACCCACACCGCGCGGTCCGGCCAACCACTTGCGCGAGGGTGCATACATCGCGTCGGCGCCATGAGTGCAGTCGATATGCCCCAGGGCCTGTGCAGCATCCACGACGACCGGAACCCCGGCTGCGCGCGCCAACGCCACCACCTGGGCGGCCGGTTGCACGGTGCCGCGGTGGCTGCCAACAACGGTGAAGTGCACCAGGTCGACCTTCTCGCGGCGCAGGAAGGCTTCAATCCCGTCAACATCGGCGCGGCCGTCTCCGTCCACCGGCAGCCACGCCGGAGTAAATCCGAAGTGGTGCATGATCATCAGGTTTGGCCCGAATTCGCCTGGCAGGCAGGCGATAGCGCGCCCTGCGTCGGCGGGCCACCCTTGTAGAAGGGTGCGCAGTGCATCGGCCGCGCCGGTGGTGAACTGCACCTGCGCCTCGGCCATGCCCGTCAGCTGACGCACCGCGGCACGTCCCGCATCCAGAACCGGTGCCGCCGCCTCCTGGGCGACGTACCCACCGATCTGCGCCTCATGCTCGGCATGCTGAGCCACCGCCCGAATGGTCTCGACACTCTGGCGCGAACAGGCGGCCGAATCCAGGTGCACACCCAGTACCGGCGGCCGGGCCTGCCGCCACTGTTCGCGCAGACTCACTCCTTCACCGCAAGTGACAGCCCGAAGTCGTTGGAATCATCAGTCCACCAATGGGTCTGACGCAGACCAGCAGCGGCCAGCTCACGCGCCACACCCTCACGACGGAACTTGCAGGACACCTCGGTCAGCATCATCTCCCCCGCCTCGAATTCGACCGTCAGATCCAGAGCCTCGATGGCAACTCGCTGATCACGCACCGACCGCAACCACATCTCCATGCGTTCCTCGTCGCCGTTCCACTGCGCGACGTGCTCGAATGCGTCCAGCTCAAAATCGGCGTCGAGCTCACGGTTGATCACCGCCAGCACGTTGCGGTTGAAGGCTGCGGTCACCCCGGCGCTGTCGTCGTAGGCGCGCACCAGGCGTTCGGTGTCCTTGACTAGATCCGTTCCTAGTAAAAGCATTTCACCGGATTGTAGCGTCGCGGCGACATCTGCCAGGAACTGCGCCCGAGACTCGGTGGTGAGGTTTCCGATCGTGGATCCGAGGAAAGCCACCAGACGCCGCCCCTCGCGCGGAATGCGCCCGAGGTCCTTCTCGAAGTCGCCACACACCGCACGCACGCGCATCCCCGGATACTCGGTGACCAGCGCGTCGCCCGCGGCGCGCAGCACCCCGGAATCCACATCGAAGGGTATGAACGTGTTCGGGTTCAACGCATCCAGCAGCATCCGCGTCTTCTCGGAAGTGCCACTGCCCAGCTCCACCAGGGTGTCGGCACCGGAAGCCGCCGCGATGTCGACGGCGTGCGCACGCAGCAACCCCGCCTCGGTGCGGGTTGGGTAGTACTCGGGAAGCCGGGTGATCTCATCGAACAGATCGCTACCGACCTCGTCGTAAAACCATTTGGGAGGAAGCGATTTCGCGTCTGCGGTCAGCCCCTGCAGCACATCACGCCGTAGCGCCTGCGCCGCCGCACCAGACGCCAAGTGATTCTCCAGAGTCATCGTCATAGTGACGCCACCTCCACCTTCCCATCGCGTACCCGTACCAATCGCCGGTCGGGGATGTCGACCCAGGACGGGTCGTCGTCATACGGTTCACTCGCCACCACCACACCGTCGGCGGCCTCCAGAATCGACAGCGTGTCGCCCCACGTCGTGGCGATCAATTCGTTTCCATTGGCCACCAAGACGTTCAGTCGAGCACCCGGGTCCGCGGCTCCCACCTGCCGCACCGTCTCACCCAGGTTCTCCGGGCCCGACGCGAATACCCGTGCCGCGAGAATCGCACTGTCCACTATCGATTCGGCACCGGGCACCGCACCTACGGCACCGCGATCGACGATCCCGTTGTGCGACAACAACCATGTCCCGTCGGTGAACGGCGCGGCCGCCGACTCATCGATGGGCATCCCCACACTGGCGGAGCGAACGGCCGCCACCACACATCCGCTGCGCAGCACCGGAGCCACCGAGGCGAAGGATGCGTCACCCCACAGCGGGCGCGCGCCGCGCCACCTGTGCGGCGCCCCGTCGGCGAAGAATCCGGCGCCCCATCCGTCAGCGTTCACCAGACCATGTTTTTGCCGGCGTGGCGAATATGACTGCACCAGAAGACCATGCGCAGGCTCCAGCATCAACGAAGACAGCGACCTCGGCTCACCGAGCCAGCCCAGATGACGACACATGTCAGATGTCCCAGGCCAGACGAACGCCGCAAAAGATCTGGCGCCGGATCGGGTGATCCCAATTCCGGAAGCTGGGCCGCATGATCGACGGGGCCACCGCCCATGAGCCGCCGCGCAGCACCCGATAGTCGCCGGCCCCAGAACCTTCGAAGAACGGTTCGCTGTACTGCTGGTAGATCATGGGCGTGAAACCTGGCCACGGCCGGAGCGGGGATGTGGTCCACTCCCACACATCGCCGAGCATCTGCTCGGCACCGTAGGCCGACGCCGACTCCGGATAGGCACCCACCGGCGCCGGTCCGAGGGCGCCGCCACCGAGGTTGGTCAGATCACTGCTCGGGGCCTGCCCTCCCCACGGAAAACGTCGCCGCGCAGCGATTTCCGGATCCCAGACGCAGGCCTTCTCCCATTCGGCCTCGGTCGGCAATCGCGCACCTACCCAGGCCGCATAGGCCTGCGCCTCGTGAAAGCTGACGTGCTGTACCGGCTCCTCGGGCACGATCTCCAGTACGCGCCCGAACCGAGTGAGCGTACCGCCGCCGTTCCAAAACTTGGGGGCCGTCAGATCCTCCGCACACCGGTGCGCCCACCCGATCTCGGTCCAGAATTCCTGACGCTGGTATCCACCCTCAGCGATGAATGCCGTCCACTCGGCATTGGTTACCGGAACAGTCCCGATTCGGAATCCCTTGAGATGAACGCTATGTGCCGGCCGTTCGTTATCGAGCGAGTACGGCTCGTCGATCGCGTCGACGCCCATCACGAACGGTCCCTCCGGGACCAGCACCGAGGTTCCGGCCACACCTGCCCGTCCGGGCGGCAGCGTGTCGGCACGCTCCAGCAGGGCGGCCCCGCGGCGAATCGACAAGGCCTGCAACATGGTTTCGTCATGCTGATGCTCATGGCTCAGCACCATGGAGTACGAGAATTCGTCCGCGCGGGCCGAACCATCGGAGGGCAGCGCCTCCAGCCGATCCAAGACTCGTCCGCGCACCTCGTGACAAAAGGACCGCGCCTGCGCCGGGGATAGCAGCGGCAGCTGCACCCTGCTGGCCCTGGTGTGGCGGAACGCGTCGTAGAGGGACTCGATCTCGCCGGGCAGCATCCCTGGCCGACGCGGATCTCCGTCACGGAGCAGCCACAGCTCTTCCTGCTGTCCGATATGCGCCAGGTCCCACACCAATGGACTCATCAGCGGGTCGTACTGACGGTGCAGCTCGGCGTCGTCATGATCGGTGATCGTCAACGTGCGTACCCGCGCGGCCTCAAGGTCGCGCGCCAACTCTTCACGGCTCATTGCGACGCTCCAGAGAAAGCCCTCTCCACACCGTATTCCGCGACATTATCCGTGAAATCGTCTGCCGGACATCGGCCTTGCTCTACGCGCTCCAGCAGGAATTCCATATCCGCGGCCAACTCCGGCGGCGCCACCGCGCAGGCCGCGGACACCAGCCGATGCCCCGCCGCAAGCAAGTCAGGATCCTCCACACCGATTCGTATCGCCGCGTCCCACGCCTCACCCACCGGTTCGACGGCCTCCGCGGCAATGTCAGAGACCCGCGGATGATCGAGCGCGGCGACCGCCGTGAACGCCAGCGCGGGCCACCACCAATCCGGTGCCGCGTCCAGATACCGCAGCTCCAACCAGCGGCGCGGCCGCACCGGCGGAAACAGCGTGGTCAGGTGATAGTCGAGGTCTTCGGTCGTCGGAGCCCGCCCGCCTAGCGGCACGGTCCCGTCGACCCAGGATTGGAAGGGCACGTGGGTGACAACCGCGTCGGCGCCGTCCTTGTTTCGCACCAACATGACGGGCGCGCGCAGCGCATATTTGGCCCAGGACTCGGCCGGATCGGCGCCGATCTCAACGGGAGCGCAGCGCAGCGGGTCCAGGTTGTCCCAGATCCATTGTCGAGTGTTTTGCCGACCGGTACGACGACCGGCAAGCATCGGCGAGGACGCCGACAGCGCCGCCATCGTGGGGCCGATCCGTTGCGCCAACACAAGCCTGTCCCGCCACTGGCGCGGAGTCCCGGATTGCACATTGACCTGCAATGACGCCGTGCAGGTCATCATCTGCAGCGCGGTTTCGCCGTATCCGGCGGCGCCGAAATGGCCGGCCATGGCCGCGTATCGGGCGCCGGGATTGACGCGCTCGGGTGTGCGCAGCGGGTCGGTGCCCAGGCTGGCGAGCGCGATCCCGGCGTCACGATAAGTCGAGGTCAGAATCTCGTGGTCGGCCCGCATCGAGGAGATAGCGGACCACACGTCGGCATGCGGGGGGCCGGAGAGTTCGACGGCACCGCCCGGTTCGAACGTGATCGCGCTGGATCCGGGCAGGTCAGGAACCGACTCAGCGACTTCATGGAGGCGGTTCCAGGTGACTCGGCGGTACGGAGCCGTCAGCTCGACGGTATGAGATTCCAGCTCCAGCCCAACCGCGCCGATATGTGCGTCGGCGAAGGCCTGCCGAGCAATGTGCTCGGCAGCCTCGTCCGCGTTCGACAGTGTTCCCACTGTCGCCGTGGTGGCCATCTCTCCAATGTTCCATAGGCCACCGACAAGTAGCGCTACTTCGGCTGGAGGCGGGCTCCACCGTCGATGCGAATTGTCTCGGCGTTCATGTAGCTGTTGGTGACAAGCTCCAGGGCCAGCGAGGCGAATTCTTCGGGGTTACCCAGGCGCTGCGGGTACAGCACGTTCGGTGCCAGACGGTCCTTGAACTGTTGCGCGGACTCGCCCTCGCCGTAGATCGGGGTGTCGATCAGACCCGGTGCGATGGTGTTCACCCGGATGCCGACGACCGACAGATCGCGCGCGATCGGAAGAGTCATGCCGACGATGCCGCCCTTGGAGGCCGAGTAGGCGGCCTGCCCGATCTGGCCGTCGAAGGCCGCCACGGATGCGGTGTTGACGATGGCACCGCGCTCGCCGAACTCGTCGACAGGCTCTTCCTGGCTGATCGCGGTGGCCGCGAGACGGATCAGGTTGAACGAGCCGATCAGGTTGATGCCGATGACCTTGGAGAAGATGTCCAGCGAGTGCGCCGAGGCGTACTGGCCGTCCTTGCCGATGGTCCGACCGGGCCAGCCGACGCCCGCGCAGTTGATGAGGACGCGCACCGGGCCGAGCTCCTTGGCGGCGTCGACGGCAGCGATACCGTCGGCCTCGCTGGTGACATCGGTGTGCACGAAAGCGCCACCGAGTTCCTTGGCCAGAGCCTCACCCTTTTCGTCCTGGACGTCGGCGATGACGACCTTTGCACCCTGTGCAGCGAGCAGGCGAGCAGTTGCGGCGCCAAGACCCGAGGCACCACCCGTGACGATTGCAGACACACCATTGATATCCATGAGCCGCACCATAACCGATCGGTTGGTTGGGAGATCCAGGCCCCATAGGCTTCGTATCCGTGACCAATGACCGACTCGCCATCCACGATCTCGTCGCCCGGTATGCCGGTGCTGCCGACCGCCGTGACGTCGATGGGCTCGTCGCGCTGTTCTCCGTAGACGCCGAGCTGGTGCGCCCGCCAGCCCTCCTGCGTAAGGGTGATTCGGCTGTCCTGCAGGGTCGCGAGGCCATCGCGGGTTCGATTATCGCGGCGCTCACGCCGCTGCACGCGACGTATCACCTCATCGGGCAGCACACGGCAACCGTCGACGGCGATATCGCGACGGGGGAGGCCTACTGCATGGCGCACCACATCTACCTTCGGGGCGACGAGTACCGCGATAACACGATGGCGGTGCGGTACCTGGACAACTACGAGCGCGAACCCGCGGGCTGGGTCTTCACCCGCCGCGAACCCGTCGTGGTGTTCAGCGAGGACCGGCCAGTTCGAGTCGGGTAGCGCACTGCGCCATCTCGTCGAGCACTGCTTCCAGGGTGGTGGCGCGCCGCGAGGCCGAGAGCAACATCCGGCCCGCACCCGCTTGGGCCGCCTGATCCAGCGCCGCATGGTCTACCCGGTGCAGACCATGCCCGAGCACAAGGTCGATGCTGGCGGGATCACGGCCGGCATCGACTGCCGCGGTCCGCATGATGCTCACTGCGGCCGTCAGGTCCTCCCCGACCAGACCGAGTGGCTGAAATCCGCTCCCCAGCCGTCCGGCCCGTCGCGCCGCGGCCTTGCTATGCCCGCCGACATACAGCGGAACACCCTGTGGCTGAACAGGCTTGGGGTAGGAATAGGCTTCCTGGAACCGATAGAACTCACCGTCGTACGCCGCGGGACCGTCGGCGGACCACAACGCCCGCATCACCGCGATGGCCTCATCGGTAGCGCGACCACGACGATCGAAATCGCCGCCACAAGCCTCGATCTCCTCGCGCATCCATCCGACACCCAGACAGATCCGCAGCCTCCCACGACTGAGTCGGTCCACGGTCGCCAGGCGTTTGGCCAGCACCACCGGATGGTGGTCGGGTAGCACCAGCACACCGGTGGACAGCCCCAGTGTCGTGGTAGCCGCCGCGACGAAGGACAGCAGCTCAAGTGGGTCGGGGATGTCGACGTCGTCGGGCAGGTGGGACTGCCCGGTGGGCGAGTAGGGATACGTGCTCTGCGTGTTTCCTATGACGACCGCGTGCTCCACCACCGAGATCTCACTGAATCCCAGCTGCTCTGCGGCATGCGCGAATTCGAGGATCTTGTCGGGCTCCGCGGTGATTCCGAGCTCCACTGGAGCGACGACACCGATCTTCACAAGCAGCCTCCTGACATCACCTGTCACCATAGGATCTCGCGAATGAGCCTGATCACCGACCTCCGGTCGACGTCCCGTTTGGGCGTCATGGTGGCGGTGACCGCCGCCGCGGTGGGGGTCATCTACGGCTACGACTCCTCCAATATCGCGGGGGCGTTGCTGTTCCTCACCGAAGACCTGCACCTTTCCACCCACGACCAGCAGGTGGCCGCCACCGCGGTGGTCATCGGAGAGATCTTTGGCGCACTCATCGGTGGGCCGCTGTCCAACAAGATCGGCCGAAAGCGGTCAATGGTTTTGGTGGCAGCGACGTTTGGTGTTTTCTCACTGCTGTCCGCATTGGCCGTCGACTTGAACACTCTTGTCGCCGCCCGATTTCTCCTCGGGGTGACGGTGGGTGTCTCGGTCGTGGTGGTTCCGGTGTTCGTCGCGGAGTCCTCGCCCACCAAGATCCGGGGCTCGATGCTGGTGCTCTACCAGCTGGCCTGCGTGACGGGGATCATCGCTGGTTATCTCATCGCCTGGGCATTGGCGTCGACCGGCAGCTGGCGTCTGATGCTGGGCCTGGCCGCCGTGCCGGCCGCACTAGTGCTGATCGCCTTACTGCGGCTCCCCGATACCGCACGCTGGTACATGATGCGTGGTGACCACGCACGAGCACGCGAGGTGCTGAGCATGGTGGATCCGCACATCGATGTCGACCACGAGCTTGCGGAGATCGCCGAGGCGCTGCACGCCGAAGGCGGAAGCTCGGTGCTGGCGCGATTGCGGGAAATGGTCACTCCGCCATACCGCAGAGCGACCTTTTTCGTTGTCGGCCTTGGGTTCTTCATCCAGATCACGGGTATCAACGCGGTCGTCTACTACGGGCCCCGGATCTTCGAGGCCATGGGCATGTCGGGATACTTCGCCAAGCTCGGCCTGCCGGCGCTCGTCCAGGTGGCGGCACTGTTGGCGGTGTTCGTGTCGATGTCGAGCATTGACCGGATGGGCCGGCGGCCCATCCTCATGATCGGGATCGGCATCATGATCGTCGCCGACGCACTCCTGGTGGGCGTATTCGCGGTGGGCGGATCATCTTTCGGTGGGGTGCTGACGGTCCTCGGATTCCTGGGGATCGTGCTCATCGCGGTGGGGTTCACCTTCGGATTCGGGTCGTTGGTGTGGGTGTACGCCGGCGAAAGCTTTCCCGCTCGGCTGCGCTCTTACGGGGCCAGCGCCATGCTGACATCGGACCTGGTGGCCAACGCCGTTGTCTCCATGTACTTCCTCACTCTGTTGACAACACTCGGCGGTGTAGCGGCCTTCGGAGTCTTCGGGGTGCTCGCGGTGGCGGCTCTGGTGTTTGTATATCTCTTGGCGCCGGAAACCAAGGGGCGCAACCTTGAAGAGATCCGGCACTTCTGGGAAAGCGGAGGCAAGTGGCCCGAGACGTGATAGTTGGGATCGACATCGGCGGGTCCAAGACCCGCGCGGTGGCCGTCGCGGAGGGCGCGGTGATCGGTGACGCATTGGGCGGCAGTGCAAACCTGCAATCTGTCACCGAGGAACAGGCGAAAAACGTTTTCGCCGAAATCTTTTCCACGTTCGCCGGCGACGATGTCACTCGTGTGAGTGCCGGATCCGCCGGTGTGGACACCGCGGAGGGCGCCCAAGCACTGGTCCGGCTGCTGCGACCGTATGCGCCCCGGGCCGAGATCACCGCGGTGCACGACACCCAGTTGGTGCTGGCGGCGGGAGGTTTGTCGGCGGGTATCGCGGTGATTTCCGGCACCGGGTCCGTAGCCTGGGGGAAGCGTGCCGACGGCGCCACGGCACGCGTCGGTGGTTGGGGGTATCTACTCGGAGACGACGGCAGTGGCTACGGCGTTTCGCGATCCGCTGTGCGGCATGCCCTCTCACTTTCCGACAGAGGGGATCCGCCGGACGCGCTGTCGCAGAAGTTCGCCTCCGAATGCGGTGTCACCGAACCCGCGCAGCTGCTCGACCATTTCTACGCCCACTCCGAGCGGCGGTACTGGGCCACGATGGCGAGGTTGGTTTTCGACCTCGCCGCTACCGGAGACGAGGCCGCTCAGGTGATCACTAGGCAAACAGCCATCGACTTGGCCGCCTTGATCGAGGGTGTCTGCCTACGATTGGGCCCAGGGCTGCCGGTGGTGCTCGGCGGCGGTCTGTTGGTCAACCAACCGGGCCTTGTCGCCGATATCATCGAACACACACGGACCACCGGGGTTTCGGATATTGCTGTGCTGCAACGTGAACCGGTGTTCGGAGCATTGGCCCTGGCCGGGGTCGACGTCGAGGGATTGGAGAAGGCATGACCGCCGGGACGCATATGGCTGACGAGATCCGTCAACAACCCACCGTATGGGGGAGGCTCCTTTCGGACGGCCGGTCGGCGATCTCGGAGGTTGCGGCGAAGATCATCGAATACCAGCCTCGCTTCGTGCTCTTCGTCGCGCGTGGGACCAGTGACCATGCCGCGTTGTACGGCAAGTACCTCACCGAGATCATCTGGCAGGTTCCCGCCGGGCTGGCCTCGCCGTCGACCATGACGACCTACGGTGCGCGACCCGATCTCGCGGGCGTGCTGGTCATCGGGGTCAGCCAGTCCGGGGGCTCTCCCGACCTGGTGCAGACGCTCACGGTCGCACGCCAGCAGGGCGCGCTCACGGTGGCCGTGACCAATGCCGCGCGGTCTCCGCTGGCGACCGCCGCCGAGCACCACGTGGACATACTGGCCGGACCCGAACTCGCCGTCGCCGCCACCAAGTCGTACACCGCGCAGCTTCTGGCGCTGTACCTACTACTCACCGACGTGGCGGGTCGCGACAACACGGCGGCCAGCCTGCTCCCGGAACGCGGCGAAGAGATCCTGCACAGCGCCGTCGTGCAGCAGCTGGCCACCCGCTACCGATTCGCCTCGCGATTGGTCACCACCGGGCGCGGCTACTCCTATCCGACCGCGCGTGAGGCCGCCCTCAAACTGATGGAAACGAGTTATCTTTCGGCTCAGGCGTTCTCGGGAGCCGACCTGCTACACGGCCCGCTGGCGATGGTCGACCCGCAGGTGCCGGTGATCGCCATCGTGCCCCATGGCGTCGGTGGCCGGGCCATGAACGATGTGCTGCATCGACTGGCCGGGCGTGGGGCCGACGTGTGTTGCATCGGGTCGGCAGACGCGGTCGCGGCGACGGGGCTGGGCGTGACCCTGGAGCCCACCCTCGAGGAGCTTTCGCCGATGCTGGCCATTATTCCGCTACAGCTCCTGGCCATGCAGTTGGCGATCGGGCGCGGTGAAAACCCCGATGTGCCACGAGGCCTGTCCAAGGTGACCGAGACATTGTGAAGTGCCAGTGACCGCTCCCGGGTTTTTCGACATGCACGTGCACGGCGGCGGCGGTGCCTCATTCGGCGAAGACGTGGAGGCGAATCTGATTGCCGCCGCGTGGCATCGGTCCCACGGCACCGACGGCATGCTGGCCAGTCTGGTGACCCTCGCCCCCGATGACATGCTCAATGCCGTGCGGGTGCTGGCCGATATGGCCGGCGCCCAGGGCATCTCCGGCATTCACCTCGAAGGCCCCTGGCTTTCACCGCAATACGCCGGTGCTCACGATCCACGACTGCTGCGCGACCCGGACCTCGCCGAGCTCGAGCGACTGCTGGACGCCGGTGCCGGGCATATCAGGATGGTCACCATCGCTCCCGAGCTTCCTGGTGCGATGCCGGCCATCGAGCTGCTTACGGCACGGGGCGTGGTGGCCGCGGTGGGGCATACCGATGCGACGTATGAGCAGACTCTGCAGGCCATTTCGGCTGGGGCGACTGTCGCTACCCATCTCTTCAACGCCATGAGGCCGATCCATCATCGTGAACCCGGCCCCATCCCGGCACTCCTGGAGAGCCCGGCGGTGACCATCGAACTTATCGCAGACGGCGTGCACATCCACCCCGCGATCTACCGCATGGTGCTGGCGGCTGTCGGCCCCGACCGGATCGCACTGGTCACCGACGCGATGTGTGCGGCCGGAATGCCGGATGGCGCTTATCAGTTGGGCCACCTGCCGGTCACCGTCACCTCCGGTGAGGCACGACTGACCGATGGCACGATCGCGGGCAGCACCGCGAGCATGGCCGACCTGTACGAGTTCGCGGCGACTCAGGCGGATGCCGAGATCGCCGCCCTGCAAACGTCGGTCAATCCTCGACGCGCGGTAGGTTTCTAGGCCTGCCAGATCCGCGGACCGACGATCTTCATCAAATCAAAGGCGCGCTCACCATTGCTCTTGGAAACCGTTGAGCACGTGCGTATATCAATCGCTACGTTGCGTTCTCCGAGAAGCACGTGCTGGCACGACGCATACGCAGCATCATTGCGTGAGTAACCCACGGCAATGACGTTGTCGACCTGCGTCACACGCCGGATCTCCGCGGTGGAGGCGAGAGTGGAACCATCGATCGCCAGTTCGGAGACATTGACGGTCTGGTTCTCGCATTTGCGCCAGCGGTCGGCCTCGCTGAGGGTGAAATCGCGGGCCTCATCATCGGTGCTGAAGACCGCCACGCTCTGATCGACCAAGGTGAACCAGCCGGGGTGATCCCACAGCGCCTGAGAATGCGCCGCCACATAGGGGGCGCGGTCGTAACTCGCCACCGACGCCAACACCACGCTTCCGCAGTCCGGCCGGTCGGTATCCAGCGTGAAGGTGGCGCTCTGCCGCTGCACGTTGGGCAGCGCCACACCCATCACGCGTTCGGCCTGCGGCTGGCTGAGCATCAGGCCGTCGATCGCCGACGGCGGCACGGTAGATGCCGGTTCGGCGAACGCGACGGCGGGATGCACGGCGACGATCGCCACCACCACCATCCATGCCCCCACTACCGATCGCATGTGCGTCCCCCTCGGCTCGGCCCCAATTGTTGTGTATTGAACTCTAGGACGCGGTGCGGCGCAGCTCGTTGGCCAGCTCGGCGGCATCCGGTGGTTGCGCGCCGGGTCGGGTGCAGGTGAGCGCCGATGCCACCGCTGCCCGGCGCAACGCCTCGGGCAGATCGAGCCGGCGCTGATAGAACCCATCGAGAAAGGTCCCGGTGTAGGTGTCACCGGCGCCGACGGTGTCGATAACGGTGACCTCGTGGGCCGGGATACGCAGCGGCGATGAGTCGCCCCGGCGGAAGGCCAGCGATCCCGCCTGCCCACAGGTGATCAACGCGATGTCGATGCGTGGGTAATCGCCGAACCAACCCTCCACTGCACCCTCGATGGACGTGCCCGGATACAGGAAGGCAAGGTCGTCGGTGCTGGCCCGCGCTACTTCCGCGATGGACAGCCATGGTGCAATGCGCTCGGCATAGGTCTGCCGGTCGGCGATGAGCGTCGGTCGCACATTGACATCGAAGGTGAGCGGAGTGTCCGGATAGTGTTCGGCGATCCAGGCCCGTAGCGCCTCGCGAGCCGGCCAGAGCACGCTGGCGATCGACCCTGCCCAGATTGCCGCCGGAGGACGCACCGGATCAGGAAATGACTGTGGCACAACATCGTTAGCTGTTCCCCGCCAGTAGAACTGATACTGGGCGACACCGCGTTCATCGATGTCCGCGACGGCCAGGGTGGTGGGCACGTCCTGATGCATCACCAATGACTCGTCGACACCCGCCCTGGCCAGGGTTTCGACGCATTGGCGCCCGAAGGCGTCGCGAGATACCTGCGTGAGAAGAGCGGTCCGTGTGCCGAGCTTGGCCGCCGTGATCGCGGTGTTGTACGGACCTCCGCCCGGTATCGATCGCCAGAGCCCATCGCCGGCCGATAGCACGTCGACCAAGGTCTCGCCGCAGACGATGAGGCCGTCGGTGTCAGGCACGCATCGAGGCTACCCGAGACCGGTTTTATCGCAGCATCTTTCGGTGGCGTTCGAACCAAAACTCACTGGCCCGCTTCGGCACCGAAGGTCTACGCTGCCACGTATGTCACAGTCCCGAATCGATGATGTGGTCGGGGGCGCGCTGACGTGGACGGAGGTCGACCTCGTCGACATCGACGATTCCTCTGCCCGGCCTTTGCGGGATGCCTTGGAGGAGTTCGGGATCAGGGTGCACTATCACCCCATCGGGCAGTCCCGTCACATTGTCGCGGCACTGGGAAGTGCCCGGCAGATCGCGCCCTTTGTGATCCTGGGCTGCCACGGCGACGAGGGCCGGATCCTGCTCCCCGAGCTTGGCGAACCGATAGCTTCCGAGCAACCGTTCACCGGACTGCTGGGGCCCGACGAGGTACGCCGGCACCTGCGGCTCAACGGAAGTTTCGTGGTATCCATCGGGTGCGAAACGGGGAGTCCAGAACTCGCGGATGCGTTCCTGGATGCCGGCGCGGGCGGCTACTTCGCGCCACAAGAAGCACCCGACGGGCATGCCGCGTTTCTTGTCGCGGTGCTGTTCTTCTACGAGCTGACCGCAGGCAAGACCGTGGCCGAGGCCGCGGAGCGCGCACGTGGATACGACGGCGCGACAAGTATGTGGCGGCTGTGGTCCCGCTAGACGAGTAGACACCGCCCCTGCCCGGCTCACTCGGGGTGTTGACACTTGCGCTCATATATTGTTCTATGCGAATGTATGCATTGATAGAGAGGGGTGTCCATGGCCATGGCAGCGCTCGTCCTGTATCTGGTCTTCATCGCGGCCGGGCTTGGCTGGAAGAGCTATCGCCAGTGGCGTGCGACAGGGTCCACCGGGTTCCGCGGATTCCACGGCAGCCCGGGTTCACGTGAATGGCTTGCGGGCATGGGATTCATCGCCGCGATAGCTGTCACACTGCTCGCGCCCATTCTGCAGCTGACCGGACTCGTCAGCCCCCTTGCCGCCCTTGACAACCGGCCGGTCCACGTTGCCGGAATCGCGCTGGCGGTGACGGGAATCGTCGCGACGATCGGCGCGCAACAAACGATGGGCGAATCCTGGCGGGTGGGTGTCGATACCCGGGAGACCACCACATTGGTGAGCACCGGCGTCTTCGGATGGGTACGCAATCCGATCTTCACCGCAATGCTGACGTTCGCCGCCGGGGCGGTGTTGATGACGCCGAACCCCTTGGCTTTCAGTGGCTTTGCCCTACTTGCGACATCCATCGAGCTGCAGGTGCGCGCCGTCGAGGAGCCCTACCTGCTCGCGGCGCACGGCGTGGCCTATCGCGAATACGGAACCCGGGTCGGGCGTTTCCTGCCTGGAATCGGCAGGTTCAACGCCCAGGGTTGATGAGACCACCACCGCGTGTGGTGGCCAGCTCGTAGGCCGATTCCGCATGTTCGGCGTCGTCGAGACCGTCGGACTCGTGCTGCGGGTGCGATCGGATGCCCAGGGAATGCCGCAAGCTCATCCCGATGAGCCCGGTCACCACCACCGAGTAGACCAGCACCGTGACGACAGCGACAAGTTGCAGCCAGAACTGATGCAGCCCACCGCCGTACAGCAGCCCGTTGACACCCGCAGGCGCCGCGGCGCTACCAACCACACCGATCATCAACGTGCCGACCACGCCACCAACCAGGTGCACGCCCACAACGTCGAGCGAATCGTCGTATCCCAGTCGGTATTTCAGCTCAATGGCAAGGGAGCTGACCGCACCGGTAACGGCGCCGATCACCAACGCGCCAATCGGGGTAACCGCCGCACACGAGGGTGTGATGGCCACCAGCCCCGCCACGACGCCCGAGGCCGCGCCGAAAGAGGTCGGCTTGCCATGCCGGATCTTTTCGACCAGCAGCCAGCTCGCCATCGATATCGCGCCCGCACCCAGGGTATTGGCGATGACCAGCGCGGCCGTGCCGTCGGCAGCCAACGCCGATCCGGCATTGAAACCGAACCAGCCGAACCACAACAGTCCGGCGCCCAGCATGACGGCAGGCAGGTTATGCGGGCGCATCGCCTCACGCGGCCATCCACGCCGCTTACCGAGGACCACGGCCAGCGCCAAACCCGCGGCACCCGAGTTGA
The DNA here is from genome assembly GCF_001853795.1 of Mycobacteroides franklinii. NCBI lineage: Bacteria > Bacillati > Actinomycetota > Actinomycetes > Mycobacteriales > Mycobacteriaceae > Mycobacteroides > Mycobacteroides franklinii. The sequence goes on from NZ_MLIK01000019.1 coordinate 308,550, forward strand.
TCTCCACGGCGGTACCGCCGGCGAAGTCGAGGACACCCAGGTTAGCGAGCCATCCGCCCTTGTCGGCGGTGGTGCCTTCCACCGCGAACACCCAGTGCGCGACCGGGAAGTACACCAGGGTCGCCCACAGTCCCGTGAAGGCGATCCATGGAAGGAAGCGCATACGGTCGGCCACCGCGCCCGCGATGAGCGCCACGGTCACCATGGCGAATCCGGCCTGGAACATGACGAACACCAGCGCCGGGATGTTCGTCGGCCCCCACAGCGGCACCGAGGACGCCTTGTAGTCGCCCTCGAACAGGTGCTGCAACCCCGCGAACTGGAAGGGATCGCCGAGCAGGCCGCCACCGATGTCGGTGCCGAACGCCATCGAGTAGCCAAAGGCCACCCAGAGCACCCACACCACGGCGACGGCCGAGAAGCACATCATCATCATGTTGAGGACGCTCTTGGCGCGCACCATGCCGCCGTAGAAGAAGGCCAGTGCCGGGGTCATCAGCAGCACCAATGCGGCACTCGTCAGCACCCAGGCGGTATTGGCCGCGTCCGGCACTCCCATATGCGGAAACATGCGCTGGCTACTCCCGGCTCGTGCGATTAGGTCAGCGTGAGTGTAGGGAAGCCACTACCGGCGCGTGCAGGACCTCATCTAAACTAGAACACGTTCCAGTTTTTCGATGCGCCCCATCACCCCTACAGGAGCGGCAATGCATACCCCTATCTGCGACGAGCTCGGCATCGAGTTCCCGATTTTCGCCTTCACCCACTGTCGCGACGTCGTGGTCGCGGTGAGCAAGGCCGGTGGCTTCGGCGTGCTGGGTGCCGTCGGATTCACCCCCGAACAGCTCGAGATCGAGCTCAACTGGATCGACGAGCACATCGGTGACCACACCTACGGCGTCGACATCGTCATCCCCAACAAGTACGAGGGCATGGACGCCAACATGTCGGCCGAGGAACTGACCACGATGCTGCAGTCGATGGTCCCGCAGGAGCACCTCGATTTCGGCCGCAAGCTGCTGACCGACCACGGCGTGCCCATCGAGGAGGGCAACGACAACGCCCTGCAGCTGCTGGGCTGGACCGAGGCCACCGCGACACCGCAGGTGGAGATCGCGCTGCGCCACCCCAAGATGACGCTGATCGCCAACGCGCTGGGCACGCCCCCGGCCGAGATGATCAAGCACATCCACGACGCCGGCCGCAAGGTCGCGGCGCTGTGCGGTTCGCCCAAGCAGGCCCGCAAGCATGCCGACGCCGGGGTGGACATTGTCATCGCCCAGGGCGGCGAGGGCGGTGGTCACTGCGGCGAGGTCGGCTCGATCGTGCTGTGGCCGCAGGTCGTCAAGGAGATCGCCCCCGTGCCGGTACTGGCAGCCGGAGGTATCGGTAGCGGGTACCAGATCGCCGCGGCGCTGGCCATGGGCGCGCAGGGTGCATGGAGCGGCTCGCAGTGGCTCATGGTTGAAGAGGCCGAGAACACCGCGGTGCAGCAGGAAACCTACGCCAAGGCCACCAGCCGCGACACCGTGCGCAGCCGGTCCTTCACCGGCAAGCCCTGCCGCATGCTCAAGAACGACTGGACCGAGGCCTGGCAGACCGAGGGCAACCCCGAGCCGTTGGGAATGCCGCTGCAATACATGGTTTCCGGCATGGCAGTGGCTGCCACGCACAAGTTCCCGGATCAGACGATCGACGTCGCGTTCAACCCGATCGGTCAGGTCGTCGGGCAGTTCACCAAGGTCGAGAAGTCGGCCACCGTTATCGAGCGTTGGGTGCAGGAGTACCTGGAAGCCACCAACACGCTCAATGAGCTCAACGAGGCCGCCTCGGTCTAAACAACGAGTCGAGTGGTAGCGGCCTGGGCCAATCTTCTACTGGCCCAGGCCGTTCTGCATGGTGTTGGCAAGCACGTTCACTGCGAGGCTGCCATTGCCCGGCTGGCAGACCTTCGCCTGCAGCAGCACGTTCTCGCGCCTGCGAGTCTGGTTGAAGCAGCGGCGGTCAACGCCCGCCTCTTCCTTCACCCATGCGGCATCCGACGCGCCGGCCGCCGGGCCGGTGAATGTCCACACCTCGCGCCGGCCGTCGTCCAGAATCAACGTAGCGGTCTGCCCGGAACACCCTTGGGTGCGATCCACCACCCGATGGAACGCGCGGTCGGCGGCATCGTTGTTGGCGAAAACCCCAATCGCCTGCTTCACCAAATGCGTTGCATCCGTGGCGGAGTCCTGTGTCGTCGCCCCGCGGAACGAGGCCAAATCCGGGTCGGCGTAGACCTCGTCAAGCCCGATATCTGACCAGTTGTTACACACCGGGATGTCCACCGAGAACGCCTGAAATGGCTGTGTGAACTCGCTGTGCGAACCCAGTTGCGAGCCAATGACATTACTTACGGATCCACGGGCGAGCACGGCATAGTTGACGACGCCCGGATCTGACGGACCGGCACCCGAAACCGGGGCCGATGTCAGACCCAGGGCGGCGGCTACCGCCGAAATCAGCGTAATCCGAGCCATTCCCATCACAAACCAGCTTCCATCGCGTCGGCGATACGGTTCGCGGCGCGTTCCCCGTTCCTTGGCGAGCACACCTTCACCTGGAACATAACCTCGTGTCGCGCCCGCATTTGGACATAGCAGCTGCGGTCGTTGGCACTATTGGTCATCGACCAGCCGGCCGCACCACCGCCGGAACTCCCCTCGGTGAATGTCCATGTGTCCGTGACACCTTGGTCATCGGTGATCTTGATCGGGTGCCCGTAGCAGTCCGACATGAACAGCAACGCCACCACCGGGTCGACGGCCGCCGTGGGGCTGTTGAACACACCCACGGCCTGTCGCACCGAATACCGCGCATCCGATCCGGACTTCTGCGCGAGCTGGCCCCGGAACGCAACGAGCGTTCCCTGGTTTCCATTGAACACCTGATCCAGACCGACCTCGGCGAAGTCCACACAGTTGGGCTCGCTGAGCTCAACGCCGCCCGTCGGGGCATCGAGGGTGCGCGTGGCTTGCAGTTCTGTCCCGACCAACGTGCTGACCGTTGCGGGGCTCTGCAGAACGCTATCCAATACCTCGGGGCCGACCGCCAGCGCGGAGGGCGCGAACGCCAGCGCAATCGCCGACACCCCCATGACGACAAGAGCTCGCATCAGATGCGCGCCTTGACCGTCACCTCGATGTTGCCGCGGGTGGCGTTGGAGTACGGGCACACCTCGTGAGCCTGCTCCAACAGGTCGTCGGCGACCTCCTGCGACAGCCCGGGAAGGTACCCGTCCAGCTCGGCCGACAGATCGAAACCACCCTCGGGGGTCTTGAAGATCCCCACCTTGGCGGTAATCGATGTCGCGGGATCAAGCTGCACCTTCGCCATCCGGGCAACCAGATTGAGCGCACTCAAGAAGCACGCCGAATACCCGGCCGCGAACAGCTGCTCGGGGTTGGTGCCTTCTCCGTTGCCGCCCATCGACTTTGGAATTCGAGTGTCAAGATCTATCCGGCCATCCGACGAGCGGACATGCCCGTCACGACCTCCCCCGGTCGACGTGGCTTCTGCGGTGTAGACGGCCTCATTGGACATACGACCAGCATACGGATGACGCCGGCCCCCTTGGAGAGAACCGGCGTCATCCACGAACTGCCTACTGACCGTCAAGCCCGGCGCGAACACCCTCTTCGACGGCCTTGCCCAGCTCGGCGTCGACGTTCTTCCAGTATTCGAACACCCGGGACAGCACAGGTTCGCTGACGCCGCCCAGCACGTGGCCGACGATATTACTCACCAGACGCGCGCGCTGATCGTCGTTCAGCACCTCACGCACCAAGGTTCCGGCCTGGACGAAGTCGCCGTCCTCGGCATGCTGGATGTACCCGGCACGCACCGCGGTGCCGTCGAAATCCCATGCGCCGCCGTCGCCCGCAGCCTGCGGATCCGCATGCGGACCGCCAAAGGAGTTGGGGGCGTATACCGGAACCTCGGGATCATTGAAGTGGTACCGCATCGCGCCCTCCTTGGAGTAGGAGTTCACGGTCGCGGCCCGCGCTTCGTTGGGCGGCAACTGCGCGTAGTTGGTGCCAATCCGGTACCGATGCGCGTCGGCGTAGGCAAAGACCCGGCCGAGTAGCATCTTGTCGGGCGAGAAGCCAATTCCCGGAACGATATTCGACGGTTCGAAGGCGGCCTGCTCGATGTCGACGAAATAGTTGCGTGGGTTGCGATTGAGCGTCCACTTGCCAACCTCGATCAGCGGGTAATCCTTCTTGGACCAGACCTTCGTCAGATCGAACGGGTTGAATCGGTATCCCTGAGCCTCGTCCACCGGCATGATCTGCACGTGCAGGGTCCAGCTCGGAAAATTGCCTTGCTCGATCGCGTCCCACAGATCGCGACGATGCGCATCGGCGTCAGATCCGGCGAGTGCGTCCGCCTCCTGCTGGGTCAGGAAATCCTGACCTTGATCCGTCCGGAAGTGGTACTTCACCCAGAAGCGCTCGCCCTCGGCATTGACCCACTGATAGGTGTGCGAACCGTATCCATTCATGTGGCGGTAGTTCTTCGGGATCCCGCGATCGCCCATCAACCAGGTGACCTGGTGTGCCGTCTCGGGACGCAGCGTCCAGAAGTCCCACTGCATGTTGTGGTCCCGCAACCCTGATCCCGGCAACCGCTTCTGCGAGCGGATGAAGTCCGGGAACTTGATGGCATCACGAATGAAAAAGACGGGGGTGTTGTTGCCGACAAGATCGTAGTTGCCGTCCTCGGTGTAGAACTTGATGGCAAAACCCCGCGGGTCACGCCAGGTGTCGGGGCTCCCCTGTTCCCCGGCCACCGTCGAAAAACGAACCAGTGACTCTGTTTTCACGCCCGGTTGAAACAGCTTGGCCTTGGTGTATTTCGACACGTCGGCGGTGACAACGAGCTCCCCGTATGCACCGGCACCCTTGGCGTGCACGATGCGCTCGGGAACACGTTCCCTGTTGAATTGCGCAAGCTTTTCGATCAGATAGTGGTCGTGCAGCAGAACCGGGCCCTGGATGCCTGCGGTCAACGACTCGTCGTCGCTCTCCACTGCGATTCCAGTGTTCGTGGTTGTTCGGATGGACATGAAAACCTCCTCGATACCTGACTAACTGGGCTGAACTAATCGGGCTGACATTCGGGGCATAGCCCCCAGAAGACGATTTCGGCCTCGTCGACCACGAACCCCGCGGTATGTGACGGCTCCAGGCACGGCGCATGCCCAACGGCGCAGTCCACATCGGTGACAGCACCGCAACAGCGGCAGACCAGATGGTGATGGTTATCGCCGATACGCGTTTCGAAAAGCGCCGCGGAACCTGCCGGCTCGATACGTCGCACCAGCCCGGCACTGACACAGGCCTTGAGCACGTCATAGACGGCCTGCGTGGACACCTTCCCAAGATCGGCACGCACCACCATCGCGATGATGTCCGCGGTCGAATGCGGATGGGCCGCAATCGCGTTCAGAACCGCAACGCGCGGAGCGGTGACACGCAGTCCCGCCCGGCGCAACGCTGCGTCTGGGGCGAGGGGCTGTACTGCGGTCACTCCACCAGTATGCGCCTTTTCTGGAATGAGTCAAGAAATGGCTTAATTACCCGAAAGGGCCGTTGAAGACGAAATAGGCGCCGGCGGCGATCAGCACGAACCCCACCAGGTGATTCAGCGTGAGTTTCTCCCCCAGGTACCACACCGCGAAGCCGAGAAACACCGTCAAGGTGATGACTTCTTGCATCGCCTTGAGTTCGGCGCCCGAATACACCTCGCTGCCAAGGCGATTCGCGGGAACCGCGAGGCAGTACTCAAAGAATGCGATGAGCCAGCTGACCAGTACGACCAGCCACAACGGTTGATCCTTGAACTTGAGATGCCCGTACCAGGCGAAAGTCATGAAGACGTTCGAGCAAATCAGCAGCAGAGGCGGCAACAGGCGCGCGGTGAGCATGTCCCACATTCTGCAGTTCCTCCCTGTCAGCTGCCCACAGCCGCTAGCCTGCTGCGCATGGGCGGCGCCGCATTGCACGACCGATATATCCAAAGCTGCCTGGGCGGGCTGCACGTGAGGGTCGCCGGCCAAGGGCCTGCCATCCTCTTTTGGCCCAGCCTGCTGATGACCGGGTCCATGTGGGCCGACCAGGCGCGATACTTCGCCGATCGCTACACCGTGATCCTCGTCGACCCGCCCGGCCACGGTGACAGTCAGTCGCTGCACCGCATGTTCCGATTCGAGGACTGCGCGCACAGCATCGAACAAATACTCGACTCCTTGGGCATTGAGCGGGCCCACGTCGTCGGCAACTCCTGGGGCGGAATGATCGGCGGAACTTTCGCCGCCCTCTATCCGCACCGGGCCGGAGCATCGGTGTTGATGAACGCCACGGCGTCACCGGCCAGTACACGCCAGAAGGTCGAATTTCGGCTACTCACCGAGATAGTCCGGATTCTCGGCAGGTTCCGCGAACCCTTCGCCACCCGCGCCGTCAAAGCCTTTGTGGGGCCCACCATCCTGCGCGAGCGCCCCCACGTCGAGCAGGCCATCCGCGCGGAACTGGGCGATCTCAACGTCGACTCGGTGTACTGGGCGGTCAACAGCGTGGTTCCCGCCCGGCCCGATCAACGTGAGCTGTTCGGACGCATCACCACGCCCGTCCTCGTTGTCGCCGGGCGTGAGGATCCGACCTTTCCCGTCGCCGAGACCGAGCTCATGGCCGAAGCGATTCCCGCGGCGGAATTCGTGATCATGGAGAACACCGGGCATCTGGCGGCGCTGGAACGCCCCGACGAGGTCAACGCCCTGATCGACTATTTCCTCAAGCGGCACGCGTTCGAGGACTGACGGCGCGTGGCCGACTAGAGCGACCGCGCCCTGCGCATATCGTCGATGGCCCCGGCACGATCACCCAACTCGTTGCGGATCACCGCACGCAGCGCGAGCGCATCGGCGAATTCGGGATCGATATCGAGCGCTTCATCGATCGCTGCCAGCGCCTCGTTTGGTTTGCTGGCAGCGTTGAGAGTCCATGCGTGGGTGTAGTGATTGATGGCGTCACGGCTGCCGTATCGGACTGCGGAAAGCGCGCAATCGATCGCATCGAAATGTCGTCCCATGCTGCCGAGGCAGTAGGCCAAGATCCGCCATGACCGCGCATTTTTGTGCTCGAGCTCCAACGCATCGTTGGCGAGACGCATCGCCTCGCTATCGTCTCCGGACGCCAGCGCCTCGCTTGCGCGGGTTGCCAGCTCCTCAGCGTCCACAGAAACGACGGTACGCGAACCCTGCCCACCGGTTATCCAATCATCGGCGGCGATGTCGATCAAGGTTCCGCTAGCAATCATTAATGGCCATCGTAACCAGCAGCCATACGGGCGTCGACAACTCTGGTAACAAGTGAGTGTTAGTTAGCCCACACCGACCCGCAGCGGGTTCACCGCGAATTCGATCACCCGATAGGGGGCATGGTCGCGCGAATCGGTGTTCCACTGACTGACGTAGATGCTGAGCCGATCCAGCGTGGAGTCCGGACCGATGTAGCCGCCGTAGGGCTGGGCCAAGGTGTTGTCCCAAGACTCCGGTAATTCGTCGGCGACGGCCGGCCACGCCCCCGCATTGACCACCGTCGTCACCGGTACCGCACCGAGCCGCGTGGGGCTGTCCGCCACCCGCACCTCGACGTTGCCAGTGGTCTGGTTGAAGTAGGACAGCACCGCCTGCCCGTCGACCATTTTCATGCTCATCTCACCCAGATGGTCTCCCCACAAGGGCGTCGGGAGACGGCCCCAGGCTCCCCTGCCTTGTGCGTCCACGCCCCACCCCTGCCAGGTCGCACGGTCGGTAAAGGTGTCCGGCTTGGCCCGGTACAGCACCGCGGGCCGGGAGCGATCAAACGCGTCGCTGACGATGTACACCCAGCCCTTCGGCGACTCCTGGGTCCACAGCGGGTCGTAGTAGCCGCTGATCTGTGTCTGCTGGCCACCCGCGTAATCACCCGGACGCACCGACCCGGGCACGGTCGCCCAGCCCGCCCGGAACGGGTCGGGTTTCACCAGCCGGGTCGACTGCGGAATCAGATTCTTGGTGACGGCCACCAACAACCAGTTGGTCCCGTTGATGTCGACAACGCCCGAGGGCAGCTGAGAGAACCCCGGGGGAGCCGGATCCGCCAACAGCGGACGGTCGGTGCCCAGCACACCGGAGTGCCGGACACCGGATGCGCCCGGCACCGTCTCGGTGTCGACGCGCAACGCGACCGGGGAATGCCAGCCGCCGTATCCCACTCCCTGGCCGGCGAAGCTGTCGCCGCAGATCTGCAGCATGCCGCCGGTGAAGACCATGAACTCGCACAGATCGGTCGCGCCGAGGTTGTATTCGGCGGTAGCCGTCCCGGTGCCCGCGATCGGCCCGATGCGCGCCACCTCACCGGGATCGAGCAGCGGCGCAGCAGGCCGCAGCGGGTCGGCCAATGCCAAAGTGCCGCCCAGTAATTCGGAGACAACCAGCGACGCGGCGGTTACCAAGACCGCAACCAGCCGCACGCGCATCTCCTGTCCAGCACCGCACGGTGCCACCGAGCCCCAAAGCTCACAGGGTAGTCAGTGGCACCGCGAGCAGGTCGCGATGGGCCGACTACGGATGCAACGGCGACGCGGCGCCCGGCCCCGGCGGAACCGTAATCGTCAAGCCCGGGGGCTGTCCCGTGGGAGGCGTGCGCTGCCACCCCGGGTTGGCGGGATTGTCGCTGTCACGATCGCCGCGCTGATCACGGTCTCCGTGTCCACCGCGATCTCTGTCGCGCCCCCAATCACGACCATGGTCACCGTTCCAATCACGGTCACGGTCCCTGTTCCAGTCGCCGCCACCGCGTGGCTGGCCACCATCTGGCCCGCCTCGCTGGAACATCATGGCCGCGCGGTCCCGGTGCTCACCGTGGTGATGGGTATGCGCACCTACGGCCAATCCGGCGCCGAAGGTGGCGGCAAGGACACAGGCACCGCCTGCGGCCACCGTCGCGATGGACAGCACCTTGCCGACATTGCGGGCCTTCTTAGGTGACGGCCCGGCGGCGACAACCGGCGGCACGGTAGGAACCGGTTCGGTTGGGTTTTCGGGTTTCTCTGCATTTGTCATGCTTCGAGAATGACTCGATAAGCCTGGACCCTCCGCAGGAAAACCCTGTGAACCTCCCGTGAGTCAGCTCGCGACGAGTAGTTCGGCGATCTGAATCGTGTTGAGCGCCGCACCCTTCCGAAGGTTGTCTCCGGAGATAAAAAGTGCCAGACCACGATTGCCGGGAACGCCCGGATCCTGGCGGATGCGCCCCACCAGGGAGTCGTCGGCACCCGCCGCAGCCAAAGGCGTTGGCACGTCAGCAAGAGTGACTCCCGCCGCCGCGCCGAGCAGTTCCCTGGCCTGTGCCGGGGTCAGCTCGCGCTCGAATTCGGCGTTGATCGACAGCGAGTGTCCGGTGAAGACCGGCACTCGCACGCAGGTTCCGCTCACCAGCAGCTCGGGAATGCCCAGGATCTTGCGGCTCTCGTTGCGCAGCTTCTGGTCTTCGTCGGTCTCGCCGGAGCCGTCGTCAACCAATGAGCCGGCCAGCGGGATCACGTTGAAGGCAATGGGTGCAACGTATTTCACCGGATCGGGGAAGGTGACGGCGGAACCGTCGTGCACCAGCTGCTCACTGCCGTCGATACCGGCACGCACCTGGGTGGCCAATTCCTCCACGCCGGCCAAGCCGCTACCCGATACCGCCTGATAGGTCGACACAATGAGCCGGGTAAGCCCGGCCGCGTCGTGCAGCACCTTCAAAACCGGCATCGCGGCCATGGTCGTGCAATTCGGGTTGGCGATAATGCCTTTGGGCAGTTTCAGCCCGCGCACATCCCGGTCGAAGTTAACCTCCGACACCACCAACGGCACGTCCGGGTCCTTGCGCCAGGCCGACGAGTTGTCGATGACGGTGACGCCGGCCCCGGCGAAGCGCGGGGCCTGTACCCGCGACATGGTGGCCCCGGCGGAGAACAACGCGATGTCGATGCCCGTCGGGTCGGCCGTCTCGGTGTTCTCGACCTCGATCTCCTGGCCGCGGAACGTCAGCTTCTTGCCCTCGGAGCGTGCCGACGCGAAGAAGCGCACCGAAGAGGCCGGAAATTCGCGCTCCTCTAACAATTGACGCATCACGGCGCCCACCTGACCGGTGGCACCGACGACGCCGATGGAGGTCATGCCTGGATCCCCCGTCGCTGCGCTCGCCTCATCGTCCAGTGCCTCCGTACACGGTGGCTTCCTCTTCGCCGCCGAGCTCGAAGGCATCGTGGATGGCCTTGACCGCGGTATCCAGCTCATCGTCCTTGACCAGCACCGAGATCCGGATCTCGGAGGTGGAGATGAGTTCGATGTTGACCCCGGCCTTGGCCAGCGCCTCGCAGAACCCTGCAGTAACGCCTGGGTGGCTACGCATACCCGCGCCCACCAGCGATACCTTGCCAATGTGATCGTCGTAGAGCACCTGCGAGAAGCCGATCTCGTTCTTCAGTGAGTCCAGCTTTTCGACCGCGGTGGGCCCGTTCTCCTTGGGGCAGGTGAAGGTGATGTCGGTCTTGCCGTCCTCGACCTTGGAGATGTTCTGCAGCACCATGTCGATATTGATCTCGGCATCGGCCACGGCACGAAAGACCTTGGCGGCATAGCCCGGCACGTCGGGGATTCCGACAACGGTGACCTTGGCCTCGCCACGATCGTGTGCGACACCGGTGAGAATCGCTTCTTCCACAGGAATGTCCTCCATTGATCCGCTGACGATGGTGCCCGGCTTGTCGGTGTACGACGAGCGCACGTGAACCGGAACGTTGTATCGCCGGGCGTATTCCACACAGCGCAACATGAGCACCTTTGCTCCCGCTGCCGCCATTTCCAGCATTTCCTCGAAACTGACCTTGTCGAGCCGGGCCGCATTCGGCACTATCCGCGGATCAGCGGTGAAAACCCCGTCGACGTCTGTGTAGATCTCGCAGACATCGGCCTTCAGAGCGGCTGCCAGCGCGACGGCGGTGGTATCGGAACCACCGCGTCCGAGCGTGGTGACATCCTTGCTGTCCTGGCTCACGCCCTGGAATCCGGCGACCAGCACCACTTGGCCCTCGTCGAGGGCGGAACGCAACCGGCCGGGGGTGACGTCGATGATCTTGGCGCTGCCGTGCCTGCCGGTGGTGATGACGCCGGCCTGCGAGCCGGTAAACGAACGCGCCGAGGCCCCCAGCGAGTGAATGGCCATCGCGACCAGGGCATTGGACATCCGCTCGCCCGCGGTCAGCAGCATGTCCAGCTCACGGGGCGGGGGTGCCGGGCAGACCTGTTGGGCCAGGTCAAGCAGCTCGTCGGTGGTGTCACCCATCGCCGAAACAACGACGACAACATCGTTGCCATTCTTTTTTGTCTCGACGATGCGCTCAGCGACCCTGCGGATACGCTCGGCCGTTGCGACCGACGATCCGCCGTACTTTTGGACGACGAGCGCCACGGCATACCTTCCTGCAGTTCGGTCAAGGTCGGTCCGACCTCGGTCATCAGGATAGTGGGTCGGACAACTCGATAACCTGGCCCTCATGGGCAACCCCACCGAACGCATTGCTGACACCGCGGTTCCGATTCAGCCGTTGATCGCCTCACGGTGGAGTCCGCGAAACTTCGATCCGGACGCGAGCCTCGCTCCCGAAACCCTGACAGCGCTGCTCGAAGCGGGTCGCTGGGCGGCGAGCTGGGGTAAGCGCTTCCCGGTCAGATACATCGTAGGACGCCGCGGGGAGGCGACCCATGAGGCCCTCGCCAACGTGCTGAATCGCGGAAACTCTTACGCGAAAGTTGCGGCGGCACTCGTCCTAGTGGGCACCGACCTGGGTGACGACGACAACACCGCGGTCTACGCCGCCGTGGACGCCGGGCTCGCTATCGCCCAATTAGGCGTCGAGGCCCGATCCCACGGGTTGCACACCCATCCGATGGCGGGCTTCCGGGTGGAGGAGGCCTCTACCGTGTTCAACATTCCCGAGCACGTGCGGCCCATCGCGGTCGTCGCGATCGGACCTGTCCTGGACAGCTACGCGGACGCTGAGGAATCGACAGTCGAACGCGACCACGCTCCCCGGCAGCGCCCGGCACTCAGCGATATCGCCTTCGTCGAGCGCTGGGGGAACGCGTACGGCGGCTAGTTGACGACGTCCCCGATGACGGCCTTGAGCAGACCCTGTTTACTGGGAAAGACGTACTGAAGAGTCCCCAACGGGACACCTGCCTCCGCGCTGACCGCGCGCATGGTGGTGCGTCCCACCTCTCGTCGGTATCCATTCCGCCATGGTGTCGTGGCTCGCGCCTCAGTCGAACGAACCGCGGAAGATCCGTACCGCCTTGTCGATCATCTCGTGGGTGGACCTGCAGTCGCTGTTCTTCAGCGAGAAGGTGAGCACCTCGATGAAAACCCGCTCGGGAGTACTGCTCTCCTGGATCGCGCCGCCCGGAACGTCCCGGGCGTACAGCGGCTTGCCCAGGCGCACCATGCTGGTGCACATGCTGCCGTCGCGGCCATGGAAGTATTCGACACCGTCGCGGATTTCCCGGCGCAATCTCGACGGCGGATCGACGCCGGTTCTGAAGGTCAGCTCGAACTGAGCATCATTGTCTTGCAAAGAGAATCGGCACGCGTACGGATCACCGAAGAGCGACTGTCTCACCTCGTTCGCCTGACCCGGATACTCACCGAGAATCTCACACGGATCGCGTTCGGCAATCTTGATCGGATACGCGCTCAACGCATCACGCACGGGCATATCGGCGGGGTTCATCTTGGCCAGCACACCGATAACGGGTTGTGCCATTGTGCAGTTCGGCACCAGCCCGCTCCGTGCACCGTCGACGACCACGACCCGCAGTGCCGGCGTGCCCGCCCCCCTGGTCAACTTCGGCGCATTCGGCAGCTTGTCCAAGGCGATCGGAAACTCGTACAGACAGGTGCCCGCGGTGTGAAAGACCGGCGTCCCATCGACCCTGAATTCGGGCTTCTCCCGCGAGTAGTCGCCCAATATCAGCGACAGCCCCACGCTCGACGGACTCGCCGAACCCGCGACCTTGACGGATCCGAAGCAACCCCCTACATCTCCGGAAATGTACGTGGGCGCACCAATGTCCTTCAGCATCAACAGAAGACCGCAAGGGTCGACCCGACGTAGCGCCCGCAGGTAGGCCAGCAGCGCGGTCTGCTTCTCCGTGAAGGTCTGACCGTAGGTGGGCACCGGACCCTCGAACAACGTCTGGCCGGTCGGCGCGGACAGACGTCCGGTCGCAATACCGGAAACAACGGTGGAGCACGCCCCGATCGCCCACACCGTGGCGATAAGCAGCACTACCGAGCGGAGTTTGCGAATAACCGCACCGCCTTGTCGAGAATCTCCCGCATGTGCCCGCAGTCCTTCCGGTCCCGTCCGGTGAAGGCGCTGGCGACAACGGCAGGGAAGTAGGCGTCGGCGTCGGTATTCGCCGCGCCACCACCAATATCTTTGGGGTACAATGGATCTCCAACTAAAGCCAGAGCATGACAGCCCGTTGGCTGCGACGGGTCCTCATTGTGGAAGTACGTCACGCCATCACGCTTGGATTTGGTGTACTCATCCGGAAAGTCGTCCACACTGCTCGTGAGCTGCACGGTGTAGTCGATATCGGAATCCGAGAGCGAGAAGTCGCAACCGAAGGGATCTCCCAGCAGGTCGATCGACACCTCGTGCGCCTGACCGGGGTATTCCCTGAGGATCTCGCACGGATCACGCTCGGCCAGTTTGATCGGGTAGGCGCTCAGCGCCGAACGCGGCTGCAATCCCGAGGGAACCTGCTTGGCAATCGACGTCACCACTTGCTTGCCGACTCGGCAGTCCGGATCCGAGTGCTCGTCCGACCCATAGAGGTACGCAGAGACCGACAACATCGCTTGCAGCGTGGGGCTCGACGGTGCTCCAGGTAGCCGCTCCAGACCAAGAGGGATCTCGTACTCGCACTCCTCCCCCGTCGCATAAACCGGGACAGACCCCACCCGGAACGCGGCGACGGTGTCGCGCTTGTCCTGCATCGAGTACTCGTAGGACACCTCGGTGGGGTTGGGGGCGCCCGTAACCTTCACACTGGCATAACACATCTGAAAGTCGCCGACGACCTGTCCCGGGTCGCCGTACTCCTTGAGGCCGGCCGCGAAGCCGCAAGGGTCCACACGCCGCAGCGCGCGCGCATAAGTGAGAGTCGCCTTCTCCTGAGCATTCAGCTTCTGGCCGTAATCCGGCTGATCCCCCTGAAAGAAGGAGTCGGCTCCGGGCCCGGGTTCGACTCCCCGCGCCTGCCCGGTGACGGTGCGCGTGCAGCCGGTGGCCACCAGCAGAATCGCCAGCGCTGCCATCCCCCTGCGTACCCACATGCTCTGCGAGCTTGCCAGATGAGCGGGCTTCCCGCGGCTGGTAGAGTCCCGTCCTATGCAGCGGACGCTCCTCCTCCGACGCCGCGACAGGGTCTGATCCAGACCGGCTTCCTGTCGCGGGTTGTTGGCGTGCCGGTCGAGATAACCCTCAAACTCCCGGAGCCTTCCCATGACTAGCTTTTCCTCAGACGAGTTCAACTACACCCCCCGCAGCGTCGTCACCCCGAACGGGCCCATTCCGGCCGACCAGCCTGCCTGGAACACCCAGAAGAACAGTTCGATGCCGGTACACCGGTACCGATCCTTCGCCGCCGAGGTCGAGAAGATCGAACTGCCGGACCGTACCTGGCCCGACAAGGTGATCACCCGCGCGCCGCAGTGGGGAGCCGTCGATCTGCGCGACGGCAACCAGGCGCTGATCGATCCGATGAGCCCGGCCCGCAAGCGCCGGATGTTCGATCTGCAGATCCGGATGGGCTTCAAGGAGATCGAGGTCGGTTTCCCGTCGGCCAGCCAGACCGACTTCGACTTCATCCGCGAACTGATCAGCGAGAACGCCATTCCCGAAGACGTCACGATCCAGGTGCTGACGCAGTGCCGTCCGGAGCTGATCGAGCGGACCTTCCTGGCGTGCGAGGGCGCATCCAGGGTGATCGTGCACTTCTACAACTCGACCTCGATCCTGCAGCGGCGCGTGGTGTTCCGCGGTGACAAGGACGCGATCAAGAAGATCGCCACCGACGGTGCACACAAGTGTGTCGAAGAAGCCGCGAAATACCCTGACACGCACTGGCGTTTCCAATACTCCCCCGAGTCCTACACCGGCACCGAACTGCAGTACGCGCTGGAGGTGTGCAACGCCGTCGGCGACATCATCGAGCCGACACCGGCGAACCCGATCATCTTCAACCTGCCGTCGACAGTGGAGATGACGACCCCCAACGTGTACGCCGACTCCATCGAGTGGATGAGCCGCAACCTGGCGCGCCGCGACTCGGTGATCCTGAGCTTGCACCCGCACAACGACCGTGGAACGGCCGTCGCGGCAGCCGAATTGGGCTTCCAGGCGGGTGCGGATCGCATCGAGGGCTGCCTGTTCGGCAACGGCGAGCGCACCGGAAACGTCTGCCTGGTGACGCTGGGGCTGAACCTGTTCAGCCGCGGTGTCGATCCGCAGATCGACTTCTCGAACATCGACGAGATCCGGCACACCGTCGAGTACTGCAACCAGCTGAAGGTCCCCGAGCGACACCCGTACGGCGGCGACCTGGTCTACACCGCCTTCTCGGGCAGCCACCAGGACGCCATCAACAAGGGCCTGGATCAGATGAAACGCGATGCGGACGAAGCAGATTCGGATATCGACGACATCCTGTGGCAGGTGCCGTACCTGCCCATCGATCCCAAGGATGTCGGCCGCAGCTACGAGGCCGTGATCCGCGTCAACTCGCAGTCCGGCAAGGGCGGCGTCGCCTACATCATGAAGTCCGATCATGGACTGGTGCTGCCGCGCCGTCTGCAGATCGAGTTCGCGCAGTCGATCCAGCGCATCACCGACGGCGAGGGCGGCGAGGTGAACCCCAAGGAGATCTGGGACGTCTTCGCCGAGGAGTACCTGGCACCGATCACCCCGCTGGAGCGCATCCGTCAGAAGGTGACCGCCTCCGAAGAGGATGGCGGCACGGATTCCATTGCCGCCGTGGTGAAGATCGATGGCAAGGAAACCGAAGTCCATGGCACGGGCAACGGCCCGTTGGCCGCGTTTGTGGATGCGCTGTCGACCGTGGGCTACACCGTCAACGTCCTGGACTACTCCGAGCACGCCCTGAGCGCGGGTGACGACGCCCAGGCCGCCGCTTACGTGGAGGCCATGGTCGTAGGCCCCAATGGCGGTGAGGCCCAGACGGTCTGGGGTGTCGGTATCGCCCCGTCAATCACCACGGCCTCGCTGCGGGCCGTGGTGTCGGCGGTCAACCGTGCTGCTCGTACCCGCTAGCGCTCACGTCGAACGCGAGCCTGGCGCGGACTCTTAGTCGAGTTTCCGCGTCAGGCTCGCACTCGATTCGGTTAGCGAGTCCCGTACCGGCGTCGGAACTTCTCCACCTGACCGGCGGTGTCGACGATCCGGCGATCGCCTGTCCAGAAGGGATGGGAGTCCGCGGTCACCTCGGCAGTGATCAGCGGATACTCCTGGCCCTCCCACTCGGCGGTGCGCGTGCTCGTCGCCGTCGAGCGAGTCAGGAACATCTTGCCGGTGGTGGTGTCCTGGAAGATGACTGGGTGATAGTCGGGGTGAATTCCGGGTTTCATCAGTGGTTCCCTTCTGTGTTGTGTTCGCCGTAGGAAAGGAATGCCTCAACCTCGGACGCGTGCTCGCATGGATCCTCATGCCAGTCACCGAATGGGTCGTCAAACTCGTCCCACTCTGCGGGGCTTGCCATTTCATCGTCGGTAAGCAGCGCACCCCGCAATGCGTCGAGCACCTCGACGGTGTCGGCACCGCACACCAAGACAGTCATCGCACTATGGCGATCGCCGAACCGGTAGTCCCACATGAGGTCGGCGAATGCCCTGCGCTCCGGGTCGGTCCGCTGCGCTTCGATCGAATTCATTGCTGCCAGCCACTTTCCGGCGGCCGATACCCTGAGCCCACCGCCGGCGGACTCCAGCCACATCGCCTGCTTGTCCTGGGTCGCCAGCCAGAGCCGGCCGCGGGTGCGGATCACACCGTCCAGCAGCATGTCGATAGCGGCATGTAGCCGTTGCGGATGAAAGGGCCTGCGCGCGTTGAATTCGACCAGCGCGACGCGACCGTCGGCGACCAGGGAAGGCTGCCCGGCGAGCAACGCGCCGTGCGGGTCATCGGCCCGGCCACGTCGCGCGTCGACTTCCAGATGGTCAAGGGCCTGCTCGACGCGGCCGGTGCGTGCGGTGATCCGCGCGCGCGGTGCCAGGCGCCGCAACACCGACAGCACCTCGGGTTCGGGATTGCGCACCAGCAGCACGTCGGCGAACTCCGCCTGACCGATCACCACTTGCGCCAACGTCCGGCCATCCGGGAGTTCGTCGTCACTGAGCGCCTGCTCCAGCCAGTGCGCGCTGTCGACGCAGCAGACCACGCCGGCGATCTCGACATCGCGCGCCGCCGGTCCATCGACGAATCCCGGCCCCACCCGAACGGGCACGGAGTTGATCGCCCAGCAGATCGGGTCCGCCTCCAACCATGGCTCCAGGTGCAGCACGATCCTGCCCACATCGTCACGGCGATGCAGCTTGCGCAACAGGACGAGTAGATCGTCGCGGACCGTGCACGACACACAGCCATGAGCCAGCTCCAGAACGGTTTCGGAGATACCGCGGACACCCGTGACGGACCGCTTGACGATGTGCCCGTCAAACCGGTGCGTGACGACGACCGTTCCCGGGTCGCGCGCCATGACCTGCACGACCGCATCGGTATCGGTCTGCCCGGACACGAGTAGCACCGGCGTGCGCATGAATCTCCCTTTTCCAGCCCTTGTGCAGCTAAATGCAAACGATTTTCATTAGTACCGCCTTCACGGTACAGTCCCGGACAGCACTTGTCGAAAATGATTCCCATTATCAAATGGGTATGAATGGAGTTCCCTTGTCCGCACATTGCGAGGTGACCGGACGGTCACCGGGCTTCGGCAACGCGGTATCGCATTCGCATCGCCGCACCCGTCGCCGCTGGTCGCCCAACATCCAGCTGAAGACCTACTACCTGCCCTCTGAGGATCGGCGCATCAAGCTCCGGGTGAGCGCCAAGGGCATCAAGGTCATCGACCGTGACGGGATCGAGGCCGTGGTGGCCCGGCTGCGCGCGCAAGGACGGAAGTTCTGATGGCACGCAACGAAACTCGCCCCATTGTGAAGCTGCGGTCAACCGCGGGCACCGGCTACACGTACGTCACCCGCAAGAACCGGCGCAACGACCCGGACCGGATGGTGCTGCGCAAATACGACCCAGTGGTGCGCAAGCACGTCGATTTCCGCGAGGAGCGCTGAGATGGCCAAGAAATCAAAGATCGCCAAGAACGAACAACGCCGCGCCCTCGTCGCGCGTTACGCCGAGCGACGAGCCGAGCTCAAGGAGATCATCCGCTCGCCGGCCAGCAGCCACGAGCAGCGCGTCGCCGCGCAATCCGAGCTGAACCGTCAGCCCCGCGATGCCAGTGCGGTCCGGCTGCGCAACCGCGACGCCGTCGATGGCCGGCCGCGCGGTTACCTGCGCAAGTTCGGCCTGTCCCGAGTACGTGTCCGTGAACTAGTGCACGACGGGTCGCTGCCCGGCGTGCGGAAAGCGAGCTGGTGATGGCCACCAAGCCCACGCGCAATCGTCGCGCCAAACTTGTCGACACCAAGCCCGCCAAGCCGAATCTCTTTGCCAAGCTTGGCCTTAAGACGGTCGACTACAAGGACACCAACACCCTGCGACTGTTCGTGTCCGAGCGCGGCAAGATTCGGTCGCGCCGCGTGACGGGCCTGACCGTGCAACAGCAGCGTCAGGTCGCCACCGCGATCAAGAACGCGCGCGAGATGGCACTGCTGCCCTACGCCTGATCAACCTCGCGCCTGATCAGCGCGGCTGCGGAATCGCGTTCTCCAGCAGGAACACATGCTCCGGGCTGATCACCTTGGTGATCGCCGTGCCGAACAGCGTGCTGGGCTGCGCGGGCTGCTTGGCCACATCGGTGTTGAGCAGTGCCACCACCGTGGTCTGTTCGGCCGGCGAGTAGATGGCGAGCGTCTGATAGCCCGGAATGCTGCCGTTGTGACCGATCCACCCCCGGGCATCGAAAATACCCAGGCCATAACGGATATCGTCGGGCACCGGAGGCATCGCCGTCGCATCGAGTCGCTGTTCCTGGGTGGCGGGTTTGAGCAGCGCGCCGGTCGCCAACGCGGGCACCCAGATCCGTAGGTCATCGAGCGTCGAAATCATGGCACCCGCCCACGACGCCCACGACGGGCTCCAGTCGGTGCTATCGGTGAGCGGCCCGGCGGGGGTCAGCTGGGTGTAGCCCTGGGCGTGCGGATCGGGAAGGGTATTGGTATCCGGAAAGCTGGTGTGGCTCATGCCGAGCGGCTCCGTGATGTGTTCGCGCACAAACGCGGGCAGCGTCTGCCCGCTGACCTTCTCCACCACCTGCCCCAGCAGCACGGCGTTGGTATTGCTGTATTCGTAGCCCTGCCCCGCCGGGAAATTGGGCGGCTGCGCGAACGCGTAGTCGAGCAGCTGCTGGGTGCTGTACCGGCGCCGTGGATCGGTCTCCAGGTCGCGGTTGAAGGCCAGCGACATCGAATAGTTGAAGAGCCCGCTCTGCATCCGGGCAAGCTGCCGCAGGGTGATCTTGTTACCGTTCGGGACCTTGTCGATGTACTTGGCAACCGGATCGTCGAGTCCGAGCTTGCCCTCGTCGACGAGTTGCAGCACCGCCGTCACCGTGAAGGTCTTTGTGACACTGCCGATCCGGTGAAAGAAGTCGGTCTGCATCGGCGCGCGGGTTGTGGTGTTCGCGACGCCGAAGGTCCGCACGTACTTGCCCTTGGGCCCCCACACCCCGACGATCGCGCCCGGGACCGCGGTGCTCGTCAGCACCTCGTTGATGGCGGTGTCCAGTGTGGTGGCAGTCTGCGCGTCCAGGTCCGCGGCAGTGATGGCCGAGTGATTCCCGCACCCGCTGACGAGCAGCACAACCGTCAGCACTACATAGAGGATTCGACGCATCAGGCTGGGCTCATCAAAACAGCGAGTACTGTGCTCCGGCGCGGCTGGGAATCGCGAATTGTTCGATATCGGTGCCACCCACAACGCGTCGCACCTCGGTCATGAATGTCTCGTCATCCAGCAACGGCACACCGAGCGACCGTGCATGAAATCCCTTACCCTGCTCGGGGTTTGCCTGATTGCAGAGCACCACCGAGGTGTCCTCGTCGACGGTATCGGCATAGGCGAGTCCGGCCTGCATGATCTGCTCGACCAGCTCCTCGTGCGTGCGGGTGACCTCGGAGCTGAGGGCCACACGCATGCCCTGCACCAGCGGTTGTCCCGCGGTGTACGGACCGGGGTTGAGCCAGTGACACGGTTGGCGAGATGCCAGGGTCTTGAGCGGGCGCAGCTCATCGTGGGTGACCCGGCCATTGGGCCAACGCTTGCGGGTGGTCTCGCGAATCGGCAGCCAGGTGCCGCGTTCCCGCGCCCGTTCGAGCACCTTCGGCAGTACCTCGGCCAGCACTCGGGCATCGTCGTAGGCGTCGTGGGCCTTGAGTTGCTCGACACCCCAGTGCGCCGCAAGGGTTTCCAGACGCAGGTTCGGAGTATCCAGGTCCAGACGCCGGGTCAGCTCGACGGTGCACATCACGGCGTCGGTGGGCAGCTCGGCACCGGCAAGCTCGGCCTCGGCCGCCAGGAACGAATAGTCAAAGCCGACATTGTGGGCCACCAGCGTGCGTCCCCGCAGGAGCGCGATGAGATCGGGGACGACATCGGAAAACTCCGGCTGGCCCTCCAACATCTCCGGGGTGAGCCCATGGACATGCGTCGGACCCGGATCAACGCCCGGATTGAGCAGGCTCACCACGCTGTCCGTGATGGTCCCGTCCGCATCCAGTGCCAGTGCCGCGACGCTGATGACACGCGCCCGACCCGGCTGAAAACCGGAAGTCTCCAGGTCAACCACCACCCACTTGGGGCTGTGGTCGGGCGTCTGCCCCCAGATCGGCATAACTGAAGGATGGCATGTGGGACCGACAACCCGTTCTAGGCGCGCGGGGTTCGCAGTACCTGCCGGCCGATGGCGTATTTGTGTACCTCGGTGGGGCCGTCGTACAGGCGGAAGGCGCGCATATCGCGGAAGATCATCTCCACCGGTGTCTCGTCGCTGATGCCGATACCGCCCAATACCTGCACGCACCGGTCGGTCACCTTGAAGAGCTCCTCGGACACGAACGACTTGGCCATCGAGCTCTCGTGCCGGCCCTTGGCACCGTTATCCATCATCCAGCAGGCATGCCAGATGGTCAGACGGCATTGATGCAGCGCGATTTCGTTGTCGGCGAGCATGAAGGACACGCCCTGGTGCTCACCGATGGTCTTGCCGAATGAGGTCCGGGTGCGCGCGTACTCGACCGCGATGTCCTGAGCGCGGGAAGCGGCACCGAGCCAGCGCATACAGTGCGTCAACCGCGCCGGGGCCAGCCGCAGCTGTGCGTACCGGAAGGCCTGGCCGGTCTCGCCGAGCAGTGCCTCGCGCGGCAGGGTCAGGTTGTCGAACCGAACGACCGCGTGCCCCTCGGCGTAGTTGCGGTCCATGGTGTTCATGATTCGCTCGATGACAATTCCCTCGGTGTCGCCGTCACACAGGAACAGCGTCGGCCCCTCGGGCAGATGGTCATTGGCCTCCAGATTGGCCATGATGATCCAGGTCTTGGCGCCGCGGGCGCCGGTGATGAGCCACTTTCGCCCATTGATGACGAAGTTCTGGCCGTCGAAGGTCGCCGAGGTCTTGAGCTGAGACGGGTCCGATCCGGCGCCGTCGGGTTCGGTCATCGCGAACGCCGAGCGCTGATGTCCCTCGATGACAGGCCGCAGAAACCTCTCGGACTGCTCCTGGTTGGTGATCTTGCCGAGCAGGAACATGTTGCCTTCGTCGGGCGCGGCACAGTTCATGGCAATGGGGCCCAGGGTCGACCAGCCCGCCGCCTCGAAGATCACTGCCTGACCGATATGTGAAAGACCCCAGCCACCATAGGATTCGGGTGCCTGAACGGTGAGCAGTCCGGCGTCCCGGGCCTTACCGACGAGTTCGTTGCGCAGCTCATCGGTGGGTCCGTGCGCGGTCAGGCGAGGGTCGCGCTCGTAGGGGATCACGGTCTCCGTGACGAACTCGCGCACCCGCTGCGCCTTGGCGGCCAACTCTTCCGGAATGCTGAAGTCGATCATATTTCTCCCTCGGTGAATTGTGTTGCCGCCCAGTCAAGGACGGCGATGGCGATGTCTTGGAAGCCAAGATAATCCGCTCCGACCAGGTCACCGGATTGCCACTTGCGGTACAGCTGCATCCACGCGACCGCCAATCGAAGCCGCGCGCAGGCAACATGCCAGTGCAGCGGGCGGGGATCTGTTCCGGCCGCGGCGAAATAGGAATCGATGATGTCCCGCCGGGTTCCAAAACCCGTTGCGGTGGTGGGCATCTGATTGACGGCACGTACCTCGGCCGGGTCGCCGGGCTCCATCCAGTACGACACCAGAATCGCCAGGTCGAACAACGGGCAGCCGCGGGTGGTCATATCCCAGTCGATGATCGCGTTGGGGGCCAACGTTTCCTCGTCGACAAGCATGTTGTCGAGCTTGAGATCCATGTGCAGCAACGAGACTCCCGACGGCTCGGGGATCTGCTGCTGCAGCCGCACGGTCAGATTCGTGACGACGGCAGGTAGGCCGTCCGGCCAGACCGCGTGAGCACGGCGCGTCCAGCCGGTGAGCTGCCGTTCCAGCAGCCCGCCGGGCTTGCCGAGCTCGCCCAATCCGACATTCTCGGGCGCGATCCGATGCAGAGAGGTCATGGCCTCGACGAGAGTGGCGGTGATGCGTGCCGGGGCGTCGGCGGGTAGGCCCTGTGGCAGCTCGCCACCGATCGCCAGCCCCTCTCGGTACTCCAAAAACTGGAAGGGGGCGGCCACGATGTCCAGGTCGTCGCAGTACAGCAGGCCGCGCGGGGCCAAGGCGAAGCCGTCGTTCAGGCGTGACAGCACCCGCCACTCACGGGCCATATCGTTGGCGCCTTCGGCGATCGGCCCCGCGGGCGGGCGCCGAAAAACGGCAGGTTGCCCGTCGAGGGACACCAAGTAGTTGAGATTGGCCTTGCCGCCGGCGAACTGTCGCGCCGCCGAGGTGTCCAGAACGTGCCCCTGCCGCGTCACCCAGGCCGACAGCGCGGCCCAATTCTGCGGCGTGGTCTCAGCTGTGGCCCGGAACACAGGCGTTACCCTAGCCGCTCACCCAACCGGCTGGTTGGTTGGGGAGACGCTCACTCGTTTTCGCCGGCAGCGTCGATCAGCCGCCCGAGAATTCGCCTGAGTTCACGCTGATCGTCGGCATCCAACCGGCCAAACATCTCGTCCTCCGCCGCCCAG
The DNA here is from genome assembly GCF_001853795.1 of Mycobacteroides franklinii. Taxonomy (NCBI): domain Bacteria; kingdom Bacillati; phylum Actinomycetota; class Actinomycetes; order Mycobacteriales; family Mycobacteriaceae; genus Mycobacteroides; species Mycobacteroides franklinii. The sequence continues at coordinate 332,183 of NZ_MLIK01000019.1, forward strand.
ATGGCCGACTCCACGCGCTTGAGTAGTGCCTTGCCCTTGGCGGTCACCCGAGCCGGCAAGGCACGTCCCGACGCCGGCACCGTCGGCCGGGACACCAAGGCGACGTTCTGCAATCCGTTGAGGACCTGATTCATCGCCTGGGCCGAGACATTGTGTTCGCGCGCCAGCTCAGCACTGGTGCGCCCGGGGCTTTCGTTGAGCATCCGCAGGCACATGAACTCCGGCATCCCGAGCCCGAGCGGCTTCAGCGCGGCAAGGACCTGCGGACGCATCACGGCACCGGCCCGGAACATCAGGTACCCGAGCGGCTCGACCTCATCGGATTGACTCATCGGAAGCATCCTGGCATGAACCGCCCAGGATGTGCGCAGACTCGTGCCCATTGACTCCGTGCGCTCGGGCGGTAAACCCACCGGCCCACCACCTTTTATCGAGTTCACGAGGGCGTCCGACATAGGACTGGCCGGGGAGCCATTGCCGTGCAATGGATTACCACTTCTATTTAAATTCTCAGCTGATTCATATCAAGAACCTTGACATGCTCGATTCGGCGCGGGTATCAAGGATGTTGATACAGGTTCTGTCGACGACAGATCAGCTGCCTGATCATCAGAAAAGGAGATTTAGATGTCTGATTCATTTGCAGGCCCCGAAGGTCCCGGCGGCGGTTTCGGCGGATTCGGTGGTCCCGGCTTCGGTGGACCCGGGTTTGGCGGCCCGGGGTTCGGCCCCGTCGGCTTCGGTCACCGCATCAAGCGTGCGGTCACCGCCTCACTGCTGCTCGACGGGCCGGCCAGCGCCGCGGAGATCGTGCAGCGCGTCTCGGATGCCACCGAGGGCGAGATCGCGCTTCCCGAGCCCGTGGTGGAACGCGTCCTCGAACGACTCGCCCATCGCGGCGTCGTCAAGACCGATGACGGCGTAGCCAGCCTGACCGAGTTCGGCACCAAGTTGCTCGCAAAGCGGGGCATCACGAGCCAGACCGCGCAGGCACTGCGGGCCAAGCTCTTCCCGAAGCTCGTCAACATCCTCAAGCTCCGCTCGGGGCTGGCCGAGGTCGCCGGCCTGGCGCGTGTCATCGCCCTGACCGGCACCGACGCGCAGAAGGAGAAGCTGTCCGAGGCCAGTGCGACCCTCCTGGCCTCAGTAAACGACGTCAAGAAGACGCTCCAGAGCGCCCTGGCCTAGGCGTAGTTCATCACCGTCCGTGCGGCCCTCCCCTCGGGTCGCACGGACGGTGAACGCGTGCTCGAAGGCGGTGACATCGTGCCCTCCCCACCGCCTCCAATAAACTCCGCGGGTGACCCAAGACCACCTATCCGTGCGCGGCCGGATCGCACTGGCCGCCGGGAGGTCGGCTCGCTGGGCATCCCGGATCAGCGGTCGCGGCGCGGGCTCCATGATCGGCGGGCTCATCGCCCTCAAGTTGGACGGCTCGGTGCTGGCGCAGCTGGGCCGGGGTCGCCGCACGGCCCTGATCACCGGGACCAACGGCAAGTCCACCACCACCCGGATGACCGCGGCCGCCCTGGCGACCGTGGGACCGGTGGCCACCAACACCGAAGGCTCCAACATGGATGCCGGTCTGGTCGCCGCGCTGGCCGGGACCCGGGAGGCCGAGCTCGCGGTGCTCGAGGTCGACGAGATGCACGTTCCGCATGTCGCCGACGCGGTCAACCCCGCGGTCATCGTGCTGCTCAACCTCAGCCGCGATCAGCTTGATCGCGTCGGCGAGATCAACAACATCGAACGCACCCTGCGCAAGGGGCTGTCCCGGCACCGGGATGCGGTGATCGTCGCGAACTGTGACGACGTCCTCATGACATCTGCCGCCTACGACAACCCCAATGTGGTTTGGGTGGCAGCAGGCGGCGGCTGGGCCGGCGACTCGGTGAGCTGTCCACGCAGCGGAGAACTCATCATGCGGGACGGAAACCGTTGGTACAGCACGGGAACCGACTTCTCCCGCCCTGATCCGGACTGGTGGTTCGACGACGATCGCATCTACGGCCCCAGCGGTATCAGCCTGCCGATGTCGCTGACCCTGCCCGGCACCGCGAACCGTGGAAACGCCACCCTCGCGGTGGCCGCCGCCGTCGAGCTCGGCGCCCGCCCCGGTCCTGCCGTGGATGCGGTATCCGCCGTCGATCAGGTCGCGGGCCGCTATCGCAGCATCGAGCTCGGCGATCACACGGTGCGCCTGCTGCTGGCCAAGAACCCGGCCGGCTGGCAGGAGGCGCTGTCGATGGTGGACACCGACGCCGACGGGCTCGTCATCGCCGTCAACGGACAAGTGCCCGACGGCGAGGACCTGTCCTGGCTGTGGGACGTCAACTTCGAGCATTTCGCATGCGATAACGCGGACTCCCCCGTGCCTCCCGTCGTCGCGTCCGGCGAGCGCGGCACCGATCTGGCGGTCCGGCTGACCTACGCCAGCGTCACGCACACCCTGCACCACGACCCCATACAGGCCATCCGAGCCTGCCCACCCGGAAGGGTCGACGTGATCGCGAACTACACGGCCTTCCTCCATCTCAATCGCGCGCTGGCGAAAGGTGGTGCAGTATGAGCGAATCCACCGTCCGCGTGGGCCTGGTCCTGCCCGACGTCATGGGCACCTACGGCGATTCGGGTAATGCCGTCGTGCTGCGGCAGCGGTTGCGGATGCGCGGTATCGATGCCGAGATCGTGGAGATCACCCTGGCCGATCCGGTGCCCGACTCCCTTGATGTCTACACGTTGGGCGGCGCCGAAGACTACGCCCAGCGCCTTGCCACTCGTCACCTCATCGCACACCCGGGACTGCAGCGCGCCGCCGAGCGCGGTGCACCGGTGCTGGCGATCTGTGCGGCCATCCAAGTGCTCGGGCATTGGTACGAAACATCATCGGGCGAACGCGTCGAAGGCGTCGGCCTGCTGGATGTCACCACCAGTCCCCAGGACAAGCGCACCATCGGAGAATTGGCCGGCGTGCCCATTATGGATGAGCTCGAAAACACGCTGACCGGGTTCGAGAACCACCGTGGCGGAACGGTTTTAGGACCCGCAGCGGCACCGTTGTCCAGGGTGTCACGCGGAGCGGGAAACCGGGCCGGCGACGGCACCGACGGTGTGGTGCAGGGCAGTGTGATCGCCACCTACATGCACGGTCCGTGTCTGGCGCGCAATCCCGAGCTTGCCGATCTCCTGCTGGCACGCGCCATGAACGTGCCGGAACTGACTGCGCTGGATCTGGATGAGGTGGCGCGACTGCGCCGGGAGCGGTTGTCCGCCAAATGATCTAGAGGGGGCGCCGCCCGGACAGGGCGCGTCCCAAGGTCAGTTCGTCGGCGAATTCCAGGTCCCCGCCCATCGGTAGACCCGACGCCAACCGGGTGACGGTCAGCCCCGGGAAATCGCGCAGCATCCGCACCAGATAGGTCGCCGTGGCCTCGCCCTCGGTGTTCGGGTCGGTGGCGATGATGACCTCCGAGATGGAGACACCATCCTCCTCGGTTCCTATGCGTCTCAACAGTTCCCGAATTCGCAGCTGTTCGGGTCCGACACCCGAGAGCGGATCCAGCGCACCGCCGAGCACGTGATAGCGACCGCGGAACTCGCGGGTGCGCTCCACCGCCTGTACGTCCTTGGGCTCCTCGACAACACAGACCAGGGCGATATCGCGGCGTGGATCGGAACAGATGCGGCAGCGCTCCTTATCGGAGACGTTCCCGCATACCTCGCAGAACTGGACACCGTCGCGTACCCGCGTCAGGGCCGCGGTCAGTCGATCGATATCGGGGGCCTCGACTCCCAACAGATGGAAGGCGATGCGCTGCGCGCTCTTGGGCCCTACCCCGGGCAGCTTGCCCAGCTCGTCAATGAGGTCCTGGACCGGGCCCTCAAACACCGGGCAATCCCAGCCCTCCACCAAGATCGCCGAGACCACCCGCGAGCGGCCCCAGCCGCTGGCTTGCGAGCTCCTGTGTCTTCGATGACAGATCGGCAAACGCGCCGATGACCAGGTCCTGCAGTGTCTCCACGTCTTCGGGATCGACGATCTTCGGATCGATCTGAACGCCGGTCACCTCACCGCTGCCCTTAGCGGTGATACGCACCAGGCCGCCGCCGGACTCGCCCACGACCTCGGCCGCCGCGATCTGCGCCTGAGCAGCCATCAGCTGCTGCTGCATCTGCTGTGCCTGCGCGAGCAGGGCCGACATATCCGGGGCGCCTCCGGGTTGCATGTGTCTCCTTAGTGGCGGATATCAAGTTGGTCACGCTCGCCGGGCCTCGGCGGGTCGTCAACAAGGGTAGCCGCCGTCCGGGCTACCGTGGCCAGGTGCGAGTGAGTTTCTGGCGCGCCGCGGGTCTAGCTGGGACGGCGCTGCTGACGGCGGCATCGGTCACGGTGCTGCCTATCGTCGCGCCCTCGGCCCCCACCATCGTCACCGCAGGTGCGGCACCCGGTGTCGCTGGACGCATCGTCGTGCTGGATCCCGGACACAACGGGGCCAACGACGGTTCGATCAACAACCAGGTGCCCGACGGCCGCGGCGGCACCAAGAGCTGCCAGACCAGCGGCACCGCCACCGACGGCGGATACCCCGAACACACCTTCACGTGGAACACCGTGTTGCTCATCCGCCAGCAGCTGACCCAGCTGGGTGTGCGTACGGCCATGACCCGCGGCGACGACAACAAGCTCGCAGCGTGCATCGACAAGCGCGCCGAGATCGAGAACGGCTACAACCCCGACGCTGTGGTGAGCATCCACGCCGACGGCGGCCCGGCCGGCGGCCACGGCTTCCACGTCAACTACTCAAGCCCGCCGGTGAACGCCGTGCAGGGTGAACCGACACTGCGTTTCGCCAAGACCATGCGCGACAGCCTGCAGGCTGCCGGCCTGACACCGGCGACGTACATCGGCACCGGCGGACTCTACGGCCGCTCCGATCTGGCGGGCCTCAACCTTGCCCAGCACCCGAAGGTGCTCGTCGAGCTCGGCAACATGAAGAACGCCCAGGACGCCGCGATGATGACGAGCCCCGAGGGCAGGTCCAAATACGCACAGGCCGTGGTTCAGGGAATCGTCGCGTACCTCAGCGGTACCGCGCCCGCCGCGGAACCGGCCCCGGCACCCGAGGCCGCTCCCGGCGGCTAGCCGACTTAACCCTTTTCTACGACCTGCTTCAGGTTGGCCAGAACTTCGGCCTGAATCTTCTTGAGCCCCAACGGCGCAAAGGTCTTCTCAAAGAATCCCTTGATACCGCTGCCACCGGTCCACGCGGTCTTGGTGGTGACGGTGGAGCCGGTTCCGGCGGGTGCGACGGTCCAGCTGGTCACCAGCGTCGAGTTGGCATCCTTCTCGATGACGGTGTGCCCTGCCACGCTGACGCTGGACTTGATGTCCCGGACCCGCGACTCGGTCGCCTGCAGCTTCCAGGACGCCACGGTGCCCTCACCCTGACCACCTTCGAGCACCTGGTAGTCGCGGTAGTGGCTGGACAGGATCTTCGGGCGCACGTTCTCGTAGTCGGCGACAGCCGCGAGCACTGCCTCGGGCGCCGCGTCGATCAACACCGAACTGGACGCACTGACCTGACCCATGAGTTCTCCCTCGCTGCTACTTGGTTCTACTACTGGTTGTAGTCGCAGTCTAGGGGTCGCCCACCAGATCGCCGAGGCCACGTTCCCCCTCCACCGTCTGGCCGCCCCGTTGCAGAAAACGCTCGATTCGGCGGGTGCTGTGGGCGTCGGCGAACGCGGCAACAATGGCTGTGCGCTCGGCGGCCAATCCCGGCTCCAGGTCGCTGGCCAGCGCATCGACCGTGCTCTTGGCTCCCGCGATCAGTTCGAGCGGGTTGACAGCGATACGCCGGGCGAGCCGATTCACGAACCGCCACCCCTCATCGGGGTCCAGGGCACGGTTCACCCAGCCGTATCGCTCCGCCAGATCCGCACCGAAATCCTGGTGACCCAAAATCACCTCAAGGGCGCGCGCCCGGCCCATGGCCTGGACCAGGTGTTGGGGGCCGGATCCGGCGGGGACGATGCCCAATCCGGTCTCCACCTGATTGAAGACCGCCTTGGTGCGCACCGCGAACCGCATGTCCAGGTTGAGTAGGAACTCGCTGCCACCACCGGCAACCCTGCCCTCCACGAGTGCGATGGTCGCCTGCCGTAACGCCCGAAACCTGCCGACCAGTCGCTGAAAGGATTCGACCGACTCCGCCGTGCGAGCCGAATCCGTTTGCAGAATCTCGACATTCAGGTGGGCGATGAAGAAGTCCGGATTGGCACTGCCGAACAGCACCACCCGCACATCGTCACGATCGGAGAGCCATCGGGCCAGACGCGACAGGCTTGACATGAGTGGCCCGTCGAGAAGATTGAGCGGGCCGTGGTCAAACAGGACGGTCAGGACGCGATCGTCGAGCGCGCAACGTAACCCGGTGAGCTCGGGCACCTCGGCGTTCACCAGACTGCGCTCATCAGAACGCGACAGACCCCGGCGGCAGGCCGAGTTCTACCCGCCCGAACAGCTCGTAGGCCGAATCCGTGTCGTACACAACGTGTGTGGACAACGTGTTCACATCGCGCAGGTGACGCTGCAGCGGTGAGTCCTCGTATTGCGCTGAAGCGCCGCAGGCCTCGACCGCCTCGGCGATCGCATGTTTGCAAACCTCCACCACGTAAGCACAGTTGCGGCGCACGGCCACCCGGTCCTCCGTCGTCAATCCCGCGCCCGAACGCAGCTTGTCCTCCACATTCCGCACTGTGTCCAGCAACAGAGCCCGGGCGGATTCCGCTTGTGCGGCAACATGCCCCATACGGCGATGCGCGGTGGCCAGCTTGGACTGCTCCTGCATCGAATACCGCATCACCCTGGTCTTGATCTTCTCGGTGAACAGCTCCACCGTGCCCAGGGCCATCCCGACCGCCGGCGCCGCCGCGACATTGGACAGGGCACAGAAGAGCGGTATCCGGTAGATGGCAGACCCGTGCAGTTCCGCCGACGGCGACTGTCCACGTGCCAGCGGACCGAACTCCTGCACCCGGTGCTCGGGAACGAAGATGTCGTTGACGGCGATATCCATGCTTCCGGTACCCCGTAGGCCCGAGGTGAACCAGGTGTCGATGACCTCGAGGTCGGAGCGGGGGACCATGAAGGTGCGCAGGTCGGGGTACTTCGGCGGCTCATCATGTTGCACCACGGCGGCGACGGACGCCCACGATGAATGCCACACACCGCTACCGAATTGCCAACGCCCCGTTATCTTGTAGCCGCCCTCGACCGGGGTGGCGATACCCGACGGCGACCAGCTGCCCGGAAACAGCAAGGGAGACCCGGCGGGCACGGACCCGAACATCTCGTCCTGTAGCTTCTCGGGGAACAAGCCGGCAAGCCAGTTGTGAATCCCGTAGATACAGAACGTCCAGGCGCTCGACCCACAGACCTTGCCCACCTCGATGACCGCACTGACCAGGGTCTCCAGGCTTGCCTCATCGCCCCCGTATCGTCTCGGCGCCATCAGGCTGAAAAGCCCGGACTCGGACAGCTCGGCGATGGTCTCGTCGGGCATCCGTCGTAGACGCTCTGCTTCCAGCGCTCTGGCGCCAATGGCGGGCGCGAGCTCACGCGCGCGCTGAACGGCATCGGGCTGCACTGCTGTCGAACTCGTCATCAAAACCTCGCAACCTGCGCAATCATTAGTGGATGACACACGATCGAATTAAACCTGAATCTCGATTCAGGTTTAATGTAGCCTTGGCGGGGTGGTGATGTCTAGCGATTCAACGATCCGGCCCACAGCCGCCGATCAACCCTCAACGCAGCGCGGGCGCAGCACCCGCCGCGCCTTGATGGACGCCGCACGCGGGGTCATCTCCCGAGTTGGCTACGCCGAGACACGGGTCGTCGACATCACCACCGAGGCCGGGAAATCCGTCGGAGTCTTCTACAACTACTTCACCGACAAAGCCGAGCTGCTGCGCACCATGGTCGATGAGTTCCGCGACGATGCGTACACGCGCGGCGACACCGTCGCAACCAGCGATCGCGCACCGTACGACGTGATCAGGGACATCGTCACGGTCTACTGGACCACCTATCGGGAACATGCGCCGGTGCTTTCCGGGGTGTTCCAGGCAGCCCAGATCGACCCCACCTTCGTGGACTATTGGCGAAAACTGCGGGCCCCGGCACGCACGATGATCGCCAACAACATTCGGCATCTACAGACGCGCGGGTACAGCCCGGGGATGGATCCCGATATCACCGCCTCGGCGATCGGCGCGATGATGGACTACTTCTGTTACGTCTGGCTGGTCGAGGGCGGCGAGACCGTGCGCAGCTCGGTCACCGACGAGGAAGCCATCGACACACTGGCCCGCATCTGGTTCAACGCGCTGTGGTGGAAATCCGAAGGCGCGCATGGCACCACCTGACTGGGTGGTGACACTTCTATCCCGCGCCGAACTCGTGCCGTTGGAGGCGCAACCGCTCAGCGGAGGGGTGTCCTCCGACGTATGGCGCGTGCGGCTGAGTTCCGGGGAATCGGTCGTGGTCAAGCGGGCCGTCGAGCGACTGCGTGTAGCCGCACACTGGGTAGTTCCGCTGGCGCGCAACGCCTTTGAAACGCGCTATCTGACGGCCGTGTCGAAGATCGTTCCGGCCTTCGTGCCGGAGGTTGTGGTGGCCGACGAGGGCCTACACGCCTTCGCGATGGTCGATCTGGGACCTCTCCCGTCCTGGCGAGAGGATCTGGCAGCTGGCCGCATCGACCCTGAGGTCGGCGCGGTACTCGGTGCGCGCCTGGCCGCCGTGCATGCCCACACCGCCGGTGATGACACGGCGGCATGCGAATTCGCCTCCGACGACCTGTTCGAGGCGTTGCGAATCGAGCCGTATCTGCGGTACTCGGCGCAGCACCTACCCGAACACGCTGCCGTCCTGTCGACGCTTGCCGACGATCTCGCGAACACTCGGATCGCGCTGGTGCACGGAGACGTGAGTCCAAAAAACATCATCGTCACCGCCGACGGGCCGGTATTGACCGACGCCGAATGCGCCTGGTACGGCGACCCCGCCTTCGATCTGGCATTCTGTCTCAATCACCTGCTGCTCAAGCGGATATGGAAGCCGCAGCACCGCGATCTACTACAGCAGACGAGCGCCCATCTCCTCGCCGCATACCTGAGGGACGTCTCCTGGGAGCCCCCGGATGCGGTTGCCACTCGCACCGCGCGGCTCCTGCCCGCGTTGGCGCTGGCCCGCGTCGACGGACGTTCGCCAGTCGACTATTTGTCTGATGCACAACGTGATTCATTACGCGTGCGCGCCGGACGGACCCTGCATGAATCGGCCACCGATCCGTTGGCCGTCGCACAACAGTTGGAAGGGTTATGACCGGAACACAGATCAGCGGTGTGCACGCTCGACGGATATGGGACTCGCGGGGACGGCCGACCGTCGAAGCGGAGCTGCGCCTCGGCGATGGCAGCATCGGGCGCGCGATCGCTCCGGCCGGCGCATCTCGCGGCAGCGGTGAGGCGACCGACTTGCGGGACGGCGGCAAGCCCTTCGCCGGGTACGACGTGACGGCAGCCGTGGCCGCGGCCCGGGGCCTGGCCCAGCATCTCGTCGGCGTCGATGCCACGAACCAGCAGGCCGTCGATGCGGCGCTGGCAGCGGCCGACAGCTCGGCCGAGTTCGCGGCCATCGGTGGGAATACCGCGGTGGCGATATCGATGGCAGCCGCACACGCCGCTGCGGCCGCACACGGAATACCTTTGTGGCGGTATCTGATCGAAGATCGCACGGCCGCAATGCCGTTGCCGGAGATTCAGGTGATTGGCGGCGGCGCCCATGCCGCGCGTCGCACCGACGTCCAGGACTTCATGGTGGTACCCGCCGCCGCGGACAGCATCGAGCAGGGCCTGAATTGGGTGGCCGAGATCCATCGCGCCTGCGGGGCAATACTTTCCGATCGGGGCAGGCTTTCCGGTGTGGCCGATGAGGGGGGTTGGTGGCCGGTGGTGGACTCCAATGAGGACGCGTTGGAGCTGCTGGTCGCCTCCATCGAGCGCGCCGGATTGCAGCCCGGCACCCAGGTAACGATCGCCTTGGACATCGCATCAAGCGAGTTCGGCAGTGGCGGCCGCTACCGCCTTGGTCTCGATGGCACCGAACTTGACTCCGACGCGTGGTCGGAGGTTCTGATCGGCTGGATCGATAAGTATCCGATCGCCTCCATCGAGGATCCCCTCGCCGAGGACGACCCCGTGGCTCTGGCGGCCTTCACTCAAGCAGTGGGACATCGTGTCCTGGTTGTCGGGGACGATTTCACGGTGACCAACGCCGAGCGTGTGCGACGAGCAACCGAAACCGGCGCGTGTAACGGCTTGCTGGTAAAGCCGAATCAAGCAGGAACGCTCAGTGCGGCCAAGGCCGCGCACGATACCGCTCACGACTGCGGATGGGACACCATCGTCTCCGCGCGATCCGGTGAGAGCGAAGACGTCACCATTGCGCACCTGGCGGTGGGTTGGGGCGCTGAGCAACTCAAGGTGGGCTCCATCACCAGATCCGAACGCACCGCGAAGTGGAACGAGCTGCTCCGCATCGACGAACAGCTTGGCGGAGCACCGATTCGGTTAGGACGATTGACCCTCGGTTAGTCGCGCGTAGTCGCTGAATCAAGATCTCGGATGCGCCCCGCCCGGAACCGGGCTAGCGTAGGAATTGTGCCTATCACAATGGGATCGGTGCACGCCGAGGGAGTGAACCGGCTACTGCGAAGTTACCGGGCCATTCCCACGACGGCGACTGTCCGTTTGGCTAAGCCCACGTCAAATCTGTTCCGCGCAAGGGCAAAGTCGACCACACCGGGCCTGGATACCTCCGGGCTCACCGGTGTCATCGACGTGGACACCGTCAAGAGGACGGCCGATGTGGCCGGCATGTGCACCTATGAGGACCTGGTCGCGGCAACACTTGCGCACGGGCTCTCGCCCTTGGTGGTGCCACAGCTCAAGACGATCACGCTGGGTGGAGCGGTCACCGGACTCGGCATCGAATCCACATCCTTTCGCAACGGACTTCCGCACGAATCCGTCCTCGAGATGGACATTCTCACCGGCGCGGGCGAGATCATCACCGCCGCGCCGGATCGTCATCCGGATCTGTACCGGGGCTTCCCCAATTCGTACGGCACGCTGGGCTACTCGGTGCGTCTGCGCATCGAACTCGAACCCGTCAAACCATTCGTCGCCTTGCGCCACATTCGATTCCGCAGCGTCGATGACCTGGTGACGGCGATGGACACAGTCGTGGCCTCGGCCACCTATCAGGGCGAACCCGTGGACTACGTGGACGGCGCAGTGTTCAGCACCGACGAGTCCTACCTCTGCCTGGGCACCCAGACGGCCACTGCGGGACCGGTGAGCGATTACACCGGGCAACGCATCTACTACCGGTCAATCCAGCACACGGACGGAATCAGCAACGATCGGCTGACAATTCACGACTATCTATGGCGCTGGGACACGGACTGGTTCTGGTGTTCGCGTGCCTTCGGTGCGCAGAATCCGCGCATCCGGCGACTGTGGCCGCGAAAGTACCGGCGCAGCAGCGTGTATTGGAAGATGATCGGTCTGGACCAGCGTTATGACATCGCCGACCGCATCGAGCGGTTCAACGGACGTCCCGCCCGCGAACGTGTCGTGCAGGACGTCGAGGTACCGATCGCGCAGACCGCGGAGTTCCTGCGCTGGTTCCTGGACGAGATCCCGATCGAACCGGTGTGGCTGTGTCCCTTGCGATTACGCGATGACCAGGGTTGGCCGCTGTACCCGATACGGTCGGGACAGACATACGTCAACATCGGGTTTTGGTCCTCCGTGCCCATCGGTCCCGTCGAGGGCACCACCAACAGGCTCATCGAGCGCAAGGTAGGTGAGCTGGGTGGGCACAAGTCGTTGTACTCCGAATCCTTCTATTCACGAGACGAGTTCGAGTCGCAATACGGCGGCGAGCACTACCGGACCTTGAAGAAGACGTACGACCCGGATAACCGATTGCTGGATCTCTATGCGAAGGCGGTACGGCGACAATGACAACCACACAAGCCAAGAATGATCGAGGCGAGAGCGGCAAGCTCTCGTTGGCCGAGATCCTGGAAATCATGGCAGCCGGTGATCTGCCGCTGCGGTTCAGCGCATACGACGGCAGCAAGGCTGGTCCGGAGAACGCGGAGCTGGGACTCGATCTGCTGACACCACGAGGTACCACGTATTTGGCAACGGCTCCAGGTGATTTAGGGCTGGCGCGGGCCTACGTCTCGGGCGATATCGAGATGCAAGGGGTTCATCCGGGAGACCCCTATGAACTGCTGAAGGCCATGGCCGAAAGACTGGACTTCAAACGTCCACCCGCGCGGGTGCTGGCCAATATCGTCAGGTCGATCGGTCTTGAGCATCTACGGCCCATCGCGCCACCCCCGCAGGAGGCGCTACCCCGTTGGCGGCGGATCGTCGAAGGATTTCGCCATAGCAAGACACGCGACTCCGAGGCCATCCACCATCACTATGACGTCTCGAATACGTTCTACGAGTGGGTGCTTGGATCGTCCATGACCTACACGTGCGCCTGCTATCCCAACGCCGATGCCAGCCTGGAGGAGGCGCAGGAGAACAAGTACCGGCTGGTGTTCGACAAGCTGGGGCTCAAGGCCGGTGACCGGCTGCTCGATGTGGGCTGCGGATGGGGCTCGATGGTCCGGTACGCGGCGCGGCGCGGCGTACGGGCCACCGGTGTCACGCTCTCCGCGGAGCAGGCGGCCTGGGCCCAGAAAGCCATTGCCGACGAGGGGCTCTCGGACCTGGCCGAGGTTCGTCATGCCGACTACCGGGACATCACGGAACGCGAGTTCGATGCCGTCTCGTCCATTGGGCTCACCGAGCACATCGGCATCGCGAACTATCCGGCGTACTTCCGGTTCCTGCAGTCGCGGCTCAAGACCGGTGGCCTGCTGCTCAATCACTGCATCACCCGGCCGGACAACCGAACCTCCGCCGTAGCAGGGTATTTCATTGACCGTTATGTGTTCCCCGACGGGGAGCTGACCGGATCCGGCAGGATCATCACCGAGATACAGAACGTCGGTCTCGAGGTGCTGCACGAGGAGAACCTGCGCCATCATTACGCGCTGACACTCAAGGAGTGGTGCGCCAACCTCGTCGAACACTGGGATGCGGCGGTGGGTGAAGTGGGCGAGGCCACCGCGAAGGTGTGGGGCCTGTACATGGCCGGTTCGCGACTGGGCTTCGAACGCAACGTCGTTCAGCTCCACCAGGTGTTGGCCACCAAGCTCGATGAGCGTGGCGGCTCCTCGTTGCCGCTGCGCCCGTGGTGGCAGCCCTAGCTGGGATCGATCTTGCGGGCGCCCAGCTCGTTCTGAAGTAGTTCCAGCGCAACCTCTTCGGGATCACGCCGCGGCCCAGCCTCGCCCTGCCCGGCCTCGGCGAGCATCTGCTCCTCTTCGTCCTCCGGCGACGGCGGCTCTGGCTCAGGTTCGGGAGTCGGCTCGGGTTCAGCCGTCGGGCGGCTCGGACGGGTCACCACCCGGGGAGCAGCCTTGGCCGGTCGGGTACCTGCCGCAGGCGCCGTCGCCTCGGCGCTGCCCACCTCGCAGCGGATCTCCCAGTCCACACCGAGCGCATCCTTCAGCGCCTCTCGAATGACCTCAGCGTTACGCGACTCGGTGATGCGCTTGGCCAATGGCGGCGAATCATGGGACAGCACAAGGGTCTTACCCTCAATGGCGCGCACGGTAGCGCCCGAGAGCATGACCTCGGTGGTGCGGCTGCGGTCCCTGACCTTGGACCGGATTTCCGCCCAGGCATTGCGCACGGCGGTGGTATCGAGGGCACCGGGCTGGCGGGGCTCAGGTTCCGGAGCGGGCTCGGGTTCAGGCTCCGGTTCGGGAGTTGGCTCCGGCGCGGGAGGTTCCGGTTCGGGAACGGGTTCCGGCGCGGGCGGCTCAGGTCTTGGTTCAGGAGCGGGCCCCGGTTCCGGACTCGGCGCGGGCGTCGGTGCGGGAGCTGGTGCCGGAGGTTCGGGTGCGGGAGCCGGTGCCGGCGTGGGAGGTTCGGGCGCCGGGGTGGGCGCGGGTGACGCGGGCGCCTCTGCGGCCGGGACAGTGGCGGCTTCCGCGGTCGGGGCAGCGGGCGCCTGCGACTTACGGACGAAACGCGGTGCCGCGCCTCCTCCACCGGCCTCCGGCACCGACATGTCCAGACGCTTCTCGATACGCTCGACACGTTGCAGCACAGCCGATTCGGCATCGGCCGCCGACGGCAACAGCAGTCTCGCGCACACCACTTCCAACAGCAGCCGTGGCGCCGTCGCGCCACGCATCTCCCCCAGCCCGGCATGCAGCACCTCGGCGTACCGCGTCAGCGTGGCAGGACCGATGCGCTCGGCCTGCTCGCGCATACGCTCGAGCACATCCTGTGGCGCATCGACCACGCCGCGCTCCGCGGCATCCGGAACAGCCTGCAGGACAATCAGATCGCGGAAACGCTCAAGCAGATCGGTGCCGAACCGCCGCGGATCGTGCCCGGCATCCATCACGCCTTCGATGGCACCGAAGACCGCGGCACCGTCACCGGCCGCGAGTGCGTCCACCGCGTCGTCAATCAGCGCGATATCGGTGACACCCAGCAGCGAGAGCGCCCGCTGGTAGGTGACACGCTCTTCGTCGGCGCCGGCAAGAAGTTGATCGAGCACCGACAGGGTGTCGCGGGGCGACCCAGCACCGGCGCGGATCACCAGCGGATACACCGGATCGTCGACGGCCACGTTCTCCTGCGCACAGATACCCTCGACGAGCGTGCGCATCGTCTTGGGCGCCAGCAGCCGGAACGGATAGTGGTGGGTACGCGACCGGATGGTGGGCAGCACCTTCTCCGGTTCGGTGGTCGCGAAGACGAAGATCAGATGCTCGGGCGGCTCCTCGACGATCTTGAGTAGCGCGTTGAAACCCGCAGTGGTGACCATGTGCGCTTCGTCGATGATGAAGATGCGGTAGCGCGACTGGGCGGGCGCGTAGAAGGCGCGGTCGCGCAGCTCGCGGGTGTCGTCCACACCGCCGTGGCTGGCGGCGTCGAGCTCGATGACATCGACGTTGCCCGAACCATTGGGAGCCAGCGCGATACATGAGTCGCAGGTGCCACAGGGCGTCGAGGTGGGACCCTGCGCGCAGTTCAGCGAGCGGGCCAGAATGCGGGCCGAGGACGTCTTACCGCAGCCACGGGGCCCCGAGAACAGATAGGCGTGGTTGATCCGGCCAGCGTCCAGGGCAGTGGTCAACGGTCCGGTGACATGCTCCTGGCCGACGACTTCGGCGAAATTCGCCGGGCGATACTTGCGGTACAGGGCCACGGAGAGCAAGGGTACCGGCGACCACAGACTGTTCCACCCAGCTCCCCTCCCCGGGCCGCCCGGTGAACAAACCGCCACGCCGGGTGATCTTGTTCGCTAAAGTCCGGCCATGAGGACACGTCGCGTTGATATGAGCACTGTGTTGGCGGTGGGCGCGAGTGTCATCACACTCGCATTTACCTCCGCTTGTTCCAAGGAATCTAAGGAATCGCCGGACAATCCACCGGCGCCGTCATCAAGTTCGCAGCAGCCGGATGAACCGACCGTGAAGTTGCCCACGGGGCCGGCGAGCGCACTGTTGCTCACCCGTGAGGACTTTCCCGCAGGCAATGGGAAGTTCACGGTCGAGGACAAGGGCCAGCTGGATAAGGAAAAGACCGGCAAGCCCAAGCCGGAGAAGGTCAATCCGCCCGGATGCTATGAGTTCATTTCCGAGGGAGACGGCGACTACGACAGAGCGCAAGCCAAGTACGAGGCGGACACCGTGACGGCAGAGAGCAGTGTCGGGCTCGGGATCAAGCAGTCGTTCGACGATCTCGCGAAGCGAGCGCAAGAATGCGCGTCGGTGCAGATGGAGGGCGACGGGGTGGCCATGAAGGCGAAAGTCTCCATTGCCGACCTGCCCGGTGCCGCGGTGGAGACCAAGTTGGTCAAGATTGGCGGCCTCCTTGGGCCGGACGGAGATCAGATCGGTGTCGAGTCGCATATCGCAGTCGCACACCCTCGGGGCACGACCGTCCGGATCGAGGTCGACCGATTCATAGATCCGTGGACACCAGAGCAGGACACGTTGGTGTTGGATCTACTCAACAAGCAGATCGCCAAGGTGCAGAACGCGCCGTAGGCAGATAGGCACGCAACGGTTGGGGAATCCTGTGACCCGCACACTGTCCATCGCTGCGATATCCGCAGCGCTGATCATCGTCTCCGCGTGCTCCAACGTCGTCGAGGGTGAAGCGAAATCGGATGGCTCACCCGGACTGCCCAAGGGTGATCCCGCCAGTCTCCTGCTGCCGCGCGAGGACTTCCCCGACGGTTCCGGCACCTATGAGGTGCTCAAGCAGCCGGGCCAAGACGGCCCCACCGTAAGCCCGGTCGAGTGCAACATCTTCGTCAATCACGACACCGTCCCCTTTGACCAAGCGGCCACGCAGTACGAGGACGGAGCCATCCGGGTGGACGTGGTGGTCGGCAAGGGCATTGCCGACTCTTTCGCATCGCTGCAGGAGAAGGCCGGGCGATGCGGTTCCGTCACACTGGATCTCGACGGAGTGGGCGGGACGGGCAGCGTGAAGGTGGAGAAGGTCTCCGGGACCACCGTGGACACGACCGCGACCGTCTTCACGGGCACCGTGGGCGTGGACGGTGAACAGACCGTCCCGATCACCATCAAGACGCTCACCGCACAGCCACGCGGCGCCACGGTGACCGTCAAGGTCTTACATGCCATGGAGCCGTGGACCAGCGATGACGACAAGCTGGCGCTGACGCTGCTCAACAAGCAGGTCGCCAAGGTGCAAAACGCACCCTAGGCGCCACGCTCCAACAGCTTTTCGGTCGCCGCCAGCAGTGCGCACGTCGCAAGACCGTCGACGGCAGCGCCTACGGTCTCCAGCGGCGGGAACGTCGGCGCCAACCGAATGTTCTTGTCGTCCGGGTCGTTTCGGTACGGGAACGTAGCCCCGGCCTCCGTGAGCGCAATGCCGGCCTCCTTGGCCAGGGCGACGGTGCGCTTGGCGGTGCCGTCAAGCACATCAAGGCTGATGAAGTAGCCGCCCTTGGGCTCACTCCAGGACGCGATCTTGCTCTCCCGCAACCGATCGTCCAGGATCTCAAGTGCCAGTTGGAATTTGGGCGCAAGGATCTGCTGATGCTTCTGCATGTGCAGCTTGACGCCCTCGGCATCGCCGAAGAAGCGTAGGTGCCGCAACTGATTGACCTTGTCGGGCCCGATGCTGCGCTTACCGGCATGCTGCAGATACCAGGCGATATTGGCCAGCGATCCGCCCATGAAGCTGACGCCCGCACCGGCGAAGGTGATCTTGGAGGTGGAGGCGAAGATCAACGGGCGGTTGGGGTGCCCGGCGGTTTCGGCGAGACCCAGCAGGTCCACATTCCGGACGAAATCGTGTGTGAGCGTGTGCACGGCGTAGGCGTTGTCCCAGAACAACCGGAAATCCGGTGCGGCCGTATTCATCTGGACGAGGCGGCGGGTGACCTCCCAGGAGTACACCGTGCCCGTCGGGTTGGAGAAGACAGGCACGGTCCACATGCCCTTGATGGTCGGATCGGAGGCGACGAGTTCCTCGATGAGGTCGACGTCCGGGCCGTCCTCACGCAGCGGGACCGGAATCATCTCGATGCCGAAGGATTCGGTGATCGCGAAGTGGCGGTCGTACCCGGGCGCCGGGCACAAGAATTTGACCAACGGCTCCTGCGACCAAGGCCGCGGTGAGTCGACGTTGCCGTGCAGCAGCGAGTACACGATCACGTCGTGCATGAGCGACAGGCTGGCGTTATTGGCGGCGATCAGATTGGGTGCCGGGACGCCGAGTAGCTCGCCGAAGATTGCGCGCAGCTCCGGCAGGCCGTTGCCGCCGCCGTAGTTGCGCGTATCGGTGCCATTGCCGTCTCGGAAGTCATCGGCGCCGGGTAGGGACAGCAGGCCGTTGGACAGGTCAAGCTGCTCCGGCGCGGGCTTTCCCCGGGTGAGGTCCAGCGACAGCCCCTTGGCCTTGAGCTGGGTGTAATTCTCCTGCTGCAACCGATGCTGAGCTGCGAGTTCGTCGGGTCCAAGCGACAGGAACGACACGACTTTCCCCTATTCGCCCCTGAGGGGCATCCGGAGGGCGCGATCTTCGGAAAGGGGACCCCGCGCACCCGACAGAGCCCGTTGACCCTTGCTGCCTTCCAGCCCTGGGGGAGTTCACAGGATAGACGCCGCGCGGGGTCCGGCCATCAGTCTAGTAGGCGGGGGTCAGCGGTCTTTCCTCACCCAGCTTCAGCTGTGGTGGGGGTATCCATTCGGTGGTGCCGTCTTTGCGTTTTCGGGTGGTCCAGCCGTGGCCTAGGAGGCGGTGGTGTGGTGCGCAGGCGAAGGTGAGGTTGTCGATGTCGGTGGGTCCGCCCTGGGCCCATTCGGTGAGGTGGTGGACCTCGCAGAGATATCCAGGGACTTGGCAGCCGGGGTGGGTGCAGCCACGATCGCGGGCGTGTAACACGATCCGCTGATCCGCCGACGCGATCCGCTTGGCACGTCCCAGATACAGGGGTCTGCCGTCGTCATCGACGATGCTCAGGTAGTGGTGAGCATGCGTGGCCGCGCGGATCAGGTCCCGCATCGGTAGGCGGGTGCTGGCGCCGGTGATCGCGATACCGGCCGCGTCTTCCAACTCTCGCAAGGTGGTGGTGACAACGACCGTCACGGGCAGGCCGTGGTGTGAACCCAATTCGCCGGAGGCCAATGTTGCTCGCAGAGCGGCGCGCAGTGCGTCGTGGTTGCGTTGCGCGCTGGTGCGGGTGTCGTGTTCGGCGGCTTCGGGTGACGGCTCGCCATCCACAAGGGGTGTTTGATCGGCCGGGTTACACATGCCCGGTGCGGCCAGTTTCGTAAACACCGCATCCAGATAGGCCCGGGTCTCCGGATCGAGTAGTCCCGAGATGGGTGACATGCCATCGAAGCCTTGTTGTCCGATGCTCACCCCGCGGCGCCGGGCCCGATCCACATCGGAGAACTCTCCGTCCGGGTTCAGCAGTGCCATCATCCGGTCGGCACCGGTACGCAGCTGTTCGGGCCGAAACTGGGAGGCCATGACAGCCAACTGCGCCTCGGCCGCTTGGCGAGTCGGGGCATCGACCACCACCGGCAGCCGGTCAAAGAACTGCCGAATCACCCGCACGTGTTCCTCGCCGATATCGCCGCGCTCCAACGCTTCGGCGGTGCGCGGTAGTTGAGGTTCAAGCACCTCACCGGTGATCGCCCGCCGCGGGGCGAGATGCTCGGCGTCGGCGATCCGCCGCCGGGCCGCACCCCTGCTGATATGCAGGCGCCGGGACAACACATCCGGAAACGACGTGCCCCCAAGCTCTACCGGAGACGCTTGCCGTACCAACTGCGCAATCCCGGCGTGTGAGGCAGACAGCAGCCGCCGTTGGGCCACTTCCACCCGCGCCAACACCGCCAGCAGCTCAGAGTTCGAGAACCCGTCCAAGGTGTCAGCGCACACGGCATCAACCGCCGCCTCCAACACCTCAATCGAACCCATGTTCGAATGATAACCGCACCCACCGACAGAACCGCTCGGTTTGTGACTGTTGAAACTATTGGGGCAGAAGATGTTTAGCGCCGCTCAACCCCAACAACTCAGCGCCGTTGTGGTCCAGGATTAACGACGCATCCTCGGCCGGCAGACCATCCTCGATGTAGCTCGCGGAGCTGACGTACCTGGCGCCCCCTTGGTAGGGAAAGTCCGATCCGAAGATCAGCCTGTCCGCACCCAATGACGCGACAGCCGCCTGCAATGCGGGGGTGTGGTCATGCCCGACGGTGTCGAACCACAGCCGGCGGACGGCATCCTTGGGCGCTTCCGGGCAATGCGTCGCTTCCCACTCGGTGACCTGCCGGTTCGCACGCTCCAACACCATGGGCAACGCACCGCCCAGATGACACGTCACGATCTTCATGTCCGGATACCGCGACGGGATACCCGCAACGATCAGATGCATGATCGCGATGGTGTCCTCGATCGGCGCCCCGATTGACCAGGTCAGTGAGTGATCAGTGATCAGTGACGATTCCGCACCACACCCCGCGGGGTGTACGAAAAGGATTGCACCCCTGCGATTCAGCTCCGCATACAGCGGATCGAAGATCGGATCGGCGATGGAACGCCCGAGCACCGAGGTGGTGATCGCCGCGCCGTACATGTCCAGCTCATCGATCGCCCGAGTCAATTCCTCCAGCGCGGCCGGGATATGCGGCAGCGGCAATGATGCCAGCGCACGGAACCGCCCCGGATACTCCGTCGCCAGCTTCGCGTACTCGTCGTTGATGAACCGCGCACTTGCCACGGCCGCAACCTCGTCCTCGAAATGCGGCGATGCCGGTGTCGCGGTGAGGATCTGCAGGTCCACGCCCGCCTCATCCATCAACGCAAAACGCCCGTCCAGATCGTCCCGCGTGGCCCCGGCCCCGAGACCGCGATGGACATCGGTGCCGGGGCGCCCGTAACCGTCAAGCAACGAGAGATAGTCGTCGGACCACAAGTGAGCGTGAATGTCGATGCGCACACTCGTCATGCTAGTACCGGAACCCCCGTCGCCAGCGGCGTCAACAGCTCACCGAAGATCCCGACGCCATCCCGCGTCAGAATGGACTCGGCATGGAACTGGATCGACGCGAATCGCTTCGCACGCAATGCATGCACCTCACCCGTGACCGCGTCCGCGCTGATCTGCACCCGGCCCGCCGCAGTGTCCACCCACTCCCCGCCCGTCACCGCGGCGAAGGTGTTGTAGAACCCGACGTACCGCTCGGTACCGAACAGATCGATCTGCCGCTGCACACCCTGGTTCGGCTGCTCCCTGCGCCGGATAGGCAGGCCCAGCTGCCGGCACAGCACCTGATGACTCAGGCAGATCGACAGAAAGGGCACGCGCCGAGTCAGCGCCGTCTTCGTCAATGCGGTGAGGGCGGCGATCTTCGGTACATCGATCGCCGTCGGGTCTCCAGGCCCCGGGCCGAGCACCAGGAAGTCATGTGATCCGGGATCGATGTGCTCATCAAACCGGCGAATCTCGACCCGTAATCCCAAGGCCCGCAACTGCAACCCGATCATCGAGGTGAAGGTGTCCTCCGCGTCGACCACCAGCGCGGTACGGCCCGCCAAGTTCGTGGCGCTCTCCCCCGAACCGTGCCCCAGCCAGAAGGTCCCGATACCGGTGTTGCGGTTCGCGAGCGCTTCCGTCACCCGTGGATGGCTGCGTAGCTCACGGCGAGTGGTCAATACAGAGAGCAATCCCGCTGCCTTGCTGCGGGTCTCGGCGGCCTCACTCGTAGGATTGGAATGCCTGACGATGGTGGCCCCGGTACCGGCGGTCAGTGCTCCATCCGGTGAGATCTCGGCGGTCCGGATCAGGATCGCCGAATCCAGTTGCCGCACGCCGACGGGGTCGGTGCTGATCAACGCGGCGACACCGCTGTAGTACCGGCGGCCCTCGGGCTCATAGCGCTGGATCACGCGGCACGCGTTCTCCAATGGACTTCCGGTCACGGTGGGCGCGAACATGGTCTCGGCCAAGATCTCTCGCGGATCGCGGTTCGTCACACCCGAGATCAAATACTCGGTATGGGCGAGCCGCGCCATCTCCTTCAGATACGGTCCCTGCACCTGTCCACCGTCGGGGCAGATGCGGGCCATCATCTTCAGCTCCTCATCGACCACCATGTAGAGCTCATCGGACTCCTTGGTGTCGGCAAGGAATTCCATGACGGCATCCAGGCTCGGACCATTCACGCCGTACCGGTAGGTCCCACTGATCGGGTTCATCACCGCCAACGAATCCTGCACGCTGATATGGCGTTCGGGCGTGGCACCGACGAACACCTGTTCCCCGGTGCTCACCAGGAACGTCCAATACGCACCCTTCTCACGCTCCAGCAGCCGGCGGAAGAGCGTCAATGCCGTGTTGATCGAATAATCGTGCAACTGCACGAGCAGGTTCCGCTTCAACACGAAGTTGGCGCCGGCACCCTGGCCTATCTCCTCGGAGATGATGCCCGCTGCCAGACGCGCGTACTCCTCGTCATCGATGTCGAAATCGCTGTGGCCCACCACCACCGGATGCTCGGGGATTCGATCCAGCACCTCGGTCAGCGGCACCAGCTCCTGCCGCTCGATCTCCAGCGCCAATAGCGGAGCACCGTCATCCGGCGCCACAAATCCTCGCTCGGCGATTTGCCGATACGGCACCAATGCCAGCAGATCATGCCCAATCTGATCGTCACGCAGTGGCAGGTCGGCGATTCTTTCGACGGAGGTCACCGCGCCGGCGAACACATCGACGGTGTCCGGCGCACCGGATTCCGGCCGATACAGCAGCGCGAACGGTCCGGCTTCTCCGGCCAATACCCGCCCCAGCAGATCGCTCATGTCAGCACCTCATCCGTAACGGTCAGCACGGCGCACCGCCGCGCCGCGTATTCCAGTGCCATCCAATGCGATTCGTCATCGAAATCGGCGATCGCATCGGCCACCAGGAAGGTCTCGATGTCGTGGGTGAACGCGTCCACCGCCGTCATCAGCACTCCGACGTGCGCGTAGACCCCGCAGATCACCAACTGGTCCCGACCGGTCGCATGCATCCGCTCCAACAGCGCCGAGCGATGGAATGCGCTGTAGCGCCACTTCGTGAAAACCCAATCCCCCGCTTCGGGAGCGATCGGATCGACGATCCGGCGATGTTCCTCGTCGACACGCATCCCGGGACCCCAGAAATCCTTGAGCAGACCGCGCTGCTCCTGGGTCATGCTGCCGGGTTGGGCCGTGTAGGCGATCGGGATTCCGGCCGCCACGCTCCGGTCACGGATGGCGGCGACGTTGCTCACCAGCTCCGCGCGCAATGAAACAGGCAGTGGAGCAAGGAAGTAGCGCTGCATATCGTGAATGAGCAGTACAGCGCGGTCGGGATCGATCTGCCAGGTCGCGGTGTTGGCGGGCAGCAGATCGACGGTGGGCAGGTCGTATTCGGCAATGATCGGGATGCCGCGTGTGGCTGGCGATGAGCCGTTTACGCGAAGAGCATCAACGGTGGTCATGGGTCAAACCCCTAGCGTCGCGCCGCCGTCGACCACCAGCGTGTGCATGGTGATGTGGGCGGCTTGGTCGGAAAGCAGGAAGGCCACGGCATCGGCGATGTGCTGTGGCTGGGCAACGCGCCCCAACGGAATCCCCGGCTTGTAGTCGTCAAGGCTTCCGGCGATGAGCCCGGCGTCGGAGGAATCACCGAGCATGGCCCGCAGCATGGGGGTGTCCGTAGATCCCGGAGCCACCACGTTACAACGGATTCCATGCTCGGCGAGCTCAAGCCCAAGGCTCTTGGTGAAGGCATTGGCGGCCGCCTTGGACGCCGAATATGCCGTCATTCCCTTACGCGCCACCAATGCCGCGTTAGAGGCGATCGTCACGATTGATCCCGCGCGGCGCGGAATCATGTGCCGCGCCACCTCCCGGCTCAGCACGAAGGGCGCACGTACGTTGACATCGAAGGTGCGTGCCCAGTCTGCGTCGGAAAACTCCACCGCCGCGCCGGTCCTCAGTACGCCCGCGCCGTTGACCAGCGAGGTTATCGGGCCCACACGGGACTCGATATCGGACACCCCCACCGCGACGGCAGTGTCATCGGTGATGTCCAGGACCTGCCCGATGACATCCAGCCCCTCATCGGCGGCATATTCGACGAGCTGCTTGATGGCCACCTCATCGATATCCACCGCGACTACCCGCTCATCCCGGCGTGCCAGCGTGGTCACCACCCGTGAACCAACTCCGCCACCTGCACCGGTGACCACCGCTACCATGCGGACACCACCTCGGTTGCCTGCGCGGCGTTGAGTCGCGGATCGCACAGCGTTGAATACCGCTCGCCCACTTCGTGATTCTGGGAGCCGTCGTAAACGCACTCGATGACGTCGTCCGGTGTGGCCTCAAGGTGCAACCCACCCGCGTGCACACCGGCATCGGCGAGCACCTCACGGAAGCCACGTACCTCGTCGATGGCCGTCTGGACGTGCCGAGTCTTGTACCCCGAATCGGTGGACACCGTGTTGGCGTGCAGCGGGTCGCACAGCCAGATCACCGGGTGACCGGAATCGCGAACTGCGGCAACCAAGTCAGGAAGCTTGGACCGCACCGACGAGGCACCCAACCGCGCGATCAGTGTGAGTCGACCGCTCTCGTGCTCCGGATCCAGTTTGTCGCACAGCGCGAGCAGGTCTTCCGTCGTCATCGACGGCCCCACCTTGCACGCGACGGGATTGGCAATCCGGGAGAACAATTCGACATGCGGGCCGTCGAGATGCCGGGTCCGGTCCCCGATCCAGGGCCAGTGCGTGGACGTGAGCACCATGCGGTTCTCACCGTCGCGGCGCAGCTGGGGCCCCTCGTAGTCGAGCAGTAACGCCTCATGGGACGTCCACACCGGCGGCTCGATGACAGACAGTGAGGAAGGCACCCGCCACCCCAGGTGACTCATCACCCGGTTCGCGGCCCAGTATCCGGCCAGCATCCGGTCCGGATTGGCGCGCCGGTGCACCGGATGCGGTTGCGGACTGTTGACCAGATGCCCACGGAATGAGGGCAACTCGACACCGTCGATGGTCTCGGTGGGCTTGGACCGCGGTTTGGCGTACTGCCCGCCGATGCGTCCGACGCGCAGCACCGGACGATGCGTCTTCATCCGCATGGTGCCGGCGAGGATGTTGAGTAGCCCAACCTTGCGGGCCACGTGTGCATCGGTCGACTCCTGCGGGTCCTCCGCGCAGTCACCCGCCTGGATGATGGTGGCCCGGCCCTGAGCGACAGTGCTCAGCAGCGTGCGCAGAGTCCTGATCTCGTCGGATCCGACCAGTGCGGGCAGCTCGCTGAGCTCAGAGCGCACCCGCTCCAGATGTGCGTTGTTCTCCCAGACCGGCTGCTGTACTGCCCGTCCGGTATTGAGCAGCAGTGATGGCGCAGTCATTCTCGTGATCTCCATTCGTTTGATTTCCGATTCACTTGCCCCACTGGACTGCGTCGAGAACGCCCAGCTGTGTGGTCTTGGGAGGGGTGGTGATGGTTCCGGCTCCGTCACGCAGCACGAGCTGGTGCACGTCCTGTCCCACCGGATCCCATTGCGGCAGCCGCGGACTTGCCGGCGCCTTGCCGTGCACGAACTCCGCCACCAGATCCATAAAGGCGGCCGAGGTTTCCCGCTCTTTCGGACCGTCGCCGAACTTGGCCACGTTGGTCGGGTGTGCGTAGGTACCGAAGAGGAACGGCGATGTCGACTCGTGCGGCACACCGAAGTACGGCGGCTTCACCGGGTGCGCATACTCCATCAGGTACAGCGGTGCGCGTCGCTCCACCGCTGCACGACGGGTGAACGCGAGGATGTCGTGACGGATCAGGGCATCGCCCCACAGCTCAGTCCACAGCGATAGTGGATCCGTCGGCCTGCCATCCTGCTTTGCCGAATCTGTGTACAAGGCAACGGCATCGGAGACAGTCGCCTCCGACACGGAGGGCACCCCCTGCTCCAGGATGTCGCGGAACGCGGCGTGCAGCGAGGCCGCATCGGTGGGTTGCGCCTGTGGTTCGGGCGCGTTGGGGCCGGTGAAGAAGGCTCCCTCGGTGCTCGTATAGATGGAGATGGTGGGGATGTCCGGTAACGGCTGATTGACGTCGAAGGCCGGAAGGAGCACCGGATCCAGCACCGGTCCGCGGTACTGACGACCGCTCTTGACCACCCGCTGCTGCTTCGGCAGGGCGAATTGCGCAACCCACCAGTCGCGGATCCGATCCGCCGGTACGTCTTTCAGATTCTTCACCGCGATCCCCTGAGCGGCGGCCAGCGCATCGAACGCCGCGGTGGCATCGTCCGGAGTGAGGCTCAGGTACGGACTCCACACGTGCGCCTGGCTGATACTGATGATCCGGCGCAGCAGCGGGCGCGTCTGCGGGTGCAGGGACAGCTGCCACGTGCTCGCACCACCCGCCGAGGTACCGACGAGCGTGATGTTTCCCGGATCACCGCCAAATGCCTTGGCATTCTCACCAACCCAGCGCAGCAGGGCGATCTGGTCTTGTAACCCCCAGTTGGCGTGCAGCCCGGTGGCGGGGTCTTCCAGAGCCGGATGACTGCAGAACCCGAACGCACCCAGCCGATAGTTGAAGTTGACGACGACGGCACCGGCGCGATCGGCGAGCGCTGCCCCGTCGTACACCGGCAGGCTGCCCGCCCCCCGGGACCAGCCACCACCGTGGACGTAGACGATCACCGGCAGCGACGCTGCGCCGTCGACCGACGGCGTCCACACATTGGCGTAGAGCGCATCTTCCTGACGCACCGGATCGCCACCGGCCGGCTGAATGAAGTCCGAGCCAAACCGGGTGGTGTTCAACGTGTCTGCCCACGGAGTCACCGCACGGGGGGATCGGAAACGATTCTCTCCCGTCGGCGGCTGCGCATAGGGAACGCCGCGGAACACGTGCACCGTGCCGGCGGTCTCCCCCCGAATCGCGCCGCCGGTCACCGTAACTTGCGGGTTTGCCGCACGAGCCTGCGAGCCGCAACCGGCAATCGCCGCCGCTCCAGCCAACGCAAAGGCTGTTCCTAGCAATTCCCGCCGGGTAATCACCTCTCTATCTTCGGGATACGGCATCGCGCACCAAACAATCGCGAATTCAATTCGTCAGTTCGGAGACAATCCGTCAAGTTGACCCCCTAGCCACCCCATTGCGCCACCTATGCACTCAGGTCGCAAACAACAAGTCCCAGTTCAGAGGGCTGTTCACCAATCAGCCATCTCGCATTAGTCCACCAACGTCGGTGTAGCGGGGCACCCGCATAGTCCGTCACTTTGTGTGGTGCCAATACCTGGCCCTCAGCCCGAGTCTCGCCCATTCTTGGGTCGACATTGAACATCCGCTAACTCATCGAGGTGCTTCAGCATGACATCTGCGACCAAGACCCAGGCCGCGACCGAACTGTTCGATACGCGCCCACGCGTCAACTCGGTCGACGCGATGGCGTCCGTAGCCTCGCATGTATGCCCCGAAGTGCTGCGATCGCTGCCACGCTGCGATCAGCGCGCCAAGGGTGAGGACTATGTCACCGGCCTGCTGAAGGTGCGCGGACGTAAGTCGGCACGGAACATGGCGGCCAGCATGGGCCAATCGATGGGTCGCGAGGTGAGCGAGCAGAATCTGCATCACTTCGTGAACAGCTCCACCTGGGACTGGTGGGCGGTGCGCCGGGACCTGACGTCCTATCTCACCAGCGCGTACCACGCGGCGGCATGGGTGGTGACCCCGATGCTGATCCCCAAGGCCGGCGTGCACTCGGTAGGCGTGGACCGACGGTATTGCCCGCGCGCCGGCCGCGCGGTCAACGGCCAGCTGGCCCTCAGCGTGTGGCTCGCTGCCGACGGCTTCGCGGTGCCGGTGAGCTGGCGGCTGCACCTGTCGCAGCCCTGGCTGGAGTCCACCACCAAGAAGTCGAAGACCTCCATCCCCGAGGACTACCCGCTGGAGTCGGTGAGCGGCTGCGCGCTCTCGTCGTTCCAAGAGTTCGCCCGGGTGGCGCGCCCCGCGAAGGCGCCGGTCATCTTCGATCTGCTCGGCGCCAGTGGCGCGGACCTGGCACAGGTCTTCGGGACACTCGCACACCAGGTCGCGACCACCCGAGTACCCAGCGACCTACAGCTTCAGGTCGTTGACCCGGCATTCGCGGGCTACCAGGGGCGTGTGCTGCCGGCCGCCCAGATCGTGCAGGCCACCAAGGGCTCCCGCCGCACCGAGCAGTACGTCTATCAGGGACGCCGCCACCTGATCAGCATCGCCAAGGTTCAGCTGGCCGACCCCGCGGCACCACGATCGCGGACACCGTTGACGCTCGTCGGGATGACTCCCCTGGACCATTCGCGTGCGCGCACCGAACTCTGGTTGACCAATGACCCCGAGTTCTCCACCTCGTCACAGGCGCATCAGGTGGCACTGGCAGATCACGTGCAACAGGGATACCTGCACCTGGCGAACCGGATGGGCATGCAGGACTTCGCAGGACGGTCGTTCACCGGATGGCACCGGCATGCCACCCTGGTGTCCATCGCGGCGGCAGTCGGATGCCTGGTGTCACCCGGTCTGGCGAGTGAGCAGCGAACCTCTCACTTTCCACAGCTTGATGGCGAGCTGCGTGTCCAGGAGCCGCTCGGCATCCTGCCACCCGTCACCAAGTAGTTCATTCACCCGGTCGAGTCGGCGCACCACGGTGTTCGGGTGTGTGTGCAGGATCTTCGCGGCGCGGGTGGGACTGGCACCGACGGTGAAATACACGTCGAGTGTCTGCAACAGATCGGTGTCGCGGTCCTCGTCATAGTCGATGACGGGGCCGACCATCGATCTGACGAATCCCTCCACATCCTGGTGGCGCGATAAAAGCACCCCCAGGAAGCCGAGTTCGTTTGCGGCAGCAGCTGTTCCAAGGGCGCCCAGTGCGCTCATCGCATCCATACAGCGCATCGCGTCCTGGTAGGTGTCCTCGATGGACTCGATCCGGTCTGACGGTCCGGCGGAGGACACCGTCACCGGCATCCGAAGGTGTGCCGTCGTCTCGTCCCATACCGTCTGGGCGGTGCGCCCCGCGTCGGATCCCGGGATGAGCAGCACCACGACCTCGTCCTGTGTGGCGCGCAAGCCACCCACCCGCGAGGCGAATGATGCCGACCACAGCGACGCACGATCCAGCCCGCCACGTTCGGGTCTGACGATGACGACGATATGCGGCTGATTGAGATCCAAAGCCAAACGGCGGGCATAGATTTGGACCAGCCTACTGTCACGCTGGCGGTAGTCCAGCACGTCGCGCAACAGGTCATTACGCAGCTGCGACACCGACAGCGACATCCGGTTGTCACCGCACAGCACTACGGCGGCGGTGGTGGCGAGATCCTGAATTTTCAACGGGTACAACGAGACCGGCCCGTCGTCCAGACTCGCGACGGATAGCTCACCGTGGAAGTCGTCACCAACGGTCAGCGCGGCGGTAAGGATGTTGTGCGCGTTCGGTTTCCATTTATAGGACGCGATCTCACCTCCGTCATGTCCCGTCACCCGCATCGCGACGCCGAGCTGCTCCCCGGCGGTGAGGACGAAGCCGTCCATGCCTCCGGGACCCGCACCGGTGTCCAATAGCGTGGTCCGCAGCTCCAGCCGGCGCTCCAATGCGCTGATTTGCGCTGTATTGCTGGAGAATTCGCGGGCGCGCGCAAGAGCGATACCCGCGAACGAGCACAGGCTCGCGAACAGAGACCGTTCGGCCGCGGTGAAGCTGCGCACCGTCCGTGAACCGACGTAGAGGTTGCCGAAATGCCGTCCCTCATGTTCCATCGGCATGACCATCAGGCTGTGCACACCCTCAGAACGCATGGCGGCATCGCCGTCGCTGGCCCGGCTGAATCTGGTGTCGGAAGGGTAATCCGCGGTCCACACCGGGCCCTGCCCCATGCGGTACAGACTGACCAACCCGACGTCGTCTCCGATCGGGAAGTAGAGCCCGTGGTTTATGGCGGTGGTGGGCCCGTCGACGTAGCGCACGTGATGCCGCATCTCCGGAGCCGAGTCGTCGCGCACCGAGATGAAGGAGAAGTCGGCGTCGAGCATGATCCGTGCACGTTTGACCAGGGTCGTTGACGCCTCATCGAGGTCATGGCAGCCGAGTAGGTCGATACCCACGCCCACCAAGTTGGACAGCCGTGCCTCACGCTGATTCTGCCCCTCGATAAGGCCGTAGATGCGCTCGGCGTACCCCCTGGCCCGGTGTAGATCCGCGGCGCTCCACGGTGGCGAGGACTCACGCGCCATCTCCCTGAGCCTGACCTCGAACACGTCGGGAGCCGTTCCAGAAGCCAGTAGCCGCAGCACGGCCAGCGCTGAATGGCCCGCACTCGGCACCGCGTCGCGCGCCCCACTCGCCTGAATCTCAGTCAATCCCAACTACCCGTCTGCCGTGTGTGCGTGGCAACCGTATGGGCGGGGTAGGGCACCGTCAAGACTCTTGCGCGCGAACAGTTCGCAAAGAATCAACCTGAGTGAAAGTTCGCGCAGGTGATTTCCTCAGGAAGGGCGTGCGATGGCCTCCTCAACCAGCTGACCTGCCGCTCCGGTGTAGGTGGTGGGGTCCAGCAGTTCATCGATCTCGGCCTCGCTCAACCACTCGATGATCTCCGGCCGGGCCAGGCTTGCCTCACGCAAACTCAGGTTACGCGCGACCGCCTCATCCACCACGGCGGTGACGACGGCTTTCGCCGGCCCCTTGCCCAGCCGTGGGGCGAGTGCCGCCGACAGTCGCTCGGCCGACGGCTGACCGCCGAGCAGGGCAAGATTCTCCGACATCCGTTCGGCGCGCACCTGCAGTCCGCGGCTCAGTTCAACGGCGGTCTGGGCTGCACCCCCGGTGAGACGCAAACACTCCCGCAACACCAGCCATTCCGCGTGCCAGCCCCCGGCCGAGCGCTCGTCCTCGCTGAGCAACGACTGCGTCAGGACGAGGCTCAGGGCCGGAACCTGCAGCGCCGCCGATCGGATCATGGTTGCCAACACCGGATTTCGCTTGTGTGGCATCGCCGAGGACACGCCGCGCCCAGGTGGGGCGGGCTCCGCTACTTCCGCGATCTCGGTGCGGCTCAACGTCAGTACGTCCACCGCGAGCTTCCCGAGAGCTCCCGCAACAAAGGCTGTGGTGCTGCCGATATCCGCGATGGGAGCGCGCAGCGCATGCCACGGCAAGCCGGACTCGGCCAGCCCCGTTCTGCGCGCGAATGCCGCGTTCAGTTTCTCGACGAACGCACCGGGCTCGGCCCCCTCCGACCCCGCGTACTCGAGGTATCCGGCAAGAGTTCCCGCCGCACCGCCGAGCGATACCGGAAGCGCATTCGCCAGCGCGCACACCCGTGTGTGCGCCTCGAGAACCAGCGCACGCCACCCGGATGCCTTGAGCCCGAACGTCGTCGGCACTGCCTGCACGGCCAGCGTGCGGGCGGCCATCACGGTGTCACGGTGCTGCGCGGCCAGCTCCGCAAGCGCCTCGGCCACATGGCCCAGGTCCGTGGCGATCAACTCCAGCACCCGCTTCGTCAGCATCATCGCCCCGGTGTCGAGAATGTCCTGGCTCGTCGACCCGCGATGCACGTAATCCGTGGCACTCGGCTCGATCTCACCCACGACTCGGGTCAGTTCCTTGATCAGCCCAACCACGGGGTTGGCGGTCTCCCGAGCCGATAAAGCCACCGTGCGGACATCGATATCGTGCGCGGCCGCTGCCTTGGCGATGACATCGGCCGCATCCCTCGGCAGCACACCGATATCCGCTTGGGCGGCCGCCAGCGCGACCTCGGCATCGAGCATCGCCTGCAACCACGCCGCATCGGTCAGTTCGGCCTCGGCGTTGGTGCCAGCGCTCACCGGGGACAGCAGCCCGGAGTCCAAGAAACCGCTCACACCAACACCCCGTGATCACCCACATCCGCAACAGGATTGGGCGCACAGGCCAATGCGGCACGAGCGATCGCATCGGCGTCACCCAGTGTCACCGAATCCACTCCCGGCCTGATCCCCGCCGCGGTGACCCAATGCACCGACTCGGTGGGAACCCCATAGGCGAACCGTCGCGGATGCACCCTCCCATCCGCACTGATCAACCGATACGGACGCTCCGTGACCGCCAGTCCTCGTGTCTGGTAGGCCTTCTGATCGTCCGTCGGAATCTCGTATTGGCGGCATTGTCCCGTCTCCTGCAGGAAGACCAGCAGCGGATCACTGCTGCGGCGCAGGTCCGGTTCGTGCAGTCGAGCCTCGATGAGACTGCGCGTGCGTACCGCCGATCCCGGCACCAGCGGCGACTCGATGACCACCGCGGGATCGTGGGTGTCGAAGCGCACCTGCATCTGCGGTCCCACCAAATGCATGACACCTGCCTCCACCAGCGCAATGATCTCCTCGATCCGCTGGGCCGGAGGTCCGATGGACAAGAAGGCATTGAGCGGCGTGTACCAGCTCTCCAGTTCGTCCCGGTATGACTTTCCGTCCAGACCACCGTGATCCACTGCGAGCCGGATCTCGTTGCGAAGGTCCCGCAGCACGTCGAGTGCCGCCTTCACCGGCCCGTCGACATTGCCCTCGCGCGCCATCACGACATCGGCCCGCAGGTGCTCAAGGATCCACGCGGTGAAATCCTCGGGGCCACTGAACTGACGGTCGCCCCAGGGGCGGTCGAGATCATCCCACTTCCAGACGATATCTCCCAGCCCATGATCAGACAGAATCGCAGGCAACGCGTCCTGCGCGGCATGAAGGTAACGCTCGGCGAACTCCTCTACCGGTGCACCACGCTGAGTCAAATGCCGTTCGTAGTACACGCATTCCACCTCGCGCGCGATAAGCGGCCACAGGTCGCGGCGGAACTGCAGCAGCCCTCCGAGATCCGCGCGGAGCTGGGCAATCCGCTCGACGGTGAGCAGCCGCGGGAAGTAACGCCCGGAGGAACCCTTCTGGTTCTCGCCGCGGGCGTGGTACGGGATGCCACGGCGCGAACTGGCGTACAGCACGGGTTCCTGCCCCGACGGGCGGTACACCAGGCGCGCGCCCTCACGCACGAACTTCCCGCCCCGGCCCACCGTCAACAACGCCATGTAGTCGAAGAAGTTCAGTCCCAGTCCCCGAACTGCCACGGGCTCACCTGCTGTGATGGCCGACAGGTCGATGTCCGCCGGATTGGCCGGCGTGACATAGGTCAGTCCGTGGATGCGGGCCAGGGAGGCTGCGCGCGCCTCGCCGGGCCGCAGCCCCGCGGGCACATGTCCGACGGCGAGAATGACGGCCTTGAGATCGTGTAAGCGGGCTCCGTTCTCCAGCCGAACCCCCTGGGGCCCATCGATATCGCCGTGAGTATCGGCCAGCGCCACCGCACGGGAACGGTGCACACGAACCGTGACGTGCTCCGGCGCCCATCCGACGACGCGGGCGAAACTATCGCTGAGGTAGTGCCCGTAGAGTGCGCGCGTCGGATACGAATTGGACCGCAGCGTGCGTGCCTCGGCGATGGCCTTCTCGCCACTGCGCGATGGATCCCCCAGCAATGCAAGGCTTTGTGCCCATTCGTAGAGAGTCGGCCCAGGTTCGATGGGGCCCGCGATGGCCACGCTGTCGTCGGTGAAGACGGTGATTTGCGAGGCCACGGTGTTCATCAACAGATGCCAGGACTGATCGGTGCGCCACACCGATCCGGCTCCCGGTGAGTACGGATCGACCACGTGCACGACGATCCTGTCCGCGCTGGGTGCGTGACGTTCGTTGGCGCACAGCCGCTCCAGCACCGCCAGGCCGCGAGGGCCGGCGCCGATGATGCAAATCTGATGATCCGACATCTACCGCACCCCCACCGTTGACGCCACCGCGGCCAGGCCGAAATCGGTCTCGCCGTGCATCCAGGCCAATGCCTCATGCAGATCGGAATCGCG
The DNA here is from genome assembly GCF_001853795.1 of Mycobacteroides franklinii. NCBI lineage: Bacteria > Bacillati > Actinomycetota > Actinomycetes > Mycobacteriales > Mycobacteriaceae > Mycobacteroides > Mycobacteroides franklinii. The sequence continues at coordinate 365,881 of NZ_MLIK01000019.1, forward strand.
CATGGCGCCCAGCTTTTCATTGCGCTCAGCGGCCGCGTGCCCGGCCGCGTGCCAGATGCCGATGCTGTCCCGGGCCGCCAATGTCACATCGCCGGTGCGGTCGCGCCGGGCCTCGACGAACCGGCTGAATCTGCCCGGGATACGGTCGGGATCGGCACCGATGATCGCGCCGAGGACGATGGCGTCTTCGAGTGCCTGGCTGGCACCCTGCGCCGCATAATGCAGCATGGGATGCGCCGCGTCACCTAACAACGCCACCCGGCGGTCGGACCACTGCCGCACCGGGTCACGATCCACCAGTGCCCAGGACCTCCAGTCCCGGCCCAGCTCAAGCAGACTGCGGGCCGTGCCCCGCAAGGGGGCCAGCTCGGCGAGCACCCGGGCCCCACTTACCGAGACTCCCGAGAACGCCTCCATGGCGCCGTCGGTTCGGCTCGCCGCCAGATTGAGCAGTGCGCCACCGGCGATCGGGTAGGTCACCAGATGGCATCCGGGCCCGGTCCACCAGGTGACCGAATTAGATTGCAGGCTCTCGTCAACACGGTCGATCGGGACCGTGGTGCGGTACACCGTGATCCCGGCGACCCGCGGTTCTCCGTCGTCCAGCAGGGTGCGTCGGATGGCAGAGTTGACACCGTCGGCGCCGATCAGACCGTCGCCTTCCACGCTGGTGCCATCGGCAAGTAGCGCGCGCACTCCCGCGGTATCCTGCTGATATCCGAACACTTCACTGCGGCTGCGCAGTTCGATGCGGCTGTCCGCGGCGCATTTGTCGACCAGGATGCGATGCAGCTCCGCGCGGTGAACCACCAGGTACGGACTATCGAACCGATGCTGGTAGTCCGCGCCCAGGCTCATCGTGTTGATCAAACGATCGACGGTGGCGTCGAACAGTCGCAGCGAGTCCACCTGGACTCCGATGCGTGCGATCTTGTCGCCCACACCCAGCAGGTCCAGCGCATGTAACCCGTTGGGCGCCAACTGGATACCCGCCCCGATCTCGGCGAACTCACGGGCCCGCTCCAGTACGATCACCTCGTTACCCGACGAGGCCGCGCTCAACGCGGCGGCAAGCCCGCCGATACCGCCACCAACCACAATGAGCCGGCTCATCACTGGGCTCCATTCTCTTCGCGCGAGCGGCTCATCAGAGGGCCCCCGCTCCGATGCGCGCAGACAGTTCCAGCCTCTTGATTTTCGTGGTGGCCGTCTGCGGCAGTTCATCGAGACGCAGCTGCAAGGGCGGCGCCATGGGTGGCAGCTGCGCCGCCGCCGCGTCCCACGCGTTCAGATTCAGCGGCACATCGTTTTTCGTGCACACGACCGGCTGGGCGAGGCCATTCGGACCGGCGACGATGATCACCTCGGTGAGCTCATCGACCGCCAGGAACAGACGATCCTCGGCGGCCAGGGTGCTGCCGAAACCGTCGATGAGGTCAACCTCGCGATCGAGCAGATGGATGCAACCCCAGCGGGTGCGGTAGCCGACATCGCCCATCCGCCACCAGCCGTCATCGAGCTGCTTGTCGTAGCGTTCCTGCTCGCCGAGATAGGTACGAATCCGGCCGTCGGTGCGCACCTCGATGTAGCCGGGGTTTTCCGACGACGGCGGCTGTCCATTGCGTGACACGATCCGCACATCGGTCATGCCCGGGAAGGGGTAACCGACGCAACGCCCATCGGAGTCCGCGGAACGGAAGCGGCTGAACCCGCGTGCCACGATAGGACCAACCTCGCTTTGTCCGTATAGCTGTCCGAATAGCGGGCGCCGCCGACCCGAGGCCGCGAGCAGCGTGCGCACGGTGCGAGGATGAATGGCATCGAAGGTGCTGCTGAAGTACTTCACCGAGGCCAGTGGGCGTCGCGGGTCTTCGGCCAGCACCTCCCAGTTGATAAAAGTATTCGGGTGGGCCTCAAGGATTCCCGGCTTCACGCGCAGGAAGATCTCCGCGGCGTGCTCGGGTTCGTCGTCGACGAGTACCACCACCGGGAAGCCGCGCAGGATCGCGATCGCCAGTGCGGTCACCAGACGCGAATGCACGAAGGACACGTGGATAACGATGGGCTCGCGGCGGCGCACCAGTGCGGCCACGGCGGCTTGTGGGCGATAGCGCGCCTCAAAGGTGAAGTTGGTGTGCACCGCAAGCTTGGGCACTCCGGTGGTACCGGAGGTGTGGGTGATAAGGGCCGGATCGTGTGGACTAGGGATAACGGCAGGCGCCGCAGCGGCGGGAGTCAGTCCTGACAGTGTGACGGCCTGGGGGTGTTCGCCCTCGGCGAGTAAGACGCGAGAAGTGATTTCGGCGATGGGCTCGCCTGCCAGCTCACCGTCGAGCTTGGCGGCGTCGGTCAACAGCGTCGGGTTGCCGACCCGCCTGATGAGGGTGGCCACCGTCGGGCCGTCGAGCTTGGGGGACAGCAGAACTGGTACCGCGCCCACTCGGGCGGCGGCACATGCCGCCAACGTGATGTCGAAACCATCGGACTTGTGGATGACCAGTTTTTCGCCCGGAGCGACACCGGCGGCACGCAGCCGTCGCGCGATATCGTCCACCGCGGCAGCCACCGCGGCGATGGTCGCGGTGCCCTCCAGCTGCGGAGCCAGCGAAGGCCGGTGATCCAGCGTCAGGGTGTTGGAGGGGTGCCTGCGTGCGGCGCGCTCGAAGAGCGTGCCGAGCTTGATACCGCGGTTTCCGATGCGCTGCAGAATCATTGGGGTACTCCGGCTTCCTGGGTTGCGCGAGACTCCTCGGTGATACGCGCGATGGCGTCCACGGTGGCCTGCATATCGGCGCGGAGCTTGTCGCCCCACTCACTGACGAACCGCTGCTTACCCTCTTCATCGAGGTGCGACATGATCTCGGTGATGCCCTCGGTGGGCTTACCCATCCGGTAGTGGTGCCGCAGGATCGATCCGCCCTCGGCGGCATCGACAAAGTAGCTCCAGACGCTCTCCTGCAGTTCGCCCGATCGATTCAGGATGGACCAGCTGAACTGCCTAGGCGCTTCGGCGGCCACGATCTCACTCTCCGTCTGCCAGCCGCCGCGCACCACCGGCGCCCAGGCAACGACATCGGTCGCACGATTGTTGTTTCCGCGGAAGCGGGCGCCGACCTGGCCCGGTTCACCGGATATCCACTGTCCACCAATGCATTCGGGACTCCAACGACCACTCTCGGGGAGGTCGCTGACCAAGGCGTACAGCTCGTCAGGGGTTGCGGTGGAGAAGGCGCTGGTTTCGATTTCGAAGAGGGTCACGCATAAAAGGCTGGCACCGGTGCTGGGGTGCAGCGATGTATCCGCGGACGGTCCGTCAAGTTGGTTTCCGGGTCCGTCAAGTCGATGAGCCGTGGACGGTAAACGCCTGGTTGCGGCCGGGAATCACGCGGGCAGCAGTACGAGGCGAGTGCCGCTCATGACCTCGGTTTCGATACGCCGGTGCGCCCGCGCCGCTTCCGAAAACTGCATCATATCAATGGTATTCGGTGTCAGGTCGCCGTCGGACAACAGAATCGCGGTGCGCTGGGCCGCACCGGCGAGCTGACAGGTCGACGCCCTGGACATGACAAATCCGCGGATGGATCCGCTCTTGCGGTACAGCGGACCCAGGGGGACGGCCCGCTGGGTCTCCCGGGTACCGTCTCCCGATAGCAGGACGATGCGGCCGTGTGGCGCAAGCAGATCCACCGCTGCGGCGAGATCGTTGACACCCGAAGTGTCGACATAGACGTCGACGCCACCGTGGTGCGCCTTACTCACCGGCCCAAGCCAGTCCGTGGTGTAGTCGTACGCCTCATGGGCGCCAAGTTGCCTGCATCTGTCCAGGCTGCGCTGGGAGGCAACCGCGATCACCCGCGCACCGCTTCGGACCGCGAGGGCGATGGCCGCCGACCCCACATTTCCGCCGGCGCCGACAATCAGCACTGTTTCCCCGGCCCTGATTTCGCCATACTCGACGGTTGCCAGATATGCGGTGGAGGCCGGGTGGGCCAACGCGACGGCCGCCAGCGGATCGACATCCGCCGGCAACTCATACAGTCTTTCGGCCGGCACTATGGCCAATTCCGCTGTAGCACCTTGCCTTCCGTCGTATCCGAGACTGGTGCACCACACCTGGTCGCCGGCACGGAATCCCCCGGCATCGTGCACAACCGTGCCGACCAGGTCGCGTCCCACCACGAACGGTAGCGGAATTGACGTCGGGTACGCACCCGACCGCACGAAGGTGTCGACCGGATTGACGGCTACCGCGCCGACCTGGACGAGCACCTCATCGGCCCCCGCCACAGGTTCGGGAAGCGTGCCGTATCTGATGTTCTCCGCGGGTCCTCGCTGCTCGATGTAGGCGGCGCGCATGCACACATCTTGCGGCATGCCGGAGCCCGTCACAACGTGACGGATTACGTTGCCAATGATTGCAATTCACTGCGCCTGCGCGGGCAGCGCCGTCCGCGTCACGCCGGCCGTGCCCAACCGCCCGGCAATCCACGGGAAGGCATCCGCGAAGGCCTCCTGCGCGTACGCCCAGTCGTGGTTGCCGGTCCGCCGCACCACCGCACACTCGATGCCGGCGGGCAACGCCGCCGCACAGAGCCGACTCGCCGCGATCGGGCCGGTGAACTGCTCCTGCCCCGCCCTGATCTTTGCGGTCGTCGATACGTCCAGCCAGCCCGCCACATCCTGATAGCGGCCATGGCTCCGCATCGCCGACAACGTGTCGAACCGCGCCCACTGTCCTTCGTCACCGGCGTAGAGCCGTGCCACCGTTTGATCCTTGGTGCCCGCGTTGGGAGTGAGGTCGCCGGCCATGTCGACGAAGGCGTGGAAGAGCTCCGGGTGGGTGATGGTCAGGTCGGCCGCACAGGTTCCGCCCATCGACCAGCCCACGACACCCCAGCTGCCGGGGCTCGCACTGGTGCCGAACTCTGAAGTCACATAAGGAACAACCTCTTTGGTGATGTGATCGGCGACGTTGCCGCGCGGCCCGTTGACACATTCCGTGTCGTTGTTGAATGAGCCTCCGGTGTCGGCGAAAACCAGTACCGGGGTGACACCGTCATGTGACCGCGCGAAGCGGTCCATGGCACCGGCCGCGTTGCCCTGGCGTACCCAGTCGGCGGGCGTCGACCACGCCCCGGAGATCATGACGATGACAGGAAGTTGCGGGGGCGCGGGCCGCGCGAACCAGGCGGGTGGCAGGTAGACGTACTCGGCGCGGTGACGGAATCCCGAAGCGTCCGCAGGGATATCGACGGGAACGACCCGCCCCGTTGTCGTGGATCCTTTGCCCTTCAGGTCCTGCACCGTCGCCAAATCGGCCTCGTCGGGCAATGGGCCGGCGGTCACCGCCGCCCACGCCAAGCGCAACGTGTCGTAGTAGTCGATCCACTGATTGAGCACCGTGGCGGCGGCCAACAGACACAGCGGCACCGCCAGCATCATCGCGCCCCGCCGTATCCACTGTGTCCGCACCCAGCCCGCGATCACGACAACCAATGCCACTGCGGCCAAACCGATCCATGTCCACAGCAGGAGCGGCGGCGGGTTGTCGGCCATCCCTTGCGAGGTGATGTACCAGTACGCCAATGAACCCACAGCCACACCGCACAGCACGGCACTGGGCACCCACACACGGAGCCAACTCCGTGGCCTGCGATAGAGACCGGCAACCAGTGTCAGCGCGGCCAGAAGCTGAATCGCCACCGGCAGCCAGCCGTGAATGAGCGACGGGCCTGCGTACAGCGGATTGTTTCGCGCATAGGCGGGCAGCTCGGCCAACACCAATGTCCCCGACGGCGACACGCCCCGATTGTCCCCGCGATTCCTGAAGAACATCCCCGGGCAGTCTGGAGAATCGCTGGGAATCAGCCGATCTCGGAGGTGACGGACAATGCGGCCGCTGGTTGCCGGTGCACCCGTGCCCGGCCAATAGTGCAGAAATGACGCGGGTTGTCCTGATCGTGCTGTGCGCGCTGCAGGTCACCATGCAGCTCTACGTGTGGATTCCGATCCACCACTCGGTGTCGGCGTCCTACGGCGGGCAGAACATGACGCCCGCCCTGTCCGCGGCACTCTTCGGCTACGCGGCGGGTTTCCTGCTGTTCGGGCCCGTGACAGACCGCTTTGGCCGTCGGCCTGTACTGCTCGCCGGGGTATCCGTCATGGCCGTCCTGACCTTCCTGGTTCCCTTCGCCCCGACACCCGCACTGTTCGGATTGCTCCTGGTGCTGCAAGGTTTCGCCGGAGGCGCGTTCTCGCCGTCCGCGTTGAGTTATCTCGGAGAGGCGCTGCCGCGACGGACGGCGACCACCGCGATCGGCGCGGTATCCACCGCGTACCTGATGGCGGGTGTGCTCGGCCAGGTAATGGCTTCCGTCATCACTGACGCATGGGGTTGGCAGTGGCTGTTCTGGGTGAGCGCCGCCGGACTCGCGGTCAATGTCGCGCTGCTGGCGCTCGTCATGCGCGAGGAGCGCAGCGGGGACCCGTCGGCGCGGGTGGTGTCGGGCTTCGCCGCACAGGCTCGCCTACTCACCCGTGCCGATATCGCGGTGCCACTGGCGGCCGTCTTCGTGCTGATGTTGTCGTTCGTCGCGATGTACACGAGCCTGGCGACTCAGCTGGTGGATGCGTTGCACCTGCCCGAATCCATGGGCACCACGATTCGGCTGGCCGGCATTCCCGGAATGTTGGTGGCCCCGTTTGTCGGGTCATGGGTGGGCAAGGTCGGTACCGAAACCGGGGCGCTGGTGGGATACCTGCTGGCCGCCGTGGGACTGGCTGTCGAGGCGCTAGGTGCCGAATCGATTCCGGTCATCATCGTCGGCAGCAATATCTTCGTCGCCGGGATCGCGATCGCCTCCACGGCAATGGTCACCATGTTCGGCGATCGGGCCGCTCCCCGACGCGGTGCGGGTACAGCCCTGTACGGATTCACGGTCTTTCTCGGTGCCAGCTCCGCGCCCTACCTCGCGCGTGCTCTCGGGTTCCGGCCGCTGCTGGGTGCTCTCGTAGTCGCGCTGATCGCCGGCGCGGCCCTCGTGGCCAGCTCACGACGTGCATCCGGGCCGGTCACGGCGACGGTGGACATAAGCACCCAGCCCAGTCCGCTACCATGACCGACGGAGGATTCGCCTAGTGGCCTATGGCGCTCGCCTGGAACGCGGGTTGGGTTAATAGCCCTCAGGGGTTCAAATCCCCTATCCTCCGCCAAAGTGCTGCTATTTGAACACTGAGGGCTATAAAACGCCTGTTCAAGTAGTGAGAGCACCGTGGTGTTATCAGCGGCAGCGTCCCTAACAGGGGCGCTGCTGTTGTTTTTGCGGCTGTAGTGGTGTCGGTGCAAGGTTTGGATGCCCGTGCCGCCTGTGGTCTGGCGTGCGTGCCAGTCGCGCCGTAGCTCGATGATTTCCTCGAACGGCTCGCTCAGTTCGTCTGAGGCCACGTAGACCGTCCTGCTCCCGTCTGGGGATGCGTTTGGCTGGTCATCGTCCACATTGAGGTACAGGCGGTTGAAAATCGTGCGATTGAGAGCCGCCTTGTATCTGTTGCCGCTCTCTCGGTACATCTCATACGGCTGTCGAGGTAGTCGAGGACGTGGGATACGTTCGTGAATGCCTGAGTGATGGACTGAACACCGGCATCGAGTTCTTGGATCAGGCGTTTGCGTTCGTCGCGGAGCTGGCGCAGTTTGGCGGTGATCTTTTCTTTCGGCCAGTCCGGGTCAAGAGCTAGTTCGACGTAGCGATCTTCTTGCCGGTCGAGTTCGGTCAGGCGCTTTTTCATCCGGGTACGGTCACTGTGTCGGGAAGCCCGAGACTGGTCTACCGCTCCTGCGAACAGTTCTGAAAGCCGAATCTTGAAATCTTCTCCGAGGGTGACGGTGCGGTAGTGCTCTGCCACGGCATGCTCTGCCTGACTCGCTCGGATATAGGGCAGATCACAGACCTTGCTTTGCCGTCCTCGACAGACGAAATAGAAATAGAACCCACCGGACTTGCCGCGTCCGCGCATCACCCGCTGCCGTCGCAGCAATCAGCCGCGATACGCGCTGCAGCTCCTCAGGAGGAACCCCCAACACCCCACCAGACATGTGACGAGGCTAACCGGGGCGGAAGCGTGCTGCAAGAGCAAACGTCAGAGTCATGTTTTAGCGCATTCCGCTGTGAAGCACGCGCATAGAATCCATCTATGCCTTACGCCTTTGAAAACAGGATTGTCTTGGGCGACAAGACCTTAGATTCTTCCGAAACAACGCGTGTGATCCACGATTCAGGCACCGAAGTTGTCGCGCTATATCCCGAGCACAGTCAAACAGGCTTTAAGAACGCCGACTGGCTAATGCTTCGAGGCGAAGGGTTCCCGTCTTCGGATGCGGCATTTGAAGCTGGCATGCTTTGGCGTCAACAACTCTTGGTGGCTTTTGCAAAGGCTGAAATTGGCGCTGACTTTGACGCAGTGCCGATGCAGCACGAAGAGGGCGACCGAGAACGATCAGCTGAAGCGCGCGGACTGCGTGTTTACCTACAGCCCGAAGGAAACGCTATCAGAGTTAGCGGAAGAGCGGAAATACGCGTTGCGCGACTACTGGACAACTTTCTGTCAGAAGATTTATCCACGGCACGCGAGTTAGTGCCGGACGGGCTGAATCGGCAACTTGAACTGGCGTACACAACGTTCCATATGGCGCTGGCGACGACGAATTTGGAAATCAAGTACATATTGTTCGTCACTGCTATCGAGGCACTGATTGCCGATACAAAACCCGAAAAGGATGACAAGACGCTAGTTGCAGCACTGAAAAATCTACAAGGCGAAGTGATGGGATCTGAACGGTGGGATACCCAAGTACGCGACCAAATTGCGAAAGTGCTCGAAGAAGCGCAGAAGAAATCCATTCTGAGGCTCGGTAAAGATCTGGCGGGTAAGCTCGATCCCAAGAAATACGATGGAAAGAGCGCCAGAAAGTTCTTTGACGAAAACTACGCTGGACGAAGCGCAATAGTACACGGCAATACTACTGAGACTGAACGACCCGAGCCTGCAGAAATCGCGCGAAGACTTCCGCACCTAAGAGAATTTGTTCTCGACCTGCTCGCTCGAGAATCTGCAACAGCCCAGCGAACGAACAACGCAAGGGAAGCAAGCGACATCCTTCAACCACCAACGTGATAAGTAAAATCCGTTGATTAGCCTTGCTAGTCCGCATAGGCTACTTGATATGACCGACGCAAGGAACCCCTGGGACATACCTGAGTGGCGTGCCCTTGGACGCGAAGCTGCACTCGTGCGGCAGTTAATAGGCTCCGGTGCGACAGCACTAGGACATGCCAACTACGCCGATCTCACAGGCGTGTATTACACGGCATTTTTCGGTCTGTCAATTGGTTTAGAGCGTCTCTGCAAGCTCATCCTAGTCGCAGACCATGCCATCAACCACCAAGGCGAATTGCCGACTCAAAAGTTCGTGAAGTCTTACGGGCATAAGTTAACTATACTTTGCGACAAGGTCGAAGAAATCGCAAACAACCACCAACTGGAGATCCGCTACTCCCGCCCGAAGAATGAAATTACATCAAGCATCCTCAACTGTCTTGACGCATTTGCAGATGCCGGACGTGGCCGGTACGCCAACTTTGCAGAACTTGGCGACCCTAATTTGAGCCAAGACGAACCGATTGCCAACTGGTGGAACGATGTCGCTGAAGCAATCCTGACCAAACATTATTACGGAAAACGTGCGCAGCAAGGTGTTGAGTCGCGGGCGGCACTTGCTCATGCCCTACTCGCCCCCTACTCGTCTGTTCTGTTTGTCAACGAGACTAACGACGTGATGACCACGCCACTTGATGCCTCAATTCGCACAGGGCAGGCCGAGCTTGTTCAGCGGTATGGCCGTTACTATGCCCTGACCATTGCCCGCTGGTTGGCAGATGTGTTCTGCGAACTAACGAGGAAAGCCTGGCATAAACAGAACATTCATGCTTTTTTCGGCGTGTGGGAGCATTTGTGGGACTACGCGGTTTCAGATGATTTCCTGAAAACACGAAAGGTCTGGCCGCTAAAGTGACCTTGCATACTTGACTAATTAGTTCGCTGCGTTGAACGCGTCAATAACCTCGGCAGGAATACGCCCACGCGATGAGACCGCGTGCCCATTCTTGCCAGCCCACTCACGGATTGCCGCACTCTGTGCACGGTCGATGGTTGCCCGCTTACGGCCTGAGCCCGAGCTGCCACGGCGACCGCTCACCTTGCGAGCGTGCTCCGCCCAGGCAGAGAGCTGCTTGCGTAACTTCTCGGCATTTTTAGACGAAAGGTCTATTTCGTAGGTAATGCCATCAAGGCCAAATTCTACGGATTCGTCGGCGGCAGCTTCACCATCAACATCATCCACGAGCGTTACCGTGACCTTCTTGGCCATAAGGCACCTTTCTAATCAAAATTTGCTTGCTTGTAGGAACTATCCCATACATCTGCGAGGTTCAACGACGCTTGAAGAGATAGACTCCATCCATGGAAGCCATCGGGGTATGGGCAGGAGTCATAGGTGCCGTCATCGCGCTGATAGCACTGATCTTTGGCTATCTTTGGTATCGCGGTGGCAGGAAGGTGACCAAGGAATCTATAGCCCTCGGCGAGCGTAGTCGTGTCAGCAGTATCAATTCTTCTCGGGGCGATAGCCGTGAGCTTGGATTTCAGAACATGATTGCCGCAATTGACACCATGCAGTACTACCTATGCAGGCAAAACTCAGGCGGCAGCGAAAATAAGTTAACCGACGAAGAGTACGCCGAGATGAGCCATAAACTTAAGCGTCGAATGGAGCTGGGGCGGCACCTCCTGCTTGCCAACGTGTCAGATTACGACGTAGTAGACCCCACCTTAGAACATATAGAGCAACTGTATTTCGCTAGAAAAGTTCACATGATCGACGCTCCAAATAGGGAACAGTACGAACTCTGCCGCAGCATGCTCATCGAATGCCAACGTCTATGTGACGAGCTCGAAACAGACAGCTCAGCCCAGAAGAAAGCTGCCGCGATACAACAGCAGAAGGACATGTTGAATAGCAGTATCGTTTCAAAACTTAGCGGCCGACTGATCGCGTCAGACGGTGTCATCATAATACCGGGCGCTGGGAATGGAGCAATGGATTTTATCAAACACGAGATAGCGGCTCAAGAGGAGATGGAGTCGTATCAGAAAGTATGTGAAGAACGTTTGAAAACTTGGGAGCACCGAGGAATCTAGGGTACGAATATACGGTTCAGCATAATTTCTCAAAGCTGTCGGAAAATAGGGCTTAAACCCGTTTCCTCCTTCTTCCCACCTTCCTCCGCTCCACTCCCGCCCGATCCAGCAGCTTCGCCACCGACCCCCGACTCATCCGCCGTTCACGGGCAATCGCCGCTAGCGACATGCCACGCGCATACATCTCAACTACCTCGGCCTGATCTGCCTCTGTCAGCCCCCGTGACGGCACCGGACGCGGCTTGTCTACGGACAACATCAGCGGTGACTTGCCCCGCGCCTGGTCAAGCAGGCTTGGATCATCCCCGGACGAGGTGTCTATGCTGTCCAAAGGAGTAATACGGATGTTCAAGTAAGGCTTAAGTACGTCCGCCACTGCAGGACCGCATCAAGGAGGGCAATGGCTGCCGGACGCCGGACGGCGACCATCGTTCTGACCAGCAGCCATGCCGCTCTCTCCTTGATCGCGGGACTGCTTTTTTTCTTTTTCGCCCTGCCCCGCTGGCCTGAGCTGAACGGCTCAACCGGCCACACCTTCGGTACGTGGATGCGCATCATCAGCGGCGCGCTGCTGGCGGCCGCGGGCGTACCGGCCCTCGCCGCCTGGCGGCAGACCCGTCGGCCCGAGTTCGCGACGCCACAACTGGCCCTCACGCTGCGTGCCGCCGCCTTCACCGGCAGCTTCCTGGCCGGTGCACTGGTCACCGGAACGGCGATCGCCGAGATCTGGCTGAACCTGGACCGGTTCGGCATCTGGGAGTTCGGGGTGTACGGCGCCGCCGCGGCGATCGGGATCCTGGCGTTCGCGGCCTATCACCTGGCCTTCGTGGCCGAGCGTCCCGCGCCGGAACGCACGCCCCGCCCGGCCAAGAAGAAGGCCGCCACACCCGACACCGAGGACTCTGCGGATGCCGGGGACGCTGAGGCCCCCGAGGACACCGACGTGGACGAGGCCGTCGCGCCCGAAGACGCCGAGAACACCGACGTCAAGGACGAAGAGACCCCGGACGCGGAGGGCAAGGACGAGGACACCGTCGAGAAGGTTCTCGAACCGGCCCGCGGCCTGCGCAACCGTCGCACCCGACGGTCCTAACTGGCGTCCTTACCCCGCGCCGACAGGACGAGAACCGAACCGTCCTTGGGCGCGAACGCCTTGACCTCCCAGCCACCCTTGTCGGTCTTGGTGGACAACATCCGGTCAAGCTCATCGCTGCGCTCGAACTGCGCGGTGGACGGCACCCCGGCATCGAGGGTCTTCCACAGGCGTGGCCTGGATGCGAGCACCATGCTCGAACGGAAGGGCGCCACGTACGCGGCCAGCTGCTGCGGCGGCATCTCGATGATCGCGTCCACCCAATACGTGGTGTCGGGGCCGGGCAGGGGCTCGTCACTGAAGAAGCCCTGCACCCACTCACCGGTAACCGGCTTGGGCAGCTTGGGGAAACGCTGCTCCAGCGGGTCCGAGTCGTAGCGAACCGGCGACGCGCCGGTCTGTTGCGGTGTGTAGGACATCTGGGTGGACCCAGCCTTATCCCATAACGAACAACCACTCACCGTGAACAGCGCGACGGCGCAGGCCGCCGCCCAATGTCTCATTACTGCACGGTACCGGCCCCTAAGCGTTTGGTAGCGAGTACCCAAATCGCCACCGCAAGAAACAGCAACGGATAGAGCGCCGTGTCGAAGACTCTTTCCGCGCGCGACATGTGCGCGATGACCGCGTCCCAGCCGGTGATGTAGGACTCGAAATCAGGATTCAGCCGCATCGCGCGCACATAGAGTCCCAGATACCACCACATGGACACGAGCAGCGCGATCACGGCGGACGCCGCGGCCCACTGCCACCGGGCCCTGCCCTTCGTCGTCAGAATGTGGTTGACCAACAACACCATCAGCGGAACTGTCCACACCCAATGGTGAGTCCACGCCAACGGCGAGACCACGCAGCCGACCATCCCAACGACGATGACCGCGAGCAGCTCGTGGCCCGCCGAATGCGCGCGCCACGCGGCGGCCATTCCCCACAGGGCGGCGCAGCCGGCGAGTAGAACCCACAACCAGGTCGGCATCTGCTGCGGCGTGTAGATATTCGCCAGGACGCCGCCTATCGACGAGTTGGCCGGATGGTCCAGCGAGCCGATATGGCCCGTCGTCCGCACCGCACCCAACCAATAGTCGGACGAATCAGAGGGCAGCACAATCCATCCCAGTAGCACGGTGCCCATGGCCGTCACCATCGCCGCTGACGCGGCGCGCCATTGTCGAGTGATCAGCAGGTACGGAACGAAGATGACGGCCGTCAGTTTGACACCCGCGGCGACACCCACCGACCAGCCGCGCCACCGGGCCCCTTCGGGTCGGGTGAGATCCCAGATGATGGGTGCGGCCAGTACGAGATTCACCTGCCCCTGCCACAGGGTGCCGTGGATCGGCTGAATATCCCAGGCCACCAAGTTCATTCCCGCGCACGCGACAGCCAGGGGCGCATTCGCGGAGTATCCGAGCACCCGCCAGCAGCGCCAGATGATGGCGAACAGGGCCCCCAGATTCACCAAAAACCAGATGACCTTCGCAGCCCCCAACGACACAAAACCCAATGGCGCGAAGATCATTGCCGCGAACGGGGTATAGGTGAACCATCCCGCATCCGGTATCTCGGTGGCGTACAACGGTTCACCGTGCAGAACCCGCAGACCTCCGAACCGGTAGGTCATCAGATCGCCACCGTTGGTGAACAACCCGAAGCTGTTCGGGGCGTTCAGCGGTATCAGCCAATGCTGCAGCAGCACGGCCACAAGTCCGGCCGCCAACCACACACCAGCCGCCCGCCACGACATACTGCGGACCGTCACTACTGCTTCCTATCGGTATCCCGAGACGGCTGAACGCGTTTCGGTTCTCCCGGCATCTTCGGGTAGTTCGGCGGATACGGCATATCCCCCAATCCGTCCGCCTCGTCTCGTTCTACCATCTCCAGCAGCGGCTCGATCGACTGCGGTGCATCATCCATCTTCGCCATGGGGTCCGGTCGTTTCCGCAGCAGATCGGGCACGGTAGCGATGGTGAAATCATCGGGTTCGGCGTCCACCAGTTCTTCCCACGTCAACGGCGTGGATACGGTGGCGATGGGCGTGCGCCGCACCGAGTACGCCGATGCCATGGTGCGATCGCGCGCGTTTTGGTTGAAGTCGATGAAGATGCGCTCCCCGCGTTCTTCCTTCCACCACGAGGTGGTCACCTGCTTGGGCGCGCGACGTTCCACCTCGCGCGCCAGCGCGATCCCGGCCCGGCGCACCTCGATGAAGTCCCAACGGGCCTCGATACGTAGGTAGACGTGGATGCCGCGACCGCCGGATGTTTTCGGGTAGGCGACAAACCCCAGCTCGTCCAGTAGCGGGCGCAACACCTCGAGCGCAACCGACTTGGCTTCGTCGAAACCGGTTCCCGGCTGCGGGTCCAAATCAATGCGCAGCTCGTCGGGATGATCCAGATCGGGGAAACGAACCTGCCAGGGGTGCAGCGTCACCGTGCCCATCTGCGCTGCCCATACGATCGCGGCGGGCTTGGTCACTCGCAGCACCTCCGCGGTGCGACCAGAGGGAAAGGTGACCTCACAGCTGTCCAGGTACTCCGGATAGTGCTTCGGCAGCCGTTTTTGGTAGATCTCTTCGCCGTCGATGCCGTCGGGGAAACGCTGCAGGTGTGTGGGGCGGTCGCGCACCGCGTTCATCATCGGGCCGACAGCCACTGTGCGGTAGTACTCGGCGAGGTGGCGTTTGGTGCCACCCTCCGCTCCCAACTGCGGGAAGTACACCTTGTCAGGGTTGCTCAGCCGGACGGCGATGCCGTCGACATCCAGTTCCTCGGCGGGCGTGGGCATTACCGTCATCATATGGGAATGGACCTGCCCGTCATGCCTCCTATCGCGCCAATGCTCGCAAAACCTGTCGCAAAAATCCCGGCCGACGCCTCCTATGAGCCCAAGTGGGATGGGTTCAGGTCGATCGTGTTTCGTGACGGCGACGAGGTAGAGCTGGGCAGTCGCAACGAGAAGCCCCTGACCCGGTACTTCCCCGAGTTGGTGGCGGCGATTCTTGCCGAGCTGCCCCAGCGATGCGTCGTCGACGGCGAGATCGTGATCGCCACCGAGGCGGGGCTGGATTTCGAGGCACTGCAACAGCGGATTCACCCGGCAGATTCGCGGGTACGGCTGCTCGCCGAGCAGACACCCGCCTCCTTCATCGCATTCGACCTGCTGGCGCTGGGTAACGAGGACTACACGGCCCGGCCGTTCAGCGAGCGGCGTGCCGCGCTGACCGAGGCACTGTCCGGTGCCGGGAACTCCATTCACCTCACCCCCGCGACCACCGACCAGACCCTGGCGCAGCACTGGTTCGAGAAGTTCGAGGGGGCCGGTACCGATGGGCTCATCGCGAAACCGTTGGCGATCCCCTATCAACCCGACAAGCGCGTGATGTTCAAGATCAAGCCCGAACGGACCGCCGATTGCGTTGTCGCGGGGTACCGGGTGCACAAATCGGGCGACGACGCCATCGGGTCGCTGCTGCTGGGCCTGTATCAGAACGACGGCGTGTTGGCATCGGTCGGCGTAATCGGCGCTTTCCCCATGGCCGAACGCAAGCGCCTCTTCCAGGAACTGCAACCACTGGTCACCTCCCTCGACGGGCACCCGTGGAACTGGGCCGCGCACGAGGCGGGCGAACGCACACCGCAGAAGAACGCGGGCTCTCGGTGGAATGCCGGCAAGGACCTGTCCTTCGTCGCGCTGCGCCCCGAGCGGGTGGTGGAGGTTCGCTACGACCACATGGAGGGCGTGCGGTTCCGGCACACCGCCCAATTCAACCGCTGGCGCCCGGATCGCGATCCGCATTCCTGCACCTACGAGCAGCTCGAACGACCAATCGCGTTCAGTCTCAACGATATTGTGCCGGGCTTGGTGTGACGGATGAGCGCTTGCGCGAAGACTATATGACGGGTGCGGGGCGGTTCGCACCGAGCCCCTCGGGCGACCTGCACATAGGAAATCTACGGACGGCATTGTTGGCATGGCTGTTCGCGCAGTCGAGCGGGCGCCGGTTCCTGATGCGAGTGGAGGACCTCGATACCCGGACAAACTCCGCGGTGGCGCAGCGCCAGCTGGCCGACCTCGCCGCGATCGGTGTGCGGTGGGAGCTGCCCGTGATGTGGCAGTCCGATCGGACCACCACCTACGGAGAGGTGATCACCTCGCTAGATTCTCGCGACCTGCTGTACGAATGTTATTGCAGCAGAAAAGACATCGCCCAAGCCCCGACGGCACCACACTCACCGCCGGGCGCGTATCCGGGCACCTGCCGCGAGCTGCCGGAATCCGAACGAAAGCAACGGCGCGCCGCGCGCCCGCCCGCGCTACGACTGCGCACAGAAAACTCGTCATTCACCGTGCACGACCTGATACACGGTGAATACACCGGCCTCGTCGATGATTTCGTGGTGCGCCGCGGTGACGGCGTCACCGCCTACAACGTCGCGGTGGTGATCGACGACCAGGAGCAGGGCGTCGATCAGGTGGTGCGCGGCGACGACCTGTTGGCCTCCGCACCGCGGCAGGCCTATCTGGCCGCACTGCTGGGCTATCCGGTGCCGACGTACGGCCATGTCCCTTTGGTTCTCAATACCGCGGGGGCACGGTTGGCCAAACGGGATGGCGCGGTGACCCTCGCCGATCTCGGTGCGGATCGGGCGTTCGCGTTGATCTGTGATTCGCTCGGGTACCAGGCCGCCGACGCCGCCGATCTGCTGAGCCAGTTCGATTCCGGGCGCATCCCGTGTCAGCCCTGGATATACCCGGGCTGATTCGAAGCGACCTGAAGGCGGACGAATCGTGTTAGC
This sequence comes from Mycobacteroides franklinii, assembly GCF_001853795.1. NCBI lineage: Bacteria > Bacillati > Actinomycetota > Actinomycetes > Mycobacteriales > Mycobacteriaceae > Mycobacteroides > Mycobacteroides franklinii. The sequence continues at coordinate 383,026 of NZ_MLIK01000019.1, forward strand.
CTCCCGCGGTGCTTCGTGCCATCATGCTTGCGCTTCTCGCACTGGTGGCGGTAGCCGGTTGCGCGGCCCCGGCACAGGAACCGTTACGCGTCGGCACCGAGGGCGTGTACGCGCCGTTCAGCTTTCACGACGGGCGCACCGGGGAGTTGACGGGCTACGACGTGGATGTGGCCCGCGCCGTCGGTGAGAAACTGGGCCGCCCGGTGGAGTTTGTGGAGATTCCCTGGGACGCGATCTTCGCCGGACTGGACGCCGAACGGTTCGACGTCGTCGCGAACCAAGTCACGATCACCCCTGCACGCAAGGCCAAGTACGACCTGTCTAAGCCCTACGCCCTCGGCGAGGGCGTGATCGTCACCCGCGCCAATGACGACACCATTCACGGCCTGGCCGATGTCCGAGGCAAGGTGGCCGCCGAGAACGCGACGAGCAACTGGTCGCAGATCGCCCGCGACGCCGGCGCCCGGGTGGAGACGGTCGAGGGCTTCACCCAGTCCATCACCCTGCTGAGCCAGGGCAGGGTCGACGTCGTCATCAACGACAGCATCGCCGTCTACGCCTACCTGGCCAGCACCGGCGATCCGGCCGTGAAGATCGCCGGGACCACCGGACAGCGCAGTGAGCAGGGGTTCGCGGCCCGGAAGAACAGCGGCCTACTACCCGACCTCGACAGGGCGCTGGATCAGCTGGCGGCCGACGGCACATTGACCCGCATCTCCCAGAAATACCTGAAGGCCGATGCCAGCGGAACAACCAAAACCGAAGCAGGCCAGAACGATTCCAGTGAGGTCAGATCCAACACTCAGTTGGTACTGGACAATCTGTGGCCGATGGCACGCGCCATGGTCACTGTCACCTTGCCGCTGACCGCCATCAGTTTCGTGATCGGACTGGTGATCGCCCTCGGGGTGGCGTTGGCCCGCATGTCGGATCATCGCGTGCTATCCGGCCTCGCCCGCATCTACATTTCGATTATTCGCGGTACGCCGCTGCTGCTTCAGCTGTTTCTGATCTTCTTCGCACTGCCCGAGTTCGGAGTGAAGATCAGTCCCTTCCCCGCCGCCGTCATCGCGTTCAGTCTCAACGTGGGCGGCTATGCCGCGGAAATCATCCGCTCGTCCATCCTGAGCATTCCGCGCGGGCAGTGGGAGGCCGCCTCCAGCCTGGGCATGAGTTACAGCACCACGTTGTGGCGCATCGTCATTCCGCAGGCCAGCCGGGTCGCGGTGCCGCCGCTGTCGAACACGTTGATCTCGCTGGTGAAGGACACCTCGCTGGCATCGGCGATCCTCGTGACCGACGTGATGCGCACGGCGCAGGTCGCCGCCGCACCGACCTTCCAGTTCTTCACGCTTTACGTCACCGCCGGGGTCTACTACTGGATCGTCTGCATGGCGATGTCGGTGGTGCAGGACCGGCTGGAACAGCGTCTGGAGAAGTCGGTCGCGCGCTAGGCGATGCCCACCGGAAGATCGGCGAGCCCGCGCAGCGTGACATTCGGCCGGTAGGTGGGCTCACCCATTAGCCGGGCTTCCGGGAACCGGGCGGTGATCGAACTCAACGCCAGCTTGGCCTCCAGCCGGGCCAGCGGAGCACCCAGACAAAAGTGTGGTCCGTGCCCGAAGGCCAGGTGTTTGATCTCGGCACGGTCGGGATTGAAGACATCCAAGTCGGGGCCGACCTCCGGATCACGTTGTGCGGCAGCAAGCATCAGCAGCACCCACTCGCCGCTCGGCAGTGTGAAGTCGCGAATGGTCATGTCCCCGTCGGCGACACGGGCGACCATGTGCACCGGCGGATCGTAGCGCAGCGTCTCTTCGACAACCAAGGGTGCGCGATCAGCATTCTGCCCCAACAGTTTCCACTGCTTTGGATCACGCAGCATGGCCAGCGAGGCGTTGGCGATCAGGTTGACGGTGGTCTCGTGTCCGGCAATGAGCAGCAGGGTGCAGGTGGAGATGATCTCCTCCTCGGTGAGCTGATCACCGGCCTCTTCCACCTGGATCAGCGCGGACAGCAGATCGTCACCAAGATTGCGCCGCCGGGCCGCGATGAGGTCGATGAAGTAGTCCCACATCCAGTGAGCGGCCTGGAACCGTTCGTCCATGTTGGCCGGAGACTGTCCGGTCAACGCGTACACCGGGTCCAATCCCTGGGAGAGAAGCGCCGAGGCCCTGCCGAATTCCGGCTCGTCTTCGATGGGGACCCCCAGCATGCGGCAGATCACCGCGACGGGCAGCGGATAGGCGAAATCCGTGACCAGATTGAAGGTTCCGCACCGGGCGAGGTTCTCCACCAGCTGATCCACCAGGGCCTGGATGTCTTCCGCCATCGCGTTGATCACCTTGGGGGCGAATGCCTTTGAAGCCAACTTACGTAACCGAGTGTGATCGGGGGCGTCCAGCCCCAAGAACGAGGGCCTGCCGACCAGATTGGGATTCTGGGCAAGCTGTCGTTGGACGATCTTCGACTTACGGCGGTCCGATGACGCCTGCGGGTGGCGCAGCACCGCGTTGCAGTCCGCGAAGGTCGCCAGCACACTCACTGCCATACCGGGCGGGTGCACCGGACCGGTCTGCGTCTGCTCGACCAACTGGCCGTAGACGGGGTACGGATTCGCACGATTGGCCGGGTCGAGCACCTGAAGAAGCAGGGTGCCCGGATCGGTCGTAGTAGGCATGCGTCCAGTGTGCGTTGAGATTCTGAGATCCGCCTGAGGCAACGGCGTCCGGCCGCCGGAATTTAACCGTAGTAGCGGCCCAACGTGTCGTCCCGCAGCTCGTCGAAGCGCCCGTCCACCATGCTGGCCCGGATGCGGTCGACCAATCCAATGGTGAACCGCTCGTTGTGGATAGTGGCCAAGGTAGAGGCCAGGATCTCCTTGGCCTTGAACAGATGGTGCAGGTACGCCCGCGTGTAATGCGCGCAGGTGTAGCAGTCACACTCGGCGTCGATGGGGGTGAAGTCCCGGCGATACTTGGCGCCGGTGATGTTGACCCGACCATCGCGGGTGTAGACGGCGGCGTTGCGCGCGACCCGTGACGGCGACACGCAATCGAAGGTGTCCGCCCCCGCCGCGACCGCCGCGAAGAGGTCGTCGGGCTCGCTGATCCCGAGCAGATGGCGCGGCTTGTGTTCGGGTAGTTCGGATGTCACCCAGCCGACGATGGTGCCGAGATTCTGCTTCTCCAGCGCGCCGCCGATGCCGTAACCATCAAAGCCGCGATCCCCGCTGCTCACGAGGGATTCCAGCCCCCGCGCGGCCTGGCGCCGAAGATCCTCGTACTGCGCGCCCTGCACCACACCAAACAACGCCTGATACGGCTTGTCGGCGCGCTCACGCGTCAACTTCTCGTGCTCGTCCAGGCAACGCTGCGCCCACTCGTGGGTGCGCTGTACCGAATCCTCCTGATATTCACGGGTATTGATCAAGGTGGTGAGTTCGTCGAAGGCGAACATGATGTCGGCGCCCAGCTGATGCTGGATCTGCATGGACACCTCGGGGGTGAACCGATGCGTGGACCCATCCAGATGCGAAGTGAAGGTCACCCCGTCGTCATCCACGTGGGCGAGCTTGTCCTTGCCTGCGATCACATGGTCGTCAGCACGCGCTCTGTCGACTTCCATCGCCATCACCTTGCGCGCCCCGGAACCCAGCGAGAGCACCTGGAACCCGCCGCTGTCGGTGAATGTCGGCCCGGGCCAGTTCATGAAGGCGCCCAGTCCGCCGGCCTCGTCGACAATGTCCGGTCCGGGTTGCAGATAGAGGTGGTAGGCGTTGGCAAGCACCGCCTGGGCCCCGAGCGCGGCCATGGTTTCCGGCAGAACCGCCTTGACGGTGGCCTTGGTTCCGACGGCGATGAAGGCCGGGGTCTGGATGTCGCCGTGCGGGGTATGAATGACACCGGCCCGGCCCGCAGTCCCGGGCAAGGTGGCGTCGATGGAGAAGTACTGGTCAGTCATCGCAGGCTATTTTGCCCTGGGCACGTCGCGCCCTCGGGTCGTAGGCTCGGCTCATGACAACGATGTCGGATCTTCTCGCGCTGGAACAGGGCACCACCACTGCAGAGGCCTTGGTCTTCTTCGACAATTTGGAGCCCGTGCGATCCGAAGAGTTGATAGGCCAGCGCTGGCATGGCGGTGAGGTGCCTACCGGGCATTCGATGGACGGCATCCTGACGGTGTCGGGCTGGTACGGCAAGCAGTTCGACGATGTCGATCATGTGCATCCACTGCTGTTCAGCGACGCTAGCGGCGATATCTTCGCGGTCGACCCGATGCTGGCACCGATGGGTCTGGCGGGCCGGATCAGTGGGCTGACTGAGTCCCCGATGGTCAAGCGCACCTCGCCGACCGCACTGTCCGCGCTCAAGCCGCTGATCCGGACCAACAAGCATCGCGCCCGGCTGCGCAACATCGAGTTCCGCGGCGCCGTCAGTGCGGCCATGGTCTACGACCACAAGGCGATCATCGACCACTTCCGCAAGGTGGATGACGCGACATTGCTCGGCATCATGGACCTGCGCGATATGGACCAGCCCTACTTCTTCACATTGCGCCGAGACTGAGCGCTGGCGCCGCGCAGCGCCTACGCTGCCCGCGTGAGGGCGTCGAAATGATCTTGTTCGAGCGATCTTTCGCCTACCCGCCGCCGCAGGTGTGGCGGGCGATGGTCGATCCGGACCTGTGGTCCCTGCAGACCGACGGGTTCCGACCGGAGGTCGGTTGCCAGTACCGGATCACTCATCCGGCCATCATGGGCACCCGGCTACTCGGCACCGGCGATTGCACCGTCGTCGCCGCGGATCCGGGTGAGCTGCTGGCCGTCGACTTCGTGGGCGCGGTCCGCGAGGGCAATCCCGCCCGCTGGACCATCAGCCACCGCCTTACCGCCGAGAAAGGCGGCACCGTCCTCACGACATGCCTCAACGGCGTCGACATCAACGATCACTCCGAGAGGGTGCTCCTGCGCGTGGTGACCGATAGCACCGCGCGGTCGCTGCACGTACTGGATGAGTGGTTGCGTCGGCGCGGTACGGGCTAGCGCTGCCGTGTTCGGCGTTCGATACAGACCGAACACCGAAAACCTCGCAATTTCCTTCAAAGTCACCGTGAGGATGCTGTGAGACTGCCACACTTCCCTCCGGATATTTCCGCACAACACTCTGGGGACCGGGGGTTTGATCGATGTTCAAAGCAATCGTGGTGGCGGCTTTCGCTGTGCTGATGTCGGGCGGAGTGGCGCATGCCGACGCTGTTGACGACCAGTATTTGAAGCTGTTGGCCTCGCATGGCATCGAAGGGGACCCCGAGCAGTTGATCTCCGCGGGCCATGACTCCTGCGATGCCCTGGATCAGGGGCGTATCGGCTTTGGCATGAGCCCCTACGGTTTTGCGGTCATGAAGATCACCGGCCAGCTGATGGCGCAGGGACTTGCGTCGCAGCAGGTGTCTCAACTGATGCACGACGCGAACACCGTGTACTGCCCCGGCAAGGCCTGAGGGCCGACCCGGTAAGCGCAAAAAAATACCCCCTGATCTGCTCTAGCAGTCAGAGGGTAATGGCGGTGGCGGAGGGATTTGAACCCTCGGACGGGGGTTACCCGTCACACGCTTTCGAGGCGTGCTCCTTAGGCCGCTCGGACACGCCACCGCCGAGAAGACTACAGGCAGCAAGGCCCTATCCCCCAATCGGTTGGCCCAGCTATCCGGGACGACCCACGCACCACCACGGGTGAAGGTGCTATATCGCGCTACCGACCGGCAGTGTTAGCAACACACCGTCCATATGCGTGAGATTGCATGACTGACAGAGAACTCCCAGCGTCCTCTACGAATACAGCGGCGCGGCTCTCAGGAATGTGGCTTTCCATCTTGCTTGTGCAGGTTCTCGTTGACATCGCAGCGGCCGCCCCGTCGGGGCGGGCGGATGCTGCGCGGCGGTCAAACGCCACGACGAGGTCGGTACGGCAGAGATCGACACAATCAAGATTGGAAGGCCCTGACCAATGAAAATCCTCGTAGGAATCGCGGCGTCCGCAGCCATCGCGGCCGGCGGACTCGGCCTGGCGGCCACAGCCAACGCCGCGCCCGCCATACCCGCACCCACTTACCACTGGTGCCCGGGCGAGTTCTGGAACCCCATCTGGGGATTCAACTGGGAATTCGGAGAGTGCCACGACGACTGGCACCGCGATCGCGATGGCGACCGGCATGACCGCGACTGGCGCGGTGACGACCGTGGCGACTGGCACGACCATGACCGTGGCGACTGGCACGACCACGATCACGACTGGAGGCCGTAACCGCATCTAGCCCACAGACAATCCCGCCCACCGGCACACCCGGTGAGTGGGATTGTTTGCTATTTGACGCCTTTCCGTGATCAAGGGTGCTCGTCGTATGCATGAAATTGCATGACTAACAGCGTATTTACAGCATTCTGTACGAATAGAGGGTTCGTATTGCCAGTTAGCAATGTTTTGCTGTTCCCGTGAAAATCCTCGTTGGAATTGCCGCATCCGCTGCCATCGCCGCGAGTGGGCTCGGGTTGGCTGCCACCGCCAGCGCCGCACCTGCTCCGGCCCTACCTGCTCCCGCCTACCACTGGTGCCCGGGCGAGTTCTGGAATCCCATCTGGGGATTCAACTGGGAAGGGGGCGAATGCCATGACGACTTCCACCGCGACCGTGACGGAGACGACCACGGGCGTGACTGGCACCCCGATGATCATCGTGACGACCGAGGACCCGATCGCGGGCCCGACCACGGTAACGACTGGCACCGGTAAAGCCCCCTAAATACGGCCCGTCCGGCGCGAGACCCCGACCCCTGATCGCGCCGGGCGGGTCACTTACCTTTTCGTGGCGAAGAACTCCTCCAGCAGCGCCGCGCATTCCTGCTCCAGCACCCCGCCGCGCACTTCGGGACGATGCGACTGACGACGATCCCGCACCACGTCCCACAGCGATCCCACGGCGCCGGTCTTGGGTTCCCAGGCCCCGAACACCACACGGCCCACCCTGGCAAGAACCAGGGCCCCGGCGCACATGGTGCAGGGCTCGACGGTCACCGCCAGCGTCGCACCCTCCAGCCGCCAGCCGTCACCATGCTTGGCAGCGGCCTCCCGTAGCGCCAGAACCTCCGCGTGTGCGGTCGGATCACCAAGGCGTTCACGAGCATTCGCAGCACGAGCAAGTTCTGTTCCGTCGGCGGCGTAGATCACCGCACCGATCGGCACATCGTCCGCACCGGCCTCACCCGCCGCGACCAGCGCGGCACGAATCAGCGACTCATCGTCTGGGAATGTCAACGATCCAGCTTGTCGAGCACCGCACCGAACTCATCGGCGAAGCCCATGCGGGCCGCGATCATGCCGAGCTGTTCGTCGGGGTAGAGATCGCTCTCGCTGAGGATCACGCTGAGCACCGGCTCGGGCAACCCGATATCGGAAAGCAAGCCCAGATCGCCTTCCTCCCAGGGATCGACCTCGTCGAGCTCATCAGGATCGAGCTCCGGGACCGGCACATTCAGTCTGTCGAGTACCTCGACAGCGATGTCGTAATCGATGGCCGCCGTGGCGTCGGAAATCAGCAGATGCGTTCCCGAGGGGGCCGGCCGAATGATGATGAAGAATTCCTCGTCAACATCCAGCAAACCGAAGACCGCACCGGCGCTACGTAATTCACGCAGCTCGGTCTCGGCAGCCGCCAAATCGGTGAGCGCTCCAGCCTTCAGCGATGTCACCCGCCAGCGGCCTTCCTCGCGCACGACGGCTACGCCGAAGCCCTCCAGGCTCTCGGCACTGGGCCCTACGGCCTTTGCGCGCTGTGCGTCCATGGGCAATACGGTAGTGCCACACACCGTGTTGTGACCACAATCCATTTGGTCACGTATGCAAACCTGATGGAGTGAACGCCGCCGAACACGACCACCAACGCCCCCCGATCTGCGTACTTGGCCTCGGACTCATCGGTGGCTCCCTCGTGCGCGCGGCCACCGCCGCGGGGCGGCACGTCTGGGGATACAACCGCTCCGCCGAGGGCACTGACGCCGCACGTGCCGCCGGCTACGACGCCACCGCCGACCTGGACCTGGCGCTGCGGCGAGCCCGCAATGCCCAGGCTCTCATCGTGCTCGCGGTGCCGGTTCCGGCCCTGTCACCATTGCTCACCCGCATTTCGGAACTGGCTCCGGAGTGTCCGATCACCGACGTCACGAGCGTGAAATCCGCTGTACTGCAAGAAGTATCGGCGCACGGATTGACTGCGCGATTCGTCGGGGGCCACCCCATGGCGGGAACAACCGAATCCGGCTGGAACGCCGGGAACGCAAAGCTTTTCCACGACGCGACCTGGGTGGTCAGCGTCGACGACGGTGTCGATCCGCACGTGTTCGCACAGGTGACCCAGCTGGCGCTGGACTGCGGATCCGTCGTGGTTCCGGCGCGCTCCGACGAGCACGATTCGGCCGCGGCAACTATCTCGCACCTGCCGCACCTACTCGCCGAGGCTCTCGCCGTCACCGCCGACGGGATCCCCCTGGCCTACTCGCTGGCCGCCGGATCATTCCGGGACGGCACCAGGGTTGCCGCCACAGATCCATCGTTGGTGCGCGCCATGTGCGAATCGAACCCAGACGGCGTGCTGCCGGCCCTGGAAGAGGCCATGGCGCTGCTGGCGGCGACCTGGAACACCCTGAATGCCGAAGACTCGGTAGAGCTGCTGGTGGAGGCCGGGTACGCCGCGCGGCAGCGATACGAGGCGCACAAGCGGTTCGATATCACCGGCATCAGCCGACAGGATGCCGACTGGCGTGAACAGTTGGCCGAAGCAGGTCGTGCCGGAGGCGTGCTGCGGAACGTGCCCTAGATGCGGATGGCGAGTCCGGGGTACTCCAGGAGGAATCCCTCGTCATCCACGGTGACGGTGGTGTCGGCGACTGGTGAGACGACCTTGATGCCCTTGCCGTCGTTGCGGTAGCTGATGGTGGCGGGACTGACCGCCAGATCCGGCAGGGTCACGTACACAACAGGCAGTACAGCACTGCCTTCCTGCTGGTAGAGGCCCGTCCGGCGAATCGGCAGTGCGTTGAAGAAGGGGCTGAACACCACGTCGACGTCCAGGGCGCCGTCAAACGTGGCGCGCGTCGCACCCTCATGGTTCTGCACCGTCCACATGCCCTCTTCGTCCCGGGCGATCGACAGCTGGCGTTCCCGCTCGGCGACCGTGGTGGACAAGGACAACCGATTGGTGGAGCCGGTTTCGTCGGTGACCAGGTCGTATGAAGCACTGAACGCCGGGTGGGCGTCGGACGCACCTGCCACGAAACGGCCGTGTGCGCGGATACGCCGACCAGATAGTTGGACCCTGGTGGATTCCATGCGCGATGCGTCGTGAGCCCGCCAGGTCAGCACGGCAGGCCCAGTCGCCTCGGGGGTATTCACCCGTCTACCGTAGGCGACCGCGCAAATTGAGTTCCTCTTGAGCCCCTACCACCTGAACTGACCCGGCCGGCGCCGTCCGTAAGCGCGGCAACGGTCCGCAGCCGTCCGGTCCCCGGCGCCGAGAGCCACACCGCGAAAGCAAGGAACGCATCGAGCAGCAGGGCCAACGCGGTGACCATGATGGCACCGACCAGGGCCAGGTGGAATTGCCGGACCTTGATGCCGTCGATGAGATACCGGCCGAGCCCGCCAAGGCTGGCGTAGGCAGCGACAGTGGCCGTCGCGACGATCTGCAATGTCGCCGTCCGCAGCCCGGACAGCATGAGCGGCAGTGCGTTGGGCACCTCGACGCCGAACAACACTTGGCGTTCGGTCATGCCCATGGCCCGAGCCGCCTCCACCACCGTGCGGTCCACGTTCGCGACACCCGAATAGGTGCCCGCCAGCAGCGGCGGCACACCCAACAGCAGCAACGCCACCGTCGGCGGCAACAGGCCCAGACCCCACAGCAGCACACCCAGCAGCAGCACGCCCAGTGTCGGTAACGCCCGAAGCGCGTTCACCGCGCTCACCACCAGGAAGGTGCCGCGACCGGTATGCCCAATGAACAGACCCATCGGCACGGCGATCACCACCGCCGCCAGCACCGCGATCAGGGTGTACTCCAGGTGTTCACCGATCCGCATTCCCAGGCCGCTGTTGCCAGTCCAATGGGACGCGGTGAATATGTAGCCGAGCGCGTCGGAGAGAAAATTCACGCGGCACCAACGGTCTTCGTCGCTCTGGTCCATGGTGTGGCAGCGCGTCCGAGGATCACCAGCAGCGAATCCACGATGACGGCCAGCAGAAAGATCGCGACGATCCCCGCGACGATTTGGCTGCTCTTGTTGGCCTGGTAGCCCTCGGTGAACCAGGTACCCAGACCGCCGATGCCAATCACCGAACCCACCGAGACCATCGAGATATTGGTGACGGCAACCACTCTCAAGCCCGCAACCAGCACCGGTATGGACAGCGGTAACTCGACCCTGATGAGGCGAGCCAACGGGCGGTATCCCACCGCGGTGGCCGCGTCGCGCACGTTCGGCGCGATCGCGTCGAGCGCCTCCGGTACCGCGCGAATGAGCAGCGCAGTCGTGTAGAGAGTCAGCGCCACCATCACGTTGGCCTCGTCGAGTATCCGGGTCGGGATGATCAGCGGCAACGCGACGAACAGTGCCAATGAGGGGACGGTGAATACGATGCTGGCGATTACCGTCGTCACCCGCCGCACCGTGCGGTGCCGGTGAATCAGTGCGCCACAAGGGATTGCGATGGCCAGGCCGATGAGAATCGGTACCAGCGACAGCCGCAAGTGGATCAGCGACAGCTGCCACGCGTCGCCGAGATGAGTGAAGAGATAGCGCATATCACCGCTGACCGTTGTGGCGTTGACGATCCAGAGCGACCAACACATCGTCACCCCGGACACCGCCACGCACCCGGCCATCAGCACCGATCGCCACACCCAGCCCACACGGCGAAGACAGCGCAGCATCCAGCGCCTGCCGCAACGTCCCGTCCGGACCGAACAGCGACCCGCCCGCAATTACGCTGTCGTACAGCGACTTCCCTGACCGGTACACATCCACCCCGGCGTCGTCCATCCACCCGAACGGAGTGCCGTCGGGATTGCAGACCAGCACCCAGTCGCCCGGCGCAATGATCAGGTCACCGATCTGCGACTCCAGAACCTGCCTGACCTCATACAACGGCACCTCACCCGCGTCACGGAACTGTAGACCGCGATAGCCGCGATCGCGCCCGATGAATCCGGCCACGAAATCACTTGCCGGGTTGGATAACACACGCTCGGGTTCGTCGTACTGCTGCAACACACCGCCGGGCCCGAAGACCGCCACCTTGTCCCCAAGTTTGATTGCCTCGTCGATATCGTGCGTGACGAAGACGATGGTCTTGTTGAGTTCGGCCTGCAGTCGCTGCATCTCGGCCTGCAGGTCATCGCGTACGTTCGGGTCGACGGCGCTGAAGGGTTCGTCCATCAACAGGATCGGCGGGTCGGCCGCCAACGCACGTGCCACACCGACGCGCTGCTGTTGCCCCCCGGACAGCTGCGCCGGATACCTGGTGGCCAACTGAGGATCGAGGCCCACGCGTTCCAGCACTTCGAGTGCGGACTTACGCGCGGTGCGCCGGGATTCACCACGTAACACCGGAACCGTCGCCACGTTGTCGATGACACGCTGATGCGGCATGAGACCCGCGTTCTGGATGACGTATCCGATGCCCAACCGCAGTTTGACGGGATCCACCGTCCTGATGTCGGCGCCGTCGACCGTCAGTACGCCCGAGGTGGGGTCAGTCATCCTGTTGATCATCCGCATCGAGGTGGTCTTCCCACACCCCGAAGGCCCCACGAATACTGTGAACGATCCCTTGTCCACGTGCATGCTGAGATCGTCGACCGCCGTGGTTCCATCGGGATACTTCTTAGTGACATTCTCAAAAGTGATCACGCGATCAATTGCCCATCGGTTTGTCGAAGCCCTTGTCCGTCAACCATTTCTGCGCAGCTTGCTTGGGGTCGACGCCGTTGTTGCCGGACACTGCGGCGTTGAGCGTGGTGAGGTCCTCGGTGGTCAATCGCGCCGACAACGCGTCGAGCACCTTCTTCAACTTGTCGGACTTCTTCTGCGCGTTGACCAATGGCACCACATTGCCGGCCGGGAAGGTGAACTTGGGATCGTCCAAGACCACCAGATCGTGCTCGGCAATGGCCGGGGACGTACTGAAAATATTGGCCGCGGTGATGGTCCCGTCCAACAACGCCTTGGCCGTCGCCGGGCCGCCGCCATCGCTGATGGCGACGAAGCGTGATTCCGGGATGTCCAACCCGTAATTGGCCTTGAGTCCGGCCAGTCCGACGCTGCGGTGTAAGAACTCCGAGGGTGCGCCCACCGTCACCTCTCCCGAATGCCCGGCGAGGTCGGCGATGGAGTGCAGATTCCACTTGTTCGCGGTCGCTCTGGTGACGCACAACGTGTCGGCATCCGATGCCGGCGAAGGAGTCAGGATGTCCAGGTCGCCGTCCAGCTTGCGCACGAGCGCAAGCTCAACGTCATCGGGTTTGGTAGCGGTGGCCTCCGGGTCGAAGTAGCGCAGCAGATTTCCGGTGTAATCGGCGATGAGGTCTATCGAATGGTCCTTGACCGCCGGGACGTACGTTTCGCGGCTACCGATGCCCAACTGCCTGGTGATCTGAAAGCCGTTGGTCTGCAATATCTGCGCGTACAGCTCGGCCACCATCTTCGACTCCGGGAAATCCGCCGAACCGACGATCAACGTGTTCAGATCACCCGAAAGCGGGCCTCCACCCAGGGGATTGGCGCTGCCACAGCCGCTGACGACAACCACTGCCATGACGGCAGCGAACAATTGTGCGGCCCTGCGCATCCTTCGACACTAACCGGGCAACCGGCGCCTCGCCCGGCTTTACCGTCAGGAAGATTCCGGTGGCTAACCAGAAGAGTCGGCGGATCCGGTGCTCTCGCCGGGCCCTGCCAGCAGTTCTGGCAAATATTTGATCACTGCGTCCGCCTGCTCGTCGGGAAGCAACTGACGCGCGAGCATATTCGCTCCGATGATCATGAACATGGTGGCGTTGGCTCGATCCTGCGCCTCCCGCTCATCGATCTCCGGGCATTGCGCACGCATCACCTTCGACAGCAGTTCCGCACCCGTCGCACCGAAGCTTCCCCACAGGGCCTGCCCCAGTTCGGGATCGGTGCGCATCTGACCGAGCAGCGCCGGAGCTGCCGCGATGACATCGGGCCGCTCGAACAGTTCCGCTGTGTACGTACAGGATTGACGAACCCAATCGCCGACCCCCGCGGCAGCGCTCATCTCCCGAGTGGGGGCAGTCCACCCGAACACTGCCTCGAACACCAGGTGGGCACGGGAGGGCCACCGGCGATACAGCGCGGGCTTACCAACGCCGGCACGTTCGGCGATCGCAACCATGGTGGTCGCCTCCCATCCCTGCCCCACCAAAAGCTCGCGCGCGGCAGCAAGCGCCTTGACGTCGATATCGGAGCTGCGGCGCCGGCCCCTACCCAGAGGTAACTCGTCGGTACTCATTGCAAATATCGTAACACTGTGTAACGTTGAGGCGTGGGTCACAGACAGAAGGGCAGCCAATGACAGGACTTCTTTCCGGAAAAACGGTGGTGATATCCGGTGTCGGCACCGGATTGGGGCGCGAGGTCGCGCTGAAGGCACACCAGGACGGCGCAAACGTCGTGCTCGGCGCCCGCACGCAAGAGAACCTGGAAAAACTGGCCACCGAACTGGACGACACCGGCGGCACCGCCGCCTGGACCGTCACCGACATCAACGACGCGTCGGCGTGCCAGCGCCTCATCGATACCGCCGTCGAGAAATTCGGCGCGGTGGACGCACTGGTCAACGTCGCGGCCAAGGAGGACGTGTTCGGCGGCATCGAGGGCGCGGATCTGGCGCAGTGGCAGGCGATGCTCAACACCAATGTCGTCGGCACCCTGCAGCTCGTTCAGGCGGCCGTGCCGGAACTGAAGAAGAACGGTGGATCGGTGGTCTTCATCGGTTCGCAATCGGCCTTCCACCCGCAGCTGCCCCAATCCGCGTACGCGACATCCAAGGGCGCACTACAGAACGCGATGTACCAGCTGGCCAAGGAGCTCGGGCCGCACAAGATTCGTCTCAACATGGTGGTGCCGACCTGGATGTACGGACCACCCATCCAGCTGTACATCGGTCTGGTCGCCCAGCAGCGCGGCATCACCCAAGAGGAAGTGCTGGCGGAACTGACGGCCAAGTTCCCCTTGGGTGAGATGCCCGCCGATGAAGACGTCGCCGATGCCGTGGTGTTCTTCGCATCCGACCGGGCCCGAATGGTGACCGGGCAGACCCTATTCGTCAACGCAGGAGAATATTTCGCATGAGTGACAAGTATCCCGTTATCGTCTGGGGCACAGGGGTTGTCGGCAAGTTGGTGATCCGCGAACTGCTGGATCATCCGGTCTTCGAACTGGCCGCCGTCCTGGTGCACGATCCGGCCAAAAACGGCGTGGACGTAGGAACCTTGGTCGACAGTCATCCGATCGGACTGGCGGCCACCACCGATATCGACGCCGCGCTGGGTACTGAGGGCACTGTCGCGTACTTCGGGCCGACCGCACAATACGCACTGGAGAACATCGACAACATGTCTCGCGCACTGCGCAGCGGGCACAACGTCGTCTCCACGGCGATGACCCCGTGGGTGTACCCGCAGGTGTGTCCGCCAGAAATGCTCGCCGATATCAACCAGGCCTGCGAGGACGGCCAGACATCCTGTTTCACCACGGGTATCGACCCCGGCTTCGCCAACGACCTGTTCCCGATGACGCTGCTCGGCGTGGGTGGGCGTGTGGATTCTGTACTGGTACAAGAGCTTTTGGACTACCAGTACTACAACGGCGATTTCAGCACACCGATGGGCCTGGGTGCACCCATGGACCAGCAGGCGGTGTTGGAGATCCCCGAGGTGCTGGTCCTGGCATGGGGCCACACCATTCCCATGATCGCCGACGCCGTCGGCGTGAAACTCGACAAGATCGACACCGTCTACGAAAAGTGGGCCACTCCAACCGAGATCGCTTACGGGGCCGAGCCCAACACCGGAACCATCGCTGCGGGGCATTGCGCTGCCGTGCGTTTCGAGATCCGCGGCTGGGTGGGCGGGAAGCCCAAGATCATCATCGAGCATGTCAATCGCATCACCAACGACACCGCTCCACATTGGCCGCGGGCACAGTCCGTCGACAATGACGCGTACCGCATTGAGATCAAGGGCAGCCCGAACATCACCCAAGAGACCGTCTTCCGTGACGAACGCTCCGGTGACGGCGCCATCGGCGGCTGCCTGGCCACCGGGATGCGAGCGATCAACGCCATACCAGCGGTTATCGACGCTAAGCCGGGATTCCTGACGCCACTGGATCTTCCGTTGATCGCGGGCCAAGGCACTATCCGCGGCTGACCTGCGCTGAGTGCCGTCTTTTCGCGGTATCTAGTTGATCTCATCCGCGAAAAGTCGGCCTCATACGCTTGCATTCAGCGTCTAGGTAGCAAATGATGAACCTATGACCAGTGACCCCGGTACGACACCGGACTCTCCGGTTGCCGACGCATCGACCGATGTCCCCGTCGGGGAGCGGCCGCCTCTGCCTGCCAAGAGCGAACCCCAGAAGAAGAAAAAAGAGGACGCGGTCACGCGGACTCGTGCGGCGGCAACGTGGACCGGCGTCATCCTCGGCCTACTCATCCTGATCCTGCTGCTGATTTTCATCACGCAGAACATGAACCCGGTCACGACGACCTTCCTGGCCTGGCATCTCAACCTGCCGCTGGGGGTGACGGTGCTTATCGCCGCCGTCGCCGGCGCGCTCCTCACCGCGCTGGTGGGCATCGTGCGCATCATTCAGCTGCGGCGTGCCGCGAAGAAGAACCTGCGGGCCTGACCCGGGTTGGGGTTATACGACTGCAACTGCCTGGTTACCGGGGTCAGTCTGCTGCATCAGCAGGCTGCGCTGGTGATTCTCAGGCGGGTGGGTGAGGTTTTCACGCCGGTCACGCTGGCCTTACACGGCGACTACAACATGCAAGGCACGATCAGCGTCGACGCGGATGCTCATGGCGCATTGGTGCTGAACTATTTCATGGACCGCTACGACGGTGGAAGCTTCATCGCCGCAGACGACACCACCCGGCTCGAGTGCCGAATCCCCCCGACGAGAGACCATATTCAGTCAATCGTCGACCTTATCGAGCGCACCACAACGTGTTCCGAGGTGAACACCTCCTTCGGACCCCACGGCGGAGGTCACGCGCCGTCCACCTTGCTCGACGGTGACTTCATTGTGCACGCGCTGATTGCGCAGCCCGTCTGGGATGCGATCGCACGTCATCACGAGGTGCCCTCGCAATCGGCCGAGGAGCGGTTCTCACACGTGCTGCGCGATTCCGCGCCGCAGCAGATCTACGAGGGTCAGATTCCCAAACTCACCACGCGAATAGATGAACTTGCCCGTGTCGACTCATTTCTCGCGGCGTACGGGATGGCGTGGAGGCCGCCCGGATCGACTGTCTGTCGGTATCCCAGCACCTACGACGACCACGAAGACGACGATGTGCGGGAATGGCTGGACCGGGCCCGTGCGGACTACAGCCGTCTTCCGTGGATGCTGACAGCGATCGATGACTGCGAGCGTAATTTCGAGCGCCGACTGCGCGAGTTGGACGAATAGTCCTATTCACCCGACATTGGGCGGCCCGTACCCCAAAAATATGATGGATGGCTACGTTATCTGCGCTTGTCAGGAAGGCGCTCAAGGACAAGCCCGTACCGCTGGCTGACGCGAAGCATTTCTCCGATGCCGAGGTTGTCACGATGCTGCGGATGCTCGGCATCGCGATGCTCGAGGTGGGCCAGCCCACCAACCTCGTGCTCGCCAAATTGCATGACATCGCACCGCAATACACCGACAAAGAGCTACGCGCCGTCGTGCTGCCAACGGTGCTGATCATCCAGATAGACGGTGTCACCGGACAGCTCGAAGTCGAGGAATCCACCCGCAGCACTGCACAGTTGGACCAGGCAGGCCATATCGACACCATCGCCGACATGGCCGTCGCCGGTGCCATCGCGCCCGCCGATGCGATCGCACGCATCTACGAGATCAGGTGCCTGAAGCCCCGTTTCGGAACCATCGTCACCGTTATCGGACACACCATCTTGACCCTCGGCTTCGGATTGGCACTGGCGCCCACCTCCTCGGCGCTGCCCGCGTACCTGGTGCTGGGCCTGATCGTCGGGGTGCTCATGCTGGCCACCAACCCGATGCCCACCCTGGCCGCCACCATGCCGGCAGTGGCGGCCTTCGTGGTAACGGTGATCAGCACGTTTATCGTCGCGAACGTCCCCAGCGAGGGGCTGGCGCGCGTGCTGGCGCCCGCCCTCATCGCCGTGCTGCCCGGCGTCACGCTGACCATCGGGGCGCTGGAACTGACCAGTACCCAGTTGATGGCCGGCTCCACCCGCATCGTGTATGGCATCGCCCAATTGATGCTGCTGGCACTGGGTGTGGTGATCGGCGTGAAAGTGGCTGGGCCACCGGAGCCCTCGCCCCTGGGCCCGCCACTGGGCAGCTGGACGATCGCATTGGCCGTGCCGGTGATCGCCATCGGTTTCTACCTCTACAAGTCCGCGCCGCGCGGCTCGCTGATCTGGTTGGTGCTGGCAATCGGCGTCGCCATGATCGGACAACGCCTCGGTGGCCTGTTCCTGGAACCGGCGATGACGGGTTTCGTGGGCGCGGTCGCCGTCGTTCCCTTCGCCCTGTTCGCCGCCCGATTCAAGGGTGCACCGTCGGCAATTGTGTTGCTACTGGCCGCCTTCTGGTGCCTGGTGCCGGGCGCACTGAGTTTCGTGAACGTCAGCGAGGTCGCCGCCACCGGGCACGCGAACCTCACCGCACTGCTCGACACCTGTATGGCGATCTTCTCGATCGCCCTAGGGCTGCTGGTGGGGGCGAGTCTGCATCGGGGAATGCGCTACGCGCTCACCGTTACTCGCTAGCGTATTTTGCCAGCTCTATGCGGGCCACCACACCTCGGTGCACCTCGTCGGGGCCGTCGGCCAGTCGCAGGGCGCGTGCGTTAACCCAGGCAGCTGCCAGCGGAAAGTCATTGGAAAGCCCTCCACCACCATGGATTTGGATCGCCATATCAATGACCTGCTGAGCCATATTGGGCGCGGCCACCTTGATCTCGGACACTGCCGACAGCGCGCCCAGGATGCCCACGGTGTCCAGCAGCCACGCGGCATGCAGCACCAACAGCCGGGTCTGGTTGATGGCGATGCGGGCGTCTGCGATGCGCTCGCGGTTTCCGCCCAGGTTTACCAACGGTTTTCCGAACGCGGTGCGATCCAAGCCACGCCGACACGCGTGCTCCAATGCCACCTCGGCCAGACCGATCAGGCGCATCGCATGATGCACCCGGCCCGGCCCGAGGCGGCCCTGCGCAATCTCGAATCCCTTGCCCGGCCCCGCGATAAAGGCATCCACCGGAAGACGGACATTATCGAAGGACACCACCCCGTGGCCGCCCGGCTCGTCATAGAACCCCATGGTGGGCAGCATGCGGTCGACGGTGACGCCGGGGGTGTCCATCGGGACAAGCACCATGGAGTGGCGGGCGTACCGGTGCGCATCGGGGTCGGTCAGCCCCATGAAGATGATCACCTTGCAATCGGGGTGGCCGACACCGGTGCTCCACCATTTGCGCCCGTTGATCACCACCTCGTCGCCCTCGACGACGGCAGTGGCCGCCATGTTCGTGGCATCCGAGGACGCGACATCGGGCTCGGTCATACAGAATGCCGAACGAATGTCACCTTCCAGCAGCGGTTCGAGCCAGACCTCTTTCTGCTCCTGGCTGCCGTACCGGTGCAGCACCTCCATGTTCCCCGAATCCGGTGCGTTGCAATTGAATACCGCGGGTGCGAACAACGAGCGGCCCATCTGCTCGGCCAGCGGCGCGTACTCGGAGTTCGATAGTCCGCCACCTAACTCCGGATCAGGCAAGAAGAGGTTCCACAATCCCGCGGCACGCGCCTTCGCCTTCAACGCCTCCAGCTCCGGGGGCACTTTCCACAGTTCGGCCGTCGTTCCCGCGCGCGCACCCAACAACTCGTCATGATGAGCCAGGACCGCACGTTCCACCGGCATGACCTCCCCGTCGATGAACTCGCGGACAGCGGTGATGAGTTCGGCGGCACGGTCAGACGGGGCGAAGTCCATCTGTCCGATGCTACGACGAGCGCAATCCATCGGTGACAGACTTCCTGCATGAGTACCCGCCCGCGGGCCCCGCGCATCGTGAGGGTGGCTGGGATCTTGGCCCTGGTCGTCGGCCTTCTCGGCTTCATTGCGGCGATATTCATGAACTCATTCGTGTTAGACCGGTACACCGCGTACGGCGAGGTTCCCATCCCCGGCACTGGCACCGTCGAGCTCCCCAAGGGGGAGGTAATCATCAGCTTCCACGCGCGCGTCGCGGGCGGCAAGGGCAGCAGCCTGCCCGTCCCGCCGCTGACGATGGACCTCGTTCCGCCGGATGGCGTCGAGGATCCGCATGTCACCGAGAACATGGGCAGTTCGACGACGATCAACAACGACGCCCATGTGCGGGTGTGGGTGGCGCAGATCGCCACAGCGGGCACATACACCGTCACCACCAAAGGCGATGTCAACGGGTACATCCGGCCACGGCTCGCCTTCGGCAACAACACCGCCTCGGCACTGTGGCCGGTGACGTTCGGTGTGTTATTCGGCGTGGGCTTGGTCATGACCGTGCTGGCCGGTTTCTGGCGGGGCCGCGCGAGTAAGACCCCGAAATTCGCCGCGCCACCACCGATCGAAACCGGGACGTACTCGTCACACTTCCCCACCGATGACGGCGTCCGGATCGAACAACTGAAAACCCTTGCCGCCCTGCATGAGTCCGGAGCACTGACCGATTCGGAGTTCGAAGCCGAGAAGCGCCGGGTCCTCGGTGGCGGCTAGTCGATACGATTCTCGGTATGGGCGTCATCTACCTGGTCCGGCATGGTCAGGCTGCCAATTACTCGAGCAGTCCCGATAGCCCACTGACCAGCACCGGAGAGCGACAGGCCAGCGCCGTGTCGGCCGAGATCGCCCGCCGTGGGCTGGCAGGTACCCGGATCTTGCACGGAGGGATGAAGCGGCAACGGCAGACTGCCGAAGCGATCGCGGTGGCCCTGGGATCCGAGCCGCAGCAGGACGACCGCTGGGACGAATACGACTACAAAGAGATCGTCGGCAACTCACGGATGCGACGGCTGGCATCCGTGAGCACCGTCAAGAGTCTGGCCAAGGGAAATACCCAGGCCATTCTGGAGGACGGGCTGGCGCAATGGGCCAGCGCCGATTCTGCCGGCGAGTACGCCGAGAGCTACACCCGCTTTCAGCAGCGGGTGTTGGCCGCCATGGCCGATGCCACCACGCTCGACGGTGACACCGTGGTGGCCACCTCGGCCGGTGTCATCGGCATGATCGTCGCGGATCTGTGGGGCGGAAGCGTCTCGAATTGGCTTACCGCACAACGTGTTGTCATCAACTCGTCAATCACTTCGCTGGTCAACGGTAAACGCGGGGTGAGTCTGCTCGCCTTCAATGACCACACCCACCTGATCGGGGACGGCGGTAATCGGGATCTGGTGACCTACCGCTAGCCCTCGCCGGCACACGGCGACATCGCCGTTACCTCGAACAGATCCCGTCCACCGGCAGTGGTGTAGGCCCGCGCGCCCACCACATAGCCCCGGGGGTCCTGGTAGGTCTTGGTGTTCGACGGTTCTGGGTCCGGCCGAGTCCACGGTTGACGCTTAAATCCCTGGGCAGCAAGTGAATCCAAGCGGCCCATGGCACCATCGACCAACTCCGCGGGAGGGTTGTCCACCCACCACTGTCGGCGCACCTTCCACGGCGGCCCCTCACTCATCAATGATTCCTTGTTGGTCAGGCAGCCGACCTTCTCGACACTATCGGGGCCAGGATCCACGTCCTGCCCGGAAACGAGCGAAACGTAGCCGGCGGTGATCCGCGCGGCTTCGGTGACCGTCAGCGTGGTGGGTTGCATCGTGTCCTCACTTGTCGTTTTCGTCGCCCGAGTATCCGGTCCTCCGCATGCGGTCGCGGCCGCCAGCACCAACAGGGCCACAATCGTTGTCAGACGCTTCATTTCACCTGAATCCTCTGGCCATGTTCGGGATGATCGGTCACCCGCGGGTTGTCCCATGGGTGATGACGGCGGTCGATCGTCCCCTGGTCATCCCATGGGAGGTCGGGCACCTTGGGGGCCGCACCTGCGCGCGCTTGATCCCACGCCTCAGCCCGGAAATTCCCATCGTCGCCGACCTTGATGTCGACGTAATTCGTTTCGATTCCCCGCTCGACGTAAGCCGTCGCCTCGCCGCCACCGATGACCGCCGCAATATTGTGGAAGGCATCCGAATTCGGGTCATCCCAATAGCTTCCATGGCCGTCGGGCCCCACGATCACTTGATTCGGATGCTTGCCGAATTCGCCGTAGTACCCGGTATCCAGCCGAGTCACACCGGGGATCTTGTCGGGGTCCGTCGCCGATGGCAGCCCGCCCAACGGGTTGCCGATCCGTCCGTCCACGCTGTGCGGAATCCCCGGAATCTGATCCACACCCGGGATATCCGAGAGCCGCATATCACGCGGCAGAGACTGCACGAGCGCGATCGGATCGCCCGGGGCCGTCATGGAATAGCGCTGCACATTGGGGTTCGGGTCCGTATACCCGCCGGGCAGAACACCCGTCCCCGCCGACGACGCGTGCAGAATGCGGTCGGCACGCAGACCCATCTGCTCGGCGGTTCCCACGATGGCGCCGCCATACGAATGTCCCACGTATGTCACCGGTGTTCCCGGGGCACTCTGACCCACCGCCCGGTCCACCTCATGCCCGAAGTCGACCAGCTTGGGCGCCATCGCCGCCGCATAGGAGGGGTCGGCCGCCTTGTCCAGCCCCTGCGGAAAGTCGCCGCCCAGATACAGGAAGATGGGCGATCCGCTCTCCTTGGCCAGCTTGAGCGCCGACTCGTGGTTGGAGCCGCTGCCGTTCAGGTTGGTGTTGGTGCCGGGAACGATCACGCCGACACCCTTGATGCCCGGTTTGATATCGCCGATCATCTCGATCATGCGGCCATTGCCCTCGGTGGAGAACATGACGTACTTCCGGTCCACCGAATAGTCCCGGGGCCCGGCATCCGCCGGCCGCGTGACCAACGGGTCTTGCATCGGCTTGAGCATGTCTTGCAACTGGTTGACCCGCGCCTGGTCGGGCGGCTGCTTCTGCAGCTCGTCGCTCAGCGCGTTGCGAATGTTGATCTCGTTGGCCGCGATCCTGGTCTCGAACGGAATCCCGTCCTTGTTACCCATGACCTCGGGATTGGCGATCACCATGGCGTCCACCGTCTCGGGCGACAACGTCGCCATGAACGCAGCGCGCTCGTCGGGGCTCATCTTCGCGACGCGGTCCACCAGGGCGTCGGGATCGACCTTCTCCCCCGTCGGCAACGTGACGTCTTGGTGCCCGTCACGCATGCTCTCCAGATCGTTGGCGGCCTCCCGAAGCTTCTTGCCATACATGTCGTCGAGACGCGCGAGCTCGTCGAGCCCGGACTGAATCCTGCGCTGGTGGTCGGCGGCGGCCTGTGCCTTCTTGGCGTCCGGGTGGCTCACCTCGCCGGTATCGGTCACCGTGAATCCCTCGGAGACCGCGGCATCCACGTCCTGAAGCGTGAACTCCTTGGCGTGCTTCAGCGTTCGCGCCGCGTCCTCGGCATCATCGGAGATGCGGTTCAAGACATTTCGGATCTCGCGACCGTGATCCAGTTCCTGATCCACCTTGATCTTCGCCGCGTCATGAGTCTTTCCGAACCAGCCGGTGGCGTCGTTGAACACCCGATCACACGAGTCCAGCGACGCATCCAGAGTCCGTGCGTTGTCCCGTGCTGTATCGGCTGCCTTGCCCAGCGCATCGAGATTCCAGCCCCGGAGCTGGCTGATCGTGGGGCGCATCAGCGTGGTTTGAGCGCGTCGAAGGAAGTTGCCGTCTTCTCATCCTGCGCAGTGACATTGGCGGCGAAAGTATCGACGAGTCCCGCCATATCCGAGAACCTGCGCGCGATCGAGGACATCGCCTTGATGCCGGGCGACGCGGTATCGCGGATGGCCGCCAGCACCTCGCTGCCCGCACCCGAGGCATCCTCGAATGCCGACCACGGCAGGTCATTGATGTGCAGCGTCTCACCCAGCCACGCCTTCGAGATGCCCGCGAGCTCCTCGGTACGGACCCCGAACGGATCGGTCATGGTTCCCCTCCGCTAACTCCTGGCAGCAACTTTATCGAGTTAGACGCGGGCGAGCGAGATTCGGTTTCATCGTTGTGGAGAAAGTATGAGATCTGCCGCCTTCTCGCCGAGCAACACCGACGGAGCGTGCGTATGCCCGCGGATCAGACTGGGGATGACGGACGCGTCGACCACTCGCAGCCCCTGCACACCGCGGACGGTGAGATCCGGCGTCACCACGCTGGCCTCATCTGTGCCCATTCGGCAGGTGGCCACCGGGTGGTAGAGCGTGTGCGAGTTGTTCTCCAGCGCGGCAACGAGCGTCTCTTCGAGATCGTCGCCGGGGTTCCTCGGCCGCAGAATCTTGCCGAGTATCGCCCGCATCGATGGCGTTTCGGCGATACGGGCGGTGGTGCGCAGCCCGAACATCATGGCGGCCCGGTCCTGCCCGGCGGGATCGCTCAGATAGCGGGGATCAATGCGTGGCTTGGCCAGTGGATCGGATGAGGTCAGGGTGATCTCACCGCTGCTTTCCGGCTTGAGCAAGATCGGACCCATCACGATCGCATGCTCGGTGGCCTCACCCAGACCCTCGTCGAAGAACGGGGCCGGGGCGACGATCAACTCCAGGTCGGGAAGTGCGAGATCGGTGCGGCTGCGCAAGAATCCATAGGCTTCACCAACATTCGAGGTGAGCATGCCGCGATGCCGCAGGAAATAGTTGGCCAGCTGCAGCGGCTTCTCCGCGCCATACAACGAGTCGGCCTCGACCGCGTAACCCACAGGGCAGCACAGGTGATCGAGCAGGTTCTGGCCCACCTGCGGAGCGTTGTGAACTATCGGAATCCCCAGTTCACCAAGACGCTTGGCATCGCCAATCCCCGACAGCATCAACAACTGAGGCGAATTGATGGCGCCGCCGCACAGAATCACCTCGCGCCGCGCATGCACCGTGTGCGTGATGCCGTCGCGCACGTACTCCACTCCCACGGCGCGAGTCCCGTCGAAGAGCACCCGGCGCGCCTGGGCCTCGGTGACGACGTTCAGGTTGCGCCGCCGCAGACCGGGTTTGAGATAACCATCCGCGGTGCTCCAGCGGCGGCCGCCGCTCTGACACACCATGGTCTCCGAGAAGCCCTTGGGTTCAGGCGTATTAGCCCGTTCGACGTCAAACCCGGCTTCCTTCACCGCCTCCAACCACGCCGCGGTGCTGGACCGCGGGCTGCGCTGTTTGGAGATCTTCAGCGCGCCATCGGTGCCCTCGTCGCTTTCGGTCGCGCCTTCCACCGCTTCGATGCGCTTGAAATAGGGGGCGACGTTCGCGAAGGACCATTGATCGCCCGCGAGCGCGGCCCAGTCGTCATAGTCGGCCGCGAATCCTCGGACCCACATCATCGCGTTCATGGACGACGAACCGCCGAGCGTCTTTCCTCGCGGCCAATAGATTTGACGGTTGTTCAACGGGGGCTGCGGCTCGGTCAGATAGTCCCAGTCGACGTCGCTGCGGAACAGTTTCGAGAACGCGGCCGGAATGTGGATCCCCATGTCCTTGTCCTTGGGCCCCGCCTCCAGGACCAACACCTGATCGTTGGTCCGTTCGGAGAGCCGGGTGGCCAGGGGTGCCCCCGCCGATCCCGCGCCCACAATGACAAAGTCAGCAGCCAGGTCCTCAACCATGGGGTGGACGGTAGCGGACTGGACATGACGCCGGGAAGGTTCTGGTACAGGACGTCCCACTTGTGGCGGCTGTGACCGAGTCTGCCCATTCTCCGGGGCCTACGGGTACACCCGGTAGCAATTCGTCCCACCGATGCCCAGCACGTAGACGGTGTCGCAGCGGGTGAAGCTGCCGTCGGACGAGAAATCAGACTCGCAGGTACCGCCGCCGTTTCCCCACACCACGACCTTGCCGCACGGCGCCGCCGAGGCGGGTCCGGCCAGTGCGACGCTTCCAGCTGCCAGAACCGCAGCGACACCCACAGTGGCTAGACGTTTCCGCATGTCAATTGCCTCTTCTTGGTGCTCCGGCCTCACGGTGACGCCGGATATATCCATAGAACGTTTCCGTTTTTAGAAAAGTTTCCCAAAACGGAAATGTTGTTACTATGGCCACATGCCACCGACCATCGGCCTGCGTGAGCAGAAGAAGTCAGAGACCAAGTCGGCGTTGAGCCGCGCCGCCGTCGAGCTCGCGCTGGAGCGGGGAGACCTGGCCGCGGTCACGGTGGACGACATCGCCGACGCGGTGCGTGTCACTCCCCGCACGTTTCGCAACTACTTCACCAGCAAGGAAGACGCGGTGCTGTTCTCGCTGCGCGGCATCGAGGACCACGCCGTCGCGCTGCTGTGTGAGCGCCCCACCGACGAGCATGTCGTCGATTCCCTGGAGGCCGTCATGCTGGATCTGGCGACTTCCGAGTCCTTCAGCACGACCGTGGCGGTCACCCGGCTATCGGCACAGAATCCGAGCTTGGCGGCACACGACGCCGCACGGTCCGACGACGTAGGAACCGTCGTGCTCACGGAGGTCAGCCGGCGTGCCGGGTTGGATCCCGATATTGACCTGTATCCGCGGCTGGTCTGCAACGCCGCCTATGCGGTCCTCGCCACGGTCATCCAACTCGCGGTTTCCGGTTCCACGCTCTCGAAAGATCCCGGAGCGCTTGTCGCCCAGGGTTTTCAGCGGCTCCGTGACGGATTGGCCTGACCGTGCCCGTGGACAGTCTCGTGAAGGGTTAGGGGTGGGTCCGGTCCAGGAGCTCGGCCACACCGTGCAGCTCCCACTCCTGCAGATCTTTGACGGCGCGCAGCAGTAGTCGTTCGCCGGAATCACTGATGTCCACGCCCGCGTTGACGATGGTCAGCAGGGTGCCACCCTCGTGCTCGTGGAATGTCGTCTGGCGCTCCCAGCGGGCCGGCTCACCGTGATGGACCAGCGCCACCAGACTTGTCGTCAGTCGTTCGCAGGGAGCCACGTCGAGAATCTCGATCTGGAAGAGGCCGCTGAATCGAGTCCCCATCACCGGGATCGTCTTCATCTCGAACGTGACGCCGACGGCAATCTCGGTGGGTTTGTCGGGTGACTCCCACCAGCTGTTCGGATTGAGTATCGCGTCCCACACACGTCGCGGAGGATGCGGGAAATAACGCTCAACCCGAGTCATCTTCTCCGTCCTGCGGATATGTGCGCCCGAAGGGATTCGAACCCCTAACCTTCTGATCCGTAGTCAGATGCTCTATCCGTTGAGCTACGGGCGCTTGCTATTCAATTGTTGCAGGTCAACAGGTTTGGCCTGCAGACCGACGCGGAGGCGAGAGGATTTGAACCTCCGGTCCCCCGTAAAGGGGACAACTCATTAGCAGTGAGTCCCATTCGGCCGCTCTGGCACGCCTCCTGAACTTCCCGAGCGGTACTCCGAACCCATCGAAATGGATCCCGAACCGCCGAGGGCACAGAGTACAGGCCCTCGCGCCTGAAAGGCAAAGCCGTTGGTCGTCATCCGGCCTCACGTGCCCCGATAGTCTGGTGGCGTGCCTGCGCGACTTCGCCCCGAGCTGACCGATGTACCGGCCTACACCCCGGGCCGCAGCGTCCCCGGCGCCATCAAACTCGCCAGTAACGAAACCGTGCAGGAGCCCCTGCCGAGCGTGCGCGCGGCCATCGCCGATGCCGCCTCGCTGATCAACCGGTACCCCGACAACGGATACACCGAGCTGCGCTCGCACCTGGCCAAGCACGTGGACATGCCACCGGAGCACATTGCGGTGGGCTGCGGGTCGGTGAGCCTGTGCCAGCAGCTGGTCCAGATCACCGCGACCGTGGGCGACGAGGTGTTATTCGGCTGGCGGTCCTTCGAGACCTACCCGTTGGTGGTGCGGGTAGCCGGGGCCACTCCGGTACAGGTACCGCTGACCGACTACACCTACGACCTCGATGCCATGGCCGCCGCGGTGACCGATGCCACCCGGCTGATCTTTGTGTGCAACCCGAACAATCCGACCGGCACTGTGGTGGCGCCGGCCGATCTGCGACGGTTCGTCGAGTCGGTGCCGCCCCATATCCTCATCGCGATCGACGAGGCCTACATCGAGTACGTGCGCGAGGACTTTACCGACAGCCTCGCCCTGGTTCGTGAACACGCCAATGTGGTTGTGTTGCGCACCTTCTCGAAGGCGTATGGCCTGGCGGGACTGCGCGTGGGCTATGCGGTCGGCGATCCCGACGTGATCACTACGCTGGGCAAGGTGTACGTGCCGTTCAGCGCGTCCAGCCTGGCGCAGGCCGCCGCGGTGGCCTCGCTCGGTGCCGCGGAGGAGCTGCTCGTACGAACCAACGACGTTGTCGCCGAACGCACCCGGGTAACCGGCGCACTGCGGGAGGCGGGGTACGACGTGCCGCCCTCGCAGGCGAACTTCGTGTGGCTCCCGCTGGGCGAACGCTCGACCGAATTCGCGCAGGCCTCAGCGGAGGCTCGGATCATCGTGCGTCCCTTCGGAACCGATGGCGTTCGGGTCACCGTCGGGGCGCCGGACGAAAATGACGCGTTCTTGAAGTTCGCGCGCTCCTGGCGTTAGCTCACCCGCGACAGTTCCGCGGCCGCGGCCCACTCGACGGTCAGTTCGACGACGTCCTGTGCACCCGGGTGCACCAAGGCCAGCGGGGTCAACGGCCCCTCGGCCACCCCGGTGAGCACACGCGCGGACGCTGCTGGATCGATCACCGAGACCGTCACCGCCGCAACGCACTCCGCGGGACGCACATAGAACCGGGTACCCGGTTGCACCGGCCCGGTGAGCTCAGCGCCGGAGATATCCATCGCCTTGGCTCCCTCGGAGATCGAAAGCAGAACCGGGCGTTGTGAATCCACCACGAACGGGCCCATGAGACCGGCCGCCATGACCGCCTGCGAGTCGTCGATCGTGGGGGCATGCTCCGCCTGGCCGGTGGAGAGCAACGATTGCTCCAGCAGGTACTGGTACAGCCGCACGACGCGGTCGGCGTTGCGGTGGTTGCGCGCATCGTGCAACCAGAATTCGACATTCTCGACGTCAGCGGTGCCGCCCTGTACATACAGGCGATAGAACCGGTACCCGAGATCCGGTGCGCCGTACTGGGTTTCGGCAACCGTCGCGCCCACGCCGAGCGTCTTGACGTATCGCGCCTCGCCTGCTGCGAAGCTCAGCTCCGAGGACGACACCTCGCGCCAGAGGGCGCCGTTGACGGATGCGTGCAGCCGAACGCTGGCAGGCTGCTGCCCCGCGCCGGTACGCACCGCCAGACCGCCCAGCTGCGGCCGTTCCTTGAATTCAAACTCGATGAAGGACGGCGACTTACGGGTAGCAGTGGGCACGTTGCGTGCCGCGGTGTCCAGCTCCACCCCGTTCGTGAGGAACCAGATGGCCGCCTGAGTTCCGGCGATGGCCTCGTGGTCCTTGATGTTGGCCTCGCCCAGGTATCCGGCCTCGCGCAACCGGCGGCTCAGCTGTGCCGTGGACAGCGCCGGGAAGGAGTTGGCCAAGATCCATGCGACCTGCGATTCACGAGTGCGCGCCCGCAGATTAGCCACCGACAGCCAATCCGCCACCGCATAGCCGGACGGCAGATTGGGGGCGATGCCGGCGATATCGAGCGAGTACGCCGCGATGGTGGGGTTGAGGCGAATTAAATCTGTGCGAGCAGAAGTTCCGTCAGTGAACACAACCTCGTCCACCGTGGACGAATAGGTGCCACCGCGGTACCTCGTCAGGCGCTGAGGGAGCACCCCGACGTTATGACCCCGGCGCCTGCCAGTGATGCGGGCGGATGGCCATTCGACGAGCGATAGCAAAGAATGAGTGGTCATGGGTTGGTTGATCCTTATGCCGGCGGATTGCAGCCCAATAGCTCGATAACGTCGAAAAACGACGAGCCGGGATGCCAGGGGCGGGGTTAGGGAATCAACAACAACAGCAACACACGGCGGCGCTGCGCGCCCCGAAGATGTCGGCGCGCAGCCCGCGGATCGCCCGGAGTCGGTGCGACGGTGCGACGTGCTGCATGCATCCAGTCTACGTACGCATCGCGGTATGACGGGTGTCCGTCGACAAGCCGACGACTCCCGGCACCTACGCCAGATACCGATCCGCCGCAAGGCGGCGTGTCGACAAAAGCCGGCCCGGGCGAGTTTGGCGCACGGGGGTTCGTTACCTGATGCGCCGCCCCAATCGCGATTAGGATTTCAGCAGTCAGGTCTTGATCCCCATTAGCCGAGGAGGAAACCGCTGTGCCCGCTGCCAAGAATGAATCCCAGGCCCTCGGCGATCTCGCCGCACGGCAGCTAGCCAATGCCACCAAGACCGTCCCGCAGCTCTCGACGATCACCCCGCGCTGGCTGCTTCATCTCCTCAACTGGGTCCCCGTCGAGGCCGGTATCTACCGGGTAAACCGCGTGATCAACCCCGACAAGGTCGCGATCCACAGCGAAGAGCAGGGCGAGGGTGAGGCCCCGCTGCCGCAGACCTACGTCGACTACGAGACCAACCCGCGCGAGTACACACTGCGGACCATCTCGACGCTGCTCGATATCAACACCCGGGTCTCTGACCTCTACTCCAGCCCGCACGACCAGATCGCCCAGCAGCTGCGCCTGACCATCGAGTCCATCAAGGAACGCCAGGAAAGCGAGCTCATCAACAACGCCGAGTACGGCCTGCTGGCCCAGGCGACCCCGGAGCAGACCATCAAGACCCTCGGTGGCGCCCCCACCCCGGATGACCTGGATGCCCTGATCACCAAGGTCTGGAAGACCCCCGGCTTCTTCTTGACGCACCCCCTGGGCGTGGCAGCGTTCGGCCGTGAGGCCACCCGCCGCGGCGTGCCGCCCGTGGTCGTCAGCCTGTTCGGCGCCCAGTTCATCACCTGGCGCGGCATCCCCATCATCCCGTCGGACAAGGTTCCCGTGAAGGACGCCAAGACCAAGTTCCTGCTGGTGCGCACCGGCGAGGAGCGTCAGGGCGTCGTCGGCCTGTTCCAGCCCGGCCTGGTCGGCGAGCAGGCACCGGGTCTGTCGGTGCGGTTCACCGGAATCAACCGGTCGGCCATCGCCTCGTACCTCGTCACCCTGTATTCGTCGCTGGCTGTGCTGACTGATGACGCACTGGCCGTTCTCGACGACGTGCAGGTGGACAAGTTCCATGTCTACAAGTGACGCGATCCCCGTAACCGACAGCCCACCTGGCTTCCCGTCCGCGGCGGAGCTGTCGGCGTTGGCGACCCAATTGTTCTGGGAAGCAACACCTACCGGCGCTCCGGGCATCGACACGCCGGGCCCGGCGGTACCCGTCGCACCCCGGGGCAATGTCCCGGACGCGACGGCCGGATCCTCAGCGGCGGCCACGGCAGGCTCCTTGGCCAGTCCGTACGCACCGGCACCCGTGGCAGACGCACTATCGACCGCCACGGTCGCCCCACCGGTCGCGGCCCTCAGCTCGGCCGCGCCCGACGGCGTTCCCGGTGCGGTACCGGTGGCTCCGCGTGGTGGCGGCGGCGACCTGAGCTCGGGCACATCTGCGGCGCATACCGCGGCAACGGGTTATCCGGCTCATCCGACGACAGGGCTGGCCGACTTCGCGGTTCCTGCCGGGCTGGTACCGACGATCCCCGGGGTGCTCGCCACCCCCTCGGTGAACTCGGTGGCCCCCGCCACCACGTCACCCCGGGTGGCTCCCTACTCCCAGGCACCGGCCGTGCCGGACCTGGGTTGGGCGAGTCCGGCAGCACCGACGGGCGGCGATGAGTCGAACTACTACTTCCTGGGCGGCGCACCGGCTGCGGCACCGATCCATGAAGACGCGCGCGCCTTCGACGTCGCCTCGATTCGGGCAGACTTTCCGATCCTGTCCGAGACCGTCAACGGCAAGCCGCTGATCTGGTTCGACAACGCGGCAACCACCCAGAAGCCGCAGTCGGTGATCGATCGCCTGGTGCACTTCTATCAGCACGAGAACTCGAATATCCACCGTGCCGCACATGAATTGGCGGCGCGCGCCACTGATGCCTACGAGGACGCCCGCGGTGCGGTGCGTAAGTTCCTGGGCGCCGAGGCGGACGAGAACATCATCTTCGTGCGCGGGGCCACCGAGGCCATCAACCTGGTGGCACACGCCTGGGGCGGCAAGAACCTGGGACACGGCGACGAGATCGTCATCACCCACCTCGAGCATCACGCCAATATCGTTCCGTGGCAATTGATTGCGCAGAAGACCGGCGCCATCATCAAGGTGGCCCCGGTGGACGACGCCGGTAACCTGCTGCTGTCCGAGCTGGAGGACCTCGTCGGTCCGCGCACCAAACTGGTTGCGGCCACCCAGGTTTCCAATGCGTTGGGCACTGTGACACCCGCTAAGCAGATCGTCGATATCGCGCACCGCTATGGCGCACGCGTGCTCATCGACGGTGCGCAGTCGGTACCGCACCTGGCCGTCAACCTGCAGGAGCTCGGCGCCGATTTCTTCGTCTTCTCGGGCCACAAGATCTACGGCCCCACGGGAATCGGCGTGCTGTACGGCAGCGAGGACGCGCTGGCGGAGACTCCGCCGTGGCAGGGCGGCGGCAACATGATCGCCGATGTGACCCTGCAGCGCGCAGTGTTCCAGGGTCCCCCCAACAAGTTCGAGGCAGGCACCGGCAACATCGCCGACGCCGTCGGGCTGGGTGAGGCACTGCGGTATGTCGAACGCATCGGCATCGACCGGATCGCCGAATACGAACACGCCCTGCTTGAGTACGCGACACCACAGCTGGCCGCGATCCCCGGCGTGACGCTGGTGGGGACGGCCGATCACAAGGCGTCCGTGCTGTCGTTCGTCCTCGACGGGCATGATCCGGTGGAGGTCGGCAAGGCACTGAACGCCGACGGCATCGCGGTGCGTGCCGGGCACCACTGCGCGCAGCCGATCCTGCGCCGGCTGGGGCTGGAGCAGACGGTGCGGCCGTCATTCGCGTTCTACAACACCTTCGACGAGATCGACGTCTTCATCGACGCCGTGCGGCGGCTCGCGGAAAGCGGCGGCCCCAAGGCCTAGGGCAGCGCTCGTCGGGCGCATACCGCACGCAGCAGTTTCGGTGAAATGTTCTGCGCTAGGTATGCGCTCGGCGCGCTAGCCGGGCCGGGTTGAATTCACCGCGGACGCAACCCTCCACCCGCGATGTCGATGCCACTACCGTTGTTACCCGTGACTGCCTCGACAACCTCTCTCAATGCGATTACCGATGCGACCCGGGCGGCCGTTGCCGACAAACCCGCCGCGGCGACGGTGGTCTTCAAGGCATCCGCTCAACCCGAGGGCACGGTCGGCAGTGAGATCACCCTGGGTAAGTACCGCGTGCACGTCGACGAGCCGCCAAGCCTCGGTGGGCAGAACACCGCACCCAACCCTGTCGAGTACTACCTCGCCTCGCTGTTGTCATGCCAGGTAGTGACCTATCGATTCTGGGCTGAAAGGCTTGGGATTCAGGTTGATTCACTGAGCGCCAGCGCCGAGGGCGACCTCGATGTGCGTGGCTTCTTCGGCCTGGACGACACCATCCGGCCCGGCTTTCAGCAGATCCGTGTCACCGTGACGGTCGCCGGCCCGGACAGCGACGAGCGGTACCGCGAACTCCAGGAGGCCGTCGACGCCCACTGCCCGGTACTGGATCTGACCACCGGCTCTACCCCGGTGCACACCACGCTGGTCACCCAGACCCGGAACTAGCGCACCGCTATCGGCGCTCGTACGTCCCCGTCAGCTGGCCCCGCGCGATCACGTGCCCGGACAGCGTCGACAGCAGTGTCCGCACGGTGCCGACATCCTGCGGGATCGGGGTATCCGACGCCAGCAGGTGGAACCGGTAACGGTGCGGGCCGTGCCCGCGAATCGGGCGGGGACCCGAGTACCCGTCTTTGGCCAGCCGAGTAGGGATAATCCACACACCGGCTTCCCCGCGTCGCAGCGCTCCCGCCGCAATCCCCGTAGCCGTCGGTGGCAGCACCGCGGCGGTGTGCATCAGCGGTGTGCGTAACGGGACATCGATGTCGTCCAGCAGCAGCACGAGTTGCGCTGTGGTGGTGGGCACTTGCCGCCATTTCAAGGTTGGGGAGATGTTGTCGCCGACCCCTGGACCCGCCGCCGCGCTGGGTATGGAGGTCCCGTCAGAGAAGTCGGGACTGGTCAGGATGATCTCTTGGCCAGCGGTCAATTCCGCACGTGCAAGCGGACTTCGCAGAGGATCTGCACGCAGGGGGCGCAGCACACGGCCCACAAGCGTCGTCATGCCCCGCTCCCGGCACTGCGCATCGCTACGGTGCTTGAACGCAGCAGATCGCCCAGTTCGGAAGGCAGATAGCCTTGCGCAGCCAATCGCGGCATCACACCTCCGCTGGCCAGGATCTCCAAGAGCAGGCTAGGCAACGCGGGCACCGAACCGGATTTACCTGTGGTGTCATTGCACCATTCACCGGAGGTCAGATCGAATGTGCCACAGTCACCTTCGGTGAACATCGCCGTGGCATTCGGCAACGTAAAGGCAGGCAACCCGGCATTGACGGCATTGCGGAAGAACAGCGAGTTGAATTCCTCAGCCACCAGTCCTGACACGCCGAGCTCGACGAACAGCGATGCGACGGGGCGCGAGGAACCGACACCAAAATTGCGTCCTGCCACCACGATATCCCCGGGTGCCACGTGGTCGGTCCAGCCCGGTCGTACCTCGTAGAAAACGTGCTTGGCAGCCTCCGAGGGCTCCATTTTCATGGCGAATGCCGGATACATGGCATCGGTATTCAGCGCGTCGCCGAAAACCCACACTCTGCCATTGAATTTCATGCGGTCACGCTCCTCGGATCGGAAATGTAGCCACTGATCGCCGATGCGGCGACGGTGGCCGGCGACGCCATGTAGATATCGGCCTCGGTGCTGCCCATCCGGCCGGTGAAGTTGCGGGTACTCGATGTCAAACAGACTTCGCCCGGGCCAATCACGCCCATGTGGTAGCCGAAACATGCGCCGCATGTGGAGTTGGTGACAACCCCGCCCGCGTCGGCGATGTCCTGCAGGTAGCCGCGGCGCATCGCCTCGCGGTACACCGCCTGCGACGCGGGAGTCACGAGTAGCCGGACGCCTGATGCCACGGTCTTGCCGCGCAAGACCTTTGCGGCGATCTCGAGGTCTTCAAGCTGACCGTTGGCGCACGAGCCGATGAATGCCTGGTCTATCCGAGTGCGCGGCAGCTCCGAAACCGGGACGCCGTTGCGCGAGACCGTGCCTGGCTTGGCCACATAAGGTTCCAGTCGGTCTAGATCGATGTTCCGCACCTCGTGGTAGCGCGCATCGCGATCGGGATGAGCCGCCCGATAGCCAGAGGCGCAGTGGTCGGACAGAAATGCTTCCAGCACGTCGTCATACTCGAATGTGCTGAAGTCGGCGGAGACTTCGGCGCATTGCGTGGCGATGGTGCGCCTGTCGTGCATGGGAACTGAGGACAGCCCCGGACCACCGAATTCGAGGTTCATATTGGCCGCATCTCCGTACTCATTGGCGAGGTAAAGGAAGATGTCCTTGCCGCTGACCTCGGCCGGTTTAGCGCCGGTGAGTTCATACCGGACGGTGGGTGCCACGTGATACCAGGTGGAGCCGGTGCACATGATCGAGTAGATCTCGGCAGGGCCGAGACCTCTGGCGGCGGTGTTGTAAGCCCCCGCCGCGCAGGTGTGAGAGTCGGTGCATGCCAAGACTTCTCCAGGTCGGGCCAGGCCGTTCTCGGCGATGACCTGATGGCAGATTCCATGGCGTCCAACGTCGTAGAAACGTGTGATGCCGAAGTCGGCCGCGAATCTGCGGGCATGCGGACCGCCTGCTGCGTCCTTCAGTGTGGGTGCCGGAACCGCGTGGTCCATAACAATGGCCAGCTTCTCGGGATCGTTGATCTTCAGCGGCGGTATCCACATCGTGGCGAACTGCAGGTCGATCAAGACGGTCATATCGACGTCTACCACCACGGTGTCACCGACGGACACGCTGTCACGTCCGGACTTTCGCGCCAGAATTCTCTCGATAATGGTCATGCTCATGATGCAACCTTTCGATTCGCGAGCGCCTGGTCGATGTCCGACCACTCCGACAGCCCTACGAGGTTGAAGAATTCCACCGGCGAGGCCGGGATCAACGCGGTCGGGTCTGTGCCGTTCAGCTCGCACAGCCCCTGCAGCATCGCGAATACCGCGCGGCCCAACGGGTCGCTCGGGTGGATCGCGATGGCATAGCCGAGCTCGGTGAGCCGCTGCGCCGACTCCAGCGGTGTGAGCCCGCCAAGCACCAGATTGATCAGCAAGGGAGCGTGCACTTCTCGTGCTATGCGTTCGATCTCATCGGCACCTTGCGGCGCCTCGATGAAGACGATGTCGGCTCCCGCGGCGGCATAGGTGTTGGCGCGGTCGATGGCGGCATCAAGCCCCAGTGGTGCACGGGCGTCGGTGCGGGCCACGATCAACAGTCCGTCGTCGGATCGAGTATCGAGTGCGGCGGCCAACGTCCGTTCGAATTCGGCGGCCGGGACCACATGTTTGTCGGGCAGGTGCCCGCAGCGCTTCGGAAAAGCCTGGTCTTCCAACTGGATAGCGGCCACACCCGCCTGCTCGTACTGCCGCACCGTCCGCACCACATTCAGCGGCGCACCATAGCCGGTGTCTGCGTCGGCGATCAGCGGGACAGCGTCCAACGCCTCGACAATCATCCGCGCGCGCTCCACCATCTCTGTCTGCGTGACCAGGCCGATATCGGGCAGGCCAAACCCCGAGGCGGCGATCCCGGCGCCGGTGAGGTACGCCGCGTGATGTCCGGTGCGTTTGGTCAGCTGGGCAGAAATACCGTCGAAAACGCCGGGCGCCACAATCAGATCGCCGCGATCAAGCAACTCTCGCAGCGCTTTTCGGGCAGCAGTGGTAGCCATCAGCAGGATCCTCTCAATCCAGTACGCCGGAGACCGGGGCCGCGAGCAGGTCGACGAGAGTGCCAATGTCCTCAAGGTTTTCGAGCCCGAGTACGGCGTGCTCGATCGCTTCGGCGCGAGCGAAGTCGGTGACCCGGTCGGCGAGAGCATGGAACTTGGCGACCAGCTCATCGTTGGTAACCGGGTCTCCGGGGGCGCCGTGCGGTAGTGCGACGCGGGACCGATACACGGCACCGTCCGCTGTCGTCACCACCACGTCGGTGCGGAAGCGCTGTGCGAGTGGGGCCGTGGCGAGAGACTCGTCAAGATGCACGTTGGTCCGCTCGATCAATCGCCAGATATCCGGCGCGTTCAGGCGTTGCGGCGTGAATTGTTCCGGCAAGACGTTGCCGTCGAGCAACGCCGCCGCCGTGGCGTAGCCGATGTTCATTTGGGCACCAATGGGAGTCAGCGGACGCTCCGGTATCCACCAGCCGTGCTTGTAAATGGTTTCCCCGACGGTGATATCGATGCGGGTGATATCGGCGGTATCGCATTGCGTGCGCAGTTCGCGTGCGGCGTCGATCGCCCCGTGCAGCCCGCCCATCGCCGCGTATGACTTCACCATGATGGTCTCGGTCTCCCATTGCCGGCCGAGCCCGCCGACCAGTGCCGCGGCATCAGGGTCATGTCCCTCGCCGAAAACACTCAGGAAGCCGCCGTATTCACGCTCGAAGACTCGCTTAATGCCGGTGTAACCCGCCTGCGCCAGACCCGCGGCATAGAAGCCATTCCGCGAGGCCAACCCGTGATGCATCCGTTTGGACATGGCCTCGAACTGCGCCGCCATGAGTCCCGCGGATTGAGTACCTGCCAACCCGAGTGCGTCTTCGAGCTGGCCAGGCGTCAGACCGCGTAGCTTGCCTGCCGCCATCGCTGCCGAGTGGGTACCGAACACCGAACCTGAATGCCAACCACGATCCAGCATCTGCGACCCGTGCAACGTGTATCCGACGCGCGGGCCCACTTCGAATCCGACGATGGCGGCCAACAGCAGCGCATCACCGCGGGATCGCGGGGTCAGGGCGGCGGTTGACAGCAAGGCGGGCAACAACAGCGAGCAGCTGTGTAACGGCGCAACGGGATGGAAGTCGTCGAGCTCGAATCCCTGGATAAACGTGCCGTTGAGCACCGCCGCGGCGGCCGGCGCTGTGGCGCGGCCGGTCCCGATAACCGCAGCCGATCCGGCGGGCTCCAACGCGAGTACCGCATCAGTGGCTACCCGGGACCACGGGAGCTGCGCGCCTATAAGTGCGCAACCGAGCCCATCGAGCAGCAGGTGCTTGGCGCGGTCGACGACGTGGGCAGGCACGTCGCCCAACGTCAACCCGTGAACCCAGGTGACCAGCTGGCCGGTTGGGCCCGCCGGGTCGGTCGGGCTCTGCTGAATGTCAGGCATGGCACCCCCTTTCACTAGTTGTCATAGTTATATAACAACTAGTATTCATCGGCAACCGCCGATATGCCAACATTGACCGCGTGCCCACAGAGCAGCCAGCGCAGCCCACAGTCGTGACTCCTGGGGTCGGCGTACCGCTGCACCGGCAGCTTTTCCTGGTGCTGCACGACGAAATCTCGCGCGGCACAATGCAACCGGGTGATGCCCTGCCGACCGAACAATCATTGTGCGAACAGTTCGGCGTCTCGCGGATCACGGTGCGTCGTGCCCTCGCCGACCTCGCCGAGGAAGGTTTGATCGAGCGCCGGCAGGGCGTGGGATCGTTTGTCCGCGAGGATCTGCCGACGAAGTCGCGGCCCGTCGGCAGTCACCTCGACGGGCTGCGACAGGCGCAGTTCGAAACCGCCGTCGAGGTCATCGACCTCGGGCTACGTACCGCACCTCCGCTGATTGGCGAAGCACTCGGGCCGGGCGAGAAACTGCATGTCGTACGACTACGGCGGGAACGCCGAACGCATGAGCCGTTGATGATCACCGAGGCCTGGCTACCGCCCGAACTGGCCGACCGCATCACCCCTGCCGCGTTGCGCGAATCCGCGCTCTACGACCTACTCGGCCAGACCGGGGTGGAACTCGGTCGAATCGACTCGGAACTCACCGCGGAACTCGCGGGGCCGGTCAATGCTCGCCTACTTGAGGTGCCGGTGTCCTCGGCACTTATTCGCATCAACCGCCTGGCCTACTCCGGTGGCACACCTCACCACTATCTGACGATCACCCTGACACCGACCCGCAGCCGTGTGCTACTCAACCATGCCGCTACGGACTCCCCCCAAGCCGTCGCGATTGCCCACGACGTGCGGCGGAGCTGACCCGGCGTAGCGGGCGGCGCCCCATCGATCCCGCCGGGGTAGGGGAACAGCGGCGATAAGAGCGGTGGCGGAGGGATTTGAACCCCCGGACGGTGTTAGCCGTCTCTCGCTTTCAAGGCGAGTGCATTAGGCCGCTCTGCCACGCCACCGTCGGCAAGCCTAGCGGCTCTGTCCAACGGTTTACTCCCCGCCGCGTCCCTCGGAGTCGTGGAGGGCCTCTTCAGCCCCCTCACCCACCCGCCGGAAGCTTTCGGCGATGGCCGCCTGCTGCGGCCGGGTCAGACGCATCAGATAGTGCTCACGCACACACTCGGAGTACGTTCGCATCGCCGCCTCACCCAGCGTGCGCCCCTGTTCGGTGAGCGCCGCCAACACCGCCCGGCGGTCCTGCGGCATCGACCCCCGCTTCACCAGGCCCTGCTCCTCCAGCCGCCGCACCTGGTGTGTGATCCGGCTACGCGAGGCCAGCAGGCTGTTGGCAATGTCCCCCATCCGGCAACTACCGTTGGCAGATCGCAACAACTGCTGCAACACATGAAAATCGGTGAGCGAAATACCGTGCGATGCAACCATCTTGCGATTCAGCAGAAAATTCAGCCGATTCGTTGCCACCCAAAAGTTTTGCCATGAACGAAATTCCGCGAGATCAAGTCCCGGAACTTCACTCTCCGAACGCGTACTCATACGCCATCCCCCTTCCCACCGACCACACTGTGGTCTAGACCGCGCCTCCGCCCGCTGCGTCCAACAACCCACCGGCCGATTGCTCGGCATAGTCTGGATGCCATGCACGCTATCACCGTTGACAATCCGGGTGGGCCAGAAGCGCTGTGCTGGACGGAAGTTCCCGATCCAATCCCGGGCCCCGACGAGATCTTGATCGAGGTGACCGCTGCCGCAGCTAATCGTGCTGATCTGCTGCAACGTCAGGGTCTGTACAACCCGCCACCCGGAGCAAGCTCCATTTTAGGCCTGGAGTGTTCCGGCACCATTGCCTCACTCGGCGCCAACGTTACGCAATGGTCTGTGGGACAACCTGTTTGCGCCCTACTTTCCGGCGGTGGGTACGCGGAAAAAGTGGTTGCGCCCGCTAGCCAGTTGCTGCCGATTCCCCGAAACGTCCAAATTGACGTCGCCGCCGCGCTTCCCGAAGTCGCGTGCACAGTGTGGTCCAACATGATGATGAAGACGAAAATGACTGCGGGGCAATCCATCCTGATCCATGGCGGCGCCAGCGGCATCGGCACCCACGCCATCCAGGTCGCCAAGGCGCTCGGCCTACGAGTGGCGGTCACCGCCGGAACACCGGACAAACTTGACGCCTGCCGTGATCTTGGCGCAGATCTCACCATCAACTACCGCGATACAGATTTTGTTCAGGCTGTTCACAGTTTTACCGGCGGCGAGGGTGTCGATCGGATTCTGGACATCATGGGAGCGAAGTATCTGGGCCGGAACATCGATGCCCTTGGCAACGATGGACACCTCGTCATCATCGGTATGCAGGGTGGCGTGGCCGCCGAACTGAACATCGCCAAGCTGATCGCCAAGCGCGGCTCCCTGACTGCCACCACGCTGCGCGCCCGCCCCATCGACGGGCCCTCCGGCAAAGCCGCGATCGTCGAATCCGTCGCGCAGAACCTGTGGCCACTCATCGAGGAGGGCAAGGTCAGGCCCGTCGTCGGCGCCGAGATCCCGATGAGCCGGGCCGCCGACGCGCATCGTCTGCTGGAGAACGGCGAGGTGGTGGGAAAGGTGCTGCTGACGCGCTGAGCCCAGCGCGCGCCGGACGGATCAGCCCAGCGAGGCGACCGCGCGCACCAGCTGATCGACCTCGGCGGCTGTCGAGTAGTGCCCCAACCCCACCGTGATCGCACCGCCGATCTCGTTCACCCCGATCGCGTCGAGCACCCGCGAGCTGGTGTTGGCGATCGCACACACCCCGTTGTCGGCCAGGCGCTGCACCACACGGTCCGCGGGAATCCCGATCACGGTGAAGCTGAGCGCCGGAATCCGGTCCTCTGGGGCACCGATGACCATGACACGCGGCAGCGTCCGCAGCGCACTCACCAGGTACCTGAACAACCAGTCCAGATACGCGCCCGCAGAGTTCAGGGACGTCAACAACCGCTCCCGCCGGGTGCCGGACGCGGACTCGTCCAAACCGGCCAGGTACTCCACGCTGGCCACCAGGCCCGCCAGCATCGCGAACTGATGTCCGCCGAGTTCCAGCCGCGCCGGACCAGTGGCCAAGGGATTGAGCGAAATCGAACTGATCGAATCCAGCAGCGCCGGGTCACGGAACACCAAAGCGCCCACCGGCGGTCCACCCCACGCCGTCGCGTTGAAGGCCACAACATCGGCGTCCAGATCATCGACGTCGAAGGCGCGATAGGGCACCAGGCTGGAACAGTCCATCACCACCAGACCACCGACCGCATGCGCAAGCTTGGTGGCCTGCTGCAGATCCGGCACCGTGCCCAATGTCGACGAGGCCGCCGTCACCGCTACCAGACGGGTCGGCTTGGTGATCAAAGATTCCCACTGCCAGGACGGCAGATCGCCGGACTCGATGTCCACCTCGGCCCATTTGACCTTGGCTCCGTACCGATTGGCCGACCGCAGCCACGGCTGCACATTGGCCTCTTCGTCGAGCCTGGACACCACCAGCTCGTAGCCGAGCCCCGCCTTGGACGACGATCCCTCGGCCAGAGAGTTGAGCAGGATCGCACGGTCGCTGCCCAACACCACCCCGCGTGGGTCGGCACCCACCAGGTCGGCGGCGGCGTGTCGGGCGGCCTCCAGAACCGCGGCGCTGCGCCGCGCGCTGGGGTGGGGACCCCGCGTGTCGGAAAAGGATCCTCGGAAAGCTGTGGATACAGTCGTAGCAACCGCATCCGGGATCAACATCCCGGCCTGGGTATCGAAATGTACCCACCCGTCGCCGAGGGTCGGGTGCAAACCACGCACCCGGGCGACGTCATATGCCATGCCAGACACCTTAGATGCTCACCACAGGTCACGGCGCTGAACCCGTCGTTGCACCATGCCCCGACGGACGACGGTCAACGGCGCCATCTCGTGTAGTCATACTAGAACAATGTCGTTTGCTTTCGGGGTGGCTGCGGCACTGCTGTTGCTGTTCATCCCAGGCTGGCTGATTGGCCGAGCCTTTGGGCTACCAACACATTCGGCCGTTGTCACCGCACCTACATTGACGTACGGGCTAGTTGGACTCTGCATCGTCGTCTTCGGCTCAATTGGCATACCGTGGAACTCACTCTCCGCAGGGTTTGCGCTTCTCGGCGCGATCGTCACCGCACGGCTGTTGTGGCGCTGGCTGCGGCCAAAAGATCACGCCGAACAATCCCCGCCACAAAACCGCGCGGCGCTCATCGCCGTCGCGTTCGGCATCGCAATCGGGACGGCGCTCATCTTCTACGCGTTCCTGCGCGGGCTGACCAACTGGCAATCGATCCCGAGCACCTGGGACTCGATGTGGCACGGCAACACCATCCGCTACATCCTCGAGACCGGGCAAGCATCGTCGACCCGCATGGGTGACCTCCGCAACGTGGAGACACACGCCACCCTGTATTACCCGTCGGCTCTCCACGGGCTGGCCGCGGTGCTCTGCCAACTGACCGGAGCCGCCCCCACCACGAGCTACACGCTCTACTCCGTCGCCGGGTCTCTGCTCTTCCCGTTGGGCGCCGCGGCGCTGACATGGCAGATGCTGCGCGGCCGCACCACCCGCACCTTCCAGGCGGGGTCCGCTGCCACCGCGGC
Organism: Mycobacteroides franklinii; assembly: GCF_001853795.1. Lineage (NCBI taxonomy): Bacteria > Bacillati > Actinomycetota > Actinomycetes > Mycobacteriales > Mycobacteriaceae > Mycobacteroides > Mycobacteroides franklinii. The sequence continues at coordinate 425,521 of NZ_MLIK01000019.1, forward strand.
CGCGCTGTCGGCGTCGTTCAGTGCGCTGCCCTACGTCGAGTTCTACGTCTCGGCCATCCCCAACCTGATGTCCTTCGCCCTGGTGGGTCCGGCAGTGATCGCGATCACCAGCGTCGTCGCCGATCGCAGCCGCGTACCGGTGGCCATCCTGGCGTTCGTGGGAATCGCCTCCGTGCATACCTCCGGCGCCATCGTGGCCGTTGTCTTCGTGGCCGCTTGGTGGGCGCTCGCACCGCTGTCCCGGTATCGGGGCAAGGAGCCAAAGGCCAAACGCCGCTTCGGAAACGGATTCGCGCCCTTGGCCATCGCCGGCGTGGGTTCGTTGGTGTTGCTCTATCCACAGCTGAGCACGCTGATACAGCTGTCCGAGATCATCGCGGGCCACCAGTTCACCACGCCATGGGGTAAGAAACGTGCCCTGCTGGACGCCCTCACACAGCACACCCGCCACCTTGCCGACTACCCGGTGCAGTCCGCGCTGCTGTGGCTCGCGCTTCTCGGCGCGGTCGTGCTGGTGGTGAAGCGGGTGTACTGGCCGGTCGCCATCTGGCTGCTGCTGATTGTCGCGATTATCCACTCGTCCAAGCCCTTTGGCGGTTTCGTCGGGCACGCGGTGGCACTCTTCTCGGACGCCTTCTACAGCGACCCGCGCCGCCTGTCCGCCATCGTCTGCCTGCTGTTGGCCCCGGCCGCCGGTATCGGTCTGTTCACTCTGGCCGCCGCGGCGCTGGCTGCGCTGCGCCGGGCACGCAAGGCACACACCGATGCGCGCTGGGCCCTGGTGGCCACGGCGATCGCACTGGCCGTCGTCTGCAGCTTCTCCGCCAGGCACTACTTCCTGCCGCACAAGTACCTCGTCGGCGCCAAATACGACCAGGTGATGGTCGGCCCCAAGAAGCTGGATGCCTTCGCCTACCTGGCGACGCTGCCCGGCGCCAAGGACGGCATCATCGGCGACGGAAACGTGGACGGCTCGGGCTGGATGTACGCGGTCGCGGGGCTACACCCGCTATGGACGCATTACGACTTCCCGCAGCAGCAGGGGCCGGGCTACCACCGGTACATCTTCTGGGCCTATGCCGATGACGCCGATACCGACAGGCGTGTGACAGAAGCTGTGCATGCGCTGAACATCCGCTATGTCATGACCAGCACGCCCGTGGTCCAGGGATTCAAAGTTCCCGACGGACTAAGGTCGTTGGACATATCCCGATCATGGAGAAAGCTGTACGACAACGGCGCCGCCCAGATCTACGAATGGGTTGGCGACGGGAAATCAGATGCGGAAGGTGACAAATGACCCATCCCGGTCATGACGAGGACGACGACCAGGTGATCATTCTGGGCGCACAGGATCGCGACGCGGACAGCGCCGCCGATGATGACCTGTCGGTCACCGATCTTGTCGAACAGCCCGCCAAGGTGATGCGTATCGGAACCATGATCAAGCAGCTGCTCGAGGAAGTGCGTGCGGCCCCGCTCGATGACGCCAGCCGCTCCCGGCTACGCGAGATCCACGCCACCTCCATCCGCGAGTTGGAAGAGGGGCTGGCCCCCGAGCTCCGCGAGGAGCTGGAACGCCTGGCGCTGCCGTTCAACGAGGACACCATCCCGTCGGATGCCGAGCTGCGCATCGCACAGGCGCAGCTGGTGGGCTGGCTGGAGGGGCTGTTCCACGGCATCCAGACCGCGCTCTTCGCTCAGCAGATGGCGGCGCGCGCGCAGCTTCAGCAGATGCGCACGGGGGCGCTGCCTCCGGGCCTTTCGGTACCCGCGCAGGGCGGCGGCAGCGGCACCGGCCAGTACCTGTAGGCCGCGACACCATGGTCAGTATCCAGACCCACGAAGCGTGGGTGGAGTTCCCGATATTCGATGCCAAATCACGCTCGCTGAAGAAGGCGTTCCTGGGCAAGGCCGGCGGCACCATCGGGCGCAACGCCTCCAATGTCGTAGTCATCGAGGCGCTGCGTGACATCACCTTGTCTCTCAAGGAGGGCGATCGGGTCGGGCTCGTCGGCCACAACGGGGCCGGTAAATCGACTCTGCTGCGGCTTCTTTCGGGAATCTACGAACCCACGCGGGGCAGCTCGTACATCCAGGGCCGGGTTGCGCCCGTCTTCGACCTCGGGGTGGGCATGGACCCGGAGATCTCCGGGTACGAGAACATCATCATCCGCGGCATGTTCCTGGGGCAGACCCGTAAACAAATGCAGGCCAAGGTCGACGAAATCGCCGACTTCACCGAGTTGGGCGAGTACCTGTCCATGCCGCTGCGCACGTACTCCACCGGTATGCGCGTGCGCCTGGCCATGGGCGTGGTCACCAGCATCGATCCGGAGATCCTGCTGCTCGACGAGGGCATCGGCGCTGTCGACGCGGAGTTCATGAAGAAGGCGCGAATCCGGCTGCAGCAGTTGGTGGAACGCTCCGGCATGCTCGTCTTCGCCAGCCACTCCAACGAATTCCTGGCCCGCCTGTGCAACACGGCGATGTGGATAGACCACGGCACCGTCAAGATGAGTGGCGGCATCGAGGAAGTAGTCCGTGCCTACGAAGGTGACGAGGCCGGCGATCACGTGGCCCAGATCCTCGCCGAAGACAACCGGCATGCCTGACAAGGTTGTCGCCGTCGTCGTCACCTACCGGCGTGCGGCGGAGTTGGCGCAGTCGCTGCAAATCGTGGCGGCACAGACCATCGCCCCGGACCATCTTATCGTGGTCGACAACGACAACGACCCCGCCGTCAAGGCACTGGTCGACGGTCAACCCATTGCCAGCACATATCTGGGGTCGACTCGAAACCTCGGGGGTGCAGGAGGATTCGCTCTCGGCATGCTGCATGCGCTCACCCTCGGCGCCGACTGGGTGTGGCTTGCCGACGACGACGGCCGCCCGGGCGGCACCGAGGTTTTGGAGACGCTGCTGGCCTGCGCCCGTAAGTATCGCCTCGCGGAGGTATCGCCCATGGTGTGCGATATCGACGATCCGGGCCGGTTGGCCTTTCCGCTGCGGCGCGGACTGGTATGGCGCCGCCGGGTCGAAGAACTACGCACCGAGGCGAGCCAGGATCTACTGCCGGGCATCGCCTCGCTCTTCAACGGCGCACTTTTTCGCGCCGAAACCCTTGAGGCTGTGGGCGTTCCCGATCTGCGCTTGTTCGTGCGAGGCGACGAGGTGGACGTACACCGCAGGCTCGTGCGCTCGGGCCTGCCGTTCGGCACCTGCCTGGACGCGACGTACCTGCATCCCAACGGCGCCGCCGAGTTCAAACCGATTCTGGGCGGGCGTATGCACACGCAGTACCCCGACGACGCCACCAAGCGGTATTTCACCTACCGCAACCGCGGCTATCTGATGTCCCAGCCCGGCATGCGCAAGCTACTGCCGCAGGAATGGGTGCGTTTCGGTTGGTATTTCCTGATCACCCGGCGCGACCTGTCGGGGCTGCGTGAATGGATTACGTTGCGGCGCTTGGGCCGACGCGAGCAGTTCGGCCGGCCGGGTAACCCGACTCCTTCGGTACAGGAGACTGAGAAATGACGAACGAACTGCTGGAACTGTCCTCGGACTCCCGGACCTTCAAGCGCGCGTGGCGTGACCTGTCCGAAGGTTTCGAGCATCGGCAGCTGTGGCTGCAACTGGGCTGGCAGGACATCAAGCAGCGCTACCGGCGCTCGGTGCTGGGACCGTTCTGGATCACCATCGCCACCGGGTCGACGGCCCTGGCGATGGGCATTCTGTACTCGCAGCTGTTCAAGCTTCCCCTGGCCGAACACCTGCCCTACGTGACAATCGGTTTGATCGTCTGGAACCTCTTCAACGCTGCCATTCTTGAGGGTTCGGACGTCTTCGTCGCGAACGAGGGCTTGATCAAACAGTTGCCGACGCCGCTGAGCGTGCATGTCTACCGACTGGTGTGGCGACAGCTGCTGCTGTTCGCGCACAACATCATCATCTTCGTGATCGTCGTCGCGGTGTACACGCCGCACTGGAATTACACCGATCTCAGTTTCATCCCCGCGCTGGTGCTGATCGCATTGAATTGCGTGTGGGTCTCACTGGTTTTCGGCGTACTCGCCACCCGCTATCGGGATATCTCGCCACTGCTGGGCAGCCTGGTGCAGCTGCTGTTCTTCATGACGCCCATCATCTGGAACGAGAACATGCTCAACCAGCGGGTGGGCAAGTTGGCCACCGTGGTGCAGCTCAACCCCTTTGTGCACTTCCTGGCCATCATCCGCGACCCGCTATTAGGGCTCGATCAGCAGCTGCACCACTGGATCATCGCGATCGTGATCACGGTCGTCGGTTGGACCGTGGCGATTCTGGTGATGCGCCAGTATCGGGCCAGGGTTCCCTACTGGGTCTAGTCATGGAAGACGCAACACACCGCCCTCGCGGATGGTTGGTGGCCTCGGCCGGCTTCGCCCTCGCCGTCTACGCATTGCTCTGGATCGGCTATGCGCAGCGCTGGGAATGGCTGTCCCGTCTCGACGATGCCGCACTAAACCCCGCACATGCGTATGGCGCCGCCCACTCCGGCTGGGTCAGTGCCTGGGACTGGTTCTGCACCATCCTGGGCCCCAACGCATTCCGTCTCGCCGTGGCGGTGCTCGTGGTCGCGCTTTTCTGGCGGCGTCGGCCGCGCCCAGCGGTATTTCTCGTGGTGACGGTGGAACTCAGCGGAGTGGTCAACGAACTGGCCAAGGCGCTGGTGCAGCGGCCCCGACCGCCGACCGCGCTGGTGAGCGCGTATGCGTCGTCCTTCCCATCCGGCCACGCCATGGGCATCGTCGTGTGCGTACTGGCGCTACTGGCCGTGGTGACACCGAAAGTAACTGCGGCGCTCCGTCCCTGGCTCTGGGTGCTCGGCGCGGCACTGATTGTCACGATCGGTATCGGGCGGGTTCTGCTCAACGTCCATCACCCCTCCGATGTGCTGGCGGGGTGGGCGCTGGGGTACGCGTACTTCATCGCGTGCCTACTGGTACTGCCGCCGTGGCCCGTCAGGTCAGCGGCCGGAACACCGCCAATGCCCGATACCGCACTGTGAATCTGGCCTCGGTGTACTTGTCGCCGGCCTCGCCGTCGCGAGCCAGCACCGTGGGGCCGTCCACTGCGGTAAAGGAGAATTCGGGTACCTGCAGCTCGTGGTAGAGCGGGCTGCGTTGCAGCCGGCCCAACGCCAACGCGGTCAAGATTCGCACGGTGCTGAACTTGCGACCGGTCTCCAGGATCCGTATATCGATCAAGCCGTCGTCCATACGGCTGCGCACGGACGGAGCGAAACCCGAAGGCAAATAGACAGAATTACCCAAGAAGAACAATGAGGTCTGGATCGTCTTGTTATCGAAACGGATACGTACCGGGTGATCGCGTCGCAGCGTGTGCAGCATCGAATACACACTCGCCAGCGGCTTACCTATCCGATGCTCGAGCTTCTCGCGGATCTGTACGAACTTGGGGTATGAGCCGATGCTCGCGGTGTTGATCACCACCTGGCTCTCGTTCAGATAAACCAGATCCACTCGGCTGACCGCGCCTCGGCGAATCGCATCGACCGTCTTGGCCACGCTGACACAGCCGATGTCCTTGGCGAAGTGATTGAAAGTGCCACCGGGAAACACCGCCAGCGGGGTATCGCTCTCGGCCGCGACACCCGCCGCACATGCCACCGTGCCGTCGCCACCTCCCACCGCGAGCACCTCGGCGCGGCTCGCCGCACCGCGCATTACCTCAACGACGTCATCACCCTTGTTCAGTTCGACAATCTCGGTGCGGGGCAGCGCTTTTCGCACCTGATCCAGGATCCGCTGCCCGGTGCCGTCGCCGGACGCAGGATTGACGACCAGCACCACACCCTCGCCCTCTGGCCGCGCGACGGTCTCCACCCGCAGCGGGTCCGCCGCGGAGACAGCCGTCGTCACAATCGGCGGCACCACGCGCGCGCCCAATACCGCTAATCCAGCGCCGATCCCAAAACCCGCGAATACATCGCCCGGGTAGTGCACGCCCGTGGCCACCCGTGACAGGCCCACCAAGCCCGCCAACAGCGAGAGCCCAAAGCCCAGCGGCGCATTCTCGAGACCGACCCCCACCGCGAAAGCCGCCGCACTCGCCGAATGTCCCGAAGGCAATGAGGACGACGTGGGCACCCGTCTGCTGCGGCGTATCAGCGGCACCGAGAGATAGTTCGGGCGCTCCCTCCGCCGCAGCCGCTTGGCCACCTGATTCGTGACGGCGCTTGTCACCGCCAACGTCAGCAGTCCGCGCGTGGCACCCCGCTGCGCGGCGGGCTTGCCGAACATCGCCAGACCGGCGCCAATCCCGATCCACAACTTCGAGTGGTCGGCAGCGCGGGTGAGGCGCGGCATGACGGCATCCAGCAGTGGGCTCGGCGACTCCGCGATGGCGTCGAAAACCTCGCGGTCAAGGGTCCCCAGACCATCACCAATCTGGCGCAAACCTCGAAGAGAATTCCGTGACGGCAAGAAACCCATGCAGCCCAACATATCCCGCACAGGGCGCGGGTGGTGGCGATCCGTCAGCAGCTGACAGCGGGAGGATTCGCGCCGGCCCGGAAGGACACGTGCACGTGATCCATGTGATTGGCGGTCGGGCTGCCGCGGTTCTCCATCGCCGACCAACCATTGCCGTCGTTGTATCGCTGTTGCCAGATCACGTAGGTGACGCCCAACCGATCGCGGTTGGCCAGAACGAAATTAGCGAGAGCGGTACCGGTCGAATACGAGCTGGTCATGAAATCCAGCGCCAGTCCGCGGCCATGGTCGCCGCCGCCACCGCGGCCGATCGCACCGCCGATGTCACCGATGCCGAACATCCCCTTCAAGAAGTTCCCCGCCTGGGCCACCGCCGGTTGGGCCCCCGCCAGCACCGTCGAGCACGGCTTGATGGCCCTGGCTCTGGCCTCCATGGCCAGCGCTTCACCGGAGATATAGCGGCGGTCCCGCTGTGCCCGCGGCAGCTCGGCGATGAGTGCGATCGCATTCTGTGGGGGCTTGATCGAAAGCTGAACGTGGGGCTTCTCGACTTCGCTCACGATCCCCATCACGGCGGCACCGGCAACGAGTGACAGGGCAAGACCCGCGACGCGGGACAGCGGCACCGCGGGCCTCTTCTCACCGTCCTTCGCACGCCATCTCGCCAAGATCACGTGGTCAGATTACGAAACGATCACGCTCCTGTCACGCCGACGGCAAAGATTGTGGCAAATCTAGCCGCGCCGCGGCGGTGCGTTGCGGGTAGTGACAGCGATGCGATTCCAGGCATTGATCGTCAGGATCATCCCGATGATCTGTCCCAGCTCACGCTCGGTGAACTGCGCCGCGGCCCGGGCATAGGTGGCATCGGACACGTGCTCACCAGCGGAAAGCACGGTGGCCTCCTCGGTCAGTGCCAGCGCGGCCTTCTCCCGTTCGGTGTAGATGTCGCCGGCCTCGGCCCAGGCGTTCAGCAGGTAGATGCGCTGCTCGGTCTCGCCTTGTTTGCGGGCATCGTGGGTGTGCATATCGAGACAGAACGCGCAGTGGTTGAGCTGGGAAGCACGGATCTTGATGAGTTCGGCGAGGCTCGCCTCGACGTCCTTCGCCGAGGCGATGCTCAGCGCCATCATGGCCTCGTAAACCTCGGGCGAGACCTTGTCCATGCGGATGCGGGGCTGGTGTGTCGGGGCATTCAGTGTGCTGGTCATGCCACAACGCTAGAGCCCAATAGGCCCATTTTCATGGTTCAATTTCCGTATGAGTTCGTGGGCCAATTCGCAGACGTCCGAACCACGCCCGCTGAGCCACGACCTGCATCTCGACCTGCACCAGACCATCACTCCCGGAGCCCGGGGAGTGCGTGAACTACTGACGTCCGCCCTGCGCGAGGCCGTCAGGTCCGGGCGCCTCACCGTCGGGGCGATGCTGCCGCCCTCCCGCACCCTGGCCGCCGACCTGGGCCTAGCGCGCAACACCGTCGCGGAGGCCTATGCCGAACTCGTGGCCGAGGGCTGGCTCGAATCGCGGCAGGGCTCGGGAACCCGGGTGGTCAACCGCGGCCAGAACCAACTGCCGCCGCGGCCGCGCGGAGCGGGCTCACCCCCACCGCACAACCTGATGCCCGGCTCCGGAGACGTCACCGCGTTCCCACGGACCGACTGGCTCGCGTCCGCTCGCCGCGCCCTCAGTAACGCCCCACACGAGGCGCTTCGTGCCGGTGATCCCCGAGGACGCCACGAATTACGTTCTGCCGTTGCCGAATACGTAGCACGGGTGCGCGGTGTGCGAACCACACCCGATTCGGTTGTCATCTGTGCGGGCACTCGCCACGCCGTGGAGATCCTGACCCGGATGTACGGCCTGACCCGGCCGATAGCCGTAGAGGCATACGGACTCTTCATCTTTCGCGATTGCATCGAGGCGACGGGCGGATCCAGCACGCCGATCGGCTTCGACGACGAGGGCGCCGTCGTCAGCGATCTGGATGCCCTCGACGTGCGCGCCGCGCTGATCACCCCCGCCCACCATTTCCCGCACGGGTTGCCGCTGCACCCCGCCCGGCGCACCGCGGTGGTGGACTGGGCACGGCGCACCGACTCCTATGTACTGGAAGACGACTACGACGGCGAGTTCCGCTACGACCGTCAACCCGTCGGCGCGCTGCAGAGCCTCGATCCGGATCACGTCGTGTATCTCGGTTCGGCAAGCAAGAGTCTTGCTCCCGTGCTGCGCCTGGGCTGGATGGTGCTGCCTCCGGAGCTGGTGGATGCCGCGGTGGCGGCCGCGGGCGGCGGTCAGTGGTACGTCGACGCGATCTCACAGCTGACCATGGCGGACTTCATCGCGGGCGGCCACTACGACCGGCACATTCGGCGCATGCGCGGCCGATACCGGCGGCGGCGCGACCTGCTCGTGGAACGTCTCGCCGACTACAACGTCGGCGTCCGGGGCCTGTCGGCCGGACTACACCTGCTGCTGACGCTGCCCGACGGCGCCGAACCCGATGTGCTGTACCGCGCCGCAGAGGCGGGCGTGGCGCTGGCCGGACTGTCCCGGCTCCGTCACCCGCTGGCCGGTCCCCACGTTCCTGATCCGGACGGCGTGGTGGTCAGCTTCGGCACACCGGCCGATCACGGATTCGGCCCGGCCGTCGACGCCCTGTGCGGGGTGCTCGCCGCCACCGGCCTGTAGAACCCCGATGGCACCGTCTGGCAGTGCCATGCCTCGTCGTGGCAGCAGGTCAGGCCGATGGTCGAAGCATGCCTATCTTCGAGTCCACCGCTGGTCCCATCCACTACCGCGATAGCGGAGTCGGTCCGCCCATCGTCTTTGTGCACGGCCTCTTCGTCACCGGCACCATGTGGCGCAAGATCGTCGAACCGCTGAGTCAACGCTTCCGCTGCATCGCCCCGGACCTGCCACTCGGTGCGCACAAGATCCCGATGAAGCCGGGCGCAGAACTTCATCCGCGCGCGGTGGCCGGGCTGATCCGTGAACTCATCGAACGCCTCGACCTCGAGGATGTCACCGTCGTCGCGACCGACACCGGCGGTGCCATCACCCAGCTGCTGCTGACCGACGGCTACGACCGGATCGGCCGCGTGGTGTTGACCCCCTGTGATTCCTTCGACAACTTCCTGCCGAAATCGATTCGCATCTTCCAATACTGGGCACAGGTCCCCGGCACTGATTTCGTGCTGCGCCCGTTCAGGTTGCGGGCGGCGCGCGCCGCTCTCGGCAATGCGCTTGCCAAACACTCCATTCCCGACGAGGTGCTGGGCGACTGGGTGGCCCCCGTGCTCGCGCAGCAGGCCATCCGGCGCGATGTGCGGGCATTCCTGCGGGGCATCGACAACCGCGACACGCTGGCCGCCGCCGAGACACTGCGTAGCTTCCCGCGACCGGTGCTGCTGCTGTGGCCGCGCAAGCTGCCGTTCTTCCCGTTCGCCCACGCCGAACGCTGGCTGCGCCTGCTACCCGACGCAAAACTCGTCGAGGTACCCGACAGCTACACCTTCGTCAGCGAGGACCAGCCCGAGCTGATGGTGCGCGAGATCGAGGCATTCGTCGGCCAGCGCGTGTGAGTGGGTGTCAGCGGCCGGCCGCGGCTTCGAAGAACCAGGACATGACCAGGGCGCCGGGATCTTCGACGCCGCGGGCCGCGTCACCCACGTAACTGGCCCGTCCGCGTGCGGCCCTCGAGTCTTTGGTGGCCTGTACGCCGGCGGCCGCGGCATCCGCCGCGGACTGAAGGGCCACGGCGAGCGGGATGTCCCGTCGCGCAGCATCATCCAGTGCATCCGCGGCCGGTGACACCGCATCGACAACGGTCTTGTCCCCCACCCGTGCTCCGCCCAGGGCCTGGATCTGATCCAGCGCCTGCCGCACCGCACGGGCCACCAGCTCGGTGGACCAGCGCTCGTCGCCAAGCCCGGCGTACAGCGCACGGAAGAACGTCCCGAACACGGCCCCGGAGGTGCCCCCGGCACGCACGAAGTACGAGGTCGACAGGGCGAGCAGCACCTCGGCGTCCGTTCCCCGCAGCGGTAGCGCGTAGTGCCGCAACGCCGCGGCCATATTGGTGCCGAAGTCACCGTCTCCGGCCCGCCGGTCGAGCTCGGTGAGCGCGCCCACCGACTCGCGTACGCGTCCCACGAATGCGGACAGCCAAGGGTTTTCCGGCCCGCCGTCGGCACGATCATCGGGTTCGACGATTGCCCCATCGGTGAGTTCGCCGACGGGCGGGCCCGTCACCACCGGCCAGGCCGGCGCCGTAGTGGGCGCGTCCCACAGCTCGAGCATCTCCGGATCGGCACGCACCACGGTCACCGACACACCCGCCATGTCCAGCGCCGTCACGAAGCTGCCGACCAGGCTGCGGGCGATCTGGATTCCCGCGGCCGCAAGCTGAGCGGCCACCTCACCGAAGAGCAGATTGAGTTCCAGCGAGTGCGTGGCCCCGAGCCCGTTGACGACGACGATCACCTCGTCGCCGTCCCTCACCTGTGCCGCCGGCAGGATGCGGGCCAGTAGCGCCGCCACGATGTCCGATGCCGCGGCGACCGGTGCCCGGTCGACACCGCGCTCCCCGTGGATTCCGATGCCGATCTCCATCTGACCGGCGGGCAGGTCGAACGACGGGACCGAGGCGCCCGGAACGGTGCACGGCGCCAGCGCCACCGCCATGCTGCGTGCCGCCGCCGCGACCCGGCGGCCAACCGCGGCCACCGTGGCCAGGTCGTCGCCGCGTTCAGCGGCAGCACCACACAGCTTTTCGACCACCACGGTGGCGGCGGTGCCACGCCGGCCGGGTCTTTCGGAATCAGCCACCTCTGTCGCGATGTCGTCGTCGACCAGAACCACGTCGGTGCGTACCGAGGATTCCTCGGCAATCTGGCGGGCGATGGAGAAGTTCATCACGTCGCCGGTGTAGTTCTTCACTACATGCAGCACGCCACCACCGGCGTCTGCCGCGATGGTGGCACCGGCGATCTGCAGGGCGTTCGGGGAGGTGAAGATCAGGCCGGGGCAGGCGGCGGTGAGCATGCCGCGCCCGATGAATCCCGCGTGCAGGGGCTCGTGACCCGAGCCTCCACCGGACACGATGGCCACGTGGCCGGGCCGCAGCGGCGAATCCCGGATCAGGTACCCGTGTTCAGAGTTCCACCGGAGGTCGGCGGCAGCCGCGACCAGGCCGCGCAACGCATCCGGGATGAACCGCTCCGTAGCGTTCAGGAAGTTCCGCGAGGGGACCATGCGGCAACCGTATGGCTCACACTCGACGGAAAGCTACAGCGACTTACTCGTCTTCCTTGGCGTGGTCGGCGACGCCCGGGTTCGGATCACGTGACAGGTCGATCAGCGGATCGATGCCCTCACCCTCGGCCCGTTCGTGCCGTCCCTGCTGCGGAGTCGTCATAGCTGCCCCTCATACGTCGATGTTCCAGCAATCCCATTACAGAATCCGTTGCGACCCTACCTGTGTGCGGAAGGTAGCGCCCGTGCTCCGGCGACTGGCGTTCCACACAGAGACCTGACATAGGCTCTGGCCCGTGTCAGATGCCTCAGCCGAACAGGCGCCGCTGTCGCTGACCACGCAGGCGGCCCGTTTCGTGATCACCGGCGGGCTTTCTGCCATCGTCGACTTCGGCCTGTATGTGCTGTTCCTGCACTTCGGACTCCAGGTCAACGTCGCCAAATCCCTCAGTTTCGTGGCGGGAACCACCACCGCCTACCTGATCAACCGGCGCTGGACCTTCCAGGCAGAACCCAGCCGTGCCAGGTTCATCGCGGTGATGGCTCTCTACGGCCTGACCTACGCCGTCCAGGTCGGCATCAACTACGTCTTCTACATGCAGTTTGAGGACAAGCCCTGGCGGGTGCCGGTGGCCTTCGTCATCGCGCAGGGGACGGCGACGGTCATCAACTTCATCGTCCAGCGCGCGGTGATCTTCCGGATCCGCTGAGCCGCTACGCTCAATTACCGATGACAACTCCGAAGTCCGAGCTACCTCTCACTCCTCGCGCCCTCACCGGGTTCGGCCGCACCGCACCCACCGTGGCGCATGTGCTCTCCACCCCCGATGTCGACGTCATAGCCGAGGCCGTGCGCCGGGTGGCCGACGCGAGCTCCAGCAGCCCCGCCCATCTGCGCCGCGGCATCGTCGCGCGTGGCCTGGGCCGCTCCTACGGCGACCACGCGTGCAACGGCGGCGGCATTGTCGTCGATATGACGCCGCTGAACAGGGTGCACTCCATCAGCGCCGAAACCGCCATCGCCGATGTGGACGCGGGTGTGAGCCTGGATCAGCTGATGAAGGCCGCGCTGCCGTTCGGACTGTGGGTGCCGGTACTGCCGGGCACCCGGCAGGTCACCGTGGGCGGTGCCATCGGCTCGGATATCCACGGCAAGAACCACCACAGTGCGGGCAGCTTCGGCAACCACGTGCTGTCCCTGGATCTGCTGATGGCCGACGGTGAGGTACACACCATCACCCCGGACGGCCCCGACAGCGAGCTCTTCTGGGCCACCGTCGGCGGCAACGGCCTGACCGGCATCGTGGTGCGCGCCCGCATCGCGATGACGCGCACCGAGACCGCGTACTTCATCGCCGACGGGGTCGCCACGCGCGATCTGGACGAAACCATCGCGGTGCACCAGGACGGCAGCGAGGACCAGTACACGTATTCGAGCGCCTGGTTCGACCTGATCAATCCGGCGCCCAAGCTGGGCCGCGCGGCGGTCAGCCGGGGAAGTCTTGCGAGACTGGACCAATTACCCCCGAAGCTGGCCAAGGACCCGCTGAAGTTCAGCGCACCCCAACTACCCGGGTTCCCCGATCTCTTCCCGGTCAACTTCATGATCAAGCCCTCGCTCATGGCGATCGGTGAGGCGTTCTACCGGATGAGCGGGAACTACCAGGGCAAGATCGTCAATCTGACGCAGTTCTATCACATGCTCGACATCACGACCGGCTGGCAATATGCCTACGGCCCAGCCGGTTTCGCACAGCACCAGTTCCTGGTTCCGCCCGATGCGCTGGAAGAGTTCAAGGGCATCATCCGCTGGATCCAGACCCAAGGCCAGTACTCGGCCCTGAACGTCTTCAAGCTGTTCGGCCCGGGAAACAAAGCGCCGCTGAGCTTCCCGATGAAGGGCTGGAACGTCGCGATGGACTTCCCGAACAAGCCCGGTGTCAACGAGTTCCTCAACGAGCTCGATAACCGCGCCATGGAGTTCGGCGGACGGGTCTACACCGCCAAGGATTCCCGGGTGAGCGCGGAGAAATTCCACAAGATGTATCCGCGGGTCGACGAGTGGATTGCCACCCGACGCAAGGCCGACCCGCACGGCGTGTTCGCCTCCGATATGGCCCGCCGACTCGAACTGCTTTAAGAATTCACAAGGAAGACAACATGATTGATGCCACGGGTAACCCCCAGACCATCCTGCTGCTCGGCGGCACCTCGGAGATCGGCCTGGCCATCGTCGAGCGCTACCTCAGGAACGCCAAGGCGCGCGTCATCCTGGCCGACCTGCCCAACGCACCCAAGCGTGAGGCGGCCATCGAACAGATCAAGGCCGCCGGAGCCAAGTCCGTCGAGTACTTGGACTTCGACGCCGTCGACACGAAAAGCCACCCCGCGCTCATCGAATCCGCTTGGGCGCAGGGCGATGTGGATGTCGCCATCGTTGCCTTCGGCATTCTCGGGGATGCCGAGGAACTGTGGCAGGACCAGGCCAAGGCGGTACTGAGCGCGCAGGTCAACTACACCGCCGCCGTCTCCGTCGGTGTGCTGATCGGCCAGAAGATGAAGGCCCAGGGCTTCGGCCAGGTCATCGCGATGTCCTCGGTCGCCGGCGAGCGGGTGCGCCGGTCCAACTTCGTCTACGGCTCCACCAAGGCCGGTCTCGACGGGTTCTACCTCGGCCTCGGAGAGGCGTTGCGCGAGTTCGGAGTTCGCGTGCTCGTCGTCCGTCCCGGCCAGGTGCGCACCACCACGACCATCGAGCATTGGCAGGCCACCGGCGCCAAGGAGGCACCGTTCACGGTCGACAAGGAAGAGATCGCCGAACTGGTGGTGCGGTCGGCCGCCGCGGGCAAGGAGCTGATCTGGGCACCGGGTCAGTGGCGCTTCGTGATGTCTGTGCTGCGTCACGTTCCGCGCCCCATTTTCCGCAAGTTGCCCGTGTAACCACGTCGAGATGACAGCCCAGATGACATCGGAGTCGCGTCGGCACGTACTGGACACCACCAAGGACCTGACGCTCGCTGTCGTCACGGCCGCCGCGGTGAGCGTCATCGCGCTCGTGGCGATAGCGCGGGTCCAGTGGCCCGCCTTCGGGTCATCCAATCAGCTGCACGCGCTGACCACGGTCGGCCAATTCGGCGCGATCGCCGGGTTGGTGCTGGCCGGGGTTCTGTGGCGTCGCGGCCGCCAACTCATCGCGAAAATGCTTTCCCTGCTGTTTCTCTCGGTATTCACCGTGGTGACCGTCGGTATGCCGCTGGGGGCCACCAAGCTCTATCTGTTCGGGATTTCGGTGGACCAACAGTTCCGCACCGAGTATCTGACGCGGTTCGCCGACTCCCCCGCGCTGCACGATATGACCTACCCGGACATGCCGCCGTTCTATCCGGCCGGCTGGTTCTGGATCGGCGGGCGCCTCGCGGCGCTCACCGGAACCACCGGGTGGGAGATGTACAAACCGTGGGCCATCACCTCCCTGGCCATCGCGGTTTGTGCGGCATTCATCTTGTGGAACAAGATGATTCGCTTCGAGCACGCGCTCATCGTGAGCACTGCCACCGCCGCTGTCACGCTCGCCTACGCCTCCACCGAACCGTACGGCGCAATCGTCACGGTGTTGCTGCCGCCCGTGCTGGTGCTGGGTTACAGCGCGCTGCGCGCGGATCGTGGCGCCGGCTGGGCGGCCATCGGCGGGACGGGTGTCTTCCTGGGATTCGCGGCATTGTTCTACACGCTCCTCACCGCGTTCGGCGCGCTGGCCATCACCATCGCCGCCACGGTGGTGGCGATCAGTCGCGTCCGGCGGGACGGCTGGTGGCCCGCCATCAAGGAGCCGCTGCTGCGCTGGCTCGCCATCGCGGGTATCGCGATCGCCGTGGCCCTGGTGTTCTGGGGCCCCTACCTGATCGCCGCCTCCCATGCCTCCTTGGAGAAGGCGGCGTCCGCACAGCACTACCTGCCCAATGACGGTGCCGAACTGTCCTTCCCAATGCTGCAACCCACCATGCTGGGTGGCCTGTGCCTGATCGGCACGGTGTGGCTGGTGGCACGTGCTCGCAGCTCGGTGCGCGCCGGCGCGCTCGCCATCGGTGTGGGATCCGTATATCTGTGGTCGCTGCTCTCCATGCTGGCCACCCTCGCCAAGACCACCCTGCTGTCGTTCCGGCTGGTGCCCACCCTCACGGTGCTGCTCGCCGCCGCGGGTGTGTTCGCGTTCATCGAGGTCGCCGCCTGGGCGGCCCAACGCAGCAAGCACGCCACGATCGTGGCCACGGTCATCGGCCTGGCAGGTGCACTGGCCTTCAGCCAGGACATTCCCAATGTGCTGCGCTCCGACATCGTGATCGCCTACGCCGATACCGACGGCGCCGGGCAGCGCGCCGACCGCCGCCCACCCGGCCCGGAAAGTCATTACGGCGCCATCGACAAGGCGATCACCGAGATCACCGGCAAGCCGCGCGATGAGACCGTGGTGCTGACCGCCGACTACAGCTTCCTGGCGTTTTACCCGTACTACGGCTTCCAGGGACTCACCCCGCACTACGCCAACCCGCTGGCCCAGTTCGACAAGCGCGCGGCCGCGATCAAGAGCTGGGAAGACCTGCACACCGCCGACGAGATGATCCGTGCGCTCGACGCTCTGCCGTGGCGGGCGCCCACCGTCCTATTGCTGCGCCAATCCGGCGACAACTACTCCCTGCGGCTCGCCAAGGACGTCTACCCCAACCAGCCGAACGTGAAGCGCTACACCGTCACGCTGAACAAGCAACTGTTCGCTGACCCGCGGTTCACCGTCCGCACCATCGGGCCCTTCGTGCTGGTTGTGCGGGTCCCCGCGCACGCTTAGCGCTCTTCGCGCAAGGGGCTTTTTGCGAGCCAACTAACATCTTCCTCCGTGACGGTTCAGGAACGTGCGACGCCAGAGGTCGCCAGCGAAGGCGACGGCGATTACCGCAGGGCCCGACTGATCGCCATCGTCACCGGATTTCTCGGCGCACTACTGGCCATCGCCACTCCGCTGCTGCCGGTCCGGCAGGACACCGCGCAGCTGAACTGGCCGCAGAACGACACCCTCGCCAGCGTCGATGCTCCCCTCATCGGATACGTCCCCACCGACCTCACCATCACGGTGCCGTGCTCGGCCGCCAAGGCCCTCGACGGTCACAACAACGTGCTGCTGTCCACCGTGCCCAAGCAGGCCCCGAACGCGGTAGACCGCGGCATGCTGATCCAGCGCATCGGCGGCGACCTCGTGGTGATCGTGCGCAATGTGCCGGTGGTCTCCGCGCCCCTCTCCGAAGTTCTCGGCCCCAACTGCCAGCGTCTCGAAGTCACCGCGCACTCGGACAAGGTGACCGGCACGTTCGTCGGCCTGACTCAAGGACCCAAGGACGCCAGGCCCGGACAGCCACGCGCCGGGGAACGCGGCGGGTATGACTTCCGGCCGCAGATCGTCGGCATCTTCACGGACCTGTCCGGCCCCGCTCCCGCGGGCCTGCAGCTCTCGGCCACCGTCGACACCCGCTACAGCAGCTCGCCCACCGCCCTCAAGTTCATCGCGATGATCCTCGGTGTCCTGCTGACCGCCATCTCGCTGATCGCCCTGCACACCCTCGACGCGGCCGACGGGCGCAGACACAAACGCTTCATGCCCGAAGGCTGGTGGAAGCCGCGCCCGCTCGACGCACTCGTCGGAGTGGTGCTGGTGTGGTGGCATTTCGTCGGCGCCAACACCTCCGATGACGGCTACATCCTCACCATGGCCCGGGTTGCGGAGCACTCGGGCTACATGGCCAATTACTACCGCTGGTTCGGCACCCCCGAGTCGCCGTTCGGCTGGTACTACGACCTGCTGACCATCTGGGCTCATGTCAGCACCGCTAGTGTCTGGATGCGGCTGCCCACCCTGGCCATGGGCCTGCTGTGCTGGGCGGTCATCAGCCGCGAGGTGATTCCCCGGCTGGGCCACGCCGCCCGCACCAATCTGGTGGTGCCGTGGACCGCCGCGGCGATGTTCCTGGCCTTCTGGCTGCCGTTCAACAACGGCCTGCGGCCCGAACCGATCATCGCCCTGGGCATCCTGCTGACCTGGTGCTCGGTCGAACGGTCTATCGCCACCAACCGGCTGCTGCCGGCCGCCGTTGCCTGCGTTGTCGGCGCGCTCACCTTGTTCTCCGGACCGACGGGTATCGCGTCGATCGGCGCACTGCTGGTCGCGATCGGGCCGCTACGCACCATCGTGTCCAAGCGCGCGAAACGTTTCGGCTATGCCGCGCTGCTGGCACCGATCCTGGCGGCCGGGCTGGTCACGCTGGTGGTGATCTTCCGCGATCAAACCCTCATCGGGGAGATCCAGGCCAACGCACTCAAGTCTGCCGTCGGGCCATCGCTCAACTGGTTCGAGGAACACGTCAGGTACGAGCGCCTGCTGCTGCCCACCACCGACGGCGCCATCTCGCGCCGATTCCCGGTGCTGGCCCTGATCATCGCGCTCGGCGTGGCCGTGGCAATGACGTTGCGCAAGAACAAGATCCCCGGCACCGCCGGCGGCCCCAGCCGCCGGATCATCGGCATCACCCTGATCTCGTTCGTCGCGATCATGTTCACCCCCACCAAGTGGACCCACCACTTTGGCGTGTTCGCCGGCCTCGCCGGCTCGCTCGGCGCGCTGGCCGCGGTGGCCGTGACCGCCGCGGCAATGCGCTCCCCGCGCAACCGCACGCTGTACGCCGCGATCGTGCTGTTCGTCCTGTCGCTGTCGTTCTCCAGCGTGAACGGCTGGTGGTACGTCTCCAATTTCGGCGTTCCGTGGTCAAATTCGTTCCCACAGTGGCACTTCGGAATCAGCACCGTGTTCTTTGGACTCTCGGTGCTTGCCATTCTGCTCGCGGCGTGGATGCATTTCACCGGCCGCGACCATCCCGGCCGCACACCCGTACATCCGGTGCTGGCGCGTATCGCCGAATCGCCGCTGGCCGTCGGCACCTGGATCGTGGTGATTTGGTCGATCTTCTCCCTCACCGCAGGCATGATCAACCAGTACCCGGCCTGGTCGGTCGGACGTTCCAACTTCGACGCGTTACGCGGCAACGGCTGTGGGCTGGCCAACGATGTGTTGGTCGAAGAAGACCCCAACGCCGGGATGCTGCAGCCGATCGACGCCCCGATCGGGCAGGCACTGGCCGCCGATACCAACATCATGTTCGATCCCAACGGAATTCCGTCGGATGTGTCGGCCGACGAGGAGAACAACCCCCAGGCCTCCAACAGCTTCGTCGAGCGCGACAAGAGCGGCAACGCCAACGGCAGTCAGGACACCGAGGGCGGCACCACCGTCGCCGCCGGCGTCAACGGCTCGCGGGCGCGGTTGCCCTTCGACCTGAAGCCCGAGACCACGCCCGTCATGGGCAGCTACCAGGTTGGCCCGCAACGCCCGGCCCGCTTGCAGTCGGCGTGGTACCGCCTGCCCCCCAAGGACGCCACCAAGCCGCTGGTGGTGCTGGCGGCCGCGGGCCGTTTCGACCCCGTCGAGCTGCAGGTGCAGTTCGCCGCCGAGGACGGAAAGGTACTGGGCGCCATCTCATTTGCCGACCTGGGACCATCCCCGGCGTGGCGGAACCTGCGGATGTCCCGCGATGCCATCCCCACTCAGGCCACTCGCATTCGGCTGCTGGTCACCGACGACGACCTGGCCCCCCAGCACTGGGTCGCGGTCACCCCGCCCCGGGTCCCGTCGCTGCGCCCGCTGCAGTCGGTCGTCGGCTCCGATCCGGTATTTCTGGATTGGCTTGTAGGCCTTGCTTTCCCGTGCCAGCGACCGTTCGACCACAAGAACGGTGTCATCGAGATTCCGAAGTGGCGCATCCTGCCCGATCGCTTCGGCGCGGAAGCCAACTCACCGGTGATGGACTATCTCGGCGGCGGCCCGCTGGGCATCACCGAACTGTTACTGAAAGCCACCCCGGTGCCGACCTATCTGCAGAACGACTGGTTCCGCGATTGGGGTGCGCTGCAACGGTTCACGCCGTACTACCGGAACGCCACCGAGGCACAGCTGCAGCTCGGCACTGCCATACACAGCGGGCTCTGGACACCCGGACCGCTACGCAAGAGCCGTTAGCACCCGCCACAGGTGGCTGGCTGATTTACGATAAAAGCTGGCATTTTATCGGAAGCTCGTAGCGCGACCGCCGACTTCAATGGGGTTGTCAGTAAAGACATCCCAGAGGAAGGTGCGGCCCATGCTGCGACAAATCGCCTGGCAATTCCTGGTGACCGCGTCCCTGGCGTCGTGGCTGGTGACTGCATTCCCCAGCCACGCGAAACCACAGGACGACGAGCCCTGTCCGCACCACCCGGTCAAGATCGATCCGAAGTGCGAACGCTCCGGAGCGATCCGCGAGAAGTCTCCGCACAACGACTGACCAGCTGCCGAGACTACGGTTTCCGACGCATTTCCCCGGAGCGAAACGCAGAACACGGCGTGTCGGCGGGGGTGGCTAGTCCTCCTGTACGCGAACGAATTCCGCGAATCCGGGAATGGTGAACTCCAGCAGACCATGACCTGCGACAGCGATGAATCCCTTGTCGATGAGGCCGGCGCGAGCGGCGCTGATCGCCCGTGAATCGCGGCCCATGACGGCGGCGATATCGGACCGGCTCGCCACCCGGTCATCGGTCAGCGCCCGCGCCATCGCCGACATGAATCGCCGCTGCACCGGGGTCGCGTTGTTCCAGCGCGCACGAAAAAGCGCGTCCATGTCCGCGGCGACCTGGCGGGCGGCATGCTCGACATCGGCTATCCGAATCTGGCCACCCGGGTCCGGATAGCCGGCGCGCGCCCACGCGGAGTCGGCGTATAGCTGCAGCGTGTGGGGATATCCGCTGGTCTGCGCGATGACCGCCTCGAGCGCGTCCTGGGCCCAGTGGACTCCGACCTGACTGGCCGGTTTGACCAACGCCACCCGGGACGCGTCGGGACCCAGCCGGTGCAACGTGCGGTACGCGAACCGCTCACTGAATGTGGCTGCGGCACTGATGATCTCCGGCGTCTGCGGCAGTCCTGCCGCGAACACTCCGGCGGGTAACGCGTCGGCTTCGGCCTGCAGGTCCTGCCAGGTGACGGCCAGCGTGCGCAACCCCTGCCGGTCGGCGTCCTGGACTTCGTCGATCAACAGCACCAGACCACGGTGACCCTCGTCGCGCGCCGCCGTGACGGTCTCGATGATCAGTTCCTTGAACGAGGGTTCCGACACCGAGGGCGCCGCACTGTGAGCCGGTTTGACCGTCGCACCGAGCTGAGCCACGCCCGGCACGCCCGCGGTAATACTGACCTGATCGATGGCGCGCAGCAGTCGTCCGCGTGACTTCTTCTTCCACCCCGCGGTGCGTGCGCGGATCTGGGTGGCAATCGCCGCCGCGAGCGGCTCGTCCCCGCCCGCGGTAACCCACACCGTCACCACGCCACGCGCCTCGGCCTCACGCTGGACCTCGCGCAGTAGTGAGGTTTTTCCCACACCCCGCGGCCCGGTGTCGACGCGGATGCGGCCGATCAGCCGTCCGAGCTCCGCCATGTACATCAGCCGCTCACCGATCTCGGCGAGCTGTTCGGCGCGACCGACTACTTCACGTGCCACCTGGCCAGGCGTGTACGGGCTGGGCTGCATACCGAATCCTTACTTGATACTTTTCCGCGCTGTATCAATAGGTATCAGGCGACGCCGACATCGCGGATACTTTTCGATACTTTCATAGAGGTATCTATTGGTATCAAGCTTTTGAGGTCTCAATCCGGCCAAACGAGCGCGCTGCGTTCCGGTGCGTGACGCTTCGTCACATACCATCGCCCTCGTGCCTTCGCCGCTTTCAAAGTCCGCGACAGCAGGTACAGCCCAGCGGGCACGTCTGATTTCTTTGGCTGCGGCCACCGTCGGTGTGCTGTTGTGCGTGCTCGTCCCCCTGCTGCCGGTCCGTCAGTCCACCGTCGACATCAACTGGCCCCAGGGAGCCACTGCCGACGGGAACATCGCCAGCATCACGGCACCGTTGGTATCGGGCGCACCGCTCTCTTTCGAGGCACACATTCCGTGTACCGCCATCGCGACTCTGCCCGCGAGCGGCGGAGTGGTGCTGTCCACCAGCCCCGACGGCGGCCTCGAGGCAAGCCGGCATGCCTTGTTCGTCCGCGCGACCTCGGATCTGGTGGTTGTCGCCTTCCGCGATAACGTCGCGACCGTCGCACCGCGCAAGGCGGTCGAATCGGGCGGCTGTACCTCGTTGGACATCTGGGCCAACGCCGGCGGCGTGGGCGCCAACTTCGCCGGACTGCCCAACGCCCACGGAACTCTGGCCATCGAGAACAAGCCCCTGGTCACCGGCCTGTTCACCGATCTCAAGGTGCCCGCGGCCGGCGACCTCCAATCCCGGCCGACCGCCCACGTGGTCGTCGACACCCGGTTCATCAGCAGCCCAACCGCTTTGAAGCTGGTGGCCATGGTGCTCGGTATTGCCGCAGTGGCGATCGCCATCGCGGCGCTCGTCGTACTGGAACGCGGCGGCCGCACGCTCCCGCTGAGAACCTTCAGTAACGTTCTCCGTCCTCGGGATCGCGCGACCCTGCTCACCAACGGCGTCGCCGACATCGGAGTGGTTGGCACACTTCTGCTTTGGCATGTCATCGGCGCCATCACCTCCGACGACGGCAATGTCCTGGTTGAGGCACGCGTCGCCCATCAGGCCGGTTACGTCACCGAGTACTACCGCTACTTCGGCGCCACCGCCTCCCCATTCGATTGGTACGCAACCCTTTTGAGCTGGCTCACGCAGGTGAGCACCGTCGGTGTGTGGATGCGGGTACCGGCCACCCTGGCGGGCATCGGCACCTGGTACATCCTGCGCAAGAAGATGCTGCCCCGATTGGGCGAGCAGCTCGCCAAGAGCCGCACCGCCGTCTGGACCGCGGCACTGGTCTTCCTCACCGCCTGGCTGCCGTTCAACAACGGACTGCGGCCCGAACCCATCATTGTGTTCGGCACCGTGCTCACCTGGACTCTGGTGGAGCGCTCCATCGCCACCCGCCGCCTGTCCCCCGCCGCACTGGCGATCATCGTGGCGCTCCTCTCCGCGACAATCGCTCCCCAGGGACTCATCGCGCTGGGACCGCTGCTGGCCGGCGGGCGCGCCATCGCCCGCATCGTCGCCGTGCGGCGCCTGCGGTACGGACGATTCGCCCCGATCGCGGTCTTGGTGGCATCGGTCGCGGGGGTGTTCGCCTTCACCTTCCGGGACCAGACTTTGGCCACCGTCGCCGAATCCGCGCGCATCAAATACGTGGTCGGCCCGACAATCGCTTGGTACCAGGAGTTCCTGCGCTACTACTTCCTCACCGTGGAATCCAATGTCGACGGCTCACTGACGCGTCGCATCGCGGTATTCATCCTGCTGCTCTGCCTCTTCGGAACGCTCGCGGTGCTGCTTCGCCGCGGGGTGCTACCGGGCTTGGCCAGCGGGCCGGTGTGGCGACTTCTCGGCAGTACCGCGATCGGGCTGCTGCTACTTACCTTCACCCCCACCAAGTGGGCCATCCAGTTCGGCATCTTCGCCGGGCTGTCCGGTGCCCTCGGGGCGGTCGCGGCGTTCACCTTCGCCCGGGTGGGCCTGCATTCGCGGCGCAACCTGGCGCTGTATGTGACGGCACTACTGTTCATCCTCGCGTGGGCAACCTCGGGCATCAACGGCTGGTTCTACGTCGGCAACTATGGCGTGCCCTGGTTCGACAAGCAGCCGGTCATCGCCAGCCACCCCGTCACCACGATGTTCCTGGCCCTGTCCATCATCACGGCACTGATCGCCGGTTGGCTGCACTTCCGTCTGGACTACGCCGGGCACACCGAGGTCGAGAACACCCGACGCAACCGGCTGCTCGCGTCCACCCCGCTGATGGTGGTCGCCGCCATCATGGTGATTCTCGAAGTCACCTCGATGGCCAAGGCCGTCTACGCGCGCAGCGACACCTACACCACCGGAAAGGCCAACCTGTTGGCGCTGACCGGCAGCGATCCCTGCGCCATGGCGCGAGACGTGCTGGTCGAACCGGACGCCAACGAAGGCCTGCTGCAACCGGTTCCGGGACAGCAGGCAGGCAAGTACGGCCCGCTCGGCGGCATAGATCCCGTCGCCTTCACCCCCGACGGGGTGCGCATCGACATGACGTCGCTACCCGTCATCGGCAAGCCGGGTCTGGTGAACTCCGATGCGTCACCCAACGCGCCCATCATGGAGGTGAGCGACGCGGCCGGGACCACCGGCGGTACCGGCCCCATCGGCATCAACGGCTCCAGTGCGCTACTGCCATTCGGACTGGACCCGGCCCGCACCCCGGTCATGGGCAGTTACGGCCAGAATACGATTGCCGCGCACCTCAAGTCGTCCTGGTACGAGCTCCCGCCCCCAAGCCCGGACCGCCCTCTGGTGGTGATGTCGGCGGCGGGTGCGATCTGGTCGTACCAACAGGATGGCACCTTCAGTCCCGAGATCAACTACGGTCAGCAGCTCAAGCTGGAGTGGGGTGTGCGCGATCCGCAGAGCCCCGGTGGGTTTAAGGCACTTCGCCAGGACTACCCCATTGATATTGGCCCGCAAACGGTCTGGCGCAACCTGCGGTTCCCCATGAAGACCGCACCACCCGGGGCCAACGTGGTTCGGATCATCGCCGACGATCCAAACCTGTCCAGCGACCAGTGGCTGGCGTTCACACCGCCGCGGGTGCCTGCCCTGAAGACCGCGCAGGATCTGATGGGCTCCGATACTCCGGTGCTGCTGGATATGGCCGTGGCACAGAACTTTCCCTGCCAACGGCCGTTCAGCGAGCGCCTCGGAGTGGCCGAGCTGCCCAAGTTCCGGGTGATGCCCGAGCACAAGCAGGTAGCGACGTCGTCGAACATGTGGATGTCGGCAGAGGACGGCGGACCGTTCATGTTCACCACCGCGCTGCTGCGGACCTCCTCGGTTCCCACCTATCTGCGCAATGACTGGTACCGCGACTGGGGCTCGATCGAGAAGTACGAGCCCATCGTGGCTCCGAATCTGGCACCCACCGCACAACTCACCGAGGGCACTGTCGTCGTGAACGGCTGGACCCGCAAAGGACCGATTCGAGCCCTGCCATGACAGAGAATTCCGTGACAGACACCTCCCCTGAGGCCCGCAAGCTGAATATCGCGCGATGGACGGCAACCGTTTTCGGTCTGCTTGGGTTTGTGCTGAGCGTCTCCATCCCGCTGCTGCCGGTCAAGGTGTCCACCGCGACCCTCGACTGGCCACAGCAGGGACAGCTCACCAATGTCACCGCGCCGCTGATTTCCCAGACGCCCATGGACATGACGGTCACCGTGCCCTGCGCC
This sequence comes from Mycobacteroides franklinii, assembly GCF_001853795.1. NCBI lineage: Bacteria > Bacillati > Actinomycetota > Actinomycetes > Mycobacteriales > Mycobacteriaceae > Mycobacteroides > Mycobacteroides franklinii. The sequence continues at coordinate 450,677 of NZ_MLIK01000019.1, forward strand.
GTGGTCAACGCCGCCCCGGCCGAGGCAACAGTCATCCTGGGTACCGCGCCTCCCGAGGGTAAAGAGGCTGCGCTACAAAGTCTTTTTGTTCGGGTCTCCAAGGAACGCCTCGACATCACCGACCGCAATGTGGTGATCGCCAGTGTTCCGCGCACCAAGGTGGCCTCGCCCGACTGTCGGCAGATCGTCATCACGTCGTCGGACAAGGGCACCTTCGCGACGTTCGAGGGCCTGAAGGACGACAAGACGGGCAAGGAACTCACGAGCGGGTTCCCCGACCCCAACCTGCGCCCGCAGATTGTCGGGATCTTCACCCAGCTCAGCGGCCCGGCCCCCACCGGATTGAGCCTCACCGCCCATGTCGACACCCGATTCTCTTCCAGTCCAACGCTTCTCAAGCTCGCCGCAATGGTTGGCGCAATCATCTCCACCATCATCGCGCTGATCGCGCTCTGGCGGATCGACCAGACCGACGGCCACCGCATGCAGCGAGTCATTCCGACCCGTTGGCGCCGTTTCGATATGACGGACACCGTCATCATGAGCGCCCTGGTGCTCTGGTACGTGATCGGCGCCGGATCATCCGACGACGGCTATCAGATGGGCATGGCGCGTACCGCTGAGCACGCCGGGTACATGGCCAACTACTTCCGCTGGTTCGGTAGCCCAGAAGATCCGTTCGGCTGGTACTACAACGTGCTGGCCATCATGACCAAGTTCAGCGATATCAGCCTGTGGATCCGGCTGCCCGATCTGATCGCCTCACTGGTCTGCTGGCTGCTGATCAGCCGGGAAGTGCTGCCCCGCTTGGGCCCTGCCGTGGCGCGTAGCAAGCCCGCAGCCTGGGCCGCCGGCTTCGTACTACTGGCGTCGTGGTTCCCGTTCAACAACGGCCTGCGCCCCGAGGGGCAGATCGCCGTCGGATCGCTGATCACCTGGGTGCTCATCGAGCGCGCCATCACCTCGCGCCGACTGACCCCCGCGGCACTGGCGACCATCACCGCGGCCTTCACCCTCGGGATCCAGCCCACGGGCCTGATCGCCGTCGCCGCACTGCTCGCCGGTGGGCGGCCCATTCTGCGCATTATCGTCACGAAGCATCGCCAGGTGGGTACCTGGCCGCTGGTCGCGCCCATGCTGGCCGCCGGAACCGTGATCCTGCCCGTGGTGTTCTCCGATCAAACCCTGGCAACAGTGTTCGAGGCGACCAGAATTCGCACCGCCATCGGCCCGTCACAGGCCTGGTACACCGACAACCTGCGGTACTACTACATGTTCCTGCCGACGGTCGACGGTTCGGTATCACGGCGCTTCGGCTTCCTGTTGATCGCGGCGTGCCTGTTCATCTCGATGTTCATCCTGTTGCGCCGCAAGCGTGTTCCCGGCGTGGCACGCGGGCCGGCCTGGCGTGTGTTGGGCGTGGTCTTCGGCACCATCTTCTTTTTGATGTTCGCGCCGACAAAGTGGGTGCACCACTTCGGACTGTTCGCCGCCCTGGGCGCCGCCGTGGCCGCGCTCGCCACGGTGCTGGTGTCGCCTCCGGTGCTGCGGTGGAGCCGTAACCGGATGGCGGTGGTGGCGACGGTGCTCTTTGTCTTGGCCCTGAGCTGGGCCAGTGCCGCGGGATGGTGGTACGTCTCCAGTTTCGGCATTCCGTTCAACAGCAGCATGCCCAAAGTCGCCGGAATCAGCGTCAGCACAATATTTTTCGCGCTTTTCGCGCTCGCCGTGAGCTATGCCGCATGGCTGCATTTCTCCCCTCGGCATGAGGACAATCGCATTACGAGGTCCATCACCTCCGCGCCGGTGGCCTGGGCCGCCGGATTCATGGTGCTCACCTCAATCTGCCAGCTGGCGATCGGTGTGGTTCGCCAATACCCCTCGTATTCCAACGGCTGGGCCAACATTCGCGAGCTCGCCGGCGGATGCGGGCTGGCTGACGATGTTCTCGTCGAGCCCGACGCCAATGCCGGTTTGTTGCCCCCCGCCGGGGGGCCCACCGGCCCGCTGGGGCCGCTGGGTGGCACCGATCCCTCCGGCTTCACCGCCGACGGGGTACCCGACAAGATTGTGGCCGAATCCATCCGGATGAACGACTCGCGGCCCGGAACCGACTACGACTGGGATTCCAAGGACCGCCTCACCACCGCGGGCATCAACGGTTCCACGGTGCGCCTGCCCTACGGGCTCGATCCCGCGCGGGTACCGATCGTGGGCTCCTACCGCGTGGGCCCGCAACAGCAGGCCAAGGTGACCTCCGACTGGTATCGGCTGCCCGCGCCTGACCCGGCACATCCACTGATCGTGGTGACGGCCGCCGGAACCATCGCCGCCAAGAATGTCAAGGGCGAATTGTCCGGACAGACACTGCAACTGGAGTACGGCACGGCCGGATCGGACGGCGCGTTCACACCGGCCGGGCGTCTGACGCCCTATGACCTGGGGCCCGCACCGTCGTGGCGTAACCTGCGCTTCGCCCGATCGGATATCCCCGACACCGCGACCGCCGTACGCATCGTGGCCATCGACGGATCACTGACCCCCGGCGACTGGCTGGCCTTCACGCCGCCCCGAGTGCCCGAGCTGAAGTCGTTGCAGGAGTATGTGGGCAGCACCAGGCCGGTGCTCCTGGACTGGACCGTAGGCCTGGTCTTCCCCTGCCAGCACCCGATGTTGCATCAGTACGGGATCACCGAGGTCCCCGAGTTCCGGATCACGCCGGACTACGACCAGAAGCGCAAGGACACCGACACCTGGCAGGACGGCGAGAACGGCGGCCTACTCGGCATCACCGACCTGCTGCTGCGGGCACACGTGATGCCCACTTATCTGTCCAAGGACTGGGGCAGGGACTGGGGCTCGCTACGCAAGCTCGACACCATCGTCGATGCCCAACCCGCACAGATCGAGTACGGCTCACAAGTGCATAGCGGACTGTGGAAGCCGAACCAGATCCGGATCAAGCCATAGGCGTCGAGTGTGCGGATTGTGTCGATTTCCGGCGCTATGTCGACACGATTCGCACACTCGAGAACGCCTAGCGAAATCAGTGGTGGCCGCGGCGGCGATAACCGTGGCCACCACCACCGAACAGTCCGCCCATGACGCCGCGGTAATCCTGGGGCGGCGCGGGCGGATACGGCTGCGCGGCCGGCGGCTGGTCGATATGCGCCGACGGCCCGAAGCGCGCGGCGCCGTCCACGAACTGCTGCAGACTCTCCTGCTCCAGCAGTACGGCGGCACATCCTGTGCATTGGAATGTGCGTACGCCAAACCATTTCGTCGAGAGCATCTGCGACTCACACTGGGGACACGTCAGGAGCTGAACGTTTGTCATAACAAATGCTAGCATGCATATGTTTGCATGAATGATTCAGAAGGAGCGGACATGGCTGCGGACACACACGAGCACGGATCCGGACACTCACATGGGCACGGGGTGAGCGCCAACGCCGATCGGAAATGGCTGACCATCGCCTTGATCCTGATCGGTGGCTTCATGGCGGTCGAGGTGGTCATCGGCGTCATCGCCCAATCACTGGCGCTGATCTCCGACGCCGGACACATGCTGACCGATGCGGCATCGATCGTGTTGGCACTCATCGCCATTCGACTCGCCTCGCGCCCTGCCCGCGGCAGCTACACCTACGGGCTCAAGCGGGCAGAGATCCTGTCGGCACAGGCCAACGGCGTGACCCTGTTCCTCCTCGCCGCCTTCTTCATCTATGAGGGCATCCGCCGACTGATCACTCCCCCCGAGGTCTCGGGTCTGCTGGTGTTCGTCACCGCGCTCGCGGGAATCGTCGTCAATGTCGCGGCGACCTGGTGCATCAGCAAGGCCAACCGTTCCAGCCTGAATGTCGAGGGCGCCTTCCAGCACATCCTCAACGATCTGTACGCCTTCATCGCCACCGCCATCGCCGGCGCCGTGGTGTGGCTGACCGGCTTCACCCGCGCTGATGCCATCGCCGCTCTCGTCGTCGCCGCGCTGATGCTCAAGGCGGGCTGGGGTCTGGTCCGCGAATCGGGACGGATCTTCCTGGAGGCCGCTCCCGTTGGTCTTGACCCCGACACCATCGGAGCTCAGCTCGCGTCCGTGGAATCCGTGACCGAGGTGCACGACCTACACATCTGGCAGATCACCTCCGGACAGCCCGCGCTGTCCGCGCACATCTTGGTGGTCCCCAATTCGGACTGCCACGGAATACGGCGTGAGATCGAGGAGTTACTCCATACGCGGTACGACATCGACCACACCACGTTGCAGGTCGACCACGAAGGCGCAGAGGCCTCTACGCATTGCCTCGACCCTCATGGAGAGCCATACCGGGCAGAGGACAACTCCTTGCCGAGCAAGGGGTAGGTATCTACTATCGGTTGTAGTAGACCAGCGGAGGTCACGATGGCAGAGTTAGCGACTCGAGCCGACGCGTTTCTGCGGACGGCCACCATCGCGTTCGTGATTGGTTGGGGCCTCGACGCCATCGACCACCTACGGCGCGGTTTCACAGCGGCACCGCCCAGTCTCACGTATCTCGCCGCCACCCACGCGGTTCTCATCGCGGTGGCTGTCACGATGATCCTGCGCCACCGCAAGCACGCCCCGGAGGCCACCGTGATAGTCGGCAGCGCCAGCGTTCTCGGATTGGGCTACGTACACCTCATGCCGACCTACTGGCCGGCGGTACAGGACAGCTTCGTCTCCGGGCCGCGCGTCGACGTCACCTGGTTCTCCTGGGTGACGGTGGTCATCTCGATCGGTGCCGCCATGGTGTGGGCCCACGCGGGCAGCCGCGCCCTCGTGCTGCGCGACTGACCGACCGCCCCAAGACGCGAACAGACGTAAAAGCCCCCGAGCACTCGGCGTGTCGGGGGCTTTTACGTTTGTTCGGCAGATTGATTAGATCGGCGTCAGACCGTGCTTGCGCTGCATCTTGCCGAAATTCTGCTTGTCCCGCAACAACTTCAGCGACTTGCGAATCAGCAAACGGGTCTGATGCGGCTCGATGACACCGTCGATGTAGCCACGCTCTGCGGCGATCCACGGCGTCGCCAAATTCTTGTTGTAACCCTCGATGAAGTCGGCACGGATCTTCTGCACCTCGGGCGCCGTCGGATCCGGGAAGCGCTTCACCAGCAGCTGCGCGGCGCCCTCGGCACCGATCACGGCGATACGCGCCGTCGGCCAGACGTAGTTCAGGTCGGCCGAGAGCTGTTTGGAACCCATCACGGCGTATCCGCCACCGTAGGCCTTGCGGGTAATGATGGTCACCTTCGGCACGTCGGCTTCCACCACGGCGTTGAAGAAGCGGCCACCCTTCTTGATGATGCCGTTCTTCTCCTCCGCCACACCGGGCAGGGCGCCGGGGGTGTCGACGACGAAGACCAACGGCAGGTTGTACGAGTCGCAGAACCGGATGAAGCTAGCCGCCTTGTCGGAGGCGTCGGTATCGACCGCTCCCGCCAACTGCATCGGCTGGTTTGCGACCACGCCCACCGGGTGCCCGTCGACGCGCGCGAACGCGGTGATCATGGCCGGGCCGCGCTGATCGGAGATCTCGAAGACATCGCCATCGTCGAAAATCCGCAGCAGGATCTCCATCATGTCGTAGCCCTGGTTGTCGCTATCAGGGATGAACGTGTCGAGGAACAGGTCATCCTCGGTGATCTCCGGTTCCAGGCCGGGGTTCACGATCGGCGGATAATCAAAGGTGTTGGACGGCAAGAAGCTCAGGTAGTCGCGCACATACTGGAACGCGGCCGCTTCGTCCTCGACGACCTTGTGGATGTTGCCACGCTGTGCCTGCACGTCGGCGCCGCCGAGCTCGTCGAAGCTCACATCCTCGCCGGTGACGTCCTTGATGACGTCGGGCCCGGTGATGAACATGTAGCCCTGATCGCGTACTGCGACCAGGAGATCGGTCTGAATCGGCGAATACACCGCACCACCGGCGCACTTGCCGAGAATGATCGAGATCTCCGGGACGTAGCCCCGCAGGAATTCATGGCGACGGCCCAGCTCGGCGTACCAGGCCAGCGAGGTGGCGGTGTCCTGGATGCGGGCACCCGCCGAGTCGTTGATGCCGATCACCGGGCAGCCGTTGGTGGCCGCCCATTCCATGAGCTTGGCGACCTTGCGGCCGAACATCTCGCCGACGCTGCCCTGATACACGGTCTGGTCGTGCGAGAAGACCGCGACCGGACGTCCGTCGATGCGACCCAAGCCGGTCACCACACCATCGGTGTACGGCGCGTTGGGATCGCCGGGCGTGCGGGCGAACCCATCGAGCTCCATGAAGCTGCCCTTGTCGAGCAGTGAGTCGATACGGGCCCGCGCGCTCGGGATGTTCTTCTTGTCGCGCCTGGCGATGGCCTTCGGATCGCCCGGCTCCTTGGTCAGGGCCATCCGCTCACGCAGGTCGGCAAGCTTCTCGGCGGTTGTGTGTGGTGGCACGGTGTTGACCTTTCCTAAGCCTGCTGGTCCGTGGTGGCGTTGATCGAACGCAGCGCCTGACTCATATGTGCACCGACCTTAGCGATGATCGGTTCGTCGATGATCTGGATGTGCTCCCCACCGACCGGAACCACCTCGAGGTCGGATACGAACTCGCCCCAGCCGCCGTCGGGCTGGCGGGTCGCGTACGCGGGCTCGAAGGTGATCGCATCATCGTGGTAACGATCGGCCATGTAGAGCGTCATATGCCCGTCGAAGGGCACCGGCGTCGACGTGTCGATGGCCCGTTGGTCCAGGTAGGACGTGCGCTGGTGCTCGATGATGCCGCCGGGGATCTCCACGCCGGCGGCCTTGACGGCCTCCAGCACAAACCGCACCTGTCCCTCGTCGTCGAGCTCCTCGAGCTGCTCGTAGGGAATCTCCGGGATCTGCACGTTGAACGTCTTCTCCGCGAATTTCGCGTAGCGATCCCAGCGCTTGCGCGTCTCCTCCGTGGTCGTCAGGATCGGCGTCCCGGGGCGTACCCCATCGATATTGCCGACCCACGCGACCTCGGCGCCGGCCTCCTTGAGACCGACCGCGCAGGCATACGCCAGCACCGCACCGAGTGACCATCCGGCGAGGATGAACGGGCCCTTGTGCAGCTCCATCAGCTTGGGCACGTACTGGGCGGCCCGCTCCTCGATGGTGCCCTCGACCCGCTCCAAGCCGAACATCGGTGTGCCCTCGGGGAGCCGCTTCAGCAGGGGCTCGTAGACCACCGTCGATCCACCCGCCGGGTGGAACACGAAGACAGGGACCGTCGTCGAACCCTCCGGCCTGGGGGCCAGGATTCGCACGAAGCCGTCGATCTTGCCCGCCTCCAGCCGGCTGCGAACCACCTCGCCCAGCGCCTCGATGGTCGGCGCGAGCTTGACCTCGTGGGCGCCGATCTCACCGTCGGCCCGCTGCGAAAGACGCTCCGCGAGTTTGGCCGCCGTCTCATCATCGATCTTCGGCAGCGCGTTGAAGATGCTGCCGGGCGACTCACCGGTGACGATGGCCCACGTCGCGAAGGCGACACGTTCGGCCGCATCACGCGGTGGCACATCGGCATTCAGCGCCTCGGCGATGGCTTCCTGGTTCATCGCGGCGGCGGCCTTGGCCAGCTCAGAGGTCTCCGCCGAAATGACCGGCTCCGCAGCGGGAGCGCTCTCGGCAAGGGCAGGCTCCTCGGCCGGCACGGACGCCTCCGCCGCACCCGCCGTCAGCGCCTTCTCCAGATCGGCCTTCGACAGGACACCGCCGGTCGGCGCGGCCTCCTTGAACTCGTCGGTCTGCTGGTAGTCGTGCAGCTCGTGCACGGCGTCGGGGTTCTCCAACGCGTAGATGACCAGCCGCTCGACGTCGAGCAGGTTGGCGTCGCGCACGGCCTGCAGCTGAATGGGCGGCAAGTCGAAGTCGAACTCGACACGGTTCTTGATGCGCACGGCCATCAACGAATCCAGCCCCAGCTCGATGAGCGGGACCTCACGCGGCACGTCCTCGGGCTCGTAACCCATGGCCAACGACACGATCGCGGCCAGACGCTCGATGACCGGCTCGCCGGACTCCTTGCTCCATTTCTTGAAGTCGGCACCCGCACCCGCGCCGGAGAGCAGGTTGTCGTGAATCTCTTCGGGCACCTCGTCCGCCACGACCGCGACCGCCTGCGACGGCGCCGTCGCCGAACCGTTGGTGGCGACACCCGCAGCGGTCGCGAACGGCAGTGCGCCGCCCTGACCGGCCCGGGATACCACCGCGTCGTAGACGAGGGTGAACGATTCGCCGATGCGGGCGTGCACCTGCACGGTGGCCCCGCCCGGGTGCCGCGACAGCGTGGTCACGAGCGTGGAACCCTCGCCCGGGATCGCCCGCTGCTCGAACGCTGTGAGCTGGGCATCCGGAAGGACCGTTACCGCAGCCGCTTTCACCAACTCGGGGAGAAGAGCCGAAACACCGCTCGCGTCCGATGTCGCCGGCGTTGCGGCTCCGAGGCTCCATTCCCACACATGTTTGCCATCGGGCAGCGATACGTGGGTACCGGGGATCCGGGTTGCGCCATCAACGCTGAAATGCGCGGGGAGCCAATGCTCCTTGCGCTTGAACTCGGTCGGAGGAATCGGCGCGTAATCCGCCGACCTGGTTGCCGCGGTGAACAGCGTCCGCGGGTCCAGGCTGTGGCCGTACACATAGAGCTGCGCCATGGTCTTGACCATGGACTCGACCTCGTCCTCCTTACGGGCGAGAGTCGCGATCAGCTGCGCGTCGGGCAGTCCCGATGACATGGTGGTGAGCCCAACCTGCATGAGCGCCACCGGATTCGGTGCCAGTTCCAGGAAGGTGGTGTATCCGGCATCCACGGCGTTACGGGTGCCATGGGTGAAGTACACCGAATGCCGCATCCCCTTCTTCCAGTAGTCGACATCGTGCACGGGGTCACCGCCTGGGCGGATGAACGTGCCCTCGTTCACCGTCGAGAAGATCCCGATCTTCGGAGCCATCGGCTCGATCCCCTGCAGTTCGGCCGCGAACTCACCGAGCAGCGGGTCCATCTGCGAGGTATGACCGGCACCCTTGGTCTGCAGCTTGCGCGCGAACTTGCCCTCGGCCTCGCAACGGGCCACGATCGCGTCGACCTGCGCCGGCGGACCACCGATGACGGTCTGCGACGGCGCGGCGTACACGCACACCTCGAGGTCCGGGAAGTCGGCGAACACCGTCTTGAGTTCGTCGGCCGAGTACTCGACCAGCGCCATCAGCCGGATGTAGTCGCCGAACAGCATCGCCTCGCCCTCACCCATCAGGTGCGCGCGCGAGCAGATGACGCGCGTGGCGTCGGCCAACGACAGCCCACCCGCGAAGTAAGCCGACGCTGGCTCGCCCAGCGATTGCCCGATCACCGCGGTGGGTTTGGCACCATGCGCCTTGAGTACCTCACCCAGCCCGATTTGGATCGCGAAGATGGCGATGTTGCTGGTTTCGATGCCGTACTCGTGCGAGTCGTCCAGGATCAGTTCGACGACGGAGTAACCACGCTCGTCCTGCACGTACGCGTCGACCTTGTCGATCCACTCCGCGAAGATCGGATCGCGCAGGTACAGGCTCTTGCCCATCTTGCGGTGCTGCGCACCGAAACCGGCCATCACCCACACCGCACCGCTGGTCACGGGACCATCCACGGAGTAGACGTACGGCTTCTGCTTGCCCTCGGCGACAGCGCGCAGACCCTTGATGGCCTGGTCGAAATCGTGGGCGAGCACCACGGCGCGCGAGCGCCCATGGTTGCGCCGGGACAGCGATCGTCCGATGGATTCCAGCGAGTAGGACTGGCCCTCTTCGGATTCCATCCAGTCCGCCAGCGCGGCCGCGGCAGCCTTCTTACGGGAGGATAGGAAGCCCGAGATGAAAAGCGGGATAACGGGAGTCACCGGCTCTTCGGCAGAAAGCGCGGCCAGCGCCTCCTCTTTGAGGCGCTTGGCCTCGTCGGTCAGCCCGGGCAGTTCTTGCGACCCATCGGAGTAACCGCCCATGAACTCGCCATACTCGTCGAAACGAGATGCGTCGAAATCAGTGCTTTCTTCGGTATCTGCCTCTGCCCCAGCGTGTTTGCCGTTGACATCGGAATCTGCGTCCACGTCGGACTCGGACGGCTCACTGGGTTCCACCAGGTCGATCGGCAGCACCTCACGCACCACGATGTGGGCGTTGGCGCCGCCGAAACCGAATCCGGAGACACCGGCGATGGCGTGCCCGCTGTAGCGCGGCCAGTCGGAGACCTGGTCGACAACCTTCAGGTGAATCGCGTCGAAGTCGATGTACGGGTTGGGGCCGGTGTAGTTGATCGACGGCGGAACCTTGTTGTTCTGCAGGGCCAGCACGATCTTCGACAGGCTCGCGGCGCCGGCCGCGGACTCCAGGTGCCCGAAGTTCGACTTGGCCGAGCCCAGCAGTGCCGGCTTATCGGCGTCACGACCACGGCCCACCACCCGGCCCAGGCCGTCGGCCTCGATCGGATCACCGAGGATGGTGCCGGTGCCGTGCGCCTCGATGACGTCGACAGTGCGGGGATCGATACCGGCGTCCTTGTAGGCCTTGCGTAGCACCTCGGCCTGGGCGTCGGGGTTTGGCGCGAGCAGACCATTGGACCGGCCATCGTGGTTGACCGCGGACCCGGCGATGATCGCCATGATCGGGTCACCATCGCGGCGCGCATCGGAGAGGCGCTTGAGCACCAGCATGCCGCCGCCCTCGGAACGGCTGTAGCCGTTGGCATCCTGCGAGAAGGACTTGATGCGGCCGTCCGGGGCCAACACGCCGCCGACTTCGTCGAAACCGACCGTCACGAGCGGTGTGATGAGCGCGTTGACGCCACCGGCCAAGACCACATCGGCCTCACCGGAGCGCAGGGCCTTCACGCCCTGGTGCACCGCGACGAGCGAGGAAGAACATGCGGTGTCGACGGCGACGCTGGGGCCGCGGAAGTCGAAGAAGTACGAAACCCGGTTGGCGATAATCGAACTCGCGTTGCCGGTGATGGCGTACGGGTGCATGACGGTCGGGTCGGCCACCGAGAGGTAACCGTAGTCATTGTTGGAGCTGCCGATGTAGACACCGACGCTGTCGCCCTTGAGACTCGACGCCGGGATCCGCGCGTTCTCCAGCGCCTCCCACGTGAGTTCGAGGGCCATCCGCTGCTGCGGATCGATATTGTCGGCCTCCATCTTGGAGAGCGTGAAGAACTCGGCGTCGAATCCCTTGATGTCCTTGAGGTATCCGCCACGGGTGGCGGCTTGCGCCACGCGCTCGGCGATTCGCGGTTCACTGGTGAACTCTTCCCAGCGCCCCTCGGGCAGGTCGGTGATCGCGTCGCGGCCCTCCAACAGCGCCTCCCACAGCTGCGCCGGGGTATTGACATCACCGGGCAGACGGGTGGCAAGACCGATCACCGCGATATCGAATTCGCCTGTGGCAGCTTTGGGATCGCGCGACCAGTCCTCGTCGCCGGCGTCCGGCAACTCCGGCTCGCCCTCGATGATGCGGGTGGCCAGTGACTCGATCGTGGGGTGCTGGAAGGCCACGGTCGCCGTCAATGTGACCCCGGTGAGGTCCTCGATATCGGCCGCCATCGCCACCGCGTCACGCGAGGAGAGACCCATCTCGACCATCGGCGCCGAATCGTCGATGCGATCGGGGCTTACTCCGGTGGCCGCGGCGATCCAGTTGCGCAGCCACTCACGCATCTCGGCAACGGTCAGTTGGGCACCACTCTCCGGTACCGCCACCTCCGGAGCCTTGGTCTCTGGTGTCGAATCCTGTTGCGTATCAGTCATTTTCGAGGCCTATCTCCGGGTATCGGATGGCGGCGGCGATACTCGATCGCCTACTGCCGGTCGTCGGGGAATGCGGTCTGCTGGTAGCCGCCGCGCAGGCTGCCGTCCAAATAGCTGGTCCGGGCGGCACGCCGGGCGATCTTGCCGCTGGAGGTCCGCGCGATAGAGCCGGCCGGAACCAGCAGTACATCGCGCACCGTCACACCGTGGCGCACCGCGACTGCGGCGCGCACATCGTCGCCCACCGCCTGGTTATCCGACTTGTGGGCGCCCACGCTGCGCTCACCGATGACGACCAGCTGCTCGGAGGAGTCCTCCGGGTCGTACTTCAGGCCGGCATGCGGATTGTCGAAGACAACCTGCGGCAGCTGGTTGGCCGGCACCGAGAACGCGGCGACGTATCCCGGACGCAGTGCCTTGTTGGCTTCCTGCGCGGTGAACTCCACATCCTGCGGGTAGTGGTTACGCCCGTCCACGATGATGAGGTCCTTGACGCGGCCGGTGATGTACAGCTCGCCGTCCACCCATACGCCGAGGTCGCCGGTGTTGAGCCAGTTGGCGTCGTCCGGCACGCCCTCGGCGTGCGACGCGGAGATCCGCGACTTGAGAGTGTTCTGGAACGCCTCGCGGGTTTCCTCCGGGCGGCCCCAGTAGCCGGAGCCAATGTTGTTGCCGTGCAGCCAGATCTCACCGATCTGACCGTCGGGCAATTCAGAGGCGGTCTCACCGTCCACGATGACGCCCCACTCGTCGCGGGCCATCCGCCCGCTGGACACCTGGGTCACCGAGTTCTCGGCACCCGGCTCCACCTGCACGATGCGCCCGGCGTTCAGCTCGGTGCGATCCACGTGCAGCACGCGCGCCCTGTCCGTGTTCCAGATGGTCGAGGTGACGAACAGCGTGGCCTCGGCCATGCCGTAGGACGGGTGAATGGCCCTGGGGTCGAAACCATAGGGTTCGAAGGCGTCGCAGAACTTCTTGATCGAGGCCGTCGACACCGGCTCGGAACCGTTGATGATCGAGTACACGTTCGACAGGTCCAGCGGCGGCTCGCCCTCTTTGGGCACACCACGCAGCGCGCAATGCTCGAAGGCGAAGTTGGGCAGCGCCGAGAAGCTTCCCGAGCGGTCGTCACCCTTGACCGCCATTTCCCGCAGCCAGCGCAGCGGGCGGCGAATAAACGCCGCCGGACTCATCACCGTCATGTGCTCGCCGATCATGGACGGCACCATCACCGTGATCAGGCCCATGTCGTGGAAGAACGGCAGCCAGGTGGTCCCCCGGTGACCGGGCTGGCCATCCTTGCCTTCCTGCTGCGACAACGCGTCGACCAACTGCAGCAGGTTGGTGGCCAGCGACAGGTGGGTGATCTGCACACCGGCCGGGGCGCGGGTCGAGCCGGAGGTGTACTGCAGGTAGGCGATGGTGTCCTTGGTAGCCACCGGCTCCACCCAGGTCTGCCCCACGTCCGCCGGAATGGCATCGACGGCGATCACACGGGGGCGTTCTTTGGGTGGACGGTTCCGGAAGAACTTCCGTACACCCTCGGCGCATTCGGTCGTCGTGAGCACCGCGGACGGTTGGCAGTCGTCGAGCACCGCATGGAGACGGCCCGCATGGCCGGCCTCGCTGGGATCGAACAAGGGCACCGAAATCGCGCCGGCATAGAGGGCGCCGAAGTGCGCGACCAGGTAGTCGAGGCTCTGCGGCGCCAAGATGGCGACACGGTCGCCCGGCTTGGTCACCTGCTGCAGGCGGGCCGCGACCGCGCGGTTGCGTGCGCCGAACTCCGACCAGGTGATGTCGATATAGGCGCCGTCGCGCTCTGTGGAGAAATCGAGGAACCGGTACGCCAGGCTGTCGCCCTGCGACTCCGCCCACCCTTCGACGTGACCAACGATGCTCCCGTCCTCGGGGAACTTGATGTGGCCCGCCGAATCGAGGAACGGATTGTCGAACGCCATGTGTGCTTCTCTCCTCTGACAGCGCATGGTGCGCGTTTCGCGGGCCTGAACAGTTCGTGCACGCCGATATGACATCGGGGCGAACGTCAAATCCTCGATGATCGTACCGAGAGGCAATCGCGTACTACGGCAGCTCAGGCGGCCATTCGCGACGAGATTATCGGTCGGCGGCGGCCAGCCAAAATCACTCAGTCCCGCGAACGGCTTACAGTCTTATTTTTCTCTTAATCTTAGGTGAGCGTACCGCGCCCGCCAAATATCTAGGCGGCCTGTTGTGAAGATGACATCAACGCTTGTCGGAGACCTCATCCCGAGCGCATGGTCTTCACGCAAGACGCTCATCCGTGCTTCGGGTGGGGCGCGTTCTCAATGAGCCCCTCAGCCCAGTTGGTGGTCCATTCCGTCGCGGGCCGGCCGTCGATCTGCCAGAACTCTGGGGTGGCGTACAGCGCGTGCACGGGGGCGCCGGCGCCACCGGAGAGGATGTCCAGCGTCTTGCCCAGGTTCGAGATGTTGAACGCGTCCGGGGGCGCCGCGCAGATCAGGTCCCCGGTCCCGCAGATCTGGTTGGTGCGGTCGTTGAGCTCACCGAATCCGCCGGGACGCGGACCCGACATCTTCAGCCCGAATGAATCCAGCACCCCGAGATCGCCGAGAGTGACCTCGGCCCCCTGCCCGGGCGGGTTGGGTCCGGGCGACTGTCCGATCCCATCCTGACGACGACCGTCCGCGATCAACGTCACGCCCAGCACCAGGTCCTGGTCGACGGGACCCTGGCCGTTGCCGATCTGATTGGCGATGTCACCGGCGATCACCGCGCCCTGCGAGAAACCGACGATGACGTAGCTGGTGAGCGGGCACCGGTCGTACATCTCGGTGAGCTCCTTGACCGCCCGATCGGTCCCTTCCTTACGGCTGTCGTTGTACGACATCTGGTTGTCGTTGGCGAACGGGTTGTGGAACTGGGCGGTGTAAGGCACCGTCCACGTCTGCAACCGGGCCTTGTCGAACTTCTCGGTGATGGGCCGGGACACGTTCAGCAGCAGCGAGCGCGGGAACTGCGTCGGGTTGAGCGGATCATCGGTCGTCGACGACTCCCAGGTGCCCGGAATGATGAGCGCCTGCACATCGGGGCAATCAGCGCTCTGCGAGGCCGGCCTGGGCTTCTGGCCGGGGCGAGTCACCGCCGGTGTCGTCGTCACGGGCACCTGGGCGCCCGGCGTGACATCGTCAGGCCTGCGGACGATGACGACGACGATCGCGATCACCAGAATGACGACGACGGCGACGGCCAGCGCCGCGGCCAAACCGAGAATCCGGTGCCGTTTACTGTTCGAGCTCTTGGGCATGTGTCTCCTGGCCGTTCTTGACGTGCGGTCTCGCAGCGTGCACTAGCTTGCTCCAAGGTACCGGCAACCTCGAGCGAGGCTACCGAACCGGTGCGCCTCACACCTGCGCAAATGATCGCCACAGCACAGAATTCGTTACGTGATTGTGGCCGTCAGCCCCCGCCAACGACAACGGCGGCGACCACCGAAGTGGCCGCCGCCGTCGCGATCGTTCGTTATGTCCTAGTGGCTCTGCAGGTACGCGACCATGTCAGACTTCATGGCCTTGAGCTGGTTGCCCCAGTAGGTCCAGTTGTGCAGACCACCCGGGGGGAACTCCACGTGGGCGTTCTTGCCGCCGGCGGCGGTGTAGGCATCGACGTACTGCTTGTTCGAGCCGATGGCCATTCCCTCGAGGAATCCGCCGGTGAAGTTCTCGAAGCCATTACGCGTGGCGTCGAGGTCGGTCGCGTCGCCGCT
Organism: Mycobacteroides franklinii; assembly: GCF_001853795.1. Classification (NCBI taxonomy): domain Bacteria; kingdom Bacillati; phylum Actinomycetota; class Actinomycetes; order Mycobacteriales; family Mycobacteriaceae; genus Mycobacteroides; species Mycobacteroides franklinii. Next base: position 466,254 of record NZ_MLIK01000019.1, read on the forward strand.
ACCGCAGTAGATCCACAGGCGAGTGCCGTTGGCCACGGTCCGGTCGATGTTCAGGAACGGGTCGTTGCGAACCCAGGCCGGATCGCTGTCCGGGCCCCACATGTCCTGCGGGCTGAAGCCACCGGCGTCGCCCATGGCCATGCCGATCTGGCCCTTCATGTCAGCCGGGTGCAGGAAGCCCGAGAGCGCACCGGCGTACACGAACTGCTGCGGGTGGTAGTTCGCGAGGTTCAGCGCGGAGGCTGCACCCATGGACAGACCGACGACAGCGTTGCCGTTCTTGGACAGCCCCTGGTTGGCCAGGAACGCGGGCAGCTCCTGGGTCAGGAAGGTCTCCCACTTGTAGGTGAAGACGCCGTCCTTGCCCTTGGCGGGCTGGTACCAGTCGGTGTACCAGCTGGACTGACCGCCGACGGGCATAACCACGGAGATGCCGGACTGGTAGTAGTCCTCGAACGCGGTGGTCTCGATGTCCCAGCCGTTGAAGTCGTCGCGTGCGCGCAGACCGTCCAACAGGTAGACGGACTTCGCGCCGCCGTTCTGGAACTGGACCTTGATGGTGGTGTTCATGGACGCCGACGGCACCTGCAGGTACTCGACCGGCAGACCCGGGCGCGAGAACGCATTGGCTACCGCAGAACCACCGGCAACACCGATAAATCCAGGTAGAACGGCCGCAGCGGCGGCCACAGTAGCAAGTCGACGCGCGGTCTTACCGCGCAATTGTGAAAAGAGCTTCATTACCTCAGTATCCCGTCTGCTTCAATCGGCGTTACACATGTCAGGCCGATGGACATCCCGATAGACATCCCTGGGGTTCCCGAGGTAGTCAACCACATCAGGGCGCCTGTCAACACATTCCGTCGCCGTTGTTGGCCCTCCGCAACCGGACCGATGTGTTCCTGAGACACAACCCGGCGAAGACGAAAGAGCGGTGGCCACCCGTCGTACGAGGAGGTGACCACCGCTCTTTCAACTGCTTATGCCTAGTGGCTCTGGAGGTAGGCGACCATGTCGGGCTTCATGGCCCGCAACTGCTGGCCCCAGTAGGTCCAGTTGTGGATGCCGCCCGGAGGAAACTCGATGTGAGCGTTCTTGCCACCGGCCGCGGTGTATGCCTCGACGAACTTCTTGTTCGAACCGATGGCCATTCCCTCGAGGAAACCGCCGGTGAAGTTTTCGAAACCATTGCGCGTCGCGTCCACGTCGGTGGAATCACCGGTACCGCAGTAGATCCACAGGCGAGTGCCGTTGTCGATGATCTTCTGGATGTTCAAGAACGGGTCGTTGCGCTGCCACGCCGGATCGCTGTCCGGGCCCCACATGTCCGAGGCGCTGAAGCCGCCGGCATCACCCATCGCGAGGCCGATCTGGAACTTCATGTCCGACGGGTTCAGGAAGCCGGAAAGCGCTCCCGCGTAGACGAACAGCTGCGGGTGGTAGATCGCCAGCGTCAGCGCGGCAGAGGCACCCATCGACAGCCCGACGACCGCGTTACCGGTCTGCGAGATGCCCTTGTTCGCAGCGAGATACGCCGGAAGCTCCTGAGAGGTGAAGGTTTCCCACTTGTAGGTCCAGACGCCGTCCTTACCCTTTGCCGGGTTGTACCAGTCCGTGTAGAAGCTGGACTGACCGCCGACGGGCATGACCATGGAGATACCGGACTGGTAGTAGTCCTCGAACGCCGTGGTCTCGATGTCCCAGCCGCTGAAGTCATCCCGCGCACGCAGCCCGTCCAGCAGGTAGACAGCCTTGGTGCCACCGGGCTGGAACTGAACCTTGATCTCACGGCCCATCGACGCCGAGGGCACCTGCAGGTACTCGACCGGAAGCCCGGGACGCGAGAAGGCGTTCGCAACCGGGTTCAGCTCGGCACCGCCGGCGATACCCACGACACCCGGCAGCACAGCCGCGGCCGTGGCCACTACCGCAATGCGGCGCGCCGACTGACGCGCCAAGGCACCACGCATCTTCGAAAAGAGCTTCATTTACTTCGTTTTCCTATCTGTCTCAATCGATTTCCCACAATGTGCGCCTGCGGACCTTCTCTCAAGGTGCCCCGGGACCCTAGCCGTTGAGCGTGGCAATCAGATCACCCTTGAGGGCCTGCAGTTGCTGTCCCCAATACGGCCAGGAGTGATTCCCGGACGCGGGGAAGACAAACGTGGCGTTGCGGCCACCGGCGGCGGCATACGCCTGCTGAAATGCCTTGTTCCCCGCCACAGCCAGCGACTCCAAGCTGCTCGCACTCAGAGCGACACCGGCGTCGGTGTTGTCGTCGATCGGTGTCGAACCGCCAGGAGCGCAATAGACGTAAAGGCGGGTGCCGGCCGCGACCAACGCCTGGGCCTGAACGGTCGGGTCATTGCGCCGCCATGCCGGATCCCACGGCGGTCCCCACATGTTGTCGACGCTGTAGCTGCCCGCGTCGAGCATCGCGACCCGGATCGCGTTGGTCATGAAGATCGTTGACGGGTTGAGGAACCCGGACAGCGAGCCGGCGAATCTGAACTGAGCCGGGTGGAAGGCGGCCAGGATCAGTGCGGCGCCGCCGCTCATGGACAGTCCCACCACACCGTTACCCGTGGCCGATATCTGCTTGTTGGTGGCGAGGTAGGCGGGCAGTTCCTGCGTGAGGAATGTTTCCCACTTGTACGTGTAGGGCTGCTTGTTCAGCGCCGACGGCGAGTACCAGTCGGTGTAGAAGCTCGACTGCCCGCCGACGGGCATGACCACCGAGATCCCCGACTGGTAGAACCATTCGAACGCTGCGGTGTTGATATCCCAGCCGTTGAAGTCATCCTGTGCGCGCAGCCCGTCCAACAGATAGACGGCCTTCGGTCCGCCACCCTGGAACTCCACGCGAATGTTGCGTCCCATCGAATTGGAGTAGACGTCCAGGTACTCGACCGGGAGTCCGTCACGCGAAAAGGCATGCGCGGCGGCGGGACTGATCGATAGGCCGGCCACGACCACTGCCGGGACAACCAATGCCGTTAACAGGGCCGACAGCACGCGGCGGGCTCTCACGCGCACGCTCATCTGGGGTCCATCCGTTTCATATCGAGGAAATCACAGAAGTCACATTGGCCACTTCTGTCACGCAACGTTGCGCCTGAAGTGTCTGACAAGGTCGTCTTCGTATCGCCGTGACGGGGCCGCGGCGTTACCTAATTGGGATCTCAAATCGGATACAGAACGGCCGCTTCGAGGGTTCGGACGAGAACGCGCTAAGGGCCGGTTGCCGGAAGCCCAGTGTACTGGGGCGTGTCCAGTTTCGGCATCGGTAGACCGCATCGCTCCAGTTCAAAGCGCGGAACACGGTCAATGCGATAGGTAGTGAACTCGTACGAGTGCAGCAGGTTGGACAGGAACAGCCGCGGTGACAGCGGTTTGCGCACCGCACTGAGCATCGCGTCCGTCTGCGGGCATTTGAGCGCCTCGACCGCCTCGGCCACCCAGTCCTGGTCGATGTACCGGGGGATGTAGGGATAACGCTTGAGCCAGGGGCCGTCGGCGATCATCCAGTCCGGGAACAGGTTCTTGTCGTGGCCGATGCGTCCGTCGGTGATGCGCGCGGTGTGCGCGGCCAGTGGATTGGCCAAGCCGATCTGATCCACGATCCGCACATCCAGACCCAGGTTCATGCCGAGCATGCCCAGGTTGGTGAACAGCACAGCGTGCGGCCCGCGGTAACCGGGCGGGATCGGGGGCGGTGGTGGGATGGCCGGTGTCACGTCCCACTGGTCGTAATTCCCCGAGGGGAGCAGCAGCGCCCCGTCCGGCGTGTTGTCGATCGCCACCAGCACCGCCCGCATGCGCGGGTAGTTCAGGTAATCCGCGGCGGTCAAGGGATGGGCGACACCGGTCGCCTGCGCATAGAAACGCCGCTCGTCGACGATGCCGCTGTAGGTGACCTTGGTGCCGTCACCCCCCATACCCGGCGAGTTGGCCACCCACACCGACCAGCCCGCGATACCGGCGAACAGCCCGACGGTGGCCGCGGTGAGCAGGCGGGCCCGCCTCGGGCTGAACGCCGCACTGTCCGGAGCCGCCAGCGGAACCACCGCGATCGGCAGCAGCAGACAGAACACTGGGGTCAACAGCACCCGGGCGTGCATGAAGTCGCCACCCTGCCGTATCCAATACACGCCCTGGATGAATCCGCTCGCGAGCATGAAAATGACTACTGCCGTTGGGTTTTGCACGAGACGCGCCAACCAGCCGTAGCCGGGAGCCGCCACCTGACGTACCCACCATTGCCCGCGCCGGGCCTGATAGGCGGCCACGCCGAGGGCGATGAGCAGCACCGCCGGGATCCAGATCAGGTACGGGGAGTTCATGTTCTGCAAATAGACGAAGCCCTGCCCCCACTTGGAACCCGAGGCGTCCTTGGCGATCGCGGTGCTGGGCACGAGAAGTCCGTAGTAGCCCATCCGGAAAATTTGGTACAGCACGGGCAGTGCGCCGCCAGCGACCACGATCCACACCCGGCTCATGAAGCCACGGGCGGCGATCAGCATCATCACCAGGAAGCCGCCGCCGATGAGCGCCAGCTCCGGGCGGATCAGCACACTCAGGCCTGCCAGGAAGGCCAGCCCTATGGTGAACCGCCTACTGAGAACGTCTGTCTGGTTCCCCCGGGCATTCTTCTGGGCACCGTGGACGATCCGGGGGTCCACCGGCTGATGCGGGCCACCGCGCCGATCAAGGGTCACCGGTGTGCGCACCGCCTGCGCCCAGATCACCATCATGAGCCACAGCCCACCCAAATAGGCCAGCACCAAACCGTTTTCGAGACCGGAGGTAGCGAAGTCCCTGGCCGGGGGAATGGCGATGTAGACCAGCATTCCGGCCGGGACCATGACGGCCGCGCGCCCGGCAAGAAGGGGCGCGTACAGCCGTGCGGTGCCCAGGATGGCCAGGGCCACACCGACCAGGCTCAGCACCAATGCCAAGGTGAGCGCCACGTACTCCAGGCGCATACCGCCGCCGGCCCAACCGCCCAGATACGTCAGATAGGTCCACACCGTCGAGGTGTTGGCCTCTACCCGCTCGCCCTTGTTGAACACGGGCCCATTGCCCGCCAGCAGATTTCGCACGGTGCGCAACACGATGAGGCCGTCATCGGCGATCCAGCGCCGCTGCCAGGCACCCCAACCAAACAACACGGTCACGGTGAAGACGCTGACCCACACCGTGAAGCGGGTCAGCCCATTGCTAGGACCCTGCGCCCGGGTCCGCTCCGTGTTAGGAGAAGTAGAAGGCCGCACCGAGCGATCCGATCCATGCGACGAACAGGAACTGAAGCACCCTGTCTCCCAAAGCGATCTCCTCGGGCTCCCCCGCCTCGCCCCCGTCGACGTCCACCGCGTAGCGCAGGACCGCGATGGTGAACGGGATCATCGAAGCCACAAACCAAGATCCGGCGCGATGATCGCGTTCGAACGCCCACAGCCCGTAGCAGACCACTACTGCCGTTGCCGCCAAGGTCCACACGAATCTCAGGTAGCTCGCGGTGTAGCCCTCGAGCGACTTGCGGATCTTGGCACCGGTCTTCTCTACGATCTGCAGCTCGGCGTATCGCTTGCCCGCGGTCATCATCAATGAGCCGAACGCCATGATCAGCAGGAACCACTGCGACAGATATACCCCGGCGGCCACGCCACCGGCGATGGCGCGGATCAGATACGCCGAAGACACGATGCAGATATCGATCACGGGCTGGTGTTTCAGGCCGAAGCAGTAGGCCAGCTGAATGGCGATATATATCGCGATGACGACGACCAGGTTCGGATTGACCTGCGACGCAATGCCTAGCGATCCGGCGGCCAAAACGACCGCAAGCCCGTACGCGGCGGGGATTGGCAACACGCCCGCGGCGATCGGACGGAAGCGCTTGGTCGGATGCTGCCGATCGGCCTCGACGTCGCGCGCGTCATTGATCAGGTAGATCGACGAGGCGGCCATGCTGAAGACCACGAACGCGACACCGACCCGGATGAAGACTCCGCGGTAATCATGCGGCGGGATGTCACCGAGAGCAGCCAAGGGCGCCGCGAAGACCAGGACGTTCTTCACCCACTGACGCGGGCGCACGGCCTTGATGATCCCCGAGGCGAGGTTCTTCGGTGGGCCCGCAGTCGGAGCCGCTTCCTCACTCATCGCTGTTCCTCCTTGGACGCCAGGCGGGAATCCGCCTGGCGGACGGCCGCACCGATCAGCGCACCGAGCGCGGCGCCGGCGGCCACATCTGTGGGGTAATGCACGCCAAGAACCAACCGCGACAATGCCATCGGTGGAATCAACAGCGCTGGCAGCGGCAGCCCGGTCAGCGGCGCGAAAAGCACCGCGGCCGCCGCGGTCGAGGTGGCATGCGAGGAAGGGAAGCTCAGCCGGCTCGGGGTGCTGACGTTGACCCGGACCGCCTCGTGGCTGGGACGACGCCGGCGCACCAGGCGTTTGATGATGACCGAGGCGGCATGGGCACCGAATGCGCCGGCGCCCGCCGCCAACCAGCTGCGGCGGCGGGGCTTATCGACGGCGGCGCCGATCAGCGCGGCAGCCACCCATCCGATGCTGTGCTCACCGAAATGCGAGAGACCGCGCGCGGTGCTGAGCACACCGGGTTTCCCGGCGAGAGCCGACTGCACGGCGACGAGAACCGCGGTCTCCCCCTGAGGTGCGGTGACCTCGCCTGGCAGCGGACCTGTCATGCACTCACCCCGGGGTTCACGGGCTGGGACGCCGAGTTGTCCTTGCTAATCCCCAGGATGCTCTCCCACTGCTCTTTGCTGGTCAGCGTCGGCAGCGCCTTGCGGTAGGTCTTGCGCATCTTGTTGAAACTACGCATCAGCTGCAGGTGGCGACGCAGCGACGCGCGTAGCAGCGCGAACATCTTGGTGCGGTCGCGCTGGCGGTACACCACACCCCGCCCGTCGGCGGTGGTGACGGTGACGCCGTCCATCCCGCACAGGAGGAACCAGCGGGCATCCTGAGTCGCGACATTCAGCTCCGGGCGCACGTGATGCGCGGGGTTTTCCTTCTTGAGCTGATGGATCACCCCTCGGGAGAGCCGGAAACCAATGGCAGGCAACGACACCGGCGGTTTGTGCACCTTGCGGCGACCCGACGGCGCGGGCAGCGCGGTGGCGGTCTGCAGCACCACGGCGTCGGGGAACTCCTGGCGCATGCCGCGCACCTCGGGCAAGGCCGACTCGAGGATCGAGGCGATGTGCTCGGGGCCCGCCAGGAAATCGTCGATCGCCCGGTTTTGGATAGCGACCGTCGAGTACTCCAGGCACATCAGGTGTTTGATGGTGGCCTTGACCATGCTGGCCAACAACCCGCGAATGCTGTTGTCCCAGTGCAGGGCAGCCACTACCAGCCGGTTGCGCAGGTGGAAGTAGGCCTGCCAATCGATGGCATCGTCCTTGTCGCTCCAGGCCATGTGCCAGATCGCGGTTCCCGGCATCGAAGCGGTGCCGTAACCATGCGCGTTGGCGCGAAGCCCATACTCGACGTCATCCCACTTGATGAACAGCGGCACCGGCTGCCCCAGTTCCTCGGCGACAGCGCGCGGGATCATGCACATCCACCAGCCGTTGAAGTCGACATCGATGCGGCGGTGCAGCAGCTTGCTGCGCTCCTCATCGATGTCGTCCAGCGCGAACTTGGCGAAGTCATGGTCGTACTCGGCGAACGGCGCATTGGTCCACATGAAGTTGTCCCGATTGACCACTTCGCCCATCACGTGCAGGTGCGACGGCTCCTGCAGGTTGAGCATCTGACCGCCGACAAGCATCGGCGACTTGGCAAATCGGTTGAGCGCCAACGCCCGCAGGATCGAGTCCGGCTCGATCCTGATGTCGTCGTCCATGTAGAGGATCTGCTCGCAGTCGGTATTCTTGAGCGCCTCGTACATGACTCGGCTGTAGCCGCCCGAACCGCCGAGGTTCGGCTGGTCGTGCACCCGGAGTCGACCCTCCAGCGGACCCGAAGCGGCCGCCCATTCGGGGTGGTCCTTGACCTTCTTGGTGCCCTGATCGGGAACGATGACGGCCGTGATCACCTCGTCCACCAAGGGATCCGAGGTAAGTGCCTTGAGCGCGTTCACGCAGTCGCTCGGCCGGTTGAAGGTGGGGATGCCGACGGCGACGCTGGCCCGGCCGGGCGCGGCGATCGGCGCGTACCAGCCCGCGTTGTGCAGCGCGACCTCGCTGTCACTGGTGATGTCGAACCAGATCCAGCCACCGTCTTCGAAGGCGTCCAGACCGATCTCGAACTCGATGACCGCACTCTCTCCGCTGAACTGAGTGCCGCCCACGGTGATTCGCGCCCCGGTGGCCTTGGTCCGGTACACGTCGACGCGGCCGGAGCCGGTCAGCTCGAGGTGCAGCACCACATTCTCCAGCGTCGACCAGCGACGCCAGTAGCTCGCCGGGAAGGCGTTGAAGTAGGTGGCGAAGGAGACCTCGGACTCCGAGCCAATTTCCAGCGTGGTGCGGGTGGGCGCGTGCGCACGCCGGTCATTGGTCTCGGATTCGACGATGTAGAGCTTGCGCACGTCGAGCGGCTCGCCCGGCCGGGGCAGGATCACCCGGGACAGCAGGCTCACCGCGTGCGACTCGGTCGAATCGATGGGGCCGAATGGAATATCACTCATTGTCGTCACCTCCGGACAAGGGTGCACCGTCGGCCAGATGCGGCGCCAGCACGTTGTCGTACATGCTGAGCGCACTGGCGATCGCCATGTGCATGTCGAGATATTGATAGGTACCCAGCCTGCCGCCGAACAGCACCTTGGCGGACGCTGTTTCCTGCTTCGCACGGGCGCGATAGGAGGCCAGGATGGCCCGATCGGATTCTGTGTTGATCGGGTAATACGGCTCGTCGTTCCCCTCGGCGAACCGCGAGAACTCCCGCATGATCACGGTCTTATCCGTCGGGTAGGCCCGTTCCGGATGGAAATGGCGAAACTCGTGGATTCGGGTGTAGGGCACGTCGGCATCGTTGTAGTTCATCACCGGGGTGCCCTGGAAATCGCCGGTGTCAAGTACTTCCACCTCGAAATCCAGTGTGCGCCAGCCCAGCTGGCCATCCGCATAGTCGAAGTAGCGATCCAATGGTCCGGTGTACACCACCGGGGCGGACGGGTTCGCGGTACGGAGGTCTTCGCGGACCTCGAACCAGTCGGTGTCCAGGCGCACCTCGATCCGGTCGTCGGCCGCCATGTTCTGCAGCCACGCCGTGTACCCGTCGACCGGCAGGCCTTCATAGGTGTCGTTGAAGTACCGGTTGTCGAAGGTGTAGCGCATCGGCAGCCGGGTGATGTTCCCGGCAGGAAGCTGCTTGGGGTCGGTCTGCCACTGCTTGGCGGTGTACGCCTTGACGAACGCCTCGTACAGCGGGCGCCCGATCAGCGATATCGCCTTCTCCTCGAGATTGGTGGCGTCCTCGGTAGCGATCTCGGCGGCCTGCTCGGCGATCAGCGCGCGAGCCTCGTCGGGGGTGAAGTAGCGGCCGAAGAACTGCGAGACCAGCCCCAGACCCAACGGGAACTGGTAGGACTGCCCGTTGTGCATCGCGAAGACACGATGCTGGTAGCCGGTGAATTCGGTGAACTGCCGCACGTAATCCCAGACCCTCTTATTGGAGGTGTGGAACAGGTGGGCGCCGTACTTGTGTACCTCTATACCCGTCTGCGGCTCCGGCTCGGAGTAGGCGTTACCACCGATGTGGTGGCGGCGCTCGACGACCAGCACCCGCTTGTTGAGTTGGGTCGCGGCACGCTCAGCGATAGTGAGGCCGAAAAACCCGGATCCGACGACGATCAGGTCGAACTGCTGGTTTTCTCCGGTCACGTGCAGTCAGGGTACTGGACCGGCATCGCAAGCCCCTGACAGCGACATCCGCCCCGGGAAGAACGAGTGCCCCGGGGTTCGCAGGTACGGATCCGGTCGCGATTGGCTCACGATTTGATTTCGTCCCACTAGTAACACCAGTAACTCTGGTTACCATCGAATACGTCGGTTCCGGTGCCGATCCACCGATCCGACACTCGCGGGAAAACCTGCGACAGCACACGCAAAACCGCAGAACAACATAAGTGATCGACCCGATATTGAGGAGACTTCCGTGCCTAACAGTCGCCGCCGCCGGCTTTCGACAGCCTTGAGCTCGGTCGCCGCGCTGGCCGTTGCAAGTCCGTTTGCCATTGCCCTCGCGACCAACATGACCCAGGCAGCCGCGCCCGCACCCGTACAGCATGAGTTCGTACAGGCCGCGATCGTGTCGGACCTGCCCGGTGAGCTCATGGGTGCAGTTCAACAGATGACATCACAGTTCGGCGTGCAGATCCCCGGGCTGTCCGGTCTGAACATCCCCGGTCTGGGTGGTGGCGGACTCGGCAGCCTCGGCGGCGCCAACCCGGCGCTCGCCCCCGGTGGCCTCACCACGCCGGGCGGTCTGACCAGCCCGTCGTCGTCACTGACGAACCCCGCACTGACCAGCCCGGGCCTCACCAGCCCGAGTGGTGCCACCACACCGAGTCTTACCGACCCGGCGCTGACCAACCCCGGTCTCACCAACCCGGCCGCTCCCGCCACCACCCCGGGACTGACTCCCGCCGCGGGCACCGGCGCGACGGGCGTGAACCCGGCGCTGACCGATCCGGCCGCGGGACTCACCTCCCCCGCTACGGGCGCGACGAACCCCGCACTGGGCACCGGCCTGACCAACCCGGCACTGGCCGATCCCTCGCTGGCGGGCCTCGGTTCGCCCAGCGGCCTCGGTGGCGGCAGTGGATTGGGCGGCGGCAGCAGCCTGATCAGTGACGCGATGGGAGCCGTCAACCAGCTGGGCATCACCCAGGCGGTTGACCTGATCAAGGGTGCCATTCCGGCGGCCGCCTCCGCGGCGGCTCCGCCGGCCGGCTAAGTCAGACACACAAGCTAGGTAGCGAAACGGCACCGCAGGGCACAGAGGCTCTGCGGTGTCGTTGCGTGTGATCAACGCGTCAAACACCAAGATCGACATTTGGCGCGTGTCGAATCACTAGTCACATTTGTCCCATACGTAACATCCCTGGTGGTCGTGTCGCTCCGTGCGACACGTCCGATGTGATCCAGGAGAGACGACGTGCCCATACGAGTCAGCAAGATGCCGATGAGACGGCAGCTGGCGATGGCCGTTGCCGCCACCGCGACGGTGATGACCGTCAGCGTCGTCGATCACATCAAGTCCGACAAGGCCGAAGAGACTGCCATCACCTCGCAGTCCTTGCAGAACGCCGCGACCCACGACGTCCTGACCTCCGACGTCGGAATCCCCGGCCCGAGCACCCCGGCCACCGTCCACGACATCCACCAGGCCGACTCCTTCAGCCTTATCGCCGTCCGCGGCGCAGACCTCGGCTCCGTCGACCTCTCCGTGCGTGCGCAGCAGACCGACGGCAGCTGGGGGCAGTGGTACGAGCTCGACCCCGTGGAATCGGGCGATCCGGTGGCCCAGAACAAGGCGATCCCCGCCGCGACGGAACCCGTGTTCGTCGGCTCCACCCATTCCGCCCAGGTCGCGGTGCAGCCGAAGTACGGCAAGAACGTGAAGTCGCCCAAAGCCGATAACGGCCCCGGTTTGGGTTACCGGCCCGCGAGCATCGAACAGCCGCTGACCACCGGGCTCGACGCCATCCTCATCAGCCCCAAACTGGCACCGGCCGACGGGGCACGGTTCGAGGAGCGTTGGTCTGCGCCGGTGGCACTGCCCCAAGCGGGCCCACGAATCATCACCCGCGCACAGTGGGGTGCCAACGAATCGGACCGCTGCCCACCGGTTTACAACCGGGATGTGCGCGCGGGCGTGGTCCACCACACCGCCGGGAGCAACAACTACTCGCCCTACGATTCCGCCGCGATCATCCGGGCGATCTACGCGTATCACACCAAAACGCTCAAGTGGTGCGACATCGCCTACAACGTCCTGGTGGACAAGTACGGTCAGATCTTCGAGGGCCGCTTCGGCGGTATCACCAACAACGTGCAGGGCGCACACACCGGCGGATTCAACGAGCACAGCTGGGGACTCGCACTGATCGGCGACTTCACCCGCGACGAACCCTCACCCGCGATGCTGCAGGCCGCCGGCCGCATGCTGGGCTGGCGCTTGCGACTGGCCGGGGTGGACCCGCGCGGACAGGTAGAACTGGCCTCAGAGGGCGGACCCTTCACCACCGTGCCCGGCGGAAAAGTCGTCACGCTGCCAACGATTTTCACGCACCGCGACGTCGGCAACACCGAATGCCCCGGTGAGGCCGCCTACCGGTTGATGCCACGGCTGCGTGACATTGCCGCAGGCGCGGCCAACGGCGAGCCCCCAGATCTGGTGGATTCCATTCGCGGCGGCGCCATCTACGACACCTGGATGCGGCTCGGCAGCACCGAAAGTGACCTTGGCGCGCCCACCTCCGTCGAACAACAGGCTGCCGGGGATGCCCGCTTCGCCACCTTCCGCAACGGCGCGATGTACTTCTCGCCCGGCACCGGAGCCCACCCCGTCATCGGTGCGATCTACCACGCCTGGGCCGAAACCAATTTCGAGCGTGGACCGTTGGGATTGCCGACGAGCGATGAAATCGGCGAGCCGAACATCATCGTGCAGAACTTCCAGAACGGTTCGCTGATCTATGACCGGGCCAGCGGCCGGGTATCGAGTGTGATCAACGGCGAGACCCGCGAGATTCTCGGGGTGGCTCCGGTGGCACAGAACGCTCTGCCCGAACAGTTCTCAGCCCCCGCAGCCCCTGCCGCACCGCCACCCCCCGCGCCGGCTCCGCCGCCGCCACCGCCGCCTGTCGAGCAGTTCGCACCCGCCGCCTAACAAGACGGGGGGCAGCGAGAGGCCTTACTGTCTCAGCCCCACCAGCGTTCGAGAACCTTGGCCACCCCGTCGTCGTCGTTGGTGGCGGTCACCTCGTCGGCGGCGGCACGTGCCTCGGGATGCGCGTTACCCATCGCCACCCCGTGACCGGCCCAGCGCAGCATCGCCACGTCATTGGGCATATCGCCAAAGGCGATGATTGAGTCCGGCTGCACCCCAGCCTGTTCCGCCACCACCGCGATTCCACTGGCCTTGCTGATCCCGGTAGGCATGACCTCGATGAGCCCATTGTCGGTGGAGTAGGTGATCGCCGCGCCCGCCTCGGTCACCAAGGGCGCCAGTACCTCGGCCATCTCCGAGCTTCGTGCTCCGGCCTTACGCACCAACAACTTCACCGCCGGAAAACTCAGCAGGTCCTCCAAGGACACCTCGGTGTTGTCGGGGTTCAGCCAGGCGTGCTCGTAGCCGGGCGAGCTGACGAACTGTGGTGTGGCGGCATCATGTGCGCTGCGGCCCACCCGCTCCACCGCCAGGCCCACCCCGGGAATGGCCGCCTGCGCCACCTCGGCGAGTACCGCGAGCTCTGCCGGCGCGAGCGTGGCGGCCGAGATGATCCGATCATTGGCGGCGTCGTACAACACAGACCCGTTGGCACACACAGAGATCGGCGCGAAACCAAGAGCATCGACGATCGGGGTGATCCAGCGGGGTGGACGCCCGGTGGCGAGCACGAACGTGGTACCGGAGTCGACCGCTGCGGCAATGACCGCACGGGTGCGCGCGGACAGGACCTCGTCGGAATCGATGAGCGTCCCGTCCACGTCGGACGCGATAAGGACGGGAGGAGTCACGCGCGCCCCGGATCTGTCTTTTTCTGGGCTTTCTTACGCGCGCGTTCGGCCAGTTCCGCATCCTCAAGCACCGCTGCCTCCTCCAGTGTGGGAGCGCTGCCACCCAGACGCCTCGGTAACCAGTATGCACCGGGTTCACCGGGATAGTCCTGCTGTGTCTGGATCAGCAACTGCTCCATGACATCATGCAATTCGGCGGTGGTGCGCTCACAGTCCGGGGAGGCGTGCAGGGGCGCACCCACCGCGACGCTCACCGGTATCTTGCTGTACCTCAAGTCTTTTGGATGGTCTTTGGTCCAGATGCGCTGAGCGCCCCAGACAATGAGCGGAACGATCGGCACCGCGGCCTCGTGGGCCATCCGCGCTGCGCCGCTCTTGAACTCCTTGAGCTCGAAACTGCGACTGATGGTCGCCTCCGGATACACCCCGACGATCTCACCGCTGCGCAGGCTGTCCACCGCAGCCTGGTAGGCACCGTGACCGGCGCTGCGGTCCACCGGAATCGCCTTGGCGTGTTTGATCAGGAAGTTCATGATGGGCACTTCCTGCATTTCTGCCTTGAGCATGAACCTCAGTCGCCGTCCTGCGCGCACGGTCGCCAGACCCGCCGGGAGAAAGTCGACGTAACTGGTGTGGTTGATCGCGATGACCGCACCGCCGCCGGATGGAACCTGCTCCAGGCCTCGATATCTGATCTTGGCCCCGGTGAGGAAGACCGCCGTGTTGGCCGTGATTTCGAGGAGTCGGTAAACCGGTTCCATCTAGCTTTCTTTCTGTGCCCCATCCTTTTGGGCCTGCTTTTCTGCCTCGCGGGCGGCGCGTTGTGCCTTGCGCTCGGCAGCGTCCTGCGCATCCCATTGGGCGGCCTCGGCCAGCGTTGGCGCCGACCCACCCAACCGATGCGGCACCCAGTACTCCCCGGCCGGGTGCTGGCCGTAGTCGTCCTGTACCTCCAGCAGCAGATGCTGCATGCGTGCGTGTAGCAGCGCAGTGAGCTCCGAAACCGGCAGCGTCGGCTGGATCGGCGGACCCACGGCGATCGAGATCGGGGTGTTGGTGCGCCCGAGATTCTTCGGATGCCCCTTAGTCCAGATGCGCTGAGCGCCCCAGATGATGTGCGGGACGATCGGCACGCCGGCCTCAATGGCCATCCGCGCGGCCCCCGACTTGAATTCCTTGATCTCGAAACTACGGCTGATGGTGGCCTCCGGGTACACCCCGACGAGCTCACCCGCCTTGAGCTTCTCGACCGCCTCGGCATAGGACGCGGCGCCGTCGACGCGGTCCACCGAGATATGCCGGCAGCCTCGCATGATGGGGCCGGTGATCTTGTTGTCGAAGGTTTCCTTCTTCGCCATGAAGCGCACCTTGCGTCCCTTTTTCTGAAGGAACGCCGGCAGCCCGGCGAAGGTGAAATCCATGTATCCGGTGTGGTTGATCGCCACCACCGCCCCGCCCTCGGTCGGCAGGTTCTCGATACCGGTGACGGTGAATTTCAGGCCCTGAATGGCCCAGACGGTGCGGGCAAGCCCGATCACCGTTCCATAAACAGGCTCCACGTGACGAGCCTAGCGCTGGCGGTCCGGCTTGCACACTCGATACCCGGCTAGCGCTGCACCCCACCGCCGCCATCGGCGACGATCACCTGGCCGGTGATGAATGAACCCGCGTCCGACAACAGCAGCAGCGCGGGGCCGATCATCTCGTCGGTGTGCGCCACGCGGCCCATGAAGGACTGCGCAGCCATCGCGTCGATGACCTCCTGCGGGTTCTGCTGCAGCATGTAAGTGTCGACCGTGCCGGGGGCCAGCGCGTTCACCCGGATGCCACGACCGGTGTATTCGGCCGCCATCGACCGGGTGAAGGACATCAGCGTGGCCTTCATCGCGGCGTACATCGACAGCATCGGCACGTACTGGAATGCCGCCACCGACACCACGTTGAGCACCGAGGCGTGCTCGCTGGCGGTCAGATGCGGCAGCGCGGCCTGCACCAGGAACACGGGTCCGCGCACGTTGACGTCGAACGACTTGCCCAGCGCCTCGGGTGTGTAGCTGCCCATGGGCTGCGCCACCGGGTTGGCGGCCGCGTTGACCACGATGTCCACGCCGCCGTACTCGTCGACCGTGGCGGCCACCAGGCCGTCGATATCGCCGAGGTCACCCATGTGGGCGGGCACGCCCAGCGCTCGATACCCCTTGTCTTGCAGCTCCTTCGCCGCGGCCGTACAGGCCTCGGCCTTGCGGCTCGACACCACCACCGAAGCCCCGCAGGCGCCGAGGGCCTCGGCGATCGCGTACCCGATTCCCCGGGTGCCGCCGGTGACGATGGCCGTGCGCCCCGACAGGTCGTAGAGCGCTTGGAAGTCATTGAGGTTCACGCTCGGCACTCTATTCGGTTGACGGCGCGGGGCAGACTGGAACGGTGACGATTCCGACCGAGCCGGCCACCATCCCTGAGATCGCCACGCAGCTGGCGGCCGGGCGTCCGATATTGCCGGTGTGGGACAACGAAATTGGCGGGCATACCTTTCAGCTCGGCGCCGGGCGGGGCCGGGAGTTCGTGAAGGTATCCGCGCCTCACCCGGCCATTGACCTGCGCGCCGAGGCCGAGAAGCTCACCTGGGCGGGCCGCTACGCGACGGTGCCCGCCGTGCTGGCGGTCAACACCGACGGCCCCCTGCACTGGCTGCACACCGCGGGCATCCCAGGCGATAGTGCGGTGGTGCCACGCTGGATCGACGATCCCGAACCGGCCGTGCGCGCCATCGGATCCGGGTTGCGCTCGCTGCATGACCTGCTACCCGTCGGCGACTGCCCGTACAGCTGGTCGGTGGCCGACCGCATCGCCCGCGTGGCCAACCCTGACGGACTGTCGGAGCACCCACCGATCGATCACCTGGTCGTATGCCATGGCGACGCCTGCGCGCCCAACACCCTGCTCGACGACGACGGGAACTGGTGCGGGCATGTGGATTTCGGTGAGCTTGGGGTCGCGGACCGCTGGGCCGACCTCGCGGTCGCCAGCTGGTCGCTGGAATGGAACTACGGCGGGGGCTGGGACGCCACCTTCTTCGAGGCCTACGGCGTGCCCGCGGACCCCGACCGCGTGTCCTACTACCGCCGTCTTTGGGACTCCGAAGACTGATCCTGCCTGGAAGTGGTTCGTCGGCGAGTTTCCGTAATCTGGATCGCATGCGTCTTACGACCCGCCGGGCTCTGCTGCTGGTAGCGCTCGCCGCAACTCTCGTCGTGGTGGCCGGTGCCGCCCTCGGCTTTTACCGTTCTCGCACCGCCACGCCGGCTTTTCCCGTCGTCGACACCTCGGCGTTGTCCCCGGGACGAGCCGCTGTGGTGCGCATCCTCGGGGAGGAGTACGCCACCCAGGCCGGGATGTCGAAGTACTCCGAGGGCAATGACGAGCCCTGGTGCGCCGACTTCACCAGCTGGGTGATGCGTGCGTCGGGCAAGCCGTTCGCCAACCCGAACTCGGGACACTGGCGCATCCCCGGGGTGCTGACGCTGACCGCCTATCTCAAGGAGGACGGGCGTTACGAGGCTCCTGGCTACGCGCCCAAGCCCGGCGACATGGTGTTGTATGACGAACCGAGTCCCAAGGGGCAACACGTGAACATCGTGCTCATCAACGACAACGGCACCCTCACCACCGTCGGCGGCGGCGAGGGCCGCGGCGTGGGGTTGTCGACCTACGCGGCGGCCGACGATGCGGGTATCACCGGGTACGGCCGCTACGAGTAATCACGGCGCTACCGACCGCAGCATGACCGGCGTATCGGCGCGCTGCAGCTGACGCAGGAACTGCGACATCGCCGGAGAAACAATCGAATCCGCACGCCGGACAAACACTGTTTCCACGCGGGACCGCATCGGCGGCAGCGGATGCATGCGCAGCAGCGAGGCACGCTGCGAGGCCGTGATGACCCCTATCGGTAGCAGCGTCGCACCCATATCGGCCGCGACACAGCCTAAAATTCCTTCGAGGCTGCCGAACTCAAGGACCTGGGGATCGGCGATGCCCTGGTCGACGAAGATCTCGTGCAGCCGGGTGCGATACGAGCAGCCATTGCGAAAGACGAGCATCCGCGTGGACGTACCGAAGACATCGCGAACGTCCGTGTGGCGCTGGGCAGTGACCAGAACCAGTTCTTCCACGAAGGCTAAATCGGTTGTCAACACCTCGTTTTCGACGGGTCCGCACACAAATCCGCCGTCCAGCCGACGATCGATCACCATATCGATCAACTCGGCGGTGGTGCCCGTGGCAAGGGTGAAGTCCACCCGTGGGTAAGCCGCCGCGTACGCCGCCAGGACGCCGGGCAGGCGCAGACCGGCCGTGGTTTCCATGGATCCGATCGCCAACGTCCCGGTGGGTTCGGCCTCGTCACCGACCACTTGGGTTGCCTCTCTCAGCAGCGCCGTGATCCGCTCGGCGTACGGCAGAAAAGCCTCGCCCGCGTTGGTCAGTGTCATGCCCCGGGCATGCCGCCGAAATAACTCGACGCCGAGCTCGTCTTCCAGTGCCTTGATGTGGCTGCTGACATTGGATTGCACGGTGTGAAGTTGCTTCGCGGCATGTGAGATACCCCCGGCCTCGGCGACCGCGAGAAAATGCGTGATGTCACTGAGCTCCATATCGGGAGTCAATCACGCGCTCGCCGCGGCAGGCACGGCCAGCTCGCCGGTGACGTACTGCGCCGACCCGAAACCGAAAGACCAATCCTGCGGCCCGTTTTCGCTGATTGCCACGAACAGATCGGCGCCGTCCACATCGACGGCGGCCAGCCTCTTGGCCAGCTCGGCGAAAATCCTCTGCTTGGTCTCCGTCGACCTGCCGGCTTGGGTGAAGATGTGCACGATCACCACCCGGCTCGACCGCTGAAATCCGAGCCCGGCGTCTTCGGCGATGATGTCCGCCGGATCGTGGGCGGTGATGATCTGGAACCGGTCTCGCGCAGGGATTTTCAACACCGTCACCAACGTGTCGTGCACCGCGTCGGCAATGGCGCGTTGCTCCGCACGGGACCGGTCCGAGGTCAGCTCGATGCGTACTAGTGGCATGTCTTGGCTCCTTGATATGTCGGGTTGATGGCGGCGGCCTGCGCCACCATGGAATGAACGATGTCGGCGGCACTCTCGATATGACGTACTCGCCCGATGCCTTCGCCGACGATCACATTGGCGACGCGGTAATCCTCGGCGGCCACACCCACCTGGTAATCGGACCGGGCCTGGTCGAGATGCTCAGCGAGCTCGGCCTCGTGGTCGCGCCACTTCTCGACGAAGTCGTTGCGCAGCACCCTGCCGCTGTACGGGCGCGGCCAGTCCTTGCCGCGCACAATGTCATAGACGTGCTGGCGGATGGTGCTGTCGCCATCGACCCGAAGGGCGTATTGCTGGGCCGCCCGGGAGATCGCCGCTTCCTGTGCGGCCCAGAACCGGGTCCCGACCAGCACACCGTCGGCGCCCAACGCGAGCGATGCCGCCACACCGCGCCCATCGGTCACTCCGCCCGCCGCCAACACCAGCACCTGTGGCGCGGTACTGGCGACAAGGTCCGCGATCTCGGGCACCAGGGTGAACGTTGCGCGTTGCCCTTCCCCGTGTCCCCCCGCTTCTCCTCCTTGAGCGGCGATGACGTCGGCGCCCACGTCAATGGCCCGCTGCGCCTGCTGAACGTTGTGCACTTGGCAGATCAACGGCACACCGGCCGCCCGGATGCGAGGTGCATACGGCGCGGGATCGCCAAACGACAAAAAGATCGCGGCGGGATCTTGTTGCAGCGCATGGTCCAGGATGTGTTCGTTTCCCCGCAGGGTCCAGGTGATGAATCCACACCCCACCGCAGCGGTCACCCGCTCGAACTGCTCGCGAACCCACGCCTCGTTGGCGTAGCCGCCGCCGAGCAGCCCGAGCCCACCCGCGGCGCTGACGGCACTGGCGAGACGCGCATCGGCGACGTCGTCCATGGGCGCGAGAACCACCGGATGCTCGATGCCGAAGTGGTGTGTCAGCCGTGTTTTCAGGGTCATGCCTCAACCGTAGAATCAAGAGAAACCGCAGGTCCAACGGTTTCTAACGATAGCAGCGTTCTCTAATTAAGAATTCTTATCACTCAAGATCCCGATTTTTGAGAACACTACTTCCCGATACCATCGAGAAGTGATCCTGCGTCAGATCGCGATCAATCGTGAAAAGCAGCCAGATGCTTGGTATTTCGAGATTCCCGCGATAGCCCAACTCGCGACCCAGCCGCTGCGCTTGACCGCCGGTGTCACCGTGATCGTCGGCGAGAATGGCTCGGGCAAGTCCACCTTCCTGGAGGCGCTGGCATCCTCGTGGCATTGGAAATTGCCCGCCGCGGTCAAACATTGGGGCGCACGCCCCAGCGGTGAAGACACCGACCTGCACTGGACGTTCACTCTCGACGCCGAGCATCCCCGGCCCAGCGGGGGATGTTTCTTACGTGCCGAAGCAATGCATCAGCTGTTCACAGCCGTCGACGGGCGCACCCCGGAACAGATCTTCGACGGCAGGCTCAACGAGCGCTCGCACGGCGAGTCGTTTCTGGCCTTCCTCGCCGAGCGGGACATGGAGCGGGGATTGTTCATCCTCGACGAGCCCGAGGCCGCACTGTCCTTCACCTCGTCGCTGCGGCTGATGGCGATGCTCGACAGTGTAGTCGCCGCCGGATCTCAGGTCATCATGGCCACCCATTCCCCCGTGCTGGCGGCATTCCCAGGCGCGACCATCCTGGAATTCGGTGAAGACGGTGTGCAGCAACGTGATTGGGACGATCTGGAGATGGTCGGCCACTGGCAGCGATTCCTGACCGATCCGCACGCCTATCTACGGCACCTGTTCGCGGCCGAGTGAATCGACGGGACTGCGTCCAACGGCCCAGCTAAGGACCTTCTTAGGGAGTCGCAATCCAATCGAGACGCAAGCTCTCGTCGACCACGTGCGGATCCCTGAATACTCCACCCGGGAGGTCGGGGTGGACAGGAGTCTCCAATGGAGCGATTGGGTACGCATGCCGTAGTACTTGGTGCAGGTATCGCCGGCCTCACCGCGGCGCGGGTGGTCTCGGAGTTCTACGATCAGGTCACGGTAGTTGAACGTGACCTGATGCCGGATGGTCCGCAACAGCGGCGCGGAGTGCCCCAGGCGCGGCACCTGCACGGACTGCTCGTCGGCGGCATGCAGGCATTGATACGACTCTTCCCGGGGCTGGACGGGGAGCTACGCGCCGCGGGTGTCGCAGTCAGCGACGAGGGAGATCTCTCCCGCGTCTCACTCTGGATGCGCGGACACGAACTGAATCGGTCAGGGCGCTTCTCCGATCCCGACGCACTCACATTGTGGTTTCCAAGCAGGGTTATGTTGGAATATGTTATCCGCCAACGTGTTACCAACATCGAAAACATCTCAGTCCTCGATGGACACGATGTGGTGGATTTGGTTACCGATTCCGCGGATGGCGTCACCGGTGTTCTAGTCGCGATACGTAGCAACGGTATTGAGAAGACCCTGCACACCAATCTGGTCGTCGACGCGACCGGCCAGGGCTCACGTCTGCCGCTGTTGCTCGAGAAGCACGGTTACCCGCGACCACGACTCCAACAAATACAGCGGCCATTCAGCTATGCCAGCCAATGGTTGCAGATGTCTCCGAATACGGTGCGTGAGAAGCTCCGCTACCAGCATCCCCGTCCCGGTCACTTCCGTGGCGCGGCCCTCCAACAGGCCGAGAACAACAGCTGGGTTCTCTCCGTCGTCAGTATCGCCGGAGAGAACCCGCCTACCGATCACGATGGCGTTCTCGCCTACGCGGGAGAACTGTTTCCTGCGGAGATGACGCAAGCGCTACTAAACGCAGAGCCACTCACCCAAGTCGTACGCCATCGCCACCCCGGGCCGCGATGGCAGCGATACGACAGACTGCGACGGTTCCCCAGGGGGCTACTGGCCGTGGGAGACGCCATTTGCAGTCTCAACCCGATCTTTGGACAGGGCATGGCCGTTTCGGCATGTGAAGCCGTGGCATTACAGGAATGCCTCAACGGCGGAGTCGATGATCTCGCCCGCCGATTCTTTCGCCAGACCACACAAGTTATTCAGCCCCTGTGGGTTTCGTATCTACAGTTCGACTGGGCAGTCTTTGACAGAAAGGGATGGTTGGCCGCTCCGCAATGGCTGTGGCGGTGCTGGTTCGACAGGATCTGCTCTGCCGTGGCCAAGGACATCACCGCGGCCGAGGCGGTCCTGCGCACGCAGCAACTCATCGATCCACCAGCGCGCCTGATGCGCCCATCGATCCTGCGTAGATTCCTCGCCGGCTAGGCGCTGCCGGATTGCGCCGCCATCCGGCGAGTAAGGCCCTCGAGAATCCTGGCGGCCTCGACGAGGGTCCGCTGCTCGTCGGTCGGCAACGTGCTCAGCCACGGATCGAGCACACTCTGCCGCTGCGCACGCATGGCGACGAGCGCCTCGCGGCCCGCCCCGGTCAGCTTGATGCGCTGCGCACGCTTGTCGGTGGGGTCGACCCGGCGCTCGACATACCCGACATCCTGCAACCGCTTCAACTGCACCGTCATCGTGGGCTGGCTGCAGTGGTCGGCCTGCGCCAGGTCTGAGATCCGGGCGTCCTCCATCTCGCCGACGAGCGCGAGAAGCCGGGCCTGCCCGGTGGGCACAGGCAGCTCGGCGTGGCTGGACACCCAGCGGTTGAGCCGCGCGATCACGGTAAGAACGTCGGCAGTGACGCCATCGGTGGTGGACACACAATCAATTTTACGTAGGTTTTCTATACAAGGGCATTACGGCGTATTTTCCTGCGGCTTACGCACCTTTTTGCACGGTAATCGCAGCTCGATAGGCTGGGGCCATGCGAGTCACCAGTGTCGGCCACGCCGGATTCTTCATCGAGACGGCGGCGGGCAGCATCCTTTGCGACCCCTGGGTCAATCCTGCCTACTTCGCCTCCTGGTTTCCGTTCCCTGATAACAGCACCCTTGACTGGGACCGGCTCGGCAACTGCGACTACCTCTACGTATCGCACCTACACAAGGACCACTACGACCCGAAGAACCTGACCGAGCACGTCAACAAGGACGCGGTGGTGCTGCTGCCCGACTACCCGGTGCCCGATCTGAAACGTGAGCTCGAAGGACTGGGATTCCACACGTTCGTGGAGACCGAGGACTCGGTGAAGCATCGAGTGAGCGGCCCCAAGGGTGATCTGGACATCATGATCATCGCGCTGCGGGCACCGGCAGACGGACCGATCGGTGACTCCGGCCTCGTCATTTCGGACGGCTCCACCACTTGCTTCAATATGAACGACGCCCGCCCCGTCGACCTCGATGTGCTGGCCCAAGAGTTTGGGCATGTCGACGTGCACATGCTGCAGTACTCGGGGGCCATCTGGTACCCGATGGTCTACGACATGCCGGCCCGCGCCAAGGAGGCCTTCGGCACCCAGAAGCGACAGCGCGGAATGGATCGGTGCCGTCAGTACATCGCGCAGGTGGGTGCCACCTGGGTGATCCCATCCGCCGGGCCGCCGTGTTTCCTGGACGCGGAGTTGCGCGACCTCAACGACGACCATGGCGATCCGGCGAACATTTTCCCGGACCAGCTGGTGTTCCTGGACCAGATGCGCCAGCACGGCCACGACAAGGGCCTGCTGATGATTCCCGGCACAGTCGCGGATTTCACTGGCTCGGAACTGAATTCGCTGGAACATCCGGTGTCCGACGAGGAGGCCGAACACATCTTCGGCGCAGGCAAGGCCGCCTACATCGAGGAATACGCCCAGCGAATGGCTCCCGTACTGGCCGCCGAGAAAGCGGCCTGGGCACCCGCCGAGGGCGAACCACTACTCGGGGCGCTACGCGCCAAATTCGAACCGATCATGGCGCAAACCGATCAAATCTGCGACGGCATCGGCTATCCCGTCGAGCTGCGCATGGGCGACGAGACGGTGGCCCTCGACTTTCCGAAACGCATTGTCCGTGAACCGATTCCCAATGAGAAGTTCCGCTACGGTTTCGGGATCGCGCCTGAGTTGGTGCGTACGGTGCTCCGCGATGACGAGCCCGACTGGGTGAACACCATCTTCTTGTCCACCCGCTTCAAGGCTTGGCGCGTGGGCGGCTACAACGAGTATCTCTACACCTTCTTCAAATGCCTCACCAACGAGCGCATCGCCTACGCCGACGGCTGGTTCGCCGAGGCCCATGACGACAGCGCCTCGATCACGCTCGACGGCTGGGAAATCCAGCGCCGTTGCCCGCACCTGAAGGCCGACCTATCGAAATTCGGTGTGGTGGAAGGAAAAACCCTCACCTGCAACCTGCACGGGTGGGACTGGAACCTGGAGACCGGCCGCTGCTTGACCTCCAAAGGTCACGAGCTGCGGTCCAAAAAGCTGGGCTAGCGCGGCACCAACTCGAACATCGGGATGACCCTGTCGACGCGCGTCTGGTAGTCGCCGAAGAACGCATGCTTGGCCACCAGCGCGGAGAACATCTCGTCACGTTCTTCTGAATTCAGCTCGCGCACAACAGCATTGTAGATGTTCGGCACTACCTCCACGATCACCTCGGGATGGGCACGCACGTTGAAGGTCCATGCCGGTGGCCGTTCCTGTCCGCCGTTGGATCCCACGATGAACCGGCGCCGTCGATGTTCGAAGTACCCCAGGGGTGTCTGCCGCTCGATCCCCGACTTCGCGCCGGTGATGGTCACGATGAGTACCGGCATCTCGTCATCGGACACTCCAGGCAGCTTGCCGCCGTTCTCGCGGAGCAGTCGGATCATTCGGTTGTTGTGTTTCTGCACACCGTTTTCAGAAAGTTCCCGGTAGGTATCCGAGGTCACGCCTTCGGTCATGCCCCGACGCTAGCGCGCAGTCGGCGGCGCGACTCCACATGTCCCGCCTAGCGGACCGTTCGTACCCGCTGTCGCAGCTCGGACGCCTCGTCGGAGTCGGTACCGTACACCCGCACCACAGCCTCATCGCCGGCCTGCAGGTATGTGGATTCACCCAGCGCCGTGTACTTGGTCGCCCCGATACCGATTAACACGTGCTCGGGGTGCCCCGCGGCCACCATCAGCGCACCGACATCTTCCAGCGGCGTATCCGGGGAACCCTTTTGGTTGTCCAGGCGCTCGGTGATCCAGTCCAACAGCACCTCGCCGTAGTACGAGTATCCGAGCAACGGGCTGTCGACGCCATACGCGTGCTCCTGGCCATCGGCGGTGTGCAGGTGGCAGTTGAGCCGCAAGGTGGCGGTAGGTCCATCAGGAGTCAGGTCACCAATCTCAAAGAACTGTCGCGCAACACCTTTGGATGCCTCACCCCAGTTCTTCTTGTGGCTGATCTTGGGGGCATTGGGCCGACGGATCGAGCAATCGTTGAAGGCGCCCAGCGCAAACGGCTCCAGCGAGGCGACGACGTCGCCGCGCCAATGCACCCGGCACGCCAAGCCCACCTCGGGTTCGATCTGCAGGTTCAGCGGCGAGTCACTCTGGGGCAGCACCGTCTCGTCCTGCGACAGCGGGAACTGTCCCAGGAATCCCTCGTCGCCCGGCACGTACCAAGGAAAGATTCCCTTGGGCGCGAGACCATTTGAGGCGACGTTCACGAAATCTGCCGACTCCCCCGCCTGTTCGAGATGACCGGCGAAGTTCCCTGCCACCCCAAAACCGAACCAGCCCCGCAGTTCGTTCAACTCGACGTCGAACATCTTGCTCATTTGGGCTCCAACACTTCGGTTCCAACGAAGGGCACCAGCGCCGCGGGCACGCGGACGCTGCCATCAGGCTGCTGGTGGTTCTCGAGGATCGCCACCAACCACCGGGTGGTGGCCAGGGTGCCGTTGAGGGTGGCAGCGGTCTGCGGCTTACCGTTTTCGTCGCGGTAGCGCACGGCCAGCCGCCGCGCCTGGAACGTGGTGCAGTTAGAGGTGGAGGTCAACTCGCGGTACGCCTGCTGTGTCGGCACCCATGCCTCGCAGTCGAACTTGCGTGCCGCCGATGAGCCCAAATCGCCTGCCGCTACATCGATCACGCGGTACGGCACGTCGATGTGAGCCAACATCTCCCGTTCCCAGCCAAGGATCTTGGCATGCTCGGTCTCGGCGTCTTCGGGCTTGCAGTAGACGAATGCCTCCACCTTGTCGAACTGGTGCACCCGGATGATGCCGCGGGTGTCCTTGCCGTAGCTGCCGGCCTCACGGCGGAAGCAGCTGGACCACCCCGCGTAACGCAACGGGCCTTCGTTCAAATCGAGGATCTCACCGGAGTGATAGCCGGCGATGGGCACCTCCGAGGTCCCCACCAAGTACAGATCGTCCTCTTCGAGGTGGTACACCTCATCGGCGTGTGCACCCAAAAACCCTGTGCCGCCCATGATTTCGGGCTTGACCAAGACAGGCGGGATCAGCAGGGTGAACCCGTTGGCCACCGCGGTCTGCACCGCCAACTGCAGCAAGCCCAGCTGCAGCAGCGCGCCGTATCCGGTGAGGAAGTAGAACCGTGCGCCGGAGACCTTGGCCCCGCGTTCCATGTCGAACAGACCCAGCGACTCACCCAATTCCACATGGTCCTTGGGGTTCTCCATGGCGGTCGGCTCACCCACCAACTCCCGCAGCACGAAATCCTGCTCGCCACCGGCGGGGACACCGTCGATCACCACATTGCTGATGGCCTTATGCGCCTCGGTGAACGCGGCCTCGGTGACCACCTGCTCGGCCTCGGCCGCCTTGACCTGCGCGGCAAGTTCGGAGGCGGCTGCCAACAGCGCCGGGCGCTCCTCGGGCGTCGCCTGGCCTACCTTCTTACTGGCGGTCTTCTGCTCGGCACGCAACGTATCGGCTGTTGATATTGCCGCCCGTCGTGCCGTATCGGCGTCAAGCAGCACCTCGACGAGTGCCGGATCCTCGCCCCGGAGACGCTGCGAGGCACGCACCGCGTCGGGGTTTTCGCGCAGGAATTTCAGGTCGATCACCTGCTGAACCTTACGTGGGGGCCGGAATCCCCGGCCAACCCATTAGGCGCCGAACAGGCTCAGGTACTCGTCCTTGCCGAACATCCGCGCCGCGTCGAGCGCGGAGGGTGTTCCCGCGGTGGGATCAGCGCCCGCGTTGACCAGGATCTGGACGATGTCGTCGGAGCCCTTGAACACCGCTCCTGCCAGCGGAGTCTGCCCCTTGTCATTGGCGCGGTTGACGTCGGCTCCGCGCGCTATCAGCGAACGCACCGTCGAGGTGTTCCCGTGGTAGGCGGCCAGCATGACGAGGGTGTCGCCTGCCGCATTCGTCAGATCCACCGGCGCGCCGGAATCCAGGTACGCGGCCAGGGTCGACGCATTGCCCTCCCGAGCCATATCGAACAGCTCATGGGCGAGCGCCGCGACCTGCTCGGCAACACGGGCCTGATGCTCGGCTTCCCCCGCCTGATCCTCCGGGTTGTCACGGTCAGGTTCCATCGTTGTCACAGTGTTCAATCTAGCGGCGCATGCGGACAGCATCGCTCGGCTAAGCCACACCGTCACCTGTAACAATGACTGCAGTATGAGTGACGAAGCCGAACCCACGCCGAAGGTCGAGCGGGACGACTCCACCCCGGAAGAATCCGCCAAGGACGAGCTGGGCACCGACACATCCGGAGACTCCGACGTCGAGTCGCCGGACTCTGCCACGCCATCCGCGGAATCGCAGGAGACTGCCGCCTCACCTGCGGTCGATGCCGAGACCGCCACCGAGTCCGCCGACGCCGCAGAGGCGCCGCAGACGGAAACCCTGGAGCATCCCGACACCGAGCATCCCGACACCGCGGATGCCGACGCGCCGGTCGCCGGGGAATCCCAGGGCGAACCCCCTAAGTCCGCCAAACCTCACTGGTGGGCCGGCCTGAAGGAAGGGCTCAAGGAGCGCTCTACCCACCGTGCGCTGCTCCTCGTCACCTTCGGCGGATTGTTCATCGCGGGCATCACCCAGGCACTGCCGGACGGCTGGACCTCCGCAGATCGCCTGGTCAACAGGATCGATTCCAACCCGGTGCCGAGCACCGGCGCCCCGGGTAACAGCACCTTCAACTCGGCGAAGGCCGGTGAGTGCCTCAACTGGCCCGCGCCCGCCTCCACCAACGACGTCAACATCGTCGACTGCGCGAACGACCATCGTTTCGAAATCGCCGAGTCCATCGACCTACGCACATTCCCCGGCACGGAGTACGGGCCGAACTCACGACCACCCACCGTCGGACGCATCCAGGAGATCAGCCAGGAGCAGTGCCAGGTTGCCATCAACCGCTACCTTGGCGACCGCTACGACCCCAACAGCCGATTCACCATGGGCATGCTGTGGCCAGGCGAAAAGGGCTGGACCGAGGCAGGCGAACGTCGCGTGCTGTGCGGGCTGCAGCTCCCCGGCGCCGACAACCAGCAACAGCTGTTCCACGGGAAGGTAGCCGAGCAGGATCAATCGAAGGTCTGGCCCGCCGGCACCTGCCTGGGCATCGACTCGACAACAAATCTGCCCACCGAACTCCCCGTGGACTGCGACAAGGCTCATTCCATGGAAATCACCGGAACGGTGAGCCTGGCAGAGCAGTTCCCGGGTTCGGTGCCGCCCGAGCCCGACCAGGACGTGTTCATCAAGGACAACTGCACCCGGTTGACCAACGAATACATGGGTAATCCCGACGGATTCCGGGCCACCACGCTGACGCTGTCCTACAACACGATCACCTTGCCCAGCTGGACCGCCGGCAGCCGTCAGGTCAGCTGCAATATCGGCTCCACACTGGGCAATGGTGCGTGGTCGACTCTGGTCAACAGCGCCAAGAGCGGGCAGCTGTTGATCAACGGCCAACCGCCGGTACCGCCGCCGGACATCCCCGCCGACCGGCTGAACCTGACCCCGATCCCTCTCACCACCGCACCGGCTCCCACTCAGCAGCCGACCCAGACTCAGCAACCCACCTATACGCAGCAGCCCACGTATACACAGCAGCCGACGCGTACTCAGCAACCCACCCAACAATCGACTCAACAGCCGACTCAACAACCGACAAGGAGCTCTGCGCCGACGACGTCGTCCGCCGTGCCGAACCCCGGTAACCCTCCGGGCATCACCATCGTGACGACGCTGCCTCCAGGTGCGGGGCCCCCACCGCCGCCGGCTGGTCCGCCTATGGACGGTCCGCCCATGGAAGGCCCCGCTCCGGGCCAGGCACCTGCGGGGGCGCCGCCACCCGGGCCGGCCTAGCCGTGCCGACATCGGATGCCGCCTGATGTCCGTCGAAATGAGCGAGCAAAGTTTCGAAGAGTTGGTGTCCGATGCTCTTGACGCCGTGCCACCGAAGCTCGCCGCCGCCATCGACAATGTGGTGGTGCTGGTCCAAGACCGCCATCCGGAGGATCCCGAGCTACTCGGGCTGTACGAGGGGATCGCGCTGACAGAGCGCGACAGCTTCTATGCTGGGGCGCTGCCGGACACCATCACGATCTACCGCCAACCGTTGCTGGAAATGTGTTCCAGCGAACATCAGGTGATCGATGAGGTCACGATCACAGTGATCCACGAGATCGCCCACCATTTTGGTATCGACGACGACCGCTTACACCAGCTGGGCTGGGGCTAAAGGGGCGGCTGAGGTTTGCTGGAAAAAAATCCAAAAATCTTGGAGAATGATGGAACCAAATAGAGGGATCCGCCGTCCATCTCTAGTGAAAGGGCAAAACTGCCCTTAGGACGACGTGAGACAAGTGGGGGAAAGGGGACAGAAGATGGCTGACGTACCGGCGCCCGCCCAGCGTGAGGAGATCCGTTGGGACCTGGCTAACCAGCCGGGAACTGTTCTGCAGGTCGATCCGGATGTGATGAAGGATGCCGCCACCGAGTACGACGCGATGGCGCAGCGACTGCAGGAAGCTCTCGACAAGCAGCTGGAGACCGCCAAGTTCGGCTCGGCGGGCCGCGACGAGGTGTCCACCGCGGTGGCGCACGCCTCGGCGAAGACCAACGAGAATTTCGAGAAGGTTGCCAAGGACGGCATCGAGCAGCTCAAGCGCATCGCCGAAGCCCTGCGGCGTAACTCGCAGGCGTTCGTGGACCTCGAGCACCACAACGCCGCCCGTATCAATGGTGTGGGGGAATAGATCATGACCGGATTCACTGGCGTCAACTGGGTGGCCCGCAAAGCGAAGAAGCTGGCCCTTGACCTGACCACTGGTGCAGGTCCGACACATGTCGTCGACAGCGCGCTGGCCTGGCAGGAGATCAGTGCCGCGTTTGCCGAGGTACACGAAAACAGCACTCGGGTCGGCGAGAAGCTGATGGAGGGATACCGCGGACCTCGCGCCGAGGAGGCGCTGACCAAGCTGAACCCGTTCACCGATTGGCTCGACAAGATGGCCGGGCTGACCCAACAGGTCAGTGACACCTCCAACACCTACGCCGAGTCGTATGGCACCGCGGTTCTCGACATGCCGCACATCAACGACCTGGCGCAGTTGGAGAAGGCCAAGGCCGAGGCGTTGTCGGCAGGCGGAGCGCTGTTCGGGCTCCACGCCACCACCGAGGGCATGGAGCAGGGCCTGGACCTTCAGGCAGCTAAGGCCATGGAAACGTACGAGTCGGCCAGCGAGCCCGCGGCCAAGGTCGTCGAGTTCCCGCCGGCTCCGGAAGTCATCAAGTACCCCGAAGAGAAGTCGGAAGCCAACAGCGGCAACACCGGTGTCAGTGCTGCCGGCGTCGGCCTGTCGGAGATGGGCCCGAGCCCGTTGAGCCCCGACTCGGTCCCCGGTGTGCAGAGCGCCCGCGCGGCGGCCATCTCCATGGCTGGCAACCCGGCCGCCGTCGGCGGCTCCGGTGTGGGTATGGGCGGTATGGGTGCCCCGATGGCCGGGATGATGGCAGGCGGCGCACTTGCTGCTTCCGCCGGCAAGGGCATCAAGGTCGGCGGCAGTGTCAACAAGAAGGATGAGGACGAGGACGACAAGGATCTCACCGCCATCGGCGCCACCGGCGTCTTCATGGGTGACGAGAGCAAGCCTGTCGAACTGCCGGACATCCTCACCAACAAGTCGGGTACCGACAAGGTTCCGGACTTCGAAAACGTTGACGCCTCATCGCTCTTCGAGCGCGGCGGCTCCAAGGGAGCAGTGGCGCCTCCGGTCCTCGGCGCGAGCGCGGAGCTGTGACCGTCCGCCTGGACTTCGACGAGCTGGAGCTGACCCGCGAGATCACCGGCAATGACCTCTTGCCGGTTGTGCTGGCCGCCGGGCCCCGCCACGAGGACGAAGTCGAGCATCGAGACGCCCTGGAGAGTGCCCGTACCCGGCTCAAGGAACGCAACCTGCTGAAGGGCGAAGACCTTCACCCAACCCTGCGCGACATGCTGACCTCTGCCAGCAAGGCCACTGGCCAGGTTGCCGTGCGCCGCTGGGCGGGATCGCAGATGCTGCGCTTGTGCCTGGTCGAGCACGGTGAGGCGTACGTGCTGCTGGTCAATGATGGCGAGGGTGTGGCCATGCGATCGGTGACCGGTTCACTCGGCGCCGAACTGTGGCGCTATCTCGGGGATGCCACCCCGCTGAAGTTCGGGTCGATCAACGCACCCGCCGAGCAGCTGGCGCTGGCCCTCAACTCCGAGCCCGCGGATATGGCACGACAGCTCATGTCCCTCGGCGCCACCAAGGCCGATGCGGTCACCGTCGCTAAGGCAATGGCCCGCCGCGGTGCGATGACGGAGATCACCGCGATTCGTCGGGTCGACGGCATCACTGACCGTGCACCCGGCGGAGTTGCGGTGTACGACACAGCATTCGGGCGAATCATGGCCACCCCCAGCACCTCTACCGACGGTGCACTGTGGGCGACGCTGACTCCCGCGACACCGCAGCGGATGACACACGCGCTCAAGAGCCTCGGCCTGGAATAGATTCCTCCCGCCTAACACGCTCGGGATAACGGCAGTATGCGAAGCTATATGCCTCAGGTGCGCCTGCCTTAAGCACCACGTGGGAGATCTCAGGAGGTGGCGGTGTCCGGCCAGCGACAGCGGGTCAGCCGCGCCGAATCTCAGCAACGCACACGTGAGGAACTCCTGGACGCGGCCGAGGAGTTGTTCCTAGCGAACGGACTAGGCGGAACAACGGTCACCAAGATCGCCGATGCCGCCGGCCGCACCGTCGGAGCGATCTACTCCAACTTCTCCAGCAAGGAGAACCTCTGCGCCGAGGTACTGCTGCGCTGCTACATGCGGACTTTCTCCGAGGTGGCGGGCAGGCTCATCCAATCGGCCTCCTCAGTTGATGAGCAGATCGCCGAACTCGCCCAATGGTCGGCAACACTTGGCGGCGATGAGGGCCTGGTAGCACTGGCCGCGGAGTACGCGCTGGCCATACACAAAGACAAGGCACAACTGGCGGTCTCGCAGGGCCACATCGAGATGGGCCGCAGCCTCCTGGGGGCGGTGCTCGCGAACGCTCTTCCACACGACGTATCCGATGGTGATCGAGACGCGGCGCTCACCGCTGTCCTCGCGACCGCCGCCGGATTGGCGTTGGGTCGCACACTGGGAAGCATCGATCAACAGCAATATGTCGACCTGTTGACGCGCACGCTGCGGCTTTGGATTGCCGATCTGCGACATCACGCGGCTGTCGTTAGCTAACTTTCTCTGCTCATCCAGCGCTCCGGCGCACGGGAGGTCCCCGACACACCGCGCGCTTCTCCACTTTCCCCGCCGCAGCCATTGCATCTGTGATTCAGATAATCATATTATCTGAATCACAGTTCTCAATGCAGAGGAGTCCGCATGGACGCAGCACCCTTCCCGTTCGCGATCAGACCGAGGTGCCAACGATGCCGGTAGCGGTTGTCACGGGAGCGGGCAGCGGCATCGGCCGGGCGACCGCCGAGCGCTTCGGCCGTAAAGGCTGGGCCGTTGTGGTCTCCGACATCAACGAGACCACCGGAGCCGAGACCGTGGATCGCATCACGCAGGGTGGCGGAACCGCGGTGTTCCGACGCCTGGATGTCGCCGATCTGCACGATTGGGAACGATTCACCGACTGGGTGTGCCAGGAATACGGCCCTCCCGACCTGCTGGTCAACAACGCCGGCATCCTCATCGCGGGCGGTTTCCTGGAGCAGACCGGTGCGGACTGGCGTCGCATGATCTCGATCAACATGATGAGCCCCCTGGTCGGCTCACGATTGTTCGTGCAACGCATGGTCGAGGCCGGTGCCCAGGGCCACATCGCCAACATCTGCTCCGTAGGAGCATTCATGCCAACTCCGCTAGCGCCCTCGTATGTTGTTGCCAAACAAGGAGCTTGGTTTGGCACGCAGGCGTTGCGCGCCGAGTTCGGTTGTCGCGGCATCGGCGTGAGCGCGATCTGCCCAGGACTGATCGATACCAACCTTTCGGCCAACGGAACACGGAGCGGCGTCGACGAGCAAGCCGGAACCGGCTGGACAGACAAGCTGAATCGCGGTCAGCACTTCTTCGGCCGCTCGGCCGACCACGTCGCGGAGGCAGTCGAACGGTCCATGCGCTGGAATCTGTCCACTGTCCCGGTCGGATTCGAGGCCTGGCTCGGATGGTTCCTGTATCGGCTGTCGCCGGGCCTGATGCGTGGAGTCCTGGGCGTCGCACAGATGTCACTGGCCGAGCGCGCTGTTGATCTGAGCTCACGCGCACTCACCACCCTGGGTATCGGAGGAAAGCGATGAAAACAGCGATTGTGACCGGAGCCGGGTCGGGTATCGGGCGAGAAACCGCACGCCTCTTTGCTTCTCGCGGACATCGGGTCGTTCTGGCGGATATCAACATCCATGCCGCCGAGGATGCCGCCGGCGAAATAGTCACCGCCGGAGGCAAGGCCGTGGCATATCAACTGGATGTCGCGGATGAACAGCAGTGGGAGACCTTCGGCAAGTGGGTCGACTCCGAATACGGCGCCGCGGACCTACTCGTCAACAACGCCGGGATCATGGACTGGGGCGGATTTGTCGACATGTCCGCGGAGCAGTGGCAGCGCACCATGGACATCGACCTGATGAGCGTTATCTACGGCTCACGGATCTTCGCGCAACAGATGATCGACGCGGGGGTTCGTGGGCACATCGTCAACATCTCCTCGGGTGCAGCCTTCTTGCCGCACAAGATGATTGCCGCATACGGGACCGCCAAGGCGGCGGTGCTCATGGCATCACAGTCACTCCGGGTGGAATTGCGCCGACACGGCATCGGCGTGAGCGCCATCTGCCCGGGCGTCATCAACACCAACCTGATCGCCAACGGTCATCGCGCCGGCATCAGCGAGGACGACGAGCAGCGCTGGCATGCGCAGGCAGGCAAGATCCAGGCAATCAGCTACTCGGGCCCCGACAAGGTGGCGCGTGCCATCGAGCGATCTGTACGGCACAACTGGGCCGTCGTACCTGTCAATCCCGAATCCTGGTTCATCTACGGCCTCTATCGCTTGTCGCCCAGCTTCAGCCGGGTCGTCACGGGTATCGGATCATTCGAATTGGCCGACGGTGTGATGTCCCGGCTGCAGCCCCTACTGAATCGGGTGGAGAAATGAGTACCGGCCAACCGGAATACGAGGTCGCCGTGATCGGCGCCGGACCCGGCGGTATTGCGGTTGGCGTCAAGCTACTGCAGGCAGGCATCAGAAACATCGTGCTGCTGGAACGAGCCGACGATGTGGGCGGCAGCTGGCACGAGAATCACTATCCCGGCCTTGGCGTGGACGTTCCGTCCTTCGCCTACCAGTACTCCTTCGCACGGAATCCCCAGTGGAGCAGGATCTTTCCGAAGGGCGCCGAGGTCAAGCAGTACCACGTCGACGTGGCCAAGCGCTTCGGCGTCTACGAGCGTGTGCGCTTCAACACCAACGTGGACCGGGAAGAGTGGGACGACGAGGACGGGTTCTGGAAACTGCACACCGGCGACGACTCCGTCGTGACGGCACGATTCTTGATCAGTGCTATCGGTGCCTTTGTGCGTCCCAAGGCCGATGTCGGCATCGCCGGTGCGAACGCGTTCGGCGGCAAGGTGCAACGCCCCTCCGAGTGGGACCACGAGTTCGACATGGCAGGCAAATCGGTCGGAATCATCGGCACGGGTGCCAGTGCCGTGCAGATCATTCCGACCATCGCGCCGCAGGTCTCACATCTCACTGTCTTCCAGCGCACACCCGTGTGGTCACTACCCAAACCGGATCTCACCGTGGGGCCCATCCTGCGCCCGTTATACGCGGCACCCGGCGTGCAATCGGCGCTCAATGGCGCGGTATTGGTGCTGGCAGATATCTTGCTCCGCTCGCTGAGTAAGGCCCCATTGCGCTGGTCGCGGCCGGTGATGGACCGGTTCGATGCGGCGTGTATCGCCGCGTACCGGCGGTATATCCGCTGGGTGGTGCGCGATCCCGCGACCGCCGAGAAACTCACCCCGAACTTTGGGCCACTTGCCAAGCGCCCGACGATCTCCAATGGGTACCTCAAGTCCTACAACCGAAACAACGTCGCGCTCATCACCGACCCGATCGCGCGGATAACCAAGAAGGGCGTTCGAACCCACGACGGTGTCGAACATCGATTCGACGTACTAATTCTCGCCACAGGCTATGAGGTGTTCTCGGACCCGGAAACATACAGGCCCGGGGCCGTCTTGGGCCGCAACGGGTTTGACTTGGCCAAGTATTACGCCGAACACGGACTCCAGGCGTATGAAAGCGTCGCTGTACATGGGCTGCCCAACCGATGGACACTGTGCGGACCGTACTCGTGGACAGGATCCGGCTGGCATGCCTTCATGGAGATGACATCGGATCATGCGGTACGCGCGATCACCGAGACCAATCGGCGCGGCGCGGATCACTGTGAAGTACGCAAGGAGATCGCCGACGCCTACCACCACACGGTACGGCGGCGATCCGAGGCTATGCGCTACTACCTGGCCGAGCTGAACGGACATGTCCCGACCTACTATCGGAATTCCCAGGGCGACAGCACGTATCTGCGGCCCGCGGGCTTCTTCGAAGCACGTCGCAGCACCCGTGAGTTCCCCCTTGGCGACTATCTCTACGAAAAGCATCCGGCGGAGGCATTCGTATGAACGACCCAGTACACAGCTCCACCCCCCATGGCGCGGTCACCTTCGACACGAAGGGCAGCGATTCAGCCTTGCAACGGTCTTCCCACGCCATGGCACGGATGATCCTGCGCCCCACATTGGAGGCACTGGCGCGGCTCGGGGCCCGCTATCCCCGGGCAAGAGCGCGCGGATTCCGGGCCGCCAATTTTGTCGAACTGGCGGCCTACCCATTGCGTCCTAGTCTGGGCACCCGGCGCCGCATCGTGACATTTCCCAGATTTCGCGCAGAGTGGTTGTGGGACAAGACTCTTCCCGAACCGGAGAGCACATCGGGGGGTGCGATCCTGTACTTCCATGGCGGCGCGTTCATATTGGGCGGGCTGCACAGTCACCGACGCATGGCCGCACGCCTTGCGCGTGCGGCGGGGACACCCGTTCTCGTCGTCGACTATCGCCAACTACCACTGGCGCATATCACCGACTCCGTCGCCGACGCGGTAGATTCCTATCGCTACCTGCTGGATAGCGGTTACGCAGCCGACAGCATCGTGTTCGCCGGCGATTCGGCCGGTGGCGGCCTAGTTTTCAGCGCGGCTCTGGCCGCGCGCGATAGCGGGCTACCGATGCCCGGCGGCATCGCGGCCATCTCACCGTGGGCCGATCTGGATTGTTCGGCAAAGCGGGCTCATCCGAACGAAGCGCACGACGCGATGCTGTCCGGCTTCATCCTGTCCGTTCCGGGTGAGCTGGGTATGGCTCGCGACGGCGCGCTCGACCCGTCCTGGTCTCCTGTGAATCACGATTTCGCGGGTATGTCACCGGTTTTCATACAGGTCGGCTCACACGAGGTACTCCTGGTGGACGTCGAATTGCTCGCCCGGCGCTGCGCCGAAGCACATGTGCCATGCACAGTTCAGGTGTGGAATCACGCCGTCCACGACTTCCAGATAGCAGCCGACATCTTGCCGGACGCGCGCGCCGCCATTGCCGACATGGCGCAATTCATCCGCGGAGTCTCTGATCCCAACAATCTCAAGGCAGGCACATCGTGAGCACTCGCACCCTCCCCCAGCATGAGGTTCTCGTGGTAGGCGCTGGATTCGGCGGCATAGCCGCCGGCGTCAAGCTGCGCCAGGCAGGTGTCGAAGATTTCGTCATCGTCGACAAACATCCGTCGGTGGGCGGTACTTGGTTCATCAACAAGTATCCCGGTGTGGCGGTAGATATTCCGTCGTTCATCTACAGCTTCTCCTTCGCCCAGACAGGCAACTGGAGTCGACTGTTCGCGCCGGGCGAGGAACTGCAGCAGTACGCCGAGGACGTCGTCGACGGACACGGGTTGCGCGACAAGCTACGGCTGGGAACAACCGTGCTGGGCAGCAGATTCGACGAAGCCACCGACATCTGGCATGTCGAGACCGATCGTGGAGAGATCACCGCCCGCCATGTGATCGTGGGGATCGGCGGTCTGGAGGTGCCCAATCTTCCCGACATTCCCGGTATCGATACCTTCGCGGGCAAGCTCCAACACACCACGGCGTGGGACCACGACTACGACCTCACCGGTAAGCGGGTCGCCGTCATCGGAACAGGTGCGACAGCACTGCAACTGGTTCCGGCAATCGCCGATCAGGTCAGTCACCTCACCGTGTTTCAGCGCACCGCGATCTGGGTCGCCCCGAAGCTCGATTTCAAGACGGGTCCCGTCAGCCGGTTCGTCTTCGGTAATCGTCTGCTGCGGGCCCCCTTGCGCGGTATCGGGATGGCGCTCGTTGAGCTCGGGCTGGGCGGTGCGCTACTCGGTGGGCAGCTGCTCGGTGAGCGGCTGTACAAGGCTGTGTTGGAGGGTGTGGGACTGGCACTGCGCGGGTGGATGTGGACTCAACTGCCCAGCCACCCCGAGCTACGCAAGAAGCTCACCCCCACGTACGCGTTCGGCTGCAAGCGGCCGTCGATGCACAACGAATGGTTCACCACATTCACCAAGCCACACGTCGACCTGGTGACCGAGCCGATCGAGCGCATCACCAAGGATTCGGTGATCACGGCGGACGGCACCGAGCACACGATCGATGTCCTGGTCTGTGCCACCGGCTTCAAGGTCATGGAAAAAGATGCGACACCTCCGTTCCCGTGCCTGGGCCGCGGCGGGGTGGACCTCAACACGTGGTGGGACGAGAACCGCTATCAGGCCTACCAAGGGGTGACGATTCCGGGCTGGCCCAACGCCTACATGCTGATCGGACCATGGGCCTACTCCCCCGGGTCCTATCTTGTCTTGCTTGAATCGACTGTCGCGCATGCCGTGCGGGCCATCACAGAGGCGCGGCGGCGCGGTGCCACCCGTTGCGAGGTGCGCCAGGAGCCGCACGAGAAGTACTGGCAGCAGATGCTGTCGCGTGCGGCGAAGAGCCATCTACCTACGCCGTTATGCGCCGGCTCGAACACCTATTACATCAACTACCAGGGCGACGCAGCCGCCTACCGACCGTCAACCAATACCGAGATGCGCTTACAGAACCGGTATTTCCCATTCACCGACTACCAGTTCACCAACGCTAGCCAGACGAAGTCAGCCGGTCTCGCCACGTCTCGAGGGTCTGCATGAACACGCTGGTCGACTGATCGAGCTCGACCAGACCCATCGTGTGATTGACAACCAACCCCATACCCGTCGCAACGATCGCGGCCACCGCGTCGTCCAGAATTGGACCGTCGGCCACCTCGACGCCCTCGCTCTGCAGTTGCCCCAGAAACACGGCCTTCACACCAGCCTGCAGGCCAGTGACGTTTTCACGAATCCGTTCAGCCTGTTCCAGGTCATGTCGGACAGCGAGCAGATACTCCGCGGTCAACCCGATCCAGTCGGTCTCGGCGCTCAGAACACGCCACTTGGATTCAACGATCGCAAGTTTGGCCGCGGCGTCGTCGGCTGCCATCACCGCCATCGCAACCTGCGCCAGCCACCCTTCGTAATGGATACGCAGGAGATGCTGGCACAACGCATCCTTGCTCTCGAAATTGCTGTAGATCGAACCTTGCGTCCGGCCCGCCTCGGCGGCGATCTGCGCAACCGTGGTGGCGTGAAATCCTCGTTGCAGAAAGACTGTCTCGGCAGCGGAGAGCACGAGCTCACGAGTCTGCGCTTGGAGCTCTTCG
Organism: Mycobacteroides franklinii; assembly: GCF_001853795.1. NCBI lineage: Bacteria > Bacillati > Actinomycetota > Actinomycetes > Mycobacteriales > Mycobacteriaceae > Mycobacteroides > Mycobacteroides franklinii. The sequence goes on from NZ_MLIK01000019.1 coordinate 505,282, forward strand.
CGGGTCAGCGCCCTTGGCATTGACACCCCGCTCGCTAGTCCGTGCGCCCGCGCGCGCATCTTCCGATTCCCGGCTGTAGCCGACCGGCTCGCAGTATATCGAGCTGTCGTGGTCGACTCGATGGTCGTTGCTCGGGACACGGACGGACCTCGTAGCTAGGTGATTACACCAACGGGGTGCCGCAATGCCGCCTGCACCAGGGCATCGGCTATTTCTTCCGCCGGTCCGATGTCGGATGCCTTGTGCGCCCGGAAATCCCATGTGACTTCCCGACCCCCGGCCGTCGTGACGAAGACGCCGCCCAGCTGGTACGGGTCGCCCGTCCGCTGGTACGGATACACACCCTCGCGCATGAGCTTGAGCCATGCTCCCAGGTTGGACGGTCCGATAGTTCCCGCCCGGTACCGCCACAGCCCCATCGTTCGATACAGCGTCTGATCGTGCGTGGTCAGCACCAAAGACCTCGTCTGGGTGCGCTTGCGGAAGGTGAAGCCCTGGATGGAGGTTCCCAGTCCGATGAACACCACTTGCGCTCCGGCAGCGATGATTTCATCGTGATGCCTATTGAGCGACTGAGCTTGGCGGACGGCAAAGGAGCTGCCGAACTGGCGTAAGAAGACGAACGCCACCGGGCCGTCGGCCCACAGTTCCTGGAACTCATGCAGGTGATGACGATCGTCGAGCAGCCTCTCGTTCGCCATGATGTCAATACGCGTCATACCGTCGCCTCTGCCGGCTGTGCCGCGGCAAGGGCATGCATGGGGCATGCGCTCTCGCCCAACGTTCCGCCCTTGCCCTGCTGCAGTTTCAGACCCACGTGATGGTCGAAGGGCACCGTCCCACCGTCCGGCGCATGGCGAATCGCGTTGTGCATATAGCCCCACATCTCGTATCCGAACCACGGCAAGATCAGCTTCTCGACAATCGGATTCCGCAGGGCACGCACCGCACCCTTGATCGCGAGCGTGCCGATGGCGGGCCGCACCCGCATCGTCGTCAATCCACAGATCTCCCGGACGTAAGGGGTAAGCAGCGGGATCGCCGCCCAGATCGCCAGTTTTATCCCGGTCCCCAGAATCGCGTTGGGATACAACGGCGTCCACGGATTGTGCGTCAGGAAGTCAGTGAGTTCCTGAGCCGGCCGCGTGAACGCCATCAGGTTCTTCTCCGCGTTCTGAACCCACGCCTCGACCTCCTCCGGCGTCGTGGGCAGTTCTCCCGCGGGCATTCCCATCAGCTCGCAGACCCGTACCTGCTCCTCGTAGAACTGGCACTCGTCCTCGTACGTCGCGTTCGGGTCGCCGAACTTCTTATAGGCGCGCCACAGGTGCGGCCACCCGACCACATACGTGAACTTCAGTGTTTCAACATGATTGGCCCGGAACAGCTCACCTGTGGATGGTATCTCGCCGTTGATGTGCGAGTGCTTGCGAAACAGGTCCCGCCCGACCTTGACTGCCGCCTCGGTGTCTCCCGCGACGGCTCCCGCGAAGAACAGCAGGCTCCGGCGGACTCGCCCCACCGTGTCGTAGTAGTACGTGGTGTGCTGGCCGACGCCATAGGCACCGTCGGGGTCGAGCACGGAGATGAACAGCCCGGACAGTGCTCCCATGCCGGCCACCATGACGTTTTCGTAGACCTTGAAGCTGAGTGAATCGAGCCCGAAGTAGCCGTCATCCTTACGCGGCGCCTCCGCGATCTGCAGCGCCTTCTTGCCGTTCTTTCCGTGCAGCTTCAGCAGGAAGTCGTACCGGCGGTCACGCCTCCGGCGCTCTTCCACTGTCCCCGCAAATCTCGGATCGTCGCGCAGACTGCCCATTGTCCACTCCCTCGTATCGCATCGCGGTGTCGCTACGCCAGCACAAATTGTAGTGCTATTCAGATTGTATCGCAATACCAGTGCATCAACGGGCCGCCGTGCCGACACGGGAGCCGTCCGCCCGTCCCCTCAACTGACGCGTTTCGGAATATCCGGACCACAGTCCGGTTGTAATGGTGCGGGCGACCACAGTCGGGCCTACGAACAGGAGCGGACACATGAGCGACAACGACGCGCGTGAGCGGGCCAAGGAGATCGTCCGGCGCAACACCGAACAGGTACAGGGGCAGGGCGACTTTGCACTACTGGAGACGCTGTTCGCGGATGATTTCGTGGACCACACCCCGCAACCGGGAACGACCCCTGACAAACAAGGCGTCCGGGTGCTCTATCGGCGGCTGCGCGACGCATTTCCCGACTTCCGCCCCGAGATTCATTGGCAGACAGTCGATGGCGATGTGGTCACTACCTTCAAGACCTACCACGGAACGCATCACGGTGCGTTCCTCGGCATCGAACCGACGGGCCGCGCCGTCCAGTTCGACACCGTCGACGCGATGCGGGTGCGGGACGGACGGATCGTCGAACACTGGGGCGTGGCCAACCTTTATTCCGTGGTGCACCAACTCGGCGGCCGTATCGAGACGTAAAGGCGCGAAGGCATCACGTCATCCGGCTCGCTAGCATCCGATACTGAAGAGCCGATCCATCCCAGCCGCCGACGCGGCTCGACCGATTCGGAGCACACCATGGCACGCACCGTCTCTCAGCTCATTCTCGAAACAGTGAAAGCTGCTGGTGTTCAACGTATTTATGGATTGCCCGGCGATTCCCTGAACGGCTTCACCGAGGCATTGCGTCGCGATGGCACCGTGGAGTGGGTCCACGTACGACACGAGGAGTCCGCTGCATTCGCGGCCGGGGCCGAGGCGGCTCTGACCGGAAACCTCGCGGTGTGCGCCGCCAGCTGCGGCCCCGGCAACCTCCATCTGATCAACGGCCTCTTCGATGCCCATCGCAGCCGGGTCCCCGTGCTCGCGATCGCGTCGCACATCCCCAGTGCCGAGATCGGTAGTGGCTACTTCCAGGAGACCCACCCGCAGGACCTGTTCTCCGAATGCAGCGTGTACAGCGAGTTGGTCGGCAGTGTCGAACAGTTGCCGTACGTCCTCGACATCGCCATCCGCGCCGCCCTCGACCAACGCGGTGTCGCAGTCCTGACAATCCCCGGCGACATCCTCAGCGCCAAGACCGATATAGCGCCTCCATCAGCCCCCATCGGGGCCGGCATCGGCACCCGTTTACCCGATACAGCCTCCCTGGAGCGCGCGGTGCGGGTGCTGAACGGATCACATGCGGTCACCATTCTGGCCGGAGCGGGATGCGAGGGAGCACACGAGGAGCTGCTGGCCACCGCGCGCATCCTGCAGGCGCCCATCGTGCATACCTTGCGCGGCAAAGAATTCGTCGAGCATGACAATCCGTTCGACGTCGGCATGACAGGCCTGCTCGGATTTCGCTCCGGGTACGACGCCCTCGAGGACACCGAGGTGCTGCTGATGCTCGGGACCGATTTCCCGTATCGCCAGTTCTATCCGCCGAAGGCCACCGTCATCCAGCTCGATATCCGCGGCGAGCACATCGGCCGGCGTGTTCGGGTCGACGTCCCTCTCGTCGGTGCGGTGAAAGAGACTCTTCAGCACCTCAACTCGGTCTTGCCACCGCATTCGGACAGCAGGCATCTGGATCGTGCGCGGGAGAACTACACGCGCACGAGGGCTCAGCTCGATCGATTGGCGGTGGACGACCGCAATCAATCGCCGGTGCGCCCGGAACTCGTCGCCCGCAGCATCAACGAGTTGGCGGCCGATGATGCCGTCTTCATCGCCGATGTCGGAACCCCCGTCATCTGGGCGGCGCGATATCTCTCGATGAACGGCCGGCGTCGCCTACTCGGCTCGTTCAATCACGGCAGCATGGCCAACGCGGTGCCGCAGGCAATCGGCGCACAGGCGTCACATCGCGACCGTCAGATTGTCACCCTTTCCGGCGACGGCGGACTGACGATGATGCTGGGGGATCTCATCACGCTGACCCAGTCGCAGCTGCCCGTCAAGATGATCGTCTTCAACAACGGCGCGCTCAGCTTCGTGGAGCTGGAGATGAAGGCGGCGGGCATCGTGAATTACGGTACGGCCCTGGATAATCCGGTGTTCGCCGATGTCGCGAGGGCACTCGGGATCCACGGTATCCGGGTCGAACGCCCGGATCAGCTGGATGCCGCGTTATCGGAAGCGTTCAGCCACCCGGGGCCCGTACTCGTGGAGGTGGTCACCGCCCGTCAAGAACTGTCGATTCCACCGACCATCACCGCCGCACAAGTTGCGGGATTCTCACTGTGGGCCACCCGAACCCTGCTGTCCGGACGTGGCGACGAGCTCATCGACCTGGCCAAGACCAATCTCGGCGCACGCCTGCGCCGCAAGTGACGCGGAAGCCAAAAGATAAGGCCAGACCCCGCGCGGTTACGCGGACTTGTCGGCATCCGGTGCTACAACACTTGTATGAAGAAAACACCGGACTGGCGGCACGCCATCAGCTGCGGTGTGGCATGCCGTGATTGCATCCGAGATATCGACCACTGTCACGGCACACTGATCGTGCATTCCTCGCGTCATGCCGAGTGCACGGACCGTGACTGCGACGGTCAGTACCTGCTACGTCACAGCCTGGTCATCGATTGTATTGCCGCACAATGCGATTGCGCGGGCGAAATTCCGCTGGCGGTCTAACCCATCGGGTCGGCCGACTGCGCCAGTTCCTCGGCGCTGGCGGCCTCCTGGTGCGGGAACGGCGCTGCCGCATCTCCCCAATGCACGCAACTCCACCGTCCGTCCGTAATCGGCGCCAGCACAACGGCTTCCGCGTTGCCCAGGTGACGGTTCACCGCAAAGCCCGGATCCACCCCGGCAAGGGTCGCGGCCACCAGACGAATCGCCGCCCCGTGACTCACGATGACCACATCGCCGGTCGACGCGTCGTTCTCCAAGTGCCGTAGCCGCAGCTCGGCGACCGCGGGCAGATACCTGTCGAACACGTCCTGCGCTGACTCTCCGCCGGGCATCCGGGCGTCGAGATCACCGAAATGCCAACGCTCATACGTGCGATCAAAGACGGCGAACGACTCCAGATCGGTGTGGTCCTCCAGCTCGCCGGCCTGAACCTCGTGCAGACCTTCGATCTGTTCTGCTTGTACGCCAAGGTGTTCGGCGATTTTCGCGGCTGTCTGCACGGCGCGCACTGCCACCGAATGCACCAGGATCGCCGGCGCATGCTCCTCATACCGCTTGGCGAACAGGCGCGCCTGCTGTAATCCGAGTTCGGTCAGCGCCGCGCCCGGCGGTTTGGTGTCCAGTCGACGTTCGACGTTTCCGTAGGACTGCCCGTGCCGGACCAAGACAAGGCGCCCACTCATCGCAGCTTCCCTTCCCGTGTCTCGGCGAGCCATCCCGACGCCTCGTCCAACACCGGCGGATTGGCGCCGGCGGCTGCTGTGGTCCCTCTCGGCCACGATCCCAAATACCGCACATCCTCACAACGTCGATGCAGGCCCTTGAGTGCCTCGCCGACGGCGATGTCGTCGATATGGCCCACACAGTCCAGAAAAAACCGGTAGGTACCCAGGCCCGTGCGAGTAGGGCGGGACTCAATGCGCGTCAGGTCGATGTCCCGGATCGCGAACTCGTTCATGGCGGTGGCCAGTGCACCGGGCACATTGCCGAGCCCCAGGACCACCGAGGTGCGATCTGAGCCGGTAGCGGCCGGTGGCGGCCCTGGCCGCCCCACCAGCACAAAACGTGTGTGCGCATGGGCTTCGTCTACCACGCCGCTGGCCAGGGCATGCAGCCCCAGACGTTCGGCGGCCCATTGCGTGCACACCCCGGCATCGGCCCGCTCGGCCTTCACATCCTCGGCTGCCGCCGCATTCGAGTTCGCGGCCACCAGCTCCGCGTTCGGCAAGTTCTCGGCCAACCATTCCCGCACCTGTGCGGCGGCAATCGGGAAGCCGGCAACGGTCTTCACCTCCCCGGCGGTGGTGCCCGGTCGCACCGCAATGGTGAACGACACCGGCAACACCGTCTCGGCGAAAATCTGCAGCGGCGTACCGACCGCCAGGGTGTCCAGCGTCGGCACCACCGGACCTTCCAGTGAACTCTCGATCGGGACGCACGCGTAGGTGGCGTCCCCACCTTGTACCTGCACCAATGCGTCTCGCGCGCTGGCGACCGAGACCGGCTCCACGTCCGGTGAGCCGGGGATGCGTCCCGTCGCGCGCAGCTTGATCAGTGCGGCCTCGGAGAACGTGCCTTGCGGCCCCAGATACGTGATGCGCTGCACACTTCAAACCTTAGGCGCTCGGCCACTGGGCGAACCCTCGACACAGGCGATGGCACGGGTGTCCCTTGCACTCTCCACGGTCCGTTGTTAACTTAGGCTTACCTCAGTTCGCTAGGTTCGTCAGGAAGAGGGTCGCCATGACCGCAGCACCGCCTACCACCGCCGAGCGCGTGCGATCGGCTTGCGCACGGGCCGCCAGCTCGACCCTGGCCATCGCCGGAGCAGATGTAGTCGGCACCTCGCTGCACCATTTGTTCGACGACGGCACCTTCGCCGTTGCGGTCCCCTCGGATAGCGCCATCGCGGCCACGGTGGTCGCGGCCGGCTCATCCGGAATGCCCGCGCTGCTGGAGCTGACCGATCAGGCGCCCCTTCCGTTGCGTGAGCCGGTCAGGTCTCTGGTCTGGGTGCGCGGCAACGTGGTGGCCGCCTCCGATCGGGAGGCGCGCGGCATTGTCGATGTCATCGCCAGCCGGATACCCAACCCGGCGCTCCTGGATATCCGCACCGATATGCGGCTGCGCACGCAGCCGGGCTCAATACTGCTGTGCCTGGCGGTGGAGTCCGTCGTCGTCGCCGATTCCACGGGAGCCGAATCGGTCGACGTCTCGGCGCTGCTCGGCGCGCGCCCCGACCCCTTCTGTGCACTCGAGGCCGGGTGGCTGTCGCATATCGACCACGACCACCGGGATCTCGTCGAACGCTTGGCCCGTCGTCTGCCCCTGAATCTGCAGCACGGCGAGGTACGTCTGCTCGGCATCGACCGTTACGGCATCCAGCTGCGAGTGGAAGGCAACGAGGGCGACCACGACGTACGGCTGCCGTTCAACGAGCCCGTCAACGACACCGCGGGGCTGAGCCAGGCGCTGCGTATCCTGGCCGGCTGCCCATTCCTCAACGGGTTGCGCGCCCGCAAGATCTAACCGAGCAACAGCTCGCGGAGCACCCGCGCGAACATCGCCGGAGCGTCGCGGTGTGCGAAATGATCCTGTCCGTCAAGCTCTTTCACCCGCACGCCAGGCACGCGACGAGCCAGATAACCCACCGGCTCCCGGAACTGCGGCGGCGAGTTCGCCCCCTCGAGCAGCAGCATCGGGATGACCGAGCGGGCGTACTCCCCGAGGAGCTCTACACAACGATCCAGCGCCTCGAACTCGCGCGACACTGTCGCCGAACGCGCCCTGACCGCCTCACTTCCACTCCGATTCGCTGCCGCTACGGAGTCCGAAACCGGCAGTGGCGGCTCGTACAGCACGACAGCTGCCACATCGAGTCCGCGACGCAACGCCTCCAGGACGACAACCGCACCGAAGGAATGGCCGAGTATCACCGCATTGGGACCGACCTCCGCGGCGACCGCGATCACGTCGTCCGCCTCTCGCGCCAGGCTGTGTTCCTGCGCGTCAGTACTGGCGCCGTGACCCCGCCGGTCGACGAGAAAACAGGTGAAATCGTGCCGCAGCTCTGCGGCGACATCGGACCAGCTCGCCCCCGAATCCATCGCGCCGTGCACCATCACGAGCGGCGGCCCTTCCCCGGACACGGTCAGGCTCAACCGGACGCCATCGGGCGATGCCACATAGCGCAGAGTGCTCACCACATCGGACACTCTTCCACCAATACCAGCCAGAATGAGCGCCGTGGCGGAATCGGACATGTCAGCGCGCACAATCCGTATCGAGATCGGAATTGTGCTCGCCATCAGCTTCGGGATGAGCGCACTCAGCGCCATCCTGCAGTTCACCTCGGCCGTCCTGACGGGATTGTCCGGCCAAACCGTCGCCCTGAATCCTCGCCGCGCTGAGCTCAGTCTGATCGACCTGGGATTGAACCTGGTATCGATCACGCGGCTGGTCGCATGGGGAGCACTTGCGGTCTACCTGTTGTGGCGCAGTGGATTCGGCCCCTCCTCGATCGGGCTCGGCCGCTGGCGCTGGCGGGCCGACGGCCTGGGCGCGCTCGGGTTGGCCGCGCTCATCGGGCTTCCCGGCCTGGCCCTGTACGTGGGCGCGCGCTGGATGGGCATGAGCGCCCAGGTCATTCCCGTCTCCCTCGATGACACCTGGTGGCGCATACCGGTGCTGGTGCTGTCCGCGTTCGCGAATGGCTGGGCCGAGGAGGTGGTGGTCGTCGCCTACCTACAGACCCGCCTGCGCCAGCTGGGTTACGGAACGGCGGCCGCCATCGCGTCCTCTGCGCTGCTGCGTGGTTGCTACCACCTTTATCAGGGAGTCTCGGCCGGTATCGGAAACCTGGTGATGGGTCTGGTCTTCGGATACGTGTGGCACCGCACCGGAAGGCTATGGCCCCTGGTCGTCGCCCATGGCGTCATCGACACCGTGGCCTTCGTCGGGTTCGCGTTGCTCCGGGATCACCTTGGCTGGCTCCGTTAGCCTCATCTCATGGGACGCGCACGATGACCGAGCCCACCATTCCCTTCCGTGGTCGGCGCCCCGACCGACGGGAGGACAGCCAAGTCATCCGCCGGCATCCTCAACCTCCACCCCCGCCACCCGGTAATCCACCGCGGCGGCCAGGTCCCCCACCACCCCGCCGCGCACAGCCGCCACCGCCGCGACCGTCTTCACGTGACCCGCGACCGCGCCGACCTGCTGCGCCGCCCGCACCCCCGCCGCCCACGCGCCCCGCGCGTAAGCGGCGCTGGGGCGCGTGGATACGGCGCACCTTCGTCTTCGCGATGACCCTTGTCCTGCTCGGGTTTTGCACCATCATCGGCACCGCTTTCTGGCTCGACGGGCGGTTACATCACGTCAACGCACTCAACGACTACCCGGATCGCCCCCCGGTAGGCAGCGGGACCAACTGGCTGCTCGTCGGCTCGGACAGCCGTCAGGGCCTCACTCCGGATCAGGAAGCCGAGCTGGCTACCGGCGGAGATATCGGTGACGGCCGTACGGACACCATCCTGTTGGTGCACATACCCGCGTTCTACGACGGTGGGGCGGCCACCATGGTGTCGCTTCCCCGCGACTCGTACATCCCCATCCCCGGAAACGGCAGCAATAAACTCAATGCCGCGTTCTCAGTGGGCGGTGCGGCACTGCTCACCCAGACCGTCGAGCAGGCCACAGGCCTACGCATAGATCACTACGCGGAAATCGGGTTCAGCGGGTTCGCCTCCGTCGTCGATGCGATCGGCGGCGTCTCCCTGTGCCTCGACGAGCCCATCGACGATCCCCTGGCCGGTGTCGATTTGGCGTCGGGATGCCAGATACTCAACGGGCCCAGCGCACTTGGCTACGTACGCAGCCGAGCCACGCCGCGCGCAGATCTGGATCGCATGACACATCAACGCGCCTTCATGACCGCGCTGTTCCACCGGATGAGTAGTCCAGCGGTGTGGGCCAACCCATTCCGCTGGTATCCCCTCGCCACGTCCACAGCCGACGCGATCACCATCGCCGAAGGTGACCACAGCTGGAATCTGGCCCAATTAGGCTGGGCCCTAGCGGGTTCCGTGCAGAATATGACAATGCCCATCGGGTCGTTCTCCTCGAACTGGGCGGGCGACATCGTCACCTGGGATCAGGACGCCTCGGCCCGGCTTTTCGAGGCCCTGCGCTCCGGCCAACAAGTTCCCGCAGACCTCTTACCCGAGCCGGCCACAACGACTCCCTGACGCACTAGGCTTTTCGGTGTGGCTACCACCGATCCGCATGCGCGCGCGTCTTCACCGTTCCTCGAACTGTTGCACGACCAGATCCGCAACGAGTTCACGGCGTCCCAGCAGTACATCGCGATCGCCGTCTACTACGACGATGCCGATCTGCCGCAGCTGGCCAAACGGTTCTACGCGCAGGCGGTCGAGGAGCGCACTCACGCGATGATGATCATCCGGTATCTCATCGACAAGAACGTCGCGGTCACCATCCCCGGAGTCGATCCAGTCATCAACGGGTTCGCCGATGCACGCGAACCCATCGCCCTTGCCCTCGAACAAGAGAAGCGCGTCACCGATCAGATCACCGCGCTCGCGCGCGCGGCGCGTTCATCGGGCGACTACTACGGCGAGCAGTTCATGCAATGGTTCCTCAAGGAACAGGTGGAAGAGGTCGCCACCATGGACACGCTGTTGACGGTCGTCGACCGCGCCGATCATGACCTGTTCGATCTGGAGAACTTTGTGGAGCGCGAGCTCAATCGTCCCGTCGGCCAGGATCCGACGGCGCCGCGGGCAGCCGGGGAAGCACCCTAATCAATTCTGCGCATGACGATTCTCAATTGCCAACGCGGATGAATTAACTTTGGCTAAGTTAAGAATTGGCCAATTAGCTTACGTAATATGCGCCATTTACTTAGGTGAAGATAACCTCATTAAGGTTGACCTTGGGTGACAATGCCCCTGACCTGGCCTATTGTCGATTTCATGTCCGCGACCGACACTCCCAAGACGAAATTCAACGCGCTCCTCCACGATCAGATCGGCCACGAGTTCACCGCGTCTCAGCAATACATTGCAATTGCCGCGTATTTCGACGACGCCGACCTTCCTCAGCTCGCCGCACACTTCTACAAGCAGGCGGTCGAGGAACGGAACCACGCGATGATGATCGTGCGCTACCTCATCGACCGACGCGTCTCCGTCGAGATTCCTCCCGTGGGCGCGGTGACCAACGGGTTCACGGCACCGCGCGAGCCGCTGGCCCTGGCGCTGGCGCAGGAGCAGACGGTCACCGAGCAGGTCACCGAGCTCGCGCGTACCGCCCGGGACGAGGGCGACTACATCGGTGAGCAGTTCATGCAGTGGTTCCTCAAGGAGCAGGTGGAAGAGGTCGCACTCATGGACACGCTGCTCACTGTTGCCGAGCGTGCGGGCGACAACTACTTCGACCTCGAAGAGTTCGTGGCCCGCGAGATCTCGGTTGAATCAAGCGACCCCACCGCACCTCCGGCCGCGGGCGGCGCGCTCTAAGCACCTCATCAAGATGTCCCTCACCTCGGCTCATCGACGGGGTGAGGGACATCTTGCATTTCCGGCCGTGAACCCACACGTTTGCCCGGTTGCTTTCCGATAATCTTTCATGGGATGCAGAGAACATCGCTCGGTGACGGCGCGGCGAAAGGCGGTGCAAAGGTTGTTCCGCGGTAGGCAAATTCAACTGACGTTGACAGCGTCCCGGGCGATCGAGTCGGATCGCACCGAACCGCTGTTCATCGACACCTTCGCCGAAGGCTTGGTGCTGAAGTCTGATGATCCCTATGCGCTTGCGCTGCTGGAGACGGCCCGGGCGCATCCCCCCACCGGTGCCGCGACCGAACGCACACTCTTCCTCGCCCGGTGCCGGGCGGTGATGACACGCCACTACGACGATGCCCTGCTCGCCGCGGCCCAATCCGGTGCCACCCAGGTGGTGCTCCTGGCCGGCGGACTGGATACCCGCGCCTACCGACTGGATTGGCCCGACGGCATCACGGTCTTCGAGATCGATTACCCGGAATTGCTCGAGTTCAAGGCCAGTGTGCTCGCGTCGGTGGGGGCGATACCCCACACCGAACGACGGCAGGTCGCCACGTTCCTCAGTGGGCCGTGGCAGTCGGACTTGACGGCGGCAGGTTTCGATCCCGACCTGCCCACCGCCTGGCTCGCGGAGGCGCTCATCTCCCACCTGCCCGGCCCGAGTCATGACGCGCTCTTTGAGCGGATCATCGAGATGTCGGCTCTGGGCAGCACCATCGCGACCGACACCGACGGGATCTCCCCGTCGGGCCAGTCCTGGGCGGATGTACGTGACGCCCTCGCCGCCGAGGCGTTCAACGCTTCGGAGCTGACCCGTGGCTATGAGGAGCGGACACGATCCAGCGAATGGCTGTCGGGGCACGGTTGGCTGGCACAGACCACCACAGGCCGGGAACTAGCAGATCGCTATGGTTTGCGGACGAACGGAGCACTGGCTGCCTATGTCGACGAGTTCGATGCCCGCAGATTCCTCACCGCAACGCTTCCCGTCACGTACCTGAGCTGAGCGGCAGCGCGGAAACCGTTGCGGTGATCGCGTTTTGCCGCGTAGAGCACATCATCGGCGCGCCGGAGATCCCGCCACTACTGCGATTGCACGAGAGATTCGGCTACAACGTGGTGCCGGTGAGCCCCCGCTGCAGCCAGGATTTGGTTCGGCCGGGGTGGTTGGTGGCGATCCAGGCGACGCCGATGCTCCGGCAGAACTCGACATCCTCGTAGTGGTCGACGGTCCAGCAGTATGTCGCCCGTCCCTGAGCAGCCGCTCTGTCCACCAGTTCCGGATGCTCACGCAGGGTCGCGATGGACGGTCCCACTGCGGTGGCCCCGACAGTGGTCGCCGCACTGCCGCCGAGGTATCGGGAGGTCTCGCCCAGCAGCACTGTCGGCAGCATGGGTGCGGCCCGGCGGATGCGCCACACCGCGGCAGCCGAGAACGACATGACCACCGCGCGCGACATGTCGGCGGACGCGGGGGCGGCAATCCCGAACCGGTGTAGCAGCGCGAGCACTTTGTTTTCGACCAGCGATCCGTACCTGACCGGATGCTTGGTTTCGATGAACAGTTTCACCGGCCGGTTCCAGTCAAGTACGAGCGAAACCAGTTCCTCGAGCGTCAGCAGTCCTGTGCCCGATGACGCCTCCGCACCGCCGGGATGCCAGCTGCCGAAATCCAGGGCGCGCAGCTGGCTCAGTGTCATCTCACTGACCAGCCCGGTTCCGTTCGAGGTGCGATCCACGCGGCGATCGTGAACGCAGACCAGTTGTCCGTCCCGAGTCAGGCGGACATCGCATTCCACCCCATCGGCGCCCTCTTCGAGAGCGAGCTCGTACGCGGCAAGGGTGTGCTCGGGCCGGTCCGCCGACGCGCCCCGGTGCGCGACCACGAACGGATGCTGTGGGTCCCGCCCGGAGGCGGGGACCTCGCTTGTGCCGTCTATATCGTCGGCTCCCCACGCATTGGCCTCACCATCACCAGGCTCCGACGACTCGGTCACGCTCCAATGCTGCCGGTTCCTGGCCCACCGGTTCAACCGCAGCAGCGGAATTGTTGTCGCGTGTCGGCGGAACATCCGGGCGGTCGGCGTCGACGGGCACCGGACCCTGCAGAGATTCCACCGCCAACCAGCGCACCGCGCGGCGATGTCCTTCGGGCGCGGTGAAGCCTTCGTACACCCGGCGCAACGACCAGGCCGCGGCCGCCGCGGCCGCGTAGTCGATGGCCGTGAACAGCGCGTTGTCCGCTACGCCTTGCACCGTCACCGCATCTCGAGACACCCACGTCACCAGGACCAACAGCCATGTCGCGGCCCAGAGGCCCGACCACCACAGGATGTTTCGGTACTGCCGGTACCACCGGTTCTCGATCTTGGCGAGTTCCAGGAGCAGCAGCGGCACGCCCACGATGTTCGCGATGGGAAGCAGGCAGCCCAGCCGAATCTCCCACCGGGCGCGCGGGTCCTCGAATCCCAGGTCACGGTAGGTTTCGGCGCGTCGCGCGATCATCCATTCGGTAAGGAACCATGCGGTGGCCACCATGACGGCGAAGGCGAGCGCGACGCTGACGAGCACTAGCCCATTCGACGTGCTGGCGACGAACCTCGGAATCAGGGCTCCGCGGTTATAAACCATCAACGCATATCGAAGAAAATGTGCACACGAAGTGATTGCCAGGGTGATGATTGTGGCGAGCAGGAGCCGTTCGAGCACCCGGCTGGGGACACCGCCCCCGGCTATCCCTTGGCGTGACGATCCCGACGGGTCGATGTGGTCGACCAGACCCCACCGAGGGATGTACGCGTAGCGCGGCGTCGGACCGAGCGGCCGCGGGCGGCGAGCCGTTTTCGGGGGCGAGCCGGGGCGCACGGCAATCCATCGATATCCCGCGGGGAGCCGTGTCGGACGGGCCGCAGGACGCCCCGCAGGAGTTGCCACAGGCCCCTGCTGCGTTGGCGGAACCCAGTACTTGCCTCCGGAGGGCGGGGCCCCGACGGCTGGGCGCGGCATCGGCGCGGCGGGGCGCAGCGGGGCGGTCATGCCCGGCTCCAGCAGAGTGCCCCGGCACCGTGGGCACCAGTATCGACGCTGCTCACGCACGTTCCACTGAGTACCGCAGCGGGAGCACACCTGGATCATTCGTCCAGCGTAACGGCCTGAGGGGGCACCTCGCAGCGAGTGGGGCGCCGACACCAACCGGCGAGGTCGGTCGCCAGGACCTCAGCTGATGGTCGGCTTACCAGCCTGAACCCAGGCCAGCATGCCACCGGAGACGTTGCTGACGTCGAAACCATTGCGGTTCAGGTACGCCGCGGCGCGCTGAGAACGTCCGCCCGCGTGGCAGATCACCCACAGCGGCGCGTCGGGATCGAGCTCGTCCATCCGGGACGGCACATCACCGAGCGGTATATGTTGCGCGCCCTCGATGTGTCCGGCCGCCCACTCGTCGTCTTCACGAACGTCAAGCAACTTGACACCAAGGTCCAGTGCCGCCGAGATCTCGTCGACGCCGACCTGTGGAACCTCATCGCCCGAAGGGAAGCTCATCGTTCACTCCTGCCGCTCGATTGGTATGACAGCTGAGGCGCCCGCAACTTTTCGCAGTGTGACGCACACCACAGCAATGTCGGCTTATCCACACTATCCACAGGTTGATCCACAAACCACAGGTTGCTCATTTGCATTTGCGCTGGCCAGGACTTCTTCAAGAGGCTCAGCGGGGCTCGCGACGGGGAACCGTAGCACTGCCTGTGCAGAGTTAGCGAATTCATTAACGCGTCCGTGGGATAGCTCACGCCTGTGCCGCACCGCCGGGTGGCACATCCAGGCCGATGGGGCAGGAAACCGAAGTTCCACCAAGTCCGCAGTACCCGTTCGGGTTCTTGGCCAGGTACTGCTGGTGATACTCCTCGGCATAGAAAAAGGTCCGCGACGCATGCCCGACTGGCCCGTCCAGCGGAGCAATCTCAGTGGTGACCGCCCCGTACCCGGCGCCGGCCAAGGCGACCGCGTACCGTGCGGCGCTCTCCGCGGCTTGCGCCGCCTGACCCTCGCCAGTGGTGTAGATGACCGAGCGGTACTGGGATCCACGGTCGTTGCCCTGTCGCATGCCCTGGGTCGGGTCGTGGCTCTCCCAGAACTGCACCAGCAGTTGCTCGTAGGTCACTTCACGGGGGTTGAACGCCACCAGCACGACCTCGGCATGGCCGGTCCGTCCCGAGCACACCTCTTCATACGTGGGGTTGGGCGTGTATCCCCCGGCATATCCCACTGCGGTGGAATAGACGCCCGGGAGCTTCCAGAAGCCGCGTTCGGCGCCCCAGAAGCAACCTTCCCCAAACACCGCGAGATCGAGCCCCTCGGGGAACGGCGGCACCGTGGTGTGACCGTTGACGAAATGCGTGCCGGATATCCGAATGGGGGTGGCACGGCCAGGCAAGGCCGCGCCCTCCTCCACGATTGCCGACTTTCCCGGCTTGCCCCCGTCTTCGAGTCGTCCCAGGATCTGATCGCGAACGTTATCCACCCAAGAAGCCATGCCCTGATGATACGCCGCCGGGTGCCCTCAATTTGCTGGTCTAGCTGGGGTTTCCAGGTACACGCTGGGTGAATTTTCGCGCACCACGATTTGGAGTTATGATGACCGCCACACGAGTGATGCTGTGACTCATCTCACCGTGACGGTACTTGCAATGAATGGCAGGAGGGCGGCGATGACAGCACAGTCGGCAGGACAAGAACCGATGTCCACTTCCGGCTGGCAGTTGACTCCCCGCTGCTACAACACCTCGTACCGTGTCGCCGCGTTCCGCGCCCTCATCATCGCTCTGATCCTTGCGGCCGGCCTCGCGTTTCTCATCCTCGTCTGACCGACGGTCGACCACACACACCTGCTGCTCACCCATTAGGTAGCCGCATTCGAGGTGTGCGTGCCCTTCCCCAGTCCTTGCGGCCCAGGGCGCAATAGAGCAGGGTTGAATCGGTAGGCCGGCACTCCGGTGGGAACAGGTTTAGCCGCGCCTTCTGTTGGATAGTTCTGCACACAACGCAGATACGAGCGATTACGACGCAAGCGGAAAGGAATCTCGTGGCTGAGTACACACTGCCCGATTTGGACTACGACTACGGAGCGCTGGAGCCCCATATCTCGGGACAGATCAACGAGCTGCACCACAGTAAGCACCACGCGGCCTACGTGGCGGGCGTCAATTCCGCGGTCGCCAAGCTGGAAGAGGCTCGCGAAAAGGGTGACCACGCGGCGATCTTCCTCAACGAGAAGAACCTGGCGTTCCACCTTGGCGGGCACGTGAACCACTCGATCTGGTGGAAGAACCTGTCCCCCAACGGTGGCGACAAGCCCACCGGCGATCTGGCCGCCGCCATCGACGATCAGTTCGGCTCGTTCGACAAGTTCCAGGCGCAGTTCACCGCCGCAGCCAACGGCCTGCAGGGATCGGGCTGGGCCGTGCTCGGCTACGACAGCCTCGGACAGAAGCTGCTGACCTTCCAGCTGTATGACCAGCAGGCCAATGTTCCGCTGGGCATCATCCCGCTGCTCCAGGTGGACATGTGGGAGCACGCCTTCTACCTGCAGTACAAGAACGTCAAGGCGGATTAC
This sequence comes from Mycobacteroides franklinii, assembly GCF_001853795.1. Taxonomy (NCBI): domain Bacteria; kingdom Bacillati; phylum Actinomycetota; class Actinomycetes; order Mycobacteriales; family Mycobacteriaceae; genus Mycobacteroides; species Mycobacteroides franklinii. The sequence goes on from NZ_MLIK01000019.1 coordinate 522,091, forward strand.
GTCAAGGCGTTCTGGAACGTGGTCAACTGGGCCGACGTGCAGGACCGCTACGCCGCGGCCACCACCAAGACGTCGGGTCTCATCTTCGGCTGATCTCGCTTTCGCTTTGGGCCCCGGGTTCGTTACGAATCCGGGGCCCAAGTGTGTTTTCGGCGTGTCCGCTAGCGATTGCGGGGTGCTTCCGCGCATGGTAATTCTGGAATCAGCAGCGTCGCGCAATATGGATTGTGATGTCGCGGAGGCAGATATGGCGACCAGTTCCGATCGGCCGATCGAGATCGCGCCCTTTCATGCGGGCGGATCGCTCCGGGGGTTTGTGGTGTGCGGCCGCTGGCCCGACTCCACCAAAGAATGGATGCAGCTGCTGATCGTGACGGTGCGCATCGCCACATTGCCCGGATTGCTTTCCACCACAACGATTTTTGGTGCACGCGAGGACCTGCCCGATGACCCGGCACCCGGCATGGTCGGGCTGGTCATCGCCGAAGGCACGGTCCTTGGCGAATCCGCTGTCGCGCCTGGCCATTTCGCAGAACATCAACCACCGGCGCTACTGATGCTCCATCCGCCCTCGGAGACCAACCCCACACTGCCGGAATGTCTTGGCGCGGCGTCGGGTTGCCTCCTCCTGCCCGGGTTGCCACACCTCGGTCTTGAGCATCGGGCCGCGTGGGTAGAGGCCGAGTCAGACGGAACCGTCACTTCGGTGGTGAGTCGGGTAGGCATCGATCCCATCAGCGATCCCGATACCGCGGTGCTGGCGATGCTGCTTGCCGCGTAACGGATTCGGTACCCTCCAGCAACGCCCCAGACACTAGCTCTCGGCAGCGCCCAGAAGTTCCTGGCGCAACCAGCCGCCACGAGTCTCGGCATCGTATTTCTCGTAGGGCCCGCACCGTCTTCGCCCTATGGTCCGTCGCCCGGCCGGCGCCATCGGACATTTCGCCGATGCCACCGTGCTCGAGCACGGCCGCACGCTTGCCATCGCAAGCCGCCTATGGGGTAGGAGCGACGCAAACGACGACGGGAAACCAGCGACCGCCCGCACCAGTCGTTTTTTCCTCCTGGCGATCATTTCTTCGTCGATCTCGATCTGCCAAGGGGGTAGGACGCGGCCGGTCACGGGGGCGCTCACCAGCGACCATCGGCAGAACCCCGCATCATCGGACCCGATCACGCTCGCCGTGTGCGCTGACGCGGCCGCCGTTCTTGACGACCGTCGCCGCACGGGCCTCTTGCGTCACATCTGCCGCAGAACATCGCCGGGGCTTACCGCGATCGTCGGATTCTGGATGATCTTGATCGGCGCACCCGCGCGGCCGCGGATGGCAGTGGCCGCTCTCGATGCTTGGTGGTTGCTGTGATCTTCCTCACAGTCCATTGGTGCCGATTTACCGCTGGTCAGAGGTGATGCCCTGCTGGAGGCCACACTTGCGGTCACCGTTCCATTATTAAAACGTTACCCATGCGCGGCGATTCACGCCAGAATCGCTAGCTGCCGTTATCGTCACGGGCGTGACATCCTGCCAGGTCAGCGAGGCGTGCGCGCAGAACGCGTGGTCTTGGTGCGAGTAGCAACTGAGCAGGTTATACAGCCGAGTACTGGACACAACAGACTTAGGAAACGAATGCGATCTCTCAGCGAGGCCCGCGCGGCAGCCCCCGCGTCATCGCGCTGGGGATTTATCAATCATTTGCCTGAGAACGAAGATTCCCAGATCGTCCTGAATATTGGACGCTGCACAGATGTACCTGAGCTAGCAGGTTTGGATAACCGAACACCGTGTCCACCGTAGCCAAACTTGACGGTTGCGCTTGGCTGCAGGCAAAACTAAGGTTACGATGGGCAGCAAATACGTCCCCCGAATTAGCAACTTTATCTGTTTGTGGAGGTAAGGCTCGATGAGCACCACGTTCACCGCACGTCTGAATCGGTTGTTCGACACCGTGTATCCGCCCGGACGCGGCCCCCACACCTCTGCCGAGGTGATCGCGGCCCTGCGTTCCGAGGGCATCACGATGTCCGCGCCGTACCTGTCGCAGCTGCGCTCAGGTAACCGCACCAACCCTTCGTCGGCGACCATGAAGGCGCTCGCGAACTTTTTCCGGATCAAGCCGGCGTACTTCACCGACGACGAGTACTACGAGAAGCTCGACCAGGAGCTGACCTGGCTTGCGAACATGCGCGATGAAGGCGTCCGCCGGATCGCGGCCCGCACCGTGGGGCTGTCTGTCGAAGCGCAGGATCGCATTACGCAGACCGTCGACGAATACCGTCGTAAAGAGGGTCTCGACAGCTAGTCCACCGCTTGTCTGACCGGTCCACTTCGGGGAAGGACCGGTCAGTTTGGCGTTAACCGCTCGTCGAGCCGGCGGGGAACGCGTACGGGGACGGGGCTTTACAACTTAAGAACGACGTTCAGCGCGCACCAGCCTGCGGTACTCGGTAGCGATCTCGAGAATCCACTCGCGATCGGAGTATCCCTCAGGCTGGTGCAGCCATTCTGGGCCCGGGAAGTTCTCCTTCGGATCTCCCTCAGTGAGAACCCATTTCACTACCGCGTGAGCCTGAGCTGCCGGCAGCACTTCGAGCTTCACCGGTTCCACACCGAGCTCGATATCGCCCTCGCCCTCCGATTCGGGGTCCAGTCCCTGCGCATGCATCGCCTCCAAGAAGAGCGCATCGGATATATAGGCCATGCGATCTGCCACTTGGAAGGCCAGTGGTCCCCGGGGCCGTACTCCGATCGCAGCGTCCGGCTGACGCTTCTTGAGGTCCCGGTACAAGGGCGCCAGCACGAACATCTCGCGGCGAGCGACCAGCCAGGTCTCAAAGGTTGGCAGCAGCGACCCCACCGCCACCATCGCCATCGCGCAGCCGATCAGTGTGGCCGCGGTGCCGATGGTCACGTACTCGGAGTTGGCCACCGCCACACCGGCGACCACCAATACGGCCAGCACCAGCAGACTGATACCGACGGTGAAAAGGAACAGCGCGCGGCCCCGGCGGGTGCGGTTCGAGTAGGCCATTCCGGCCCACAACACCACCGACAACGCCACCGCGACGTACAGCATCGGCACCAACCAGGCCGTGCCGGATGCGAATCCACCAAGGTCACGCCTCAGGAATTCACGCGGGGTCATCTCGGGCAGCCGACCGCGCGAGAAGAACACCGCCAGGCTGGCGCCGCCGATCGCCGCCGCCCCGAGGTACTGCCAGCGTGCCCACCGTTTGTTGGCTGCCGCAGTACGGCTGGCGGACATGCTGGTGATCATCACGCAGCTGCCTGCCGCACAAGCCGTCAATGCCGCTTGGCTCAGCGCCACCGAGATGTTGGGCCAGCCCAGCGAGCTGTCCACCAGAATCGTGAGCGGTTCCCAGTTCAGCGCCGACACCAGCGCCAGGCTTCCCAGCGCAACGATCATTCCGGTGCTCACCGGGGATTGCTTATGGACGAGCACCCACCCGATGCGCAATCCCGTCGCCATACCCAGCAGCCCGGCAATCACCCAGGCGATCACCCAAAGGCCTCCCCGAGCCTCACCTGAACAATGGACGCACGATCGGAGGGCAGTCGCCCCAGCCGGTACAGCAGCAGCGCCGCGAAGTCCTCGGCTTCCTGTTCGGCCTCCATGCCGGCGGCACCCATGCATCCGGTGCGCTGCGAGAGCATGTAGGCGATCAGGTCATCACTGGCGAATTCTGCTTCATCCCTGGCCATTTCGACTACCGAAATGCCTTCATGGCGCAGCACCACGTGGCCGAGTTCATGAGCGAGCGTGCGATCCCAGGTGGGCAAGCCGCGCTGGATGATGAAGATGTCTTCGTTCTCGTATTGGCGCCATTGGCCGCACACACCGGGTGGCAGATCCGCGGAGATGATCTCGATGGACCGGTCCCGATCGCGACCAACGGCCTCGACCAGGGCGGTCAGCGTCACCTCACCCTTACGCGGAGCCAGGTCGAGCACAGCGTTGACGGCATCGGTCACACGACGGCCTGCGCCCATGTGCCTCTCCCCTCACGGTGTGCTTCCCGGACAGACCCCTCACGGGGTGCCGTATCGATTCTTCCTTACTCCAGGAAGCGGGCGGCAGCGGATGCACGCACCGTATGACCGGCCTTGGCTTGCCGGTATCCCAGGGCCGCTCCCACGAAGGTCATCATCGCGATGCCCGCGGCACCCGGAATGGCCACCGCGGCGATCTCGGACGTCTTCGTCAGACGGAGGTAGTCGGTGTACCCGGTGCGCGGTGCGATGGTGTCGGCCGCGACAAACTGCTGGATCGGCTTGGTGACGGCCTCGGGCTGCTTGGTGCCCCCCGCGGTAACCACGGCGTCGCCCCCGCGGCCGCCCTCGGCCTGCTTGATGGTGACCACAGGTGGTGTCGGAGGCACGACCGGCGCCAGCGGCGCGATGACCGGCGGCGCGGGCGGCGTCGCGATCGCAACGGCGGGAGACTTCGGCGTGGGTAGGGAGGGCGGAGCGATGGGACCGGTGTGGATGCCGGGGTTTCCTCCGGGAGTCCGCGTTCCGGCGGCACCACCGGACGGAGCGTTCGGGCTGGGGACGCCACCGATGTTGGGGAATCCCGGCAGGCCGATCACGTGATCGTGATCGCCGTCGGATTCATGCTCGGGGGTGGTTCCGCTGCCGGCGCCCGGAGTATGCGTCGAGGTGCTCGGCTTCTTCTTCCAGATGATGATGGTGCGCCCACCCATGTTGACGGTGACACCGGGAACCTTGGGCTCCTCGGAGGACGTCTCATGCTCGGTGTGCGTGGAACCGGCGGCGGGCGTTTCGGCGGTCGCGCCCGGCGCGGTCGACGTGTGGGGTGAGGTCGCCGTCTCGGTCTTAGGCGTCGTGGCCGTCTCAGTCTTGGGCGACAACGCCCCGGCCACCGAGCCGAGGGCGCCCTTGAGACCGGGCCGCTCTTCGGTGTGAGTCCCTGTGCCACTGGAGCTTTCCGTGGCGGCACCTTCAGCGGTCGGAGTGTGGACACCTGCGGCGCCACCCGAGTGCGGCAGGGTTACCCCAATACCGCCGATTCCCCCACCGGAAGTGCCACTCGGAGTACTGGGTGTACTGGTTCCCGAACCGGCGCTACCCGCCGCGCTATCGGATGTCTTGCCGTTGGAACCGACAGATCCCGGCTTCGGGACGTTTGCCCCGGGGCCCTTGTCTTTGTCTTTGTCCTTCTCGCCCTTGGCGGAGTCATTGCTGCCGCCACCCGCGGCGGCTTCCGATCCGGAGCCGCCGTGCAGGCTCTTGCCGAAGCTCGGGGACGACGGTGCGTTGCGAGTCCCACCGCTGCCCGGGCCACCGCCGCCACCGGAACCGCCGCCCAGTAATCCGCCGGTGATCTTGTGGATTGCGCCACCTAGACCATGGTCGTTGTCATGATCGCCGCCCGATCCGCCGCCGGGCTTTGCGTCCGCAGCCGGTGTCGTGATGGCGAAAACGCCGAATCCCCCCATGAGCGTCCCGGAGCTGAGCAGGGTCACCACAGCCGCGCGCGCGGAGGCACGCTTCAGCTGCTGGCTTCTCCTGCTCGAATTTGCTCGATGTCGCCCCACGGCGAACAGCATGCCGGGAATTTGCTCGGAGGTCAAATATCTATCACAAAATGTGGGCCCTTTCACCTCTTGTTCCCCCAGTACAGCCCAAATCGTGGCCGCCGGGACTTCGCTGAGGGCTACCGGGAACCTTTGCAGTGCACATCACGACAACCTGAATACGAGGTCCTATCCGCACGGGGCCGACGAGGATCGGCGCGCTAGGGTTAGCGCCACACTCGCAACGCGATGAACGGAGGCCGCTGGGATGGGTTTTCTCACCAGCCGCAAGAGCCGCTCGACGAAACGCGCTGAGGCGCGGGCACTGAAGGCGAAGGCCAAGCTCGAAGCCAGGTTGGCGGCGCGTAACGACCGGCGGCGGATGCACATGCAAGCCCGATCGGAATCGGCCGCCAGGCGCGACTCGCGCAAGACCGAGCTGGCGACGCTGAAGGCCCAGCGGTTGATCGCCCAAGACCAGCTCAAGGCGGTTCGCGAAGGCAAGCTGCTCTCACCCACCCGCATCAAACGCACGCTGACGGTGGTGCGGCTGCTGGCCCCGGTGCTGTTGCCGCTGCTGTACAAGGGGGCGATAGCGGTCCGCGGTGTCTTGGATCAACGCCGCGCCGATCGGCTCGGCATACCGCTCGCCGAACTCGGCCAGTACTCAGGGTTCGGCGCGGAGCTTTCAGCCCGTATCGCCGGTGCCGAGCAGTCGCTCCAGGCCGTGTTGGACCGCGCGCCCAAGGATGCCGAGACCAAGAAATTCACCGCGACCGTCCGTGCGCGGCTGGAGGAGTTGGGTACCGCCGTCGGGGCTTCGGAACATATGCCACCGACCCGTCGTCGCGCGGCGCATGCCGCCATTGCCCGTGAGCTCGACGGCATCGACGCGGATCTGCTCGCACGACTTGGGGTGAGGTAAGCGATGCGCGTGTTTCCCCGGCTACTCGCGGTCTCCACCGCTACGGCCGCCGCTCTCGTGGCGCTTGCCGTTCCGGCGTCCGCGCACGTGCGTGTGACCACCGACAACACCGCTCGCGGCGGCTACGCGACATTGGAGTTCTCGGTTCCCAACGAATCCGAGACCAAGGCGCTGACCACCGAGCTGACCGTGCAGTTGCCAAATGTCGGCTCGGCGAGCACCGAGCTGCTGCCCGGCTGGACCAGCGCGGTCGACCGCGATGCCGCCAAGGGCACGGTCAAGTCGGTGACATGGAAAGCCGTGACCGGCAATGGGATTGGGCCCGATCAGTTCGCGGTGTTCCGGGTGCGCGTCAAGCTCCCGGATACGGATTCGGTGACCTTCCCGGCGACACAGACCTATGCCGACGGCCAAGTGGTCAAGTGGGATCAGCAGGCGCAGCCGGGCGGCTCCGAGCCGGAGTACCCTGCGCCCGCCCTGGACCTGACGCAGGGCAAGGCCGACCATGACGGCCACTCGGCGCACGCGCCGCAGGTATCGGCTACCCATGAATCCGGGGACAGCGACGCTCGCCCCGACAAGACGGCACGCTGGTTCGGCGGGATCGGGTTGATCCTCGGTGCCGTCGCCCTCGTGCTTGCTGTGACGAATAGGCGGAGACAACAGTGATGGCAGTTTCACGGAAGTCGGTATCGGTGTTCTTGTCGGCGTTCATCGCGTTGACGCTGAGCCTGGCGTTACCCGGTGTGGCCTCGGCGCACGCGGTCAAGGTGTCCTCGGATCCGGCCGAGAACGCCGTGCTGTCCGGGCCTCCCGTTCAGGTCAGCGCCACTTTCAACGAGCCGCTGCAGAAGCGCTTTTCCGCGATGACGGTCATCGGCCCGGAGGGCAAGACCGACCAGTGGCAGTCAGGCGACCCCGTCATCTCGGGCGCATCGATTTCTGTCGGGATGAAGCCCGATGCCCCCGCCGGGAAGTACACGGTGAACTATCGGGTGATCTCGGAGGACGGGCATCCGGTCGACGGCTCGTGGCCATTCACCATCACGGGATCGGGTACCCCGGCGTCAGCGGGCGCACCTGCGGTTTCGCAGCAGCCGTCGGGAACACCTTCCTCGGCCCCGGCGTCGTCTGCCAATCCCACCGACGGCGACCTACCCATGTGGCCGTTTGTGGTGGCTGTGGTGGTCTCGGTGGGTGCCGCGCTGTTCTGGACTCAGCGCCGTCAGTCGTAAGCAGCTGGGGCCTCGACTGGCCTTTTTGCGTCGTAACGGCATGATGGACAACGGCGGGGCGGCAGAGATTCGGGTGTGAGCCGCCCATCGTGGCCGAGAGCGAGCCACGAACACCCAGGACGACCGAAACTTGCGAAGGAGCAGGCGCATGGCGGACCAGGACAATTCGGCGAACGAGCCCAACCAGACACCGGAGAAGGCCGCCGGCGGCGAGGCACCGAAGCCCGCGGCGCCGGCCCGGCCCGCGAAGGCCGCGAAGCGTCCGGCCGCCAAGCGCGCTCCCGCCAAGCGACCCGCCGGCTCATCGGCGCCACCGAAGACCGGGCCCAAGGCCACACCTGCATCCAGCGCCGAACCGGCTCCGAAGCCGCCCGCGGCACCGAAGCCCGCCAAGGCGCCGGCGGCGCAGGCTCCGAAACCCGTCGAAGCTCCCAAACCCACGCCACCGGCCGCTGGCCCGGCCGCGGAGTCCGCACCGGCGGCGCCCAAGCCCGCACCCGAGGTCGCACCTGCCCCCGCGCCAGCGGCCGAGGCTCCGGCACCCAAGCCCGTCGCACCGGCGCCCAAGCCGGAAGCTCCCAAGCCGGCGCCCGCACCCGAGCCTGCCCAGCCGGATCTCGCCGCCGCAGCCAAGGAGGCCGCCGCGCAGGCCAAGTCGACTGTCGACTCGGCCCCGCCGCCGATTCCCGGTCCCGCACCCGAACAGGGGCGGCAGGCCGCCCCGAACCTGAAGATCGCGGTCGGCGCCGCGATCGCGATTCTTGCCCTGCTGCTGTTGCGTCGTCGGCGTCGCAGCGAGGACTCCGTCGAATCGGACTGATCGGTCCGCCGAACGTGTCGGGCCATAAACTCGAAGCATGACGACCGCACCGATCACACCCCGACCGACCGCCGACCTGGGAGACGAGCTCGGCATCGACATGGCCAGCTGCGATCTTCAGCTTGGTCAGTACGGTGCGCGCCCGGTCTTCGCCGGGGTCATCACCACGGTGCGCTGCCACCATGACAACGCCCTGCTGAAATCCATTCTGTCCGAGCCTAGTTCAGGCGGAGTGCTGGTCATTGACGGCGGCGGCTCGCTGCACTGCGCACTCGTTGGCGACATCATCGCCGGGATCGCCGTGGACAGCGGCTGGTCCGGTCTGGTCATCAACGGCGTTGTCCGGGACAGCGCCGAGTTGGCGACCATGGACATCGGCATCAAGGCCCTCGGCACCAACCCGCGGAAGGGCCACAAGACCGGCGCTGGGGAACGCGATGTCGTCGTCAGCTTCGGCGGCATCGACTTCACACCGGGGGCGATCTGTTACGCCGACCATGACGGCGTTGTCGTGGTCCCTGCCTGATGTCGGTGCGCCGGCTGGCCGAGGCGCTGCGGGGGGCACCCGTGCCGCTAGCCGCGGTCGATATGGATGCGGCGCGGGCCAATGCCGCGACGCTGGTCGGTGCCGCCTCCGGGTTACCGATCAGGGTGGCCAGTAAGTCGATACGCAGCACCGCACTGATTCGAAAGTTCCTGGAGATACCGGGTTTTCACGGGGTGCTCGCCTTTACCCCGGCAGAGGCCGTGCATCTGGCCGACGCCGGTGTCGATGATCTGCTGATTGCCTATCCCAGTGTCGATCGCGGGGCCCTGGCCACAGCGGCGCGGCATCGCTCCGTCATCCGTCCCCTGATCGATTCGGCCGACCATGTCCGCCTGCTGGCAGATGTCGCGCACGAGACGAACGCTCCCATCCCGGTATGCCTCGATATCGATGCAGGCTGGCGGCCACTGGGCGGCCCGGTGCATCTGGGGCCCAAGCGCTCACCGGTGCGCACCCCCGAGCAGGCAGCGGCCCTCACCGATCTAGTGTGCGCAACACCGGGGCTCCGGCTGGCAGCGCTGATGGCCTATGACGGTCAGATCGCCGGCGTGGGCGATATCGTTCCGGGAAATCCTTGGTACCAGTTGGCTGTTCGCGGGATGCAGGCCTCGTCACTACGCGAACTCGGCGAGCGCCTTCCCCGTGTCCTGGACGCGGTGAGCGCCCGGCTACGCGCCAATGGGGCCGCTCCGCTGGAGCTGGTGAACTCCGGCGGCACCGGCAGCCTTGCCCGCATCGCAGGGTTGGGCTTCGCCACCGAACTGGCCGCCGGGTCGGGCTTCTTCGCGCCCGCGCTGTTCGACCACTACCGCAGCCTGCACCTGGATCCGGCCGCCGCGTTCACGCTGCCGGTAGTGCGTAAACCCGCTCCTGAGCTGGCCACCGTGCTCGGCGGCGGGTATATCGCCAGTGGGCCGGCAGGCCCCAGCCGGGTTCCGGTCCCGTCCTGGCCCACAGGTTTGTCTTTAGAGGCCTCTGAGGGCGCCGGGGAAGTACAGACCCCATTGCGTGGGGCACGGGAGCTGCGGCTCGGCGATGTGGTGTGGTTCCGGCACGCCAAGGCCGGCGAGCTCTGCGAACATTTCACCGAACTACAGCTCGTCGAGGACGGTCAACATGCCGGTTCGGTTGCCACCTATCGCGGTGAGGGAATGATGTTCCTGTGAGTGAATGGCGCAACTGGAGCGGTCAAACATCCTGTGCCCCAGCACTAGTGGCTCGCCCAAGGTCCGAGGAAGAGCTCGCCTTCGCCTTGAAGCGCTCATCGGGGCGAACCGTGCGGCCGATCGGCTCTTCGCATTCCTTCACCCAACTGTGCGTCACCGACGACGTGCAGATCGATATCTCCGAACTGCGACAGCTCGTCTCGGTGGACAATCAAGACCGGGTGCGCGTGCAAGCCGGAATCACGCTGCACGAACTGAACCGCACGTTGCTGCGCCATGGGCTCGCGCTGCCCAACCTCGGCGATATCGACGTCCAGACGCTCGCCGGGGCCGCGGCGACCGGCACGCACGGGACGGGCCTGAAATTCGGCAATATCTCTCAGACCATCGAGTCGATGCGAATCATGGCTGCCGATGGCACCATTCACGAGATCGACGGCGGCGACGAGCTACGTGCCGCGCGCATCTCGCTGGGTGCGCTGGGGGTGGTCACCGAGTTCACCCTGCAATGCGTTCCCGCCTTCCGGCTGCACCGTCGTCAGTCCGTGCACGATCTGGACACCGTATTGGCCGAGCTGCCCACACTGCTGGCCGATACCGATCATCTTGAGCTGTACCTATTTCCGCATACGCGACGAGTCTTGCTGCTGCAGTCGACACGCACCGACGAGGCCCCCTGGCCGCGCAATCCCGTCAAGCATTGGGTGGAACGCGATCTGGTGGAAAACGGCGCGCTCGGGGCCCTGATGTGGACGGCCGGTCGCTTTCCCGCTGCAGCCCCATCGATATCTAGATTTGTTGCGGCCCTTGCGGGTTCCAATGAGTCTCAGGATGAGAGCGCGGCGGTTTTCGCCAGCCCGCGCAAGGTGAAGTTCACCGAGATGGAGTATTCACTTCCGCTGACCAACGCCGGCGAGGCGATCGAGACCGCGCTGGCCACCATCGAACGAAATCGGCATCAGGTGGCGTTCCCCCTGGAGGTCCGCTTTACCCAGGCCGATGACGCACTGCTGGCCCCCGCCTACGGTCGCGAGAGCGTGTATCTGGCAGTGCACCAAACGATTCACGGCCAATGGGAGCCCTACTTCCGCGACCTTGAGCCCATCCTGGTCGGGTTGGGCGGCCGCCCACATTGGGGCAAGCGACACACGTTGACTGCCGAGCAGTTGGGTGAGCGGTATCCCGAATGGCAAACATTCCAAGAGATCCGCGCCCGACTGGACCCCGAGGGTACGTTCAGCGGCGGCTACCTGAACCGACTATTGGGTCCGGTCAGCCCCTGAACCAGGGCGGCGCCGCCGGGGCGACATCCGGATTCGGATCGATGACCGCCTGAGGCATCCCGGCGTTTTCGGCATTCGTCCAGTCCCGGTGAAACAGCTGCGGGTCCGTTTCCGCCTCGTCGTCCCCGGCAGAGACAAGGCGGTGTCGTCCCATGGTGAGCTCCTTCTTCGTCGCCGCGGCGATTATCTGGATACGTTCAGTACCCAAATATAGAGGAGGTGGCGCGCAGTCATGATTCAACCCCTGCGCACGACGTCATCCCTGGTCGCGCCAACGTGGGGTGCGATCTTCCATGAATGCGCGCGGCCCCTCCGTGGCGTCCCGTGAACCCATAAGACGCAGGTGATCGGCCGTCTCCCGTGTCGCGACCTCGACTGGCGTCATCCCTGTCATCTGCGCATCCCACAGCAGCCGCTTGGTCAGCGCCGCGGACTCGGGCGCCACGTTTATCGCGATATCGCGAGCCAGCTCCAACGCGGCACCCAGTACCTCATCAGCGGGCAGACAACGGTTGGCCAAACCTGTCTCGACGGCCCGCCGCGCCGAGAAATTCGCGCCAGTGAGCAGCAGTTCTGCCGCCACCGCCGTGCCGACCAACCGCGGTAGCGTCCAGTGCGCCATGGCATCCGGCGCCACCCCGAATCGCACCTGCGGTATCGCGTAGCGGGCCCCCTCGGCGAGGATCCGGATGTCGGCGTGCAACGCCAGCGTCATCCCAATGCCGATCGCGTGCCCGTTCACCGCCGCGATGACGGGGGTACTGAGCTCGAATGCCGCGGGTTGCACCGGCGAGGCCGAGAAATCCGGATTATCCGGGGCGGCAAAGGTTTCCGCGCCCATCGAGATCTGTGCACCACTACAAAACGCCGGCGCAGTGCCGGTAAGCACAATGACGCGAACGCCTGGGTCCTCGTCGAGACGCCGGTAGGCGGCGCCCAGTTCACGCCCCAGCTCGGCGGTGAACGCGTTACGTGTCGCCGGACCGTGCAGGGTGAGAGTCGCCACTCCCTCCGCGACGTCGGCCAGGAGCTCGGTCACCCCGACATCCCACACCGGATCATCGACCGACCGTACCTCGCGGTTCTTCTGATGATCGAAGCCCACCGCATAGACTCATCGGTCGTGGCCAAACGATTGACTCGCTCTGAGGCTCAGGCTCAGACCAAGGCCCGACTCGTGGAGTCCGCGACCCAGCTCTACCTACGGCAAGGTTTTGCGGCGACGTCGAATGAGCAGGTGGCCGAAGACGCTGGCTACAGCCGGGGCGCCGTGTATTCGAATTTTCCGAGTAAAGAGGCCCTGGCGTTGGAGGTCATCGATCGCCACACCGAGCAAGTGATCGAGAGCTATCGCCAATCGCTCGCCGAAGGTTCCTCAGAGGATCGCCTGGAAAGGTTTCAGGTCTGGATTGAGCAATCGCTCAGCGATACCGGCTGGGCTCTGCTGAAAATAGAGCTCGCCTTGGTCGCCCGGCACAATTCGACGCTCAACGACGAGCTCGCGGCCCGCGACAGGACCATGCTGAACCACGTTGCCGGTGTGATCACCGAGCTCTACCACGATCTCGGACTTCCCACGGAAAGCGTGCAAGACCTTGCTCGCCTGTGCGTCGCGATGGGTCAGGGGGTGGCCATCGACAGCATCAAGGACCCCTCCTCGACCACCGACTGGACCGCACGAGTCCTGGCTGCGGTACGGCGATTGCTGCCCATGCGGCCGATGCTGCCCGCCTTGATCTCTGCCAGCACGAATCTTGCCCCACCAGAACAGAAGTAGCCCCTTCCCAGGCGAACACGCTCACCGGGACGCGCGCCGAAAACGTGGGTCCGACAAGCGAAACGGCCGGGTGTCACCTCGTGACACCCGGCCGTTCTGAAGAAATCCTCAGCTGTTGACGGCTGCGCGCTCGGCGGCCGGAGCCACTGCCGCCTTCTTCCTGCCGAAGCGCATGCCCTCGGTGACACGGCTGCGCCGCATCATGCCGATGTCGTAGGCGTAGTTCTGCTTCAAACGCCACGGATGCTTGTCACCCTGCTTGGGCAGCTCCTCCAGCGCACGCAGCACGTACCCGGGGGTGAAGTCCATGAAGGGCTGCTTCTCGAGGGTCTCGTCGGCAAGCTCGGGAACCGCTGTCACATAGCCGTTCTCGTCCATGTAGTTCAGCAGTCGGCCCACGTACTCCGACACCAGGTCGGCCTTGAGCGTCCACGAGGCATTGGTGTAGCCGATGGTGAACGCCATGTTCGGGACGCCGGTGAGCATCGCGCCCTTGTAGACGGTCTGCGAGGGGAGGTCCACCGGCTCGCCGTCGACCGTCGGGATGACGCCGCTGAAGAATTTCAGGTTCAAACCCGTTGCGGTAATGACAATGTCAGCGTCGAGGTGCTTGCCCGACTTCAGCTTGATGCCGGTTTCGTCGAACGTCTCGATGTGGTCGGTGACGATATCGGCCTTGCCCTTGCGGACGGCTTTGTACAGGTCGCCGTTGGGCACCACACAGAGACGCTCGTCCCACGGGTTGTACTTGGGGCCGAAGTGGGTCTTGTAGTCGTATCCCTTGGGCAGCTGAAGCTTGGCCTGCGCCATGATGATCCGGCGCGCAGCACGCGGGAACTTGCGGCTGGCCTGGTAGCTGAAGATCAGCTGGCCGATGTTGATCCAGCGTGCGACGGGGTAAGCCACCTTGGCCGGCAGCACCTTTCGCAGCCCGTTGATGATCGGGTTCTCGTTGGGCAGCGACAGAATGTACGTGGGTGAGCGCTGCAGCATGGTGATGTGGCCGGTGTCGGGTGCCATCGCCGGAACCAGCGTCACGGCGGTGGCACCCGAGCCGATCACCACGACCTTCTTGCCCTTGTAGTCAAGGTCCTCGGGCCAGTGCTGCGGGTGCACCACGGTGCCCTTGAAGTCCGCCAACCCGGGGAACTCCGGCGAGTAGCCCTGGTCGTAGTCGTAGTAACCACTGCAGCAGAACAGGAAGGAACAGGTGTACTCGATGGTCTTACCGTCGTGGTCCACCTGGACGGTCCACTGCTGGGTTTCGGTGTTCCAGGCGGCACCGACGACCTTCTGGCGGTACCGGACGTGCCCGTCGATTCCGGCGTTGGCTGCGGTCTTGTGTACGTAGTCGAGGATCGACGGGCCGTCGGCCAGAGTGCGGCTGTCATTCCACGGGGAGAACCGGAAACCCAGCGTGTACATGTCCGAGTCGGACCGAATACCCGGGTACTTGAACAGGTTCCAGGTGCCACCCATGTCGTCGCGGGCCTCAAGCACCGCGTAGGTCTTGGACGGGCAGCGATCCTGGATGTGCCACGCGGCACTGATCCCGGAGATGCCTGCGCCGACAATGAGCACGTCAAAGTGTTCGGACATGCCGCGATGCTACCGCTTACGGTTCGGTGAGAAAAGTAAAGTTAGACCCTTGCGATCCCGATCACACTGTGCACGAGGTCTGCGGTAATGGCACAGGTCAGAGTGTGTGCTCACTCGGCGGTCGGCGATGTGGGCCGAATCGTCTTCATTTCCTTGACGGCATCGAAGTAGTGATTGTGGCCCTCATCTTCGTATTCACCGACGACTGAAATCCCAACCGCTGCCAGCTGCCGGCGGTACTCCTCGGCCCCAAGGGACCGTGACTCCAACCCCGTCAGCACATCCTTGCCAGACCCAATCCGCGCGGCGGAGGTGAACAGCAGCCTGCCGCCCGGCGCCAATATGTCGGCAATCCGCTGGATCAGGTGCCGCTGATCCTCGGCAGAAAGCAAGAACATCAGCCCCCAGACCAAGACACCATCGAAAGTCCGGCCAAAAAATGTCGAATCGTGGACGGATTCGCAGGCAACCGGCGTGTTGGGGAGGTTGCGCCGAAATGCTTGGACGAAGGACGGTGCGGCATCAATACCGTAGACCCGAAGTCCCTCCGCTACCAGCACCTCGGTAAGGGGAACGCCGGGCCCGCAACCCAGATCGACAACGGCGGCTCCACAGGGCAACGCTTTGGCCCAGTCGCGGACCCTGTCCACCCCGACGGTGGTCGATCGAACACGGACAAACTCCGCGGCGACGCCCTCATATCCGCTCGACCTGTCGAACACCACGACCTCATCCGATGTAGTTCGCGGGCAATGCCACCACGCCGTTGATCCACCCCGACCGGAAGCGGGTGGGCTCCCCGGTCGGGGTCAGGTCCGGCAGCCTGTCTGCCAACGCGTCGAACATGATGCCGATTTCCAGCCGCGCGAGATTCGCGCCAAGGCAATAGTGAATCCCGTGGCCGCCGAACGCGAGATGAGGGTTGGGGTCGCGCTCGATATTGAAGGTGAACGGTTCGTCGAACACGTCCTCGTCGAAGTTGGCAGAGGCATAGAACATGCCGACGCGCTGGCCCGCGCCGATCTGCACGCCGCCAAGTTCGACGTCCTGCAGAGCGGTGCGTTGGAAGGCGATGATAGGGCTGGCCCATCGGATGATCTCGTCGGCGGCTGTCGGCGGGCGGTGCTCGCGGTACAGCTCCCACTGCGCGGGATTGTCGGCGAAGGCCAGTACCCCGTGCGTGATCGCGTTGCGCGAGGTCTCGTTGCCCGCGACCATCAGCTGAATGACAAAGTAGGCGAACTCCAGTGGGGTCAGCGGCCGGTCGTCGTAGGCGCCTTGCACCAGCCCGGTCAGTATGTCGTCACGCGGATTCAGCTGGCGCTCTTCGGCCATCGCGTAGGCGTAGCCCAGCATCGAAACCGTCGCGGTGGTGGCGGTGTCCTTGCCGATGGCCGGGTCGTCGTAGGCGAACATCTGGTTGGTCCAGTCCAGCACCTGCTGCCGGTCCGATTCCGGAATGCCCACGAGGTCCGCGATGGCGTGCATCGGCAGCACCGAGGCGATATCGGAAACAAAATTGCCACTGGCCTTTTCGGCGGCCGCCTCCACGATGCCGCCGGCGCGCTCGACAAGCCGAGCGTGCAAGCCGTTGACGGCCTTGGGCGTGAAGAGCGGTGAGACGATGCGCCGCAGCACGCGGTGCTTGGGTTCGTCCATGTCGATCAGCAGGTTCTCGCGCTGGACCTCGAGCTGCTCGGGGGTGATGTCCTCGTTGTAGCGCACCACCGTGGTGTTCGCACTGTTGGAGAAGACCTCGCTGAGACGCGATATCTCTTTGACATCAGCGTGTTTGGTCACCACCCAGTAACCGTCGTCATCGAAGCCCGCCACTCCCCTGGGCTGCGCGTTCCACCAGATGGGCTCGGTCTTTCGCAGGTATGCGAATTCCTCGGCGGGGATGCGCTGCTGAATCAGATCCGGATCGGTGAAGTCGAATCCCGGCGCGAACGGACAGGTGGTCATCGCTTCAGGTACCCCTTGTCGACCGGAATTTGGGCGCCGGTCATGACACCGGACGCATCACCGGCGAGCCAGGCCACCACCTCGGCGATCTCGGCGGGTTCGACGAGCCGATCGTTGTCCACCAGTGTCTGACTGAAGCTCTGCAGATATGCGGGGTGTTTCTCGAACATCCTCAACACCGACTGGTCAGCCGCCAATGGCGTGTTGGTTCCGTAGGGATGAATGGAGTTGACGCGAATCCCATACTCCCCCAATTCGACTGCCAAAGAGTTTGTCAGGCCCACTACACCGAACTTCGCCGCCACGTAGTGCCCGCAGCCCGGCATGGCCTTGATTCCGGCCGACGAGCTCACCGTGATGATGGATCCGCCGTTACCGGCTTCGATCATTGCGGGGACCGCCGCCTTGATGGTGTTCCACACTCCGGTCAGATTGACGTCGATGACATCACGCCATTGGTCGGCTTCGATCTCCCATAGCCGGGCCCAACTGGCGATCCCCGCGTTGGCCACCACGATGTCCAGGCGACCAAATCGGGTAATCGCCTCGTCGATCACCTTCTGCTGTCCGGCAAGATCGCGCACGTCGACGCGTTCAGCAATGATGTCGCGTCCCAGATCCCTTACCGCGGCTACGGTCTCGTCGAACTCTTGCGGTGTGGTCGACGGGTATTCGTTGTAGGGCGATGGTTTGTCACAGGTGTCGATGGCCACGATATCGGCGCCGTCGGCGGCCAGCCGAATCGCGTGCGCACACCCCTGGCCGCGTCCCGCTCCGGTGATGTACGCGACGCGTCCGGCAAGTGGTTTGTCAGGCTGACTGGTCATGATGCACCTTTGCTTCGATGGACACGGGGCGGAACGCGTAGTCGGAGAGCGGGGAACACCTTGAGAACCAATTCATTTCGCTCACCGTCTGTGGACGGTAGTACCGCGTCTCGCCCTTGGAATTGACAAAGTAGGTGCTCAACGGCGGTTGGCAGTCGGTCGCATACAGCCGGATCGCCTTGCTCTGGTGAGCCATCTTGCGCACCCACTTGTCGAACGCCCGCCGGCTGACCTCTGCCACTTCACGATGGCACCGGCTCGATTCGCCGATGATTCGGGCCGCATGGCGCGCGTTGGCCTCCACCATCGCGTGCCAGCCCTGTCCCTGGTTGCCCTCGGGACCCACCAGCATCCATCGATTGGGCAGGCCGGGCAGTGCCGACCCACCGTAGGTCCGCATCTCGTTGTCGCGGTAGTACACACCGATATCGAATCCGTTGCGGCCCTGCACCACTCCCGGCTTGTAATGCTCCGGATCGGTGTATATCTCGTAGCCGGTCGCCAAAACCAGAAGGTCGACATCGTGCTGGGTACCGTCGGCCGTCTCGATGCCGGTTTCGGTGACACGTGCGATGGGCTCGGTGATCAGTCGAACTGCACCGGCATCCACCGCCTGCAGGAAGTCGTTCGACAAGATGGTGCGCCGCGCGAGTATGCCGTAGCTGGGCATCAGGGCATCCCGCAGTTTCGGGTCCCTGACGATGTCCCCCAGCAGATTGCGGTACCACCGTCTCGCCATGTTGTCGTACCGGGGAATCAGCAGGCGCAGTACAGATTCCGGAAGCAGCGGCAGCAGGTGGAACAGCACGGCCTCCGCGATGTCCATCGACGCAACGATCAGCGCGTTGATGATCGTCAGCACAAATGGCGCGTTCAGTATCTGCTGGGCGCGCGGTGAAAGGTCTGGGTTGGGTTTGGGAATGATCCATGCGGGAGTGCGCTGGAAGGTCGTGACCGACGCGGCAGTCCTGGCGACGGCGGGGGCGATCTGGATGCCGCTGGAGCCGGTGCCGATCACCGCGACACGCTTGCCGGCGTGGTCGTAGGAGTGATCCCAGGCGTTGGGTCGCATGACTCTGCCACGAAAACTGTTGATACCGGGGATGTCCGGTCCCGGTTTGGTGTCGATGTATCCGCCCACCGCGCTGATGACGTATCGCGCGCGGATGGGCCGCTGCCCCGCGATGGTGAGTTCCCAGTGGTCGCCGTCCTCATTCCAGCG
This sequence comes from Mycobacteroides franklinii, assembly GCF_001853795.1. Taxonomy (NCBI): domain Bacteria; kingdom Bacillati; phylum Actinomycetota; class Actinomycetes; order Mycobacteriales; family Mycobacteriaceae; genus Mycobacteroides; species Mycobacteroides franklinii. The sequence goes on from NZ_MLIK01000019.1 coordinate 541,014, forward strand.
TTCCGCGATCACGTCACTGCCGCCCTGGAAATGCTTACGCAGCCCCAGTTCGGCCACCACCGACAAGTGGTAGCGCTGGATATCGGCGCCGTCGGCGAACAGCTTGTTCCACCGCCCGGTTCGCGCAAAACTCAGTTGGTAAAACAAGATTGGGATGTCGACGGCGAGGCCCGGATAGGTGTTGTCGCGCCAGGTGCCGCCGAAGTCGTCGGCGCGGTCCAGGATGACGAAATCGTCGATGCCCTGGCGACGCAGGTAGTGGGCGGCGGCGATGCCACCCGGGCCGGCCCCGATGATCGCGACCTGAAAGTCGAGATTTGTCATGCCAGTCCGCGCAGGATGAATCGGGAGAAGTAGTCGCGCACCCGGTCCGGATCCTTCAGGTCGACGGAGATGGCGGGCAGCACCTCGATGCTCATCAGGGTTCGCATGATCCATTCGGCCGCCTCGGTGGCGTCGACGTCCCTGCCGATCTCGCCGCGTTCCTTGGCGGCCTCGACCTGCGGTACCCAAAACTCGACCGACCGGCGCATCAGGTCGTCACCGCACTCGTCGAGCACCAGCTCCAACACGTTCGACACGTGCAGGGTCGGATCCAGGCGATCGGACCAGGCGCGGTGGTCACTGATGCGCACCGCGGCCTCACCGACCTGATCGGTCAGGGTGGTCTTGGCACTTACCGCCCCGGCGAACAGCTCGATGAAGGCGCCCGCGATGAAGCCCACGGCCACATCGATGGCCTCCTTCTTGCCGCCGAACCAGTTGTAGATGGTGCCACGTGAAACACCCGCCTCGTCGGCGGCGGCCGAAAGGCTGAATCGCTGAATTCCGGATCTGACCAGGGTCTGTGCGACGGCCGCAACGATCGGTTCAGGTACCTCACCGCGCGGGCCCGTCGTCTTCACGAGCTTCACGTTTGAACACTTTGCGCGAATGTGTTCAAAGTGTCAATAGGCGACTACCGGTCCCGTGTGGTCCGGGCCAGCAGCTGCTCGACGGGCCAGGTGTTGATCACTCGTTCCTCCGGGACCCCCGCGTCGAGCGCGCGTTCGCAGCCGTACCCGGAGAACTCCAGCTGCCCGGGCGCGTGCGCATCGGTATCGATGGAGAAGTCACAGCCGATGTTCAGCGCCAGGTCGAGCAACCGGCGCGGCGGATCCCTGCGCTCCGGTCGCGAGTTGATCTCGACGGCCGTGCCCGAGTCGCGACAGGCCCGGAACACCTCTGCGGCATCGAATTTCGACTCACCACGGGTGCCGCGCTCCCCCTCCACCAGCCGTCCCGTGCAGTGGCCCAGCACATCCACACGCGGGTTGGTGACGGCGGCGATCATGCGCCGCGTCATGGCGGCGGAATCCATCGCAAGCTTGGAATGCACGCTTGCCACCACGATGTCGAGCTGATCGAGAAGTTCTGGGTCCTGATCCAGATCACCGTCGTCGAGAATATCGACCTCGATGCCGGTCAGAATTCGCATGGGCGCCATCTGATCTCGCAAACCATCGATGACTTTCAGCTGCGCCCGTAGCCGGTCCGCCGATAGCCCGTTGGCCACCCGCAGGCGGGGCGAATGGTCGGTAAGCGCACAGTATTCGTGGCCGAGCGCCTTGGCCGCGCTCATCATTTCATCGATGGGCACCGATCCATCGGACCAGTTGGAGTGCAGATGCAGGTCCCCCTTGAGCGCTTCCCGCATCGTGCCACCACCGGTGCCCTTGGCGTTGACGCGTAGTTGTTCGAGGGTCGCCGGGACCTTGCCGGCCCAGGCCTCGGCGGCGACCGTCGCCGTCTTGGGCCCCAGACCCGTCAGGCTTTTCCAGGTCTTGTTGTCGCCATGACGTTCTCGTTCTTCGGGACTGAGCGCGGCGATGACCTCGGCGGCCTTGCGGTAGGCCATCACCCGGCGGGATTCCTCGCGGGCGAGCTCCTTGTAGTACGCGATCTCGCGTAACGCGCTAACCGGGTCCATAGTCAGACCTTAGGCGTGGTGGATGCGATCGATCACGTACGCCAGCTGATCGCGTTGCTCGCGCAGCGCCTGCTCAGATTCCGGCCAGGCCTTGTTCACACCGGATACGGAACCGTACGGTGACGCCTGGTAGAGAACGACTCCGCGCACCCGAACTGTCTGTGCCACCGTGCGCGCCACCTCGCAGGTGGCATTTCCGCCTTTGGTGTGGCCCAGAGTCAACACCACCCGCTCATAGCCGGTGACCAACTCGTCGTGAATTCTGATGGGCGGCAGGGCCGTCAATGACGGACTCCAACCGGTGCCGACACAGACTTTCGGGGTGTCGAGGTGTTCCCGGCATTGTTGAACCCACCGGTCGAGTAGTGCCAGCCCGTCCACACCCGGGCGTTCCCGCAGCACCTTCATGCCGTTCGCCACAACCTGCAGATCGCCTCCCGGCGGCGACGTCCGCCATGCATCTTCGCTGCTGCTTCCCCTGGACGCGAGTGGATCGTTTTCGCACGGCTGCGTATCCGGAGTGACAGGAGGCGGCGGGAAGTCGGGTGGCCTGATCTGCACATCAGACTCCACAGAGGGCTGCGCCATGGCCGGTGTCGCTATCCGCGCAGGAGGCCACTGGGCGATGCTGGAGGTCGAGATCACGGTGGTGGGTTTCTCCGCCGTTTGCGCGACGAATGCCCGCACCGTCTGCGCAAGATCACCTTCCCCGGAGTTCTCACGGGTGGGGAAGGTCTCGGCGCGCAGCACCATCCCGTTGCGGGCAATCACCACGGCACGATTGTTGGGGTCGGCGTAGTTCGGGTCCGGAACGATCGGAGGAGTGATGTTTCGGTGCTCGAATTGGATAGCGTCACTGGGCATTACCGGACTGTCGCGAATCATCCGAATGATATGGGTGTTGTGGAACTCATCGACATACCGCGCGCAGTGGTTGCCCCACGCGACCATGTCGCCCACGACATCGCGGCCGGGCCAGGCTTTCCACAGCTGCACACGAAGGCTCGGGCCGCTGCGATTCGGGCTCTTGTAATAGGCACCAATCAGCATGGGCCCGTTGGGGTCGCCGGGCTCCGGAGCAAAACCACACCGCGCCCGCCTCGACGTGGCGTAGTCGTCATCGCCGTGAGGCGCCCAATAGTTGATATCCAACCAGCCGGGCGCATTGGCCAGTGTCGGAAGATACGGCAGCAGTGGATGTTCCGGTACGGGTGTGGGCAGGTAAGCGGTAGGCGCAGCCGGCGCGTTCTCGACGGGCAGGCGCTCCGTACCGCGCTTCTTGGTGATCAGTACCGAAGTGATGATCAATGCCGCCACCAGGACGGCCGCACCGGCCAACACAGCCCATCGCCTGGCTGTCGGCGGCGCGTCGGACATTAGGCGCGCGCCCTCATCGGCTCATCCAGATCATCAGGGACGAAGTCCTCGATGTCCGTCGTCAGCATCGCCAACTCAGCCGGATCGTCGGCCGTGGCGGTGCTCAGACGCAGCCAGGCGCAGGCGCCGATCGTGAAGCACAGGAACACCAGCGGGTACCAACCGCTCATCAGTTGGCCCACCCAGAAGGGCCGCAGGTCCAGGAAGTTCCAGTACACCCCGCTGAAATAGATGGTGGTGTGCCCGCGGCCTGGCCGGTGCAGGGTCCACATGAAGACCATCGCGAATAGTGCCGCGGCACGATAAGCCCAACCACGCGACCAAGGCCGTTGTGTAGTACATGCTTTCGCGACCAGCCAAATGATCGCCGGCGCGAACCACACCCAGTGGGCGGCCCAACTGAACGGCGATACCGCACATCCGGTGAGGCCGACCAAGACCACGGCCAAAGTTCGTTCGCCTCTGCGGTGCGCCCACACCGCCACCGCGAGGCCCGCGGCAAGAACTACCAGGCTCAGTCCGATCCACAGCCATTCGGGGCGCGGCTGCGGGAAGAAGTACCTGGCGAGGAATCCGTTGATCGACTGGTTGGCCAGGTGATCGATTCGGCTGATGTGTGCGGTATCGCCCAGATGGCTCCAGAACCAGCCGCTGTCACGCGGCAGCAATGGCCACGTCAATGCCACGGTGGCGGCGAAGGTTCCCGTGGCGATCGCCGAGGCGCGCCATTGGCGGGTGAGCAGCAGGTACGGCAGGAAGATCAGCGGGGTGAGTTTGATACCCGCGGCCAGACCGAGCCCTATTCCTCGCCATCGGGCCTGCGCGGGGGCCAGCAGGTCGAGAAGCACTGCCGCCATGAGTAGGACATTGATCTGACCCCACCAGAGGGTGGCCTGCACCGGTTCGACGTCGATGACGATGACGGCCAGCGCGGCACTGACCACAACCAGCCGGCCGTCGCCACGAATCCCGGCCAACCGCAGGATGCGCCACGCGATCAGTGCCAGCACAGAAAGGGAAAGAAACAGCAGCATCCACTTCGCGACCTCGAATGAGGCCCACGCGAGCGGCGCGAGAACCAGCGTCGCGAACGGTGGGTAGACGAACCAGGCCTGGTTGAGTGCCGGCGCCTCATACAGTCTCTTGCCGTCCCAGAGCCCGCGGACCGCGGCCCGATAGGTATCCAGGTCGTAGCCGTTCTCGGTCAGCCCGAAGAAACGGATGTCGAAGGGGACCAGGCGGTGGTGTACCACCATTGCCAGTACCGCCATGACCAGCGCGCTCATCACGACGCGACGCGGCAGCCGCCTCTCCCCACCCCAGCTGTGCACCCGGCCGATTTTACGGCCGCGGTGGTTAGGACGCGGCGCCGATCTTGGTCTCTTCCTGCCATACGGCCGCCACGTCGTTGAGATCGAGGCACAGGGTTCCGGCGAGTTGGACGACGGCGCCGAATGCGGGCGTCGGGAGCCGTCCGGTTTCTATCTTCCGCAGCGTCTCCGGTGAGATCCCCGAAGCGCGGGCGACATCGTCGAGCGGCCGGTCGGCACGCGCGGCGCGCAGCAGTCGGCCCAAACGCTTACCCGCGGCCAGTTGTTCGGCGGTGAGCGGCTGACGAACCATGTTCACGACTTTAGTCTTGGTATTTAAATACCGAAAGCCCTAAGGTGGTATTTAAATACCGTCAAGGAGGTACGCGTGATCGAGTTGAAGTCGCCCACGGAGATCGGGCGCATGCGCGTGACCGGCGAGTTCGTGGCCTCGGTACTGGCGGAGTTGTCGTCATTGGCCGCACCGGGTGTCAACCTGCTATCGCTGGAACAGCGGGCACGTGACATGGTCACCGAACGCGGCGCCGTGTCCTGCTACTGGGACTACTCCCCCTCGTTTGGACGCGGACCATTCCGCAATGTCATCTGCCTGTCAGTCAATGATGCTGTGCTGCATGGACTCCCCCATGACTACGTACTCGCCGACGGAGATCTGCTCAGCATGGACTTCGCGGTGAGTATCGACGGCTGGGTGGCCGACTCGGCGGTGAGCGTCATCGTCGGGACCCCGGACCCCGAGGATGTCCGGCTGATCGACACCACTCGGATGGCCCTGGACGCAGCCATCGCGGCGGCACGGCCGGGTAATCGGCTCGGCGATATCTCCGCGGCGGTGGCCACGGTCGCCGAAGGCGCCGGCTACCGGATCAACACCGATTTCGGTGGACACGGCCTGGGCCGGACCATGCATGAGGATCCCCACGTACCGAACAAGGGGACGGCGGGACGGGGGTTGAAGCTCGAGCCGGGCCTCACGCTGGCATTGGAGCCGTGGTTCGGGCGCGGAACCCACCGGCTCATCGTGGATCCGGACGGGTGGACGCTACGGATGGCCGACGGGTCGCGGGGCGCACACTCCGAACACACCATCGCCATCACCGCAGACGGGCCGCAGGTGCTGACTGTGCGGGGTTAGGGGCAACCGTCGGTGGGGCGTTATCCGCTACCGCCGACACTCTGACTGGTTACAGGTCTATAACGATCTCGACACGATGCGCGTGTCCGCACTTCGACACGCCGACTACTCCCGCGAGCAACGCTCAGTGGCTGAAGCGCAGGAGCTCTTCGCGGGTGATGAGCCGCTCGTTCTTCTCCGGGAAACTATGACTCTTCATGGGATGACGGAGCAGTGACCAGGTAATTCGGCCAACCCATGTCTTGGTAACGGGTGTGTTGGGCACGAGAACATCTCCTGCGTCGGCAAGCTTTCAGAACCGGTCAGTAGCATAACGCAAATTCCTGCCGATCTCACGTGTCACACCCGCGACAAGCAAACCTATCTGGTAGCGGCCAACGAACTCTTCGCGAGCTACCGACCCGGGGTGTCCCGGCAACATTCCTGCTCACACCACTGCGAGCAGGCTTCTGCGCACGGAATCGACACGAGGTACGCACGAGAAACGCGCGCGGAGCGCCTTCTCGACAGGAGCGACTAGCGCTGGGGTGCGGCGGTCGGCTTGATCGGCGCGGGTAGCGCCGTCTCACCGGTGAGGTACGCGTCCACCGCGGCAGCAGCGGAACGGCCCTCGGCAATCGCCCATACGATCAGCGACTGACCGCGGCCCATGTCTCCGGCCACGAACACACCGTCGACCGAGGTCGCGTACGCGTCGTTGCGCGCCACATTCCCGCGATCGGTGAGCTCCACACCCAGATTCTCGAGCAGTCCCGGCTTCTCCGGCCCAACGAATCCCATTGCCAGGAAGACGATATCGGCCTCCAGCTCGAAGTCCGAGCCCTCGACCTTCTCGAACTTACCGGCGTTGAAGACGACCTCGTGGGCGCGCAGGCCGGTCACCTTGCCGTCCTCGCCGAGGAACCGCTCGGTGTTCACGGCGTAGATCCGCTCGCCGCCCTCTTCGTGCGCGGAGGCCACCCGGAACAGTGTCGGGTAGGTAGGCCACGGGTCGCGCTCGGAACGCAGCTCCGGCGGCTTGGGCATGATCTCGAACTGCTGGATGCTCGCCGCACCCTGCCGGTGGGCGGTGCCCAGGCAGTCGGCGCCGGTGTCGCCACCACCAATGATGATGACGCGCTTGCCCTTTGCCGTGATCGGCGGCTGGCCGTCGGCGTCCACGACGTCATCGCCCAGCTGCACCTTGTTGGCCCACGGCAGGTATTCCATGGCCTGGTAGATGCCCTCGAGCTCGCGGCCCGGAACCGGCAGATCGCGCCAGGCGGTTGCCCCGCCGGCAAGAACCACGGCATCGAAGTTGGTGCGGAGGTCGTCGGCGGTTATGTCGACACCAACGTTCACACCAGCCTCGAAAACCGTTCCCTCGGCCCGCATCTGGTCCAGACGCCGGTCGATGTGGCGCTTTTCCATCTTGAACTCGGGGATGCCGTAACGCAGCAGACCGCCGATGCGGTCGGCCCGCTCGTACACGGTGACGTCGTGTCCGGCGCGAGTGAGCTGCTGTGCCGCAGCCAATCCCGCCGGTCCGGAACCCACTACCGCGACCTTCTTGCCGGTCTTCACCTCAGACGGAATGGGCTTGACCCAGTCATTCTCGAAGGCGTTGTCGATCAGCTCGACCTCGACCTGCTTGATGGTCACCGGGTCCTGGTTGATGCCCAGCACACACGAGGCCTCACACGGCGCGGGGCAGAGCCGACCGGTGAACTCGGGGAAGTTGTTGGTGGCGTGCAGCCGCTCGATGGCCTCGCGCCAGTTTCCGCGGTACACCATGTCGTTCCACTCGGGAATCAGGTTGCCCAGCGGACAGCCCTTGTGGCAGAACGGGATTCCGCAGTCCATGCAGCGCGACGCCTGCGTCTGCAGGGCCGTGTGCTCGAAGTCTTCGTAGACCTCTTTCCAGTCGAGCAGCCGCAGCGGCACAGGGCGCCGCTTGGGCAGTTCGCGGGTGGTGTGGGTCAGAAAGCCGCTTGGGTCACCCACGAGCAGCCGCCATGATCGCTTCGTTCACATCGCCTCCGGTCAGCTCCGCGTCGGCGATTGCCTCCAGCACGCGACGGTAGTCGCGCGGCATCACCTTGACGAAGGAGTCACTTTGGCCGCTCCAGTCGGCCAGAATGCGTTGTCCGACAGCAGAGTCGGTCGCCGCCACATGCTTCTCGATCAAGCTGCGCAGCACCTGCTCATCGTCGGGGTCGAGCGCATCCACATCGACCATCTCGTCGTTGAGGTTGTCCACCAGCTGCTTGACCGGGTCGTAGACGTAGGCCACACCGCCGGACATACCCGCGGCGAAGTTACGTCCGGTCGGGCCGAGTACCACCACGGTTCCACCGGTCATGTACTCGCACCCGTGATCGCCCACGCCCTCCACGACAGCGGATGCTCCCGAGTTGCGTACCGCGAACCGCTCGCCCACCAGGCCGTTGAGGAAGGCCTCACCGCTCGTAGCGCCGAACAGGATGACGTTTCCGCCGATGATGTTCTTCTCGGCCTCAAAGCCGGCGGGTGCCTCACGGGACGGGCGCACCGCGAGGTGTCCACCGGAGAGGCCCTTGCCCACGTAGTCGTTGGCGTCACCGAACAACCGCAGCGTGATGCCGCGCGGCACGAAGGCACCGAAGCTGTTGCCCGCCGAGCCGGTGAAGGTGATGTCGATGGTGTCGTCCGGGAGACCTTCGCCGCCATAGGCCTTGGTCACCTCGTGACCGAGCATGGTGCCGACGGTCCGGTTGACGTTGGTGATCAGCGTCTCGAACTTCACCGGGGTGCCGTGATCCAGCGCCTCGCGGCTCATCACGATGAGCTGCTGATCCAGCGCCTTCTCCAGGCCGTGATCCTGCGAACCGCTGCAGTACAGGTCCTGGTTCATGAACGCCGACTCCGGCTCGGTCAGCACCGGGGTCAGGTCGATCTTGCTGGCCTTCCAGTGCGCAATCGCCTTCTCGGTATCCAGCGCGCCGACCTGCCCCACGGCCTCGTTGACGGTGCGGAAGCCGAGCTCGGCCATGAGTTCACGCACCTCTTCGGCGATGAACAGGAAGAAGTTCTCCACGAACTCCGGCTTGCCGTTGAAGCGCTGGCGCAGCACCGGGTTCTGGGTGGCCACACCCACCGGGCAGGTGTCCAGGTGGCACACGCGCATCATGATGCAGCCCGACACCACCAGCGGAGCGGTCGCGAAACCGAACTCCTCGCCGCCCAAGAGCATGGCGATCATCACGTCGCGGCCGGTCTTGAGCTGGCCGTCCACCTGCACCACGATGCGGTCACGCAGGCCGTTGAGCAGCAGCGTCTGCTGGGTCTCGGCCAGACCCAGCTCCCACGGCGCACCCGCGTGCTTCATGGAGGTCAGCGGGGTGGCACCCGTTCCGCCATCGTGCCCGGAGATGAGCACCACGTCGGCGTGCGCCTTCGAGACACCCGTGGCGACCGTGCCGACACCGTTCTCCGACACCAGCTTCACGTGGATACGCGCCTGCGGGTTCGAGTTCTTCAGATCGTGGATCAGCTGCGCCAGATCCTCGATCGAGTAGATGTCATGGTGCGGCGGCGGGGAAATCAGTCCCACGCCGGGCGTGGAGTGCCGCACCTCGGCCACCCACGGGTACACCTTGTGCGCCGGCAGCTGGCCACCTTCACCGGGCTTGGCGCCCTGCGCCATCTTGATCTGGATATCGGTGCAGTTGCTCAGGTAGTGCGAGGTGACCCCGAACCGGCCGGAGGCCACCTGCTTGATGGCGCTGCGGCGCCAGTCACCGTTCTCGTCGGGGGTGAACCGGCGTGGATCCTCGCCGCCCTCACCGGAGTTGGAGCGGCCGCCCAGACGGTTCATCGCGATCGCCAGCGTCTCGTGCGCCTCGGCGGAGATCGAGCCGAAGCTCATCGCTCCGGTCGAGAAGCGCTTGACGATCTCGCTCGCGGGCTCCACCTCATCCAGCGGGACCGGCGGGCGTCCACCGTCCTCGGGGCTCTTGAACTTCAGCAGGCCGCGCAGCGAAGCCATCCGCTCGCTCTGGTCGTCGACCAGCTGGGTGTACTCCTTGAACACCGAGTACTGGCCCGTGCGCGTGGAGTGCTGCAGCTTGAACACGGTGTCGGGGTTGAACAGGTGGTACTCACCCTCACGCCGCCACTGGTACTCGCCACCAACTTCCAGCTCCCGGTGCGCCCACTCCTCGGGGCGCTCCAGGAACGCCAGGTGGTGGCGCGAGGCCACATCGGCGGCAATTTCGTCGAGACCGATACCGCCTGTGGGGCAAGCCAATCCGGTGAAGTACTCATCGAGCATGTCCTGCGACAGGCCGATGGCCTGGAACAGCTGCGCGCCGGTGTAGGAGGCCAGCGTGGAGATGCCCATCTTGGACATCACCTTCAGCACACCCTTGCCGGCGGCCTTGATGTAGTTGCGAATCGCCTTGTCGCGCTCCACACCCGAGATCACGCCGCGGTCGATCAGATCCTCGATCGACTCGAACGCCATGTACGGGTTGACGGCCGCGGCACCGAAACCGACCAGCGCCGCGACGTGGTGCACCTCGCGCGCGTCACCGGCTTCGACCACAAGGCCGACCTTGGTGCGCGACTTCTCCCGCACCAGGTGGTGATGCACCGCGGCGACCGCCAGAAGTGAAGGGATGGGCGCCATCTGGTCGTCCGACTCACGGTCGGACAGGATGATCACCTGGGCGCCGTCGGCAATGGCCGCCGATACCTCGGCGCGCACCGACTCGAGGGCCGTCCGCAGTCCGGCACCACCCTCGGCGACGGGGTACAGGCAGCGGATCACCCGGCTGGAGAAGCCATGCGGGCGCCCGCCGACCTGATCGGCGGGGTCCAGGTGGATCAGCTTGTCCAGCTCGTCGTTGTGCAGCACCGGCTGCGGCAACAGGATCTGGTGGCACGACTCGGCAGTCGGGTGCAACAGGTCGCCCTCGGGTCCGATTACACCACCCAGGCTGGTGACGACCTCCTCGCGGATGGCGTCCAGCGGCGGGTTGGTGACCTGCGCGAAGAGCTGCTGGAAGTAGTCGAACAGCATCCGGGAGCGGTTGGACAGCACCGCGATCGGGGTGTCGGTACCCATCGAGCCGAGAGCCTCGGCACCGGTGCGGGCCATCGGCGCCACCAAAAGATTGATCTCTTCGTAGGTGTAGCCGAATACCTGCTGGCGCAACACAATTCGGTCATGCGGCATGTGCTGGTGCGGACGGTCGGGCAGCTGCTCCAGCCGCACCAATCCCTCGTCGAGCCACTGCTTGTACGGCTGGGCGGCGGCGAGCTCGGCCTTGACCTCTTCGTCGGAGACGATGCGGCCCTGGGTGGTGTCCACCAGGAACATGCGACCGGGCTGCAGGCGGGTGCGCTGCACGACGGTGGACGGATCCAGATCCAGCACGCCGGCCTCGGAGGCCATCACGACGAGTCCGTCGCTGGTCACCCAAACACGGGAGGGCCGTAGGCCGTTGCGGTCGAGCACCGCCCCGACGATGGTGCCGTCGGTGAAGCAGACCGAGGCCGGTCCATCCCAGGGCTCCATGAGGGAGGAGTGGTACTCGTAGAAGGCGCGGCGCTCCGGGTCCATGGACTCGTGCCGCTCCCACGCCTCGGGAATCATCATCAGCACCGCGTGGTGCAGGGGGCGGCCACCCAGGTGCAGCAGTTCCAGTGCCTCGTCGAACCGCGCCGTGTCCGAGGCACCGCGCGTACAGATCGGGAAGATCTTCTCGAGCTGTGCAGGCTCACCGAAGACATCGGTCTTGATGAGCGCCTCGCGGGCCCGCATCCAGTTCTCATTGCCTGCGACGGTGTTGATCTCACCGTTGTGTGCCACCCGGCGGTAGGGGTGCGCCAGCGGCCAGGACGGGAAGGTGTTGGTGGAGAAACGCGAGTGCACGATGCCCAGCGCGCTCTCGACCCGCTCGTCCTGCAGATCCAGGTAGAACGCCCGCAGCTGCGGGGTGGTCAACATGCCCTTGTAGACGAAGGTGCGACCGGAAAGACTTGGGAAGTAGACGGTTTCCTCGCCGAGGCTGCCCCGGCCGGATCCCTGGTTACCCAGCTCGTGCTCGATGCGCTTGCGCACCACGTAGACGCGCCGCTCCAAGTCGATGCCGGAGGCGCCGGAGATGAACAGCTGCCGGAAGGTGGGCATGGCGTCGCGGGCCAGGGCGCCCAGCGAAGAATCGTCGTGAGGAACCTCACGCCAACCCAGGACGGTCAAACCCTCTGCCTCGACGATCTTCTCGACGGCCTCGCAGGCGGCCGCGGCGTCCTTGGATCCCTGCGGCAGGAAGGCGATACCGGAGGCGTAGCTGCCCTCAGCGGGCAGCTCGAAAGTTCCTTGTTCGGCTACGACAGCACGGAAGAACTTGTCCGGGATCTGCAGCATGATTCCGGCGCCGTCACCGCTGTTCGGTTCGGCTCCCGCGGCACCACGGTGTTCCAGGTTCAGCAGTGCGGTGATGGCCTTGTCCACGATGTCGCGGCTGCGCCGGCCGTGCATATCCACGACCATGGCGACACCGCACGAATCGTGCTCGTATGCCGGGTTGTAAAGCCCGGTCGCGGGGTGTGGCATGGGCTGCTCGTCTCGTCTCCAGGGCCTGGCCGAGCGCATCGCTTGGATGCTCCCGTCGTGCCCTCCTCGAAGGTGCCACACAGACCGGCACGGGGTGGTGCTGTACCCCGGGGCTGGCCCGTTGGCCCTTGTCCGTAGCGTCCTTCTCGGCCGTCTGCTGGGTGTGCTCGCGGTGACGATGAGGCACCCACCGGACACCGTTGACCAGCGGATCTCGTGCCCCGACGCGACAAGTAATCAAAACGATATGTCAGGAACCCCGGTAGACGCCAACTCGGGTGGTTAGATGGCGCGACACCTTGCGGCGTCATTCTCTCAACGCGTAGGTCAACGCCCGTTTCCTCGACAAACGTCGATGAACGCCGTATTGAACATCACGCCTTTTTCACTGCACTCGCAGTGATTTACAATCTCCTCCATCACGTAAGCGCAGCGGTGCGCAGGATTCGGAGGATGCATGACATCCGGCAGTGCCCAGCGCAACAGCCTGGTGGTGGTGACCGGCGCCGGAAGCGGTATCGGCCGGGAAACCGCCTTGGCCTTCGCCGGCCAGGGGGCCCGCATCGTCGCCGCCGATATCAACCTGGACACCGCCAACGAGACGGTCGGGCTCATCGAGAAGCAGGGTGGCACCGCCCACCCCTATGCCCTGGATGTCTCCGACGAGGGCGCCGTCACCGCCTTCGCCGACGAGGTATGCGGCACCCACGGCGTGCCGGATGTTTTGATCAACAACGCCGGGATCGGCCAAGCCGGACGATTCTTCGACACCCCGTCCGCTGACTTCCAGCGGGTGCTCAATATCAACTTGGGCGGAGTCGTCTACGGCTGCCGCGCCTTCGGGCCACGGATGGCCGAACGTAAAAGCGGTCACATCGTCAACATCTCCAGTGCCGCCGCATACACGCCGATCCCGGAGATGGGCGCCTACGCCACCAGCAAGGCGGCCGTGTTCATGTTCTCCGACGTGCTGCGGGGCGAGCTCGCACGCGACAAGGTCAAGGTGAGCACCATCTGCCCGGGCATCGTCAACACGAACATCATTCGCACCACCCAGTTTTCCGGCCTCTCGGCTGCCGACGAGGCCCAGCGACAGCAGCAAGGTGCGGGGCTGTACGCCAAACGCGGATACGGCCCGGAAAAGGTGGCCAAGGAGATCGTCAACGCCGTCACCAAAGGCAAGTCGGTCGTCCCGGTCACCCCGGAAGCACATATGCAGTACCACCTCAGCCGCCTGGCCCCGGCGCTGAACCGGTTCTTCTGGGGCACCCTCGGCAATAAGCTCAACAAGTAGGAGGACATCATGGCGCGCAACACAACTGAGGCCACCGGCCTGCACGTCGTACCGACCGAGCCCGGCGAGGTCGTGCTGCGGCCCCGCAATGTCCAGTTCGACACCAGCCACACCCCGCTGCACTGGATTCCCAACGAGCCCATCGTCTCGCACTTCATTTCCGCCTTTAATCTGCTTCTGCCGGAAGGGGAACGGGCCTTCGTCGACACTTTCACCCGCGCGCTGCCGTACGTGAAGGACGACAAGATCCGGGAGGCCATGATCGGCTTCATGGGGCAAGAGGCCGTACACGCGGAGACTCACAGCAAGGTGCTCGGCGACTTCCTGGAGAAGAACGGGATCAATGTCCGCCCCGCCCTTGAGCAGATCGAATACATCACCCACATGCTGGAGCGGACCAACGAGCTGCGCAGCGAAAAGCTCCGGTACCGGGTCATGGTGGAGAAGCTGGCCCTCATCGCGGGTATTGAACACTTCACCGCCGTGCTCGGCGACTGGGTGCTGAACCACCCCTTCGAGAAGTTCAACGCCGATGCGGAGATGGTGGACCTCTTCCGCTGGCATGGCGCCGAGGAGGTCGAACATCGCAGCGTCGCCTACGACGTCGCCCGGTACTTCCAGATCCGCCGCGGGCACATGATGCTGACCTTTGTGTTGGCGACCCTGCTGCTCGTCGGGGTGATGCTGCGCTACACCAAGTTCTTGGTGCGGCAGGACCCCTCGCTGCCCAACTACGGCGTCTTCGGCGTGCTGCGGCAGATGAACAAGGCCATGAAGCGCGGAGCTTTCCTGCGCTGGCGCGAGCTGGCCAAGTCGGCTCTGGAATTCATGCGTCCGGGCTTCTCACCCGACCAGGTGGGGAGCACGGCGCAGGCGGTGGCATACCTGAGCACGTCGCCCGCCGCGAAGGCTGCGGCCGGTTACTGATGTTCGATCGCTTCCGCCGCAAGACTCAGCCCACGACCCAGCGCAAGCGGCCGTCGCTGCCGCCGACGCTGTACGGCACCCTGCCGGTTTCACCCACCATCGCGCTGGGCACCGTGCTGTTCCCGGTCGCCGTCCGGGCCATCGGCGCCCTGCTGATTCTCAAGAAGCCACCCGAGAACCACGTCGACCGGACGTTGACACTGGTGGTCAAGGACCGCTGGATCGAGGCCAAGGACCAGGATGTCGCAAGCCTGGTGTTGGCCGCGCCCGACGGGGAGCGGCTCCCGCCATGGCATCCCGGTGCCCACCTGGATCTGTTGCTGCCCTCCGGCCGGATGCGGCAGTACTCGCTGTGCGGTGACGTCTCCGATCCGTTCCACTACCGCATCGCCGTGCGCCGTATCCCCAATGGCGGCGGCGGCTCCATCGAGGTGCACGATGCGCTCCAGATCGGTGCCACGGTGCAGATCCTCGGGCCACGTAATGCGTTCCCGCTGGCCATGACCCAGCCCGGGCCGCGCAAGCTGCACTTCGTGGCCGGCGGCATCGGCATCACGCCCATCTTGTCCATGATCGCCTTCGCCGAGCAACTGGGGAAGCCATGGACCATGGTGTACACCGGACGGCACCGCGATTCGCTCCCCTTCCTGAACGAGCTCAAGCGGTTTGGCGATCGGGTCATCATTCGGACCGACGATCAGTCCGGTCTGCCGACCGCCGACGACCTGCTGCCCGGCGTGGGCGAGAACGACGCCGTGTACTGCTGCGGTCCCGCCCCGATGCTTGCCGTCCTACAGCGGCGCCTCCTCGAGATGCCTTCCGTAGAACTGCATTTCGAGCGATTCGCGGCCGCACCCGTGGTGGATGGTCATCCCTTCGAGGTGCAGTTGGGCCCCGGTGGGCCGGTGCTGGAGGTACCCGCCGATCGCACCGCGCTGGACGTCATCAAGGAACGGCTGCCGCATGTGGCCTACTCGTGCCAGCAGGGTTTCTGCGGCACCTGCCGGGTGAACGTGCTCGCCGGCACCGCCGACCACCGCGATCAGATCCTCACCGAGTCCCAGCGCGAAGAGGGGCAGATCCTGACCTGCGTCTCGCGTGGCGAAGGACGCCTGGTTTTGGACCTGCCCGCCGAGTAGGCCCGTGATGCTGCGGCGACGGTGCCTGGCCTTCGGTGGCTGGCTCACCGCCGGCCCGCCGGAATAGTCCCGGTCGCGATGACCGCCGAGGCCGCCTCGGCAGCGCTGTTGGTGGCGTATTCGGTGACCGCGGACCTCGACTCCGGCGCCTAATCAACGCCCGGGTTCATCCGGCGTTCACCGTAGGGCTGGCGCCCGGACGCCGGTTCACAGCAAGCTGGCAGCATGAGCCCCCGCAGAATCGCACTGGCCGCATCCGCGGCGCTAGTACTGGCGCTGGCCCCCTCTGCCGCTGCCGCGCCGCCCTCGGATTCACCCGAGGTGCCCGTCGGCGATATCGCCAAGACCGGCGGCGCCAACCGCACCAAGGGCGGACGCGACGGCGATAAGGCGGCGGATCTGCGGGATTCGGTGCAGGGCCGCAACGCCAAGAACGTCATCCTGCTGATCGGTGATGGCATGGGCACCTCGGAGATCACCTCGGCGCGCAACTACCAGTACGGCGCCGCTGGGACGCTTCCCGGGCTCGACGCGCTGCCGATCACCGGCGAATACACCACGTTCGCGTTGACCAAGGACGGGCCGGAGAAGGGAAAGCCGGACTACGTGACCGACTCGGCGGCCTCCGGTACCGGGTGGGCCACCGGGACCAAGACCTACAACGGCGCGATCTCGGTGGATCTGGACGGCCAGCCGTTGGACACGATTCTGGAGATCGTGCAGAAGCAGGGTTTCGCGACGGGGAATGTCACCACCGCCGAACTGCAGGACGCTACGCCGGCAGTGCTCACCGCGCACGTCACCGATCGGGACTGCAAGGGCCCCAAGGAGACCCTGCAGAAGTGCGCCGGTAACGCCGTCGACAACGGCGGCAAGGGCTCCATCTCCGAGCAGCTGGTGAACACCCGCGCCGACATCAGCCTCGGCGGCGGTGGCAAGTATTTCGACGAAACCATCACCGGCGGCGAGCACAAGGGCGAGACCTCGTGGGAGGTCGCCAAGGCTGCCGGATATCAGTTGCTAACCACCGCAGGCGATCTGAACAAGCTGAGTAGCCTGGACAATCCGGTGCTGGGCGTCTTCAGCAAGGGCAACCTGCCGGTGCAGTGGGACAAGGTGCCCGCCGCGGTGCCCAACGGCGGCAAGCTGTCCGCGACCACCTGCCGACAGAACCCCGAGCTGCCCACGGATCAACCCCAGCTGTCCGCGATGACCACCAAAGCCATCGATCTCCTGGTGAACTCGAAGAAGGGAAAGGACAAGGGCTTCTTCTTGCAGGTCGAGTCCGCATCGATCGATAAGCAGGATCACGCGGCCAACATTTGTGGTCAGATCGGTGAGACCATCGCCCTCGATGAGGCCGTCTCGGCCGCCGTGGACTTCGCCCGCCAGGACCGCAACACGCTGGTGATCGTGACCGCCGATCACGGGCACTCCTCACTCATCGTTCCCGAGGACTTCAACAATCCGTCAAGCCTGTCGGTCGCGGTGAAGACGGCCGACGGCGCCACCATGCGGATCATGTATCCCACTGCACCGGAAGGCGAATCCCAGACGCACACCGGAACTCAGGTGCGCATCGCCGCGTACGGTCCGGGCGCCGCGAACGTCTCTGGCCTCACCGATCAGACCGACAACTTCAACACGATCGTGGGCGCGCTGCTCGGGCCCAAGAGCCCCGACGCGTCGAGCGGTCCGTCCTGGTGGTTGGCCGGCGGCCTCGCGCTGATCGCCGCCCTCCTCGGCGCAGCGGCCGCGTTCGTGCTGGGTAAGCGCCAGACCTAGCCCTCCCGCGCAGGGTACCCGCTACGCCACCAACCGCTTTGGGTTGTCTATCACCGAGTAGTCGCTGGCGTCCCCGGCGATCACCCGGCTGCTCTCACCGTCGACGCCCACGGGTACGTCACCGGCAAGCGTCACGCGGTGCATGCGGCGGCGCTGATCGCCGTAGTCGGAGATGGCGTAATGCTGGGTGGCGCGGTTGTCCCACATCGCGACGTCGCCAAGCTCCCAGCTCCATCGAATCGTGTTCTCCAGCCAGGTGATCCGGTCCTGGAACATCCGGAACAACGCTTGCGATTCGCTGCCGCTCACATCCAAGATCCGCTTGACGAAGTTACCCAGCAGCAGCGCCTTCTCACCCGTCTCCGGATGCACCCGCACCACCGGGTGGTGTGCCTCGAAATGGGTCGCACCGAATTCGCGTACGTACTTCGATCCTGAGCCGGCCTTGGCCAACAACTCCGCAACCTTGGCGGGATCGACTTGGGCGTAATCGAATTGGTTGTTGTGCATGGCCCACAGATTGTCGGCCAGCTCTTGCAAGGCCTTGGGCAGCTGGCGGTAGGCGGCGACCGTCGAGGTCCAGGTGGTGGTTCCGCCATACGGCGGAAGCTCTACCGCCCGCAGGATGGAGGCCTTCGGAATCCGGTCCACGAAGGTCACGTCGGTGTGCCACTGATTGGCACGTCCGCCTTCCTCCGAGTCGAGTCGCATCACGCGCTCGCCATCGAATTTCAGCGTCGGGTGCGGCGAGGTCGGCACGCCCATGCATCGCGCGAACGCGAACTGGGCCTCGTCGTCCAGGTGGTGCTGGCCACGAAAGAAGACCACCTTGTGCTCCAGCATCGCCTCGTTGATGGCACGCGCGGTCTGGGCATCCACCTCACCGAGGCGCACTCCGTCGATACGGGCGCCGATGTTCTCGCCCAGCTTCACTACACGCAAATCGCTGCTCATTGACCCGTTCCTTCTGTCCGATATTCGGTGTAGTCAACTGACTACATCCGGTCATCCGCTACTGTACACACATGACTACACCGGAGGCAACGGATACCCGGCCCGTCGGCAAGGAAGAAGTCGTCGAGGCCGTACTGACCGCGGCCTCTGAGCTCTTCGCCGAGAAAGGACCTACGGCGACATCGATCCGTGAGGTCGCCACCCGTGCGGGCGTGAATCACGGCCTGGTCCACCGCCATTTTGGAAGCAAGCGTCAGCTGCTGGCCGCCACCTTGCAGCACCTGGCCGATGCCGCGGCGGCTGTGCGTGAGGCGGCCGCACCCATCGAAGAGCTCGAGGCCGCACACGACCTGCAACTACGCGTGATGGTTCGTTCCACCCTCGACGGTTTTCCCATCGAGGAACTCCAGGAACGCAAGCCGGGGATGGAATGGCTGCTGGAACAGATTCGCCCCGGTCACGCCGACGACCGCGAAGCGCGGCTCGCCGGCGCACACGCGATAGCGCTACAGCTTGGCTGGCGGCTGATGGGGCCCAGCCTGCGTGCGGGATTCGGCCTCGATGACATGTCCGACGCCCACATCAGATCCGAGGTCGATCGACAGATCGCGAAAATTGTTACACCGCAATAGGTTCGACTACCCGACGGGCTGCGCCTCCGGGAACACCCACCGGCCATCCAGAATCTGTGGCTGCGCGCGGTACAGCCTGACCACGTAGTTCCAGCCCGGTGTGATGGGCAGGCAATTCACCACGCCGTCGGCGCATCCCCCGAATTGCACGGCAGTGATTCCGGCGGCATCACGCAGCGCGGTGATGTTGTTGAGTGAGTAGGCATTCCGGGCGTTCGGGGTGAAATATCCGTCCTTGTTGTAGACGGTGACCGACCAGAATCCGTCCACCGGCACCTCCCCCACGGTGAGCCGGTACACCGTGACGCCATCGTTCGTGGCGGGGCTCACCGTGAGATAGAGCGCATCCTTTTCCGGGTTCCCGCCCCAGGCCGACGCGGTGCCGATCAGGTGGCGCACAGGGTCGGTCGTATCCCTTGTTCCGAACATCGCCTTGGTATCGGGGACCGTCGCGGCCAGCGCTAACAGTCCGTCGCGCACCTTCTTTTGACTTACGCTGTCCCACTTGGGGACATCGAAGCTTCCCCGATGCTCTTGCCGCGCCGAGACACCGTCCTGCAGGGTATGGACCTGCGCGAGGTCCGCCGGATCGCCCGGGTTGACCAGGGTGCGCACCGCGGCTGCGAGGTATCGGGTACCCGCCTGCTCTTTGGTGATCGTGTGCTCGCCCTTGCCGTAGAAGACATCCGGCACGTAGTGGTCTTCGGTGATGAGCTGCAGCGACATGAACCGCTGCCCCGGGTCAGGCATCGAGACGGTGACCGGTCCCGCATCGAGGTCGAACACCGCCGAGGAATACAGCGTGTCGCGGTTCTGCCGGATTACCAGCTGCTTGTCCAGCGGCGACAATTCGCGGATGTGATGGAAGGCGCCGAAACCGCCATCCTTCACGATGTTCCCGAAGTACAGGTCGGTCTCCGCCCGCACGAAGTTGTCCGGGGTGACGATGATCGCCCCTTCGGTTGTACGTCGGTCAGGGATCTGTGGGCTCGCGGTGGCGCCCCTGTCGGCCGGGGGTGTGTGCGCCGAGCACCCGACGATCACGGCCGAAACTGCTACCACCACACCCGTCGTGAGCCACTTCATAGCGTTGAACGTACCCGGCTCTCGCCGCCCGATATGCGCTTTAGGGGTTGGCGGCATCCTCGCCCGTGATATCACGCAGAGTCTGGAAGAAGTCGCCCCGCTGCCGTGCCGAGATACCCGACAGCAGACGCTCTTCGGCGCCCCGGGCCAACACATCTGCCTGCTTGAGCAAGGCGGCGCCGGATCGGCTCAACTGCGCCGGACGTGCGCGGCCCGAGTCCACCGTGTCCGGCCGGGACACCAAACCGGCGTCCTGCAGCGCCTGCAGAACGGTGTTCATCGATTGCGGGGTCACGTCGATCGCGCGGGCCAGATCCGCGTTGGACCAGCCCGGGTTTTTGAACAGCACCCGCATGCAGACGTACTGGGGGAATGGCAGATTCAGCGGTGCCAGCGCCGCCGCAATCTCGGATCGCAAGGCCGCCGACACGCGATGCATCAACGCGCCGAGCGGCTGCCATTCCTGCTCATCCATATCAGTGATGTTGACACAGTTGCCGTCGTCCCGCTGAGCGGCCCGGGCCAACCCGCAGCGATATCTCACGTTGCTACCCTTGACCGATGGCAGCAACCAGTTCGCCCGGCGAGCCAAACCTTGCTGCCACCAGCTGGACGATCCTCGGCATGCTGTCCTATAAAGAGGAAGTCTCCGGCTACGACATCAAGAAGTGGGCGGACTGGAGTATTCGCTACTTCTACTGGAGCCCGTCGTTCAGCCAAATCTATTCGGAACTACGCAAACTCGAGAAACTCGGGCTGGCGACATCCCGGCTGGACCTCGAGAACGGTGCCCGCAGTCGTCGGCTTTACCAGATCACGCAACAAGGCATGGACGCGCTCACTCAATGGGTGAACGAGGCTCCCGCAGATCCACCCGTCCTCAAGCACAGTGTGGTGCTGCGCGTCATGAACGGACACCTTGCCGACCCCGCGCGGCTGAAGGAACTACTCACCGAGCATCTCTCCTACGCCGAGGAAATGCACAGCCAGGCCGCTATTGACGCCGAAGGGGCCCGCGCTCAGCCCGGTTGGGCCTATTCCCATCTCGCGCTGAAATGGGCTGAGCGGTACTACGAGTCGGAGCGGAATCTGACCCTGAAGATGCTCGAGGACCTGGACGAGGCCGCCGCCGTGTTCGACGACGCGGAGTCCGGAACCCCCAAGCTCATCCCTGGCTACTGGCGCAAGGTGGAGAAAGATGTTGAGGCCGTTAAGGGCTCGACGCCCCAGGACTCGGGCACGTAATCATCGTGCGGCCGCGTCATGCGCCGCGATGTAGCCGTACACCAACCCCTGAGCAATCGTCGCCCCGGCGCCCGGGTAGGTGGCGCCAAAGGCATTGGCGGCGGTATTGCCGATCGCATACAGGCCCTCCATGACGCTACCGTCTTCGCGCAGCACCCGAGCTCGGTCGTCGGCGCGCAAGCCACCGCAGGTGCCCAGGTCGCTGAGCACCATGCGCACCGCGTAGAACGGCCCCTTGCGCAGCGGCCGTAGATTCGGGTTCGGGGTTACCGTCGGATCGCCGTAGTAGCGGTCGTACACACTGCGGCCACGCTGGAAATCGATATCGTCACCGGCCGCTGTCGATTCGTCGAACCGCTGCACCGTGGCCAGGAACTCATCCTGCGGTACACCCATCATCGGAGCCAGCGCCGCCAAACTCTCCGCACGATGCGCGATCCCGGCGTCAAACCAGCCGTCGGGGATCGGCATGCGGGGATACAGCTGGCCTGCGAAAACGTAACTGTCGCGGTACTGCTGGTCGAAAATGATCCACATCGATTCCACTGGGTCACCGGAGCGCTCCCGCTCCAACACCCGCTGTCCGAACGACATGTAGTCGGTGGCCTCGTTGATGAAGCGTTTACCGGTGTGGTCGACGATGAACGATCCCGGCAGCGATCGCTCCGCCAGCATCACCTTCGGGGCACCACCGGGCAGCGGCGCCACCGCCGGGAACCACCAGGCCTGGTTCATGGAATCGATTGCCGCACCGAAGTCTTGGCCGATTCGCAGCGCATCGCCGGTATTGGTTTCGGCGCCCAGACTCATGTTCTTTCCCAGCCTCGCAGACTGGAATTTGTGTCGCATCTCCATGTCGTGGTCAAAGCCGCCGGCGGCCAGCACCACGCCGCGATTCGCCGTCACCGTGATCTCGCGCCCCTCATGGGTGACCACCGCGCCGGTGATGCGCTGTCCCTCGACGATGAGACGCGCCAGCGTGGTATCGGTCCAGATGGGGACGCCCGCGCGCAGCACCCCGGCGAACAGTCCCGCGGCCAGCGCCTGACCGCCCGCCAGGTAACGCCGGCCCAGCACTGCCCCGCCGACCCCCTGTGCGACTCTTTTCACGATGAGCGGCAACGCCTTACGGGGAAGTCGCGCCATCAGATTCATCCACCGATAGTCGGCGCTGGTGACGGGCATCGGCACGGCCGGCGGTTTCATGACACCGGGCTGCAGCCTGTTGCGGTACTTGCCCAACACCGACGCATCGAACGGGCGGCATTCACAGGTGCGCCCGGCGGGGCTGCCACCGGGCTCCTCGGGGTGATAGTCCGCATAGTCGCGGCACCAGGTGAAGCGCATCGGGGTCGCACGCGTCAGCATGTCGACGGTCGCCGACTCGTGCTCCAGGAAGCCGTCACTGCGCGCGTCCGGCGCACTTCCCGCGACCACCGCACGCAGGTAGGTACGCGCCCGCTCCAGGGTGTCACCCGTTCCGGCTACCCGCAGCACGGGACTGGCCGGCAGCCATAGGGCTCCTCCGGAGCGGGCGGTAGACCCACCCACATAGTGCGATTTCTCGACGATCAGCACCGACATGCCGAGCTCACTGGCAGCCAGCGCGGCGGCCATACCGGTCCCGGCACCAACGACCAGCAGATCGACCTCGATGTCATCCGCGACGGTCCCGTCCGGGATCAGCCCGTGGGGTGCTGACGCCATGTGTGCATACCTCCGTGAATTCGCGTGGACCGCAGCGAGGCTAGGCCGACAAACCCCACGCTGCGCCCGTGTTTCCCTCCCAGCGGGAGGCGGCACGCATACGGCGGAAACGATGTCCGGTGAGCGGACCAACCCACTGCTCCGGCTAGGAATTGGCTGTTAGAACGGGTCCATGACGACAGCCCAGTCAGACACCGAATCCGATCTCATGAAAGTTCGGAGCATCGAGGCGGACGCGGCACCGGCCCGGTTCGCCCGCGGCTGGTATTGCCTCGGTCTCATCAAAGACTTCGGGGATGGAAAGCCGCACGCCGTCAATGCCTTCGGCCAGAAGCTCGTAGTCTTCCGCTCGGGAGACGGCACGGTCAGTGTGTTGGACGCCTACTGCCGGCACATGGGCGGCGACCTCAGCCAGGGCGAGGTCAAGGGCGACGAGGTCGCCTGCCCGTTCCATGACTGGCGTTGGGGCGGCGACGGCCGCTGCAAGAAGGTGCCCTACAGCCGACGCACCCCCAAACTGGCCCGGACCGCCACCTGGACCAGCCTGGAACAGGACGGCATGTTGTTCATCTGGAACGACCCCCAGGGCAATCCGCCGCCCGAAGGTGTCACGATCCCCCGCATCGAGGGCGCCACCAGCGATGAATGGACCGATTGGCACTGGTACACAACGGTTGTCAACACCAACTGCCGCGAGATCATCGACAATGTGGTGGACATGGCGCACTTCTTCTACGTACACGGCGCAGTGCCCACGTACTTCAAGAACATCTTCGAGGGACACATCGCCACGCAGTACATGAACACCGGCGAACCGCGCGCCGATCTGCCCATTCCCGAGGGTGTGCAGATGACCGGGCAGACGTCCGTCGCGTCCTATTACGGCCCGTCTTTCATGATCGACGATCTGACGTACCACTTCGTCGGGTACGACTCGAATTCGATCCTGATCAATTGCCATTACCCGATCGATGCCAATTCCTTCGTGTTGCAGTACGGAATCATCGTGAAGAAGTCGGCGGGACTCTCCGACGGCGACGCGCTGGCCGCCGCCATCACGCTGGGCGACTGGATCAAGGCCGGCTTCGAGCAGGACGTGCAGATCTGGAAGAACAAGGCGCGCATCGACAATCCGCTGCTATGCGAGGAAGACGGCCCCGTGTACCAGCTGCGTCGCTGGTACGAACAGTTCTATGTGGACACCGCGGACGTCACCCCCGAAATGACCGATCGGTTCGAGTACGAGGTGGATACCTCCCGCCCCGGCGAGGTCTGGAAGACCCAGATCGAGGAGAACCTCGCAGCGATGGCCGCAGGCGCATCATCGTGATCCGTGCGGACAACCGCCTGGCCGATTCGCCGATGGTTCCAGTGGGCTGTCAGCGTTGCGGCGCCGAGGTTTTGGCGCGCAAGAGCAGCTGGCAGCAGACCAGTGTGCAGTGGAATGCCGAGGCCGAGTCGCGATGCCCGCAGCGACGGGAGTGCACCGGGCTCTTCCTGGTGTGCCCGGAATTGCGCGGCTCCATCCTTGATGCCGCGCGTAGCGGACGGCTACCCGTGCTCGCCGAGGAGTACGGCGTCTAGGCGAGCAGCTCGTCGACGTCGCGGCATAGCCGTTCGATCGCCGCGTTGGCCAGCTCCACGGTGGGCATGGTCATGAACCCGTGAATTGCGTTGTCGTAGCGCCGATACCGAACCGGGATCGCCGCCTCTCTCAGCGCTGCCGCATAGGCCTCGCCCTCGCTGCATGGTGGGTCATAGCGGGCCGTCACCACCACCGCGGGCGGTAACCCGCTCAGATCCGCCCGCAGCGGCGCGGCATACGGGTGGGTGCGCAGGGCGCGATCGGGTAAGTACTGATCCCAGTACCACTGCATCGCGCCGCGCGTGTTGTAGTAGCCGTTCGCATATTGCCGGTAGGACCGGGTGTCGAAGTCCGCGTCCAGTACCGGGTAGATCAGGATCTGACCTGCCAGCGCGGGCCCGCCCAGGTCGCGGGCCATCAACGCGGTCACCGCCGCCAGATTCCCTCCTGCGCTGTCACCGCAGACCAGCAGCCGGGCGGGATCACCACCCAGAGTGCGGGCATTGCGCACCGACCAACACGTCGCCAAAAACATGTCCTGCGCCGCCGTGGGCCACCGGTGTTCCGGGGCACGCCGGTAGTCGACCGATACCACCACAGCCGGCATCTCGTCGGCCAGTCGACGGCACAACCCGTCGTGAGAGTCCAAGTCGCAGAACACGAATCCGCCTCCGTGGGCGAAGACGATGGTGGGCAACGTGCCCACCGCGTCGGGGCGGTACACCCGGATAGGTATCTCACCGTTGGGCCCGGAGGCATACTCGTCGGTCACCGACTTCATGGGCAGCGGCTCGGCGGGCGCAACGTATCGGGCGCGGATCGCGGCACGCGCCTGCGCTCCGGTCATCTTCTCGACGCGCGGGAAACCCTCGTTCAGCATCGGAAGCAGTGCGGCGATCTGAGGATCGAGGGTCACGCGTACTGCAGTGTCCGCGGGCTCGTCTCGCGCCGAGCGGTGGCGGCCGAGGGAGCACCGCGCAGCGGCCGGATCGGTTGCAGCGTCGGGGCCACCCGGGTGGGGCCATTCTCGACATTGCGCCAGATCCCCATGGCCGTCATCCGCACCGGGGCCACCAGCCGCTGATCGAATGTCATGCGCGGCATCGGCCCGCATACCGACACCGCGGCGACGGCATCGCCGATGCTTCCGATCGGGGCGGCCACGCAGCCAATGCCCTGCTGCAGCTCCTCGCGGTCGAAGGCCACACCGTGACCACGAACCTTGTCGAGCTCCGGGCGCAGTTGCGCGGCAGAGCCGATGGAGTAACGGGTCTTGCGGGCCGGCGCGGTGAACTCGTCAAGTGTCTCAACGCGGTACGCCAAGATTGCCTTGCCGGACGCCGTACAGTGCGCCGGCTGACGGCCCCCGATGCGGGTGGCGATAGCGGCACCCATCCCCGCACCGATTTTCTCGAGATACACGACGTCCGTGCCGTCGAGGATGGACAGGTGGACCACCAGGCCGGTGGCGCGATGCAACTCATGCAGCATCGGCAGGGCGGCAGCGTGTAGCCGGTCCTGATGCACCGCCAGCGACCCCAGCTCCACCAACCGCGTGCCGAGCTCGTAGTCGCGGCCATCGCGTCGCAGCCAGCGCAGCTGCACCAGGCGCTCCAGCATGCGATGCACGGACGAGCGGGGCAGACCGGTACGGCGCACCAGCTGCGCCAGCGTCAGCCGACCCGGGCCGTCGAAGGCGTCCAGCAGCAGAGACACCCGATCGATGACAGCGCTCGGGGTGGCCGAATCGGCGGTGATGGTGGTCATGGATGAGCCGCTCGCGCGAAGATCGTCGGTCATGGTGCCCTCCCACGGCTTTGGGGTCTCGGTCACATATGACTATTAGTCATATAGCTGTTTGTACCATGGGTGTGTCCGCCGACACAACCCCGGTGACCCCCATACGCGAACAGACGCTTGTTGCACACGCGGCCTGCGATTCGCGTGCAACAAGCGTCTGTGTGACGGGAGGGGGTGTGAGGACTACATGGCGGCCAGCGGCTCGCTACCGGACCAGTCGTGGCCCCAATAGCTGTCCGCGGTGATTTCCTCCGCGGTGTAACACGTTTCGTCGACGCGCATACCGTCCGTGCCGAACTCGATATCCCACCCGCCGGGCGCCCGTACATAGAAGGACACCATCTTGTCGTTGGTGTGCCGTCCCAGTGTGGACGAGAGCGAGTACTCATCCTTGAGTACGCGATCCAGGGCCTGCCCGACGGCATCGAGGCTGTCCACCTCGACCATCACATGCACCAGCCCGGGCGCCCCCGCGTGCGGTGCGGGGCACAGCGCCAGGCTGTGGTGGCGCTCGTTGATGCCCAGGAACCGCACGCGCATCGGACCGAACTCCGGTGGCGCCGGAATGCGGAAAGCTCCCCGTGGCCGGAATCCCAACACCTCGGTATAGAAGGTGAAGGCGCTGGTCGGATCGGTGACCGGCAGTACCACGTGTCCCAGCCCCTGGGGGCCCGTCACGAATCGTGCGCCGTAGGGCGTCACCACCGGGCTGTGGTCCAGCACCGGACCGTGGAACACCTCGACGGTGGTGCCGACGGGATCGGTGAAGGTCACCACCTCCTCGACCCGACGGGCGTCGGCCTCCCCGACGGGCAGGGATTTCACGCCGATGCCGGCACCTTCCACTGCCCGTACGACATCCCGTAACGCCGCGCCGTCGCGCACCTCCCAACCGACCGTGACAACCTGATCCGTCTCCCCCGGCACCACCACGACGCGCGCCGCACGTTCATCCATGCGCAGGTACAGGGCATCGGGATCAGGTCCGCTGCCCTCGGCAAAGCCGAGCACCCGCAGGGCGAAATGGCGCCACCGGTCCATGTCCCGGGTCGCGATGGTGATGTATCCCAAACTTTTCAGCATCAGATCATCGACCTCAGCGGGCCCTGCGGCTCGATGCCCAGCGAGCTGAGCGCCGACGCGTGAAACACGGTGCTGGGCACGTGAATCGCGTGCGCGAGCCCGGTGTGGGCGTCGCGCCAATACCGTTGCAACGGTTTGTCCAATCGCATCGCATTGCCGCCCGAGCGGGAGAAGATCTGGTCGACGGCCATTACGGCCCGCCACGCGGCACGCACCTGGGTGCGCCGGCCCGCGGCCCTCTCCGCGAAGGACACCTCCTTGCCGGAATCGACTACTTCCCAGATCTTGTCGACGTTCGCGAGGATCTCCTGACGCGCGGCATTGATATCCGCCGCGGCCTCACCGATCGCGAAGAGCACGTACGGATCGTCCTTGACCGCGGTGCCCTGTGCCCCGACACGCTCGCGCTGGTAGTCCAGATGCGCGGCCAGTGCACCCTCCGCGATGCCGATCACCGCCGAGCTGATACCCAGCGGGAACATCGTCGACCATGGCATCCGGTACAGGGTGTCGGTCATCCCGGCGTTGCGCTGCGCGGTGCCGTCGATCACCTCGTCGCCGTCCATCACGCGGTACGACGGCACGAATGCGTCCTTGACGATGATGTCCTTGGAGCCGGTGCCGCGCAGCCCCACCACATTCCAGGAATCCTCGACAATCTGGTAGTCCGTGCGCGGCAGAATCATGTGCAGCATCTTGGGCGGCATGATGGGCTTGCCGTCGGCATCGCCGCGCATGGCGCCCAAGATGATCCAGTCGCAATGGTCGGTGCCGGAACTGAACTGCCAGCGCCCGTTGAATACGTAGCCACCGTCCACCGGCGTGGCCACACCCGTTGGCGCGTACGGGGAGGCCATCCAGATGTCCTGGTCCTGGCCCCACATCTCCTCGGCGACCTTCGGGTCGGCGAAGGCAATCTGCCATGGATGCACACCCACGACGCCGCAGATCCAGCCGGAGGCGGGATCCAATGCGGCGGTGGCCATAACCGTTTCGGCGAACTCACGGGGATGCACCTCGTAGCCACCGTACTTTTTGGGCTGGAGCAGCCGGATGGGTCCGGCTGCCTTGAGCATCTTGGCGCTCTCGTCGGGCAGCTTGCCCAGCTTCTCCGCCTCCCATGCCTGCTCACGCAGCTGGTCAGCGAGATCGGTGATGCGATCTATTACGCGTTCGGTCATGCGCTCGATAGTGCGCCCGCCGCGTTGCCGCCATCGGGCGCTTTCCCGATCAGCGGTCCGTTGGATCCGATTGACCGGTCACTGGGAACGGGAGGCCGACCAGAACCGATGTCGCCCTAGCGTGGCCCATCGTGAAAGCCCACGTAAAGAACTTCGATGTCGTGGTGATCGGCGCCGGCTTCGCCGGGTTGTATGCCTTGCAGCGGCTGCGGTCGCAGGGTCTGTCGGTCATCGTCTTCGAGGCCGGCTCGGATGTGGGCGGCACCTGGTTCTTCAATCGCTACCCGGGCGCGCGTTGCGATGTGGAAAGCATCGACTACTCGTATTCGTTCTCCGATGAGTTACAACAGGATTGGGATTGGACCGAGAAGTACGCCACCCAAGAGGAAATCCTGCGTTACATCAACCACGTCGCCGACCGGTTCGACCTACGGCGCGATATCCGCTGCAGCACCCGCGTCACCTCCGCGGTTCTCGACGAAGAGCAGATGCTGTGGACGGTGCGGACCGACCGGGACGACGAGGTGACCGGCCGGTTCTGCGTGATGGCCACCGGCGCGCTATCCACCGCGAACATGCCCCACATCCCGGGGCGCGACGCGTTCAGCGGCGAGCTGTACCACACCGGACACTGGCCGGCCGCCGGTGTGGATTTCACCGGCAAGCGGGTCGGGATCATCGGAACCGGATCCTCGGGCATCCAGCTGGTACCGGTCGCCGCCCAGACCGCCCGGGAACTCTTCGTTTTCCAGCGCACCGCCAATTATAGTGTGCCCGCTGGTAATACCGTCATCACCCCCGAGCGGCGCGCCGAGGTCAAGGCCACCTACACCGAACGGCGACGGCAGTCCCGGAACAGTGGCGGCGGTTCCCCGCACCAGGCCCACCCCAAGAACACCCTGGAAATCTCGGCGGCAGAACGTCGTGCCGCGTTCGAGAAGCGCTGGGACCTCGGTGGTGTCCTGTTCGGAAAGACCTTCCCGGACCAGACCACCGATATGCGGGCCAACGACGAGGCCCGCGCCTTCTTCGAGGAGAAGGTGCGCGGCGTCATCGAGGATCCCGCTGTCGCCGATGTCCTCATCCCCACCGACCATCCCATCGGCACGAAGCGAATCTGCACGGACACCAACTATTTTCAGACCTACAATCGCGGCAACGTGCACGCGGTCGATCTACGGTCAGCACCCATCGAGTCGATCGACGAGCGCGGGATCACCACCACCGCACAGCATTACGACTTGGACATGATCGTCTTTGCCACCGGCTTCGATGCCATGACCGGCGCGTTGAATCGCATCGACATCCGCGGCCGCGCCGGCCGACCACTGAAAGACGCCTGGCAGGCGGGTCCCCGCACCTATCTGGGCCTGGGCGTGGACGGATACCCCAACCTGTTCATCGTGACCGGCCCGGGTAGCCCTTCGGTGCTTGCCAATATGGTGCTGGGCGCCGAGCAGCATGTCGATTGGATCGGTGATCTGCTCAACCACATGGCAGAACACGGGTTTTCGACCGTGGAGGCGGAGCCTCAGGCCGTTGCCGACTGGGTGGCCGAATGCAATGAGCGCGCCGCCGCCACCATGTTCCCACAAGCCAATTCCTGGTATCTGGGCGCAAACATCCCGGGCAAGCCAAGGGTTTTCATGCCGTTCATCGGGGGATTCGGCGTGTACGGCGCCATCTGTGCTGATGTTGCGGCCAGCGGATACAAGGGTTTCACACTGGTCGGGAGCACCGCATGACACGCCTGAACGGACGGGTCGCCGTCGTGACCGGAGCAGGAAAGGGTATGGGGCGCACACATTGTGAGCGTCTGGCCGAGGAGGGCGCCGACGTCATCGCCATCGACCTGCCCGGCTGCGATGAGCTGGCCGAGACCGTCGCCGCCGTCGAGCAGCACGGCCGTCGGTGTGTTCCGGCATTCGCCGATGTTCGTGACGGCGAGTCGCTGACGCAGGCCATCGACGTGGGCGTGCGAGTGCTCGGCCGGTTGGACATCGTCGTCGCCAATGCCGGGGTCTACGAGGGCATGGCTCCGTCCTCCGAGCTTAGCGAGGACACGTGGCGGCGCGCGCTGGACGTGAACCTCACCGGCGCCTGGCACACCGTCAAGGCCGGTGCCGCACACCTTGCGGCCGGTGGTTCGGTGATCATCATCAGCTCCACCAACGGTCTCAAGGGCACCGCCAATACGGCGCACTACACCGCAAGCAAACACGCCGTCGTGGGCCTGGCCCGCACAGCGGCCAATGAGCTGGGGCCTCAAGGAATCCGGGTCAACACCGTGCACCCCGGTGCGGTGAGCACCGGGATGATCCTCAATCCCGGAGTCATCGCGCGGTTGCGTCCCGATCTGGAGAACCCGACAGTGGAGGATGCCGCCGAGGCGCTGGCGGCGCGCACTCTGCTCCCGGTGCCCTGGGTTGAACCGGTGGATATCAGCAATGCGGTGGTCTTCCTGGCCTCCGATGAAGCGCGCTACATCACCGGCACCCAGCTGGTGGTCGACGCCGGACTGACACAGAAGACGTGATGAGCCGCTTGCGCGAAGAATATGGAGGCCCGACGTGACTGGACGACTGGCGGGCAAGGTTGCCTTGGTGACCGGTGCCGCACGAGGTATCGGACGCGCGCAGGCGGTGCGCTTCGCCCAGGAGGGCGCCGACATCGTCGCACTCGATATCTGCGCGCCCATGCACACCACCATCACCCCGCCCGCCACCCGCGCCGATCTCGACAAGACCGCGGAGTTGGTCGAGTCGGCCGGGCGCCGGATCATCCCCGGAGTGGTGGACGTGCGCAACCTGCGGGATATGGAGACCTTCTGCAACGATGCCGTCACCGAGTTCGGCGGGCTCGATATCGTGTGCGCCACCGCGGGCATCACGTCAAGCGGCATGGTGCTGGATATGCCTGAAAGTGACTGGCAGACAATGCTTGACGTCAACTTGACGGGTGTTTGGCACACCACCCGCGTGGCCACACCGCACCTGATCGCCCGCGGCGGCGGCGCCATGGTGCTGGTTAGTTCCATCGCGGGGCTGCGTGGACTGGTCGGGGTCTCGCATTACGTGGCGGCCAAGCACGGTGTGGTGGGCCTGATGCGCTCGCTAGCGATCGAGCTTGCGCCACACAAGATTCGGGTCAACACGGTGCACCCCACCAACGTCGATACCCCGATGATCCAGAACGAGCACGTTCGCGCAATGTTCCGGCCCGACCTCGAAGAACCGACCCGCGAGGACTTCGGGGCGGCGGCCAAGACCATGAACATGCTCGATCTACCGTGGGTGGAGCCGCTCGATATCGCCAATGCCTCACTGTTCCTGGCCTCGGATGAGGCGCGGTACATCACGTCGGTGAGCCTTCCCGTCGACGCGGGCAGCACGCAGCGATAGCACCGAACAGCGGTACCGTCTGGGGTATGGACGTGCTCATCTCGGCCACCGAACTCGCTGAACGACTCTCCGAAGTCCGGCTGCTGGACGTGCGATGGACCGTCATGGCGCCCGACGGCCACCCGGCCTATCTGCAGGGGCACCTGCCCGCTGCGGTATTCGTCGATCTCGACGCGGAGCTTGCCGATCACTCCGCCACCGGCCGGGGGCGTCATCCGCTGCCGGCGCCGGAGGCTTTTCAGGCCAGTGCCCGCCGCTGGGGCCTACACGACGGTGATGCCGTGGTCGTCTACGACGATTGGAATGGGCAGGCGGCCTCGCGCGCCTGGTGGCTGCTGCGCGCGGCCGGGGTCTCCGACGTTCGGATTCTGGATGGTGGGTGGGCTGCCTGGCAGCGGTCCGGTGGACCAGTCGAGACGGGAGAGGTTGTCCCCGCACCCGGTGATATCACCATCGCCGCACTCGACGGCCTCGCCTCCGTCGACGCCAATGCTGTTGCCGAACGCGCTGATTCACCGGACAACCTGGTCTTCGACGCCCGCGCTGCGGCGCGCTATCGCGGCGACGAGGAGCCCCTGGACCCACGTGCCGGACACATCCCCGGGGCCGTTTCTGCTCCTACCGCCGAGAACCTGACCCCGGAGGGCACCTTCCGCCCGGCAGCCGAGTTACGCGAACGCTTCGACAAGCTGGGCGCGGGCAGTGCCCCCGTGACCGTGTACTGCGGTTCGGGTGTCACCGCGACGCATCAGATCGCCGCGCTGGCCATCGCCGGATACGACGCGACGCTGTACCCGGGCTCCTGGTCCGAGTGGTCCAGCGACCCACAACGCCCGGTCGCCACGGGGTCGGATCCGGCCTAGAGCAGTCCGACTGCCAAAGCGACGATTCCCAACAGCGGCGGCACCAACTGCTTCAGAGCTGCCGATGCCTTATCCGGCGAAGAGATCAGCAACACCAGCCCTGCGGCGACCATCGACCCGGCGCCGGTGAACACCAGCGTCGCACCCACCGAGGTGCAGCCTCGCACCCACAGCACCGTGCCCACGGCGATGGCAATGGCCAGGAACAGGTTGTAGAAACCCTGGTTGAAGGCCAGCGGCTTGGTGATCTCGGCTTCCTCGGCGCTGCGGACGCCGAACACCTTGCGGGTCTTCTCGCTGGTCCACGCGATCGACTCCAGATAGAAGATGTACACGTGGATGAGCGCGGCGATTCCCGTGAGTACCAGCCCTGCGATGATCATGCTGCGAAAGCCTAATCGCGGTCCGGCTAACGCAACACCGGCTCACGCGTTTCTTCGGCCGGCACCACCTCGGCGTCGTGCTCCTCACCGATATCGGTACGTGAGTTCATCGCCAGCACCACCAAGCACACCGTCGCCAGTATCGCGCCGCCCGCCAGCAGCACCGGATGCGTCAGTGCCGGTATCGCGTTGCTGAGCATCGTCAGCATCATCGGCACCCCGAAGCCCAGGTACGTCAGTCCGTAGAAGACGGCGGTCAGCCCCGCCAGGTCCGTCGGCCCGGCGATCCGGTTGACCTCCTGCAGCCCGCTGACCAGTGCTGTTCCATACCCAGCACCCAGGACCAGCGCGGCGATCAGGACCAGTGGAATCGTGAGCTGATGGGCGGCGACGGCGGCCAACGCCATCCCCACGGCGACCAGGACCAACCCGACGATGCCGAGCCGCGCGGTGCCCGCCCGATCGAGTCTGGGCGCCACCATCTGCGCGGCGAAACCACAGCCCAGGCAGACCAAGCAGCACAGCGCGGAGAATGCGATGCGCTCACCCGGAAGCGTCGGCGCGATCAGGGTCGGCAGCACCGCGTACGCCACCGCAGCCGATCCGAACACCCACGGCGCCAAGGGCATCACGACGAACAGGAAGCGCCGGCGGCGCGCGGCCGGAATTTTGAGGTCGTCGATCAGCCGTCCCGGTGCACGCTGGGCGGCCGATTCCGGCACCGAGAGTGCCAGCACCGCACCGGGAATCGTGATCACGATGTTCACCAGGAAGGCCAGGTGCTGCGGCCAGGGTCCCCACTGTGCCAACGCCCCGGCCACGGCCGCACCGAGTGCGAATCCGGCCGTCAGGCTCATCGCCCCACGCCGTGCGCCGGCACCGGGACGATCGAACGGCGGCGCCGACAGCTCCTTGACCCACGAGCTGCCCGCGGCCATGGCCAGGCCCAGCGCGATACCGGACAGCACGCGGCCGGTGAACAAAAGCGCGAAATGCTGTGCGCCCAGGGCGAGCACCAGCGACCCGGCCATCGAGATGAAGGGGGCGGGCAGCATCACCGCGCGGCGGCCGTAACGATCCGAGAGCGGCCCGCCCAGGAACAGCGCCGGGATGAT
Organism: Mycobacteroides franklinii; assembly: GCF_001853795.1. Taxonomy (NCBI): domain Bacteria; kingdom Bacillati; phylum Actinomycetota; class Actinomycetes; order Mycobacteriales; family Mycobacteriaceae; genus Mycobacteroides; species Mycobacteroides franklinii. The sequence goes on from NZ_MLIK01000019.1 coordinate 575,586, forward strand.
GCCCAGCACATAGGCGAACAGCAGGGTGTCCACGGACGCCGCAGACTGACCGGCCTGCCGGTACATCACCAGCAGTGGTGTGAATTCATTACCACCCCAGGCGATTCCGAACATCGCGAGGCTCACGCGCTGCCAAGGTGCCAAACGCGGCAGCAGCCGGCTAGTCAATTTCCGTCACCACTTTCATGTGCTCGACCAGTTCAGTGCTGAAGCGGGGCGCATCGCCTGCCGCCAGCGCGTCCACCAACGCACGGTGCCCGGCGACCGACCGCGCGACCCGCACCGGATCCACTCCGATGGCCGCGGCGGACATGCGGCGCTGACGCTCGCGCAGGCTGTCGTAGAAGTTCTCCAGCAGCGGGTTGCCCAGCTTGGCCACAATCGCGCGGTGGAAGTCCACGTCGGCCGCGGCGAAGCCGGCGGCATCGCCCTGTGCGGCGCGTCCCAATTGCACGTCGATGAGTGCCGAGAGGTCGGACAGCAGTGCCTGGGACGCACCCCGCTCGGCGATACGTGCCGCCGCAGCCCCCTCGATGACCCGGCGCGCGTCGACCACATGCCGGCGCTCTTCGGGAGTGATGGGTACCACCAGAGCCCCACGCTTGGGATAGAGCCGCAGCCAGCCTTCGGTTTCGAGCCGCAGGAACGCCTCGCGCACCGGGGTGCGACTGCACCCCATCCGCGCCGAGATCTCCCCTTCGCTCAGCAGCTCCCCGCCCGGGATGTCGCCGTTGAGGATGCTCTCCTTGACGGAGCGATAAGCCTCTTCACTTGCGGAGATGGTCACCGTGCGAATCATAGACACAAGATGTATCTAAGCTGACGCCAGAGTGCCCTCGCAAGCTGAAAGACGCACCTCACAGGGTGTTCAGCGTCACGTTGGGGTCGGGGCGGATATACGACTGTGCCCACCTCTGTGCGACAAAGACCGTGACGATCGACGCTCATGGCCCGGCTGTCGCATAGACGCGGGCAACGGAGCCACGGTTCTTCACACGCGGCGGCGGTCGGCAGCCTCCGGTTCCCAGCCCGATCACCCCGGCGGGCGGATTTAGACGCGTGCTTCGATAACACCATGCAACGGACCATCTACACCGAGGACCACGAGGCATTCCGCGAGTCCGTGAAGGCGTTTGTGCAGCGCCACGTCGACCCGCGTGCCGAGACGTTCATCGAGCAGCGCTACATCGACCGCGAACTCTGGGAAGAGGCCGGTAAGCAGGGCTACCTGGGGCTCGACGTGCCCGAGGCGTACGGCGGCAGCAGCGCCGGGGACTACCGCTACAACGCGGTTCTGCAGGAAGAGCTGGCCCGCTCAAGTGCCGCGCTGGCCTCCTCGATGTCCATCCATTTCGACATCGTGGCCCCCTATCTGGTCGAGCTGACCACCGACGAGCAGAAGCAACGCTGGCTACCCAAGTTCTGTAGCGGCGAGCTGATCACCGCGATCGGCATGACCGAGCCCTCCGGCGGCTCCGATCTGGCTGCCCTCAAGACGACCGCAATCAAGGACGGTGACGACTGGGTCATCAACGGCTCCAAGACGTTCATCACCAATGGCGCACGTGCCGATCTCGTCGTCGTCGCCGCGCGCACCGCACCGGAGCTGAAGGCCAAGGGCATCACTCTGTTCGCGGTCGAGGAGGGCATGCCCGGGTTCGAGCGCGGCCGCAAGCTCGACAAGGTGGGACAGCCCGAGGCCGATACCGCCGAGCTGTTCTTCACCGACGTACGGGTACCCGCCGAAAACGTCATCGGCGAGGTCAACCAGGGATTCATCTCGATGATGCAGCGCCTCCCCCAGGAGCGGATGGGCTGCGCCGTCGCCAACATCGCCCACGCGGCGGGCGTGCTCGAAGAGACCATCGAATACGCGAAGGAGCGCAAGGCATTCGGCCAGCAGATCGGCAGCCTGCAATACAACAAGTTCCTCATCGCCGAGCTCGTCACCAAGCTCGAGGCGGCGCAGGTGTACGTCGACCAGGCCGTGCTGGCGCACAGCAAGCGCGAACTCACCGCCATCGACGCCGCCAAGGCCAAGTGGTGGTCCTCGCAGGTGCAGAACGAGGTCATCGACGCCTGCGTGCAGCTGCACGGCGGCTACGGGTACATGAAGGAGTACCGGGTCGCGCGGGCCTGGATGGATGCCCGTGTCACCAAGATCTGGGCGGGCTCCAACGAGATCATGAAGGAGCTCATCGGCCGCGACCTGGGCTTCTGAGAACGCTCAGGTGGGTCGGGTAGGAAGGAATCCATGACCGTCAGCGACGAAGCCGAACGAGCCGGCCGTATTCACGTTCCGGCCGACCTGGACTCGGTGACGGATATCGGCGGCGGCGATCAGGCCGAGGACCATTCCGAGATCGATCCGGCCGCCGTCGAGCGAATCTGGCAAGCCGCGCGGTACTGGTACCAGGCGGGTATGCACCCGGCGATCCAGGTGTGTCTGCGGCACAAGGGCAAGGTGATCCTCAACCGTGCCATCGGGCACGGTTGGGGCAACGCACCCACCGATCCCGCCGACGCCGAGAAGATCCCCGTCACCACCAATACACCGTTCTGCGTGTACTCGGCCGCCAAGGCCATCTCGACAACGGTGGTTCATCTGCTGGTCGAACGTGGCGCGCTATCGCTGGATGATCGGGTCTGCGAGTACCTGCCCACCTTCACCAGCCGCGGCAAAGACCGCATCACCATCCGACACGTGATGACGCACAGCGCGGGCATCCCGATACCCACCGGCCCGCGGCCCGATGTCACCCGGATGGATGACAGCGAGTACACCCGCGAGCAGCTCGGGCAGCTGCGCCCGCTGTACCGGCCCGGCCTGGTGCACATGTATCACGCGTTGACCTGGGGCCCGTTGGTGCGCGAGATCGTGCTGGGTGCCACCGGCAAGGGCATCCGGGACATTCTTGCCACGGAAATCCTTGACCCCCTTGGGTTCCGGTGGACCAACTACGGCGTGGCACCGGAGGACGTACCGCTGGTGGCGCCGAGCCATCCCACCGGTAAGCCGCTGCCCGCGCCCATGCGCGCGGCCTTCCGGGCGGTGGTCGGCGGCACCATGCACGAGATCATCCCGATGTCGAACCAGCCGTTCTTCCTCACCGGCGTGGTGCCCTCATCCAACACCGTCTCCACTGCCAACGAGCTGTCCCGGTTTGCCGAGATCCTGTGCCGCGGTGGCGAACTCGATGGGGTACGGATCATGTCACCCGAGACGATCCGCGCCGCGGCCGCGCCCGCACGGCGCCTGCGGCCCGATATGGCGACCGGCGGCATGCCGATGCGTTGGGGAACGGGATACATGTTGGGCTCCAAGCGGTTCGGTCCATTCGGCCGCAACTCCCCCGCTGCGTTCGGACACACCGGCCTGGTCGACATCGCCGTGTGGGCCGACCCCGCGCGCGCCCTGTCGGTGGGCGTGGTCAGCAGCGGTAAGCCGGGTAACCACAAGGAAGCCAAGCGGTATCCGGCCCTGCTAGACCTGATCGCCGCGGAGATTCCGCTGGTCGGTTGACCTCGCGGCGGTCAAGCGTACTGTGTAAACAAGGGTCGGGGAACAAGGTCGGGGATCAGTGCACGACTGACCCAAAGAAAGATGCCATGAAGCTCCACAACGTACGCATACGCCAAACAGCCCTCGCCGGCGCGATCAGCCTCTTCGGAGGGCTCGCCGCCGTCGTCACGGCTCCCACCGCACTCACAGCACCGGACTGCAGCCAAGAGAGACTGTCCGACACCGTCGCCACCACCACGTCGGCGACACGCAGCTACCTCGACGGCCACCCCGGTGCACGCGCGGTGTTCGATGCCGCGCCCGATCAGTCCCGGCCCGAGGCAGCCGCCAACATCCGCACGTACTTCACCGCTCATCCCACGGAATACCACGAGTTACGCGGCATTTTGGCACCGATCGGCAACGCTCAGCGCGAATGCAATGTCACGGTGCTGCCCGCCGGCCTCGCCTCTGCCTACGACGAGTTCATGGCGGGCTGAGCTAAAGCTCAAGTCCCAGTAGCGCGTTCTCGACCAGCTCGGGCAGCGCCGGATGGATCCAGTACTGTCCGCGCGCCATCTCGCGTACCGGGATGGCGAAGCTCATCGCGGTGATCAACGACTGGATGAGCGCCGACGCCTGGTAGCCGACGATGTGCGCACCCACCAACAGTCCTGTCGAGCGATCGGCGATCAGCTTGCACAGACCCTCGGTGTCCTCCATGGCCCATCCGTAAGCAATGTCGCCGTAGGTCTGCACCTTGACCGCGATGTCGATTCCGCGTTGACGCGCCTGCTCCTCCGACAGTCCCACCGACGCCACCTGCGGACGGGTGAACACCGCACCTGGCACGAACCGGTGGTCGCTGGCGGTGGTCGGCGAGTCCCATCCGGAAAGCAGATTCGCCTGCACCACACGGGCTTCGTGGTTGGCCACATGCTTGAGCAGATAGTGCGAACTCACGTCACCGAGCGCGTAGATGCCCCGTACCGGTGTGCGCTGGTACTGATCCACTGGGACGCGGCCCTTGTCGTCGAGCGTCAATCCCGCCTCGGCGATCTCCAGTTGATCACCGTTGGGCGTGCGTCCGGTCGCGACCAGCAGCACATCACCGGTCACCGTCGATCCATCGCTGAGGTCCACTTCGACACCGCCGCCGCCGATCTCACGGAGATCGACCACCTCGGTGTTCAGCCGGACATCCCACCGCGCCGACACGATATCGGTGAAACGCTGCGCGATGGTCTCATCCTGAGCGCGCAGCAACAGCGGCCCGCGCGCAATGACCGTAACCGCCGAACCCAAACCGCTGAACACATGCGCGAACTCGGCGGCAATGAAGCCGCTACCCACAATCACCACGCGCCCCGGCAGCTCCGGCAACCGCATGATGTCGTCATTGGTATGGAACGGCACGCCACTGTCAGCGATCAGCGGCGGGATGAACGGACGTGAACCCGCCGCGATCACCAGCTGCCTCGCCTGCAGGATCGTCCCGTCGGCCAGTTGCACACGATGCACCGGATCGCCCTCGGCATCGGTTTCCGGCGCGATGAACCGCGCTTCCTGCTGAAAGACGGTGATGTTCGGGCAGTCCTCAACGCGGTAGCGCAATCCGGCCGCCGCAATGGCATCGATCCGGCCGAACACCCGGTCCCGGATATCGGCCCAACGGGTTCCACTCACCGAGCTGTCCACACCCAGCCGGGCGCCGTCACGCGCCTCGTCAGCCAGATCCGCCGGATAGACGAACATCTTGGTGGGTATACAACCGACATTCAGGCAGGTGCCGCCATAGGCGCCCCCGTACACGCCACGATCGACAATCGCGATCTTCTGATCCGCAAACCGGTCGTCCGGCAAGGAGTTTGCACTGCCGGAGCCAATGATGACGAGGTCGTACATCTGTTCTCCCTCTCGTGAAGGCGGGGCCCGTGATGCCGAGCGGCCTCCCCTACGCTGCCATATCAACAGGCACGGTGACGGAGACCCTGGTGCCCGCACCGGGCGCCGAGTCGATCGCGACCTCTCCACCAGCGGCCTCGATGGGAACCGTCAGCGAGGCCAGCCCGATATGCCCGTCGGCGACCGAGATCACGAGATCGCGTGGATCGAAGCCCCTGCCGTCGTCCGCGACGACCAGGGTCAGGTGGTCCCCGTCTCGGGTGAGCTCAACCCGAATGCTGGAGGCACGGCCGTGTTTCACCGCGTTGGTCAACAGTTCCTTGGCCGCGCGGTATACCAGCGGTTGCACCGGGGGGCTGCCCACATCGTCCAGCTCGGTGATGACGTCGACGGTGCCCCGTGCCGCATGTTGTCGTCCGAGCTCCCGGATTGCCGCTGTCAATCCCAGCTCGGCCAGCACCTGCGGATGCAGTGAGGACACCGCGCCACGTAACTCGCCGGCGGTCTCGCGCAGCGACGAGTGCACGGCCTGCAGCACCGGATCCGGCTGGCGTTCAAGTACTTCCTCGATCTGCAGGCGCGCCGCCAGCAGGTTTTGCAGCGGCCCGTCGTGTAGCCGCTCGGCCACCTCACGGTTATGACGTTCATCGGCGCGCATCGCTTCCACGATCAGCTGCTCCCGGGTGTGCAGCAACTGGCCCACGCGCTCGGAGCGACGTTTGAGGACAAAGCACATACCGGTGGTGAAGACGGTCAGCCACAGCAGCGCCGCCCAGGTGACGTACTCGTCACCGGGAATGCTGTCCCAGTTGCCGTCGGCGATGTAGTACACCAGAATGCCGAAATACGCTACGGCCGTTATGGTTCCGAGGACTGCAGTCACCACTGGTCGTTCCTGGAACGCCACCGAGACCGGTAGCAGAAAGAACACCGGGAGCAGCTCGGTATTGCCGGCACCGGATGCCAGGCACAACATCACCACGGCGGCGATGTCTACCGTCGTGGCGGCGGGGGCCACCCAATCGGGAACCTGACCCCGCACCGCGATCGCCACCCACACGACAGCCGACGCCGTGTACACGGCCAGCACCCCGTAGTACACGCCGGTATGCCACATTTTGATGTTCGGGTCCGAGCCCAGCAGCACGATCAACCCGATCAGCGGCAGCCGAAGCCAGGCCGATACCCGCATGGGTTCGGCGGCGAAGTGGTCGGCGATCCTGTCCAGCCGGCTCATCGCCGCTATTCCAGCAATCCGCGCCGCATGGCCTCCGCCACCGCCGCCGCACGGTCGCCGACGCCGAGTTTCTCGTACAACCGCTGCACATGGGTCTTCACCGTGGACGGGGCCAGGAACAGCTCCTTGGCCATGGCCGGCACGGTCTGCCCGGCGGCGATCATCCTGAGCACCTCACGTTCGCGTGTGCTGAGCGACGGGCCCGCGGGTTGTGCACGCTTACGAATCTCGCCGGCCAGCCCTGCCGTCAGGCTGGCCGTCACCACATCACGGCCCCGCGCGCAGTCCAGCACCGCACTGACCAGCTCGGCACGAGTGGATTCCTTCGACAGGAATCCGGCGGCCCCCTCCTCCAACGCGTGATACACGATCGCCGCGTCATCGTGCGCTGAGAGCAGCAGCACCCGGGTGGGCAGTTCGTCGCGGCGTACGGCGGCCGCGACCTGGGTGCCGTCCAGCTCCGGCATGCGGTAGTCCACCAGCGCGACATCGGGCAGGTGCTCCCTGATCAGTTCCAGCGCTCGGGAACCGTTCTCGGCCTCCGCCACCACCGTGATCTGGCCGCTGCTGGTGAGCGCGCGCACCACGCCCTCACGAAAGAGCGGGTGGTCGTCACCGACGACCACCCGCACGAGCTCGCCGCTCACCTGCATGAACGCAAGCTTGGCACGCCAAATCGGCACATGTCCCCCAATTGGGGGACATCAGGATCATCCCCCTATCCGCCAGTCGCCCGACAGACTTTCCGGCCCGGCGGCCGCATCGTTGAAGCATCACCAAGAACCCGGTGAACCAACTTAAAGTCCCACTGGCACAGGAGAAATCATGAAGAAGTACATCATCGCCGGAACCGCCGCCGCCGCTCTCGCACTGGCACCTCTCGGCTTCGCCCTCGGTACCGCGGCCGCGCAGTCCGACGGCTCCAACGCCCAGCAGACCGTCAGGGAGTTGCAGTCCCAGGGTTACAACGTGATCGTCAGCAAGACCGGTTCCAAGGCCCTCAACCAGTGCACCGCCAGCAGCGTCCGTCCCGGGCAGACCACCGTGCGCTCCGACTACGGCCTGCCAAGCAACAAGCGTCCGGGTGTCTTCACCACCACCACAACCACCAAGACCATGTACGTCGACGTGACCTGCTGATTAGCAGGCGGTGGTGGCTGATATCAAGTGCGCACCAACCTCATCCCATTTGATGCCGATTCAGACACGGGTGGGTAACGGCCCTCGCCAACCGCGCAACGCCCATATGAGACTTCGTATGCGACGGGTCTCTTGCTGCCCGCGATGCAAGACGAAACTGTCGGAGCGCTGGGGCCAAACGGCTTCTGGTGGAGGAGGAGATTCCGTGAGTGCGCCCAACGATTCCTCGGCGGACGGCTCCGAGGACGAGATCCTCGACCGGACCGGTCCCATCATCCCCATCAGGCTGGGCGCACACGCCAAACGGCAACGCGCTGAAGCCGCCGCGCAACAACACCAACCGGAGCAGTCGCCTCAGCAAGACCACGTGCCGTCTCAACTGCCGCCCCGCGGACCCCTGTCCATCGTCAATGCGGTACCGCCCCATGACCCGCTTGTCGATCCCCTACCCGCCATGGGCGACGCGTTGGGGGCCCAGCTGCGTTCGGAGATCCTGCCTGCGCCCCGCCGGCCGGCGTCCGTGGGTTGGCGTAAGTGGGTGTACCGCGGCAGCTTTGGCGTCATCAATCCGGGCGAATCCCGGGAGGAGGCCGAGCTTCGCGAGCTCACGGCCGTGGTGCGCAGCCCCTGGCGGGGTATCCACTCACTGGCCGTGCTGGGCGGCAACGGTGGCGTCGGCAAGACGATGATGACCGCCGCGCTCGGGTCCGTGCTGTCCGAACTGCGCCGTAAGGACATGGTGCTGGCCACCGACGCCGATCCGGGCCAATCGGCCAATCTGGCCTCGTGGATCGACCCGTCGGCGTCGTCCACGTTCGCTGATGTGGTGGCGCAGAACGAGCCGGAACGCAACTTCGATCTGCGCTTCTTCGTCGGACAGAACTCCGAGACCGGCCTCGATGTCCTTGCCGCCAATTCACATTCGGTGCGTCGCCGCGGAGAACTCAACGCGGAGATCTACACCGAGGCGCACAACCGCTTGCAACGCCTCTACAGCCTGCTCATCACCGACACCGGGGTGGACTTCTGGCATCCGGTGATGCCGGGTGTGCTGCGATGCGCCAACGGTGTGGTGCTGGTGGCGGCCGCCACCCCGGTCGGCGCCGAGGGTGCGGTCCGCGCGATCGAATGGATGATTTCCGAGGGCTACGACTATCTGATCCCGCGAATGGTGGTGGTGATCAACCACGTTCGCGGGTATGACAACCGTGAAGACCGCAGGAATTCCGAACGTCTGGTGGCGGCGATGGTCGCCCGCTTCCACCGCTGGATCTCGCCCAACCACATCGTGGCCGTCCCGTACGACCCGCATATCGCGACGGCGGGCCCGCTGGATATCCAACAGCTGCAACCGGAGACCTGGCATGGACTGGTCACCGCGGCGGCCTCGGTCTCGGCCGGCCTGGCCAGCGCCTGGAGCGTCTAACGCAGCGCGTAGCCCCCATCGGTATACAGCGTCGAACCGGTCGTTCCGGTGTTCAGCAGCAAGTACACGGCGGCTTGAGCCACTTCATCTTCCGTGACGGGTCGGCTCAGGGTGGCCGCTGCGGCGATGTGCTCGAAAGCCTGCCGACGCACCTCGGGCGCCCGCTGGTTCCACAGGTGCCCATCGACCGTGCCGGGCGAGAGCGCGTTGACCCGGACGGGTGCGAGTTCATGCGCAAGCCCGCGAGCCAGGCCTTCGATGGCCGCGTTCGCGGCGACATAGGCCGGCGCGTTTCCGGCGGGCCGGACACTGGCCGCTCCCGACATCAACACCACTGAGGCATCGGCGGCAAGCTTCGGCAATGCCGACTTCACCACGCGGTACTGACCCCAAAACTTCGACTCGAACGGCGTGGCCGCCTCCTCGACGGACAGCTCCGCGATCGAACCGGTCACATAGGTCGCGGCGGTGGTGAACAGCCCATGGACCACCTCGATCTGGGCGAAGAACCCGTCGATGCTCGCCTGCCGCGACGTATCCACCGGATGCCAACGCGCCCTGTCCCCCAGCTCGTGCGCGGCCGCTTCCAGGGCTGTCGCGGTGCGGCCGCCCAGCACGACGTCGCCGCCCGCCGCGGTCACCACGCGCGCCACACTCAGACCGATGCCGGTACCCCCACCGATCAGGACGACGGTGCGATCGGTAAAGGCGGTTGCCGACAAGAACCCTGTCACGTGGGCGAAGCTACCCGACCGCCTATCCTTCCTGGAGTGTCCGAACTGTCCCGTCCCGAGCTGCGCGCGCGCCTCGACGGTGTGACCATTCGTGACGCATCCCGGCTCGGACGTCGCCTGAAGAATCAACGTGACACAAATCCCGATGCGCTGACAAAACTCGCCGAGCAGATCGCCGCGGCCGAGGCCCTCGTCGCGACACGGACCGCGGCGGTTCCGACGATCACGTATCCGGACCTGCCGGTCAGCGCGCACCGCGATGAACTCGCCCGGGCGATCTCCGCGCATCAGGTCGTGGTCGTCGCGGGCGCGACGGGTTCGGGAAAGACCACACAGCTGCCCAAGATCTGCCTGGAGCTGGGGCGCGGAATTCGCGGCACCATCGGCCACACCCAACCACGACGACTCGCGGCACGCACCGTCGCCGAACGCATCGCCGAAGAGCTCGGCACGCCGCTCGGCGAAACCGTCGGCTACACGGTCAGATTCACCGATCAGGCCAGCGACCGCACCCTCGTCAAGCTGATGACCGACGGCATCCTGCTGGCGGAGATCCAGCGGGACCGGCGGCTGCTGCGGTACGACACGCTCATCCTCGACGAGGCACATGAGCGCAGCCTCAACATCGACTTCCTACTCGGCTATCTGCGCGAGCTACTACCGCGACGGCCCGATCTGAAGGTCATCGTCACGTCGGCTACCATTGAGCCGCAGCGTTTTTCGGCGCATTTCGGCGATGCGCCCATCGTCGAGGTCTCGGGCCGAACCTACCCGGTTGAGATCCGGTATCGGCCACTGGAAATCCCCGTGTCCGGCGCTTCCGGCACACGTACCGACGACGAGCCGGACGACCCCGATCATGAGATTGTCCGTACCGAAATACGTGACCAGACCGAGGCCATCGCCGACGCGGTACGCGAGTTGGAAAGCGAGCCGCCCGGGGACGTGCTGGTGTTCCTGTCCGGTGAGCGTGAGATCCGCGATACCTCTGAAGCACTGAGGGACATTCTCCGCGCTGGTACCGAGGTGCTTCCGTTATATGCCCGGCTGCCAACTGCCGAGCAGCACAAGGTTTTCCAGCCGCATACCGGCAGACGCGTGGTATTGGCCACCAACGTCGCCGAGACGTCACTGACGGTGCCCGGCATCCGGTACGTCGTCGACCCCGGCACCGCGCGCATTTCCCGGTACAGCCGGCGCACCAAGGTGCAGCGCCTGCCCATCGAACCCATCTCCCAGGCATCGGCCGCTCAGCGGTCCGGCCGATCAGGGCGGACCGCACCCGGTATCTGCATCCGGCTGTACTCCGAGCAAGACTTCGAGGCCCGGCCCCGTTACACCGATCCGGAGATTCTGCGCACCAACCTTGCCGCCGTCATCCTGCACATGGCGGCGTTGCAGTTGGGCGATATCGAGAACTTCCCATTTCTGGATCCGCCCGACAAGCGCAGTGTGCGCGACGGTGTACAGCTGCTACAGGAGCTGGGCGCATTCGGCGCCGACGGCGCCATCACCGAGCTAGGGCGACGGCTGGCGCGGCTGCCGCTGGACCCGCGCATCGGACGGATGATCCTGCAGGCAGACGCCGAAGGGTGCGTCGGAGAGATCCTGGTGCTCGCCGCGGCCCTGTCGATTCCCGACCCACGGGAGCGCCCGGCAGACCGCGAGGAGGCCGCGCGCCAAAAGCATGCCCGGTTCGCCGATGACCATTCCGATTTCATTGCCTATCTGAATCTTTGGCGCTACATCCAGGACCAGCGCAGCCAGCTCTCCGGCAGTGCTTTTCGGCGCATGTGCCGTGAGGAGTTCCTGCACTACCTTCGTATCCGGGAGTGGCAGGACCTGGTGGGTCAACTGCGCAGCATCGCGCGCGACCTCGGTATCCGGGAGTCGGGGGAGAGCGCCGATCCTGGGCTCGTCCATGCCGCGCTCATCGCTGGTCTGCTCTCCCACATCGGATTACGCGAGGGCGATACCCGTGACTACTCCGGAGCGCGCAATACCAAGTTCGTCCTGGCCCCCGGTTCGGTGCTCACCAAGAAGCCACCGCGCTGGGTCGTCGTCGCCGATCTGGTGGAGACCAGTCGGCTGTTCGGCCGGATCGCCGCGCGCGTCGAGCCGCAATCGGTAGAACGTATCGCTGGAGATCTCGTGCAGCGCACGTATAGCGAGCCGCACTGGGACGCCGAGCGCGGAGCCGTCATGGCCTTCGAGCGAGTAACCCTCTACGGACTGCCGCTGGTGCCGCGCCGGCGGGTCGGTTACGCACAGGTCGACCCCGAGCTGGCACGCGAGTTGTTCATCCGGCATGCCCTCGTGGAGGGGGACTGGCAGAGCAAGCATCACTTTTTGCGTGACAATGCACGGCTGCTGCAGGAGCTGTCCGAGCTGGAGGACAAGGCCCGCCGGCGCGATCTGTTGGTGGGGGACGACGAGATCTACGCCCTCTACGCGGCGCGCATCCCGGAAGATGCGGTGTCGGCACGGCATTTTGACGCCTGGTGGCGCAAGCAGCGGCATCAGACACCGGAGCTGTTGACGTTCACCCGTGATGATCTGCTGCGCACCGAGGACGCTGCCGCGGATATGCCCGACACCTGGCGCTCGGGTGATGTCGCGCTCCCGGTGAGTTATCGATTCGAACCGGGCGCGGCTGACGACGGTGTGTCCGTGCACATTCCGGTGGAAGTTCTCGCCCGACTGGGTGGTGATGAATTCGCCTGGCATGTACCGGCTTTACGTGAAGAGCTGATTACCGCGCTGATCCGGTCACTGCCCAAGGACCTGCGCCGTAACTTCGTTCCCGCCCCCGACACGGCGCGTGCGGTGCTGGCGAACCTCCAGCCCGGAACCGAGCCGCTGGTGTATGCCCTGGGCCGAGAACTGCATCGAATCACCGGCATTCGCGTGCCCACCGATGCGTTCGACCTGGACAAGGTACCCCCGCACCTGCGCGTCACCTTCGTCGTCGAATCCTCCGATGGCGCGGAGGTGGCACGCGACAAAAACCTTGACGCGCTGCAGCAGCGGCTCGCGGGTTCCACCCGTCAGGCTGTGGCCGCCGCGGTGGCAGGGGAGTGGGAGCGTAGCGGTCTACGCGGCTGGCCCGAGGACATCGCCGAATTGCCCCGCACCGTAGAGCAAGTCAGCGGCGGGCACACCGTTCGCGGATACCCGGCTTTGGTCGACTCAGGCGCCACGGTCGATATCCACGTGTTCGCCACCGCCGCCGAGCAGCGGGCCGCCATGGCCGCCGGCACCCGGCGTCTACTGCGGTTGTCGATTCCCTCGCCCATGAAAACCGTGGAGCGGGGCCTCGATCCACGCTCCCGGCTGCTGCTCTCGTCAAATCCAGACGGCTCGCTGTCGGCGCTACTCGAGGACTGCGCCGATGCAGCCACCGATCTGCTGGCACCCGCACCGGTCTGGACCCACACGGAGTTTGCCGCACTACGGGACCGCGCCGCGCAGAGTCTGGCGGCGACCACTCTCGACATCGTGCGCCGCGCCGAGAAAGTGGTGGCCGCCTGGAGTGAGGTGCAGGTGTCGTTGCCCACCAAAGCGCCTGCGGCGCAGTCCGATGCCGTCGACGATATGCGCGATCAGCTCGACAGGCTGCTGGAGACAGGGTTCGTTGCGGTGACGGGGGCGGCACGGCTGACGGATCTGGCGCGTTACGTCACCGCCATCGGCAAGCGGCTGGAACGCCTGCCTCAGGGTGTCGAAGCCGACCGCGAACGGATGCAACGCGTCCACACCGTCGAGGACGCCTACGACGATCTATTGCGCGACCTGCCCGCCGGGCGGGCCGACGATCCCGATCTCCGCGATATCGCGTGGTTCATCGAGGAGTTACGGGTGAGCCTGTGGGCCCAACAGCTCGGTACCCCGCGGGCCGTCAGCGAGCAGCGAATCCTGAAGGCCATCAACGCCGCTCGCTGACCGCGCGGCTACTCGCCAGACCCGGCGACCACAGGGCCGCCAGGAAGTACCCACGACAGTCACGGATGCCCATAGTGTCCACGACATACTTTCCATCACTGCGATTGAGATTGTCTATGGCGGCTTATAGTGGTATCGATGGAGCTGCGCCATATTCGATACCTGCTCGCGGTGGCCGATCATGCGAATTTCACCCGCGCGGCCGAGTCTCTGCACATTTCCCAGCCGACGCTGTCCCAGCAGATCAAGCAGCTCGAACGCACGCTCGGGGTCATCTTGCTCGACCGCTCCGGACGCACGGTCCGGTTGACCGACGCCGGTGAGGCGTACGCACAGCACGCCCGCCTGGCCCTGCGCGACTTAGATGCCGGCGAACGTGCCGTCCACGACGTGCAGGACCTATCACGCGGGCATCTGCGCATCGCGATGACACCGACCTTTACCACGTATTTCATTGGCCCACTGGTGCATCGGTTTCGCACCGCTCACCCGGGCATCACGCTTACCGTGCGGGAGAGCACCCAGGAACGCATCGAAGCCGACCTGCTGGCCGATCGGCTGGATCTCGGCATCGCCTTCGCGGGTGCGCATCCCGTGGGCATCGATCACCGTGCACTGTTCACGGAGACGCTGCGACTGGTGGTCGGCTCGGATCACCCCTTGGCGGCACGACGCGGATCGCTACCCGTACGCCAGCTCTCTCGTGAGGCGCTGGGTCTGCTCAGCCCGGACTTCGCGACGCGACAGGACATCGACGCCTACTTCGCCGGCCTTGGGGTCGCGCCTCACATTGCCGTCGAGGCCAATTCGATCAGCGCGCTGCTGGAATTCGTCCGGCGCGGCTCCCTGGCCACGGTGCTTCCCGATGCGATCGCGCATGAGCACGCCGATCTGCACCTGGTACCGCTGTCACCGCCGCTGCCCACCCGAACCGTGGAGTTGTTACGCCGCAACACCGCCTATCACTCGGCGGCGGCGCGCGCGTTCGCGGAGGTCGTTCGTGTGGCCGCCCAAGAGCATTGAAGTTCAACCACTATTCACTGGACCAATCGTCGTTATTGAATACAAGTATTGGACTCTATAGCGCCAGGTAGCGCACTCTGGAATTGCCGACGGGCACCCGCGTCCACACCGGACTCGCCGCCTACGTCCCGTCCCCGAGAGGAATGACGCACCATGGTCCACGCGCAATTCGATCCCACCAGCCGCGAGGAATTGGCCATCGCAGCAGTTGAAGCCAAGATCGCCAAGGACCTCGGCTGGCAGCAGATCGCCGACGCCGCCGGATACTCGCCCGCCTTCGTCACCGCCGCCGTACTCGGTCAGCACCCCCTGCCGAAACAGGCCGCCGAAGCCGTCGCCGACCTCCTCGGCCTCGGCGGCGACGCGGCGGCCGCGTTGCAGACCATTCCCACCCGTGGCTCGATTCCCGGCGGGGTGCCCACCGATCCGACGATCTACCGTTTCTACGAGATGCTCCAGGTGTACGGCACCACCCTCAAGGCACTGATCCACGAGCAGTTCGGAGACGGAATCATCAGTGCCATCAACTTCAAGCTCGACGTGCAGAAGGTTCCCGATCCCGATGGCGGACACCGCGCGGTCATCACCCTGGATGGCAAGTACCTGCCGACCGTGCCGTTCTGATTGTGCCCCAATCTTCAATTACCCCAGAAGGAATCCCGATGGACTTCGCACAACGAACCATTGACCTCGCGCGCCGCAACGTCGACGAGGGTGGACGTCCGTTCGCCACCGTCATCGTGAAGGACGGCGCGATCCTCGCCGAAAGCCCGAACAAGGTTGCGCAGACCAATGACCCCACCGCACATGCGGAGATCCTGGCCATCCGGGACGCCTGCACCACGCTGGGCACCGAGCATCTGGCCGGGAGCACCATCTACATCCTGGCCCTACCGTGCCCCATGTGCCTGGGGGCGCTCTACTACTGCTCACCCGACGAAGTCATCTTCCTGACCACTCGGGACGCCTATGAACCGCACTATGTTGACGATCGAAAGTACTTCGAGCTCAACACCTTCTACGACGAATTCGCCAAGCCCTGGGACCAGCGGCGGCTACCCATGCGTCATGAATCCCGCGATGACGCCGTGGACGTCTACCGCTTATGGCAGGAACGCAACGGCGGCAACCGGCGCGTCGCCGGAGCACTCACCGCTTGAGGATCACTCAATACATAAGGGCCAGAGACCTTTAGGGTCTCTGGCCCTTATGTATTGAAACGCTAGTGATCGTTTATCCGCCCCACTTGGCTCCTTCGGCCATGTCGCGGGCGTTCATGGAGAGGGTGTTGGTTTCGTGGGTGGTGCCCATGGCGCGGTAGGCGCGGATGAGTTCTTCCATGGCGGTGTTCCACTGGGCCTGCCAGGCGGCTTGGCTCATGGAGGTATCACCGTGCCAGGCGGCCTGCAGGGAGGCCTGCTGGGCGGCCAGGTCGGCGCCCAGGGCGGTGAGCACACCGGAGTAGGTGTTCATCTCGCCGGCATGGGCCAGCATCGCGGGGTAGTTGAACGTGATCTGCGACATTGGGGTCTTTTCCTTTCGGTGGCGTTAGACGCCGACGTAGCGGCTGGCGGCGGCGGCATCTTCGGCGACGTAGGACGCGGCGGCATCACCGAGGTTGACCTGGGCGATATCGAGCAATGCGTTGACCTTGGCGGCGACCTCCACGAAACGAGCGTGCGCGGCCTGAAATGCCACCGAGGATTCCCCGACATGGAACGCCTGGGCCGACATCGCGGCCTGCTCGGCCTGCGAAATCGTCGAACGCATCAACGCGGTCTTAGCACCAAAAGTGCCCTCCGCAGCCACCAAAGCCGGAATATGCGCATCAAGCAAACTCATTTTTCCTCCTGAATCATGTTGTGCTGTCTGTTATTCGAATGGTCACAGAAGTGGCGGGCGGTCAGCTGCTGGACCCCCCATCGGCGGGTGCGTCGAGGTCTGTACCCCAGGTAGCGGGGAGCATGGGCATGGTGCGGATTCCATCCATCGCCTCCGTCGCGGATTCGCGTTCGACGAGCCCCGCCGGGCTGGTCGACGAGGCTCTGTTGGGAGCGGCTCCGACGAAACCGAGCTGATCCGCCCCGCGACCTGAGGCTCCGACACCGGCCGGTTGCCGTGCGGCCGCGCCCGAAAAATCCGGCTCCACTGTCGAATTCATGTCCATGAACTGCGGGGCGGGATCTTTGATCCGTGCGGCGCGCTTGCGGCGTGCCCGGGAACGGGCCGAAGCCGCGGCCGCGGCGGCGGCGGAGATTCCGGCTGCGGGAGCCTTGGCGCCGGCACCTTCATTCAGCGTCGGACCAAACCGAGCAGCCGGCGGATCCTCCTGCACGGCGTAGACCATGTACGCCGGTGTTGCGGTGGCAGGAACCGCTGGCGACGACGCCGGACTGCTGGGAACCGTTGGAGCCGAAGAAGAACCTCCCGGCATCGACGGTGTCGACGGGACATGAGCGAGCTGCAGATCTTGTTGCGGATTTCTGCGCTCGATTCGCGCCGGTTCGCGACCGGGCTCATCGTCGTGGGCGGGCTCCTCTACTGCGGCGGGCGGAACCAGGGCTGACAGCGCCAGCCCCAGCACGATCGGCAGCCAGGCGGGCGCCGAAAGCAAGACGCCCCAGAAGGTGAACCCGAACGGGATGAAGAACGCCTCGTAGGCGATGAAGAACAGCAACGGGAACCACGCGAAGAACGCGGCGACCGGGTTCTTCATGAAGTCTTGGATCATGTCCTGCAGCGTGCCGAGCGGATTGGTCATGAACCGCATGAGCTGATCGATGATGTTGTTGCTGCTGTCCAGCGCGGTACCGGATTCCAAGGCTTGCGGCTGCGCAGCCATCGAGGTCATATCCGCCGACATCCGAGACATCTCGCCGCCGGGGGCCATGATCATCGGTGACGGTTGCGTCGGCGTGGTCGCGGCCAGCGCCATGCCCGAGACACCCTCATACACGCTCATCGTGGTGGCCGCTTGCACCCACATCCGGACATAGTCGGCCTCGTTCAATGCGATCGGAATCGTATTGATACCAAGGAAGTTGGTGGCCAGCAGCACACCGTGGATCATGTGGTTGGCGGCCAGTTCGGCCAGGGTCGGCATGGCGGCCAATGCCGCGGTGTAGCCGGCTGCGGCCGTCTCCTGCAGAGTCGCGTTGGTGGCGCTTGTGGCGCTCTGCTGGGTCAGCCACGCCAGATACGGCGCATGACTGGCGACGTACTGGGCGGCGCTGGGCCCCTGCCAAGAGCCTGCGGCGGTACTCCCCAGCAGCTCTGTTAATTCCGTTGCAGCCGTCGCATATTGGGCAGATAACGCTTGCCATTGTGCGGCAGCGGCCAGTAGTGCGCCCGGCCCGGGCCCGGCGCTGAGCAGCGCCGAGTGCACCTCGGGGGGCGAAGCCATCCAAATCGGAGCCGACACCGGCGCTAGCCCCGCGCGATCATGTAGGTGGCCGCGGCCTGCATATCCCCGGTGGTGTAGCTGGCCGCGGACTCCGAAACACCCAGCCCGGCCCGGCCCAGTTCCTCGACGGCCTGGGCGGCCACACCGGTGTGTTCGATACCGCGGGCACTGAAACCGGCCGCGGTCTCCAACGAGACCGGGTCAGCAGCCGGCGGCACCACGGCCCCGATCACCGGGGCGGCCGCGGCATGCGCGGCAGCCAGACGCGCGGTCAGCGCCTCCACGGCCGCACTGGTGGCGGTCAGACCTTCTGGAACGACGTTGAGATTCATCGTGGGTACTCCCTTCCCTGAGCAGCATGTTCACTAGCGAGCGAATGCACGGTCCGTGGCCAACCGGGGGGGCGCCGACACAGAGATGCGCCCCATCAGACCTACAGCGGGAAGTAGCTGCGATGGCCATTGGTGACCATCCGACCTCGCGAATCTGCGACCGCATGAAGGCAAGTTAGCATCACCTAATACGGCTGTCGATAGTTCGCCGTGAATTACTCCATAGCCGATGACCTGTTCTAAGTTGTGAATGTCAGGTTGCTAGACACATGGCCGCAGCACGCAGTCCGGAAACGAAGAGGGCGTGACCTGCGCGTTGTTGCACCCAGCTTCAGGGAAGTCCGCACTGTGTGCCATTGATGAGAGACCCGCCCTGCCGAATATGGATGTGGCACAGGTCACCAGCAACACAGAGATTCAAGCGGTCAGAGTTCGTCGACGCTGCGGTCCGACAATGCGGTGAGGACCCTACGGGCGCGTCCTGCCATCTCATCCGCCGAACGTTCAGGGTGGTGCCGCCACCATTCGACCAACGCCGAAACCATGTTCTCCCAGACCAGGGTCGCCGCCGAGAGGTCATCGTCACCGCTGAGGCCCACGGCCCCAAGCGTTCTCGTCACCGCCGCGGCAGACTGCTCTCGCAGGATGGTCCGCTGTCGCCGGGCGGCGTCCCGTGCCCGCCCGATAGGCACTGTCCTGTCATAGAGAACCGGCCAGTCGCTGCGTCGATTCTCAAGGGTGGTGAAGATTGCCGTGAGCACCGCCGCGGCGACCTCGGCACGCGTCAACGATCCCGATAAAGCCTCGCCAATCGCGGTGGCCAGGCGCTCCCCGGCACGTTCGACACACGCCACGTAGAGGTCCTCTTTGGACCCGAAGTAGGCCAGCACGAGGGCCTTGGACACCTCGGCGCGCGCGGCAACTCCGTTCATGCTTGACGCCGCGAAAGTCGATTCCCCGAACTCATCGGCGGCGGCGGTCAAAATCCATTGCTCCCGTTCCTGACGAGGCATTCCCTTGCTGCCGGTCCGGAGGGGTTGCACACGTATGACGGTAGCGGAGCCCACCGGCGGACAATCGCTCGTGCACTCGGTGCTGGCATTTTTCACTCGCCCGGGGATTGACCGCACGGTCACTTCAGCATATATTACCGAGCGGTCAATTCGTAGAGAGGTGGCTCCATGACTTCCGTGGCGATCATCGGCGCAGGTTTTTCAGGGATGGCAGCCGCCGTCCAACTCATCGCGGCCGGACACGATGTCACCATCTACGAGCGGTCGCACGACGTCGGCGGTGTCTGGCGTGAGAACACCTATCCGGGCGCGGCGTGCGACGTGCCCTCGGCGTACTACTGCTTCTCCTTTGACCCCAACCCCCGCTGGTCACGCAGGTACGCCCCACAACCGGAGATCCTTGACTACTTGCGCGCGGCTGCCGACAAGTACGGTGTGCGCCAACGTATTCGCTTCCACACCTCGGTCGTCGCCGCATCCTTCGATACCGGCACCAACCGGTGGTGTCTCGAGACCTCCCAGGGTGACCAGTTTTGGGCCGATGTCCTGGTACCTGCCGTCGGGCAGCTGTCGCAGCCCGCAGTCCCCGCTATCCCTGGGCGCGATTGCTTCGCCGGGCCATCGTTCCACTCCGCGCAATGGGACGGCAGTGTGTCCCTGTTCGGCAAGCGCGTCGCAGTTATCGGTACCGGCGCCAGCTCCATCCAGCTGGTGCCCGAAATCGCTCCAATCGTCGAATCGGTCACCGTCTTTCAGCGTTCAGCGCCGCACATCATGCCGCGCCCCGACTCACGGCTTACGCGGCTGCATCACCTACTGGCCTCCCGGCTGCCCGCAACCTTGCGTGCACAACGTCTTACCTGGTTGGTACTCACCGAGGGCTTCACCGGGGTGCTGCACTATTCGCCACTGCTGTCCCGTGCCATCACTGGTCTCTCCCGTGGATTCATGCGATACCAAACGCGTGGTGACGCGGAACTTTTCGAGAAGGTCTGGCCCGACTACCCGCTGGGGTGCAAGCGTGTGCTCTTCTCCAATACGTACCTACCGGCCCTGCGGCGCGAAAACGCCACTCTCGTCACGGATTCCATCGCCGAGATCACCCCCAACGGGGTGCTGTCCGACACCGGAGAACATCACGACGCGGATGTCATCCTCTACGGAACAGGCTTCGCCGCGGGTGGTTTTCTCGATCATGTGACCATCACCGGACTCGACGGCGCGACGTTGCGGGAACACTGGAGTCAGGGGGCGCGGGCCTATCTCGGCATGGCGGTGCCCGGCTTTCCCAACATGTTCCTCATGTACGGACCGAACACCAACCTGGGATCTGGTTCGATTGTGGCGATGCTCGAATGCCAGGCCGCATACATCCGCCAGGCCGTCAACGCCGTCAGTCGCGGTACCGCGATCGACGTCGACCCCAGCACCGAGAAGGTGTACGACGGGGGGCTGCAGGCCCGACTCACCGCCGGCGTGTGGTCACGCTGCGACAGTTGGTACGTGGGTCCCGACGGGCGCGTGACGACCAACTGGCCGGGCCTGGTGCGCGAATACCGGCGCCGCACCAAAGAATTCTCGATCTCTGACTACCGCGTCCTACTGCCCGAACCCACCGGGCCGGCTCGACACGCTGCGATGACCGACGGAGGAACCCGATGACCGGCCAAAACATCTCCCGCGCCCTGTCACGTCTCATCGTGGACAGACTCTTACCCCGGATCGATCGTCGTCTCGAAGCCTCACGACAGCCTTTCACCAACCCGGGCATCCTGCGGCCGCATGCCGACGACGGCCCTTGGGCGGCGACGCACTACGGCGTCTTCCTTCCCGACCTGGATTCACCACACCGGTATCTGAACACCATGACCCTGATCGGGGCGACCGGCGCCGAGTTGTTCGACAACGACTACCTGACCGCGGCGGACGCCCGGCACACCGCCACGGTTCTTTCCTCGACCGCGGCCGGCGATCACCACCATTACCGCGCCTACGATTCGGCTCACGACTGCCACTTCGCCAAGGACGGCAGTGTCTTGCGTTGGGGAGATGACCTGCAGATCCAGGTCGAGTATCCGCACGTCACCGTTCGCGGTCGGTACCAACACTTTTCAGCCGATATCGAGCTGACCGTCACCGATCAGGTGTCCTACTTCGTCAAGACTCCGGTCTACGACCACCTGAGCCTGCTCGCCGAGTACACGGGTGTGATCGCCGACGCCGCGGGCGCCATGGCGATCAGCGGTCTGGGCACCTTCGAGTACGCACGGCTCCTCAGTCATCAGTCCCTCACCCGGCGGCCGCTACCGAACCCAGTGAAGCTGCCGATCGACTTCTTCACCTACCAGATCATCGATCTCGGCAACGGAGCCCAGGTACTGCTCACCGACGTTCGCGCGCGTGGCGCGGTAGCCTGCCGGCTGGCGCATGTGCGGGTCCTCGGCAAGTCCACCGAGGTGTACACCGACGTCCGGATGGATGTCGGTGAGTACCACGACAATCCGTTGGTCGACGAGGAGGGTCGCTCCATGCGCATCCCGCATCGTCTCAGTTGGACAGTCCGCGACGATCACGGCCACCTTGTGCTTGCGGTGGACGGGCTCGTCGACTCCACCCTCCGCTATGGGCACGGCCGCGGCTACGTGGGTGCCTACAGCTACACCGGTGAATACCAAGGGAATCCCGTGGGCGGTTCGGCCTACATGGAGTGGGTAGACACAAGGCGCTAGGTCTCGTGCCGCGCCCTGGCTACAGGATCGCCGTGGCGATGACCAGCCCGACCGCGACGTAGGCCGCGGCCACGACGAGTGTTGTCGGCGCGAACTTCCGCTGTGCCAGCAGCTCCCCGACATCGATACCCAGCACCCACTCGATCAGCCTCATGCAGATCGTCTGGGCCGCAATGCCGATCAGACCGAATACCAGGGTACGTAACAAGCCTTCGGCAATGTTCCCCGAAGCGGTGTAGATGGCCAGCACAATCACGAACGCCTGCGACAAAAGCCCTGCGGCGGAAATGACCGCGGCATTGGGCAGACCCACCCGGACCATCTGACGCAGCGGGCCCGGAGTGGTCCAGTCCAGCACAAAGAACCCAATGGTCATCAGCACGAAACCCACTGCCGCGTAAAGCCAAATGGCCGCCGCGCCGTGAGCGATGATCGACCAGTATCCCGCTGCATTCATTGCAGTCATCCCATCTCTCTGTGCTTGATATCGCTTATTGAGGTGGTATCCGGTGCGGAACGAATGCCGCTCCGTCGTCGGTGATCAGCCCGGCCGTCTCTCTGATCCCCAGGCCTGCCGATTCGTCGCCGACAATCCACGCGCCGAGAACGGGTCTCATCTCATCGAACTGTGGCAGCGGGTCGAGCAGCTGGTAGACGTAGCCCTCTTCGCCGTAAACACCGCCGGTAGCCGTCTCGTATCCCGCACCCACCACCGTGATGTTGGCACCTTCACGACCGAGCTTCGGCTTGCGGACGTACTCGGTCAACTCATGCGGGCTGTCGAGATAGGCCGGTAACAGATTCGGGTGGCCGGGGTACATCTCCCACAGAACCGCCAGAATCGCCTTGTTGCTCAGCAGCGACTTCCACAGCGGTTCGATCCAGAGAGTCTCGGGCAGCAGATCCACGGCATGGCGGCCGAAGTCGTCGTCGAGCATCCACTCCCACGGATAGAGCTTGAAGATCGATTCGATCGGTGCCTCTTCCAGATCGACGAGGCGGTTGAGGTCGCGGTCCCAGCCGATCTCCTCGATGGGTAGGCCAACGGTGTTGAGCCCGGCTTCGGCCGCGCACTCCTGCAAATAGGCCAGGGTCACATGATCTTCGCCGGTCTGATCCGCCGACGACCAGGTGAAATGTGTTTCCGTGCCGGGGAGTTGGCCGCCGATCTGCTTCCAGCGAGCCACCAGCTGTTCATGCAGGGAGTTCCATTGATCATCCTCGGGAAACACCTCTGTCTTCCAATACCATTGCAAGATAGACGCTTCCAACAACGAGGTGGGGGTATCGGCGTTGTACTCCAGCAGAACCGGAGGCCGCTGTCCGTCGTATCGGAGATCAAAGCGCCCGTATAGATGCGGATCGTTTCTGCGCCAGGATTTTTCGACGTGTTCCCACGCCCATTCGGGCAGACCGAAATCGCGGTAGCGGCCCAGCAGAACCACCTGCTCGACGGCTTCCAGGCACATGGAGTGCAGTACCTCCACGGTGGCTTCGAGGGAAAGCACCTCGTCCATATCGAAGACGTAATGAACCGACTCGTCCCAGTACGGGCGATCGCTACCGTCGGCCAACCGTGCCGGTGTGCCGTAACACATTCCTTGGGAAGCAACGGTCTGCTCCCAGCCGGGGCGGGGCCTCGCATGTTCGCGGCGCATCAGCTCCCCGAACTTCCCGAGCTGCTGGACCCAAAGCCGCCGCGCGATACCGATGGGGATCGTGAAACACTGCCCGAGCCATCGGATTTGGAGATTCGGGTGCCCGAGCTGGTCTTGGCGGTGGTACCTCTCGGGAGCTCCAAACTCCCGCCGGTGGCGGTCGTGCCGATGCCACGGTTGTGCCCACCGTAGTAGTACTGGTACGCCGACCCCGCATAGATGAACATGCCGCCCGACGACGCGGTGCCGCGCTCGCAGTACTCCTCGGGGGCTACGACGTTGGAGCCCTGTTGTACGCAGGTGGCCTCGACATCGTCATCACGGTCAATCACGGCGTAGCCCACCGCCACCACCGCCGCGATGCCGGCCACGACCGCGGACCCCATCAGGACGTTCTTGCGGGTCCGGCGGCGTTCCTCGGCCTTCTCCGCCTGCACCTCGGCCAGCCTCTGCTCGGCTTCACGAGCCCGGCGCGCCTTATCCCTGGCTCGCGCCTCAGCGACCGTAGGCGGTCGCGGCTTCGTGACACCGGGCTCCTGCCACCGCACAGCACCCCGGCCCGGCTGCGGCTCATGCTGGCCTGCGTCGTCATCGCCTACGGATGGATCGGGCATGTCTTCCCCCTTATTGCCCGAATCATAGAAAACCCACCGCTGCCGACCGTACAGCGGTAGCCGAACCGACACCCGGGCGTGAGGCAACCGCCGGAGTCGGGCGTTGCGAAGACGGGGCGGCCGTCAGCGCGGTGCTTCAGCTGACCGTCTGGCGCAGGCGTGCCGTCAAAATCTCCAGGAACCCCTGTCCTGACTAAAAGCCGGTGCTATTGCAAAACGTCTCCGGCTAAAAGCTCCAGGCACCCGCGGGCGACAACACAAACCCGTGCTCACCATCGACTCGATTAATACAGGCGAGCAATTTATCCGCACCGGCTGCACAGGTCACGTTCCCGTATGAAACCTTTTGCCCAGGTGCCAGAATATTCCCGGCCGGGTGAGCACCAATGCATTTCTGTTTAGTGTGAGTGATTCCGTACGCGCCGCCGGCCCGAGATATGTTTCCATAATCGCACTCGCCCTGTTCACTGCCGTATACGGGAATGCCCTCCAGTCCTGGCATAGGGCCGTCACAACTCAATCCGCGATCTTCTTCAGAACCTTGTTCGCGCGCTCCGAATCTGCAGTTCAACCCTTCTGCGGTTGAAAAGCTGACTGTCTTTCCTCCACGGGGCCATACTTTGATGTAGTTGGCTGCGGGAGTCTCGGTGAAGGTATTGAGGTCTGGGAACCCGGAAGGCTCGGCCGTTGCCGTGGCGGATGCAACTAGTGCCGCGGCGGTAGCGGTACCAAGGCCAATCAATAGTCGGGATAACGATTTCATTCTCATGCGTCGTTCTTTCTCTTATTGCTTGGGCGCGGCAGCAGACGCCGGGGCAGGGGGTTGTGTAACGGTAAATATGGTGGTGTAGGTACGGGGGTCGTACAGGATTTCACCTTTTTCGTTATACATGTGTTGGGGGTCCCAGAATTGGCTGACTCTCATCGTGAGCGTGTGAACACCGGTCGAGGGGTTGAAGGCATCTTTAAGAATTGTCGGACCATAGACACCATCAACGCCCCCGGCACCAGCACTCCCCGGTACAAGTGCTACTCCAGTTTTTCCCACTAGCCCTTGGGGCGTGGAGGCCGCAACGGCCTCGATAGGTCCCCCATCTGTTGATCCAACGAAGAGGTATCCGCCGCCTTCAAGCGGGACCAGCTGACTTTCCCGGTTGCCTTGGAGAATATCTCCGAGGTAGTGCATGGTGCCTGTCGTCCAGCTGTTGGGATTTTGAGGATCGATAGGGTCTGATTGGAATAGTTGTCGGGTGTACCCATGACCGTCACCAGGGTTGCCCGCGAGGAACATGGTGTTACTGGCCGGGTCGTACACACCGCTAGTCTGGGCTACCGGCGAGTTCCCAATGATTTTCTTGGGATTAGCGAGATCGACGATGGCTGAGTTGGGGGTCACGTAGTCAAGATTCGTCGACCCATCGGGGTTCTTATACATCGGTGTGCTGTAGAAAGCGTATTGCTTGCCATTCGGTCCGGTGGCCAATCCAGTGGGTAGTGGTCTAGCACCATCCAATCCCATATCGGCCTTGGGGAACTGCAGAGGGTTCTTGTTGCCATCCAGTGTCGGATAGAACGGTTTCACCGTCGGATCGCCGGCAGCATTGCGCCCGGTATTTGGAAGACTCGATTCCAAATCGTCACCTACATGTTCAATTGTGGGTGCACTCGCCGGCCCGTTGATCGTCGGGTCCGGCGGCGGAGGCGGGGGCTCAGAAGGAGCGGGTGCGTCCCCGCCAGGTACGTCTTGGGGCACAGGGCCGCTCATCAGTTCGACGGGTTGTGCGTCGGCGGCAGCGTTGGTGACGCTGTCCGCCGGACCTGACATGGCCTCAGCGGTGCCGCTGGTATCCGGCATGCCGGAGGCACCCAAGCTAGATGCGGTGTTGACGAGCCCGGAGGCTTGGGAGACGCCGCTGGCGACCTGACCGGTCAGATCAGAAACTTGTCCGGCGGTCTTGGTCAGTTGCTCCACCTGCTGAGCCTGGGGTTTAAGTTGCGGGTTGGCGTCGGCCGCCAGCTGCGCACCCTGGCCAGCCTCATTGAGCCAGGTCGAGGCGATCGAGGTGCCCGAGTTCACCGCGTCGGCGGTATCGCTGACACCTCCGGAGATGCCCTGCACCAACGCAACCGCGTCCATGGGGTTGACTGCCCCGGACTGTGCGCTGGAAGCGATCGACGCCCCGGCCTGGGCCGCTGACCCGAAATTCTGCGCCGCCGATCCTGCGGACTGGCCCAAATTCACGCTGTCAGAGACGGTGTTGGTGATATCGCCGGGCAGCGACTGACCCATCTGCGCACCATCTTGGGTCAGCGCCTGTGTATCGGGGCCTTGAGCCTGCTGCTGGCCTTGTTCGGGCTGGTCTTGTTCGCCTTGCTTACGGCGCCGTGTGGAGGCGGCACCCAACAACAGTGCGGTCAGATCGTTGTCACCGGACTGCTTATCGCGATCCTGCTGATCGTCCTTCTTCTTGTCCTTGCTCGGCGCCTTGGGCAGCTTCTGATTGCCGTTCTGCTTCTGCTGCCCCTTCTGCTGTTGCAGCTGCTTAGTCATGTCGTTGATGCGTTGACGATCCTGCGTCGACTGCTGCTGCTGGTTCTGCAGCTGCTTGGTCAGGTCATCGATCTTCTGCTGATCGGACTGTTGCGGTGGCTGCTGACCTTGGTCTTGATTGGCTGGCGGCTGTTGAGGCGTCTGCTGCTGCGGAGCACCCTGATTGGCTTGCCCGCCTTGCGATCCCGTATTCGTGCCCGGATTGGCTTGCCCACCATTGTAATCCGGGTTCGGGGCACCGGGCCCTTGCGTGTAGGGGGTCGCGGATTGGTAATCCGGTATTTGGCTGCCGTGTTGGGGTGTCTGCGAGCCCTGCAGCGACTGCTGTGCGCTTTGACCACTGGTGCTTTGACTCACCGAGGGCGCTTGGGTGTTGTAGATCGAGATTCCCGAATTTTGATCTAGCGGGGCTTGGTTGGAGCCGTAGTTACCGCCCTGGTAGTCCGGCATCTGGTTGGGCATCTGCGGCGGCTGAAACTGGGAGGCATCCGGGCCGTAGGAGTTGGAGCCGTTGGAGCCGCCGCCGCAATCGGGTGGGCATTGGGCGTGCGCCTGCGGCACCGTCGCTGGGGTGAACCAGCCCAAACCAAGTCCACCGGCCGAAAACATCAGCACCGCAACGACACCGGCGACAGCGGCTGTCTTTTCAGACGCCGCAGTGGCCCAGGTGTACAGCCCTTCTAGGCCTTTCCACCAGCCCAGGTTTGCCCCCACACCCCACAACAACAGTGCCGCGATCGCTCCGGCCGCGGCAACGGTGTTAGTACCGATGACGGTGGGAGCGAGTTTCGGGGTCAGCCACACCGTCATCGCCACCAGCGCCAGTCCACCGGCGGCCAGCGCCGCGACCAGCACTGGATGCGACTCAGCACCTGCTCCATCGTCGGTTGGATTGCGGTGCGCGGCAGTGTTTTCGGTTCTGATGAGCCCAGCATCGGCAAGAACTTGCCCGGTCAAACCGGCCAGATACTTACCGCCGGTGAACAGTGCCGCCCCCGCCAGCACTGCGACCAGCATTTGGCCGACGCCCATCGTCAGCGACCACCCCGGCTCACCGGAAATCGACTGCCACCATTGGGCGTATCCGCCGCGCAGCGCGCACCACAAGCCCACCGCGCCAAAGACGACCCCGAGCGCCGCGACCGTTGCTTGCACAGCTTCGGAGAATCGCTCCTGAGCGGCCTCGGATACCGCATCAATAACCGGTTTGATGCCCCAGGTGGCCAACTTGACTCCGCCGCCGAGTGCGGTCAGCCAGGCCAGCAACACCGCGACCCACACGATCCAGTCCCCGGCACTATCCCCACCGCGGTATAGGTGATGCAAACCAGCCACCCCGACCATCACCAGGGCGAGACCCGTAGCGAATGCCGCGAGATGCCGACCTCCGGCCACTCCGGAGGATTGCAGGGTTTCGGAATCACCGCCAGAAAACTTCTTGGGTACTGCACCCGGAGTGTCCCCACCACGGCTTTCTGCCATATTCGTCAGGCGTTCTGTCGGTAGTTCATACCCTGCCACAATCATCTCCATCACGTGAAGGCAAAGACTCTAGAGATAACGGTACAGACTGTTACCGACAGTCGTCCACCCATGGAGCAAACTTTAGCGATCTACGCCCTCCGTGATTCGGTGACGTAGACACCGCCGCTATCGGACCCCTCCTAGAAACCGGGCGCTCGCCTCACTGGCGAACCAACGGTCAGCTGTAGGAACCGCCCGGGTGACGGCGGCGCACCACAGAGCACCTCTCCACGTGCCTTGAGAATGAGAAAGGGTCAGGAACCCTGTTCGAGTTCCTGACCCTTTGTCGTTGGGCTTCCCAGCCCACTTAACTTGTGGGCGAAGGGGGACTTGAACCCCCACGTCCCGAAGGACACTGGCACCTGAAGCCAGCGCGTCTGCCATTCCGCCACTCGCCCCAACGACCGCGGCAGCTTATCACGATCAGAACCCCATCTCCGAACCGCGGACGGCCGGCGAAAGCTCCTCAACACACTGTAACCGTCATAAAACTCATGCATAGAAGGCCTCTTGGTGCCAAGCCGATGTCGTCTCGTAATAGAGGAGTGGGTGCCGACGATCATCAAACCGATACCATCTACTCGAGATCCGCTCGCGGCGGTGCACTGTGTCATGCGCGCAGTACCTCCCGCGCGATCGCCGAAAGGAGGAGGCATGGGAATTGTCCAGCGCTTTGAGCGCAAGCTTGAAGACGTGGTCGGCGATGCCTTCGCCCGCGTGTTCGGCGGCAGCATCGTCCCGCAGGAAGTGCAGGCATCGCTGCGCCGCGAGGCCGCTGATGGAGTCAGGTCCGCGGGCCAGGGGCGACTTTTGGCTCCCAACGAGTTCTTTGTCCTCCTCAGCACCGCAGATCACGAGAAGGCGGCCGACGACCGCGAGCTCGACCCAGACACGTTCGCCGAACTCCTGCGCGAATATATTCGCGATCAGGGGTGGCAAACGTATGGTGAAGTTGTTGTCCGATTCGAACAATCACCGAACTTGCACACCGGTCAGTTTCGTACGCGCGGTGTGGTCAATCCCGATAGCAAGCGGGACCGTACGCACGGCGCCGTGACGACTGCCCCTCCGACCCCGGATCCACAACCAGGAGCATCCATGACTGACAACCCAGGTCCCCAGCAGGGACGTCCCGGCGAAGAGTACGGCCGGGAGGACGACCGGTACGGACGTCCCGATCAGGACCCACGCGGCCAGCAGCCGCAGGGTGGCCAGGGATACCCCCCACGCCAGGGTGGCTATGAAGGTGGCGGCTACGGGCAGGGTCAGCAGTATGGCCAGGACTACGGCCGGCCGCCGGCCGGTTACGACCAGGGCGGCTACCAGCAGCGTCCCCCGCAGCAGGGTGGCTACGACCAAGGTGGCTACGGCGGCGCTCCGCAAGGCGGCGGCGAGTACGGCCGTCCCCCCGCACCTCCGCAGCAGGGCGGCGGCTACGGTGCCCCGCCACAGGGCGGATACGGCGAGCCTCCGCGCCCCAACTACGGCGAGTACGAGCAGGGCGGTGGGTACGGTTCCTCGCCGCAGGGCGGTGGATACGGCGGCCAGCAGGGTCCCCCCGCGGGCCAGGATTACAACCGTCCCCCGGCCTACCCGCAGCAGGGCGGATACGGTGCCCCGCCGCAGCAGGGTGGCTATGGATCACCGCAGGGTGGTTACGGCGAGCCTGAGTACGGCGAGTACGAGCAGGGCGGTTACCAGAGCAGCCCCGACTATGGCGCCCCCACCGGTGGCCCGGGCGGCGGTCGCACCACGGTCACCTTGCAGCTGGACGACGGCAGCGGCCGCACCTACCAGCTGCGTGAGGGCACCAACGTGATCGGCCGTGGCCAGGACGCTCAGTTCCGGCTGCCGGACACCGGCGTTTCGCGCCGTCACCTCGAGGTGCGCTTCGACGGACACGCCGCGCTGCTGTCGGATCTGAACTCGACCAACGGCACCACCGTCAACAACGCGCCGGTCACCGAGTGGCAGTTGGCCGACGGCGACATCATCCGGCTGGGACACTCGGAGATCATCGTTCGGGTCCAGTAGAGAACAGAGGAACACCGACCGAATCAGCAACACCCCGTTCGACACAGGCTGCACGTATCGGGCCCCGGCCGGTAGGCCGGACAAGTATCGTTTGCCCTGCCGAATATGTCCGGTCTTGCCGGACACCCTCGCCGAGGCGCGATGGACCAGCGAGAGGAACGACAACCGGATGCAGGGACTGGTGCTCCAGCTCACCCGCGGTGGGTTCCTGTTGCTGCTGTGGGTGTTCATCTGGTCGGTGTTGCGTATCTTGCGTACCGATATCTACGCGCCGACCGGTCAGTTGATGGCCAATCGCGGTCTGAACCTGCGCTCCATCCGTCCCGCGAAGACCAGCAGGCGACAGATGCAATACCTGCTCGTGACCGAGGGCGCCCTGGCCGGGACACGAATCACGCTCGGCACCCAGCCCATTTTGATCGGGCGTGCGGACGACTCCACACTGGTCCTCACCGACGATTACTCGTCGACGCGGCACGCGCGGCTATCGCCACGCGGGTCGGATTGGTACGTCGAGGATCTAGGATCGACCAACGGCACATATCTGGATAGGGAGAAGGTGACGACGGCGCTGCGGGTTCCCCAGGGGACGCCGGTACGTATCGGTAAGACAGTGATCGAGCTGCGCTCGTGACACTGGTACTTCGCTACGCCGCGCGTAGCGACCGCGGACTTGTGCGGTCGAACAACGAGGACTCGGTCTATGCCGGCGCCCGCCTCTTGGCATTGGCCGACGGAATGGGCGGCCATGCCGCCGGTGAGGTCGCCTCTCAGCTGGTCATCGCGGCCCTAGCGCCGCTCGACGACGACGAGCCCGGCGGAGACCTGCTGGACGCCCTTGCCGAGGCGGTGTACTCCGGCAACGGGGCAATCGCCGATCACGTGCGCGCCGAACCCGAGCTGGATGGCATGGGCACCACCCTGACCGCCTTCCTGTTCGCAGGAAAGCGGCTCGGCATGGTGCATATCGGTGATTCGCGCGCGTATCTGATGCGCGACGGCGAGCTCGCCCAGATTTCCAAGGACGACACCTTCGTGCAGACCCTCGTCGACGAGGGGCGCATCACGCCGGAGCAGGCACACAACCATCCGCAGCGCTCGCTCATCATGCGCGCTCTCACCGGCGCACCGGTCGAGCCCACGCTGATCATGCGGGAGGCGCACGCGGGGGATAGGTACCTGCTCTGTTCGGACGGCCTTTCCGATCCGGTCAGTCACGAGACCATCGCCGAGGCGTTGGAGATCCCCGACGTCTCCGCCGCGGCCGACCGGCTCATCGAACTCGCGTTGCGCAGTGGGGGACCCGACAACGTCACCGTGGTCGTCGCCGACGTCGTGGAACTGGATTACGGACAGACCCGGCCCATCGTGGCGGGCGCGGTGTCCACCGACGCCGACACCGATACCCCCCCGCCGAACACTGCCGCCGGGCGCGCCGCGGCCATTCAGCGCGCGCTGAAGGAACCCGAGCCCGTAGAAGACGAATCCGATAGCGAGACAGCCGAATCCGATGCCGCCAAACCCAAAAAGCGTCGGCTGCGGTGGCTCATCGCGGCGGTCCTCGTGGTACTCATCGCCGTGGCCGGACTGGCGATCGCTCGCCGGGTGGTGCTCAACAACTATTACGTGAGCGCCTACGAGGGCAACGTCTCCATCATGCAGGGTGTGCAGGGCTCGCTTCTGGGCTACCGGTTGCAGCGGCCCGACCTCGTCGGTTGCCTCGATAGCCGTAGTGATCTGTCGCTGGTGAGCTACGGGGAACCCGCATCCAGCCTGTCGTGCAAGTACTTCAAGGTGTCCGACCTACGGCCGTCCGAGCGTCAGCAGGTTGAGACCGGTCTGCCCGGCGGCACCCTCGATGAGGCGATCAGCCAGCTGCGGCAGCTCACCAAGAACGCCTTGCCCCCGTGCCCGCCGCCCGCACCCAAGACTCCGCCGCCGGCTCCGACCACAGCCGGCCGCACCCCGTCGACCACATCGGGCGCCGCCACCACCACGCCGACCACGTCGGCCAAGCCGTCGCCGACACTTTCCACGACGCCGGGCGCCAGCACCACACCGACCACACCATCCACTGCTGCGCCGGCCCCGTTGCCGGCGCCACCACAAGAGCCGGGCGTTACCTGCCGGACCGTGTCATGACGACGGCGCCCCAAACCGCTGTCGTGACCCGTGGGGCGGGCACCGCGCCACCCACTCAATCCACACGACGTAGCGCGGAGTTGGGGCTCCTCGGCTTTGCGGCCGCCATCACCACCGTCGCCCTGATCCTCGTCGAGGCCAATCTCGAACGCGGACTGTCCTGGGACCTGGTGGCTTACGGCCTGGCCTACCTCGCGCTTTTCGCCTTGGCGCACATGGCAGTTCGCCGCTGGGCACCGTATGCGGATCCACTGTTGCTGCCTTGCGTCGCTCTACTCAACGGGCTGGGTCTGGTGATGATCCACCGGCTCGATCTCGTGCATTCCTACAACGACGGCGATGCCGATCGAGTCGGTGACAACAACGCCGCGCAGCAGATGTTGTGGACAATGGTGGGCCTCATCGCGCTCGCGGCCGTGCTCGCCACCCTCAAGGACCACCGGGTACTGGCCCGGTACGGCTATACCTTCGGCATCGTCGGTTGCGTGCTGCTGGCCATCCCCGCGCTGCTGCCCACGTCGATGTCCGAGCAGTACGGCGCCAAGATCTGGATCGAGTTGCCGTTCTTGTCGATTCAGCCCGCAGAGGCCGCCAAAATCCTGCTACTGATCTTCTTCGCGGCTTTCCTGATGACCAAACGGACGCTGTTTCGCACCGCCGGGCGCAACTACATGGGCATCGAGCTGCCCCGCCCCCGTGATCTCGGCCCATTGCTTGCCATCTGGGCAATCTCCGTGGGCGTCATGGTCTTTGAGAAGGACCTCGGCGCCTCGCTGCTTTTCTACGCCTCGTTTCTCATCGTGCTCTACGTGGCCACCGCCCGAATCAGTTGGGTGCTCATCGGTTTGGCGCTCTTCACGGTCGGCAGCGTGATCGCCTACTTCTTGTTCGGGCATGTGCGGGTACGCGTGCAGAACTGGTGGGATCCGTTCACCGATCCCGACGGTGCGGGCTACCAGATGGTCCAATCACTGTTCAGCTTCGCCACCGGCGGCATCTTCGGCACCGGTCTGGGCAATGGCCAGCCGGGTACTGTGCCCGCCGCCTCAACGGATTTCATCATCGCCGCGGTGGGTGAGGAACTCGGTCTGGTAGGCCTGGCCGGGGTGCTGATGCTCTACACCATCGTGATCATCCGCGGCTTCCGCACGGCACTCGCGGTGCGCGACAGCTTCGGCAAGCTGCTCGCGGTGGGCTTGTCGGCCGCGTTGGCCATGCAGCTGTTCATCGTCGTCGGGGGTGTCACCAAGCTCATCCCGCAGACCGGACTGACCACTCCGTGGATGTCCTATGGCGGGTCTTCGCTCGTCGCGAATTACGTGCTGCTCGCCATCCTGCTGCGCATTTCACACATCGCGCGCCGGCCGCTGAGCCCCCACGCCTCCTCATCGCCCGCTGCCCCCCTCGCGGACGCCAGCACGGAACTGATCGATCGCGTATGAACACGTCGATCCGCCGAGTCTCGCTGGCCGTCATGGGTCTGGTCGTACTGCTGTTGGCGAATGCCACGCTGACACAAGTGTTTACGGCACCCGGACTGCGCGCCGATCCTCGCAATCAGCGCATCCTGCTCGATGAGTACTCGCGCCAGCGGGGGCAGATCTCGGCCAGTGGACAACTGCTGGCCTCCTCGGTGGCCACCGACAGCCGATTCCGCTTCCTGCGGCAGTACGCGGACCCCGAGGTGTACGCACCGGTCACCGGCTTCTACTCACTCAACTACTCGAGCACCGGCCTGGAGCGCGCCGAGGACACCATGCTCAACGGGTCCGATCCCCGGCTGTTCGGACGACGACTCGCGGACTTCTTCACGGGCCGCGACCCTCGCGGCGGCAGCGTGGTGACCACCATCCGGCCCGATGTGCAGCAGGCCGCCTACGACGCCATGCACCGTGGCTGCAAGAACGGCTGCCGCGGGTCGGTGGTGGCGCTGGAGCCCTCCACCGGAAAGATCCTCGCGATGGTCTCGACGCCCTCCTATGATCCCAATCTGCTCGCCAGCCAGGACGCCGAGAAGGAGAACGGGGCCTGGCGGCAGCTGACGGAAGACCCGGCGCAACCGATGCTGAATCGCGCCATCGCACAGACCTACCCGCCGGGTTCGACCTTCAAGGTGATCACCACCGCCGCGGCGCTGGCCGACGGCAAGACGGTCGACACCGAGGTGACCGCGTCGCCGACGATCTTCCTGCCGGGGAGCAACGCAACCTTGGAGAACTACAACCGGGCCTCCTGCGGAGGGGGCGATACCACCTCGTTGAAGGAGGCGTTCGCACGCTCCTGCAACACCGCCTTCGCCAAGTTGGGCTCCGAACAACTCAAGCGCGACAAGCTGGTCAAGGCCGCGCAGGCCTTCGGTCTCGACCGCGAACTCGACTCCATCCCGCTCCAAGTGGCTACCTCCACCGTCGGACCCATGTCCGACGATGCCGCCGTCGCCATGTCGAGCATCGGGCAAAAGGATGTCGCCATGACACCGCTGCAGAACGCGATGGTTGCCGCAGCCGTCGCCAACAAGGGCGTGCTGATGCAGCCGCACTTAGTCGATAGCCTTAAGGGCCCAGACCTTTCGAATCTGTCCACCACCACCCCGGATGACATCGGCCAAGCCGTGACACCCGCTATCGCGAACACACTCACCGAACTCATGATTGCCTCAGAACAGCGCACCGCACAGACCGGTGCCCTCCCCGGCGTACAGATCGCTTCCAAGACCGGCACCGCCGAGCACGGCACCGATCCACGCAATACTCCGCCGCACGCGTGGTACATCGCCTTCGCACCGGCGCAGAGCACGACAGCCGATCCTCAGGCCACAGCGGTCACGCCCAAGGTGGCCATCGCGGTTCTCGTCGAAGACGGCGGAGACCGCGCACTTGCGGCCACCGGCGGCTCCGTCGCCGCACCCATCGGGCGACAGGTCATCGCCGCAGCACTACAGGGAGCCTCATGACGGTACGTGTGGGAGAAACGCTTTCGGGTCGCTACCGCTTGCAGCGGCTCATCGCCACCGGCGGTATGGGCCAGGTGTGGGAAGGCACCGACAGCCGACTGGGCCGCAAGGTGGCCGTGAAGGTGCTCAAGGCCGAGTTCTCCTCGGACCCGGAGTTCATCGAGCGGTTCCGCGCCGAGGCACGCACGGTCGCCATGCTCAACCACCCCGGTATTGCCAGCGTGTATGACTACGGCGAGACCGATATGGACAGTGAGGGCCGCACAGCGTATCTGGTGATGGAACTGGTGCACGGCGAGCCACTGAACTCGGTGCTCAAGCGCACCGGGCGCCTGTCGCTGCGTCACTCACTGGACATGCTGGAGCAGACCGGCCGCGCGCTTCAGGTCGCGCACGCGGCGGGCCTGGTGCACCGCGACGTCAAACCGGGCAACATCCTGATCACACCCACCGGCCAGGTGAAGCTCACCGACTTCGGCATCGCCAAGGCCGTGGACGCGGCACCGGTCACACAGACCGGCATGGTGATGGGCACCGCCCAGTACATCGCCCCCGAACAGGCGCTGGGCCATGACGCGACCCCGGCCAGTGACGTCTATGCCTTGGGAGTCGTTGGCTACGAAGCAGTTTCGGGAAAGCGCCCGTTCTCTGGCGACGGCGCGCTGACGGTTGCGATGAAGCACATCAAGGAAACCCCGTCGCCGCTGCCGGCCGATCTGCCACCGAATGTGCGCGAGCTCATCGAGATCACGCTCGTGAAGAACCCCCAGAACCGGTACACCAGTGGCGGGCCGTTCGCTGATGCGGTGGCCGCCGTGCGCGCCGGACGGCGTCCACCACGGCCCAATCAGGCACCCACCATCAGCAGGGCCACCCCGGCTGCCATCCCGCCCGCCACGACGGTCCGGCCCGCCGTGGGGGCACCGAGCCGCGTCGCCCCGCCCACCTCCCGTAGCCGCCCACCGACGGGTACGCACCGGCCGCCTCCACCCCGGCGTGGCACCTTCTCACCGGGGCAGAAGGCCCTGATGTGGGCTGCCGCCGTGCTGGGCATCTTCGCGATCATCATCGCGGCGCTCATCCTGTTGCAGGCGAGCGAGAAGAAGAATCAGTCGCCGAGCACCCCGGCAACGGTTTCCGGTAGTGAGGCACCCTCAAGTCCAGGTTCAGCTTCGCCAGGAGCGCTCGCGCCAGCTAATATCGTGGCTCTGCTTCCGGACGCCGGACCGGACCCGATCCCTGGGACGAAATCACCCTAATGACCACTCCGCAGCACCTCTCGGACCGCTATGAACTGGGGGAGATCCTCGGCTATGGCGGCATGTCCGAGGTACACCTGGCACGCGACCTGCGGTTGAACCGCGACGTCGCGATCAAGGTGCTGCGTGCTGACCTGGCCCGGGACCCCAGCTTCTATCTGCGTTTCCGCAGGGAGGCGCAGAACGCCGCCGCGCTCAACCATCCCGCGATCGTTGCGGTGTATGACACCGGTGAGGCAGAGACACCCACGGGACCACTGCCGTACATCGTGATGGAGTACGTCGACGGCATCACCCTGCGTGACATCGTCAAGGAGGACGGCCCCATGCCGATCCGCCGGGCGATCGAGGTCATCGCCGATTCCTGCCAGGCGCTCAACTTCAGCCATCAGCACGGCATCATCCACCGCGACGTCAAGCCCGCCAACATCATGATCAGCAAGACCGGCGCGGTAAAGGTGATGGACTTCGGAATCGCGCGCGCCGTCTCTGACGCCGGCATCAGCGTCACGCAGACCGCCGCGGTAATCGGTACCGCACAATATCTTTCGCCGGAGCAGGCCCGCGGCGAGACCGTCGACGCACGCTCCGATGTCTACTCGCTGGGCTGCGTCCTGTACGAATTGCTCACCGGTGAACCGCCTTTCGTAGGCGACTCGCCCGTTGCGGTGGCCTACCAGCATGTGCGGGAAGACCCGGTCGCGCCGTCCAAGCACAACCCGGAGATCCCGCCTGGGCTGGATTCCGTTGTTCTCAAAGCTCTTTCGAAGAACCCCGATAACCGCTACCAGAACGCCGCCGAGATGCGCACCGACCTGATGCGGGTGTATCAGGGCGAGCAACCGGAAGCACCGAAGGTTCTCACCGACGCCGAGCGCAGCACGATGCTCAGCACACCTCCCAACACCCGGGCCTTCCCCGCCTCGGGACCGCAAACCGGTCCGCTGCCAAACCAGTACGAGGAGCCGCGCCGGAATCCACTGAGCCGCTGGCTTGTTGGTCTGGCCGCCCTGGTGGTGCTCACCGTGGTCGTCACCTTCGCGATCATCTGGGGCAGTGGGCCCTCGCGCGATGTGCAGGTTCCCGATGTCAGCGGCAGGTCTCAGTCCGACGCCGTGGCCGCGCTGCAGAACCTCGGATTCAAGACCAAGATCCAGAAGAACACCAGCTCAAAGATCGCCCCCGACAAGGTCATCGACACCGATCCGGTCAAGGGCTCGACCGTTTCCGCGGGCTCGGAGGTAACCCTCAACGTATCCATCGGACCGGAGAGCCAGCAGGTACCCGACTGCCACGGCCTCAGCTTCGGCGATGCGGTCAAGAAGCTGCAGGCCGCCGGTTTCAAGGGCATCTTCACCCAGAGCGAGACCAAGTCGCTGCCCGAGGACAAGGGCAAGGTCATGGCCACCAACCCGCCGGCCGGGCAGTATTCGGCCGTCACCAACAACATCACCATCGTCGTCGGCAAGGGTCCAGGGGAGAAGCCCGCACCCGATCTAGTCGGCCAGAACATCGATGTTGCGACCAAGAACCTGCCCACTTACGGATTCACCGCACCCCCCACCGTGATCCCAGTGCCCAGCCCGGAACCCAAGGGACAGATCCTGAGTACGAACCCGCCCGCGAACACTCCGTTCGCGGAGGACGGGGTCATCGAGATCCGGGTGTCAGCCGGCGGGCAGTTCCGCATGCCGAACATCATGGGCAAGTTCTGGACCGACGCCGAGCCGATGCTGTACCAAGCCGGCTGGCAAGGCGGAGGACTGAGCACCGAGGACGTGCCGTCCGACGGCAACAACCGGGCCCGGGTGGTATTCCAGGATCCGCCCGCGGGCGCCGGAGTCGGATACAACGGCCCGATCAAGCTGCGCTTCGGCGCCGGCTAGACCGGCCTCTAGCCGCCGAGAGCGGCGACGCGTCCGGTGACCCCGTTCAGGGCCGCGGCGACCTCTGTCTCGAGGCGGCGCACCAACGATTCGTCAAGGGGCGCACCGCAATAGGTGAGCCAGTTGGCGAGCATCCGATGCCCACCCTCGGTGAGGATCGACTCCGGGTGGAACTGCACCCCATGGATCGGATGCTCGGTGTGCATGACACCCATGATCACCCCGCTGGCGGTACGGGCGATCACCCGAAGCCCTTCGGGCACCGTGTCGGGAAGGATCGTCAACGAGTGATACCTGGTGGCCGTGAACGGGTTTGGTAGCCCGCGCAGCACACCGGCATCCTCGTGTTCGACCGTACTGGTCTTGCCGTGCAACAGCTCCGGTGCGCGGTCGACGGTGCCGCCGAACGCCACCCCGATCGCCTGATGCCCCAGGCAGACCCCGAGCAGGGGAGTGCCCGTCTTCGCACAGGAATGCACCATCGCGATGGACGCGCCCGCGCTCTCGGGCGTACCGGGGCCGGGACTGATCAGTACGCCGTCGAAATCGGCGGCCACCGCGTCGGTGTCTGCCAGCCGTGGGTCGTCGTTACGCCACACCGTCGCGTCCACGCCGAGCTGACCCAGGTACTGGACCAGGTTGAACACGAAGCTGTCGTAATTGTCGACGACCAGGATGCGCACAGGTCAAGGGTACGGACCCGCGCCAACGCTTTCCCAGCCGGTTTACCGGCGGGGGCTTAGCGGCCTTCCAACGGGACCGCGCGGCCGGGCCCTACCGCGTCGCGGTATCCGGCCACCTCGAGGTGGTGTCCCCGCGTCACGGTGTACCCCAAACCAAATCTCGCGACGTACTGCCGGTACAGGCTCACCAGCGGGGCCGCGTCAAGGGCTGCCTGCATGGCATCGGCATCACCGATCGCCGTGATCACGTAGGGCGGGCTGTAAGTGCGGCCGTGCAGCAGCAGGGTGTTACCCACACATCGGGGTACCGAGCTGGCGACCAGGCGCTGGTCATCCTGCATCTGAATGGCCTCGGCACCCGCGCTCCACAAGGCGTTGAGCACGCCCTCCACATCCTGCTGATGCACCACCAGGTCATCGGGCGACGCGTCCCTGGGGAACCGGCCGTACGCATCGCGCTTGGCATCGGTCAGCGTCACCACCAGACCGGGACCGGTGACCGGCTGCACGCCGGCGGCATCGGCCACCGCACCGGTCGCGGCCAGAGCCGCCGCGACCTGACTGTCTCCGCCCGCCGACTGGTCGCGCGCGGCGGCGACCTCGTTGGCCAGGCCGTCGCGGGTGGCACTGAGCTTGTCGACCGACTTTTGGGTCTCACGCACCAAATCCACCAGCCGGGGCGACGGGGAGTCACCCCGGCGGATCTCGTTTCCGCCCGAGACCGTATGTGTCGCGGCCAGTAGGAAGCCGGCGAGGGCACAGACCAAGGGCACGCCGATCCGCCAGAAGAGGCCGCCGCGCGCACCGGAACCTCGTGGCGCAAACTGCTCATCGGAGGTCACCGGAGCATTGTCGCAGCACTGCGCTGTAGCCTGCGTAAGAACCCATTACTACTCGGCCGCGACGATGACTCGCCGTGCCGCCATATCCGAGATGCTTCCGAGGTAGTCGATGCCCAAGTCCAAGGTCCGTAAGAAGTCCGCGTTCACCACCACCACGGTTAGCCGTACCCCGGTCAAGGTGAAGGCCGGCCCGTCGAGCGTCTGGTTCGTCGCGTTCTTCCTCACCCTCATGCTCATCGGCCTGGCCTGGTTGATGGTGTTCCAGCTCGCCGCGCAGCACATCACGTGGATGCTCGATCTCGGGCCGTGGAACTACGCCATCGCGTTTGCCTTCATGATCACCGGGCTGCTACTGACCATGCGGTGGCGGTGACAAAACACCTGACGGATCCCGTGTTGCCGTTGCCAGTCCGGTTAGCACCCGTTTCCGTCGAGTCCACCCGCGAGACACCCAATCACAACGATGTGATTTATCCCCACTGTGGATAACGCCTGTGGATAACTCGACCGCATCTCCCGTCGAATGGGGCCCCAAACCCGCCGGGATTCTCGCCGTCGCACTCGTCGGTGTCGCGTTGGGGATCGCCGCCGCGTTGTTCGTCGCCGATGCCCCGGGTCGACTACTGGCCTCGGTGGCCGCGCTCGGCCTGCTGATATTCGCCGCGGTGTCCTGGCGCTGCCGACCCAAGTTGCGCATCGCGGATGAGGGTCTGGAGATGCAGGGCCTATCCCGCAGCACACTGCTGCCGCGCACCTCGGTGGATTCGGTGAAAGTGACCGAGTTCCGCCGTCTGGGCCGGCGTACCCGGTTGTTGGAGATCGAATCCGGCGATCGTCTGATCGTGCTGAACCGCTGGGATTTGGGCACCGACCCCCGCGACGTGCACGAAGCGCTGCGCGCCGCGCGCTACCCGACATAGTCGCCACAATCCGCGTATCGTTGCCTTAGGTAATTAGTCCTAGGTAAAGAGGCGGACACATGACACGGACCGACGGCGATCAGTGGGACATTGTCAGCAGCGTGGGTTTCACGGCCTTGATGGTCTCGTCGTTCCGCGCGCTCGAGACCACCCGGTCCGAACCGCTCATCCGTGACGAGTACGCCCGCGCCTTCGTCGAGGCCTCGGGCGAGCCCCATCTCACCGAGGCACTGGCGGCACGTAAACCCGAGTCCGAGTGGGACGCCGCCACCGTCTACCTGGTTAACCACCTCGCCGTTCGTACCAAATACTTCGATGAATTCTTCGCGGCTGCAACAGATTCCGGCATACGCCAGGTCGTGATCCTGGCCGCCGGCCTAGACGCGCGGGTCTACCGGCTGCCCTGGCCGGACGGCACCGTCGTCTACGAGCTGGATCAACCGAAGGTTCTTGAGTTCAAGGACCACGTGCTGCAAGAAGAGAACGCGGTACCGCTTGCCGAGCGGCGCGAGGTCGCCGTCGATCTTCGCGACGATTGGATCGCGGCCCTGCAGACGGCCGGTTTCGATGCGGCCAAGCCCACCGCCTGGCTCGCCGAGGGCCTGCTCGCGTACCTACCCGGAGCGGCCCAGGACGCCCTGTTCGAGACCATCACCGCGCATTCGGCCCCCGGCAGTTACCTGTCCACCGAATGGCGTCCCCGGGTAGCGACCGCCGGCCAGTGGCAAGACGCCGTCAACAAGCTGCGGCCGGACTTCGCCAAGGACATCAGCATCGGTGATCTCATCTACGACGACGAGCGCAAGGACCCCATCGAGTGGCTCGGTGAGCACGGTTGGCGCGTCGACACCGCCAACCGGCTAGAGCAGGCCGCCGCCTATGGGCGACCGGCTCCCAGCGAACACAGCGACGTCACCGCGCTGTGGTCCGACGCGTACTTCATCACCGCGACACGCTGACCATCGCGCTCAGGGCGGCGTTCACCAGCACGTCCCCGTACCCGCCCGCCCGCGAGGTGTGTTCCAGAGCTGACATCACGCGGTAGCTTTCTGCGTCCTGCCACCCTGTTGCCGTGTCGTGGCTAACCTGGCATTCATCGAGCGCATGCGCGAGCCAGGAAAGCGGGTGATCCATTGGACGGCAAGAAGAAGAGCACGGTGTCCACACCGTCACACAAGCTTCAATTCGACCTCTTCTATGCCGCCCTGCGCGCCCTCGAGAGCAAGCGCGGGCACCCCCTGATAGACGATCCTCTCTCGGCACTACTCGTCGAAGCCGCGAACGAGCCGCTGAGCAGCGCCCTTCTTGCCGCCGGTTTCCCCGATACCGCCACCGACGATGGCGCACGGATCTTCATGCTGCTCAGCGCGGCCGGACTGATGGCTCGATACGGAGATGACTTCCTGCTCAACGAAATTGCGCGAGGTACCCGACAGGTCGTGCTCTTCGCCACCGGGCTCGATACCCGGGTCTACCGTCTCGATTGGCCGGACGGAACGACCGTCTACGAGGTGGACTATCCCCACACTCTGGAATTCGGCAGCAGCGTTCTCAAGGAGCACGGCGCCTTCCCCCGAGTGACGCGTCGGCAGGTCGCCGCGGCATCGATGACGCACCCGTGGGGCGAGGACATGTGCTCGGCCGGGTTCGATCCGGATCGGCCTACGGCGTGGCTCATCTCGCCGGCCATCATGGCCGGCCTCGCCGGCTCCGATCAAGATGTGCTCTTCGAGCGGATCATCGAGATGTCGGCCCCCGGCAGTGTCGTCAACTGCGATGCCGACCATTTCGTACCGTCGGTGGACCGATGGGATGCGGCGGTCGAGCCCCTGGCGCCCGATCAGGTCAAGGCTGCCAACATCTGGATGCTGGCCTATCCCGACGCGCGGATGCGCCCCGGAGAATGGCTTGCCGGGCACGGCTGGTCCACGTCCACCATCACCGTCGCCGAGATCGCCGCCCGCTACGGGCGAATGTTCGACTGGGATCTGCTTGCCCAGCACGCCAATCTGCAGTTCCTGACCGCCAGACTGCCCTAATTCAGCCGGTGTAGGTGAGCACTCGCGCCAGGATGAGGGCGATAGATAGCGCGGTCACCACGGCCGCAAGCACCCATGGCGTCGACGGCTTCTGCACGAGGTCGGGCATTCCGACCCCACGGCACACCTCGCGGTAGTACAGCAGCGCTCCTGCGCTCAGTACACCGAACAGCAGTCCGCCCATGTGCCCAGCGAGCGAGATACCCGGCAGCGAGATGCTCAGCCCGATGTTGAGCACCAGCACGATGATGATGGTCTGCGGGTTCAGCCGCTCGCGTAGATACAGCACCAGCGCCGCACCCAGCAGACCGTAGATGGCACCTGATGCTCCGGCCACCAATGAACCCGGACTCAACCACATCGCAATGGCGCTACTGCCGAGCAATGCGGTGCCGTAGATCGTGGCGTATCGCTGCCGGCCGAAGGCATGCTCCAGACCGGGCCCGATCAAGGCCAGCGACAGCATGTTGACCCCGATATGCATCAGTCCGAAATGCAGGAAGCCGGCAGTGA
The DNA here is from genome assembly GCF_001853795.1 of Mycobacteroides franklinii. Taxonomy (NCBI): domain Bacteria; kingdom Bacillati; phylum Actinomycetota; class Actinomycetes; order Mycobacteriales; family Mycobacteriaceae; genus Mycobacteroides; species Mycobacteroides franklinii. The sequence continues at coordinate 619,590 of NZ_MLIK01000019.1, forward strand.
CGGTGCGCCACAGCTCACCCTGTGCCACCCACGGCAGATACAGCACCAGATCCCGGAACAGCGGGCTGCTGGTGGCGCTCATCGTCTCGTCGGTGGTCGAGGTTCCGACCACCGCTGCGTATACGAGCACGTTGACGGCGATCAGGGCCCAGGTGACCCAGGCCCGCGCCTGCCGCAAGGGTTTGACCTGACGCACCGACTTGGCGCCCTGCTGGACGCATTCGACGCACTGCTGACCGACCGGCGCCGACCGCATGCACTGCGGGCACACGGGGCGCCCACACCGCACGCAGCGCACCGCGGTGGCCCGGTCCGGGTGCCACGCGCACCCGTAGACCGGGACCTGTCCGGGATGAGCCACTGAGACCTAGCTGATGGTGATGGAGTTGATCACGACGTCCTCGGTGGGACGGTCGCCGCGATCCACGGCGGTGGAGGCGATGGCGTCGACAACCTTCTGCGAGGCGGGGTTCACAACCTCACCGAAGATGGTGTGGCGACGGTTCAGGTGCGGGGTCTTGCCCACGGTGATGAAGAACTGCGAGCCGTTGGTACCCGGTCCGGCGTTGGCCATGGCCAACAGGTACGGCTTGTCGAACTGCAGCTCGGGGTGGAACTCGTCGGCGAACTGGTACCCGGGGCCACCACGGCCGGTGCCGGTGGGGTCGCCGCCCTGGATCATGAACCCGTTGATCACGCGGTGGAAGACGGCGCCGTCGTAGAACGGGCCGGCGGCCTCGCCCTTGGCGTTCTTCGTGGAGTAGTCCTTGCTGCCGTCGGCGAGGCCGACGAAGTTGGCGACGGTCTTCGGGGCATGATTGCCGAAGAGCGCGATGACGACGTCGCCGTGGTTGGTGTGCAGTGTGGCGGTCTGTGTCTGGATTGGTGAAGTCACGACGACCACCTTATCCGCGCCGAAAAGACATTCATGCGGATGTTTCGCAACAGCCATGCGGCGCACAAGTCTTTTCCCCCGAGGCATGGCTGTCGATGCGCAAAGATGGCAATCTGAAGTACCAGTCTGGAACCACCGCCCAATGAAGGGATCCCCTGACGATGAGCCTGCTGACAAAGTCCGATGAACCTGTCGTCAAGCTGACTTCCGGACAACGTCTTGCCCGGGGACTCAAGGAGGCGGCCCTTGCCCCGATCGACGTGTCACGCGGCACCGCCGGGCTCGGCTTCGGGCTGGCGAAATCGGCGACGAGCACCGCAGGCAAGCTGCTGCGGCGCGGCAAGGTGGTGTCATCGGAGGTACAGGACGCCGTCGCCGATGTGGTGGACACCTTGCCTGAGGTGGTCAGCAGTGCCCGCAAGCGCAAGCTGCCGCGCGCACTGACGGGTCTGGCGATTGTGGGCCTGCTGGGTGCCGGGGCTGTCGCGTTCAGTGTGCTGCGCCGCTCGGGCCAGCCCGAGCCGTCACCGCTGGCGCCGAGTGTGGATCGGCAGCCTCAGCCGTAGCGGGGGGCTGCCCAACCAAACCTGGAGTGCGTCACAGACACGTGCGCAACTCGTCTCGTTTCGCCCGCGTGAGTGGGTACGTTGCGAACACGCCAACGACCGCCCGGCCGGACGGATGCCTTGAGACGAGGAGCCCGCGTCGTGTTGGAGAATCTGCGCCGCCCGCCTCAGCTCACGCACACCGAAACCGCCGGCATGGTTCGCGACGAGTACTCGCTCGCTCGCCGCACTTGTGGTGCCTCGGCGAATCGTTATCTCCATGTGGTGCAGGCATGTAGCCGACGTTCAGGTCCGTGTTCGGTTGTTGGGTCATGGTTCCGTCGTGGTCGCGTTATCTACAGGTTCAGGTTGACGGCGGTCAGCCCTTCAGCGATCGCGCGTTGATGAGCGCTTGGCCTTTCCAGCGGACCAGGTCTGGTGGTGGCGCGTGCTGTTAACGTGGTGAAATGGCGCCGTCTCGGGCTTTGGGATGTATCGGAGCGCTGGCGGCCGCCGGCCTGTCGTTCGCGCCGTCAGCCGGCGCTGAACCGCAATTACCGGATCTGGACCGTTATACCGCGGTGAAGACGTCCGACTATACGGTCGCCATCCCGACCAGCGGCTATAACGGTGCCGTGAGCAGCGTGCAGTTCAGCACCCCTGCCGGCCAGAACTGCAGTGTGGTGATCAATGTTCGGGGTGAGTGGGACACCGCGACGTGTACCGGGCCGATTCCGGGGAGTAGCCACACCAGCGTGGCCGCGAGCTATATGGAAGCCGGCAAGTTCGGCGACACCTCGTCCAGTCCCGGACCGGCGAAACTGTTGCCGGCTGGTAGCAAGGTCGTTTTTACCCGTGGGATATGGACGGGCACGTGCGCGGTAGACCAGGCGATGACCGCCTGTGTTGTCGACACCGTCCCCGGGCCTGACGAGTCAACCTCAAGGACTCCGCACGGGTTCGTGCTCGGCCCGAACGACAGCTCGACGTTTTAAAAGATTGGTTGGCGCAGCCACGGGGAATCGGGCCCGATCTGAGCCCTGGAAAGGACCCGCTCCACCGCGGGCCCGAAGTGTGGATCCACAACGGAAACTTGAGTGGAGCCTAGGAGAATCGAACTCCTGACATCTACCTTGCAAAGGTAGCGCTCTACCAACTGAGCTAAGGCCCCTCACCTGCTGCTGTGTGCCACACTTCCATGTTGTTGCGGGCCACGGTGAGTGCTGCCGCGTAGGCCACGCCCAACAGTGCGAGTACCAGCAGCAGCACTCTCACGTGGTGGACCTCCCAACAAGTGTGGTGGGGCTAGGAGGACTCGAACCTCCGACCTCTTCGTTATCAGCGAAGCGCTCTAACCACCTGAGCTATAGCCCCTGAGCCGAAGCCAGAGATTACCGCACGGATGCGGTGCATCCCAAACCGTTAGTCGCGATCAGCCAGTGTGATCTCGATACCGCCGACAAGATCGGTGGTCAGGTTGTAGATGAATGCGCTGATGGTGGCAGCCGCCGTCATCAGCACGATGTTCACCAATCCGATGAGCAGGGCGGTACCGAAGATGGTTCCGCTGGACACCAGCTCGCCGCCGCCGCTGTTGGTGATGAGCTCGCCGACGTTCTCGTTGAGCTTCGACCACACGCCCATCGCGCCGAGCACCAGGTACAGCATGGCGACGGCGATCATCCAGACGAAGAAGAACACCACCGACAGCACCAGCGACACCTTGAGGGTCGCCCACGGGTCGATGCGCCGGATCTGCATGGCCGCGCGCAGCGGCCCGCGCCGCGACGGGCCCACGGTGACGGCCGAACCGCCTTGTGGCGCATCAGTTCTGCGCGGCGGACGGGGGACCGGTCCGGACAGATCCGGCAGGTCGTTGTTCTTGGGGGCGCGCACCGGTTCCTGTGCGCTGGACTCTCCCCACGGGGTGCCCGAGCGCGGCGGCTCGGGCCGTTCGACACGCTCGGGTCGTTCGGGGCGTTCCGGCACTTCGTCGTAAGGCTCCGGTTCGGCTTCCGGCTCGGGGTCGGGCCGCGTCGCCGGAGTGTTGAATCCAGCCGGTGCCGCCGTCCCGGAGATGAATCTGCTGAGCCGCGCATCCAGTCCCGCGGACGGGCGGCTGGCGGGTCGTGGCGCCGATGTCGGGGCCGTGGGCGGGGCCGAGGCGTCGTCCACGATCGGGATGATCTCCGTCGGTGCGCCGCCGGGGCGCGGCTCCCGGCTGGGAATCCGCTGCGGGCCGGTAGCGGCGGCGTGTGAGCCACGCCGCCGCTCCGCCCGCTGCCAGGGAGGCAAGTCCGCCTGGTCCACGGGGCGTTCGTTTGAGCCAGACTCCCCCGGATCGTTCGGTGAACTCACCTACAGCTCCTTACTCGCTCGCGCCGACTGTGTCGTCGTCGGGCTCAGCATCACCCTCATCGGCATTATGCGCGATCGCCAACAGGGTGTCGCCCTCGCCGAGGTTCATCAACCGCACGCCCTTGGTCTGGCGGCCGGCCTTACGGACCTGTTTTGCGATGGTGCGGATGACGCCGCCGCCGGACGTGATGGCGTACAGCTCGGATTCCTCGTCCACGACGAGCGCGCCCACCAGAGAGCCGCGGCGCGGGTCGTACTGAACCGTCAGCACACCCTTACCGCCACGTCCCTGCACCGGGTACTCCTCGATCGCGGTGCGCTTGGAGTAGCCGCCCGAGGTCGCCACCAGCAGGTACGTGCCCTCGCTGACCACGTTGAGCGACAGCAGGTCGTCCTCGCCGTTGAAGCGCATGCCCTGCACACCCGAGGTGGCACGGCCCATGGGCCGCAGCGCGTCGTCGGTGGCGCTGAACCGGATGGACTGGCCATGTGCCGACACCAGCAGCAGATCGTCCTCGGAGGAGCACAGCACCGCGCCGACCAGTTCGTCGCCGTCGCGCAGGTTGACGGCCACCAGGCCACCGCTGCGGTTGGAGTCGAACTCGGTGAGCTTGGACTTCTTGACCAGACCGTTCTTGGTCGCGAGCACGAGGTATGGCGCGTCCTCGTAGCTCTTGATCTGGATAACCTGCGCGATGCGTTCCTCCGGCTGGAAGGCCAGCAGGTTGGCGACGTGCTGACCGCGCGCGGTGCGGGCCGCCTCCGGCAGGTCGTACGCCTTCGCGCGGTAGACGCGGCCCTTGGTGGTGAAGAACAGGATCCAGTCATGCGTCGAGCACACGAAGAAGTGCTTGACGATGTCGTCCTGCTTCAGGCCGGCACCCTGTACGCCCTTGCCGCCGCGCTTCTGGCTGCGGTACAGATCGGTCTTGGTGCGCTTGGCGTACCCGGTCTCGGTGATCGTGACGACGACGTCCTCGCGCGCGATGAGGTCCTCGTCAGCGACATCGCCGTCCGCCGCGATGATCCGGGTGCGGCGGTCGTCGCCATAGCGCTCGACGAGTTCGCTCAGTTCGTCGCGCACGATGGCGCGCTGACGCTCCGGCTTGGCCAGGATGTCCTCGAGGTCGGCGATCTCGGCTTCGATCTTGGCGAGGTCCTCGACAATCCGCTGCCGCTCCAGGGCCGCCAGGCGGCGCAGCTGCATATCGAGAATGGCCTGTGCCTGGATCTCATCGACGTCGAGCAACTCGATAAGGCCCTGGCGGGCAATGTCGACGGTCTGCGACGCGCGGATCAACGCGATCACTTCATCAAGGGCGTCAAGGGCTTTGACCAAACCGCGCAAGATGTGCGCACGCTCGTTCGCCTTGCGCAACCGGTAGCGGGTACGCCGGATGACGACGTCCAACTGATGATTGACATAGTGCCGGATCAGCTGATCCAGACGCAGCGTGCGCGGCACGCCATCGACGATCGACAGCATGTTGGCGCCGAAGCTGGTCTGCAGCTGGGAGTGCTTGTAGAGGTTGTTCAGCACCACCTTGGCGACGGCATCGCGCTTGAGCACCACCACGATTCGCAGGCCGACACGGTCGGAGCTCTGGTCTTCGATGGCCGAGATGCCGGCGATCTTTCCGTCGCGCACCTGCTCGGCGATCGAGGTGATGAAGTTGTCGTGGTTGACCTGGTACGGCAACTCGGTGATCACCAAAGACGTTCTGCCCTTGGAATCTTCCTCGATCTCGGCCACACCGCGCATGCGGATCGAACCACGACCCGTGGTGTACGCGTCGTGAATCCCTTGTGTCCCAACGATCAATCCGGATGTCGGAAAGTCGGGACCGCTGATCTTTTCGCAGACCGCCTTGAGGGTGGTCTCCTCGTCGGCCTCGTGATTGTCCAGCGCCCAGTAGACCGCCTCGGCCAACTCACGCAGGTTATGCGGTGGCATATTCGTGGCCATACCGACGGCGATACCGCCCGAGCCGTTGGCCAGCAGGTTCGGGAACCGGCTGGGCAGCACGGTCGGCTCCATGACACGGCCGTCGTAGTTGGGGCTGAAATCGACTGTCTCCTCGTCGATTTCACGCAGCATCTCCATGGCCAGTGGGGTGAGCCGGGCCTCGGTGTAACGCATGGCGGCGGCGGGGTCGTTACCCGGCGAACCGAAGTTGCCCTGTCCGTCCACCAACGGATAGCGCAACGACCAGGGCTGGGCCATGCGGACCAAAGTGTCGTAGATAGAGGAGTCGCCGTGTGGGTGGTAGTTACCCATGGTCTCGGCGACCGAACGCGCCGACTTGGCGTGGCTGCGATCGGGGCGGAAGCCGGAGTCGTACATCGCGTATAGGACGCGGCGGTGCACCGGCTTGAGGCCGTCGCGAACTTCGGGGAGGGCGCGGCCCACGATCACGCTCATGGCGTAATCGATGTAGCTGCGCTGCATCTCCTGCTGGATGTCTACCGGTTCGATTCGGTCGACGGCGTCATCACCGCCGGGGGGCAGCGTTGTGTCGGTCATGTGCTCCTCGTTCATGCTCCGCCCGACGAAAGCCGGGCAACCCCACCAGCCTAGTCACTTCGTCTGCGGGTTTCTCGTATGCAGCCCCGTGCGTCGTTCTGAGCGGCTTTAGATGCCGATATTCTAAGTATCCGGTACTGTTTGTTACGCATGCGCGAGCCGCAACGGGGCGGCCAAAACCGAAACGGAGCTGCCGACCATGACCACTCTGACTGCCGATTTCACCGATGAATCAACCGGCGAGCGCCTGCGGCGCTGGGCCGACGAGTGGCGGCGCATGGCGGCCGTCGCGGTATCCAACTCCGACGGCCCCAAGACCGGGATGGTGTACGACATCGTCGGGCCACAGAACCTGTTCGGTGAGGAATCGCTTTTCATCAACTTCGGGTACTGGCGCGATCACCCGACGACCCTGGACGAGGCCAGTCGCGACCTGGCGCGTTTGGTGGCCTCGAGTGCCGGATTCACCGCCTCGGATGTGGTGGTGGACTGCGGTTGCGGGTACGGCGATCAGGACATTCTGTGGGCCAACGAGTTCAAGGTAAAGAAAATCACCGGAGTGAACATCGCCGAAGAGCAGATCGCGATATCGACCGAACGCGTCGCCGCGGCGGGCTTGTCCGACACCGTCTCCTACGTCAAGGCCTCCGCGACCGATCTGCCGTTTGAAAACGAGTCGTGCACCAAGGTGGTGGCGCTGGAATCGGCGTTCCACTTCCCGTCACGCATCGACTTCTTCCGTGAGGCGCTCCGGGTGCTCAAACCCGGCGGACGCTTGGTGACGGCGGACATTGTTCCGCGCCGTACCGCGCTCACCGCAATCCCGCGCAATCAGGTGGCACGGCGCGGTTGGCAGGGTGCCCCGGCGAGCGCGGTGCCGTGGGCCGTCGATGTGCAGGGCTACCGTGATCTGCTGCTCGACACGGGGTTCGCGCGGTCCGAGACCTGGTCGATTGCCAACGATGTCTATCCGCCGTTGTCCAAGTTCCTGGCCAAGCGCCTGCGTCAGCCGGATATGAAGCACGTCAATCCGTTGTTGCGAGCCCAGTTCAACTCGGTGGGTATGCGGCTGTTCTCTCTGCATTCGGACTACATCGTGGCGGTGGCACACAAGGCGTAAAGCGCCCTAGTGCAACGTCTTCCCTACGGCCAGTAACTCGACATACTGAACGATGCGCCGGGCCCGGGTGTCTGGCTTCTTGATGGTGGCGAGCCGAAACAAGAACGGCCAGCGCGCCGTCTTGGTGAGGGAGTCGAAGAACTGCTGGGCTTCCGGCTTGGCTTTGAGCGCCCGCGCGAAATCCTCGGGCACCTCGATGGTGGCCTGCGAACTGTAGGCGGCATCCCAACGGCCATCGGCCTTGGCGGCGTCGACCTCTCGCTGGCCGGCGGGTCTGAGACGGCCTTCACCGGTGAGCCGCTCGATGTGGCCGACGTTGATCTTCGACCAGGTGCTGCGGGTGCGCCGCGGAGTGAACATGCGCAGGGTGTACTGCTCGTCGAGCGATTTGGCTTGTCCGTCGATCCACCCGAAGCAGAGCGCTTCCTCCAGGGCTTCTTTGTGGTTGACACTGGGGATGCCGCTGGCCTTCTTGGCCATTTTGATCCAGACACCGGGGGAGTCCTCGTGGTTGTCTTCCAGCCACGCTTCCCAGTCCTGTTGGGAGGCAAAGTAGATGGTGGGGCGCTCAACGGCCATGTGCTCACTCTAGGGGTGGGTGGTGACAGCGGTTAGAAGGCCCAGCTGCCTCCGGGGCGCAAGACGAAGCCGTGGTTTCCTCTGGTGTTAATGCACGCAACGAGGCGATCCTCGCCTACCGCGCAAGTCATATCACCGTCTACCAGTTTTTCGTTTTGATTCAGCTTCTCGCCGGAGTATGGGGGGCAGTGGACGGTTGTACTTGAAAAGCTGTACTGATCCCAGCCTCCTACCGCGGCGCATCCTGCTCCACTCCCACTGCCCTCGGATCCTGGAACACCTGGAAGATCCCCTCTACACCCAGAACTCGAACCGCTGGCCATAGTGCAGCTAATCAACCCGTCAGCCGTCACAAAGCTTGAATACAGACCGCCGCGGGACTGATGCCGAAATGGCTTCGAGTCGACAGCCCTGAACTCACCTAAATCCGGAAAACCCTGCGGCGGTTGGCCCGCAGCTTCCGGCGCTGGGATCGCTTGGCATGCGATCACAGACACCCCGATGACGAGACCCGCCGTCAGTCGCCCCATCACCATCATGACTCTCCTAAGAGTTCGGTTGAAACATCGGCACAGAGTTCGGTTGAAACATCGGCACCGACGTTCGATACGTGACTGGAGGATATGCACCTGGGAAACCGGGAATATCCCGCCAAACACTGACGCGGGTATCTACGACATCGGCGCGAAGCGCTGGATCCCAATGGACACCCGTCGGAAGTGCCGTATATGGCGCGCCACCGGCCCACGGAGTGCGCCCCGCAGGTAGCAGGTCGGTGACTGGCCGAGTCTGCAACAGCCCCTAGGGGGTTGCCGCGGTGATCGCACCGACTGCCATGTCGCGGCACTGCGATCTGCGACACTTCGGATCAGGTCGAGCTCGCGCTGTAGCTCCTTTTCGTCGCTCATGGCCCTCACCTTCCCGGTCGCAAACAGAACTCGCCTTCTACTGTGCTCTGACGCGACGAACTGCCGTTCGGTTGTACCCTTCTGCCAGATTCGGTTCACGGCGCTACAGGCCGTCCACAGGTAACAAGTACGTTGTCCACACCATGTGGAACGGTGACGACCTCGAACTTGAGGAATACCTGGCCTTCATCGGCTTCGACGGCGATCGGTCGCCGTCCCTGGACACCCTGCGTCGTTTGCAACGCGGACACGTCCTGAACATCAAGTGGGAGAACCTTGACGCGGTGCTGCACAGGCACGTCGCCTTGGATATTCCGACCGTCCAGGCCAAACTGTTGCGCAGGCCCCGCGGCGGCTACTGCTATGAGCATGTCGCACTGTTTGGTGCCGTTCTGGAGCGCCTCGGGTTCGATTTCTTCGGCATACAGGGCCGGGTGCAGATGGGCGCCACGGCAATTCGACCGGCGACACACGGCATGCTCGTCGTTCGACTTGACGGAGAACGATGGCTGTGCGATGTCGGATTCGGTACCAGTCCTCTTATCCCGATACACCTCGCCGACGAGGCCGTCGTCGCCGACGGATCATGGACCTACCAGCTGCTGCGCGGCGAGGTAACTCCCGGTGCCGACGGCTGGACCCTCTCGGAAGCCGCGGGCGACGGGACCGAACCGGGGTGGATGAGTCGGTACACGTTCGTGCTGGAGCCGCAGTACCCCATCGACTATCGCGCCGCGAGCTACTTCGTCGCATCAAGCTCTCATTCACCGTTCAGCACAAGGCTTTTCGTGCAGAAGATCGGGCCAGATCACGCGTATATCTTGGATCACCGCGAGCTACATGACATCGAGCCCGGTGTTGGACGAACCACCCAGCAACTGGCGCCAGACCACGTGCTGATCGCGCTCCGAGACATCTTCGGTATCGAGCTTGGCGTTGATGATTCCGCTTTGCTGTTGCAGAGGCTGGCCGAGCAGTAACGTCGACACATGGCTGAGTCTGTACCTTCCCAAACACGGCTACTGGTCAAACTGCTCGTCACCAACATCGTGGCGACGGCTGCCTTGGGCGGACTGTTGGTACTCGCCGCCGGCACCTGGCACTGGCCCCAACTGTGGATCCTGGGCATCGAGGTCACCGTGATCAATCTCGGGGTACACCTGTGGTTATTGAACGAGAACCCTGCCTTGCTGGCCGAGCGCCTCGGGTCGCCACGCCAGCCGAACCAAACGGCCTGGGACAAGGTCTTCATGGTCTTCGCGATTATCGGAATGCCCCTTTGGTTCGTACTGCCGGGGTTCGACCGTCGTTGGGGCTGGTCCACCGTTCCCATCTGGGTTCAGGTGGTTGGTGCGGTACTGATTGCCGTGTCGTTGTTGTCGATGATCTCTGTGTTCCGCGCCAATAGTTTCGCCGCACCCGTTGTGAAAGTTCAAGCCGAGCGCGGACATTCGATCGCCGACACCGGACCGTACGCATACGTCCGACATCCGATGTACTCAGGGGCAATCCCGTTCTTGATCGGCATGCCGCTGCTGCTCGACTCCTGGTACGGACTCATCGGGTCAGCCGTAACCGTTGTCGCGCTGGGATTTCGGGCAGTAGGGGAGGAGCGGTTGCTCACCCGGGAACTTGACGGTTACCCCGAGTACGCGACGCGCGTGCGGTACCGGTTGGTGCCTGGAGTCTGGTGATACCCCCAGCAACCCACGCTCAATCGGCACTCCTTCTACACACTTCGTCCCCCCCGACTGCCACTGCCTGGATCTTGATCGGCGACACGCTGATCCGCAGGGGCCACCCTGGCTGTCCACATCCGCAAATTCGATGGAACCGAATCCGGCATACGAGCGTCACAAGTATTTAGAGGTGGAATCTGGGCATTTCCGAGCTGTGAAAGGACACGGGACCATGGGGTACGCGGACCGGCTGTACGCCCTGCAACTGGAGTTCGGGCGAAGCTCCGAGAATCGAAAGCGTGCGACCACGCAGCGGTTCCAAGAGATACACGCCGAGCAGACGCGCCAGGCCCGGGAACGAGCCGCCTGGCAAGCCACCAATACCGCACCGTCGGCCACGGTGGCCCCTGCCCGCGCGAAAGACGGCCCAACCAAACGGGCCCCGTCGGCCCCACCAGGTTGGGACGACGAGGACAGCTTCTGGGAATTTCGCGGAAACCGGCTGAAGTTCTAGGTCTGGGGGTTTGTGGTGGTGGTGTATGACACGGGTCGGCAGGTGCTCGATGACGGTGCCAAGATCCGGGATTTTTGTGGGTACTGGGAAATTCTGAAGAGCCATCAAGGCGAGCTGAGTCAGGCGGGGGTGGACTTCTCAGGTCTGCCGATGGACCGTAGCGCCGCTGATTTCGACTCGGCCTATTACAAGGAGGCCGATATCAATTTGAAGGTGATCCGCGAGTCCGGAGATCACCTTCAAGACGCGGTGGTCGGCGGCACCGAGCAGGTGGGTTTGATCGGTGAAACCGAGCGCCTCTCACAGTATTTGAAAGGCAACGCCGCCGATGCGGCCTGGGAAAAATACAAGACCAACACCGAACAGTTGCAGACCAACCTCCAAAAATTGAAAGACGCCCAGGAAGCGATCAAGGGTGTCGACGACAACTTGTACTTCGGGCTGAACAAAAAGCAAGACGAGTACACCGCGGCGATCACGTTGATGATCGAAGGCACGATCCAAAACAACCCGGCAGATTTCGCCAACCGGCTCAGCACCGGTGCCGCCGCGATCATCGCCGACAACAAAGGCCTTGAGGACTCCGAGAAACACCTCTACGCCTGGCACGGCAGCCCCGGAGTCAATTGGCCTGCGCGACAAGTCAAAGACGACCTACGCACCAGCGTCATCGGCGCATTCGCCACCGCCATCGCCGCCTTCAACGACGCCAACGCCAGCATGGACCAATTCGTCACCGACAACTACACCATCCTGCGCGAAGCACTCAACATCGGCGAAAACGGGCCGGAGGACAGCTCTTTCAAAAAGGTGACGATGGAGCAGTTGCAGGACGTCTTCAATCAGGGGAACTTCGCGAGCCTGCCCCCGGAGCAGCAACAACGAATTCTGGACCAGCTCAACGCGATGATGGAACATGCGAGCATCAACACGCCGCAGAGACAAGCCGCGTTCCTCGCCACCTGTGCAATCGAATCTGGAGAGTTGACCATGTGGTACGAGGGCGCGTACCCCGGCGGACCCGACGCTGACTGGTTCAACGCACACTACGGCCCACAAACCGCCAAAGGTCAAGAGCTCGGGAATACCGAACCGGGAGACGGCGCGCGGTTCATGGGCCGCGGACCCATCCAGGTCACCGGGAGGAGCAACTACCAACATTTCACCGATTGGTACAACCAGAGCTACAACCCCAATCCGCCAATGGATTTCACACAAACACCGGAACTCCTTCAACAGCCCGAATATGGTTTTGCGGCAGCGGAGTGGTACTGGACCACACACCGGATCAACGCCGCCGCAGACAGCGGGGGGATCGATGCGGTGACCGATATCGTCAATTACTACGACGGCAACCGCGACAAGAAGCGCGATGTCTACCAGCGAGCACTGTCCGTCCTCGGCGGGTGACAGAAGGAACAACGACATGTGGAAAACGAACGTCTGGACACTGCGTCCTCTTGCCGCGCTTATCCTCTCACTGGTGGCCTGCTCCTCTGGCAGTCCGGTACAAAGTCCTGCAACCGCAGCGCCGCCGACAGACTTTTGCACCAACCTTGGTGGGACATGGGATAGCTCCAAAGAAAGCTGCTCCCTGACAGGCACGAACTCGAAGAACATCACCGCCAAGGTTGAGGCCGCATACCCGGCCGACTTGCTGCAGGACCCGACCGCGGGCCCGGCACTCCAACAATTCCTGACCGACTTCTTCACCAAATTCGGTCACCCGAATGACAATCTCACCCAAAACAGCGCGGCGAGCCTCGGATACAAGACGTACAAACACGCCCCGAACACGTTGTCCGTCGTCTTCACCGAAGAATGGTTCGTGACCGGTACGCCTCATCCCAACGATGCGATCGTCACCTTCACCTTCGACCAGACAGTCCAGCGGCAACTCACGCTCGGGGACTTGTTGTGCCCGGGTGTAGACCCGCTCACCGCGTTGCCGCCGCTGGTCCGCCCGTATGTGGAACAGGCTGTTGCCCTGGACAAGAACTCTCAGTTCACCATCAGTCAGTTCGAGCCTCAGCCCGGCCATGGCGGTTACAGCGACGACTATAAAGCTTGGTACCTGGACGGCGACGGCCTCATTCTCGTGATGCCTGCCGAGCGCGCAGGGCCGGTCCACGCCGGAGCATGGCAGCCTCATATTCCGCTCTCCGCGCTCGAAACCATCCGGCGTGGAGGTACCTGCGCGGCGTAGGACCGAGCCGGTCGAGACACCGAATTACAGACGCACACAGATTAATTGAGGGGAATCCGATGTTACGGATCGCAACACTCATCACCGACCGCGCTCTGCGACGGAGCTGGAGGATTCTCCTCGCGCCACTCGTCGCGCTACCGGTCGCGGGGTGCGATCCGACGCCGCCGGCCGCCGCGCCCTCCGCCATGTCGGCCGTGGCGACGACGTCGTCGCTTCCGGCCCCGGCACCGCCAAACTTTCCCCGTAGCCCGGCCACCATCGACGCCACCCTCGACGGGAATCCGTTGACCTTTGGTGACCCGGTCTGTCTGGGATTCGGTCAGGAAACCACGATCGGCTTTAGCACCGCGCCGCAAGGAAATTCACTGACCTTGCGGCTAGACACCGCGACCTCGTCCGTGAATGAGATCCAGCTCGGCGTACCAGGACGAGGCACGTACCTGTGGAAGACGTGGTCGCATCTGCCGTCACCACCGACGGTCGCGGTGCACGGCGCGACGTACAACGTCTCGGGCGTGGTGTTTATGAATCTGGATCCCGGTGAACCGAAGCCGATTCCGTTCACTGTCACCGCGACCTGCCCGGCGTACCCCAGCCCGCGGCAGCCGGAGACGCCGCCTGTCCCTCCGGCACCCGATCCCAAAGGACCCCGCGTGGACGCGACGGTCGACGGCAGGGTCTTCGTCGATGGCACCGATGCCGCCTACTGCAGCCGCGAATCGGACGGCTCGTTGAAGGTTGAGGTGAAACCAGCGTTGGGCAAGCCTGGAAACAACCTTACTTTTCAGGTTAAAGACGGTGCGGTACTGCACGGATACGTCGGCGGGGCACTGTTCAACTACACAACCCGCGTTCCCTCGAACGCTTCTGTGATCAAGGACGGCGACGCTCTTCGCATCAAGGCCGATCTGTACCGGATCTACCAACAGCAGGCCTACGAAGAACCCCATGCCGTCGAACTCACCGCCACCTGCCCGGGCTTCTAGCCCGTCTCAGATTCATGGAACCGGATCCCGTCAGCTGGCGTCCCAATAGGTAGTTGAAGTTAAGGAGGCTCCGCGCATGACATACATCGACTCTGACGGTGTGGAGAAGTTGGCGGGCGTGTGGGGTCGTGCCGCCGAAGGTCTGCGTGCCCAGGGGGACAAGGTTCGGTCCTGCGAGCTGCGGGCAGAGACGTTTGGTGCCCACTACGCCGAGCAGATGGCCGATATCGCGCCGGCCATCGAGCGACTCGCCGGACTGATGACCACCGGTGGCGCGCATTGCGACGACTACCGCGACAAGTTGCGGATGACCAGCAGTGCCATTACCGGCAGTGATGCCCGGACCGCCTCCCGGCTTAGTGGCGACGAATGAGCACGAACGACTTTGGGTGACCCGGCTAGTCACCCAAAGTCGTCGGTACTACTTGGTCCAACCAAGCTTTTTATTGGCCTCCGCGATGACGGGCGCTGAGAAGTCGCACCACGTTTGTCCGGTCTGTACCTGCGCGGCAGACACCGCGGCTGTCCCGGGCTCGAAGTCGAATTGCACGATATTGTCTTCCGGCCCCAAAAGCGCAGCGCCGCATTCGTTTTGCTCATCCTTCATGACATAGATCTCGGCGCCATCGGCCTGCAGGATCCTGACATGAATGTCGCGGAAGTTGGTTGCACCATCGGCGTTCTTGAACAACTTCAGGTTCAGTACCTTGTTGTGATCGGCGTCTTGATAGGTGCACTGCTGTATCCCGTTTGACTCCCTGGCCCGGGAATTGATCGGGGCCGCGCCCTGGGCGCCCAGCTGCTCGGGTGTGACAAGGCTGCAGGGATCTGTTGCGGGGCTAAACGGCTGGTAGCCAGAGGTTTTCGTCTCTGATGCTTGCGCGGTTGATGTCGCCGCCGAACTCGATGTGGCCGCAGAAGACGCACCGGTGGTCTCGGTTTTGGGCGATCCGCATCCAACTCCGAGAAGTCCCACCGCAGCCACGGCCGCCACCCATGCTCGTTTACTCATATTCACTTCCACTTTTTTGTGCCGAATGGATCTTTGAACGCATAGAAGTCGTCTTCTTCCAACTCCGTTGGTGTAGGAGGAGTCTGGGGCACCGGAGGGGTCTGCTTGCGCTCAGTGAAAACCGGTTCGATCGGGGTATCGATGTAGCGTTCACCCTGCAATCGAACGGCCTCCATCTCCGCGACGCCGTCGGTGACCTTACGCACCAGCGCCTGCAGGGCCGGATCGAGTGGAACCTCCATCACTTGCCATCCTCCCATGGCGCACCACCCGCGCCGCCGGAATAGCCGTCACCAGGAGCTGCCTGGAAATCCGGGGCCGCCAACACCGCGGCCGGCAGATCCTTCACCAGCTGTTTCCCAGCGTCACTGCTGACGCCAGCCTTGCCGAGGGCGTTATCCACAGACTTGTTGAGAGAGTCCTTGCCCTTCTTCTCCAGGTACGCCGCCGGGTCCTCGAAGAACTCGATGACGGATTTCACCAGGTCCACCGCCTTCTGAACCTCGTCGACCAGTTTTTGTGCCTCCTGAAAGACTTCCTTGAGGATCATCGCCAGGCGCTCCACCTGCCAGGCAGTTCCCGCAATGGGAATCTTCTTGGCCAGGACCTTGAGGGCGTCCTTCCAACTGTCGATCTGAACTTCCTGCTTCAGCTTCTCGACGACCATGTCGACGATGGTCTTGATCAGTTTCTTGATCTGCTCCACCAGCACGTCCAGGCAATCCTTGATGACCTTGGTCAACGGCGCCTCGGCTTCAAGACCCTTACTCAGATCCTCGGAATAGCCCTCAAAAGCCTGGGCCGACTTGCCATCCCAATGTGACCGCGACTGCTCCGTCATGCTGGCAAGCGACTTGCCGGCCCCCTCCATGCCCTTGCCAGCCTTCTCGTACACGTTGCCGATACGCGTCAGTTCGGCCCAGTTGCCGACCAGCTTCTCGAACGTGTCGTTGATCGGGCTCCAACCGGACACCTTCTGGATCGCCTCATCGGCGTCGGCCACCCATGCGGCCTTGTCTCGCACGATGGACACCACATCAGCTTCCTCGTGCTTGGGCGCCGCCAGGTCCGGAGTATCCCCGGTCGAGTAGTGCTTGGCCGCCGTGGTGGCGTCACCGTCGCGCCGTGAGTCGTGTCCGGGCAGTGGCGATGCGGCCGCCCTGATTCTGGCGCCGGTCTTGTTTTCTTGTTCCTTGTAGGTGTTGGCAAGAGAAATCAGCTCATTGCCGGTCATATACGTCGCGGTCTGGCGCTTGTCATATCGCTCAGAGGTCTTGGTCTTGGCGGCCTCGAAGGGACCCTTTAACTGGGACATGAGGCCGTCCCAGCCGTCCTTGGGGCCACCCTCGGAATCCACCAGAGCACGCACCTTGCCCAGATACGCGGCTAGATCCTCGACACCCGCGCCGAAACCCGCGAGCTCTTCGACGTTGACGCTGAACTTCTCACCCATCTACACAATCCCTCCGGCTGCTGTCGTACTTCTCCGTACGACGTCACGATCTCCGGATTCGGTTCCATCGGGACGAAAAGATTCAAGATCAAATTGAATCTTCAACTACAGCGGGGGCGGCGGCGGCCACTACACGTCGAGGAAGCGCACGTCCCTGGCATTTCGGGTGATGAAGCTGCGGCGTGCCTCCACGTCCTCGCCCATCAGAATCGAAAAGAGCTCGTCCGCCGCAGCGGCATCGTCGAGAGTCACCTGGCGCAGCACACGGACGGACGGATCCATGGTGGTCTCCCACAGTTCCTTCGCGTCCATCTCGCCCAGACCCTTGTAGCGCTGGATGCCGTCGTCCTTGTTGATCTTCTTACCGGCCTTGAGCCCGGCTTCCATCAACCCGTCGCGCTCGCGGTCCGAGTAGGCGAACTCCGGCTGGCTGCGCTGCCACTTGAGCTTGTACAGCGGCGGCTGCGCCAAGAAGATGTGGCCGTGCTCGACGAGCGGGCGCATAAACCGGAACAGCAGCGTCAACAGCAGCGTCGAAATGTGCTGGCCGTCAACGTCGGCGTCCGCCATCAGCACGATCTTGTGATAGCGCAGCTTGGCCAGGTCGAACTCGTCGTGAATTCCGGTGCCCAGCGCCGTGATGATGGCCTGGACTTCCGTATTCTTCAAAACCCGGTCGATGCGCGCCTTTTCGACGTTGATGATCTTGCCTCGCAGCGGCAGGATCGCCTGGAACATCGAGTCGCGGCCACTCTTGGCCGAACCACCGGCCGAGTCACCCTCCACCACATACAGTTCGGACTTCGACGGATCGGTCGAGCGGCAGTCGGCCAGCTTGCCGGGCAGCCCCCCGATGTCGGTAGCACTCTTGCGCCGCACCAGCTCGCGCGCCTTGCGCGCGGCGATTCGAGCCTGCGCAGACGAAACTGCTTTGTTGACAACGGTTTTCGCATCCGCGGGGTTGGAGTCGAACCAATGCTGAAGCTGCTCGTTACACACCTTCTGCACAAACGACTTGACCTCGGTGTTGCCCAGCTTGGTCTTCGTCTGGCCCTCGAACTGCGGCTCGCCGACCTTCACCGAGATCACCGCGGCCAAGCCCTCACGAATGTCGTCACCCGTAAGGTTGGTGTCCTTCTCCTTGAGAAGCTTCTTCTCCTTGGCGTACTTGTTGACCACCGTCGTGAGCGCGGCACGGAATCCTTCTTCGTGCGTACCGCCCTCGTGCGTGTTGATGGTGTTGGCGAAGGTGTGCACCGACTCCGAGTAGCCGGCATTCCACTGCATCGCGATCTCCACCTCGTGGCCTTCGCCCTTGCCGGAGAAGTCGACGATGGTGGAGTGGATGGCCGACTTGGTGCGGTTGATGTGCTTGACGAAGTCGACCAGGCCATCGGGGTAGTGGAAGACGCGGTTCTTAACCTTGTGCGGCGCAGCCGATTCGGCGGCCTGTTCCTCGGCGGTCTTGGGAGCCTCCGCCGTATCGCTGACCACCTCGTCCGTCACGTCGGCGTTGCTCACCCGCTCATCGGTGAGTTTGATGGTCAGGCCCTTGTTCAGGAAGGCCTGCTCTTGCAGGCGCCGGGCGACCGTCTCGAAGTCGTAGGTGGTGGTCTCGAAGATCGTCGGATCCGCCCAGAATCGGACCGTGGTGCCCGTCTTCTTGGTCGCCGCACCCTGCTGCAGTGTTCCCGGCTCGGACGCCGTGTAGACCTGCCGCCACTCATGGCCATCCCGCAGGATCTCCAACTCAACCTTTGTGGAGAGCGCGTTGACCACCGAGATGCCAACACCGTGCAGACCACCGGAGACCGCGTAGGAATCGGAGTCGAACTTGCCACCGGCGTGCAGCTGGGTCATGACGACATCAACAGTGGGTATTCCGGAGGCATGCATCGCCACCGGAATACCGCGGCCGTCGTCCTTGACCTGGATCCCGCCGTCCTCCAGCATGGTCACCTCGACGGTGGTGGCATACCCGGCCATCGCCTCGTCGACGGAGTTGTCGACAACTTCCCAGATCAGGTGGTGCAGACCGCGCTCGCCGGTGGACCCGATGTACATACCGGGGCGTTTCCGGACCGCTTCAAGCCCCTCTAGGATGGTGATCGAGTCGGCACTGTATTCGCTCTTGGCACTCTTCTTCGGCGCAGCCACGATCGACTTTGTCTCCTGTCTGGAAGTAACGACTCTGGCGGGCCCGCTCGATAACAAGGACCCCGCGATCCGTCTTACGACCATCCTACTGGTCTGTACCGACGGCACCTAGTTTCAGGGCATGTTTCGTCCCCTCTATTTACGCCGTCCGTCGCATATCTCGGATCGGCCTGTGTCTGGACGCTCTGGACGCCGGTTCCGCCGCGCGACGCCGCGATGAGCCCTCAGCCGTAGGTATCGCGCGGACCGCGTCCGGCGATATGTCGGGGACCCTTGCGCCACGACGGTGCAGTCGGTCCGGAGATCTTCAAACTGGTCACCACACCATCGCCGACTGCTGCGGCGATCTTCGCCAGCAGCTGCGCCTGCACCAGCCGAAGCTGTGTGGCCCACGCCGTGGACTCCGCTGCCACCGTTAATACGCCCTCGTTGAGCGCGGTCGGAGTCGCATGTGCGGCGATCTGCTCGCCAACGACCGCCTCCCATCTTCCAAAGACCGCGCCTTCGGAAACGCGGGACGACCAACCCCGGCGTCTCGCCAAATCGCCTGCGGCCCCGCCCAACAACTGGGGGTCGCGCGCGTCCGGACCCGGGCCCGACCAGGTCCGGCGTCCGCCGGCCACCCGGCGACGCTGCTCCGGAGATCTGCCCCCTCGACCGATGTCCTTACCCTGCTGTTTAGCCGCGCCGCGGGCCTCCTCGAGTACCCGGCGCACCAGGTCCATGCCCTTAACCCCAGCCAAATGCTCGGGCGGCCAGGCCTCTTCCTCACTCATGCGCCACCGACTTTCGTCCCGCAGGGTCTTCCTGCACATCGACGGTAACCGTCCGCGCCGACAATTCCTCGGGAACATCATCAGGAACGGCAGCCGTCACCAGGACCTGCTCCACATCAGCGGCAACCGTGGCCAAACACCGTCGCCGAGCCCCATCCAGCTCAGCGAAGACATCGTCGAGCATCAACACCGGGTCGGTGCCGTCGGTGCGCAGCAGATCAAAGGCCGCCAACCGCAGCGCCAACGCGAACGACCAGGACTCTCCGTGGCTTGCGAACCCCTTGGCAGGTCCGTCTCCGAGCCTCAGTTCCAGGTCATCACGGTGTGGTCCGACCAAACAGACGCCCCGCTCAATCTCCGCTGATCGTTTGGCCACCAATCCCGCCTGCAACGCATCCGCGAGGTGCTCCACCGACAGCTCGGCATCCACCCCGTCGACGCTACTGCGGTAGGCGATGTCCGCGGAGCGCGACGCGGGGGCCAGCAGCTGATACGACTTTTCCACCAACGGCCGCAACTCGCTCACCAATTCCAAACGTGCAGAGAGTAATTCGGAACCGTGGGCCACCAGATGGCCGTCCCACACATCCAAGGTGTCCAGCACGCTTTGGTCGTTGCGTTGCCGTAATGCCGCCCCCGCCGTCTTGAGCAGTGCGGTCCGTTGACGAAGCACCTTGTCGTAGTCGGCGCGCACCCCAGCCATCCGGGGCCTACGCTGAATCAACAGATCATCCAGGAAGCGGCGGCGGTCCGACGGATCACCGCGCACCAAGGACAGGTCTTCGGGAGCGAACAGCACCGCATGCAGAATCCCGACAATCTCACGTGGGCTGCGCACCGGTGACCGGTTGATCCTGGCCTTATTGGCGCGCCCGGCAGCGATTTCGAGGTCTATGGCCAACTCGCGACCATCGTTGACCACGATGGTCGACACGACCGCCCGCTCGGCTCCGGTACGGATCAGGGGTGCATCCGTGGAAACACGGTGCGACCCTAATGTCGACGAATACCACAGCGCTTCAACAAGATTCGTCTTGCCATAACCGTTTGGCCCGACGAATACGGTGCGACCTGGCTCGAGCTCCAGGTCGACACGCTCCCATGACCGGAAGTCCCGTAATCCCAGTTGTCGTACGTACACCTCGGTCCGCGGGCCTCCCTCAGCCGGAAAGACCGACGCGCTTGACCGCGTGGCCACCGAACTGATTGCGCAGCGCCGAGACGGCCTTCATTGCCGGCGAATCCTCTTGGCGTGAAGCGAATCTGGCGAACAGCGAGGCGGCGATGACCGGAGCCGGAACCCGATGATTGATGGCCTCTTCGACGGTCCACCGGCCCTCACCCGAGTCCTCGGTGTATCCGGAGATCGCATCGAAGCCAGGATCTTCCTTCAATGCCTTCGCCAACAGATCCAGCAGCCAGGACCGCACCACCGTGCCCTTGGTCCAGGCTTGCAGCACCGCCTGAACATCGGTGATCAGCGGTTCAGCGGCCAGCAATTCGTATCCCTCGGCATAGGCATGCATGAGCCCGTATTCGATGCCGTTGTGAATCATCTTGGCGTAGTGACCGGCACCGACGGGACCCGCGTGGACAAATCCGTCGGCGCGATCACCCTCGGGACGCAGCGTGTCGAAGATCGGCATCGCGCGCGCCACATCCTCATCACTGCCGCCGACCATCAGCCCGTAACCATTGTCCTTGCCCCACACGCCACCGGAAACTCCAGCGTCAATGTAGCCAATTCCCTTGGCAGCCAGCAGATCTGCGTTCGTTTTGTCCTCCGTGAAACGTGAATTACCGCCGTCGATCACGAGGTCGCCCTCGGACAGTTCTTCGGAAAGCTCGGCGATCGTCTGCTGTGTGATCGGGCCCGACGGCACCATCACCCACACGACGCGGGGCGCCTCGAGCGCATCCGCCAATCCTTCCAGCGACGGCACGTCGGTGACCTCGGGACGGGGGTCATATCCGATGACCTCGTGCCCACCGGCGCGCAGCCGGTCGCGCATGTTGAAACCCATCTTGCCCAGTCCGACCAAACCCAGCTGCATGACCCATAACCTCCGATGAACAGTCCGTTGCCGTTAGGAACGCGAGTCCTAGCCGGGCAGACGCACCGGCATCAATAGATAGACATACTCAGTTTGCGCTGCCGTGAACGGCCCGGAGCCGTCCGGGGAGCTTTGATCGTCATCCGCAGGACGCAGGACCGCCGGACGACTCGGTGTGGTGAATCCGAAGGTGACCCGGCTCGAATGCAGCGACCCCAGCCCGTCCGTCAGGTAGGTCGGGTTGAAGGCAATGGTGAGCGGCTCGCCGACGAACTCCACCTCCAGCTCTTCCTCGGCACGACCCACATCGTCGGCACCGGCCGACAACCGCAGCAGTCCGGGCTCAAACTCCAGGCGTATCTGGGCACCACGATCGGCAACCAGCGCAACACGTTTGATGGCTTCCACTAGTTCCGAGATAGCGACGGTCGCCAACGCGGTGTGCTCGGTCGGCAACAGCTGGCGGAACTTGGGGAACTCCGCGTCCAGTAGCCGGGTGGTGCTGCGCTTGCCGTCACTGACGATGCCGAGTAGTCCCTCAGATCCGATCGCCGAACCGGCACCCAGCGCGAGTTGCACATCAGACCCGCTCGATGCCGACTTCGCGGCTTCCGACAACGTCTTGGCAGGCACCAACACCGCGGCGTTGATGTCGCCGGATCCCGACGTCCACTTCAGCTCACGCACCGCCAGGCGGAACCTGTCCGTTGCCGCCAAAACCACTGTGTCGCCGCTGATTTCGACACGAACGCCGGTCAGCATCGGCAGAGTGTCGTCCTTACCCGCAGCGACTGCCACCTGGCCGATGGCCTCGGAGAACACATCGGCACTGAGCGCACCCGTTTCTTCCGGCAACGACGGCAGAGCCGGGTAATCCTCCACCGGCATGCTCGGCAGTGAGAACTTCGCACTTCCACAACTGATCAACAGTCGGGTGCCCTCTAAGGCGACGTCGACCGGCTTGTTCGGCAGTGACCGGGTGATATCCGAAAGCAGTCGGCCCGACACCAGCGCACTACCGGAAGCCGCAACCTCAGCCGGAACCTTCACCTGCGCGGAAACCTCGTAGTCGAAGCCCGACAGCGTCAAACCCGTGTCATGCGCGGTCAGCAGCACACCAGCCAGCACCGGAACTGTCGGCCGGGAGGGCAGACTACGGGCAACCCACGCCACCGAATCGGCGAAATCATCCCGCGCGACCCTGAACTTCAGGCTGGTGTCTGCGGCAGTCGGGCTCGCGAGATCCATGAATACCCTTCGCTTCCTCGTTGTCCAGGTCGGACTGTCTCCACACAAAAATCAGTGATGGCCATCGTGGCACGTCCGAGTGACAAGACCGACAGCGCATCGGGCAGCCATCCGGTATTTACCGGAGCACCGTGCACAAGTCTCGTCAACCGGGTTGGAAGCCATCAGGCCATGCGACTTCCGAAGCACAACCGTAGATGCTTTCGGCGCATCGGGAAAGCGGATCGGTTTCTCGTAAGACCCCTTGTGTCCATCGCCGGGTTACCGGCCGGACGGGCCATGTTGACGTTTCCATCCACACAGCTGCTTTTAAAGGGAGAGATTAGATAGATATTTAAGCAGTAGTAGTAGGTGCTGTGGAAGCTGTGGACAGACAAGTGTTGTCGCACCGTAGAGGCTCAGTAGGGCTGTCAGGAATTTGTGGATTCTGATGTGATCGACGGCCTGTGGATGTGGAGCATGTGTCATTCGTTCAGCAACCCCCAAGCGATGGCAGGTTTGACCAACAGCTGTCCACATCCCTGTGCACAACCTCCGATGTTGTGGATGTGGCGGGTGAGCCACACGAGGCGAGTAAAAATCGTCGAGAAAAATCTCGAAAAGTCTTGAAATAGGCGTGTGTTGAGACGGCGTGGCGGCGCGGGGACACAAAAAACCCGGCCGCGGTGGGCCGGGTGGGAGCAATGAGGTCAATGGCGCGAGCGCTGGCGGATACGTGCGGTGAGCTCCTTCACGTGATCGAAAACCTCACGCCGCTGCGCCATTTCGCCACGGACCTTCTTGTCCGCATACATGACAGTGGTGTGGTCGCGGCCGAACGTCTGCCCGATCTTGGGCAGGGAGAGGTCGG
Organism: Mycobacteroides franklinii; assembly: GCF_001853795.1. Taxonomy (NCBI): domain Bacteria; kingdom Bacillati; phylum Actinomycetota; class Actinomycetes; order Mycobacteriales; family Mycobacteriaceae; genus Mycobacteroides; species Mycobacteroides franklinii. The sequence continues at coordinate 643,457 of NZ_MLIK01000019.1, forward strand.
TGAGCTCACGACAGAGGTACATGGCGATCTGACGTGCCTGAGCCAGTGCGCGGGTCTTACCGGGCCCACGGAGCTCTTCGAGGGTGGTGTCGAAGTACTCCGCGGTGACGGCCATGATCGTGGCGGCACTGATCTGGATCGCATTGGAGTCCGGGATGAGGTCGCGCAGCACGATTTCGGCCAGCGGCAGCTCGATGGGGGACTTGTTCAGTGAGGCAAATGCCGTCACCCGGATGAGGGCACCCTCGAGCTCGCGGATATTGCGTTCGATACGGCTGGCGATGAGTTCCAGCACGTCGTCTGGAACGTCGAGCCGATCCATCTGTGCCTTCTTACGAAGGATCGCGATGCGGGTTTCGAGTTCGGGAGGCTGAACATCGGTGATCAGACCCCATTCGAAGCGGGTCCGTAGCCGGTCTTCGAGGGTGGCCAGGCCCTTCGGCGGCCGATCGGAGGAGATAACGATCTGCTTGTTGGCGTTGTGCAAGGTGTTGAAGGTGTGGAAGAACTCTTCCTGGATGCCTTCCTTACCCTCGATGAACTGGATGTCATCGACCAGCAGAACGTCGATGTCGCGGTAGCTGCGCTTGAACGCGACCCGACGGTCATCGCGCAAAGAGTTGATGAAGTCGTTGGTGAACTCTTCGGTGGACACGTACTTGACGCGCATACCGGGAAAGAGACGCTGTGCATAGTTCCCCGCGGCGTGCAGCAGATGCGTCTTGCCGAGCCCCGATTCACCCCAGATGAACAACGGGTTGTAGGCCCGCGCGGGGGCTTCTGAGACCGCCACGGCCGCCGCATGGGAGAACCTGTTGGATGCGCCGATGACGAATGATTCGAAGGTGTAGCGCGCGTTGAGGCTTGTATCGGGGGTGTCGGCCTTATCGGCGCCGCCCGGTCGATTGATGAAGTACGAGGGCCACGATTCGTGTGCGCTAGCAAGCGCCTCGGTGGTCTCATCGACCTCGTCGAGCTCGAGTTCCGGGGTGGCTCCGGCGACGTCTGGATCTTCGCCAGGAGCCGGCGCGGCGATACGCACACCCAGCTCGACGTTCTCGCCCAGCCTTCGGGAGAGTGCCTCGACAATCGGCCCGCGCAGATGCCGTTCGATCTCGTTTTGGACGAAGCTCGAGGGTACGGAAAGTAGCGCGAAACCCTCGGCCATCGTGAGTGGCTTGACCAATGTCAGCCAGGCGCGCTGCTGCGGCGTCAACGGCGGGAAACTCGAGAGATATTGGTTGTCGTCACCGTTGAGTTCCGCGACGACGGTATTCCATACCGCCGTGAACTGGGAATTCAGTTCATCAGTCAACGGCGAGTATCTCTCTGGCTGGTGGGGTCACGTCGACACTAGCCCCTTTTCAACGATCGGTCGTGGGTTTCCACACGGTTATCCACAGCTGTGGACAACAAAGCCGACCACCCCCATGGTGGTCAGTGTGCGCATACCAGGTGATCGAGTTGGATCACCTGTTCCGGGGGACCGGCTAGTCGGTGTCCGACCGCGATCGGCATCGGCCAGTGTGGATGGTTCCGATGCATGCGCCCGGTGGAAACGGCATTCGCAGAAGCTAACAGTTTTTGTATCCGCCCGCCAACCGATCCGGAGACATGGATGACAACTTTCCGGAAGGTGACAGACTCCTGTGGAGAGGGGATACGCGTGTGACGTTTGTGATCAGTTTGACCGGCGCCGAGCAGGTCAGTACCCTCAAACAGTCGCCCGAACGTTGGCGGCACGGCCGCGACCCGCACGTCATCAGGGATGAAACCCAGGATTCCGTAGGTACCGCGCCGGTGGCGAGTGAGAAGTACCAACGGACTGATACGTCTCAGCACATCGCATGCGTCGTGAACTGGCGGCGTGCGTGATGTCTGTTGAGAACGTGACGGACATAAAGGAGTAGTAGCGGTGGCAAAGGGCAAGCGGACCTTCCAGCCAAACAATCGGCGTCGCGCGCGTACCCACGGTTTCCGGTTGCGCATGCGCACCCGCGCCGGGCGCGCAATCATCGCGGTCCGGCGTCGTAAGGGCCGCAAGGAACTGACCGCCTGAGTTTCGGGCGCTGGTAGTAGTCGGTGTTGCCGACTCGACACCGGATGACCAAATCATCCGAATTCCGACAGACCGTCAAGCGTGGCGTGCGAACTGCCCACGCGGACTTGGTGATTCACCTCCAGCGGAGGTGCGTGGACTCCTCCTGTGGACAGGTGGAGGGGCCCAAGGTCGGTTTGATCGTCGGAAAGTCGGTCGGCGGTGCGGTCGTGCGCCATCGAGTATCTCGTCGGCTTAGGCACGTCGCCGCGGAGCTGCTCCCCAAACTTGAGCCGGTAGATCGCATGGTGATCAGGGCCCTCCCCAGCAGTAGTACCGCGCTGTCGGCAAGCCTGCGTCAGCAACTGCGAGATGGAATCGATCGGTCGGCGCGACGGCAGGAACCGGCAGCAGAGCGGCAGCGATGAAAAGCCGCCCGGCGCGCGCCGTAATCTTCTTGATCCGTCTGTACCAGACCTGGATCTCACCCATGCGGCTGCCCAGTTGCCGGTTTATGCCGACATGTAGCCAGTACGCGGTCGAGGCGTTGAGCGTGCACGGACTGCTCCGCGGCGGTTGGCTGGCCACCATTCGGCTACTGAAGTGTGGACCATGGCACCACGGTGGATGGGACCCGATTCCTGAACGCCATACGAACCACGGGGACCGAGATAGTCGGGGCGAAGAGCGCGTGAGCGTGCGAAGGAGCACAGCGGATGTTTGATTGGTTCAGCCTCGGGTTCATCTATTACCCGGTCTCGGGGATCATGTGGGTTTGGTACAAGCTGTTCGCGTACCTGCTGGGTCCCAAGAACTTCTTCGCCTGGGCACTGTCGGTGATGTTCCTGGTGTTCACCCTGCGCGCGATTCTGTACAAGCCCTTCGTCCGGCAGATCCGGACCACCCGGCAGATGCAGGAGCTGCAGCCACAGATCAAGGCGCTGCAAAAGAAGTACAAGAACGATCGCCAGCGCATGGCGTTGGAAATGCAGAAGCTGCAGCGCGAACACGGCTTCAACCCGATCCTCGGCTGTCTGCCGATGCTGGCGCAGATCCCGGTGTTCCTAGGCCTGTTCCATGTGCTGCGGTCCTTCAATCGAACTACCGGTGGTTTCGGCCAGGTGCATATGACGGTGGAGGCGAACCGCGCCACGGGGAACTACTTCTTCAGCGCGAACGACGTCGCCAACTTCCTGGACGCCAACCTGTTCGGCGCGCCCCTGGGTGCCACCATGGTTCAGACCACAGGTCTGGACGCGTTCACCGAATTCAACAGACTGGCCGTGGCCGGTGTGTCCATTCCGCTGATGGTGATCGCGGGTATCGCCACCTACTTCAACAGCCGGGCATCCATAGCGCGTCAGAGCCCCGAGGCTCAAGCCAACCCGCAGACCCAGATCATGAACCGACTGGCGCTGTACGTGTTCCCGCTCGGCGTGGTCGTCGGTGGACCGTTCCTGCCGATCGCGATCATCCTGTACTGGGTGTCCAACAACATCTGGACGTTCGGGCAGCAGCACTACGTCTTCAACCACATCGCCAAGGAAGAAGAAGAGAAGAAGCAGGCGGACTTGGAGCGGCGAGCGGCCAACGCGCCGAAGCCGGGAGCTAAGCCGACTCGCAGTGGGAAGAACCAGCCCGCCAAACAGACAGACGACTCGGACAGCACCGAGGTCGTGGAGTCCGATGGCATGGACGAGGACACCGGGGGACAGGCTTCCCCGGACTCAACAAATGGATCAGGTACGACGAGCCGCACCCCGAAGCCGGGTGCGCGGCCCGATCGTCGCCGCAAGCGCTAACCGCCCGCGATTCTGTACGGGCGTGACAGAGGGAGAAGAACGATGACCGATCTGGACACTCAAGCCGAAGAGACCACGGCCGAGACCGACGCCGCACCCGAGACCGAGCCACGTACGGCCGATCTCGAAGAGCGTCTGGTGGCCGAGGGCGAGATCGCCGGCGACTACCTCGAGGAGCTCCTGGACCTCCTCGACTTCGACGGCGATATCGACCTGGACGTCGAGGGCGACCGCGCGATCGTCAGCATCGACGGCGGCGGCGACCTGACGAAGCTCGTCGGCCGTAAGGGCGAGGTGCTCGATGCACTGCAGGAGCTGACCCGCCTCGCGGTTCAGCAGAAGTCCGGTGAGCGCAGCCGGCTGATGCTGGACATCGCCAACTGGCGGGGCCGTCGTCGCGACGAGCTCGCGGCGTTGGGTACCAAGATCGCCAAGCAGGTGCTGGAGTCCGGTGAGCGCGAGGAGCTCGCCCCGATGACTCCCTTCGAGCGCAAGATCGTGCACGACGCCGTCGCGGCCGTTGATGGCGTGCACAGCGAGAGCGAGGGCGTGGAGCCGTCGCGTCGCGTGGTCGTCCTGCACGACTGACAACTCCAAATCTCATCCATGTAATTCTGTGGCCGCGCTCCGGGAGGAATGTTTCACGTGAAACACGACGAGACCCTCCCGGTGCCGGAGGCCGCTGCCGACGTGTTCGGTGAGCGGCTCGCGATCGCGGTCGAGTATGTCGAGGCGCTTGCCACAATCGGTGTGGAGCGGGGTCTGATCGGACCCCGCGAAGCCGACCGATTGTGGGAGCGCCACATTCTTAACAGCGCTGTCCTAGGCGAGCTACTGGACGCCGGGGAGCGAGTCATCGATGTCGGGAGCGGCGCGGGGCTGCCGGGTATTCCCTTAGCCATCGCGCGCCCGGACGTCCATATCGTTCTGGTCGAGCCGATGCTCCGTCGCACCGAGTTCCTTCGTGAAATGATTGAGCGGCTGGGGCTGGCCAACGTATCGGTGGTGAGGGGCCGGGCCGAGGAGCCCGGTGTCATCGCCGAGGTTGGTGGAGCGGACGCAGTGACGTCCCGGGCAGTCGCGGCACTGGACAAGATCGCCCGCTGGTCCCTTCCCTTGACGCGGATCGGCGGACGGATGTTGGCGATCAAAGGTGATCGCGCTGACGAGGAAGTACAGCAGTACGGTAATGCGCTGGGTCCGCTCGGCGCCGATGACGTGAGGGTGGTGCAGTGTGGCACGCGGTACCTCGATTCGCCCACCACGGTGGTGGTCGCGCGGCGGAAAGAATGCGACGGAGACCGTCGGCGGGGAAGCTCCCGCGGCGGTTCGCGACGGCGGAGCCGATGAGCATCCGATCAAGGAGACGACAGTGAGAAGCGACGATGTTTCACGTGAAACCGGCGCGGCGAGTGACGGCCACCGGTCGTCGACGGACTTCGTGGAGTCAGAGACTCCGATCGGCGCGGCGGCTCAGCGCGCGACCCAACTAAAGCAGGGGTCGGTCCGACTCCCCAAGCCAGCGCATCGTCGGATGCTGACGATCGCCAACCAGAAGGGTGGCGTCGGCAAGACCACGACCGCGGTGAATCTGGCGGCGGCGATGGCGATGCAGGGGCTCAACGTTCTGGTGATCGACCTCGATCCGCAGGGCAACGCAAGCACCGCGCTGGGTGCCGATCACCGGGCGGGCACCCCGTCGTCGTACGAGGTACTTCTCGGTGAGATCCCGATCAAGGACGCGATTCAGTCCAGCCCGCAGAGCGAGCATCTGTTCTGTGTCCCCGCGACGATCGATCTCGCCGGTGCCGAGATCGAGTTGGTCTCGATGGTCGCCCGGGAAGGACGGCTGCGCTCGGCGATCGCCGGGCTGCCGGCCGACGCCTTCGATTTCGTCTTCATTGATTGCCCACCGTCACTAGGTCTGCTGACGGTCAACGCGCTCGTCGCCGCCAACGAAGTACTGATCCCCATCCAATGCGAGTACTACGCACTGGAGGGAGTGGGGCAGTTGCTACGCAACATCGAGCTCGTCCAGGCTCACCTGAATCCCGCCCTGCATGTGTCGACGATTCTGCTGACCATGTACGACGGCAGGACCAAGCTCGCCGACCAGGTGGCGGATGAGGTGCGTAGCCACTTCGGCCCGAAGGTGCTGGGCTCGGTCATCCCGCGCAGCGTCAAGGTCTCCGAAGCGCCCGGATACGGGACCAGCGTCCTGGAGTACGACCCGGGTTCACGTGGCGCGCTGAGCTATCTGGACGCTGCCCGCGAACTTGCGCAGCGGCCAAGCCCGTCGGCGAGTGATCCGCAATGAGTCGGGTGCGCTGCGGGAAAATGATCACGTGTGCCGAGCGGATGCGAAAAGGGAGAAGTAACCGATGAGTCAGTCGCCATCATCACGGCGTAAGGGCGGCCTCGGGCGGGGGCTGGCATCGCTCATTCCGACCGCTCCAGTCGACGGCTCGGCGGCACCCTCGGGCCCACGTTTGGGTGACGCGGCGGCAGATGTCGTCATCGGTGGCGGCCCCGTGGCCGCGGCGGTGGCCGCACCGCCCGCTGATATCGGTGCGGTGTACCGCGAGATCCCGGTGACTGCCATCAAGCCGAACCCTAAACAGCCGCGCCAGGTGTTCGATGAAGAGGCACTGGCCGAGCTGGTTCATTCGATCCGCGAGTTCGGCGTGATGCAGCCGATCGTGGTGCGCATGGTGGACGGCGGCGACTATCAGCTCGTCATGGGGGAGCGGCGTTGGCGCGCGACCCAGGAGGCGGGTCTCGAGACCATCCCGGCGATCGTGCGAGAGACCGCGGACGACAACCTGCTTCGTGATGCCCTGCTGGAGAACATCCATCGAGCACAGCTGAATCCTCTGGAAGAGGCGGCCGCCTACCAACAGCTTCTCGACGAGTTCGACGTCACCCACGAGGAACTGGCCACCCGCATCGGTCGGTCGCGACCGGTGATCTCCAACATGATCCGACTGCTACGGCTCCCAATCGCCGTGCAGCGCCGGGTCGCGGCGGGCGTGCTGTCGGCCGGCCATGCGCGCGCCCTGCTCGCTCTCGAGGGCGGTGCGGGCGCACAGGAAGAGTTGGCCGCACGGATCGTCGCCGAGGGGATGTCGGTGCGTGCTGCCGAGGAGGCAGTGACCCTCGCTAACCGCAGTGACGCTCCGAAGCCGGCGCCGCGGCGCAAGCCGATCCAGATGCCCGGTCTGCAGGATGTCGCCGAGCGGCTGTCGGGCACCTTCGATACCCGCGTGACGGTGAGCCTGGGCAAGCGCAAGGGCAAGATCGTTGTCGAGTTCGGCTCGGTCGACGATTTACAGCGAATTGTCGATTTGATGTCCGGCGAGGCAACGTCCTAGCCCACAGGGCAGAAACGTCACTGTGACGTGAAACCCGGCGAAATCGTCCGTCGTCATGAAAGCAGTTGGTAACTAAGGACTTTCGGTTCTGCGGGGCAAGCGTCGGTGCGGTTGTGGTGACGACGGCCGTTTCGAGGGATCGTGACCCAGCTGCCGGGTGCCAAACCAGAAATTTCGCATATCCTTGAAGGGTTGCCGGACGCATGAGGCGTACCGCGCACCATGTTGACCTGACGTGGAGGCGTACTAGACCAGTGTCGGCTCGGATCGTTCCTTTGCGGCTCGATGGTTTCGAGCAGTTGCCCAAGCATGCCCGGCGGTGTGTCTTCTGGGAAGTGGACCCTGCCACCGTCGGTGATAGTCAGCACCTGTCGGATCCCGAATTCGAGAAGGAAGCGTGGCTGTCGATGGTCATGCTCGAGTGGGGGTCATGCGGTCAGGTCGCGGTGACCGGTCCACAGTCCCGGCCGACCACCGCGGGGTACGCGTTGTATGCCCCGCCCGGGGTGGTGCCGCGCGCGCGACTGTTCCCGACGGGACCAGTGAGCGCCGACGCGATTCTGTTGACCTCGCTAGGGGTGGAGCCGGGTCATGAGTCAGACGGTCTGCCGCACAGCATTGTCGCCAATGTGGTCGCCGAGTTGGTGCGTCGCGGTGTGCGGGCGTTGGAGGCGTTCGGTCGGACCAGCGAGGCGCTGGAAATGTGCGAGGGGTCGTTGGCGAGGAACTCTGAGGCGGCTGACGTCTTGGGGGAGTGCACGATCGAGCAGTGCATGATCGACGTGAATTTCTTGAAGGATGTTGGCTTCACGGTTGTTGCGCCGCACCAGCATTTCCCCCGACTGCGGTTGGAGCTTGATAGCGGGCTCGGTTGGAAGGCCGAGGTGGAGGCCGCCTTGGAGCGACTCCTGGAATCCGTGCAGATTCCGCAGCCGGCCGGGGCAGGTCCGGTGGTGGGCGCCGCGTTCTAGCGGTGGGCCAACGGAATTGGTGTGCTTATGCCAGCGCCAGCGGGCCATCCCAGGCAAATCCGGTACCACTGCGGCGGACACCCAGCGGACGATGTGCCGGAAAGTGCGCGGTGAGGAGCTTCAGGTTTTCGTCGGCGCAGCGCTCAAGCAGGGCACGACGGGTAGTGGTGGCAGCGAGGGGATCCGCGTCGGCATAGAAGGGCAGTTCCGGAAACTGCGCCTGCATGGGGTGATGGAGCGCATCACCGGCGATGATCACGCCGGTGTCCGGTGCGCTGACCTCGATAGCGAGATGCCCCGGTGTGTGCCCGGTCGCGTCGAGCGCGCTGATGCGTGTGGACCGGTGGGAGTGGAGCAGCTGCCCGGGTTGGAGGAATTCGTGTGACGCGTATTCCAGGACCGGCAGAATGCTGTCTTGGTAGACCCAGCCACCGTTGCCTTGCCATTGCTCTATGGGGGCCGATTCCCACTGGGCCCGAATGTAATTGAGCTCGGTGGAGTGGAAGAGATACCGGGCGTTGGCGAAGGTCGGTTGCCACGTGCCATCGGTCAGACGGGTGTTCCATCCGCAGTGGTCCAGATGGAGATGAGTGTTGACGACGATGTCGACGTCGCCGGGGGCGTATCCGGCTTGTTTGAGCCGAGTCAGGTAGTCGGTGTCGAGCATGTGCAGGTCGGGAAACAGCGGCCGGTTCTTGTGATTACCCGAGCAGGTATCGACGACCACCACCGTGCCACCGAGCTCGATGACGTAGTTGTGTATCGCGAAGATGAGCTCGGCACCGTCTTCGGACACGGCGGACGGCGTGTACGCAGCCCGGGCCACCGCGAGCTGCTCATCGGTCAGAGCCGGATACCAGTGGCGTGGCGTGATGGGCCACACGTCCAGTTCGGTGAGCTGAGTGATGGTCGCTTCGCCGACGGTGAAAGTGTTCACAGCGGCCAAAAACGTCGGGCCTAAGGGGTGTATTCCCCTGAGGGGGCGATGCCCCGACATACGAGATCCGCGGTGGCGCGGACCCTGGCCGCCAGAATGTCTCGATCGGGTTCGTGTCCGTAGCGCGCCAGGATGCCCAACGGAATGCCGGCCACCGAATCGGCAACGGCCTCGATATCGATATCCGCTCGGACGTAACCGGATTGGATGCCGTCGCGTAGTAGACCGGCGAGAACCGAAGCGCCAGCGTCGAATACGCTGCAGAACTGGGCCGTCATCTCCGCATCCACGGCGGCACCCTGTTGCAGCAACAGGCGTGAGAACCGAGGGTCGTCGACCACCAATCCGATGTAGGCGAGCCCGAGATTAACTGCGAAATCATGGAATTCGTCCAGGGATGTGATGTGAACCGGCACTGTGCTGCTGAGCGTTTCGATGGTGCGTTGTGTCGCGTGCTGCACCACGTGTTCGAGGATGTCGCGCTTGTTGGTGAAGTATCGATAGAACATCGAGTGACCGGTGCCGAGGCGCTCGGCGATATGTGCGATCGATGTCTGGTGATAGCCCCGCTCAGAGAACTCAGCGAGGGCGGCGTCAACGACCTCTTCTTTGACTAGCTCACTGCGCCGAGCCCGCTGCCGATCCACCATCCGGATCGGTGGTCCCGAGGGGTCGTCCATGCGGCTGAGAATAGTCGACACGGGCGTCGGGGACGACATGCGTCGCCTGGCGGAATGATTTGTCTCGAAATGATTGACTTATTCTCAAACTAGACATTAGTGTCCGCATAGACCGTCACGCGACGGCGAAAGGACACGGGTGATGACACGGTTGAGCGCAGGAGCGGAGTGGGGTCTACCACCGGTGATTCACGGGGAGTCCTGGTGGGCCTGGACCGTGGTCGCGGTACTTGTTGCCTGCCTGGTGATTTCGCTGGTATGGGTGGGCTGGTTGACGGCCCGCAAGCACGAGGACGCGCTGATGTATTGGCTCATCATGCTCGGCGGAGTGACAGTCCTGCCGTACTTCGTTGAACCATGGCTCGATGTCATCGGCGCCACCACATACATGACCAATGCCCTGCCTTACGTCACCATCGCCGACCGGCCGTTGCCGATATTCGTGCCCCTGGTGTGGGTGGGTACCGCGCCGACGGCGCTGATTGTGTACGAAATGATCAAAAAGGGTTGGGCCGCTTGGACGCTCATCGTCTTCGCATTGGTATTCGGAATTGCCGAATGCATAGGTGAGATGGTCAACAGTCACTTCGGCCTGATGAAGTACTACAGCAACAACGCGCTGGTCTTCGGGGTGCCGTTGCCGAGCCTGGTGCAAAACGGCGGATTCCTGGTGATGATCGCGTGGGTACTGGTCGTGATACGCCCGCATATGCGCGGATACCGGTGGGTTGCAATCCCATTCGTCGCTCCCGGTGCCTATCTGGCGTACACCATCGTGTGTACGCTACCGAACTACTTCGCGATTCACCTCGGGCTTGCGCCGGTACCGGCCTGGATTCTGGCGGCCCTGTCTACGGGCCTGAACCTGCTGGCTGTCTGTATCGTCGCGTATTCACCGACGTGTCAGCGATACCGCGACGAGGTGGGAGCGAAGGTATTGGGTCCGGTGCGGATCTCCGCCCGACAGCCGGTGACCGCAGCATGACCGGTCTTCCAGGAAAACAGTCCACGGGCACCTGTCCGGCTGGTGCCCTAGCCAGCACTGAAATTCAAAGTTCTGCAGTGGTTGCCGGCTTACCGCGGCTATTGGCAGGGAAATGGGGGCCGTTGCCCATGAACCCCACCGTGCACGAGGTCAACGAGATTGCGAAAACGCACGGAAGATTCGAATCGCGGGGACGAGACCCGTGGTGGATTACTCGCGGAGGGATTCCGCTGGCTTCCAGCATCGCCCGGGGCGTCGGGAGTCCGGCGCTCATCCCACCCGGCCCGGTCGGTCATCCGATGGTGGGCAGCGTGCCGGAGATGCGGCGTGAACCGTTCGAGTTCTTTCGGCGCTGCGCAAGGGAATTCGGCGATGTATATCGGGTGCCGTTCCCTCTTGGCGGCGGCATCGTCGTGGTGAACCACCCGGACTACGCGAGCCAGGTGATGGATGATCCGGTGGGCCGGTACAGCATGATCGGGCCGGGTCAGGCGGCGATGGGCATGATCGGTGCGGCGATTCCGATGCTGGAGGGTGACAAGTTCCGGCAGCGGCGCCGGATGCTGATGCCGATGTTCGGCCGGCGTCACCTGGCGCGAGTCGCCGAGGTTATTGCCGACGAGTTCGTGCGGCGAGTCGACGGATGGGCGCGGTGGGCGGATACCGGACATGTGGTGGATATGCAGCACGCCATCGCGCAGGTGACATTGCCGGCGTTCTTGCGCGCGATGTTCTCGTCGTCGATCACAGAGCGCGAGATACATGAAACTGATCTCGATTTAAGGACTTTCATGTCCCTGATGGCATCGGTGACGCTGATGAGTCCACGGCCTGCCCTCATTCCGCTGCCCGGGCGGGAGTCGGCACCGCGCTCCATGTGGAGGCTGTGGCGATTGACGCGGCGATTGATCAAGGAAAGACGTACGAATCCGGTCGAGACACCCGATCTGTTGAGCCTCTTGTTGGAGGCCACCTACGACGACGGAAGTCGGCTCTCGGAAAGAGATCTCAGCATGGAGCTGATGATTCTGATGGCGGGTGGGTACGAGACGGTGGTGGCTTCACTGTCGTGGACACTCGCGCTGTTGCTTGCGCACCCCGAGCACCTCCGGCGGCTGTACGCGGAGGTGGATTCCTTGCACGGTGCGATACCCACACCGGAGGACTTGCCTAAATTGGCCTGGGCAAGAGCATGTTTCGATGAGGGCCAAAGGCTGCAGGGCCATCCGCTCAATCCGCGGTTCGCGATGGAAGACGACGTCATAGGCGGGTACTTCATTCCGCGGTACACCATCGTCGGGCCCTCGCTGTACTCGATGCATCGGGATCCCAGATGGTGGCCCGAGCCCGACAGGTATGACCCGAACCGTTTCCTGGACGAGGCAGCGGCCAAAGATCGTCCGCGGCTGGCGTTCATGCCCTTTGGCTCGGGCAGGCACCACTGCCTCGGCACCGGTATGGCATACATGAATGCACAGTTCCTCCTGGCGATCATCTTTCAGAGGTATCGCTTGGCGCTACCGGAGGGCTGGAAACCAAAGCACCACTTCAATTTTTCGGTGACTCTCGACGGCGGCCTGCCCGTGACATTGACGACGGCACGATCGTGAGCGCGCCGGAGGGCGGTTCAATCGTGACTGTCGATCAAGACCTCTGCATGGGTTCGGGGTACTGCGTTGTGCAACACCCAGATCTGTTCGGTGCGGATGCGGACGGTACCGCGGTGCCGTTGATGGCGGCGACGCTGACCGACGCGCAAGCACAAGGAGCGGCCGCCGCCGCGCATATCTGTCCGGCCGGCGCTATCGAGGTACACCACACGTCACTGTGACGAAAGCGGCGCGAACGGCGAGACGCCGAAAAACTAGCTTCCGGCCGACAATTCGTGCGCCAGAAGCTCGTCAAAGGTAAAGGTTCCGGTGGGCCGATCGTTCTTGCCGAGCAGGTACACGCGCTTGACCGCGGCCAGAATCGACTCCGCCATCACGTCGCGGTAGTGGGCGGCACTGAGAATGGAGACATCATTCGGGGAGGTGATGTACCCGATATCCACCTGCACGGTGGGCATCCGGGTGAGACGGAGCAGATCCCACGTGCGGCCATGCGCCCGACAGTCACGTAATCCGGTGCGGGCAGCTACTTCTCGCTGAATGAAGTCGGCCAGCATGTGGCCGATGGTGGACACGGAGCCGTGCAGATTGCCGAAGTGATAGGACGCGACCCCGCTGGCTGCCACGGTGGGCTGCGAGTCGAAGCGCAGACTGATCATCAGATCGGCGCCCACGTTGTTGGCGTAGGTGGCCCGCTCGATATCGGTGGGGTTGTTCTGGATGGCGCGCGAGATGTAGGTGTCCATCCCGATGGCGGTCATGCGTCCCTCGAGGCGACTTGCCAAGTCCCACAAGATATCTGCCTCGCTAGTGGGGCCTTCTCGTCCCGGCACAATGCGTCCGCGGTCGGCGCCGCCGAGGCCGGGGTCGATGACGATGCGCTTGCCCGACAACTGCGGGCCGGCATTGCGAACGTGTTCGGTCTCACGGATGGCGTGCGCGGACCCGCCGGTGACGTGGCGCCCCAATAATTGGAAGGAGCGCAGCGTTTCCGGTCCGCAGATGCCGTCAGCGGTGAGTCCGTACTCCCGCTGGTACGACATCAGTGAGTTGTAGGTCTGCAGGCCGAAGTTTCCGTCGACCAGGCCGGTGTAGAACCCGAGATCCTGCAGACGCTTCTGCAAGGTGGCCACATCGTCGCCGTACATCGGCGCGGAGAACTGATGGAAGAGCGTGCGCGCCCCGAGCCGGTAGGAAGCCTCTTTGAGCGTGCGGTAGGTCGCGGGGCCGACGACTCCATCTACGAGGAGGCCTCGGCGCTGCTGAAACGCCCGCACGGCGTCATGGAGCGTCGCATCGAAGCGATCCACCATGACGTGCCGACCGGTCGCCAACATCTCGTCGAGGTCCTCCAGGAACCCGAGCGCGGTCAGTACCTCGCGCACCTCGGTGACGGCCGGGCCTCGATCGCCGTGGCGAATGTTCGACGCGCCTGTCGTCATACTCCGCCTTTCGCAGCCGTATGTGAGGAATCCGCACTGCTACCGACGCCGGCAGCTGCTGCCCGTCGTCCGGACAGCAATATTGTCTCAGATGCCTACGCGATGAGCGAAACTCTCGGCCCTGTCAGCCGACCGGTGTTGGGCCGGTTAGACGACTCCGTCGAGCTCACGCAGCAACGCCGACTTGCTCTTGGCGCCGACGATCCGCTTGGTTGCCTCGCCGTTCTGGAACAGGATCAGGGTAGGGATCGAGGTCACCTGGAACGCACGGGCGGTCTCCGGATTGGCGTCCACATCGAGCTTGGCGATGGTCAGGGCGTCACCGTGATCCTTGGCGATTTCTTCGAGTACGGGGGCCACCATCTTGCAGGGCCCGCACCAGGTCGCCCAGAAATCCACCAGCACCGGCTTGTTGCTGGAAACGACGTCATCCTGGAACGAGTCGTCGGTGACGGTAACAGTCGCGTGATCGCTCATGATTCTCCTTTGATGGTGGCAGTTGAGTCTAGGCCTCAATGAGGGTCTGGGAATGCGCGGTTTCGGCAAGCCACCGCTCGGCGTCGATGGCTGCTGCACAACCACTTCCGGCAGCAGTAACGGCCTGACGGTAGGTGCGGTCCACCAGGTCCCCGGCGGCGAAGACGCCTTCCAGTGAGGTGTAGGTGCTGCGATCGCGCACCAGCACGTAGCCGTCGGGATCGACGTCGACGATATCCTTCACGAGTTCGCTACGGGGGTCATGGCCGACGGCAACGAACATCCCCGTGATGGGCAGCTGCGAGGCCTCACCGGTGACGGTGTTCTCCAACTTGAGTCCGGTCACCGAGTCGGTGCCTTCGACCCCGATGATCTTGGTATTGGTCAGGACCTTGATCTTGGGGTCGGTGTACGCACGCTCCAGCATGATCTTGGAGGCACGGAACTCGTCGCGGCGATGGATGAGTGTGACACTACGGGCAAACCGTGTGAGGAATGTCGCTTCTTCCATCGCGGAATCACCGCCGCCGATGACCGCGATGTCCTGATCCTTGAAGAAGAATCCGTCGCACGTGGCGCAGGAGCTGACGCCGCGGCCCAGCAAGGTGTCCTCGCCGGGAACCCCCAGGTACCGCGGTGCGGCGCCCATGGCCAGGATGACGGCCCGAGCACGGTAAACCTCGCCACCGGCGGTGACGGTCTTCACGGGGCCCTGCAGGGACACCTCGTCAACGTCCTCGGTGCGCAGGTCCGCGCCGAAGCGGATAGCCTGTTCGCGCATCTGGTCCATGAGGTCGGGTCCCATGATTCCCTCGCGGAAACCCGGGTAGTTCTCTACCTCGGTAGTGGTCATGAGAGCCCCGCCGAACTGTGTGCCCTCGAACACGATCGGCTTGAGTTGTGCGCGGGCCGCGTAGACCGCCGCGGTGTACCCAGCGGGTCCGGAGCCGATGATGATGAGCTCGTGGACATCCGATTCGGTCCCGGTCGACGGAGCCTGAGACATGCGCTTCCCTTCTGAGGCGATCTGATTCCCTGATCGAACAGGGCCATGCGAATGCTAAAACAACAGCCTAGAGCGGGATGTTCCACGCCGGGCGGGCGGTGGGAGATAGCGAGGGTCGGATGGGTTCCACCGGCCGTCTATCGATTCGGTGTCGCGCCGATACGGGTCTGGGCCACGCGCTGCGGATCGGACTCGCTACAGCCGGGGCGCACCGCCACGGCCAGTAGTTCACCCGGGCGCCCGGCGGGGAGCACCATCAGCACGGCCGGGCCGTCGATATCGAGAGTCTGCGCGCCGAGGACCGGCGTGGACGCGGAGAGGCCGAGACCGGTAAGGCAGGAGGCGCGCCGCGCAGCGTTGTCGAGCTCGCCGAACGCGGGCGTGCGGCCCACGAGTGCGGTGATCTCATTCCCGGAGAGCGGGAAGGCGGTTTGACCGAGTGCGCTCTGCGCGGGCAGTTCCGGCGCCACGGGCGCGGCCGTGCGGGGTGCGATCTGCTGGGACAGCGAGGGACCCGCCACGGTGGCGGTGGTGTCCGCGGCGCGGCGATTGTTCTGGGCCACCACGGTGATGGCGACGGCTACGCACGCGGCGGCCGCCAATCCTGCACCGGAGTACGCGAGCCAGCGACGCTTTGCCGCGGGGCGTCGGCGATGGTCGAGCGGGACCGGACCGGTGACCAGATTGTGGCTGACGTCGGCGGGCCGTACGGCATTCGCAGCTACTGCGGGCAACGTGGACTGGGCCGACTCCGCGCGCAACGCGGCAACGATGTCGTCGACGACGGACTCGGGTACCTCGGGCGCCGGACTGTCCAGCCAGGCCACCAGATCGGCACGTACCCGATCGAGGGCCGCCAATGTCTGACGCGCGTCCGGATCTTGGTCTGCGCGTTGCCGAAGCACGCCGGAATCGCCGGCGTCGTAGACGTCGGCGTGGAGGTCGGCCAAGACCTCGACTGAAAGCGGCACCTCGGCGAGGCTCACCTTGTCGAGGTTACCTTCGTCATCGAAACCGCCCGGCTGGTTGCTGACCATTTGTGTCCATTGTTCCCGTATCCAGCTACCGCCCGCCACGACCGTTGCCTAATTTGTAGGCGGATCGTGACGTGGTGATACACGGTTAGTAATCGATTGTTTCCGGTTCGACCGAGCCGGCCTTGTCCAGGTAATGCAGGGCGACCGCCAGGCGTGCACGTGCGCGTGCACAACGGCTCTTCACCGTGCCCTCGGGCACACCGAGCAGCTCAGCGGCATCGGCCACCGAATATCCCTGCATATCGACCGCTATGACCGCGGCACGCTGTTCGGCGGGCAGCCGGAGCAGGGCCTTCTGGATGACGATCGAGGTGTCGACATTGGTCGAGGGGTCTTCGAGGGTGTAGACGTCCTCTTCGAGCTCGATCGGGCTGTGGGCCTTGTTCCGACGCATACGGTCCAAACAGGCATTCACGACGATTCGGTACAGCCAGCTGGTGACGGCGGCGTCGTTGCGGAAATTGGCAGCTCCGCGGTGGGCCGACAGCATCGCTTCCTGGAGCGCATCGGCGGCATCCTCGGGGGTGCGGCTGGTGGCCCGGGCGAGTCGGTAGAGGCGACGATGGTGCCGGCGGAACAGCTGTTCGAAAGCGGAGGGGTCGCCGGCGACGTGGGCAGCCAACAGCTCGGCGTCCGAGTGTTGAGGAGCGGCGAGAACCCCCTGAACCATGCCCACACGCGCACAGTAATCAAAAATGGGGGGTGCCGTCGACCAACGGAGGGCCCCACAGCAAACTGTTATACAACTTTCAACAATCAGTAACGGCGATATGCGTAACTGAACAACATGAACCGCAGTTCAACGCCCCAATTTATGGTTGCCATCGGGTTTCAACTACCGCGAAAAATATAGGGTCAAATCTGTGGATCGGTACTGAAACCCATTCGGTAACCCGTCGCCTAGCAGACGATCGTGCAGCTAGGAAGCAGTTGAGACCGTGATTTCGCCGATCTCCGCGTGGTGATCACCGTTGGTGGAGCCCAGCTTGCTGATCCACACCAGCACATGGGAGACCTGTGAGCTGCTGGTGATGGGGATCGTTGTTTTGCCGGGCTGCAGCGTGGCGGTTGCCGAGATCTCCTTGGTGTCATTGAGCGAGCCCGGTGTGGCGGAGTCGGCGGATCGGATCTGCACTTGCGTTCCGACACTGTGCGATTCGATCGTGACGCTGCTCAGGGCACTCGCGGACTGCAGATCCAGGAGCAGACCCACACCGGGTTTGAAGAGCACCGGGAAGGGATCGGCGTCGGTGTAGGTGTCGGTGGTCCACGACGTGGAAGGGTTGCCATCTATCGCCAAACTCGCCTTGCCAGGCTGATCCGCGTCAGGACCCGGAGGGAACACGGTTGCCTGCACGATCTTGGCTGGGCTACCTGGCTTGGCCGTCTCGCCGCTGGAGGACTGGGTGGGCAATCCGATGCCGATGTTGATCTTGTCGAGCGGCCCGACGTCGCCGAATATACGCGTGACCCAGACGCCCAGCGCGATGCACAGCGAGATGACGAGAACGCCCACCACACCCAGCCCTATCAGGAAGATCTTGCGGTGGCGGGCGGCCTCCTCCGGATCTTCGTCGTCGAGGTCGTCGTAGTCCTCGTCGTCGGCAGCGGCTCTCGGGCCCGCAAACCCCTGGCGACGGTCGACATCGAGCGCCTGGGTCGGCGCGGCAGCGGCCGGTTCGAGCATGGTGGTGTGATCCACACTCGCGATGGCCGACTCCAGGCCGTTGAGTAGGTCGGAGGCGGATCCAGGATCGTCGCTCAGCGCGCGCGAGGTCACGTCGGAGATCTCGGAGGGCACCGTGGGGGCGATGACTCGGGCCTCGACGGGCCGTCCGTCCGGAGCGCGATTGGCCGCGGCGAGCCCGCTCGGCTGACCGGTCTCGGCCAGCGGCCAGCGGCGTGTGGTCAGCGCATAGAGGGCGGCACCAAGACCGTTGACGTCCTCGTCCGCGCTGGCCGACGTCAGGGTGGCGGGGAACGCGAGCACCGCGTCGCCGTCGATGCTGATGCGCACCCGATCGGGGTGGTCGATGCTCAGCGCGGTGCCGGCCTCGAACGCCGCGTCAGCCGCCTCGGCCAGAGAGCGGACCGCGCGAGCGGCGCCAACGGCGGAAGGTTCGGTGTCGGCGACCTCGCGCAGTGAACCGCCGCGGACCCATTGCGCGACGACAATGCCACCGGAGCCCTCATGCACGGCGTCCAACACGCGGGCTAGGCCTGGTGACTCAATCTTGCTGAGCCGCAGGGTGTTCGACAGGATGTCCTGCACCTGGTCGGAGGTGAAGAGGGCGCCGTCGATGATGGTGAGCGCCACCGGTCGATTGAGTTCGGTATCGGTGGCCTGCCAGAACTGCAGTCCGTCGGGGCCACCGTGCGACGTGAGCAGCCGGTAACGACCGCTGGCGATGCTGGCGCCGGGCATCACGGAGGTGGGCACTGGGCCCGTGGACGGGGACCGGGTGGGAACAGGCCGCGTCGATGACCCCGGGGTGTCGGTCACAGCCCTGCCCTTTCTCGTATCAGCACTACCCCCAAGCGCTGGTTTGTTTGCGGTTGTCGAGTCCACAGCATCGCTGCCGCCGACTCGATCACCCGAATCAGGGTACGGCAGGGATGGCCCGGGAGAGTTGCCGATAACCGAAGCGTGATCTTGGGCGGCCACCCCGAGGCGGCCGCCGAGACGGCGCTGCAGCATGGAGACCACACTGAGGGCTTCGGGGAGTTTGACGGCGACCATGACAGCGAAGGTCACCATCAGCATGACGATGCCGAGGATGGCCAGCCGCAGAATCGAACCAAGACCACCCCCGCGCTGGGTGAGTAGGTCCAGACCGAAGCCCCGGTCGACGCCCAGACCGACCGCGGCGGCAGTCGCCGAGGCGGCCAGGGTGAGCAGCACCGTGCGGGCCACGTCCGAACCGATGAGGGGACCGGCGCCACGCCCCAGGCTGCGGCGTAACAACAGATATCCGCAGACGGCACCCGCCACGAATCCCAGACCGTTGGCGGCGCCCAGATACCCGGCCACCAGGTCGGGATCGTCGGTCAGGTGTGGGGCGATGACTGAGGCGATGATCTTCACCGTGGTGATCACGATGATGATCCACGTGGGTGTCCACGCCTCCTGACGCGCGTAGAACACCCGAAGTTGCAGTAGCACAAGGGCATACGCGATGAGGGTGAAGGACGAGAGTGAAATGGAAAGCCCCAGATAATGAGCCGAGGCGAGGCTGAAGTTTCCGTAAGCGAATAGTGCGGGACCCATCGCGGGCCCGCAGACGGTCATCACCGCGACCACGGGAATGAGCACGGTCATCGTCAGCCGGGTGGCCAGGGATATATCGCCGACCACGGCGGGCACGTCTTCGGCGGCAGCGTTGCGACTGAGCCGGGGCATGATCGCGGTGAGGATTGTCACCCCGACGACCCCGTAGGGCAGCTGCAGGATCATCCAGGTCTGGTTGTAGATGATGGGGCCGGAATCCGCTGCGCCGGCGGCGATCCGATTGACCACGACGAACCCGATGTCGCTGATGGTCACGTACGCCACCATCGCGGCCGCCATCCCGGCGAACTGCTTGAGGCGGTCGTCAAGTCCCCACAGCGGGCGCATGGGTATGTGCTGACGGCGGATCGCCGGGACCAACACCAGGACCTGGGTCACGACGCCGAGGGTGGTGCCGATGCCCAGCACCAGGAGTTTCGGATCGCTCATCCGTATCGGGTTGAGGGTGAGTTCACCGGGCATCAGCCAGTACAGAATCAGGGTGAGGATCGCGACAACGTTGTTCCACACCGGGGCCCACGCGGGCGGCCCAAACACATTGCGGGTGTTGAGAATCGCCATGAATACCGACGACAACCCGTAGAAGAAGATCTGGGGGAGAAGCAGATACGCCAGCGCGGTGGTGAGCGGCGTGCTGACCTTGGGATCGCCACCGAGCATGAGCGCGGCCAACAAGGGCGCAGCCAGCACGGAGAGCACCGTCGTCACCAACAGCACGGTGGCGGCGATGGTCAGCAGCTTGCGCACAAATGCCTGGCCGCCGTCGGCGTCCTCGCGTTCCGCGCGGGTGAGTACCGGGATGAAGATGGCGGTGAAGGTGGCCTCAAGCACCAGCGCCGCAATGATGTTGGGCAGCTGGTTGGCCGTGGAGAACGCGCTCGCGGATGCGGCGCCGAGCGCCGCGGTGATCAACAGCAGCTTGATGAAGCCGGTGATCCGGCTGACCAGGGTGGCCACCGCCATCGAGCCGGAGTGGGCGACTACGGCGGCGTCGGACAGTTCCTCGATCGTGTCGTCGAACTCGGGATCGGGTAACGGATCCAGCGGCTTCCTCACGGCTGCCACTGCGGGCCTCTTCCGGTCGTGGGTGGTTCATCGTCGCGGTCCAGATCGGCACGGTCGGGCTGACCGCGGAATCGATGCCATAGACGCCGGCCGGTCAAGGCGAAGAGCACCGTGGCCGCGCTGATGGTGATGAAGAACAGCGGCTTGCCGTATGCGTTGGAGTGCACGGACAGACGCACCGGATCACCCAGGGGCAGCCCGTCGGGCGTGTGCAGCGTGACGTCCACCGCCATACGCTGCGACACGTTGACCTCCACGGGCACCTTCACCGGTAGGAATCCGGGTGGAATCTCTTGTACACCAACGTCTGTCGCGCTCATGCCGGCGGGTGTCTCGACCCGCAGGGCGACCCGGATCGGCACCGGGAGTTCGTTGCGCAGCACCAACGGTAGCGGGCTGTGTTCGGTGGCCATGGTGTAGGAACCACCCGGATTGACGACGGTGACCGCATTGAACAGATCACCGACCGTGTGCCGGATGGCGGCCAGTCGTTCGCGTGCGGTGTCGTCCCGGGCATCCGCCGGGACGCTTTGGCTGACCGCGCGCAGGGTGTCTTGGCGCAGCGGATCGGTGTATTGGGCACCGGTGAGGCCGGTGCGGGCGTCCACCGTCAACGCCGCGGTGAGCCCCCACAGTCGGCGAACCTCATCACCCAGCCCTTGAGACACCCAGTCATCCACGGAATCTTGTGGATCTACGCCGAACGCGGAGTCCACCGGATTGGGCTGGGCACCGGCGCGCGCCTCGCCGATGACCGTCGGCAGCGGGCGCGGTATCGCAAGCCCAGCATGCAGAAGCGTGGATGTGGTCGACAGGATCGCGCGGGCTTCGCCGTCGGACAGATCCCAGGTGGCATCCGGCAGAAGAATCGTCTGACGGGGAGTCTGCTGGGGCGTGAGTGCCTGCCAGGCCATCGCCCCGAGCGCGTCCTGCATGCGTGCGACCCGCGAATCATGTTGTAGGGCAAAGCGAAGTGAGGGGGACACGTAATCGGGGGTGGTGGGTGATCGGCCGACAGCGCTCAGTGCGGCGCCCACCGAGGGGTCGAAGGGTGCGGCGACCACGGTGTCGGATACGCGGCGCGGATTGAAATCGGGGGGTGTTTCCTGAACCGACGGCAGGGGGGACACCGCGACGGTGGGGCCCTGTGCGGTGAGCAGGTTGATGCCCGCCGTCGAGAGGTGGCTGTCGCCGAGGAGGGTGGCGCCCCGCAGGCTGGCGATTCCCAGAATCTGGTCGAGTACATCGGCGGCTCCGGTGGTGGCTTGATGGGCCAGGCCGTCGTCGGCCATCTGGGCGACCGCGTCCAGACTCGCCTGCGCGTAGGGCAGCGGGGTGACACAGGTGTGCTTGGCCATGGCACGCAGCCGGTCGAGCCACGCGGTGGCCAGTCCCTGCCCGGTGCCGGGATGCACGGGGCCCGCGGGGTCGGCGGCGTTGTCGAGAACCTGGTAGTTCTGCGTCATCTCGTTGACGGTCACCAGCAGATCGGGGTCGACCGCCACGCAGACCGTGCGTGCCAGATCGCCCTTGGGGTCAACGGCCGGCTCGGTGGCGAATTCGAGGGCGCCCAGCAGCGCATCCAGCCGGCCGCCGGCAGAAAGTGAGCGTTCCAGCTGATCGTCGAGCAGCCGTACCGGGGCCGGCCCACCGGGCTGGCCGGGTGCCAGTCGCGGACGATCGGCCAGGGGCCATAGCAGCGTCAGACCGACCGGGCGTGAGGTGTCGGGAGCGACCTCGGGTTCGGCGGCGGCGCCACTCGGCGGCGGCACCCCGAGCACCGGGAGCAGGAAACGGGCGTCGTCGAGCCGCGCGGCGGCCCCGTAATCAGGGGTGCCGTTGACGTTCACCAGGGCCGGATACACCCCGGGTGTGTCGATGTTCCAGTTCGGTCCGGTACCCCCGCGCAGCGGGAAGGTGAGGGTGAAGGGTCGCTGCTGCCCCTGTTCGAGGGTGCCCGCAACGGTGACGAACTCCCCGACGGGCCGGTACTGGTCGTGGTGGCCATGCAGATTGGCGCGCAGTTCGGCGCTGGCGGTCACGGCATCGGCCCGCTCCAGGCGCACCACAACATCGGTGACGGGACGGTCGCCGACATTGGCCACCGTGCCCCGCACGGTCACCGTCGAGTCGACGGTGGTCACTGTTTGCGGATTGACCTCGTCGATGACGACCTTGAGGAATTGTCCGTCGCGGTAGGCCTGGGCGCGCGGTGCGGACCACGGCGCGATGAGCAGGACAAGCGCGAGGACGGCAAGTACTGCCGCCACACGCGTCGCGTTGCGATGCGTGGGTGGGGTCATTGCTGCTGTCCGCGCCCGGATCGCCGGCCCGGTGTCCTATGCGTGCTGGAGTGCGTTTGAGGACGGCGTCGTGGCGTGGAGGGAGGCAATGGAGGTAGAGCGGTAGGTCCGCCTGCATGCAGCTTGTCGATGAGGTCACCGGCCACCTCGGCCAGTCGTCGTTCGTCGGCGTAGGCCAGGCGGGTGGGCAGCTCGTCGAGCGGAACCCAGGCCACCTCGGTGACTTCGACGTCGTCATCGGACAGCTCACCACCCAGCGAGCGCATCAGGTAGTGGTGCACGGTCTTGTGCACGCGCCTGCCCTCGGTGACGAACCAGTAGTCGATGCTGCCGAGTGCGGCGAGCACGCTGCCGCGGATGCCGGTCTCCTCGGCCACCTCGCGGATGGCCGTCTGCTCGGCGGTTTCGCCCTGTTCGATATGGCCCTTGGGGAGCGACCACAACATCCGCCCGCGCCGGTCGGTCCGCCCGATGAGGGCCGCCACCTGACCGTCCTTGGGCCCATCGATTCCGGCAATGACCAGGCCGCCGGCCGAGGTCTCGCGCACGGTACGCAGTGAGGCGCTCGCGGCACGGCCCTTGACGTGCCCGCGGCCCTTTCCGCTGGGGGTATTGGTCCCGTTTGTCGCATGGGGAGCCCCAGCGGCAGGGGAGGCCGCCGGAGTATTGGCGCCTTGCGCCCGGCCCTGTGCACGACCCTGCGATCGGTTGCGCCGACCGCGGCGCGACCCCCTGCCGCGCGCTGAGCCGTTGGGCTCGTCCGACGACCCACCCGTGCGGGAACCGCCGGAGGAGTCAGACACCCATGTGATAGTAGTTCCCGCTACTGAGAGCCCTTGCGATACGCGCCGGTAGGCTGCCCGACGTGCCCGAATCGATACCGACCGCCGAACTGTTGGTCACCGCTGTGGTGACCCTGAACCGGCACAAGAAGATGCTCGCAGAGTTGGGCGCCCTCTTCGATTCCGCGGGCTTCAACCTGTATCTGGTGGGCGGCAGTGTCCGCGACGCCGTGCTGGGCAAGTTGGGCTCCGATCTGGATTTCACCACCGACGCGCACCCGGAACAGGTGCAGGAATTGGTGACCGGGTGGGCCGAGGCCATCTGGGATACCGGTATCGCGTTCGGCACCATCGGGGTGTCCCGCAAGGGGCAGCGGGTCGAGATCACCACCTTCCGCAGTGACAGCTATGACCAGCAGTCGCGTAACCCCGAGGTGGTGTTCGGCGACAGCCTCGAGGGCGATCTGGTGCGCCGGGACTTCACCGTGAACGCGATGGCGGTCAAGATCGGTCCGGAGGGACCCGGTGAGTTCTGTGACCCGCTGAACGGCCTGGAAGCGCTGCGCGCCGGGGTACTGGATACCCCGTCGGCTCCGGAGATCTCGTTCGGCGATGATCCGCTGCGCATGCTGCGGGCAGCTCGTTTCGTTTCCCAGCTGGGTTTCACGGTGGCACCGCGGGTGCTCGAGGCGTTGCATGCGATGTCCGAGCAGCTGGGCCGCATCACCGCCGAACGCGTGCAGGCCGAGCTGGACAAGTTGATCCTCGGTGCGCATCCGGTCGCCGGAATCGATCTGCTGGTGGACAGCGGACTGGGCGCGGTGGTGCTGCCCGAGGTCGGCGAGATGCAGCTGACCATCGACGAACATCATCAGCACAAGGATGTGTACCGGCACTCGCTGACGGTGCTGGAGCAGGCGGTCGATCTCGAGGACGACGGCCCCGATCTGGTGTTGCGCTGGGCTGCCCTATTGCACGACATCGGTAAGCCGGCCACCCGTCGACACGAGGATGGCGGCGGGGTGAGCTTCCACCACCACGAGGTCGTCGGCGCCAAGATGGTGCGCAAGCGCATGCGTGCCCTCAAATACTCCAAGCAGATGGTCGAGGACGTATCGCAGCTGGTGTATCTGCATCTGCGATTCCATGGATATGGCGATGGGACGTGGACCGACTCGGCGGTGCGCCGGTACGTGACCGATGCCGGGCCGTTGTTGCCGCGGCTGCACAAGCTGGTGCGTGCGGACTGCACGACGCGCAACAAACGGCGAGCGGCGCGGCTGCAGGCCAACTATGACGGGCTCGAAGAGCGCATCGCAGAGCTGGCGGCCAAGGAGGATCTGGCTCGGGTCCGACCCGATCTCGACGGTAACGAGATCATGGAGCTGCTGGGCGTGCCGGCCGGGCCGATCGTCGGGCAGGCCTGGCGATTCTTGAAGGAACTGCGCTTGGAGCGGGGGCCGCTCGATCACGACGAAGCGATCGAGGCGCTGCGGGAATGGTGGGCGGGGCGTTCCTGAGGCAAAAGTGCGCTGAATGACGGGATGTTTGCACCTACACTCGAACCGCCGCGGAAATGGAATCTTGGGGGGGGGGTGATGATGATGGATGGCTCTGAAGTGGAACACGATCCTGGCGAGACGGTTGAGTCGGCAAGCATGGTCGCGTTCAGCTACTTGGAAGAGCACGGTATTGATTTCGATCGTGAGGACTCCGGTTCGATATGGTTTCGATCTAGTGGGGCGAGGGGCGGACGATTTGCGATCCCAACAGCAGCAGGCCTGGTTCTTGACGAGCAGGTTGCACTCAGACCAGAGGCAGCCCCGGATTACTTTGGGTATTTGTCGCCCACGACTGGCGCCGCTGAGTTTGTAGTCGTCCATAACAATGGACGCATCGGAGGACGCTACCGACCAATGCTGGGGCGTCTCGCGCCTAGTCCGCCAGTTGATTGTGAACACTTGGCTACACCATGGCCAACGCTCGACCCGGAGGTTTATTCGTCCCGGAGCACGACCATTCCAAAACCCGAAGTACCGGTTGTGCATGTCACCAGCCCGTCAACGGGGATATGCATGGAACTCTCTTGGGCATCTCCGCTCGGTGTCGTATTCGGTATCCCAAGTGGGGGCGCTACTGGATACCGCGGATTCGCGACCGTCAAATTGCAACTGGGCGGGGCACCCGTCGCCGGCAAGGTTCTGCTGGAATCAGCGCCGGCCCTCTGTGACAGGTTGTTCTACGAAATGGACGTCAGGAATGGAGTTGGTCTAAGGCTCATTCGCCGCGAAATGTATGGCACTGGTTTGTGGCGCGGCCAGAGGCACGGAACTTGCAATCAGGTGCGATTTCCAGACACGGTCGTGGGCCGCGAGGCCGCGCAGCTATTTGCATTTGCCGACTCAGCTAGAGACAACCCACCGCTTGCTTTCCTGTCCTACTATCAGGTTCTGGAGTATTTCTTTCCGTATGCAACGCGTCGACATACTATTAATAAAGTTCGGCGGGAGCTGCATGACCCCACGTTTACAGGCACGGATTCCGACATCCTAGGGATCGTAAGCGTGGTAGAGGCGGGAGTGCAGCCGTCAGAAGCTCGGCAGGTCGCAATGTTGCTGGAGGAGTCGGTACGGCCGCGTAGGATCGAAGAGTTTTTCGCTGAGGCGGGTATTCAAGAGCATTTTGGTCGGCGAGGCCCAATTACGGGCGTGGACTTCATGACATTTCGACAGCCCGACACCGGTCTAGTTGAGCAATCAGCTAATCGGATATACAAAATCCGCAACCGTATTGTCCACGCGAAGGATGATCCGAAATTCGGTGATGCAAGGGTGTTGCTGCCGGAGAGCGCGGAGGCATATGCGCTGCGTCCGGATATCGAACTTGTCCGCCTACTGGCGATTGAAGTCATTACAAACGCACAGTTAGGGGGGTGATTGAGTGCCTCGACCAGGATCCGCGGCAGTCGGGCTCTGTCGGTACTCATGAGGTAGGTGTTCAGAACGAAGCGGCAACGGCTACTCAGCCGAGCATGTCGTAGCCGAGCTTGCCCACCATCACCACGACGACCGCCAGCAGCACCACGCGAACGAAACCCGCCCCGCGTCCGAGCGCCATATGCGCGCCCAGCTGGGCGCCCACGATGTTCGCGACGCCAAGGGCCAGGCCCAGCAGCCACAACACATGGCCCTGCGAGGCGAAGACGATGAGCGCCCCGACGTTGGTGCCCGAGTTGAGCACCTTGGCGGTGGCCGAGCTTTCCAGGAACGTCATCCCGGCGACGGCGGTCAACGTGATGATCATGAAGGTCCCCGTGCCCGGGCCCATGATGCCGTCGTAGAAGGCGATGACGACGGCGGCCACGGCGAGCGCGGTCAACGTGGTGGCCCTCGTGCGCGTGGAGCTGTGCTCGGCGGTGCCGAACTGGGGACGTGTCGCGACGAACACCCCCACCGCCACCAGCAGCACCAGCACCACCGGTTTGAAGACGGACACCGGTAGTCGCGAGGCGGTGTAGGCGCCGGCACTGGAGAAAGCCGCCGCGACGACGAAGGCTGCGGCCAGCGCACGCCAGTTCAGCGGTGTTCGGGGGAAGAGCCGAATGGCCGCCGACGCAGTGCCGGACAGTGCGGTGAGTTTGTTGGTTCCCAACGCGGTGGCGGGCACCATTCCGGGAAACACGAGCATGAGCACCGGGATGAGGACGAGGCCGCCGCCGCCGACCACCGCGTCGACCCAGCCGGCGGCGGAGGCAGCGGCCAGCAGCAGGGTGAGGGTAGGGGCATCCACGGGGTCAGAGATTACGGATGGAACCGAATTGCCGCCGTGCGCCTCCTACAGACATGAACCGATCTCAGCGCACGTTCTGTCTGCGTGGTTATCCACAGGCCCCAAGAAGACGGAACTCCCGGGATCGTCAGGGCCTCATATCGGGTATGGACTACTGCTTCGGTGCGGGAGACGGAGTCGTCACCGCGTGGGATGCGCCGCCCAACGCCGACCTGGACGGCGATGGGGTCATGGATGCGGTGCGCCTCGACTTCGACGGTGACGGGCTGTTCGACGACATGATGTGGGATGCCGACGGCGACGGATCGGCGGATCACGCCGTCCTGGACGTCGACAACGACGGCAGGCCCGAGGCCTACTTCACCGATGATGGCCTGGGCACGTGGGCGTTTCACGTGGAACGAAGCGGATCGATCAGCTGGTTCGGTCTGGATGGCACCGAACACCCCGGCGGCACAGCCGATGTCGACGGGGACGGGAAGCCCGAGCAACTGCTGGATGCTGATGGCGACGGCCGTGCCGAAAGAGCTTTCAGCACAATCGATTCAGGGAACTCTGTGTACGTCGACACGACCGGCGACGGTCGTTGGGACGTCGTGCTCACCGATGTTGACGGCGACGGTGTCGCGGACGCGGCCCGGCCGCTGGGCTCGCCACGTATGTCAGCGGAGAATCCGGTCGAAGGCTCGCCCTAGCGCGGCTGTCCACGCGAGGGTGGGATCGGACTCGTCGGCCACCCAGGTGGGGTGATCAAGGCTGAGCCGTCCATCGCAGGTGGTGATGAAGAAGCTCGGGGGGAGTGTGGTGGCCCGCAACCGGATGCGCCCGCCACGTACGGTGGCACGGAAGTCGTGCATGCGCAGCCCCTCCGGCAGATGCAGCGGAGGTATCCGGCCCCAGTTCGTGACCATGAGCGGATTCTCGATGGACTGCTGGTGTGGCGGTTGATGGCGTAGAAATGCTTGGTGCACACTGCGATTCGCGAGGCCACCCGCCAGGGAATCCAGTACCGCGCGAGCCAGGCGCAACGGGTCGTCATCGGGTGTGACGGCCAGAATCGTGGTGTCGGCGCCTTGGATCACCGTTCCCTGCGCCGCGGTAATGGGTGCGCCGGTTCGTGTGCGCAGGTCCACCGATGACGTCAGGCCGAACGTGACCGGGTCCTGCGATCGTGAAAGCGCTTGAGCGGCCAGCAGGATCGCGGCACACACGGCTCCGTGCACGGTGAGGCCGGCGGCGCGGGCGGCGTCGAACAAGCGCGTGGTCTGCTCGCGGCCGAGTCGGGTGCGCCCGTGCCGAATCACAACCGTCGCGTCGACCGTCGGCTCTGCTGGTGTCGCGGGGGGCGCGCTGGGCGTGGGTATGACGTACCCGCGCGCGGCGAGGAACTGCTCCAGTGACATCGCCAGGGGATGCGGTCGGGCGGTCCCGGCGGATCCCGTCTCGACCACGCGGGTGTAGAGCGAGCACAGAACGTCCAGGTACGTCAGCGCGGCGCCCGCGTCGGCGATGCTGTGGTGGGTCAACAAGGTCAGGCGAAAGTCATTGCCGTCCTGGGCAGCATCGACGGCGCACACCGCGGTGGGGTCGACGATGGTGAAGCCAGACCGGGGTAGGGCGGTACACGTACCCAGCTGCAGTGCGGGCGGGTGGGGAACGCGTTCAAGCACGTACCCGTGCCCGGCGGGCACGATCTGCGCGGACAGCACGGGGTAACTCGTCAGCAGTGCTCGGAAAGCCGTTGTCACAGCATCGGTATCGAGCACGCCGGTGCCGAAGACCGAATACGCCACGGTGCTGCGATTACCCGCGAACATCGCCTCCGAAGGATCGAGTGCACGGCCGATTGCCGCGGTGTTCACCCCCGGCCGGCACCGGGCGGGCCGGCGAATGCCTGCGCGATGGACAGCCATTTCTGGGCGTCCTCGCCGGTGGCTCGCAGATCCAGTTCGGCGCGTGGGCGCCGTTGGGTCACCAGGTAGCAGAAGTCGAGCGCCGACCCGGTGACGCGTTGGGCGGCGTCTTCCGGCCCCCAGGTCCAGGTGTCGCCGTCGGGCCCGGTCAGCTCGACGCGGAACGGTTCGGCCGGAGGGGTCAGTGAATGCACCGTGTACGCATAGTCCCTAGTCCGAACACCCAGGTGCGCAATGGATTTCAGGCGTGCGCTGGGCGCGGGGACCACGCCGAGCGCGTCGGCGACGTCGAGTGCGTGGGCCCAGGTCTCCATCAAGCGGGCGGTGCCCATGGAGGCCGAGCTCATGGGCGGCCCGTACCAGGGGATCTTGACCCCGTCGGGTACGTCGCGCAGTGCCGCATGCAGCTGGTTGCGGGTATCGCGCCAACGGGTGAGCAGCTCGGCGGGCGGAATCTGCGCGGTCTCCTCGGCGGCCTTGTCCACGAACCCGAACGGGTCGGCCATCGCCTTGGGCAGCTCATTGGCGAAGCCCTCGGGATCGGTGACCGCCAGCAGCGACTGCGCGTCGGTCCAGTGCAGATGGGCGATCTGGTGGGCGATGGTCCAGCCCGCCGCGGGTGTGTCCCGGGACCAGCCGTCATCGGGCAGCGGTGCCACCAGGGCGTCGAGTCCATCGCTCTCGTCACGCAGGTCGTCGATGACTGCGTCAGCGGTCGAGGTCACGGGGTTGTCCTTCCGGGTCGGGCTGGTTGGGCTGGGTGGGCAGGGAACCGGTGTCTGGCGGGCTGGGCCAGAGGGTTCGCGTCATGTGCACGATCAGTCCGATCAAGTAGATCACCGCGCCGGAGAAGGCTAGCCAATGCGCGTGGGTGATGAAGGCGGCGCCGACGGCCATCGCCCCGGTGAAGGTGACCCAGAACAGTGAGTCCTGCACCGCGAAAACGTGTCCACGCAGGGCGTCGTCGACGTCGGTCTGCATGCCGACATCGGCGCACAGTTTGATGACCTGCCCAGCCGTCCCGAGACCGAACGCGGCGGCCAACAGGATGGGAATGTACAAACCGGAGGCAATCAATTGCAGGACAACCGCCCCGCCGAGTGCCATCCCGAGAGTGCGTCCGCGACCGAATCGCCGCAGCAGGGCCGGGGTGGAGACCGTCCCCAGGAACGAGCCGATGCCGGTGCAGGCCAGGAACAATGCCGCAGCGCCGATGCCGGCGAACAGCGACTCGGTGTTGCGCACCAGCACAAGGACCAGCAGGGTGTTGACGCCGAACACCATCCGATGCGCGGCCAGCCCGATGAGGGCGTCGAACACCGATGGTGTGCCGACGATGGTGCGCGCGCCATGCAGCCACCCGGTCGCCACGGCGTAGAAGGCCGAACCGTGTACCGCGCGCACGCTGTCATCGGGGCCCAACCGGTCGCCGGGAAACCCGGATGCGACCCACGCCGCAGCCGTCGTCGGCACGATCACCAGGAAAATGACTGTGGCGGAACCCAAATCACCGGCACCGAACACCGCCCGCAGCATCAGCATGAAATTGGCGCCGATGAATGTGGCCGAGGCGCCCACCGCGGTGGCCACCGAGTTCATGGTGGCGACCTGGTCGCGCGGCACCACGTGGGGCAGGGCCGCCGACAGGCCCGAGGTGACGAAGCGGGTAACCCCGTTGACGACCAGCGCACCCAGCAGCAGCATCACATCGTCGGCGCCGAGTGCCAGTTCGATGCCGACGAGGGCCACCAGCAGTACTCGAATCAGATTGGCAGCGATCAGCACCATGCGGCGGTCCCAGCGGTCCAGCAGCGCACCGGCAAACGGACCGATCGCCGAGTACGGCAGGAAAAGCACCGCGAAGGCTCCGGCGATGGCCCACGGCTCCGCCTCACGTTCCGGGTTGAACAGCAGCGCGCCCGCCAGGCCGGCCTGGAAGAGGCCGTCGCTGAATTGGGTCAGGAGCCGCACCCACACCAGCCGGCGGAAGTCGGGCAGATCCTGAATCGCGTGCCACAGGCTCAGCGGCGAGTGGCGCGCAGTCATGGGAGTCGCTTTCGTATGTCGAGTACGGGCTACAGGAAGGAGGCGAAGTACTTAACGCCCACACTACAAATGTGTAGCGGTTGGTCGAGCACAAGTCATGAAACGGCAAACGGTGTCATGATGTTGAGGTGGCGCACGGGGACGAGCCTGATGAGGGCGAGGCATATAGCGAGGGCTACATGGCACCGCCCGCACATCGCCTGCGGGCGGGCACTCTGCTGGTCGCCAACACCAACCTCTTCGAACCGACTTTTCGGCGCAGCGTGATCTTCATTATCGAACACAATGACGGTGGAACCCTGGGCGTGGTGCTCAACCGCCCCAGTGAGACCGCGGTGTACAACGTGCTGCCGCAGTGGGCCAAGCTCGTCGGCAAGCCCAAGACCATGTTCATCGGTGGGCCGGTCAAACGAGATGCCGCGCTGTGCCTGGCGACCCTGCGGGCCGGGGTCAGCGTCGAGGGCGTCAAGGGTCTGCGCCATGTGGCGGGCCGAATGGCCATGGTCGATCTGGATGCCGAGCCCGAGGACATCGCCCCGCTGGTGGAGGGTGTCAGGGTCTTCGCGGGCTACTCGGGCTGGACCATCGGTCAGCTCGAGGGAGAGGTCGAGCGCGACGATTGGATCGTGCTGTCGGCGCTGCCGTCCGATGTGCTCACCGACGTGCGCCAGGATCTGTGGGCCAAGGTGCTGCGCCGGCAGCCGCTGCCGCTGTCGCTGTTGGCGACGCACCCCATCGACGTCAGCCGCAACTAGACCTACAGGTCGTCGCCCACCGACGGATCGGTGGGGATGACGGCCCGGCAGAAGTCCTCACCGAAGGGCGTCAAGTGGACGCTGCGGCGCACCGTCTTGTGTGCGCGGCCCGCACGGCGGCACGCCGCGACCACGTCGGGTTGCACCTCGAGTACCTGATAGCGTTCGGCCGCAACCGCTTCCGGAGATGCCCGGACCAGGCCGAGGCGTACCAGATTGTTGGTGTACGCGTTGTTGCGATCGGTGTAGCGGCAGCCGGAGCGCTCGGCGACCATGGACAGCCCTTCGGCAATCATCTCCGAGCCGACGTCGAACGGACGGCTGGTGCGCACATCCACCACCGGCTGCGCGCCGTGCGCGGCCAGGAACCGCAGGATGCGCGCCTCGTCGGGAGCCAGCTGGTTGATGATCCGGGCGTACGCCGGGTGGGTGTCCTCGACGTCGGTGACGTCGGCCGACCGGCGCAGCAATTCCGCTCCGCGGCGGCGCAATTCATCTCCGTCGAGGCTGCCCGATTCGGTGATGTCGATGGTGACGCGCGAGGGGACGGGCTTTTGCGGTTTGGTGATCGTCAGCCCTGAGGCGTCACTGGGCAGCTGCAGTGCATCGCGAACGGCGCCCAGGACGTGCTCGGTCGCCGAGAGGGCGATGTCGGTGGCGGATCGGCCTGCCCGCACGTCGTCGATGATCTTGGTGCCCGTGGTGGTGGCGATATCGGCCGACCACTTGACGCCGCGCCACCAGGTCTTCGCCGCCAGCATGGCGACCCCTTGGACCACGCGATCAGGCCGGAGCTCACGATTGTTGTGCGCGGGGACGGGCGTGTTATTGGTCATCGGGCATCATCTTGTCAGGTCGGTTCCGGGCACGTGTCAGCCCGCTGGCGGGAAGATGAGTAGGTGCGCGAGGCCGCCGGCGGCACCCAGAACGGCGCCGTGCACGAACAGCAACCACTCGTCTTGTTTGACCGCGGAGCGCAGCAGTTCGTTGAAGTCGTCGAGTGAGAGCTTGTGCATCTGGGTGGAGACGAAGGCGCCGATCTTGCCCTGGCGCTGCTTGTTGAACTCCGGATCGGAAAATGCAAGGGGCGCAAAGCCGGTTGCCTCGATGGTGACCGATTCGGTGATCTGGTCGTATTGGCGCCGGCCGACGGCTACCCGAATGGCGCGACGAGCGGGCCCGAGCGCCTGCTCCAGGGCCGGGCGGATCCCGTCGGCCAGCATCTGCCGGGTGCGATCAGAGCGCGGCCCGTTGAGCATCTCGTTGCCGATGTTCTCCAGGGTGATGACGTTCTCGGAGATGGTGCGTGCGTACTCCTCGGAGATCTCCGACTTGCGCTTGATGAACAGACCCTGACGCCACGGCACCCACTTGTTGGGGTGCACGGGTTCGAAGATCATGGTGATGCCGAGGTAGTTGACGATGTATCCGATGATGACGCCGCCGAGCGGAAGCACGATCCACGGTGTCCACCAATGATGTGGAACGGAATGCAGGATCGCCACGAGCACGAAACCCATGGGATAGCCGAAGTAGAAGCCGAAGTTCTGCATGAACTGCAGCTCTTTATGTCCCATGGTTCGGAAGATGTCGTTGAGCAGCTTGGGATGTGCGGTGAGATACCGGATGATCATCAGCTTGGCGTCGACGAGCTGCCCGATGTTCTCGCCGATCTGATCGGTCATGTTCTTGACGATCTGCGGCAACTGGTTCTCGATGCGCTTGAACATCATTTCCCGCAGCGCCGGGGGCAGGTTGTGCCACAGCTGCGGGTCCTCGCGCTCCATGATTTTGGTGATGACGCTGCGAATCTCCGACTTGGCAATCAGCGCAAGGTGATTGGCGATGAGATCGGGCTCGAGCTGTTCGTAGAAGTCCGAGATACTGCCCAGCTTGGCCAGGCTTTTGTCGACGGCGATGCTGGCCATCTTCTCCGCGCGTGAGGGCACGATGCCCTGCCACCCGAACCGGCCATCGGAGGTGATCGCCGGGATCACCTGCACGCGCCGCGGCAGGAACGCATACAGCGTGCGCAGTCCGGGGATGCGCCAGCCGTAGAAACGCAAGGGCGCGAACAGCATCAGCACGCCGGTCCAGTTGGTGATGTACCCGATGATGCCGGTGAACAGTGGCACGGTGAGCAGATCGACGATCAGTTGATCGTCGCGATAGATGTACGCGGCAATGCCGGACACGACGGTGAGGACGCCAACGAGGATGAACTTCACCATCTGCTTGGTGTCTTTCACGGCTCCCTTTCTGACCACACCCGTTGACGAGTGTCCGGAAACATAACACCAAAAAAGGGGCCCACATGGGCGAATACGGCTCACATTCCGACGAGGTCGCGGCCGCCGTGTCTAAAGATTGGACATGTCAGGGTTGCGCGCACACCGACGAGTCTCTGCGGCCCGCGCTCGGGCATCCGCCACAGGAACTGCCGCAACCGCCCGAGGACGACATCTGTTGTGCGGCCGTGGTGTATTGGGCGACCTGCCAAGCCGCCGCACCCACCGTCACGACGGCCGCGACGCCACACACCACCAGCCCCACCAAACCGATTGTGGCAGGGCCGAATAGCGCCGCAAGGGCGCCCGGCACCAGGATCACCGCCGCCGCGGCCTGCGCGGGTGCGAGCATCCGCTGGGGGCTACCGTGCGGCGCCCGCAGGAACGCCAGCGCCGACAGCGCAGCCAGCAACCCGGCAAGGGCAACGGTCACGATGGCGGCGATCAGCACCCGCTCAGTTTAAAGGGTGTCGGATCGGTGTTTGAAGGGGTTATGCCGCGGGCGGCGCCGGTGGCACCAGCGGAGGCAAGGTAGGCAGGGGTGGCAGGCCCGGGATCCCGGGCGCCGGCGAAGCCGGTGCGTTGGGGTCTGCGGGCGCGGGAGCCCCCGGAGCTGGTGTGACGGGCGCGCCGGGCACGGCGTCGGGATCGGCGAGCGCATTCGGATCGGCGACGGGGGCGGTGACCGGGGCGGCATCGCCGAAGCGCAGTCCGTTGACGATCAGGTCCGTGGCGGGGGCTTCGGCGATGGCGTTACCGACGGTGGTGGTGACGGCCAGCTGGACCAGGAAGCGGTCCTTGCCCTGCGTGATGATCACGGAGCGGCGTGAGGTGTTGAGGGTTTCGCCGTCCTGACGGAAAGTGCCTTCCACGATGGAGGACGGGAAGCCCTGATAGGTGACCACCGACGCGTCGGTCGGTTGCCAGCCCTGCAGCGCCTTGACCTCGACGGGGCCATGGGAGACGGCCTCGTTGGTGTCGAACTCGCCGACCAGCTTGCTCATGGTGACCTGTGCGTTGGATTGGTAGATGCCGGTGCCGTTGGCCTTGCTGACAATCACTTGGTACGCGTTGGGGACATTGGGGTCCGGCACGTTGGCCCAGTTGTTCGGTATCGGGATGCTGATGCGCGGTACGCCGTGGCTGCTCTTGGAGAGCGGCTCCACCTTGACGTTCTTGGCGGCGAAGAACTCGGTGAGGGTGCCGTCGGTGGCGGGCGCGACCCCGCTGATCGGGGCGGACGGCTGCAGGGGATTCGTCGATGCCGTGGGGGCCACTGCGGGCGCCGGCGCGGCATTCGGGGCCGGTGCGACGGCGGCGTTGGGGGTGGCCGCCGGCACCGGAGGTGCGGGTGCCGGTTGCGGGTCCGCCATTGCTACGGCGGCAGTCCCGGCGAGCAATGCCGCGACGGAGGCCGTGGCCGCCGCTAATCTGACTGAATACCGTATGGTCGTCACCTTCTATGTCCTTCCGGCTCTGTCCAGTGCGTCGTGTGAGGTTGTGGCGACAACGAAGAACGCTGACGGGTCGACAGACGTTCGCTCGGTTGTGGCGGTCCTGAAGGTAGTGAGCGTGGCTGAGAAACCACCCCGGACACCCCCGGAAGTGGCCGGATTGTGACCAGAGTGATTAACTCTCGTCGCCAAAGCGGCGATTTCTGTTCGCTGACCAGCCACCTTTACCCTGGAAGCGTGACTGAAACCGAGCAGGACGCCGGCAGAGCTAATGAGGAAGCCGCTGAATTCCCCATGCATCGCTACACCGCGCAGCTCGCCGGGCAGATCGAGAGCCGTTGGCAGCAGGCCTGGACCGACCGGGGCACGTTCCATGTGCCGAACCCGGTGGGATCGCTCGCGCCGACGGACGGCACCCCGATTCCGGTCGACAAGATGTTCGTCCAGGACATGTTCCCGTACCCGTCGGGCGACGGACTGCACGTGGGTCACCCGCTGGGATACATCGCGACGGACGTCTACGCACGCTTTCACCGGATGCGCGGGGCGAACGTGCTGCACGCGCTGGGGTTCGACGCGTTCGGGTTGCCTGCCGAGCAGTACGCGGTGCAGACCGGCACGCATCCGCGGGTGCGCACTGAGGCCAACATCGTCAACTACAAACGGCAGCTGGGACGGCTGGGCCTGGGCCACGACTCGCGGCGCAGCTTCGCCACCACCGATGTCGACTTCTACAAGTGGACGCAGTGGATCTTCCTGCAGATCTACAACGCCTGGTACGACGAGCAGGCTCACCGCGCGCGTCCCATCCAGGAGCTGGTCGCCGAGTTTGAATCCGGTGCGCGCACTCCCGCCGACGGCACGGTGTGGGCGCAGCTGACTGCCGGCGCACGCGCAGATCTCGTTGACTCGTATCGCCTGGTCTACCAATCGGACTCGGTGGTCAACTGGTGTCCCGGGTTGGGCACCGTGCTGGCCAACGAGGAGGTGACCTCGGACGGCCGCAGTGAGCGCGGCAACTTCCCGGTGTTCCGTAAGCGATTGCGGCAGTGGATGATGCGTATCACCGCGTACTCCGACCGGTTGATCGACGACCTGGATGTCCTGGACTGGCCCGAGAAGGTCAAGACCATGCAGCGCAACTGGATTGGCCGTTCGCAGGGTGCGTCCGTGTTGTTTGCGGTGGACGGCGCGGGCGGCCCCGCCGATATCGAGGTGTTCACCACCCGGCCCGACACGCTCTTCGGCGCCACCTACATGGTGTTGGCTCCCGAGCATCCGCTGGTGGACGCGCTGGCGGCAGACGCCTGGCCCGAGGGGACCGATGCGCGCTGGACGGGCGGACAGGACTCGCCGCGCGCGGCGATCGAGCAGTACCGCCGTTCCATCGCCGCCAAGAGCGACCTGGAACGTCAAGAGAACAAAGAGAAGACGGGCGTCTTCACCGGCGCCTACGCCACCAACCCGGTGAGCGGTGGTCAGGTGCCGGTCTTCATCGCGGACTACGTGCTGCTGGGCTACGGCACCGGTGCCATCATGGCGGTGCCCGGGCACGACCCGCGTGACTGGGATTTCGCGAATGCCTTCGGTTTGCCGGTGCGGGAAGTGATTTCCGGCGGCGATATCACCGAGGCCGCCTACACGGGCGATGGCGTGTTGGTGAACTCCGACTACCTGGACGGACTCGATGTCGACGCCGCCAAGGTCGAGGTGACGCGCCGGCTGGTCGAGGACGGGCGCGGCGAATCGCGTATCGAATACAAGCTGCGCGATTGGCTCTTTGCGCGCCAGCGGTATTGGGGCGAGCCCTTCCCGATCGTTTATGACGAGGACGGGCGACCACGCGCGTTGGGCGAGAATCTGTTGCCCGTCGAACTGCCCGAGGTCGAGGACTATGCACCGGTGTCCTTCGATCCGGAGGACGCGTCATCCGAGCCGTCGCCGCCGTTGTCCAAGGCCACCGACTGGGTGAACGTCGAGCTGGACCTGGGCGATGGGCTCAAGCACTACACGCGCGACACCAACGTGATGCCGCAGTGGGCGGGCAGCTCCTGGTACGAGCTGCGTTACGCGGATCCCGATAACGCGGAAGCCTTCTGCGACAAGGAGAACGAGGCGTACTGGTTGGGCCCGCGTCCGGCCGAGCACGGTCCGAATGATCCGGGCGGTGTCGATCTGTATGTCGGCGGCATGGAGCACGCCGTGCTGCACCTGCTGTACTCGAGGTTCTGGCACAAGGTTCTCTACGACCTCGGGCATGTCAGCTCCCGCGAGCCGTACCGGCGGCTGCTGAACCAGGGGTACATCCAGGCCCACGCCTATACGGACTCGCGCGGCATGTACGTCCCCGCCGCTGAGGTGGTCGAGGAGGACGGAAAGTTCTTCTATCAGGGCGCGGAGGTGAAACAGGAGTTCGGCAAGATCGGAAAGAGCCTCAAGAACTCGATCTCACCGGACGACATCTGCGACAACTACGGTGCCGACACCCTGCGTGTGTACGAAATGTCGATGGGTCCGCTGGAGCTTTCGCGGCCTTGGGCGACCAAGGATGTCGTCGGTGCGCACCGCTTCCTGCAGCGGGCGTGGCGGGCGGTGGTCGATGAGGAGACCGGCAAGATCCGCGTTACCGCGGACGAGCTGACCAGCGAGGACACCCTGCGGGCGTTGCACAAGACGATCGCCGGGGTGACCGAAGACTATGCGGCTCTGCGTAATAACACCGCAGCGGCCAAGCTGATCGAGTACACGAATCACCTGACCAAGGAGTACCCCGAGGGCGCCCCGCGCGCCGCCGTGGAGCCACTGGTGCTCATGCTGGCACCGCTGGCACCGCACCTGGCCGAGGAGCTGTGGAGCCAGTTGGGCGGCGAGGTGTCGCTGGCCCACGGACCCTTCCCGGAGTCCGATGAGCGCTGGCTGGTGTCCGACACGGTGGAGTACCCGATTCAGGTCAACGGCAAGGTGCGTGGCCGCATCACGGTGGCCGTCGATGCGCCGAAGGGCGATATCGAGGCCGCGGCGCTTGCCGAGGAGAAGGTGCTGGAGTTCCTGGCGGGTGCGACCCCGAAGAAGGTCATCGTGGTGCCGGGCCGCATGGTGAATCTGGTCGTCTAGTTCTGCCGCACCACGATGTGGTGCACCCGTGCGTCGCGCGGCAGCTTCACGGCGTCGGCGACCAGCTGTGCGACGGACTCGGGGCGCATGTACTCGTTCGGGTTGTACTCGCGCCCTTCATGTTCGGTGAGTTCCTGCTGCATCGGTGTGCTGATCCTGCCGGGATGTACCGAGGTCACCCGGAGCGTCGGTTCCTCGGCGCGCAGGACGTCGGCGAATCCGCGCAGCGCGAACTTGCTCGCTGAGTACGAGCCGATGCCCGGGTGCGCGTTGATCCCCGCGCCGGAGTTGATGAACACCACGTCACCCTGTGCGGCCCGCAGCGCGGGAAGCAGGGCTTGGGTCAGCGCGACGGGGGCCAACACGTTGACATCGAAGGTCTTTCGCCAATCGGACAGGCTGGAGTCGGCGATCGTCGCGGGGTAGGAGACGCCGGCGTTGTGGACCAGTACGTCGAGCGTGTCGATGTTGGCGACGGCCGCGAGCACCGCGCTCTCGTCGCTCAGGTCCACCGGCCATGCGGTGGCGCCCAACTCGGAGGCCAGCGTATCCAGCCGCGCGGATGGCCGACCGCCCAGCAGCAGGCTGTGGGTGGGGGCGAGAGCGCGGGCAATGGCGGAACCAAGACCTCCGGCGGCACCGGTGATGAGAGCGTGCGGCATGTGCGTCACGTTAGCTCCCGTGCGCCGAAAGTCGACTTTTGGTGGCCTTTACTCGCACTTTCGCACCAAAAGTCGACTTTCGGCGAGAGGGAATGGCCAGGCACACCGCACAATGGACGGATGCCGTCCCACCCGATGTTCACCCCCACGCAGCTGGCCGCGCGCGCGGCGTACCTGCTCAGGGGAAATGACCGGGGAACCATGACCAGTGCCGCACCCAAGCTTTACCCGCACATGTGGAGCTGGGACGCGGCATTCGTCGCGGTGGGGCTGGCGCCACTGAGCGTCGAACGGGCCGTCACCGAGCTGGACACTCTGCTCTCGGCCCAATGGGCCAACGGGATGATCCCGCACATTGTCTTCGCCAACGGGGTCGACGGATATTTCCCGGGGCCTGCCCGCTGGCAGACCTCCGAGCTGGCAGTGAATGCGCCGTCGGGGCATCAGACGTCGGGTATCACCCAGCCGCCCGTGCATGCGATCGCGGTGCAACGCATCCTCGATCACGCACATCGCCGGGGCCGTAGCGCCCGGGGTGTCGCCGAGGCGTTCCTTGATCGGCGCTGGGCCGATTTGATGCGTTGGCACCGCTGGTTGGCCGAGACTCGGGACCAGAACCAGCACGGCCGAATCACCCTGTACCACGGGTGGGAATCGGGCATGGACAATTCGCCGCGTTGGGACGCGGCCTACGCCAACGTTGTACCGGGGGTCCTTCCGGCCTATACGCGCGAGGACACGACCATCGTGACCGATCCTTCGCAGCGACCCAAGGATGCCGAGTATGACGTGTATCTGTGGCTGCTGGAAGAGATGAAATCGGTGCGCTATGACGATGCGCGGCTACCCGACGCGATGAGCTTCGCGATGGAGGATGTCTTCGTTTCGGCGATCTTCTCGGTGGCCTGCGAGGTGCTGGCCACCATCGGTGAGGAGCATGCCCGCCCGCGTGCCGACGTGCGTGAACTACACGGCTGGGCTGAACGCTTCCGGCAGGGCGTGCTCGATACCACCGAGGAACGCAGCGGTGCGGCAAGAGATTTCGATGTCAAGACCGGTAAGTGGGTTGCCACCGACACGGTGGCGGTGTTCGCGCCATTGCTGTCCGGCGGTCTGCCGCGGCCGCAGGAGCTGGCGCTGCTGAGGCTGTTGGAGGGGCCGCGATTCTGCGGCCATCCCGATCTGCGATACGCGCTGGTGCCCTCGACATCGCCGGTCTCGCGGGACTTTCGTCCGCGCGAATACTGGCGGGGTCCGGTCTGGCCGGTGCTCACCTGGCTGTTCTGTTGGGCCTTCGAGCGACGCGGCTGGAGTGAGCGCGCATTCTTGTTGCGGCAGGAGGGATTACGGCAGGCGGGGGACGGTTCGTTCGCGGAGTACTACGAGCCGTTTACCGGTGAGCCCTTGGGGAGCATGCAGCAATCCTGGACGGCCGCAGCGGTTTTGGACTGGTTGGGCTAGGCCTCACTCCTGCCCGGCGAGGCGTCGCAGCAGCGGCGTCATCCGGAACGCCACCAGCTCGTGCATGGCAATGGCAATCGAGGTACGGGTAATGCCGGGGATATCGAGAATGTTCCCGGCGATCCGGTAGAGGTCGTCGCTGTCGACGGCGACCACCTTGATCATCAGGTCGTCGGCGCCCGCCAGGCCGTGGACCTGTACCACCTCCGGCACGTCGGCCAGTGCCACCCCGATGGCTGCCAGCTGGTGTTGGTCGATACGCGCGGTGACGTACGCCGTCATCGGATAGCCCATCGCGCGCGGCACGATTTGATGGTCGATCCCGGCCAGCGCCTCGTGCTGATCCCAGCGGGTGAGCCGCGCCTGCACGGTGTTGCGGGACAGATTCAGTCGCTGCGCCAGCTCCACGCCGGATGCGCGGGGGGTTTGCGTGAGGGCCAATAACAACTTCGCATCGGTGGCATCCAGAGTGGTCATAGCGCGCAGTATCGCACAGAGTGCGACCCAAAATATGGGCAGAATGCTCAATCCGACACGCATCAGTTGCGCAGTATGACTATCTGTTGCACTGTGAATCATGACACACCCACAAGGTGACGGTCATGGACATGCGGTGCAACCCATCGTTAGCGAGGGCAGGTTATGGAGACCATCCAGCTCCTTGATCCGGACGGCAACCGGATCGAGAATTCCGAGTACGCGCCGCTGGTCAGCGACATCCTCGACGAGGAAGACCTGGCTGCTCTGAGGGCGCTGTACCAGGACATGGTGGTGGTCCGCCGCATCGATAACGAGGCCACGGCCCTGCAGCGTCAGGGCGAGCTCGCGCTCTGGGCCCCGCTGCTGGGCCAGGAGGCCGCGCAGGTCGGGTCGGCCCGCGCGCTGGAGCACGACGACTTTGCGTTCACCAGCTTCCGCGAGCACGGCGTCGCCTACTGTCGCGGCGTCGAGCCCACCGCGATGCTCCAGTTCTGGCGCGGTTCAACGCAATCCGGCTGGAATCCGCGAGAGCACAACATCACCGCGCCCGCGATCATCGTCGGCGCGCAGACCCTGCATGCCACCGGATACGCGATGGGCGTGAAGTTCGACGGATCGGACACCGCGGTCATCGCCTACTTCGGCGATGGCGCCACCAGCCAAGGGGATGTCTCCGAGGCCTTCGCCTTTGCGTCGAGTTTCGGTGCACCCGTTGTCTTCTTCTGTCAGAACAATCAGTGGGCCATCAGCGAGCCCGTCCGGGTGCAGAGCCATCTGCCGCTGGCTGCCCGCGGCACCGGATTCGGCGTCCCGGGAATTCAGGTCGACGGCAACGATGTGCTTGCCGTGATGGCCGCGACCCGCTGGGCGCTGCGGCGCGCCCGTGAGGGCAGTGGCCCGACCCTCATCGAGGCCGTCACCTACCGGATGGGGCCGCACACCACCTCGGATGACCCGACCAAGTACCGCAATGCCGCAGAACTCGATGAATGGCGGGCCAGGGATCCGCTGACCCGGGTCGAAAAGTACCTGGAGAGCCGCGGAGGGTTGAGCGAATCGGAGAAGGAGCGCATTGCCGCGAAGGCAGACGAGGTGGCCGCCGAGCTGCGCGCCGGATGCCTCGGCACGATCGAGCCGACCGCCGCGGACATGTTCAACCATGTGTACGCAGAACCACATTCGCTTGTCGCCGCGGAGCGGCGCGACTACTTGGAATACCTGGCCAGTTTTGAGAGCGAAGGGACCTACGCATCATGACCAGAATGACCATGTCCGGTGCCCTGAACGCGGGCTTGCGTGCGGCATTGGAGGACGACGACAAGGTGATCGTCATGGGCGAGGATGTCGGCAAGCTCGGCGGCGTCTTCCGGGTCACCGACGGGCTGCAGAAGGATTTCGGTGACCACCGGGTCATCGACACTCCGCTTGCCGAGTCCGGAATCATCGGAACCGCTGTCGGTTTGGCCATGCGTGGATACCGCCCGGTCTGCGAGATCCAGTTCGACGGATTCGTGTACCCGGCCTTTGATCAGATCGTCAGTCAGGTGGCCAAGCTGCACTACCGCACCAAGGGTGCGGTGGGGATGCCGCTGACCATCCGGATCCCGTTCGGCGGTGGAATCGGTGCGGTAGAGCACCATTCGGAGTCGCCGGAGGCGTACTTCGCGCATACCGCCGGGCTGCGCGTGGTGTCGTGCAGCTCACCGCAGGATGCCTACGACATGATCCGCCAATCGGTCGCGTGCGATGACCCGGTGGTCTTCTTCGAGCCCAAGCGGCGTTACTGGGAGAAGGATGAGGTCGATACCGCGCTCACCCCGCTCCCGCTGGGTACGGCACGTATTGTCCGAGCCGGCACCGCGGCCACCGTCGCCGCCTACGGACCGATGGTGGCCGTCGCCAAAGCGGCGGCGGAAATGGCTGCCGCAGAGGGTATGTCCATCGAGGTGGTAGACCTGCGTTCCCTCTCGCCCGTCGACTTCGACACCCTGGAGGCGTCGGTACGTAAGACCGGACGGCTGGTGGTAGTCCACGAGGCCTCGGTGTTCATGGGATTGGGCGCCGAGATCGCTGCGCGCATCACCGAGCGGTGTTTCTATCACCTGGAGGCTCCCGTACTGCGGGTCGGCGGCTTCGCACTTCCGTACCCGGCCAACAAGGTGGAACATCACTACCTGCCCGATGCAGAGCGGGTGATGGACGCCGTCGACCGCGCCATCGCCGCGTAGAAGGGCCGAAATCCATGGCAGTCAAACAGTTTCTGCTCCCCGACCTCGGCGAGGGACTCACCGAAGCCGACCTGATCGCCTGGAAGGTGAAGGTTGGCGATGAGGTGAAGCTCAACCAGGTGCTCGCCGATGTGGAGACCGCCAAGGCGATGGTCGAGCTGCCGTCTCCCTTCGAGGGCACGGTGGTGGCCTTGCAGGCGGCGGAGAACTCCACCGTCGCGGTCGGTGCGCCGCTGATTTCGATCGAGGTGGCCGGCGCCGAGCCGGACGCTCCGGCCAATCTGGTGGGTTATGGCCCGTCGGAAACGACCAGCCACACCCGTCGTCGGCGCCGTGCGGGGGCCGGAGCGGCCGCGCTTGCGTTGGTGGAAGAGGCAGCGGAACCGGAGCCCGAAGTTGTTGAGCCCGCGGCGAAGGCACAGCCGGTACCGGAGAGGGCCCCTGCCAAGCCGTCGGTCCGTAAGCTCGCTGCCGAACTGGGCGTGACCCTCGAACTGATCAGCGGAACCGGCATCGGCGGCAGTATCACCCGACAGGATGTGGAGGCCTACACGCGGAGCCTCACCGCCCGCGCGCCACAAGCGGAGCCGGATGTCGTCGGCGCCGCGACTCCGGTCGTGGGCGGCGAGACACGTATTCCGATCGCGGGGGTGCGCAAGCACACCGCCGCCGCCATGGTGCGCAGCGC
The DNA here is from genome assembly GCF_001853795.1 of Mycobacteroides franklinii. Lineage (NCBI taxonomy): Bacteria > Bacillati > Actinomycetota > Actinomycetes > Mycobacteriales > Mycobacteriaceae > Mycobacteroides > Mycobacteroides franklinii. Next base: position 688,130 of record NZ_MLIK01000019.1, read on the forward strand.
CTTCACCGCACCGCATGTCACCGAGTTCCTCACCGTGGACATGACCGAGACGATGGGCCTGCTGGCAGAGTTGAGGGCGAAGTATCCCGATCTCAGGTTCACCCCGATGACGCTGGTGGCCCGGATGGTGCTGCTGGCGCTGCGGTCGCATCCGTCGCTGAACTCCACCTGGGATGAACAAGCCGGCGAGATCGTCGTGAAGCACTATGTGAATCTGGGTATCGCGGCGGCCACCGACCGGGGACTGGTGGTGCCGAATGTCAAGAGCGCGAACACGATGTCGCTGCCCGAGCTGGCGACCGCGGTTGCGCAACTGGTCGGCACCGCGCGCGACGGCAAGACCATGCCCGCCGATATGGCCGGTGGCACGTTCACCCTCACCAATATCGGTGTCTTCGGTGTCGATGCCGGCACACCGATCATCAACCCGGGGGAGGCGGCGATCCTGGCCCTGGGCTCAGTGGCCAAGCGTCCCTGGGTGGTGGCCGGGGAGCTGGCGGTCCGCGATGTCACCACGTTGGCTTTGTCCTTCGACCATCGACTGGTCGACGGCGAGCAGGGCTCGAAGTTCCTGGCCGATTTGGGTGCGATGGTCACCGATCCGCGCATGGCCCTGGTGGTGTAGCTTCACATTGAGCACATCCCGATCGGGGTTGCCGGGACAGGGGATATCGCCGATATTCTGCGCCCATGGTTCCGACAACAAGGCGGGCGAGGTGCTGGACCTTTTGATGCAGAAGCCGTCGGGGCCGCGGTAATGCGTTGGGCACCAGTGATTTTGCTCAGCGCGGCCATGCTGTTGACCTCCTGCACGCAGGCGATCGCGGGCGACGCGACAGCCCCCGCCAAGACGGAGAAGCTTTACCCGATGTTGCCTCCCAGACAGGCAGACCTCGAAGAGCGATTGCTCTCGGCGCCGGATGTTCGTGCGGCGGCGGGTCTCACGGAGGTCAAGACGATCCCCGCGGTGGAGACAGTGCTGTCGACGGCCAACACCGTGTCCGATTGTGCGTACGGGTATTCATTGGCCACGCGTCAGCAGTATCTGAGCTTTAGCGCGGCGCGTATCCAGGCGTACTCCCAGTCGGTGGAAAAGGTTCGTAAGCACACCGTCGGCACCGCACTCGTCGTGTTCGAGACCGCCGACTCGGCTGGTCGGCAGTTCGAACAATTCGCTCAGCGCATGTCCCGCTGCGATGGGGTGCGTGGGGTGACTTCGGTCGGTGGTGCCAAGGAGGGCTGGGCGCTCAAGATCGTGCACAGCGGTAAGGACGAGGTGAACTGGACGCGCACCACCGACCATTCGCCGTGGTCATGCCGTCTGATGGCACGGCAACGCGCCAACTACGTCGCCTCGGTGATGTTCTGTCGTGTCGACCCGAATGAGGACAAGACCGACGCGATGTTCAGCCTGCTGCTGGACAAGCTCGCTCACTGAACAACAGCACCAGCCTCTTGCGTCATCGGCGTACGGTCTTTAATGTATCGATCGCCACATTAATTGAGGAGGCATCGAATGCTGCAGGACAAGGTCGTCGTCGTCACCGGTGGAAGCCGCGGATTGGGACGGGCGATGGTGCAGGCGTTCGCGGCCCATGGCGCGGACGTGGTGATCGCCAGCCGCAAGATTGATTCGTGTCATGAGTTGGCCGCCAAGGTGGAGGCCGAGCACGGGCGCCGTGCGCTCCCGGTCGCGTGCAATGTCAGCTCGTGGGAGCAGTGCGACGAGTTGGTCGACACCGTGTACCGCGAGTTCGGCCGCGTGGACGTGTTGGTGAACAACGCCGGGCTGTCCCCGCTGTACCCCAGCCTGGACCAGGTGTCGGAGGCGTTGTTCGACAAGGTCATCGGGGTCAATCTGAAGGGTCCGTTCCGGCTGTCGGCATCGATCGCCACGAAGATGGCCGCAGGAGCCGGTGGTTCGATCATCAATATCAGCTCCATCGAAGCGGTGCGACCCGATGCGACGGCGTTGCCCTATGCGGCGGCCAAGGCGGGTTTGAACGCGCTGACCCTCGGTCTGTCACACACGTTTGGTCCGACCGTGCGCGCCAACACAATTCAGTGTGGACTGTTCAACACCGATATCGCCGCGGCCTGGCCGGAGGGATTCGCGGAGGCGTTGATTCCGAGTATTCCGCTGCGGCGCGTCGGTGAGCCTGAGGACATCGTGGGTGCGGCGCTGTATCTCGCGAGCGAGGCATCGGCCTACTGCACGGGAACGACGATCCGTTTGGACGGCGGCATCCTGTGACGGAGGCCGGCGCCAAACCGCGCCGTGGGCGCCCGCCCGCATCCGACGGTGACGCCGCGGCGACCCGCCGTCGGATTATGGACGTGGCGACGGAGCTATTCGCGGAGAAGGGGTTTCACGCCACGGGGGTGGCCGAAATAGGTTCGGCGGCCGGGGTGCGCGGCGGCGCGCTGTACTACCACATCGGATCCAAGGAAGAACTTCTCTGGGAGATCCTGCGTAGCTATATCGACGAGATGCTCACCGAAGCCGTGCATATCGCCAACATGAACACCGAGCCAGCCAAGCGTCTGCGCACGCTGATCGGCTCCTACGTCATCCTCATCGTCAGGTATCGCAAGCAGGTTTCCATCCAGGTGCGTGATGGTTCCGCACTGACCGGCGGGCGCGCCGCGGAGCTGCAGGGTTTGCGCGACGAGCTGCAGCGCTGCTGGCAGCGAGTTTTCGATGAGGGACACGAGGCCGGGACGTTTCGCACGGCCGATCACGTGGTCACCAACGCGGTGCTGGGAATGCTGAACATGGTGGCGGTCTGGTACCGCGCCGACGGCAAGAGCCCGGCACAGATCGCCAAGCGCATCGCCGACATGGTTTTAGACGGTGTCCAAACGAACAGTCCACACGAACCGACAGGAAGTGACTGACATGGCATGGGATTTCGAGACCGACCCCGAGTACCAGGAGCTACTGGACTGGGCCGATGAGTTCGTCCGCACGGAGGTCGAGCCCCTCGATTACGTGTTCCCCAACCCGTACGACAAGTCCGACAAAGAAGCCATGGACTACGTGCGCCCGTTGAAGGAGGAGGTCAAGCGCCGCGGTTTGTGGGCGTGCCACCTCGGGCCCGAGCTGGGCGGTCCGGGCTTCGGCCAGCTCAAACTGGCGCTGCTCAATGAGATTCTTGGCCGGTCGTCCTGGGCTCCTTCGATATTCGGATGCCAGGCGCCCGACACCGGCAACGCCGAGATTCTCGCGCACTATGGCACCGAAGCGCAGAAGGCCAAGTATCTGCAGCCGTTGATGGACGGCGATATCGGCTCCTGTTACGTCATGACCGAGCCGCAGGGCGGATCGGACCCGACGCTGTTCAAGACCACCGCCGTACGCGACGGCGACGAGTGGATCCTCAACGGGGAGAAGTGGTTCAATTCCGAGGCGCGGCACGCCTCGTTCTGGATCGTCATGGCGGTCACCAATACCGACGTCAGCCCGTATCAAGGAATGTCGATGTTCATCGTCGACCCGAGTGCCCCCGGTGTCGAGATCGTCCGGAACATCACGGTGCACGGGTTCAGTGAGGACGAGGCCTACACCCGCTTCACTAACGCTCGGATTCCCGCCGAGAACATGTTGGGCGCCGAGGGCGGTGCGTTCGCCATCGCGCAGACCCGTCTCGGTGGTGGCCGCGTACACCACGCCATGCGCACGGTGGCCCAGGTGCGCAAGGCGTTCGACATGATGTGTGAGCGTGTCATCAGCCGGGAGGCTCGCGGGGGCACCATCGCCAAACTGCAGATGACACAGGAACGCATCGCCGACAGCTGGATCGAGATGGAATCCTTCCGGCTGCTGGTACTGCGCACGGCCTGGTTGATCGATAAGCACCAGGATTACCTGAAGGTGCGCAAGGACATTTCGGCGATCAAGGCCGCGATGCCGAAGGTGATGCACGATGTGGCGCAGCGCGCACTGCATCTCCACGGCTCGCTGGGGGTGTCCGAGGAGATGCCGCTGGCCAAGATGTTCCTGTACTCCGAGGTGATGGGTCTGGTGGACGGACCGACCGAGGTGCACAAGGTCACCATCGCCAAGGAGGTGCTCAAGGACTACACCCCGTACGAGGGGCTGTTCCCGCCGAGCCACATTCCGGCGCTGACCGAAAAGGCGCGGGCCCATGTGGCAGCGCGGCTCGAGCACCGGGTGGGCAATCTGTGATGGCCGCGCCGGAGCATGTGGATCCGAAGAGTGTGGATTTCGAGGTTGTTTCGCGCTGGATGGACGAGCAGGGGCTTCCTCAGGGGGACGTCGATGGAGTGTCCCCGATATCCGGCGGCACCCAGAACATCATGGTGCGGTTCAGCCGTGGTGGGCGCGAGTACGTGCTCCGTCGGCCCCCGAAGCATCTGCGCGAGGCCAGTAACAATGTGATCCGTCGGGAGGCAAGGCTGCTGGGAGCGATACGGGGGCAAGGTGTTCCGGCGCCGGAACTCATCGCGGCCTGCGCCGATGAGGCGGTGCTCGGCGGCGCGGTCTTCTACCTGATGGAGCCCGTCGACGGATTCAATGCCTCGGTCACACTGCCGGAATTACACGCCGGCAGTGCGCAGATCCGCCATCAGATGGGGCTGGAGGCGGTCAGCGGTATCGCCGCCCTCGGTGCGCTGGACTATCAGACGCTGGGACTTGACGGCTACGGAAATCCGGACGGTTTCCTGGAACGCCAGGTGCCGCGCTGGCTCAAGGAACTCGACACGTACGCCAAGCACGACGGTTACCCCGGACCCGACATTCCGGGGCTGCAATCCGTGGCGGATTGGCTTGAGCAGCACCGGCCTTCGCAGTGGAAGCCGGGAATCATGCACGGTGATTTCCACCTGGCCAACATGATGTTCCGTCATGACGGCCCTCAGTTGGCGGCCATCGTGGACTGGGAGATGTCGACGATCGGTGACCCGCTGCTGGATTTGGGTTGGCTGCTGGCTACCTGGCCGTCGGAGGCCGATGACGCATCGTTGGGTGGCGCGCTGGTTCAGGCCGGAAACCTGCCCACGCCGCAGGAGCTCGTCGCACACTACGCGGAACGCACTGACCGGGATCTGAGCGCGATGGACTGGTACACGGTGCTGGCCTGCTTCAAGCTGGGGATCATCCTGGAGGGTACGCATGCCCGCGCATTCGCGGGGAAAGCACCTGTGGTGGTGGGGGATTACCTGCACGGCATGACGCTGCAGCTGTTCAAGCGGGCCGTGGCGATTACCGGGTAGCCGGTTCCTCGGGCTGCGGCTGGCGCCGCTGCGTGAGCCGCAGCACCCCGAAGAGCAGGAGGATCACACCCCACGACAGCAGGCTGGTCCACAGCTGCGTGCGGGTCTCGTCCTGGAAGCCCATGGCCACCAGGATGGCGACGATTCCGATCGCGGTGAGGATCGTCAGCACCGGGAAGCCCCACATCTTGACGATCAGCTTCTCCTCGGGAGTTCGACGTCGCAGGATGAACTGCGAGATGGCAATCATCAAGTACACGAACAGGATTACCGCGCCCGAGGAGTTGAGCAGGAACAGGAATACGGTGTGCTCGAAGAAGTACGCCAGGATGACGCAGACGAAGCCCACGAACGAGGACGCCAGAATCGCCTGCACGGGAACGCCGCGATTGCTGACCTTGAGCCAGCTGCGGGGCGCCTCGCCGCGGCCAGCCAGCACGAACAGCATGCGGGACGCGGTGTACATCGCCGAGTTCAAACACGACAGCACCGCGGTGAGCACCACGAATCGCATGATGTGATCGGCGGCCGGGATCCCCATCGTTTTGAAGGCGGTGACGTACGGCGAGGTCCCCAATTCCGGGCTGTCCCAGGGCACGATGACCACGATCAGAAAAATCGATCCGACGAAGAAGATCGCCACCCGGTAGATCACCGAATTGGTGGCCTGGCTGATGGCTTTGGCGGGGTCCTTGGATTCGGCAGCGGCTATGGTGGCGATCTCTGCACCCACCATGGAGAAGATCACGATGACGATCGAGGAGAAGATTGCTCCGGGCCCGTGCGGCATGAAGCCGTGATGGGCGGTGAGGTTGGAAAAGTCCATCCGCTTACCCGGCCACAGGCCGAAGGCATAGCACGTGCCCGCAGCCAGAAATGCCACGATCGCAGCAACTTTCACGCTGGCGAACCAGTACTCGAACTCGCCATAGGAGCGGACCGAGAACAGGTTGGTGGCCGTCATGGCCAGCATCAGGAGCAGCGCCACCAGCCACAGCGGAGCTCGCGGTAGCCAGTCCTGAATGAGCTTGCCGCCGGCCACCGCCTCGAACCCGACGACGATCACCCAGAAGTACCAGTAGAGCCAGCCAACCGAGAACCCTGCCCAGTCCCCGAGGGCGCGGCGGCTGTAGTCGGCGAAGGAACCGGTGGACGGGTTGGCGACGGCCATCTCGCCGAGCATCCGCATCACCAAGACGATGAGCACGCCGGTAATGGCGTAGGTGAGAAACGCTGCGGGTCCGGCGGCCTGGATGGTCGCACCGGACCCGACGAACAGGCCGGCGCCGATGACGCCGCCGATCGCGATCATCGTCAGGTGGCGCTTCTGCAACGAGTGCTGCAGGCCTCCTTCGCTGGGCGCTGCCGTGTTGGCCATGCGATGCCTCTTTCAGCCGGGTAGGTCGATGTTGCACCCCGTAACCAGATCGTGCAGCGCGTTGCCCGGAATTTCGTGGGCGCACTGCGGGTTCCTGGAGGTCATGACGGGATTCGGGATTGCCACCACATCTGCTGACGGATATGTCGCGCCGGATGTGCTCGCCCGTGCGGTCGAGGAACGTGGATTCGAATGGCTGCTCTTCGACGACCACTCCTACTTCCCGGTGGACACACCTGATGAGATCGACGCCGAGTTTCGGGCGCGGCTGCCGTTGATCCGCGACTTGCCGGTGGTGTTGGCATACGCGTTGTCCGCCACGCAGCGACTCGTGGTCGGGTCCGGTGTTGCCCTGCTGCCGCAGCGCGATGTGCTGCACACCGCGAAAGCCGTTGCGACCCTAGCCACGCTGTCACACGATCGGGTGGTGCTCGGCGTGGGTGTCGGGTGGAATCTGGATGAGGTGCGCAACCATGGCGTCGACCCGTCGACGCGGGGTGCCGTACTGGACGAGCAGTTGGCTGCCCTGGGACTGCTCTGGGGTGAAGAAGTGGCCGAATTCCACGGCAAGCATGTTGATTTCGGTCCCGTCGTCGCGCGTCCGCGCCCGGCTGTGCCGATTCCGCTCCACATCGGTGGACCCAGCCGGGCGGCGCAGTCGCGTGCGGTGCGGGTAGGGGAGGGTTGGCTGCCGTACGCGGGGACGTCCACACCCGAGGATGTGCGTCGGGCGCGCGACTGGTTCGCCGAGCAGGGGCGCGCTGATCTGCCGGTCACCGTGAGCGGGGTGCCGGGGGATCAGAAGCTCGCCGTCGAATATCGGGGTGCCGGTGCGGGACGGGTGCTTTTTCATCTCGATCCGGGACCGGAGGACGAGGTAGTCCGCGAGCTGGACCGGCTGGCGGGGCTCGCCGAACACCTGAGATAGCACCGAGGGCATACCGTACGCAGTCGTGCGTTTGGTATGCCCTCGGCGGGAACGACTTCCGGGTGACTAGCCCGGTTCGATGGTCTGCGCGTAGGCGCTCAGCCCTCGATGAACTGCTCCAGCTGAACGCGCGCGACATCGTCGGCGAGCTGCTTGGGCGGGCTCTTCATCAGGTAGGCCGAGGCCGGCAGGATCGGGCCACCGAGTCCACGGTCGAGGGCGATCTTCGCCGCACGCACCGCGTCGATGATGATGCCCGCCGAGTTGGGGGAGTCCCAGACCTCAAGCTTGTATTCCAGGTTCAGCGGCACGTCACCGAAGGCGCGGCCTTCCAAGCGGACATAAGCCCACTTGCGGTCGTCGAGCCACGCGACATAGTCGGACGGGCCGATGTGCACGTTCTTGTCGTACACCTTGTCGGCCAGCGAGCCGTTGAGGTTCGACGTCACGGCCTGGGTCTTGGACACCTTCTTGGACTCCAGGCGCTCACGCTCGAGCATGTTCTTGAAGTCCATGTTGCCGCCGACGTTGAGCTGGTAGGTGCGGTCCAGGGTGACACCGCGGTCCTCGAACAGCTTGGCCATCACGCGGTGGGTGATGGTGGCGCCCACCTGGCTCTTGATGTCGTCGCCCACGATCGGTACACCGGCATCCTCGAACTTCTTGGCCCACACGGGATCCGAGGCGATGAACACCGGCAGTGCGTTGACGAAGGCCACCTTGGCGTCGATGGCGCACTGGGCGTAGAACTTGTCGGCCTCTTCCGATCCCACCGGCAGGTAGGACACCAGGACGTCAACGTTGTTGTCCTTCAATACCTTCACGACGTCGACGGGCTCGGAGTCAGAGACCTCGATGGTGTCGGCGTAGTACTTACCGATGCCGTCCAGGGTCGGTCCGCGCTGCACGATCACATCGGTGGGCGGCACGTCGGCGATCTTGATGGTGTTGTTCTCCGAAGCCAGGATCGCCTCGGAGAGATCGAAGCCGACCTTCTTGGCATCCACATCGAACGCGGCGACGAATTTCACGTCGCGCACGTGATACTGGCCGAACTTGACGTGCATCAGGCCGGGAACATTGGAGTTCTCGTCCGCGTCCTGGTAATACTGCACACCCTGGACCAGCGAGGACGCGCAGTTACCGACGCCGACGATGGCGACGCGCACCTCAGATGTGTTGTTGGACATGGACGGTTCTCCTTTACCGATGGACATACTTAACGCTCCTCGACCCGTGCCTGCGCGGTGCGCTCGGCGGCGATCAAGTCGTTGAGCCACTTCACTTCTCGTTCACTGGATTCCAGGCCAAGCTGGTGTAACTGCTTCGTGTATCGGTCGAACGAACTGCTTGCCCGGGTGATGGCCTCGCGCAGACCCTCCCGGCGTTCCTCCACCTGACGGCGGCGGCCTTCGAGGATTCGCATCCGGGCCTCGGCCGGGGTGCGGTTGAAGAATGCCAGGTGCACACCGAAGCCGTCGTCGGTGTAGTTCTGAGGACCGGTGTCCGCTACCAGCTCGCTGAAGCGAGCGCGGCCGGCGGCCGTCATCTGGTAGACCCGCTTGCCGCGAAGCAGCACCGTGGCGCCCGCGGGCGCGGAGTCCTCTTCGATGAGCCCGTCGGCCTGCATCCGGCGCAGAGCGGGATACAGCGAGCCGTACGAGAAGGCCCGGAACGCCCCGAGCAATCCGGTCAGACGCTTGCGCAGCTCGTAGCCGTGCATGGGTGATTCAAGCAGCAAGCCCAGGATGGCCAGTTCAAGCATGAAGTCACCTCCCTAGACCAGATATGACGCCGGAGCATCTCTCGTGCACCGATCGAGTCATACTATCGCCGCGATATATGCGGGCGCCACACGGGGGCGGGTTAGGACGGCGGGTAGAGCTTGGGATTGAGCCCCTGGGCGTCGACGGAGATGTAGCCGGATTCGTAGTTTCCACGGGAGGCGTAGATGTTGATCTTCAGACCGCCCTCTGCGGTGGGCCGGATGATCACGTGACTCGGTTCGCCCTTGTCGATCCCCAGGGTCTGCGCGGCTCCCCGGATGATGCCGAGGATCGCAGCCTGGTCGAATGCGCCGACGTCGCCGAGATTGTCGAACGAGCGCGGTCGGCGATCGGGATCGTTGAAATCGCCCTCCCGGTAGAGGTACGAAATCAGCCCCTTGGGTTCATCGGGGTCAGCACGTTCAATGATCGCGTACTCCGGGTAAAGGTCCAGCTCATATCCCGTTGAGTCACCGAACTTCTGATGGATACGGTCGATCAGCGTGGACAGCCCGGGGGCGCTGAAGATGTTCTTCTCGGCGGGCGCCGGTCGAGGGATCACTGTGGGAGCAATCCCGTCGTCAACCGGAGCCGCACCGGGACGGACGGCGCCGGGCGTACCCGCAGGGTGTGGCGTGTCGGGAGTTCCCGATTCCCGCACCAGCAGCCCGATACCCAGGACAACCACGGCCGCAGTGAATGCCGCGATGGCAAGAAATGGTGCGCGCTGACGCCAAGCCGAAGGTTTCCGCTCATGGGGGAGCGCGACGGGCGGGGTGTTCAGCTGCAGATCTGCCACCAGCGCGGAGAGATCGCCAAGGGATTTCGCGCTGGTCGCCGCGGCAACCCGTTCACGGTGTTCCTCCATGGACAGCTGGCCATCGCCCAGCGCGGTGTCGAGAGCTTGGCAGGTCGCGTCACGGTCGGAATCCTTGGCGCGGGTCTGGGCTGAAGGTCGCGTCGCCATGCGAGGAATCGTAGAGCGGCGGCGATCCTGGCGGTCAGGGTGCGGGCGCGACCTCTTTGGGCTCTCCGTTGCCCGCGACGACAATCCGCCCGGTGCGGTCCTTGTCCGAGACGGTGATGGTGACGTCGACGCCCTCGTCGTTGGGTTTGATCACCATGACGGTGCCACCGTCACCTGCGGTGGGCACGTTCAGGGATTCGGGTGCACCGCGCAGAACGCCGACAATCTTGGCCGGATCGAACCTGCCCAGATCTCCGATGTGCACGTTGCGCCAGGTGCCCGGCATCGCGCCGCCGTCGCGGAACCCGCCCTGATACGGATACGTGATGGGCAGGTTCGGATCGGAGGCTTCGATACGGACCAACGACGCATTGTTGGCGCGCACCGTCAGTTCGATGCCGACCGTGTCGCCGAACTTGACCCGCATCTGATCCAACAGCCCGGCCAGACCGGGCACGGAGAACAGTTTCGTCGGTGCGATCACTACCGGCGGGACGCCATCGGCCGCGGCACCCGGGTCCGGCGGCATCTGCCGCATCGCATAACCGCCGACCCCGGCTCCGATGGCGGCCGCGACGACGGCGGTGACAACGATCGCCGGCCAACGGCGGCGCGGCGGTTGCGGGGAGGGCGCCTCGATCGGCAAGGGAGAGATCTGCAGATCGGAGACGACGCCGTTGAGCTCGCCAAGGGTTTGTGCGCGCGTCGCTACCGCAATCCGCTGACAGTGTTCCTCCGAGGAAATTTGGCCATCGCCGAAGGCGGCGTCGAGCGCCTTGCAGGTGACGTCACGGTCAGAGTCCTTGGCACGGGTCGCCATGCGAGGAATCGTAGAGCGGCCGGGATCAGCCCCAGTACGCGAATTCGCAGACCGGGTTCGGCTCGTTCTTGAAGGACACCAGCATGTCGCCCATCGTGATCGTGCAGCCGCTGGCGCCAGAACCGTCGGCGCGGACTTCGGAGTTGGCCTCTTCGACAACGTCGATGGTGTGCTCCCAGGGCAGCGACACATTCTTTTCGAGGTGCGCGGGGCCGCCGTTCTCTTTCCAGGTGACGGTGGCGGTCCCGTTGCCGAGCACCTTCAGCACCGCGTTCCCGACAACCTTGCCGGTGCCCGTTACGCCGACCGGCGCCGACGGGGTGACGGCGGGAGCAGCGCTCGGGACGGTGCGTGCCGATGACGTGGTCGTCGAGGTGGATGTGTCGGTAGCCGGAGTGTCAGCGGACTTGCCGCATCCGGCTGCGGCGACGGCGATGATCGCGAAGCCGGCAAGCGCCGGTGATAGATGACGAGATGTCACGTTGCCCCCTCGGAATGACAGTCGTTCAATCGTAACGAGTCGAACGCGGGCAGAGTTCGGGTTTGCAAAGGACAGCCTGTCTGTGCGGCCCACGCTCTGTCGGCGCGTAATCGGACGTACTCTGGTTACCGTGCGATTGCAGAGACAGGTGGTGGATTACGCGCTCAAGCGGCGATCCCTGCTGGCAGAGGTCTATTCCGGGCGTACCGGGGTGACTGAAGTCTGCGACGCGAACCCTTACCTGCTCCGTGCGGCTAAATTTCATGGCAAGCCCAGCTCCGTGATGTGCCCCATCTGCCGCAAGGAGCAACTGACACTGGTGTCGTGGGTTTTCGGCGAACATTTGGGCGCGGTATCCGGATCGGCTCGTTCGGCCGAGGAGCTGGTGATGCTCGCGACGAAGTACTCGGAGTTCGCTGTGCATGTTGTCGAGGTGTGTCGGACCTGCAGTTGGAATCATTTGGTGAAGTCGTATGTCATGGGCGCCCTGCCGGCGCCGAAGGGGACCACCCCACGTCAGCGAACAACTCGGGCCCGGACGGCCAGTGAATAGGCAGATAGGTGACGGCGGCGTGGTTGACGAGCAGAATCCGGTAGCTCCCCACGACGGCCAGGATTCACCGCGCACCCCCAGCATGGACGATCGCCCGACCTCGATCCTGGACCCGGTCGAGGATTTGCCGCTGTACCGGCGCGACGACGACGCGGTGGCCGCGGCACGTGCGGCGCTGGAACGTGATGACGACGAGGGCATGGGGCATGAGCCGCCGCCTCCTCCGGGCCTGCCCGGCACGACGGGTGGTTCGGCGCGCCCGCCGCGGCGCCGTCGTAAGCGAAAGAGCTACGGCTGGAAGACCGTCCGCAATGTGATGATCGCGCTGGTGCTGCTGGCGATCGTGATTCCGTTGGCGACGTTTGCGCTGGCGTACTCGGTGGTGGACATTCCCAAGCCGGGTGACATCCGCACCAGCCAGGTGTCCACCATCCTGGCGAGCGACGGCACCACCGAGATCGCCAAAGTCGTTCCGCCGGAAGGCAACCGGGTCGATATCAAGATCGACCAGGTACCCCAACACGTGCGTGCGGCAGTGATGGCCGCCGAGGACCGCGATTTCTACGGCAACCCGGGCTTCTCCTTCTCGGGCCTGCTGCGCGCGGTGAAGAACAACATGTTCGGCGGTGACACCCAGGGTGGGTCGACCATCACCCAGCAGTACGTGAAGAACGCGATGGTGGGTTCGCAGCGTGCCGGCCTGGGCGGTCTGACCCGTAAGGCCAAGGAGATCGTGATCTCCACCAAGATGTCGCAGTCCTGGTCCAAGGATCAGGTGATGGAGGCGTACCTCAACATCATCTACTTCGGGCGCGGTGCGTACGGCATCTCGGCGGCGTCGAAGGCTTACTTCGACAAGCCGGTCGAGCAGCTGACGGTGTCTGAGGGTGCGCTGCTGGCGGCGCTGATCCAGCGGCCTTCGCGGCTGGATCCCGCGGTGGATCTGCCGGAGTCGACGAATCGCTGGAACTGGGTGCTCGACGGCATGGTCACGATCGGCGCACTGTCCGCTCAGGATCGCGCCGGTCAGGTGTACCCGGCCACGGTGCCGCCCGAGCAGGCCGCGGCACAGAACGCGACCACGGGTCCCAACGGCCTCATCAAACGTCAAGTGATGGCGGAGCTCACCGATCTGTTCAACATCGACGAGCAGACGTTGAACACCGAGGGTTTGCAGATCACCACGACCATCGACACCAAGGCGCAACAGGCCGCCGAGAATGCGGTCAACAACACCTTGCAGAGTGAGAACCCGGATCTGCGCACGGCGGTGGTGTCCATCGACCCGCGTTCGGGTGCGGTCAAGGCGTACTACGGCGGCTCCAACGCACAGGGTCTGGACTACGCACAGCAGGGCCTGCAGACGGGTTCCTCATTCAAGGTGTTCGCCTTGGTGGCGGCGTTGCAGCAGGGGATCGGCCTGGGCTACCAGCTGGACAGCTCGGAGCTGACCTATCAGGGCATCACCATCAAGAACAGTGAAGACGCTTCGTGCGGAACATGTTCGGTGGCCGAGGCGCTCAAGCGCTCGCTGAACACCAGCTTCTACCGGCTGATGCTGAAGCTGAAGAACGGGCCCGACGATGTGGCCGCCGCCGCGCACAACGCCGGTATCGCGGAGAACTTCCCCGGCGTCGCGCACACCTTGTCCGAAGACGGGCAGGGTGGTCCGCCCAATAACGGTGTGGTGCTGGGCCAGTACCAGACCCGGGTGCTCGACATGGCCTCGGCGTACGCGACCCTGGCGGCTTCCGGTACCTACCGCAAGCCGCATTTCATCCAGAAGGTGGTGAACGCCGACGGTCAGGTGCTGTTCGACGCCGGCTCTTCCGATAACACGGGTGAGAAGCGCATCTCCGATGACGTTGCCAACAACGCCATCTCGGCGATGAAGCCGATTGCCGCCTACTCGCGTGGACACGCGTTGGCCGGTGGACGGGAGTCGGCCGCCAAGACGGGTACCGCGCAGCTGGGCGACACCAAGGACAACAAGGACGCCTGGATGGTCGGTTTCACCCCGTCGCTCTCGACGGCGGTATGGGTCGGCACCGACGATGGCAAGCCGATCAAGACCAGTTGGGGCGGGCCGATTTACGGCTCCGGCCTGCCGTCGGATATCTGGCAGAAGACCATGAACGGCGCCCTGGACGGCACCCCCAAGGAGACCTTCCCGAAGCCAGGACCGATCGGCGGTTACGCCGGTGTGCCCACATACGTGCCGCCGCCACCGGTGCCCAACGGTCCGCCGGTGCCTGCGCCGGCAGGCGGCGGGGAAGTGACGGTCATCCAGCCCACCATCGAAATCGCGCCCGGTATCACCATTCCGGTGGGGCCGCCGACGACGGTTCCGGTTGGTCCGGCAGCGCCACCGGCGGGTGACGCACCACCGCCGGGGCAGTAGGCAGGTGCCGACAGAGTCTCGGAGCCGCGTAGCCGGCGACGTTCAGTCTGAGAGCCGCGTAGCCGACGAGCTTGAGCGTGCGACGGTGTCGCCCGAGGAGCTGGCGGATGATCTGCGCAGCGCCGACGATCGCGATTTCCCCAGTCGCACCGACGCGATGGGTGTTGAGCTGTCCGAGGTCGTGGGCGGACCATTGGGGCGGCATGCACTGGTCGGCAGGCAGCCGTTCTGGACGCCGCTGCGGGTGGTGTTCATCATCGCGCTGGGGTTCCTCATCTTGGGATGGACCAGCAAGGCGCCCTGTCTGCAGCAGAGCGGGACCGGCAACGGCGCTGCGCGCGTGGCCAATTGGGACAACAACCGCGCCTACTACCAGCTGTGTTATTCGGACACCGTGCCGCTGTATGGCGCAGAACTGCTGAACCAGGGCCGCTTCCCGTACAAGTCGAGTTGGCTGGAAACCGATTCGGGCGGGCACCAGAAGATCCAGTACGACGGCACCCCAGCGGTCCGGTACATGGAGTACCCGGTGGTCACCGGGGTGTACCAGTACACCGCGATGGCGCTGGCCAAGACCTACACGCAGGCCAGCGATCTACTCGGGCTGCCCATTGTGGCCGAGGTGGTGATGTTCTTCGACATCGTGGCCTTTGGGCTGGCGTTGGCCTGGCTGGTAACCATTTGGGCCAGTGCAGGATTGAGCCCGCGCACCCGTCCGTGGGATGTGGTGATGATCGCCGCGTCACCGATCGTGATATTCCAGATCTTCACGAATTTCGATGCCCTCGCAACGGCTTTCAGCATGACGGCGCTATGGGCGTGGGCACGCAAGAAGCCGTGGCTCGCGGGTGTGCTGATCGGGCTGGGCGTGGCCGCCAAGCTCTATCCGATGCTGCTGTTGCTCCCGCTGCTGTTGGTGAGCCTGCGCAGCGGCAAAATGCACGAGTTCACCAAGACCGCGGCGGCAGCGGCGGCCAGTTGGGTTGTGGTGAACGCGCCGGTGGCGATGCTGTTCCCACGCGGTTGGGGAGAGTTCTTCCGGCTCAACACCCGCCGCGGCGACGATATGGACTCGCTCTACAACGTCTTCAAGTCCTTCACCGGGTGGCAGGGCTTCGACGGTCCGCTGGGCTTCTGGGAGCCGCCGGTCATTCTCAACGCGGTATCGGCAGTGCTGTTCGGGCTCTGTTGTCTGGGCATCGGATATGTGGCGCTGACGGCGCCGCGGCGCCCGCGGGTAGCGCAGTTGGCCTTCCTGGTTGTGGCCGTCTTCCTGTTGACCAACAAGGTGTGGAGCCCGCAGTTCTCCCTGTGGCTGGTGCCGCTGGCGGTGGTGGCGCTGCCGCATCGCCGAATTCTGTTGGCCTGGATGACCGTCGATGCGCTGGTGTGGATACCGCGGATGTACTACCTGCTGGGTGTGGAGAACAAGGGGCTGCCCGAACAGTGGTTCACCGGCACGGTCTTGGTGCGCGATATCGCGGTGATCGGGCTGTGTGTGCTGGTGCTGCGCCAGATCTATCACCCCAGCGAGGACTTGGTGCGCGCCCACGGTGACCACACTGACGATCCGGCGGGCGGGCCGTGCGACGGGGCGCCCGACGCCCCTCCCGAATGGCTGCCTGCCTGGTTGCGCCCGCGTAAGCCCGCGCCGCATATCGTTCGCGCGTAGCCCCGCACCACGACCTTGCTCCATGCCGACACGCCGTGTTCAGGCGGATTTGCGCGGCGTGTTCTCACCACGAGCGGGTGTGTCGCGGGATGGGCAGGCGGACGTCGGTGGATCTAGCCGGTAAGCACGATTTCGCCGGTCAGGGGGCTGTGCGGTAGCCTTGGCCGGTTGCCGACGCAGGCGACTCTCCTGCCACGGATACGCCGTGGCCGCACAAGACCATAGGAGGTGATGAGTTTCTCATGCGTCAGTACGAAATCATGGTCATTCTCGACCCCACCCTTGACGAGCGCACCGTAGCTCCGTCCCTGGATACGTTCCTGAACGTCATCCGCGGTGACGGCGGAACCGTCTCGAAGGTGGAGGTTTGGGGCAAGCGCCGTCTTGCTTACGAGATCGCTAAGCACACCGAGGGCATCTACGCGGTGATCGACGTGGTCGCTGCTCCGGCCACCGTGTCCGAGCTGGATCGTCAGCTTGGCCTGAACGAGTCCGTGTTGCGGACCAAGGTCCTGCGTACCGGAGCCCGCTGACGATCTCCGGGAGGTCCTACGGGAGTCAGTGGACTTCCGTAGGCTGCCGGTTAACTAAGCCGCTGACATCTACGAGGAGGAACCGTGGCAGGTGACACCACCATCACGGTCGTCGGAAACTTGACCGCCGATCCGGAACTGCGATTCACACCGTCCGGGGCTGCCGTCGCCAACTTCACTGTGGCGTCGACTCCCCGCATCTTCGACCGACAGAGTTCGGAGTGGAAAGACGGTGAGGCGCTGTTCCTGCGGTGCAATATCTGGCGTGAGGCCGCCGAGAATGTGGCCGAAAGCCTTACTCGTGGTTCCCGCGTCATCGTGACCGGCCGTCTCAAGCAGCGCTCCTTCGAAACCCGCGAGGGCGAGAAGCGCACCGTGATGGAGGTCGAGGTCGACGAGATCGGCCCGTCTCTGCGGTACGCGACCGCCAAGGTCAATAAGGCCTCACGTGGTGGAGGCGGCGGCGGTTTCGGCGGCGGTGGCGGTGGCGGCGGGGCTTCCCGCTCCAGCGAGCCTGCCGACGATCCGTGGGGCAGTGCCCCGGCCTCCGGTTCCACTACGGCTGCCGACGACGAACCGCCCTTCTGATCTGGGCGACACAACTTATCTAGCTAGAAAGAAAGAGATTCACCATGGCCAAGACGACTAAGCGCCGTCCTGCCCCGGAAAAGCCGGTCAAGACGCGCAAGTGCGCCTTCTGCACCAAGAAGGCGCTGAATATCGACTACAAGGACACCAACCTGCTGCGCACGTACATCAGTGAGCGCGGCAAGATTCGTGCCCGCCGGGTCACCGGTAACTGCGTTCAGCACCAGCGCGACATCGCGATCGCGGTGAAGAACGCCCGCGAGGTTGCCCTGCTGCCGTTCAGCTCGGCGACGCGGTAGGGACCGGAGGGATATCTGATGAAGCTGATTCTGACGACCGAGGTCGAGCACCTCGGCACTGCCGGTGACACCGTCGAGGTCAAGGACGGTTACGGACGTAACTACCTGCTGCCGCGCGGACTGGCGATTGTCGCCACCCGTGGTGCCGAGCGCCAGGCGACGGATATCCGTCGTGCCCGTGAGGCCAAGGAGATCCGTGGCGTCGAGCACGCTCACGAGATCAAGCAGGCCATCGAGGGGTTGGGCGCCGTCAAGCTGACGGTGCGGACCGCAGGCGAAGGCAAGCTGTTCGGTTCGGTGACCGCCGCTGACGTGGTGGGCGCCATCAAGGCCGCCGGTGGCCCGAACCTGGACAAGCGGACCGTCACCCTGCCGAAGGCACACATCAAGAAGGTCGGTTCGTACGCGCTGGACGTGCACCTGCACACCGGTGTGGCAACCAAGGTCACTGTGGATGTAGTCGCCGAAGGCTGATCGATCCGAAATACTGCCGGGTCAACGGCGTCGCGGATTTCCGCGGCGCCGTTGCCGTATCTACTGGCGAATGTATTGTACGCGTGTGCCAGTCCAGCGAAGCTACCTCTAGTTCACCTAGAGGGTTGATCGGGGTAACAGAACACGCCCGAACACGCAACCTGCGGCGACACGCCGGATGGATTCCCATCCACAGTCCTGTCAAGTAGTTCACGGGCTTTCAACAGGGAAAAGTGCAGGACTGTAGGTAGCTATCCCCAGGTTTTCCCCAACCCCCTAACACCGCGTTGGACAGTAGTCCACACCCCATGCCCAGGCTCATCCACAGGGCGGCTTGGCAGGGTGCCCAGCAACATCTAACGTCTACCGCGGCGCGCAGGGTGAACCGTACATGTCGGACCTTGACGCGATCATGTGTTCGACTTGATGTGAATAGGAGGACCGCGCGCCGTGGCGATAGTCGACGATCTGGGCCAGTCCGGTCCGGTTGCCCCTCCGGAGGAGGAGTTCGGCCGCCAACCACCGCAGGATGTGGCCGCCGAACAGTCCGTACTGGGTGGGATGCTGCTGTCCAAGGACGCCATCGCTGACGTTCTGGAGAAGCTGCGGCCACACGACTTCTATCGACCCAACCACCAGAGCGTGTACGAGGCCGTCCTGGACCTGTACGGCAGGGGAGAGCCGGCCGATGCGGTGACCGTGGCTGCCGAGCTGGACCGGCGCGGGCAGCTGCGCAGGGTGGGCGGTGCGCCCTATCTGCACACGCTGATCTCCACGGTGCCGACCGCCGCCAACGCGGGGTATTACGCGGGCATCGTGGCCGAGAAGGCGCTGTTGCGCCGGCTCGTGGAGGCCGGCACCCGAGTGGTGCAGTACGGGTACGCCGGAGCCGAGGGCGCCGATGTGGCCGAGGTGGTGGATCGGGCGCAGGCCGAGGTGTACGACGTCACCGACCGGCGGATGTCGGAAGATTACGTGCCGCTGGAAGAGCTGCTGCAGCCCACGATGGATGAGATCGACGCGATCGCGTCGGCCGGCGGTATCTCCAAGGGTGTGCCAACGGGGTTCACCGACCTGGATGAGATCACCAATGGGCTGCACCCGGGACAGATGATCATCGTGGCGGCGCGACCCGGTGTGGGTAAGTCGACTCTTGGTTTGGATTTCATGCGGTCGTGCTCCATCAAGCACCAGCTGCCCAGCGTGATTTTTTCGCTGGAAATGAGCAAGACCGAGATCGTCATGCGACTGCTCTCGGCAGAGGCGAAGATCAAACTGGGCGATATGCGCTCGGGCCGGATGAGCGATGACGACTGGACGCGGCTGGCGCGGCGGATGAGCGAGATCAGCGAGGCGCCGCTCTACATCGACGACTCCCCGAACCTGACCATGATGGAAATCCGTGCCAAGGCACGGCGGCTCAACCAGAAGGCCGGGCTCAAGCTGGTGGTCGTCGACTACCTGCAGCTGATGACCTCCGGTAAGAAGCACGAATCCCGTCAGCAGGAAGTCTCGGAGTTCTCCCGAAATCTGAAGCTGTTGGCCAAGGAGCTCGAGGTTCCGGTGATCGCGATCAGTCAGCTGAACCGTGGTCCCGAACAGCGCACCGACAAGCGGCCGCAGGTCTCCGACCTGCGTGAATCGGGCTCGCTGGAGCAGGATGCCGACATGGTCATCCTGTTGCACCGCCCGGATGCGTTCGAGCGAGACGACCCGCGCGGCGGTGAAGCCGACTTGATCCTCGGCAAGCACCGTAACGGCCCAACGGCGACGATTACCGTGGCGCACCAGCTACATCTGTCGCGCTTCACGAATATGGCGAGGTAGCCGAAAGCTGCTGTAGGTTCTCAAATTCGGTTTCGTCGTCTCAAAATGAATTTCGTCTGGAATTTCATATACGAAAGGAATTTGAGACGTGAGCGCTATACATTGCCGAGCTGTAGTACCGAGCGATCTGTACGGACGTTCGCCCACCTGGTCTCCTGGACGGATTGCTCACTTTGCACATCGGATCCAGGGCTCATACGGAGCACGTAAGAGTGTGCGCCGCCGGACGTTATGTGGCCTCATAGGTGGGTTGCGGCTCGTACCAGGTCCTCGGCGAATGCCACCGCGGCCTGCGCAGGACCTTTGTCGCCGAGGGTGGCTCCACTGACGCTCACGCCGTCGATCACCAGTACTAGCCGGTCGGCGAGTTTCTCCGGATCGGAGGCGCCGGCTTCACGAGCGATTTCTGTCATGGCATTGCGGATACGTTGGGCGTAGCGCAGCGCCATGACGTGTGCGGGGTGGCTGGGGTCGGGAAATTCGGCGTGAGTGTTGTGGACGGGGCAGCCACGGTAGGACGGCATGACCGCCTGCTCGGCGGTCCATCTCACAACCGCGACGAGTTGAGCGCCGGGATCGCCGGGGTGTTCCTGCGCCACACGCTCGCGAACCTTGTCCCAGGTTGTGGTGTAGCGCTCGAGATAGGCTGTGACGAGGTCGTCTTTAGTCGGAAACTCGCGGTAGAGAACGGCTTTGCCGCAGCCTGCGCTGTCAATGATTTGCTGCATTCCCACGGCCTGGATGCCCCGTTCGTCGAACAGGGCAGCGGCGACATCGAGAATTATGACGGGGTCCGACTATTGCCGGAAACTCGACGTCGAGAAACCCGGAAACCTGATTGGGCCGGAAGCGATCTCCTTCGTCTTAACGGGCCTAACTGCGGGTGTTCTCGCGGCCAGGAACAGCCAATGCCGCCGAGCAGACCAGAAGCACGCTCAGCAACGTCACGCTGACAATGGCGTCGCGGGGACCGTACATGTGCAGCATGGTCAGGTGGTAGATCAAATGGAGCAGATTGAAGACGGTCCAGCCCGCCGCTGCAACCACCACCAGCGTCCTGTTAGACCTGTAGATGTAGGCCAGGGCGCCCACTACCGTCAGCGCCAGGTACATCGCACCAACATCTTTGGCGAAGTGCTCGTTGTACGGGCCGAATGCGGGCAGCCACCGCATTCCCAGGCCGGGGAAAGTGTTGTACCAGTGAACGGGAGCGAGATAGGCCCAAAGCCCAACAAACGCACCCGAAGCAGTCAGTATGGCCAAGCCAATGCGATGAAAGATAAGATCAGTCCTCTCCATTGAGTACAGTTGTGGCTCAGGGAACTTGGGCGCAGGCCACGGTCGTTGCGTCTGTGGTTATCCGCCACCACGGCACGACTTGAGTTCGTTCTGTTTCAAGTGCTTTCAGGTTGTCGGATGCCTCCTTGTTGTCGGTTCTGTATGGCGGGGTTGTCCATTGCGGCTCACGTCCTTTGGACCGCTTGTAGCGCAACGCTGTATTGCATTCGTGCACTTGGAGAATGGACATTAACATGGCTGAGGTTGTTTGAGAACGTCTTGGAGTCGTCGGTATCCAAGCGCCGCCCAGCCGCCGCCTGTTTCAAGCTGATGCGTAACGCCACAGCTTGAAAAGTGGAGCTTCCTCATGGCTGGGACGGTTCGCGACGGCGAGCGAAGGTGCCGGTCCTGGGCGTGCGCGCGGGTGCGCACGCACGACTTCACCGCGCAGTGGCGTTGCTGAAACCCGCCGGTGCTGGTGAAAACAAATCACCCTTGACTTGACCGCAGCACGTCGTGTAGAAATTTCTGCGAACGCTTGTTCGCAGAAATGAGGAGCGCCGGTTAAGGCGAGTCTCTTTGCAAGAGAGATGGTGTCGCCTTTGGCGGCGATGTAGTTGAGAATCATCCACAAGTTCAGCAAAGAAGGTGGTTACTGTGGAAGCTCGCAACTCGTACCCGGTTGACGGGAGCGTCCGTCGGGGCCTGGCCAAGCTAGTCGAGTCCGAGGAACTCGGTGAGTCGTTTGCGCTCACCGCCGCGTCGCATGCGCGGGAGGAGCGACAGGCCAGTGCCTGGGCGTCGATTCACGCCCTTGAGGCACAGACCAACGAGGAAACACGGAAGTTCCTTCAACACAGTGGAATTGAAGTCAATTCCTCAAATCGAGTCGCGGCCAAAGTCGGCCGTATTGCGGCTCCTCCATCGGTGTACTGGCCATGGAACGTTCAGCTACGTTCGTTGAGGTTGGCGACTCGACGTTATCTCCCGGTATTTCAGCGTCTTTCGGAGGACTTCCGTGGCACGCCGTATCAGGACTTCTTTGAGTACGTTGTTGATCACGAAGTTGCGATTATCCAATTCATCGAGCGTGAGTTGGATGGCAAGCCCTCCCCTCTTGACGCTATCGCCAGGCTGCTCGACCGTTCGGTGCCGGAGTTGAGATAGTCCGCGAGCGTGGGCCGCTGCTTGCTAATACTCGCACCGCATCTACCGACTACTGCGCCCAAGTTTTACGCCGTGTAGTAAACAGTTCGCCGCAGTGCGAGTTATCGTTGGCCGGATCGCCCACTCCCAGAAGCAGATTTACGCTCGCGGGTGCGTGTGGCCGGCTTTCCGAGAAGTGCGGCCTCCATCAGGTACCGGGCGCTCGCTTGGGCGTGCTCGGTGTTGTGTCGGTTGGCCAGGCGAACGAGGTCGACGGCTAGGGCGAAGGCGGCTTGAACTGCGAACCGGGCGTGTCCTGGCGTGATGTCTGGGCGCGCGGAAAGCACTAATGCGGACCATGATTGGACCGTGGAGCGCTGGATGTGCCGTAGCGTAGTGCGGTCCTGCGATGTGAGACTGTTGCGTTCGCTGTAGTAGAGATAGGCCAGTTCGGGACACTCAAATGAACGTGTCACGTAGTCCGATATGAGCGCTCTGAGGGCGGGAACAGGCTCCGTTGTCTCGGCCAGTACACGTGACAGGCTGGCCGATATGCGGTCGGCAGCGCGTCGGAACGAGCAGGCGAGGATATCCGCCTTCCCGGGGAAGTACCGATAGATACCCGAGGCTTGAATTCCGAGCGCTGCAGCGATGTCTTCCATGCTTGTCTGGCGATAGCCGCGCGCGTTGAATAGCAGCATCGATTCATACAGCAGCATTTCGTAGATCCCCGCGGCGGCCGTCACCGCTGGTGCTTCGGGCAATGGCTTGTCTGATCGGGGACTTGCAGGTAGGTCGGCGAACAGTACCGACTCGGCCAGTTCGACAAGGATGGCGCGGATTTCGGCGCCCGGCAATGCGGCCCGATGATCGGTGATGCTGCCGATGACGCTCAGCGCCGCCGAAGATAGCGTCCAGCGTTCACGCGAGGTCAGCGCGGGCCGTATCGCCATAAGCGGCTGCTGAAGCCTGCGGTTGACGAGCTTGATCTGCGCGGCCAGTTCGTGCTGATCGTCCTCGTTGAGGTACCGGCCTTCCCAGCGGAATAGACCGCCGGCTGCGCGGTTGGCGAGGGTGGTCTCGATGAGGCCGTTGATTAAGGCGCGTAGCGCGCTTCGGGGATCGGTGTCGGCATCTTCGTGGTCGGCAAGATCAGTCGCTTCAACAAGGCCGTTACCCAGCGCGAGTACCGCGTCGCGGAACAATTCGTACTTGCTTGCGGAGTGCCGATACAGCCCCGTGGCCGAGATGCCGACGCGTGCTGCTATTTGTTCCATGCTGGCAGCGTGGTAGCCGGACTCGCTGAAGGCCTCGGTCGACGCCTTGGCAATCTGCATCTTCCTGTCCTTGGGACGACGCTTCACCGTGTCGGCTTCATGCGGCCGGTGGGGGACTGGCATCTCATCACGGTAGCGTGCCGTGTCCAAATTTACGTGCATGGTGACGATCAGCCCTTTGAACTAGTCAGGTCCGATCGCCGACGCGCTTGTGATACATAGCGAGCACGGTGCGGCGTCATTGCGAACTGACTGCGTATTGCTCGAGCGTAGATAGCGAAAGCCGTTCTTTCCCAGGAATTTTGCCGGATATCGAGCAGTTCGCATGCTCTGGGATGTTGCACTCCGCGTACCCCGAGGCCGGGTAACCGGGACGGAACCCACGTGCTTGGCCGAAGCGCCTGAGAGAGCAGCTGCGAGCAGTGTTCGGTGAGGGCGAGCTGTGAGGCGCACGCCTCGGTGAAGTACGCAGTGAAATCGGCCCACGTTGCGGGCATGGGTCGAGTTGAGACGCCGTAACGCGCGTACCACAGGCAACATTCATCGTAGAGACGTTCGTGTCCGTACTGCGTGAGAGGTTCGCTAAAGGTGTTGATCGCGGTGACCAGAGTGTCGACGTAGGTGGCGTGCTGAAAAAAGAAGATATCGGGCTTGAGCGCGTGGTATCGACGACCCGTTGACGTCACGCCCTTGACGTGTTCGTGTCCGAACCTGATGACTGGACTGGGATCGCTCTTCCCGTATGCCATGTAGATCATCTGCGACACCGCCCGCCGCTTGTGGTCCCAGAGGCGATTATGCACGTGCTGCGCCAGTGCAGCGGCGATAGCGGGATGCAGGACCTGCAGGGTGACGGCCCGCGGCAGTGTCAGAAGAAAGCGTCTGTCTCCCAGGTACTTGTCGAGCAGCGGAGTGCTGCTCGAGATCACAGGCCCGAGTCTGGGTGTCGCGCCCATTTGTCCAGTGCTCCTAGGGTTCTGCCGCATACGTATCGAGGTAGGGGTCAATGGCGGTCGCCGCGCAGGCGCCACGAACAAGTCAGCACTCTGCGGAGAGCTGGATCAACCACGGCAATGACAACATGCGTCACCAAACGAGTGAGACGCGAATTCCGTTGAACTGCTGCGCCTTCGAGATCCCGCTCGGCCAGCTTCAAGCGGCGGCGTGCTCGCGCAGGCTTGGAGCCCGCGAGGTGGTCGCGCACGTGTATGACACCCCGTGCCGGTCGCGGCAAGGACTGCACCGTCAGGTGAATACGCCGAGAACAGATGTTCACTTCTAGATGGGACTCCATAGCGCCCCCCTCGTTCCTCGAACAAAATATTCCTGTTAACAGGGCATTTGTTAGTTGCCGGGCGTGATCATAACGCACCATCGCGATCGGTCGTCGGGAAACAAGATTCGGAATTACTATTAACATAGTACTTGCGCAACGCGCGTTCGTGCTAGATCCTTTCCAAGGGACAATCGTCCGTCTTCTTGCCGAGGCGGCCTCAGGCGGCCGAGGGCGGGTTCTGGACGGTTCAACGGTGAACATTTGTCCGAGAAGGAGTTTGGGATTGACGCAGATCGCATTAGTGCTCTTCCCGGGATTCACGGCCCTGGATTTAGTTGGCCCATATGAGGTGCTCCGGTTCTTGCCGGAAGCTGAGGTGCGGTTCGTGTGGCATGAGGTTGGCCCGATCACGGCAGACTCGGGGGCCTTAGTACTGGGAGCCACGCATACTTTCGAGGAAACGCAGTGCCCGGACATCGTGGTGGTGCCTGGAGGCAACACGTCGGTGGCCGTCCACGCTCGAGACGAGGTACTCCTGTCGTGGCTAAGGTCCGCCAACAGCCAGGCGACGTGGACCACCTCGGTATGCGGGGGGTCTTTGATATTGGCCGCGGCGGGGCTGCTTGAAGGCTGCAGGGCCACTTCGCATTGGCAGGGGCTTCAACTGCTGCGTCCGTTCGGGGCCATTCCGATAGACAACGAACGTATCGTGCACGAGGGCAATATCGTTACCTGTGCCGGTGTTTCAGCCGGCATCGATCTCGCATTGTGGATTGCCAGAGAGGTCGGCGGATCAAACAGGGCTGAAGCAATCCAGCTGGCGATCGAGTACGACCCGATGCCGCCGTTGGATTCAGGTCATTTCAACAAGGCGTCGCTGGAAGCTAAGACAACAGCAAGGGCGCTCTTGGCTCGCGAAAGCGTAAATGGCCCGCAGATACGCGCAATCACAGCGCTGCTGTGGAGGCAAGCGCTTGGCAGTGTTCGCCAACGCGCGCAAAAACGTGGCTGGGTTCGTGCATGAAGGACGATGTCTCCATTGCTCAAGCGCGGTCATTGGTGATGGCGCTCCGCGGCTATACGAGCGAGCTGCAGCAGTCCATCGCATCTGCTGAACGCCACGTCCAGCGGCTTGGCCCTCGCGCAGCGGGTGTGCTGCGCTACCGTCAGAAGGCGGCCTCGTTGCGCCGGGACTTACACGAGGCTAAACGCCTCATCAGCAGGCTGCATCAGCGATTCCCGATTCTTCACGATGCGACGCGCATCGCGCTATCTGGCGAACACGTTCAGCGCCAGGCAGTTCGGCACCGGATTGAGAATGACTCACCGCGCCGGGGCGACGCTGTTATCAGCTTTACCCGCCAGTGGGGGCCGCCGGTCGGGGGCGGCCCCCACGCCCCATCGCCGCCCGGTCACCGCGACGGAAGGTCCTAGGGTCGGTCGGACGATGGGTATTGAAATCCTCGAATATGTAAGGGCGAGAGCCCAATCTGACGAACCAAGAATGGACAGTGCGGCGCGTAGAACCCGGCAGGGTCACGCTCCGGTAATCGAAAGGATGGGCGGACCTTGTTAACCAAGCTCAATCGATTGCTCAACTACGAGATGAAGGTCTCCGAGTTCCTCGGAACACTCATCATCATCGGGATTCCCTACGGCCTGATCGGCATTGTGTGGACTCTCACCCACACCTCACATCTTAAAGAGTTGCACGGCATCGACCTGGTGATCTCATTTCTCGGTTCGATTGTGTGCTGGCCGGTGCTGACGTTCTCGAATGTGTGCATGACGTGATGATTGCCCTGGTATGGATCATTGACGTCTTGGTGATCATCGTTCAGATCATGGGGGGCCGACGCAAGGTGAACCCGGTGTTGAGGATCGGCCTGTGGGTCTCCTTTGTCTGCCTCGTGGCAGCTGCGGTCGCAGCGATGGTGGGACTGCTGGTCCTTCTGAACATGTGGCTCAACACCCTGCACTGACTTCGTGCACCCGTGTCAACCCCAATCACTCAATGCGATTAGTTATACGCATAAGCCTCACGAGTGTCTCGCATATGCGTATCGAAATCCATTGGTAAATAACACTTTAACGAAATAGTGGCTTGATGCTGAGATGCGCTCGACGCCAGAATAACCATTCACATAATGCTTGCGAAGCTGACCGCGACTATGGCACACTTCACACAAGCCCCCGGATGCCGTGTAACTCACGCTCGCGGCTCCGGGGGTGCGCCAGCGGCCGGGAGGCAAAGGTGATGCGCATGGGTTGGCGACGGTGAGCACCGCGCGCGATGTGCTGTGGCCCGATGACGTCGTAGCGGGAATAACAGGGGCATCCCTAGAGGAACAACTACCACCGTCGGGCGGCCGGAGGCGTTGGATGAGGTTGACGACACGGGCCCGCATGCGGCACCCGCTCTGCACAGACTGACTGATCCGGAAAGGTACTTCATGTCAACGCAATACGTTCAGATCGACCCCGATGTGACACCGCGCCTGACCACCGCGCAGACACGCATCCAGATCACTCAGTACACGCCTCGATGGAACAAGAAGAAGAAGGTCGATCCCACAAGCGCGCTAGATTTCTGGTCGGCCGCGGGTTCGGCCGCCAACGTCGTCATGCAGATGTCATGGCCAGAAGTTGGCTACGGAGTGGCCGAAAGCCGGGTCGAGTCAGGTAGTTTGATGAAACATCCCTGGAAGAGGCTCCGCACCACCGCGCAGTACATGGCGGTCGCGGTTCTGGGCACGCAGCAGGAACGCGACGCCTACCGTGATGCTGTCAACGTAGCTCACCGTCAGGTCAGATCAACGCCAGAGAGCCCGGTTAAGTACAACGCATTCAACCGGGAACTGCAGATGTGGGTTGCGGCCTGTCTGTTCATCTTCTATGAGGACACCTATCAGCTCATCCACGGCAAGATGACCGACGAGCAAGCCGACAATTTCTACCGTAAGGCGATGCCGATCGGTACGACTTTGCAAGTGACAGAGGATCAGTGGCCAGCCACTCGGGCCGCCTTCGACATCTACTGGAACACAGCGTGCGAGCGTATCCAGCTGGACGATTTCGTCCGGGATTTTGCGATGCGGCTCATTGATTTGAAGATGATCAACTGGCCGATGCGTAAGCTCTTGGCGCCGCTGCTGAAGTTCTTGACGATCGGCTTCTTGGCTCCCATTTTCCGGGAGCAGATCGGCCTAGAGTGGACCGAGGATGATCGGCGGCGTTTCGAGCATCTGTTCTTGTTCGTTTCCTTCGTCAACCGGTTCATTCCGCGCTTTCTGCGCACTATGAACTACAGCTATCTGATGGCGGATCTGCGCTGGCGCCTGCGCACCGGGCGCCCGCTTATTTGACCCGATACACCAATCTAACTGCGGGAGTAGCCATGACGGCGGTGTCAGAACCATGCGCCGATGAACAAGTCGTTGTCCGTGACCCCCGGACCGGTAGGGTCGTCGGGCGCTATCAGGCCCAGAGCACGGCTGAGGTCGCTGACGTAGTCGCTGTCGCACGGACAGCGAGTGCCTGGTGGGGCCTGCAGTCTTTCCGGTATCGTCGCGAGGTACTTTTGACGATCAAGAAAACTATTGCCCGAGAGCTAGATTCATTTGCCGGCGCGATCTCTCAGGAGACGGGCAAGCCGGATTCCGACGCGCGGCTAGAGACGATTTTGACGGTTGAATACCTAGACTGGGCGGCTAGGAATGCTGAACGTGTACTGCGGCCCCGCAAGGCCCGCGTGGGCGTCACGGTGGCTTTGCAACAAATCAGCCGCCACCTGCACGGGATAAGTTTGGGTGGTGTGGGTGTTGGATATCGGCCGGGTTACTCGATTGGGCATCATCATCGTCTGCAATGAGGTCCATTGAAGTGGGGAATCGTTCGCTGAGGGCATCGATCAAGCGGTCGAGCGTGATCAATTCCGCTTGTTTGGCGGCGATGAGCTGTTGTAGCCGCGTGGTGTTCAATGCCCCGTTCTTGCGGCGGCGCTCTAGCGCAAGCCGAAAGCCTGTCAGCTCAAGGCTTGTGTGAGTGCGTAGTTCATCAAGCAGTGCCTGGTAGTACTGGGCTTGACGTAGGTCGCCCTGTCGACCTCGAGAGGTTATGCCAATGACATTCTCGTGCAACTTCATTCACTCCCGACCATTCACGTGTACTCGTCGCGATTGCTATGCGCGCACGTTAAATGGCCGCTGTCGCGGCAGCAAGACTATGGTTCACCGTGATGTCACTACCCGGTCACAGCGGGGGCTTGTTCTGACTAACAGAACACGCAATGCGAGCAGGACAGCCTGTTTCGCGCCACAGGAGAGTGTTTAGTGCTGCCGATGGCTAACTTGGCGGCTCCATGGGCAGTGTCGGTCCGCCGCTCGAGGTGGGAATACTGAAGTGGCCCTTAAGGGTTGGATCTGTTGTCGCACCGAGATCGGCTCCCTGTCGTGGTCCGGCCGTGTCGTCTCCGGCTGGGCGCGGGGCGTTCTTGGCGCCTCGGATCAGTACGGCGGGATCGTCGTCGCGGCAGAAGGTGTTGAGGAACGGCTCGGGGTATTCAGCCGATGATGGTGGCATGCGCGGGGTTCCGTAGTCACATGTGTAGCGGGGATAGATGTCGGCGGTGGCCCACCCGCCACCGTCATGCAGGATGGTGGTGAGCGCCTCGAGCATCGAACCGCGATAGTCAGGGAACAGCGCGTTAAGAGCCGGCACTCGCATGTATGTCAGGTGTGAGACTGTCGTGAGATTTCCCAGCAGTTGCACCATGGTGTCGGAGTTGTCGGAGAACAGCGAGTCGATCTGGTTGAACCGCTGTTGTCCGGTATCGACGAGTGTGCGGTACCCGCCTTCCATGCGGTTGACGCCGTTCAGCACCTTGTTGAGATTGCGTGAAGTAACAGCGATTCCGTTGTTGACGTCGGCGGCCGCGGTGAACACGATTCGGCTGCTACGCAGCAGGCTCACGGTCTCGGGTAGCACCGAGTCGAGGGTGGATAACAAGAAGGTGCCGCCGTCGATAATTTCGGTGAGCTTGCGGGGGCCGTCCTTGCTCAGACTGAGTTCCTTACGGATGATGTCAAGTTTGTGCGGGTCGATCTGAGCCAAGGCGCCGTCCGCGTCGGCGAGCAGCTGCGCGAGTGTGACTGGGGTGGTGGCTTTTCCGAGCTCGATCACGGCGCCGTCGGTGAGAAACGGCCCGGTGTCAGAGCGCGACGAGAAGCCGATGTACTGCTCGCCGGCCGGAGAGAGCCCTGACACCCGCACTGTGCTGGAGGTAGGAATCTTGGCAGGGGAGTTGATGCTGACGATGGCGTTAACGCTGTCTTGGGTGACATTGACCGATTCAACACGCCCCACTGGGGCGCCTTGGAACATCACGTCCTGCTGGGGGAGTAGCCCGCCGGATTCGGCCAGTTGCACGGTGACCCGGTATGTCGGTGTAAACGGGCTGATTCGCAGGCCGCCGATCAGGATGTAGGTGGAGCCCACAATGAAGGCGAAGGCCAAGGCAAGGCTGGAAAGCCACAGACGACGCCGGTGGTAGAAGCGCACGACCTGGAGCACCATGTCGGCAGCGGTTTCAGTCAGCCCGGCGATGCCGGGCTTTAATGGAAGAGAACCCGCTTCGGTGTCTTCGTATTCGGCGATGTCGGTGGTCATCGGGGAGCGCCCTGTTCGTGTGTCGGCGAGATCGATGCTGGAACTGGGCTATTCGGTATCGGAGCCGGGATGTTGGGGGGAGGCGGGGTGCCAGCGCCGCCCATGGAGCTATCTGGTCCTTGCCCGACTACGCGTTCTTGTAGCCGCCACAGTGTGTATTTCATTGAGCCGACCAGCTTGGCCCAGTCGTATCGCTTCGGGCCGTGGAAGCCGGGATCGCCCTGGAATCCGATATCGGGGAGAGAGCCGAGCGCGATTTTATCGATCTGTGCATTGAGCGGAATGGAGTCGCCCGAGGTCATCTTCACGAGGATGGGAAGTAACCGGCTCACGTCGGAAAGTTTTGTGTCGGGACTGACCACGACATCGTTGAGTGCCCCGGCAACATCGTTGAGATCCGCGACGACGCTGCGCGTTCCCTGATCGGTGCCTGCGATCGAGGGGAACTTGGCCAGCTGCCGAGACATGCCCCCGACCTGGCGTGCCAGGTCGATGATCCCGTCGGTGTTCTCTGAGACGGTCTGTGTGGCGGGGCCGGCGGCTTTCATCATGTCGGCCAGCGCTGTGCGCTTGGTTTCCAGTCGGGCGGAAAGCTGTGAAACATTGGTTATGGCGGCATCCAGTTGTGTTGAGCGCGCGTCGATCTTTCCCAGAAGCCGATTGGAATCGTTGATCAGGTTTCCGAAGGCGTGGCCTTGATCCCCGGTTGCTTTCCCGAGGCCATTGACGATGTTGGTCAGATTCCTCACGGCGCCTCCGTTGATGAGCAGGGCTGCCGAGCTCATCACCGATTCGACCGTGGAGGCGGCCGCCGTTGATTCCAGCCCGATGGTGTCCCCTTCTTGGAGCAGCGGCCCGGTTGACCGGCTATCGGGTGGCGGGGCGACGGAGACGAATACGTCGCCTAGTGGTGTGGCGGAGCGCAGTTGGGCGGTGGTCCCGGAAGGGAGCTGCACCCCGTCCATGATGCGCAGCGTAATGACAGCGACGTAGTTTCGGGTAACCATCGACTCGACGCGGCCGACATCGGCGCCGGCCAGTTTCACTTTGGCCTTGTCGGGAAGATTGAGAGCGTTGGTGAACAGGGCGGTCAGCGTGTATCCGCCGCTGCCGGCGCGTGGCGCGGGCAGCGGGAGGCTGGACAGTCCGTTGGTGGCGCATCCGGACAGGAGAGCGCCGGTGAGGAGCACGCTCAGGGCCGCAGTTCTTTTCATTACTTCTGTCCCATCGCGGCGAGGCCGTCGAGCATGTAGGTCAACCCGAAATCGGGCCCGTAGTCCTGCAGAGTTCCGGTGCTGCAGCCGAGCTGACGCAGCCCCATAAGATTGCAGATCTCCTTGCCGAATTGACTATCGAAGATGATCTTGTCGACCAGGATGTGCGCCCTGATGCTGCCGTTGTTCTGGTCGATCGCGTTGTAGAGGTTGTCGGACATCAGCGGTAGCACGTCGAAAAGCTCTGATGCTTCGCGCTGATAGTCGGTGAGGGACTGCAGTGCACTGTTTCCGTGCTGAATGCTCTGCTTGAAGTTGTCGCGGTTCTTTTCCACGATCGTTCCAGCCTTCTCGATGATGGTGTTGAGGGTGTGCCCGGTCGAGCCGGAACCCAAGTTCTCATCAGCGACGATCTGACTGAGTTGCCGGACGCTGGAACCAAAGTCGCGTAGTGTCTGGTCGTTTTTAGCGGCGGCCTCGAACAGGGAGCTGGTGTTGGTGATGATGGTGGTCAGCTGTTCGCGGGTGAGTGCACCGCCGTCGGCGGAACTGATGCGCAGTGCTTTCGAGAGCGCATCGGCTGCTGATTTCATCTGCTCACCGTTGCCGTCGGCTATGGCGGCGCTGTTGTTCACCAGGTCCGCGACGGGGCCCTGGCCCTTGCCGTTTCCGCGCAGTGACCCGGAAAGTTTGTCCAGAATACCGAGCACACGGTCGAATTCGATCGGTGATCGAGTATTCGATAACCCGATGGTGTCGTGTTCGTTCAAGGTGGGTCCGCCGCGGTAGGGAGGCGTGAGTTCTATGTGTCTGTCGGTAAGGATGGAAGTCGACACGGTGACAGCTTGTGCATTGACGGGAATCTTGACGCTCTTGTCGATCGCCAGTTCTACTTCGGCGTAGCTGCCCTTGAGGTTTATGGCGGCCACTCGGCCCACGGGCATGCCAAGTACGGATACGGGGTTGTTGACGTATAGCCCTGAGACGCTTTCGAACTGTGCGGTCACCGTGATGGTGTTGATGTATGGCCTGATGTAACGCCAGCCGATGACGCCGATAGCGGCGGCTACAGTAAGCCCAGTCACGAGGACTGCGATGATTGCCGATCGAGGAATTCTTCTCATTTGCAGTCCTTGTAGTACTCGAGCAGCCCGAATTGCTTTGCACGGCCACTGATTGCGCACATCCATGAGTCGACCAGTAGCCCGTTGGTGACTTGGGCCTCCCAGGCGTTGCCGTATCCGAAGGCGTTGGTGACGTTGCGCGCTGTGACCGGTGCGGTCTGCAGGATGCTGCGCACCAGGTCGTCGTGGTCGGATAGCAGGCCGAGTAGGTGGTTCAGATCCCGGATCAGGTCGTTGATGCTGGCCTGATCGTTTACTACGACCTTGCTAAGGAAATCGACCAGCTTTGTGGTTGATTGGGTCAGTGCGTGAAAGGCGGTGCGTCGTGCGACGAATTCGCTCAACAGATCTTGGCCTTGCCGGATAAGGGTTCCCACGCCCGACTGCTGGCGCCGCAAGGTGCTGCTGACGGTGTCGATATTGGCCAGGAGAGAACCGATTTGGGTTCTTCGGTTGGCGACAATAGTGGAGAGACGATGCAGGTCGTCCATGGCCTGGGGGATGACTGGAGGTAGGCCCTCAAGTTGCTTGCCCAATGTGCCGAGCGAGGCGGCGATCTGGTCGGTATCGGTCTCGCCGAATGTGGTGGTGACATCGGCCAAGGTGTCCTGCAGGTCGTAGGGGACTTCGGTATGGGCCAGATCGATGACTCCGCCTGCCAATTTTCCTGTGGAGCCTGGCCGCAGCTCGAGGTAGCGCGAGCCCAAGATGGTGGTGACCTTCATGATCGCTCTGGTGTCTGCACCCAGTGCAACGTCGTCACGCACGCGCAGCCCGGTCTCCACGTAGTCACCGGCGAGCCGCATGCTGGTGACCTCGCCGACCGGGATGCCCGCGACAGTGACGATATTGCCGGTATGCAGGGCGGCGGCTTGCGCGAATTGTGCGGTGTAGTGGCGGTATCCGATGCCTGCGAGCTTGACCAGCACAAGTCCGCCGATTAGCGCGGCAACTAGGCCGATTGCGATGAGTCCGATCCAGGTCTTGTTGTATGAGTCGATAGGACGCCGGGTAATCCTCTGCCACCGAGGCTTCTTAACCATTGGCCATGCTCCTGCATTTGGATGTGTGCTGGGCCTTGTTCCCCGGTGTGGCGGCATCCACGATGGTCGGGATCACGACGTTCAGCCCGGGAAAGAAGCCGAGGGCGTTGAGGTCGCACGCGTAAATGTTGACGTACGAGCCGCTTTGGGTCACTCGTGCAACTCCCTTGAGGAGCGTTGGGAGATTGCTCCCGAGGAATGCTGTTTGGTTTTCGATGCCTACCATGTGCCTGGCTACGCCGGGCTGGCGGTTGATGAGATCTTGGAGCGGGGGGTCAATTGTCTCGCTGATCGTCGAAAGTCGTTGGGCAACATGCCTGAACGCGCCCAGCGAGTCCACCAACTCGGGTCGCTTGTCGTTGAAGGAGGACATCATCTGGCGGGTCTGGGTCAGGATCTGATCCAGGCTGGCGTCTTGCTCGGAAAGGATGCCGGATACCGCGTCGAGGTTGGTGACAACCTGGTCTAAAGACTCGTCCTTCCCGGCGATAATTTTTGTGAGGCTGGTGGTTTGGTTCACCAATGTGGGTATCGCCGCTTGGTTTCCCTGCAGGGAGGCGACGACTCCGTTGGTGAGGTTGTCGAGTTGTTTGGGATCCAGCGTGCTGAATAGCGGGGCATACCCGTGTAGGAGTCTGCCGACGTCGAACGAGGGTTCGGTGCGTTCCAGCGGGATGGTGCTGTCGGCGGGTAACGGATCGATACTGCCCTTGTTGCCGATGGACAGACCGAGGTAGCGCTGCCCGATGATGTTCTGGTAGGTCACCGAGGCGACGGTGTTTCCGAAGACGTGTTGGTCGTTCTGGACGACAAAGGAAACCTTTGCGATATCGCCCACGAGTTCTACCTGTTCGATACGGCCCACTCGAACTCCGGCGATGCGGACGTCGTCGCCCTCACGTAAACCGAATACGTCGGAGACCATAGCGTGGTACGGCGTCGTGGACCCGGAGACGTCACGACGCAGGGTGACATAGACCAGCCAGGTCAGACCGAGGCATATGGTCGTAAAGAGAGCGAGGCCAATAAACGCTCCGCGTATCTTCATGGCCGGTTCCTCTCTGGTTGAGCCAGGGATACCGTGGTTCCTCGTGCGACGGGCCCGAGTAGTAGTTGCGTTGCGGCGCTGGCTGGTTCGCCAGTGAGTAGGCTGAGCTGCGCGCGCTCCTCAGCCCCGCCTACCGGGCCCACATTTCCGCCGTAGGAAGCAGGGGCAGCGCCGGGGACTGACGGGTCCGGCGAAGGCAGGGGCGGTGGCGCGTCGGCCGGGTCCGCGGTTCCGGGTACGCGCGGCGCTGGCCCGGTCCACCACGGCAGCGGCGGATTGGGATCGACCAGACTGGGGTTGCGATTGATCAATGGCGGCCCCACCGCGACGAGGTTCCCATTAGGTCCGAGTACCGTCCCTGGCGGGGGCGCTAGATCTTTAGGCGGCTGATAGTTCTGCGGGAGAAGAACTTCCGGTAGATCAGGGCGTACCGCGATTTCGGGTGCGGTGAAGCAACTAGGGCCCTTCAACTCACCATACTGGGGGCAATCCGCACGTGTGTAGGTGTACGTCGGGGTGAAGGACAGGATCCCGCGCAGGGTCGCAGTGTCAGTCTCCGGGTTCCAGGCTTCCTCGATGAACTTGTTGGCAAACGTCTTCGTTCGGATCGCGATCGGGACGAAGTGTTTTCTGTTCTTTGCGATGACACCAAGGGCGGGGCCGAGCTCTGCGGAAATCTGGATGAGCTGGTCGACGTGGTTGTCGATGGCTTCACGTGCGGTGCCGAACGTGTGGATAGCTCCGGTGACCATCGAGGCGAGCTGGGCACGTTTTTCGGCGAATGTCTGCATCGGCTTGACCGCCTGATGCAGCGCGTCAACCAGGTCGGGGGCTGTTTGTTGTAGCCCGGCCGCCGCGTCGACCAGAGCCGAGACAGTTGACGGACCGGGATCGGTGGTCACGATGCTGTCAAGTTGGGCGATGAGCCGGTTCAATTGGGCGCCACCGGTGAGAAGTTTGACCCGGCGGTTATCTGTGGCAGCACCGATGGCAGCCAGTATGCCGATGCTGTTGTCGTTGCGGTCCCGGCCGGTCGCGGCCAGCACGTCACGCAGTTTGCTGATAGTTGTTTGGAACAGCACTGTCGGCAGCGTGGTGTCTTGCTGGATGCGTGCGCCGGAACGGATCCCGGAGGCATTCCCGTTCTGCACCAGTTGCACCGAGGAGACCGCGAATACATTGCTGGGTACCACTCGTGCAGTAACGGTCGAGGGAATGTTCTTGGCGTACAGAGCTTTTATCCGGATCCGGACGTAGTTTGGTTTGCCGTCAACAGCCGGGGTGACGTCGTTGACGGCGCCGACCAGCACACCGCGGTACTTGACATCGGACTTCTTGGGTAGACCGTCGCCGACATTGTTGAGTTCGGCGACCACGTTGACATAGTCGTCAAGGCGACCGGTTGATTTCATGAGCAGCAGCGCCACAGCCACTGTCATTGCGAGAATGACGACTGCGCCACGACGTAACAGTTGCGCCGGGTTCGGGCCTCGGCCCTCGAAC
Source organism: Mycobacteroides franklinii (assembly GCF_001853795.1). NCBI lineage: Bacteria > Bacillati > Actinomycetota > Actinomycetes > Mycobacteriales > Mycobacteriaceae > Mycobacteroides > Mycobacteroides franklinii. The sequence continues at coordinate 724,631 of NZ_MLIK01000019.1, forward strand.
TCGAATGGGTTGCGCACGGTTCAGCCCCCGAACCTGGCGCCGGCATCGACGCCCCACAAGGCCATGGTGAGCAGCATGTTGACGATGACGACGGCCGTAATGGTGGACCGAATTGCGTGGCCTGCAGCGACTCCCACACCTTCAGGTCCTCCGCTGGCGTAGAAACCGTAGTAGCACTGGACTGTTGAGGCGATCCAGCCGAAGATGATGCACTTGATCACCGAATAGATGACGTCCTGGACGCTGAGCATCATGGTGAAGTAGTGCAAGTAGGAGCCGGTGGAGGTGTTGCCTAGGAACATCACCATGAGCTGGCACGACAGATAGCTGGTGGCTAGGCAGACCACGTAGAGCGGGAGTATGGCCACCACCGATGCCATCAAGCGGGTGGTGACCAGATAGGGGATGGGCCGGATCGCGAGAGCGCTCAGTGCGTCGATCTCCTCAGCGATGCGCATGGAACCTAGTTGTGCGGTGAAGCGGCACCCGGCCTGTACTGCGAACGCGAGCGAGGCCATTAAGGGCGCCAGCTCGCGGGTATTGACTAGCGAAGAGATGAAACCCGTTGCGGGACCCAGGCCCAGCAGGTCCAGGAAGGCATATCCCTCGATAGCGATCAGTGCACCCGCCAGTACACCCAATCCGACCGCGACACCGGCGGTGCCGCCGCCGACGACGATTGACCCGTTGCCCCAGGAGATATCCGAGAGCAGGCGCGCGAACTCCTTGCGATAGTGCCGCAAGGCAAAGGGGATGCCGGCGAGTGCCTCGCCGAAGAAGGTGAGCATGTGCCCGAGTTGCATGACCGGTGTCGAGCCGGTATCTCGCATGCGGATTAGGGGGCGCAGCGGCTTGGGAAGGTGAGATGACACTGTCATGTCAGAGACCTGTCCGGGGAACCAGCATGACGTACATCTGACTGATGGCGACGTTCACTGTCATGAGAATCAGAATCGATTCGACGACAGCGGCATTCACGGAGTTGGCCACCCCGGTGGGGCCGCCTTGAGTGGACAGTCCTTTCTGGCAGGCGATGACTGCGACCAGTGCGCCGAAGATGACTGCTTTGAGTAGGGCGATCATCATGTCGCCTGTGGTGGCGAAGGAGGCGAAGGTCGCCACGAAACTTCCTGGAGCACCGTCCAAAGCGAAAACGTTGAATAGGTAGGCCGCCAGAAATCCCACGAAGGAGGTTCCGCCGGTGAGCAGCAGTGCTACCAGGATGGCGGCTGCGAACCGAGGGACTACCAGACGGCGGATGACAGAAACTCCCATGACCTCCATGGCATCGGTTTCCTCGCGCATGGTGCGAGAACCCAAGTCGGCGGTGATCGCCGAACCGACGGCTGTGGCCATCAACATTGCGGCGACCAGCGGAGCCGCCTGGCGGATGACAGCCAGGCCGCTCGCGGCACCGGCCAGCGACGTCGCGCCGACTTGTGCTGCTAGCAGCGCGAATTGGATTGAGAGCGTCACTCCGAGGGGGAGCGCGATCAGGACTGTGGGCAGTACTGCCGTCGAGGCCATGAATGCTCCCTGGCGGATAAACTCACGCCACTGGAACCGACCAGAGATCAAGTCGATGAAGAAGTACTGCATCGTGTGCACGGCCAGCACGAACTGTTCCCCGACGGTGGTGACCGCAGCCAGGGGATGCCGCGTGATGTAGCCGACACCCCAGTTCTCGATCACTGAGACACTGCTCACAGGCGCGGCCTGCCCACTATCCACGGCAAACGGGTGTTTGCTACTTCTCACAGAACGTTCCCCGACCTTCTACTCGCGTGAAGGCGGCATCAGTGCCGAAGGCGCTGTTAAGGCCTCACGTCGTGCATAATCTAAGCATTGACATCATGTGAGGTCAATAGTCTGGAGGGAAACCCTGTTGGTAGCTCAGAGACTGGGCGTACGGTAGCGATGTGGCTACACACGCGGAAGTGAGCGAGCCCGAGCGGCGGGTTGGTGGGCCGCGCACCTGGGCTGGCGACACCCCCGATGAGCGGCGCGCGGCCCGGCGCGAGGCGTTGCTGATGGCAGGTATTGCACTGTTGGGGCACCCAAATGGCCCCTCAGTGACAACCCGTGCGGTGTGTCGGGAATCTAAGCTCACGCAGCGCTACTTCTACGAAAGTTTCCAGGACTATGACTCGTTCGTGGAGGCTTCCTATCGACGGGCGTGGGAGATTGTGCGTAGCAGTGCAGTTCGCAACGTGGCTGAGCTGACAGACAAGAAGCAAATCATCAAAGCGGCCGTCAGGAGCTGGACCAAAGTTATCGCGAACCAACCTGACGTCGTCCGCACGATCCTGCAGGCGCCAGACACCGAGTCCGTCCTCAAGGAACCTGCGCTGCGTCAGCGAGCCGATGCCGAGCTGCTCGCGTTGCGTGTGCTGGATGACGTTGAGGACCCACTGGCTAGGACAATGATCGTGCGCTCGGTGTGGGGCTCACTGCGCACGTTGTTCATGAGCTACATGAATGACGAAATGGACTGTAGTCTTTTAGATTTCGAGAGCCGCTGCGAGACCATCCTTGTGCGGCTACTCATCCCAAGTGAATGCGGTAACGACGGGAGCGGCCCGCGAGGCAGACTCTGAAGCTCGTGGACGACTCCATCATCGCTGAGCTGCCCCGGAGACATTGATCGCGAAATAATGCGTCGCTGGAGCACACAGAGACCGTTGCCGAATGATTCCAGAGGCCAGGCCGCGGGTGCGGATTGTGGAGCCAGTGCCGCCTGGTCCGACACAACGAGGCGCTGGACAATCCTTGGCGGCAGGCGCGCTTTGCATTCGGCAGGGAAGGTGAAATTCAAGAGCCACGCAGGTGCCGGCGCGGAGCCATTGCCAGCAGTCTGCGGGCTGCGAGCATCACAGGCAGACCGGTCCTCTTCGTCGCTATTACTTAGGCGGCGCTACTGAAGAAATGACTCGAACTTGAGACGAAACCCAATGACCGGATGTGAGACAAACTGCATCACCGCAGTTCGGAACATTGCAGCATGACGCGGAATTTGAGAATCTACATCGGCTGTCGAGATGCAGCGAAGATTAGCAACGGGATGGGGATTGTTTAACAGGCTGGAACACTTCGTGAACAAGGTTGGTCGACATGCTTTTAGACGCGCGTAGTCAGCTTCCGCAGCGTCTGATACTCAGCGTCGCGATACGGCCGCCCGTCTGGCTGTAGTAGATCGCTGAACCACACGTTCGGGGCCTTGGTGTAGGGCCTGTCCCAGGAATCCCACGGAAAGTAGGTCTGGGTCTTACCGGCCACCAGCCCCCAGCTGTACGCACCAACGTTGTGCCGCTTGGCAACTGGGAGCACGCCCTCGATTGTGCTGCCCTGGTCGCGGGCCAAATATTCGGTGCACAGGATCGGTCGGCCTAGCGGTGCGAGCTCGTTGATGCGGGCCTCGAATTCGGTCGGGCCCGCATACGAGTGGAACGAGATGATGTCGGAGTTGTCGAGTTGGAAACCGGCCATCTCACTGCGGCTTCCGCGATCCCAGCTGCCCTGCCACACGCCACTGGTCAACGGCTGCACGGGATTGACTGAACGTGCCCAGTTGAATACCTGCGGCAGCAGCCCACTGACGGCGTCGATCTTGTCGTTGCGCTCTACCTTGCGGTACTGCTTGGCCGGGTTGTCCGGCTCATTCCACAGGTCCCAGCCCAGGACTCGGTTGTCATTGCGGAACTGGCTCATCACGCCCACCACGTAATCGCTCAGCACCCCGCGATAGCGCGGGTCGTCGATGCGGTGCGCCCCCGGGCTTTGTACCCAGCCCGAGTTGTGCACGCCGGGCGTCGGCGCCCGCTGAGCTCCTAGCTGAGGATTTGGATCCCAGCACGAGTCGAAGAAGACGAACAGCGGCTTGATGCCCTGGCGCGCGGCGATCCCGACGAATTGCGACAGCCGATCTTGGAATCCGGCCCGGTCGTGGGCCCATAGCAGATCGTGCAAGAACACCCGTACGGTGTTGAACCCCAACAACCGGCACGCCCCCAACTCGCTATCGATACGCCGCGCGTCGTAGGTGCCCGGCGCGAACATCTCGAGCTGGTTGATTGCGTTCGAGGTGATGAAGTTGGTGCCGACCAACCAACCCTGCGCCTGGTACCACGCATTGGCGCGTTCAACAGGCCATTGTCCTGACGCGGCAGTCGCCCGCGGGATCACCGAAAGAGGAGCCAGTACCTGAGGGAGAGTCGCCGCTGCCAATACCAGCGGAATCTTGAGGGCCGTTCGACGGTGCACTTAGTGACCATAAGGGCGCCCAGCAAGTACTCAGGGCTCCACGTGTCGCAATGCAACCACTGAGGTTTCATATCGTTATCAACCTGAAGGGCCCGGGTCTGGTGGTCTACGCCGTGGATTAGCGGGTTCTTTGGCCACCATCTGTAGTGGACGAGACGCGTCGTGCGCTCAAGTCAAAACAGAGCGGGTCAAAGCCGCTACGAATCATCGAGGACTTTTACAACCAGGGACGAAGGTTGTCCTTGATGTAGAGGCCCCGGCTTGCACTTGCATCAACGCATCAAGCACATCAGCCAGGCGCGACTGCCAGGTCGCAATGAGAACCTACTGTTGTGGGCCAGTACTCTCCCGACATTCTCGCTCCTGGGCTCGATGTCGTTTTCTGTGGGATCAACCCTGCCTCTACCGCGGTGGCCGACGGACATAACTTCTCGAACCGGAGTAATCGTTTCTGGGAAGTGCTCTACCGGGCCGGGTTCACCGACATTCGGCTACGCCCGGAGGACGAGCGTCAACTACTGACGTATAGGTGTGGCATCACTGCTGCGGTGAGTCGTGCAACGCCGCGGGCGGACGACATCGGAGTTAGCGAATTCCGTGCCGCTCGGCCAGATTTCGAGAACAAGATCCGCCGCTTGAGGCCTCGTGCATTGGCCTTTCTCGGAAAGCGAGCGGTGGTGGGCATGCTCGAAGATCCACATATCGCGTTCGGACTACAGCCGTTCAGCTTCGCGGGCGTGACGACATGGGTGCTACCTAATCCAAGCGGGCTCAATAGGCGGTTCACGCTCGACGCACTTGTCGACGCATATGCCGAACTCCGTATGTCCCTGAGCTAGCGCCTGCCCGGTCTCTTCGGATTGTCAGCCTCCCCGGGATGATCCCTGGCGGCAAACCCCAACGATCCGGCGCTCACACGAATCATCAATTCGCTCATGCCAATATCGGTGTTCCAACGTCAGTGGCAGCAGCCCATACCGATCGACCCCGACACGCGGGCATGGGTCATCAACGACTCTGGTGGAACGGTCCAGATTCTGGATATGCGCACGTGGCACAACCCGCAGTCCAGCGGATCGTTGCTGCTAGGTGTGGGTTCCCGCTAGCCATGTTGTAACGTGCTGTGCCACACGGGGATCAAACGCGATACTGATCGATTGCCGTTCACCCTCAATGGGCTCGAATGCGGTGGGGCCACCGAGGTTGCGAGCGACAGTTTCGCCCAGCTCCCGGGGCGCAAAGAAGTCCGTGGTGCCGTGCAGAATCAACGCGGGGCACTCAATCTTGCCCAGTAGGTCGACGAAGTCGGTTCGATTCGCCAATGCGTTGGATGACTCGCGGTAATCGGTCCACGCAGAACGCTGCCACCGCCCGAATAAGGCTTCGGCGTCTTCGGGTGTGCCTGTGGCGAACTCGGCCACCAGACGGTAGACAGTCGGGTCAGGTCCTTGAGTGCACCAGATCTCCATTGCCGCGTGCAACGCGCCGTTCTCGGCGGCATCGGGTGCTGCGGCGGTCGTCCCGATCAACACCAGCCGTTCGACTCTGTCGGGTGCGGCCAACGCGGTGCGAAGTGCCAGTACGGCACCCTGTCCTTCACCGAGGAAGGTGAATGACTGCACTCCAAGGTGATGCATCAAGCCCAGCGCATCGGCGGCCATGTCTTCGATCATGTAAGGCGTCTTGTCGTAGACGGTTTGGCCGTGGCCGCGCAGATCGAAGGCCACCACCCGGTACCCGGCGGCTGCGATGGATGCGGTCAGGGGCTCGAGTGACACCGTGTCCATCGGTGTTGCGTGGGTTCCCAGCACTACGGGAAGGTCCTGCTCGCCGGTATCGGTGTAGAAGATGCGCTGACCATCGAGCTCGATGGCGGGCATGCCACGAGCCTACGACAAACGCATCGGGTGGCCTTCGGCTCGGCGCTCCGTGCCCGTCAGGTCAGTGGTCTACGACGTCACTGATGAAAGTTCCACTGGCCGACATCCTGGGCCAGGGCGTCGCTGACGTCGACTTCGAGGCCGCCGACAACCGGGCCTGGGTTGGACGCGGTGCTCACAATGCGTTGGTAGAGAACCGCGCCGGGGAAGACCTGACCGCGAGACCAGGACCTTGTCTGCCAGGCCCACACGTGGCCAGGTGAGCGCGAGTTGCCGATCACGCCATCGGCGGCGGCCCATTGGCACGGATTGACGCCGCCGTAGATGCCGGTGCGCTGCACCCCCAGCACCGAATTGATACCCCGGAACCACTGCAGGGCAACAGCATTCCAGGTGCCGCGGTTGATGTCGTCGTCGACGGAGAAGAAGACCGGCGCACTCTGGCCGCCGCCGGCCGCGGTATGCAGCTGCCACGCGGTGCGGGCGTCTTCGACACCGCCGTCAAAGCCGCGCGTGAAGTCTGAAGGTGCTGTCCCGCCGGGCTTTCCGTATTGGAAGTTGCTGACGATCACCAGCCCGGCCGCGGTGAGCGCCTGGGCGTAGGGCCGGGTGATCGGCTTGGCGCCCATCGATGAGCCGGGACGTGATGTCGAGACGTAGTTGATCACTCCCGCGTGCCCGGCAGCCTTGATCTGGTCTGCCGGAATCTGGCGCATGGCGAAGTCGATCAATGTGGGCGCGGCAGCCGATGCCGTGGGTATGCCGGCACCAAGAGATGCCGCCCCCAGCCCGGCCAGTGCCGACACGGCTGTGGCGTAGCGCAGTGCGTCACGTCGGGTTACCGGACGTGAGGAGCGCTGAGAGTCGTTGGTCCCCGACGAGTCTTGCATCGCTGCAAGTTAACAATGTGACTGCTGTGAAAGATGTAGCCCCGCCGGGACGCCCGATAACGTTCTTGTATCAAGGCGAAGGATTTCGTGATCGATACGGGCGCAGTCGTTCTCGACGGTTGGTCCGACTAGTTGCTGTAGAGATGTAGAGCGTGCGCAGCTGTTGTGGCGATATCGCCGCTCAGCCTCACAATAGGTGGACCGCCGCGCTGATGGATGACGTTCGCCAGGACGATGACATACATATCGGAACCAGGATCCATCCACACTGACACGCCGGTGAAGCCCGAGTGGCCGAAGCTGCCGATGGGAAAGAGCATTCCGCGCGGTTTGGACAGCTCCGTATCGATATCCCAGCCGAGGCCGCGTAGATTCTGCCCCGCGATAGCCGGATAGTTCGGCGCGAGCAGGGGATCTGTTGGGTTGGGCGTCTTTTCGATGGCGTGGTGGGTCGCGTTGTTGGCGGCCTCAACTTGCGCGGCGGTATGCCCGGGCTGCTGCGGAGTCGTCATCAATTGCAGCGTCGATTGCTTCAGCGGGAACAGGCTCGGGCGCCCGGCGAGACGATCGAGAAGCGCTTGGCAATATCTGCCGACATCATCGGCGGTCGCGAAGACGCCGGCGCTGCCGGCCACCCCGCCCATCCGGCGTGCGGTGGGGTCGTGCACGGTGCCGCGAATCAGATGGTCGTAGTTGGGGTTGATGTCGGGGGTGTCTTCGTCATGAGCAGTCGGCGCGATGCGTGTCAACAGATCGGTGTTCCAGGTGCCCGACGGGCACGGCGTGGCAGCATGCGCATTCTCATCGAAAGCAATTGCTGTACCGATGATTTGGTACCGGCCGCACGCCCGAGTAGCCGGCAGGTAGCGTGTGTCGGCCATGCCTAGTGGCGCAAAGACGTTGTCCTGCACGTAAATATCCAGCGGCACGTCGGTGATCTTTTCGATCAGTGCGCCGAGGATGATGAAATTGATATCGGAGTAGTGGAACGTCTGGCCGGGGTCGAATGCCAACGGTGCGGTAAGTGCGCGGTGTATGCCGTCGGCCTTGTCCGCCTGCGTCAGCCCCCACGGGCCCTGATGACTCAGGTCGCCTCCGATGCCCGAGGTGTGCGTGAGCAGCATGCGAAGCGTCACCCGCGCGCGCCGCGGATCGTCGGCGGGGTTGAAATCCGGCAGGTAGGTCTGCACGGGTTCGTCGAGGTGAACCAGGCCCTTCTCGTACAGCTGCAGGAAGGCCACGCTCGTCGCAAGGGGTTTGGTCAACGAGGCGATATCGAAAATCGTGTCTTCGGTCATCGGTTCGGCGGGTGCGGGCGACCCGTCCAGGCCCGGTTCATCGGGGAGCTTGCGCCATCCGAACGCCTGTCGGAAGACGATCTTGCCGCCGTGTCCGATGTGAACCACCGCACCGGGCAGTCGCGGTGCGGCGACCGCGTCGTTCACCAGCCGGGTGACGGGTGCAAATGGACCGGTGGGAACCACGCTCGGTGCGGTGATCGGAGGCACTGAATGTCCGCACGAGGACACCCCCGCGAGGGCAAGTAGGACTGCTACGACGGCACCGGCCCGGGTGACGCGCGATCCCGATACCTTCACCAGGTCGACGGTAGTTGAGGACGTGATGGATCGAGGGCCACGGTTGCCTCTTTCGATGAATGCGGCGAATAGACGCCGACTACGCCGCGGCTCACCAGCGCCGACTAACGCGGCGTTATTGCAATAATAGCCGTCGGTCGCTACCCTGACATAAAAGCAGTGATCTTGCATTAAGCAGGACGTTGGGCAGCGCCGCCCAACCGTCGATCACTCGCTGCCACGCCCTGACAACGCACCGCGGAAAGAAGGCCACAATGCCTGTCGCACCTGAACTGGATGTGCTGACTCCAGCGCAGAAGGCGATTTACGAACGCTTTCCCACCAACATCACGCGCTATCTCGTGCTCGCCGAAGCCTCCGCGGAGCCGTACCTGGACCTCGGGAAGTCCTTCAGGTATTCGACCCTTGCGCCACAAGACCGCGAGACCGTTATCCTGCGAGTCGGCGGCCTCCTCGATAATCCTTATGAAGCGATGCAGCACAAGGGCATCGCGCTATCCCTCGGCCTCGAGGCGACCGTCGTGGAAAAACTACTCACCAAGGCCACCGATTTTGACAGCCCCAAAATCGCCCGGCTCGTGGCGTACGTCGATGCGGCGGTGCACAATTCCGTGGTACCGGAGATAGTTGAGGTGCTCGCCTCCGACTTCAGTGATCGGCAGATCGCCGAGATCGCACTTCTCACAGGTCATTACGTAATGACATCTATCTTCCTGAAATCGCTCGACGTGCCCCTGGACGCTCAACCTGCCGCGTGGGGCGACGTACCGCGATAAGTCAGCAGCCGACATCCCTACGCATGCGAGGAACTCATGACCGAAACCGACAACCAAAATCCGACAGATCAGGACGAGACGACGATCCGGCGCTACATCGCTGAATGCTCCAACTGGGGCAGGTGGGGCGACGATGACCAGATAGGGACCTGGAATCTCGTGGGCCCCGAACAGCTCACCCACGCTGCCTCGCTGGTGAGGCAGGGTAAGGCGATTCCGCTCTCGATGCCCTACGACCAGAGTGGCCCGCAGACGGGACAGTATGGCCGCTTCAACCCAATTCTGTACTCGTCGCTGACGGGGACTGACGTCGCCACCGGTCAGCAAGACCTTGTCGCCCTGGGGCTTTCGCCGCGTCCCGGTGTCGGATTTTCCGACCACGTCGTGATCATGCCGACACAGGCCGGCACGCAGTGGGACTGCCTGAACCATGTCTTTTGGGAAGGGAGGATGTACAACAACCGTCCCGCGTCCGATATCTCCGCCACCGGTTCTGCGCATAACGCCGTCGAACATGTCGCAGACAAGGGTATCGCGCGAGGTGTGTTGGCCGATATCGCCCGCTACAAAGGTGTTGACTCGCTCGATCCCGGGTATGCGATTACCAGCGAGGACATCGAAGGCGCGCTGGACAGCAAGGGGATCCAGGTGCTCCCCGGTGATGCCCTTCTCGTGCGCACAGGCTTCTTGCAGGCGCGTCGCGGCAACTGGGGCGATTACGCGGGTGGTGCCGCGCCGGGAGTCTCGCTGCATGCGGCGCCGTGGATCCATCGAAAGGACATCGCCGCGCTGGTGGTCGATACGTGGGGTGTTGAGGTGCGCCCCAATGAAATCGGTTACTACCAGCCCCTGCATGTGGTGCTTCTGGTGCACGGCGGGTTGGCCCTCGGCGAGATGTTCGACCTCGAGGCTCTCGCCGACGATTGCGCGCGAGATGGCGTGTACGAATTCATGCTGGTTGCCCCGCACCTCCCGATCACGGGTGCATCCGGCACCCCGGTTGGTGCGCTCGCGCTGAAATAGGCCTCGTGGGGTTTATTGATAGTAGGTGGGTCGCCGGATGGCGTAATGCTGTTCTAATACTTTGATTTCGTCGACGGTGAGTGACAGATCGACTGCCGCGGCGGCATCCACAAGGTGATCGGTCTTCGTCGCCCCGACGATAGGGGCATCCACGACAGGATTCTTCAGCACCCAGGCCATCGCTACTTGCGCCATCGAGACATTACGGTCCCGGGCAATGCGCTCGACTGCGTCCACAACCTTCTTGTCTTCGTCCAATACCGTTGGGTTGCCGTACATGTCACGGCGGCGCTGTTCGGCTTCCGCCCCGCGCGCGGTATTGCGATCGTCTCCCCATGGGCGCGTGAGGAATCCGCCACCCAGCGGGCTCCATGGAATGGAACCGACCTGTTGGTCGGCCAGCAGCGGGAACATCTCGCGTTCCTCTTCTCGCTGCAAGAGGTGGTATTGGCTCTGCATGGAGATGAACGGTGTCCATCCGTGCTGTTGCGCGGTGTGTTGCATCTTGGCGAATTGCCATGCCCACATTGATGATGCGCCGAGATAGCGGGCCTTGCCTGCCTTGACGACATCGTGAAGCGCCTCCATCGTCTCCCCGACCGGTGTGTGCGGGTCGAAACGGTGGATTTGATAGAGGTCGATGTAGTCGGTGCCGAGGCGACGCAGGGAGGCGTCAACTTGCTCGAAGATGGCCCGGCGCGACAAACCCTGTCCGCCAGGGCCATCGCCCATGTGGCCCCAGACTTTGGTGGCGAGCACGAGCGCGTCGCGGCGAGTGTAGGTATCGATCGCGGCGCCGGTGATCTCTTCGCTGGTACCCGCGCTGTACACATTGGCGGTATCCCAGAACGTGATACCCAGATCGACCGCCGCTCGGAAGATCGCTGCGGCCTGGTCCTCGTCTAGCGCCCAATCACGGCCGGCGCCGGGCCGGCCGAAACTCATGCACCCCAGTGCGATGCTACTGACGTGTAGCCCGGAATTGCCGAGCCGCGTGTATTCCATACCGAACCGATCCTCCGCTCGTGCGCGACGGGTGCATCAGTGCGACCGCGGTTCTAACCACGATACAAAGATACGTGCACGTAATATACGTGCACAAATTGACCTTGCGCAAACTATAGTCGCGAGATGGCGAAGGCAACGAAGCCCCAACGGGGGAAACTGTCCGACAGCGCCGTGCATCAGCTGCGTCGCGCGAGCCAGGCACTGTCGGCGATTTGGCAACTGCAGCTGCCCGAGCTGACACCACCGCAATTCGCCGTCTTGTTCACTCTTGCCGAACACGAAGAGCTGTCGCAGACCGAGCTCGGCGCGCTCATCTCACTCGATGCCTCGACCCTGACGCCGCTGCTGGACCGGCTGGAGGGCCGCGATCTCATCAGCAAGACCATCGACCCGACCAACCGGCGCAGACGGCGGATCTCCATCACCGCGACCGGACAACAGCAGCTCACCCGGGCGTACGCCCAGGTCACTAAGACCCACGAGTGGATCAGCGAGGTACTCGGTGAGGTCAAGGCGCGAGAACTGGTCGACACACTGCGCACCCTCGGCGATGCCTCCCGGGGTTACACGCTTCCGACGTAGGCAATCGTGATCGCCCCGCCGAAACAACTGGACATGGCCGGGCTTGGGGCACATGCCGCCGGACAAGCTACTTGCTGGTTAGCGTGACGGCCTCAAGGGTGCGGCCGAGCCAGGCGAGGATGGTGGGGAACACCTCGGGGAGTTTGGAGACCGCGCAGTGTCCGGTATCGGCAACGAGATCGACCACGGTATCGCGGCGGCCCTGAAACACCAGGGTGTCCGCCTGTGGGACGTGGACGTCATCGGCGCCGTTCACCACCAACATCGGGGCGTTGTGATCCTGATCGAGCAGCGGACGCAACGAGAACTCCGTCAGGCGTGAGGTCAGCTCGTCGAAACTGGGCGGTGTGTCGAATCCCAGTGCGTTGCCGACGATTCCATCCATACCGAACGCGGCCTGGCCCCGCTCGCTGCGGAAGGCCGCTTCCACCGGGCCGCCCAGTACTACGGCAGCGTCTACCGCGCCTGCTAGACCCGACCACGCCGAGAAATGTCCGCCCATCGAGATGCCGATATGCCCTACAACACCGTTGCCGAGAGGTCGGGCGTATTCGACTAGACCGCGGACGATTTCCGCGCCGCCCGAACTGGACATCGGCACCTCGGACTCACCGGTTCCCGCGATATCGAATGCCACCACCCGGGCGTGCAACTGGGTTGCGAGCAGCACCAGCAGTCCGTGCACGTCCATCTTCCAGCTGTCGACGCCGCCGCTGGCGATAATCACCGGCCGATCGGCAGGCAGGTCGAACGGGGCATACACATGTACCGGAACCTTTGTGGTGTTACCGCGGTAGGGCAGCTCCAACACGTGACGTTCGAACTGCACCCCGAAGCCTGGGGCCGCAAGTTCGTACTGTTCAAGCTGATTGGCCAGCGCGACACGCTTGGCCTCATCGGCCAGGGTGGGAAACTTGGCCCACCCATAGGCCAGCGCGGCGGCCTGATGCGCGCCCGCGTCGGCGTAGGCCGCGGCCTGTTTCGACCATTCGTGGACCCAGCCGCCGGCAGAATCCGGCCACATGTCGGTGATTGCGGCACGTACGACGTCGACATCGGCCGCGGGCAGCCCAGTGTTGATCATCTGCGCATACCGCTCACCGAACAGTGCGTGTACGTCCACTGGCCATTGATAAGACATGACGACTCCCTAACCTTCATTCACTAAAGCATTACCGCTGCTTTAGTGACCGTACCTCGCACCGGCGGTTAACGCAATACCACTGCTTTAAATATCGCGTACAGGTGCTGTTCACATCAGGAGCCGCCTCCGGCAACGGGATACACGCCGCCGGTGGCGTACGGAACCTCGTCGCTCAGCAGAAATGCGACCATTGCCGCGACTTCCTCGGGTCGGCCGAGGCGCCCGATCGGCAGCGCGGATGACATGGCGTTGCGGCCAGCCTCATCGAGCTGCTGCATCATCGGGGTGTCGATGGGGCCGGGCATGACTGCGTTGACACGTGTTCCTGTCCAAGCGGTTTCGATCGCGGCGCTGCGGGTCAGGCTGATTACTGCTGCCTTGGTCGAGCCGTACGCGCCCAGCATCGGGGTGGGTCTCTCGACGGTCAGCGACGTGGTGTTGACGATGTTCACCGGCACGCCGGCAGTGCGAGAGATACGCAGCATCTCCCGTAAGTTCAGGAAAACGCCCACGTAGTTGACGGCGATCAGACGCTGGAAGGCGACGAGGTCCTGGTCGACGAGCAGGCTGTAGGGGCCGATGCCCGCGTTGTTGTACAGCGCATCGACGTGGCCGAAGTGCCGTACGACCTCGCCGAAGTAACGTTGAACGTCGGCCTCGGAGGACACGTCGCCACCCAAACCGATTGTTCCACAGCCGATCATGTCCGCAGCCTCCGCTGCTTTCTCGCCGTCGACATCGACGATCGCGACGCGGGCACCTTCGGAGGCGAGCCGCGATGCGGTTGCCCGTCCAATGCCATGTGCACCCCCGGTGACCAGGGCGACCCTTTTGTCGAGGCCCTTCATGTGCTGTCCCTTCCCGGTGTCTGTGGTACGGCTAGCCGATGAGTTTCGGCTCGATGTCGTCGTAACCGCTTGCGGCATAAAGGCTGTCGCGCGCGCTAATGAGATCGGCACGGATACCGTCGGTATCGATCTGGACGAGTCGGCCATCGCGTTTGACGAACTTGCCATCGACCATGACGGCGTCCACGTTGCCGCGGTTGGCGGCGCTGACCACGGTGCCCAGCAGATTCCCCAGCGGCCAAAGATTGGAGTCCGAAGCGCGCAGCAGGATGAGGTCGGCACGCTTTCCCGGAGTGAGAGAACCCACGTCGCCTTCGAGCCAGCAGTTCTTGGCAGCGACCGATGTGACCGCCGCCAACGCCTCACGTGCGGAGATACGGTCGCCGTGCGTCATCACTACACCTCCGCCGGCATGCTGGACATGCCCGTAGTCATTGCGTTCGAGGAACAGCCCGACGCGTGCTTCCTCGAACAGGTCGCCGCTGGCGGTTGCCAGCGCGTCTGCCCCGAAGCACGGAGACAGGCCGTTTTTGCGCATGCGACCCGATGGTGATGCGCCGAGGTTGACTGCCGCATCGACGGCGGGGCAGGAAATTGCCCGACCGCCATGATCGGCGAGCAGGCGGAACTCCTCGTCGGTTGTGTTGCAACAGTGCACGAAGCTCATATCGGAACCGAGTAGACCCGCGTCGGCGAGCCGTTTGATCGACTCCTTCGGCGGCCCCAGCTCGACACCGTTGTGAAAGCTCATGGGGACTCCCATCGCGCGGGCGGCGGCGATGTCGGCGCGGGTGATTTCCAGAGTCGTGAAGTCGAGCCCCTGTAGTGCGAGCGCGAACGTGAGCCGCCTGTCGGCGGAGGAGAAGTGCCGGCGTTGTACCTGTGCTGCGTGGTCCCAAGACGCCGAGCCGAACTCGCCGGCGAACTCGTCGAGTTTTTGCCGCATGGACGCGCCGTAGGCGAAGACCGCGCGCATCGGCATGTCGAGATGGGCTTGGATGGCGGCCTCGGCAAGCTCCGGCGAGTTGATGACGTGACACCAGTCGAACACGGTGGTCACTCCAGACTCCAGCGCATTCGCGATGCCCGCACGGGTGAAGGCGTACAACACATCTGGAGTGAATGCTGGGCCGAGTTTGCTCCACGCGGCGATCGCGTCGCCGGCGGCCTCGTCCATGCCGGTACCGCGGACGCCGGAGTACCACAGATGGCGGTGGGCGTCGATCAGACCTGGCAGCACGATCGCATCGGATGCATCGACGACATCGCAGTCGCCGGCACTCACCGAACCCCCGACGTGGGTGATTACGCCGTCTTCGACGAGTACGTCGCCACGGCGGAAGTCACCGACGGTGGGGTCCATGCTCAAAATGGCGCCGTTCGTGAACAGTGTCTTGGTCATATCGCGTGGCCCTCTCACTCTTCGCCTTTAATGCATGGTTTTTGCATTAGTGGTGAACTTAGGCCGCCTGGTCCGGTAACGCAATAGTGGTGCATTAATATGTCCGGTATGAGCAGCGGCGGAACCCAGGCGCAGGTCAAGCGCCGTACCGGCGGCCGTTCTGCGCGAGTTCGCTCCGCCGTGTTGGAGGCGACGCTGAAAACCATCGCCGTACGCGGTCCCGCCGGACTGACGATCAATGAGATCGCGCGAGGTGCTGGTGTGCATGCCTCGTCGATTTTGCGTCGATGGGGTTCGGCGGAGAACTTGATACTCGACGCGCTGCTGGACTACAGCCAGTCGGAACTTCCGGCCTCCGACACCGGCGCGGTGCGCAGCGACCTGATAGCACTTGCGCGGCGAATTCGGGCCCAGCTCGCGAAACCGCTTGGTACGGCGCTGGTGCGAGCGATGGCTGTGGCCGACGACGACCCGGCCTTGGCCGATAGTCGCGCCCAGTACTGGCAGTCCAGAATCGAAGCAGCCAGCGTGATTTTCGACCGCGCCATTGCACGCGGCGAACTGCCCGCGGGCATCGATGCCCGTCTCGCACTCGAACTGCTTGTTGCTCCACTGCATACGCGGGTGCTGCTTACCCGACAACCCATCGACGACGACACCATCGAGCAGATGGTCGAGGTACTCCTGCGTGGCATGTCCGGACCGGGAGGAAGCTCCCCTCGCGGCTAACGCAGCGCCATTGCGTTAAAAGCTAAGGCGGCGCTACAGTCCATCTCACGCATACCCCTTGCGTTGGACGGACCGTAGGTCAAGGAGTCGTTATGTCGGTGGTGTTGTGGGAACCGCACGATGTCGCAGATACACAAATTGTTCGTTACATCGAATGGCTTTGTCGGCGTGGATATATCAGCGAAACGTTCGGCGATTATCGGAGTTTGTGGGAATGGTCCACCGGCGACGCAGATCGATTTTGGGCTTCGATCTGGCAGTTTTTCGACATTCAAGCAGACGGTGTAGCGACTCCGGTGCTCGCGGATCGCACCATGCCTGGGGCGCGTTGGTTCCCGGATGTCCGGCTCAACTACGCCGAACACGCTCTGCGCAATGGGCGGCCTCCCGGTGCGCCCGCCGTGGTCGCACACAATGAATCAGAGTGTGATCCAAAGACACTCACCTACGACCAGCTGCGTGAACAAGTTGCCCGCGCTCGTGCGGGGTTTCGCAGACTTGGGGTACGGCCCGGCGACCGGGTGGCGGCCTACCTGCCAAACATTCCCGAGGCTGTGGTCGCGTTCCTTGCCGCGGCAAGCCTCGGCGCGGTGTGGTCCTGTTGCCCGCCCGAATTCGGGACGCGGGCCGTCATAGAGCGATTGGGTCAGATCGAACCGACAGTGCTCCTGGTCGTCGACGGGTACACCTTCGGTGGCAAGACCGTAGATTTGCGCGCCGAACATGAGGAGCTCCGTAACGGGTTACCGACAGTCACCACAACGGTATTCGTGCCGACGATATTCGACGAGGCTCCATCGGACGACATGCTCCGATGGAGTGAATTGCTTGCTGAGGAAGAGCCTTTGGAGTTCGATCGTGTCCCGTTCGACCACCCGCTCTACGTGCTGTATTCGTCGGGTACCACCGGCAGACCGAAGCCGATCGTCCACGGACACGGCGGAATGCTGCTGACCCACCTCAAAGACAACGTTCTGCATCTGGACATCAAGTCGGGCGATCGCCTCCTCTGGTACACCACTACGGGCTGGATGATGTGGAACACGGTGGTCTCCGCCCTCTTGGCGGGCGCAACCATCGTGCTGTACGACGGCAATCCGGCCTATCCGGATTTAGGGGCTCTGTGGCGGCTGGCGGCGCGTGCGTCGCTCACCCATTTCGGGGTCAGTGCCTCGTTTCTCATGGGTTGTCGCGCCGCAGGTATCGAGCCTAAAGACCTTGGCGACCTTGCCGCGCTGCGGTTCATCGGGTCCACCGGCTCGCCTTTACCTCCCGACGGATACACCTGGGTGTACGACCATTTCGACACTCGAGTAATCCTCGGCTCAGTGAGCGGAGGCACCGACGTCTGTTCGCTTCTCCTCGGAGGCTCGCCACTCACCCCGGTGTGGTCCGGTGAAATGTCCTGTCGGGCACTCGGTATACCGGTTGATTCATTTGATGCGGAAGGTAATTCGGTAGTCGATACGGACGGCGAACTGGTCATCACCGGGCCGATCCCCGCGATGCCTGTGGCCCTCTATAACGACAACGATGGTTCCCGGTATCGCAATACCTGGTTCGATGTCTACCCCGGGATCTGGCGCCAAGGCGATTGGATCACCATCACCAGCCGCGGATCGGCCGTGATCAGCGGCCGATCCGATGCCACCCTCAATCGCGGTGGTGTGCGCCTGGGCACCGCGGAGTTCTATAACGTCCTCGATGCCCTGCCCGAGGTCCACGACAGCCTCGTCGTGCACCTGGACGATCCGACAACAGGGCACGGCCAACTCATCCTGTTCGTCGTACGGGCGGACGCCGAATACTCGGAAGTCGAACTGCGCAAGCTTGTTACGACGGCACTGCGTGTCAACCTCTCGCCACGTCACGTTCCCGATCGCGTCGTGATCGCGCCCGAGATTCCGTATACCCGCACCGGCAAAAAGCTCGAGGTCCCCGTGAAACGCCTTCTGCAAGGCGCAGACCCGAGCACCGTCGCGAGCCCGGACGCCCTGATGAACCCGGCAAGCCTCGCGTTCTATCGACCGGATCTGTTGCAGGAGTCCGAAGGGCCGCCTCCCTGATAGGTAGCCCTCTACGGTGGCTCCGCGCCGCGGCCAACGAGGACCGGTCGGTGATCAGAGCGGGTGTCCTCGGATTGCCTTATCAGGCCGCCATTTTCAGTAGATCGTTGGCAGTCCGGCAGGTAATCGGCATCGGCTGAGGCAGAGACAGCCTGCCAGGCGGTAACTTCTAGGATCTGGTTATGGGAGTAGCCCAGGGCCATCTATTCGCAAGACCCTGGCGATTGGTCCCGGTCTGGATCCGCTTGAGGATACCGACCGCTTTCTGCGGGCAGCCGAGCACTACGCGGATCTGGGTGTCGAAATGTTGAACATCACTGTTCGTCCCGACTACCCGGGCCCGGTCGGATACATCAAAACGGCTGGGCGACGAGGTGATCCCCAAACTATGGAAGTGGCATGACCGTGACGCGGATGCAGAACTCCTCGCCGGTGGTCGCGTCAACTGCTGACGTACGGCCCAGTGGTTCAGGTGTGGGGTCTGTGCGCTGCGGCGTTGATCGCCGGCAGGTAGACGGAATCGACCAGCTCGGCGAGCGTGCCGGAGTCAATCTTCCTGCGCGCGAAGAACAGTTCGTTGCGCACGAGGGCGAAGATACTGGTGGCTACCAGATCGGAAATGGCGGCGGTCCCTATCTCGCCTCGCTCGCGGGCGGCGTCCAGGGCACGGCGGATGGTCTGATCCGCCCTTGCGGCCACCTTCGCCTGGAATGTCAGCAGCGTCGCCTCGTCGGCTTCGGCGATAAGACTGCGGTAGGTATCGATTCCGATGTGCTGCCACGTTTCGACGATCGTTTCGACCAAGGCCATGATGTCGTCACGAAGGGATTCGGTCGGCGCCACATCGATGGTTTCGATACGGAGGGTCGGTAGCGCATCGGTGACCATCTGTGCCCGAGAACCATAGCGGCGGTAAAGGACCGGCTTCCCCGTCTTGGCCCGACGGGCTACACCTTCAAAGGTGACACCTGAGTATCCGTGATCTATCAGTTCGGCCCAGGTGGCATCGCGGATCGCCGACAGCAGCACGTCGTCTCGGCGTCGTGACGCGGGCCCGAGAGCCGGATCCGGCGATTTTTTAGGCACGTTGCGTATCTTATCGCGCAGGGCTATCCTGACGATATTAGGTACGCACCGTTTCTTATTGATTTCGATGGTGCGCAGGCGCGACCGCGAATGGAGCATCATGGCTATCTCGCTGCCGAGTGTGGCAGACCTCGATCCCCTGCAACGGGAGGTCTATGACTTGTTTCCGGCCAGCCTCTCCCGAGGGCTGGTTATGACCAAAGCCAGTGGCAAACCGTATCTGGCGCTGGGGCTTTCCTTCCGCACGGGCGCGTTGTCGCCGGAAGTCCGTGAGCTGGTGATCCTGCGGATCGGTGCGGTAACCAAGGCCCAGTACGAGATTCATCACCACGTGCCCGAAGCACGAGTGGCCGGCGTGCCGGATTCGATCATCGACGCGGTCCTGGACGGGGCCGAGGTGTTCGGGGAACGTCGTATCGACGTGCTCATCGCCTTCGTCGACGACCTGCTGACACGGATCAAGGGCGGCGGATCGGACACCGCAGAGATGCAGGAGTTCTTCTCCGACAACGAAATCGCCGAGATAACCCTGCTCGCTGGGCACTACGTGATGACGGCGATGTTCATCAACACCCTGGGCATCATCCCTGAGAGAGATGGCATCGCAGGCCCGGGCATTCTGGCCGGAGCCACCGCCAAATTGCAGGAAGAACAAGCGAAGGCCCGATGATGACAGACGAAATCCCTTTCCAGCAGGGGCTCTTCGAACTCGGTGGTGGGGCGCATGTGTTCCTCTCCGGCGACATGGGCTTCGGGCTGGCGAATGCGGGTCTGGTGGTCAGTGCCGGCGAATCACTGGTAATCGACACGCTCTACGACGTGCAGCACGCGCAGGCGATGCGTGCCGATATGGACGAGCTGACCGCCGCCGCGCCGGTGCGGTATGTGTTCAACACGCACACCGACGGCGATCACTTCTTCGGCAATCAGGTGTTTCCCACCGATACCGAGATCATCACCACAAAGGCTGCCAGTGCGCTGATGACCCAAGAGCACGCCGATCTCACAGCGGAGATCCTTGGTGCAGGCACCAAACCCGGTGCCGCGCTGCATGTGCTGGAACCCTTGACGCGGCCATTCAACTTCGACGAGGTGCGGGTACGTCCCGCCGACACCACGTTTTGTGGGGAAAAGGCGGTGCGAGTGGGCAACCTCGACGTCGAACTCCACGAGCTGGGTCCGGCCCACACCGTGGGGGACGCAATCGCCTACCTACCGGAGCTGGGCGTGCTATATGCGGGAGATCTGTTGGCGCGCAATGTCATTGCCGTTACCTGGTCGGGCTCTATCCCGAACTGGATCGCCGCTCTGGAGCGCATCCGCGCTTTTGGGGCACAGAAAGTCGTGGCCGGCCATGGTCCGGTGCTCGTCGGCGGTGAGATCAATGCGGCTATCGATCGCGGGATCGGTTTCTGGTCCACGCTGCACGCAGACGCGACGCGGCTTTATGACCAGGGTGTGCCCGTGGGCGAGGCGGTGGCGCGCATGGACATCGACAACTACCCGGAAGCGGCCGTGACACTGCCGATCATCGTCACTGCGATTTACCACGAACGTGACCCCAACACCCCGTACCTCGATCTGATTCAGTCGGTGGAAGCCATGGCATCGCAACTTGCCGCACACGCACCCGAGCAGGCGTAACAGCGCGATCGAACGTTCGGAATCGGCGGGCGGAGCTGCTCGACTAGGCGGCACAGTTGATCAGGGACGTACTGTACGGCTGACGGCGTCGGACCTGGAGGAGTCATCGGACTGTGATCGCACGGATCGGTTCGGCAACGAGCTCGGCGGTACGGCGCCTGCGCGGTCTTGCGTGGGCGATCGTGCAAGCCTCGATCGCGGCCGGACTGGCTTGGTTCATCGCCCACGATCTGATGGGACACCCGCAGCCGTTCTTCGCCCCCGTGGCCGCTGCGGTCTGTTTGAGCGCGAGCACCGTGCTGCGCGCCCAGCGGGCCCTGCAGATGATTTTCGGGGTCAGCTTGGGAATCGGAATCGGCGTTGCGGTGCAGGCGCTCCTGGGTACCAGTGCATTCGCAGTGGTGGGGGCCGTGTTCGTCTCGCTGTGTTTGGCGGTCGTTCTGGCCCAGGGCTTCATCGCCCAGGGCCTGATGTTCTTCAACCAGACCGCGGTCTCTGCAATCCTGATCATCACGCTGCCGCACGGGGGCACCGGCGCTGAACGGCTGTTCGATGCTTTGGTCGGCGGCGGTATCGCGATCGTGGTCAGCGTGTTGTTGTTTCCCGCCAACCCAGTGGCTCTGTTGCGCACAGCCATTGGATCAACGCTTGCGGCCATGGCAGACACGCTCACTCGATTGGCACGCATGGTCGAGGACCGGGGACGTGAATCCGGCGATGCCGGTTGGATCGGTGCCGAAGCCGAGCGCCTCAACCAGGATCTGGCCGGCATCGCACAGGCGCGCGCCACGGCCGGTCAGGTGATACGCGTAGCGCCCCGCAGGAGGGCACTTCGACCCGTGGTCGAGATCCTGGAACGAGAGGCCACACAGATTGCGCTGCTCACCAGCACCGTGCTCAACCTCGCCCGCACTGCCGAGGCCGCACTGCGGGCCGGCGAGGACTTACCGGATGAATTGCCCGCAGCTGTGCGCGATCTGGCCAGCGGTCTGTCTTCTCTGGTATCCGGGGACACCGCCACGGCGGCTGCTGCGGCGGCCCGGGCCGTCGGCCGGATGGACGATCCTGCGATCGCCACTGCGAGCAGGGCATCGCTCGTCGCCCTGCTCATCATCGACTGCGGCCGCGACCTGGAGGCCATCGTTGCCTTCAGTATCAGCTCATCGACAGCGCGTCGTGAGGAGTGACGGCCGGCAGTTACTTGCTTTGCAAGACCTGGTATTGCGCCGCGGCAAGCTGCTGCGCGTCGAGGAGGTCGCGTTGTCCCGCCTCAATGACGTAGCGGTCCACCGTCGCGTAACAGGTGTTGCTGTTTTCGTCCGCCACGCATTGGCTGTCCGGCAGATTCGGAATGGCATCGGTGGGTGTGGAACCCGTCTGCCCCGGTCGGCCCTTGGCTGCCAGCGTGATCAATCCGGCCACCATGCGACGCGCAGCGGTGGCGTCCTTGGTTTGGAAAACCGTTGCCGCACCGCCAGACATCAGCTCCACCCCAGCGTCCTCTTCGATCGCGGCCAGGGCGATCGGATCGAGCGTGAAGTTCAGTGAGCCGCGTCGGTCGTAGGCATACCCGGAATTGATGCTCTTCTGTTCCTTCTGCTGGATGGTGCGTGCCACCAATCCCGACGGATCGCGCGGCAGGTTCACCAACTCCGCGACGTCGGTGGGTGTGAACTCGTCGATGGCGGGAAGCTGCTTGTCCAGCGCTGCGCCCACCAGCTGCGCAGCGGTATCGGTCGACGACGCTTCGCCCCACTCGTGCAAGACAAACGGACCCCGCGGGGTGAAGGCCGCCACCACGTGCTTGCCCTTGTCGCTGACTCCCGCAGCCGCGTGCGAGTCCGGATGGCCCGATATGGAAATCGGTGAGACGGGCCCCGGCCCGAATCGCTCCGCTGCCGCGAGTAACGGAGCGACAGCCGCCGCAGCATCGGCGTCGGGAAATCTCATGACGAAATTCTTCAGCCGTCTGTCATGCGGTATCGCAGAGTCGTTGGTGGACCGGGCATTTGCGAATCCCGTGACGTAACCGTGGTCGATTGCGATGCGCACCGCCTCTTGGCTGAAGACATCGCGTAGTGCTTCGGACTTCATCACGGCGTTGGGCATGTCCTTGCGGTTCAAATCGGGGTCCACCTCCCAGGGTCCGATCACCGCGCTCGACATCCGTTGCGCCTCAATGCGCCGCCCGACCACATCGGACCCAGCATTGCCCAACGCGGGTCCGGGCGTCACCGGGTATGTTCCGGTGTCGAGCGAACCAGAGGGAGCCGAGTCCGTGGATTCGGCCGCCGGTGTGCGCACCGGCGCATCTGAACAAGCTTGTGCCGGAAGAGATACCGTCACCAACACGGCGGCAAGCCAGACAACCTTCACCGTGTCCCCCCAAAGTGGATGGCCGAGCGCCGAGAGGCACCCACCTGCGATAAGGCTAGCAAACAGAATCCGCGAGCACATCTCGCCGAGGCATACACTGGCCGGGCCATTACAAGTCGACAGCCGGGGCGAGCCGGCTGGGTTCGACAGCCTCGAACAATTGCCGAATGGGCGCGAATGCTGCGGTGATCGCGTCTGCGGTCGTATCGGCGGTGTTGTTGACCGCATGCACATGCACAGTTGGATAGACCGTGTGTGTCCCGAGATAGCTAAGCGAATAGTGGACGTCGATCGGGTACCCCTGCTTGGCCTGCGCCGGTGACGAGGGCGCGGTCTGCACGATTGCGAGCACGGCGTCAACGAATCGGTCCCAAACCTCCGCACGCATAGGGCGCGTGATGATGGACTCTGACGGCCAACGATTATCGGTGACGCACATTTCGGCACTGGTTTTGCGGACCGTGATGGTGGTTGTGGTGTGCTGATCCACGACCCCGAATCCGATCAGGTCGTGTACATACAGAACGTACGGATCCAGGCCCCGTACTGGCTGATCAGGCACATTGGCCACCGCGCACATCCTTTCGCGACCATCAGAGCGGCCAGTTGGCGGACCATCAATGGGGCCTCTGGGACGACCGTAAGCCCCGATAGTTACACCAGTCAACAGTTATACGCTGCGAGCTTACTGGCAAACTAGATAGTCTGCTAACTTACGAATACGATCGAACCTGACTCTGTTTTTGTGCAATGTGCGTGACCGTCGGCCACCAGGCTGCGATGTCGATGAGTTGGGCGAGCTCGTCTTCGCGGGTGGCGGTGGCGGGTAGGGGTGTGGCGCCCGTCGGTGTGGAGTCGGCGGTGGAGGGGTGTGCGATGGCCTTGGCGATCTGCAGCGCCTGCAGGCCACTCTGGGCGAAATCGGCCGGTTCACGAGCCTGGGCCAATCGTTGTCGGTCGGTGCCGGTGAGTTCGGTGATGTGAGGAGCCAGCTGCAGGAGAGCATCCCGGATTTCGATGATGACGCGGTGCAATTGAAAGTCGGTGACCGGTTGGAACCGCTGTGGGGGTGCGTTGAGGATGGTGTCGGGGTAGGTAGTGGTGAGGTCGGTCCACAGCGGTTGGAGTTTCCGCCATGTGCGGCCGTTGGTGTCTCGATGCAGGAGGGCTTGCGCGGCCACGAAGCATGGGCCGAGGGCAAGAGGTAGCGCCACAAGGAGAGCGACGAAGGCGGCATGCGAGTAGATGGTTTGGCGCAGTTCGAGGGTGTTGGCTAGGTGTAGACGTTCGAGCAGGGCGAGAGTGAATATGCCCAGGCCGGGTAGGCAGATGGCGCCGACAAGAGCGACCAGTTCACCGGCGATGATGCGTTGGGCAGCGGTCTTGTGGGTTTGGCGAAGTTTGGGGACCAGGAGCCGGAAGATTATGGCTGCGGCAGTGATAGAGAGCGCCGACCAGGCAAGGGCGGCAAGAACTTCGGAGTTGTCACCGGCCAAGGCGATGGGCTGGTGGCGAATACGTGGGCCGGTGGCGATGACGCCCATCACCCCAATGGTGACAAAGGTTGCGATCCGGTAATAGCGGTAGCCGCGTGCGAGGACTGCAGGGTCGGTGTCATCGATCATCGCGATGAATCCGATCAGTTCGGGGCTGATCAAAAAGAGGAGGGCGAACGGGATCTGGGACAGGCTGGTCGCGGGGCACGGTATGGCCGCTGCGAGCAGGTGTTGCACACTCGGTTCGGTGGCTACCTGAGTGGCGGCGACGAAGATCAGCACTCTGTTCCGGTGGTGGGCGGCGAAGCCGGCGCCCAGCCAACGCAGTCGAAATGCCAGTACTAGGACAAAACAGGCCAAGACTGGCCACGAGATAAAGCCCGGTACCGCGTTGGTCATTCGTGACCCAGCAGGATATCCGCGAGGCTTCGTTCTCGTGGCGAGTGGCTGAGGATGAGGCTTGCGAACATTTCCGCGTCGTGTTCGGCGTCGGTGTCGTAGGCGCTGCGACCGAGTGCGGCTTTGACGGCAGCCGGTTCCAGGTGGGGTGTGAGCGCTGAAACCATGTGTGATGTATCAGTTCTCGCGCTTTTGTCGTGACCGAGCAGCATGTGGCCGAGTTCGTGCAGGATGATCTGGTCGGCGTGCAGCCGAGAGGTTCCGTCCTGATAGAGCACCACGTCGTCGTGTTCGCGGACCAGCCAGAGACCACACGCGCTGCCCGTCAGTAGCGCACCGTCCACGGGCAGGAGCGTGATCCGGCGACCCCGCAGTTGTTCGACCGTCCGGACGAAAGCTGCCCGATTCCAGGGATGAGGTACCGGAAGCTCGCCGATGAGCCGACGCATGTCGGCTGCGGGTGATCCATTGTGTTGCGGGCGTTTACGTCGCAGTTTCATCGGGGGGTCCGATCGGGGGCAGGTTTTCGAGTTCACGCAGGCGATCGACAATGCCGGCGAGATTCCCGATCGACTCGGGTGTCAGCCCGGATAGCCTGGCGGCGATATCGCGGACACCGTTGTCGCGCATGGCTTTAACAAGGCGAAGCTCGGATTCGATTGCGGCATCGGCGCCGGTGTCGATGAGGTAGGAGGCAGGCACACCGAAGTACTCGGCGATGGCCTGAACGTTCTGCACAGTCGGGTTGGTGCGCTTGCCGGTGCGCAACAGGCACAGGTACGGCGCACTCATCTGGACCCCAGTCTTCTCGAAGATTCCGTCGGCGACCGTCGCGTCTGATGGTGGTTCACCGGCGGGACTCATCACCTCGTACAACTTGGTGAGTTTAGCGGCCAGGCTCTCGCGTCGCATGTCCTCAGCAACCTGTAGCCCGTCATCCTTGCCAGCCATTTTCCCCATCCGTTCGTCGACTTTCCCGCCTGCGGGACAACGTACCGCAATCCTTGACCAGTAACCGCACTACAGACATAGTTTTTCCAGTAAGTGTTGCTAGAGCAATCATTGACTGATATACATCTGCGTGTGCCACCGCAAACCGTGGCATCCAGCGAGGCGGCTGTGTCAAGACGGGGAGATATGCGGTTGACTAGTTCATTAGCGCGCAAGCACGTGAAGCGTGGTACTGCCGTCGCAACGTCTGCGTCAGTTGCGGCCGTGATCTTGATCGGTGCGCCCTATGCGGTTGCCGACCCCCAGGTGATGCCGGATCAGCAGCAGCAGTTCGTCACCGATGACGGGTGGACTGTCGGGTTGACGATGACCAATGAGGTGATCGATCACATCGACAACATCGCCGGTGCGAGCAACTCGTGGCAAGCCCGGGTGTCGTATCGTGCCGAGGCCACGATCTCGGGTGCGGGTTCAGCGGTCATTCAGGACGCACAGCTGGAGACCGGATACTTCGTGGGCTGCCGCACCGACTCCTCCTCGGGGGTGGAACTCGGCGGCGACCTCGGATTGACGTTGAACCAGTCGGTGTTCGGCCAGGGCTACGGCGGAGCGTATGGCGGCGGGCAAGGCGGCTCGCAAGGCGGTGGCGGTCAGGGTGGCGGTTTCGGTGGTGCGTCGGCCGGTGGCTCGCTCGGCGCCCAGGAACACATCGGCGGTTACATGCGTGTGCTGCTCAAGCCCGGTGGTTTGGCGCAGTTGCCGATGGACCGGATCAACTTCCGGAACATGCATGCGGTCTCGCAGGTGCGTAACCAGAACGTCGAGGCCGATGGCTGCGGTGGCCAGGTCAAGATCCAGTCGTTCGCGACCTTCCGGATCCGCACCGAGAACGGCAATGACACCCAGACTGTCTACGGCGAGCCGAAAGATCTGTGATGACAATGATTTTCAGAATTGCGCTGATGTTACTTGCTGTTGGGCTGGTTGTCATACCTGCCGAGGGGTCGGTCATGACAACCAGCCGGGCCTATGCCGACCCCGCGGCACCGACGCCGCCACCGCTGCCCGCGCCGCGGGAGATGCCGCAGGATGCGCCGCGCATCAACAACATCGGTGGAGCCAAAGTCTCATCGTCGGCGCCGCAAGGTGAGGGCAACGGCATGGGCCAACCTTTGGCGGCCGCTCGCGAGCTGTCCAACTTCACGGTGCCGATGTTCGCCAAGGACGGCATCTTCTTCCCAACCACGTGGGCCGGCAAGAACATCGCGATCCATCTGCCGGGTGAGATGACGCTGCAGGCCGCGGCGTGGTCTGGTGACGGCGGCGCCACCTACACCTCCAATGATGTGGATTACCAGGTGGTCCCATTCTCCGGTGGGGGTGGCGACATCATCATCCGCCGCAAAACGATCTTCTCGCCCTCGGATATGCAGGTCGGGGTGCGCATCCCTGAGGGCACGCACCTGCGTCAGGGCACCAATGTCGTTTTGGTGGAAACCGATCCTCACCCGGGTCGCCCTGCAACGGTCGTCGGCACGTTCTCCATTCCGGTAGCCCGCGACGCGCACAGCGCTCCGGTCACGGTTTCCCCGGGTATCGGGCCGGGTTTCCCTAACCAGACCAATATCCTGATCAACTTGGGCGAGGCCAATATCTTTGCCTTCCCTATCGAGATCACGCTGTCCTACCGAGCTTCGAATACGCCCACTTCCGGTGCTTTGACCGCGGATTGGGACGGTATGCCTGCGGGAGTCAGCCCGCCCCAAGTCATCACAGTCCCCGCCGATTACGTCACTGACGTCGACGGTAAGTACCGGCCCGCTGGGGTCGATCCGGTGTTGTATGCCGAACGGCATTCGGGCATGTGCCCGGGTGGGCCGAGCCAGTACCGGTCGCCGGACGGCCGGACCGCGGATTTCGCACCCTCGTGCATGCGCCAGCAGATGTGCCTGGACGCGGCACCCCGGGGCACCTCGGTCGATGTCTGCAACAACACCCTGTTCTCCAACATGTCCACCAACTGCACCTCGGCGTTCGGGCAGCAGGGCGATCAGTACGACACCTGCCTGCGCGCTGCCAGCGACGAGGTGGCTTGGGTCAAAGCCAACATGCTCACCGGATCGCTGTGCCAACCCATCACGCCGGCCACCAACACTCGCAGGCTGCCGTCCAACAACAACGCGTACTGCGGAACGAACTAGGGGGCGCACGATGAAGACTGCATCAAGCCAAACCCGCTGGCTTGCACAAGAGTCCACACGCAAGGTGCTTCGCCGAGCCTCCAGTACCGGTGCCGTTCTCGCTGTCTTGGCGGCCGCTATCGGCGTTCCGGTCATGAGCCCCCAGCCTGATTCAGGCGCCAACCCCGTGCTGGCCATTGCGCGCGCCGACTGCCCACCAGACTGCGGTGGCGGACCCGGAAACGGCGGAATGCCCTCGGGCCCGCCCGGAGGTGGCACCGAATTCGTCCCGCCCTCCATACCCGCCATGCCCTCCTATGACCCCGGACGCGGACAGCCGCCCCTGGACCAAAACAACGGCATCAGCATCTACAACAGCGCCGCACCCCAACCCAGCCAAGCCGCTCAACCCAGCCAGGCTCCCGTCCAAAACCAAGACGGCAGCTATAGCCGCGCCGCCAACGGTGAACAACAACCCGTCAACCACAACGCCCCCAATAACCAACAACTCAACAACAACTGGCAACGATTGAGCGATCAACTCAACAGTCAGCCCCAAGAGCAGCCGGGACAACAATCTGGACAAAACAGCGGCAAACAAGACCAAACGCTAGATCAGCAACAAGACCAAAACAGAGACTGTGATTCGATTACCCAGGCGATCGAGAGTCAACGGGGTTCGATCGTCCCGTCCCCTGACCAGCTCGAGCAAGCGAGACAAGGCGTAATGCGTCGGAATCAGAAACAGGTAGAAGAGGCTAGAAAAGACGGACGAGCAATAAGGGTCAGCTCCCTTGGCACCATTACGCTCTCGACTCCAGACAAAGCAGGTGTAGACCAGCCAGACGCGACCATTGTGCTCGAATACGCACGTGATCGCGCGCTCGAGCAGCTTTCCTCTCAGGCCATGGCGGCCGCCGGGTTGGCAGGGCAGTGCTCCAATCAACAGCTGGCCGCGGAACCGCTGAACGAGAGCAACCAGGAAGCAGCAGAGAAAGGCTATTTGCAAGACAACGACCATCATTCTGAGCCCACGCCCGATCCGTTCCACTGTGACCTTAGCCATTGGCACTCGGTACAGTTGTTTGACAGCGTTGCGCGCCAGCGGGCAGCCTTTCAAGCTTTGGTTGGGCACGAGCCAATCACCGCCAGCGATTGGCAGCTTGCGAAGGCACTCGATGTGATGAGTTCTGAGGGCGATTTAGGTGACGCAAATATTGCAGTAGGCCGGATCACTCCGCATCCCGATCTGGGTCTTGTACAGGTGGACGCCTTCATCAAGGACGCAAAGGTCTACAATCCACCATTCTCTAGCGCTAAGGGTGATAATCGAGGTTTCAAACTCGACGCGGCACCAAGTGACTCGCGTGTGGCATTCCTAATTGATTATGTCAATGGCTTTATAGTCGCGCGCCAGAATCCATCAGTAAATGCTGATACCGGCGAAGCTAAAACTGGAACACCAGACGTGGACGCCGCGCAGCTGCCCACCGGCGAGATATTCTTAAAATACGACACAGCAGATCCGTGGGCGATCATTGGGGAATCTGCTTCAAAGTATCTAGCAGACGTGCACGGGGCGATCGTATTGCAGCCGACGCTCGACATGCCACGCTTTGGAGGGGAAATTAGTTCCTACCCATGGCTGGAAATCAACCAGTGGCTTCCGGCGGACATAATCCGAAACATCAAAAATGTGGATGCTCGAGTGCCAGACCTGGGTCCTTTTGGCAATCTTACTGCTATACCGCCGCAGAGCATCGGTGATACGAATTTGCTCAGGGACTTTGACCCCAGTCGCACGCGACTTGGTTCGCCATGTAACCCACCGACTGTGGTGACACAAGGATGAAAAGAAGTCGGTAAACACACACAGAACGGAGTGGGAGCTCACTGAACCGTCCTGGAGAGTCGAGGAACTTCATTTCTTGGGAAGGTTGGAGTTGCTCGGCAGAGTTAAGGGTTCGGGCGGTACGGATAGTTGCCGAGCAGCCGGAGAGTGAGACGGAACGGGCGGCAACGGCATGGATCGCGTGGAACTCGCCTGGAATGTCCTAACAGAGTACAGCCTCGACGGTGGACGCCCTGCTGGGATCTGGCATCTTCGACAGCTAAAGTTTCTAGCTGCCATGAACCCGCCAAACCGAGTTTGCATCGGTTTACCTTGTGGGCCAAAGGAATTCACTATCGTCTGTGCCGCACTCCGCGCCACCGAGACATCAAAATCGGCAAGCCAGAAACGATCAAGCTCCAGACTGCTCGCATACGACAAATGCGCCCTGTAGTAGCTGACCAGAACTCACCCACGAAACAGCAGCGGGTTTGCAGAAGGCCGCGGCATCACGCGAGCAGGTTGAAGGAGCCGCATGCAGAACTGAACTGGTGTTGCGCGTTCTAACGCTGCTCCAGTCATGCGGTACGAATGTGTTGGTTCTCGACGAGCCGGCGAACTATGTGGACCTGCCCGCCATCTAGCAGCTTGAGCAGGCACTCGAAACCTATGACGGTGCAATGTTATTAGTGACACATGACCGTCACATGTTGCAGAACGTCTGACTGGATCGTTCATGGATGGCCACCTACGGCCACGTGGCGAGAGCTTTAGCGCCACTGCCCAGGCGACTACCCGCTGTTGCGCAACGCGGTGGCCAGCCCACTCATCGTGAGCAGGATGCCGCGCTGCACCAGCTCGTCCTCGTCTCCAGACCGGTACCGGCGCAACAACTCAACCTGTAGGTGGTTCAGCGGCTCCAGATAGGGGAAGCGGTTGAACACGGAACGTGCCAGTGCCGGGTTATCGGCCAGTAGGTCTTCATGCCCGGTGATCAGTTGATGCATGGCGATGGTCTTGTCGTGTTCCGCCACGATCTTGTCGAAAACCCGGTGCCGCAGTGCCTCGTCGTCGACGAGTTCGGCATAGCGGGCGGCCAATCCCATGTCTGACTTGGCCAGTACCTGCGCCATATTGGACAGCACCGTCTGAAAGAACGGCCATTGAAGGTAGAGCTGCTGCAAGACCTCAAGCCGTCCATCGCCTTCGGCGATCCACTGTTCGATCGCCGTTCCCGTCCCGTACCAGCCGGGCAGCATTACGCGCGATTGGCTCCAGGCCAACACCCAGGGGATGGCGCGCAGGTCGGCGATCGAGGTGGTGGGTTTCCGGGATGTGGGCCTGCTCCCGATATTGAGCGCCCCGATCTCGTTCACCGGTGTCGACGCTTTGAAATACTCGACAAAACCGGGTGTTTCGTGCACCAGCTCGCGGTAGGTGCGCTGGGCGCGGGCGGCGAGATCGTCGAGTATTTCGTACGCCGTGTCGGCCGCCTCGCCCAAACCTTCGACATCGAGCAGCGTCGACTCCAGGGTTGCGGCTAGCAGCGTCTCCAGGTTGCGATGGGCCGTGCGTGGCTCGGCGTACTTGGCGGCGATCACCTCGCCCTGTTCGGTGATGCGCAGCGATCCGGATACCGCCCCCGGCGGCTGCGCCAAGATGGCGTCGTAACTCGGGCCGCCGCCGCGGCCCACGGTGCCACCACGTCCGTGGAAGAGCCGCAATCGAATTCCGGTCTTGCGGGCGGACTCCACCAAGTCCAGTTCGGCGCGGTAGAGCGCCCAGTTGGCGGCTAGGTAGCCGCCGTCCTTGTTGGAATCGGAGTACCCCAGCATGACCTCTTGGCTCTCGCCACGGGCGGCCACCAGGGCGCGATACAACGGAAGTTCCAGTGCCGCTTCGAGAATGGCAGAACCGCGCTGCAAGTCGTCGATCGTCTCGAATAACGGCACGATGCCCACCGGACAGTATGGACGCGGCCGTGAAGCGTCCAGCAGGCCCGCTTCTTTGAGGAGAATTGCCGCTTCCAACATGTCCGAAACCGACTGGCACATCGAGATGATGTAGTTGGGCACGGCCGCGGGACCGTAAACCCGTACGGCGCGCGCGGCGGCAGCGACGATATCGAGTTCCTTGCGGGCGAGCTCGGAAAGTTCGGCACCCTCGCCGATCAACGGGCGGCGAGTACTCAGTTCGGTGACGAGCACGTCGATGCGCTCCTGCTCGGGCAGCGATCGATAGTTGGGGTGCACACCGGCCCAGGCGAGTAATTCGGACACCACTTCTTCGTGGACGTCCGAGTTCTGCCGCATGTCCAGACCGCTGAGGTGAAAACCGAAGACCCGCACTGCTTCTCGTAGTCTGTGCAGACGATCATCGGCCAGCACGACGCTGCCGTGGGCGCGCAGCGACGCGTCCACGATGTCCAGGTCACCCAGAAATTCCTCCGGAGTGAGGTACGGAGCCAGACTCAGGTCCAGATCGTGTTCGGGCATCTGGTCCAGGATCTGCGCGGCGGTCGCGGTGAGGCGCGCATGGATGACGCGCACGGCCCGCCGGTAGGGTTCGTCGGCGCGGTCGGCCTCGCCGCCCTGCTCGGCCAGTGCGATCAGGTCGGGGGAGACGGCGACGAGCCGAATAGACAGGGACAGCTCCTGCTCCAGGGCCACCAATTGTTCGAAGTAGTAGGTGACTGCGGTCAACGCGGCGCTGCTCGTCGCCAGATGCACCACCTCGGCGGTGACGTTCGGATTTCCATCGCGGTCGCCCCCGATCCAGGAGCCGGGCCGCAGTATCGGCTCGCTGAGCAGTTGAGTATCCGGCCACCGGCGACGCAATGCCGTCCGGACCTCGGCATTGATCTCAGGGATCACTTCGAAGAACGCCGCCTGGTAGTACCGCAGCCCAACCGCGATCTCGTCTTGAATCTTCAACCGGGACAATCGAATGAGCGCCGTCTGCCATAGCGTCAGAATGTGCCGTTGCAGCTCACTCTCGATATCGCGACCGGTCTCGGTCTGCGAGAGTCCGTGCATGCGAAGCCGCATGAGCTCGGTGACCCGATGTTGCGTCTCGAACACGGTACGCCGGCGGGTCTCCGTCGGGTGCGCGGTGATCACGGGTGATACCAGCGCTCCGGTCAGTGCGTGCGCGACACGGCTCGAATCTATTTGTGCGGCGTCGAGTTTGAGGTACGTGGCAGCCAGGCTGCTGTCCTGGGGCGGCGCGCCCGCCGCAATGTGGATGATGCGACGACGTTCCCGATGGATGTCCTCGGCCACATTGGCCAGCAGCGCGAAATGGGTGAAGGCCCGGATGACGGGGATAGCCTGGTGGATGTCGACACCGTCGAACAGCTCGGCGAGCTCGGCGCGGTCGATCTCCGATCGGCGCACCCGGAATGACTCCACCCGCGCCCGTTCAACGAGCTCGAAGACCGCGTCACCACACTGCTCGCGCACGGTGTCGCCCAGGATCGCCCCGAGCAGCCGGATATCTTCACGCATCGGTTCGGTGGCTTCCCGGCCCACCTGTGTGCGGGTGACGGCGCCTATCGGTGCAAGATCCGTAACCTCAGCCATAGGTCGAGTATCCGTGCCGACGAGGCCCTGCGCACGACGAGCGTCGAGCTTGGTGACCTGGGGCGACCCCACGCAGTGTTCGTCTGGCAGGCGATCGCCGGAGAAACACCCGTGTTTGGTGTTGTGATGTCAAGCTCCTTGTCGTACGGTCTAACGCACTTGATTAGCCAAGCTAGGGAAAATTCCCTTCCGTTCGCGCCTGTCGCCGCTCGTTGAAAGGGTCACGGATGCAGCGGTTTTCGATCGGACGCCAGCTGAGTCAACGGTGGATGCTGGTGGTAGCGGTCGCAGTTTTCGCGGTGGCGGGCTTGGCTGTGTATCGCCTGCACGGCATTTTCGCCTCCCAGGACGTCACGTCGACTCCCAGCGGCCTGGACAACAATGTCGTTCCGTTCAACCCCAAGCACGTGGTCTTGGAGGTTTTCGGCCCGCCGGGCACGGTGGCAACCATCACCTATCTGGACGTGGACGCCCAGCCGCAGCGCGCCGAGGGTGTGACGCTTCCGTGGGTCTACGACAAGACGACCACCACGCCCGCCGTCGCGGTCAACGTCTCCGCCCAGGGCAACAGCGACTCCATCGGCTGCCGGATCACGATTGACGACCAGGTCAAGAACGAGAGAACTGTGAACAACGTCAACGCCTTCACTTTCTGTCTGGACAAGTCCGGATGAGCGCGCCGAGCTGGCATTCGGTTCCGGACCTGATCCGGCGGTTCTCCGCACTGATCGCCCTGTTCTGGCTGGGCACCGCGGTGGTGACGAACGTCTTCGTACCGCAGCTGGAGACGGTCGCCCAGAAACACAACGCCTCGCTGAGCCCGCAGGACGCACCGTCGCTGCAGGCGAGTAAGCGCATCGGCAAGGTGTTCCAGGAATTCGACACCGACAGCGCGGCGATGATCGTCCTGGAAGGGGATCAGCCGCTCGGTGCCGAGGCCCACCACTACTACGACGGCCTGGTCGACAAGCTCACCCAGGACACCAAGCATGTGGAGCACATCCAGAACTTCTGGGGCGACCCGCTGACGGCCGCCGGCTCACAGAGCGCCGACGGCAAGGCGGCGTTGGTGCAGGTCTACCTGGCCGGTAACCAGGG
Organism: Mycobacteroides franklinii; assembly: GCF_001853795.1. Classification (NCBI taxonomy): domain Bacteria; kingdom Bacillati; phylum Actinomycetota; class Actinomycetes; order Mycobacteriales; family Mycobacteriaceae; genus Mycobacteroides; species Mycobacteroides franklinii. The sequence goes on from NZ_MLIK01000019.1 coordinate 759,479, forward strand.
CGAATCACTGGCCAACGAGTCTGTGGACTCCGTGCGCGACATCATCGACAGCACCACGCCACCGCCCGGCGTCAGGGCCTATGTCACCGGTGCGGCACCCCTCATCACCGATCAGTTCGAGGTGGGCAGCCACGGCACCCTCAAGACCACCCTGATCACCATCGGGGTGATCCTGGTGATGCTGCTGTGGATGTACCGCCGAGTCACCACCGCGATTCTGGTGATCTTCACCGTGATGATCGAGCTGACGGCGTCGCGCGGTGTGGTCGCGGTGCTGGCCAACGCCGGCCTCATCAAGCTGTCGACGTACTCGACGAACTTGCTGACGCTGCTGGTCATCGCGGCGGGCACCGACTACGCGATCTTCATCCTCGGCCGCTTCCACGAGGCCCGCTATGCCGGGCAGGATCGCGTGTCCGCGTTCAACACGATGTATCACGGCACGGCGCACATCATCCTGGGGTCGGGTCTGACGATTGCCGGCGCGGTGTTCTGCCTGACGTTCACCCGACTCCCGTATTTCCAGACCCTGGGCATCCCCGCGGGAATCGGCGTACTCGTCGCGGTTGTCGCGGCGTTGACGTTGGCTCCTGCGGTGCTGGCCATCGGCCGCCATTTCGGGCTGTTCGAACCCAGTCGTCCGATACGCACCCGGGGCTGGCGTCGCATCGGCACGGCCATCGTCCGATGGCCCGGACCGGTTCTGGTGGTGACGGTCGCGGTGGCGCTTATCGGGCTGCTCGCCCTGCCGGCATACACGACGAGTTACGACGCCCGCCCGTATATGCCCGCCAGCGCGCCCGCGAACATCGGTTACGCGGCAGCCGAGCGCCACTTCTCGACGGCGCGGCTCAATCCCGAGCTGCTGATGGTGGAGGCCAACCATGATCTGCGTAACTCCACGGACATGATCCTGCTGGAGCGCGTCGCCAAAGCGGTCTTCCACACCGACGGTGTCGCGCAGGTGCAGGCGATCACGCGGCCGCTCGGCACGCCCTTAGAGCACACGTCGATACCGTTCCAGATCAGTGCGGGCAACGCGGGGCAGATCAATAACCTGCCCTTCCAGCAGGCCCGCAGCGCCGATCTGCTCAAACAGGTGGACGTGATCAACAAGTCGATCGAGATTCTGCGCCAGCAGTACGCGCTGCAGCAGCAGTCCAGCGCGCTCACCGACGAGCAGGCCAAGGCGTTTCAACAGACCGTCGCCGTGACCCAGGATCTGCGCGACAAGATCGCCAATTTCGACGACCAGTTCCGCCCGCTGCGCAACTACTTCTATTGGGAGCCGCACTGTTTCGATATCCCGATGTGCGCCGCGGTGCGGTCGATCTTTGACGCGCTTGACGGTATCGACGCGTTGTCGGACCAACTCAGCGACGTCGCCGGCAGTATCGCGAAACTGGATGCGCTGCAGCCGAAACTGCTTGCGCTGATTCCCCCTCAGATCGCCACCCAGCAGACCAATCGCGACCTGACACTCACCAATTACGCCACCAACTCCGGTCTGAACGATCAGTCCAACGCGGCGCTGCAGAACTCCACCGCGCTGGGTCAGGCTTATGACGCGTCGAAGACCGATGACTCGTTCTATCTACCGCCGGAGGCCTTCACCAGCCCCGAGTTCCAGCGCGGACTCAAGCTCTTTCTCTCGCCGGATGGCAAGGCCGCCCGGATGATCATCACCCACGACGGCGATCCGGCTACCCCGGAAGGCATTTCGCATATCGCGGCGATCAGGCATTCGGCGCAGGAAGCCGTCAAGGGCACACCCCTGGCCGGGTCCAAGATCTATATTGCCGGTACCGCCGCCACCTACAAGGACATTCAAGAGGGCGCCAAATACGACCTGATGATCGCCGGAATCGCCGCGCTCAGTCTGATCCTGCTCGTCATGATGTTCATTACCCGCAGCATCGTGGCGGCCCTGGTGATTGTCGGCACTGTCGCGTTGTCTCTGGGGGCCTCGTTCGGGCTTTCGGTGCTGATTTGGCAGGATCTTCTTGGCATTCAGCTGTATTGGATCGTGCTGGCGTTGGCCATCATCTTGTTGTTGGCGGTGGGATCGGATTACAACCTGCTGTTGATCTCACGTTTCAAGGAGGAGATCAATGCCGGCGTGAACACCGGCATCATCCGTGCGATGGCAGGCTCTGGTTCGGTGGTCACGTCAGCGGGGTTGGTGTTCGCCGCGACCATGGCGTCGTTCGTGTTCGCCGATTTGCGGATTCTCGGCCAGATCGGCACCACTATCGCCCTCGGTCTGCTGTTCGACACGCTGATCGTGCGTTCCTTCATGACGCCGTCCATCGCAACGCTGTTGGGGCGCTGGTTCTGGTGGCCGCTACGGGTGCGGCCGCGGCCCGCCAGTCAAATGCTTCAGCCGTACGGATCGCGCCAGGCGGTGCGCCAACTGCTGCTGTGGGAGGACGACGACCCCATCCTCGGGAAGCCGGGGCCTCGCTCGAGTCAGGCCTGACCGACCGGGACCCTCAGATCGGCAGCTTCGGACGGCGTCACCACGATGTCGCGCAGGCGCCCTTTCAGTACCGCGACCCTGCGCAGCTGGGCGACGATGTTCATGGACGTCAGCATGGGAATTCCGCCGATGAACGTTCGGAACGATGGGTTGCCGCCGTGCACATGCAGTTCGTAGAGGCAGCCGACCACGTAGAAGAAACCCATGCAGAACAGGACGCCGGGCATCGCGTAGGCGAGCGGCGAGCGTGCGTCGGACACCATCTCCGTGGCGTAGTCGAACTCGTCCTGCGACATCGGTGCACGCTTACGCAGCTTGGCCAAGACAGCCTTATGGGCGCCCACTTTTTCGCCTAACGCGGCGGGTGTCCGGCGCTCCAACCGGCCGACATACACGAACACGCACGCGGCGAACGTGAACGCCAGCACCGCGGCGAGGATCGTGAGATCACCCCACACACCGAGATCCACTGTGCCGCTCCTTCACTGCCGCCGCATTGGTATTGAGAATCTCAACGAACGCTACCCGATTTTGCGGCGGTTACGGCAGTTCAGCTTGTATGCGCGCTCACCGGTTCCGGTGTCTCCGGCTGGGTCATCGTCGGGGATTGCGCGTTGGCGGCACGCCGGGGCCCCGCCACATACCACGCGGCCGCAGCCAGGAGTACCCCGAGGAACAGCCAGGGCATGATGTCGATCGGCCAGTCGGGGATCGGATAGACGTTGCGGTAGAACACATATGCCAAACAGAGGGTGGCGGTTCCACCGATGAGGACGGCCATCGTGATGCCGGCGTCTGGCGCGAGTCGACGTAACAGAACGGGGATACCCAGGCCCATGAGCATGTAGGCGACCATGTAGCCGAACGTGCCGAGTGTGCCGGTGTAGGAGTAGACGTCGAGTTCGTTTATTCCGCTGGCGGCCAGGCCTATTGCCGTCACCAGAGCGGCCGCACTGAGCAGCACGATGGCCACATGCGGCGTTTTACGCTTGGGATGCGTGGCGGCGATCTTGGCATGCACCAGTTTTGATTCGCCCATCGAACGCAGTACCCGGCTTGCGGCGGTGAGCGATCCGGTGACACAGGCGAAGTTCGACGCTACCGCCCCGAGGTCGATGGCCAGCGCGAGCCAATGCTGCCCGAGCCCATCGGCCAGGGTGTTCAAGGGCGTCGCGTCTTGCGCGAGCTTGTCCGCACCGTCGAAGCCGACGATCTGTGCATACGACGCGTAGAGGTATAGAGCCCCGGCGAGCAGGGCGCTACCGGTCACCGCGCGCGGGATGGTGCGCTGAGGGTCCTTGGCCTCCACCGACAAACAGGCCGCCGACTCGAATCCGACGAACCCCAGGGTCGCCAGCACCATGCCACCGACCACCTGTGTTGCGGTGATGCCCGTCGGCATGAGGGGAGCCATCGAAAAGCCGTGCCGTATCAGCACCATGGTCAAAACCAGCAGGATCGCCCCGATGGACAACACCTCGAGGACGACGCCGGTCCATGCCGAGACGCGCACACCACGGATCATCATGAAGCCCGCGCCGACGACGCACGCGATTTCCAGGACGGCGGTGACACCGATGGCCGTGCCGGGGGCGCCCGCGCTGACGGGTGGTGCCACCGCGATCAGTGGCTTCATGTACTGCGAGAACTGAGCGACACAGCCGACCGCGATAAGAAGGTAGCCGAAAGCCAAGCCCGTCGAGCCAACGAACCCGACCGCCCGGCCGAACGCTGCGGTGATGTGCGACAACAGATCTTCGCCCGGTCGCAGTTTGGCCGCCCGAGACACACACCAGCCCACCAAGAGCAGCACGCCCAGGGAGACGGCGTAGGAGTACAGCGTGCCGGGGCCGGCACTGGCCGCGACGAGCGTGGCACCGGAGACCATGACGGCGCTCGGCGCGATACCCGCGGTCGACTGTGCGACGAGTTCGACCCCACTCATGCTGCCCGCCGCGAGGCCGGGCCCACCGGAGTCGCGGGCGTCCTCGAGCTCTTCGAGTCGCTCAACATTAGGCAATGACGGCACGGGCTCTCGTCCTCTCATTTCGGCGTGTACGGCCACGGGAACTGACTGCGGTCGACGACGACGACAGAGCCCGCCCACTGCATAGACAGCGCGGATCGCGCTGCGTGCCCCGCGTGACGACTACGCCCGCGGTTGACGGCTTACGCGATCGGCCTAACGTGAGCGCCGATCACGCAGCCACCGTAAAAGTCGGGTGTTACCTGCAATGGCGCGAAATGTTACGGATGCGAACGAGTTCAGCCTGATCATCGGCTGATGGCCTTCAGGTGGGCGCCTCGACCGTGCGTCACGGCCATCGCGGCGTGAGGATTCAAACGGCCGGGCTAGGCGCCCAGTGCACTGATTGCCTGCCGGGTGGCTTGGGCAATCGTCAACTTGCCCTTGGTCGACGTCGGGTCGTCCGGAGCGGTCAACACAGCGAGGAGGATCGGAGCCCGATTGGGTGGCCAGATCACGGCAATGTCATTGGACTCTCCTCTGGACCCACTGCCGGTCTTGTCTCCGACTTCCCAGCCGTGAGGCACTCCGGCACGGATGGATTGCTCCCCGGTGGTGTTGGCCTTCATCCAGCCGATCAGCTTGTCGCGCCCCTCCCGGTCCAGTGCATCGCCGAGAACGAGTGTGCGCAGGTTTGACACCAGCTGTTCTGGGGTTGAGGTGTCTTTGTCGCCGTCGGGTATATCCAAGTCCGTTTCTGTGCGATCGGTGTTGGTAGTGCTATCGCCGATACTGCGGACGAATTTCTCAGTTTCCTCGGGGCCACCCAGTTCGGCGATGAGAAGGTTGGCGGCAGTGTTGTCGCTGTGACTGACGGCGGCGGCGCACAGCTCCTCCACGGTCATTCCGTCCGCTATGTGCGCGGGGGTAACGGGTGCCCAGTCGAGTATGTCGGCATTTGTGTAGTGGATTCGCTTCTCGAGTAGTCCGGGCTCGGTTCGTCGTCGTGTCAAGATTGCCGACACGATAAAGACTTTCACCGTCGAGCACATGAGGAAACGCTCCGACTGCCGATTACCAAGGGCGGTGCCGGATCCGGTGTCCAGTGCGTACACGCCCAGCCGGCCGGCAAATTCCTGCTCCAACGCCGCGAAGTGCGGTGAGATCGCGGGCGGGTTGTGGTTTTCGGAAGCTCTTGAACAGCTTGATGTTACGGCGCTCACCGCCATGACACCTAGGGCGGTCAGTCCTCCCGCGAGCACTGTGCGGCGGGGGACAGCGGTACCCGCGTTCTTGGAGTTAGTCATTCATGGACTCCGTTGAGTACGCGCGATTGGGTGTGGTCACGAGGTTCCGGTCCGTAGTGCAATTCACAGTTCTATGGATACCGGTGACAGGCAGGGTTCGCCTCCACCCACGGTTGGATTCTGGGTGTGTCGAGCGAGGCAGGACGGCAGTGGACACAGGTTTCCACCCGGGTTCCACCCCTGTGTGGTGTTGGCCATAGCGCCGATGCGGCAGCTTGGCGGTGTGATTTCGAGATCCCGCGCGACGGGTGCGTTGGCGTTACTGCTCGCCATGGTGATGGGATGCGGACCGGCCGAGCCGTCGGCGAGCACTCCCGCCCTGGTGTGGGGGCCGTGTCCGGCCGCGACGCCGGATGCCTCGGGAAGGACCGCAGCACGTGATCCACGCCAGCAGTGCACGTCCGTGACCGTGCCGGCGGACTATGCGCACCCGGACGACGCGACACTGGTGCTCGCGGTCTCACGGCTGGCCACGGCGACCGCGGGGCACCGGAAGGGGTATCTGCTGGTTCACCCGGGCGGCCCCGGCGCGCCGGGTTTGGACTTTCCCAGTGTCGAGTCGCACATACTGCCGCAAGCGATCCTGGATGAGTACGACTTGATTGGTGTCGACGACCGAGGTGTGGGCAACAGCAGCCCGGTCACGTGCCACTTGGACATGGATCAGCGCCAGGCAGTGCGGGCCGATCCCTGGCCGACCTCCGGGGGTGATTTCACGCCAAGCCGTGATTTCGCGTTGTCGGTGGTCTCGGCGTGCGCGAAGGCGACAGGTCCGGCCCTGCCCTTGATTACGACACGCAACGTCGCGCGCGATCTCGACCGCATCCGAGGCGCGTTGGGCGTCGATACCTGGTCCTACTGGGGGATCTCCTACGGAACCTATCTTGGCCTGGTGTACGCCAGCATGTTTGGCGATCACACCAGCCATGTCGTGCTCGATTCCACCGATCCGCCCAGCGGTGTGGAGGGTGCCGTCCGTATGTGGGGGAAGGCATTCACCGATTCTTTTCCCGCGCTCGCTCGGTGGATCGCGGGACAGGCTTCCCTGGTGCACCGCGGTGTCACGGCGCAGGAAGTCACCGACAACTGGATGAAAACGGTTGCACGCCTTGATGAGAATCCAGTGCACCTCGCGGGCCACCGTGTTCTCGACGGCAACGCGCTGCGTGCGGTCACGAAGGCCTCTTTGGAGAATCAGGCCTACTACCCGATGGTGACCAAGGCCTGGGCCCTGGCCGACGGGGACATGTCGGCGCAGTCACCGGTGGCCCCCGCGGTGCAGTTGCCGACCGTGATACCGGACAACTTCTTGTCGGATCAGTTCGCGGTCATGTGCCAAGACACGAACTGGCCGCGGGATCTCGGCCAGTTTCCGCAGACGATCGCCGCCGAGCGGCAGCGCTACCCGCTTGCCAACGGGATGGGTGCCAATGCGTGGCCCTGCAACTACTGGCCGTCCGCGCCGGCAGCGCCGGTCGTCACCTACCGTGAAGACTGGCCGCAAGATATTCTCTTGTTGCAGAACCAGTTTGATCCTGCTGCGCCATCTGACGGTGCGACGCAGACGCTGCGGTTGCTTGGCGATCACGCATCGATGATCACCGTCGAGGTGACCGGACACGGCGTCGATATGGCCAATCCGTGCGTGGTCCGGTTCGTCAAAGATTTCTTCGAATCGGACCGGCTGCCGCCGTCGGCCACCTGCCAACCATGACCACCGGGCATCAGACCAATCCGGCGCGGTGCGCGTAAGCGATCGCTTGCGCACGATCGCGCACGTGCAACTTGGCGAACAGCGAGTTGATATGGCTCTTGACCGTGCTGACGCCGATGAACAGCCGGGCCGCGATCTCGGTGTTGTTGAGACCTTTGGCCATCAGTGCCAACACTTCCTGCTCGCGGGGACTGAGCGGAGACGCGTCACGGCCCGCCCGCGGGGCTGATGTCAACGCGGCGACCAGCCGGTCACCGACCGGTGCCGCGAACGTCGATTGGCCAGCGGCAACGGCACGGATTGCGGCGGCTATCTCCTGGCGCCCAGCATCTTTGGTCAGGTAGCCGCGGGCGCCGGCACGCAACGCGGCATCGATGGATTCACCGTCTGCGTAGGTGGTGAGTACCAGCACTGCCGTCGCGGGGTACTCGGCGGCAATCCGCGCCGTGGCATCCGCACCGCTGAGATTGGGCATGCGCAAATCCATGAGTACGACGCGAGGCTTGTGGCTGGCGACCAGGGCGAGGGCCTCAGCGCCGTCGCTGGCTTCGCCGACCACGGCGACATCGGGAAGTAGTGACAGGACCGTACTCAGACCCTCTCGGACCGTGGTCTGATCATCGGCGATCACCACGGTGATCAGTTCAGCGGCACAATAATTCGCACTCGCCACCGCTCACCCTCCTTTCCTGCCGTCACCGATCCTCCCACCGCCGCCACCCGCTCGCGGATCCCCAGTAATCCCCACCCGCCTCCGGCAGTTCTCATCCTGCGGCGGGCCGATAACCGGTTCTCGGCATCGAGCTCGACACGGTCCCCGCCCGCGTGCACGTCGAGCCGAACGGGGGAGCCGTGTGCGTGCTGGCGAGCGTTGGACAGCACCTCCTGCGCGGCGCGCGCGACGGCGACCAATATCTGCTCGTCGATGCCTGTCGTGTCGCCCGATAGCGTGAGGTCCAGTTGTCCCGCGGTCAGGCGATGGTGTTCGGCGAGCGCTTCGAGTTCTGCGTGCAGATCGACGCGGTCGGCCCGCTGCGCATCCACAACGCGGCGCGCGTCGGCCAGACCCGAGACCGCAAGTTGGTGTGATGCTTTGACGCGCGCGGCGGCGCTATCGGTTTCTCCCGCCTCGAGAAGCGCATCTGCCGCGTCGAGTTGCAACACCAGTCCGCCCAGCGTGTGGGCCAGAACATCGTGCATGTCACGTGCGATACGACTGCGTTCCGATGCCGCGGCCGCCCGGTCACGCTCCGCCCTGATCAGCCGCGATTGCTCGACCAACACGTGATTCTGCTCGGCGACCACCTGAAACTGTCGACGGCTCCAGCCCATGGAGAAGACCACGAAGAATGCGGCAAGCTGGCCCAGTAGAGCGGCGGGTGAGGGCCGCATGATCGCGGCGGATATGCCGGCACACGCGACCGCCGCCCCGGTGACCCCGAGACCGAACACGAATCGATACCGCAATTGGGCGACTGCCGCGAAAATCGCAACCAACGCGGCAATCATCGCCGCACCTACTTGGACAGAGGCCAGGCCGCCGCCGAGCGCCATCACCAACAAGCCCGCCTGCTCCAGCCGGTCTGCCCCGTTCGGAGCCAAGGCCCAGATCACCCAGCCCAGCACTGAAGCCGCCAACGCAATGTCCAACCACGAGTGAGTCGCGCGCCCGCCTGCTCCGAGATAGAGAACCAGCACGACCCCCAGCCCGGCCAGCCGGAGCAGCCGTCCCAAGGTCACGTGTTTGGACGGCATCCGATCAGTGTGCCGCAGAGCTCGACGGCTCCCCGTCCAACGAAGTCGCTCGACGGACGATCATCAACCGGCGGCCGAACCGGTTGATCGCGATGAGAATGACGGCGGCGCCACCGGAGGCGATGATCTCCGCGCCCAATCGATGCGCGGCTACGCCGCCCACACCTATCCGTGCCCCGATCAGCAGCACCCAAAGCAGCGAACCGACGGCGCCGGTCCGTACCTGCCAGCGCGCCTCGTGGTTCCGGAACTCCGATACCGCACCCATCCACATACCGACCATGAACGCCAACAGCGCTTCACCAAAAAGGAGCGCGACCGCCGTCGGGGTCCAGCCGCCGCTGCGGGAGGCGGTCCCGGTGATCAGGACGATTCCCAGGACGCCGATGAACACCGGTGTCCGCAATGACCGGCGCCGTTCGAGCAATTGCCAGCGTCCCTGTCGGTAAATGACGAACACCAGAACGAGCACGGCCACGAGGCCGTCGACGGAGTACTGCCAGGTCATGCCTCATATCGTGGAGGTGCTCGTCCACCTGGACCACCATGCACGGATGGAAGCGAGGGTGGAGCAGCAGTCCACCCTCGCCGCCCGCGCTCAGTACAGCGGAATCCACACGCCGAAGTACCAGTAACCCCAACCGCCGTACCACGGGTTGAAGGTCGGTACCGCGGAGAATCCGTTGTACTCGAAGTAGCCGAAATCGTCACGAGCACGGGCCACATCACGAGGCGGTCCGGGATGGTCGTAGCGGCGATTCCAGCCGCCGGGAGGTGGCTGCGGTGCGTCCCAACCACCCGCGGGCGGTGGTCCTTCCCAGTTGGGTGGCGGTCCACCGGGAGCCGAACCATCGTTCCAGCCGGGGCCGCGCTGTGGCGGAGGCGGCGGTGCACCGTGGCCCGGTGTGTTGAAACCGCGCGGCAAGTCGGTGGGTCCGCCCACCTGTGCGTTGCCCCGTTCAAACTGGCCGGCGGGGGTAAACGGCGGCGGCTTGGGGTGATTACGCTCGGATGTCGACGGCGCCGCAGTGGTGCTGGGGCTCTCGGACGGCTTGGACTCCCGGCCGTGCTCGTCCCGGCCGGGGGTTGTCTCCGGGGCGGTGGTGGTTGCGGCGGGAGTCTCGGAGGGCTTGGACTCGCGGCCGTGTTGGGAAGGTGCTGTCGTCTGCGGCGCGCTCGTCTGGGGCGCGCTGCTCTCAGGGGCCTTGGACGGTGGGGCGCTGGGTGCGGGAGTCGACTCGTGAGTCTCGGTCTGCGGTGGCGTCGACTGATGGGTCTGCGCGGGCGCTGGAGTCGGTGCGGCGCTTGTGGATTGGCAATTCTGCGACTTGTCTCCTTGGCACGGATTCGCCGAGGCCAACCCGGCGGTCATCAGGGTGGACACGCCGATGCTGGCGACGATCATCGCGGCGCTGGCTTTGTGTTTCACATACATCCGTTCGTTGTGCTTTCTCCCCGACCCGACATGCTGGACAAGAACTGGCTGCGGCTTACCGTGTCGAGACACCTACGGGCACGTCAGATCCAGCTCGAAGGTCTTGGAGACCTGCTGCTGAGAATTGGGATCCACGCCCACGGCGGTGCCAGTGATCTTGTATGACTTGCCACTCAGCGTCACCGAGGCACTGCCCTGGCCCGATACGGCATCGGAGTAGCCCAAGGTGACTCCATTCACCACGCCCAGGCCAAGGGCATGAACGTCCGGAGGGCTGGCGCTGGTAACCACCGCGCCGATTCCGTTACTGGCACTGTTCGGATCGCCGAACCCGATGTTGATGTTGTCGCCCGAGGTTTGGCACGACACCGAGCCGCTGACGTTTTGCTTCTGACCATCCACGATGACCGCGTTCGCCAACGGCGCTGCCGACGTAGCACCACCGGATCCGGATTTACTGTTTGAACAACCAGTCAGCCCGCCGACCACGGCCACAGCCGCGGTGACTCCCACCAACAACGCGCGCTTCACAACTGTTCTCCTCCTGCCCCGACCCTGCTGCCTACCACCGGAACGTTCTGTTCGACGGCGTAACTGAGCGACGATGGAACGTCGCGCATCGTGCGTCGAGCACGCCGAGAAGACCACAAGTTTCTGGCAATGAGCTGCCGAGATAGCTGTCAGTTAGCTGTAGGTTGCACGGCGTCGTATGCGGCACGTAGCTCGGCATCGGTCATGGAGCCCGCCGGCCGTCCATCGCGAACGAACTCATTGGCGATGCGGCGCACGAACTCGTTGACCGGCGCGGAGTGCCCATGTAGCCGTGCCAGTAGTGCGATCTCCCCATTGAGGTAATCCGCTTCTATCCGGCCGGCACCCCGGACCAGGCTCTGCCACGACGAGCTGCCGCCGATACCCGCGCCGCTGACGCGAGCGGTGCTCGACCGTAGCTCGCCGAATCGAAGCTGTTCCTCGTCCGGCGAGGTGAATTCGATCCCGACCGCGGCCAGTATCTCCTCGCCTTCAGCCCGGCTTCGACGCATGATTTCCAGAGCGATGGGCCCGGGCTCTGCGATCGCGTCGATGGCATTCACCAGATTGGTCAGCAGCTTGGCGTACTTCCACCGCATGACGTCCGGGCGTGGCACGGATCTGCACCCCGCCGATTCGATAGCCGCAGAGATCAATTGGGCGTTCTCATCGAGCCCGCCGGGATAGCGGCCGATGTCAAGAACCGCCGGTGTGGGCCACGACCGAAACTCCACGACTCCGGGCTGCAGGTGCACCGCCGGGAACACCGTCGGGACGCCGTACACATTCGTAAATCGGCGCAGTGCCGCCCGCTCATTGGCCACGGCGTTCTGGACGCAGACGATCGGAGTCTCTGGATGGGCAACGGCTGCTAGATCATTCAGAGCCGACTCGGTGTCGTTGCTCTTCATCGTCAGCAGCACGACATCGTCGGCCGACCACGACACCTCATGCGGACCGGAAACTGCCGCAACAGGAACCGTCTCGGTGCCGGCCTGCGTCACCACCTGCAGCCCAGCGGACTGCAGGGCTGCCAGATGCGCCCCGCGGGCGATCAGGACGACCTCATGGCCGGCCTTGGTCAACAGCGCACCCAATCCGCCGCCCACCGCACCGGCGCCGTAGATGACGAACCGGCGATCGGTTACCACCATCAGAACCTCCCGACGTCCCCATCGACTGTACGGAGCGGGCGTCCTGCGTTGCCAGCGGAGCGGGATCGTCCCAGGCCGTGCTCGCGCGCACCGCATACAGTGGTCTAGCGAAGTACTTCGAGAGGACTGTATGGCCACGGAAACGCCTGATACACGCTCAGAGGCGGACATCCGCGTTGCGCAACCACGCGCCTTCCTGCCGGTTTTTCTACTGGCATACTTCGCGTCCGCGGTCGCGCTCCTGGCCGCCGGTGGGGTGAGCATCCCGCTGCGGCTCGCCGAGCTCGACCCGGGGCACAAAACGCAGGCACTGTCGTTGACCATGGCTCTCGGCGGAATTGCGATCATCCTGGTTACGCCTCCGCTGGGGCATCTGAGCGACACGTCGACATCGCGATTCGGGATCCGCCGGCCCTATCTGGTCGGCGGCACGCTGGTGGGGGCGGTGGGCCTGACAACATTGGCCACGGCGCCGACCGTCGGGGGCGTCGTGGCTGGCTGGTGCATCACCCAGATGGGTTTCGCGGCAACGCTTGTGGTGTTCAACGCGCTGCTGGCAGACCAGATTTCTGTCGCCATTCGGGCGCGTGTCGCGGCAGCGTTCGGCATCTCGACCAGCTTGGCGCCCGTGGTCGGGAGTGTCTTCATCAACGTCCTTCCCAACGATCCGCGGTGGTGGTTCGGTCTTCCGGCGGTGCTGGCGCTGGTATTCAACGGCGCGGCCGCCGTTGTGTTGCGCGATACGGTCCGCACGCAGGGTGACCCCCGAAATTGGCAACAAATCCTTTCCAGCTATTGGATAAATCCAAGAAAGCACCAGGATTTCGGGTGGGCGTGGATCTGTCGACTCTTCGTCACCATGTCGGTGCTGCTGGTGACGGTCTACATGTTGTACATCGTGGCGGGCACGCTGGGGTTGTCCGAGCATGAGGCAGCCGCCAAATACGGCGTCATCATCGGCGCATTCTTGATCACCAATATGCTCACCGCAGCGGTCTCTGCCTGGTGGTCGGACCGCACCGGACGGCGCAAGGGCATCGTCTGGACTTCCTGCCTCATCACCGCGGTCGGATTGGTGATTCTGCTGCTGTTCAAGGACTTCCACGCTCTTCTGCTCGGTGCAGCGGTTATCGGTGCAGGGCAGGGCGCCTATGCCGCGGTGGATCTGGCACTGATGACAGAGGTGCTGCCGGAGACGGAGTCGTCGGGGAAGGATCTTGGCGTGGTGGCAATGGCGTATCTGCTGCCGCAGCTGCTGGTACCACTGTTGGCGACGGCGCTACTCGGATTACAGAGCACCCAAGGCGATTTCAGCATTCTCTACATCGCTTCGATGGTGCTGTCAGTCCTCGGCGGTTTGGCCGTGCTGCCGATCAAAGCGGTCCGCTGAACAAGAAGCGTGATGACGGGCTAGACGTGCGTGACGTCCCGTGGATGGCTGGTCGACGCGCGGACGGCGCGGGAAGCCGGGAACCGTCGGTGTAGCCCGTCGACCATCCGGTGGGCCTCGTGCAGGTCGTTACGCATCGCGGCCATCCGGTGGCGCAGATGCCGCCACGACGCCGTGTGTTGGGGGGTATGCCGAAGCCGGTGCTCGACCTTGCCGATCGACTGCGTGAGCGTGTCGATGTGCTCATCAAGAGACGTCAGCAGCACGCGGGCCTGAGCCACGGACGGGTCCTCGATCACCGGCATATAGTCGCACGTTCTGATGCATTCCACGTGCACTAGCTCCCGGAATTCAGGTCCGCTACCCGTTCAGCGACGTACTGGTCGGAGAACGCGTCGGACCGCCGCAATCCCTCGATGACGCCCGCGCGATTGCGTTCGGGCTGATTCTGCGACATCTTCGCCTTGCCTTCGATGAGATCGATGCTCAGTTCGATCCCTACGATGGCGCGGATCTGCGCGTTTGTGAATGCCTCGGGTGCGTCGTCAATTCCCCAGGGCGCATCCCGGCCCTGCTCGTGCCGGTCGGTGAGTTCGGTGACCAGGGTGCGCACCCAATCCGGGTCATCATGGGCGGTGAGCACGCCATGCACGGTGAGGACTTCGTAGTTCCACGTGGGCACCACCTTGCCGGTTTCGGCCTTGGTGGCATAGAAACTGGGCGAGATGTACGCCTGCGGCCCGGCAAAGATCGCGACGGACGGACCGGTTCGCCGCCAGTGCGGGTTGGCCCGCGATACATGTCCTACCAGGGTGTTGGTCGCGGTTCGATAGAGCAGTGGAATCGGTGTCACCAGGTATCCGTCGGCGTCATGGGTGACGAGGTGGGCCAGGTCGACATTGGCAAGGGCGGCAGCCGTCTCCTCGTCCAGCATCGCGAAGTTCTTAGGCACGTACATGATCCACATTGTCCTCGACCGCCACCGGTGACGCGAATGGATTAACTATCCGCCGTGAGCTGGTCAGCGAATTATGGTGATGTGCCTCGTAATCGGTAGTGGGGAGATCAACCATGCCACCCTCTACCTGCTAGCAGGTAGAGCAAATCACCCGTTAGCAGCGATGTTTCACGCCCGTGATTCACGAAGACTTTCACTAACACCGCGAATCCGCGGTATCTGTGAGAGGAGTGGGCCATGGGTCTTCCGTCGAGGCGCGCCTGGTTGGCGGCGGCAGTGATTGCCCCTGCGTTTATCGCTGTTGGTGGGATGGGGCTGGGGCCAAGCTTGGATCATCCGGTCAGTCCAACACGAGTTGTATTGGCCAGCAATGACTCCGGGCCCAACAACCCGGATTCGGACATCAGTGGGCCATATGACTCGGACAAGACCAACATTGCTCCGAAGGCGCCGAGCAGCGGTACCGGAATGGAATGCGAAGACCAGGGTGTCGGCTGCGATCACGACCAGAGTGGATCGGTGTTGTCGTCAGATAACGACGAGGTGTAACAGCGGCTCACCGTGACGCCATCAGACGTGCGATGCCGCGCATCACCGTGCGCCGCGCGGTGTTCCGTAGGGTTCCCGCCAGCGACTGCGGGACACTAGCGGGCGCGCTGCCCAGCCGTGGGAACAACGCCAGCGCATTGCCGTGATCGATGGCGGCGCGGGTTGAGGCATCGAGCGGGTAGTTCTCCAAGCCCGCGGCGAACAGCTGCGAGGCCGGCAGCGGTGCGAACGGCCAATCCGACCCGAACAGCACGTGGCCGGGGTCGGCGAAGGCCAGCAGGGACGGCAGCGCGGCCGGGCTGGAAGACAGCGCGGTATCGAAATAGAAGCCCGCGAAGTCCTCAAGGCAGTCGGTGGGACTCGCGCCGGTGTCGCTGGTAATGGAGACGGCCATGCGGTGGCTGGCGTACGGCACGAATCCACCGGCGTGGCTGAGGATGAATCTGATGTTGGGATACTTTCTGCGAATACCATTGCGTACCAAAAGATATGCCGCACGCGTGGTGTCCAGGAGGAAGTCGGCGGCAAAGGGCAATACGCCATCGACGGCGGGGCCGGGTAGGTCGGCGGGGTGGATGAATACGACAGCTGAACGGGCATCGAGAACGGCGAACAGATCGTCTTGTCCGTCCTGACCGAGGTACACACCGTCGTTGTTGGCCAGCAGTACCACCCCGTCGGCATGTAGAACATCCAGTGCGCGAACGGTTTCGGCTGTCGCGGCGTCGACGTGCGGCAGGGGGACGGTGGCGAAGAATCCGAACCGATCGGGGTTCTCGGCGACCACGGCCGCGGTGTAGTCGTTGAGGTCCCGGGCGAGTGCCGCGGCATCGGTGGCAGCGGGCAAGAAGGCGGTGCCCGGGGTGGACACCGACAGTATCGCTGTGGCTACGTTCAGTGCGGTCATCGTCTCAAGAGATGCTTCGGGGCTCCAGTCGGGCAGTGCCCGCCCGCCGGCCTCGTCAATACCTGCCTTCCGTAGTACTTCGCGATACATGGTGGGGATGCAGTGGTGATGGGTGTCGATGCGCGCCATGGTGATATCCCTCGGTCGTCAGGTACGCCGGGCCGGGTCAGCGCCGGCACAGCACATCAATCCGCCTCTTTCGGAGGATCTACGACAAGCATGACCAACATAAGGGCCGCGAGTGCAGCCGCCACCCAGCTGGCACGCACACCCCACGAGTGGGTGGCGAAGGCGCCGGCCACCGCGCCCCCGGCGAAGGAGCTGATCAGGGCTCCGTAGATGCGTGCGGCCCGCCACGGATCCGTGCCGCGGTGTGTCAACGCGTCGTAGACCTGTTGCACGAATCGCATCAGATTCCCCGTAGTGGCGGCGGGCATGTACGTCAGGTCTCCGACGGTGCGGAACAGCCCGATCTGAACTGCCCCCAGGAATGCCACAGGCACCGTGATGCAGGCCTGTGGGGCCGTCTCCGGCAGGAACCCGATCACGGTGAGTGCCGCGATCTGGGCACCCACTGCCCAGCGCAAGGGATACCGCAGCCGTGCGTGTCCGGCCTCGATACGCGCCGCTACCGCGATGCCGAGCATGAAGGCGGGAATCGGCCAGACATGTGCCAAGGCGTCCGGCCAATCTCGCGCGGCTGCGTCGACGGCGAACAACACCATGTTGCCGGTCTGCGTGATCGCGAAGGTACCGCCGCGCGCCAGATAGGTGTACGCGTCGATGAACCCGCTGCCAAGAGTGAGAACTAGTGCGAAACGTAAGGTGCGCGTGGGCCCGAACTCGTCCATCTGGTTAGGCCTACTGTGCCCGATCGATCACGCTGGGGTGCCGGCCTTCTCGTCTGATCGCGGTCCGGGGCCCGGCTGATCTCGGAACCGAGCAGGCTCGCGAGTGGGTAGTTTTTGCGGCCACCAGAACCATGGTCCGAGGATTCTGGCCAGTGGCATCACCAGGAACAGCCGGACGATCATCATGTCGAAGATCAGGCCGATGCAGATGGTAGATCCGGCCTGCCCGATGTTGACCACGTCGCTGGAGAGCATGGCCAGCATGGTGCCGGCCAACACGAAGGCCGCGGTGACGGCCACGTTCCCCGAACCCGCGATGGTGCGGATCAGGCCGGTGCGGATACCTGCGGAGAGTTCTTCGCGGTATCGGGAGAGCAGCAGCAGGTTGTAGTCACAGCCGACACCCACCAACACGATGAACGCGATGGGCAGTGTGAGCCAGTGTAATTCAATGCCGATGAGTGTTTCCCAGATGAAGGCGGCCAGTCCCAGGGAGCCCAGGAAGGAGAGCACCACAGTGATCAAGACAATCACCGAGCCGGCCAGGGTTCGGGTGATGGCCATGACGATCAGGAACACCAGCCCGAATGTCGCCAGCATCATGGTGAGGATGTCGTTCTTCGAGAAGGCTTGCACATCGCGGTAATTCGAGGAGGCGCCGGCCATCATCAGCTGGGCTCCCGATAGTGAGGTGCCCTTGATGGCTTCATGCGCGGCGGTTTCGGCGCGCTGGATCTGATCGATGCCTTCCGGGCTCATGGCCTCGCCCTGGTGGTAGATCAGGATCCGGGCACCCTTGCCGTCGGGGGTCATCATGAATTTCAGTCCAACCTGAAAGTCGTTGGTTTTGAATGAATCCGGCGGCATGAAGAAGAAATCGTCGTTCTTGGCGTTATCGAAGGCCTGCCCCATGTCCACCATCGGATTAATCATAGGTTCGAGCTGGGCAATGGTGGCGTGGAAGAGGCTTTGCATGGTGAGCGTCAACTGCTGCATGACGGCCATGTTCTGCACCGTCGCGTTGAGTTGGGTGATCATCTGCGGGGTGGCCGCATCGACCATGCTCAGCCCATCAACCATCGGGCCCAGTTGTGAGGTCGCTTCATCGATGTTGTCGATCGATTCGTTCAGTGAGCGCATGGCCCAGCAGATGGGAATATCGAAACAGTGTGGCTCCCAATACATGTAGTTGCGCAGTGGCCGGAAGAAGTCGTCGAAGTTGGCCAGATTGTCGCGGGTCTTGTCCATCGCGGCCTTCAAACCCCTTGACGCTTCTACGGACATCTGTGTGCCCGCGGAAAGCTGGCCGGTTATCTCGGCCATCTTCTTGGTCGAGGTCATCATGTCGCCCATGCGCGCGGCCATGGTGTCGATATCGGCCACGCGGTCCTTCAAGAATCCGAGGTTCTGGCCGATCTTGGTGCCCATCGACCCCATCGCATAAGGAAGCGAGGCATGTTCCAGCGGCCGTCCGTTCGGGCGGGTAATGCTCTGCACCATCGAAATACCCGGCGTACGAACAATATTCTTGGCGACGCGATCCAGGCTGATCATGTCGGTGGTGTTACGCATATCGTGATCGGCCTTGATGTACAGCGTGTCGATGGACAGCTGGCTCGGCTGGAAATGCCGGTCCGCGGCGTCGTACCCCCGCGACGATTCCACACTCTTCGGCGCGTAGTCGCGATCGTTGTAGCTCACCGTGTAGTTGGCCAGGTTCGCGATGCACAGCGGAATCACCAGCGCCGCAACGGCGATCATCGCTCCGGGCCATTTGGCGATGACGGTGCCCAGCTTGCGCCAGGCGGGGCTGGTCTTGGCCGGCGCGGATAGCCACGGGACCCGGCTGCCCAGGGTCAGCAGGGCCGGACCCAGGGTCAGGGCTGCGATGACGGCGACGACCATCGCCACGAAACATGGCGGGCCCAGAGTGCGGAAGTAGTCGAGCGTGGTGAGGCTAAGGCACAGGCACGCACCGGATATCGCAATACCGGACCCGATGACGACGTGCGCGACGCTGCGCACCGAGGTGTAGTACGCCGACTCCCGATCCTCTCCGGCGCGTCGCGCTTCCTGGAAACGGCCGAGATAGAAGATGCCGTAGTCGGTGGCCACACCCAGGACAAGGGATACGGCCATGTTCATCGCGAACGACGAGATCCCGATGATGTGATTTTCGACCAGCAGCGAGACCACGCCGCGCGCGGTGGCCAACGTAATCAACACGCCGACAAGAGGAATGATCGCCCGGGTGAACGATCGGTAGGCGATGAGCAGCATGATGATGATCACCACGATGGTGACGATCGTCAGGGTGACCATGCTCTCGTCGGCGGCGTTGAGGGTGTCCGAGGCCAACGGCGCGGGACCGCTGACGTAGACCCTGAGGCCGTCGGGTTTTTCTTTGTCGAGTTTTTCCACGATGCCGCGGATGGCTTTGATCGACCTGTTGGAGTCGGCATCACCGAGATCGCCTGCGGGCCGCACGGTCAGTGTTGCGGCGTGCGCGTCTGCGCTCTGCTGGCCTGACCTCGTGACCGGGTCACCCCACAGATTCATGAGCGACTGCACGTGCTCTTTGTCATCGAGCAGTCCGCGCACCATTTTGTTGTAGTACTGGTGGTCCTGCTCGCCGAGCGCGCGGCCCTGGGTCTCCAGCAGGACGACGGCCATGCTGGTGTAGTCGGACTCCTTGAAGTCCTGACCCTGGGTGATGGCAGCCGCCGATGATGGTGCGTCCCGGGGGATCATGGCCTTGGCGTTGGCCGCGGTGGTTTCTTCCAGGGTGGGCACGAAGATGTTCAGCACGGCAGCGGCGATGACCCAGAAAATCACTACCGGAATCGCCAGCACCCGAAGCAACCGTGCGGGTGCGGGGTGCTTCTGCGCCTCTTGCCTCACCGCGCGTTGGGTAGGTACCGGCACCGGGCCGGTGTCCTCGTCGTCACCGGGCGGTGGCGGCTGTTGACTCGACGTCATGCTGCCGTCACCGTGCACGCGACCGCGGCGCTGGGATGATTCACGACCTGTTCGTCTCGAACTTCACCATTGACCCGAATGCGACACCCCAATGAGTTGCCGTCCACCTGAGCGACCAGGCTCAGCGAGGCCGCCGACGACATCGTGGTTTCAGAGACCGACCACGGCAGCGACGTCAGCACGACGTCGACAGGTTCGCTGTTGAGGTTGGCGTAGGACACTTTTCCGCTATTGCCGAGGTTGCCGAATACTTCGTAGGTGACATTCTTGGGATTGATCTGCACAACTGTGGCGGGGATTGGGTGCGTGTCCGGCGGGTGGCTGATCGCGTGCGATTTCTCCCGAATGCGATTCACCCCAAAACCGACGACCACGATGACAATGAGCGCCACCAAGGGCATCCACAATTTGCCAAGTATTCGGCCGGCCTGGCCTTTTGACCGTTTGCGTCGGTTCATCGTAGGGGCCGTGTCGCAAGGGCGGGATGGATAACGAACACGAAATCCCCTTCTCGCTCGGGCGGCGCGTGAGGCAATTGAAACACGCCTGCAGCCTGATTGCCTGCGAAGTTCCCGAATAGAGCGTTAAATAGTCGAGAACACGACGGATAGTCGTCCGGCGTGAGCGTGATCTATTGTGCACCAATGGTTTCGAAGCGTTATTCGGCACCGTTGCTTTACGCGAAATAGTGCCGCACGGGTCGGCCTACGTAATCGAGGCGATGGTGCTATCCGAGGCTGTAGGGGACAACAGATCGATTGCGGGCAGCAATGCGCGTAACACGGCGGGATTGACCTCTACCGGTTGATGGGTTATCGCCCGCAGGATCCAGCGGCCGGCCTCGTGGGCCGACAATGCTGCAGCGTCATCGTATTCAGTTGTGGGGGCGATCATTTCGGTGCGGACCAGCGGGAAATGCACGTTGGTCGCGTGCACGTGGGGGTGCGGCCGCTCGGCGTTGAGACTGCGTCCGAAGATGGCCAGCGCGCTCTTTGAGGCGGCGTATGCGGAGAACCGCGGAAACGTGTTGGCATGCAGGGCCCATGTGCAGACGTTGACGAACTGGCCCCGTTCGCGCTCGATCATTCCGGGCAACAACCCCAGACTCAGCTGCACGGCCGCGAAGTAGTTCAGCGCCATGGTCCGCTGGTAATCGTGCAGCCGGCCGGACGCATCGACAATGCGACGACGGATCGAATGCCCGGCATTATTGACCAACACATCCACGTCTTGGTCGGTGAGATCCTGCAGCAGTCGGGCGATTTCGTCCTCGCTGGACAGGTCGCAGGTGCGCCACTCGCAGCCGGTCTCTGCCGCGAGTTTTTGCAGCTCGTCCGCACGGCGGGCCACGCCGATGACTCGGGCCCCCCGAGCACGCAGCTGTGTGACACTCTCTCGGCCGATCCCGGCGGAGGCTCCGGTGACCACAACCGTGAGCTCGCTGACATCACGGCCCGGGCCGGAAAGCACGGAGTCGACTCGGTCGGGGAGCAGCGTGCGGCGCTGGGCGAACTCTTGGACAGTACGGCGAACGGACACGGGATCCCTCTCAAGTCTGTGCTAGCCACGTCGATACCGATATGACTACGCGGTCATATTAGTGGATCGACGGGTCAAGCTGTCGCGGGGGAGACTCGTCCGGGCCCTAGCGTGACGAGCTAGCGGGCCCCGTGGTCGTCGTCGGCGGCGTCCCAGGTTCCCGGCAGCATCGGGACAGTCCGGTTCTCCTGCACATCCCCGCTGAGGGTGGACAGGCCGGCGGCCTCGATGGTCGGTGATGTTGGGTGGACGCCGGCAAAGCCGAGCCGTCCGTTGCCAGTGGTAGACGCGGTGACAGAGACGGAATCGTCAGGGCCGGAGGGGATGTTGTCGTCCATGGTGGCGTACTCGTGGCGATAGCCGCGGTCCTCGATGGTCCTGCGACGTCGCCTGCGGCTCTTGGCCATTCCGGGGTTGCAGGCCAGTGCGGCAGCGGCGGCGACGGCACTGCTCGGGGCGTGTGCCGTGGCGCCGGTGCTCTGACCCATGGTTGGTCCGAACCCGAATCCGGGACCGTCGCCTCGAACGGCGTAACCCAGGCCTTCGGCACCGGCGGGCGGTGGCGTGGGCGCCGGGGCAGAGCCGGGCGTCACCGTGGATGTAGAACTCGGGGTGGGTGCGGCGCTGCTCGCCGGGGCCGCCGGCGCACCGCCCATCGCGACCGCGTGCGGCTGGTCAATGCGCGCGGGGGCAGCCTCGGCCGGCACATCGGCCGGCGGCACCTCGGGCATCTGGGACAGTCCGGCCAGGGTGATGGCGAGGGGGAGCGTTATCCCTGCCGCGGGGCCTAAGACTGCCGCGTAGAGAGGCGTTCCCATCACGCCGAATGTTGCGGCGTAGGCGAATACGAAGAACAGCGGCTGCCAGGTAACCAAGGCTGCCGCCGGGTTGGTGGAGAAGTCGATGATGATCCGGACAATCGTGCCGACGGGGTCGGTGATCAGTCCCTTGAGCGCGCGATACATGCCCAGGAAGTGTTGCGAGTTCTTCAGCAACATCTCGATGGGGTCGTTCGGATCGGGCACGATCGGTGGTGGCTTCGTTGCGTCCTGGGCCGCGGCCCGTGCGACCGTACGATTCTCCGGCGCGAGCACCGGTGGCGCGAGAGTCGTTGGGGGCGCAGACGATAACGAGGTCTCGGAGACGGCCTGATAAGTGCTCATCACGGTGGCGGCCTGTATCCACATCCGGATGTAGTCGGCTTCGTTGAGGGCGATGGGAATGGTGTTGATACCAAAGAAATTGGTGCCCACCAGCGCGCCGTGCGTCGCGTGGTTCGCGGCGAGTTCGACCAGGGTGGGCATGGTGGCCAGTGCTTCGCTATAGGCCGTTGCCGCGGTCTCGGTCTGGGCGGCCACCCCGGCGCTGACGGCGCTGGTCTGCTGCAGCCAACTCAGGTAGGGCACATGTGCGCCCTGGTATTGCTCGGCGCTCGGTCCGTTCCAGGTGCCGGCCCGCACCGTACCGAGTGTGGAGGTGAGTTCGTTTGCTGCCGAGGAGTATTCAGTGCTCAGTGAGCGCCAGGCCTCTGCCGCCGCGAAGAGCGATCCGGGGCCGGGGCCGCTGCTGAGCAAGGCCGAATGCACTTCAGGAGGAGCTGCCATCCACAGCGGGGCCGTCATGATTCGTTGCCCGCCTCGACCATCGAATCGACTGTGCGGGAATCAATTTCGTTAGTCATCATTGACCGGTTTCCAGGACCACGGACGGGCTACCTGGCGTCTCCTCTCCAGTGCTCGCCGACCGCGCCATGAAATCGGGTCAGCCAACGTAGGTTAGCGTAACCTTCTTTCAAATTGTGAGGTCCCTGTGAGGGCGCTTTTGATCTAGTTGCGGTACTCGAGCCGGATTCCTCTGAGGCTGGCGCGCTGGCGGGCCGGAACTGCGCCCTTGTGCGTCACCGAGGCAAAGACCACTGTCCGAAATCAGTTGCTAGAACATCGTCGACGTCAACGTGTACGTCGTCGATGAGCGGCCCGGGATTGGCCTCGGTGTTGACCGCGGTTTGATACAGGACCGCTGCCGGCTCACGCACCCCAGCCGACCATGCCCGCGTCTGCCAGGCCCACCGATATCCGGCCGTCGTCGAATGCCCGATCACATCGTCGCTGATCGCCCAAGCACAGGCCCGCGCGTGCCCGTAGATACCGGTGCGACGAACGCCCAGTACCGAATTGATACCCCGGAACCATTGGACCGCCAGCGTCTTCCAGGCCTTCTCGTCGATGTCCTCGTCGACACTGAAGAAGATCGGCGCGGACGTCGGACCGCCGGCGGCGCCGTGCAGACGTAGCGCGGTCTGCGCATCGGCAACGCCGCCGTCGTAGCCGCGGGTGAAGTCCGAGGGGGTTGGCCACCCCGGCTTGCCGTATTGGTAGCAGCTCACGACGTGCAGCCCGGCCGCGCGTAGTCCGTCGGTGTATTCACGGGTGACGGGTTTGAAGTCAAAGGTCGCACCCGGCCGCAGCTCGGATACGTAGACGAGAGCACCGGCGTAACCTGCCGCTTTGATCTGATCCGGAGTGACCAGCCGCTCGGTGAAATCGATCAGCCGCAGTCCCTCCGCCGAGGCGCGCGGCGCGGTGAGAATCGGAAGACCCAAGAGCAGTGGCGCTGCCAAGGCGTATCGGAGCACGACACGTCGCGATACGAAGGATGTTGCACCGTGCTGATCGGACGCCGACGAGTCGTGCACGGCGTGATGCTAACAAGGCTCAAGGCTCCGGTGTGCGTGGATTCCATCGCCCCGCGGTGATGGGACGATGGACCGATGACGGCAACGCTTGTCGCGAAGAATGTGGCTGGGGGTTTCGCCCATCGCACCCTCTTCGAGGGGCTCGATGTGACCGTCGCCCCGGGCGATGTGATCGGAGTCGTGGGCGCCAACGGCGCCGGCAAGAGCACACTGTTGCGGATCCTCGCCGGAGATCTTGAACCGCTCGAGGGCACCGTCAGTGCCGCCCCGGCGGACGCGTTCATCGGGTGGCTGCCGCAGGAGCATGAGCGCATCCCGGGGGAGACGGTGGCCGCCTACATCGCGCGCCGTACCGGATGTGTCGAGGCGACGCTGGCCATGGAAGCGGCGGCCGCGGCGTTGGCCGACCAAGCTCAAGACTCCTCGGATCCGGCCGACGCGTACTCCGCCGCGTTTGATCGCTGGCTCGCCTCGGGCGCAGCCGATCTCGAGGAGCGGTTGCCCACGGTGCTGGCCGATCTGGGCCTCGGCACGGAAGCGGTGCGACCGGAGACGACCCTGATGACTTCCTTGTCGGGTGGGCAGGCGGCACGCGTCGGATTGGCGGCCCTGGTGTTATCGCGGTTCGACATCGTTCTGCTCGATGAGCCGACCAACGATCTTGACCTCGACGGGCTTGCCCGGCTGGAGGATTTTGTGCGGGATCTTCGCGGTGGCGTGGTGTTGGTGAGTCACGACCGTGAGTTCTTGGCGCGCAGTGTCACTCATGTTCTCGAACTGGATCTGGCTCAGAACATCACCACGGTTTTCGGGGGCGGATACGAGAGCTATCTGGAGGAGCGTGCGGTCGCGCGTCGGCACCGGCGCGAACAATACGAAGAGTTCGCGGAGAAAAAGGCCGACCTGGTGGCACGTGCCCGCACACAGCGGGAATGGTCAAGCCAGGGTGTGCGCAACGCGATCCGCAAGGCTCCGGACAACGACAAGATCCGGCGTCGCGCGTCCTCTGAGTCCAGCGAGAAACAGGCACAGAAGGTGCGTCAGATGGAAAGCCGGATCGCCCGCCTCGAGGAAGTTGTCGAACCCCGTAAGGAATGGACGCTCGAATTCACCATCGGCGCCGCGCCCCGGTCCAGTTCGGTGGTCGCGACTCTGGAGAATGTCGTTGTGCGGCAAGGCGATTTCAGTCTCGGGCCGGTATCGCTTCAGGTTGCCGCCGGAGAACGGATCGGTATCACGGGCCCCAATGGGGCTGGAAAGTCGACATTGCTGCGGCTACTGCTGGGGCGTCAGCAGCCCGATCAGGGGCGGGTGAGTCTGGGCGCCAACGTCGCAGTCGGCGAGATCGACCAAGCGCGTGCCGATTTCACCGGTGCCGACCGGCTGGTCGATCGTTTCGAGCAGCGGGTGCCGTCTTGGTCGACAGCCGATGTGCGGACCTTGCTCGCAAAGTTCGGGCTGCGTGCCGACCATGTGGAACGGACGGTAGATCAGCTCTCGCCCGGTGAGCGCACCCGTGCGGGACTCGCGCTGCTACAGGCTTGTGGCACCAATGTGTTGGTTCTCGATGAGCCGACGAACCATCTGGATCTGCCCGCCATCGAGCAGCTTGAGGAGGCTCTGGAGACGTATGACGGCGCGCTGCTGCTGGTGACACATGACCGTCGAATGCTGCAGAACGTTCGGTTGGACCGTTCCTGGATGGTCGACAACGGCCGTGTTGTGGAGCTCTAACGGAAGAGCTCGGGCCTGTCAGATCAGCCGAAGCGGACGTTCATCGTCGCGAGGCCGAAGATCTTCTTACCGTTGGACTTCGCGGTGACAATGAGGACGCCGGTGCGAGTTTCCGGATCCAGCGATTTGATCTTGCCGCCGAACTCGATGTCCGCGCCCTCGGCGGCCGAGACGATCGCGGGTGCGGAAAGCCGCACCGCGTAGCGGGTGACCGCGCCGGGATCGCCCGACCACGCGGAGAGGAATCCGGCACCGAGCCCCATGGTGAGCATTCCGTGTGCGATCACGTCGGGCAGGCCGGCCAGCTTGGCGATCTCCTCATCCCAGTGAATGGGGTTGGCATCGCCGGCCACGCCGGCGTAGTTGACCAGATCGCCCCGGGACAGTCGGGTGTGATGCACCGGTAGTTCGTCGCCCACCTTCACCTCGTCGAATGACGGCGTTCCCGGGGTGCGGGCGGTGTCCCCGGCGATCCGAACCTCTCCCTCGGGTCGCACCGTCTTCACGTAGCTGTCCTCGGATGTGCCGATTCCGGAGAAGTCGACATCGTGCATCATCGCCTTCTGCACGGCGGCCATCGTTCCGGGATGGATCTCGTCGGCGGTGACACCGACAACCGTGGTGTGCAGGGTGTGCACCCGCTCGCCGGCGAGGTCGGTGAAGGTGTTGGTCACCGTAATCAGGTCTCGGCCGGCTACTCGGCGCACAGACGTCAGTTCCACGTCGATGTGCAGCTCGTCACCAGCGACGATCGGGCGGTGCTGTTCGAAGACTTCTTCGGTCTGCAGGTAGGTGTCGTACCCGACCACCACCGACTCGAACATGCGCCGGTTGCACGCCATGGCCGGGGTAGAGGTGAACGTCAGCGGCGCCACCAGTCCCGAATAACCCAGCTCCGCGGCGGCGGCGACCTCCCAGTGCGCGGGGTGATAGTCCTGCACGGCACGGGCGTACTCGCGCACCTTTTCGCGGCCAACCAGGTAAGGGCCGTCCATTTGGTAGTAGTGGCCAACTCGCGCTTCCAGAGCCGACGCGTCTACTGGTGCAGTCATGAATGTGTCCAACTTTTCTATCGACATGTTCGCTGATGTCGACCAGAGCACATTAGCGCGCCAGCTCTGTGGTTATGGACGCTGTTGCCGGCTGCCTCCGGGTACTCGTCAGAGGGGGGCGGGAACGAGGTTGCTGTCGCTTCCCTTCATCAACGCGATGATCGCTGCCCGGTCCGCTGCCGAGGGCAGGCCCCAGTCGGCCCGATATCCGTAGACCTCGCGTGGCGGTGTCTTGGAACCGACACCTTCGAGGATGTCCAGGTCGTCGGTGGTGATCAGACCCGGGTGTTCTACACCGCAGGTCTCCGACACCTTGTGCAGATCGCGATGCAGTGTCTTGATGTAGTTGGCGGCCCGCTCGGATTTCAGCGTCGGATCGAGTCCCCTTGTCAACCAGGAATTTTGAGTGGCTATACCCGTCGGGCAGGTGTCGGTGTGGCATTTCTGGGACTGGATGCACCCGATCGACAGCTCGAGCGCGAAGGCGACCACCGCGTTGTCCGGCAGCCCCAACGTGCCCGAGCCGATGAATGTCACCGCATCGGTGATGCCCGCGGCGGCAAAGCGCTAGTACACCTCCGCGAATCGATCTGGAAGGGGTAGGCCACCGATTCGCTGAAAATCAGTGGCGCTGCTCTGGTGCCGCCCTCTCCGCCATCGACTGTGATGAAGTCGACGCCGCGCACCCCGGAGGCCATATGCGCGACCAGCTGATCCCAGAAGTCCATGTTGCCGACCGCGGACTTGATGCCGACCGGCAGGCCGGTCTCGGCGGCGGGCCGCACATCGGCGAACGTCCGATGCTTGATGAACCCATCGGCGGGATTATCGAGATCACATTCCGTCGTGCTGGTTGAGTCGTAAACTCGAAGTCAGACCGTTGACCACCGACTCCCGCGCACGCCGCTGTCGAGAAATCGTTGGCAGGGGTTGTGCCCACGGAAAGAAGGGAGGGCACCACGGTGACTGTTATTAGAGGAATCGTCGCAGGGGCCTTTGCAATAGCAATGGCAAGCACTTATCAGGTCGCGACGCCCACGGCGCAGGAGATGCCGCAGATCCGCGTCATGTGCGAGCAAGAAAACGCCATCGGTGATTGCGTACAGGACCCGCCTGGCGTACAGAACGGTGGAGACGGCTGCGTACTCATCAATGACTGGGGTGCATGTGAAGACCAGCAGGAAGTCGATGACCCCGCGCACACCATGCTGAGGTAACGCCAGCGCGACTGGCGATCATGGACGACGGCCGCTAGTTTTCTGAGGTGATTTCCTCAGCTGTTGGTGCTGTAGTGCGATGGATCGCCCCCTGCCTGGCCGCGATGTGCCTGGGCGTGCTGGTGGGCCCGGTGGCCAAGGCCGACAACCCGCTGGATGGTCAGGGGTTCTACGTCAACCCGAACTCGGCGGCCATGCGGGCCGCGCAGGGTGCGGGGAGCCCCGAGCTGACCACCATCGCCAACACGCCGCAGGCGTACTGGATGGATAACGTCTCGTCCCCGAGCGTGGATGCCAAATACATCAGCGCGGCGCAAGCCTCTGGTGCCACACCGGTTTTGGCGCTCTACGCGATCCCACACCGCGACTGTGGCAGCTTTGCCGCCGGTGGCTTCGGGTCGGCCGATGCGTATAAAGGCTGGATCGACGGTGTCGCGTCCGCGGTGGGCTCCGGTCCGGCGGTGATCATCTTGGAGCCGGACGCCCTGGCCATGGCCGACTGCCTGTCGGCGGACCAGCGCCAGGAACGGTTCGGTTTGATGCGTTACGCCGTCGACACGCTGACTCGTAATCCGGCCACCGCCCTGTACGTCGACGGCGGTCACTCGCGCTGGGTGAGCGCCGACACCATGGCCGCCAGGCTCAACGACGTCGGCGTGAGCAAGGCGCGAGGCTTCAGCCTCAACACCGCGAACTTCTTCACCACCGATGAGGAGATCGGTTACGGCGACGCGATTTCGGGAATGACCAACGGCGCGCACTACGTGATCGATACCTCGCGTAACGGTGCCGGCCCCACCGCTGACGCGCTCTACTGGTGCAACCCCAGCGGTCGTGCATTGGGCACTCCGCCGACCACGGCCACCGGCAACCCGAACGTCGATGCCTACCTGTGGGTCAAGCGTCCCGGTGAATCCGACGGCTCCTGTGATCGTGGGGACCCGCGGGCGGGCACCTTCGTCAACCAGTACGCGATCGACCTCGCGCGTAACGCGGCTCATTAGGAACCGGGCTATTTGCCCTTCCACTCAGGTGGACGTCGTCCGAAGAACGCTGAGATTCCTTCGGCCATATCCGCGGATCGCAGCACTGCCGCCAATGCGGTCTCGGTGTCGCGCCAGCCTGCGGTGTCGGCGTCGCTGAACGCCTTGTGTGTCGCCAACAGGCTCTCTTGCACGGACACAGGCGAATTGAGCACTATCCGCTGAGCAAGTGCTATCGCGGATGTCAGAGCTGCGCCGTCATCGGCCACCTCGTTCACCAAACCGAGCTGGTAGGCGCGATCAGCCGATATCGGCTCGCCGGTGAGGAGTATCTGCCGCGCGATGTTCAGCGGCAGTGCGCGCTGTGCGCGAAATAGTCCGCCACAGGTGGCAATGACCCCACGGCGGGCCTCCGGGAGCCCAAAGGTCGCCGACGCCGACGCCACCACCAGGTCGCAGGCGAGCACGATCTCCATTCCGCCGCCGAGGGCCATCCCCTCGACGGCGGCAATCAATGGCTTGCGGCGCGATCGCCGGATCACCCCGTACTCCCCGCCGCGTTCGGTGCGTGGGCCGGAGGACTCGGCGAGATCGGTACCCGCACAGAATCCCTCGCGGTAGCCGGTGAGTATCGCCACCCACAGGTCGTCATTGTCTTCGAACTCGTTCAGAGCGGCGTCCAGCGCCAGAGTCATCTCGGGGTTGATGGCGTTGCGCTTCTCTGGCCGGTTCAGCTGGATAACGCAGATCCGGTCGTGCTTCTCGATCGTCACAGGCATACCGCAGAGCATGGCCGATGGCGTGCGGCACGTACATGGAGCGGTCTAGACGTGTCGGGCGCGTGTGTCCGGGTGGTCGATTCCCCACGAGATGATCCGGTGCGGTGTGATGCGGATGATGTCGCCGCTCAGCCCGCCGTCGGTGCTGCCGTGGCCCGACAGCACCTCCGCGGTCCCACGGACCTCCACGCCGTGCGCTCGCGGAGGTTTCACCGAGACCACTTCATCGACGATGAAGGCCACCCGCGGATTACCGATCACATTGCGCCACTTCTGGGTTGACGCCAAGGCGTGACCGACGATCTCGATTGTCGCGCCGTCCGCACCGAGATGTACGCCGACCGGCCTGATCTGCGGATCGCCGTCCGGCCCGACGGTGCACAGGCGGCCGATGGGCTGTTGGCGCAGGAATTCCTGTTCGTTGGGGGTGAAGGTCATACCCGGGCGGCTCAGACCTTGCGAGCCGTCACGAGATATCCGGGCAGCTGCACGCTTGCCTGCCCAGTGCCTGCCTGCAGACGCGCGGGGCGGATGCTCTCGATGTGCCAGTGCTTCGAGACGACATCGCGCACGTGGTCTTCGGAGAACTGGGTGGGCGCCGGCCCGTCGTGATCCGGGAAGGCGCCGGTACCGAACGCCAGAATGTAAAACGAGGCGCCGGGCGCGGCCGCGCGATGTACGGACTGTAGGTATCCGTCCCGTAGTGCCGCGGGTAGTGCATGTAGCAGGCCGCTGTCGAAGATGGTGGAGAATCGGCCGTCGTAGCCCGTGAACGAGCTGATATCGGCTTGTTGGAACGTCACGGTGTGCAGACCACGTTCGGCGGCTGCGGCGGTGGCGGCCTCGACCGCGGTGGGGGTGAGATCGATCCCGACGACGGTGTGTCCGCGCGCGGCCAGGGCCAGTGCCAGTTCGGCGTATCCACAGCCGGCGTCGAGCACCTCGCCGCGTACGACGCCGTCCTGGTCGATGAGTGCGGTGAATTCGGGCTGGGGTTCACCGATGTTCCACGCAGGCTGGTCCTCTTCGCGGTAGGCGCCGTCCCAGTCGATTACCTGTGTCATTCTTCTGTCCCTTCGTATCGATGCTCTCGACCACAATAACTCAACGTGTGTCTACTTTTATTCCTGCGAGGATGTCCTTATGTCTTCACCTGCACCCGAGCGCAAGGGACAGCGGACCCGACAACGCATCCTGTCGGCGGCCCGGCAGGTGTTCGCCGAGGTCGGGTACGAGAAGGCCACGATTCGGGGGATCGCGGCCACGGCCGACGTGGACAAGTCGTCGGTCATCCAGTACTTCGGGAGCAAGAGCAACCTTTTTCGCGAGGCTGTCCATTGGCGAATCCCGGTAGATGACCTCACCGTGGAGGACCCTGCGGAAACAGCGGAGAACTACCTACGCGGCTTGCTTTCCGGATGGGCAGCCGAGCCGGACGGCCCCATGGCCGTGCTGCTGCGCAACAGCATGACCAGCGAGGATGCCCTGAAGTTGTTGCGCGAGCAGGTAACCGACCATGCGGTGAGCTCCGTGGCAGCCACCATCGACCAGCCCGACGCGCGGCTGCGAGCGGCATTGTTGAGCGCCGTGTTGATGGGTATCGCAAGCCAGCGTTACCTCCTGCAGATGCCTGATCTGGCGGCCGCCAGCGACGACGAGATTGTCGCGTTGATGGCCCCGTTGTTGACCGTCCTCATTTCTGGGGAAAACCCCTGATGAGGCCCCATAATTTGGGGTCTTCGCGAGATCAGTTAGCGGGCCCGGTCGGCCGACTTTTTCGTTATCAAAACGTGGGGAACGCGTTACCGAAACAGTAAGCGCGCCCGCTACTTCGGGTGTTGACGCGTACTTACGATCACATCGTTCATGACGAAGTAGTCATCCCAGAGGGGTCGGGCCGATGAGGGCAGTTCTTCACATAGTTGTGGCGGTATCTGTTGTTGGCGCGACACTCGCCGGGCATGCTGTCGACGTCGAGACGACAGCAGTCAGCCTGCCGATTGATCTGAGCGTCAGATCGATTGCGCCAGCGCCAGATAAGCCGGTAGGTATCGCGCACCCCGTGGTGGTGACATTCAATGGTCCCGTCGCCGACCGGCACGCCGCCGAGCGCGCGCTGGGAATCACGTCGACGCCTTCCATGACGGGTAAGTACGAATGGCTCGATAACAACGTCGTGCAATGGATTCCAGACCGATTCTGGCCCTCACACAGCACCGTGAAGCTGATGGTCGGTGGCAAGCCCGCGGAGATTTCGACGGGTCCGGCCCTCATCGGCATCGCGAGCATTTCGCGGCACACGTTTACCGTGTCCTATGAAGGAGTGTGGCGGAACCCTGCGGAGGACGCGGGATTGCCTGCGCCCCATCATCTTCCCCGGATGGGCGAGGAGGGGGTCTTCCCTGCCTCAATGGGCCGGCCGGAGTATCCAACCCCGCTGGGGACCTACTCGGTCCTGGGGAAGGAACGCTCGGTGTTGATGGATTCCAGCAGTGTCGGCATTCCCGTCTCAGCTCCCGACGGATACAAGATCGACGTGGAGAATGCCGTACGTTTCACCAACCGAGGACTCTTTGTGCACTCGGCTCCGTGGGCCGTGCCGGCGATGGGCTACGAGAATGTGAGCCACGGTTGCATCAGTCTGGCTCCGGCGGCCGCCGAGTGGTACTTCAACAACGTCAACGTCGGCGACCCGGTGGTTGTGCAGGAGTAACAGCACGCCCCGTGAGACCTGCTGAGGCACAGATCATTTAGTAGATACGCAACTCCTGACATAGCAATGATGCCGAGGCTCCTTTCGGGAGCCTCGGCATCGTCCGTGAATGGGATCTGGCGGTCAGTAGCCTTCCGGGCCGGCCGGAATCGGTACGCCCGGTGTCGGACCGCCCGGCACCGTAGAAGCGACGGGTACGCCCTTGCCGCCGACAGGCCCCGCGGCTATTCCACCGTCGAGGGGTGCTGCCGCCGGTACGACTGCGGGTGCGGCCGGAACCACTGGCGCCGCAGGGACAATCGGTGCGGCAGGCACGACGGGTGCGGCAGGCACGACGGGTGCCGCGACAGGCCCCGGCAGAATCGGCACGCCGGCCACCGGTCCTGGTCCGGCGGCGGGTCCACCGATCAGCGCACCCTTGCCGGAGGCGCCGGCACCGTCCTCTATGGAGTACTGCCCGCCGATTACCGGGGCTGCGGTCGCGTAGGGGCTCAGCACTACGGCGGCCACGCCAAATCCCGCACCGGCAATTACTTGAATAACTACTCGATCGAAGTTGATCGCCACCGACCCGACTCCCTAGCTTGTGCGTGTAAATCACGCGGTTGAAATTCTCTGGTTGAACTTTATAGCGCTCCGGAAATTGGGTCCAGACGAGATCTGGCAGGTTATGAAGCTGATATGGAAAAGGGGCTGCGTCCGTGACTTAAGGAGTTTTGGGCCTCCGGCGCACTTATCGCATTCTTATTGTTAACTGCCAGCTCAGAGGGGAATTCTGGTTACGACTGATCGCTTGTTTCGGTGATACGCAACCGTGATGGGAACGTGCTCATACCGAGCTTCTCGTGACGTACGAATCGGGTCTCGCGTATCGAGAAAAGCCCCTTATGCGCAATAAATGCGGTCAAGAAAGTACGCTTAAGTAAAGAGACGTAATAAGAACTGCATATGTAAATTATTGGCCGGAATTATGTATTGTCCATTACTCAAATTTGCGCGGCGAATGCGTCGAGGCCAGCGCGGCGATCCACTCAGCGCCGGTACGCGCTCAGGTTGGCCGTCAGTTCGTCGAAAATTGCCTGGTTGAGACCGAATGCGACCTTGACCTCGTCAACGATCCGCGCCCGTTCCTGCGCATTAAGCCCCAGCTCATCCAGGCGGGCGCGGTATGCGTCTTTGTAGGGCTTCGGCCGCATCGGGAAGTCGTAGAACGACAACCCAGCCCCGCCGAGGCCGAACGCGCGGTCGAGCATGCGGCCGATGGCCTGTCCTCCGGAGAGGTCGCCCAAGTACCGGACGTAATGGTGCGCCAACAGAGCCCCGCTCCAGTCGGAGCCGGCTACGCGATCCTGATAGGCCTGCGCTGCAGCAGAATTCACCTGCCGGGACGTGCCGGGTGCCCAGTGTTCCAAGTCTGCGTTGAGCGCGTCATGCCGCTCCAATACCGGGTCGTAGACCGCCGCGACCAGGGGGTCGTCGCGATGTGTCCGCACGGCGTCTTCGATGGCGGTGTAGACCACCTGTAGTCGCAGCAGATAGTCGATGTAGCCGTCGCCGTTGACCTTGCCGGCGAGCAATTCGGAGAGGAACGGCGATTGTTCGGCGGCATCGTGTTCGGCGCGCGAACCATCACGCATCGCCAGCGAGAGCGATGCGGCGGCGTCGGGAACCGTGGGAGAGCTGAGGGTCATGTCGCGGACTTCCTGACCTCGAGTTTTATGTGACAACTTGTCAAGATCATGTTGACAAGATGTCAGAAACCTAGCACGACTGCTCGGGGAAGTGGGGCCTACGGGGTTACGCCCAAGGCGCGCAGCACGAAACGTTCAATCGCGGCGACCGGCAGATGCCGCGGCGCCAGGCACGCGTGGATCAGGGAAACCGTCGCGGCCTGGTCCTCGACGACGAAAGCCCCGGCAGCCACCCCCTCCGCCAGGATCTCGAGCAGCACTTCCTCGACGGCGACCACATGCTCCCGGATCGCCACCGCGGCGTCCCGGGACAATGCGCCATACAGCTGGTTGCCCAACCCCATGTGGAACTGCTGGCCGGTTTCAAGCTGGTGCCGGATGTAGATACTCAACCGTTGTGCCGGATCGCTGACATCGGCCAGTGCGGCGCGCAAACCTTCGAGGTAGCGGCTCGTCTCATGTGAGGCGAATTCGACGATGACGGCTTCTTTGTCGGCGAAGTGGTGGTAGATCGCCGTGCGCCCGATCCCCGCGGCCGTGGCCAGCTTCGCCATGGTGATGGCATCGAAGCTCTGCTCAGACATCAGATGGGCGAACGCCTCGAAGACCCGACGGTGCACCTGCTCGCGGTGCTCTTCCACGGAAGAGGCGCTGATCCTGGGCACGCCGCGACTCTAGCCCGGCGGGCTGAAGGTTCAGCCGCGGCGTGCCGCTTCACGCCGCGCCCCGGTAACAAGGCTTGCCATGGATTTACGCAGCACCCAGACCATCACCGCATCGGGTACCGGAATCAAGGGAGTGGACTCCATCGAGTAGCGCACCGCCGTGCCGTGCGGGTGATCGGCGAGGGTAATGGTCCCGACATGAGAACGCACCGGTAGGCCGGCAACCACACGGTACTGAATGCGCTCCCCGGTAACGAGTTCAAGGATTTCTTCCTTGACACCGACGGGGCCGATGCCGATGCGGTGAATCGCCCCGACGCCCTGCCGTTCGGTACTGCCGGGACGCACCAGTTTCACGGTGAAGGGCAGAAACGCGTTGTATCCCTCACGGTCGGCGAGTAGTTCATAGACGGTGTCGCGGGGCGCCTCGAAGACCGTCTCCTCGACGTACTCAGCCATGTGATGTCCTCTCGTATCCGTTCAGTGTGTTCCGGACATGTCAGCGCTTTCGCACGCGCAACGCGTGTGAGCCCAATCGGGAGAAGCCTTTGACCCGCACGCCGCGCAGGTGACGCAGGGCGAACTCACCGTCGTCGCCCAGCGCCGCGGCCGCGCCGTCGTCGAGCAGGATGGTTCCTGGTCGGGCCACGCCGGTCAATCGCGCCGCGACGTTGACCACGGTGCCGTAAAGGTCGCCGTAGCGGCTCAGCACCTGCCCGTACGCCATACCCATGCGTATCTGGGGCATGTCCGGAATGGTTTGCGCGGCTTCGGTGATCGCGGTGTTCATGGCGACTGCGATGCGCGCGCCCGCGTCCGCGCTCGGCGCCGCGAACATGACTTCGTCGCCGACGTTCTTGATCACCCAGCCCCCGTGTGTGGTGATCGCTTCGGTGAGGGCGGTCTCGAATGCCTCCAGCAGATTGGCCAGCTCATCGGGATCCAGGTGGCGCGAGAGGCGGGTGTAGCCGACCATGTCGGCGAATCCGACAAGTAATTGTCTTGTGGTGCTACCAGATTCGTTCGTTCGATGGAGCGCGGCGGCCAAGTGCCGCTGCCACGCGTAGTCCTGTATCGCCGTCAGTGTCGAGATGGTTTGCGCGGCGGCGTCGGCGCTGGACTTGGCCGTCGCATCCTTTCCTTCCGCCGCGATGCGCTCTCCCACCTCGCGTGTGAGCAGATCCGCCTGCCACTCGGCCAGTCGTGCCATGGCCTGCCCGAGCGTGCGGGCCGCGGTAATTTGACTCTGCTCGTTGGCTGCCGCCGATGCGCCCAGCGCCGAGAAGGTGCGGACAGCAGCGACGTCGGCGTCGGTGAACACCACCTCGTCGTCACTTTCGGCTGCCGCGAAGCCCAGTGCCACCCAGAGTTTCCGGGCGCGTTCGACGGGTACCCCGGACAGCTCGGAGACCTGCGAGCGGGTGTACTTGCGCGGGCCGCCGAGCAATGCCCGTTCGAGCGCCGCGTCAACCACCTCGTTGAGCTCGCCAGACTCGGCCATCACGCCAGTACAACACACCTACAACTCGGTGTTCGCGATACCTGGCGAGTCGACGACAGTGTCAGGGACCTTGACTTGCTCCCGGGAAACCCCGAATATCTGCACAGGAATTCCTCGATAGTGAGGCGAAGGGACGGCGCGATGAACTGGAACTTCTTAGGGCACAACTGGCACCTCTTCGGCTGCCTGGCGGTCCTGGCCTTCGTGGCACTGCTGGTCTTCGCCACGTGCATGTTCGTGTACACCACGCGTCTCAGGAAGCAGACGGCATCGCCGCTGGCCGACAGCGTGGGCGGGTACCCGTTTGTGCTGAAGAAGGTCCGTAAACGCGAGCAGATGTCGGTGGAGGAACTTCACTTCGCCCGCCAGGCGATTGCCGACCGGGGGTCGCTGTGGGCGTTCTCCATCCCGGCCACCATTTTCAGTCTGGGCTGTTTTTATGTGCTCGGGAGTCTTGAGCAATTGCACGGAGCCACGCCTTCCGAGCGAACGTTCCTCGGGGTGATTCCCATGATCTCGTCCATCAACATCACCGCGCAGGTGCTCCGGATGAGACGCCTGAAAGGGCGACTGCCGCGGGTGTCCTGACGACACCTAACGGACTTTCAGCCCGATAGAAGTTGACTCTCGCATTCCCAGGTTTGGCTGATAGCATTCTGCACCGTACTCATGTCAGTTTCATTGACATACGGGCGGCGCGAGGTCGGGGAAAGGTGGCCGGGTGAGTCCACGTTCGGTTGGCAGAACGGTCCTGGCGCGCGCGTGGATGCCACTGGTCGCCGTCATCGCGCTCGGTGTGGCCGGGGGATCGATGTTCAAGGTGCATGAATTGTCCGCCCCGGGACCCGTGCTCACCGTGAACCCGCCACAGGCGCCTCCGGAGTTCACCCCCAAGACGCTCACGTACGAGGTATTCGGTTCGGTCGGGAATGGCGGAATGTTGAGCTACATCGATATCGACGGTCATCCGCACCAGGTCGACTTGAACGTGCTTCCGTGGTCTCACACGGAGACAACGACTCTCACCGTGGTGTCCGGCAGTATCTCGGCGCAGGTACACGGAGGCCAGATCGGCTGCCGGATACGGGTGAACGACGTTGTCCGCGATGAACAGTCCGATGATCATCCGGACGCGAACGTGATGTGCAGGGTGAAGTCGGCATGAGCGAGCATCAGGTCAAGCGTCCTTTCGTTCCCCGGATGGTCCGCATCTTCGCGGTGCCGATCATCGTGTTCTGGGCCATTGTCGCCGTGACGACGAATACCTTTGTGCCGCACGTGGAAGACGTTGCGGCCGAACTCGCCGGGCCGATGATTCCGCACTACGCCCCGTCGCAGCGCGCGATGTTGCAGATCGGCGAGAAGTTCCACGAGTCCACGAGCACCAGCCTGACCATGCTGGTGCTCGAAGCGGATCGGCCGCTCGGCGAGGCCGACCACCAGTACTACGACGGACTGGTGCGCAGGCTGAAGAACGACACCGCACACATCCAGTACGTCATGGATACGTGGGGCAAGCCGATCACCGCGGCCGGGGCGCAGAGTCTCGACGGCAAGTCCGCGTTCGTGTTGTTGCGCTTGGCCGGTGATATCGGCCAGATGGAGGCGAACAAGTCCGTCGAAGCGGTCAAGGACATGATCGACAAGGACACGCCGCCAGCAGGACTGAAGGTTTATGTCAGCGGCGCGGCGCCGCTCGCCTCGGACACCTTGAGTGTCGCGAACTCCAGCCTGAACAACATCACCATCGTGACGATCTTCCTCATCATCTTCATGCTGCTGATGGTGTATCGCTCGGTCACCACCATGCTGGTGCCGTTGTTCGGAGTTCTGGTCGAAATGCTGGTGGCGCGGGGAGTTGTCGCCACTCTCGGACACTTCGGATATATCGAGCTGTCCTCGTTCGCCGTGAACATCGTCATCTCGCTGACACTCGGTGCCGGAACCGACTACGGAATCTTCCTACTGGGGCGTTATCACGAGGCACGGAACTCGGGACTGGATCGCGAGGACGCCTTCTACGCGGCCTATCGCGGCGTCTCGCACGTCATCATCGGCTCGGGCCTGACCATCGCGGGAGCCGGCCTGTGCCTGAGCTTCGCGCGGCTCAACTACTTCCACACCATGGGCCCGGCGGTCGCGATCGGCATGTTGTTGACCATCGCGGCAGCGCTCACTCTCGGGCCGGCGATGCTGCACCTGGGCAGCCTGTTCGGCCTCTTCGATCCCAAGCAGAGAGCCAGGGCGCATCTGTACCGGCGCATCGGGGCGAGCGTAGTGCGTTGGCCCAAACCGATTTTGGTGGCGAGCTCCGCAGCCGTGTTGGTGGGTGCGGTCTTCGTGCCGACCTACCAAGTGAGCTATGACGACCGCGCCTATCAGCCGTCGGATGCTCCCGCCAAGGAAGGATTCGCGGCGGCGGACAGACACTTCCCGCCGAGCAAGCTATTCACCGAGATGCTCATGGTCGAGTCGGACCACGATATGCGCAACTCAGCCGACTTCATCTCCCTGGACCGAGTGTCCAAGAGCCTGGTACGGCTTCCCGGTGTCGCGATGGTGCAGAGCATCACCCGGCCCATGGGGCGTGCGCTCGAACATGCGTCCCTGCCGTACCTGTTCACGACCCAGGGAAGCGGAAACGGTCAGCAACTTCCGTTTACCAAGGCGCAGAACGCCAATACCGATCAGCAAGCCAAGATCATGGCGCACTCCGTCGCTGTCCTGCGACAGACCACCGACCTGACGCAAAAACTCGCGGACGAAATGCACAACACCGTCGTGACGATGGAGGACATGCAGCAGGTCACCCAGGACATGAATGAGAAGGTCTCGAACCTCGACGATTTCATGCGTCCACTGCGCAACTACTTCTACTGGGAACCGCACTGCTTCGACATCCCGGTCTGCTTGTCCTTCAGGTCCCTGTTCGACATGCTGGACAGCATCGACAAGCTGGCCGCCGACATCAAGGACGCAGTGGGTTCCCTGGAAGTCGTGGACCGGCTGCTGCCACAGATGGTGGCGCTGCTGAAGCTCACCGCCAATGACCAGGATGCCTTGCAGGCGCTCATCGTCAACACGTACGGCCAGACGAATCTGCAAGCCACGGCGACGGACCAGACCTTCGACGACTTGATCAACGTCGGTAATGACTTCGACGCCTCGCGTAGCGACGACTTCTTCTACATACCGCACGAAGCGTTCGACAACGAAGACATCAAAACCGGTATGACACTGATGATGTCACCGGACGGCAAGGCGGCCCGGTTCATCGTCACCCATATGGGTAATGCCATGGGGCCGGAAGGTATTGAGCACGTCAACGATTTCCCCGACGCCATCACGACGGCGCTCAAAGAAACCTCGTTGGCAGGGTCCAAGGTCTACATCGGTGGCGCCGGGTCGAACAACAAGGACATCAAGGAGTACGCCGCCTCGGATCTGCTCATCGCGGCTATTGCGGCCTTCACCCTGATCTTCTTGATCATGATGGTCATCACGCGAAGTCTGGTGGCTCCCTTCGTCATTATCGGAACGGTGGCCTTCTCCTTCGCGGGGGCGTTCGGCCTTTCGGTGCTCATCTGGCAGCATCTCGTGGGGTTACCCCTGCACTGGCTGATCCTGCCGTTGACGTTCATCATCCTGGTGGCGGTGGGTTCGGACTACAACCTGTTGTTGATTGCCCGGCTCAAAGAGGAGACGCACGCCGGGCTGAACACCGGACTCATTCGCGCACTGGGAAGTACCGGTGGTGTGGTGACATCGGCCGGTTTGGTCTTCGCGTTCACGATGCTGGCCATGCTGTCCAGTGATCTGCGCACCATCGGTCAGGTGGGCACCACCGTCTGTATCGGTCTGCTGCTCGACACACTGATTGTGCGTTCGTTTATCGTGCCTTCACTTGTTCGGCTGCTGGGGACGTGGTTCTGGTGGCCGACGCGGGTACTGGCCCGGCCGCCACGGGAATCTGTACGTTCCTGACGCGTTTCCGTAGCCGGGCCCTGCGGCGCCATTGCCAGGTGCTCAGGCCGGTGAGTGCAAGCAGCAGGGGAGCCATCCCGAGGACGAACCACATCGCACGCCAGTAGCCATTGACGGCAAGGCCGAAATGGGCGGCAGGGCCTGCCCATTCGTCGGCGATGGCATTCGATGCGCTCGTGGGCTTTCCGCGCAGGACTTGCACATGGCCGGCGTCGTGGGCGTCCACACCGATGGATCGGTTTCCGTGATAGTTGAGGCTGTGCGCTCGTAGATCAATACTCTCCGGGTCCAGTAGGTCGACCGTGTAGTACGGATTGTCCTCGTCGGGCATGCCGATCCAGGTCACCTCGGATCCAGGAAAGTGGCTCTCCGCCACGGCCATCGCGCGCTCGACGGTCACGTCCTCATCGCCCTGACCGCCGGTAAAGGCCCGTTCGGAAGGTTGTCCGCCAGTCAATGAGTACCAGAGGTTGGTGAGTCCGGGTGCCTCGAATTGCAACCCGGTCACTGCCCATACCAGCAGCGGTACGGTGGCGACGATGCCGATGACGGCGTGCAGATCGAAATCGCGAGCGAACCGGCCCGAGGACCACCGGACGCGAAGAGCGTTGCTGAGCTTACGGATTGCTTTCCACCAGATGAATGGTGCGGGAATCACCAACAAGAGTAGGACGGCGGCTGCGAATGCCAGCAGCGCCGAACCCCACGACAGTCCGGCGAATGCACCCAGTTGTGCCAGCGGACACGGCTGCGCGAGGAATGGCAGGTATCCGCTGTAGCCCTCGCAGGTGAAACCGCAGTCGTGCATGTTGACCAAGAAACCCAGTGTGCCTGCGCCAAGATCGAGGCGTCCGTTGAGAAGGCCGGTCCCGGCATCGACGAAGAACGTGTCATGCGTTTCCGAGGATGCGCGCAGTAGGTACACCCCGTCCTTGAGAGACGCACTGGCAAGCTGTAGTTCGGGATAGTGCGACCGTACTTCGGCGATGGCCCGAGTGAAACCGGCCGGGTTGTCGGTCGGTGTGGTGTGGAACATCTCGGGGTGTAATGCCCGGACCAGTTCCGGCTGGTAAACGAGGAGAGCGCCGCTGGTACTGACGACCACCACCAGGAGCCCACAGACAAGGCCGATCCAGCGATGGCTCAACACCAAAGCGCGTCTGGTTTTAAACGACACCCGACGCACGCCGAGTAACGCTAGCGCCGTCGGCCGGGCAATTGGGGCCTACGTCTGCGGTCTGCGCAGGATGGTGACGGACTCGTTGATCTTCTTGAACTTCGAGAAGGTTTCGGTCGGCACGCCGAATACCGCGGCCAGCACGTCGGGTGGCAACTTGGTGATCGAGGCACCAATTCCGATGTCGTCCTTGCCTTCCGCCGTACTGGCGTTGAACACAATCAGTAGCTTGAGGTCTTCGGTGCCCTTGTTCTCGAAGTAGTGCAGCGACCCCTGGGGCGCGAAGACGACATCACCGACGTGGGCGTCGAAGGTCTCCGAATGCCCCTCCGGATCCAACAGAGTCCACTTCGCCACGCCACTGGTGATGACGTTGATCTCCCACGCGCTGGGGTGCCAGTGCGGTTCTCGGATCCCGCCCGGCTGCAGGGTCACCATGACGATGCTCGCCTGTTGTCCGGTGAGGATCGGGAAGTTGCCCTCGTGAGCCTGGCGCAGGTCGCCTCCGTCGAAGGTCTGTGGCGTCAGCGCGCCGAGGTGAAACAGATGCGGCTGAGCGGTGTTCAGTTCGGCGGGGATGCGGGGATCGCCGAAGCGGGCGGCATCATCGGTCACGGTCACGTCCTCTGGCTTGTCGTGGGAGCGGGGGGTCGAGAACGCCCAGTCAGTGCCTGCACCGGCAGCGGCCGCGACCCCCGCGACGCCGACACTGCCGAGCACGGTGCGTCGATTGATTGGCTTCATAACTCGACGGTAGGACCGGCAGGACTGATTACGAAAGGCGATAGAACCGATTAGTTCAAACGGAAATCGCGTTTAATTCGAGGGCTGCGCAAGGACCGCGCCGCCAAGCCACCGTCTGAGGAAGCGGCGCAGCTCATCTCGAGAGCGCGTGGCCTCATTGGGGGAGACAAAGAACGACAGCATGACGCGGAGCGCGAACTCCACGAGCCCACGCTTGGCATCGTCGTCGTATCCGTACTGATCCCAGTCGACGTCGAATCGGCCGAGCATGCGTAGGCCGAACGCCTGCGCCTCATCCGACGTCATGTCGCTGGTGTGTGAATGTGCATACGGCTCGGACATCATGATGCCCAAATGCGGTGTGCGCGTGACCTCTTCCAGGGTGTAGAGCACCCCTTCGGTGAGTGCCTCGGCGGGGTTGGTAATGCCGCGCACCACTTCCGCCAGCCGGTCGAGGAAGCCGTCGACCGACGCAAGGGATGCGGCATGCATCAGCGCGTCGGCCGTGGGGAAATACCGATAGACCGTTTGCCGAATGACACCGAGTTCGGCCGCCACATCGGCAAGGCTCACGGCCTTACCGGTTTCACCGATTAGCTTCACTGCCGCGGCGACGATTCGTTCGGAGGCTTCCTGGTCACTGCTGGGGGGTTGGCCGTCCCACCCCCGCCTACGCGCCATCGCTGAACTCCCCGGCCGCCGGCATCTATGCAGCATATCGCCGTTGACATCGGCGACTCATTCCAGTAATCATACGGATCAACAACTATTTGTCTTATTGTATGTTTAAGCGAGGTGCTTCCGATGACCGAACTCATCGTGCGCAAGCTGCGGTTTGCGTTCGCCGACCACCACGTCCCGTTCCTCTGGAACGAGTCCAACCCGGCGTTTTCGAGCATGGCCAACGCGGTTTC
Source organism: Mycobacteroides franklinii (assembly GCF_001853795.1). Classification (NCBI taxonomy): domain Bacteria; kingdom Bacillati; phylum Actinomycetota; class Actinomycetes; order Mycobacteriales; family Mycobacteriaceae; genus Mycobacteroides; species Mycobacteroides franklinii. The sequence goes on from NZ_MLIK01000019.1 coordinate 802,842, forward strand.
CTTCCTGGCGATTGCATTCGAGAAGATGATCGGCCAGATGATCCCCGAGGCCATGCCGTTGATCACCGATCCTGGGATCGCCGCCGAGGCGGAGGCATTTGTTCGGCAAGAGGGCCAGCACTCCATGGGCCATCGCCAGCATGCGAAGGGTCTGATCAAGAGTTATCCGGGGCTCAAGGAGACCCTGGATGAGGTGATTGCCGCCTTCGACGATCTGACCGCGAACAAGCCGTTGAAGTACCGGTTGGCCTACACCGCCGACCTGGAGGCGACGTTCACGCCGGTGTTCAAGCTGATGCTCGATCATGACGACACGTTGTTCGCGCCGGGTGACGATCGCGTTGCGTCGTTGTTCCTGTGGCACTTCGTCGAAGAGGTAGAGCACCGCAGCTCGGCGTTGATCATCTATGACGCGGTGGCCGCCGATCCCTGGTATCGCATGCGGGTGGCGCCGTCGATCTTCAGGCATGTCTGGGCGGTGCTGCGCATCGCCTGCGAAGGCTTCAACAAGCATGTTCCCCTCGAGGATCGCAAGATCGACGCGTTGTCGATGTTCGGTATGCAGGCGCGTAAAAAGGCGCTGCTGCAACGCCTCTCGTTCATCGATGCGCCTTACGACGGGCCCATCGAGAACGCGTTCAGTCAATTGCCGATACGGGAGGTGATGGTGGCAATGTCGGGAGCGGTGCGCAGTCAGATCCCGGGACATAATCCAGCGCATGAGAAACTGCCCGCGCTGGCCGACGAATGGTTCGCCCGGTACGAGGCCGGTTACGAAGTCACGCAGTGGTACACCGCCGACCGAGCGGGACGGGTGGGCGTTTGAGCATGTCTGATCTGTGTGCGCCCACCTTTGCCGATCTCGCGGCGCGGCTGGGATTTTCGTGTGACACCGCTGGTGGGGTCGCCGCGTTGCGCAGTCCATTCGCGCTCGAGAACTGGACGCTGCCGGTCCTGGAGCTGACGGTGATCGCGGGAGCCCTCTTGGCGCTGGTGTACGCGATCATCCGGCTACGGCGCCACAACGATCCCACGAACATTGTGGTGTGGTTCGGAGCGATCGCCTATCTGTTGATCATCGAGCCGCCGCTGTACTTCCCCGGGCCGTTCGGCATCAGTGAGCACGTGGACACGATGTTCGCGCACAACGTATTTACGGTGGACTTTCTGTGGGGCCGACTACCGCTCTACATCATCGCGATCTACCCGATGATGGCCACCGTGGCCTTTGAGATTGTCAGGACACTCGGGGTTTTTCGCCGCCATGGCGCGTTGGCCGGAGCGGCCTGCGTTGGTTTGGTGCATCACGCGTTCTACGAGATCTTCGACCACCTAGGCCCGCAATTGCGTTGGTGGGAATGGACTCTGGACAATCCGATGAACAAACCGTTCTTCGATTCGGTGCCGATGGGTAGTGTCGTGGTCTTCGCGGCACTGTGGCCGATGTCCCTGGCATTGTGTGCGCAGCTGTTTGTGGGCCGCCACGTGGACGAAGGACGATCCTTCGCTCCCGGTCAGATTGTCTGGCGCACAGTGGTTATCGGTGTGCTTGCTTCGATCGGTACCGCGGTGCTGCCACTGCCCGCGACCATTGCCGGTGCGGTATCGGGCAGCACTACCGTCGTCGGCGTCGTGTACGCGCTGGAGCTGATCGTGCTGGTGGCGGTGGCGGTGCCCGTGCTCATCACACAGTGGCTCGCTGTGCGCCGCGACGGCACGAACGGCTATACCACGCATCCGGCCATCCTGATCTACGCCGGGGTCTATTTGGCGGTGATGACGCTGCTGTGGGCCACCGCACTACCCGGCTACTTCGGAGCAACGAATGGCGTTACCGCCAAGGGGGATCCCATCGGCAGTCTGTGGTACGCCGTGATGTGTCTGGGCGTCGCGGCGGCGTGCACAGCCGCCGCCTGGACCGTCATCGCGCCTATCCGTCGAGATGACCTGAGCCGGGAGGTGCGCACAATAGCGGTCAGCACCGGCGAATTCTAGAGCCAGCCTGGTCAATCTGGCGGGTCCAGATTGTCCAAACCGGCTATGGCGTACCGGTTGCTTTCGGCTAGACACTCGGTGAATGCGGATGGCATCGACGCACCCGAATGCTTGCTGGTGGTCTGGGGTAAGGCCGTGACACGCCCAAAATTTCGCGGCGCGGAAGCGCGCTTGGATGAGCTGGAGTGGCAGGTCAATGCGGTCTGCCGCGGGATGTCGACGGACATCTTCTACTTCGCCGAAACGCAGCGCGGCACCGTGCGGAAGCAGTACGAGATACAGGCGAAAAAGATCTGCAACGAGTGCCCGGTGCGAATGCCGTGCGCGGCTTATGCGATAAGAACTGATGAACCGCACGGTGTTTGGGGTGCGATGACAACGCGCGAGCGCCGAATAGCTATGACGCGGTCACAGCGTAAGTCCGTCGCAGCGGATCAGCTCACATCTTGATTGACGGCAGCAGCCGCGTCAGATTCCATAGCTGATTGCGCCGGGCGGACAGGCTGGTGATGAGCAACCCGCCTACGAGAATGAACAGCAGCGTGATCACCGCCTGCCATAACCTGCCATCGATGCCGCCCAGGATCAGCTGACGTAGTCCGTCGACGCCGTACGTCATCGGATCATATTTGTGCAGCACCTGGAATGGTCTCGATGTCGTCTCTACCGGATACATGCCGCCGGCGCTGACCAGTTGCAGCATCAGTAGTGCCATCAGCAATACGCGCCCAACGGCCGGTCCGACCAGTGCGTTGATTGCCTGGGTCGCGGCGACGAACGCGAAGGACACCAGCACCATGAAGGCGAGCATCGCGACCGGGTGCGCGGCGTGCATCCCGAGCGCAAACCGCACCACGCAGTACAGGATGACTGCCTGGAAGATCCCGATGGTGGCGGCGGGCAGATAGCTGGACAGCGCCACCCGGATGGGGAGTACCTCCGCCGCAATGGCACGGGTCTGCAAGGGACGCAATATCATCCACAAGACCAGTGCGCCGAAGAACAATGCGAGTGTGACAAAGAACGGTGCCATGCCGGTGCCGAAGTTGGGCGCGGCGTTCTCATGTGAGGTCTCCAGATGAACCGGCCCGCCGATGGTATCGGCGATGGCATCTTTCTGCTGTGCGTTCCAGTTGGGCACCTGCTTAGCGCCATCGGCGAGCTTGGTCGCCAATTCCGCTGAACCGGAGCGCAGCTGCGCGGTTCCCGATTTCAGTTGTTGCGCACCGTCATCCATTTGTGCGATACCACTGGCCAACTGTGCGTTTCCGGTGGCGAGCTGCTGAGCGCCGTTGCGCATCTGATTGAGCTTGTTGGTGAGCTCCTGTCCCTTGCCGCCGACCTGATCGAGCGCGGACTTCAATGGACTGCCCGGCCCGCGTAGCGTCTCGGTCATCGCGATGGAAGCGTTTTCGGCATCGGTCAGCTGCTGCCGGACCTGAGGCGTGAACTGATGCTCGCGCAGCTGATCCTGTATCCCGCGCAACGTATTGGCAGCCGGGTCCTGGCGCCCGGCAAGCTGATCGATCACCGCGGTGAGCGCGTTGGCGGCGCCGTCCTGCGCCTTGGCGATACCGTCGATCTGATCGTTGGCCTGCCGGAGCGCGTCGGTACCCTGCTGCAGTTTGTCGGTGCTACCGCCGATGTTCGAGACTGCCTTGGTCACGGTCAACAGGGGGTCGGTGGCCTGGTTGATGCCGTCGGAAAGTTGTTTGGCTCCGGTGGCCAATTGCGCCGACCCGGGACGGGCGGTGTGTAGCCCGGCGGCGAGCTGACCCGCACCGTCATCGACCTTGGTCGCGCCATCGGCGAGCTGCCGAGCACCGTCGGCGGCCTGCTGGATACCCGCACCCGAGGAAACCACCACGGACAGAACTTGATTCACGGCCTGGCCGGAGATGCGTGTTGACACGGCATTGAGTACCTGGTCGATGGCGGTGCGACCGATACTGGACGAGATGTAGTTGTTAGCGTCGTTGTAAACGGCAACCAGGTTGGCTTGCTTCGGTTCTCCGGTCAGTGGTGAGGCGATGGCCTCGCTGAAGTCCGGTGGCAGTTCCAGCATGAAGTAGTAGTTGCCATGGTCGACCCCGGTACGCGCCTCGTCGAGACTCAGCACGTGCCAGTCCATGCTGCCGTCGGCGGTCAGACTCTTGGAGATCTCTTCGCCGATGTTGACGTGCTGGCCTGAGACGGTGGCGCCCTTGTCGGCGTTGACCAGAGCCACGGGCATCTTGTTGACATGGCCGAACGGGTCCCAGTACGCCCACAGATACAGCGCGCCGTACACCAGCGGCAGCAGCATCAGTACCACGATCGCGGCGCGGGTCATCCGGCTGCGGCTGAAACGCTTTATTTCTGAACCAAATGCGAGCCCAGCGAGCATGGGTTAGTCCCTCCCAGTGAGGATGCGGTGGTCGTGCAAGTCGTGAACGGGTGCGTCGGCACCCAGGGGATTGGTCACTCCGACGATGACGGTGCGGTTCTCGGCGATCACACCGAGCCGTTCGACTGCCAGGGCTCGGCGCGCGTTATCGCGGACCTGCTCCAGGTCACCGACCACCAGAATGGGGCGATCCGAGAGCAACGCCAGTGTGATGCGCAACAGAAACAGATCCAGGTCGGACAGTTCGACGATGAATGTTTCGTTCTTCGGCGGTGGGAGCTCACCGAACACCTCGTCCAGTTTGTCGCGCCCGGTATCGGTGGAAACACGGGAGAACCACGGTGCCAGCCAGTTGCGTTGTTCGGCGAGCACCGTCTGGACCGTCACCGTCTCTTCGAGCTCGTCGATATCGGCGAACGCGGCGATGGCGCAGTGCCGGCGGATCGCACGCGGGTCGGTATCACCCATCACGGTGACGGCGCCGTGGCTCGCCTTCAGCCGGCCTGCCAGCGTGAGTAGTAAGCAATGCTGCCCCGGACCGCCCGGCATTTGGATGGCGTGAAAGCCGGAGGTCAGTTCCAGGTTGATGCCTGAGAAGAGTGGACCGTGCTCGCCGTCCACACCGAGTTCGGTCGCGGTGATCAGCGCCGGAGCTGTTTCGCTGGGCGCCTCGGGTACGGCGATATCCGTTTCGTCCGGCGTGGTGTCCGGTTCGTCCTGTGCGTTCACGGTTGCTCGTTTCAGATCGCGGACTGAGACGTCCATTCGATCAAACATCACTCTGCCCGGGGTAATCAGCGTGATCTCGGGGCGATCTCGGGGCGATCTGGGATGTTCGCGCCGACCTCACGTTCTCGCGTACCGCAGCGTCTTCCCGGTATGACGACATCGATATGGCATTCCACGACGGAGACCACACTGGGCACGCTCACGCTGGTCCGCGATGTCGAGGGCCTCCGCGGAATCTATTTCCCACACCACTGGCACCGGCCGGATCCTGCGACGTTTGGCCCGCATCGCGGCGAGGGATTCGACGATGTCGCTCGTCAGCTGACCGAGTATCTGAACGGTGGCCGCCAAGAGTTCGATCTGGCCGTAGTACCGCACGGTGACGCGCTCCAGATAAAGGTGTGGTCTCTGCTCGACCGGATTCCGTACGGGCAAACCATCGCCTACGGCGAGCTGGCAGCCGAGATCGGACATGATGTGACGGCCCAGCAGGTCGGCGCGGCGGTAGGCCGCAACCCGTTGTCGATCGTGGTGCCATGTCATCGTGTGATCGGCCGTAACGGAAAGCTCACCGGCTACGCCGGTGGCATCGCGCGGAAGCAGTATCTGTTGGACCTTGAACGCGACTATGCGAGCCGTGCCAGCGGTGCGCCATTTCAGTGCACGTTGCTATCGGGGCTGCCACCGCAAGATCCGCAGCATTGCGATCTCACGAAACCACGCGGGCGAGCGTCTGCATAGTGTGAGTGCCCAGTGAGTGCCGTGCTGAAAGCCAAACAACCCTTCGAGACGGTGGTCAGTGACCACGGTCCCGCGGTCTTGCGCGTGTGCCGAGCGGTGGTCGGACCGATCGATGCCGACGACGCGTGGTCGGACACCTTCTTGGCTGCGATGAAGGCCTACCCGGACCTTCCGGTCGACGCGAACGTCGAGGCCTGGTTGGTGACGATCGCGCACCGCAAAGCAATCGACATCACGCGAGCGCGGGCACGGCGAGCGATCCCGACCGATACCGTGCCCGAGACGCAGGCGGCCCCTGCGGCCGAACGTGACGATGATCTGGTGGAAGCCCTAGATCGTTTGCCGGACAAACAGAAACACGCGGTTACCTACCACTATCTTGCCGGCCTGCCCTACGCCGATGTCGCTGCGATTCTCGGCGGCAGCGTGGATGCCTCGCGTCGCGCCGCGGCTGATGGCATCGCGGCGCTCAGACGCACGTACGCCCAGCATGGGAGATCACGATGAACGACACAGAATTCATTCACGACCTGGTACGGGTCGCTGACGATGCCGACAAGCTGTCCGGGCTGCGGGCCCGGTTGGCTGTCGCGGCCGAGCGTGAGGGCATCCTCGATGTTGCCTACCGGGTACTCGACGCACCGGTCGGCCCCCTGTTGGTGGCGGCCACCACGCAGGGCTTGATCCGGGTGGCATATGCCCGCGAGGATCACGATGCCGTCCTGCAGCAGCTAGCCGACAAGGTCAGCCCCCGCATCCTGCACGCACCCCGCCGCCTCGACCTCGCGGCCCGCGAACTCGACGAATACTTCGCCGGTACCCGACAGGACTTCGACATCCCCTTGGACTGGCGCCTGTCGGCCGGGTTCCGTAGCACCGTGCTGCACCATCTGCACGAGATCGGCTATGGGCGTACCGCGAGTTATGCCGCGGTCGCCAAGCTCGCGGGTAGCCCGAAAGCTGTTCGCGCGGTGGGCACTGCCTGCGCCACCAATCCGCTACCGGTTGTGGTGCCGTGTCATCGGGTGGTGCGCAGCGATGGCGCGATGGGCGGCTACCTGGGCGGGGTGGAGGCCAAGCGACTGCTGCTGGATCTGGAGGCCGCGGCGTGAGCGCAACCCAGGCAGTGGACCCCTGGCAGGAAAGGGTCGACGGCACCGACTGGTGCAGCGTCGGAAGTGAGTTGGATGCCATCGGCTGCGCGGTGACTGGGCAGCTGCTGACACCGGAGGAAGCAGGCGCGATCGCGGGACTGTATTCCGATGCGGCCCGGTTCCGCTCGACGGTCAACATGAGCCGGCACCGCTTCGGAGAGGGCGAGTACCGGTATTTCGCCCAGCCCTATCCCGAGGCGGTCGTTGCACTGAAGCGGGCGCTGTACCCCAGGCTGCTTCCCATCGCCCGAGATTGGTGGACCCGGCTCGGCCGACCGACCCCGTGGCCCGACGACCTGGACCAGTGGTTGCGCATGTGTCATGCCGCCGGACAGACCAAATCGACAGTGATCCTGCTCAAGTACGGGGCGGGGGACTGGAACGCCCTGCACCGAGATCTATACGGGGAATTGGTTTTTCCGCTTCAAGTGGTTATCAACCTGAGCGACTCGGGTGTCGATCACACCGGCGGGGAGTTCCTGCTCTACGAGCAGCGGCCGCGCGCTCAGTCACGCGGCACAGCCCTGACGATCCCGTACGGACATGGGCTTGTCTTCACCACCCGGGATCGCCCGGTGCGATCGGTGCGCGGCTGGTCGGCGGCACCGGTGCGCCATGGGGTTTCGATGATCCGCAGCGGTACCCGGTACACGCTCGGTCTGGTCTTCCATGATGCGGCATGACGGCGTCAGCTAAGCGCTACAGTCTGATCGGCGTCGACGGACGGCCGTACACCAGTTCGGCACCGGGCACCTTCGGTGGACATCGCCGCAACAAGCTGTACGGTCGGCTCGACTGCCCCACGGCTTTACGCGCCCTTGCCGCCGGTGGCTACGCGCGCAACCGAGTCTTCTTCGCCGACGAGCCAACCGCGATCGCTGCGGGATTCCGGCCCTGTGCGGTATGCCTTCCCCAGGCTTACCGCACCTGGAAGGTCAGAGGTTCCCGGAGAGATACGGGTCCCCGTCGAACCGTTCACGGGTGACGAACTCCTCGACACCATTGCGCCGTAGCTTCGTCAGCTGTTTGACCGGCTTGCCGATGGGCAATACCGCGGCCACCGCATGCGTATCGGGAATCTCCAGCAGGTCGCGGACTTTCGGCTCCTGTGCCACGGCCATAGTGGTGAGGGTGCCGCCGTACCCTTCCGCTCGCGCGGCCAACAGGATGTTCCACACCAGCGGATAGATCGAGGCTCCGCCGATGACTCCAACGCGGTCCAGATCCTGATCTGTCGCGGCGATCAATCGCAGGTCTACGCACACGACGAGAACAACAGAGGCAGTACGCAGTGGTGTGAATACCGACTCAGGAACGGTCGTCGCGGCGATGGTTTCCGCGGTGGCCGTGGTGGGGCTCACCGGATTCCAGGGTGACTCGCCGGCCACGATCTGTGCGAAGTAGCGGCGTGCGCCGGGTGTGGTCGCCTCGATGAGACCCTCGCGCGTCTCCGGGGCCGTGACCACGATGATGTGGCCGGCTTGCCGGTTACCGCCGCTGGGTGCGAATCGGGCGTTATCCAGGATCCGGTCTAACACGTTGTCGGGCAGCGGTTCCCCGGTGAATTCGCGCGCCGCGAACGTGCTGCGCATGACGTCGTAGAGCTCCATGTTGTCACTCTAGTCAGGCGCAGCGGACCTGATGTTCATCGTTCGGAGTCCAGGGCCGCCATCTGGGCGGCGGAGTAGCGATCGCCGGCCACCTGTTCCGCGGGTACAGCGGCCTCGATCCGGCTCAGTTGATCGGCGGTCAGCGCTAGGTCTGCCGCGACCACCGCCTCGGCCAGTCGCGTGCGGGTGCGTGCTCCCACCAGCGGCACGATATCGGTGCCGCGGGCCGCCACCCAAGCGATCGCCGCCTGGGCCACCGTGACATCGAGTTCCTGCGCCACGCCGCGCAATGTCTCGACCAGGGCCAAGTTGCGGTTCAGATTGTCATCGGCGAACCTCGGGCTTGCGGTCCGGAAATCTCCCGGTCCGCCACTGGATTTCGTCCAATGACCACCGATCAGCCCCCGGGCCAATACACCGTAGGCGGTCACGCCGATCCGCAACTCGCGGCAGGTCTCCAGTATGTCGTTCTCGATGCCGCGGGACACCAACGAGTATTCGATCTGCAGGTCGTTGATCGGTCGGACGGCCGCGGCACGGCGAATGGTCTCCGATCCGACCTCCGACAGTCCGATTCGTCGCACATATCCCGCGTCGACGAGTTCGCCGATCGCGCCGACGGTGTCTTCGATCGGAACCGCCGGATCCAACCGGGCCGGACGGTAGATGTCGATGTGATCGGTGCCAAGGCGCTGTAGTGAGTAGGCGGCTGCCGCCTTCACCGCACAAGGGCGAGCGTCGAACCCCACCCAGGACGTGTCGGGGCCAAGCTGGCCACCGAACTTCACGCTGAGCTGGTAGCGCTCCCGCGGTATGTGCCGCAATGCCTCGGCGAGAAGCAATTCGTTGTGCCCCATGCCGTAGAAGTCGGCGGTGTCCAGCAGCGTGATTCCCGCGTCGAGCGCGGAATGCACGGTGGCGATGGCTTCGCCGCGATCCGAGGCGCCGTACGCGCCCGACATCGCCATGCAGCCGAGGCCGAGGGCCGAGGTGGTCAGTGAGCCGATTGTCGTGGTCTTCATGCCGATCAGTCTTGGCCGGATCGGGCGGCATAACCACGGCGCGTCGAACCTGGGACTGCCAGTCCCTGGCTGGGTGTGCGCGTGGCGGCAACAATGGTGCGATGGATCGAGAGTCGCTGGCGGACTTTCTGCGCCGCCGCCGCGAGACAGTGCAACCAGCCGATGTTGGGCTGCCCGCGGGGTCCCGTCGGCGCACCGCGGGCCTGCGGCGTGAAGAAGTTGCGCAGCTCACGGGGATGTCGGTGGACTACTACGGCAGGCTGGAACAGGCTCGCAGTACCCAGCCATCCGAGCAGATGCTGCGTGCCCTGGCACGCACGCTACGTCTGACCGATGACGAGGCTGACCATCTCTATCGCCTTGCCGGACACACCGCTCCCGATCGTCCTCTGCGCGCTACGCATGTGCGCCCGGCGCTCCTATTCGTGCTCGATCAGCTGCGCGACGCGGCCGCCTTCGTCTGCTCCGACACGGGAATCATGCTGGCCCAGAACGAGCTTTCGAAACTGTTGTCCGGCGACCTTGTTGCGGATGAAATCGGGCTGCAGTCCAGTCTGCTGTGGCAGTGGTTCACCGATCCCCGAGCGCGTGAGGCGGCGCCCGAAGAGGATCACGAAGAGCATGCGCGCACGATGGTGGCCGACTTACGTGCCGCCTGGGGACGTCGGCGCTCCGATGCCGATATGCGTGAACTGGTCGGCGGGCTCTTGCAACGCAGCCCCGAGTTCGCACGGCTGTGGGAGCGTCACGAAGTGGCCACCCGCCGAATGCAACGCAAGACCTTTCTGACGCGGGTGGGCGCCATCGCGTTGGACTGTGAGGTGCTCGCGACCACCGATGGTCAACAGCTTGTGGTGCTGACTCCGCCGGTCGGATCGTCTGCGCTGGAGAGCCTGCGACTGCTTGGCGTGGTGGGCGAGCAGACACTCAGTCAGGGGTAGGCACTCCTACTCGACGAGGCTTTGGGTGCCGAGCACTATCGCCAGCGCGAGCCGTTCGGCGTCTTCGGTTCCCGGTTCCGCGGTGTACATCATGATGCGCAGATCGTCCGAGGCGACGATCAGCACATCGCAATCCAAGGTGATGTGCCCGACGTCGGGATGATCAATGGTCTTACGTCGTCCTGGCTCGTGCTGAATGGTGAGGTCGCCGGATTCCCAGAGCTCAACGAAATACGGGCTCTGCGTGGATAATTCGTGGATCAATTGCTTCAGGTGGTGATCGGCCGGGTAGCGAGTAGCGGTCAGGCGTAGGTCCGCGACGATTTGCGCCTGGAAGTCCGCATGTTCCCGGGGAGTGTGTATTACCCGAGTTCCCGGCCCAACCACGTTGCGCCAAACACTGTTTCGCTCAATTCCCTGCCACGTTGTGGTCGGTCCCATGAGTGCGTCGTACGGCGCATTGGCCACCACGAGTGTCCACGTCGCGTCGAACACCGCGACCGGTGTGTGCGACAGGCGGTCGAGCAGGCGTTGCACGCTGGCGGTGATGCGCCTCGAGACCACCTCGCGGCCGGGTGTCGCGTGCCCGGCGAGGCGGAACAGCAGATCGCGCTCGCTATCGGAGACGCGCAGTGCCCGAGCCAGCGCCTCGACGACCTGCGCCGACGGGGAGGTGGCCCGCCCCTGCTCCAGGCGGGTCAGGTAGTCGACCGAGATCCCGGCCAGCCCCGCCAATTCTTCGCGACGCAGCCCACTGGCCCGGCGACGGGTTCCAGCGGGGAGCCCAGCGGCCTCGGGGGCGACCCGGTCACGCCAGTGCCGCACCGTCCGGCCGAAATCCCATGACTCCACCCCACAACTATGCGCGTGTCCGATGATGTTGTCCTGGTACTGGCAGTCCTACGAAAACCGGACGACTGCCTGGTCTCCCGAAGAAGCCCAACACTGGGTGTCATGACAACGACATCACATGCAATCGCGTCGGGAACGGTACTGATTACCGGACCGACCGGAGGACTGGGCCGGGTCGCCACGCTGGCGATGGCTAGCCGGCCCGCGGACGAGCGGCCCGATCTGGTCCTGATCGGACGGCTCGGAGTGGCGCTGGACGAGGTGGCAGACGCAGCGCGGGCAACGGGCGCGACGGTGTACGCGGTCGGGTGCGATCTTGCCCGGCTGGCCGACGTACGCGGGGCCGCGCAGCAGGTCAGGGACTTGTTGGCAACGGGTGCGGTGCGTCCGCTGCGGGCACTGGTGGCCAATGCGGGAGTCTCCGTCATCGACACCCGCAGGGCCTCCGCGGACGGATACGAACTGACCTTCGCGGTGAACCATCTGGCACATGCGCAGCTCATCGGCGACCTGTCCGGCTCGTTCACGGCTCCGGCACGCGTCGTACTACTGGGCTCGAACACTTACCACCAGAACATCTTTCGTAAGATTCTGGGGGTGCCGCCGGCGCACTGGCGTGATCCTGTCGAGCTGGCCCAACCCGGTGTGGGCACCCAAGGGGGAGTGGCCTATTCGGATTCCAAGCTGGCCATCCTCTACTACGCCCACGAGTTGCAGCGCCACGCGCCTGCCGGCGTCCAGGTCTCGGTGTTCGAGCCGGGGTTCATGCCGGGCACCGGCATCACGCGTGAGATGCCCGCGGGAGTGCAACGGATAATGCGTGCCGTGCAACGCATCCCGGGTGTATCCACCCCGGTCAAGTCCGGTCCGATGCTTGCTTCGATTGTGCTTGACGACCGGTGGGCACACCTGCGCGATGGCGCGTTCGTCGTCAAGGACCGGGAACGGGAGCTCGAGCCGGTTGCGGTGGATCGCGCGCGTGAGGCCAGGCTGTGGGAAGCCACTGCCGAACTTCTCGGGGCCGCCGACTAGGACGCTCACTCGTGGTGATGTTCCAGCAGATCTGCCTGATTGATCTTGAATCGCGGCATGGTCAGCCATCGGCGGGTCTGTTCGCGTGCGCGCCCGATGAGCTCGTCCGCATGGGAGAAGTCCGCTGGCGATGTGCGGACGGGGCACAATGCCGGAACCACCCGCAAATCGACACTGCTCTCGAAGCGTTTCACGTCGGCCACCAGCCGCTGGTTGATGGCAAGGGTCATCGCATGTAGCGCCATAGCCACTGCGCCTCTTGGTGTTTCGGTCAGCGCGCAGGCATAGCCGGTGGGCAGCACCCAGATCTCCGTGGCACCCAGCGCTACCGCATGCGAGAGCGGAGTGTTGTTGACCACGCCACCGTCCATCAGGTCGCGTCCCTGAATCCGCACCGGCGGCAACACCGCAGGAACGGCCGCGCTGGCGGTGATCGCGTCGATGGCATCGCCCTGCGAGAGCAAGATGTCGATTCCGGTCAGCACGTCGGTGGCGACGACATGCAGCGGAATCGGGGCATCTTCAAGCCTGCGGAACAGCAAGTTTTCCCTAAGGAGGCGTCGTAGGCCCGAGTCCGAGACCAGGCTCTGCCGTTGGCCTATGAAACCGAGAAATCCCACCGACAGATTGGTGGGAAACACGTCCTTGCGCGATAAGGATCGCCACAGATCGGCGAGACCTTTGATGCCGTCGACATCGGGCCGTGAGGAGATCCAGCCCCCGTTCAGCGCACCCACCGACGTTCCCACGATGAGGTCGGGAACGACCCCGGTCTCCGCGATGGCGAGCAGCATACCCACCTGGATCGATCCCAGGCTGGCGCCACCAGAGAGCACGAACGCCGTTGTCATGAAACAACACTAGCCACGTCTGGCGCCGTCACACGGACGCCGTGGAGGAACGCCTCGGCGAAAATCTTGCAGACCTCGTGTATGTCCGGGAATTCCAGTCCGAGCACTCCCTCGGCCGCGGGCCGGAAGGCGAAGTGCATGACGACGGGCGCGATCAGCTGCTGTGTCAGCACGGTCACCGGTAGGTCCCGAATACGCCCCGCGGCAATCTCCCCGGACAGCCACTGCCCGACGCTGGCGAGCATGCGCGGCGCGTTGTGTTCGACGAGCGCCCGCACCGAAGGGTCGGAGGGGCGGGAGATGATCTCGGCGTACATGGCGGGCATCACCCGGGGCTTTTGACTGAAGGCCGCGGCGAGGCGTTGGTAAATGCGGTGGAGTTTCTCCTCCGTGCCGACGGATGGGTCCGCCACGGTGTCCTCTATGTCGACGATTGGTCCGAATCGGTCAAAGGTGGCGCGCATCAGTTCATCGCGGCCGCCGAACGCCGCGTAGAGGCTGTGCACCGAGCAGTCCGCTGCGGTGGCCACGGCCTCCAATGTCACCGCTGCCAAACCGCGTTCGTCGATCAGCTCGGCCGCGGCGAAAGTGGCGCGTTCACGAACGGGCGCCCGCCCGCCTGGGTCGACGCCTGAGTCGCGAACCGCGGCGTCCAGGGCGTGCCGCGTGCCGCCGAGACGGCGCAACAACGTACTCCGGGACACTCCCGCGGCGCGGGCGACCTCGACCAGCGGGACGTCCGCGACGTCCTTGCCCAGTGTGTGCGCTGCCTGTAGCGCCGCATTCACCAGGTCCTCGGAGACGGGGATGCCTGCCTTTGCCGCGGTCACATTCCGATGATACTGCTAGACATGGAACTCGGTTAAATGTAACCTGTATTTGAATTTCAACACCTAGTGAATATTTGAAAGGGGCGAGAAAATGAGCGAGAAGACGACATGTGTCGTGGTAGGTGGTGGTCCGGCGGGGATCTTCGCGGGTCTGCTCCTCGCCCGGGCAGGGGTAGAGGTCGTGGTGCTGGAGAAGCACGGCGACTTTCTGCGGGACTTCCGAGGTGACACGGTGCACCCGTCCACGCTGCGGTTACTCGATGAGCTAGGTCTTTTCGAACGATTCGACAAGTTGCCACACACGAAGCTTCAGCGGATGAAGGTGACCAAGCCGGACGGCCAGCAGATGGTGATGGCCGATCTCACCCGGCTGCGCACGCCGCACCCGTACATCGCGATGGTGCCGCAGTGGGATCTGCTGGACATGCTGGCCGAGGTCGGCGGCGAGGAACCGGATTTCGACCTCCGGATGAACCATGAGGTGACCGGACTGCTGTGGGATGAGTCCGGCCGGGTCAGTGGCGTGCGGTACGAGAGCCCGGCGGGAATCGGCGAGCTGCATGCCGATCTGACGCTCGTCTGCGACGGACGCTGGTCGCTGTGCCGCCAGGAAGCCGGACTCGTTCCCCGCGAATTCCCCGTGGGCACCGACATTTGGTGGTTCCGCGCGCCGCGGGTACCGGGAATCGGTGAGGAGCTGGTTCCGCGCTTCAAGGACGGAAAACTCTTGGGGATCATCCCGCGGCAGGGTTACTTGCAGATACCCCAATTCATTCGCAAGGGAGATGACGCACGCCTGCGGGCACGGGGGGTGGAGGCATTCCGCGAGGACCTCGCCGACGTGGTGCCCGAACTGTCCGGCGTCGTCGACGAGATCGAATCCATGGACGAGGTCAAACTCCTGGATGTTCGGATCAATCGGTTGTCCCGCTGGTACACCGACGGGCTGCTCTGCATCGGAGATGCGGCCCATGCGATGTCGGGCCTGGGTGGTGTCGGAATCAATCTCGCGGTGCAGGACGCGGTCGCGGCCGCACGCATCCTCGCGACACCGTTGAGCGAAAAGCGCGTTACCCGTGAGGACCTGGCCGCAGTACAGCGTCGGCGCATGTTCCCCGCCGTGGTTACCCAGGTCGCGCAGATCTTGGCGCACCGATACCTGGTAGACCCGGTGTTCACGGGCGGAAAGCTCAGTGGTCCCGGTTGGCTGCTGCCGATCATCGAGCGCTTCGGGTGGCTCACCGTGATCCCCGCCTACTTCATCGGCATCGGTGTGCGGCCGGAACGCGCGCCGGCCTTCGCCCGCCGGGCCGCGGTGGTTAGGGCATAGCCATTCTGGACAGGTGTCCGGGTTTGAGCGATAGTGGCCACCTGTCTATCTGGAGGTTGAAGTGGCCGGCGATCAAATCCTGGTGACCGGCGCGTTCGGATTGGTTGGGTCGCAGGTCGTGGCGGCACTTGCCGCCCAGGGTTACGCGGTGGTCGCCACCGACCTGCGCACATCGGCGAACCTACGCAGCGCGGAACGTCTGCCCGGTGGTGTTGAGGTGCGCTGGGCGGATCTCACGTCCGCCGCGGAAGCCGCGTCGTTACTTAGATCTACCGTGCCCCGGGCGATCATTCACCTGGCCGCCCTGATCCCGCCGTTCTGCTACATGAATCGATCGCTGGCACAAAAGGTCAACGTCGATGCGACCGGGCACTTGGTGTCCGCCGCTTCTCAGTTGACGTCGCCTCCACGATTCATCCTTGCCTCCAGCGTTGCCGTGTATGGCGCCCGTAATCCCCGTCGCGACAAGGGATTGCTGACTGCGGACACGCCCGTCAATCCAAGTGACCTCTACGGTGCCAATAAGGTGGCAGCCGAAGAACTCGTGAGGTCCTCGACACTCGAATGGGTGGTGCTGCGACTTGGCGGGGTGTTGACGGCAGCGCCACGCTGGAGCATCGATCCTCATCTGCTGCGGTTCGAGGCGGTACTTCCGTCAGACGGTCGTATCCAGACCGTCGATGTGCGCGACGTCGCCAGCGCCTTCTGTGCCGCGATCACGACAAGCCACGTCAGCGAGGTGTTTCTCATCGGCGGCGACGACTCGCATCGCACGACGCAGTCAGCGGTCGCATCCGAAACGGCTGCGGCAATGGGGCTTGTCGGCGGGGTTCCGCCCGGGCGTCGGGGTGATCCCGACGATGACGGCGCGTGGTTTGTCACCGACTGGATGGATACCGAACGTTCGCAGGAAGTCCTTGCTTTCCAGAGGCATTCATTGGGCGCGATGCACGCCGAGACCAGCGCCACGGTGGGGTGGAGACGCGTGCCCTTGCGATTGGCGGCTCCCATTGTGCGTGCCGTATTGAAGACCCGGTCGCCGTATCGTGGGCACGGCGGGCGGTTCGCGGATCCGTGGCGTGCGGTCCAACGGTGTTGGGGCGATCCGCAATACTGAGACGATGCGAAAGGTCGATGGATGAGTGGCATTGAGCGGGTGGTGACCCGCGGAACCTTCGAACTCGACGGCGGCAGTTGGGAAGTCGATAACAACATCTGGATCGTCGGAGAGGGCGACGATGTGGTGGTTTTCGACGCCGCCCATTCCGCCGAGCCGATCGTCGAGGCTGTCGCCGGACGCAATGTGGTCGCGGTGGTGTGCACCCACGGCCATAACGACCACATCACCGTCGCACCGGAACTGAGTCAAGCCCTGGATGCGCCGGTGCTGCTGCATCCCGCGGACGAGATGCTGTGGCGAATGACCCATCCGGACAAGGAGTTCCGTAGCGTCGAGGACGACATGGTGCTGTCGGTGGGTGGTCTGGAGCTGCATGCCCTGCATACGCCGGGGCACTCGCCGGGTTCGGTGTGTTGGTACGCGCCCGAACTGCGCTCGGTGTTCTCCGGGGACACCCTGTTCCAGGGCGGGCCGGGCGCCACCGGTAGGTCGTTCTCCGATTTCCCGACAATCCTGCAATCCATTTCCGGGCGGCTCGGCCCACTGCCCGAAGACACGGTGGTCTACACCGGCCACGGTGACACCACCACCATCGGCGACGAGATCGTGCACTACGACGATTGGGTGGCGCGCGGTCACTAGCGTGCGGCCGTGCGGAACCTGTCGCGGTAGGCCTTCGGCGAGACTCCCAGCTCGCTGACGAACACCCGCCGCAGCGTCTCGGCGCTGCCGAAGCCCGCGATCCGCGCCGCCTCGCTGACCGTGCTGCCCGCATCCAACGCGCCACGTGCCGCGTCGATGCGGACAAGCTCCACGTATCGTGCTGGGGTAGTGCCCAATTCGGTGTGGAAGAGCCGCGTGAGCTGGCGGGCGCTCAGTGCCGCCCGGGAGGCGAGCTTGGCAACACTGTGATCGGCACCGGGGTCTGCGGCTATCGCATCGGTCGCCGGACGTAGTACGGAACCCGCGGGCGGTGCCGACTCCACGAGCACCGAGAACTGGGATTGCCCGCCCGCGCGTTTGAGGTAGACGACGAGAGACCGCGCGACCTCCCGCACCACGTCGGATCCGTAGTCGTCCTCGACCAGAGCCAATGCCAAATCGATGCCTGCGGATACTCCGGCCGAGGTGAAAACGTTTGCGTCCCTGACAAATATCGCGTCCGGTTCAACGCTGATGTTCGGGAACGCACGTTGCAGTAGGCCAGTATGCCGCCAATGTGTGGTGGCCCGACGATGGTCGAGCACGCCCGCCTGCGCGAGCAGGAAGGCGCCGGTACAGATCGATGCGATGCGGCGACAGCGGGGGTGTATCCGGGCCAGGACATCCACCAGTGCGGGGTCGAGTGGACGGCCGATCAGCACATCGCCGCCCGCGACCAGCACCGTGTCGGTGGACTCGATGGAATCGACCGTCTCGGCCACCGAGAAGGGCGAGCCGATGGACGTGGCCACATCACGGCCGTCGACCGAGGCGACCACCAAACGGTAGTTGGCGCCGAATCGGTTGGCCTCGGCGAAGACCTCGGCCGGCCCGGCTAGGTCCAGCAGCTTCATGCCGTCGAACACGACGATGGTGACGAGCCGCTCATCGGACATGTCCTCAGGATCGCAGATGCGCGGTCGTGCACATGTCCGGATCTGTGGGATCGACGGCTGTCGAGCACCTCTCACCAGTGGCCTTCGGGGCCAGAGACTCGTAGGCAACAGAGTTCCACCCATGAGTTGCACCAGATGAAGGACATGCCATGACCGAGATTGCCGGAGTCGAGATCCCCGATACCCCGCTCGTCCGCGAGATCACCGAGTACATCCGCGACACCGAGGATGACCTGCTGTTCCACCACTCCCGCCGGGTGTACTTGTTCGGTGCGTTGCAGGGCCAGCGCCGCGGCGTGAAACCGGACCTGGAGCTGTTGTACGCCGGTGCGATGTTCCACGACATCGGACTCACCGAGGGCTACCGGAGCTCGCAACTGCGGTTCGAGGTGGACGGTGCAAACGCCGCGCGGGACTTCCTGATCGAGCGTGGGGTAAGCGCCGAGGATGCGCAGAACGTCTGGCTGGCCATCGCACTGCACACCACGCCGGGGATTCCCGAGTTCCTCAGCCCGGAGGTGGCACTGGTGACCGCCGGTGTCGAAACCGATGTGGTCGGCATCGAGCGAGATGCGCTGACCAGCAGGGATATAGATGCGGTCGTCGCCGTACATCCGTGGCCCGATTTCAAGAACAGGATTCTGCACGCCTTCTTCGAGGGTAACCGGCATCGGCCGCGCAGCACCTTCGGCAACGTCAACGCTGATGTATTGGCGCATTATGACCCCACGTTTGTCCGAGACGATTTCGTGGAGATCATCCGCGCCAACAGCTGGCCGGAATAGAACAACCCACATTAGAACGGTGGGGGATCCTTCGCGGCCAGCGCGGTTACGGCCGCTTCTCGTTGTAATCGCTCTTGGCGGTTGAGGTTTCGTTCTGAGTGGCGGCGCTGGTCGCGTTCCTGCTTGCGCGTGCGTGGTCGTGTGAGTGCGGGGAAGAGGAACAGGCTGGCGGGAGTGGTCGCATAAGCGTGCCCGGTGGGTGCCTTCCAGACCACGGTGCCGTCGGACTCCTGGATCTCGGTCCAACCGCCGAAGGTCTTCAGGAGATGGTGCTTGCGGCACAATGCTTTCAGATTGATGCCCGTGGTGGGACCAGCCGTGGCCCAGGGCACGGTGTGATCGATATCAGCACGGCCCGCGATGGCTTCGCAGCCGGGGAATCGGCACAGCTGATCACGGGAGCGCACAAATGCGGCAAGCCCGGGGGATGGTCGGTATCCGGTGCTGCGGGAGTCGCTCAATGTCCGAGTGCGGGCGCCGGTGGTCGCGGTGCGGGCCTGCTCGGCGGCGAGCACCCCGAAGCCCGGCACATAGGCCGGGAGATCGTCACGGCCGTCGAGCGTGGATTGGTTGAGGACCACGTTGACGACCATCGAGACGTCTGCCACATCACGGCCGGAGCAATTGGGATGCCCACAGGTGCAGCGCATCCGATCCAGACCGCGGGTCAGGGCGCCGACCGCATCGGCGCGGCGCTGGGCCTTGGTGCGCGGATCTGCCGGGCACACGCTGGCCGCCAACAGATCGAGGCGCTTGTCCAGCGCCACAGCATGGGTGGCCTGCAGTGTGCCCCAGATTTCGGCGACCGGTTCTCCGTTGCCGAGTGGACGGATCTCGATATGGCGGCCCTCATTGGCGGACCTGTTGCGCCGCAGCGCGTCCTGATCGAAACGAAGCACCAGTGCATCGAGTGCGGCGGTAATGCGTCGCTGTGACCAGCGTGTCCAGCGGGGCAGTGCCTGCACGATGGCGGCATCCACCTGGGTTACCACGGTGTCGTCGTCGAGGAGTTCGGTGCGATTGACGATCAGCGCGACGGTTCGAAAGTCAAGATCGCCGGTGGCGAAGCGTTCGGCGACCGCCCTGAGTCGATGCCGCAGAACCTGGGCGTGGCGCATCTGACTGGAGGCCAACGCCTGCGTGATGCCCTGAGCCGCAGCAATTTCAGCGGCGACCCTGTCCCAGCGATCCAGGGGGTGACGGTCGCGCTCATCGGGCCTATCGAGGTCGGCGTGCCGGTCCACCAGTACCCCGATCGCCGACAGCTTCCGGGCACACGCCTGCGCCTCGGTGCGCTGCGCAGACGTGATCACATCGATCAGGTCTCCGTCGGGCAATGAATCGAACATACGTTTGATTCTAGGGTAATTCTTCGAGCTGCACGGTAGGCAAGGCCCTTGTTGTGGATAAAACGACGATTGTGGATAAAGGTAGAACTAGGGGTCGGAGGGCCGGTTACGTCTTGTTCGCATATGCGTCGAGAGCCTCTGCGGCGCAACGGCGCCCGACCTCGATCACCTCGGTGGCGCGATGAAAGTCGAGACTGCGGCTGACGCTGCGCGGAACCTCGATGAGAACATCCGGCGGATGCGAGGCGAGTTGCATGCGGGCAAGTTGTGACTGCATGACCTCGATGGTCCGGTTCATCACTTCGAAGCTCGTGAGTTTCGCGGCGGGGTCCGGTTGGCCGGCTGCCTCGGTCTCGTCGGTGGAGAACAGTGCCGAGGTGCTGCGCAACAGCCGGTTCAACCACTCCGTCGTCACGCGCGGTTCGCGAGGCTCGGGGTCCAAAGGGGGCGCCGGGGCACGTACTTCCTCGCCGCCGCTGAGGCTTACCGCCACTCGCAGCTCGGCATGTACCCCAGCCAGCGGCGCAACCGCCATCAGATCGAGAACGCCGCCGTCAGCCAGCACCCGGCCGTCGAGCACGTGCGGAGAGATCATTCCGGGGATCGCGATGGATGCGCGGATGGCGGCGGCCAATGAGCCGCGCTGCAGCCATACCGACTTGCCGGCGATCAAGTCGGTCGCGACCGCGGTAAAGGGGATCGGCAGGTCTTCGATTGCGACGTCGCCGAGTAGCTCACGCACCACGTCCAGAATCTTCTCCGCGCGGAAGAAGCCGGGACTGGTCCACGTCGGGTCCAGGAGCCTCAGCACCGCCCGCTGCGTCAAGGACGTTGCCCACGAGGTGAATCCGTCGAGCGCCCCGGCCGCCTCCAAGCCGCCCACCAGCGCACCCATCGAGGATCCCGAGATCCCGGAGATCTCGAAGCCGCGCTCGCGCAATTCCTGGATCACACCGATATGCGCATAGCCGCGGGCACCGCCCGCACCCAGCGCCAGCGCGATCTTGGTGCCGGACTCGCCCGTGCTCGCCTCGTCAGTCATCACCTCAATCTTGGCAAGACCACGGCAATGTATCCAGGTGAGGTCTGTGACACCTGGCTATTGGCGTGCGTGGGGGTCCGAGGCGTTGAGTGTCGCGACGACTTGGGCGTAGTCGCCGCGCGCCTCCCCATAGCGCAGGAACTTGACCTGCTCCACCTGGATCTCGGTGGCATCCGGCTGAGTCTCCAACAAGTTGACGACCTCGTCGATGAAATCCTTCAAGGGCATTGCGAAGTCGCTGTCTTGTTGCCCCGGCATGAGATCGGTGCGAACCGCGGGGGGTTGCAGCTCCTTGACCTCGACGCGGGTGTCTGCGAGCTGCAGCCGGATCGACTCACTGAGCATGTGGATGGCGGCCTTGGACGCGTTGTAGCTGGGGGTGACCTTCAGCGGCGCGAAGGCCAATCCGGATGACACGGTGACGATGGTGGCGTGAGGTTGATTCTGTAGGTGTTCGATGAAGTTGGCGATCAAGCGAATCGGACCGAGCACGTTCGTTGTGACGATGTCCTCGGCCGACTGCAGGAACGACTCGGGATGATGCCAATCTTCGACGCGCATGATCCCGGCCATCGCGATGAGGACATTCAGGGTGGGATGGCCGGCAAGCACCTGTTGTGTCGCGGTGCGAATACTCGCCGGATCGGCCACGTCGATCTGCACCGCCGAGATGCCGGGGTGTTCGGCGCGTATCTGATCCAGTAATTCGGTACGACGACCGCCGACTATCACGGTGTTGCCTTTGGCCTGCAAGGCCAAAGCCAGTTCCAAGCCGATCCCGCTGGTGGCTCCGGGGATGAACACTGTGTTGCCCGAGATCTTCATCGTCGGCCTCCCACTTCGATTATGTGTACGTACCGTACATATAAGTAATGTACGGTACGTACACATAGTTGGCAAGAAAGGGGAGGCGACGGTGACCACTGCGGCACGCGGCACGGCGAAGCAGCCTCGTAGGGGGCGTCGGCCCGCGGAGGAAGTGCGCGACGAGGTGCTTCAGGCGGCGGGTGACCTGCTATTTGACGAAGGGATCAACGGGTTCACCATCGATAAGGTTGCTGCCCTCTCCGGTGCCAGCAAGATGACGATCTACAAGTGGTGGCCGTCCAAGGGGGCCCTCGCGCTCGACGGCTACTTCCGAAAGGTCGAACCGGAACTGAGTTTCCCGGACAGTGGAGACATCGAGCGCGACCTGCGAACCCAGATGCGGGCCTTTCTCGGCATCATTCGGGACTCCGCTGGTGGCCGGATCATCGGCGAACTCATTGGGCAGGCCCAGATCGATCCCGAGCTCAAAGATGCCTTCTTGCAAAGGTACTCGGGGCCGCGTCGAGCTCTTGCTGTTGCGGCGATACGCCGGGCACAGGAACGAGATCAGCTCAGTGCCGGTGCGGACCCGGAGGTTGTCGTGGATCAGTTGTGGGGTGCCTGTTACCACCGGCTACTGATCCCTGACCAACCGCTGACGGAGGGCTTCGTGGATGCCTTGTTGGACAATCTGCTCGGCGGAATCAGAGTTTGAGGAATACGGGAATAAGTCCGGCAGATCTGTCGGTTTGACGCCATATGCCACGTCAGTTCACCGAAGCAGAACGCCAGGAGTTCCTCGAGGCGAAGCACATCGCCGTGTTGTCGGTTGCGGCCGATAACGGACGCCCGCCCGCCAGCGTGCCGATCTGGTACGACTACACGCCCGGCGGCAACATTCGGATCAACACCAGCGCGGGCAATCGAAAGGCCCGGCTGATCGAGCAGGCGGGTGCGATAACGCTGACGGTGCAGCACGAAGAACCGCCGTACCAGTACGTCATCGTCGAGGGGACGGTCGTCGAGACAGAGCGTCCGGCCCCGGCGGAGCCGCGGGAGACAATCGCCATCCGCTATCTCGGAGAGGAGGCCGGGCGGGAGTTCGCGCGTGGTTACGACAACGCCGATACCGTCTTGTTCACCATCCGCCCCGAGCGCTGGTTCACCGCAGACTTCTCGGGCGAGCTGTAAGCCCGAGCCCCGGCGTTACGCCAGGGCGAGGAACAGCTTCTCGAGTTCGGCCTCGGTCATGGGTGCCGTCTCGCCATTCTTATCGGCGGCGATGCATTCACGGAGGCCCGTGGCCACGATCTTGAAGCCGGCGCGGTCGAGTGCTCGTGACACGGCAGCCAGCTGCGTCACGACGTCTTTGCAGTCGCGTCCGGTTTCGATCATGTTGATCACTCCATTGAGCTGCCCCTGCGCCCGGCGCAGTCTACCGAGGATCGCGGTGATGCTGTCTTGATCGTCGATCATGTGTCTACCTTTCGAGGGGTCTAGCTACTGACAGTATACCCTCCTGGGTATATGGGGTGCTCGATTCTCGAGCAGGTCGCGTGCGGACTTTCAGTGGCCACCAGAACCATGGGCCGAGTAACCCGGCTATGGATGGGGTCATCAGCGAGCGCACGATGAGTGTGTCGAGCAGCAGGCCTAAGCCGATTGTGCTTCCGGCTTGGCCGATTGAGCTCAAATCACTTGCCGCCATGGACATCATGGTAAAGGCGAACACCAGTCCGGCAGCGGTGACGACTCCGCCGGTGCCGCCCATGGAGCGGATGATGCCAGTCTTGAGTCCCGCGCCGACCTCTTCCTGGAATCGTGACACGAGCAGCAGGTTGTAGTCCGAGCCGACGGCCAGAAGGATGATCAGACCGAAGACCGGTGCGATCCAGTTGAGCTCAAGTCCAAAGATGTATTGCCACACCAGTACCGAGAGCCCGAATGCGGCGCCGAGGGAGAGCAGCACGGTGCCGACGATGACGAGTGAGGCGACGAGGGCTCGGGTGATGAGCATCATCACGGCGAAAATCAGTGTCAGGGACGCGATTCCGACGATCAGGAGGTCGTAGCGAGAGCCGGATTGGATGTCGCGATAGATGGCAGCCGTTCCGGTGAGGTAGAACTTCGCCTCCGTCAGGGCGCTTCCCTTGACGGCTTGATGGGCGGCCTCCAGCTCGGAGGTGACCGAGGAGATGCCCGCGGGGGTGGCCGGGTCCTTGTCGTGCGTGATGATGAAGCGCGCGGCCGTGCCGTCGGCGGACAGAAAAAGCTTCAGTCCTCGCTGAAAGTCCGTATTTTGGAATGCTTCTGGCGGTAGGTAGAAGTAGTCACCGCTGCGGGATGCGTCGAAGGCTTGTCCCATTGCGCTAGCGGTGTCGGTCATCTGAGCCATCTGTGTCACCAGGCCCGAGAAGCTGCTGTGCATGGTCAGCAGCGCCGCGCGCATGGATTTGGCCATGGCAATGATCGGCGGGAACTGCGCGACCATATGCGGAATGATCGAGTCGATACTTCCGATGTCTGTTGTCAGTGCCCGCATCTTGTCGCTGAACGTGTCGACGCCGTCGATCGCGTCGAACACCGAACGTATCGCCGAGCACGCCTCGATATCGAAACAGTGTTGCTCCCAATAGAAATAGTTTCGCAAAGGCCGAATTACGTCATCAAAGTCGGCGAGGTGGTCCCGTATCTCGTCCAGAGTCGTCTTCGCGTCCGTCATATCGGCCGTCGTTCGGTGGGTGGCATTGCTCATCTGGGCAAGCAGGGATTGCATGCGCTCCATGGAGCCGACCATCGCTCCCAGATCATCACCCATGGTGAGCATGTCCGCTGTGCGGTCCCTCATGAATTGAAGGTTCTGCTGGATGGGTATGGACTGGGCGCTGATCTGGAACGGTATCGACGTGTGTTCAATCGGGCCACCCAGGGGGCGGGTGATGCTTTGCACCATCGCGATCCCCGGGGCTCGAAACACGTCCTTGGCGATCTTGTCCAGGATGATCATGTCGCCGGCATTGCGCATGTCGTGGTCGCTCTCGACCATCAGAATATCGGGATTCATTGTGGCGGCCGTGAAATGGCGTTCGGCGGCCGCATAGCCGATGTTCGACGGTAGGTCGGCCGGTATGTAGAACCGGTCGTTGTAGCTCACCTTCATGGTTGGCACGATGGCGATACCGATGAGCGCTATGGCCAGTGAGGCGGCAAACACCGCGCCGGGCCAGCGCACCGTGGCGGTGCCGATGCGCCGCCAGCGCCGAACCTTCACCGCCCGCTGGGGATCGAGGAGTCCGAACCGGCTCGCGACCACGACCACCGCGGGCGCGGCGGTGAGTGCGCCCGCCACGACGACGAGCAGTCCCAGTGCGGACGGGATACCGAGTGCTTTGAAGTAGGACAGCCGGGCAAGATGCAGGCACAAGGTCGCCCCGGCGATGGTCAATCCCGAGCCCAGGATGATATGGAAAGTGCCGCGGAACATCGTGTAGTACGCAGCTTCTCGGTCTTGGCCGGCTTGGCGTGCTTCCTGATAGCGGCCGATGAGAAATATGGCGTAGTCGGTGCCGGCCGCGATCGCCAATGACGACAACATGGCCACCACGAATGTCGAGAACCCCAATAGGTCGTAGTTTCCGAGAATCGCGACAACGCCTCTGGCGGTGCCCATCTCGAAACCAACCATCACCAAGACCAGCAACATCGTGCTGATGGAGCGGTACGTGATGAGCAGCATGATCATGATGACCGCGCCCGTCACACCCATCATGATGAGCATGCTCTTGTCGGCGGCCTCGTTCATGTCCGTGGTCAGCGCCGCGGGGCCAGTGACATACACCGCCAAGCCTGCGGGCGGTGCTGAACGGTCCACGATCTTGCGGACTGCGTCGACGGATGTGTTTCCCAGCGTGCTGCCTTGATCACCGGCGAGATTGAGCTGCACGTATGCGGCCTTGCCGTCGCGGCTCTGCGCACCGGCAGCGGTCAGTGGGTCTCCCCACACGTTCTGCACATGCTGCACGTGCTCGGAGTCGGCCTGCAGCTCGCGCACCAAGGTGTCGTAGTAGCGGTGTGCCTGCTCGCCGAGCTCTCCGTCGCTCTCGAGCACGATCATCGCGATGCTGTCGGAGTCGGACTCGTGATACTTCTGGCCGATGTGTTTGGCCGCGATCATGGCCGGCGCATCATGCGACGACATCGTCACGGCGTGGTCTCTTGCGACCGATTCAATCGGAGGCACAAGCACATTCACTGCGATAGTCAGCAGCAGCCACGCCAGCAGTATCGGCACCGCGAACCGGCGCACGAACCGCATAAATGCGGGACGCTTCTCGTGATCGGTGCTCATGCGGCTTTCACCAGACAGGAGGTCTGGGCGTGATGTCCGTCCGCGGAGCGCTCGTCTTCGAGCACCCCGTTCACCGTGATCCGGCATCCGAGAACAGCGCTATCGCCTTGTGCCACAACGCTGGCGATCACGGCCGGAACGGTGGTTTCGATCGTGTACGCCCAGGGCAGAGTGACGAAGTGTTCCTGTCGAGGCACAGCGTTCTCATCCAGGTAGTTCACCGCACCGGTGGTGCCGCTGGGACCGTAGATCTCGTATCGCACTCGCTTGATCGTGGAAGACACCAATGGTTCCGCGCTGCTGCCGGTGGCGGAAAAGATCGGCTCGGACCCGAATGCGCCACGCAGGTGATTCACGGATATCGCACCGAGACCAACCGCGGACGCGATAACCACCGGAACCCACGCTCGCTTCAACACGGTAACTATTGCTATGTGCACGCTCTCTACCGCCTTTCTGCTGTATATCAAGTGTTTTCGCACGATGCTGAAGGCTGCTCAGACAAGGTCGCTCGTGGCCTGTAAATACAAATACCATACCCCCTACGGTATATTCCCTCTCACGGATCCATCTCCGACCTGTCCTGGCGGATACCTCGGGGGGTATGGTATGAATGAAGCGGAACCAACCTGGGTGCTGACGCCCTTGCTGTCGTGGTTCCTGGTGTCAGTCATGTTTTCACAGTGATCGGAGATGCCGCATGTCAACAGGTAGCGTTGCAGCACAAGGCAATACATTCGACGTAAGAATCTGGCTCGATCCGGTGTGCCCGTTCTCCTGGAACACCGCGCGGTGGCTGGATACGGTGGCGGCCCAGTCCGGTCTGCTGGTCGAGTGGCAGCTGATGAACCTTGCGGTATTGAACGAGGGCAGGGAGTTGCCGCCCGAGCAGCAGGCACGCATGCGCGACTCGCGCGAGGTGGGACGCCTCATGGCCGGCATCCATCGTGAGCTGGGGCAGCGCGGCCTGCATAGGGCCTATTTCGCCTTCGGCAGGCTGTATTTCGACGAGTCGCTCCCCATCGGGGAGGAGCTTGCGGATGGTGTGTTGGCGGCGGTGGCGCCTCTGACGACGACAAGCGAATCATTGTCGGACACCACATTGGATGAGCTTGTCCGCAGCTCCCATGAGGCGGGGCAGTGCGCGCTGGGCGATGTCGGCGGCAGTCCGCTCGTGCAGTTACAGGGACGTACGTTCTTCGGCCCGGTCCTGACGTCCGTGCCGGATCGTGACACCGCGCAGACGCTGTTCGACGCGATCAGCGGGCTCGCCAGGGTTTCGGAGTTCACTCAGCTGCAGCGCCCGCGCCCAGCCCACTAAGAGCGGGCAATCAAGTCCACGAAGCCAGTGGCTTTTCTAGGAAAAAGGAGTGCAGATCATGAAGAAGATCGTCATCCTGGGTGCCGGAATCGGCGGCCTGAGCGTGATCAACGAAATCCGCCAATCCGGCGTATCACTCGACGACGTGGACATCACGGTCGTGGACGAGGATTTCTCGCATTTCCTCGGTTTTACCTTGCCCTGGGTTATGCGGGGCTGGCGTGACGCGACGAGCGTGCCGATTCGGCCCAGCGCTGAGGCGTTGTCGGGGATAACCGCCATCACGGGTTCCGTTGCCGGCATCGACCCTGACGCGCACACGATAACCCTGGCCGACTCGTCGACCCTGTACTTCGATGCCCTGGTGATCGCCACCGGTGCCCGCAATGCGCTCGACAAGGTGCCGGGTCTGAGCGAAGCAGCCGACCGGGGTGACGCGGTGCACTACTACGGAGTCGCGGCAGCAGGTGATGCGCGGCGCGCGTTGGCGAATTTCTCGGGAGGCAAGCTTGTCTTCCTGGTGACCTCGCAGCCGTATCGCTGTCCGGTCGCTCCCTACGAGGGCGCCCTGCTGGCGTCGGATCTCCTGCGTGAGAAGGACATACGATCGGACGTTGATATCAGCGTGTACACCCCGGAAACACACCCCATGCCCTCGGCGGGTCCCTATGCGGGACCGCAGCTGGTGCAGCTGCTCAAGGACAACGGCATTGCCTTCCATGGTGAACACTCCACCGAACGCATCGACCCGGACAACAAGGCTGTCATATTCGGTGACGGGACCACCGTGAGTTTTGACTTGCTGGTGTTCGTGCCGCCGCACGAGCCGTCGGTCACCATCGATGCCGCGGGATGGATCGGCGTCGATGCTCAGACCATGCAAACCCCGTACGAGGGGATCTGGGCAATCGGTGACACCGCGACGGTGACATCGCCCTCCGGGCGGCCGCTGCCGAAGGCCGCCATCTTCGCCAAGAACGGCGCAAAGGCGGCGGCCCACAACGTACTGCACTATCTCGGTAAGTCAGATAGCGGCGCCGCCCTCTCGGGGTTGGGGTATTGCTACATCGACACTGGCCAGCACCATGCGGCTCAGGGTAAGGGCGACTTCTTCACCCTGCCCCACCCCGCGATCACCCTCACCGAACCATCCACGAGCCAGCATGACGACAAGCAGGATGAGGAATCCCAGTGGCGTGACATGTGGGAGAAGACAACCTGACGGTGTCGTCGGCGCTGCTAGTATCCGGGATATGCCGCTGGCACAACGCAAGCCGAACGCGGTAGCGCGCCGCCGGTGGCTAATCCCCCTATTGCTCGTCGGTGTCCTGTTTTCGCTGGCACTCGTGCACTGCCCTAAAGGCATTGCCGCGCTGACTCATACGGCCGCATCGAGTTCCAGTGCGGATATTGTCGGCGCGGATGCGTGCGCCACCGCCGATGCCATTCTGGTCGACAATGCGGCACACACTGTCCGTCCGTCACTGGCGATGCCGACGGTAGTCATCGCGTTCAATGGCCTAGCAGCCCACAGCGTCATCACCTTCTCGCGCGGCTCACCCGGAAACGTGAATCCCCTTGCAGCACTGGATGGTCGATCACTCTTATATCGGATCGGCGTGATCCGGCGCTGATCCGCGTCGCCCTCATTGCACTCGTCAACATTGGCTGCCGCTGCGTGCTGCCCACATCAGGGGTGGGCGCGAGCGTGCTGTTCCCGCTAGTTCAATCCCAAGACTTTGAGGTCGACACCATGAACAACAACGTTTCTGTAAGCACCGAAAACAGCCGGCCCGATATTGCCGGGCTGCTCGCACTTCCCCTCCGGCTGGTGGTCGGATGGACCTACTTCTCAGCCTTTTGGCGAAGAGTCGCACTCGAGAACAAGTTGGACCCGGATGTTTCGGGCTACGTGGGGGAGAAGTTCAACCACTTTCTGCCCCACGCCCTCGGCATCAAACCGATCATCGGCTTCCTGATCGAACACCCGGACCTGCTGAAGTGGTCGATGATCATCTTCACCGTGGTGGAGGGCATTACAGGGTTGTGCCTGATGGCGGGGATTCTCACCAGGGCAATGAGTGTCAGTGTCTTCCTGCTTGCACTGGGGATCCTGCTGGGGTCGGGCTGGCTGGGCACAACCTGCCTGGACGAATGGCAGATCGGCATTCTCGGCATCGCCTCGGGACTGACACTGTTTCTGTCCGGCGGAGGCCGCTACTCAGTGGATCACTATGTGGCGGAACGTCATGACACGTTCACCAAGCGGAACTGGTTCACCCGGCTGGCGTCGGGACCTGTCGATGTTTCCCGCCACCTGGTTCTCGGCGGCGCGGCCGCGGTGCTGGCGATCGCATTGTTCACCAACCAGTACTTCCACGGTGGACTGTATGGGCCCCTGCACAACAAGTCGGTGGCGCCGGTCATCGAGATATCGGACGCACACATCTCCGATCGGGACCTGCGGTTCACCGTGTACCGGACCGAGGGCGTGGATGTTTACGGATCGTTCCTGGTGGGTGTCACCGTCACCGAAAGCGAGACCGGACGGGCCGTTGTGGATCTGCGCGCGGATCAGCTGAGCAGGCTGCCCGCGCACGCCATCACCAACCACTACATCGCAGCGGTGAAAACCGGTGCGCACGGTGTGATTGTGCCGTTGGGGGCCAAGGCGGAGCTGAACATCGAGGGCCCGCACGCACCAATCGATCCGCGACATCACTACACGCTGGCACTTGCCGACGTCAGCGGCGCCGTGTGGGTGCAGGGGTTGCAGATCGGCGATTAGAGCGTGCGCTGGTAGCTCGGTGCCCAATGGGGCCACTGAGCTACCAGACGCGGATCCAGTCGACGAGCATTTCCGCGGGGTAGGTGCCGCCGCGCGGATCGCCGCCGCCTGATCCCGCGACGGCCAGGTTCAGCACGGCGAAGGCCTTGTGGCCCGGATTGTTGAACGGCCAGTCCGCCAGGGAGTTGGCCGCGACCTCGAAGTAGGGGGCGGCGCCGTCGGTGTAGTCGCGCCAGAAGCGGATGCCCTTGTCATCCCACTGGGTGCGCCAGGTGTGCCAGCCGCTGTCCAGGGACAGATTGTGGGTTTTCCATTCCGAGCCGTTTGCCTTGGCGTGCACGGTGGTCGCGGCCGGCCAGCTGCCGTTGCCGTACCACTCGACGATGTCGATCTCACCGTCTTGGTCGCTGCCGAGCCAGAACGCCGGCCAGGCGCCCGGGGTCAGGCAGTTGAACTTGATGCGCGCTTCCCAGGTGTAGCCGATACCGAGTTCGGTCGTGCTGTAGATCTTGCCGCCGTAGTACGTGTTGCCGTCTTTCGCGGCCTTGATGACCAGGTTCGAGTTGCCGTCGAGGTAGACATTCTTGCGATCGTCACGGTACTGGCCGACATTCTCGGGCAGCTCCCAGAACGTCGGGTCCTTCATGGACTCACGAGCCTTCGATATCGCCCACTTGGACCCGTCCGGTGCCGATCCGGCCGGGCCGTCGAACTCGTCGACGAAGACGTACTTACCGGTGGGGGGTGCCGCGGGCGGGCGGTTGGGCGGGTTCTGCGGAGACGGTTGCGCCCACGCCTCCGGCATGGAAACCGCTGCTGCCAACATGCCAAGCCCTGAGAACGCCATCATGCGGCGCCGATCCATGTTCACCATCGTGGCCGACCCTAACAGGATTCGCCCGAACGGGTCCGGGTGCGCGGGACGGCCGCTAGTGCTGCATGCGTAGCGAGTCTCGGCCGGGAGCCAGCATTGCCGCGGTGAGTCCGCGTGCGGCCACATCATCCGGCAGGGGGCCGCCGGTGGCCAGCGCGGCGCCCACCCGGGCCAGGGCTGGAGCCATCTGAATGCCGTATCCGCCCTGGGCCGCGTACCAGAAGAAGCCCTCGATATCCGGATCGTCACCCACGACGGGCGTGCGATCGGAGGTGAAGGATCGCAGGCCCGCCCAGGCCGAATTCACGCTCCGGATGCGCAGGGTGGTCGCCTCGTTGATCATCCCGATAGCGCGCGCCATCTCCAGCTCGTCCGGCCGCGGGTCACCGGGTGGCTGAAGTGTCTCGTCGGCGGGAGAGCAGAGGAACTGCGCGCCATCGGGTTTGAAATAGAAGGCCTCCGACGCGTCCAGCGTCATCGGAAGTGAGCCGATGGTGCCGCCCTGCGGCGCGGAGGCCATGAACGCCGTGCGCCGCAGGGGCTGGATTCCCACCGCTCGCGCACCCATGAGCTGTGCGAGCTCATCGCACCACGCACCGGCCGCGTTGACGACGGTCGCTGCTTCGAATGTCCGTCCGGAGGAGTCGTGCAGCACCCACCGGCCCTGCTGTCGCACTGCGCTGACGATTGCGGCCGACTTCTCGATGATTCCCCCGCGCCGCCGTAGGCCGCGCACGTAGCCCTGGTGCAGCCCGTGGACGTCCAGTTCCATCGGTGTCAGATCGACAGTCGCCAGTTGGGTGTACCCGGAACGCAGATACGGGTTGATCTCCTGGGCGACGGCGCCGTCGACCAACTCTGTGTGACACCCGAGCAGCCAGGCCTGCTGGTGTGCTTCCCGCAGCGCATCCCTGTGCGTGGCATCGGCGATGATCAGGAGCGGCAGGGATGTGGCCAATGGTGCGTCGAAGCCCTCACGCGGATCGGTGAAGAAATCACGGCTGGCCGCCGTCAACATTCGAATCACGGGATTTCCGTAGTTCCCGATGAAGGTCGCCGCCGACCGGCCGGTGGTGTGGAACGCGAGCGTCGGCTCACGCTCGACCAGAGCGACGGTTCGGTGTTGGGCCAATTCGTAGGCGATCGAGGCTCCCGACATCCCGCCGCCGACGACGATGACATCGACGGAGAGTTCGGTCTCGATGAGGTGGCTCACGTGAACTCCGTCTCGGTGAGGTGATGGTCTCTTGAGTTCGAGGGTAGGTCGTGAAACCGCCGTATTGTCGTCACTGAGTGGTAACAGCAGCACACAGACTGGGAGGCCGAATGCCGATCACGTTGCCCGACAACTGGGCTGACAACTTGGAGGATTTGGCCGACTTCTACCGCGATCTGCATGAGCATCCGGAATTGTCCTTCCAGGAGCACCGGACTGCGCAGAAGATCGAGGAGGTCATCGCACCGCTCGGGGTGGAGGTGACACCGGGTGTCGGCGGTACCGGGGTTGTCGCCGTGCTGCGCAACGGATCCGGCCCCGTGGTGTGGTTGCGGGCCGACTTCGACGCGCTTCCGGTGCAGGAGCAGACCGGTCTTCCGTACGCGAGCACTGCCCGTGCCACCAACTCCGACGGTAAGGATGTTCCCGTCATGCACGCGTGCGGTCACGATATGCACGTGACGGCCTTGGTCGGGACACTTCGGCTGCTGACCGAGCTCAAGGAGACGTGGTCGGGAACCGTGGTCGCGGTGTTTCAGCCTGCCGAGGAGATCGGCGGGGGAGCGAAGGCGATGATCGACGACGGAATCCTCGAGCGGTTCCCCAAGCCCGAGGTCGTCCTGGGCCAGCACGTCGGTCCGCTGCCTGCGGGGATGATTGCGTACAAGACCGGCACGGCACTGGCCGCCTCGGATTCGCTCAAGATGCAGCTGTTCGGGCGCGGTGGCCATGGCTCGCAACCGGAATCGACGATCGACCCGGTGGTCATGGCGTCCAATGTGGTGCAGCGCCTGCAGACCATCGTCTCCCGTGAGCTGTCGCCATTCGAGCCTGCCGTGGTCACCGTCGGCTACCTGCACGCGGGCGCGAAGGACAACATCATTCCCGACGACGCCGAGCTCGGTATCAACATCCGCACCTTCAATGAGGAAGTCCGGAAGAAGACGCTGGCTTCGATCACGCGGATCGCTCAGGCCGAGTCGACGGCCTCCGGCGCCGATAAGGAACCGGCGGTGACCTCGCTGCACACCTTCCCCATCACCGTTGTCGACGACGCGGCGATGCAGGCGATAGCCGCCGTGTTCCGTGGACATTTCGGTGCCGACCGAGTGGTGGAGTCTCCGAGCCCGCTCGCGGGCAGCGAGGATGTCGGATTCTTCGGGACCGCCGCGGGGGTTCCCACCGCGTTCTGGTTCTGGGGCGGATATGAGCTGCAGCGCTTCGAAGATGCCGCGGCGGCAGGAAAGCCGGTGCCGTCCAACCATTCTCCGCAGTTCGCGCCGGTGCTGGAACCCACGCTGAGCACGGGGATCGAGGCGCTTACCGTCGCGGCGTTGTCACGGCTGACCGCTACGGCGTGATCAGTCCCAGCATCCGGGCCCGTTCCAGAATGATCCGGGCGCGGTTGAGCCGGGGCAGGTCGCTGCCGTCCTTGGGTTTCCCGCCTTGGCTATTGAAGCGCTCCACGAAGTCGCGTGCCCACGACACATCCTCGTCGGAGGGGCTGAGGCCCTTGTTGATGGTGTCCGCGTCGGATGAATGCAGGGCCAGCTTTCCGGTCATGCCCATGCGGCGGGTCAACGCAACCCCCTCGGCCAGTTCGGCCGGATCACGTGTCGGCCCGTCGATCGGGCCAGGAATGTGCGCAGCCCGCGAAGCCACCACAAGCTGAGAGCGGCTGTACGCCAGGGCCAATGGGTCTTGCTCGACACCGATATCAAGCGTGTAGTCATTGACGCCGAAGGCAATACGAAAGCAGGGACGAGCGGCCGCGATGTCGTGCACGCGGGAAAGGCCGCGCGCCGTCTCGATCAGCGCGATTACCGGAGCTTCGCCGCCGAGGCGGTTTGCGGTGTCCCACATGTGATTTCCGCCCTCGGTCTTGGCAAGTACGACACCCTTGAGACCGTGAGCGTCCGCGAGGGCTCGGCAGTCGGCTGACCAGAAATCACTGGATGCGTCGTTGACGCGCACCCAGGCCTGCCCGCCGGAGTTGAGGTAGTCAAGCACGCGTTCGCGCGCCGGTTCTTTCTCATTCGGCGCGACGGCGTCCTCCAAGTCCAGGATCACCTCGTCGGCCTTCGTGGAGGTGACGGCCGCGTCGAGATCGGGCTCCCGGGAGGGATTCACCAGCAGCCATGAGCGTGAGACCTTCGAATTCACTGTCACCGCGCCAGTATTTCGCAGGGTTGTTGTTATCGGGGGATTCGGCTCAGCCAGTCGGATTCGCCGTCAACCTGCTTGCCGTCCAGGACGACCATGGGTACCCCGGACTTGGGGAACGCGCGCAGCAGCGGCAGGTTGTTCGCCGCGATGGCGCGGGCATCAAAGGGCACCGGCAAGCCGAGCCGGATCAGATCCTGTGCGCCCTGGGGTGCGTTGACTTGCTCCGCCAGCGCTGCCAGCTGCTCGTTACTCAGGTCCGTGTCGCCCTCTTCCTTGGGCTGATGGTCCTTGGCATAGATCTGCTGGATGAAGCGCCAGGTGGTCTCGCTGGACCGTGACTGGTCGGCGACGACAAAGCCGGCATAGATGGCACGACTGTCGTATGTGCCACTGGCGGAGTACTTATCGAGGAAGTCCACGAATCGAAGGTTGATGTGCAGCTTGCCGGACTCGATGCGCCGGCCGATCTCGTCGCCCTGGTTTTGCACCATCTTCCCGCTGTAGGGGCACAGCGGATCCAGGTAAAGATCGATCTGGCCCGGCGCATCGGGGTTACCGATAGACAAGACATCGCCAGCGGGCGCGGCATCGGCCGCGTGGGCGAGTCCGACATTGGGACCCCACACCAGGACCGCGGTGAGTAGACCGATGATCGTCGCGAGACGTTTCACTACGTGCATCGGTCCATCATCGCGCAGGCTGTTACACCTTGCGGTTCTCGGAGGCGATCAGCCAGGCCAGCTTCTCCAGCCCGTCGATGAGCTGGTGCAGGATGTCGGCGGTGGTGGGATCTTCGTCGTCGACCTCGTCGTGCACGGCGCGCAACGTGTTGACCGCGGCCTGGGTGCGCACGGTGATGAGGTCCACCACATCGCCGGTGCTGCGTTCATACGGCGGGAACTGGGGCAGTGTGGTGCTGGCCGCGACCGTGTCCGACCGGCCGTCGGGTACGGCGTACAGGGCACGCATGCGTTCGGCGATGGTGTCGCTGCCCTCGCGGGCGAAGTCCACCACTTCGTCGAGTTGCAGATGCAGATCGCGGAAGTTGCTTCCCACGACATTCCAGTGCGCCTGCTTGCCCTGGAGGTGAAGTTCGATCAGGTCGACCAGGACGCGTTGCAGGTTGTCTGACAGCGCCGACGAGGCGCTGAAGTGCTTGACATCGGTTTCTGAGAGACGGGCTGTGTTCGTCATGTCAGGTGCAACCCGCTCTAGTTTGGAACTATTCCAGAAAAGCCGGGAGGGAGTTCGACAGTGCCGGCCGCATAGGGGGCGATGTCGATGTGCGTGACCAGCCCGTCGCAGATGTCCATCCGGATGATCGCGAAGGGATGACCGCCCGGTGCGATGACGGCACCGCCCCGTCCGTCGACGAGAAGTGTTGTTGCCAGCACGATTCGGTCGATAAAGGAACGTGTCTCCTCTGCCACTGCCCGCGCGCCGCGTACCAGTGTCGCCGCGCCACTGGGGATGAGTGTCGGGTCGACCGTGCGGACGACATCGGGCGCCATCAGCGTTATCAACCGTTCGATATCGCCGCCGCGGGCGGCGGACAGGAAGGCCTCGACTATCTCCAGCTGGTCGGTGATGTTCCGGGGCGGCGGAGCGGCGGGGGCGGCAGCACTGAGCCGCAATCGGGCCCTGCTGGCCAGCTTTTTCGCGGAGGCTGCCGTCATGTCCAGCACCGCCGCGATGTCCTCGAACGGCACCGAGAACAGGTCATGCAGGACGTACGCCACGCGCTGCTTGGGTGAGAGTTCGTCGAGCACCACCAGCATGGCGCGTGAGACTTGCTCGCGCTGAAGAAAATCCTCGTCGGCGGCAAGTTGGATGCCCGGGATGTGATCGGCAGTCAGTGGAATTTCACCCCGCCGCTCGCGGGCCCGCAGCTGATCGAGGCAGAGCCTCGCTGTGACGGTGGTGAGCCACCCATCGAGATTGTCCACCTCGTGCAGGTCGGCGGACTGCGCCCGGATCCACGCGGCTTGCACCGCGTCCTCCGCGTCATGGTGCGTGCCGACGATTCGGTGGGCCACGGATAGCAGCCGCGGCCGCACGGACTCGAATTTTTCGATGAGGTCCACGGGAGGTCACCTTTCCGTCAGGTCGGTCGTCATAGGGGTGAGGTCAACGAAACCGACGAGATAGGAGGCACATATGAGCGTACAGATGGTCCGGTTCAGTACGGACGCGGAACGGGTGCACGAGGTGCAGGATGCGATCGCCGCGCTGTTTACCGCGGTGGGCAAGGCGTCCCCGGTGGGCATGACGTACACCGCGGGCAGGGTCGGAGACGGCCCCGATTTCGTCTTCCTGTTGCAGCTGTCCGACGGCGTCGACAATCCGTTATTGGATATCCCTGACGCACTCGACTTTCGTGCCAAGATCGCGGGTTGGGCAACGGGACCCGTTGCACCGCAGCCATTCACCGTGTTGGGAAGGTACGAGGGCTGATGTCGATTCTGGAGACGGGTCTGCTGGTGACAACTGTCCTGTGCGTCATCGCCAACGGGTTCGAGGTAGCCGCCAAGACGGTCAAGGCACAGTTCGTGGTGCAGAATTCCGGCGAAGTGGGAGTGGCGCCACGATGGCTGCCCTACCTGGCGGCAATCGAAGGCGCTGGGGTGGTGGGTCTTGTCATCGGCCTTGCCGGCGTGCGGCCGTTGGGTCTGGCGGCCGCAATCGGGTTGGTGGCCTTCTTCATTGGTGCGGTAGGAGCGCACATCCGTAGCAATGTGCTGCACAACATCGCGTTCCCGGCCGTCTTTCTGGCGCTTGCCGCGGGGTCCGTCGCCTATTTCGCGTTGCCGGCCTAGTTGGGGGCCCTGGGTACCTGACGATCACCGGTGCAGCCGGTGCGTGCTCTCGATGATCGCGGCGCACAGTGCCTGCTCGGGCTCGGACAGTACGGTGCGGCGACGCAGCAGTACGAATTCCAGCTCGCCGAGGTCGGGCAGGCTGTCGTCACTGACCTTGACCAGGCCTGCCGGCAAAAGAGATTCGGCATGGGCGATGACACCCATGCCCGCGAGCGCTGCGGCCCGCAGCCCCAATTGGCTATCGCTGACGCAGGCGATGCGCCAAGTGCGGCCCTCTCGCTCGAGTGCGCGTAGCGCCGCGTGCCGCGTCAGACTTGGCGGGGGATAGGTGACGATGGGCACCGGGTCGCGGACGTCTTGGGTGTTGGGGCGTCCCGCCCAGACGAGTTTGTCGCGCCAGAGCAGCTCACCATGCGTTTCACCCGGCAGCCGTTTGGCCACCATCAGGTCCAGTTCGCCTGCGGTCATGCGTGTTTTGAGGTATTCGCTCAGTCCGACGACGAGCTCCAGATCCACTCCCGGATGGGAGTTCTGGAACTCCACGAGCACGTCGGGCAGCTCGCGGGCCACGAGGTCATCGGAGGCGCCGAGCCGGATCAACCCGGTCAGCTCCGAGCTCGCAAAGTAGCGATCGGCCTGGGCCTGCGCGTCGAGAATCGAGCGGGCGAAGCCGACCATCGCGGCGCCGTCGGCGGTGAGAGCCAGATTGCGGGTATCGCGACGGAACAGCTCGCGGCCGACGGTCTGTTCCAGTCGAGCGATATGTCCGCTCACCGTCGACTGCCGAAGCCCGAGAATCCGCCCGGCGGCCGTAAACCCACCAGCGCGTTCAACTGTCAGAAAAGTTCGCAACAATTCTGGGTCTAACATTGCCATCACGATACTCGTTCATAGATATCGTTTCTATCGGCTTTTATAATCAGTGTCTGTCCTCGTACGGTGGCATAGTGAAGTGGCTGGCCAAACTCCGTATCGATGGGTTCCTGCTGGGGCTGTTCGCCGCGATGGCGATCGGACTGCTGCTCCCCGCGCGGGGTGAAGCCGCCGATGTCCTGGACTGGGCGACCAAGATCGCCATCGCACTGCTGTTCTTCCTCTACGGAACGCGGCTCGAGCCGCGCGAGGCGCTTGAGGGGCTCAAGCACTGGAAACTGCACACCACGGTGCTGGCGGCGACCTATGTGCTGTTTCCGCTGCTCGGGCTGGCGATGCGGCTGTTGGTGCCCTCGGTGCTGACCGATGACCTCTACACGGGTGTGCTGTATCTGTGCCTGCTGCCCTCGACGGTGCAGTCCTCGATTGCCTTCACGTCCATTGCCCGCGGCAATGTCGCAGCGGCGGTGGTGAGTGCGTCGGTGTCGAACATGTTGGGTGTCTTTATGACTCCCGTGCTGGTGATGCTGCTCATGCAGACGACCGGGGAGGCGACGGTCTCACCCACCGCCATCCTGGAGATCGTCGTGCAGCTGTTGTTGCCCTTCGTTGCCGGTCAGTTGTTGCGGCCCAAGCTGTATCGAGTGTTGTCGCACACCACACTCACCAAGGTTGTCGACCGTGGCTCCGTCTACCTGGTGGTTTATGCGGCGTTCAGCGCGGGGATGGTCGAACACGTCTGGCAGGGCCTGCAGCCCTCCCGGCTGTTGGCCGTCTTCGCGGTCAGCATCGTGCTGCTGGCGGTGGTGCTGGGTATCACGGCGGGAGTGGCCCGCCTACTGCGGTTCGACCGGGCAGACCGCATTGTGGTGATCTTCTGCGGGTCCAAGAAGAGCCTGGCGACCGGATTGCCGATGGCGACGGTGCTTTTCGCGGGGCATCCGGTGGGTCTGATCGTGCTGCCGCTGATGATCTTCCACCAGATCCAATTGATCACCTGTGCCGCGCTGGCCGGCCGGTGGGGGCGGGCCGAGAGTTCAGATGCGGCGGCCGCCGAAGGCGAGACCGTCTCTGCTGCCTGACCTTTGCGCACCGGGCGGCACGCTATCGCTTCGGTGCGGTATTGGATAGCCTGTGACGGCTAGCGCGAGGAGGGCGGTGGAATGCCAGAAGGTGACACGGTTTTCCGAACGGCGCAGCGCCTGGCCGATGCGCTCACCGGCCGGGTGCTCACCGGCTGCGATATCCGCGTTCCACGTTTCGCAACCGTCGATGTGAGCGGGGAGCGGGTCGACGACGTGGTCGCGCGCGGAAAGCACCTGTTCATTCGCGTGGGCTGGGCCAGCATTCACTCGCATCTGAAAATGGACGGCAGCTGGCGGATCATGTCCACTCAGGGGTCCGTACCTACGTGGGACCATCGAATCAGAGCGATACTGAGGACAGACGACTCGGTGGCCCTCGGGATGAGTTTGGGTGCATTGGATGTGGTCAAGCGGGAGCGAGAAAACGACATCGTGGGTCATCTAGGCCCGGATCTTCTTGGTGCAGATTGGGATCCGGCCGTCGCCTTGGAGCGATTGATGGCGCGGGCCGATGATGAGCTGAGTGCGGCGCTTCTCGACCAGAGGGTCATGGCGGGTATTGGCAACGTGTATTGCAACGAACTGTGTTTTTTGGCCGGCATGCTGCCCACAACGCCGGTGAGAGACCTCGCCGATCCC
The DNA here is from genome assembly GCF_001853795.1 of Mycobacteroides franklinii. Taxonomy (NCBI): domain Bacteria; kingdom Bacillati; phylum Actinomycetota; class Actinomycetes; order Mycobacteriales; family Mycobacteriaceae; genus Mycobacteroides; species Mycobacteroides franklinii. The sequence continues at coordinate 843,145 of NZ_MLIK01000019.1, forward strand.
GCGAGTCTCGTCGAGCGCGGCCATACGTTGTTACATGCGAACAAGGACAACCACCGCAGGACAACGACCGGCGATCCACGGCCCGGCCGTGAGCTGTGGGTTTACGGTCGACATGGAAAGCCTTGCCGCCGTTGCGGAACCCGCATATTACGCGATCAGGCGCTGCCACGCGTGGCGTATTGGTGCCCTAGTTGCCAGCGGTAGTGCTCAGGTGTCGGAGGGCTGGCTTAAGGTTCATCCAATGATGCTGCGGCGGTGGAGGCGTAAGGCGGTTCGGGTACGCCGCCGCCTGTCCCGTGCATTTGTCACGCTGATTGTCGTGCTGCTGGCAGGGCCCGTCACCGCGCTGATTGTGTGGCCTGGCGTCCTGGTGTACCGGAATACGGGAGATCCGGCGGTAGCGGCGTTGGTGCAAGTGGCATATCTGGCCTCGCCGTACGCCATCTATCTGATCCTGCGCAGCGTGGGATGGACTCTGCGGGCACTTGGCGACACGATGGCGCGACGCCGATACGACGCCCAGTTACGAAGGTATACAAGACTGTCCGGACTCGACGAGATCGACGAGATGTCCGGCACCGATTTCGAGATGTTTGTGGCGGCCCGGATGCACGGTGCCGGATGGCACATCGAGACCACGCCGGCATCCAGTGATTACGGTGTCGACCTGATAGCCACCAATCGGCGCGATGTCGTTGCTGTGCAATGCAAGCGCTATTCGAAACCGGTAGGTGTCAGGGCTGTTCAAGAGGCTGTTGCGGGGGCGCGGCACTATGACTGCACCCGCTCCATGGTGGTCAGCAATCAGGATTTCACCCGCCAGGCCCACGCGCTGGCCGCGAGCAGCAGGTGTGAGCTCATCGGCCGGGATCGACTGCCGCGCTGGTTGAATCAGAGTGAAGTGTCCGCTTCCTCGAACGCCGCACTGCCCAGATGACAACCAACAAGGCCACCCCGAAGAGCGGATAGCCCATGGCGATGCGTGCCATTGCCAGCCAGCCGACCGAATCCTGGGCATACAACCACTCCTGCACAACAAATCTGGACGCGAACACCGCCGCCAGGATCAGGGTCGCCACCGCGAAGGCGGATCGCGACGGTTTGTCGTCACGCCAGCGTTGCCCGGTGCCGGTGAATCCGTGCCAGATCACTCCCGCGAGTGGCCAACCCACCACCGCCGACGTCGCGAAAACGACTGCGGCGATGAGATTGGTCCAGATGCCCATGAGGAAAAAGCCCTTGGCGGATCCGATCTGGTAGGCGATTGCCGCCGAGATGGCGACACCGAACAATCCGGATATCGCAGGTTGTAGTGGCTGGCTGCGTAACCATCGCCATGCCGCGATGGCCGCCGCGGTGGCCAGGGATATCCAGATTGCGCCTGCCAAGCCAAAAGCACTGTTGCCCAAGGTAAAAGTAACGCTAGGCAGTCCCGCGTAGATGATCCCGGCAAGGCCTCCGGCCTGTTCGAGCACGGTGGGTCTGCGTTCACAACTCTCGGGCAGCTCGGAAAGCCCGGTCACGGCACCTGCCGTCCACCTAGATGCTGGGCCAGGAATCGTTCTGTCGCGCGGTACAGGTCTATCTGATTCTCGGGGTTCAGGAATCCGTGCCCTTCATCCGTCTTGACCATGTATTCGACCTCGACTCCGCGGGCGCGCAGGGCCGCCACGATGTTGTCGGATTCGGCCTGGACCACACGAACATCGTTGGCGCCCTGGGCAACCAGTAGTGGAGTGCGAATCTGGTCCACCCGGCTGATGGGCGATCGGGCGAGCATGTCGGCTTCCTGTTCCGGCATGGCGGGATCCCCGACGTACCGGTACCAGTTGTTGGCCAGATTCGGCCGCACGAACGGCGGAAGGGTGCGCATGAAATTCGCCAGATTCGAAATGCCCACGTAGTCGATGGCGGCCGCGAAGACGTCGGGGGTGAAGGTGACCCCGACCAGTGCCGAGTACCCGCCGTACGAGCCACCGAAGATCGCTACCCGGCTGGGGTCCGCATAGCCCTGCTTGACCGCCCAGTCGACGGCATCGATCAGATCGTCGTGCATCTTGCCCGCAAATTCCCCGATGGCCGCCTTGGTGAAGGCCTTTCCGTAGCCGGTGGATCCGCGGAAGTTGACCTGCAGCACCGCGTATCCGCGATTCGCCAGCAACTGCGCCGCCGGATCGAAGCCCCAGCTGTCGCGATGCCACGGCCCGCCATGGACCACCAGGACCAGGGGGAGCCCGGCGGGTTCCACTCCGACGGGCAGCGTCAGATACGAGTGCAAGTCCAATCCGTCGCGTGCGGCGATGGTCACCGGAGCCATGGGTGCCAGGTCCGCCGGATCAAGGTGCGGAAATGGGCGGAAAAGCTGCCGGCTCTCGCCCGTTGCGTGGTCGTAGAAGTACGTGACACCCGGATCTCGGTCGTTGGTGAAACTGACCACCCAGCGCCGGCCTTCGTCATCAGAGGAGACCTCGGCGAGGTCGCCGTCCGAGAGCCCCTGGAGCTTGTCCAGCACCGGGGCGAAATCCGGATCGAGGACACGAATTTCCTGGCGCTCGCCGAGATACCGAACCGCCAGCAGCTCACCGGTCTTCCGATGCCGGATCAGGGTTGGCGCCAGGCCAAGGGCGGCGGAAAGGTCGAACACCGGGTGGCTGTCGACTTCGGATTCCTCACCGGTGGCCAGGTCGAGTCGGACCAGACGCGTACGGTCAGTGTCACGGCTGGAACCCATCCACAATCCGGTGCCGTCTGGTGTCAGCTGAGTCGGATGCATTCCGACCGGGTAGTCCGCCCCGTTGTACACGCAGAGTGGTCGCAGCGTCCCGGACTCGTACCGCGAGAATTCGATATCGCCTGCAGGCGTCAGTGATTGGGTGAACACCTCATGATGCGGGCCGCAAAACCACGCCATGACTTCGCCGGGGTTCTCGGCGAGCATGGTCAGCTCACCCGAGGCGACATCGAGCTCGTAGAGGTCGATGTGGTCGATTCTGCGGTAGTTCAGTTGGATGTACACCTTGCCGGGACGACCGTGTGGTCGTTCCAGGCCCAGTAGTCGCACTCCGGGATACGGTGTCAGATCCACCGCTGGCGCGTCGGGGTCGTTCAAGTCCACCCGATACAGGTGCCAGTTCTCGTCGCCCCCGGAATCCTGCACGTAAAGCAGCCAGCGTGGATCGTCGGCCCAGAAAAAACCGGTGACGCTTCGCGTTTCGTCGTAGGTGACGCACCGCGCTTCCTCCGAATCGACACCCTGAACCCACACATTGAGGCGGTTCTTCCGCGGGGCCAGATAAGCGATCGTGGTTCCGTCGGGGGAAATCGATGCGGATGCGCGGACGGGCGGATCGAAGAACTCTTCGACGGTGATGAGCCTGGGCAGCCCCATATGTGTTCCTCTCGGTGTCGACTGACACCAGGAGAAACCATGCCGCTACGGCACGGTCAACTGCAGTGTCGCTGACCTGCGAAACGGTGATCGAATTGTCGCGAGGACGTGGCGACGGTTGACGATCAAACCGGCGATCGCCAGTACGCCGTACACACCGCACAGGATGAGCCGACCATGTGTTGAGGTGATGGGGAACTGGATCACAAAGAGTGCCAGTAGTGCCCACGCGGTCGCGCGGTGGAACCGTAACGCGAGGATCAGTGCCACGCCCATCATGGTTTGTGTTGCGGTCAGCAGGGTTTCCTCAACCTGACGAGCGTCCAGGACCAACGAGAATCCCCCGCCGCCTGCCAGATGTGCGATCGGCAGCGACCCGATCAACAGTGTCCACTGGTTGACCTTGGACGAGATCAGCGTCGCGATGGCTGCGGTTCCCTTGCCTCGGGCGGCGAAAATCGCGGCAATGATGAATTCGGGTGCTTCAGATGCCAGCGGTGCGAGCCACTGCACCAGCAGGAACTGGTCTATGCCCAATTGTGTTCCGGCGCTTACCAGGCTGTTGGCAAAGGGCTCGGCGCACAACAGGATGATGGAGGCGGCGAGGACGAACATCGTGATGACGGTGCTGCGCCGCATCTGCTTGGGCAGCATCCCAATGGCCGCAGCCGTGCCCACCAGATCAGGTTCCTCGGCCTCGCCCCGGCTGATGGTGAACAGGTAGAACCCGAACCACGCCAGTAGCGCGATACCGAGCACGAGGTGAATCTGGCCGCTGGCCGGGATGATGAACGCCACCACACCGGCCACCAACAGGAAGCCAAGCTCGATGCGGTTGGACTGCTCCAGCGACAGCAGATTGACAGGGCGGCCGGATGTCTTGCGGGCCACCGCAAGTGCGATGAGAACGACGACGGGCCAACCGAGTCCCATCAACAAACGATTCGACCCGGTCATGTTCGCCGCGGCGTATTGGCTGTACTCCGGAACCTGGCCGGAGATGTAGGCGTAGTAGAGGTCGACCGCATACTCGGGCAGTACCGCGATCAAGGCCAAGACTGCGATCGCCAGGCCACCGGAGACGTCAATCTGCGCGGCCTCAGCGGCCCATGCCAAAACGAAACTGGCGGCCACTACCGCGGCGCCATAGATCACGAGTGAGATGACCGGATTCGGGTGCAAACCGCCGATTCGTGTGATCAGCGCCGGCGCCATGAACAAGGCGGTGATGCACACCGACCGGAGGAGTTGACGCCGTAGTCCGCCGACCAGGGCGGGCGTACTCGCGGTGCTGTGCACGGCATCCTCTCTCAGGTCTGGCAGGGACATGAGTGTTCCCTGCCGATCGGGTCGCAGACACAAGCTAACACCGTCGCACGCTTCCAGCAACAGATTGATACCCCTGCGTGACACGCCTGAAATCACAAAATTGCCAGCTAGTAGCCACCTTTATTGATTCTTCGGGTACCCTAATATGAATGTGTGGCAAACCAGACTGCCGACAGGGCCGGGTAATGGCTGATCGGGTGCGGGTTTCAGGTGTTGACTGTGCCGTGGCGGCATAGTGTCAAGTGGCGGCATGTCAGTGCGGGCTGAAGGAGTGACGGTGGGCTGGAGCACCCGGGAGCTTGCCGAACTTGCCGGCACCAGCCTGCGCACGGTGCGTCACTATCACGACATTGGTGTGCTGGGTGAGCCCGAACGCCGGTCCAATGGTTACAAGAGTTACGGCGTCGCACACCTGGTTCGGGTCCTGCAGATCAAACGCCTCACCGGTTTGGGTCTCTCCTTGAAGCAGATCGCGGATATGGACGAGACCAACGAAGATCCGCAGGAGGCATTGCGCGCACTGGATGCGGAGTTGGCCGCCACCATCGAACGGCTACACAATGTGCGCAGGGAGCTGGGGCAGATACTGTCCAGTGAGGTCGCGGCGGATCTTCCGGCCGAATTCGGCGCCGCTGCAGCGAATGTGGAGCTGTCTGACACGGATCGTTCGCTCGCCTTTGTGATGTCCAGGGTGCTGGGCCCGGTCGGACTGCAGGCCTTCGTGGGAATGTTCCTGGATCAGCAGGACCGAGAGCTCGATCGTGAGCTCGAGAACCTGTCCGCCGATGCCGACGAGCAGACACGTGCCAACCTCGCCGAGCGAATGTCGCTGCAGGCCCATCGGTTGTATGCCGATCATCCCGGCATGCTGAACTCGACCGCGGATGCTCCTCGCGGTCAGCGCTTTGCCGAGCGCACCGTGGCCCAAGCCCTGTTGGATCTATTCAACCCGGCTCAGCTGGATGTCCTGGTTCGCGTCGGTGCCGCGATCCGATCCAATCCCTCCTGAGTCGCCTGGCCTCGGGTCAGGGGCTGGGTTGGGGGATATTGCATTGGGTGACTACCGGATTGAGGCCGGCGTAGTTGAGAGGACCGGCGACGACGGTCAGCGCGATGGTCCCTGCGCTGGCGCAGGTTTGTGGGCTGCTGGTGAAGTATCCGCGTTGGGCGACGGCAATAGCCCCGATGATCAACCAGATGGCCAAAAGCATTCCTGCGTAACGCATGGTGTCCTCCTGCCATTTCTGTGAGCGAGGTCAGTAGTAGTGGCGACGGCCACCGACGGCGTGTCCCATGCGGCCCGCGACCATGAGGATCAAGCCGACGACCATGAGAACGACTCCGGCGGTCCACAGCAGGCCGATATCAAGGAAGTATCCGGCGGCCAACAGGATGAGTCCCAGGATGATCATGACACTCACACCTCTCATTTTGTTTACGACGTCAACTATACCCCGAGGCTCTGCTTTAGGGGAGGGATTGGGCCGTTGAAGCCGCGCACCCGGCCCCCACGCGGCGCGATCCGTTATCGGTGTGCACAGCAACAGAATTCGATGTTGATGCGAGGCGCCACCGGGTGACGCGCCTCGGCGTGCCGACACCTCCGTGAGCAAGAGTTCAGCGGTGGGCGCCTGCTATGAAATGACCTGTGAACCAAGATATTTCATCGCGAAATCGGGCGTCGCCGAAGATGTCGGAGTGCGGCGTTCGCGGCGTGTACACCACACATGCCGTGTGCGCCGGGCCCCGGTGGGGTGGCCGCAGAACAGATGAACATCCCCGGTACACCGAGGCTGTACGGGGCCAGGCTGATGCGGGGACCGAACACCAGCTGCCGGATGTCCTTCGCGCCAGTCATGATGTCCCCACCCACGTAATTGGCGTTGTACGCGGACATTTCTGTCGTGGAGCGTACTGCCGTGCCGACCACGCACTCCCGGAAACCGGGCGCGAACCGTTCGATTTGGCCGATGATCGCCTCGGTGGCGTCCCCGGTGTAACCGAATGGCACATGGGCGTATGTCCAGAGCGGATGGATGTTGCCGGCAGAACGCCGAGGGTCGGCAAGATACTGTTGCCCGACGAGCACGAAGGGGCGGTCGGGCATGATGCCGCGATGGATTTGACGCTCGGTGGATGCGATCTCGTCATAGGAGCCGCCGAGATGCACGGTGCCGGCGCGGTGAGCGTGGGGATTGGTCCACGGGACGCCGCCCTCAATCGCGAAGTCAACCTTGAAGGCGCCGGGGCCATGTCGAAAATGCTTGAGCGAGCGAAGAACTCCTCGTGGTAGCCGATCGTCGAGGATTTTTGCGACAGATCCCGGTTCGAGATCAAGAAGGGTCAGATCTGCGTCGGGTAGTTGGCTGGCGCGGTCGATGCGAACCCCGGTGTGAAGTGTTCCACCCAACTCGGTGAGTGTTTCGACCAGCGCCCGGACAAGCGAACCGGTGCCGCCTGCGACCACGGGCCATCCATATCGGTGTCCGGCGGTCATGATTCCGACGCCGACGGCCGCTGTCATCGGGTAGTGCAGCGGGCGAAAGGCATGTGCGGCGACACCGCCGAACAGTGCACGGCCGGGCGGGGTGCGTAGCAGTCGTGCGATGGCGGACGCGGGCAGTGCCGCCGGCAGCCCGAACCTGGCCATCTGTATCGGGTGACGCGGTACGCGCAGCAGCGGTGCCGTGATGTCCTCGGCGAGGGTGTCGAAATGCCTCGACGGATAGCCGAACAGCGCGCGCCAGGGGCCGCCGTCGCTGCCCAGTTCTGTAGCCGTCTCGTCGACTGACCGGTAGAGAAGGCCAGCGGTGCCATCGTCGAGTGGATGAACGCAGTCGACCTCGGGTAATAGCCAATGAACGCCATGGCGGCCTAAGTCGAGACTCTTCAGGAAGGCGGAACCGATGGCCATCGGGTGGGTGGCCGCACAGTCGTCATGGATGAGGCCGGGAGCCAAGAGCTCCGAGGAACGGCATCCGCCACCGGGGCGATCAGTGGCCTCCAACACAGTCACCGAGATCCCCGCACGGGCGAGAGTAATTGCTGCGGCCAGACCGTTGGGCCCGCTGCCGACGACTGTGGCGGTGCTCATGCGAGTGCTACGTAGCTAGCGCGGGGATTACCAAAAATACAGGCGATCAACGAGTTACAGGTGACCCGCACCGTTGCATCCACCCTCCGTCGTGCCTGTCACCAAAGTGTACAAACTTAGTTGCCGCATGCTTGGCTGGCCATGAACGGCGCCGTTCTCGTGGTTGACGAAACTGTAAACGTAGTGCAAATTTTGACCCCGTGGCGGTACTCAGTGAGCAGGCAGGGATCAGTGACCTTGTGGAGCAATTGCACGGTCGACATCCACGCCTGACCCGCGACGTCGTGGAGGCTGTGGTTCGTGCCGAACACTCCCGCTTCGACGACAGCCCGCTGCGCGATTACGTTCCGCTGCTGGTTGAACGGCGTGCTCGCGAGGAACTGGCGCTGCTGAGCCTGTAGCGCGCTAGCGCTCGGGTGACACTCCGGCCCCGTGGATCGCGGCCCGGATCGCTTGCTCGACCTCGCTATTGGCGATGAACAGCATCTCGTCGCCGGCCTCCAACACATCCTCGGGGGTGGGCGTCACCACTGTTCCGCGTCGGACCACGGTGACCAGCGCGGTATTGGGTGGCAGGTCCAGGTCTGCCACGCTCCGTCCCACCAGGGGATTGTCTTGCGGCAGAGTCAGTTTTGTCAGATCGGCGCGGCCCTGGCGCAGTTCCATGAGGCGCACCAGGCGGCCGATGTCGATCGCGCCCTCGATACCCGCCACCATGGCGCCGGGCGTGGACACCGCGACATCGACACCCCAGGCCTGACCGAACAGCCACTGGTTACGGATGTCATTGATGCGTGCGACCACGCGGGGCACGCCGAACTCGCTCTTGGCCAGCAGTCCCACGACAAGGTTGGCCTTGTCGTCACCGGTGGCGGCAACCACGACGTCGCAGGTTTCGATACCCGCTTCTTCGAGGGTGTCCAGCTCGCACGCGTCGGCGTTGAGCCAGTCCGCCCCGGGCACGGCCTGCGGCTCGAAGTTACTGCGCTCTTGTTCGATCAGCAGGATCTTGTGGCCGTAGTCGAGGAGTTCACGTGCGACGGAACGGCCCACCTTGCCCGCGCCGGCGATCGCGACTCGCATCTTCTGGTCCACCACCCCGCTATCGTGCCCTATTAATCAGAGTCAACCGACGGGAACGAAGTGAGCCTGCACCAGCTGTACCTGGACTTGCTCATCGGTGGGCTCGTGTTGCTCGCCAGCATTGTCGGCACCAGGGTCGCGACGCGGATCGGATTCCCCAGCCTCTTGTTCTTCCTCCTGGTCGGGGTCGTTCTGGGTGAAGACGGGCTCGGTCTCGAGTTCGACAATGTGGAGCTGGCCAGGAATGTATGTACCGCGGCGCTCGCGGTGATCCTGGTCGAGGGCGGTTTGACCACGCGGTTTGCTGATGTCCGCAAGGTGCTCGCGCCTGCCGGCGCGATGGCCACGGTCGGTGTGGTGATCAGCACCGTGGTGACCGCGGTGGGCGCGCATGTGCTGTTGCGGATGGATTGGCAGCTGGCTCTGCTTCTCGGCGCCATCGTGTCGTCCACCGATGCCGCCGCGGTGTTCTCCGTGTTGCGGGTGTTGCCGCTACCGCGTCGCGTTGCCGGACTGTTGGAGGCGGAGTCCGGATTCAACGATGCACCCGCCGTGATCCTGGTGCTGATGTTCAGCGTCGTGCCCTTCGTCTTCGAGCCGAAGAGTGCCGCGGTCCAGATCGTGTACGAGCTGCTGGCAGGTTCTGCGATAGGTCTGCTGTGTGGCTTCGTGGGGGCGATGGCGCTGCGCCGTGTCGCTCTGCCCGCCTCCGGGCTGTATCCGATCGCGACCTTCGGCATCGGACTGGTCGCGTTCGCGGCCTCGGGCACGGTGCATGCCAGTGGTTTCATCGCCGCGTACCTGGCCGCGGTGGTGCTCGCCAATTCCGGTCTGCCGCACCGATCTGCTACCCGATCATTCGCCGAGGGGTTGGGCTGGCTGGCGCAGATCGGTCTTTTCGTCCTGCTTGGATTGCTGGTCAATCCCAGCGAGCTGCTCGATGACTTGGTTCCCGCGATCGTGGTGGGGTTGGTCCTGCTGTTGGTGGCCCGCCCGCTCTCGGTGGTGGGATCACTCGTCGGATTTGGTATCCCATGGCGAGAACGGGCATTTCTCTCGTGGGCCGGACTGCGTGGCGCGGTCCCCGTGGTGTTGGCCACCTTCCCGATCGTGGAGGGCGTACCCGACAGCTATCGCCTACTCAATATCGTTTTTGTGCTGGTGGTGGTGTTCACCCTGGTGCAGGGGCCGAGCCTGCGGCCCGTCGCGCACCTACTGGGATTGATCTCCCGGGAGGCCACCCGTGAAATCCAGGTCGAGGCAGCCCCTTTGGATGTCCTGGATGCCGAGTTGCTCACCATGAAGGTTCAACCGGGATCTCGGCTGCGCAATGTCACCATCCTGGAGTTGCGGCTGCCTGACCCAGCCGTTGTCACGTTGATCATCAGGCAGGGCAACACTTTCGTTCCGCTGCCGGACACCCGGATCGAGTCGGACGACGAACTGATGATCGTCACCACCAGTAAGACCCGGGCGCTGACCGAGTCGCGGATTCGCGCGGTGAGTAGGCGTGGCAAGCTCGCCTACTGGTTCGACGAGTACGGCGACGCGGGCTGATTCGGACGCCGCACAGCATCACTCACGGGTCACTGGGTGATCCATGGCGGACGGACACTGGACGTAGTTAGGGCTAACGAATAATATAGTTCGGTGACCCGAAATCACGAGCAGGGACTGGCGACCCTGTATGCGTCATGGTGCGAGACGGTTGCGATAGCGCAGGCGCTCGCCCTGGGAGACAAGGTGTCCGCGGCGCATATCCTGCGGACCAGCCAGCGCCCGCTCGTGGTTTCGGAGGGCCTGTTGCACCTGCTCTCGGTGCTGATGCGCGCGTCTCCGGCCGGCGATACGGATCGGCTACTTGATACCGCCCGGGCCTGCACGCCGCCGCCCCCGATACCGAATCTTGTTCCGGTACAACCATTCCAGGAGGTCTCGTACACAATGTCTACGCTCACCGATGAGATGAAGCGGATGCTTGGTTCTCAGCTGGCGATCCTGGCGACCGTGACAGATGGCATGACGCCCAACATCGGCCCGAAACGTTCCCTGAGGGTCCGCGATGATCGGTCCCTGATATTCAACGAGAACACCGGTGGGCAGACACTGGCCAACATCCGTGCCGGATCAAAGGTTTCGGTCGCTGTGATTGATCGCGAGGCACTGGACGGGTACCGGTTCGTCGGCTCGGCCCAGATTCACGAGTCGGGCCCGGCGTTCGAGGATGCCGTGGTCTTCGCGCAGGAGCGCGGGATGAAATATCCGCGCTGTGCGGTGGTCATCGCCGTCGAGGACATCCACACACTCAAGCCGGGGGCAACCGCGGGCAAGCGCGTGTAGACATGAAGCCATGACGGATCCGCTCCCGGCCCCGGATGAGGTCGTCGTCTACTGGCGGCCGGGCTGCCCCTTTTGTATCAAGCTGCGTACGCAGCTGCGCTTCACCCGGTTGCGCTACCGCGAGGTGAACATCTGGGAATCGCCGGAGGCGGCGGCCTACGTGCGTTCCGTGGCGGACGGCAATGAGACGGTGCCGACCGTCAGTGTTGCGGGTCATCCCTTGGTGAATCCTTCGCGACGGCAGCTGTTGGCGGCCGCGCGCGAGCGCGCACCCCAGGCGTTGCCGTAGTGACGCTGCTCACGCGGGGTGGCTGTGCATGCGGGCAATGTGGGGCGCCGACCAGCAGAAACATCTGTTCGGCCGGGGGTGACTAAATTGCGCCCACAGGGAATAGTTAGCTTAGGTATGTACTTTTACCCAGTGGGCAGCGACGCCCCCCACTCTCACCGTTAACACCGATTCTTCCGAGGTATGTAGGCATGACTGAAACGATCTCCGCAGCAGCTGTCCCGACAACGGATCTCGAAGAGCAGGTGAAACGACGCATCGAACAGGTGGTGTCCAGCGATCCGCAACTGGCGGCGCTGCTTCCTGACGATGCGGTGACCGAGGCCGTCAATGAGCCCAATCTGCCGCTAGTCGAAGTGATCAGGCGACTGCTGGAGGGTTACGGCGACCGCCCGGCCCTTGGGCAGCGCGCGTTCGCGTTCGTGACCGCCGACGGTGGGGCAACCGAGATCGCGCTCAAGCCCGAGTACACCACCATCTCCTATCGCGAGCTGTGGAATCGTGCCGAGGCAATCGCTGCCGCCTGGTACGAAGGCGGGATTCGCGATGGCGACTTTGTCGCCCAGCTCGGCTTCACCAGCACCGACTTCGCCGCCCTTGATGTCTCCGGACTGCGCCTGGGCACCGTCTCGGTGCCGTTGCAGACCGGAGCCTCGCTGCCGCAGCGCAACGCGATCCTTGAGGAGACGCGGCCCGCGGTCTTTGCCGCCAGCGTCGAGTACCTGGACGCCGCAGTGGATTCGGTACTCGCGACGCCGTCGGTGCGACTGCTGTCGGTCTTCGATTACCACCCCGAGGTCGACAGCCATCGTGCGGCGCTTGAGGCCGTGCGGACCCGGCTGCAGGATGCCGGCCGGACGATTGCCATCGAGACGTTGGGCGAGGCCCTCGCGCGGGGACGAGAGCTGCCCGCTGCGCCCCTGCCCAGCGCGGATCCCGACGCCCTGCGCCTGCTCATCTACACCTCCGGCAGTACGGGTACGCCCAAGGGCGCGATGTACCCGCAGTGGCTCGTCGCCAACTTGTGGCAGAAGAAGTGGCTCACCGACGACGTCATTCCGTCGGTAGGCGTGAACTTCATGCCGATGAGCCACCTGGCAGGCCGACTCACCCTCATGGGCACCCTCTCGGGCGGAGGATCGGCCTACTACATCGCCTCGAGCGATCTTTCGACATTCTTCGAAGACATCGCGCTCATCCGTCCCTCGGAAGTGCTCTTTGTGCCCCGTGTGGTCGAGATGGTCTTCCAGCGCTATCAGGCGGAACTGGACCGGTCCCTCGCTCCGGGTGAGAGCAATGCCGAGGTCGCGGAGCGAATCAAGGTCCGTATCCGCGACGAGGACTTCGGTGGACGTGTGCTCAGCGCCGGATCAGGTTCGGCGCCTTTGTCTCCGGAGATGACGGAGTTCATGGAGTCGCTGCTACAGGTGCCGCTGCGCGACGGGTACGGATCCACCGAGGCCGGTGGTGTGTGGCGTGACGGAGTCCTGCAGCGCCCACCGGTCACCGACTACAAGCTGGTTGATGTTCCCGAACTCGGATACTTCACCACGGATTCCCCGCATCCCCGTGGCGAGCTGCGGTTGAAGTCCGAGACGATGTTCCCCGGCTATTACAAGCGCCCGGAAACCACCGCCGACGTCTTCGACGAAGACGGGTACTACAAGACCGGTGACGTGGTTGCCGAGCTCGGTCCGGATCACCTCAAGTACCTCGACCGGGTCAAGAACGTCCTCAAGCTCGCTCAGGGCGAGTTCGTCGCGGTCTCGAAACTGGAAGCCGCATACACCGGCAGCCCGCTGGTGCGACAGATCTTCGTGTACGGAAACAGTGAGCGCTCGTTCCTGCTGGCGGTCGTGGTGCCGACGCCGGAAGCCCTTGAGCGGTATGCGGATTCACCGGACGCGCTCAAGCCGTTGATTCAGGACTCGCTACAGCAGGTCGCCAAGGATGCGGAACTGCAGTCCTACGAGATCCCGCGGGACTTCATCGTGGAGACGGTGCCGTTCACCGTCGAATCAGGACTGCTGTCGGACGCGCGAAAGCTGCTGCGCCCCAAGCTGAAGGATCACTACGGCGAGCGGCTGGAGGCTCTGTACGTCGAGCTGGCGGAAAGCCAGAACGAGCGACTGCGGCAGCTGGCGCGGGAGGCCGCGAGCCGCCCGGTGCTGGAGACGGTGACCGATGCGGCGGCCGCGCTGCTAGGCGCGTCGTCGTCCGACCTGGCTCCCGATGTGCGGTTCATCGACCTCGGCGGCGACTCGCTGTCGGCGCTGTCGTACTCCGAGCTGCTGCGAGACATCTTCGAGGTGGATGTTCCGGTCGGCGTCATCAACAGCGTCGCCAACGATCTCGCCGCGATCGCCCGGCATATCGAGGCGCAGCGGACCGGTGCCGCGACGCAGCCGACGTTCGCATCGGTCCATGGCCGGGACGCGACGGTCATCAACGCCGCAGAGCTCACCCTCGACAAGTTCCTGGACGAGCCGTTGTTGAAGGCGGCCAAGAGCATTCAGCCCGCCACCGCCGACGTCAAGACCGTGCTGGTGACCGGCGGCAATGGCTGGCTGGGGCGCTGGTTGGTGCTTGACTGGCTGGAGCGGCTGGCACCCAACGGTGGAAAGGTGTACGCGCTCATCCGCGGCACCGATGCGCAAGCGGCTCGCGCGCGGTTGGATGCCGTGTACGAAGCGGGCGACCCGAAGCTCTCGGCGCACTACCGTCAGCTGGCGGAAGCGGGCCTGGAAGTGATCGCCGGTGATTTCGGTGATCAGAATCTGGGTCTGTCCCAAGATGTTTGGCAGAAGCTCGCGGGTGAGGTGGACTTGATCGTGCACTCCGGTGCATTGGTGAACCACGTGTTGCCCTACAACCAGTTGTTCGGCCCGAACGTGGCAGGTACCGCCGAGATCATCAAACTGGCGCTCTCCGAGCGGCTCAAGCCGGTCACCTACCTGTCGACGGTCGGCATCGCCGACCAGATTCCGGTGACGGAGTTCGAGGAAGATTCGGATGTCCGCGTGATGTCGGCGCAACGCCAGATCAACGACGGCTACGCCAACGGATACGGCAACTCGAAGTGGGCCGGTGAGGTGCTGCTGCGGGAAGCTCACGACTTGGCCGGACTTCCGGTGCGAGTGTTCCGCTCCGACATGATTCTGGCGCACAGTGACTACCATGGCCAGCTCAACGTCACGGACGTGTTCACGCGGAGCATCCAGAGTCTGCTGCTCACAGGTGTCGCGCCGGCCAGCTTCTACGAACTGGATGCGGACGGCAACCGTCAGCGTGCGCACTATGACGGTGTGCCTGGCGATTTCACCGCCGCGTCCATCACGGCGATCGGCGGTGTGAACGTGACTGACGGCTACCGCAGCTTCGACGTGTTCAACCCGCACCACGACGGTGTCTCGATGGATACGTTCGTCGACTGGTTGATCGAGGCCGGTTACAAGATCGCACGCATCGACGACTACGGCCAGTGGCTCGCCCGGTTCGAGTTGGCGCTCAAGGGATTGCCCGAGCAGCAGCGCCAGCAGTCAGTGCTGCCCCTTCTCAAGATGTACGAGAAGCCGCAGCCGGCGATTGACGGAAGTGCACTGCCGACAGCTGAATTCAGTGGAGCCGTGCGCGAGGCGAAGGTGGGCGATAGCGGTGAGATCCCGCACGTCACCAAGGATTTGATCCTCAAGTACGCCGCGGACATCAAGCTGCTGGGCCTGGTGTAGCTAGCTGGGTGTCGGCTCGCCGGTGTAATCGCCAAACGACCACAGGTTGCCTTCGGGATCGCGAACTGCGAACTCGTTGGCGCCGTGGTCGGTTTTGGCGAGTGGCCGGACGATGTCGGCGTTCTTGGAAATGATCCGTTGGTAAAGGCTGCCGGGGTCACCAGTCACTACGTATCCGCCGCCGGTTCCCGGCTGCAACGCCCATTCGCCTCCCGGTCGATGGCTGCCCAGCATGATGCCGCCGCTGCCTTCCGGCCAATTCAGTTGGGCGTGATCGACTCGGTCGCCGTCGCCGTAGCGGGCCGCGAGTATGAAGCCGAAGGTGTCGACGTAGTAGTCGATGAGCGCCGGGGCATCGTTGGCTCTGAGAGTCAGCCACACACTGGGTGTCGAGGTAGTCATGGTCCCACTGTGATCCGAAGGCGTGTCCGCTGTCTTGTATATTTCGGAACTCTTGGCACTACCGGGACCTTCCGGGCAGCAGCCGGTATTTGGCACGTTCGGGGGCGGCGCGATACCAGGAGATGGTCTGGTCGATGCCGTCGTCCCAGGCTGTCGGGGCACGCCCGGTGAGATCGCGAAAACGACTGTCGTCCAATAGGAATGGGCGTTCGAACTGATATAGGAGTTCGGCGCCTTCCCGCACGATGGGCGCCACCGTCTTGAGAATCGTGATTAGACGCGGTGTCAGCCGCCCGACCTTCGGCGATGTGCCTGCGATGCCGCCGATCTTCTCGATGAACTCTCTGCCGGTAATGGCAGGGGCGACGGGGACGTGGAAGACCTGTCCCGCAACCGCCGAATGTTGCCCGAGATCAGCCAGTGCCCGACCGAAGTCGCCGATAAAAGTCGCGGTCATCGGCAAGTCGGGATCGCCCGGCCACATTGCCTTGCGTCCGGTTAGGCCGGCGGTGAACAGGGCTGCGCCCAACAAGGATTCGACACGCGGACCGTAGAGCTCGGCGGCACGGCCAATCACCGACTCGGTTTGTCCACGGGCATGTGCCGACATGATCAGCTCCGCGGCGAGTGCGCGCAGCGCACCCTTGTAGACCACCGGCCTGATGGGACTGTCCTCGCGCATCGGCCCGTCCGCCCTGCCGTACATCCAGGTGTCATCGGCGTACACAAGTCGCGCGCCGACATTCCCCGCGGCGGTGATGAGTGAACGGGTCAGGTCGACATACGTGGGCAGCCAAGACTCCATCGGTGGCAGTGCGCAGTGATAGACGCTTGCCGCACCGGAGCAGATCTCGGTGATACGTGCGGAGTCGGTCGCGTCGGCCGCAATCGCATCGACTCCGTTCGGTGCGCCTCGCCCGGTGCGGCTGACCGCTCGCACCGTATGACCGGCGGCCAGCAGCTCTTCGCACAGAACAGTGCCGGTCGCCCCGTTGGCTCCCACCACGACATGTATGCCCACCACGTCTCCTCTACAGATGTAGAGGCAATGTACTCTACGAGCGTAGAGGGAGGCAAGATGGCCGATCATCGACGGACTCAGCTGGCCGATGCGGGGCTCGCCGTGCTGGCCACAACCGGTGCGCGGGGCCTGACCCATCGCGCGGTCGACCGTTCGGCGGAACTACCCGAGGGCTCCACCTCGTATTACTTGCGAACCCGTGCCGCGCTGCTACAAGCCTGCGCGGCACGCCTTGCAGAGCGGACCGCGGTAGTGGTGAACCCGTTGGCAGATGCCGAGGCGCTCAACGCCTCCGAACTGGCGCAACTGGCGGTCCAGGCGGTGCGAACGTGGACGGCCGACGGTGGGGTGCTCGTTCTCGCGCGACACGAATTGCTGCTGGCGTCGGCACATCATCCCGAGATGCGAAACGTTCTTGATGCCGCTACCGCGCACATCCGGGAGCTCCTGGAACGGAGGGTGATCGCGCTGGGGATTTCCGATGCCGTCGAGCGCACGGCGGATCTCATCGCGTGCCTGGACGGGGTAGCGCTTGCCTATGTCGTTCGCGGGGTGATGGCAGAGGATGCGTTGAGGTGCAGCGTAATTCGGGTCGTGGAAGGGCTTCTCTCGTACAAGAACTCCTGCGGGGTGCCTAGGGTGGAGACAGGGAGGTAACCCATGGCAACGAGTCCGATTGCGGTACTCGGCGGAACCGCGCTGGCCGGCCTTGGTACGGCACTGGCCGGGATTGCCGGCTCGGCTGCCGCACTGCGTAGCCCCGCGGTGCTGCGGCGGCTGAACATGTGGGCCGCGCGTAGGTTGACCGATGAGCAGCGCGCTGACCGGTATACCGCCATCCTGCCGACCCCGATCCTGGGCCGTGGCTTCTACGCCGACCCCGGCGATCTCGACGGCCGGGTGAATGGAGACGTTGTCCGCCAGCAATACGTGCGGCCGCGTGTGGCGTTCCCGGGGGTCACCATCCGACGATTCATGGTGCGCTCGACCGATACTGCGGGTAGTGCCGTTCCCGTGACGGCCACGCTGATCGAGCCCAACCGCCCATGGCGGGGCCCGGGTGCGCGGCCTGTGGTGGTACGCAATCAGCCGATCAACTCGCTGGGTCTCAAGGCTGCGCCTTCCTACCGGTTGGAACGCGGCATGTACATCGACGTGCCGCCGCTGATGCCGCTGCTACTGGCCCGAAACTATGCCGTCCTCGTACCTGACCATGAGGGTCCACGGATGGCATACTCGGCGGGCGTCATGGCCGCCCACGCGGTGCTGGACTCGGTACGCGGAATGCGAAGAATACGAGGCGATCTCGTTGAGTCACCGATGGTGATGGACGGGTACAGCGGCGGTGCCATCGCTACTGTGTGGGCGGCGCAGGAGCAACCGACTTACGCGCCGGAGCTGAGATTCAATGGGGCCGTCGCGGGTGGGACACCAACGGACTACGCCCTGCTGTACCGGACTATGAACGGCGCCTTAGGTTCTGGGCTCTTCGCCGCGGCCATTATCGGACAGGCGCGCGAATACCCCAGCATGATCGAACTTTTCGGGGATTTCGCGTTCTACATGTCGACTCTTATCAAGGATCTGCCGCAACCGGCACTGGCGGCGGCCGGGGTGGCGCGGATCAACCTCGACGTCTTGGCCGCCATCCCGGCACCTTTCGACTCGGACATCGCGCGGAGTGTGATCGCCGCGAACAAGCCGGGTGCGACGGCACCGAGCATGCCGACCTTGCTCTATCACGGTTCGCGGCACCGGTTCATGGGTGATCAGTTCATCCCTGAAGAGGGCGTCACCGAGTTGGTCGAGAGCTGGCGCGCAGACGGTGCGACGGTGGATTACCTGCCTGTACCCGGCGAACATCTGATCGCCGCCGGTTGGGCGATGCCCAGTGTCCTGCGCTGGATGCGAGATGCCCTAGGGGATAGGTAACCCGCGAATCAGGATGTGACTCAGGGTTTTCCCGGAGGCGGAGTCGCCCGCGCGGCGGCTAGGCTCGCGAGCATGACAACCATTGCGCCCGAGCATTCCGGCACCTCCGAGGATGATGGCGCGCAGACCCCGGTGCGATGGACCTGGCTGCAGAAGCTCGGATTTCGGCTGCTGCTGACGATCGGTGGCGGGATCCTGCTGCTGTCGGTGTACGACAACCTCGGGTTGTTCGATCTGTTCGAGCCGGTTCTATGGCTGACAGCGCAGATCGGAAGCTTGCTCACCCGCGGACGCGGTATCGAACTCACCTCGTCGTCCGGAGGCGACCTGGTGTGGTTGTGGTGCTACCACCTTGGTTGGATTGTCATCGCGCTGGTGATCACCGCGATATGGACGGCGCTGGACCGTCGTCGGCCGAACTACCGGCGTCTGGCGGCCTCGCTATGGGTGTTCGCTCGGTACGGTCTGGCCCTGTCGATGATCATCTACGGAATGGCCAAGGCGATTCCCACGCAGATGGGGTACATGGCCCTGCCCGATCAACAGCTGCAATTAGTCGGTGACACAAGCTTATTCAAGACGTTGTGGGGCTTCATGGGCGCCTCGGAGCCGTATTCGATAGCCACCGGGCTCGTGGAACTGGTGGCCGGGCTGCTGTTGTTGTGGAATCGCACCTGGGTGCTGGGCGCCTTGGGATCTGTCTTCGCCATGGCTCAGGTGTTCCTGCTCAACATGACCTACGACGTTCCGGTCAAGCAGGTCTCGGGAGAACTGTTCTTGATCGCAGTGGCCGTTACTGCGCCGCTATGGCCCAACCTCGTGCGGGTTGTCCTCAATCGCAGCGGCACACAACCGGTGCGGCTGTGGCCGACTCTTGGTTCCGACCGGCGGTGGTTACTGAGGACGGGCATCGTACTCAAGTTCGGTCTGGCGGCAGTCTTGACGGTGCAGGCCGCCTCTCTGAGTGTGCTTGTGTACTCGACGTACAAGACGCCGACCTCGAGTCTCGACGGTGTTTGGCGTGCAACATCATTCACGATCGATGGACGCCAGGCAACGGTGAATCAGGTCAACCCCGCGCCGTGGTCGAACGTGGCCATCACCTATCGCAACACGGTGGAGGAATTCGGTGTGGAGGCGTTCGTTGCCCAAACCCCCGACGGCCGCACCTCGCGGTGGATGTTGGAGATCAGCGGTGACCAGATCGAGTTGCGTAAGCGTAAATCAGATGCACCGCAACAGGTTCTTCACATCGATCAGCCCGGCCCGGACCGGTTGGTGCTCACCGGTGAAGTGGAGGGCAAGCAGATTGCCGGGATCTACGAGCGCCGTTTTATGGACCGCAGCAAGTTCGGCTTCCGGTGGGTTCAGCCGGAGATGGATCCGGATTCGGTGGGGAGTGAGGAGTAGCCCGCTGTCGGGAACACGAGGCGTCAAGAGCTATTTCTGAACGAGTATTCCATTCCCAAATTTGGTTGATATCAAGGCATTCGGCGTTGCCAGACCGAGGCGTATCAAGATTCCCGATTGTGTCGTACATGGCGCATCAACGTGGTTTACTCGTCGGTAATCGGGTCGCGCGCGACGAGGCGTGCCGCACGTTGGCGGTGCTTCGCATACGACCGAGCCTGGGTGCCCCGCATTCGAAGTTCGGTTATCCGTCGTGTTCACATCCGATCTGCAGATACATGTTTGCGCAGCTGACGTGCTGCCGAGCACGGAAGACAGTCGGAGGAACTCGAGATTTTCAGGCTCTTGAAGCGTGTGTGGATTCCGTTGGTGCTCGTGGTGGTGGGAGTTGCAGGCGGATTCACCGTCTCGCGGTTGCATGGTGTCTTCGGCAATGAGCGTCGCCCCGAATACGCCACCGCCGAGCGTGAAGAGAAGCGGCCTCATGACCCCAAGTACCTCATCTATGAGGTGTTCGGCCCTCCGGGCACGGTCGCGACGATCAGTTATTTCGACGCAGATGCCGAACCACAGGTCATCAGGTCAGCCGCGCTTCCCTGGTCTGTGGAGTTCCCGATCACCGAGGCCACCGCGATGGGAAACATCACCGCACAGGGTGACACCGACAGCATCGGATGCCGCATCCTCGTGGGTGACAAGGTCAAAGACGAGAAGATCCGCTACGGCGTAAGCGCTTTGACCTTCTGCATGCTGAAGGCCGCATGAGCGCCCACAGCGAACCCCCCACGGAGCCATTACCGGCGCTCAGCCGCCCACCGTTCGTGGCACGGATGATCCGCCGCCTGTCGGTGCCCATCATCCTGGGCTGGTTGGCGGTCGCTGTCATCTTGAGCATCAGCGTTCCCTCTCTCGAGCAGGTCGAGAAGGACCACGCGGTGGCAATGAACCCCGATGCGGCACCCTCGTTTCAGGCCACGCAGCGGATGGGCAAGCTGTTCGACGAGTCGAATTCCAGCGTCGTGGCAATGATTGTGGTGGAGGGGCAGCAACCCCTCAAAGACGACACGCACCGGTACTACGACGACTTGATCCGCCAGCTGAAAGCCGATACGGCCCACGTGCAGCATGTCCAGGATTTCTGGGGCGATCAGATGACGCAGGCCGCTGCGCAAAGCCTCGACGGCAAGGCCACGTATGTGCAAGTGGCCCTTACCGATCCGCGGCATGGGGCGTCGGCGAACCAATCCGTGGAGGCGGTCCGCGGCATCGTCGACAAAACGCCGGCGCCGCCGGGAGTCAAGGCCTACGTCACAGGCCCGGCGGCATTCGCCGCAGATCTGGGGCCCGCGGGTAATAGGACCGTCCTGCTGGTCACCGGGTTGAGCCTCGCGGTGATCTTTACCATGCTGCTCTTGGTCTACCGATCGCTCATTTCCGTCATCCTCATGCTGGTGGTTGTTGGCGTCGAGCTGACGGTGGCCCGCGGATTCGTCGCTTTCCTGGGCAACCTCGGGGTTATCGGTATCACCACATTCGTCGTCAATCTTCTTGTAGCGCTTGCCATCGCGGCCGGAACGGACTACGGCATATTCTTCACCGGGCGATACCAGGAGGCTCGTCAGGCCGGCGAGGACCGGGAAGCCGCTTTTTACACCACCTTTCGCAGCGTGGCCAAGGTGGTGTTGGGTTCGGGCCTGACCATTGCCGGAGCCGTTCTCTGCTTGCACTTCACGCGGCTACCCGTCTATCAAACGCTGGGTGTCGCCACTGCCGTGGGCATGGTCGTCGCGGTGGCCGTCGCCATCACGCTGGTCCCAGCGGTGATCGCCGTGGGCAGTCGATTCGGGTTGTTCGAGCCCAAACGGAAGGTCATGGTTCGCCGATGGCGACAGATCGGCACCGCGATCGTGCGTTGGCCGGCACCGATCCTCGTCGCGACATGCGCAGTGGCGCTAGTGGGACTGTTGACGCTGCCCGTCTACCAGCCGAGCTACAACGATCAGAAGTACATCCCGCAAGACATCCCCGCCAACGTCGGATATGCGGCCGCCTCACGACATTTCCCGCAATCATTGATGATGGCGCCCGACATTCTTCTGGTCGAAGCCGATCACGATATGCGCAATCCCGTGGATTTTCTGGTGCTGAACAAACTGACTCGAGGAGTTCAGGCTGTCCCCGGTGTTTCGCGGGTTCAGGCGGTCACGCGGCCCGGAGGTGAACCGCTCAAGCACACCACCATTCCGTACATGCTCAGCATGAGCAGCGCGAGTCAATCGCATCTGATGCCGTTTCAGCGGAATCGTATGGACGACCTATTGGTTCAGGCCGACGACATGCTGAAGACGATAGCCATCATGAAGCGCATGCAGGCGTTGACCGAGCAGATGGTCGGCACGACCCACGACATGGTCGAGACCACACATGAGCTCGAAGACATCATGAATGATCTGCGCGATCACGTCATGGACTTCGATGACTTCATCAGGCCGATTCGCAACTACCTCTATTGGGAAAAGCACTGTTACGACATTCCGGTATGTCAAGCCATCCGTTCGGTTTTCGACACGCTCGATGGCGTCGATGAGGTCTCCGACAAGCTGAGTGATCTGGTCGCGAACCTCGACAAACTGGATCAACTCCTGCCGCAAATGGCCGAGCAGTTCCCGGTGATGATCGAGACGATGGAATCTACGCGGAAAATGATGCTGTCCATGCACAGCACCATGTCCGGGATCTTCGATCAAATGGAGCAGACGACGAACAATTCGACTGCCATGGGAAAGGCCTTTGACGCCGCCCAGAACGACGACTCGTTCTATCTGCCTCCAGAGGTATTCGAGAACGAAGACTTCAAACGCATGATGAATATCTTCATGTCTCCGGACGGTAAGGCGGCCCGGCTACTCATCTCGCAGCGGGGCGATCCCGCGACGCGCGAGGGCATGTCGCTGGTTCAGCCGATAGAGACGGCGGCTGCGGAAGCGCTCAAGGGCACCCCCCTTCGAAATGCCAAGATCTATATGACCGGTACCGCGGCATCTGTGAAAGACATCGTCGACGGCTCCAAATACGATCTCTTGATCGCAGCGACCGCGGCGCTGTGCCTGATCTTCGGCATCATGCTGATCATGACGAGAAGCTTCGTGGCCGCACTGGTTATCGTTGGCACAGTGGCACTTTCGCTGGGTGCGGCGTTTGGACTCTCGGTGCTGATCTGGCAAAGTATTCTGGGCATCCCACTGAACTGGGTTGTGCTCGCGATGTCGGTGATCATCTTGTTAGCGGTGGGATCTGACTACAACCTGCTGTTGGTGTCACGGATGAAGGAAGAGCTGGGCGCCGGGATCAACACGGGCATCATTCGGGCCATGGGTGGGACCGGCAAGGTGGTCACCTCGGCGGGTCTGGTGTTCGCGTTCACCATGTTGTCGATGGTGGTCAGCGACCTCGTCACCATCGGGCAGCTGGGTTCCACCATCGGTATTGGCTTGTTGTTCGACACGTTGGTGGTGCGCGCGTTCATGACACCGGCGATCGCGGCGCTACTGGGGCGGTGGTTCTGGTGGCCACAACGGGTGCTGCAGCGTCCCGCCAGAACATTCCGGGCCCCGGCCGGACCCCGCCCGTTGGTGAGCTTCCTTTTCCAGAAGGAAGAGCGCTAATAGCGATGAATGTTTTTGTCTGCCTTTGGATAAAGGCCGCATGAGTATCCATCGGATGGTCGACCGTCCACCGCTACTCGCCGGGTTGATCCGCCGGCTGTCGGTGCCGATCATTCTTGGCTGGTTGGTGGTCATCGCCCTCGTGACGTTCGCTGTTCCTTCGCTGGAGCACGTCGGGAGGGAAAGCTCGGTGTCCCTGGTTCCCCAAGCGGCGCCATCGTTTCGGGCGATGCAGCGGATGGGTGAGGTATTCGGCGAATCCAATTCCGACAGCGTGGCGATGGTCGTCCTGGAGGGCGAGCAGGCGCTCGGGGACGACGCGCACGCCTACTACGACAATTTGATTCGTCAACTGAGGGCTGACACGACGCATGTGCAGCACGTCCAAGACTATTGGGGTGATCCTCTCACCGCGACAGGTGTGCAGAGCGCCGACGGTAAGAGCGTGTATGTCCAGCTCAATCTCTCGGGCAACCAAGGCCAAGCCCTGGCGAACAAATCCGTGGAAGCGGTCCGCGGCATTGTGGACCGGGTATCGCCTCCGCCCGGCGTCAAGGCCTATGTCACGGGTCCGGCGCCGTTGGTGACGGACATGAACGATGCCGGCAACTCGTCGATCATCAAGATCACCGTTGTCACACTCGTGGTCATCTTCACGATGTTGCTCTTTGTGTATCGCTCGGTGGTCACGGTGATTCTGCTGCTGATCATGGTGGGAATACAGGTGCAGGCGGCCCGAGGCATCGTCGCACTTTTGGGTGATCATGGGGTCATCGGTCTTTCGACCTTCTCGGTCAATCTGTTGGTATCGCTCGGCATCGCGGTCGGAACGGACTACGGCATATTCTTCACCGGGCGATATCAGGAAGCGCGCCAATCCGGCGAAGACCGCGAGACCGCCTTCTACACCACCTACGGCAGTGTGGCGAAGGTCGTCGTGGCCTCCGGGCTGACCATTGCCGGAGCGATTTTCTGCCTGAGCTTCACCCGTCTGCCCTACTTCCAGACGATGGGTGTGCCTGCTGCGGTCGGTATGGCCGTTGCGGTTGCCGTCGCCGTCACGTTGGTCCCGGCGGTGATCGCCGTGGGCAGTCGTTTCGGATTGTTTGAGCCCAAACGAAAGATCCTGGTCCGGCGGTGGCGGTGGGTCGGCACGGCGATTGTGCGCTGGCCGGCTCCTATCCTCGCCGCGGCGTGCGCGGTCGGACTGATTGGGCTGCTGGCACTTCCGGGTTACCAGACCAGCTATGACGACAGACTGTATGTGCCCCAGGATATTCCCGCCAACGTGGGATACGCGGCGGCGCAGCGGCACTTCCCCGAATCGCGAATGACCCCCGACGTCATGGTGGTCGAGGCAGACCACGACATGCGCAATCCGGCAGACTTCGTGGTTCTGCACAAATTGGCCAAGGGCCTCTTCGCGGTGCCGGGTATCTCCATGGTGCAGAGCATTACCCGGCCAGAGGGTAGCCCGATAGAGCGGACGTCCATCCCGTTCCAAATCAGCCTGCAAAGTGCCGGCATGCTGCAGATCCTGCCGTTCGGAAAAGAACGCGTGGACGACATGCTGAAGCAGGCCGAAGACATGACGAAGATGATCAACCAGATGCAGCACACCTATGAGTTGATGAGCAACATATCCGATATCACCAACGAGACCGTTGTCATGAACCGGGAGTTGACAGCGACCGTTGATCGGCTACGCGATTACATCGCCAATTTCGATGATTTCTTCAAGCCACTGCGGAACTACCTGTACTGGGAGAAACACTGCGAGACCATCCCGGTCTGTTTCGCGGTCAGATCCGTCTTCCAGGCGCTCGACGGCACCGACCTGCTCAGCGAGCGAACCCATCGGATCCTCGAACGTGTGGAGGAAATGAACGGGTACCAGCGAGAGCTGATCGCCCTGTTCCCGCCGATGATCTCGACCATGAAGTCGATGCGCGCCATGATGCTGACGATGCACAGCACCATGTCGGGGATCTTCTCCCTCATCGACCAGACGGCAGCCAATGCCAGTGAGATGGGAAGGATCTACGACGGCGCCCAAAATGACGACTCGTTCTACCTACCTCCAGAGGTGTTCGAGAACGAGGACTTCAAACGTGCGATGTCTCTGTTCTTTTCACCGGATGGCAAGGCAGTCCGGTTGATCCTTACCTATCGCGGCGACCCGGGGACACCGGAGAGCCTCTCACGGGTCGACGCCGTGCGCTCGGCCGCCGAGGAAGCGCTCAAGGTGACGCCGCTGGAGAACGCCAAGATTCATCTCGCGGGGACCGCGGCGACATTCAAGGACCTACGGGATGGTTCCGCGTACGACCTGTTGATCGCCGGCGTCGCCGCGCTGTGTCTGATCTTCGGCATCATGCTGATCATGACGCGAAGCTTCGTGGCGGCGCTGGTTATCGTTGGCACAGTGGCACTTTCGCTGGGTGCGGCGTTCGGCCTCTCGGTGCTGATCTGGCAGAACATCCTCGGTGTCGAACTGCACTGGCTGGTACTTGCGATGTCGGTGATCATCTTGTTGGCGGTGGGATCTGACTACAACCTGCTGTTGGTGTCACGGATGAAGGAGGAGATAGGCGCCGGGATCAACACGGGCATCATTCGAGCCATGGGTGGGACCGGCAAGGTGGTCACCTCGGCAGGTCTGGTGTTCGCGTTCACCATGTTGTCGATGGTGGTCAGCGACCTCCGTGTGATCGGACAAGTGGGTTCCACCATCGGTATTGGCTTGTTGTTCGACACGTTGGTGGTGCGCGCGTTCATGACACCGGCGATTGCGGCGTTACTGGGGCGGTGGTTCTGGTGGCCGCAACGGATAATCCGGCGCCCCACCGGAACACCACGGGAGTTGCCGGACGCCCGCCCGATGGTGCTGCAAGATGCCTGACCTGTCACGAGTACCGAATTACCCGAAAAATATTGATAAGAAGGGAAGTACGTACATGTTTCGTCTGTCGCTAACCGGACTGTCCGTCGGGCTGGGGGGACTGGCATTGTCGCTGACCGCCGGTGCCGGGATTGGGTCCGCGGACCCGGATTTGGATTCGGCCATCAACACAACGTGCAGCTATCCGCAGGTGGTCGCTGCCCTCAATGCGCAGGACCCGCAATTCGGTAAGGCATTCTCGCAATCCCCGATACTGCAGCGCGGCCTACGTGAGTTCCTCGCTGCCGGCCCGGACAAGCGGGCGCAGACCGCCCAAGACGTGGCCAACGCTCCGGCCTTCCAGCCGTATCTCGGCGTGATGGAACAGGCCTACAGGACCTGCCACAACTTCTGACCGCTGTTGGGCACCAGATGTTTTGGTGCCCAACAACAGGGGGCAGACGGATTGGTCAGTGGATCTCGCCGGTCAGCCCGAAGTCGGACAGTGTGAGTTCGGCCAGTTCGCGCAGCGCCTTCTTGGTATTTGTTGCGCCCGGTTGGTAGGCGCCGACGCTGATGAAGATCTTGCCGTTCAGGCGGCCGGACAGAATGAACATTCGCCCTCCGGTCCTCTCGAGTAACCGGCGTCTCTCGTGTTGTCCTGTCGCACGAGCGTTCTGGAAATCGGCGAGCGTACCGGCGGGCCAGCCGATCAGCGTGTGGAGATCACCCAGGTAAGAACAAAAAACCGACTGATCGGGGTCAGCGGGCATCCTGGCGACCATCCGCTTCAGTGTCCGCTCCGGCGCGAACGACGGCAGCCATAGGAGCTGCTTCGACTCGTCCGGGGTCTCCTTCAAGGTCTTCAGGGTCTGCTTGATGGCGGCCCGAACATCGCGTAGGTCTGTGGTGAGCGAGGTCGGATCGACGCTGACACGGGCATAAGACAGCGCCATCGCGCGGGTGTCGTCCTCCGTGCGGTCACTGATGGGAATCTGCAGGGTGACCGTTCGGTTATCGGCGCTTCGCCGCCCGATACGCTCGCCGAATCGAGCAGCGAAAGCAGCGGCGAGTGTATGACTCGCGCCGGCGAGGGCTTCCGCACGAGCATCCCAATCATCCAACCCGACATAAATGGTGATGGCCGGTACCAGTACAACGTCGTCGGGGACATCCGCCCCCGGAGTGGTGGGTGGCGGCGCCGGTACCCGGCCGGACACGTCCTTGTCGCGGGCCTGCTTTCGGCCCAGCTTCACCGCAGCGACAAGCGCCCGCGCGACGTGGGGTACGTCCCGCGCTGTCTGCCGTGCGTCCTGACCCAGGGCGCGTAGTCGCTTGCGAGACAACGGTCCTGGGTATCCGAGGTCACGTGTCCTGCCCAGGACCGCTTCGACTATGACCAGTGCGAGGCCAAGGCCGTCGATCAGGTTGTGGGAGAGCACCAAGCTGATGGCAGTCATACCGTCATCGAGAGGAAGGACACCGAGATGCCAGCCGGGCCCCGATTCCGGGTCGATGCGCAGCTGTGAGCGTTCATCTACCCAGTCGCTGAATTCCGAACGCGGACGGGAGTGCTGCGCGATGTCGATCTCGGGCGATCCGGGGTCCACCACCCAGCGATGCCGGGCGATCGGCAGTGCCGGGCGTTCGATACGGCGGCCCAACAAGCCCTGCCCCAGATTGTGGCGAAAACGCTGCAACGCGTCGAGATCGATCGTGTGCCCATACAGCCAGGTAACCTGAATGATCACATTCATACCGGCGGCATGATGTTCGGTCAGTAGTGCCTCATCTGCCAACGCGAGCCGATTGTCCATCTGTACAGCGCTTTTGGATCCCCGTCGTCTGCGCAAGGATTCGCGCATACGACGCATCTGCCCTGGCACCGATCAGACTCCTTCGTTATCGACCATGCGTCGACTGTTTCACACTCTGAGCGGCAATGGATTTGGAGATACGCATGGCCCAGTTGCAACGCATTTCTGTCGGCTGCTCGGCCGAACCCACATCAACCGAATAGGTCCGGAGCCTAGCCGCTCCGTGGAGATGTTGTGGCAAAATCTGATCCCTGGTGACGGCCTGCAATCTGACTGACGAGCGGTCCCAAATCTTTGTTGCGGCGCGCGTCGGTATTACTGGATAAATGTTGCATTTTTTCTGCCCTGCACTGCATTTGATTTCGTGACAGGCGCACCGGACAGTGCCGCGGTGATCCATGATGTTCTACGTGGAGAACAGTGCCCGCGATATTTCCAGGATGCCTCGGGGCGGCCCGGACGCTTCCTGGCTGGACCGCCGATTGCAGACCAGTCGGCTGGAGTATCTGGACCGCGACGATGTCGACGATCTCAAGCGCAAGGTCATGCATTCACTCGACCGCGCCGGGCGGCGGCGGCGCATCGGCATTCATGAGAAATGTGCTCGGATGGCGCTGCGCGAGGTCGCCGATGTGGATTGTCCGAGGATTCTCGAACTCGGCGCAGGTCTCGGCGGGCTGTCACACAAGCTGCTGGAAATGCATGCCACTGCCCAGGTGACGGTCACCGATATCGATCCCAGCTTTGTGGCTGCGGCGGCGGCCAGTGAAATCGGTAGCCACCCGCGCGCGACCGTTCGAGAAATGGATGCCACCGAAATCGATGCTCCGGAAGGGCATTACGACCTTGCGATATTCGCGTTGTCCCTGCACCATCTGCCGCCTGAGCTTGCCGCCCGGGTCTTCGCGGCAGGGACCAGGGCGGCACGGAAGCTGTTGATTGTCGATTTACCCAGGCCGCCGGTGCCTGTGCATATCGCGCTCTTGGCGGTGGCACTGCCGCTCGTCGGTGTTTCGCCGCTGCAGCACGATGGGTTCATCAGTTCTCTTCGCGCCTACAGCCCGTCGGCGCTGCGTGCGCTGGCACATCATGCTGATCCAGCCATCACCGTCGAATTCCGGAGTCGACGGGGGCTGGGGCCGACGGTGGTCGTAGCCAGTCAACCGCGGCAATCGGCCTGAGAAGCCGGAAAGCCGATCCCTATCACCGCTGTTACCACTTACAGAAATCAATCTGGATGTTGTCATATGTGCCACATGCGCATGATTCAATGTGCGACAGTCAATTACGCCTCGAAACTTGTTCTGGTCGGATGTCCCCATCAGAACCGGGCTGTCTATCGCTGGAGGATCTCATGGTGCGGCGCGGCGCCTCTCCGCTCAATACGACATCGGGCCTGAGGTTGGGCTCATGAGCTCGGATGGAGAGGCCCGACCGGTCATTCTGTTCGTCATGGGTATGGCCCGGTCGGGTACGTCGGCGATCACCCGTGTTCTGTCATTGTGCGGTGGTGCCCTTCCTGCCGCGCTCGCAGGAGCTAATCCGGCCAATCCACGGGGATATTGGGAGCCGCGCAAGGCGATCGTCCTCAACGAGCGAATTCTGCATCGCAACGGTAGCTCCAGGTTCGACACGACGCTACGCCTGCAGGATGAAGATGCGTTCGACGCCGGTGAGCGGGCCACGTGTATCGGCGAGATCCAGGCGTACCTGACGACCTTGCCGTCGGCGCCGGTGGTGATCATCAAGGACCCGAGGATAAATCTGCTGTCCGACATGTGGTTTGAGGCAGCACGATTGTCTGGATTCGAGGTAGCGACGGTAGTAGCGGTGCGCCACCCCATGGAGGTGATTGCGTCGGTTGCGGCCCAGGCGGCTGCCTCTCCGGAGTTTTCGAGTGCGTTGTGGCTCAAGTTCAATCTGTTGGCCGAGGCCCGGACCCGCGACGTACCGCGAGTATTCGTCGGGTACACCAATCTCCTCGAGGATTGGCGCAGGGAGATGAAGCGGATTTCGGTGACGCTCGGGGTCAACCTGGACAATAGGGATGAAGTTGCCATCGAGGACTTCTTGGAATCCGATCTTCGGCGCCAGAAGTACTCGGGCCCGGTAACAGAGCCCTTTGGCACCGACTGGATGTCTGCGGTCTATGAAACACTCTGCGCGGCCGCGAGCGACGATCCCTGGGACTCGTCGGAACTTGACCGCGTCCTAGAGGCGTATCGAATAAGTGAGCGCGGTTTCCGGGCGATGATCGAGGATTTCCAGAGATTCCAAAAGCTCAGCCGCCGTACCCGCCCGTCGATGATGAAGCTGATCTACGAGGTCATGGCGACGGCCAATGGGCGCCGCGGGACGTGGGCCTGAACCGGACCGGTCCAGTGTGGAGCCGCTCGCTCAGGCAATGCCGTTGACTACCTGGATGATCCCGGCCACCGAGAAAATGGTGATCAGCATCTGTCGGCGGTGAGCCAGTGCCCAGTCGTGCATCGGTTGCAGCACCGCAAGGGTTTTCGCTGGTGCGACGAGATAACTGATCAGGGTGAGTTCGACCACCGTGAACATCCCGAAGACAAACGAGATGACCGCGATGACCTGAGTGCCGATCGGGGCGCCCGAGGCGACGACGGGAGTCAGTACGAAGATCACCAACATCGGTGGCGGCAGCCCGCACAGGCCGAACACGAATGCCACCCACAAGGCGCCTTCCTCCCAAGCGTTTTGGAGGTGA
Source organism: Mycobacteroides franklinii (assembly GCF_001853795.1). Lineage (NCBI taxonomy): Bacteria > Bacillati > Actinomycetota > Actinomycetes > Mycobacteriales > Mycobacteriaceae > Mycobacteroides > Mycobacteroides franklinii. The sequence goes on from NZ_MLIK01000019.1 coordinate 874,255, forward strand.
CGAAGTAGCCGCCTGAAGATCGAACCACCCTCTGCGGCAGCGTCGCTGGGGACGCCGAACGGCGACGTGATGGGCGTCGGTCGGTCAGCGTCGTGGGCTTCAGCCGGGACGTTTCCGGCCGATACCGCCACGCGCGAACGTTCACGCAGCGCGCGTACCACCAGCAGTGTGGCGATGGACAACATGAGAAGACCCATGGCCAGGTTGACGAGCCGAGTGGTGATGCTGCTGCCTGGCGTGGCCATATCCTCGACGAAGGAACGAAACGATGGCGCTATGTGCAACACCGTCAGCGGTATCAGCAGACCGGCGAGGCTCACGATCACACTGCCGATCCAGTAGGCCGCTAGATTCTGCACCGGCTGCGGCCGGGAGATCATCAACACGATGATGGCGAGTAGCACCGGATTGACCGCGAACATGATCGCCATCGCGAGCAGTAGACCCCACACGGGCCCGAACACTACCCAGACGGGCGCGCTTTCTTGGGCGAATTCGCAACCAAAACATGCCAGCAATACCAACGACGAATTTGGCGAACCATTGTGCCCGAATAGGTTTCGCGTGGGCACCTGGCGTTGAGGTGTCAGATACCGCCGAGGCCGTGGATCAGAAGTGATACCCCAGCCACTATGCACATGGCTATCAGAATTTTCCGGCGGTGAGCCAACGCCCAATCGTGTACCCGCTGCACCACTGCTTGGGTTTTCGTCGGCGCCACCAGGTAGCTGATCAAGGTGAGTTCGACGATCGCCAGTACCCCGACTGCGAAAACCACGGCGACGATGATCTGTGTCGCCGTGGTGGCGCCCGACGCCACCAGGATCGCGATGAGGAACAGGCCGGCGTCCGGCTCGATTCCACCCAGAAGCAAGCCGATCACAAACGCGACCCACAGTGACCCGTGCTCCCATGCGTGGGCGGCCCGGGCCAGCAGCCGTCTGATCGGGGAGCGGCCGTCGGGCGCCGTGCCGTCGTCGGCCCGGCCCAGTAGCCGCGAGATGGGGTTCGGCGTCGGCGGATTGAGCTCCGCGGCAGCGGCGGCGCCGACGGTGGCCAACTCGCGTTCGCGCCGCCGAAGCAGCGGACGCGCCGCGATCAGCGCGGCAACACACAGGGCGAGTAGACCCATGCCGAGCTGAATGTGGCGAATGGTGGGGCTGCCCGCCACGCCCTCGGCGAATGATCTGAAAATCGGTGTGACGTGCAACAGCGTCAACGGAAGCACCATTGCCGGGATGCACCCGATGAGACACCCCGCCCAGTAGACGAGCAGGTTTTGCACCGGCCGGGGGCGAGAGATCACCAGAAGGGTGATGCCGAGTCGGATGGGGTTAAGGGCCACCAGCACCACGAGCGCTAGCACCGATCCCCACACGTATGGACACACTACGCGGTAGGTTCGTCGTCTGTGGTTCCTTTGAAAGTTGTTCTGTGGCGGACAGTCACAAGCGCTGGGAGATCTGAATGACGGCGGTTACCAGTGAATGCCGACTGTGCGATTCGACGGGTCCTCATCAAACGCTGGAAATTCGCGAGATGATGTTCGGGACTCGTGAGGTGTTCGAATACTTCACTTGCGCCGCGTGCGACACGTTGCAGATCGTGACCGTGCTCGAGGGTGAAGAACTCATGCGGCACTACCCCGCGACGTACTACTCCCACAACGGTGCGGGGCAGCCGCGAGTTCTCGAATGGCTGGTCAGCCAACGAGATCGGTTCAAACTCCGAAGTGGCGGAAGGGTTTTCGGATCAGTTATGACCGCGCCCGTGCCCGAGGGCATCTTCCGTGTGTTGCTCGGCGGGGACGCGGTCAGCATGCTCGCTCAGCTCGGAACCGAACGTGATGCCCGGATCTTGGACGTCGGTTGTGGAAGCGGCGCGTTGTTGGACAGGCTGGCCAGAGTCGGATTCGGCAGTTTGGTCGGCGCAGATCCCTTTATCGCCGCCGACGGTGAGTCACGTGCGGGCATACCGCTACTGAAGCGGTATTTAGCTGATGTGACAGGCGAATTCGATCTCATCATGTTCAACCATTCGCTCGAACACATGCCTGACCCGGTGGGCACGCTTCAGGTCGCCGCCCAGAAACTCGCTGCCGGAGGCATGTGTCTGGCCCGGGTGCCGACCACCTCGTCGGAAGCATGGTCCATGTACGGGGCTGACTGGGTGCAGGCCGATGCGCCTCGGCACATGGTCATACCCTCACGACACGGCATGGCGTTGGCGGCCGACCGGGCCGGGTTACGAGTCTCGCAGACGTTCGACGACTCAACCTTTGGACAATTCACCGGGAGCGAAGCCTATCGGGGTGATGTACCGGTGACCGATCCCAAGATCCTTACGATGTTCCGCCCCAAGCAGATCTGGGAGTGGGAGAAGCGGGCGAAACACCTCAATCAGCAGAACCGCGGTGACCAGACTGGCTTTGTTCTCCGAGCCAAATGACGGCGAGTTCTGGACGTGCTACCCAAATCTCTTGGATTTCAAGTCAATAGCGTGAATACCGGGTTATGCTGCCGGGCGGTTGAGCCGTGGCAAGGCTCCCGCTTTCATTCCGCAGCAACCCGGGAAGTGAAGGGCTGAGGTCCGCAATGAAATTTGTACTCTCATTTTATGGAACACGTGGTGATGTCGAGCCCGGTGTTGCTGTCGGCCGCGAACTGATGCGTCGCGGACATGACGTGCGCATGGTGGTGCCACCAGACCTTGTCACCTTCGCCGAGGCGGCAGGCCTTACGGCGATTGCCTGCGGGCCTGACGTACGGGTGTGGCAGGACGTGAACCGCGACTTCTGGGCGCGATTCCTGCGGAATTTCTGGAAGAACTTCTGGCGGATCGGGGATCTCAAGGAGCTATTGCGCGAGGACTGGCGGTTTCTCACGCAGTGCTGGCAGGACGTCAGTTCGACGTTGAGGTCGCAGGCGAAGGACGCCGATCTGCTCTTCACCGGGGTCCTCGGGGAGGAGTCAGCAGGTAACGTCGCGGAGTTCTATGACCTCCCGTTCGCCACGCTTCATGTATTCCCGATCCGGGCCAACGGCCAGCTCGTACCGGGAATGCCGGCACGGGTGGGCCGCTCGATCATGAAGTTTTCCGAGTGGCTCGGCTGGCCGCTGTTCAAGAAGCTTGAGGACCCTCAGCGTCGTGAACTGGGCCTTCCCAAGGCCACCAAACCTTCGCCGTGGCGGATCACCGAGCGCGGGTCGCTGGAAATCCAGGCCTACGACGAGGCCTGTATGCCAGGGTTGGCGGCCGAATGGGCGGAGTTCGGGGGCCGAAGACCGTTCGTCGGAGCACTGACATTGGACTTACCAACGGATTCCGATGACGAGGTGGCCTCCTGGATCGCCTCAGGAAAACCGCCGATCTGCTTCGGTTTTGGCAGTATGCCGGTCGAATCCGCAGACAAGACGCTCGCCATGATCAGTGCCGCGTGTGACGAATTAGGTGAACGCGCCCTGGTGTGCGCGGGCGGAAGTGATTTCGGGCATGTCCCTCATTTCGAGAACGTCAAAGTGGTTGCCGTGATGAATTACTCGACAGCCTTCCCCGCCTGTAGGGCAGTCGTTCACCATGGCGGTGCGGGTACCACGGCGGCCAGTCTGCGCGCGGGAGTTCCCACGCTGGTCCTGTCTACCGACCTAGACCAGACATTGTGGGGAGCGCGCGTCAAGCGACTGAAAGTGGGTACCGCCCGTCGGTTTTCCGCGACCACGGAGAAGACCTTGGTCGCGGACCTGCGCAGCATCTTGGAGCCGCAATGCGTGGCCAGAGCCCATGAGGCCGCGACTCGAATGACCAAACCGGCCGAAAGTCCGGTGGCCGCCGCCGATCTGCTGGAAAGTTTCGTCCGCCTCAAGCGGGCTGGCTGATGGCGGGACGTGTACCGGACGTAGCAGGCAGGTACCCGCGATGAAGTTTGTGCTGGCAAGCTACGGGACTCGTGGGGATATCGAGCCATGCGTGGCCGTCGGACGCGAGCTGATGCGCCGGGGGCACGACGTGTGCATGGCCGTCCCACCGGACCTGATCGGGTTTGTCGAGGCGGCCGGGCTTGCAGCGGTTCCCTACGGACCGGATCTACAGAATGTGTTGGACGCGCACCGCGAGTTCTGGACACACTTCTTCCGAAACTTCTGGAAGATTCGGGATCTGATCAAGAAGCGGCGCGAAGTGGTCGAGCCTTTTCTTCAATGCTGGAAGGACATCGTCGCCACGTTGGCATCGTTGGCGGACGGCGCCGACTTACTTTTCACCGGTGTCAACTTCGAGGACGCAGCGGGCAATGTTGCGGAGTACTACGACATTCCGCTGGCCACACTGCATTTCTTCCCGTTGCGCTCGAACGGCCAGTTCGTGCCGTTGCTACCCGCTCCGCTCGGCCGCTCCGCGATGAAAGCGGGGGAATGGCTGGCTTGGCAGAATGCCAAGAAGGTTGAGCACGTACAGCGCGGCGAATTGGCGTTGCCGAAGGCCGCCCAACCCTCTCCGTGGCGGATTACCGAGCGCGGCGCACTGGAAATTCAGGCCTACGACGAGATCTGCTTTCCGGGGCTGGCGGCCGAATGGGCGGAATTCAGGCCCCGGCGGCCCTTTGTGGGCGCGTTGACATTGGACTTACCAACGGACTTCGATGACGAGGTGGCATCGTGGATTTCCGCGGGGACGCCACCGATCTTTTTTGGTTTCGGTAGCTTGCCTGTCGAGTCTGCCGAGAAGACACTGGCGATGATCAGCGCGGCCTGTGAGGAGTTGGGGGAGCGGGCCCTGGTGTGTGCTGCCGGTACCGATTTCGGAGTCACCCCCTATTCCGGGAACATCAAAATTGTGGGCGCGATGAGTTATTCGGCGGCCTTCCCCCAGTGTCGCGCCGTCGTGCATCACGGCGGGACGGGCACCACCGCCGCGGGCTTTCGTGCCGGGGTACCCACGTTGATCCTTTCCACAGACCTCGACCAGACGCTGTGGGGAGCACGCGTCAAACGACTGAAAGTGGGTACTGCCCGGCGCTTTTCGGGCACGACGGAGAAAACCTTGGTGTCAGATCTGCGGGCCATCCTCGATCCGCAATGCGTCGCCAGAGCCCGTGAACTGGCTGCCCGCATGACCAAGCCCACCGAAAGCGTAGAGACCACAGCCGATCTCGTGGAGGGCTTGGCCACGTCCTACCGTTGTGGGTCGCGTAGCTGACCGGTGCCGTGGGCGCCGGCGGGGCAGGTGGGTGCTACCGCCGGCCCGCAGGTCCTGATTGCCCGAACCCTGATGGACCCGCCGCGATGTGGCACGAAGGTGACGTGCTTAGCCTGCTGCTTTTCGTCGGGTGCGGTGGTGGTGCTCAGCTCGACGCGCCGCAGGATCTCGCGCAACACGATCCGTATCTCCACCATGGCGAAAGTGGCACCGAGGCACCGGCGATTGCCGCCACCGAACGGCAGCCAGGTGGTCGGGCTCAAGGTGGTGCCGATCATCCGGTCCGGGTCAAATCGCTCCGGATCGGGGTATACCGAGGCACTCGCGTGCACAAGTCCGATTGCCGGGTCGACCATGATGCCGGCCGGCAGTCGATAGCCGCCCACGTCAACGGGTTCCTTGAGGACTCTGCCCGAGCTGAAGATCACCGGCCGGATCCGCAGGGTCTCCTTCACCACCGCATCGAGGTACTCGTCACCTGCCGGATCTCCCTCGGCACTGGCATCGGCTGCTTGCACCGCCTTGGCAAGCGCGGTGGGGTAGCGGGTGAGGCGCTCCAGCACCCAGGATAGTGCCGTTGCCGTGGTCTCATGCCCCGCCGCGATGGAGGTCAGAAGGTGGTCACGCAGTTCTTCGTCGGACATGGTGCGGCCGTCGTCATCGGTGGCACGGACGAGCATGGCCAGCACATCGGTGCGTTCGGCCAGGTTTGGATCGGCGCGGCGCTCGGCAATCTCGGCGTAGAGCAGGGTGTCGGTCTCCGCCATCCGCCGACCGACCCCGCGCCATGGCCAGTAGCGCCGAAGGCCCGGATTGGTAATCGCCGGTGTCTCCCACGGCTTCATGTAGAGCAGACGCGGCACGACCTTGCGCAGGGCAGCCAGTCGCGCTGGATCGGAGGCGCCGATGACAGTTCGCAGGATCACCTCGAGCGTGATGTCGGTTGTCCGGGGAGCAACGGGAAAGTCCTCGCCGACCGGCCATTCGGCGATGTTTGCGGCGGCGATCTCGGCCATCTGTGCTGCCTGGTGTGCGACGGCATCGCGATGGAACGCGGGCATCAGGAGACGGCGCTGATCATGGTGTTCGTCCTCGTCGAGGACAAACAGAGAACTGTCGCCGAGGAGGCCTCGGAAGAACCAGTGTGCTTCGCCGGAATGGAAGACCCGGGGGTCACCGGCGTACACCGTTTTGATGTCGGCGGGATCCGCAAGGTATACAACCTTGCCCGACAACGGAATACGCAAGGTGAACATGTTTCCGTAGCGGCGCTGGCAGCCGGCGAGAAAGCGTAGGCCGTAGCTCGCCATCAGTATGGACTGCACCGCCAGAGGCAGCGGAGGTCCGGGCGGCAGTGCGATTTTCGCAGTTTTGCTCACGGTGCGTGATCCTAAGTACTAGACGGTATTCCAGCTCATATGCCGACGGCCCCGACGGCGACTGGCGCGAGTTTGCCTGTCTCGGATAATGACTCGGTCTGGGGCGCTACGGTGCCTGTCAACGGTACGAGTGTTGGGCCCGGCGTGCGGCACTTTCGGTGGTTGGGCATGTCGATCTGGTTCCGGGGGCCTCGCGTGGACCACCTTGCGGCCCAGGGAATCTGGTCACGCGCAATACCTCGTCGAGCATCTCGCGGTGCGTGCCACGCGTCTTACAGCAAACTGTGAGACAACCGGCGTTGTCTGTGTCGCGGCTTGGGTGGCTAGCTGTTCACGCCCGGTTTGGTCACGACTAGCAGCCAATTCGGCTCTGCCGCGGCGGTCGGGTTGGGCAATCCTGTTAGGCGCCTGCCGTTTCCAACTGGCGAGTAGCAAGTATCGGAGATTTCTCTAAAAACGTGCATCGGCGCAGTTTTCTCGGCTAGTTTTAGAACAGGTTCCACTTATCTGCGTGGATGGTTTCGGGAGAACTGTTGAGCATCAATCCATTTGACGACGACAATGCCAGCTTTTTCGTGCTGGTCAACGATGAGGAACAGCACAGTCTGTGGCCGGCCTTTGTCGATGTTCCGGCTGGTTGGCGAGTGGTTTTCGGCGCCGCGGACCGCGCCGCTTGCCTGGACAACATCGAGCGGCAGTGGGCCGACATTCGGCCAAAAAGCCTGCGCGAGAGGGTGGCACAGGGTCGGACTGTTGATCAATAAGCATCGGGTGGGGACCAATGGAATGTGATCCCGGGGCGCTCCCGCTCACGCGGGGCCAGCTGGACATATGGCTCGCCGAGGAAACCGGCCGCGCTGGCGCCAAGTGGCACCTCGGCATGCTCGGTCGAATCGAAGGCGCTATCGATCACGGCCTGCTCGAGCGGGCCGTGCGCCAGGTAGTGCACGAAGCAGAACCACTCCGGGCCGTCTTTTCTGAACGTAACGGTCAGGTTTTCCAGACGGTAGTTGACTATCCGCACATTGAGCTCGTTCACCATGACCTGACGGGGTCCTCGAATCCCATGGGCGATGCCTATCGGATAGCGGCATCGATCCAACGGGCGCCGATGCCACTCGGCGGGCAGCTGTTCAGGTTCGCGCTGATGCAGGCACGCGCCGACGATTTCTACTTCTTTGTGTGCTGCCATCACATCGCGACAGACGGAATCGGCATGGGCCTCCTGTGCCATCGGATCGCTACGGTCTACTCCGCGATCGCCACGGACTCACCGATTCCTCCGCCGATCTTTGGCTCATTGAAGAGTCTCGTCGATTGCGAGTCGGAGTACGAGGCGTCCGATGACTACATCGATGACGAGGTCTACTGGGCCAACAGCGGACCGCTCGAGAATGAATCGCGGTATGGCGTGGTGCCCGCGGCCCCGAATCGGCCGCGCGAGTATGAGCCCTCGGCGCCAATCCAGTTGGATCCCATCGTCGTGGCCAAGACCCGTGAGCTCTCGCACGCGTTGGGGGTGCGTCGCGCGGCCGTGATCACCGCGGCATGCGCCCTATTGGTGCATGGCGAGGTCGGCGGCGCCGAGGTGGTACTCGATTTCCCGGTGAGTCGACGGGTGCGCCCAGAGGCACTGTTCGTGCCGGGCATGAGCTCCGGCGTCGTACCGCTGCGATTGACAACCTCGCCGGCGACTACCGTGGCCGGCTTTTGCGAGCATGTCGACACGCGGATCCAGGAAGCATTGCAGCATCAGCGATTTCCGTTGCGCGCCCTTGAGGGCAAGACGGGATTCCAGCGGGGTAAGCGGGCGTCGAATCACGCGGCCATCAACTTCATTCCGACCACTCGTTTGGCGGACTTCGCCGGAGCCGCCGGATCGGGGACCGTGACCCACACCGGCCTGGTGGATCAGTTCGGGCTTGTCTTTATCAAGAACGACGAGGAGCTCTTCCTCAGCACGTCGGGTGTGGGGGATCTGTTCGCCGACTGCGATGCCCGTGCCCTCGCGGACCGGTTCGAGCACGTGCTCTCAGCGATGACCGTTGATCCGGGGCGGTCGCTGTCGACAATCGATGTTCGCGATGAGGCCGAGTGTCCCCCGTTGGATGTGTGGAGTAATCGTGGGGCGCTGATTCGGCCGGTACCACGGCCGCTGTCGATTCCGGAGTTGTTCGCCGAGCAGGTGATTCGTGATCCGGGGGCCGTCGCGGTCAGTTGCGGTGATAGTGCGGTCACCTATCGCGGGCTGGATGAGGCATCGAACCGGTTGGCACACTTGCTGATTGCCCACGGTGTCGGTCCGGGGCAGCGGGTGGCGTTGTTGTTCTCGCGGTCGGTTGAGGCTGTGGTGGCGATCATGGGCGTGCTCAAGACCGGTGCGGCTTATGTGCCGATCGATCCGTCGGTGCCTGATGCGCGGTTGCGGTTTGTGCTGTCCGATGCCGCGCCGTTGGTCGCGGTGACTACCGCTGACCTGGCGGACCGGCTGGATGGGCACGGTCTGACTGTGGTCGGCATCGACGACCGTGCGGTGTACGCCCAGCCGAGCTCGGCATTGCCCGTGATGCCGAACCCCGACGATATCGCCTATCTGATCTACACCTCGGGTACCACCGGCACACCGAAAGGTGTTGCCATTCCGCATTACAACGTCACACGGCTATTGGAGGCAATCGACGCCGATGTGGACCTCCTGCCGGGGCAGGCGTGGTCGCAGTGCCATTCGCTCGCCTTCGACTATTCGGTGTGGGAGGTTTTTGGTGCCCTGCTCCACGGTGGCCGGTTGGTGGTGGTGCCGGAAGCCCTGACCCGCTCGCCTGAGGAGCTTCACGCACTTCTCGCGCATGAGCGCGTCAGTATCTTGAGCCAGACCCCGTCCGCGTTCTACGCCCTGCAAGCTGTCGATACGGCGTTGCCCGAACGGCACCAGCTGGGTCTCGCGGTGGTGGTCTTCGGCGGGGAGGCACTGGAGCCGCAGCGTCTCGGGACGTGGTTGGCAGACCATCCGGGAGCACCGCGGCTGATCAACATGTACGGGATCACCGAGACAACGGTGCACGCCTCGTTCCGTGAGATCACCACTGCCGATTTGGACCGTGTGGCGAGTCCTATCGGGGTGCCGCTGGCCGATCTGGCGTTCTTCGTGCTCGATGATTGGTTGCGTCCGGTGCCCGCCGGCGCGGCCGGCGAGCTGTACGTGGCCGGTGCGGGTCTGGGCTACGGCTATGTGGGTCGGAAGTCGTTGACGTCAACGCGATTCGTGGCCTGCCCATTCGGCGGTCGGGGAACGCGGATGTATCGCACCGGAGACTTGGCGAGCTGGGGACCAGACGGTCAGCTGCAGTATCTGGGGCGTGCCGACGAGCAGGTCAAGATCCGGGGCTATCGGATTGAGCTGGGCGAGATCCAGTCGGTATTGGCGACTCTCGACGGAGTCGGACAGGCGGCGGTAATCGCCCGCGAAGATCGCGCGGGGGACAAGCGGCTGGTTGGCTACGTCACCGGTAGCGGAGATCCCGCGGAGCTGCGTGCGGCCTTGGCCGTTCGGCTGCCGTCCTACATGGTGCCTGCCGCGATCGTGGTTTTGGCGAGCTTGCCCTTGACGGTCAACGGCAAGCTCGACAAGAAGGCCTTGCCCGCACCGGAATATCAAGCCGTTGATCGGTACCGTGCTCCGGCGACCGCGGTGGAAGAGATCTTGGTGGGCATTTATGCCCAGGTGCTCGGTCTCGAACGGGTTGGCGTGGACGACTCATTCTTCGAATTGGGCGGTGACAGCATCCTGGCGATGCAGGTGTCGTCGGCGGTGCGTATGGCGGGGCTGGTGTGTCGCCCCCGCGACATCTTCGTGCAGCAGACTGTGGCCCGGCTGGCTGAGGTGATCGGGACGGCCGGCGGGGCGGACGGTCCTGCTGATGAGGGCCTCGGGCCGGTCATCGCGACGCCGATCATGCGGTGGTTGAAGGAGATTGACGGACCGACAGGCGAGTTCAACCAGACCGTGGTGGTGCAGGCTCCCGCCGGTATCACCGAGGCGGCGGTCCTTGTTCTGTTGCAGGCATTGCTGGATCGGCATGCCATGCTCCGACTGCGTGCGACGGATGACGGCGTCGGCGGGTGGTCGCTGACGGCGCCCGAACCGGGCTCGGTCGACGCCGTCGAGTGCCTGCAATCGATCGACGAACTGACCGATGAGACTCTGGTGGTGGCGAGGTCGCTCCTGGACCCGGCCGGCGGGACAATGCTGCGCGCGCTATGGGTGGCATCCACGAGCCAGCTGGTGTTGATCGTTCACCATCTCGCCATCGACGGTGTTTCCTGGCGGATTCTGTTGGAAGATCTCAATATTGCGTGGGTGCAACACCAGGGCGGGCAATCCGTCGTGCTGCCGCGTACGGGAACGTCATTTCAGCGATGGGCAGATCTGCTGTCCCGATCCGCGCGGAGCGTCCCGATCGTGGAACAGGCTCAGCGGTGGCGGGAGGTGTCGGCGACCCCTGCGGTCTTCCCGGCAGTTCACGCTGAGGTGGATACCTACGAGACCGCGGGACAACTTTCGGTATCGCTGGATCCCGAAACCACCCGGATGCTGCTCGGCGAAGTGCCTACCGCGTTTCACGCTGGGCCACAGGACATTTTGTTGATCGCGTTCGGACTGGCGCTGGCCGAGTTCGCCGGCACCGCGGAGCCGATCGGCATCGATGTGGAAGGCCATGGCCGTCAAGAGGAATTGGCCGATGTGGGCGGGGCAGCCGATCGCAGCATCGACCTGTCGCGCACCGTGGGATGGTTCACCACCAAGTATCCGGTGTCACTGGATCTACCGGGATTGTCCTGGCGCACTGTGGTAGCAGGTGACGCGCCGCTGGGTGCGGTGATCAAGGAGGCCAAGGAACAACTGCGGGCCCTGCCCGATGGCCTGACCTATGGTCTGCTGCGTTACCTCAACCCGGACGTGGATCTTGCGGCGTCCGACCCGTCGGTCGCGTTCAACTATCTGGGCCGTGTCAGCGGTGGCACAAGCGAAGGGTGGCAGATCTGCCCCGAAGGGTCGTTGACCCGTGCCGCCGGCATGGTGTCGACCCCGTTGGGCCATGCGCTGGAGCTCAATGCCGTCACTGTCGACTCCGCTACCGGCATGCATCTGAACGCCGACTGGACGTGGGCGCTCTCGGTACTCGATCGCACACAAGTCAGCCGTTTGAGCACGCTGTGGTTTGAGGCGTTGACCGGGATCTGTGCGCATGTGCGACAGGGCGGAGGCGGATTGACCCCGTCGGATATCGCCCCCGCGGTACTGAATCAAGGGCAGATCGACGAACTGAGTCGGCAGTACCACGTCGCCGATGTGCTCCCGCTGACTCCGCTGCAACAGGGATTGCTGTATCACGCCGGCGCCACAGAGGGTTCCGATGACGTGTACGCGATGCAACTGAGCATCGCGATGGACGGACCACTCGACCCGCGGCGGCTCCGTGATGCTGTGCAATCGGTCGTGGCGCGGCACCCGCACCTGGCGGCCCGCTTCTGCGAACAGTTCGACCCGCCGGTACAGGTCATCACCACCGATCCGGCAGTGCCCTGGCAGTACATCGAGCTGGATGCCAACGGCATTGATGTTGACGAACAGATCCGGGGGATCAGCACATCCGAACGCGCGGCGGTATGCGACCTCGCGCACCAATCCGCCCTGCGGGGCGTGCTCATCCGCATCGCGCACGATCAGCACCGGTTCGTGCTGACGGCCCATCACATCGTGCTCGACGGCTGGTCGATGCCGCTGCTGGTGCAGGAGATCTTCGCCGGACTTGGCGGGGAGCGGCTGCCTGCTGCCCCGGCGTATCGCGACTTCGTCACCTGGCTGTGCGAACGTGATCGCGAAGGGGCCCACGCCGCCTGGCACGCTGTGTTGTCCGGTTTCGACTCGCCCACACTGGTGGAGCCACCCGGGCGAGAGATATTGGGGCAGCGAGGCATTGAATCGTTCCGGTTGTCCGAGGAGATCACCGGGGCGCTCGGCGAGCTGGCGCGTTCGCATCAGACCACTGTCAACATTGTGTTGCAGGGTGCGTGGGCATTGTTGTTGAGCTCGTTGACCGGTCAGGCTGATGTCGCGTTCGGTACGACGGTTTCGGGTCGTCCGGCCGAGGTGCTCGGTGCCGAATCGATGGTGGGTCTGCTGATCAACACCGTGCCGGTGCGGGCCACCTTTGCCCCGACCACCACCACGGCGGAGTTGTTGCACCAGTTGCAAAATGCCCACAACAACACCCTGGAGCATCAGCACCTGGCGCTCAGTGACATCCACCGCATCAGCGGCCAGGAAAGACTATTCGACACCCTGATGGTGTTCGAGAACTATCCGATCGATGCGACCCAGCGGCTGGACATCGGCGGCCTGGTCATCTCCGGGTTCGACTTCCGTGAATCCAACCATTACCCGCTCGCGGTGCAGGCTCTGCCGGGTATCGAACTGGGCCTGCGCGTGGAGTACGACACCGACGTCTTTGACCTCGGCACCGTCGAGACCCTCTTCGCGCGACTCACGACGGTCTTGTCGGCGATGATCACTGACCCGGGGCTCCCGGTGTCGTCGATCGATCTGCTGGACGAGGTCACACGCGCCCGCCTTGACGAGTGGAGCAGCCGCGAGAGTTTGATCGAACCGTCGGCGCCGAAGCCGATTCCGGCGCTGTTCGCCGAGCAGGTCATTCGCACGCCCGACGCGGTAGCCGTGTCCTGCGACGGGCGGTCGATGACCTATCGGGACCTGGATGAGGCTGCCAACCGGCTCGCGCACGTGCTGTCTGGTCGGGGAGCCGGCCCGGGCGAGACCGTGGCGCTGCTGTTCTCCCGGTCAGCCGAAGCCATTGTCGCGATTCTCGCCGTGTTGAAAACCGGTGCGGCTTACGTACCGGTGGATCCCGCGCTACCGGCGGCCCGCATCGAGTTCATGGTGTCCGACGCCGCGCCGATCCTCGCGGTCACCACCGCGGACCGCCGTTCGCGCCTGGACGGGTGCGAGTTGGACGTCGTGGATATCAACGATCCCGCTGTCGATGTGCAGCCCAGCACCGCGCTGCCGGGCCCGGCGCCCGATGACATCGCGTACATCATCTACACCTCGGGAACCACCGGAACGCCCAAGGGCGTTGCCATCGCGCACCGGAACGTGCCAGGGTTGTTCGGTTCGTTGCACGACGGCGTACCGTCGGAGCCTGGACACGTTTGGGCACAATGGCATTCGTACAGCTTTGACGTCTCCGTGTGGGAGATCTTCGGCGCACTGCTACACGGCGCGCACCTGCTCGTGGTGCCGGAATCTGTCGCGGCAGCGCCCGAGGAATTTCATGAACTGCTTGTCGCGCACGATGTCAGCGTTCTGAGTCAGACGCCGTCGGCGGCCGGCATGATCCCGCCGGAAGGTTTGGAATCGACGGCGCTGGTGGTAGCGGGGGAGGCTTGTCCGCCCGAGTTGGTCGACCGCTGGGCGCCGGGGCGAGTGATGATCAACGCCTACGGCCCCACCGAGGCCACGGTGTACGCGTCCATCAGCGCACCGCTCACTGCTGGGCCTTCGGTACCGATCGGCGCCCCGGTGTCGGGAGTGGCATTGTTTGTGCTGGACGCCTGGTTGCGGCCGGTGTTGCCGGGCGTGGCCGGAGAGCTGTACATCGCCGGTCGTGGTGTGGGTGTTGGCTATTGGCGACGTGCCGGTTTGACATCGGTCCGGTTCGTGGCCTGTCCATTCGGTGAGCCCGGTACCCGCATGTATCGCACCGGAGACCTGGTGCAATGGGGTGACGATGGGCAGCTGCGGTATCTGGGGCGTGCCGATGAGCAGGTCAAGATTCGTGGGTATCGCATCGAACTCGGTGAAGTCCAGGCGGCACTGGCCGCGCTCGATGGGGTAACGCAGGCCGTGGCGATCGCGCATGCGGATGGCCATGGTGCTCTGCGTCTCGTCGGATACATCACCGGGACAGCCGATCCGGGCGTGATCCGTGAACAGTTGGCGCAGCGGCTCCCCAGCTATATGGTGCCGGCCTCGGTAATGGCAATCGATACGGTGCCGCTTACGGTCAACGGCAAGCTCGACAGACGTGCCCTGCCCGCACCGGACTACGTCGACAACGATCGCTACCGAGCCCCGAGTAATCCGGCCGAGGAGATCTTGGCCGATATCTACGCGCGTGTCCTGGGGCACGAGCGTGTCGGAGTGGATGATTCGTTCTTCGATTTGGGCGGCGATTCGCTGTCCGCGATGCGTTTGGTTGCCACGATCAACGCATCGCTGAACGCCGGTATCGCGGTGCGCTCCTTGTTCGACGCGCCTACCGTGGCGCAGCTGGCCACTCACATCGGTGGGGAAGAAATTCGGCTGGCACCGTTGGTGGCGGGCGAGCGGCCCGCCGTGGTCCCACTGTCGTTCGCTCAGTCGCGGCTGTGGTTCCTGGATCAGTTGCAGGGTCCCTCACCGATGTACAACATGACGGCAGCGTTCCGGATCGACGGAGCACTGGATGCCGACGCGTTGGCTGCGGCATTTGTCGACGTGGTGGCTCGCCACGAGAGCCTGCGCACCCTGTTCGCAGCGCCCGATGGCATCCCGCACCAGGTGGTACTGGATCCGGGCAGCGTCGAATTGCGCTGGGATGTCGTCGACGCCGCTGATTGGACGGTAGGGCAATTACAGGAGGCCATCGAGGCCGTATCACGGCGGGCTTTCGACCTATCTTCCGAAATACCTTTGAGGGCAGCGCTTTTCCGTGTGTCCGATAACGAGCACGCGTTGGTCGCGGTGGTGCACCATATCGCCGCCGATGGCTGGTCCATCACTCCGTTGATAGCCGATCTGGGTGTGGCCTACACCAGCCGGTGTGCGGGTGAGACTCCGCGCTGGGCCGACCTGTCGGTGCAGTATGCCGATTACTCACTGTGGCAACGTGCGCAGTTCGGTGACCTTCAGGACAGCCACAGCCGAATCGCACGGCAGCTGGACTATTGGCAAGACGCGTTGGCCGGCATGCCGGAGCGCATCGCGTTGCCCACCGACCGGCCGTACCCGTTGACGACCGACCAGCGAGGCGCGACCATAGCCGTGGATTGGCCCGTCGAGCTGCAGCGACAGGTTGCCCTGTTGGCAGCCGAACACAATGCGACCAGCTTCATGGTGGTACAGGCGGCGCTGCTGATTCTGCTCTCCAGACTCAGTGCCAATTCCGATGTGGCGGTGGGCTTCCCCATCGCCGGGCGACGTGACCCGGCCCTCGATGAACTTGTCGGGTTTTTCGTCAACACCCTGGTGCTGCGGGTCGACCTGGCCGGAAACCCGACGGTGTCCGAGGTGCTGGCACAGGTACGGGCACGCAGCCTGGCGGCCTTTGACAATCAGGATGTTCCCTTCGAGGTTTTGGTCGACCGACTGAATCCAACCCGGTCTTTGGCACACCACCCGTTGATCCAGGTGGCGCTGGCATGGCAGAACTTCGCAGGGCACGACGCACAGGATGCGGCCTCCGGGACTGTGCTGGGCGATCTGCGGGTCGCCCAGATGCCGGTGGACACTCACACGGCCAGAATGGATGTGAACTTCTCGCTGGCGGAACGTCGGACGAAAGCCGGTGAACCGGCGGGAATCGGCGGCACCGTGGAATACCGCACGGATGTGTTCGAGGCCCGCACTATTCAGACACTTGTCGCTCGGCTACAACGCGTGCTGACGGCGATGACAGCGGACCCGGCGGCACGGCTGTCCTCGATGGATCTGCTCGATGACGACGAGCGGGCACGTCTGTCCCGGCTCGGCAATCATGCGACGCTGACCCGGCCGGTACCCCGACCGGTGTCGATTCCCGCGCTCTTCGCCGAGAACGTGACACGCACTCCTGAGACAGTGGCGGTGACATGCGGTGAGGAATCGTGGACCTACCGCGAGCTCGATATCGCTGCGAACCGGTTGGCGCGCCTCCTGATAGATCGGGGCGTAGGGCCCGGACAGCGCGTCGCGCTGATGTTCAACCGATCGGCCGAGGCGATCGTCGCGATCCTGGGCATTCTCAAAACAGGGGCAGCGTATCTGCCGATCGATCCGGCGGTGCCCGATACGCGACTGGACTTCGTGCTTGCCGATGCAGGCCCCGTCGCCGCCGTGACCACCGCGGATCTTGCCGGCCGGCTTGACGGACGTGGACCGGCGGTCATCACTATGGACGGCGTCGGTGCGCACCGCACCGACGTGGATCCGGAGGCTGTGCTGCTGACGGCCGGCGCGGACGATATCGCTTATGTGATCTACACCTCGGGCACCACCGGCGTCCCGAAGGGCGTCGCCCTCAGCCATCACAACGTGACTCAACTGCTGGACTCTCTCGATGCGGGGCTACCACGCCCGGGAGTGTGGTCGCAGAGCCATTCCCTGGCCTTCGACGTCTCGGTGTGGGAGATATTCGGTGCTTTGCTTCGCGGTGGGCGGGTAGTGATCGCTTCTGAGGATGTTACGAGCTCGCCCGACGATCTGCACGCCTTGCTTGTTCGCGAGCATGTCACCGTGATCACTCAAACGCCCTCTGCGGTACGCGCTTTGCCGCGCGAGGGACTCGAAATGGCGGCGTTGGCCGTGGTCGGTGAGGCCTGTCCGCCTGAAGTGGTCGATCAATGGGCCCCCGGACGGCTGATGATCAACGCCTACGGTCCTACCGAAACCACGATGTGCGTGGCGATCAGCGCGCCGCTCACCGCAGGGCAGGGAGTGCCGATCGGCTCCCCGGTCGCCGGGGCGGCGCTGTTCGTGCTCGATGAATGGTTGCGCCCGGTACCTGCCGGTGTGATCGGCGAGTTGTATGTCGCCGGAGCGGGTTTGGGATATGGCTACGTGGGCCGGGCACCGTTGACGTCGGCGCGATTCATGGCCTGTCCGTTCGGGGAACCGGGCGCCCGGATGTATCGCACCGGGGATCTGGTGTGCTGGGGACCCGACGGACAGCTCCACTACCTGGGCCGCGCCGATGAGCAGGTGAAGATCCGCGGCCATCGCATCGAACTTGCCGAAGTGCAGGCAGCTTTGGCCGGCCTGGATGGGGCCGAGCAGGCGGTGGTGATCGCGCGTGAGGATCGTCCTGGCGATAAGCGCTTGGTCGGGTACATCACCGGGACAGCCGATTCCGGCGAGCTGCGAGCGGCGATAGCCGAGCGGTTGCCCGCTTACATGGTGCCCGCCGCCGTGGTCCGGCTGGATGCGATGCCGTTGACAGTGAACGGCAAGCTCGACACCCGAGCTCTCCCCGCGCCCGACTATCACGATCACCACCACTACCGGGCTCCGGCGGATGCCGTGGAAGAGGTCCTGGCCGATATCTATGCACAGGTTCTTGGGCTGGAACGGGTTGGCGTGGAGGACTCGTTCTTCGACCTGGGCGGCGACAGCATTCTCTCCATGCAGGTGGTCGCCCGGGCCCGGGCCGCGGGCCTGGTGTGCCGCCCGCGGGATGTCTTCGTCGAGCAGACTGTGGCTCGTTTGGCGCGGGTGGTCGAAGTGGCCGCAGGTTCCCGCGGCCCGCTCGATGAGGGTATCGGACCGGTGTTGCCTATGCCGATCATGCGGTGGCTGAAGGAAATTGACGGCCCGATCGGTGAGTTCAACCAGACCGTCTTGGTGCAGGCACCGGATGGCGCCTCCGCGCGCGATGCCGCCATTTTGTTGCAGGCACTGCTGGATCGGCATGCCATGCTCCGGCTGCGTGCGGTGAATGACGGCGTCGGCGGGTGGTCGCTGACGGCGCCTGAGCCGGGTTCTGTCGATGCCGCCGAGTGCCTGCGGACGGTGGACGTCCTTTCCGATGGGGAATTGGTGGCGGCGCGGTCACGGTTGGATCCGGCGGCCGGGGTAATGCTCAATGCGCTGTGGGTGGCCTCGACCTCGCAGCTGGTGCTGATCGTTCACCACCAGGTGGTGGACGGTGTTTCGTGGCGAGTGTTGTTGGAAGATATCAATATTGCGTGGGCACAGCATCGCGGCGGCCAACCGATCGTGCTGCCGGCAGTAGGCACGTCACTGCAGCGGTGGGCGGAGCTATTGGCCGAGCACGCGCATCGCCCTGAGATCGTCGAGCAGGCGCCGACGTGGCGGCACGTCTCGGCGGTCCCGGCGATCTTTCCAGCGGTACAACCCGAGGTGGATACGTACGAGACCGCGGGGCAGCTCTCGGTGTCGCTGGATACCGAGACTACCCGCATGCTGCTCGGTGAAGTTCCCACGGCATTTCGCGCTGGGCCACAAGACATTTTATTGATCGCCTTCGGGCTGGCGCTGGCCGAGTTCTCGGCCAGCGGCATGCCGGTCGGCATCGATGTCGAGGGTCACGGTAGGCATGAGGAGCTCGCCGCGGAAGTCGATCTGTCACGCACCGTGGGATGGTTCACCGCCAAGTACCCGGTGTCATTGGCGCTTCAGGGGGTGGACTGGTCTGACGTGGCGGCCGGAAACGCGCTGTTGGGTGCGGCAATCAAGGATGCCAAGGAGCAGCTTCGGGCTCAGCCAGACGGGCTGACCTATGGTCTGCTGCGCTACCTGAATTCCGACGTTGACCTCGAGACGGCCGATCCGACAGTAGCGTTCAACTATCTCGGCCGATTGGGCGGCGGCGCGGCCGCGTCGTCCGATGATCTGTGGCGGATTCCTGCCGAGGGCATGTCGGCGATAACTGCGGCGACGGCCACGCCGATGCCGTTGACCCACACCGTGTCGCTCAACGCCGGGGCTGTCGAGACTGATCAGGGCCCTGCGCTGCAGGCCAACTGGACCTGGGCCGGCTCGGCATTCGATCGTGAGCAGATCGACCGTTTGAGCCAACTGTGGTTCGACGCCCTGACTGGTATCTGCGCGCACGTGCAGATGGGCGGGGGCGGATTGACCCCGTCCGACATCACGCCTGCCCGTCTGAGTCAACGGCAGCTCGATGAACTGCAGCGGCAATACCGTGTCGCGGATGTGCTGCCGCTGACCGCATTACAGCAGGGCCTGATCTTCCACAGCGGAACGGGAAGTAGCCCCGACGACGACCTCTACGTGGTGCAACTTGACATCACGGTTGACGGTCCGCTGGACGCGGATCGGCTCCGCGACGCGGTGCACACGGTGGTCGTTCGCCATCCGCATCTGGCAGCTCGATTCTGTGGACAGTTCGAGCAGCCCGTACAGATCATTCCCGCCGATCCGACGGCGGGGTGGCGCTATGTCGATATGGGTGCCGAACTCAACAGCACCGAGATGGGTGACGAGATCCAACGGTTGTGCGCCGCGGAGCGGGCCGCGGTCTGCGACCTGTCTCATCCGCCGGCATTCCGGGTGGCCCTGATTCGCACCGCGGCTGATCGGCATCGGTTTGTCCTCACCAATCACCACATCGTGCTGGATGGCTGGTCGCTGCCGATCCTGTTGCAGGAGATCTTCGCCAGCTATCGGGGGCAACGGCTACCGGCGGCAACCCCATTCCGGAGTTTTGTCGGCTGGCTGGCCGACCGTGACACCGCCGCCGCCGCTGCGGCCTGGGGTGAGGTGCTGAAGGGTTTCGCCACCCCCACACTGGTTGGACCGCAACAAAAGTCGAATATGGGGCGGCGTGGTGTGCGGGCGCACCAGTTGTCCGCGCAGACCACGCGGGCGCTGGGCGAGCTGGCGCGATCTCAGCGCACCACCGTCAATACCGTCTTGCAGGGCGCCTGGGCGCTGCTGCTCACCTCGCTGACCGGACTGCACGACGTCGTCTTCGGTTCTGTGGTTTCCGGGCGGCCCGCGGATGTGGTGGGCGCGGAATCGATGGTCGGCCTGTTGATTAACACGGTGCCGGTGCGCGCGGACATCACCGCATCCACCACCACCGTGGATCTGCTCGATCAGCTCAACCAATGGCACGCTAAAACACTTGATCATCAACATGTTTCGTTGAGCGATATTCATCGCATCGCCGACCAGGACCGACTATTCGACACCTTGTTCGTGTTCGAGAACTACCCGGTGGACGCCGGTTCGTTGTCGGGTGTCGACGGATTCGCCATCAGCGAGATCACGAGCCACGAATCCACCGACTACCCACTGACGATGCAGGCGATACCCGGTGACGAGTTGCGCCTGCGTATCGAATACGACACCGCGGTTTTCGACGTGTGTGGCATCGAAACCTTCGTCAAGCGGATTGAGTCGGTATTGACGGCGATGACGGCGAACCCGCATCGGCCGCTCTCGGCGATAGAGATACTCGACGAGACCGAGCGTGATCGCTTGCAGCGGTGGGGTAATCGGGGAGTGCTCACCCGACTGCCGGAGCCGGCATCGGTACCGGAACTGTTCGCCACGCACGTGGCGCGCACCCCAGAATCGGTGGCGCTGGTCTGCGGAAACCGCTCGCTGACCTATCGGGCACTCGACGATGCGTCCAACCGGTTGGCGCACGTGCTGATTGGGCGCGGGGTGGGCGCGGGCCAACGAGTGGCGTTGATGTTCCCCCGCTCGGCCGAGGCAGTCGTGGCGATCCTGGCTGTGCTCAAGACCGGTGCGGCCTATCTGCCGATCGATCCGGCATTGCCGGCTGCGCGCGTCGACTTCATGCTGTCCGACGCGGCCCCGATGGCAGCCGTCACCACCACCGCATTGGTCGATCGCTTCAACGGTCATGGCCTGACGGTTGTCGACGTGGAGGATCCGGCTGTCGCCGCCGCGCCCAGCACGGCTTTGGCGCCGCCGGCCCCGGATGACATGGCGCACATCATCTACACCTCGGGTACCACCGGTTTACCCAAGGGTGTGGCGGTGACCCAGCGCAACGTGACTCAGTTGTTCGACTCGCTGCAGATCGGTGTGCCGCTGGAGCCCGGGCAGGTGTGGACACAGTTCCATTCGTACGCATTCGACTTCTCGGTGTGGGAGATCTGGGGTGCCCTCCTGCACGGTGGACGTCTGGTGGTGGTGCCCGAGGCAATTGCCCGGTCGTCGCGGGACTTCCACGATCTACTGGTACGCGAACAGATCACGGTACTGACGCAGACGCCGTCTGCGGTGTCGATGCTGTCGGTCGATGGTCTGGATGCGGCGGCGCTGGTGATCGGAGCCGAGCCTTGCTCGCCGGAGTTGGTTGACCGTTGGGCCCCGGGACGGGTGATGGTCAACGTCTACGGTCCTACCGAGACCACGATGTGGTTATGCGCCAGTGCGCCATTGGCGCCCGGTTTGGGCTCGCCGCCGATCGGCTCGCCGACGGCCTGGGCGGCATTCTTTGTGCTGGATGAGTGGCTGCGTCCAGTACCCGCAGGAGTGGTCGGTGAGTTGTATCTGGCCGGCGCGGGAGTGGGCATCGGCTATTGGCGCCGTGCGGGCTTGACCGCATCACGTTTTATGGCGTGTCCGTTCGGCGAACCGGGCACGCGTATGTACCGCACCGGTGATCTGGTGCGGTGGCGCGCCGACGGCCAGTTGGACTATCTCGGTAGGGCCGACGAGCAGGTCAAGATTCGCGGCTATCGCATCGAGCTGGGCGAAATCCAGTCGGCGCTGGCCGCATTGGAAGGAGTCGAGAACGCGGCGGTGATCGCGCGCGAGGACCGCCCCGGCGATAAGCGTTTGGTCGGGTACATCACCGGTAATGCCGATCCGGCCTCGGCGCGTGCCGCATTGGTCGAACGACTGCCGGGCTATATGGTTCCCGCCTCGGTGGTGGCCCTGGTCGCGCTGCCGATGACGGTGAACGGCAAGCTCGACGCTCGGGCACTGCCGGCGCCGGACTATCAGGACGTCGACCATTACCGTGCGCCGGTCGGTGCGGTCGAAGAGATTCTGGCGGGTATCTATGCCCGGGTGCTGGACGTGGAGCGGGTCGGAGTCGATGACTCGTTCTTCGATCTGGGTGGAGATTCCGTATCGACGATGCGCCTGGTCGCCGCCGTGAACGCAACGCTGAATGCCGACCTTTCGGCACGTGCGGTGTTCGAGGCACCCACCGTGGCACTGCTGGCGCCGCGTATCGGTGAGGGTGCGGGCGGCCTGGAGCCACTGGTTGCGGGGGAGCGCCCCGCAGTGATTCCACTGTCGTTCGCACAGAACCGTTTGTGGTTCGTCGATCAACTGCAGGGGCCCTCGCCGGTCTACAACATGCCGGTGGGTCTGCGGCTGTACGGGCGGCTCGACGCCGATGCGCTGGGTGCGGCGCTGACTGACCTGATCGGCCGCCACGAAAGTCTGCGCACCCGTTTCGAGGCACCCGACGGAGCCCCTAGGCAGATCGTGGTGCCCGATGACGCCGTTGATTTCGGCTGGACCGTTGTCGACGCCATGAATTGGCCGGCGAGTCGCCTGGATGAGGCCATCGCTGCCGCTGTGTGTCACAGCTTCGATTTGGCAACCGAAATACCCTTGTACGCACAACTTTTCCGTGTCGCCGAGGAAGAGCATGTGCTGGTGGCGGTGGTGCACCATATCGCCGCGGACGGATGGTCGCTGACCCCGTTGGTACGCGATTTGAGCGTGGCCTACGCCAGCCGGTGCCGGGGTCAGGCTCCCGACTGGGCGCCCTTGCCGGTGCAATACGTGGATTACACGCTCTGGCAGCGCGCGCAGCTGGGCGATCTCGAGGACAGTGAAAGCCCCATCGCCGCGCAGCTGGCCTACTGGGAAGAGGCGCTGGCCGGTCTGCCCGAACGCGTAGCGCTGCCCACCGATCGGCCCTATCCGCCGGTCGCCGATCAGCGCGGGTCCACCGTTGAGGTGCAGTGGCCGACAGAATTGCAACAGCAGGTGCGTGCGGTGGCAGGTGAGCACGGTGCGACCAGCTTCATGGTGATGCAGGCCGCGCTCGCGGTGCTGCTGGCCAACCTCAGCGGGACATCCGATGTCGCCGTTGGCTTCCCGATCGCCGGGCGTCGCGACTCCGCATTGGAGGAGTTGGTCGGCTTCTTCGTCAACAACTTGGTGTTGCGCGTCGATCTGGCCGACGACCCGACCGTCGCAGAGCTACTCGCACAGGTGCGCCGGCGCAGTCTGGCCGCCTACGAACATCAGGACGTGCCCTTCGAAGTTCTGGTCGAACGGCTCAACCCGATCCGCAACCTGACCCATCACCCGCTCGTGCAGGTGGCATTGGCCTGGCAGAACCTCCCCTGGCAGGACACGGGTCCAGCCGATGGATTGCTTCTGGGCGATTTACGGGTTACTCCGCTGCCGGTGGAAACCCAGACCGCCCGGATGGACCTGACCTTCTCTCTCGGGGAGCGCTGGACCGAGGCCGGAGAGCCCGCGGGCATAGGCGGTGCCGTGGAATTCCGCACCGATGTGTTCGACGCGGGCAGCGTCGAAACGCTGATCGCACGATGGCAGCGCATTGTCACGGCGATGACGGCCGATACCTCCCAGCGGCTTTCGACTATCGACCTACTCGATGCGGCAGAACACGCGCGCATAGACGCGTGGGGTAACCGGGCAGTGTTGAGCCGGCCGGCGGCTGCCCCGGTGTCGATACCGTTCTTGTTCGCCGAACAGGTCGCCCGGGTGCCCGAGGCGGTCGCCATCAGCTTCAGCGGTCGCCACATGACGTACCGGGAACTCGATGAGACCTCGGATCGATTGGCGCACAGACTCACAGCGCACGGTGTACGGCCGGGAGCATGCGTCGCGCTGCTGTCGGAACGGTGTCCGGAAGCCGTTGTGGCGATGCTCGCGGTTCTGAAGACCGGAGCCGCGTACTTGCCGATCGATGCCGCGCTGCCCGATGCGCGGATTGAATTCATGATTGGCGACGCCACACCGACCGCGGCGATCACCACGGCAGGTCTGGCCGGCCGGGTGGCCGGATACGACCTGTCGGTCATCGATGTCAGGGATACCGTGTACGTGACGGCCCCTGCCGCCGCGTCGGCCCTGGGGCTGCCGAGCCCGCACGATATCGCCTACATCATCTATACGTCCGGCACCACCGGCGTACCCAAGGGCGTGGCGATCACTCACCACAATGTGACGCGGCTGATGGGAACACCCGACACCTTCTTGGCGGGACAGGCTTGGGCGCAATGGCATTCATATGCGTTCGATGCCTCGGTCGAAGAGATCTGGGGGTCGCTACTGCACGGGGGACGGTTGGTGGTGGTGCCGGAGTCGGCGGCGCATTCACCCGAGGACCTCACCGCGCTGCTGGTTGCCGAGCAGGTCAGTGCGTTGAGTCAAACTCCCTCGGCGGTGGCGATGCTGACGCCCGAGTCCTTGGGGTCGGTGTCGTTGTTGGTGGCCGGTGAGGCGTGCTCGGCCGAGGTAGTAGATCGCTGGGCGCCGGGACGATTGATGGTCAACGCGTACGGGCCCACCGAGACCACCATTTGTGCCTCCAGGACGGCGCCGCTAGCGGGCGGGTCGGGGGCACCGTCGATCGGCGTGCCGGTCTCGGGCGCGGCGATGTTCGTGCTGGATGGGTTGTTGCGTCCGGTGCCACCCGGCGTAGTTGGCGAGTTGTACATCGCCGGCCACGGCGTGGGTGTCGGTTACCTGGGCCGCACGGGTTTGACCGCCTCGCGATTTGTGGCGTGCCCGTTCGCTGATGACGGAGCATCCGGGCACCGGATGTACCGCACCGGTGATCTGGTGCGATGGGGCGCCGACGGGCAGTTACGGTATGTGGGGCGCGCCGATGAGCAAGTCAAGATCCGTGGGTATCGCATCGAACTCGCGGAAATCCAAACGGTATTGGCAGGGCTGGATGGGGTCGAGCAGGCGGCCGTGATCGCCCGCGAAGATCGTCCGGGCGATCAGCGTCTGGTGGGCTATGTGACCGGGACGGCAAACCCCGCCAAGTTGCGCACGCAGCTGGCCGAGCAATTGCCGGCCTACATGGTTCCCACCGCGGTGGTGGTACTGGCGGCATTGCCGATGACCGTCAACGGCAAGCTCAATATGCGGGCGTTGCCGAGTCCCGAGTATCAGGACATTGATCGATACCGCGCGCCGGGCACCCTCACCGAAGAGATCCTGGCGGGGATCTACGCGCGGGTGCTGGGTGTGGAGCGCGTCGGGGTTGATGACTCGTTCTTCGATCTGGGTGGGGATTCGCTGTCCGCGATGAGGCTGATCGCGGCGGTGAACGCGGACCTGAACGCCGCTGTGTCAGTGCGCACCGTGTTCGAAGCACCGACGGTGGCCCAGTTGGCGCCTCGTCTTGGCGGCGAATCCACCACGCTCAGCCCGTTGGTGGCCGGCGAGCGGCCAGCGGAGATCCCGCTCTCGTTCGCGCAATCCAGATTGTGGTTCCTGGACCAACTTCAAGGACCGTCGCCGGTCTACAACATGGCGACAGCGCTTCGCATCAGCGGGGATTTGGACGTTGATGCGCTGGCCGCGGCGCTAGCCGACGTGGTGGCCCGTCATGAAAGCCTGCGCACCCGGTTCCAGGCCGCAGACGGTGTACCGCGGCAGCTGGTCGTGCCCGCCGAGCATGTCCACGTTGGGTGGGATGTGGTCGATGCCACCGGGTGGACGCCGGGGCAGGTGCGGGACGCGGTAGGCGAGGCCGCGCGCCACACATTTGATCTGGCCAACGAAATACCTTTGAAAGCACGGCTTTTCCGGATAACCGGCGACGAACACGTGCTGGCGGCCGTGGTCCACCACATTGCCGCCGACGCCTGGTCGATCACCCCGCTGGTGGCCGATCTTGGCGTGGCCTATGTGAGCCGGTGCGCGGGACGGGCGCCCGGATGGGCGCCGCTGGCGGTGCAGTACGTCGATTACACCCTGTGGCAGCGTGCCGAATTCGGCGACCTCGACGACCGTGACAGCCGGATCGCGACCCAGCTGACCTATTGGCAGGATGCGCTGGCGGGAATGCCCGAACGTGTGGAGCTGCCGACCGACCGGCCCTACCCGCCGGCTGCCGACCAGCGCGGCGCCACCATGGCACTGGACTGGCCCGCCGCGTTGCAGGAGCAGATTGCCCGGGTGGCCCGCGAGCACAACGCGACCAGCTTCATGGTGCTGCAGGCTGCGCTGGGAGTGCTGCTGGGCAAGCTCAGCGGTAATACCGATGTGGCCGTGGGATTCCCGATCGCAGGGCGCCGTGACACCGTTCTTGACGAGCTGATCGGATTCTTCGTCAACACCTTGGTGCTGCGGCTGGATCTGGCCGGTGACCCGACGGTCGCGGAGCTACTCGCCCAGGTGCGGGCACGCAGCCTGGCCGCCTACGAAAATCAGGATGTGCCTTTCGAGGTGCTTGTCGAGCGGCTCAATCCCACTCGATCGCTGACTCATCACCCGTTGATCCAGGTGGCACTGGGCTGGCAGAACGTCCCCGGACAAGACGGCAATTCCTCCGGACCTGGGCTCTCCCTCGGTGACCTGGAGGTTGCCCCCATGGCCGCGGAAACCCAGACCGCTCGCATGGACCTGAGCTTCTCCCTCGCCGAACGGCGAACTCGCGCTGGTGATCCGGCCGGGATCGGCGGGACGGTGGAATTCCGTACCGACGTCTTCGACCCGGCAAGTATCGAAAGATTGATCGGTCGCTTCGAGCAGATATTGGTGGCGATGACCGCCGACGTCGACAGGAAACTGTCATCGATCGACGTGGTTGATCCCGAGGAACACGCCCGCCTCGACGCTATGGGTAATCGCGCGATACTCGGCCGGCGCGTGACTACGCCGGCATCTGTACCCGCGTTGTTCTCCGAACAGGTGATGCGTGCGCCGGATGCGGTGGCGATCAGCTGTGGCGAACAGTCGTTGACCTATCGTGAACTTGACGGTGCGGCAAACCAGCTGGCGCACAAGCTGATCGGCTTGGGGGCAGGCCCCGGAGGGTGTGTGGCCCTACTGCTGGAACGATCCGCGGAGGCAATCGTCGCCATGCTGGCGGTGCTGAAAACCGGTGCGGCGTATCTCGCGATCGACCCGGTGGTGCCCGCGGCCCGGATCGAGTTCATGTTGTCCGATGCAGCCCCGATCGCCGCGATCACCACCAGTGGTCTTGCCGGGCGGCTCGATGGCCACGGGTTGGTGATCGTCGAGATCGGAGATGTCGGCGACATGGCTGACTCGGGGGCAAACAGTGGGCGCAACAACGTAATCCATGATCCGGATCCCGAGAACATCGCGTATCTTATTTACACCTCGGGAACCACTGGCGTTCCCAAGGGAGTGGCCGTCACCCATCACAATCTGACGCACCTGGCCCGCTCGACCCCGGAACACCTGCCCGCGAATCAGGTCTGGACGCAGTGCCATTCCTACGCGTTCGACTTCTCGGTGTGGGAGATCTGGGCCGCGCTATTGGGCGGCGCACGCCTGGTGGTGGTTCCGGAGGCCGTCGCGAGTTCACTCGACGACTTCCACGCTCTGTTGCTCAGAGAGCGCGTCAATGTGCTCACCCAGACCCCTTCGGCGGCCGGGGCATTGTCTCCGCAAGGACTGGAATCGGTGGCGTTGCTTCTGGGCGGTGAGGCCTGCCCGGGCGAGGTCGTGGATCGTTGGGCGCCTGGACGAGCGGTCATCAACGCCTACGGGCCCACCGAAATCACGGTCTACGCATCGATGAGTGCGCCACTGGCGCCGGGGTCCGGTGCCGCGCCCATCGGGGCACCCGTCCCGACATCGGCGCTGTTCGTGCTCGACCAATGGCTGCAACCGGTACCGGTTGGCGTGGTTGGTGAGCTGTATGTCGCCGGTGAGGGTGTGGCCTGCGGGTACCTCGGGCGATCGGGGCTGACGTCGTCGCGTTTCGTGGCCTGTCCGTTCGGTGAATCCGGTGCGCGCATGTACCGAACCGGCGACTTGGTGAGCTGGCGTGCCGATGGGCAGCTCCAATACCTCGGGCGTGCCGATGATCAGGTCAAGATCCGCGGTTACCGCATCGAACTCGGCGAGGTGCAGGCCGCGTTGGCCGCGCTGGACGAGGTGGTCCAGGCAGTGGTGATCGCCCGCGAGGATCTACCCGGTGTTACGCGCCTGGTCGGATATGTCACCGAATCGGCCAGCGGCGCGGTGGATCCTTCCGGGGTTCGGAATGCGTTGGCAGAACGGGTACCCGGATACATGGTCCCGAGCGCGATCGTCGTGCTGGATGCGTTGCCGCTGACGGTGAACGGGAAGCTTGACGCCCGCGCATTACCGGCCCCGGAGTATCAGGACGCCGAGCGGTACCGCGCCCCGGCGGACGCGGTCGAGGAGACATTGGCCGGCATTTACGCGCAGGTGCTGGGGCTCGATCGGGTCGGGGTCGACGACTCGTTCTTCGACCTTGGCGGAGACAGCATTCTGTCCATGCAGGTGGTGGCGCGGGCGCGGGCATGCGGTGTGACGTGTCGGCCGCGTGACATCTTCGTGGAACAGACCGTGGCCCGACTGGCTCAAGTCGTCGGAGTCCTCGGCGACGAGGCCGGCCCGGTCGATGAAGGCACAGGGCCAGTGGTGGCAACCCCGATCATGCGGTGGCTTCGTGAGGTCGAAGCCACCGGCAGCCCGATCGACCAGTTCAACCAGACCGTGGTGATTCAGGCTCCGTCAGGAGTGACAGAATCCGACGTTGCGGTGGTCCTGGGCGCTCTGCTCGATCGACATGCGATGCTGCGGCTGCGTACCGCAGATTGGTCGCTTCTGGTGCCGGAGAAAGGCTCGACCACAGCACATCTGAAGTCGGTCGATGCGCTGACCGACGAGGAGCTGGTGGCTGCCCGGTCGCGGTTGAAGCCGGTGGCCGGGGAGATGGTCAGCGCGCTGTGGGTGAGGTCGACGAGCCAGCTGGTGCTGGCGGTCCACCACCTGTCCGTCGACGCGGTGTCCTGGAGGATTCTGCTCGAAGATCTCAATATCGCCTGGGCCCAGCACCGTCATGGGCAGCCCGTGGCGCTGCCGACGACAGGCACCTCATTCTCCCGGTGGGCGGCGCTGCTCGCGGAGCACGCGCGCCACGCATCGATCGTCGATCAGGCAGATCGCTGGCGACGAGTGTTGGCAACCCCATCCACGCTGCCCGCCCCGCGCCCCGGGGTGGACACCTATGCCAGTGCCGGCCACCTCACGGCCTCGCTCGATGTCGAGACTACCCGCGCGCTGCTCGGTGAGGTCCCGGCCGCGTTTCACGCAGGAATTCAAGACATTCTGCTGATCGCTTACGCGTTGGCACTGAACGAGTTCCTGGGTGTCACGTTGCCGGTCGGCGTTGATGTCGAGGGACATGGTCGTGTGGAAGATCTGAGAGACCTGCCCGCCGGCATTGATCTATCGCGGACTGTGGGTTGGTTCACCACGAAATATCCGGTGGTATTGAAAGTTTCAGGACGTACCGGACGAGCTGAGCGCAGGTTGTCCTGGGACCAGGTGGTTTCCGGTGATCCGGAACTTGGCCGTGTGATCAAGGACGCCAAAGAACAACTGCGTGCGCTGCCCGAAGGCATGACCTACGGACTGATGCGGTATCTCAACTCCGATATCGACCTGCCCGCCGCCGAGCCGACCGTCGGGTTCAATTACCTGGGCAGGCTGGGCGGGACGGGTGCCGTTCCATCGGAGGCCTTCGCGGAACTGTGGCAGGTCAGCCCCGACACAGCGGCGGTGGCCACAACGGCCACGGCAATATCGATGCCACTGGGACACACCGTTGAACTCAACGCCAGCACCGCCGAAACAAACGATGGTCCAAGCCTTCACGCTGCGTGGACGTGGGCGCCTTCGGTATTGGATGAGGATCAGGTAGGCAGGCTCGGCCGACTGTGGTTCGATGCCCTTAGCGGGATCTGTGCGCATGTGCGCGGGGGAGGCGGCGGTCTGACGCCGTCGGACATCGTCCCGGCCCGGCTTACCCAGAACGAGCTCGACGAGCTGAGCCGGGAACATCCAATCCACGACGTGCTGCCCTTGACTCCGCTGCAACATGGACTGTTGTTCCAGGCCAACACAAGTCGCGGTAACAACGACGACCTGTACGCCATGCAACTCGATGTCACGGTCACCGGCCCACTGGACACCCACCGGCTGCACGAGGCGTTAGGTACGGTGATCAACCGCCACCCGAACCTGGCGGCCCGATTCGACAAGCGTTTTGACGAGCCGGTGCAGATCATTCCGGCCTGTCCGACGGTGCCCTGGCAGCAGGTTGAAATCTCTTCCGAAAACGGCGATGTCGGTGACGTTGATGAACGATTGGCGCAGCTGTGCGCTACCGAGCGTGCGGCGGTGTGTGACGTGGTCCACCAGTCGGCGTTCCGCGCCGCACTGATCCGCACCGCCGACAACGAGCACCGGTTCGTCATGACCTACCACCACATTGTGCTCGATGGCTGGTCACTGCCGATCCTGCTCCAGGAGATCTTCGGCAGCTACTACGGTGAGCGCCTGCCTGCCGCCGGGTCCTATCGCAGGTTCGTGACCTGGCTGACCGAACGTGATGTCGATGGCGCGCGCGCGGCCTGGCGTGCGGTCCTGGAGGGATTCGATACCCCGGCCCTGGTCGCTCCCAAGGGCCGGAAAGCAGGCCGGCGCGCTACCGAGACATTCCGTGTGCCCGCCGAAATCTCTTGTGCTGTTGGTGAACTGGCCCGCGCGCAACACACGACCGCCAACACCGTGCTGCAAGCTGCCTGGGCACAGGTACTGATGTGGCTGACAGGCCGGCGCGACGTCGCATTCGGCGTGGCGGTCTCGGGCCGATCGGCCGAGGTGGTGGGTGCGGATTCGATGGTTGGTCTGCTGATCAACACCGTGCCGGTGCGCGCCACCGTCACGCCGGACACCACCATCGCCGAACTGCTCGAGGACCTGCAGCGTCAGCACAACGACACCCTGGATCACCAACATCTGGCACTCAGTGAGATCCAGCATGCCGTGGGTCATGACCAGCTGTTCGACACGCTGTTCGTCTACCAGAACTATCCGGTGGAAACGGTGGCGTCGTCCATGGCAGACGGGCTGGCCATCACTGCGGTGAGCGGCCGCGAGTACAACCATTACCCGCTGACCCTGCAAGCCATGCCCGGGAATGAACTTGTTCTGCGGGTCGAATTCGATACCGGTCTATTCGGTGTGAGTCGGGTGCGGAAAGTCGTCGAGCGGTTCCAGCGCGTGCTGGAGGCCATGACGGGGGAGGTGCAGTAACAGTGAAGGCCGATGCGACCAGACGACTGTTGTCGATGGACCTGGGCGATATTGATGAGCGCGCGGAGTGGGAGGAGTGGGGTAATCGGGCCACACTGACGCTGTCCACCACTTCGGTGTCGATTCCGGAGTTGTTCGCCGAGCAGGTGATTCGTGATCCGGGGGCCGTCGCGGTCAGTTGCGGTGATAGTGCGGTCACCTATCGCGGGCTGGATGAGGCATCGAACCGGTTGGCACACTTGCTGATTGCCCACGGTGTCGGTCCGGGGCAGCGGGTGGCGTTGTTGTTCTCGCGGTCGGTTGAGGCTGTGGTGGCGATCATGGGCGTGCTCAAGACCGGTGCGGCTTATGTTCCGATCGATCCGTCGGTGCCTGATGCGCGGTTGCGGTTTGTGCTGTCCGATGCCGCGCCGTTGGTCGCGGTGACTACCACGGACCTGGCGGACCGGCTGGATGGCCGCGGGTTGGTGATCATCGACATCGGCGCGGTGCCGACCGAGGCCGACACCGCGGTCCTTGACTGCTCGCTGAACGTGGCGCCGCCGCGAGGTGATGATGTCGCGTACGTGATCTATACGTCGGGCACCACGGGTGTACCGAAAGGTGTTGCCATTCCGCATCACAATGTGACGCGGCTATTGGAGGCAATCGACGCCGATCTCGAGCTCGTGCCCGGGCAGGCGTGGTCACAGTGCCATTCGTTGGCATTCGACTTCTCGGTGTGGGAGATCTTCGGTGCGCTGCTCCACGGGGGACGACTGGTGGTGGTCTCGGATTCGGTGGTGCGGTCGCCCGACCAGTTCCATGCTCTGTTGGTCGATGAGCGCGTCAGTGTGCTGAGCCAGACGCCGTCGGCGTTCTATGCGCTGTTGTCTGTGGACGAAACCCGGCCCCAAGGCGAGCAGCTCGCGTTGGAATCGGTGGTGTTCGGTGGAGAGGCGCTGGACCCTCCGCGTTTGAGCGGCTGGTTCCGTGACCACCCGGATTCTCCGCGATTGATCAACATGTATGGGATCACCGAGACAACGGTGCATGCCTCGTTCCGCGAGATAGCCGCTGCCGATGTGGACGATGCGGGCAGCCCGATCGGGGTCCCGCTGGGCCACCTGGCCTTTGCGGTTCTTGACGAGTGGCTGCAGCCGGTCTCGGTGGATGTGGTCGGCGAGTTGTATGTGGCCGGTGCGGGTTTGGGTTATGGCTATCTGGGGCGGGCCTCGTTGAACGCCAACCGATTTGTGGCCTGCCCGTTCGGGGAGCCGGGCACCCGGATGTACCGCACCGGAGACTTGGTGAGCTGGAGCCCCGACGGTCAGCTGCAATATCTGGGGCGCGCCGACGAACAGGTCAAAATACGGGGACACCGCATTGAGCTTGGTGAAATCCAGTCGGTACTCAATGGTTTGGATGGTGTCGGACGGGCGGTCGTAATCGCGCGCGAGGATCGCCCCGGGGACAAGCGGCTGGTGGGTTACATCACCGGAACCGCTGATCCCGCGCAGTTACGTGCTGCGCTGGCGGATAGGTTGCCGCCTTATATGGTGCCCGCCGCCGTGGTAGCGCTGCCAGACCTTCCGTTGACGGTCAACGGCAAGCTCGATAAGAAGGCCCTGCCGGCTCCGGAGTATCAATCGATCGATCAGTACCGGGCCCCGGCCAATCCGACCGAGGAAATACTGGCCGGAATCTATGCCCAGGTATTGGGCTTGGACCGTGTCGGCGTGGACGATTCGTTCTTCGACCTGGGTGGGGATTCACTGCTGGCGATGCGCCTGGTCGCCGCGCTGAACCGGTCCATGGATGCGGGCCTTGAGGAACGCGCGGTGTTCGACGCCCCGACGGTCGCTCAGTTGATGCTTCGTATCGGCGGAGACGAAGGTCGGCTGGAGCCGTTGATCGCCGGCGAGCGGCCCGCGGTGATGCCCCTGTCGTATGCGCAAAGTCGGCTGTGGTTCATCGACCAATTGCATGGCCCATCCCCGGTGTACAACTTGGCGGTGGGACTGCGCCTGCAGGGGCTGCTCGATGTCGATGCGCTGGGTGTGGCATTCGCGGATGTGCTGGATCGTCATGAGAGCCTGCGCACCATGTTCCCGTCGGTCGATGGGGTGGCTCAGCAGCTGATCGTTCCCGCGGAGCAGGCAGAATTCGGCTGGGACGTCGTCGATGCCTCCGAATGGCCGACCAGCCGTCTGGAAACGGCAGTCGCCGAATCCGCTCAGCACAGTTTCGATCTGTCCTCCGAGATCCCGATGAGGGCACGGCTTTTCCGCGTCTCCGAAGATGATCATGTGTTGGTGGCGGTGGTGCACCACATCGCCGCCGACGGTTGGTCCATCACGCCGCTGGTGGCCGATCTCGGGGTCGCCTACGCCAGCCGATGCGCGGGTCAGGCCCCCGACCGCAAGCCGTTGGCGGTGCAGTATGCGGACTACACGCTATGGCAGCGTGCGCAACTGGGCGATCTCGAGGACAGCGACAGCCGTATCTCCCGGCAACTGGCGTACTGGGAGAACATGCTGGCCGGGATGCCCGAACGTTTGGCGATCCCGACCGACCGGCCCTATCCGCTGGTGGCTGACCAACACGGTTCGAGGGTGGACGTGGCATGGCCGGCCGAGATGCAGCAGCGAGTCAATCGCCTGGCGCGTCAACACAATGCGACCAGCTTCATGGTCATGCAAGCAGCCCTGGCGGTGCTGTTCTCCAAGCTCAGCGCGAGTTCCGATGTGGCGGTGGGCTTCCCGATAGCTGGTCGCCGTGATCCGGCGCTGGACGAGCTGATCGGATTCTTCGTCAATACCTTGGTGCTGCGGGTTGACCTCGCCGGAGACCCCACCGTTGCCGACGTGCTGGCTCAGGTGCGGGCGCGCAGTTTGGGTGCCTTCGATAACCAAGACGTGCCATTTGAGGCGCTGGTCGAGCGCCTGAACCCGGCTCGGTCGCTGACCCATCATCCACTGGTGCAGGTCATGTTCGCTTGGCAAAACGTCCCTGGGCAAATCGGTGATGCGCGCGGTGGGATGGCGCTGGCGGATCTGCAGCTCACCCAGCTGCCGCTGGACACGCACTCGGCCCGCATGGATCTGTCGTTCTCGTTGGCCGAGTCCTGGACGGAAACGGGTGAGGCCGATGGGATTTCGGGGACAGTCGAGTTCCGCACCGACGTGTTCGACACGGGAAGTGTGCAGACCCTGATCGATCGGCTCTACCGGGTGCTCGAGACGATGACATCCGATCCTGCCCGGCCCTTGTCGGCGATCGAGGTGTTGGACGTCGACGAGCTGGCGCAGTTGGACGAATGGGGTAATCGCGCGGAGTTGGCGCGACACGTGGCCTCGGTGTCGATTCCCGCGTTGTTCGCTCGGCAGGTATCCCGCGTCCCCGCCGCGGTCGCGGTCAGCTTCGGCGACGGTCACATGTCGTATCAGGAGTTGGATGAGTCATCGAACAGGCTGGCGCACCTGCTTATTGAATACGGAGTTGGTCCCGGAGAACGGGTCGCGCTGTTGTTCCCGCGATCGATGGAGGCCGTCGTCGCGATCATGGGGGTACTCAAGACCGGCGCTGCCTACGTGCCCATTGACCCCACAGTGCCGGATGCGCGGCTGGAATTCGTGCTGTCCGATGCGGAGCCGGTCGTCGCCGTGACCACCACCGATCTGGCGGAGCGGTTGGATGGGTGTGGCGTGGTGGTTATCGATATCGATGATCAGGCTGTTAATGCGCGGCCCGCGAGCACCCCGCAGGCGGGCCTGACCGCCGACGACATCGCGTATCTGATCTACACCTCGGGTACCACCGGTGTGCCCAAAGGTGTTGCCATTCCCCATCGGAACGTGACCCGTTTACTGCTGGCCCTCGACGACGCCCTGGAGTTGTCGGCCGGTCAGGTGTGGGCACAGAGTCATTCACTGGCCTTTGACTTCTCCGTGTGGGAGATCTTTGGCGCGCTCTTGCATGGTGGCCGGCTGGTGGTCGTGCCCGAAGCGGTAGTGCGGTCTCCCGAAGAGTTCCATGCCTTGCTGGTGGATGAGCAGGTCAATGTGTTGAGCCAGACGCCGTCGGCGTTCTACGCCCTGCAAACTGTGGACGCAATGGGCACCGAACACGCCGGTCAGCTCGGTATCGAGGTTGTGGTGTTCGGTGGGGAAGCCCTGGAGCCGCAGCGTTTGAAGCCGTGGTTGGACCGTCATCCGGTGATGCCCCGGTTGGTGAACATGTACGGGATCACCGAGACAACGGTGCATGCCTCGTTCCGCGAGATCCTGGCCACCGATGTGGAGGGCTCGGTGAGTCCCATCGGTTCGCCGCTCGCTCACCTGGGGTTCTTCGTGCTCGACGGGTCCCTACACCCCGTACCCGCCGGTGTGATCGGCGAGTTGTATGTGGCCGGTGCGGGATTGGGCTATGGATATGTGGGCCGCACGGGTTTGACGGCCTCACGATTTGTGGCGTGCCCGTTCCTGGGCGCGGGTGCGGCGGGCCAACGGATGTATCGCACCGGCGATCTGGCGAGCTGGAGCATCGACGGGCAACTGCAGTACGCGGGGCGTGCCGATGAACAGGTCAAGATCCGTGGACATCGCATTGAACTGGGTGAGATTCATTCGGCGTTGACCGCTCTGCCAGGAGTCGAGCAGGCAGCGGTGATCGCGCGTGAGGACCGGCCCGGTGACAAGCGCTTGGTCGGCTACATCACCGGCGTTGCCGACTCGGGCAAGATCCGCGCCCAGCTGGCCGAGTGTCTCCCCAGCTACATGGTGCCGGCCGCGGTGGTCTCCTTGACGGCGTTGCCGTTGACGGTCAACGGGAAACTCGACAAGAAAGCCTTGCCTGCACCGGAATACACCGATATTGATCACTACCGGGCGCCGGCCACCCTGGTGGAGGAGATACTCGCGGGCATCTATGCCCAAGTCTTGGGTCTGGAACGCGTCGGTGTCGACGATTCATTCTTCGACCTGGGCGGCGACAGCATTTCGGCGATCCAAGTGGTGTGGCGGGCCCACGGCGCGGGGCTACTCGGGCGACCGCGGGATATCTTCGTGCAGCAGACCGTCGCCCGGCTGGCGCGGGTGGTCAGGATGGCCGATAGCGCCGATGGCGTGATCGACGAAGGCATCGGCCCGATGATCGCGACCCCGATCATGCGGTGGCTGAAGGAAATTGAAGGCCCGATCAGCGAGTTCAATCAGACGGTGGTCCTGCAGGCTCCCACGGGTGTCACCGAGGCCGCGGTTGTCATCATGTTGCAGGCCTTGCTCGACAGGCACGCGATGCTGCGGCTGCGGGCCACCGCCGATGACACCGGCGGATGGTCGTTGACGGTGCCCGAGCCGGGGACCGTCAACGCTGCTGAGTGTCTACAGACGGTGGACGTTCTATCCGATGAGGCAGTGGTGGAGGCGCGGTCGCGGTTGAATCCAGCGGCCGGGATGATGCTGAGCGGACTATGGGTGACCACGACAAGCCAGCTCGTGCTGATCGTCCACCATTTGGCGGTTGACGGAGTTTCGTGGCGGATTCTCTTGGAGGACTTGACCATAGCGTCGACACAGCTCCGTGGGGGACAGGAGGTGTTGTTGCCGCCCGCGGGAACGTCATTCCAGCGGTGGTCCGAACGGTTGGCCGAACATGCACGTCACCCGGATGTGGTCAGCCAGGCTGATGCCTGGCGGCAGGTGGGGTCGATCGCTTCGAGCTTGGCGGCCCCGCAGCCCGACGAGGACACGTTCGCCACAGCCGGATACCTGACGGAATTTCTGGATGCCGAGACGACGCACATGTTGCTCGGCGAGGTGCCGGCTGCCTTCCATGCCGGTGTGCACGAGATCCTGTTGATCGCCTTCGCGTTGGCCTGGGCGCAACACCTGGGGACCGGCGGCGCCCCGATCGCCATCGATGTGGAGGGCCACGGGCGCCAAGAGGAACTGACAGGTCGGGATGGAGCTGCCGATCGCAGTGTCGACCTGTCGCGCACGGTCGGTTGGTTCACCACCAAATATCCGGTGTCTTTGGCAGTCGGGGGGCTGCGTTGGACACAGGTGGTGGCCGGAGACGCGGCCCTGGGCGCGGTGATCAAGGAGGCCAAGGAACAACTACGGGCCCTGCCCGACGGCCTGACCTACGGTCTGCTGCGCTACCTCAACCCGGACGTGGATCTGCCCGAATCCGATCCGGCGATCGGATTCAACTATCTGGGCCGGCTGGGCGCTCCGGCGGCCTACGCGTCCGGAGATGTGTGGCGTTTCAGCCAGGATGGTCTGTCATTGACCGGCGCCGCCGGGGCCATGCCCATTGCGCTGCCGCACACCGTAGAACTCAACGCGGTGACCATCGACACCGACACCGGTCCACACCTGAACGCCACCTGGACATGGGCGCCCACCGCGCTGGACCGCATGGCTGTCTCCCGGATCAACCGGCTGTGGTTCGACGCACTGGCGGGGATTTGCGCGCATGTGCGCAGGGGCGGGGGCGGATTGACTCCGTCGGATATCGTCCCGGCCAGACTCAGTCAGCAGCAGATCGACGGG
Organism: Mycobacteroides franklinii; assembly: GCF_001853795.1. Lineage (NCBI taxonomy): Bacteria > Bacillati > Actinomycetota > Actinomycetes > Mycobacteriales > Mycobacteriaceae > Mycobacteroides > Mycobacteroides franklinii. Next base: position 912,480 of record NZ_MLIK01000019.1, read on the forward strand.
TTGCAGAGCAGATTCCCGGTCGCCGATGTGTTGCCGCTGACCCCGTTACAGCAGGGGTTGCTTTTCCACGCCGGCATCGCGAACAGTTCCGGTGATGACGTGTACGCGGTGCAGTTCGATATCGCGCTGAGTGGCACGCTCGACGTGGACCGCCTGCGCGACGCGGTGCAGGCCGTGGTGGCCCGCCATCCTCACCTGGCGGCTCGTTTCAGTGACCAGTTCGAGCACCCACTACAGATCATCCCCGCCGAGCCCATGGCACCCTGGAGCTACATCGAACTATCCACCGCGACAATGGATTGCGACGTCGAGGAACAGATCGAACAGATCTGTATCGTCGAACGCGCTGCGGTCTGTGATCTCGCCGAGGAGCCGGCGTTCCGGGCTGCGCTTATCCGCATCGCCAACGGCCGCTACCGGTTCGTGCTCACCAACCATCACATCGTGCTCGACGGTTGGTCGATGCCCATTCTGATGCAGGAGATCTTCGCCTGCTATCACGGGGTGCGGCTGCCTGCGGCGACGTCGTATCGCAGCTTTGTCACCTGGCTTTCCGAACGAGATCATGACGCTGCCCATGCTGTGTGGCGTGCGGAGTTGGCCGGATTCGAGACGCCCATTCTCGTTGGTCCGCAGCAGAAGTTGCAGTTCGGTCGACGCAGCGTCGACCTGTTCCGGGTGCCGGCGAAAACCACGAGGGCCCTTACGAAGTTGGCGCGTTCGCATCAGACCACTGTCAACATTGTGTTGCAGGGTGCGTGGGCATTGTTGTTGAGCTCGTTGACCGGTCAGGCCGATGTCGCGTTCGGTACGACGGTTTCGGGTCGTCCGGCCGAGGTGCTCGGTGCCGAATCGATGGTGGGTCTGCTGATCAACACCGTGCCGGTGCGGGCCACCTTTGCCCCGACCACCACCACGGCGGAGTTGTTGCACCAGTTGCAAAATGCCCACAACAACACCCTGGAGCATCAGCACCTGGCGCTCAGTGACATCCACCGCATCAGCGGCCAGGAAAGACTGTTCGACACCGTCTTCGTGTACGAGAACTACCCGACCGACACGGGTACGTCCTCTGATATCAACGGGTTGGCGATCACCGGATTCAGCAGTCGCGACTACTACCACTATCCGATTGCCGTGCAGGCAGGGCCGGGTCGTGAGTTGGAACTTCGCGTCCAGTACGACACGGATGTGTTCGATGCGGAAAGCATCGGGGAGTTGATCGAGCGGTTCAAGCAGGTGCTGATGGCCATGACCGCGCACCCCAATCGCCAGCTGTCGTCTCTGGATCTGGTGAATGGTGCTGGGCGAGACCGCTGGAGCGACTGGAGCAATCAGGCCGCGGTGCAGGCCAACGAAGTCCGCGATACCAACGGTGTCTATTGCCCCCCGGCGAGCTTGAATGAGCAGATCCTATCCAGCATCTTCGCCCATGTGCTGGGCATGGATCGAGTCGGCGTCGATGAGTCTTTCTTCGATCTGGGCGGCAACTCGTTGGGGGCGATGCGTGTGGTCGCGGCGATCAACACGGCACTGGATGCCAATCTGACGATGTTGGCGTTGTTCGACGCGCCATCGGTGAGAAGCCTGGCACAGCAGTTAGAAAACACCCCGGCACGGTGAAGACTGGAGGATTCGTGAAAGCCGTTGCGAGAGTTCTCGCGTTCGGGCTCGTTGAGCTGGCCGTGTTCGGCTCGGTGCTGTTCCTACTGGCCGGGACAATCCACTATTGGCAGGCATGGGCTTTTTTGGTGGTGTTCGCACTGTCGACCTGGATCCCCACCATATATTTGCAGCGGGCGGACCCCGCGGCGCACCAGCGGCGCAAGCGCGCGGGTCCGGCGGCGGAAACCCGAGTGCTGCAAAAGGTACTCATCGGCGGATGGTATTTCTCACTGGCGGCGATGGTCGTGATCAGCGCCCTTGACCATCGCTTTGGGTGGTCCTCGGTGCCTCCGGTGATCTGTGTGCTCGGCGATGTTTTGGTGGCGATGGGGCTGGGCGTGACGAGCCTGGTGGTCATTCAGAACAGCTTCGCGGCCTCCACTGTTCGGGTGGAGACGGGCCAGACCCTGGTCACCACGGGCTTGTATGGGCTTGTGCGCCACCCGATGTACACCGGCAATGTCATTACCATCATCGGGTTTCCGCTGGCCCTCGGCTCGTACTGGGGTCTCGTATCCGTGCTACCTGGCCTGTTTGTGCTCATCGTGCGCATCGTCGACGAGGAGAAGCTGCTCGTCGATCAGCTGGATGGATACCGTGCGTACATGCAGACCGCGCGCTATCGCCTGATGCCCTACATGTGGTGACTGTCAGCCGTCGAGTGTCAGGAAAACCATTGGGCGCGTATGAATCCAGCCAGGAGAACCCCAAATCCGCCCACCTCGCCGAGGATGAGCAACACCATCGCCAGGTACATGCCGGCGCTGGGCTTTTCAAACTGATTGGTGGTATCGCGAAGTGCGCCGTGGGCGATGTAACTGGCGATGGCCGCGACGAAGAAGAAGACCAAGACCATTGCAGCGCTGAGATTTACCCAGCTGGGCCACGCACTCAGTTCGACGAACACGGCGGTGAGCAAGGTCGCGAACGAATAGAGCAACGCTGCCCGATGCGCGGTGTCGACATACGGGTGCGCGAGATGGTTGGGACTGGTGACCATCTGGCGGTACTTCCATACGCCAAGTAGCAACGAGAGTAGGAAGATGAGCCCCGCCGCGAGCAGCGTCACCGCGGTGTCAGAACTCACTACATATCCGATTGTGGTCACCGTCGTCATTCTGCCGTGGTCTCGGCCGCCTGTTCTCGCTGGGTGGCCGCCCAGCTGCCAAGAAGCTTGAGCCGTTCCGCTGTAGTGGAATTCGGCTCGGCAGTCATGACATACAGCATGATCCCGGGATCTGCGGCCAGGTCCATGCGCTCGTAGGTGAGGTCAAGTTGCCCGACCGCGGGGTGATGGAGTTTCTTGAGGCCGGTGCGGTGGAAGCGCACGTCGTGTGCGCCCCAGCGCACGCGGAAATCGTCACTGCGGGTGGACAGTTCCCCGACGAGTTGAGTGAGCCCCTCGTCGTAGGGGTCTCGGCCCGCGGCGGTGCGCAGCATGGCCACGCAGTCGTCGGCATGCCGATCCCAGTTCAGGAAGAAGTCACGTGACGGTGTGGCCAGGAAGACGAACCGAGCTAGGTTCGCGGGGCGATCCTGCTGAGTGAACGCGTCGTGGTAGAGCGCCCGGCACAAGTCATTGGCAGCCAGGATGTCCAGGCGTTCATTGCTGACCCACGCGGGTGCGCCGACGACGGCATCGAGAATATGCAGGATGTTCGGCCGGACCTGATGCGCGGCGGGCCTGCGCGGGGTGCGGCGGGATGCCTGGGTTGACCGGGCCAGATCGAAGAGATGTGTGCGCTCTGCCTCATCGAGCTGGAGAACCCTGGCCACCGCACTCAGTATGGAGTCGGAAACGCCTGCCAGATTGCCTCGTTCCAACCGGGTGTAGTAATCGGCGCTGACCCCGGCGAGCAATGCCACCTCTTCGCGGCGCAGACCCGGCACGCGCCGCTGGGCTCCATACACGGGAATGCCTGCCTGCTGTGGGGTGATCCGGGCCCGGCGTGATGTCAGGAAGTCTCGGATCTCCGCACGCTTATCCATGCCCTCCACCGTAAGGCGAGTGTGCAGGCTCAAGGGGGGTTTGCCAGTACCGGGGTTGAGTCCGCCCTGGATGACGATCGTCGTTCGGTGTTGAGTGGCTAGCACAGATGGGGGAACCATCCGATCAACGTGACGAGACGAGGAGTTCTTGTGAACCCGGTTACTTTCCCGAATGGTCCAATCATCATGGCGGGCAATGTGTTCCTACCCCCTGACTTCGATGTGAAAGGTAGTTATGCGGCGCTGGTGACGGTGCATCCCGGCGGTGGGGTCAAGGAACAGACCGCCGGTCTCTATGCGGCGAGACTGGCCGAGCACGGGTTTGTCACCCTGGCGTTCGACGCGTCCTATCAGGGTGAAAGTGGGGGAGATCCGCACCATCTCGAGGATCCGGACGCACGCGTCGAAGACATCCGGGCCGCTGTGGACTACCTGCAGTCCCTGGACTATGTGGATGGCGAGCGCATCGGTGTCTGGGGTATCTGTGCAGGTGGCGGATATGCCGTCACTGCCACCATGACTGATCACCGGATCAAGGCGCTCGGCACGGTGAGCGCGGCCAATATCGGTGCGTCATGGCGTCGTGGTTGGTACGGCACGGGAACCGATGCGGATGCGGTGGCGGTGCTTGATGCCGCGGCGCGCCAGCGCACCGCCGAGGCCGCTGGCGCAGATACCGCGTTTGCCGCCTATGTACCGGCGCACGTCGACGAAGACACGCCCCACGATCTGGCGCAGGCCAGTGAGTACTATCTGACGGCTCGCGCGCACCATCCCAACGCCGAGAACAAGTACGTGATGGCGAAGAGTCTGCCGAAGATCATCGCGTACGACGCCTTCCACCTTGTGGAGGAGCTCTTCACCGCCCCCGTCTTGATCGTTGCGGGTAGTGAGGCGGGATCGTTGTGGGCGTCCACCGAGCTGCACGCGCGTGTCCGCAGTGACAAGAAACTGGTGGTCGTGGACGGTGCCACGCACATGGACTTCTACGACGTCCCGAAGTACGTCGATCTCGCTGTGGGGCAAGCTGTTCCGTTTTTCCGAAAGAATTTGACAAGGAAGGCATAAGCACCATGGCACTGGACAAGATTGAGCACGTCGCGGTCAAGACGCCGTATTGGGATATCGCAGCCGACATCTACCTGCCACCGGGCTTCGATGAGTCGGCCACGTATCCGGCGATCGTCAGTGTGCATCCGATCGGTAGTTGCAAGGAGCAGACCTCCGGCAACATCTACGGGACTGCTTTGGCGGATGAGGGCTTCGTCGTCATTGCCTTTGACGCCAGTTTCCAGGGTGCCAGCGGTGGCCAACCGCGCTTCATCGAGGACCCGGCGCAGCGGGTCAAGGACATCAGCCACGTAGTCGACCATCTGGTGACGCTGCCGTATGTCGACCAGAATCGGATCGGCATCATCGGTGTCTGCGGCGGTGGTGCCTACTCGATCAATGCGGCGACCACCGAGCGCCGCATCAAGGCCGTTGCGTCCATCACGGGCGTGAATTTCGGCCGCCTGATGCACGAGGCCTTCTCTGGCTACGACCCGATCGGCACCCTCGAAGCCATTGCCGCGCAGCGCACCGCCGAGGCGCAGGGTGCAGCGCTCAAGGTCAACAACCTGTTGCCCGCCGATCCCGCCGATGCGCAGAAGCAGGGCATCACCGAGATCGACGTCGTGGAGGCCACCGAGTATTACCGCACCCCGCGCGGTGAGCAGCCGTACGGCGCGACCAGCTCGTTGTTCTCGCATCAGGCGACTGCCGTGGGTTGGGATGCCTTCAACCGGCTGGAAGTTCTGCTGACGCAACCGGTCGTGATTGTGGTCGGTGACAAGCCGGGCGCGTTCGGTGCCTACCGCGACGGTCTGGAGGCGTACCGCCGGGCGGCGTCCAAGAACAAGGAACTCGTCGTGGCCGAGGGCTGGTCGCACTACGACCTCTACGACAAGCCGGAGCCGGTGGCGCTGGCGTTGGCCGGGGTGATCCCGTTCTTCAAGAAGCATCTGTAGGAGCAGCCGCCGGGGAATGATGTCGGCATGGAATCCGTCCGCGCCGAGCGGGAGAAGCTAGTCCTCGACCACTTCCATGATGAGGTGGAACAGGATTGGGATGCGGTGTTGGCCACCTTCCCGCATCCGCGATACGAGCTGATCCCGCTCGGTGTCGTGTACGACGGTCGCGACGAGGTGCGGCAGTACTACATCGACACCCGGATCGCCTTCCCGGACCAGCGCCACGAAATGATCCGGCTGCGCCACACCGATGACGCGGTGGTCTGCGAGTTCTATCTCCTGGGGACGCACACGGGGCCATTCGGCGCGGTGCCCGCGACGGGCAGCAGCTTCAAGGTCCGCATGACCGCATACTTCATCTTCGACGGCACCACCCTGGTCTGCGAGCGCATCTACTGGGACGTGCTGACCATGATCAAGCAACTTCTTGGTGGCCTGAACTTCGCCAGTCCGGCCAGTTACCTGGTCTTGGTGAAGGCTCTGTGGGGCATGCGGGCGCTGTCTTCGGCCGTACCCGGCGATGAGGTCCATCGCATTCCGGACTGAAGCGCTCCGGGGACGGTCATTTCCGGTGGCGAAGGTCCTCAAGTCCTGCCACGATGAGCCCCAGCCCGAAGTCAAACTCCTCGTCGAGCGGGACCAGGGTGGCGCCGGCGGTGGCCAGGGTCGACGGGAAATTAGTGATGTCGATGCTTTCGACGAATCGGGTCATCATCGCAATGTCGGCCTCGCTGGCCCGGTGTTCTACGCCTATTTGGTTGGCGTATCCCAATACGTAGCGTCCTAGCGTCATGTAGATGCGGACGGCCTCGACCGGTGAGAATCCAGCCCTGAGGCAGAGCGTCAAGGTGTGCTCGCGAATCATGAAGACATTGGGTCCGACGGGTATCTGGTCGGCCAGCAGCATCGCCACGTTCGGATGGCGGCGCAGGGCGTCGAATAGTGCACGTGAACTGACGATGCACGCGCATTGCCAGGACATTTCCGCGAGTTCTGCATCATCGAACCGCACCTCGCCGAAGACCCGATCGACGACGTGCGCGACGACCTCGGTGCGATTCGCGAAATGCCGATAGATGGTCGCGGTCCCGGAATCGAGGCGGCGGGCCAGCGCGCGCATGGACAGTGCTTCGCCGCCCTCCTCGTCAACGATCCGCAACGCCGCATCGACGATTGACTCCATAGGGAGGGGCGGGCGACCACGTGTTCGTCGCTCGTCTGTCATAGCGGCCAGTATGTCTGTCTTGACAGCGCGAGGCAATTACGGCAACACTGTAGCCGTAATTCCGCTAGCAGGTACGACCAGGAGACCGCGACCGAGTTCACACCGCGCGCATGCCGGGAACTGACTCACGAGGGGTGTCGCGGACTTCCTCGGTCACTCTGACAAGGTCTGTCGATAGCGCGCTCAGCGCAGCAATTGGTCGACGGTCGACAGAACCTGCGCCGCGCCGTCTTCGATAGTGAGGATGTCCGCGATCCGGCGGGTCCGATCCTTGAGCTCGTGGTCGGTCACGGCGGTGCGGATGGCAGCGGCCAGGTGTTCAACGGTGAGAGCACGTTGCGGGATGGTGTCGGCGCTGAGCCCGAGATCGCGGAGCCGTCGAGCCCAGAAGGGTTGATCGCCTAGTCCCGGTACGGCAATCGCGGGGACCCCGGCACGCAACGCGGCCGCGGTTGTTCCGGCACCGCAATGATGTACGACGGCTGCCAATTGCGGGAAAAGCCAGCTATGCGGTACCTCGTCCACCGTCAGGACATCATCGCCATCGGCATTGATTCCCGCCCACCCGGATTGCACGATGCCCCGCATGCCCGCCCTGCGTAGTGCGCTGCGCGCGAGCTCCGAAATATGCTCGGCCTGCTTGGCGGAGGTCATTGTGCTTCCGAATCCGACGTACACCGGGGGTGCGCCCGCTGCGAGGAAATCGACCAGTTCGGTAGTGGGGCGCCAATGCGGATCGGCGTGCGGCCACCAGTAGCCGCAGACTTCCAGGCCCGGCCGCCAGTCCGATGGTCTCGACACAATGTGCGGCGAGAAACCATGCAGAACAGTCCATTCCGATTCCGTTCGGCCGCGGCGCAGCTGTCTGGCCGATACCTTTGGCAGGCCGAGGTCTTCGCGAAAGTCGGCCACCACACCGCTGTAGAGACGATCGACAAGCCGGGCCCCGACCTGGGATGCCAGACGATTAACTGTCGCTCCGGCCGACCAGGCCCCGAGCGCGGCCGGTGGAAACTTCGCGGTGGCAGAAAACGGCTGGAACCGGATTCCAACGGACGGAATCCTTTTCGCCTCGGCGAGGGGATGCCCGGCCAGTTCGGAGAACGGTGACAGCAGCAGTATGTCGGCAGGCGTGTCATGTAGGGCCGCCAGCAGTGCGCTGCCGAGTGAGCGCATCCCACCCGGCGAGAGGAACTCTGTGAGCGCCTTGGTGACGTTGACATTCGCCTCGTCGGGCGGTGCGTCGGGTCCAGCGATGCCGCGAAAGTCGATGCCGCAGGGGGATATCAAGGATTCAAAGCGTTCGTACGCGGCGAGGGTCACGTGATGCCCTGCCTCGCGGAGGCGGGTGCCTACGCCGGTCAACGGAGCGACGTCGCCGTGGCTACCGAGGGCGGTGATAACGACATTCGCCATCACGCGTTCCTTACTACGCGACTGAACATTTTCACGAGGTCCTCCGAATAGCGGTGCGCGTCGAACTTCGGGTCCCGCAGAATCTTCTCGACCACCGCGTTCACGGCTCCCTGCAGGGCGATAGCGGTGGAATCGACTGGAAAATAGCAGAACTCGCCCGACTTCTGGCCGGCGCGCAGAATGGTGGATGGATCGAGCTCGGTCAGTTGTTCGGACAGTTCGGGTGTCAATCCCAGGTCGCTGAGATGCTTCCCGCCGCTGGGTTTGTAGCTCGTACCCAGTTGTGCCAGTGCCGCCAGCTGCGCACGATGGGTATCGAAATAGTCGATGCTGGAATGGATGTAGGCCGCAAGCTTGTCGGTCTGCGTACGTGCCCGGGCTATAGCCGGCGGCACAGTTTCGAGAGCCGCCTGGTACATGGAGGCGATGACCGCCTCGATGAGCCCGTCCTTGGTGCCGAAGTGGTACAGGACGACGCTCATCGCGATGCCGGCGCGGTCGGCGATCTTTCGGATCGAGGTCTGCGGGTAACCGACCTCCGCGATGACGTCCATCGCGCACGCAACGATCTGCTCGCGGCGAGCGGCCTCGGTGAAGGTCCGTTCGGCGTTATTTTTAGATCGCATGATCTAATTATAGATCAAATGATCTATAGAAATTAAGCCGTTTCACCTGGTTAACGGAAGGTTAACGGCTATATACCACCTTTCTATCACCCCAACCCCCATGGGGTACTCTGAGATTTAGCTGAGAATCAACCGAACATCTCATAAATTGGGAACTAGGTGAACCCGGAAGCCGTTGAACTGGGTGAATGCATCAACGTTGATGTCTTAGGCAAGTGGTTTCACTTCCCAGGCCATTAGCAACTTGACCGAGCGGAAAGGAAACATCAGATGAAAAAGTCACTCGTTGCAATCCTTGGTGGAGTCGGCGTCGCGGCAACAGTCGCCTTCCTGGGCGCACCAATCGCCGCGGCGGGCCCGACGCCTCCCCCCGGCTGCTACGCCAACAAGAACAGTGTCAACAACGCCCAGCAGGGCGCCTGTGTGACACCGGGCGGCGTGGCCTACGAGCAGGGTGCTCACCAGCCGACCTACGAGGGTGCCAACCCGCACGTCCCGCTGGGAACCAACCCGCAGGTCCCGTACGGCACCCACAAGATCAACCCGAGCCAGTCGCCATCGCCTGACAACGCGTAACCATCAGGGCGGCTTCGTCTTCAATGATGTAGAAGGAGCGCAAGCAATGAAGAAGATCGTGATATCGACAGCGGCGGCGCTCGGCGCCGCCGGGCTGTCGCTGGTGACAGCGGCCGCCGCGTTCGCAGGCCCCGCCTCAGATCCGGAATCCGTGATCAGCGACCTCAAGTCCAACGGGTACCGGGTGATCATCACCAAGGTGGGGTCCGAACATCCGTCGGAGTGCACAGTTCAGGGAGTGTCACAGCAATCCAGTGTTCAGAATGTGCAGCCGGGGCGCAACATGCGCAACCAGCCGACGACGGTTCCTTCCGTGGGCCAAAAGGTCGCGTACGTCACGCTGGCCTGCTAGCTGTTCCCGCCGGGCGGTGGCGGCACTTGGTAGTGAGTGAATGACGCTCGCTCCGTGTCGTCACCAGCCCGATGAGAAGGGACCGGGCCGCGACGACGGCCGACTCCTCCCGCTCCGGGGAATGGTTGACCACGGGCAGTAGTTCCCGGAGGTATGCACGTATCGCGTTTCGGCGATATGTGCCAGTGTTTGATCATCCCGCCACCACCGCTGGACGGGCTGAGCACGCACCCGAGGAGGAATCGTGTCCACATATCGTGCATTCGAGGTAACGGGCCGGCGGGACTTTCGTCTGGTGGAGCGGGAGCTCACCGAACCCCCGCCCGGCGAGGTGAGAGTCCGGGTAGAGGCGTGCGGGGTGTGCCACACCGATGCGTTCGCGGCCGAGGGAATGCGGGCGGATCCGTCGAAACCGATTGTCCCCGGCCATGAAATTGTGGGCGTGATCGACGCCGTCGGCGCGGGTGTACACGCGTGGCAGATCGGCGAACGAGTCGGTATCGGGTATCTCAACGGACACTGTGGCGAGTGTGAGCAGTGTCGCCGTGGCGATTTCGTGAACTGCTCCCATCAGAACACGACCGGCACCACAGTCGACGGTGGATACAGCGAGGTGGCCTACGCGCGGGCCAGCGGTCTGGTCCGAGTCCCCGCCGGGGTTGATCCGGTCGATGCGGCGCCGCTGCTATGCGCCGGTCTTACCGTGTACCGGGCGCTCTTGACCGCGAATGCCCGACCGGGTTCCCTTGTCGCCATCCAGGGCATCGGAGGGCTGGGTCACCTGGGTCTTCAGTACGCCAAGGCATTGGGCTTTCGCGTTGCCGCCATCGCTCGTGGTACCGGAAAGGCCGAGCTGGCAAGAAAACTCGGTGCTGACGAGTACATCGACAGCACCGCGGGCGATCCCGCGAAGGCCTTGCGGGCGTTGGGGGGTGCCACCGCAATCATCGCGACGGCATCCAGCGGGTCGTCGATGTCGCCCTTGATCGCGGGATTGGCACCCAACGGCAAGTTGGTTGTCGTGGGTGCGGACTCCGAGCCCATTGAGGCGAGTATCCCCGAGCTGATCTTCGGAACCCGCTCGATCATCGGTTCCCTGACGGGCAGCGCGATAGAGAACGAAGACAACCTGAATCTCGCTCAGCACCACGGCATTCGCTCGATGAACGAGATTCTGCCATTGGCGGATGCACCAAAAGCTTACGAACACATGCTTTCCGGCGCCGCGAGGTTCCGCGTCGTCCTCGACATGTCGGCCTGATCATGGCGACGGGCCGCTTTGATCTCCGCGAGCTTTCCCGCCGTGTGATCGTGGCGCCGATGGCGGGCGGCCCGAGTACCCCCGAACTCGCCGCTGCCGGGACGAATGCCGGCGGGTTGGGGTTTCTGGCTGCGGGATGTTTGACCGGCGATGCGCTCGCCGAACGCATCGCCGCGGCACGAGCTCTCACCTCGGGTGCCCTTGGAGTGAATCTTTTTGTCCCGCAACCAAGTGTGGCAACGGCCGAAGCGATCCAGCGATACGCCAAGGACCTTGCCGGTGAGGCACAGCGGTATGGGGTGGAGCTTGGGCTGCCTCGGTTCAGCGATGACGACTGGGCCGCCAAGCTGGATGTTGTTCGGGCGCTGTGCCCGGAGGTCGTGTCGTTCACATTTGGTGCTCCGAGTCCCGAGGAGCGCCGGAGCTTGACGGACCTGGGCATTGCGACCGTTGCCACCGTGACCACACTGCGTGAGGCGGCGTTAGCGATAGGAGCCGGTGTCGATGTGCTGGCCGCGCAGGGACCGGAGGCGGGAGGGCATCGCGGTACGTACGATCCGGCCGCCGCACCGGCAACGCAACCATTGGCAGATCTGCTGGCCGGACTGCGCGAAGAGTTTGATGTGCCGGTCGTTGCTGCGGGTGGATTGGTCACCGGTGAGGACGTCGACGCCGCAATAGCGGCGGGAGCCGTTGCCGCACAGTTGGGTACGGCATTTCTCCTGGCCGATGAGGCGGGCAGCAGTCCCGTCCATCGGGCCGCGCTGCGGAACCCGGATTTCTCTGAAACTGTTGTAACTAAGTCATTTTCGGGTTGATACGCGCGCGGCTTACGCAACAGGTTCATTGACGAGCATGAAGAACAGGCCCCGCTGGGATACACCGAGGTGCACTATCTGACGAGCCCGGTGCGGGTGGCCGCAGTCCGCGCAGGAGATCCGCAGGCCACAAACGTTTGGGCGGGAAGCGGATTCAAGAAGATCAGAGTCGGCTCGGTGGCCGACATCATGAGCGAGTTGGCCGATTCCCGGCGCTGACCGGCAAGCGCACGGAAAATACGGCGGGAATGTGGATTTTTGACACGTTGAGGCGGTGTGAATCCTCGAATGAGGTAGCGCGCAAGCCATCCCACGGAATGAGACGGGCACCGGCCAAAAGGTGGGATAGGTAACAGAAAATCTCCTGCGTTAATACAAGAGATGCGTCAATGTGCAGGAAAAGTGATCAATGCGGGTAGTGCACAGCAAATTTCGAATCAACGGTGACAAACGTTGGACAAACCGACTGTGTCCTGCATGTTTGTCCGAGTGGACGAACGATCGGACATGGACTACGGTAATCAGCATCGCGTTGGCGGGCAGTAACTTCCGTCATAATCTCCAGCAAATATGACGGAAGCCACATATTTTGGTAGGCCATCAAGCTGGTTGTTAGCGTCGCGTCCCATGTCTGATCTCGCTGCTTTGCTGGCGTTTATCCATCAGGTCTCGGGTACGCCGTATGTCTCGGGTGGGGACACCCCTCGGGGCACTGACTGCTCCGGCCTGGCCTCCTGGGTGTCCAACGTCGCCACCGACCGCCCCGCGTTCGGTTCTCGGTTCAACACCGGGAACCAGGAGCGCGCGCTTCTCGCACGTGGTTTCAAGTACGGCACCGCCCCCGGTGCGCTGGTGATTGGCTGGAACGGCGGTCACACCGCTGTCACGCTGCCCGACGGTACCGCCGTCTCCAGCGGTGAGGGAGGTGGCGTGAAGATCGGTGGTGGCGGTGCTTACCAGCCCCAGTTCCAGCGTCACATGTACCTACCGATGGACAACGATGAGGCGGCGGGATCCGCGCCCTTGGATGTGCCTGCCGATGGCGACGGTCCCGAGGTGATTCCCGCGTCGGTGCTCGCGCCCCATCCCGGACCGGCACCCGCTGGGGATGGGCCCGCGGAGGCGGACTCGGTCGAGGCCTAGCTAGATCTGAAAAACCTTGGGTGACACCCCACAATTGGGGTGCGCTGGTGTTATCGCTCACTCCTCCCGATGGGCGGGAGGAACTCGCTACCTGCTGTCAGTGCTGTGGTTGCCTGGAGTCATGAATGGCAATTCTGCTCTGCTGCAAGGAAAGAACGTCATCGTTACCGGTGGAGCTCGCGGGCTCGGCGCGGCCTTCGCGCACCGGATCGTGTCGCAAGGCGGCAACGTCGTCATCGCTGATGTGCTCGTAGAAGAGGGACGCCACTTGGCGACCGAACTCGGTGGTGCCGCGCGATTCGCACAGCTGGATGTGACGGATGCCGAACAGTGGCAGACGGTTGTCCAGACCACGCTGGCGGAGTTCGGCTCCATCAGCGGGTTGGTGAACAACGCGGGGATCTCCAGTGCCGCCTTGGTGGCCGATGAGGCGCTCGAACACTTTCGCAAGGTGATCGAGGTCAATCTGGTCGGTGTCTTCATCGGCATGCAAGCCGTCATAGCGCCCATGCGGGCACATGGTGGCGGTGCGATCGTGAATATCTCGTCGGCTGCCGGTCTGGTCGGGCTGGCGCTCACCTCCGGCTACGGTGCGTCGAAATGGGGCGTACGGGGCCTGTCCAAGGTTGCGGCGATTGAACTTGGGCCCGAGCGGATTCGGGTCAACTCCGTGCATCCCGGTGTCGTGTACACCCCGATGACGGCCAAAGAGGGCTTCCAGCAGGGGGAGGGCAACATGCCGATCACCGCCATGGGCCGCGTGGGCACCGCCGATGAGGTGGCGGGCGCCGTGACCTACCTCTTGTCGGACGCCGCGAGTTACGTCACCGGCGCCGAGCTTGCCGTAGACGGTGGCTGGACCGCCGGCCCCACTCTGAGAACAATCACGGGTCAGTGATCTCGGTCGGCGGCGAGTAGATCCCGGAGCTCCTCTGCCACCCGCAGCGGCAATTCCAGCTGCGGGAAATGTGTCGTGCCGTCCAGACGGGCGTAGCTGAACCAGGAATTGCGCGCCCGGAACTCGTCGTGCAGATCGTCGTAGGCGGTGCGCTCGGGCCTGCAGAAGATGTGGTGAACGCGCCGCGGCTCGATGATTTTCTCCATCCGGGACATCGGTGAGCCCCAGGTGGCGTACGCATCGTCGATGATGCGTCCCGCCTGCGCCCATACCTCGAATCCGAATCCGCCCATCTCGGTGCGGATGTGCCGGTTCACGGCCTCGTTGTGGCTACCTGCCAGCCAGGCCCGGAGGAACTCCAGTCGGCTGGACTGCCACCGCGCGGGGTCACGAAATGCCCTGATGCCGTTGAGGAATTCCCGGGGAGCGGCCGTCATGATGAGGTCGATGATCATGACGGCCGGTACCCGCGCGGCGCCGAGCCGATCGGCGAGCTGCAGCGCCGTCCAGCCGGCGTGAGCGTGCGCCACGGGGACGAACGAGTCCACGCTCAGGGCATCGAGCAATCCGACGACATCCGAAACTTGTTCCGCAAGACCGAATTCAGCCACGGGAGTGCGATCGATGCCATGGCCGCGCCAATCCACGCGGATGACACGGTGACGAGGGACGAGATGGGGCAGCAGCTCGTCATAGGCGCGGTGATCGTGCCCCCACCCGGTGAGCAGCAGGAGGGCGGGCCCGTCGTCCAGGCCCTGATCGTCGAAGGTGATCGGTGTGCCGTCGATGGTGATGGTGTGCATCGTCGGTCTCCCTACAGAGAGGCGTGGACGCGGGAAGGGCGCACGCGCACGATTGCTTCGCCGGGTGCGCTGTGATGCTCTTCTACATAGGCTTCGGCGCGATCGGCGCCCAGATATCGGGCGGTGATGTCCAGCAGGGCGGCGCGCACTCCGGACTCGTCGGGTTCGATCGTTGCCTCGCCCTGGATCTGTACGTAGAGAAATGGCTCCGCCTGCGTCGCCACAGCGATCACGGCACGCGGATCACGTTGTAAAGCCCTGACTTTCAGAGTGTTTCGATGTGTGATGAACTGGAGATGATCATCGGCCAGCCGATACCAGATGGGGAGGATCAGCGGCCGTCCGCCGACTGCGAGGTACCCAAGTTGCCCGATCAGGGCAGGATTGGAGTCGAGAAACAGACGGACGGCCGGATCATGGATCGAGGTCATGGGTCCACAACCTAGAATCTCAAGTTCACTTGAGATCAAATCCCGAAGAAACCGGATCGATGTGGCCGAGCTGCTACCAGGTATCGACGACGGGGCGGCGCGGCGGCAGCGGTTCCCGCATGGCGGCGGCGAAAGTCGAGGCGACCAGTGCACGCGTATCGGCCGGGTCGATCACGTCGTCGATCTCGAAGATCTGAGCGGCGTTGAGTGCCTTGGCATTCTCCTGCGCCGCGGCGGTTGCGTGACGCACCGCCTCCTCTCGGGCGGCCTCGTCGGGAATTGCCTCCAATTCCTTGCGCAGCCCCAGACGCACCGCGCCCTCTAGGCCCATCGGGCCCAGATGCGCGTTCGGCCACGCCACGGTGAGTAACGGTTCATGCAGGCTGCCGCCGGTCATGGCTTGTGCGCCAAGGCCATACCCGCGGCGCAAGATGACCGCGACCAGTGGAACCCGCATTGCGGCCCCGGCGACGAGCATGCGTGATGCGCGTCGAACCAACGCGTCGGCCTCCGCGGCCGGACCCACCATGTACCCCGGGCAGTCGACCAGTGAGAGCACCGGCAATCCGAAGGCATCGCAGAGCTGCAAGAACCGCGCGGCCTTGTCCGCCGCGGCGGCGGTTATCGCCCCCGCCATCACCATCGAGTTGTTGGCCAGGATGCCGATCGGCCGGCCTTCGATGCGGGCGAGCGCGGTCACCATCTCGGGGGCGAACTTCTCTCGCAGAAAGGTCGCCGAGCCCGCGTCGGCGAGCGTCTCGATAATGGGTCCCACCGGATACGCGCGTCGGGCACGTTCGGGAATCATTGTCCGCAAAGTGGTTTGATCGGCCGATTCGCCGGTCTCTACCGTGCCCTGGAAGTAGCCGATAAGCCGTTTGGCCACAGCGACGGCCCGTTGCTCGTCGTCCACCACCACGTCGACGACACCGTTTGGGGACTGGACTGCAAGTGGCCCGACCTCGTCCGGATGCACATCGCCGAGTCCACCGCCTGCGATCATGGCGGGACCGCCCATGCCGATCGATGTGTCCCTGGTCGCCACGATCAGGTCAGAGCAGCCCGCGATGACGGCATTGCCCGCGAAGCACCTGCCCTTGACCACAGAGATCCGCGGCACGACCCCCGACAAGGCCGCCCACAACTTGAACGCACGGACATCAAGCATCGAGACCACGGGGTAATCGGTATCGCCCGGGCGACCGCCGCCGCCCTCGGCGAAGAACACCGTCGGGAGCTTCATGCGTTCGATGAGATCGAAGAGCCGGTCCTTCTTCTGGTGCCCGAGTGCACCTTGCGTCCCGGCCAGCACGGTGTAGTCGTAGGACAGCACGGCGCAGGCGCTGCGGTCGGAACCGAACAGTTCGCCGTTGATTCGTGCGGTTCCGGCGACGAGCCCGTCCGCGGGTGTGCGGGCGATCAAGTCGGCGATCTCGCGACGGCCGCGCTGCGCGGCGATGGCGAATCGGCCGTACTCCACAAACGATCCAGCATCTACCAGATCGGCGATGTTCTCCCGGGCGGTACGACCGCCGGCGGCGTGGCGGCGCGCAACCGCCTCGGGGCGGGCCGCGTCCTCGGTGAGCGCACGTCTCTGTAATAGCTCGGCATGGTCGTCGCGTAGATCATCGTCCGGCACAGGTCGCACTCTTCCACAAGGCGTTGTAAGTCTGCGGGAACTTTTCCTCACGATGATTCGACCACTCCACCGGTGCCCTGTGTGGGCTAGGCAGTCAAAGGAGATGTGCAGTGGATTTGGTCACCATGCTCGGGATGCCGGGGGAAGCCCTCCGGATGACACGAGACGACTGGCGGGCATCGCTTACCGATGTGGTGCGCGAAACCTTCGCAGTGCACTTCGAAGGCAACGGCTTCTACCGTGCCCAGTGCGATGCCGTCGGCCTCACCCCGAGTGATATTCGTGACGGCGCTGACCTGCACCGCATCCCCCTGCTTCCGGTCAGCATGTTCAAACAGGCTGGCGCACATGTGCTCATGACCTGCGGGCTCGAGGATGTCGAGATCGAGATCCGGTCGACGGGGACCAGCGGTGTCCCGTCGGTCGCGCGGCGTGATTCGACGACGGTGACCAGGGCATCGGTCGGAATTTTCGGTGGATACCGCGACTTCTTCGGCATCTCCCAGGGCGCCGGGCTGTTCCTGTGCCCCTCCACCGCCGAGGTGCCCGAGATGGGCATGGTGAAGATCTTCAATCTCCTCACCGGGATGCTCGATGACCACCGGTACGTCGTGCGCGAGTACTCCTTCGATCCCGAAGAGGCCCTGGCGCAGCTGCGGAGCTGGGAGGGACGGATGACCCGCCACCTCATCGGTCCGCCGTTCATCATTGCCAGGTTCCTGAAATACCTGGAACTGGAGGATATTCCACTCAGGCTTGACCCCGACTCGCTGATCATCATGCTGGGCGGCTGGAAGCAGTACACCGGCAATTCGATCAGCCGCGACGACTTCAACGAGAAGGCACAGCGCGTACTGGGAATCGACCGCACCCGCATCCGCGACATGTACGGGATGATCGAGTCGAACATGCTCGCCATCGAGTGCGAGCATCAGCGCAAGCATGTGCCGCCGTGGTGCTACATCTCCATCCGGGACGTCACCGACGCCTCCGTCGAACTGCAGCCCGGAAAGACCGGCGGGATAGCGATCCTCGATGCACTGAACACCGCGTATCCCGGCTTTCTGCTTTCCGACGACATCGGTGAGGTGGACGAGAGCGACTGCCCCTGCGGCCGCACCGGCCAGACCGTCAAGTTCCGGCGGCGGCGCCAGGGTGCCGAACTGGGCTGCTGCGCCGTGAGTATCGAAAAGTACATCGACTCACAAGAAGTCGTCGCCGAGTGCGAGCTGGTTTCCGCTGGGGTGACGGAAGCGGTGGGCGCCTAGTGCCCCGGTTCAGCCCCACCGTGGTCGACCACTTCACCAACCCTCGTAACTCGGGCCGCCTGGCACATGCCGATGTCACCGCCTTCATCGGAAATCCGGTGTGTGGGGACCAGATTTTGTTGAGTGCTCAGGTTCGTGATGACGCCGTCAGTGAGATCGGTTTCGAGGCCTACGGGTGTTCGGCGTCGTTGGCCGTGGCGTCCATTCTCACCGAGCGTCTCAGTGGGATGCCGGTGGGAGACATCGCGGCGAT
Organism: Mycobacteroides franklinii; assembly: GCF_001853795.1. Classification (NCBI taxonomy): domain Bacteria; kingdom Bacillati; phylum Actinomycetota; class Actinomycetes; order Mycobacteriales; family Mycobacteriaceae; genus Mycobacteroides; species Mycobacteroides franklinii. The sequence continues at coordinate 930,855 of NZ_MLIK01000019.1, forward strand.
CGAAGCGACTCAGGTCACCGAATGGTCGGGTGGCCTCTCGCCCGAACAGCAGCACGTCGCGGCGCTCGGCGCCGACGTCGCGCAACGCCTAGCCAACAACTACCGCAACGGAATTCACGAAGATGTCAGCACCATCCCCGGTTCTTAGCCCGCCCACACTGGTTGCCCCTGCCGAGATATATCTGGACTACGCCGCCACCGCGCCGTTGCATCCACGCGCGGCGCAAGCCGTCCTGAACGGGCACCGGCTGCTGGGTAATCCGTCCAGCCGCCACAGTGCCGGACGTGACGCCGCGGATGCCCTCACCGATGCGAGGAAGACCGTCGCGCAGATGCTCGGAGCGGATGCCGATGAGGTGGTGCTCACTTCTGGCGGAAGCGAGGCGAACACCCTTGCCTTATGGGGAACCTTCGCAGCCGTGGGTTTTCAGGGCCATTTGGTGACGTCATCCATCGAGCACCCGGCCGTTCTCGCGAACGCTCACGCACTGCGGGATCTGGGCGTGGAGGTGACCTTCGTGGATCCAGCACCGACTGGACACCTCGATTCCATGGATGTGGCCCGCGCGCTGCGCCCCGATACCGAGTTGGTGTCGGTGATGCACGCCAACAACGAGACCGGTGCGATCCAGCCGGTCCGGGAGATCGCCGATATCGCCTCGCAATCGGGTACCGCGTTCCACACCGACGCGGTGCATACCGCGGGCAAATTGGACCTGACAGGCGTTGGTGCGACCATGATCTCGGTGTCTGCGCATAAGTTCGGCGGGCCACGCGGAATGGGTGCGCTGTTTGTCCGCGGTGGGCATCGGCTGTTGCCGGTGATGCGGGGAGGACCACAGGAGAACCGGCTGCGTGCGGGCACCGAGAATGTGCCCGGCGCCCTCGGCATGGCCGCCGCGGCCGAAGTGTGTCTGCGCACCGTGGCGATGGGCTACCGGCTGGGTGTGCGGGACCGGCGTGAGCAGCTGATCGAGGGGCTGCGTGCGGTGGGCGGCGTGCATCTGAACGTGAGCGAACCGGTCTTGGAGGAGACGGTGAGTCTGCGATTCGACGGAATCCGGGCCGATACCCTCGCCGACGATCTCGACATGCATGGCATCTACGTATCCACCGGATCGGCATGCCATGCCGGCGAAGACACCGTTTCTCATGTGCTGCAGGCGATGCGACTGACCGAGGACCAGGCACGCGGGACCGTTCGGTTCTCTCTGGGCCCGAGTGTGTCACCGGCAGATGTGGACAGGGTTGTCGAAGTCACCGCGCGTGCGGTGCGAAGGCTGCGCGCCATGGCAGGCGGGATGGTCCGATGATCGTCGCCGTCAAGAACCTTGTGGCCGAGCGAGCCCGATTCGTGCTGTCGGTGATCGGGGTGGCCGTCGCGGTGATCCTGGTATTGGTGATGTCGGGAATCTTCGTCGGCACCACCAATCAGGTGACCACCTACATCGATCACTCCAAGGGAGCGGTCTGGGTGGTTCAGCCGGGTGTGTCGCAGATGTTCCGGGCAGTGTCGTGGCTGCCCGGTGACGGCAAGGACCGGCTACTTAAGGTGCCCGGTGTGCAGTCGGCGGAGCCAATCCTTGGTCTGCCATCAGATTTCGTGCACAACGGTGGGCACACCGCGTACTTCGTCGTCGGATACGACACCGCCACCGGAGTGGGCGGCCCGTGGTCGCTGTCCGAAGGACGCAATGTCGCCGGTTCCGGGGAGGTGGTGTTGGACCGGGTGCTGGCGAAGAAGAACAAGATTCATGTCGGGGACACCGTCCAGCTTGTGGACGGCGACTTTACGGTTGTGGGGCTGTCCAATCAGACTGCCGCCGTAGGAAATTTCTACGCGTTCATCTCCCTGCCGGATGCCGCGCACTTACTACGGGCCGGAAATCGGGTGTCCTACTTCCTCGTTCAGCCCGCAGAGGGGGTCACCGATGACCAGGTGGCGGATTCGGTGAGAAAGACGGTGCCAGGAATGGATGCGCTGACGTCGGAGACCTTCGCCGCGAACAGCCGTGCCATTGTGATCTCGATGATCGGGCGACCGCTCAAGACGATGATTGGGATCGCCGCACTGGTCGGGGTTGCGCTGGTGGGCTTGACCGTGCTGGCTGTCACCACCGAGCAGATGAGTGATTTCGGGGTGCTGCGGGCATTGGGCGTTCGCCCAGGACAGTTGTGCCGCATCGTGATTACTCAAGCTGCGCTGATCGCCGGGCTCGGATATCTGTTGGGTGCCGGGATCACCTACGGAGTGCAGTTCCTGGTGAAGGACCGACTGGGAGATGTCACGGTGCAAGTGACTCCCATCATGCTCGCCGCGATGGCCGCAGCCACCGGTGTGATGGCGGTCATCGGATCACTCATACCGGTCCGACGGGTAACACGGATTGATCCCGCTCAGGCGTTCCGGAGGTGAGTGCAATGACCAGTTCTGAAAAACCGAATGTTTCGCATGAGCCGGTTCTGCAGCTCAAGGGCATCGAGCACAAGTACGGAACCGGCGATGCGGCCGTGCATGCACTGCGGGGCCTGGACCTGACGGTCAACCCCGGTGAGGTCGTGCTGGTTGTCGGCCCCTCGGGCGGCGGTAAGACCACCGCACTTTTGGTCATGGGGTTGCTGCTGACCCCGGCGGCGGGTGTGGTCAGGATCGGCGGCCAGAACGTGGGTGACCTGAGCGAGCGTGAGCGCGCCCGAATCCGATTGGAAAAACTGGGATTCCTGTTCCAGGAGTACAACCTCCTGAATGCGTTGACGAGTGCGGAGAACGTGGCGCTGCCGTTGCGTTACGCCGGGGTGGGCAAGGCGGCGGCCGCGTCACGTGCCCGGGAACTTCTGGCGGAGCTCGGGCTGGCGCATCGGAACGATCACCGTCCCCCCGCGCTCTCAGGCGGGGAGAAGCAACGCGTCGCTGCCGCGCGGGCGCTGGCCGCGCGTCCGGGTCTGGTCCTGGCTGACGAACCAACCGCGAACCTGGATTCGGCCACCGGAAAGAAGGTGGCCGAGCAGCTTGCCGATGCGGCCAAGAGCCAAGGGGCGGCGGTGGTGATCGTGACTCACGACCTGCGCCTGACGGATATCGCGGATCGTGTGCTGCATCTTGAAGACGGTGTGCTGCTGGAGAAAGAGGACCAATGACCGAAACCCTGGCGCTTCCCGAAGATGCGGAAATCATCGGCGCGCTGCGAGAGGCACTGACCAAGCTGCTCCCCGAGGAAGATCTGGCTCAGGTCGATCTCGATGCCGTGGGTGCCGAAACTGCGCTGCTGAGCCTTCCCATCGACTCGGTGGTACTGATGGCGCTGATGAACGAGTTGGAAGACCGGTTCACGGTGTTCATCCCGGAAGAAGAAGCGTTTGCGTTCACTGTGGTGGGTGATGTGGGCACGTTCATCCGTCAGCGCCTGCGCGATAAGGCGAAACGCCGCGAACAGGCATGAGCGATCATGCGATTCGCGAGCACATGACGGTCAACGCCCCGGCCATGGCCGCGGGTGCGATCGACTATCCCGCGCTGCTTCGCTCAGATCTTGAGCAGATCGACTTCTATGATTCGCGAAGTCATCTGCATACGCTTTCGGGGAAAGATCTGGTGAACGCCATCCGGATTCGTGCCGCGGCGCTGGCGGAAGGTGGCCTGCGGCGCGGTGACCGTGTGGCCATGATCGCGGCGAGTGATGAAGAGTACCTGGCCACACTGCTGGCGGTGCTGTTGTTGGGCGCGGTACCGTGCGCGGTCGCGCCGCCGCCGACACCTTCGCGACCGGAATCGGCGGGAGTGGCGCACGTGCGTGCGGCGCTCGAGGTATTGAATCCGGTCATGGTCATTGCGCAACCGCGGGTGGCCGTGGCTGTTGCGCATCCGAACGTGCTGGCGTACGGCGACCTTGTCGATGCGGATCCTATTGATTGGCAATTGCTTTCGTCAGCTGCTCCCGGGGATGCCCATCACATCCAGCTCACCTCAGGTTCCACGTCCGCACCAAAGGCAGTGCTGCTGACCCATGGCAACGTGGTCCATAATTCATGCGCAATCGCCTACGGTACAAGAGCATTGCGTGGCCAAGATCGGGTATTCAGCTGGCTGCCCCTCTATCACGATATGGGCTTCATCCAAGTGCTGGCCGCACTTCTCTACGGTCTTCGGGTGGGGGTGATGACCCCGATGGGATTCTTGCGCGATCCGACGTCATGGATACGGCACATGTCCCACCACGGATCGACCCACACCGCAGGTCCACCGTTCGCGTATCGGGCCGTGTCGGATGCGATCGGACGTGGCGGCGTGCCCGCCGACGTGGACTTGTCCGCACTGCGTCACGCCTACGTGGGTGCCGAGCCCATTCCGTACGCGGTGCTGCGTGAGGTCACCGAACGACTTGCTCCGCTGGGAATGCGGTCAGATGCCTTGGTGCCGTGCTACGGCATGGCGGAAACCGTGCTTGCGACAAGTATTGCACTGCAACCTTATTCGTCAGAAGGAACGTCATTCGGCAGAGTGCGCGGCGAGCGGAATCCGGAGGACGATCAGCTCGTGGTGTCGTGCGGGCGCGCGGTCGCCGGCCTGCGGCTGCAAATCCTTTCGCCCGAAGGAGAATTGCTTCCCGACGGGGCCGTCGGCGATGTTCAGGTGAGTGGGCCGTCGGTGATGTTGGGCTACTTGAGCCCCGGCGGTGGGGTGGTCGCGCCCGAGGGTGGATGGCACGACACCGGAGACCGCGGCTTCCTCGCCGGGGGTGAGCTGTTCGTCGTGGGCCGTGGCAAAGAGATGCTCATCGTGCGGGGACGCAACTTCCCGCCCTATGACGTGGAGCGGGAGATCGACGGTTTATCCGGCGCGGGAGGGGTTTCCGTGGTGTTTTCCCTGCACGATGAGCAGCGTGCCCGCGAATCGGTGATCGCCGTCGTGGGAACCCGGGCGGCGGCCGACGAGTACGACGAGCTGCGGGCACGTATCACCGGCGGTGTCCGTGCCGCTTTCGGGTTCTCCCTCGATGAGGTTGTGGTGGTGCCGGCCCGCACGATCCCGCTGACCACCAGCGGCAAGCGCCAGCGGCTCAAGGTGCGTGAGGCGTATCGGACGGCGCAGCTGGTACCGACTGGAGGTTGACGTGCCACAAATGTGTGACGCCCTGGTGATTGGCGCGGGCCAATCGGGCCTGGCAGCCGGGAAAGCATTGATCGACAGGGGCTTACGCCCGATCCTTTTGGAGGCAGGTAAGGAGCCGGGAGGCGCGTGGAAGCACTACTACGACAGCCTCGCCCTGTTCAGTCCGGCGCGGTACTCCGGCATGGTGGGTATGCCGTTCCCCGGCGATCCCGATCGTTATCCGGTGCGAGACGAGGTCATCGCGTATCTGCGTGACTACGCGATGCGGCTTGATGCCGAGATTCGGTCGGATTGCCGCGTGGTGCGAGTCGGCGCGGATGTACACGGCTACTCGGTACTGACTGATGATGGTGACGTACTCGTGTCGCCGATCTTGATCGCGGCTACCGGTACGTACGGAAACCCATATATTCCCCCGGTTTCCGGGGCCGAATCATTCTCGGGACGTCAGTTACACGCAGGACAGTATCGAGCGGCGGCACCGTTCGCCGGTGAGCGCGTGGTGGTGGTGGGAGCGGGAAACTCGGCAGTGCAGATCGCGGTGGAACTTGCAGATACGGCGGCGGTCACGCTGGCTACCCGCGGTCGCCCACGCTTGGTACCGCGACGTCCACTGGGGCTTGATATGCATTTCTGGTATGCCAGAACGGGTTTAGATACTGCCCCTGTCGGGTCTTGGCTACCCCGTCGGCCCAACGCGCCGGTGTTCGATGACGGCCGGTATCGGGCGGCGATCGGTGCGAGATGCCCCGATCGCCGAAAGATGTTCATACGCATCGACGATGATGCGGTGGTCTGGGCCGACGGCGCCGTCGAATCTGTCGACACGATCGTATGGGCGACGGGATATCGGCCGGACGTCGGCTATCTGGCAGGCTTGGGCGTGCTCGACACCAAAGGTCTTCCGCGCCATCGGAACGGGATAGCGATCTCTCGCCAGGGTTTGGGATACGTCGGGCTGGAGTGGCAGCGATCGCTGTCCTCAGCGACACTGCGAGGAGTCGGGCGAGACGCCGTCTTCGTCGTCGACCGCTTGCTGCGTCAACAGTCCCGACGCTATCCGTCCACACCGAATAGCTTGGCGCCATTGCGGTAGAGGACGTCCCGCATCCAGTCCTCGTCGATGCCCGGCATGGACTGCATTGCGGTAATGGCCTCGGCATATCCGTAGGGGATGTTGGGGAAGTCGCTGCCGAAGTAGATCTTGTGGCCCAGATCGACAAGCCGGGGGTAGTCGGCGGGTGGGAAGGGCGCCTTCTCGTTGGAGAAGGCGGTGAAGGCCATGGTGGTATCGAGCCGAACTTCGTCGTACTGCTCGGCGAGATCGAGGAAATCGCTGTACTCGGGCATTCCCATGTGGGCGACGATCAGGCGCAAGCGAGGGAATTGTGTGAGAAGGGCCCTGATTCGATCGGGGCCGGTGAACTCACCCGGTGCTGGACCCGACCCGCAATGGATCACCACGGGAACGCCGGCGTCCTCGATGAGACCCCATGCCGGAACAAGCAGAGGATCGGTGGGGGAGAAGGCCCCCACTTGAATGTGGACCTTGAATACGCCCGCGCCCGCCTCGATGGCGTCGCGCACGTAGTCGGCGGCCTCGGGCTCGGGGAACAGGGTGGCGGTGTGGATGCAGTCTGGTGTCTGTTCCGCGAACTGGCCGGCCCACTGGTTCAACCAGGCCGCCATCTGAGGTTTGTGCGGATAGACCAACGAGGTGAAGCGCAGTACTCCGAACTCGCGCAACGTCGCGACCCGCTGGGACTCCTCGGCGCGGTAGGTGATGGGCCAGGGGCGCCCAACCAGCGGGCCGGCCGAGTCGAAGTACGCCCACACCTTGTCCATGACGGATTTCGGCATGAAGTGGGTGTGCACGTCCACGATGCCGGGAATTTCCAGCTGCTGCCAGATCTGTCTGACGGGCGTCGGGTCGAAGGCTGAAACGTGCATGCGCCTATCTATATCAATCGATCGACGCCGGTGGACCAGGCCCGACGAAATATACCCCCTAGGGGTACTTGCCAACCCGGATTGCCCGCTGCTACGTTCAGTCTGGTCAGATACCCCCAAGGGGTATAGAAAGGAATGGACAAATGACAGCGACGGAAACCCACGATTGGAACCTGAAGGGTGACTGGTTCGATGTGTGCAGTTGCAAGCTGCCGTGCCCGTGCAGCTTCGCGCAGGAACCCACCCACGGTGACTGCCTGTTCACCCTGGTGTGGCATGTCAGCGAGGGGCATTGGGGCGATGTGGATTTGACCGGCTTGGGTGTGATCGCCCAGGGAGAGTTTCAGGGGAACATGTGGGTCGGCGATCCGGACGCGACCATGAAGCTGATGTTCTACATCGACGAGGATGCCGACGCCCGGCAGCGCATCGCGCTTGAACGCATCTTCACCGGCAAGGAAGGCGGCTGGCCGGCCGAGTTCGCGAGTCTCATCGAGGAGCTGCGCGGTATCGAATACGTTCCGATCAACTTCGACAAGGCTGACGATCTCGCCAGCTGGAGTGCGCAGATTCCGGGCAAGGTGGATCTGCACGTCGAGGCGTTGACGGGTCCGACCGCCGATCCCAGTCGGCGGGTCACCACCGCGAACGCACCGGGTGCGGAAGTTGGACCGGGTCAGGTCGCGACCTGGGGTGTAGTCAAGAAAGACCACTCCGTCGGGTTCGAATGGTCACATGAGCACCGCGGCGGATCCAGTAAACACTTCCCGTTCGACTGGCGCCCCGACGGCTCGACCCCCCAGGTCAGCGAGGAATTGGCCGAAGCCCAGGAGGGCGGCTGCTGCTGTTCACACTGAGCGAAGCCGGACCGCACCCGATATCGGATTTCGGGTGCGGTCTATGGCCGCCACACCATCATGGTGCGCGCGTTGGTGAATCCGCAGCGTCGATACAGCGGTACCGAGAGATCTGACGGCGTGAGAACAACTTTGGCGTAGTCCCGATGCACGGCTTCATCGAGCACCATGTGAACGAGTGCTCTTCCTATGCCTTGACTGCGGGCGGCGGGAAGAACGTACAAGTGCCCCAGATACCCCCAGTTTGCCGCAGCTTGCGGATTGGGGCTCGGCATCCGCTCATGTTGGGTAAGACACACCATTCCGGCGACGAGCCCCTTGTTGCGGGCAACCCAGACAGTGCGCGACCGCATCCAAGATGCAACTTGAGAAACGAATTCTGTTGAGGGATGCAGTGAAAGAGCGTTATCCGCAACGCTCTCCTGGGCCCACTGCCAACGTAGCTCAGCGACGTCAACCGGCTCGCCCAATCCGATCGCCGCCCGTGTCATGAACTCATCGTCGTCGACAGGCCCACGAGTCGGCGAATCAGCAGCACGCGAAGGCCCCACCGATGCGGGCGGGCCACTGTTCCGGCGATGGAGCGTTCGAGGTTGTCAAGAAGCTGTTCGACGACCGCGTTGTGCGCGGGAACCACAATGGCGCTGAGCTTGATCCAGTCGGCAGGGCTGCATTCCAGATCCAGCGTGTGACGCACCAGCATTCCGGCCCGACGGGGTATTGCCTCCAATACATGCCGGCCGTCGATGACGCTCCCATGCACATTGTCGAAGGTGAATTCGGCAAGCCGGCCGGGTACATGTGCGGTGCACGTGTACCGGACTTTCCCATGCCCGCCACTGGATCCCGTGGCGAGGGGTCGATCCAGAATCATTGGGCTCCAGTCGATTCCCGGCCAGAATCGGTCCCCAGGTGATCCGAGGGTTGTGAACAAGGGCGTGACGTCGTCGGGGGTCGCTCCGGGAAAAAGCCGTTCGTGGACGTTTCTGACGCGCCAACTGCGGACATCACTGCGACCGGTCCATCGGACCCATGAGCGATGCAACGGAATCATGCTCTCAGTGAATCAGCAGGCCTGACGTCACGCGTCACACCCCCCGGGAATGAAGTTGGGGCTGTGAGGTCTTCAATGGATACGTGAACATCGACCTGACCGGTAAGACAGCGCTAGTAACGGGATCCACGCAGGGCATCGGACTGGAGATCGTCCGGCAGCTCGCAGCCAGCGGCGCACGTGCCGTCGTGAACGGGCGCTCTCAAGAGCGTGTCGACGCGGCCGTCGCCGAGGTCGGGCTGCAGCACGGGAGCGTCATCGGCGTGGCCGCCGACGTTTCCACCGCTGAGGGCGTTGACCTGCTCCGCGAGCAACTCCCCGAGGTGGACATTCTGGTCAACAACCTGGGCATCTTCGGCGCCATACCGGCACGCGAGATCACCGATGAGCAGTGGCGGAACTACTTCGAAGTGAATGTGTTGTCCGCGGTACGTCTCATTCGGGCGTATTTGCCCGGGATGATCGAGGCAGCCTGGGGTCGCATCATCCAGATCGCCAGTGATTCGGCGATCGTCATTCCGCAGGAAATGATCCACTACGGCGTCTCCAAGACGGCGCTGCTGGGAGTGACGCGTGGATTCGCGAAGGACGCAGCGGGCTCGGGTGTCACGGTCAACTCGGTGATCGCTGGGCCCACACACACCGCGGGCGTGGAGGACTTCGTGTATCAGCTCGTCGACAAGTCGCTGCCGTGGGATGAGGCACAGCGTGAATTCATGAAGAAGCATCGGCCGCAATCGCTGCTGCAGCGTTTGATCGAGCCGGTGGAGATTGCCAATCTTGTGGTCTATCTCAGTTCTCCACAGGCGTCTGCGACCACCGGCGCTGCGGTTCGTGCCGATGGCGGCTACGTCGACTCGATTCTGCCCTAGCCAGTCGGGCTTGCATCACAAAGAAGGGCCGCTTCCGTAGGCTGATCCGGAAGCGGCCCTTGGTCTTTGCGTCTTAGTTGATGCCACCGATGTACTGGCCGCTGGGCGGTGGGGTGAAGCGCATCTGCGGACCAGAGTTGTTCATCGCGTACTGCCCGGTGCCCAGCCGAGCATGATCCCGGTTACCGCCCCCACTGCCGCTGTTACCCGCGCCGGCGACGACATTGGAGGTCGGGCTGCTGGTCAGTTCGATGGCGGCGTAGGTCGGCACCAGGATCGCCAGACCGATACCGGCCGCGGCGACAACCCGGCCAACATTGGTGGATATTGCCTGCGAGGTGGCGGCGATGGCGATCATTTTCTCTGCGCTCCAATGCTTTTGAAGATCCTCTTGCGATGCTTCTAACAACATGGGCGCTATCTGTTGCCATCCTGAAGTGCCTGTGATAACTCAGTCAGCCCGAAGCGGAATAAACCCGTCGGCCGGACCGTTGGGCATTGCAAGACAGTCGAATACGCCAACGCCGACCCTGGCTCGGTCGTGTGACCGGGCGGGTCCGCGTTGGCGTATTGATGGGTCAGTTGTACGAGGGGCACGAGATGTCGACGTACACCGTCGAGAAGGCGGTGGCCCCGCGCAGCCCCTCGATTCCGGTCACCACACATTCAGACAACGGCGCTGTCGGAATTCCATTCAGCTGGACCGTGTAGCCCTGCGCCTGCAATTTGTCCACGGTGTCCGATGCCGACGAGCCGCCGCCGCCGGCTGCGGACGCCTGCGCGCTGAAGGTGAATGAGGCGACGGCCATGGCGCCGAGCGCGGCCAATGCCACCAGGAACGAAACTGCCGACCGGATGGCCGATCGAGTGAGGGAGGCGATGGGGGTGTTCATGGCAGTTTCCTTTGTCGTGAGGTAATGCAATTAAGTGCTAACGCTTGAGGCAACTTCTATCCATTAGTGAGTATTTCTCTCTGCACTGTTAGATAGACCACATGGTTACAGGTGGCGCTATCCATTAGGAGAGTTAGAGTCGGGGGATGGATACGAGCACGTCGGGCACGATCGCCGCCGTATTGGGTGAGCCGCTTCCCGTCGAACTGATGAACACCATTCGAGGTGGTCGGGGGGATGTCCGGGATGCCCTGGACACCGACGAGGCTGTGTACGAATGGCTCGAGGTGATGGCGGATCGAATCCTGGCCGAATCGGGGGCGCACACCATTGCCTTCTCGCTGGAGGACGCGCGATTGGTTGCCGATGATCTGAGGGCACTGCGTGACGCGCTGCGGAGTCTGGCCGCCGAAATCACCGAGGATCCGCGGCCTTCGACATCCGCTATGACACACGCCCAGGCGGTGGCGACGATCAACATGCTCGCGAGTGCCCGCGCCGAGTTGGTGTGGCCCGTCGATGGAGAGCCGATCCGGGCGGCGACGGTACGTGGGTCGCAGGCGCGGCTGGCCGTGGGGCTGATCGCGCGGCAGTCGATCGACTTCTTGGGCGGCCCAACGCGCCACCAGTTGCGTGCCTGCCTAGGCCCGCACTGCGTGCTGTTCTTCGTCAAGGAGCACCCCAGGCGGGAATGGTGCACGCCGAAATGCGGCAACCGGGCGCGGGTCAAGCGACACTATGACCGCCAAACCGCCGCCGGGTCCTGACGGTCAGCCGTTCTCGGGGACCGCGCGCCGCTTCTCTAGGTACACCTTGGCGGCCGTGGCCGCTGCGGGCAGGGTCGACAAGATGGCGATGATCAGGATGATGATGTCCAGGTGTTCGCCGACGAAGGCGATGTTGCCCAGGAAGTAGCCGATCATCGTCAGGCCGATACCCCACGCGGCGCTGCCAATGGCGTTGTACAGCAGGAATATTGGATAACGCATGCCCGACATACCCGCGATCACGGGGGTGAAGGTCCGCACCACGCCGATGAACTGTGCAACCAGAAGCGTCTTGGGTCCGTGTTTGTCGAAGAACTCGCGGGAGGCGGTCAGATAGCGCTGTTTGAAGAAGCGCGCGTCTTCCTTCTTGAACAGCGCCGGACCGAGTCGACGTCCGATGAAGTACCCGCACTGGCTGCCCAGCAGTGCGGCCACCGCGGCACACGGTGCCAACACCTGGATCGCGACGGGGGAGTTGGGCTGAGCGGCAATCAGTCCCGCGGAGAACAGCAGGGTGTCTCCGGGTAGGAACGGGAAGAGCAGGCCGGTCTCGATGAAGACGATGACCATGACACCGGCCAGCACGGCGCCACCGAACAGACCGCCCTCGCCCAGCCAGTACATCGGATCCATGACGTCCGCGGGCGCCAGACCCATGTCCATGGCTGGAAGCTAGCTACGGAACATTGCTGGACAGGAAACAACACGAGAACCCCACCTGGCGAAGTGCCCGTCACGGCATTTTGAGTGCCCACTCACCACCGGCTACCGGACCGCCGGTGGTGATAGCAGCGCGCGCACCTCCTCATCGGATACCTGGTGAAAGTCTTGATAGGCGTCGCCCACTGCCTGAAATCGGGACGGGCACGAGGCGACGACGAAATCGTCCACCAGGGAACCGAATCGGCGGAACGCCGAGCGCGGGGCCACCGGAACCGCCGCCACCACTCGTGCCGGTGATGCTCTCCTGATGGTCAACAACGCCACGCGCATGGTCGCGCCGGTAGCGATCCCGTCATCGACGAGAATTACTGTCTTGTCTTTGATTTCGGTGCCGTGGTGGGTCAGGTACATCCGTTCGCGGCGGGCCAGTTCGCGCCATTCGCGGGCGGTGACGTCGCGGAGTTGTTCCGGGGTGATGTCCATGGTGCGCACGATGTCGTCGTCGACGACCACTTCGCCTCCGCTGGCAATGGCCCCCATCGCGTACTCTTCGTGTCCCGGTACCCCGAGCTTGCGTACGACCAGCACCCCAAGCGGGACTCTCAGGGCTGTTGCGATCTCTCGCCCGACGGGTATTCCGCCACGCGGCAATGCGAGGACTACAACGTCTTGCGTCTTGTAGGGCGTAAGGATGCCCGCCAGCACGCGGCCGGCGTCCTGGCGATCACTGAACATCCGATGTGTGTGTGACATGGGAACGTTCCTGGCTGGTTGCCTGGATATCTCCATCTTCCGGCTGGGCCAGTGTGCTGACAACCGTTGATCTCTGGACGCCCTCGAACAACTTGGTGCGAATGGTCGACACGGAGTGCGGAAGCCAGACGGCTTGAATGGGAACCAAAGGAGGATTGACGATCTCTATCACCCGCACCTTGCGGTGATAAAGGTCTCCGGGGTCGTCGGTGACGAAGGCGCAGTGATCGGGGTGTGCGAGCACGGCCGTGTGCGGTGGGGTGCCTTGTACCGGATTGACCAGCAAGCGGGGCTCGAAACCGCTTCGGCGGCAGTGTGAAACCAATAGGTCTGTGTAAAACGAATGACGCGGCGGAGCCCAGACCACGATCGGGCACTCGGCGATCTCGGCAATGTTGACACGCTCCTGTGCGGCGAGCGGGTGCGACTGCACGACGGCGATACGCAGTGGTTGGTAGAGCAGAGTGTCGGTGGCCAAGTCGGTAGGCATATCGATCCCGCGGCGTAGCGCCAGGTCAAGTGAGCCATCGAGCAGACCATCGCGCATGGAGCTCGGAAAGACCTGTCGCACGGTGATCGACACCGCGGGGTCGCTGATGACCGCCGGCTCGACGATCCGGTAGACCTCTTCTCCGGAAATGGCGGGCGAATGCCCGATGACAAAGGCCCGCTGTGGATCTGAGAGGTTGCGTGTCGCGTTGGCCAGCACACGTATCCCGGCGAGAAGCGGTTTTGCGCCGGTGTACAGCTCGTGACCGGCGTCGGTCAGCTGCAGGCTGCGTTGCGCACGCGAAAACAGCGCGACACCGAGATCGCGTTCCAGTTGGCGTATTGCCGACGACAACGCCTGCTGGGTGATGAATAGCTGCGCCGCGGCGGCCGCCAGCGTCGGGGCCTCTGCGGCCACCACGAACTGAAACAATCGCCGGGAATCCAGCAAGTCTGCCAGCGAACTACTCTCGGTCATCCCGCTCATCTGCAATGACAACTCCTACTTGTGTTTATACAAGAATAATGTGGTTTGCCCTTGTGCTAGCTAAACCTACGATTTTGTATGGAGATGTGGGTAACCATGGAGCCCACTCGCAAAGGACGACTCCACGCAGGAAAAGGGAGATAATCGAGTGACGGATCATTCACTAAATGGTAAGACAGTACTCATCACAGGTGGTGGCAAGAATCTGGGTGGGCTGATCGCTCGGGATCTCGCCGCCAACGGAGCCGGGGCAGTCGCGATCCACTACAACAGCCCGTCGAGCAAGGATGCCGCGGACGAAACCGTGGCCGCCATCCAGGCGACCGGCGCCAAGGCAGTGGCGTTCCAGGGCGACCTGACCACTGGAGACGCGGTAAGCAAACTCTTCGCGGATACCGTTGCCGCGGTGGGCCGGCCCGATATTGCGATCAACACGGTCGGCAAGGTGATCAAGAAGCCGTTCACCGAAATCACCGAGGAAGAGTACGACTCGGCCAGTGCGGTCAATGCCAAATCGGCGTTCCTGTTCCTCAAGGAGGCGGGGAAACATGTCAACGACAACGGCAAGATCGTCACGCTCGTGACATCACTGCTGGGCGCCTACACCCCCTTCTATGCGGCATACGCGGGAACCAAGGCGCCCGTCGAACACTTCACCCGTGCCGCCTCGAAGGAATATGGGGAGCGCGGTATTTCGGTGACAGCGGTAGGGCCGGGCCCGATGGACACGCCCTTCTTCTACCCCGCCGAGGGAGAAGATGCCGTGGCGTACCACAAGACTGCCGCCGCGCTGTCTCCGTTCTCCAAAACCGGACTCACCGATATCGAGGACATCGCCCCGTTCATCCGGTTCCTGGTCAGCGACGGCTGGTGGATCACCGGGCAGACCATCCTGATCAACGGCGGCTACACCACCAAGTAGTCACTGTTGCGATAGCGACTCCGTCCGGGACGTCGGAGTCGCAGGAACTGGCCGCCGTACGTACTTGGCGAGTAAGACACTCGCCAATGCGACGGCGGCCAGTTCTGTCAGCACACTGATCACCGCATACGGAGCCGGGGTCCAACCGCGTTCGGAGAAGCCGAACAGGCCGACGGTGCGGGACAGCGCGAATGCCGCGAGTGCCCCAGCCGAGCCCAGACCCGCCGCCGCGACCATCCAATCGGGTGCACCCACCACGATCAGGACGGCCATCGCGAAGAAGGCGGCGGCCTGCACCAAGAAGGCGGGGCCGATGGTCGGAATATGTTGGTAACCATGCATATACAGGTATGCGTGAGCATATCCGCTGACGGCTAACGCCATGGCCAGCGCGAGACGATACGTGATGTTCATGTCAGCTTGTCCTCCTTGATGGCAAGGGCCTGGCTGCCCTTCAGGTAGCTCACCTCGCGGATGCCGAGGATGTCGTGCAATTGACCGGCGGGCAGCGTCACCGGCTTGGGGGCCGGGCCATCGCCCGGCTTGGGCAGGGGGTACGCCGTTGTGGTCCCGCTGTAGAAGGTGATGTTTCCTTCGGTCTTGGTAAACAATTGGTGCACATGGCCGTTCAGGCATGTCACCGACGCGAACCGCTTCATATAGCTCAGGGCTTGCGCGGAATCGTCGGTACCCCAGCCCCATTCGGGATACATGGCGAACAGTGGGATGTGGCTGAACACGATGATCGGGGTGTCCGAGGAAAGGGGAGCAAGGTCCCTTTCGATGAACTCCAACTGGTCGTTACCCAGATGCCCGAGCTTCTTCAGGTTGAGGGTGTTGACCAGTCCGATGACATGCACCCCCGCGATGTCGAAGCTGTACCACCCGTCGCCGCGGGTGCCACTGCCGAATACGCTGCGATACTTCTGCCCGGCATCGTCGACCGAATCATGTTCTCCCGGAACCGTGAACACGTGTGGTGTGCTGAGCCCGGACAGCATCTGTTTGACCTGATCGAACTGTGCATCGGTGGCCAAATGCGTGAGATCGCCGGTGTGAATCACGAAATCCGGGGTGTAGCCCAGATTGTTGATCTGGTTGATCGCATCGCCAAACGAATCGACGACGTTCGAGTTGGCCGTCCCATTGAATCCGATATGACTGTCACTGATCTGTGCGAAGCGCAGTGTTGGGCGTGCGGTCGGTGCCGCTTCCGAACCCGCCACATGCGAGATCACCTCCCCGCCGGCCACTGTCAACGCAACGGCGGCACCGAACCAGGCGGTGTGCCGAATCAGCTGGCGTCGGGACATGTGTTGCGGATCTTGTTCGTCGGTCATTGCACTACCACCGTCGCCTTCATGAATGGGTGAATCCCGCAGACGTACTTGTAGGTGCCGGCCTTGGTGAACTGGTAGGAGAACGTGCCCTGTGCGTCCATCCCGGGTGAGCGGAACGCGCCGTCCTCGGACACCACGTTGTGGGGCTCCTCGTCTTTGTTGGTCCAGGTGACGGTGGTGCCCGCGGGCACGGTCAACGTGGGGGGATTGAAGGCGAAGTTCTCGATGTTGACCGCGGGTCCCGTCGGGGCTGGCGCTGAGGGAGCGCCTGCGGTTGTCGGCATAGAAGTCATGCCCGGCATTCCCGACATGGCGTGACCCCGCATGCCCGGCGTCCCACTGACATCGGAGGCGACCGTGATGGACAGCGGTGCATCCGGTGTCGTGCCGGCACCACTGGAACACGCCGCTAGCGGGATCGCTATCGCCGCGGCGACCGCGGCACAGCGCAACGAAGACAAAGACATGGTGCCCCTTTCCATGAACGAGTCCGCGGTGAGTCGCGGACCACCGCACAGAGATAGGGGCGGGGGTTACAGCCGAACTACACCGGACGGTCCGGTGCGAACACCTCGATGTGACCGTCGGCCTCGCGTACCTCCAACGTGGGCAGCGGCTTTGGTGCGATGGGCAATTGGTGCGTGATGACCCGTCCATCGGTGGTGAACGATGTGGTGTGACACGGGCATTGCAGCCGGTCGTGGGCCCCGTCGAACCAGAGTTTGCAGCCCTGGTGGGTGCAGACGCCGGAGACCGCCTCGACCCGGCCGCCCACCCGCCGCACGAACCCGTTGACAAACCCGAGGTCGAAGGGATGCACCGCACCGTCCGGGACAGCACTGCTGGCCGCCACACGTTGCCAACTGCCGGTGTTGGGGACGATCTCGCCCGATTCCTGCTGGGGGTCGGTCTCGGGCTTGGGGTTGATCAGACGGTCGGTGGTGACGGCGACCGCAGCGGCGGCTGCGGCAGCGGAGGTTCCGACGAGGACGGTCCGCCGGTTTGGCACCTGCCACCGGTTTCGCCCGGAAGGCGCTGGGGTATCACCCATCTGTTCGGCTAGGCGGCTCTGTAGATCGGCGAGGAAATCTAGGCTCGGTGCGTCATCGCCGGGTTGGCTGGCGCGCAGCTCGATCGCCGTCCGGATCTGTGCTGCCTCGAAATCATCGGGACGGAAGGCCTTGGGCCGGCGACCCCGGAGCAGGTCGTCGACATAGCGGCGCAGCCCACGCGGATTCATGACAGGTCCTGTTCGTTGATCTGGGCGGCCAGACGCAATGCCCGATGCTGCAGCACCTTGGCGTTGGCGACGGTGACACCCATCTTGGCGGCGGACTCCTTGATCGAACAGCTTTGCAGGAAACGCAGTTCCAGAATTCGACGATAGTTGTCCGGTAGTGCGTCCAAGACCGCTCGTGCATGTTGCGGCGCGGTACTGATGGACTCCTCGGCCTCGGGAGGTCGGTCGGCGATGTCCTGGATGTCGGGGATCGACGTGATCTCGCGCCCCAGCGTTTCCCGCCAATGCGCGGCCAGGACTGTGCGCGCGGTCGTCCGCAGGTAAGCCCGTACCTCGGCCTTGGTCACGGTGAGGCGCAGCGGGCGCAGCGCGGCAAGAAACACTTCGGCCGTCAGGTCCTCGGCGTCCGGTTTGTTACCCACCCGCGCGTAGATGGTGCGGTAGACCCAGACGACATTGTCTTCGTACACGGACTGCCAGTTGGCATAGTGATCGCCGCCCGTCGGAACGGCCCGTAGGCCGCGCCGGGCGGTGGGATCACGTTGCGTCATCACCGTCGGTTGTCCCGTCCCCGCAGTGTCCGTCGAGTCCTTGAGGTCCTCGAGGGCAGTTGGATAACTACCCCTGAAGAAGTAGTGCCGGTGGTTACACGATGCCGGCGGCCATTTGGTTCGGGGTAGCGTCACGGGGATGACGGGTGCTCTCGATGGGATCCGGGTGCTGGAACTGGGCACTCTGATCGCCGGGCCTTTCGCGGGCCGCTTACTGGGGGATATGGGTGCCGAGGTGCTCAAGATCGAGCCGCCCGGCGCGCCGGACCCGCTTCGGACCTGGGGGCAGGCCGAGGTCGACGGCCACCATGTGTTCTGGACGGTGCACGCACGCAACAAGAAGGCCATCACCCTGGATCTGCGGACCGACGCCGGGCGCGCACTGTTTCTCGATCTCGTCGAACAGTCGGATGTGATCGTCGAAAACTTCCGGCCCGGCACGTTGGAGAAATGGGGCCTGGGCTACGACGTCCTGGCTGAACGCAACGAGGGCATCATCCTGGTTCGTGTGTCCGGATACGGGCAGACGGGCCCGGACGCGCACAAGGCCGGATATGCATCGGTGGCCGAGGCCGCCAGTGGTCTGCGGCATCTCAACGGTTTTCCCGGTGGCCCGCCGCCCCGGATGGCGCTCTCGATCGGCGATACTCTCGCTGGCATGTTCGCGGCCCAAGGGGCGCTGGCCGCGCTGTACCGGCGGACCGTCACCGGCCGGGGACAGATCGTCGACGCGGCGCTCACCGAGAGTTGTTTGGCCGTACAGGAATCGACCATCCCCGATTACGACGTAGGTGGCGTGGTGCGGGGACCTTCGGGCACCCGGCTGGAGGGCATCGCGCCGTCGAACATCTATCAGAGCGCCGATGGCAGCTGGGTGGTGATCGCCGCCAACCAGGACACCGTCTTTCGCAGACTGTGCGAGGCGATGGACCAACCGGAACTGAGCTCCGATGAACGTTTCGTCAATCATGTTGCCCGCGGGCGTAATCAGGACGAGCTGGATGCGATCATCGCCGAGTGGGCGGCACAGCGCGTACCCGCGGACATCATCGATGTGCTCAGCGCCGCCGGGGTGATCGCAGGCCCCATCAACACCGTCGCCGATGTGGTGCAGGACCCGCAGCTCAAGGCGCGCGAAATGCTCGTCGAGCATTTCGATGAACGCCTCGGCCGCTCGGTGCTGGGGCCGGGCGTGGTCCCGGTGCTGTCCGAATCGCCGGGCGGTGTCCGCAGCGCGGGCCCGGCCCGTCCGGGTCAGCACAACGAAGACGTCTACGTGCGGCTGTTGGGTAGGAGCGCCGCGGATATCGAGACACTACGGGCGCAGGGAGTGCTGTGATGGCGACGAGCCTGTTGGGCACGGAGCATGTGCAGCCGCCCGCGCACGTCACCATCCGCGAGGTGCTATTGCGGGATGGACTGCAGCTCGAGGCGCCGATCTCGTTGGCGGACAAGCTCAAACTGCTCGACGCCATCGCGGCGACGGGTGTGCGGGAGGTCGAGGCCACCGCGTTTGTGTCACCCACCAAGATGCCGGCGCTGGCCGACGCGGCAGAGCTGGCGGCGCAGCTGCATCATTACCCGGATATCGAGTTCTCGGCCCTCGTCGCCAGCCCCAACGGCGCCAAACGTGCTCTGGCGGCGGGATTCACCTCACTGGAGTACGTGGTCTCGGCCGCCGATGGACATAGCCGTGCCAATGTCGGAAGCAGCAGCGCCGAGGCCACCGCGCGCATCGAGGAGATCGTGGCGTTGGCACGGGATGCGGCTGCGACGGTGGAGGTGATCATTGCCTGCTCATGGGACTGCCCGTTCGATGGTCCGACCCCGGAACACCGGGTGCTCGACATCGTCAGCCGTGCCCGGGACTGGGGTGTGGACCGCTACGCCCTGGCCGACACCATCGGCACGACCACCCCGCGCCGTGTGGTGAATCTCGTTGCGGCGGTGAGCCCGATCGTCGGCGACGCACCCCTGGGCGCGCATTTCCACAACACCCGCGGATCCGGCCTGGCCAGTGCCTATGCCGCCGTGCAAGCCGGAGTGAGGCGACTGGATTCCTCGATCGGCGGGCTGGGGGGCTGTCCGTTCGCGCCGGGGGCAACGGGCAATATCGCCACCGAAGATTTGGTGTATCTGTTGCGGGATAGCGGTATCGACGTCGACGTCGATCTTGACGCTGCGATCGAGGCCGCCCGGGCGGTGCAGTCGGTGGTCGGACACGAGGTTCCCAGCGCTTTGCTGCGCGCGGGTGATCGGTTGTCGAGCTAGACCTTGGTGGTCGTGCGGGGTTGGGCCCCAGGAATTTGGTGCCCGGGCTGGGCACGGTCACTAACTTCCCCGATTTCCCTTCTGTGAGTGCTGGTAGGTGGTCTAGCTTGCTAACTGACTCGCGAGTCAGTTAGCGCTGATTCTTACTCAAGGAGGAGTATGTCCACACCGGTGCTGATCGGGATCATCGTGGGAGTGCTGGCCCTGGGAGGCTTGCTAGGGGCAGCCGTGCTTTTTGCCTTGGCTTCCGGCGACAACGGCCCGCGCCGGTTCGGGGTGACGACACCGGGAACCGACTTCTTCGACAAGACGGCATCGTTCGCGGTCACCGCGGAGATCAGCGTGCCTGGGCCGGCCGAGCGAGTGTGGACCCAGGTCTCAGAGGGTGGCTATCTGGAGAGCATTCCGTTTGTGTCCGGCCCGGTGAGGTCGGGCGACCGAATTGTCACCCGCACTCCGCTGTGCGCCTTCACCGAGAAGGTGGTGCACAGCGAGGAGGGGCGCAAGCTGGTGGCGATCGGGACGGGTATTTCTGTTCCGTTGGTGCTCAACGCGTTTGGTGAGCGTTGGGAACTTGCCGACGAGGGAAACAAGGTGCAGGTGCGCTGGACGGTGGGGATCACCCCGAAATGGGTCGGTTGGTTCCCGATGCGCTGGACAGCGTTCGCGGTTCGCCCGTTCCTGCGAACCCTGTTGTTCTTGGCTATCCGTTAGCGGCCGCGCGTGACAGCGGGACGTCGCCGAGCACGATCCCACTGAACATGGTGGCGATCGTGTCGGCGACCTCCGTCATTGTTGTTGCGGGATCGTCGGATTCGGCGATGATGCTGTTGGCGGTGACGAACATCGTCAAGAGCATGCGGGCTGCCATGTGCGTGTGCACACCGGCCTTCAGCTCGCCACGGGCGGCGAGGGTTTCCATGAGGGTCACCAAGGGCGGTAGCACGATGGTCTCGTCGATATGGCGGTACGTCTCTGCGCCGAGGACCATCGGTGCCTGGCGCATGAGCTCCCGATATGTTCTGTCGCGCAGCGATCGTGACAGATAGACCCATGCGGAGGCCGCCGCGACTTGTGGGCCGCTCGGGCCGGGCTTGTCCAGTCGGCGGATGGCGGTGGTGACGGTGTCGGCGGTCTCGGTCAGGCATTCGGTGAGCAACGCGGTGAACATCGCCTGCTTGTCGGAGAAGTGGTAGTAGAACGTCCCCTTGCTGACCTCGATGCTGCTGACGATGTCATCGACGGTCACACTGTTGTAGCCGGTGGTGGTGAAGTGCCGGCGTGCGGAGTTCAGAAGATCGGAACGGGTCTGTTCTGCGTACATCTGCCGCCGGGTAGCCATGCAGGCAGTCTAGTCAGATCCCGACCCATGGTCAGTTTCTGCACTCCCGGCCGGACGGCCGCTCACCACACCAGGCGGGCCAGGTACGTCTGTGCGTAGCGCCGCACCGCGGCGGTGTCGGTGATATCGAGAACACCGGCGCGATTGGTGAGTAATGAACCAACTAAGCGAACAAGGATTTCCGAGACGGCCAGGACGGCATCGTCGGGCATGCTGACGCCGCTGTGTCGAAGCGAGGTCGCCACCAGTGCACTCGCGCGCACGATCGCTTTCTCGCCCGACGGCGTGTTCAGCCCGATGACCAGCTCTGGCTCGTTCTCGATGATGGTGCCCGCCAGCCGGCTTTCGGTGATCAGCCGCATGGCCAGGGTGAAGCATTCGACGATCGCGCCCTGTGCGTCCTGGCCGTTGGCGACGACGGCGAGCTGGCCGAAGATGACCAGGCTCTCCGCCTCGATGAGGTGCTCGAATAGTGCTTCCTTGGTGGGGAAGCGGCGATACAGAGTGCGGCGGCTCACCCCGGCGCGTCGGGCGATGGCATCCATGTTGGCCCGGCGCATCCCGTGCCGCTCAAACTCGGTGCGTGCGGCATCGAGCACGGCGTCGGTGGGTGGGGCGCTGATCGTCACCCCCTGAGTATTCGCCTCTTCGCACGAGATGCTCATCGGTGTCTGCTCTAGGCCGCCCTGTTGTGCAGCGGGCGGGGGTCCACTGCCTCGCGCTTCCAGCCTTCCGCAGCCCACGGCAGGTACAGCCAGCGCACTGGCAGCCTGTTGAATATCGGGTTCAACGCGCGCATCACCGTCGCGAAACGTTGGAAGTTGCGTTCCTTCTTGTCGTTCCACTCCAGGCGGCAGACGTTCTGCATCTGTGGTGGCAGTGTCCCGACGATCACCGTCCGGATGAAGGCATTCAGCGGCGCCGAGAGCACTCGCCACACCGGCTTCGGAATCTGCTTGGGGCCGGGCAGCCCCTGACGGATGTAGCCGGTCGCGTAGAGGATGGTCTTGGTCGGCACGAACCGGTCGAACATGCCCTCCATATAGGTGACGAACTCGTCGTATGTCTGGGGCTGATTGCGGGCGCTGACGCCGTAGAGGCTGTACCAGACCTTGCTCTCCTCGAAGATTCGCACCTTCTCGCCGTAGGAAAGCCGACGGATGAATGTGTCGGTGATGTACAGCACCTGGTCGACGAATGTTGCATGGGCCCAATAGAAAAGCTCCGGATTGAGCGCGTGATAGCGAGTGCCGTCGCTGATGGTTCCGGCGATGGGCTTGTGGAAATCACGCACCATCCGGCCCCACTTCTGCGGGTCGGCCGAGTAGATCGTCTTCATGATCGGCGGACCGGAGCGGCGTGCCCTCCCGATGGTGTCGGTGAAGATCACCGAATGGTCCTCGACGGCCTTGCCCAGCTGCTCGATGCAGTTCTCGGTGCCGGCCAGCCGCTGGAATCCGAGGACCCCGCGAATATCGCCGTAGAACTTCCACACCAGGGAATCGGCACCCAGGCGTGGCGTCTCCGGGGTGATTTCCTCATCGACCGGCATGGGGATTGCTTCGCGAAGCCCTTCGTCCAGCGTGAGGGCACTCTGATCGACCACGGTCGCCTCCTGGCTCGTTGGCACAAAATTGTGAACTTGTGCCAAACAGTACCCATGGCTTGACCCTGATGCAAGATCTGGATGCGGCCGCGCGGGTAGGACTAGTTCTCGTCGGACGAGTCGGTCTGCACGGGCCGCCGCAGCGCCCATGCCACGAATACGACCGCGACGAGTGTCATGGCGATCCCCGTCCACAGATTGACGTTGCCGCCCGCCTTGGCGAGGTTGTGCACCGACGCGTCGTGGATACCGACACCTACGAGGATCAGGCCGAAGATGCCCAGCAGCGCGGCGATGACGTTGCGTATGTCAAAAACGTTGTGCATGGCCGTCCTTCGATGGTGGTCAGTGGAAGATCAGGTTCAGGGCTACTACCAGCACCAGCGCCACCGTCGCCAGCTTGGCCGGTTGCCGGTACCACGCCGATGTGGGGTCATCACCGGAGAAGGCATGGGGCGTCTCGGAATACACCAAACCCGCCAGCTCGGCGACGGGCTTGGGTTCTGTCACCAGGCTGATCGCCACACTCACCACGATGTCCACGGTGAAGGCGACACCGGCCTCGATGAAGTTGGAACCCTGCCCGGAGAGGGTGAACACACCCGCCTCGAACAGTGACCACACACCCACGGCCGCAACCGTTCCGGAAACCAAACCGGCCCAGCCCGCGGTGGCGGTCATCCGCTTCCAGAACATACCCAAAATGAACGTTGCGAACAGCGGTGCGTTGAAGAAGGCGAACAACGTCTGCAGGTAGTTCATGACGTTGTTGTAGTTGGCCGCGATGAAGGCAGTACCGATGGCGATGACGGTGGCACCGACAGTGGCCAGTTGACCGACGCGCAAGTAGTAACCGTCGGGACGGTCCTTGCGGATATAGCGTTGCCACAGGTCATAGCTGAACACCGTGTTGAAGGCCGAGACGTTGGCCGCCATCCCCGCCATGAAAGACGCCAGCAGGCCGGTAATGGCGACCCCCAGAACACCGGTCGGCAGAACCTCTTTCATCAGATACAGCAGCGAATTGCTGTACGTCAGGTTGGGGTCGCTGGTGGGCTGCCCCGCCTTGTAGGCGGCCATCTGCGGCACCAGTACCGCGCAGATCATCCCGGGGATCACCACGATGAAGGGGATGAACATCTTCGGGAAGGCGCCGATGATCGGGGTGCGCCGCGCGGCCGACAAGGACTCGGAGGCCAGTGCGCGCTGTACCTCGACGAAATTGGTGGTCCAGTAGCCGAACGAAAGCACGAATCCGAGGCCGAACACAATGCCGATGACCGAGAGCAGATTGTCGGAGAACCCGCTGAGTTCATTGCCGGGCCACGAGGACATCTGCCCGCTGGACACCTTCTCGCGCAGCCCATCCCAACCACCCACCTTGTGGAGACCAACAATGGTCAGCGGCAGCAGTGCCGCCACGATGACGAAGAACTGCAGCACCTCGTTGTAGATGGCAGCCGAAAGACCACCAAGGGTGATGTAGCACAACACGATCGCAGCCGCCGCAATGACCGATACCCATAGTGGCCAGCCCAGCAGCACATTCACGATGGTTCCCAGTAGATACAGATTGACCCCGGCGATGAGTACCTGTGCGATGGCAAAGCTGATGGCGTTGACAAGGTGCGCGCCAACGCCGAAGCGGCGCAGCATGAATTCGGGCACACTGCGCACCTGTGAGCCGTAGAAGAACGGCATCATGATGATGCCGAGGAACAGCATGGCTGGTACCGCGCCAATCCAGAAGTAGTGCATGCCAACCATGCCGAACTGAGCCCCGTTGGCGGACATACCCATGATCTCGACGGCGCCCAGGTTGGCCGATACAAAGGCCAGGCCCGTCACCCAGGCGGGTAAGGAACGTCCTGAGAGGAAGAAGTCGATGCTGGAGGAGACTCCGCGCCGCGCCAGCAGGCCGATGCCGAGAACGAACACGAAGTAGATCGCGATGAGGACGTAGTCGACGGCGCCGGCGTCCAGGCGAAGTGAGCCGGTCATCGCACCCGCCGCGCACCATCGGAGGGTGCCACCACGAAGACCTGTGGCGCAGTCCAGCCGGCTACCGAGAAGCGTTGTCTCGCAGCTTCACCGATTCGCACCGCGGAGCCAGTGTCAGCGAGTGCGATGACACTGCCGCCGAACCCGCCGCCCGTCATCCGCGCACCGTAGGCGCTCGCCCCGCAGGAGGCCGCGACGGCGGCGTCGAGCTGTGGTGTGGAAACTGCGAAGTCGTCGCGCAGCGAGACATGTCCACGCGTCAGTATCGGACCGATCGCGCGGGGATCATCGCCCGCCCGAAGCAGCGCGACCACCTCGCGCACGCGGGCATCCTCGGTGACCACATGCCTGGCGCGTGCGCGAAGGACCGGATCGGCGAGCGCGTCAACGGCTCCGATCTCGGTGATGGCGCCAAGAGAATGAACACCCAACGTGCGCGCCGCTGCCTCACATTGCCGTCGACGGGTGGCGTACTCGCTGGTGGCATGGTTGTGCGGGGTGCCGGTGTCGATGACCACCAGTTCAAGTCCTGCCGCCGCAAGATCGAACGGGACCTGTGTATGCGCACCCGTCGCCGCGTCGAGAAATAGGGCGTGTCCGGCCGTGCACAGGATGGATGCGGACTGGTCGAGCACCCCGGTGGGCGCACCCACGAAATCGTTCTCGGCCCGGTGAGTGATTTCGACAAGCTCGACGTCGGAGACGTTGGGTGCGAAGGTATCGCGGACAGCGACCGCCACAGCGCACTCTACGGCGGCCGAGGACGACAGCCCGGCTCCGGCCGGTACGTTGCCGTCGAGCCACAGGTCCATGCCGCCGATGTTGTGACCGCGCTTGCGGAATTCGTGCGCGACCCCGAGCGGGTATCGGGCCCAACCCGCGATATCGGTGTCGGCCAACCAGTCCAGCGGTATCGCGATCCAGTCTCGTCCGTGCTGTTGCGAGGCAACACGTATGGTCCCGCCGTCACGAGGCGTCAGCGTGCAGGCAACGTGCTGGGGGATGGCGACAGGCAGTGATAGACCGCCGTTGTAGTCGGTGTGCTCACCGATGACGTTCACCCGCCCGGGCGCCGCCCATGTGCCCGTCATGTGACGTCTCGCAGTTCGGCAGCGACCTGCTCGGGGGTGGTGTCGCTGATGAACGCACCCATACCGCTTTCGGACCCCGCCAGGTATTTGAGCTTTCCGGGTGCGCGGCGAAAGGAGAACAGCTGCAGGTGTAGCCACCAATCGTCGCGGTTGGCGCCGGAGGCAACGGTGGGCGCCTGATTCCATGCCGCGATGTACGGCATCGGGGTATCGAAGCGACGAGCGAAGCGTCGTAACACATTCAGATACAGATCGGCGAAGGCGTCACGGGCCGGATCATCGAGATCGGGGATGTCGGCGACCTGTCGGTGTGGATAGAGCGAAACCTCGTACGGCCACCGCGCGAAGGACGGCACGAATGCCGTCCACTCATCGTTGGCGGCGACCACCCGAGTGCCTTCGGCTCGTTCTGCGGCGAGAATCTCCCCGAAAAGATTGGTGCTGTGTCGTTTTCGGTAGTCGTCGACGTTGGACATGACACGTGCCGTTTTGGCGGTGACAAAGGGGTAGGCGTAGATCTGCCCGTGCGGATGTGCCAGGGTGACGCCGATCTCCTCGCCGTGATTCTCAAAGCAGTACACCTGCTGAATCCCGCTGATTGCGCTCAATTCTGTTGTGCGCTGGGCCCACACGTCGATAACAAGGCGAGCTCGGTCGGGCGTCAGCTGCGCGAAGGTGGTGTCATGGTCGCTGGTGAAGCAGACCACCTCACAGCGCCCGAAGCCCGGACGCGCCGGCGGGGCGGGCGCCTGCGCATGGAGCGACAGAGACGGGAAGCGATTCTCGAACGCCACTACTTGATAGGTGCGCTCGGGGATCTCGGTGTGACGATCGGGTGTGGATGGGCACAGCGGACAAAGATCGGTCGGCGGCAGAAATGTGCGCGTCTGCCGATGGGAGGCCAGGGTGACCCAGTCTCCCAGTAGCGGATCGAACCGTATCTGCGATTGCGTGGCTGTGGCGGGCAGGTCGCGCTGGTCTACGGTGACCCGCTCGGTGGGGGTGGAGTCGTAGTACACGATCTCCCGGCCGTCGGCCAATTCCCTGCGGGTTTGCCACACGGCGACGAGCCTAGAGGCTTTGTCTGGTAGGTGGCTGGGAAACGGCGCGGCCGGGCTACCGGTACCTAGTCGGTGAAGTCGATGCGCACGGAGACGGGGGTGGTCTCCAGCGCCTTGACGACACGCGCGCCGACAGCGCCGAACTTACGTCCGCGCGCGACGACATCGTCGTCGGGCCGGAACTGCGCGCTGCCGGTACGCCACCGGTTGCCTTGCCGTATACGGACATTGGGATTGGCGGCGATGTTGCTGCCCCAGCCCGAGCGAGTGCCGTGCTGGCTGATCACCCAGGCGCCCGCCGAATCGAACTGTGCGGAGACCGGTACCCGCCTGAGCTGGCCGGTCTTGCGCCCGGTGGTCTCAAGCTCGGATGCCAGGGCGGTGCGCACCCCCAGCTTCGTCAAGACTCCGACAGCTGGATTGAGCAGATAGCGTCCCATCGCGCGCTCCCTGCGGAACTTGCGCAAGGTTTTGTCGGTCATGCACTTCTCCTTCTACGAAACGCGTCGACACCGTTGTTCTTGAGGAGCCGTAGCGCGGTGATCCACGGCCCGACAGTGGGGTCGGGCTCGGCACCCGCCCCCAAGCGGTGTAGTTGGGTGTTGTGCCACTGGAGTTCCAGCGCGCTGAGGAACGACTTCGCCCTACCTGTTCTCGCGAGCCATGCTGGCATGGGCAGGGCAGCGTCGGGGACCGTGAGTGTGTTCTGGCGCGCAGTGAGCAGGCTGTCGGCGGCCTCGGGATTGACGGTCGTGGGCCGTCCCAGTCCCACGACATCGCAATCACCCGACCGGATGGCTTCCGACATGGCGGCCTCCGTGCGGAATCCCCCGGTGACGGCCAGTGGCACGTCGCCTGCCACCTCACGGGCGGTGCGGGCGTATTCCAGGAAGTAGGCCTCGCGGGCCTGCGTCGATGCAGAAGGAACCAGCGGCCGGCCTTCCATCGCCGGCGATTCGTAAGTACCGCCACTGATTTCGATGAGGTCGACCTCCTGAGAGGCCAATGCGGCGATGACGGCTCGCGATTCCTCCTCGGTGAAGCCGCCCCGCTGGAAATCGGCGGAGTTGAGCTTGATGGCCACCGAGAACCCGGGGCTCACGGCGGCTCGGGTGCGGCGCACGACTTCGAGGACGAAGCGCATCCGTCGTTCGGAGTCGCCGCCCCATCGATCGGTACGCAGATTGGTACGCGGCGACAGGAATTGCGCCACCAGATAGCCGTGCGCACCGTGGATCTGCACGCCGTCAAACCCGGCGGCATCGGCTATCGATGCCGTGGTGGCATACCTGTCGATGATCTTCTCGATCTCGTCATCGGTGAGCTCACGCGGAGCCTGCCACCCCGGGACGTTCATCTTGATCGCCGACGGCGCCACGGGCTGGGACGCGGTGGCCAGTGGGTTGGCTTGCCTGCCCGGATGGTTCACCTGCATCCAGATCAGGCCGCCACCGTCCTTGGTCGCCTTGGCCCACCGTGACAGGCCGTCGAGGTGCCGGTCATCTTCGATGACGACGTTTCCCGGTTCGCCGAGGTGACTACGGTCAACCATGACATTGCCGGTCACCACCAGGCCGAATCCGCCGGTGCCCCAACGCCGGTACAACTCCACGAGTCGATGGTCCGGGCCCTGCGATGTGTCACCGAGCCCCTCGCTGAGGGCCGATTTCATGAGTCGATTGCGCAGCACCTGACCGCTTGCGAGTGGAAGCGGATCGTGAATATCGGGCATGGCGGCGACGGTAGTACACCGATCGGTATAGTGCAATATGTCGGATATCGCCCCACGTCGGGGCAGTGTTAGTAGACTGACTGGTGTAGCAAGAAAGAAATCTGGAGGCAGTACGCGATGTCAGCACGGGACACCTTGATCGCCAGCGTGACTGGTCTGGTGCGGCGCAGGGGTGTGGCAGGGACGGGCCTCAACGCGCTACTCGAGGACAGCGGTGTCTCTCGTCGCACCATCTACCTGAACTTCCCGGGCGGAAAGCAAGAATTGGTCGCCGAGGCAACCAAGCTTGCGGGGAACGAACTGACGGCGATCATCGAGGCCGCCGGCGACGACGTCGATCCCGCACGCGGGATTCAGCTGTTCATCGAACTGTGGAAGGCTCAGCTCGCCGAAACCGAGATGCAGGCCGGCTGCCCGGTGGTGGCGGCGGTGCTGGGACGCACCGAGGCGCCCGAGGCTGCCGCGGTGGCAGCAGATGCGTTCGAGAGCTGGCAGAAGATTCTCACCGACCGATTGGCGCGCTACGACGTGGACGGCGCGACCGCGCGGTCGTTGGCAAGGACGATGATCGCAGCGATCGAAGGCGCCGTCATCATGTCGATTGCGGCCCAGTCCACCGAGGCCCTTGACGATGTCGGACAGCGGCTCGCGGAGCTGGTTCGGTTGTACGTGCCGGCCGGCGCGAAGCCGCAGTCGCTCGCTGACTAGCCCGCGCGGCCCTTGCCGGTGATCAGCGGTAGGTCCAGCGTGGTGCGGATACCGGCATCGGCGGCGACGACGGCTGGTACCGCATTGACCACGCGCATCGCCGTCGCGATCAGGTTGGCGTAGTTGTGATCGCCGTGCGCGCTGAATGAGCCGAGATCCAGAGTGTAACTGGGCTCGCCGGTGATTTCGACACGATAGGTGCCGCCTTCATGCGCGGGCTGGGGCCAGTCGGGTGCCAAATCTTCGCGCAGCCGGGTGAAGTGCTCCAGGACCGTAACCGCCTTGCCGTCCTTGATGCCGCGCACCTGGAAATGCAGCGCGGCCATGGTGCCCGTGGGTATATGCCCTGACGCGATATCGAAATCTTCGGGTGCGGGCAGTTTTTCGTAGGTCTCAGTGACCTCGTCCAATTCGACGCCGAGGCCGGCCGCGAGTTGTCGTACCACCGAGCCCCAGGCCAGCGACAGCACTCCCGGTTGCAGCAGCATGGGGGTCTCGTCCATTGGTTTACCAAAGCCCATGACATCGAACATCACGGTCGCGCTGTCGTAGGTGGCGTAGTCGACGATCTCGATGCAGCGCACCTGGTCGATGCGCTGGCAGGTTCCCATGAGCGCCAGCGGCAGCAGATCGTTGGCGAACCCGGGGTCGATACCGCCGATGAATATCGATGAATTACCTTCCCGCGCTGCAGTTTCAATCGGTTCCAGCATGTTGTCGGGCAGGACACCCCAGGGATACTGCAGGAATACGGGCGCACTGGCGGCAACGTTGATTCCGGCGGTGAGCAGATCCGCCAGATCCTTAAGCGCCTCCATCAGCCGGTTGTCGGTCATCGCCGTGTACACCACACAGTCGGGCTTGAGCGCCAGGATCTCTGCGGCTTCGGTGGTCGCGGCCACCCCGGTGACGAGGTCGAGCCCGGCCAGTTCGCCTGCGTCTTTTCCGGCCTTGTTGGCTCCGGAGACCCATACCCCGACGAGCTCCATGTTGGGATCGGTGATCACCCCCGCGAGTGCATGCTGGCCGACATTGCCTGTGCCCCAGACGGCTACGCGTGTCTTGGTCATATCAGTTCCTTCTAGGCGAGGTCGGGTAGCGGGATGTCGAGGTTGGGTGCGATGAGACCACCGTCTACCTCGAGCACCTTGCCGGTGAGGAAGCTGCCGGCCGGCGACGCGAGATAGACCGCGGCCGCCGCGATATCGGCCGGATCTCCGAGCCGGTGCAGTGGCGTGTTCTTCTCCAGCGTTCCGCGAACCTCGTCATTGCCCGCGACCACCTCCAGCGCGGAGGTGAGGATGGAGCCTGGAGCTATGCCGTTGACGCGGATGCGTGGACTCAGATCCATTGCGGCCGTGCGCGTGTAGTGGGCCAGTGCTCCCTTGGCGGTGCAGTAACTCAGGAAGGCTCGTCCGGGTAGTCGGCCCATGGTGGAGGTGATGTTGATGACCGATGCGTTGTCCGACTTGAGCAGGTGCGGCACTGCCGTGCGCACGAGCGCATGCCCATTGAGGACATTGAAGGAAAACGCCTCGGCGAGATCCTCGTTGGTGGTGTCCAAGAAGGGCTTCGGCATGGTGCCACCGACATTGTTGACGACAATGTCGAGTCGTCCGAACCGGTCGACTGCCTTCTGCGCCAGGGCGGCGGATGCTTCGGTGTCGGACAGGTCGGCGACGACGATCTCGGCCTGACGCCCAGCCGCCGCCACCTTCTCGGCGACCTCTCGCAACTGGGATTCGGTGCGAGAGGCGATCAGCACATCGGCGCCCGCCTGTGCGAAGGCCTCCGCGATGGCCGCACCGAGGCCGCGACCCGCGCCGGTAACGACGGCGACATTGCCGTCAAGTCTGAAACGGTCCAGAATCATGGCTTCCTCCGTGTCGAATATTCGACTACCTTGGGGCGAATAGTCGATGCACTGTAGACCTGTGCCGTGCATCATGCAAGAGGGGAGAGCGCATGCCGGCCACTTCGCCGCCAACGGCTCGAGTGATACGAATCGTCGAAATGCTCGCAACGGCAACGCAACCCAAATCGGTAAGCGAAATCGCCGCGACCACCGGTATCTCCCGGGCCACCGCGACCGCCGTGGTGAACGAACTCGAGGCGGCAGGCTGGGTTGCGCGCGATGATGAGCTTCGGTATCGCATTGGCGCGTCATTACCGCGTGCGGTCGAGACCACGATGCCCCGGGAGATCCAGGATCTACTGGCCCGCATCGCCGGGGAGGCGCAGGCCGGGGCAACGGTCAGCCGTATCAGCGCGAAGGCGTTGACCATTGTCGCCAAGGCGCAGGCGGGGCGCCGTGCGGTCACTGGATTCGGTGTAGGCCAGAGCATTCCGCTGGCCTTCCCCGCGGGATCGGCCGTCATGCCGTGGCGCTCGGCGGAGGAACGCACGCAGTGGCTCGGCACCGCGCGAGGGTTGAGCGCACGTTCCGGCCAGCGACTCTTGCAACAGGTTTCCGACTGCGGGTATGTCGTATACCGCCCCGACCACGACGACACCGGAATGGTCGACCTGCTCTCGGACCTGCTCGGTTCGGTGGGCTCGGAGGTGATGGAGGCGGCACTGCGCGAACGGCTACTGCGGCAGCTGTCCCGTCTCACCTCGCGCCCCTATTCACGCGATGAACTGGCATCCGACGAAGTACTGCCCATCAGTTATCTGGCGGCCCCCATATTTGCGGGTGTCGACGCCGCCTACGAGCTTCAGTTGGGCCCGTTGTTGCCCAAGGCAACCCGCGTGGTGCGGGAAACACTGATCGCGACGTTGACGCGGGGTGCTCGCGAGCTTTCCGGGCTGCTGGGAGAGCGATGACTCCGAGCTAGCGTTGTTCGATCAGGATGGTGGGGACCGCCAGCGTGCGGTCTTTGACGGTGGCGACCCGCGTTCCCGGCTTGTGTCCGTTGCGGATATCACTGAGGGTGACATCGGCCTTCTGCAGGCGAGCGCACGAGGCATCGATATCGGCGGTGCGCCAGGCGATTCCCCACAGCGAGTCCGGGCCGGACGGATCGTCGTCGCGCAGCACCACCTCGACCACCAACCCTGCGCACCGGAAGAACAGTTGGTGCACACCCCATGACTGCATGCGATCCAGGCGCAGGTCGAAGCCGAGTCGTCCGCACAACGTCGCGATGATCCTGTCGCGGTTGGGAGAGAACAGCACCAGGTGATCTATTCGGCTGCTGTCGCCGTCCGGCGGTGCGGACGGCGCCGGACGTTCGGCCAGCCCCAGGGTCAGTCCGTGGGCCTGCCCCGTCGCGAGGTCGGCATGTGAAGTCAAGGTGAGGCCGCGGCGATCGACCATCCGCGTTACGGACGGTAAGTCTTCGACGCGAAACAGCATCCCGGGGTGCGATGCCCATTCGGGTAGTCCGAGGTGTAGCTGGGGATGCGGCGTGGAGGTGCCGAACAGCCGCGAGTAGGCGGCCTTTGCCTCAGCGAGATTTGGGACGTCCAGAAGCACCGAGTCCAGTTCGGTGATCATCAGAAAACTTCCTCCCTGCCGGACCGGGGTCCGTTTAGGCATACTGGCAATATGCGCTTCCAGCTTCTGGACATTGTCTTCTACTTGCCCAACCCCGCGACGGGGGCGCTGGCGCCGGCGGCCGACCGCCTGAACCGCGTGGTCGAGACCGCGGTGTTGGCCGAGAGCCTGGGCTTGGATTCCTTCGCAGTCGGGGAACGGCATGCGGGAGACGTGCTGTCCTCGGCGCCCACGGTGCTGCTCGGAGCGGTGGCCGCCGCCACCGACCGAATCCTGCTGTCCACCGGTGTGACGGTGCTGTCCCTGCTCGATCCGGTGCGCGCGGCCGAGGACTTCGCCACCATTGACCAACTGAGCCGCGGGCGGTTGGAGATCGTCATCGGCAAGGGCAATGAGGACCGCCAGTACCCGTTGATGGGTCTGGATATCACCAAGCAGTACGAGTACCTGCAGGAGAACTACGAGCTGCTGCGGCGGCTGCTGCGCGAGGAACATGTGGACTGGACGGGCCTGCACCGGCACCCGCTCGCCGACGCGACCACACTGCCCCGGCCGTATGACGGACCGTTCCGAATCTGGCACGGGTCGGCGACCTCGACGTTCGCGGTTGAGCTTGCCGCCAAGTGGGGCGACCCGATAGTCACCGCAAATGCCTTGCAGCCCAAGGAGAATTACCAGGTCCTCATCGACAGATATCGCGAGCTGTATGCGCAATACGGACATGATCCGGCCCAACTGCATGTGGGAGCCGGCTCAGGCGGCCTGTACCTGGCGGATACGACCGAACAGGCCATCGCCCAATATCGGCCCATTTACGAGGCGCGCCTGGCGCAGATGGCGAAGCTCAAGGA
Organism: Mycobacteroides franklinii; assembly: GCF_001853795.1. Lineage (NCBI taxonomy): Bacteria > Bacillati > Actinomycetota > Actinomycetes > Mycobacteriales > Mycobacteriaceae > Mycobacteroides > Mycobacteroides franklinii. The sequence continues at coordinate 964,965 of NZ_MLIK01000019.1, forward strand.
CCATCCGAAGGCCGTCGGAAAGTTCCCCTCTTTCGAATCCATCGAGGATGCGGCAGATCGCGGGCCGGTGCTCGCCGGTTCGCCGGAACGGGTGGCCGAGAAGATCATTGAATGGCACGAGGCATTCGGCCACGAGTTCCAATCGATCTCGTTGAGTCCCGAGGCCGACTTCGAGGAACAGAAGGACACCCTGCGCCGATTCGCCGAAGAGGTTGTCCCGTTGGTGAAGGCCGAGGTCAAGTCCACGCTATGGGGCCCGCACGATACGCGGCGGGCCAAAGGATTCACCGCCGCCTGAAGGGCACCTGTCAGATCCGACCCGGACGATTCATCGGATTCATGGGGCTGGCGGGGTTGGCCGGGTTGTTCGGGTTCAGCGGGCTGGCGGGGTTGGCCGGGTTATTGGGATTCAGCGGGCTGGCCGGGTTCGCGGGGTTGTTCGGATTCATGGGGCTGGCGGGGTTGGCCGGGTTGTTCGGGTTCAGCGGGCTGGCGGGATTCGCGGGGTTACTTGGGTTCAGCGGGCTCGCGGGGTTCGCCGGATTCGACATGCTGTTCGGACCGTACGGACCAACGTTGCAGACCGCATTCGCGTTGCCGATGCAATCAGCGGGGTTGAACGGGTCTGGGTCTGCCGGATCCGCGCTCACGAAGGGCGTGGCAAACATCGTCAACGCGGCGAATAGCGCGCCAGTGGCCATCGACTTGAGCATTTAGCCAGCCTAGCAAGCTCATTGGGCCCCTCTCGGGGAATCGATCATGGCACTGGGTAGCGGGTAGACGTGCCCGTCCTTGCCCAAAACTAGAACATGTTCTAACGTCGAGCGAAGTGCCTGATCGGCGACCATTCATTGAGGAGCGCGATGCCTGATCCATTCGACCCGCTGCACGGGTCCATCAATTCCGGGCACCTGCTGGTTTCAGCCCTCAAGCGGAACGCGAACGCCCCCGCATTGGTGCTCGGCGACGTGACCCTCACCGGTGCGCAAATGGCCGATGAGATCAGCAAGTACATCCAGGCCTTCACCGCCCTGGTGCCCGAATCCCCGGAGGGACAATCGGATGGGCAGGGCATGCTGGCGCTCAACCGTCCCGAGGTGCTGCTGGTGATCGGCGCTGGGCAGCTGCTTGGCACCCGCCGCACTGCCCTGCATCCGCTGGGCTCGCTCGATGATCATGCCTACGTGCTGGCCGATGCCAAGATCACCACGCTCGTCATCGACCCGACTCCACAGTTTGTGGAGCGGGCCGCGGCGCTGGTGGAGAAGGTGCCGACACTGACTCGTGTGCTCACGCTCGGACCGGTTCCGGCGGAGCTGGCGCAGGTCGGACATGACCTCGTCGCGGCGGCCGCGGAGTTCGAAGCCAGGCCGCTGGTGCCGATCAACCTGTCGCCGGATCACATCAACGGCCTCACCTATACGGGCGGGACGACCGGCAAGCCCAAGGGTGTCATCGGCACCTCGCAGTCCATCCTCACCATGACCCAGATTCAGCTGGCTGAATGGGAATGGCCGGAGCGCCCCAAATTCCTTATGTGTACTCCGCTTTCGCATGCCGGCGCCGCCTTCTTCATGCCGACCCTGATGAAGGGCGGCTCGATGGTGGTGCTGCCCAAGTTCGACGCGGGCGCCGTGCTGGCAGCGATCGAAGAGCACAAGATCACCGCCACCATGTTGGTGCCGTCGATGATCTACGCCCTGTTGGATCACCCGGATTCGCATACCCGCGACCTCTCCTCGCTGCAGACCGTCTACTACGGCGCCTCGGCCATCAACCCCGTGCGGCTGGCTGAGGCCATCGAGCGGCTCGGGCCGATCTTCGCGCAGTACTTCGGCCAGTCCGAGGCACCCATGGTGATCAGTTACCTGGCCAAGGGCGACCACGATGCCAAGCGGCTCTCCAGCTGCGGGCGGCCTTCGGCGTTCCTGCGTGCCGCGCTGCTCGACGAGAACGATCGGCCGGTCAAGCAGGGCGAGCCTGGCGAGATCTGTGTGGCCGGACCGCTGGTGGCGGGTGGTTACTGGGGCCTGCCCGAGCAGACCGCAGACACCTTCAAGAACGGCTGGTTGCGCACCGGCGATATCGCACGCGAGGACGAGGACGGCTTCTGGTTCATCGTCGACCGCACCAAAGACATGATCGTCACCGGTGGCTTCAACGTCTTCCCACGTGAGGTGGAAGACGTTGTCGCAGAGCATCCCTCAGTGGCGCAGGTCGGCGTCATCGGGGTGCCCGACGAGAAATGGGGCGAAGCGGTGACCGCGATCGTGGTGCTGCGTGCCGATGCTTCATCCGATGAGGCGGCGGTCTCCAAGATGACGTCCGAGATCCAGTCCGCGGTCAAGGAACGCAAGGGCTCGGTGCAGTCGCCCAAACATGTGATCGTCGCCGACTCATTGCCGTTGACGGCGCTGGGCAAGCTCGACAAGAAGGCCCTGCGCCAGAAGTACGCCACGGTCTGAGTCTTTCGCTCATGCCAGGAGCGCTCGGGCACTGGTGTGGATGAATTCGCGCAGCCACGGTGCCGGCTCGCCCTTATCGGGGAGATGGCGGCGCACCGCGGCATAAGGCATGTCGATCAACGCGAACATCACCTTGTCGATTGATTCGACAGTGACTTCGCCGCACCGACGCTCGGTGTACTCGCGCAGCGCCTTTCGTACACGGGAATTCAACGAGGTGAGCTCGGCGGCCAGAGTGTCGGGCCAGTGCGCGACCAAATCGGCCTTTTCGTACTGCAACAGCAGCAGCGCCTCGTTGCGATGTGTCTTTGTCCATTCGAAGGCGTGGTCGATCGTCGCGGCGAGGGCGTCGTCGGGATCGGGCAGGCCCAGCGCCGCGAGTATCCCGTCTTGATAGCGCGCGATCGAGCGCAGCCAGAGGCGGGCCATGAGCTCATCGCGGCTGGAGAACCGGTGATAGATCGAACCCGACGGGGCACCGAGAGCCCGCCCGATGGCCGTGGCGGTGGCGGCCGACGGTCCGCCGGCGGCCACCAAGCCCAGCGCCGCGTCCAAAATGTCGTCCGCGGTGTACTGCGGCTTACGCCCCACGCTGTCGGACCATGCTCGTGCCCTGCGCGACAGCGACCAGCTTGGTGGTCCCGTCGTGGTCCTCGATGGAGATCTCGCAGCGGCCGAGGGCCTTGGTGCGCCCCGCGCTGACCAGGGAGGCATCGGCGAGAAGGCGCGCGCCATCACGTGCCGGTGACACGTATTCGATGGTGTAGCCGCTGGTCACTATGTCGGCGCCGAGTCCGAGGCCGCATGCATAGGTGATGGCGTTGTCGGCGAGATAGCTCAACACTCCGCCGTGGATGAATCCGCTCTGCTGGCGCAGCTCGTCCCGGATGTCGAGCGAGAGCTGGATTCCGGAGTCGTCGAGCCGGGTGATCGATGCCCCGAGGAGACGGCTGAACGGCTGTGCATCGAGAACCTGTTGTGCCTGGTCAAGAGTGATCACAATATTAGAGAATAGCCGCTAATAACTGCATGGGCGAGCGTGCATATGATGTAAGGCGCAGCTGGTCTGCTGATGGTGGCCCGGGTTAATCCGGACCGGTGTCAGCATCGAGTGGCGGGCCCTTCGGGGTCTGGCATGAGAGGGAACCCGGTGAGAATCCGGGACTGTCCCGCAGCGGTATGCAGGAACGATCGCCGTCTTACGCACTGGGGTATGCACTCGGCCAATCACCGAGGAAGCCTGGGAAGCGACGGCCCGTAGGAAAACCTGAGCCCGGGTAATGCCTGTAAGTCCGAAGACCTGCCAGTTGTGTCGGGTGCGCCGCATCCGGCGGATCATCGCCTCGCGGAATGGGCGTATGGCCGAATCGGTTTCAACCAGCACAATGCGTGCTGGTTACTCGGGCTCGGCTTGCTTGTCCTGGGCGGTGGCCACAACGCCGTAGACAGAGGACAGCATGACCACTCAACCATTGAAGGCAACCACGCTCGGTTCGGCGCGCATCGGCCCGCGTCGTGAGCTCAAACGGGCTACCGAAAGCTACTGGGCCGGACGCACCAGTCGTGAAGAGCTGGAGAATGTCGCCGCCGGGCTTCGGCGCGACAACTGGACCGCCCTGGCGGCCGCCGGGCTCGACTCGGTTCCGGTGAATACTTTCTCGTACTACGACCAGGTGCTGGACACCGCGGTGCTGCTGGGCGCACTCCCGCCCCGTGTCGCCGGTATCGCCGACGATCTCGATCGGTACTTCGCCGCCGCACGGGGCAACGCCGAGGTGACCCCGCTGGAAATGACGAAGTGGTTCGACACCAACTACCACTACCTGGTGCCGGAGATCGGGCCGGACACGAAGTTTGAGCTCAACCCGGCCAAGTTGTTTGGCGAGCTGAAAGAGGCTCAGGCACTCGATATTCCGGCGCGTCCGGTCGTCGTTGGGCCGATCACCTTCCTTGCGCTGAGCAAGTCGGTCGATGGCGCCGGTGCGCCCATCGAACGTCTCGACGATGTTGTGGCGTTGTACGAGCAGCTGCTGGTGCAGCTTGCCGAGGCCGGCGTCACCTGGGTTCAGATCGACGAGCCGGTCCTTGTTACCGACATCCTTCCGAATGGCCCTGAACTGGCCGAGCGGGTGTATGGCCGTCTCGGGACGGTGGCCGATCGCCCCGCGATCCTGGTGGCCACCTACTTTGGTGACCTGGGGGCGGCTCTGCCCGCACTGGCGCGTACCCCGATTGAGGCGATTGCCGTGGATCTGGTCTACGGGTCAGCCTCCGCTGTGGCATCGGTGCCGGAACTGGCCGGTAAGACTCTGGTGGCGGGCATTGTCGATGGCCGCAACATCTGGCGCACCAACCTGCAGTCGGCGTTGAGCACGCTTGCCTCGCTGCTGGGAAGTGCGGAGTCGGTCGCGGTATCCACGTCCTGCTCCACACTGCATGTGCCTTACTCGCTGGAGCCGGAAACCGAGCTCGACGACCAGCTGCGCAGCTGGCTGGCTTTCGCCGACGAGAAGGTCAAGGAAGTCGTCGTATTGGCGCGGGCGCTGAGCGAGGGCCGCGAGGCGGTCGCCGATGAGATCGCCGAGTCGAACGCTGCCGTGGAGTCACGCAAGACCGACCCGCGTCTGAACAATGGTCAGATTCGTGCCCGGTTGGATTCGATTCTGGCGGAAGGTATTTCGCGTGGTGATGCTGCCGAACGCCGTCGCAGTCAGGACGAGCGGCTCAAGCTGCCCGAGCTGCCGACGACGACCATCGGATCCTTCCCGCAGACCGTTGAGATCCGTAAGGCCCGTCAGGCCTTGACCAAGGGCGAGATCGACGACGCGGAGTACGTGCGGCAGATGCGTGCCGAGGTCGCCGATGTCATTGCGCTGCAGGAGAAGCTGGGCTTGGACGTGCTGGTGCACGGCGAGCCGGAACGCAACGACATGGTGCAGTACTTCGCCGAGCAGCTGGACGGCTTCTTCGCCACCCAGAACGGCTGGGTGCAGTCGTACGGCAGCCGTTGCGTTCGTCCGCCGATCCTGTACGGCGATGTGGCGCGGCAAAATCCGATGACCGTCGAGTGGGCCACCTATGCGCAGTCGTTGACCCCGAAGCATGTCAAGGGCATGCTGACCGGCCCGGTGACGATCCTTGCCTGGTCGTTCGTGCGTGACGATCAGTCCTTGGGAGACACCGCAAATCAGATTGCCCTGGCGATCCGGGACGAGACGGTGGACCTGCAGAACGCAGGCATCGCCATCATCCAGGTGGATGAGCCCGCACTGCGCGAACTGCTCCCGCTGCGTGATTCCAAGAAGCAGGCGTACCTGGATTGGGCCGTCGGTGCATTCCGTCTGTCCACCTCGGGTGTGTCCGATGCGACGCAGATCCACACGCACCTGTGCTACTCGGAGTTCGGTGAAGTGATCGGTGCGATCGCTGATCTGGATGCCGATGTCACCTCGATCGAGGCGGCACGTTCGCACATGGAGGTACTCGACGATCTCAACGCGATCGGGTTCTCGAACAGCGTCGGACCGGGTGTCTATGACATCCACTCGCCGCGTGTTCCGTCGACCGAAGAGATGGCGACTTCGCTGCGTGAGGCGCTGAAGGCCGTCCCGGCTCAGCGCCTTTGGGTTAATCCCGACTGCGGTCTGAAGACCCGGAAGGCTGACGAGGTAACTGCCTCGCTGGCCAACCTGGTGGCCGCAGCGACCGAGGTGCGTGCGGGCGTCTAGTTCCCTACGAGCGCGCGAGCAGTCCCCTTCGCAGGGGACTGCTCGCGCGTGAATTTAATCGGTGTATAAACCATTAGCGAGACTAATCGGAGGTCCCCTGGTGTCCATGAATACCGTTGCGTTGGAGCTGGTGCCTCCCAACGTCGAGGGCGGCCTCGAGCGGGCAGCGGAAGAACTGCGGAAGCTGCGCCAGTTCTCGGCGGAATTCGGCATTGACGAGCGGATCGATCACGTCATGATTCCCTCGATGATCGTCGAAGACAGCGACCGGCCGCTGGAGATGAAGCCCAAGCTGGACGTCGTCGACTACTGGTCGATCATCCGGTCAGAGGTCCCCACCATGCGAGGGCTGTGCACGCAGGTCACGTCGTTCTCGGACGAGACGTCGCTGCGTGGCCGGCTGACCGACCTGACCGGCGCCGGCATGGACGGGGTGATCTTCGTCGGGGTGCCGCGCACCATGAGCGACGGCGACGGCGAGGGCATTCCGCCGACCGACGCACTCTCGAAGTTCGATGACATCGTCGAGAATCGCGGAGTCATTCTGATCCCGACCCGGGCCGGGGAGCAGGGACGGTTCTCGTTCAAATGCGATAAGGGCGCGACCTTCGCCATGACGCAGCTGCTGTACTCCGACGCGGTAGTCGGCTTCTTGCAAGAGTTCGCGCGGACCTGTGATCACCGGCCGGAGGTCTTGCTGTCGTTCGGCTTCGTGCCGAAGCTGGAAACCAAGGTAGGGCTCATCGATTGGTTGATCCAGGACCCCGGCAACGAGGCTGTCGCCCGCGAACAGGACTTCGTGAAGTCGCTGGCCGCCTGTGAACCCGATGCCCGACGGCCGCAGCTCGTGGACCTCTACAAACGAGTCATCGACGGCGTCGCCGAGCTGGGCTTCCCATTGAGCGTGCACTTCGAAGCACCGTACGGACTTGCCCGGCCCGCCTTCGAGACGTTCGCGGAGATGCTCGGGTACTGGTCACCGGCGCCTGTCGCCTCCTAAGTCAGGCGCGGTCGCGGGTAATTCCGTTGACCGTGCGGTAGGGCTGTCTGAGACTGATCGCATGGAACCCGTTGAATTGCAGACGGACCGGCTGGTGTTGCGAGCCGTCGCCGCCTCCGACGAGGCGGCGATTGTCGAAGCGTGCAATGACGCAGAGGTTGCGTACTACCTATCGTTACCAGTGCCGTACACCGTCGATGACGCGAAGAATTTCATCGCCAAGTCGGCGCGGGAGTGGGTCGAAGGCACCCGATATGGCTTCGGATTCTTTCTCGGGGAGACGGATGAACTCGCCGGTACCTGTGCGCTGAAGTCTGTAACGCCCGGCGTGTTGGAAGTCGGATACTGGTCCGCCGAGCCGCATCGCCGCAAGGGGCTTACCGCCGAGGCCGTTCGGCGACTGTGCCAGTGGGGGTTTGAGGCACTGGGCGCCCATCGCATCGAGTGGTGGGCCGTCGTCGGCAACGATGGATCACGGGCGGTGGCCGAAGCGGCGGGTTTCGAGATGGAAGGGCTGCTGCGCCGCCGTTCGTATCGGCGGGGCGAGCCTGCCGACTGGTGGGTGGGCGGGCTACTGCCGCCGCTTGAGTGAGGGTGTTGACGCTTGGCGTGATGCTGGCTAACCTTGCGCTCGGTACACCGGGTCCGGCGCCTTCGTGCTCCGTCCGTCTAACACCCGGTGCGTTACGTGATCAACAAAGTTCCCATTCGGAACGAATCTCTTGTTTACCTTGGCATTTCAAACTGGGAGTATCAGTGCTGCGGCAGGACTCCCGAAATAGGTCAGTCTGTCGATTGGCAGGTACAAGCCGCTCCTGAGCGGAACGGCTACTTACTTGCGGCGGCATCGGCCGTCATCTGGGACAAAGATCGCGCGATCATCAGGTTCCCGTACGGTTGCGCCGGTTGGGATCCTCAGTTCGGTGATCCTGCTCAGAGACTGGTAACCCTTTGGGCCACATGGCATGAGAGTACGAGCTGGCCTCGTCTGGTCGGTGTCGTGGAAGAGGTGTACGACGTGTCGGCCGTGACGTTCCTGGACGAGTCCGGCTGCGTGCGTTGTCGGCCGTCGTCATTCCAATACAGGTCAGTGGAACTCGCTACGCGGTGGCCGGAAGAATCCTGGTGCGGAGAACCGGGTCGTCGTGTCATCTCGGGGTGTGTAGTGGGGCTGCGCGTGATGTCGGTGACAGAGCCAACAGACAGTGACGCGGAGGCATCGCCTCAACCATGACGAGTGTGCGGTTTGTGTCGAAAACCAGTGAGTTATCGACACAAACCGCACACTCGCGGGCTGATTCAGGAGGCCAGTGAGCGCTGGGGCTTGCCGGAATAGTCGCTCAAAGGACGGATCAGTGCGTTGGCCGCGGACTGCTCCATGATGTGAGCGGTCCATCCCGTGATCCGGCTCATCACGAAAATCGGTGTGAAACTGGGGATATCGAAACCCATCAGGTAGTACGCGGGACCGGTGGGGAAGTCCAGGTTGGGCTTGATTCCGGTGGCCGCGTTCATCTCGGCCTCCAGCACCTTGTAGATCTCCAACCACTTACGACCGTCGCGGACTCGGGCGACGTCGCCGAGGGCCGCACGCATCGTCGGCACCCGGGAATCGCCGTTCTTGTACACCCGGTGACCGAAGCCCATGATCTTCTCTTTGCGGGCGCGCTTGCCCTGCAACCACTCCGAAGCCTTGGAGGCGTCGTCGATCTCGATCATGTCATGCATCACGGCCTCGTTCGCGCCGCCGTGCAAGGAGCCCTTCAGTGCGCCGATGGCCGCGGTGACCGCACTGTAGATATCCGACTGAGTCGAGGTGACCACCCGTGCGGCGAACGTCGATGCGTTGAAGCTGTGCTCGGCGTACAGGATCATGGACTGTTCGAACGCCGTGACGATGACCGGGTCGGGCACCTCACCGAAGCACATCCGCAAGAAGTTCGCCGAGTAGCCCAGATGGCTGTGTGGCTGAATCGGGCCCAGCCCGCGACGGCGGCGCATATCGGCCGCGACGATCGTTGGCAACACCGCGAACATGCGAAGCGACTTGGCGTAGTTGGCATCCGGTGAGCTGTCGTCCTCCGAAGGATCCTCGGCGCCCAGGAAACTGATGGCGGTACGCACGACGTCCATGGGGTGGCAGGTCTCTGGCAATTTGGCCAGCAGCGCCATCAATGAGCGGTCCACGCGACGCTGTGCGCGTTCGCGTTGATTGAAGAGCGCGAGTTCGCCGTCACTCGGCAGCTCGCCGTGCCACAGCAGGTAGGCGACCTGCTCGAAGCTGCAGTTGGCGGCGAGCTCCTGCACCGGATATCCCCGGTAGGTCAGCGAGTTTGTCTCGGGGACGACCTTGGAAATCGCGGTGGTGTCCACCACGACGCCGGCAAGACCCTTGTGAATGGTCGGTGTTGCGGTAGTCATCATTGACCTCCATTGAGACTGAAGTTGAAGATCTCGGTGTCGAACTGGTTGTATTCGGAGTACCGGAGCAGCTCGTAGAGACGGCTGCGGTGCTGCATCTGGTCCAGCAGCCCCGACTGTGTTCCGGCGGTATCGATTTCACGCAGTCCCTGCTCGACTGCGAACATCGCCAGGCGCAGGGTCGTGACGGGATAGATGACGACGTTGTATCCGACCTCACGTAGTTGCCCGGCCGTCACGAGGTCGGACTTCCCGAACTCGGTCATGTTGGCGAGCAGCGGAACATCCACTGCGGCACGGAACTTCTCGAACTCGTCGATAGTGCTGAGTGCCTCAGTGAAGATGAGATCTGCACCCGCATCGGCATAGGCCTTGGCGCGGTCGATGGCTGCGGGCAACCCCTCGATGCCCGCAGCATCGGTGCGGGCGCAGATCACGAAATTGGGGTCGCGCCGGGCCGAAACCGCCGCGCGCAGCCGCCGCACCATCTCGGCGGTCTCCACGACGGCCTTACCGTCAAGATGCCCGCAGCGCTTCGGATTTACCTGATCTTCGAAGTGGCATCCGGACAGTCCGGCATCTTCGAGGACGGTCACCGTGCGGGCCGCGCTCATCGGCTCTCCGAAGCCGGTGTCGGCGTCGATGAGTGTGGGCAGATCGCTGACCGTGGCGATTTGACGGCCACGGGCCGACACCTCGGTGAGCGTCGTCAGACCGATATCGGGAAGCCCGAGGTCGGCGGAGAGTACCGCGCCCGAGACGTAGATGCCCTCGAAGCCGATCTCTTGAATCAGCTTGGCCACCAACGGTGAGAAGGCGCCGGGGAAGCGAAGCAGCTCACCGGAGGACAAGCCCGCCCGGAACGCGGCACGCTTGGTGGCCGCGTCCGTGGCGGAGGCAAGAAGTGAACTCACTGGAAAATCCCGTCCGGGGTCGTCGGTGCCTTGTCCAGAACCACGGCGTCCACAAGTGGGTTGAGCTCGCTGAGCGATCCGGGCTTGAGATTGGCCAATCCCTGTGCCACCGAGAGGAATCGCTCCTGCTCTTGCGGCTCGATGACGCCATCGGAGAGCACCGTGAACTTGTTGACGTAGTTGTCACGGGCGAAGGGACGGGCCCCCAGCGGGTGCGCATCGGCGATCGCCAGTTCGTCGGTGATCACCTCACCGTTCTTGAGGGTGACGACGGCCTTACAACCGAACGCCTTGTCGTCGGGGTTGCTCGAGTGGTAGCGCCGGGTCCACTCGGGGTCCTCGACCGTGCTGATCTTGTTCCACAACTCGATGGTCTCGGGACGGTGAGCACGCTCCGGGGCGTACGAGCGCTCGTGATGCCAGGTGCCGTCCTCGAGCGCGACGGCGAAGATGTACATCACCGAGTGATCCAGCGTCTCGCGCGAGGCATCGGGATCGAACTTCTGCGGGTCGTTGGATCCGGTACCGATCACCACGTGGGTGTGGTGACTGGTGTGCAGCACGACGGTGGCGATCTGTGAAAGGTCACCGATGCGGTCACGGAGCCTGCGGGCCAAGTCGATGGGTGCCTGGCTTTGGTACTCGGCGGAGTGTTCCTTGGTGTAGCTGTCCAGGATGGCGCGCTTCTCCTCGCCGGGACCGGGTAGCGGCACCTCGTAGACCTTCTCGGGACCACCGAGTAGCCAGGCGATGACGCCGTCCTCGCCTTCCCAGATGGGGGAGGGCGCACCCTCGCCACGCATCGCGCGGTCGACGGCTTCGATCGCGACCTTGCCGGCCCATGCCGGGGCGTACGCCTTCCAGCTGGAGATGAGCCCCTTGCGGGACTGCCGGGTCGCGGTCGTGAGATGCAGCGCCTGTCCGATGGCCTGGTAAATCGTCTCGGTGTCGAGCTTCAGCATGGTGCCCAAACCGGCGGCCACGGAGGGACCCAGGTGTGCGACGTGGTCAATCTTGTGTTCGTGCAGGCAGATTCCGCGGGTCAGGTTGATCTGCGTCTCGTAGGCCGTGGCCAGGCCGCGAATCAGGTCGTTGCCGCCGATGCCGAGCTGCTGCGCGACGGCCACCAGTGGGGGAATGTTGTCCCCGGGGTGGGAGTAATCGGCGGCCAGGAAGGTGTCGTGGAAGTCGAGCTCACGTACCGCTACGCCGTTGGCCCAGGCGGCCCACTCGGCGGAGTACCCACCACCGATGCCGAAGACGTTGGCGCCGGTCGATACCGCATGTGCCTGAGCCTGGCGCCGCGCCACGGTAACGGGACGACGGATGACGGAGGCGGCGCTGACGGCGGCGTTGTCGATGACCCGGTTGATCACCATGGCCTCGGTGTCGGCGGAGACGGCGACGGGGTCTGCGGCGACCTCGGCGATCTTCCAGGCGAGGTGTTGGTCGCGGGGGAATTCGTCGGCGCTGCGGCGGGTGCGTACGGAGTGAACGTGCATGATCCGCACATTACGCACGGTTTTGAATGATCAAAAGACCATGTAAATGTGTATTTCTGTATCCTTAGTTCGCACATCTTGCAAACATTGCGAATGTGCGTGGAGTTATCCTGACGCTATGTCCAGACCGTTCGCCGGAGTGCGGTTGCGGAGGTTGCGCGAGGAGCGTGGCCTGACGCAAGCGGCGCTCGCACGTGTCCTGGACCTCTCGACGAGTTACGTCAATCAGCTGGAGAACGACGCCCGCCCGGTGACGGTCGCGGTCCTGCTGCGGCTCACCGAGCGCTTCGATCTGTCGCCGCACTACTTCTCGCCGGACTCCGATGCCCGGCTCGTGGCGGATCTTGGCGAGATATTCACCGAGGCGGCGGTCGGTGAGGTCAGCGACCTGCAGCTCGAAGAGCTGGTGGCGCGTATGCCGTCGGTGGGGCAGACCCTGGTTGGTATGCATCGCAGGCTGCGGGATGCCACCGCGGAGCTGGAGAGCTATCGGGCCACCGAGAATGCCGCAACGATCGGCGACTCGATACGGGAGCCCATGCGCCCCATGCCTTTTGAAGAGGTGCGTGACTTCTTCTACGACCACAAGAACTATCTGGGCGAACTCGATACCGCCGCGGAAGACCTATTCGAGCATTACGGGCTGCATATCGGCGGGCTCGATGTCCAGCTGGCGACGGTCTTGAAACAAGATCACGGCATCGCCGTCGCGGTGGATAAGGGTGGGTCACTGTCGGATTCGTCGAAACGTCGATTCGATGGGGACGCTGGGGTGCTGCGCATCGCGCATTGGCTCACTCCCGGTCAGCGCGCCTTCCAAATGGCTACGCAGCTCGCATTGCTGACCCAGACCGAAACCATGGCGGCGATCCTCTCGGGTGCCGAGCAGCTGAGTCCGGAGGCCATCGGCGTGGCCCGCATCGGGCTGGCCAACTACTTCGCCGGTGCTTTTCTCCTGCCGTACAAGCAATTTCATCATGCGGCCGAATCCAGTCGGTATGACGTCGATATTCTGGCCCGCCAGTTCGAGGTCGGGCACGAGACGGTATGCCACCGTCTGTCCACCCTGCAACGTCCCTCCATGCGGGGGGTCCCGTTCATCCTGGTGCGTACCGATCGCGCCGGGAACATTTCGAAACGTCAATCCGCCACGGCATTTCACTTCTCCAGGGTGGGCGGAAACTGCCCACTGTGGGTGGTACACGAAGCGTTCTCGAGTCCTGGGCAGTTTGTCACCCAGGTGGCCGAGATGCCCGATGGCCGCACCTACTTCTGGGTCGCGCGCACGAGCAGCACGTCCACGGGCGGGTTCCTCAGCACCCCAAAATCATTCGCCATCGGCTTGGGTTGCGATATCGCCCACGCGCACCGGCTGGTCTACTCGACGGGAATCGCGATCGACGATCCGTCGACCGCTGTGCCGATCGGCCCGGGCTGCAAGGTGTGTGTGCGTGAATCGTGTGCCCAGCGAGCCTTTCCTTACATCGGCCGCAGTGTTCACGTCGACGAGGACGCCAGCAGTCGCCTGCCTTACACCTGACGGTTGTGCCGCAGGATCGTCGGCGCGGCGGCGATCAACGCGACCAGCTGGATGACGCCGACGACGGCGACGAGCATGGGGATCGATACGCCGTACAGGTAGCCGGTCAGCGCACCACCGATGGCGGTCGCCGTGCCGAGCACGGCCGCGTACACGCCGTATGCGGTGGCGCGTCGCGGAGCCGGTACCAGATCGGCGACCACCGCACGCAGGGTCGATTCCTGGATACCCACGGCCGCGCCCCACAGCAGTGCACCCAGGACTATGCCCAGTAGGGAATCGGTGAATGCCAACATCGGCACGGCTGCTCCGACAAGGGGAAGAGCCACGAGGGATTTCGGTCCGACACGGTCGTACGCCCATCCGGATATCAGGGCGGCGATCGCATCGGCGGCCATGGCAGCGGCGTACACAATCGGTACCGCCGCTACCGGCAGAACCCCACGCTCCACCATGTGGAAGGACAACACCCCGAAGGTCGCGAACCCGATCATGGTGATCGCGGTGAAACCGGCATACAGCCAAAAGGGAAGTGGGAGCGCAAGCTTTCGGGCCGGGGTGGTTGCGTCGTCGGTGTGGCCGGCGTCTTCGTATCGCTCGGGGTGCGGTACCCGTCGGCGCAGCCAGAACAGCAGGACAAGTGTCGCGACTCCGGGGATGGCCAACACGGCGAACGTGGGCAGATAGTTCACGTGGGTGAGAGCGAGCATGCCCGCGACGAGGAGCGGGCCGGTGATGGCGCCCACCTGGTCCATGGCCTCATGTACCGCGAATCCCTTGCCGCGGCCGGTAACTGAGGTGGCATGTGACAGCAAGGTGTCCTTGGCCGGGCTGCGTACCGCCTTGCCGACACGTTCGGCGATCACCAATGTGGCGGTCACCCACAGCACGCTGGACACACCGAGGAACGGCACGGTGATCACCGTCAGTGCATAACCGGCGATGGTCCACGTCCAGAACATCCGGGTGCGGTCCGTGAGCGGACCCGATACCAGACGCAGTGCGAGTGCCGCTGCCTCCCCGATTCCGGTCACCACGCCGACGACGAGCGCACTGGCCCCGAGCGATGCCAAGAGTGGTCCGGTGATGGAGCGTGCGCCCTCATAGACGATATCGGCGAGCATGCTGATGACGCCGAAGGTGGTGACGAATCGCCAAGCTGAAAAACGTTGTGGCACAGCCGGTGAATTTAGCCGATCCATTGCTTGACCTGCTCGGCGATCCAGGCCCCGTCGTCGAGGGGAATGTCGTGCCCGGCGCTGGGATGCGTCGCGATGAGGGCGCGGTGCGTGTCGGCGATGGTGCGTGATGCAGCGGAGCTGACGATCCGGTCGTGTGTGGAGGTCAGCACCAGCAGCGGTGTGTCGATGCGCCTGGGCATCGGGAAGGTGATGGCGGCCCAAATCTGACGGGCGATGCTGGCGCTCGACGGACGCTGGGTCTGTAGGTAGCCCGCCCAGCGTCGGGAGAGTAGGTCGAGATCGAGATCGGGGTTGTTGGCCGACTGCGCCAGGATGGCGCGCTCACGTGGCGCGTCGGCGCGGAACCGTCCGAGTAGCAGGTTGGGTATCGACGACGGCAGGAATCGCTGCCATACCGGCGTCGAGGCGGTGCTCGAATTGATAATGACGGCGCGCTCGAAATCCTCTGGGTAGCGTGAACACCAATCGAGTCCGATCATGCCGCCGAGGGATATGGCGAGCAGTGACCACTTTTCCTCGCGGCGGTCGAGGCGTGAGCGGATGTCGTCCGTGATCGCCGAGATAGATGTCGGAGAGATGCGGTTGAACTCGGTACCGAATCCCGGCGCGTCGAGACATTCCACCTGTATCCCAAGGGATTCGGCGAAAATCTGAGGGAATTGTTCCCAGTGGCGCTTCTCGCGGCTCAGGCCGCGCAGCAGCAGCCACCGTGTCATCGTTTGATGCCCACAGTGAGGCGGTCGAACTCCACGAAGGGAAGGGTGAAGGGATGATGCACGGGTCGCTGCACGGCGACCTCGAATCCCGCGTCCTCGAACATCTGGCGCATCTCGGCCTTGGACGGCACGCTCGCGGGCACGCGATCACCGAATACCCGCCGCAGGATGGGTGCCGACGCGTGGTCCGGTGTGAACGTCGTGATCGCCGTGAACCCGCCGGGAGCCAGCACGCGATGGAACTCGGCGAGAGCTGCGGGCTGGTCAAAGAAATGGAAAGCAGACGTCGAGACCACTGCGTCCAATGAGCCGTCGCCGAAGGGCAGCTTCTCGGCCGGGGCGAATTGCCAGTCGACCAGCGACGAGCGGACCTTTGCCTGGGCCAGCATCCCTTCAGACATGTCGACCCCGTGCACCTGTTCGGGCTCGAGTTCCTGCTGAATCCGCGTCGCCAGAATGCCGGTACCGCAAGCGATATCCACAATCCGCTGGGATTGGTGCTGACGCAGCTGCGCAATCATCTCGTCCTGTGCGGGGCGGTACACCCATTGTTGTAGCGGCGCCCAGTCGTACGCTCTGGCGGCGCGACCCCAGAACCGCGTCACCTGGTCGTTGAAGGCACGCCGTTGGACGGGGGATGGGCCGTTCGAGTGAAGGCCATCAGCAGTCGTCATGGGCACAAGGTACGCCAGCAACCAGGGGGTCGCCAGGTGGGTGCATTCACTCTGCGGTGATGGTGACCCGGTCCGGGTAGAACGCCAGATGGCGGGCGATCTGGGCGACTGCCGGGAATGGGTCCTCATACGTCCAGATGGCGTCTTCGATCGTTCCACCGGGTGTGCGCACCGAGTAGTAGGAGGCCTCGCCCTTGTACGGGCAGTAGGTATGGGTATCGGTGCGCTGCAGCACCTCCCAATTCGCCGCGTCCGGTGGGAGGTAGTACACCGCCGGGTAAGTGGACTCCTGCAGCCGCAGGGCGTTGGTGGAGTCGGCGACAGAGACATCGCCCGCGGTGACGACGACGTGTGTGTCCGAGGGTGCGATGTCGATCGGATGGTCCGGGCCGGGAACCAAATGCGGCCTGTCGAGGGTGGACATGTTTCCGAGGGTAGGCCCATTTCGGGTGTGCGCAATGGGGCTATGGCTAGTCTTGCCTGCTTCTGGGGCGTCGAACGGCTGTACCGCTTCAGTTTCTAGCCGACACCGGGCCCCAGGGCGCTAGGGTCTGCGACATGGCTGTTGACGTTGATCGCACTGACCCCGACGAGCTATTCGGTATCGACGCGTTGCTCAGCGATGAGGAGCGCGCCATCCGCGACAGCGTGCGTGCACTGGTTCAGGCGCGTGTGGTGCCGAACGTGCAGCGCTGGTACGAGCACGGTGACCTACCGGTGCGCAAACTTGCGTTGGAGCTGGGCAAGATCGGTGTGCTCGGCATGCACCTGCAGGGCTATGGATGTTCTGGAACATCCTCTCTTGCATATGGATTGGCGTGCATGGAGCTGGAAGCCGGAGACTCGGGGATCCGTTCGCTGGTCAGCGTGCAGGGGTCTTTGGCGATGTACGCCATCTACGCCTACGGGAGTGACGCTCAGAAACAGAAGTGGCTGCCCCGGATGGCGACCGGCGAGGAGCTGGGATGCTTTGGCCTGACCGAGCCCGACTTCGGATCCAACCCCGGCGGCATGCGCACCCATGCCCGGCGTGACGGCAACGACTGGATTCTCAACGGCACCAAGATGTGGATCACCAACGGGTCCATCGCCGATGTCGCGGTCATCTGGGCGCAGACCGACGAGGGCGTCCGCGGCTTCCTGGTCTCGACCGATTCGGCGGGATTCAATGCCCAGACCATCCACTCCAAGATGTCGCTGCGTGCGTCGGTGACTGCCGAACTCAGTCTCGTTGATGTACGGGTGCCGGAGAAGAACCGGCTGCCGCTGGCGATCGGGCTCAAGGCCCCGCTGTCGTGCCTGAACGAAGCGCGCTTCGGCATCATCTTTGGCTCCATGGGCGCTGCCCGTGAATGTCTGCGCACCGCACTGGAATACGCGCTGACCCGGGAGCAATTCGACCGCCCGATCGCAGGCTTTCAGCTGACCCAGGAGAAGCTGGCCAATATGACGCTCGAGTATGGCAAGGGATTGCTGCTGGCGTTGCATCTGGGCCGTCGTAAGGACACCGGCACGCTGGTCACCCCGCAGGTCAGCCTGGGCAAGCTCAACAATGTGCGCGAGGCCATCGAGATCGCCCGAACGGCCCGGACAATCCTTGGTGCCAACGGCATTTCGGGCGAGTATCCGGTGATGCGACATGCCAACAACCTGGAATCGGTGCTGACCTACGAGGGCACCAGTGAGATGCACACGCTGGTGATCGGCCAGGCACTGACCGGGATCGCAGCGTTCCGGTAGTCACTCACCCGAACGCCGACACGCCGCCTAGTTGCGGAATCGTGCGATACGAATCCGCCGCCAGACGGCGTGTCGGGGAAGAGAAGTGGATCAGTACTTGCCGAGGGCGATCGCCACGTTGTGGCCACCGAACCCGAACGAGTTGTTGACCGCGTACTTGTAGTCGCCCTTGCGGGGCTCCTTGCTGACGATGTCGAGATCGATCTCCGGATCCGGCGTCTCGTAGTTGAGGGTGGGCGGAATGATGCCTTCCTGCAACGACTTCACCGTGATGATGGCCTCGACGGCACCGACCGCGCCGACGGAGTGCCCGAGGGCACCCTTGGGGGCGTAGACCGCGGCGTGCTGCAGGCCGGACTTGTGAATGGCCCTGCCCTCGGCGACGTCACCGACACTGGTGGCGGTGGCGTGCGCGTTGACGTGGTCGATGTCCTTGGCGTCGAGCCCGGCGGTCTCCAGAGCCCGGTTCATGGCCTTCGCGGCGCCGATACCGTCCGGATGCGGTGCCACCACGTGGTATCCGTCCGACGTGATACCCGCACCGAGAAGCCGCGCGTAGATGCGCGCGCCGCGCGCCTTGGCGTGCTCCTCGGTCTCGATGACCATGAGCGCGCCACCCTCGCCGAACACGAAGCCGGTGCGGTTCTTGTCGAACGGCCGCGATGCCCCGGCAGGGTTGTCGTTGTCGGTGGACATCACGATGCGCATGTTGGCGAATGCGGCAATGGGTGCGGCCTCGATGGCGGCCTCGATACCACCGCAGATGGCGATATCGGCGTCGCCGTAAGCGATCTGACGCCAGGCGTGCGCGATGCCCTCGTTACCGGAGGCACACGCCGACACCGGGGTGATGACACCACCGCGCGCCTTGCGCTCCAGCCCGATGACGGCGGCCGGACCGTTGGGCATGAACATCTGAACGGTAAGAGGCGAAACGGCTTTCGTGCCCCGGGCGCGCATCTCGTCGTAGGCCTCGACCAACTTCTCGCCGCCGCCCAGGCCGGTGCCCACGGAAACCGTCAGGCGCTCCAGATCGATGTCCTCGGGTGCACCCGCGTCTTCCCAGACCTGACGGCCCAGGATCGCGGCCAGGCGCTGAACATAGGACAGGCGGCGAAGCTCGATCTTCGTCATGTCCTTGTCGAAGTCGCGGACCTTGAGGTGCCCGCCGATCTTCACCGGCAGGTCGTACTGAGCGACGAAATCGTCGTCGAGTACGCGAATGCCGCTCTCGCCGGCGAGTAGCCCCTTCCAGGTGCCCTCGACATCGGGTGCGATTGACGTCGTCATGGCCATGCCGGTCACGACGATGTTCGGAAAGCCGCCATTTGCGGTAGATGGTTTGGTCACTGTCGACATCCCCCCATGGACATGTACGTGGCACGCACGTTCTATCCCCTTTCGAACTCTGCTCTGAGCTATCTGCTAGCCCGAATTTTAGTGAGTTGTCTGCTAGCGAACTCCGGCCGGGTAGGTTGCCAGACGGATTCGCTCATGAACCCTATGCGAAATTTGTGGAGGAACTGCACAAATTGGCCAAGTGTGTCCTGATGGTTGACGTTCTTGTGCGATGGGTAACAAAGATGACGGGCAAATGAATGAAGGGTTGAGTTACCTGGGCCTCAGCTGGGCGAATGTGACCTGTTGCACAATGCCCGCCACGGACGCAGATCGGTAGCATTGCTCACTATTGGGTCTAGTTTGCCTAGAGAGGACCGGAATGCGCGTCGATGGCGACACCTGGGACATCACCTCCAGTGTGGGGGCAACCGCCCTCGGTGTGGCGGCCGCACGGGCCACCGAGACACTGCGGGCCGACCCGCTCATCAGCGATCCCTTCGCCCGGATACTCGTCGAGGCGACCGGTAAGGCGACGGGCTGGGAGCGCTTTGTCGCCGGAGATATCGACTGGCCCGACCCGGAGGCCGGCCGGATCTACGGCCGAATGGTCGACTACCAGGCCACGCGCACCCACTTCTTCGACAGCTACTTCCTGGCCGCGGCCGCGGCGGGTATCCGGCAGATCGTGATCCTCGCGTCGGGCCTGGACTCGCGCGCATACCGGCTCGACTGGCCGGCCGGCACCACCGTCTACGAGATCGACCAGCCCCAGGTTCTGGAGTTCAAGGCCGCCGCCCTTGCCGCCCACCAGCCCACGGCCCAGCGGCAGGGTGTGGCCGTCGATCTGCGCGAGGACTGGCTGGCTGCGCTGCGCGCCGCCGGGTTCGATTCCGCACAACCCACGGCATGGCTTGCCGAGGGCCTGCTGCCGTATCTCCCCGCCGATGCCCAGGACAGCCTCTTCATCAACGTCGGTGCCTTGAGCGCGCTGGGAAGCCGTATCGCCGTGGAGGGGTACGACGGGAAGCTGATCCTGGACGAGAGCGAGGAGGAGGCAGCGCGCCGGGAACAGGTGCGCGCGGCCTTCAAGACAGCCGTCGACGTCGACGTCACCATCGAGAACCTGATCTACGAAGACGAGAACCGGGCCGACCCCGCGGAATGGCTTGAGGCGCACGGATGGTCGGTGACCAAGACCGACGCACACGACGAAATGGCGCGCCTGGGCCGCCCGGTGCCTGAGGATATCCAGCAGGGAACGTTCCGCGGCCAGCTGATCCAGGGAGAACTTCGGTGACCGATACGACCACCGCACGGTCCGATGACGACAGCTGGGACATCGCCAGCAGCGTGGGTGCCACCGCGGTGATGGTGGCGGCCGCGCGGGCGGCCGAAACCCGCAGTGAGACGCCGCTCATCAAGGATCCCTTTGCGCAACTCCTCGTGGAGCGTGCCGGGTCCGGTGCCTGGTCGGTGATCGCGAGCGACGGGCTGCGACAGCAGCTGGCCGAGCTCGACCCGGAGGCCGAACGCATCATGCAATACGCGGTGGATTATCAGGCGGTCCGCACCAGATTCTTCGACGGGTTTTTTGAGCGGGCATCGCGTGCGGGAATCACCCAGGTGGTGATTCTTGCCGCCGGGCTCGATTCTCGCGCGTATCGACTGGACTGGCCGGTGGATACCACCGTCTACGAGATCGATCAGCCGCTGGTGCTGCAGTACAAGCGGCAAACGCTCGATGAGCACGACGTACGTTCCGCTTGTCTGCGCCGGGAGGTGCCCGTCGACCTTCGGCAGGACTGGCCGGCCGCATTGCAAGACGAGGGATTTGACGTCGCGAAGCCGACGGCGTGGCTGGCCGAGGGACTGCTGATGTATCTGCCGACCGAGGCGCAAGACCACCTCTTCGAGCTGATCGTGGACCAGAGCGCGCCGGGTAGCAGGATCGCCGTGGAAGCCGTCGGGCCTGACAACGACAAGCGCCAAGAGTTCCGCAGCAAGATGCGCGAACACTTCGACCGGGCTCGCAAGCTGGCCGGGATGGATGGCGAGTCGCTCGATGTCGGATCGCTGATGTACCACGACGAGAACCGCACCGATGTCTCCCAATGGCTTGCGGGCCGTGGCTGGACTGTTCGGGCGATACCCGCCGAAGTGGAGATGGCGGATGCGGGTCGACGGGCCTACGTTGAAGAGGATCTACGCGGGAACGTCTTGATCGAGGCCGAACTCAAGGGCTGACGGAGCACTGCCCCCAGGGGTGCGGGGTTCTCAGGTCCCAACTGGTTGGTTACCATCGGTGATACAGCTCACTTAGCTGCCATCGCGAGTCCGTGTGCACGTGTGTGACCTGCGGAGATGCGCTCACTATGAGCCTGCCATCGAGAGGAACGGATATGACCACCGAGATCTCTACGCCCGCCGACCAGCACGCTGCGGCCGAGCCCTCACGCATTCCGGGGATCGTTCGGGGCCTGCGGGAGACGTTCGCGACAGGCCGGACACGCGACTACCACTGGCGCAAGGCGCAGCTCGTCGGTTTGGAGCGGCTCTTCTCCGAGAACGAAGCCGCCATCGCAACCGCCCTGCACGAGGATTTGGGCCGTTCGTCGGCCGAGGCCTGGATCGCCGACGTTGTCGGTTCGGTTGTAGAGGTCGTCTACGCGCGTAAGAACCTGCGCCGCTGGATGCGACGCAAGCGCGTGCGCGGTCTTCCGCTGGCGCAGCAGCCGGCGAAGGCGTGGTCGGTACCCGAGCCCTATGGCACGGTGCTGGTCATCGGTGCGTGGAACTTCCCGCTGTACCTCACGCTCGGGCCGGTGGTCGGCGCGCTGGCGGCGGGCAACACGGTGGCCATCAAGCCATCGGAGATCGCGCCGGCCTCATCGGCATTGATGGCCAAGCTCATTCCGCAGTACCTGGACCCGCATGCGGTGGTCGTCGTGGAGGGCGACGGATTGGTCACCCAGGAACTGCTGGCCCAAGGTTTCGACAAGGCGCTGTTCACCGGCGGTACCGAGATCGGCAAGCGCATCTTGGAAGGTGCTGCCGCACATCTGACTCCGGTCGCGCTGGAGCTTGGCGGCAAGTCGCCGGTGTACGTGGCCGCCGATGCCAACATCGAGGTGGCGGCCCGCCGCATCGGATACATGAAGGGGCTCAACTCCGGTCAGGTGTGTTTGGCTCCCGACTACGTCCTCGTCGATTCGGCGGTGCGCGACGAGCTGGTGGAGAAGATCACGGCAGCGTGGGCAGAGTTCCAGGCCGACAAGGAATCCAAGGGACTGCGGGTAGTCAACCAGCGCCAGTTCGATCGTCTGGTCGGGTACCTGGCGGCGACCGAAGGAGAGGTCGCGACGGGTGGTGGCTCCGACGCATCGGCGCTCACCATCGAGCCGACGATAGTGGTCGACCCCAGCGCCGACGAGCCGCTCATGCAGAACGAGATCTTCGGGCCCATCCTGCCGGTGCTGACCGCCGACTCGCTGGACGACGCCATTGACTTCATCAACTCGCGGCCAAAGCCGTTGGCGGCCTATGCCTTCACCGAGTCCAAGAAGACCGGTAACCGGTTCATCGACGACGTTCCCGCGGGCGGCACCGTGATCAACCACCTGCTGTATCACGCCGTCATCCCGAACCTGCCGTTCGGTGGCGTCGGTGCCAGCGGCATGGGTGCCTACCACGGCAAGGCCGGCTTCGACGAGTTCAGCCACCTCAAGTCGACTCTGTACAAGAGCACCAAGATGGATCTCAAGCTTCCCTACCCTCCGTATCTGGAGAAGAACCTGAAGCTGATGAAAAAGCTTATGTAACAAAGCTTTTAGTTTCACTCAACCCAATGAAGTGTCAAGTGAATAGGAGTTCTGCATGCCGGGAGTGCAAGACCGGGTAATTGTCGTGACCGGAGCCGGAGGGGGGCTGGGCCGCGAGTACGCGCTCACCCTTGCCGGCGAGGGCGCTCAGGTCGTAGTCAACGACTTGGGCGGTGCCCGGGACGGATCGGGCGCGGGGTCTGCGATGGCGGACGGCGTGGTCGACGAGATCAAGGCGGCCGGTGGCCGGGCGGTCGCCAACTATGACAGCGTCGCCACCGAAGAAGGTGCGGCCAACATCGTGAAGACCGCGCTCGACGAGTTCGGGGCCATTCACGGTGTGGTGAGCAATGCGGGCATCCTGCGGGACGGCACGTTCCACAAGATGACCTACGACAATTGGCATGCGGTGCAACAGGTTCACCTGTACGGCGGATACAACATCACCCGCGCGGCGTGGCCGCATTTCCGTGAGCAGGGCTACGGCCGGATCGTGGTCGCCACCTCGACCAGTGGTCTGTTCGGAAACTTCGGTCAGGCCAACTACGGCGCGGCCAAGCTCGGCCTCGTCGGACTCATCAACACCCTCGCGTTGGAGGGGGCCAAGTACAACATTCACTCCAACGCGATCGCTCCGATCGCCGCCACCCGCATGACCGCCGACATCGCCTCCGAAGCAGTGCTGGAACAACTGCCGCCGTCCTTCGTGGCGCCGGTCGTCGGATACCTGTGCACGGAGGAAAGCGCCGACAACGGTTCGGTTTTCGTGGTGGGCGGCGGCAAGGTGCAGCGCGTGGCGCTCTTTGAGAACGCCGGTGCCACCTTCGCCTCTCCGCCCACGGTCGACGAGGTAGCCGCGCGCTGGGGTCAGATCGAGGATCTCTCCACCGTCACCAAAGCCGGCCCCCCGTCGCTCGCATGAAAGCGATACAGGCGCAGTCGTTATCGGGCCCGGAAGGCCTGGTGTACACCGATGTCGAGGAACCGCGCGGCGACAACGTCGTCATCGTCGACGTCAAGGCCGCGGGGGTGTGCTTCCCCGACTATTTGATGACCAAGGGCGAATACCAACTGAAGATGGAGCCCCCCTTCGTTCCGGGGATCGAGACCGCCGGCGTGGTGCGCTCGGCTCCCGAGGGCGCCGGGGTGAAACCCGGTGACCGGGTGATGGCGTTCAATTTCATCGGCGGATATGCCGAACGCGTCGCAGTGGGGCCTTCCAATGTGCTTCCCACGCCTCCCGAGCTGGATGATGCGGAGGCCGTGGCGCTCATCGCGAACTACCACACGATGTACTTCGCCTATGCCCGTCGTGGACACTTGCGTGCCGGCGAGACGGTGCTGGTCCTGGGTGCCGCCGGTGGTATCGGTACCGCGGCGATCCAGATTGCCAAGGGCATGGGCGCGAGGGTCATCGCCGTGGTCAACCGGACGGCCGCAACGGAATTCGTCTCCAGCGTGGGTGCGGATGTCGTGTTGCCGCTGGAAGAGGGCTGGGCCAAGGCCGTACGCGAGGCCACCGGCGGCGTGGGTGTGGACATGGTGGTCGACCCGATCGGTGGCCCCGCATTCGACGACGCGGTACGCACGTTGGCCCCCGAAGGGCGCTTGCTGGTCGTTGGATTCGCCGCAGGCGGGATACCGACCATCAAGGTGAATCGGTTGCTGCTGCGTAATGCGTCGTTGGTCGGTGTGGCCTGGGGCGAGTTCCTGCGCACGCACGCTGACTATCTGTACGAGACCCAGGCGGGGCTGGCCAAGCTCGTTACGGAGGGCATGCGCCCGCCCGTAAGCGCGCGTATCCCACTGTCGGAGGGCCGTCAGGCGTTGCAGGACTTCGCCGACGGGAAGGTGTACGGGAAGATGGTTCTGGTGCCGTAATGACCAAGATCTTCAACGGAATTGACGAAATCACCACCGGCGATCTGGGCACCAGCGATTGGCTGCTGGTTGACCAGGAGCGCGTCAACACCTTCGCCGACGCCACCGGTGATCACCAGTGGATTCACGTCGACCCCGAACGAGCCGCTGCCGGTCCGTTCGGGGGCACCATCGCGCACGGACTGCTGACCTTGTCGCTGCTGCCGCACTTTCAGTTCGAGCTGATTCGTGTCGACAACATCGCCATGGGAATCAACTACGGCTACAACAAGGTTCGATTCATCAATCCGGTGAAGGTCGGATCGAGATTGCGGGCGCGTGCCGAGGTGACCAACATCGAACAGAAGCCCGGCTCGGTGGACGTGACGATCGTGACCACTGTCGAGATCGAAGGTGCCGACAAGCCAGCCTGTGTGGCCGAATCGATTTCGCGCTACATCGCCTGACGTTCTGGGAACAGATCTGAGGTCCGGGGCGAGGTGTTCTACGCGTAACTCGCTCTTCGGGACGAAAGACAGCACGGTTGCGGGGCTTGATACCCATTCTCGCTCAATGGAATCGTGACCTGCCGGTTTGTCGTCCCTTGTCAAGAAGTTGGACACCCCACATAGCAGCGTGTCGAAAATCTCACCGTGATCTACGACGATGTGTAGATCACGTCAGTCAGGTGTTATGTTACTGCTCAGTTCGGGCCCTGCTTTCTCTGTGACCAGCGAAGATAGTGGGCCCGAGAGGTTTGGGACGAGAGGGCATCACGTGGGTCAGCCAGCACGCGGACGTGTTGCCCTTGGGTATTCGGCGTGTTGGATCGTGAGCGCACGATGACCACATTCGAGGGAACAAGCCCGGTACGGCCCGCCACACCGTCTCGTGACGCGGTTTCCGGCGCCCTTAAAGAATACGTACGCAAGCACCCCGTGCAGGCGGTGGAAACCGCCGGCAGCCAGATCGTCCTCGGTGTGCGGGCGATGCAGTACATGTTCTCGGACATCGTCCACCGCGCCTTCCCGTGGCGGGAATTCGTCCATCAGGGTGCGTTCATGGCCGGCAGCGCTGTGGTGCCGACACTGCTAGTGGCCATCCCGATCGGTGTCACGCTGTCCATCCAGTTCGCTCTGTTGGCGGGCCAGGTCGGTGCCGCCTCACTGGCGGGCGCCGCAAGTGGTGTCGCGATCGTGCGTCAGGGTGCCTCTCTGGTGGCCGCCGTGCTGATGGCCTCCGCGGTCGGTTCGGCCATCACCGCCGACCTGGGCTCACGAACCATGCGCGAAGAGATCGATGCCATGGAAGTGATGGGTGTGTCGGTGATTCGACGCCTCGTCGTCCCGCGCGTCGCCGCCGCTGTGCTGGTCGGTGTCGGTCTCACGGGTACAACGTGCTTCGTCGGCTTCCTCGCGAGTTATCTGTTCAACGTCTACTTCCAGCACGGCGCACCCGGAAGCTTCGTGGCGACCTTCGCCTCGTTCACTCGTGTCGACGACCTTGTGCTGGCGCTACTCAAGGCGATCCTCTATGGACTCATCGTCGCGATCGTCGCCTGCGATAAGGGGCTGACCACCAAGGGCGGCCCGGCCGGTGTGGCCAACTCGGTCAACGCCGCGGTCGTCGAGTCGATCCTGGTGCTGATGCTGATCAACGTGCTTGTCAGCCAGGTATACGTCATGGTCTTCCCCAGGCACGGGATATAAGGGCCCGCCATGACTATCTCCACATACCGCCCCAAGGGCGTTCAGCCGATCATCGACGCCGGACATCGGATCGCCCAGTCGATTCGGCGGCTCGGACACATGCTGGCGTTCTTCGTCGAGGCCATGGCGTCCATCCCGACCTCCCTGCGCTACTACTCCAAGGAGTTCTTCCGGCTACTGGCCGACGTCACCTGGGGAAACGGGTCGTTGGTTACGGGCGGTGGCACCGTGGGTGTGGCCGCGGTGCTGGGAGCCACCATTGGTGCCCTGATCGGCATCGAGGCCTACAACCTGCTGAACATCATCGGTCTGGGCCCTGCCACCGGATTCATCTCCTCGCTGGTCTCGACGCGCGAGTTGGCGCCGGTCATGGCCGCCCTCGCCTTCGCGATGCAAGCCGGCTGCCGCTTCACCGCGCAGCTGGGTGCCCAGCGCATCAACGAGGAGATCGACGCGCTGGACGCGCTCGCCATCCGGCCCATCCCGTACCTGGTCACCACCCGACTGCTGGCTTCCACGGTCGCCGTCGTGCCGCTGTACCTGCTGTGCCTGGTGATCAGCTACATCACCTGCCGTCTGCTCGTCGGGATCTCCAGCGGCGGATCGATCGGCGGTGCCTACAACCACTACTTCACGATGATGCTGAGCGGCACGGATGTCGTCTACTCCGTGATCAAGGCCGTCATCTTTGTGTGGATCGCCTCAACCATCCAGTGCTACTTCGGATTCAACGCCTCGGGCGGTCCCGAGGGCGTGGGTGTGGCCGCCGGACACGCGATGCGCGCGGCCATCACCGTCGTGATCATCGTGAACATGCTCCTCACCATGGCCTTGTGGGGAGTCGATGCCGGCGCAAGGTTCGGTGGTTGACGTGAGTGGTGGTTCGTTCTCGGCGAGCGGTCGCGGCTGGTCCGATCGGGGCCTGCTCGTGGCGGGCCTCGCGGTGCTGGCCATCTTGGGCTTGGTGACCGGGCTCCTGCTCGCCAAGTCCAAGGGCTATCTCGAAGACACCGTCAAGGTCGACGCACAGCTCACGAACGTCGGTGACGGTCTTCCCGAACGTGCCGACGTGAAGTTCCGCGGCATGCTCGTCGGCGCAGTCACGTCGGTGACACCCGCCGAAGACGGCAAGCCGAACATCGTGCATATCGACATCAAGCCGGAGCACGCCAGCGGGATTCCGAGCACGGTCACCGCGCGAGTGGTCCCCAGCAATGTGTTCGCGGTGTCGTCGGTGCAGCTGGTCGACAACGGTGACGGCGCCGGGCTCCGCAACGGCGCGGTGATCACCGAGGACACCAAGCTGCCGACGGTGCTTTTCCAGACCACCACCAACAAGCTGCGCCAGGTACTCGCCGCCACCGAACGCCAACGCGGCGACCCGCCGGTCGGTCTGATCGGCGTGTTCGGCGAGGCCACGCAGGGCCGCGGTAACAAGCTGCTGACCTCCGGGGCGCAACTGCAGGCAATCCTCACCGAGTTCAATGCCATGGTCACCGCCAGCCCCAACGATCCCTCGACGATCGCGGCGCTGGAGAAGGTGTCCGACGCGCTGAGCACCACGTCGCCGCGTCTGCTGGACAACCTGGAGAACGCCTTGGTGCCCCTGCGCACCCTGGCCCAGAAGCAAGCCGATGTGCGCGGGTTACTTTCGGCCGGTTTGCACACCACCGGGACCGCGTCGACCGCTATCGACAACCACATCGACCAGATGATCGGTATCGGCACCCACCTGACCCCGGTTGTCGGTGTCCTCGCCCAGAACGCGGACAAGTTCGTGCCGATCGCATCGCGCATCAAGGTGCTGTCGGATGCGGCGTTCGCCAACGGATGGGACCCCGGCCGCCAGGTCATCGGCCTGAACCTCATTCTGTCGTTCAGCCCGGCCTGGACCTACGTCCGTGATGACTGCCCGCGGTACGGCGAGCTGGCCGGACCGAGCTGCACCACTGCGCCCGAGACGCGCCAGTGGATCGACATTCCCGAGGTGCTGCAGCCCGGCAGCTACAAACCGCCGCCGGATATTGCCCCGCCTGCGGGAACGCTCTTCCCGCCGCCCGCCGCCGACATCATGCTGCATGGCGCGGGCCCCAACCCGCAGGAAGTCGACAGGGCCGCGAACCCGGTGCTGCCGCCGTTCGGTCCGCCGCCCAACCCGGCACCTGCCGCTGGAGTGGCACCTGCCGCGTTCGGCGGAAATGTCGGACCGGTAGGGAGCGCCGTCGAGCGCCAGCAGCTCGGCAAGGCGCTGGGTGGCGACGCGAGCACCGCGCAGCAGCTGCTGCTCGGCCCGGTGGCACGCGGAACGACCATCTCGGTGAGTCGTGATGAGTCGGCCGCTGATGCCGGCCAAGCCAATTCGGCTCAGGGAGGCGGGCGATGAAGAACTTCCGGGCTGCGGCGATCGGACTGTCGCTGTTCGTCGTGTTCGCCATCGCTGTGACCACCCTGGTCTACGGCACCCTGCGTCGCGACACCACGGGCTCGACCAAGAGCTACACCGCGATCTTCACCGACGTCACCGGTGTTCGGGCCGGTGACGACGTGCGCATCGCGGGTGTACGGGTGGGCCGTGTTGACTCGATCGAGTTGGATGGTTCGCTTGCCAAGCTCAAGTTCCGGGTCAAGAGCAACCAGAATCTGTACGGCAATTCGATTGTCTCGGTGACCTACCAGAACATCATCGGACAGCGATACATCTCGCTGTCTCGCGGTGTGGAAGGCAGTCCGGAGCGTTTGCCCGAAGGCAGCGTCATCCCGGTGGAGCGCACCGAACCGTCCTTCGACGTCGGCGCGCTGCTCAACGGATTCGAGCCGCTTTTCACTCTCTTGGACCCCAAGCAGGTCGATAACCTGTCCAACGGGCTCATCGATGCGTTCGCCGGTGACAGAGGTGCACTGGCCCATGTCGTCGCGCAGACCACCGAGATCACGAAATCCTTTGCCGGACGTGATCAATCGTTGGGAGAGCTGATCGACAACCTCAATACGGTCCTGGACAACGTCGCCAAGCAGAACGACAACCTCGACCAGCTCGTGCTCCAGAGCCAGAACGTCGTCGGTGAGCTGGACAACCGGCGCCAGAGTCTGGTCTCGTCGATTGGTTCGGCGACCCACGTGGTCAGCCGGATCCAGACCATCGGAGACAACGTCTATCCGCAGATGCAGGAACTCGTCTACCGCGAGCCCGGTACCGCCGCGCACATCCTTGCCAACAAGGATCAGTTCGCCTTCCTCGGTTCCAACCTGCCGCTGCTGCTCAAGGGTTTGGCCCGCACAATGCAGGACGGGGCCTACGGCAACTCGTATGCCTGCCAGCTGAACATCAACGGATTCTTCCCGGGTCTGAACGACTTGGTGCCCTCCATCGTCCGGCACGCCACCAACGGCGGTGTCGCCAAGTACACACCGAAATGCCGAGGGATCGAATGAGCCCCCGTGAACGCACGCTAGAGGACCGCAGCAAGTTCTGGATCGGCATGATCGCCGTCGGTGTCGTCGTGGCCCTCATCGCGTCGATGCTGCTGTTCCGCCAGATCGGTTTCGGATACACCCGATACAAGGCGGAATTCGCGCAGGCAGCGCAGCTCAAGAAGGGCGACTACGTCAGCGTCGCGGGTGTGGACGTCGGTGAGGTGAAAAGCGTTGTGCTCGACGGCACTCGGGTGCTCGTCGACATGCGAGTGCGCGATGAGGTGAAGCTGGGCGCCGATACGCAAGCCGCGATCA
Source organism: Mycobacteroides franklinii (assembly GCF_001853795.1). Classification (NCBI taxonomy): domain Bacteria; kingdom Bacillati; phylum Actinomycetota; class Actinomycetes; order Mycobacteriales; family Mycobacteriaceae; genus Mycobacteroides; species Mycobacteroides franklinii. The sequence continues at coordinate 995,324 of NZ_MLIK01000019.1, forward strand.
AGACCACCACGCTGCTGGGTTCCCGGTACGTCGAGCTGCGGCCGCGTGGCGCGGGCGTCATCCCGAACAAGCGAATCCCGTTGTCGCACACAGAGGTGCCATACGACCTGCAGGCGCTGCTTGCGGATACCGCCGCCACCTATGAGCAAGTCGATACGGCGAAGCTGGCCCAGTCCATCGACATCCTGGCCAAACAGCTCGATGGCCTGCCCGAGGCGCTGCCCGACGCCATGAAGAATCTGAAGGAGCTGTCGGGGATCGTCTCCACGCGGCGGACGCAGATCGGTGAGCTGCTCAAGAGTGCCTCAACCGTCACCGCGACGCTGCACCGGCAGCAGGCCAATCTCGGACACCTGGTTTTCCAGGGCCGGGATCTGCTGGGAGAGTTCGTATCCCGTAAGGCATCGTTCCAGCGTTTGATGGTGTCGATTACCAAGGTCGTCGATCTGCTGAGCAAGGTCGTGGTCAAGGACCGGCCCGCTTTCGAGAAGCTGTTGCAGCAGCTGCGGGATGTCACGGCAATGGCCAGCGATCACGACGACTACGTGCGAAACCTGTTGCAGATCCTGCCCGTCCCGCTGCGGAACCTGACCAACGCGACCGGCTCCGGATACTCGATGGGCATCAACCTGACCAACGGATTGATCGTGGACAACTGGATGTGCGCCATCAGTAGCCGCGCACAGCAGTGGGGCATGCTCGAGTACTTCAAGGACTGCGCATGAGCATCAACGTGACACAGCAGGGGTCCACCGCCCGCCGCGTATTCATGATCGGCGTGGTTTCGGTGCTGGTGGTCGTGGCCGCGATCGGCGGTTACCTGGGCCTGCGCAAGGCCGGTGTGGTGGACAACAAGATCTCCGTCACCGCCCAATTCGACGAAGGCTCGGGCCTTTTCGTGGGCAATGTGGTCGAGGTGCTCGGTCTGCCCGTGGGTGCCATCGAATCGGTCGAGGCGAGGGGCACCTACGTCGAGGTCAAGTTCAACGTCGACAAGGACGTGAAGGTCCCGGCGAACGTCATCGCCGCCGCCTTCACGAGCTCGGTGCTCACCGACCGGCACGTCGCGTTGAGCCCGGCCTACACCGAGGGCCCGGTGCTCAAAGACGGCGACATCATTCCGCTGGACCGCACCCGCACCCCCGTCGGATTCGACCGAGTGCTGGCGACCGTCGACAAACTCGCCTCGGCGATGAAGGGTGACGGCAAGGGCGGCGGTCCGGCCGCCGACTTGGTCAACATCGGTGCGCAGGCCGCGGCGGGTAACGGCGAGCAGGTCAAGTCGGCCCTGGACGAGCTGTCGAAGGCATTGAAGATGACCACGGACGGCGCCGAGACCAAGGATCAGCTCAGCACGATCATCAAGAGCGTGAGCTCGCTGGTGAATGCGATGGGGGAGAACGACAAGGCAATTCGGCAGTTCGGCTCCGCGGTCCATGGCACCGCCGACGTGCTGGCCGCCGAACGATTCGGCACCGGGAACACCGGTCGCCAGGCCAACGAGGTCCTCAAGAACACCGCCGAGCTCCTCGACAAGAACCGCGACGTGATCAAGGGCCTGCTCAGTAACAGCAACGTCACCCTGCAGTCGTTGTCCGACCAGCAGCGCGAGCTCAAGGAAACTCTGGATCTGCTGCCGCTGCTACTCGACAACGTCGACCGCGCGATCGATCCGGTCAACGGATCGCTGCGCCTGCATCCGATGCTGGACAAGCTGCTCTTCGAGAGTCAGTTCACCAAGGAAATCTGCAACATGATGGGTCTGCGGCAGCTCGGGTGCAGCACCGGAACGATGGCCGATTACGGTCCGGACTTCGGCCTGACTTACATGCTCGACGGCATGGCCAGGATGGGGCAGTGATGAGCCGCTTGAAGGTTTCCACGCTGAGGGGCGCCGCACTGGCCGCGGTCGGTGCGCTTGCCATATCTGCTTGCACCCCACCAGGACTCGACAGCCTGCCGCTGCCGGCCCCCAACATGGGTTCGCAGTCTTACCAGCTGACCGCACGTTTCGCCAACGCTCTGAACCTTCCCGCGAAGGCGAAGGTGCGCCTCGGTGGTGCCGACGTCGGTGAGGTCGAGTCGATGGATGCCGTCGACTATGTGGCGGTTGTCCAGCTGCGCATCCGTGAGGGTGTGCGGTTGCCCGTTGGAACCACCGCGCAGCTGCGTACCGCCACCCCGCTGGGTGATGTGTTCGTCGCCGTCACCCCGCCGGCGAACCCCAGCGGTCAGCTCCTCAAGGACGGCGGCACGCTGGATCTGGACAACACCTCGTCGGCCGCGACGGTCGAAGGTGTGCTCGCCTCGGCGGCCGTGCTCGTCAACGGTGGTGTCATCCGGAACTTGACGCATGTGGTGAACGGACTCGGAAAGTCGTCGGGCGGCCAGGGCAGTAACGGCATCGTGTTCGGTGACATCGTGAAGCAGTCCGATCAGTTGATGGGCACTCTCAACGGTCGGTCGTCGCAGATCCAGAACTCGTTGGACAAGACCTCGCAGTTGGCCTCGACGCTGTCGGCGCGGGAAAAGACGATCAACGACCTATTGGAGGCCGGCGCACCCGGGTTGAAGGCGATCGATCCCCACCAGGTCACTGACCTCGCCAATACTGCCGGTCACATCTCCGATCAGCTGGCGAAATTCCCGTCGATCCAGGGCACCGACACCCGCAGCATGATCACCGATTTCAACACGATCGCCCGCGGGTTCAATGACGTCACGGTGAGCCCGGACACCAGCCTGGTCGCCCTGAACCGGCTGCTCCCCATTTTGATCAAGGCCAACGCCGGTAGCGCACTGGCCGTCGACGTCAACATGGCCAAGCTGGCATTGGGTAACTGGCCCGACGCCGGGTACAAGGGCGATCCGACATTCCATGGTCCCAAGCAGGCTGACTGGGGCTACCTCGTGGGCAGCTTCAAGTACTCGCTGTACAGGTTGCAGGAACGCGTCGTGGGTCAGGGACCGAACCCGCCCGCCCCGGAACCTCAACCGGCCCCGGCGCCCGCACCTGCCCCCGCACCAGAACCAGGACCCGGCCGATGACCGCCCCCGTACAGTCCGGCGGCCTGCTGGAATCGATTTCCCGCGGCCTGTTGGCGGTGGGCGACGTCTTCAAGCGCAGCTGGAAATGGCTGTCGGTTGTGGGTCTGGTGGCCATCCTCGTCATCTGTGTTGGTTACGTGATGTTCGGGACCTTGAAGGTCAACCCGATCGAGTCCGAGTACCAGGTGAAGGTGCAGCTTCACGAATCCGGTGGGCTGCTGCCGAATCAGGAAGTCACGCTGCGTGGGGTTCCGATCGGCCGCGTGGAGTCCGTGAACCTGGACAAGGGTGGCGTGGTCGCGACCGCGGCGATCAATGGTTCGGTGAAGCTACCGGCTGACAGCGAGGTCCGGGTGTCCGGACTGTCGCCCGCCGGTGAGCAGTACCTCGATTTCCGGCCGACGACGAACAACGGCCCGTTCCTGGGGAACAACAGTGTCGTCGCGTTGGGCAAGGCGACCACCCCGATGACTCTCGCGCAGGTGTTGGCGGATTCCGATGGCCTGCTGGCGCAGCTGGATACCAAGAAGCTGAGCATCCTGCGTAAGGAACTTGGTGTCAGCGCCCAGGGCCCGGAGAAGCTAGCCAACATCTTCGACGGTGGCACCTTCCTCATCACCACGCTAGACGGCGTGCTGCCGGAAACGGTGACCCTGCTCAAGTCCAGCAAGGTGACCTTCTCGACGCTCGTTGACCTCAACTCGGGCTTGGACGCGACCGGTCAGCAGCTGGGCAGCACCTTCGCCGGGCTGAAGAAGATGGACGGCGGTTTCCGGACACTGCTCCAGAGGGCCCCGCAGACGTTGCACAGCGTGGACAACCTCTTTACCGACAACTCCGACACGATGGTGCAACTGCTGGGCAACCTCGCCACCGTCGCGCAGCTGAACTACGTGCGCGTACCTGCGCTCAACGCGCTGTTCCCCGGGCCCGAGGTCCGTGGATCGACGCTGGAGAGCGCGGCGACGATCTTCCACGACGGTGCGGTCTGGGCGCTCGCCGACCTGCTGTACCCAAGGCCCACATGTGATTACGCGACGCCACGTGCGCCCGTTTCGGACGCGAGCTTCTACGAACCGGCGCTGTACTCCACGTACTGCGCCAACCCCGATCCGGCGATGCTGGTTCGCGGTGCGCGCAACGCACCGCGTCCCGGAGACGACGACACCGCCGGCCCACCGCCCAACGCGGACCTGGCCAAGGTGTCCGACCCAACGCCTCGGGGTAAGTGGAGCATTCCCACGCCGTATGGTGGACCGCAGTGGCCCCTCCCGATTCCTGGCGATGCACCCTTGCCTCCCGAGGCGCCTGCGCCACCGCCTGGTTTCGGTAATACTCCACCTACCGGACGCTAGAAAACGCCCGGATAGGCACCGGCAAGACGCGCAAGGAGCACAACCATGGCAGACGACGCTGCCGCTAAGGACGCCAAGAACGCGGATGAGTCCGCGGTGACCTCGGACGCGGAGAAGGCCGAATCTTCGGCTGCCGTTTCTTCGGAGGTTGAATCGGCGGCGGACGAGGCAACCGAACCTGCCCCAGATGAGGTCGCCGACTTCGACGCGGAGGCGTCTGCGACGGATGCCAAGGAATCAGAAGATTCCAAGGACACGAAGGACTCCAAGGACGCGAAGGACGCCGACGATTCCGATGACGAGGACATCAGCCTCGAACCGGATGAAGAGGAAAAGGACCCGAAGCGCATGCAGCGGCGCCACTGGTTATGGACCGCAGCCGGTGTGGTGGCCATCGCGATCCTCGCTCAGGCGGCCATCATCGGGCGTCTCTACGAGGAGCAGCGCATTGAGGAGCGGTCGTCACGCGAGGCACTGACAGCGGCACAGGAATTCGCCAACGTCATGATCAACGTGGACAGCACCAAACTCGATGACAGCGCGACCAAGACCTTGGACCGGTCGACCGGCGATTTCAAGAAGAAGTACTCGGAGTCCAGCACCACGCTGCGACAGGTCATGATCGAGAACAAGGCCAAAGCGACAGGCGTCGTTGTGGATTCCGCGGTGAAGTCGGCGACACCGAACAAGGTCGAGGTGCTGCTATTCATCGATCAAGCGGTATCCAATGTGGCGATTCCGGATGCACGCATGGACCGCAGCCGCGTTCAGATAACGATGGAGAAGATCGACGGCCGCTGGCTTGCCAGCGATGTCGAGCTGACCTAAGAGCTCCACCCCGATGAGTGTCGGTGGGCTGCTGCTGGTCGCCCTGGGGATCGCCATCGGCATGGTCGGCATCGTGGTGCCGATGGTTCCCGGCACGGGGCTGGTGGTGCTTTCCATCGGGGCGTGGGCGCTTGTCGAATCCACCACGAAGGCCTGGGTGGTCCTGGGAATTGTGGTGGCACTGGCTGTCGCAACGACGGTGACGAAATATGTGTGGCCGGCGGCGCGGATGCGTGAGGCGGGGGTGCCCGCGCTCAGCCTGGTGCTGGGTGGGATCGCGGCGGTCGTCGGCTTCTTTGTGATCCCGGTGGTGGGTTTGGTTATCGGCTTCGTGCTGGGTATCTACCTTGCGGAGTTCATCCGGCGCAGCAGCCAGCGACAGGCATGGGCTGCGACCGTGACAGCGGTGAAGGCGGTGGCCACCTCGATCGGTATCGAGATGGTAGGCGCCATGGTGTCGGCGGGAATTTGGCTCGGCGCCGTTCTGGTCTGAGCTGCCCGACAGGATCAGGTCAGCGCGGCGCGCAGCGCGGTCAGCCGTTCGTCATCGATCCCGGCGGCCCTGAGCATTGCCTCGGGTGACCCGAAAACGTTTGCGACTTGGCTGAATCCGGTTTCGAGGTACTCCTCGCGGACTCCGAGCACCTCGTCGGAGAGCATCGCGGCCATGGTCTGTGCGAGCTCGGGTTCGGCCGCATCCATCTGCGCGGAGATGTGGGCCCGCATCGCACCGATCGCCGCGTTGCTGCGCAAGTAGTCGGCGGCAATATCCCCGTAGTCGATGCCGACCGAGTGCAGCACCAGCCCTACGAGGATTCCGGTTCGGTCCTTGCCCGCCGCACAGTGCACCAACGCCGTTGCGCCGCTGGCGAGTTGAGTCGCCACCGATTGGAGGGCGACCAGGGTGCCGGGGAGTTCGACGAACCGGCGGTACTCGGCCAGCATGAACTCCACCTGCGATGCCGGGTCGGGGCCGCGGCCCGAGGTCATGCTCTCGAGCATCATCTGCCGGTAGGCGATCTCGTGCGGGGCGCGCTCCTCTCCGGCTGCTGGGGTGGCGAACGGAACCTCGTGCACCCGGATTCCGTCGTCGACCCTGTCGGATCCCGTGCGGGCGATCTCGGTGGGGCTGCGCAGGTCGTACAGATCGGTGACGCCGAAGGCGCGTAGCGTCTGGGCGCCGGCCGGGGTCAGACCGCTGAGCTCGGAGGAGCGGAAGAGCACCCCGGGCCGGATGGTGACGGGGGAATCCGCTCCACCGACGTCCCGGAAGTTCCAAATACCCTCGACGGGATTGTCTGCGGAGGACGCCTTCGACTCGGCGCTGGAGATCGTCACACCCCCACGGTAGCGGGCGCCTTTTCGCCGACGCTCTCACCCGGTTTATGGCGGAACAGCACGAAGAACGCGACCGCGACCACCAACGCGTATCCGGCGAAGCTCAGCCAGATGCCGTGCCAATCCTTGCTGTCGTCGGGATAGGTGAAGAAGTGCTCGATGACTGCTCCGCTGATGAGGCTGCCCAGCATGGCACCGAGTCCGTTGGTCATGAGCATGAACAGGCCCTGTGCGCTGGCCCGGATCGCGGGGCCGCATTGGTCCTCGACGAACAGCTGGCCTGAGACGTTGAAGAAGTCGAAGGCCATGCCGTAGACGATGCAGGACAGCACGATCATCCACAGCCCGTCTCCGGGGTTGCCGTAGGCGAACAGACCAAAACGCAAGGTCCACGCCACCATGCTCATGAGCATGACCGTCTTGATTCCGAAGCGGCGCAAGAAGAATGGGATGGCCAAAATGAATAGTGTCTCGGATATCTGCGAGATGGACATGATGATGGCCGGATGCTCGACCGCGAAGAGGTTCTTGTACTCCGCGACATTGGCGAAATCGTGGAGGAACGTGTCGCCGTAGGCGTTGGTGAGTTGCAGGGCACCACCGAGCAGCATTGCGAAGAGAAAGAACACCGCCATCGTGCGGTGACGAAACAGCGTGAAGGCGGTGAGCCCGAATCTGTCGGCGAAGGTGCCGCTGTGCGTACGATCCAGCTTCGGAGGGCATGCGGGCAGGGTGAACGCGTACAGACCGAGGATGATGGCCGCCGTGCCGGCCACGTAGAACTGGCCCGCCGAGGTTTCCAGGTTCAGCAGACTCACCGTGTGCAGTGCGGCGATGAATCCGATGGTGCCCCATACGCGGATCGGCGGGAAGTTGATGACGGTGTCCTTGCCCGCGTCCTTGAGTGCGTTGAAGGCGACAGTGATGGCCAGCGACAGCGTGGGCATGTAACAGAGCATGTTGATGAGCAGCACCCAGAAGAAGAGTGTGGGGCTGGACACCAGGGGGAGACTGAATAGCGCTGCCGCGCCACCCAAATGCAATATCCCATAAAGCCTTTCGGCATTGACCCACTTATCGGCGATTATCCCCATGATCGGCGGCGTGATGATCGCGGCAATCCCCATGGTGGAGAAGGCGGCGCCGAAGTGCGTCCCGGACCAGTGTTTGTTGTTGAACCAGTACGCCCCAAGTGTGAGCAGCCATGCTCCCCACACGAAGAACTGCAGGAAGTTCATGACGACAAGGCGGGTCGAGAGGTTCATTGGACACCAATACTGGGGGACATCGGCCCAGTTGGCAGCGCAACTGGTGTGCGAATAGGCAAAGAATGCCCCGGCCCCTCGCTTGCGGTTTGTGTCGTCAGGTAAACATGACCCATGCACGATGACGTGACACCCGATGCCGATGCTATTCCCGCGAGTCTGCTGGAGTACCTCAACCGTGAGCTGGGGGAGGAAGTCAGCGTCCGCAGGCTCTCGGCCGGGCATTCGAACCTGACCTATGTGGTCACCGGAACCTCTGGTACGCAGTGGATTATGCGGCGTCCCCCGTTTGGGCGCCTGCAGGCGGGCGCGCACGATGTGATGCGTGAGTATCGGGTGCTTGACGCGCTCAGTACCGCGCAGGTGCGGGTGCCGCGCGTGACGCTGGCCAGCACCGATGCCGAGATCTTTGGCGCTCCGTTCTATCTGATGGAGCGGCAGGAAGGTGAGGTGATCCGGGACGTCTCGCCCGAATGGTTCGTGGGCCCCGTCCGGAGCACGCTGATCCTGGACCTGGCGGTCGCGCTCGCCGAGATTCACAATGCGGATCCGATGCGGTTGGTCGAGGCCAAGCTGGGTCGTGAATCCGGTTACCTGGCACGGCAATTGAAGACATGGGGTGGGCAATGGGAATCCATCAAAGAGCTGCCCACCGGTCGTGATCTTGAGGATCACACGGCGATTACCGCATGGCTCACCGAGAATTACCCCGGGGACCGCCCGGCGGCCGTGGTGCACGGTGACTACAAACTGGACAACGTGCTCGTCGACCCGAAGACGTCGCGGATCACCGCGGTGCTGGACTGGGAGATGGCGACCGTCGGTGATCCCCTGGCCGACCTGGGGTACCTGCTGTACATGACCCCCGAGCCGGGCGGTGAGGTCGCCATGTCCGAGCTCACCGGGTCGGTGACCGCGCAGGAGGGGTGCCCCTCGCACGCCGAGATCGCCGAGGCCTATCGCGCGGCTCGCACGGGTGATCAAAGCTATTGGACGCCAGAGGATTTGATCTACTACCAGGTGCTGGGAGGATGGAAGCTCGCCACGCTCCTGGAAGTGTCCTATCAACGGCATCTGGCCGGCACCACCGATGATCCCTTCTTCGCGGAGCTGGAACAGGGTGTTCCCCGATTGCTTTCGGTGGCCCGCAGCCTGATTCCGACCGCTGGTTAGCATCAACTACACATTCACCGACTCACTCACTACGCAGAGGAATGCCATGGCCGACGAAGTCCTGATCGAACAGCGTGACCGTGTCCTATTGATCACCATCAACCGTCCGGACGCGCGTAACGCGGTCAACCGGGCCGTCAGCCAAGGGCTGGCCGCCGCCGCGGATCAGCTGGACAGCTCCGATGACCTGTCCGTCGCCATCATCACCGGTGCGGGCGGAAACTTCTGCGCCGGAATGGATCTCAAGGCATTTGTGAGCGGTGAGGCGGTGCTGTCCGAGCGCGGCCTCGGCTTCACCAACGTGCCGCCTCGTAAGCCGATCATCGCCGCGGTGGAGGGTTTCGCGCTGGCCGGCGGTACCGAGCTGGTGCTGTCCTGCGATCTGGTGGTGGCGGGGCGCAGCGCCAAGTTCGGCATCCCCGAGGTCAAGCGTGGGCTGGTGGCCGGTGCCGGCGGCCTGCTGCGTCTGCCGAACCGGATCCCGTATCAGGTCGCCATGGAGCTGGCGCTCACCGGTGACTCGTTCACCGCGGAGGACGCTGCCAAGTACGGGTTCATCAACCGGCTCGTCGACGACGGGCAGGCTCTGGATACCGCGCTGGAGCTGGCCACCAAGATCACCGCGAACGGTCCGTTGGCCGTCGCGGCCACCAAGCGCATCATCATCGAGTCCGCGAGCTGGGCGCCCGAGGAGGCCTTCGTCAAGCAGGGCGAGATCCTCATGCCGATCTTCGTGTCCGAGGACGCCAAGGAGGGCGCGAAGGCGTTCGCCGAGAAGCGCCCCGCGGTCTGGCAGGGCAAGTAGCTTCTCCCTCCGTCTGCTCGCAGCGGGGCGCTGGTGGCCGCCGAAAGGGCCAGTGGCGCTCCCAGCCAATCGGCGTACTGTAGTTAGTTGTGCGAACTTGTCATAGGTAAAACGCCTTGACCTGCATTTTTAAATGTACGTACACCTGACATGCACGTTTGATGGGAGACCTGCTGTGGCCAGAACCGAAGGTGACACCTGGGACATCGTGACGAGCGTGGGAGCGACCGCGCTCATTGTCTCGGCGATGCGTGCGGTGGAGGCACGCAAGCCCGATCCGCTTGCACGGGACGAGTACGCGCAGCATTTCGTCGCCGCGACCAAGGTCGAGGCGCCGATCTTCTCCGAGCTACTCGAGGATTCCGCCGTCGCGGCGGAGCCCGACGTGCAACTGTTCTCGAGCTACCTCGGCGCGCGGACCAAGTACTTCGATGAGTTCTTCCTGGCCGCCGGGGAGGCGGGCATTCGGCAGGCAGTGATCCTGGCGGCGGGCCTCGATGTGCGGGGATACCGTCTGCCCTGGGCGGCGGGCACCACGGTCTACGAGCTAGACCTCCCGAAGGTGCTTGAGTTCAAGAAGCAGGTTCTCGACGAGCAGGGTGCACGGGCCACGGCGACCGTGCACGAACTGCATGTAGATCTGCGCGACGATTGGCCGCTGGCGCTCAAGGCCGCGGGATTCGATCCTTCATTGCCGACGGCGTGGCTTGCCGAGGGACTGCTGCCCTTCCTGCCCGGAGCCGCCCAGGACTTGCTGTTCCAGCGGATTGTCGACCTTTCTGCGCCCGGAAGCCGAGTTTCCGTAGAGGATTTCGGCGCTCCCGGGAATCAGGCGGATCGGATGTCGAACGCGATGGAGAACGAGGATGGCGCGCTACAGCGGATCTTCAAGAGCATTACCGAGGAAGATGCCGCCCCGTCGAGCCTGTGGTTCGGCGATGAGCGCGAGGATCCGGCGCAGTGGCTGACCAACCACGGATGGACCGTCGAGGCGACCACCGCCGGCGAACTTCTGAAGCGATACAACCGGGCTCCGCTGGCGGGCCAGCACGAACTCACCGACGCCATGGGACAAAGTCGGTACTTCACCGCGGTGCTCGGCGCGTAGGCATGGTGCGCACCGAGGGGGACTCCTGGGACATCGTGACGAGCGTCGGCTACACGGCGCTCGCGGTGGCGGCGGGACGCGCGCTCGACGCCAAGTTGGATCCGCCGCTGGCATATGACGAGCACGCCGCCGGTTTCGTGGCGGCGGCGGGCGCACCGAAGCTTGCCGCGGCGGTGGCCAGTGGAGATATGACAAGCGCTGCGGCCTTCAACGCACAGTGGGTCGGCGTCCGGACGCGATTTTTCGACAACTTCTTCGCCGACGCGGCAGGTGCCGGAGTGCGTCAGCACGTGATTTTGGCCGCCGGGTTGGATTCGCGCGCATACCGATTGCCGTGGCCCGCCGTGACGACCGTTTTCGAGTTGGATCAGCCGAAGGTGTTGCAGTTCAAGGATGAGGTCTTGCGGCGATCCGGTGCGCAGCCGAGTGCTATTCGGGTGACGGTGGCCGTCGACCTGCGGGACGATTGGCCGACCGCCTTACGCGAGGCGGGTTTTGACACCGGTCAGCCGACGGGATGGATTCTCGAGGGGCTGTTGCCCTATCTACCGGGTGCGGCGCAGGATGCTTTGTTCGAAAGGCTGAATGAGTTGTCGGCCCCTGGCAGCCGGGTGGCCGCCGAACTGGGTCCCAACCCTGGAGAACTGGAGCGTCTTGCGGCTTCCATCGCGACGGTTGTTGACGACACCAGTGACGGTGAGGCACAACCGAATCTGCGTGACCTGTGGTTCGACGATCCGCGGGTGGACACCAAGGCCTGGTTGGCCGAGCGCGGTTGGACGGTTACCGATGCCAACCTGATAGACGCCGCGGTGACCTACGGCCGGCCACTGCACGATCTGCCACAAGCATTTGAAAAGTTCCTGAGCACCAAGTTCTTTACCGCAATCCGAGACCATCCGAGAGGCTGAGATGACAAGCACCGACCAAGGAAGCTGGACCCGCAGCGATGGAGACTCCTGGGACATCGTGTCCAGCGTGGGGTACACCGCGCTCGGCGTCAGCGCGCAGCGTGCCGTGGAGAGCGAGCGCCCCGACGCGCTGATCGTGGACCCGTTCGCCAAGCATTTCGTGCTCGCGGCGGGCGAACCGCATTTGATCGAGACGATTACCAAACGTGATGCGCCGCAGGCATCCCCGTTCGAGTATCTGCGCGGCATGGGTATGCGCAGCCGATTCTTCGATGAGTTCTTCCTCGACGCGGCGGCCGCCGGGATCAAGCAGGCGGTCATCTTGGCCGCGGGGCTGGACTCGCGGGCACATCGGCTTGCTTGGCCCGACGGTGTCACGGTGTACGAGCTCGATCAGCCACAGGTGCTGGCCTTCAAGGACGGCGTGTATGCCGAGCAGGGCGCCGCACCGACCTGTAATCGCCGTGCCGTCGCCGTCGACCTGCGCGATGACTGGCCGGCCGCACTCAAGGAGGCCGGATTCGATCCCGGCCAGCCCACCGCGTGGTCGGCCGAAGGGCTGCTGCCGTACCTGCCTGCGACGGCGCAAGACCTGCTGTTCGAGCGGATCGTTGAACTGTCCGCTCCCGGTAGCCGCGCCGCCATCGAGGGCCCGACGGGCACGCTCGGGATGAGTCAGTTCGCGAAGGTGGAGCAGAAGTACCGGTCCGAAAAGGACACCTTCGGCAAGATCGACATCACCGGACTGTTCTATGACGAGGAGAAGACGCCACCCATCGAGTGGTTCTCGGTGCGCGGATGGAACACCGAGGGGCTGGACATGTTTGATCTGGCTGACCGCTACGGCGTCGAACATCCGGAAATCCCAGAGGACATCCGGGAGTTGGCCGGCGCCATGCACTACCTGACTTGCTCCCTGCCTGCCTGAAAGGATTCATCAATGACCGATATTGCCGACAAGGATTGGTCGCGCAGCGACGGCGACTCATGGGACATCGTGTCGAGCGTCGGGTTCACGGCGCTGGGCGTGGCTGCGGCACGGGCGCTGGAGAACACACAGCCTGACCCGTTGGTGCGGGACAGCTACGCGGAGCATTTTGTGCGTGCCGCGGGTGAACCGCACCTGATCGGGTTGCTGGACAATCCGGAGACGCAGAATCTCAACCCCACCACGGCGCTGCGGCAGATCGGATTGCGCAGCAAGTTCTTCGATGAGTTCTTTGTGCGTGCGACGAATTCCGGTTGCCGGCAGGCGGTGATACTCGCTGCCGGACTGGATGTGCGTGCGCACCGGTTGCCGTGGCCCGAGGGCACCAAGGTCTTCGAACTGGATCAGCCCCAGGTGCTGGGGTTCAAGGATCGCGTGCTCGATGAGCAGGGCGCCACAGTCACGAGTGATCGGCGCGAGGTCGCTATCGATCTTCGTGAGGATTGGCCCGCCGCCTTGCTTGCTGCCGGATTCGATCCGGAGGTTCCTACGGCATGGTCGGCCGAAGGCCTGATTGTGTATTTGCCTTCGGCGGCACAGGATCTGTTGTTCGAGAGGGTCGTGGCGCTTTCGGCGCCGGGTAGTCAGGTCGCGGTGGAAGCCACCCGGGGCAGGCCCAACATCGCCAAATGGGGCGAGGTCCAGAAGAAGTACGCGGATGACAACCATCCCATGTCCAAGGTGGACATCACCACGCTGTTCTACGACGAAGAGCGGGCCGATGTTGCGGAGTGGTTTGCCGCGCGTGGATGGACGGTCCAGGGTGCACATGTTCTGGAGTTGGCTGCCGAGTATGGCGTCGATATCCCGGAGCTCCCCGAGGAGGTCCTCGAATTGGTCAAGCAGGGCAACTACGTCACCGCCGTTTTGCCGAGCTAAGAGGCTTATCCCCAGGGACTGGCTGGGTGCGATGTTCCGGGCTAACATGCGGGAGGGGCATGTTCAGAGGGGGAACGCATGAAAATCGACCCGGTAGCGACGGAAAAATGCGCGGCACAACTGGACGCGACGGATACACATGTCGAGTTCGCCAAGGCGAAGCTACGTGCCACCGAGGGCAAGGATCTCGGTGATCTGACCGACGCTATGAATGCCGCGCGCAACCGGATATCGGGTGCGTTGGGCACGGTTTCGGCTGTGCAGAAGGAGATTTCGCAGAACATCCGCACGTGCACCAAGGCGCTTGTCGAGATGGATCAGCGTAACGCCGGAAATCTCAGCGACGCCGGTATCAAGTTCCCGGTGCTCAACTAGGGCCGCTGCCTGATGACGCTGGGTGACACACAAAAACAGTTGGAGCAGGTAATCGCCGATCTGCGACAGATCGGTGAGATCAGTGTGAGCACCGTCTGGCCGATTGCCAGAAAGGTTGTTGCGGCGGTCCGCAAGGTCATCTCCGTGGCCACCGAACCCCCTCCGCCCGACCCGGAAACGGTGCGGGAGGTGGCGGCGCGCTGGCGGGAAATGGCGCCCGCCATGGGGGAGTGGCATGCCAACGACGTGCAACAGGCCCAGAACACCATCCCCGACACGGTGTGGGGGCGGACGTCAGGTGATTCGTACGGTGAAACAACCGGGGACAAGGCCCGCACCAGCATCGCGAACTTCAAGACGCGATCCACCACGATCGGTCCGGCCGCGACCGGGGTCGCGAGTTCTCTGGATACCTTCGGTGGGTCGATGGAGAAGGCGCGCGATCGGTGGCACAACGCGTTCAATTCACTGAAGGACGACGTCGACTGGAACAACATTCCGAAGAACGCGTTCGATGCGATCCCGTATGTGCGCAAGCTCGTGGGCGACGTCGTGCATGGGGTGGAGGAGCTCGCCGGTGCGTATGGAGACGCCGATAAGGCGGTCAACACCGCCAAGGGTGAGCTCGGAAAGGCGTTGGAGGGCATCACATTGCCCGACCACACCTCTGTCGCGGCGGGTGCCATCGGTTCGGTCAACAATTGGTCGGACGTCAAGAACGATCCGGATGGGCACAAGGACGGAACCGGTTTGCGGCCGGGCGTGCAAGAACGTGCCGATGCCAATCTGGCGGCGATGAGTCCCGAGGATCGCGCGAAGGCGCAGGCGATGTTGGACGGTGCGAAGGACGACGCCCGGCGGAACTGGATCATCGCGGCTCTCGCGCGGGGTGGGGATATCGAGTCGTTGCAGCGGTTCGCTGACCGACTGAACCTTCCTCCCGAGCAGGGGGGCCTGACCGATAAGCAACTGCAGGAACTTGATCCGACGGTGTACGCGGCGGACCATCCGAAGGTACTGAAGCAACCCGACGACACGACATGCGGTTCGGGGACGTTGGTCACCGCAAAGATGATCAATGACCCGATGTACGCCATGAAGGTTCTGACGGGGTACGACCCGCGCACAGGAGAAAGTCTGCCTGGCGGTGATAACACGGATGCTGTCCACGCGAGGTTCGGGGACGAGGCGAAGAAGATGCACGACCTGACCAATAACGCGGTGATTCCCGGTTGGGGGACGAACTGGCCGGAGTCGGCGGGTACGCCGCCTTGGGGCGTCGCTGACGAGATGGGGAATGGAGCGGGTGTGCCGGGCAGTACCTACCAATGGAACATGGGACTGCCGTTCAACGGGGCAGGCGAATACCAGTCCGTGAGTGCGGCGGTGCAGTCTGGCCAGGTCGTACCGATCTACATAGGCGACGGTGCGTACCCGAACCACATTGTCCTGGTTACAGGAATGAGCGGGGAGACCCTTGAGATTTATGACCCCGGCTCGGGAACAACTACAAAGTTCACGAAGGATCAGTTTGTGAACGGCAACATCCCCTTGTGGGACAAGAGCTGGCGAGTCTGGGGCGCGGTGACTCCGAAATGAAATACATGAACGCTGTGCCCGCGTTGGCTCTTATCTTCGCCGTTGCCGCAGCATGTCCGAGTGATGCAACGGTCTATAAGGCAAACGATTCTGACAACCAACGAGCAGAGCGACTCGCGAACGATCACTGGTTGGCTCCCGCGAAAGTTGCTGCACAGAACTACAACGGACTGGCCTTCGTCACTCGAATGTCAGTGTCGCGCAAGTATTCTCTAGCAGGTGGTAACCCGGCAGATGTAGCCGCCCGAGAAGCGCGTAAGGCTATTGATAGCGGTTGGAGTCTGACATACGTGAAGTGCGGAATGATCCCGCAGCCGATGGCCTCCAGCGCCGAAGATGCAAAACTTGACGGGGTAGAGGTCAATTTAGAGCGTTCGCCGACCGATCCTGAACGTGCGGCGTTCGCACAGCTATCTGTCTATGGCTCTGGCGGCAAGAGCGACGAACTTGAAGTCGCGATTAATGCAGTCAGTCAATTTCATTCGGACAAAGGATGGCCGGATCTACAGAATGTACCGATTGACGCAACGTGCCTTGTGACTCCGGGTGCGCCTCCATTGGGCCAGAACACCTCCTCGGCCTTCCCGCGCGGTATTGCAGAAGGACTGTCGCTCGGACAGCCGCTGAACGAGAAGGGCGAACCTGACGGATCGGCGCGCTGACGCACGTTGCCTCAAACGCTGACAGTGCCAGACTGGGGTGTGTGAGCCAGAACCCGGAGAACACCAAGTACGTCGAGCCCGGCGAGTTCAAGCGGGACACCAACTACATCGACACCCGGATCACGGCAGACGGCCGCGATGGCTACTCCGTAGAGCCCGGCAGATACCGACTTGTTGCGGCACGTGCCTGTCCCTGGGCCAACCGGACGCTCATTGTCCGCCGGCTGCTTGGGCTGGAAAGTGCGCTATCGCTTGGACTCTGCGGGCCCACGCACGACAAGCGCAGCTGGACCTTCGATCTTGACCCGGGTGGGCTCGATCCCGTCTTGGGCATCCATTTCTTGCGCGATGCCTACCTCAAGCGGTACCCGGACTATCCGCGCGGTATCACCGTGCCCGCGATAGTTGAAGAGGCCACGGGCGCGGTGGTCACCAACGACTACGCGCAGATGACGCTGGACTTCTCCACAGAATGGACGGAATACCACCGGCCCGGCGCACCTGAGCTGTACCCGGAGGCGCTGCGCTCCGAAATCGACGAGGTGAACCGCCGCGTCTACACCGAGGTCAACAACGGCGTCTATCGCTGCGGTTTCGCCGGAGACCAGGATGCCTATGACGCCGCCTATGACCGGCTGTTCGTGGCACTGGATTGGTTATCGGAAAGGCTTGCCGGACAACGCTATCTCGTAGGTGACACCATCACAGAAGCCGATGTGCGGCTGTTCACCACACTGGTCCGGTTCGATCCGGTCTACCACGGGCACTTCAAATGCAATCGCGAGAAGCTGACCGAGATGCCGGTGCTGTGGGCTTACGCGCGCGATGTGTATCAGACACCGGGCTTCGGAGACACCGTCGACTTCGGTCAGATCAAGGAGCACTACTACGTGGTGCACACCGATATCAATCCCACGCGCATCGTCCCCAAGGGGCCGGATTTACGTGGCTGGAGCACCGCCCACGACCGCGAGGCATTGGGTGGTCGCCCGTTCGGTGATGGCACTCCGCCGGGTCCGCCGAGCGAGTCGGAACGCGTGCCAGATTACGGTCATTGCCCTGGTTAACTACCTTTGCAGCATTTACAAAAACGGAAGACTTGTTAACAAGCATGCCTTTCCTTAGTATCCGTCGGCATGCTGCACCACAGGGTGAAGGGCGAGTAGATGACCGATCAACCAGTCACTATCGGAGTTGTCCGAGAGTCGGGTGAGGATGAGCGCCGCGTAGCGCTGGTACCGAAGTCGATCGCCGGCCTGATTGGCAAGGGTGTGAACATCGTCATAGAAAGTGGCGCCGGAGAGCGCGCGCTACTGCCTGACGAGCTTTACACCGAAGCCGGCGCGACGGTCGGTGACGCCTGGTCCGCCGACATCGTGGTGAAGGTGGCACCGCCATCGGAGGCCGAGGTCGCTCGCCTGCGCGAGGGGCAGACCCTCATCGGCTTCCTGGCGCCTCGCAATGCCGATAACAGCATCGGCGCGTTGAAGAGTGCCGGCGTGCAAGCCTTTGCGGTGGAAGCCATTCCGCGTATCTCTCGCGCACAGGTGATGGACGCGCTGTCGTCGCAGGCCAATGTCGCCGGTTACAAGTCGGTGCTCGTAGCGGCTTCCGAATCGACCCGCTTCTTCCCGATGCTCACCACCGCCGCCGGGACCGTGAAGCCCGCGCTGTTGTTGGTCCTCGGCGTCGGTGTGGCCGGCCTGCAGGCTCTGGCCACCGCCAAGCGCCTCGGTGCCCGCACCACCGGCTACGACGTGCGCCCCGAGGTGGCCGATCAGGTTCGTTCGGTCGGCGCCCAGTGGCTTGATCTCGGGATCGATGCGGCCGGCGAGGGCGGTTACGCCCGCGAGCTGACCGACGAGGAGCGTCAGAAGCAGCAGCAGGCACTCGAAGATGCCATCAAGGGATTCGATGTCGTCATCACCACCGCACTGGTGCCGGGACGCCCCGCTCCGCGCCTGGTGACCGCCGCCGCCGTTCAAGGGATGAAGCCGGGTTCGGTGGTTGTCGACCTCGCCGGCGAGACCGGCGGCAACTGTGAGCTCACCGAGCCGGGCCAGACCGTCGTCAAGCACGGCGTCACCATCGTCTCGCCCCTGAACCTGCCGGCCACCATGCCCGAACACGCCAGCGAGCTGTATGCCAAGAACATCACGTCCGTCCTCGAACTCCTCATCAAGGACGGTGCCCTGGCGCCGGACTTCGATGACGAGATCGTCGCGGGTTCCTGCGTTACCCGGGAGGTCTCCTAGTCATGTATGGACAGCTGCTGGCCAACATCGCGATCCTGGTGCTTGCCGGGTTCGTCGGGTTCGCCGTTATCTCCAAGGTGCCCAACACCTTGCACACCCCGCTGATGTCGGGCACCAACGCCATTCACGGCATCGTCGTGCTGGGTGCGTTGATCGTGCTGGGCAATCTGCCCGCTGATGCCAGCTGGGGTACCCGGATCATCGCGTTCGTCGCGCTGATCTTCGGAACCCTGAACGTGATTGGTGGCTTCCTGGTGACCGATCGCATGCTGGGCATGTTCAAGTCGAAGAAGCCAGCACAGTCTGAGCAGCAGAAAGAGGCAGTCAAGTGACTTCTGAGAGCCTCAACTACATCGTCGATGTTCTCTACATCGCCGCATTCGCCCTCTTCATCTACGGCCTGTCCGGGCTGACCGGACCCAAGACCGCGGTGCGCGGTAACTGGATCGCCGCCGTCGGTATGGGTATCGCGGTGCTCGCCACGCTGATCAAGGTCAGCGAGACGGCCACCACGCTGGACTGGATTCTTATCGGCGCCGGTCTGGGAATCGGTGTCGCGCTGGGTATCCCGCCCGCGCTGAAGACCAAGATGACGGCCATGCCGCAGCTGGTGGCGCTGTTCAACGGCGTCGGCGGCGGCACCGTGGCACTTATCGCCTGGTCGGAATTCATTGAAACCAAGGGTTTCTCGGAGTTCAAGCCGGACCAGTCGCCGACCGTCGCGCTGGTAGTAGGGTCGCTGTTCGCCGCGGTCATCGGCTCGGTGTCGTTCTGGGGCTCGCTGGTGGCCTTCGCCAAGCTGCAGGAGTCCATTCCGAAAAACGTCGAGAAGCGGCTCGTCGCCTCCGCCAAGCTCTTCCAGGCCTCCAACATCGTGCTGCTGCTGGCCGCCGTCGGTGCTGCCGTTTACATCGGGCTGCACCCGGGTCTGCCCGTGTGGTGGATCGTCGCGGTGCTGGCATTCGCCGGTGTGATGGGTCTGTTCGTGGTGTTCCCGATCGGTGGCGCCGATATGCCGGTGGTCATCTCACTGCTCAACGCGATGACCGGTTTGTCTGCCGCCGCAGCAGGTTTGGCACTGAACAACACCGCCATGATCGTCGCGGGCATGATCGTCGGCGCGTCCGGTTCGATCCTGACCAACTTGATGGCTGTCGCGATGAACCGGTCGATTCCGGCCATCGTGTTCGGCTCGTTCGGTGGCGGTGACACCGCGGCTGCGGGTGGCTCGGCCGAGCAGGGCACGGTCAAGGCCACATCGGCTTCCGATGCCGCGATCCAGATGGCCTACGCCAACCAGGTCATCGTGGTGCCCGGTTACGGTCTGGCCGTCGCGCAGGCCCAGCACACCGTCAAGGAGATGGCGGACCTGCTGGAGAGCAAGGGTGTTGAGGTCAAGTACGCGATTCACCCGGTCGCGGGCCGCATGCCGGGCCACATGAACGTGCTGCTGGCCGAGGCCGATGTCGAGTACGACGCCATGAAGGAAATGGACGACATCAACGGCGAGTTCAACCGGACCGATGTCACCATCGTGATCGGCGCCAACGACGTCACCAACCCGGCGGCTCGCAATGACCCGTCGAGCCCGATTCACGGCATGCCGATTCTGAACGTCGACGAGTCGCGCTCGGTGATCGTGCTGAAGCGCTCGATGAGCTCGGGCTACGCCGGTATCGAGAACCCGCTGTTCTTCCAGCCGCAGACCTCGATGCTATTCGGGGATGCCAAGAAGTCGGTGTCCGCGGTCATCGAGGAGCTGAAGGCGCTGTAAGGAATCCCTTGCTCTGACAGGGCAAGTCAACGACGGTGACGTGATGGAGGGCTTCCTCCATCACCTCACTTCGTCGTTGAGGGCTTGTTCTAGAACCTTATGGGGCTTCTTGGCGAACACGGGGGCTTGGAGTATCTCGATCACGGCCGCCTGGCGGTAACGACCGTGTGCCAGGTTCCCACTCGGCGTAGTCGGCGTTGACGTCGTAGCATTTGTTCGTGTCGCGTAGTGCGCTAGTGGTGGTTCTCATGTCGGCTGTCGCCGTGGTTGTGCCGGTGTCGGCGGCTGCCGAACCGCATGACTGTTCTTCGGTGGATAAGGCGCGTCAACAGATCCAACAGATGACGTACACCCAAGGGCAGTCGGCCAGTCAGGTCGGCGCCACCCGGAACCGTGCGATTGCAGAGGTACTTCGCAATGCTGCAGCGGGTACGACCGATGACCTGGTGCGCACTCGCGCCACCGATGCGGCGGCTGCCGCCGACCAGTATGCGGATCAGCTCTCCGCTGTCACGTCGGTAACCGAGATATTGCCTTCCCAGAACGACGCGATGGTTCGCGCTGTCAACGCGATGGCGACCCTGGAGCAGATCTGTCCGATCGTGCAACCACAAGAAGTTCCGGAACCACAAGAAGTTCCGCCGCCGAGCTAATGGGCTTCGGTGTCCTCGACCCGGCGCCAGGTCACCAGCGCCGCGGCCAGCGCCGCCAACGCTGCCAGCCAGTAGAGCGCGTGCGGTAGGGGAGAAATCGCCACCGAGGCGACGGCAATGGCAGGTAGCCCGATGTTCAAGATCGCATCGCGGCGCTGCAGCAGCAGCACCAGCCAGGCCAGCACGAGATAGATGGCGAATGGGATCGTGATCGTGAGTGCTGCGATCGTGGGGTTCAGGTGGCTCTTGCCGAGCCCCTCGTCGACGGCGATTTCGAAGCCCGCCGAGAGCGCAGCCACGGCGGCGAAGATGAAGTAGTGGCTGTATCCCCACAACAGGGTGGCTCGCAGTGACGCGTCCTTGCACTCTTGTTCTTGGTCGAAGTAGATCCACCAGACTGCGGCGACAATGACCAACGCGGAGACCGCGATGCCGATCATGGTGGTGTAGTTCTCGGCTTCGTCGGCACCGCCGATGATTGAATTCGCCGACGCGAGAATGGATTCACCAAGCACGATCAGGGTGAACAAGCCGTAGCGCTCGGCGATGTGTTGGGGATGCCACGTTGTGGGCGCCACCTGCTCGGCTAACCACGGCACCGAGATGTCCACCAGAGCGATCACCACGAACAGCGGTACGCGTAGGTCTGCCGGCGCGAAGAGCCCCCAGCACACCCAGGCCGCCTGGGCGATGGAGATGCCTGCCACGTAGCGCAGGCAGGTGGGGCGCATCGCGGGATCGCTGATGGCCGCGCGCACCCACTGGCTCCCCGCCGCGATGCGCATCAGGACATACCCAGCGATCGCAATGCCGAAGTCTGACTCGGTCATCGCGCGCTCGACCCCCGCCGCGATGGTGAGCGCCCCGGCCATCTGAACGAACGTCGTCACCCGGTACAGCCAGTCGTCGGTGTCGAAGGCGCTGGCGAACCAGGTGAAGTTCATCCAGGCCCACCAGATGGCGAAGAAGCCGATCGCATACCCGACGAGCCCGTCGACAAAATGGCCTTCGGACCAGAAATGGTGCAGAGCGCCCGAAGCGCGGGACACCGCGACCACGAAGACGAGGTCGAACAGCAATTCAAGCGGGGTGGACGCGCGGTGCGGTTGTGCCGGATCGCGGGACACCATGGCCCTCAGGCCACCGATCATGTGGTTACCTACTGGTCTCGAGACTGCGGCGGACGTGGGCAGCTTAACGTGCAGAACGCCCTCAAGCTGGCGAACCTCCTGGGCGCCTAACCCAACCAGTTGATCGGGATTCCGTCCGCGAACAGATTCCCTACGCATATAGTGAGGCACCATGCAACCGGTGACCGACACTAAGGCAGGCGGCTCCTCGCAGCGCCGTGCTGGTCGCCGCGAGGAATTGGTGGCGGTGGCGTCCAAGTTGTTCGCGGCCCGTGGATATCACGGCACCCGAATGGACGATATCGCCGATGTCGCTGGCCTGAACAAGGCCACGGTGTACCACTACTTCGCGTCCAAGGCGCTCATCCTGTACGAGATCTACTTCAAGGCTGCCGAGGAGACTCTGGCCTGCCTGCAGGACGATCCGAACTGGACGGCGCGTGAGTCGCTGTATCAATGCACGAGCCGCATGCTGGCACTCATCTTCTCCAACCGTGAGCAGGGAGCCGTCTACTTCCAGGAGAACCCTTTCCTCTCGGAGTGGCTCTCGCCCGAGCAGGTGGCTGAGATCCGCAAGCGCGAGGACATGGTCCAGGAACGGGTCCAGAACATCATCGAGCGCGGTATCTCCAGCGGTGAGTTCGTCGAATGCGACTCCCATGTCATGGCGCTCGGCTACATCGGAATGGTGCTGGGCTCGTACCGCTGGCTCAACCCGAGTGGCCGCCGCAGCGCGCAGGAGATCGCGGTGGAGTTCAGCACCACGCTGCTGCGCGGGCTGATTCGGGACGAGGCAACGCGGATCAACGATCCGTTGGGTGTCGCGTCCACAACATCCGTTGACGGCACCCCGTAGCGGCGGACCGGTAGTGGCCGCTGACTCCATCCTGACATTGGACTTGCCCAACGTCAGATTGCAGGCGCTGTCCTGGGGACCCCACGACGGCCCGCTGGTGATCTGCGGGCACGGCTTCCCCGACTCCGCACACACCTGGCGCCTGCTGGGGCCGAGGTTGGCCGCCGAGGGATGGCGCGTGGTGGCCCCATTCACCCGCGGCTACTCACCTAGCGAGATACCGGCCGACGCCGAATACGGCCTGGGCGCCCTGATGCAAGATGTTCTCGACATTCATGCGGCGTTGGATGGCGACGAACGCTCGGTATACATCGGCCACGACTGGGGAGCGTTGGTCGGCAATGCCCTCGCCCGCAGCAGCCGGTCACCGTTCGCCCGCATGGTCACCATGGCCGTGCCGCCGTTTGAAGTGATCGGCTCAAATCTGGCTTCGATGGGGCCCACCGGCTGGCCGGGCGTACTCGGACGGCAACTGCTGATGAGCTGGTACACGCTGTTTCATCAGGTGCCGGTGCTACCGGAATTGTTGTTGCCCTGGCTTCTTCGTCTGTACTGGCGCCGGTGGTCGCCGGGATACGACGCGCGAGCGGATCTGCGGTACACCGGTGAGGCGATGCTTCAGAAGGGGAATCGCCGCGCGGTCATCGGCTACTACCGCGCAAACATTCGGAGGGCGTTGTTCCCGTCGCGGAAGTACTGGCGGACCCAGCGATCCCTCCTGGACGGGGCGCGTACGCCGGTGCTGTACCTCCATGGTCGTAACGATGGATGCATGACGCAGCGACTGGTAGATTCTGCGCGCCTGGATCTGCCTCATCGCAGCGTTGAAATCATCAATGGCGGTGGACATTTCGTGCATCTGGAATGCCCGGATGTGGTCTATGAACTTGTACGTGAGTTCCTAGGCCCGCCAACTGCAAAGGTAGAGTGAACCAATGCCAGTCGTCAGTCAGACCGTCGAGGTGGCCGCGCCACCGCAGGTGATCGTCTCCATCGTTACCAACTACGAGGCCTACCCCGAGTGGAACAAGGAGATCGCCAGCGTTGAGATTCTGCAGCGCCTCCCGGACGGTCGCCCACACATCGTGCGGCTGAAGGTGGAGACCTCCGGTATGTCCTCGACGAACGTCGCCGAGATCGCCTACCTCAATGCCTCGCAGGTGGCGACGCGGCTGCTGGAGAGCGACATCTTCGAGAAGCAGGAACAGACGTTCTCGATCGTCCCGATGGGGCAGATTTGCCTGCTCACGGTGGACATGGATGTCGAGACCAAGCTGCCGATACCCAAGCCGATGGTGAAGAAGCTTGCCAACCAGGTGCTCGAGCACCTGGCTGAGGGACTGAAGGGCCGTGCCGAAGCGGTCGCTTCCGGTCAGCTACAGCCGGCCGATCCGCACCTACCCCCCGGACCACATCCCGGCGCGGTCTAGGTACTCGATCAATCGGCGTGCGCCGTCGATGAACTGAACCTCGGTCTGGGCGATCACCTCGGTGATGTCTCCCGCGCGCAGTGCCGCGATGAGCTTGTCGTGAGATTGCACTGTGGGCCCGATCCACGAGGCGTCCTCGGCGAATAGCTGATGCGGTGTGTACCGCACCGCCTGCAGCAGAAACCAGGCCAGCTTGGGGCGGTCGGCCACATGGTTGAGAAGACGGTGGAACTCGAACTCGGCCCAGGTTATCTCCTCGGGTGAGGCCGCGTTCCGCAGCGCATCGTTGAGCTCGGCCAGGGCGTCTGCCTGTTCCGGCGTGATCCGTGCCGCGGCGGCCTTGGCAAGCTCGACCGCCAGATGCGACTGCAGGGCGAAGATGTCCTCGACGTCGTTGCGGCTGAGCGCGGCCACCGCGTAGCCGCGATGCGGAACTGCGTCCACCATGCCCTCGCCGCGCAGCGTCAGCAGCGCCTCCCGCACCGGGGTGACACTGACGCCCAGCTGGGCGGCTGTTTCATCCATCCGGATGTACTCACCGGGCCGCAGTTCGCCGGTCATGATCGCTGCGCGAAGTCGGCCAGCAACTTCTTCGGACAGCTGCGGCCTACGGATTTCGCGGGTCTGCGCCCGGGGAGTTTTCATCCGATCTGCCTGCCATTTCCACTTGTGGTGACGCTCTTGCATCTAAAGTCATATCAAATATATTTGAGCCGACGCGACGAAGCGACAATCCAGGAGGCTGTGACTTGAGTCCCGATGAACCTGTCGGTGCACCCGATGTAACCGTCGATGGCGGCATCATGCGGATCACGTTCACCAGGCCTGATCGAATGAATGCGCTCAACGGGCCGGCCACGGCCGGACTGATCGAGGCTCTTGATTCGGTGGCCGGTCGCGATGATGTGCGCGTTGTCGTCATCAGCGGTGGCGCCCCGGGCAGTGCCTTCACCGCAGGCGCCGATGTCGCGGAGCTGGCTGCGGGAACCGGGGATCTGAACCCGTTGCAGGCCGCCGAACTCACCATGGACAACGCCGAGCGATTGGTGCGCGCGGTGCTGAATTGCCCGGTGCCCACCATCGCGGAGGTCACGGGTGCGGCGGCAGGTATTGGCGCCTCGGTGGGTCTGGCGTGCGATTTGATCTACGCCGCCGACACGGCCTTCTTCCTCTTGGCCTTCGCGAACATCGGGCTCATGCCCGACGGCGGATCGAGTGCGCTGGTGTCTGCCTCTATCGGCCGTGTCAAGGCCAACGCGATGGCGCTTTTGGCCCAACCCCTCAATGCCACAGACGCTTTCGCGGCGGGACTGGTCAACGACGTGTTGCCGGGAGACCAGTTGCGCGAGCGCGTCGACAAGACGGCGCGCAGGCTGGCCCACGGTTCCCGCCGTGCGATGCAGCTGACCAAGGAGGCCATGAACTCGGTCTCGCTCAAGCTGTTCGACGAGGCCATCGCCCGCGAGCGCGAAGGGCAGATTGAGCTGCTGATTTCGCCCGATGCCCAGGAAGGCTTCGCCGCATTCCTCGAGGGCCGACGCCCCAACTTCAGTTAGTAGGAGAGTTTGTGACCGACACGATCGATGCGACCGTCCAATCCGCAGGCCTCGAGCAGCCGTACCGCGCTCGGCGCCAGAACTGGTGTAACCAGCTGTCCCGACATGCGCTCATGCAACCCAACGCCACCGCCATCCGATACCTGGGGCGCAGTATCTCGTGGGGAGAGCTGAATCAGCGTGTGCAGTCGTTGGCCGACGCGCTGTCTCGGCGCGGCGTCGGATTCGGGGATCGCGTCCTCATTCTCATGCTCAACCGTCCCGAGTACGTCGAATCATGGCTTGCCATCAATGAACTCGGCGCCATCGCGATCCCGGTGAACTTCCGGATGACGCCGCCAGAGGTCGCGTTCCTGGTCGAGAACAGCGGGGCCAAGGTGGCGATCACCGAGACGGTCCTGGCTCCGGTGACCGCCGCGGTGCGTCAGCAGACGCCCGCACTGGAGACGGTCATTGTCGCGGGCTCGGAGTCCGGGGACGGTGCTCTGGGATATGAAGAGGTCATCGCCGAGCAGGGCGAAGCGCACGACGAGGCGGATCTCCCCGGCGATACCCCCGCGCTCATCATGTACACCTCGGGGACGACGGGCCGGCCCAAGGGCGCGGTGCTGACACACCTCAATCTGTCCGGCCAAGCGATGACCTATCTGCTGAGCACTACGGTCGACCTGAGCTCGGATGTCGGGTTCATCGGCGTTCCCATGTTCCACATCGCTGGTGTGGGCAACATGATCACGGGGTTGCTGCTGGGGTTGCCGACGGTCATCCATCCGCTGGGTGCTTTCGATCCTGGAGCCCTACTGGACGTTCTGGAGGCCGAGGGTGTCACCGGAATCTTCCTGGTTCCGGCGCAATGGCAAGCGGTTTGCGCGGCTCAGCAAGCAAACCCACGGAGGGTGAAGCTCAAGACCCTCTCCTGGGGTGCCGCGCCGGCCACCGATGTCCTGTTACGGACCATGTCCGAGACATTTCCCGAGGCGAGGATTCTGGCCGCGTTCGGGCAGACCGAGATGTCGCCGGTCACCTGCATGCTCATGGGCGAGGACGCGGTTCGCAAGATGGGATCCGTCGGCCGGGTTATTCCCACCGTCGCGGCCCGTGTGGTCGACGACAACATGAATGATGTGCCGGTTGGCGAAGTCGGAGAGATCGTTTACCGGGCGCCGACCCTGATGCAGGGCTACTGGAACAACCCCGAAGCTACCGCAGACGCGTTCACCGGTGGCTGGTTCCACTCGGGCGACCTGGTCCGCCAGGACGCGGACGGTTTCGTATGGGTCGTGGACCGCAAGAAGGACATGATCATCTCCGGCGGCGAGAACATCTACTGCGCGGAAGTGGAGAACGCACTCGCCGAGCATGAACAAATCGTCGAAGTCGCGGTGATCGGCAGGCCGCACGAGAAGTGGGGCGAAGTGCCGGTCGCCGTGGCGGCCATACACGGTGAGGCACTGACGATCGGTGATCTCGACGGCTTCCTCACCGAGCGACTAGCCCGGTACAAGCATCCCAAGCACCTCGTGGTCGTTGATGCGCTACCGCGCAACCCGTCCGGCAAGGTGCTCAAAACGGAGCTCCGACAGCAGTTCGGTGTGGCCGAATAGCAAATATGAATCTGGATTCAGAAAAGTTTAGTCAAGAGCGAAACGTGAAACTAGAAGTACTGTACATTCCTGTAATTGCCATCACATCGGGGGGCTGGTGTGACCGAATCCGCTTGAATGGCGGGTTTTGTTTGCTGACGAAAGGGATCGGGTGGTGTTGCACATCCTGCAGTGGCGCCGTGCCGGCGCGCGCGTAGGGAACACCAGGGCAGGCCAGCGTGCCCAATTCCTTTGAGACGGATGGCCGGGGACCGTCGGACCGGCAACTCCTGCTGTGCGGCGTGGCGATGGCCGTCGTGGCCGCGCTGGTCGGCACCGCTCTGGTGATCAAGTCGACCGGCAGGTTCGAAAACTATGTGCGGGTAGTCGCCGAGCTCACCAATGTCGGCGATGGCCTCCCCGCCAAATCGGACGTCAAATATCAAGGCGTACTGGTCGGCGCGGTGGACGATGTGACTCCGTCCCAGCGGGGCAGGCCCAACGTCGTTCATATCGACCTGAAACCCGGTTTGGCGCAAACGGTTCCGCGGTCGGTCACCGCCCGCGTGGTCCCCAGTAACGTCTTCGCGGTCTCCTCGGTGGAGCTGGTCGATCACGGCCCCGGTGCCGCGATCACCGACGGAACCGTCATCGCCGAAGAGACCGAGCTGCCCACGGTGTTGTTCCAGACAACCATCAGCAAGCTGCGTGACATCCTGCTGGCCAACGGGCGCGGCCGTGATGACGATTCGGTGGGCATCTTCGCCGTCATCGCCGCGGCGACAGAGGGACGTCGCGCGACGCTGCTGAACGCGGCCGGGCAGCTGACCCGGATCATCGACCAACTCAACGACATCGTCGCGACCGATACCGGCCCGTCGACCCTTTCGGCGCTCCTCAACGCGACCAAGGGGTTACAGACGACAGCCCCGGAGCTTGTCGATGCGCTGCACCAGGCCATCAAGCCCATGCAGACGCTTGCCGAAAAGCGTGAGCAATTGCAGACGCTGCTCAACGCCGGATTGCATACGACGGGCACGCTGCGGCAGTCGTTGGACAACCAGACCGATCGCATGATCGACATCACCACCAAGCTGACTCCGGTCATTGGTGTGCTTGCCCAGAATTCCGTGCACTTCCTGCCGATCGCCACACGGCTGAAGGTGTTCTCCGACAAGTTCTTCAGCGATGTGTGGGACCCGGAGAAGGACGTCGTCAACATCCGCGGAGTCCTGTCGTTCACGCCGTCGACGATGTATACACGCGCCGACTGCCCGCAATACGGGGAACTGAAGGGGCCGAGCTGTTACACCGCACCGGAGCTCGTAGTCCGTCCCGACCTTCCGGAAACGTTGCTCCCGCAGAACTACAAGCCGCCGCCCGATCTGGCGCCGCCGCCGGGCACCGAGGTCGGGCCGGATGGGAACCTGATCGTGACCGGACCTCCACTGCATAACCCGTACCCGAATCTGCAGGACCCCAATCCGCCCTTGCCGTGGTGGCAGCCCAACCCATCCCCGCGGGTGCCGGGTTCGGCCGACCCGGGTGATGCCGAGCCTCCGCCGGGTAGCCCGGGTGTTCCCGCCCCCGGGGCGACCGCGCCGGCCTCGTTCGGCGGGGCCGTTGGTCCCGTCGGCAGTAGGAGCGAGCGTGAGCAGTTGGGTCTGATCACCGGAGGCGAGGCGAATTCGTCCACTCAGCTGCTGCTGGGTCCGGTTGCGCGGGGTACCAAACCCGTTATTGCCCAGCAAGTCTCAGCAGGAGGGCAGCGATGAAGTTTCGCGGTCCGTTGATCGGGCTATCGGTGTTCATGGTGATCGCGCTGGCCATGACGTGGCTCGTATATGCGACCCTGCGGCGTGAAGTCGCAGGGTCGACCAACAGCTACGCCGCGATGTTCACGGACGTGACCGGATTGCGCGATGGGGACGACGTCCGGATCGCGGGTGTACGCGTTGGCCGCGTCGAATCCGTGGCCATTGCCGGTGACCTGGCCAAAGTGGACTTCCGGGTTGAGACGGGGCAGTCGTTGTACGGCAACACGATTGCCACGATCACCTACCAAAACATCGTGGGTCAGCGTTATCTCGGGTTGTCGTTGGGCAAGACCGGAAGCACCGATCGGCTCAAGCCGGGAAGCGTCATTCCCGTGGAGCAGACGGAGCCTTCGTTCGATATCGGCATGCTGCTGCACGGGTTCGAGCCCCTATTCAGCGTGCTCGACCCCACGCAGGTCGACAACCTCACCGAAGGTGTCGTCAAGTCGCTGCAGGGGGATACCGGCTCGATCGTCGGGCTGGTGGACCAGACATCGCAACTCACCGAGACCTTCGCAGGTCGAGACAAGGTGCTCGACGATGTGATCACCAATCTCAACGGTTTGACGAAAACCCTTGCTGGGCAGAATAAAAACCTGGACACCGTGTTGACGCACACCCGCGAGATGGTCGCGATTCTGGACAATCGACGCGCGGCATTGGTCGATTCGGTTGGTTCGACGGCGTTCGCCGTGCGCAGGCTGTCGAAGATCTCGGACACGGTATATCCGCAGCTCAACGAGATACTGCACCGGGAACCGGGATTCGTCAGCCACTTGAACACCGTCGAGCCGCAGCTGGCCTTCGCCGGGGATAACCTGCCGCTGCTCCTCAAGGGAGTCGCGCGGACCACCCAAGAAGGTGCCTTCATCAACGGATATGTCTGCGACCTCAACATCACAGGGTTCTTCCCCGGACTCAACGACGTCGTACCGATCATCGTGAACGCCGCCACTCCCGGCAACAAGGCCCAGTACACCCCGAAGTGCAGGAACCTGGCAGATGGATAAACCCAGTGTGTGGCAGCGTATTTCGCGACGTCCCGTCGAGACCTACAACAAGACGTGGTTGGGCGCGATCGCGCTCGCGGTCATCGGCGCCCTGGTCGGGGCAATGCTGCTGGTGAAGGTGATCGGTGTTGGTTACAGCCACTACACCGGGGAGTTTCTACAGGCGGCGTCGCTGCAACCGGGTGCCAACGTGTCCTATGCGGGAGTATCGGTGGGGGAGGTCACCAGCGTCGAGTTGGTGGGCGACCGCATCGAGGTCGGCATGCGGGTCCGCGATGACATCAAACTCCGCAAGGATGCCAAGGCGGCCATCAAGATCACCACGATTCTCGGTAATCAATACGTGGAACTGCGCAACGGTGGTGACGGTGTCTTGCCGAACCGTCGAATAGATCTGGCGCACACCGAGGTTCCGTACGATCTACAGGCGACACTGCAGGACGCCACGTCGACGTTCGAACAGGTCGACGCCAACAAGATCGCGGAGTCCATGGAGATCTTGGCCAAACAACTGGAGGGCCTGCCTCCGGTGCTACCCCAGGCCATGGAGAACATCCGCACGCTGTCCTCGGTGATCTCACATCGGCGTGATCAGATCGGCACGCTGCTGTCCAGCACGGAGTTGGTGTCGGGCACCCTGTACCGGCAGCAGGGGGATATCGGCAAGCTGATTGTCCAGGGACGAGACCTGCTGGGTGAATTCGTCTCTCGACAAGCGAGTTTCCACTCGATGATGCGGGCGGTCAACGAGCTGGTGACCGTGCTGAGCAAGATCGTGGTGAAAGACAGGCGGGCCGTCGATGCACTGATCGCCGATGTGAAGACCTTCAGCAAGTTGATCGGTGGTCACGATGACTTGTTCCGGAGTCTCCTGCAGGTGACCGCGGTCGCGGCCCGCAACTTCACCAACCTCACGGGCTATGGCAACGCACTTGAGCTCAGTGCGCCCGGCGGTCTCGCGGTGGATTCATGGATGTGTGCGATCAGCGGAAGAGCAAAGCAGTTCAACATGATCCCGTACTTCAAGGACTGCAAATGAGCACACCACTGAGTACCAAGACGCGACGAATCATCTGGGTCGCGGGGGCACTGGCGCTGGTGGCCGCGGTGGTGGTGGCGTCCTTCGGATGGACCTATCTGCGTGAGCGGAGCAACAGGCTGACCATCACGGCGCAGTTCGAGTCCGTATCCGGTCTGTATCCGGACAACAAGGTGTCGGTGCTGGGCATGCCCATAGGTAAGGTCACCAAGATCACCTCACGCGGCACTTACATGGAGGTGGAGTTCACGGTCGACTCGAAGGTCAAGGTGCCGGCCGATGCGAAGGCCGTCACGGTGTCGTCCTCGATCCTGACCGACCGGCACATCGAACTCACCCCGGTCTACCGCGGTGGACCGACACTCAAGAACGGCGACATCATCGGGCTGGACCGCACCAAAACGCCCGTGGAATTCGACCGGGTGCTGGCGATGGTTGACAGGCTCTCGAAGGCACTCAAGGGCGACGGTAAGGGCGGCGGACCACTCGCGGACGTGGTGAACAACAGCGCCAACGCATTGTCCGGAAACGGCGAACTGATGACGTCATCCCTGGATGAACTGGCCAAGGCACTTCGATTGAGTGCCGACGGCGGCGCGATGACCCGGGACCAGCTGACCAAGATCATCACCCGCCTCAGCTCACTTTTCGAGGCCGCGGCACGCAATGACCAGAACATCCGCGGGTTCTCCTCGACGGTGCGGCAGTTGTCCCAGGTGCTCGACGAGGAACAGCTCGGATCCGGCACCACCGGCAAGCAGCTGAATAACATTCTCCTGCAAGCAGGTTCACTTCTCGAGCAGAATCGGGATGCCATCAAGGATTCGGTGGCAAATTCTGGTCAGATCGCCCAGGCGGTGTACGACAACCGGCGTGAACTCTCCGAAGGGTTCGATCTGCTTCCGCTGATGGCCGACAACGTCTACAACATCATCGATCCGGTCAACAATGTGGTGCGCGCCCATGTCCCGGCGGACAGGCTGCTGTTCGACACACAGGCCGCCAAGGAGATCTGCAATCTGATGGGCCTGCGCCAACTTGGTTGCAGCACCGGAACTTTGCAGGACTACGGACCCGATTTCGGATTGACCTATGTGCTCGACGGTCTCGCGGCGATGGGGCAGAAATGAACAGACTACGAAAACTGGCCGCGCCCGCGGTGACCATTGCCGTGCTGCTGACCAGTGGATGCGGCACCAGCGGTCTTGCCAGCCTGCCGCTTCCGGCGCCGGGCATGACAGGTGGTTCCTATGGTTTGACGGCAATGTTCACCAACATCTTGAACTTGCCGTCGCGTGCCAAGGTGAAGTTGGGCGGTGCCGATATCGGCGAAGTCGACTCCATGAGCACCACCAACTACACCGCAGTGGTCACCATGCGGATCCGCTCGGATGTGGAGATCCCCAAGGGGACGACGGTGGAATTGCGCACCGCGACACCGCTGGGAGACGTGTTTGTCGCACTGAAACCGCCCCGGCCGGCTGACCCCAACGCGCCGCTCCTGCGC
Organism: Mycobacteroides franklinii; assembly: GCF_001853795.1. Lineage (NCBI taxonomy): Bacteria > Bacillati > Actinomycetota > Actinomycetes > Mycobacteriales > Mycobacteriaceae > Mycobacteroides > Mycobacteroides franklinii. Next base: position 1,028,268 of record NZ_MLIK01000019.1, read on the forward strand.
GACGGGGACACCTTCGGGCTCGATTCGACAACAGCTGCCGCGACCGTGGAGGCGGTTCTGAGTTCGGCGGCGATCATTGTCAACGGTGGTGCGGTGCGCAATCTCACCGGCACGGTCAATGGACTCGGTCGCGCGACGGGACCCAACGGCCAGGCGTTCGGAGACCTGATCGGCAAGTCGAATCGATTGTTGGGCACGCTCAACGCCCGATCCGGTCAGCTGGATTCCGCACTGCGCGATACCGCACAGCTTGCCTCCGAGATGAATACACGGCATGAGGCGCTCTCCGATTTGTTGGTGGCGGCCGCACCCGCCACCGACACGCTGTCGGCCAATGCATCCCACATCGCCGATCTGGCCGACCAGGTAGGCGCGGTGACAAAGCAGCTTTCCAAGTTCCCGTCGATCGCGGGCACCGACAACAGCGGCCGAAGCGTCATCGCCGACTTCAATACCCTGTCGGCCTCGTTCAACGACATCGCCGTCAGCCCGGACACCAGCCTTGCCGCCCTGAACCGGTTGATGCCGCCGATCATCAAAATCATGGCGGGATCGGCGTTCGCGGCCCGGGTGTCGATCGACAAGATTGCCCTCGGGTCCATTCCCGATATCGGATACAAGGGTGATCCGGGGCTGCATGGCCCGAAGCGTTATGACTGGGCCAAACTTGTCGGCTCGTTCAAGTACACCCTGTGGCGCCTGCAAGAGCGCGTGGTGGGTCAGGGACCCGATGTCCCGACAGTTCCTATGCGGCCCAGCCCGACCGAGCCGGGTGTGATCGAACCGGTACCGGGTGCCGTGCCCGTGCCTCAAGGACCGCCGCGATGATCAGAACATTGGCGAACGCGGTGGTCGACACCGTGAAATTGGGCCACCGCAACCGCTTCTGGCTGTCGGGGCTGGCGCTGGCTCTCACGCTGGGGGTGGCGTGCACCTACCTGGCCGTTGGCGCGTTGCGTGCCAGCGCCTTCGCTTCGACTTATCAGGTGTCGATCGAGCTGCCCGAATCCGGTGGGTTGATCCCCAATCAGGATGTGGCGCTGCGTGGTTTGCGGATAGGCCGGGTCGAGTCGGTGACTCCGTCGCCTCGGGGACCGGTCGCGGTGGTTCATATCGAGTCCTCGGTCAAGATCCCGGTGGGAAGCCCGGTGCGCGTGTCGGGCCTTTCTGCGGGAGGCGAGCAATATGTGGACTTCGCGCCGGTGACCACTGCGGGCCCGTATCTGAGTGATGGCAGTGTGATCGCGCGCGGGGAAGCGACGGTTCCTGTTTCGTTGGCGAAACTACTCGCCAATGCCGATGGTGCACTGGCGCAGGCTGATACCAAGAAGCTGGAGCTCATCAAGAAGGAACTGCATCTCTCCCGCGAGGCGCCGCGCAAGATGACGGATATCATCGACGGTGGTGTATTCCTTTTGTCCACATTGGATTCCGTGCTTCCGCAGACGGTGAGTGTGCTCAAGCAGAGCCGCGTGACGCTGTCCTCGTTCGCGGAAATGAACAATGGTCTCGCCACCACCACGCGGGGTCTGAATCGGTCCTTGAACGGTGTGGCGCGGATGGATGGCGGTTTTCGTACGCTGATCGACAGGGTTCCGGGGCCGTTGGCCACTACCGATGCGGTGATTGCGGACAACTCCGACAATATGGCGCAGCTGTTGGGGAATCTCACCACGGTGGCGCAGTTGTCCTACGTGCGCGTGCCGGCGCTGAACGCGTTGTTCCCCTCGTACCGTGGATCGGTGATCGAGGCGGTCGCCAACACGTTCTACGACCATGGCGTTTGGGCCGTCGCCGACATCTATCCGCGATACACCTGCGACTACGGATACCCACGCACCGCGGTATCGGCCGCGGACTACCCGGAGCCTTTCCTGTATGCGGGCTACTGCCGAGATCAGGACCCCGCGGTGCTGGTGCGCGGTGCCAAGAACGCTCCACGGCCGGCCGACGATGACACGGCCAGTCCGCCGTTGGGTGCCGACCTGGGCCGGATGGCCGATCCAACTCCCAAGGGCCGCTTCACCATTCCCACGCCGTACGGTGGGCCCACGCTCCCCGTTGACCCGCCGAAGTAGGGGTCTAGCTGCATCCCGCCAGCCGGGTAATACTCGGCTAGCCCCCTAAGCGGGTGTGCATCTCCCAGACCAAGATCTCGGCATCGGTGGTCGCGGTGACTCGTAAGGCGCCGGTGTCGGTGAGGCGCACGGCATCTCCCTCGGTCAGCTCACCGGCGGCCTCAATGGTCACGGCCCCGCGGGCGACGAAGAGATGCAGGAATGGTGCGGCGGGCAGTTCGACGCTGTCGCCGGCGGCGATGCGTGCCGCATGCAGCGCGGCGTTCTTTTGGGCGATGGTGATCGCTGTCTGATCCCGATGCCGTGGCATCCCGGAGGCCACGGTCACCAGCCCGCCGCGGAGTAACTCGTGGTCTATCTCGAGTTGTTGGTAACCGGGATCGATTCCGGAGTCGTCCGGGGTCACCCACATCTGGATGAAGCGCACCGGATCGGAGTGCCGCTCGCCGGACAGCCGCCAGGAGTCGTTCTTCTCCGAATGCAGAATGCCGGTACCGGCCGACATCCGCTGTGCCAGACCGGGATAGATCACCCCGGAATTGCCCTCGGAATCCTGGTGTACCAACGAACCTTGCAACACCCAGGTGACGATCTCCATATCGCGGTGAGGATGCGTCTCGAACCCGGCGCCCGGAAGCACGATGTCGTCATTGTTGACCAGTAGTAGCCCATGGTGGGTGTTGTGCGGGTCGTAGTGCTCGCCGAACGAAAACGAGTGCTTGGAATCCAGCCACGAGATCTTGGTCGCGAGCCGATCGCTTGCGCGGCGGATGTCCATTACCCAAGTATGCCGAACAGGCGCTCAGTCCTAGGAAAAGTGTGTCTTGACGAGGACTGAGCGCCTGCTCGCGGGGAAAGAAGGGGCCTACCAGTCGGCTTCGGTGTACTTGATGACGCCGCGGATGTTCTTGCCGTCAAGCATGTCCTGGTAACCCTCGTTGATCTGCTCCAGGCTGTAGGTGGTGGTGATCATCTCGTCGATCTTGAGCAGGCCCTGCTTGTACAGGCCGACCAGACGCGGGGTCTCGGTGTGCGTGGTGCCACCACCAAAGATGTTGCCCTTCAGTGTCTTCTGCAACATGGTGAACAGGAACAGGTTGAACTTCACGTCCACGTCGACCATGGCGCCCATGCCGGTGACCACGCAGGTGCCGGTCTTGGCGGTGAGGATCATGGCCTCTTCGATGTATTCGCCCTTCATCTCGCCGACCGTGATGATGGTCTTCTGTGCCATGATTCCCCAGGTCAGGTCCATAACCGGCATGATGGCCTCGGCCATCGACGCATAGACGTGGGTGGCGCCGAACTTGAGGGCCTGCTCACGCTTCCACGGCACCGGGTCGATCGCGATGACGTAGCGGGCGCCGGAGACGACGGCGCCCTGTAGGGCGCTCATGCCGATTCCACCGACCCCGATGATGATGACGTCCTCGCCGGGCTTGACCTCGGCGATGTTGGTGGCGGAGCCGAACCCGGTGGGCACGGCGCAGCCGAGCAGCGCGGCCGACTCGAAGGGCACGCTGTCGTCGATCTTGACGACTGAATCCTCGTGGACCACGGCGTACGGCGAGAAAGTGCCGAGCAGGTTCATCGCGGAGACGGGAGTGTCACCCGCGTGGATGCGGTTGGTGCCGTCGGCGATAGCCTTGCCGCCCAGCAGGATTGCGCCACGGTCGCACAGCGATCGGTAACCGCGCATACAGGGCGGGCACTTACCGCAGGCCGGGATGAACGCGAAGATGACGTGGTCACCCTCCTGAACGGAGGTGACACCCTTGCCGACCTTGGTGACGACACCCGCGCCCTCGTGGCCGGGCAGCACGGGCAGTTCCATCGGGGTGGCGCCGGTGAGTACGTGGTAGTCGGAGTGGCACATGCCGGCGGCGTGCAGCTGGACCTGGACTTCGCCCTCGGCCGGATCACCGAACGTGATCTCTTCGACGACGATCGGCTTGTTGAGCTCGCGAATCAGCGCGCCTTTTGTCTTCATTGACTGGCTAGTCCTTCCAGATACACGTGAACCAGATCACTCTCGTGGACGAGGATAGCGGCTCTCGGCGAAAAGTGAAACGCGTTCTAAAAGTGCGTGGTCAGCGGGTCAACAGTGGCTTTGACTACGACCTATGCACAGCTATGAGGTCTTGTCATCCATGCGCTGAGGCCCGCCGCGGCGGACGATGTGCGCATGACGAACGCGCGATGGAACGTATTGATCGAGGAACAGGTCGGCTCGAGGGAGTACCGGGAATGGCAGTTGACGGCGATCCGAGCGGCCGGCGACGAACGCGGCGCGGCCGAACGGCTCGCTGAGAAACTCTCGTCGTCGTACGCCCCGCGGCATCCCATGAGCCCTCAGGGACGCGCGCGCTTCCGCACGGCCGACGGCTGGGTTGTCGTCGTCGATGGTGCGATGAGTCAGTTCCGATTCCGGCTCACGGTCGCCGAGCACATACCCGACTAGGACACCCCGGCGTCGTGGCTCTCCCAGTGTTTCTCACGCAGCACACGCTTGAGGATCTTGCCCGCACCGGACAAGGGGAGCTCGTCGACGAACTCGAAGCTACGCGGCACCTTGTAGTTGGCGATGTGCTCGCGGCAGTGCTCCGTCAGGTCGTCCCCGCAACAGTCGGCTTCGGCCTGTCTGACGACGACGGCGTGCACGCGTTCGCCCCATCGTTCGTCGGGGATGCCGATTACCGCGCAGGCCGCCACCGCCGGATGCTTGGCCAGCGCGTTCTCTACCTCGGCCGAGTAGACGTTCTCGCCGCCGGTTACCACCATGTCCTTGATGCGATCGACGATGAAGACATACCCGCGATCATCCATCCGTCCGGCGTCGCCGGTGTGCATCCACCCGTTCCGGATGGCGGTAGCCGATTCCTCGGGGAGCTCCCAGTAGCCGAGCATGACGTTGTCGCCCTTAACGATTACCTCGCCGATCTCACCGCGCGGCACCTCGTTGTGGTCCGGGTCGACGATCCTCACCTCGCAATGTGGAGCCGCCCGTCCCGCCGAACGCAGCAGTGCCGGGTCGTCGTGATCGTCGGGAAGAAGCAGTGTTGCCACGGGCGACACCTCGGTCATGCCGTAGGCCTGGGTGAATCGGGCATTGGGGAACACGTGCTTGGCGCGCTGCAATACCGCCTCGGAGATCACCGAGGCTCCGTAGGTGATGGTGCGGATTCCGCTGAGGTCGAGCTGAGCGGCTCCCGGATGGTCCACCAGCATCTGAATCATGGTGGGCACCAACAGCATATCCTGCACATCGTGTTCGACGATCGTATCCAGCACCCCCTGCGGAGTGAACGAGGGGACGATCACATGGGTGGAACCGGAGAGGTTCCCCGCCATCACGGCGCTGAAGTCGGCCATGTGGAACATCGGCGCCGAATGCAGCAGTCGGCCGCCGCGCGTCAGGAAGTTGCCGGTGGACAGTGACCCCATCGCGGAGGTCAGCACGTTGTTGTGAGACAACATGACGCCCTTGGGATTTCCGGTGGTGCCGCCGGTGTAGAAGACGCCGAGCAGACTGTCGCCGCCAGCGCGGGTGTCCTCGATCGGATCGTGCGCGGACAGGAGATCCTCGTACCCGATCATGTCCTCGGGTACCGGACCGTCACCGCAGTAGATGACGGTGTCCAGGCATGCGCAGGCCGCGCGCAGCGGCGCGGGGGCGGCCTTGAACGCGTCGTCCACCAGCAACACCCGGGTGCCGGACTCCCGCAGGGAGTAACCGATCTCGGCAAGGCTCCACCGGATGTTGACGGCGTTCAGTGCGGCGCCCAACCACGGCACCGCGGTGAGGTACTCGACGTAGCGGTCAGAGTTCAGAGACAGCATGCCCACGCGATCTCCGGGCTGGACACCGTGGGCTCGAAGCCCGGCGGCCAAGCGGGCGACACGGTCGGCGAACTGCTCCACGGTGCGCTCCCGACCCTGGTGGATCGTGATGAGGCGGCTCGGGTCCTGCTGCAAGGCACGGTGCAGCCACTGGGTGAATTGCATATGCCGATCCTGCCGTTCCGGAGCGCCGGGGGTGCGGGTTTCGTCGAGCTAACGGGCAACCTTCAGTGTCCCGGTACGATGGGCGCAGGGGCAACAGGTGGCGAGGGGGAATCGTGTCAGCAGGTGTGCCGATATTGGCGGGCCTTGGCTTCTTCGCGCTGGTCTTCGGCGGGTTGTGGTTTCTCTTGGCCAGGATGCGCAAGAAGCGAATCGCCAAGCTGGCATCCTGGGCTCAGACACAGGGCTGGACATACACACCTGACGATCAGAGCCTGGTGGCGCTATCCGAGGGCGAGCCGTTTAGGCAGGGGCACAGCCGCACCGCGCAAGATGTCTTCAACGGCTCGATCGGCGGACACGACTTCGTGTCCTTCCAGTACTCGTACAAGGTGACCACCGGTTCGGGCGAGCAACAGAGCACACAGACCTATGAGTTCATGGTGACGGCCATCGTCACACCGCCGTCGTCATACCGGCTGGAGATCAAGCGCGAGGGCGTGTTCGCGGGACTGGCTCGCGCCGTTGGCTTTACGGATCTGGAATTCGAGTCCGACGAGTTCAACAAGAAGTTCAAAATCAAGGCCACACCGGAACGGTTCGCCTATGACGTGCTCAATCCGCGCACCATGGAACGAATGCTGGCCGATCAAAGGTATTCCCAGCCTTTGCGATTCGAGAATAGCCGGTTGTTGACGTGGCGCCGGGGCAAGCTCGACGAACAAAGGATCACCGGCGAGGTGCAGTACCTGATCGATACTCTCGAACCCGTGCCTGCCTACGCGTGGGAACAACACTAGGAGAAGGAAATGACCCCAGTTCTGATCGTGAGCGTCATCGCAGTATTCATTGCCCTGGTGATCGGACTTTGGCTCCTGACCACGTACAACGGGTTCGTCAGAATTCGCAATCTGGTGCAGGAGGCGTGGAAGCAGATTGACGTGGAGCTGCAACGCCGACACGACCTCATTCCCAACCTCATCGAAACAGCCAGCGCGGCAGCCCAGTTCGAGAGGGACACGCTGCAGCAGGTAACCGCTGCCCGGAACCTCGCGCGCGAGGTCTCGGCGACGCATCAGGGGGTCGCCGCCCAGTCGCAGGCCGAGCAGCAGCTTTCCGGAGCGTTGGGGCGGTTCTTCGCCATCGCCGAGAGCTACCCGCAACTGCGGTCGATTCAGAACTTCGTGGCACTGCAGAGCGAGCTGGCCAACACCGAAGACCGCATTGCCGCGGGCCGGCGTTTCTACAACGGCAATGTGCGGGCGCTCAACACCAAGGTGCAGACGGTGCCGTCCAATCTCGTCGCGGGCTGGTTCGGGTTCACCGAGGCCGAGTACTTCGAACTGGACGATCCGCAGGCGCGGAACGTGCCCAATATCCGAGGGGCCTTCGACCGTCTGAACCCGCCGCCGCAACAGCAGCAATAGATCGTTGTGCTGAGCATGGAAACGGCGATGAGTTTCTGGGCGCAGCGCTGTCAATACAGGTGAAACGGTGGAAATGCCGCCGTCCTGTATCGAGGAGACCCGATGTCCCGCATGTTGTTCGTCAACATTCCCATCGCCAACGCCGCGGCTAGCCGCAAATTCTTCGATCACCTCGGTTTCTCCTTCAACGACCAGTTCTGTGACGAGAACACCCTCTGCATGGCGATCAACGAGCAGAGCTGGGTGATGATGCTGGAGGAAGACCGATTCCGCGGATTCATCGCCGACGACATCGCCGACACCTCGAAGAATCGCGAAGTACTGCTGTGCGTTTCGGCAGACAGCCGTGACGGGGTGGACGAGCTGACAGATGCGGCACTGGCCGCCGGTGGTGTGGATTGGATGCCGGCGCAGGAACTGGGCTTCATGTACGGGCGCTCGTTCCGCGACTTGGACGGTCACGTGTGGGAGGTCAGCTGGATGGACCCGGCGCACCTGCAGTAGCTACCCGCGATCGGTGATGCCTTACGTAGAGTCTTCCTCTGGAGTCATACCGGCTCGCTCTACGTAAGGTTCACATGACACACAGGATTCTCGGGGTACCCGTCGCAGTAGCGGTGTTCCTAGCCGCCGGCAGCGCGGGTGCGGCGCCCGCGTACGCGACCGACGCCTTCACCCCCGGATCGCCCACCGGCATTGATAGTTACTTCCCGCAGGACGGCAACGGCGGCTATCGCGTCACCCAGTACGACCTGACGCTGCGGGTGGACCCCGAGACCACCGACGTACACGGCACGATGGTGATCAGTGCCGCCGCCACCCAGAATCTGTCGAGCTTCAACCTGGACTTTTCGGATCTGGGAACCGCGACGGCTTCGGTGGACGGCCGGCCCGCCACCACCGAGTTCAGCGGCGAGCACGAAATGACCGTCACCCCGGAAAAGGGCATCCGCACCGGCAGCTCCTTCAGCACCACGGTCGACTACGCCTTCAACGAGCAACAGGAGGCGCAAAAGCGCGGTCTCGGCGCGTTGCCCGGCTGGGTCCGCAGCACCAGCGGCGGCTATGCCAAGGGCGGGGAGCCTGATGGAGCCGAGAACTGGTATCCGTCGAACAACACCCCGGTGAACAAGGCCCCGTTCACGCTCACTGCGACGGTGCCGTCCTCCTGGATTGCGGTGGGCGGTGGCAGAGAAGGGAAGGCCGTCGAGTCTGGTGGCTGGACCACCAAGACCTGGAATGAGCCGAATCCCGTTGCCATGTACCTGGTTCCGTTTGCGGTGGATCACTTCTCGGTGTTCCGGTCCACCTTGCCCAGCGGCACTCCCGTCGTGAGCGCGTTTGCGCCCGACGCCGGTTCGGGCAATGCCGAGGCACGACTGCCCGAGATACTGAGCTTCCTGGAGTCCAAGCTCGGCAAGTACCCCCACGTGGCCGCCGGTGGCATCTTCGCCGACCCGATCCGTGAGGACATCGCGTTCAGCGCCCTGGAAACTCAGACCCGCCCGTACTACACATTCAGCCGGGATGTCGAGGACGACAAGCGACTTGCGGTGGTGGTGCACGAGAACACCCACGAGTGGTACGGCGACGTGGTGTCGGTCGAGCAATGGCGGGACATCTGCCTCAATGAGTGCTTCGCCTCCTATCTGCCGTGGATGTGGTCGGAGGAGAAGGAAGGCAAGTCGATCGACAAGCACTATCGCGAAACCGTCGACAAGGTGTGGGACGACGACAAGGTCTGGGGAAACCTGCTTTACGACATGTGCCCGGGCGGCACGGAATGCAGCGCGGACCAGGTATTCAACCCGTTGGGCGTGTACGGCAAGGGACCGCTGGCGCTGCATGCGCTGCGGCGCACCATCGGGGACAAGGCATTCCTGCAGATCCTCCGAACCTGGCCGTCCGAACACAAGTGGGGCAACGCCACCTGGCCGCAGTTCGAGGCGTATGTGCAGAAGGTGACGGGTAAGGACCTGTCCGGGTTCTTCACTGCCTGGTTCCACAGCGTGACCCGGCCCGCGGACCAGTACTTGTTCCCCGGGAGCCTCGCCCAGCGGTAACCGGTTGGTCGTCGAGGCGGCTAGTCGGGGAGTTCGGTTGGTAGACCGAACTTTTCAAACAACGAGAGGTCGAAGAAGCACACCACATGCGCCACGCCGTCTGGGGTGACGTCCAGAACGTGCATCTGGAACGGACGGTGCACCCCGTCGCCCTCACGCATGTAGAGACCGACGGCGGGCTGACCGTTGGCGGACGTTTCGATGAGACGCATATCGCCGGCCTTTTCGGCGGGGCACTGTTCCTTGATGAGTGCGGCGATACTCGGCCCGCCCCGATACCAACCGGTGAACGGCGGCATCTCCCAAATCGCCTCGGTGGTAAACATTTTCGCGATCGCATCGACGTCGTAACGTTCGAACGCGTTGATGTATTGGCGAAGCTGTTCCCGCAGCATCGGGTCCCCGGGCTCCAGCAGGGTTTCCTCCTGCGGCGACACCTCCTGCAGCTGAGCGCGGGCGCGCTGCAACAGGCTGTTCACCGCGGCGGTGCTGGAACCGATCGCGTCGGCGACCTCCTGAGCCTTCCACTGCAACACCTCGCGCAGCACCAGCACCGCGCGCTGTTTGGCGGGCAGATGCTGCAATGCCGCGACGAATGCCAAGCGCACCGACTCTCGTGAACCCACGATGGCAGCGGGATCGGTGGCATCGTCGGGCAGTGGTTCCAGCCACGGGATCTCGGTGCGCTCATCCAGTTCATCGAGCGGATCGGCGCTGGGGGCTCCCAATCCCGTCGGCAGGGGCCGGCGCTGCTTGCCCTCCAGCGCCGTCAGACAGGTATTGGTCGCGATACGGTACAGCCAGGTGCGCACCGACGACTTGCCCTCGAACCGGTCGTACGCTTTCCACCCGCGCAGGTAGGTCTCCTGCACCAAGTCTTCGGCGTCGTGGATGGACCCCGTCATCCGATAGCAATGGGCCAGAATCTCGCGCCGATATTGTTCGGTGTGCGAAAGAAATTCATCCTCGATGGCTTGTGCCGTCACGGCCGCGAGAATAGTCCGGTCCACCGACACATGTCAGGTGGTTAGGCCGGGTTGACGTGCACGGGTAGCGCGTCATCCCAGGGCTGGCGGTTCACCATATCGGCCACCCGCACGTAGCCACTTTCAAATTCGCCGGTGGCAGCATCGACAAGCCGATATTGCTGGGTCTGCCGATGGATGGGTTGGGCGTCGAGCAGCACGATGCGGACCTCGCCCGGTTCGAACTGGCAGCGTTCCTGCATCGCGGCGATCAGCTGCTCGTTGTGCATGTGTCCATCACCGAAGTTCCAGCCGATGGCGGTGCTGCAGATGCGTTCGCCATCCGTGATGACGTAGTCATCTTCGTTCTGCCCCGCCATGGCGCGATGCGCGAGCGTGAACATGGCCCGCCCATGTGTGTTCATGGCACGGAACGCGTAGCCGATGTACATGAGCAGCGGCGCTTGCTCGGTGCCGTAGTAGCGCTCCATCTGTGCCTGCGGCATGCTCGCGATGGCGACGATCCCCTTGTCGATCTTCGCGCTCGCCGACGGTTTGACGCACCACAATGTGGTGTCCCAGTTTCCGGCGTAATACCGCATACCTGGCAGGAAGGAGATCTTGCGGGGCAACAGGTTTCCGGCGACGACGACACCAGCGCTGAGCACGAACAGGAGCAGCACGGGCACGGGGTGCGTCATGTCGCCCAGGCCGACGTTCGCATGCGCGACGAACAGCGACAGCACGCCGAAGATCATGAATACGTTCCACTCCAGCGGCACGCCCATCGGGATGGCGGTCAGGATGCCCAGGTGAAAACACACCATGACGATGGCCGCGGTGGTGGTTACCCAGCCGCCATGGCTGAAGAACAGTGCGATCGGCACCAGGCCTTCGACCGCGGTGCTCACGTGTGCGACAAAGCGTGACAGGCGCCCGGGACGTAGGTCATCGGGGAACTTCTCGAAGAACGCGCGCTTGAGCCGCTTGGCGCGGATGAGCGGGTTGTTGGACATCATCGTCGAAATGACAAAGGGGAAGTGGTGGTTGAGCTTTGAGGTCGCCGCGCCGATCCAGATGACAAGGAAGATGAGTTTGGCGGCCACGATCATGTCGGCCCCGGTGAACAGGAAGGTCACGGTGAGTGTGCCGTACACCTCGCCGCGGGCTGCCAGGAAGATCACCTTGTCACGTAGGCCGGTGATGGCCAGCAGCCCGAGGATGGTGGCCGTCTGCCAGGTGGGCAGCAAGCCGGCTGCGGAGGGCTGGGACAGCAGGGCGAACAGGACCATGCCCAGGAAGGCGGCGTAGAGCACGATATCGACAGGGGTGCGTCCCGATCCCTTGGTGAGCGGGATGCGGGGCCAGGGAGGCAAGCGAATAGTGTTGGGGCGCAGCCAGTACAAGATGGAGCCCAAGGGCGGGAAAAAACGGTTGTTGAGTGGTCCGAACCCGCATCCGAGGCCGATGACCTCGAAGAGCATGGTGTAGAGCACCACCTTCTGGAAGACGACGGGTGCGGAGTATTCCGTGAGCCCGAGTCCGTCCGTCGAGACCACGGCGAATAGCCAGCCGCCCAAGACGTATAGGCCGATCTTCAACACATAGAACAGGTGCAAGGCGACCGGCGTCCCGAAGCCCACCTCGGCCCAATGCCGGGCCATGGGGCGGATCTTCTCGGCGCGAGTTCCCTTGCTCCATTCGGCGACATCGACGACGGGCAGCGTGGGCTTGAGGAATCCCATGCGCCCACACTAGAACGTGTTCTAGTTGATGTTGGCGGGTTCGGCAGTTCCGTAGAGTTTCCACCGTGAGCGGATCTCGGGTACAGCGCGCCTTCGACGGCGCCGACAACGTGCGGATCGTCTACGACACCTGGACGCCGGCGGGATCGCCGCGCGCGGTAGTGGTGCTCTCCCACGGATTCGGCGAACACGCGCGCCGGTACGACCACGTCGCCCGGCGATTCAATGACGCCGGATACCTGGTCTACGCCCTGGATCACCGTGGTCACGGCCGATCGGGAGGCAAACGCGTCTATCTGCGGGACATCTCCGAGTACACCGACGACTTCGGCACCCTGGTCGACATCGCGGCGCGTGAGTACCCCGATCTCAAGCGGATCGTGCTGGGGCACAGCATGGGCGGCGGAATCGTCTTCGTCTACGGTGCGGACCACCAGGACCGCTACGACCTGATGGTGCTCTCCGGGCCGGCCATCGCCGCCCAGGTGGGGCTGCCGTACGTGCTGACGCTGGTGGCTCCGGTCGTGGGACGCCTGGCGCCCGGGCTGCCGGTGACCAAGCTGGATGTCAACGGGATCTCGCACGACCCGGCGATCATCGCCGCGTACAACGCCGATCCGCTGGTGCACCACGGCCGGGTGCCGGCAGGGATCGGGCGTGCGCTGTTGGGCGTGGGCAAGACAATGCGGCAGCGCGCCGCCGGTCTCAAGCGTCCGGTACTGACCATGCACGGCGGGGACGACCGGCTGACGGCGCCCGAGGGCAGTCTGTGGCTGGCCGAATCAGCGCCCGATGCGACGCTGAAGATCTGGAACGGCCTCTACCACGAGATCTTCAACGAATTCGAGAAGGACCTCGTGCTCGACGAGGTCGTCGGCTGGATCGACGCCCGTCTGTCCTGACCCCCCGACACGCCGCGTTGTGGCGGATTCGTATCGCACATGTTCGCCGTGAGGCGGCGTGTCGGCGGCTAGCGGCGCATATCCGAGAGATCGCGGAAGTCGTGGGTGTGCGTACCTGACTGCCAGTCGATCCAGTGTTCCCAGCGCCGCATCTTGCCCTGCTGCCAGCGCCGATCTACCGCAGGCACGGCATGACGCGCGAGCTCGATTGCGGCGACAAACGGGAAACGTGCGACGAGCGCCGCGGTGCCCAGCCAGCCATTGGGTATCTGATAGAGCTTGCGGTTCCACGGCAGCATGAACAGTCGGGTGAATCCGGCCTGGAGTTGCAGATGGAACAGCCCCCGTAGCCGATTCGCCGGTGACGAGCCGGGACTCGGCGTGAAGGACGGGACGAACGACTCGACGAGTTCGCGCGAGGCTTCTCCGCCGTCATAGGCGCGGGTGGCGTCGAAGTGGTACAGAATGCGTACCGCGTCGGCGACGGTCTCGGGGTAGATGTCATCACATCGCACTCCGAGTAGATACCCCAGATATCGACAAAAATGCAGGGCCGCAATCATTTCCGATCGTGTGGTGAGATAGCCGACTGCCCACAACCCGAGTCCGGGCGCCACACTGCCGGCGATGAGTGTCAGCAGCATCTCCGATTGGCTGATGGGCTCACCCCATTGTTCGCGGCGCCATTCCGGGTGCTTGCGGACCCCGCGGCGTACCGAAACGTGCATGACGCGGATTTTCATGGTGATCTGCCGGGCAACCGAGTACCGGTCCAGGGCGGCGCCGGGCCGCGCACACTCCAGCCACCACCTGCTGGTCTCCAGATGGCGGTGCATCGCGCCTTGCCCCGCGTAACCGCCCGCCAGCGAGAGCGGGGTCGCCAGCCAGCCCTCGGTGTAGGTGTCCATGGTGCCCGCGTTGGCGATGGAGCCCATGTCGTAGCCCCACCGCCTCCACACCGCGGCCCCGGCCTCGATGAGCTCCGGGTCGGCCCAGGGCGGCAGGGTGTCGAACTCCGCAAACAGCGCCCGCATCGATTCCGGGGCGTCTTCGACGGCGTCGATTCCCTCGCTGAGCGCGCGGTCCAGCAAGGCGCGCCCGCGCTCCGGGCCGATCTGCCCGTAGTAAATCTCTTCCACGAAGCGTTCGGCGACCGGATCGGTTATCCACAGGCCCGCTCCGTATTGGCGCACCACGTCTTCCGGGGGCGTGAGATCGAACCCGGTCCAGCGGCGAAGGACATTGCGCACCTTTGTGTGCGCCGGTGCGGGGTGCGAGAGATTCTCCGCGTAAGCCGCAGGCAGTACGGCATTTTCCTGCAGGGTCACGCGGCCTCCACTGTCTCCCGGTGTCTCATGTGTGGCTAATCGAAACACAACCCGAACGACTTGACAACCATGGTTGTCAGAATGCGCCCGGTACTTGCTGCCGTCGTCTGTCGCCGCCCTCGCCTAACCTGGCCTTCGTGACAGAGGACAAGCAGCTCTCGCGGATCGCCGCCCTGCTCCGTCAGGCCGAGGGCACGGACAACGCGCACGAGGCCGAGGCCTTCATGGCGGCGGCGCAGCGACTGGCCACCGCCACCTCGATCGATCTGGCGGTTGCCCGAGCGCACTCGGCCAAGCGAGACGCCCAGGCGCGGCCCACCCAGCGCACCATCACCATCGGCGAGGCCGGTACCCGCGGCCTGCGGACATACGTCAACCTTTTCGCGTTGATCGCCGGCGCGAACGACGTCACCTGTGATGTCGCGTCCAACTCCACGTATGTGTATGCCTACGGCTTCGCCGAGGACATCGATGCCGTGCATGCGCTCTACGCCAGCCTGGTAGTCCAGATGGTCAGAGCTTCGGATGCCTACATCAGCTCGGGGGCGCACCGCCCCACCCCCACCATCACGGCCCGCCTCAACTTCCAGTTGGCGTTCGGCACGCGGGTGGGGCAGCGGCTGACCGATGCGCGCCAGGAGGCGCGAGCCGAGGCCGTCAAGACCGAGAAACGTGGTACGGGGACCGAACTGGTGCTGCGCGATAAGGACATCGAGCTGCGTGACTTCTACAAGGGTGCCTCGATGGCGCGCGGGCAGTGGCGTGCGGTGAGTGCGCAGGCTGGGTATTCGTCGCATGCCCGTCGTGCTGGCGATCGTGCGGGCCGACGAGCCAGACTGGGCGCGAGCCCGGAATTGGCCGGTGCCCGAACAGCATTGGACAAAAACTGAGCGATCAGCTGCGCCCTCGCGATACGCAGCGCGCCAAGGTGTACGCGGCCGAAGAGTTCGTGCGCACCATCTTCGAACGGGCGGCCGGCCACAGCCAACGCGATATCGACTTTTTCGGTACCCGGCTGACACTCCCGCCCGAGGCGCGTTTCGCTTCGGTTGAATCGGTGCAGCGCTATGTCGATGACGTGCTGGCCCTCGTGGGCAGTAGATGGTCCGCCGGGCCCGTCACGGTGCGTGCCCGGCGCGGTGCGACGGCGGCCCACTACGAGCGGGACGGGGATCGAGCGGCCATCGCCGTCCCCGACGATCGCAATGGAAGCGCTTGGGCCATGCGTGAACTGGTGATCCTGCACGAGCTCGCGCACCACCTGTGCCCGCAGGACGGCCCGGCGCACGGGCACAACTTCGTCGTGCTGTATCCCGAGTTGGCGGGGCTGGCGATGGGGCCGGAGGTCGAATTCATTCTGCGGACGGTCTATGCCCGCGAGGGTGCGCGCTAGCGCACCACCGCGATCGCCAGCCCGTCCCAGCCCTTCACGCCCACGGTCTGCAGCGCGGTGGCATCCAGACGTGGATCAGAGCCCAGCCGCTCCAGCGCCTCGCGGGTTCCTTCGGCATTCGGGCCCTCTTCGGAGATCCAGCGAATGACGTTGTCCACGACGATGACTGCTCCCGGCTGGGTCAGCCGCAGCGCCCAGTCCAGATAGCCCGGGTTGTTGGACTTGTCGGCGTCGATGAACACCAGATCAAACGGGCCCTCGACGGCGGGCAGCGAGTCCAGGGCAGCGCCCACCACAACCTGTACCCGGTCCCCGAGGCCCGCCTCGATCAGGCTGGCCTGGGCGACGGCGGCGTGCTTGGGATCGAATTCGAGGGTCACCACCGCGCCCTCGGGTCCGACCGCCTTGGCGAGCCACGCGGTGCTGTACCCGCCGAGCGTCCCGACCTCCAGCACCCTGCGGGCCTTGGCGATCGTGGCCAGCAGATACAGGAACTTGCCCTGTGTCGCCGACACCGCGATATCCGGCAGCCCGCCGTCCTCCTGTGCCTGCCGAATGTGGTTCAACTCGGCAGCGTCGGTAGCGACGGTGCGCTCCAGGTAGTCGTCGATCTTTGTCCAGCGGGTGTCTGCCTCGGCCATGATTCGACACTACGCCGCATGTAGACCGTGGCGCACAAGGTGATTCGTGTCAGCCCCGTAGCGCGGAGATGAAGATCCGGGGGACTTTCAGCAGGCTGGGCTTACTGGCGAAGTTGACCAGCAGTTCGCCGGTGCCCGCCGCTGTGGCATTGCTCACGAACCACGGCGGCTTCGGGGACAGCGCCCACTCGCCGTGCACCACGGACCGTGGGAAGGGCCGGAAAGGTCCGCGCACCACGGTACGTTCCGGCTTTTCGACCAGGAACCCGTTGTGCACCACACCGATTCCGCTTTGCACGTCGTTGAGGACGTGGCCGGGGAATGCGCCCCAGGTGGCGGCGGGGGTCAGGTAACCCACGCCGGTCCAGGCGTTGATGGCGACGGTGCCGTACCGCAGGTCCTCGATCAGGGCATCGAATTGCGATCCCAGCTGCTCGATGGTGTCGGGGTGCGCCAGTACGTTCACGCCGAGAGTTCCGACGAATTCCTCGTTGGCGACCCGCGTCGCCTCGCGCATGAACTCGGCTCCGTCCGGGTCGTTGGCGATATCGAGTTCGATGACACCCAGGACCGGCCCGAAGTATTCGGTGCGCAGCAGGGCTGTGCGATCCTCGGGATCGACGACGAGCACGCGCGCACCGTTTTGGCCGAGTCGCTCGGCGTCCGGATAGGACTGCTGCGCGCCGGCCACCCGATCATCGGATCCGGGGTAGTAGGCGGGACGGGGCGGCGCCTCATCGACGGCCTTGCGCAGCGCGGCGAGGAACTCCTCGCGTTGCGGCCATGATTTCGAGAGCACCACGACCTGCGAAGCGATGCAGTTGTAGCCGTTGTTGTGCAGGCGCTGGGTGGCGATATGACGGGTCTGGAACTCGATGTCCGAGGAGTTCCACTCGCCGGGCACGACGATGGTGGGCGAGACGCCGCCCAGCTCGCTGGTGATGGCCTTGTCCAGAACCGGCTGGTTGGCGGCCTTGCGCTGCGCGCCCTCCTCGCCGGTGCCGAACACGATCGCGTCGTGGGTGATCGAGCTGCCGGTCATGTGGACGTGGTCGACCAGCTGGTGGTGCACCAGGTAGGTGCCGACATCTGCCCCGCCGGTCAGAATCCGTACCGCGCCGATGTCGATGAAGGGCTGCAGCACCTTGGTAAACACCGGCAGCAGCGGATCGGTGATGGGGTTGAGCTTGAGCGCCACCACTCGGTTGTTGGCGAACAGCTCATACAGCGTGTCCAGGGGAGCGATCGAGGTGATGTTGCCGGCGCCGAGCACCGCGCCGACCCCGTTCGTGTGGCTCGGGTCGCGTTGTGCCAGGCCCGCGGTGCGTAGTGCCTCAGCCTGGTCCACGCCGGGTTGCAACCACAGCTCGGCACTGAATCCGGACAGCAGCAGGCTGTCGAAGATGTTGAGCGGCAAGACCGAAACCGTCGTACGGCCACCGGGGGTGACACCGAACGTGGCCTCGCGCAGCGGGCTGTGCCCGGCCTGAAGCTGTTCGAGGCTGGCGATCAGGGCGGCAAGGGCGCCCGCGACGGCGTAGGGGCCCGAGATCCATTCCTCGCCGACCAGCGGGGATTCCGGGTCGAGCTTCTTGATCTGGAACGCCGCGGCCTGCACCCACTGCCGCGCGTTGTCGATCACGCGTTGACGTGTGTCCGCCAGCAGCTGCAAGCGCCGCGCCAAAGAGGTTTCGGCCCAGTTCTTTTCGCCTTCGGCCAAATCCTGCAGGGCCTGGTCGACGGGGGATTCGATCTGTACGTCGGTCATGGAATTCAGCTCGCGCTCTAGTCGAAGTCGGGTGATGACATGTTCGGTGGGTCACATGGTACGTGACGTACCACCCCATTGCTAGAGTGAGCTTTGTGCAGCCCGAAAGCCAAGAACTCCCCGCTGGTAGGTGGGATGGCCAGCGCGAACGGCGCCGGGCCGAGTTCGTCGAGGCCGCCCTTGCCGCCATCGCCGAGCACGGACCGCAGACGTCTACGGAGCAGATCGCGGTCTACGTGGGGGTCACCAGAACGAAGCTCTACAGGCATTTCGACGGCGCCGTGGACTTGCAGCGCGCCGTGGCCCGGCGGGCCGGTGACATGATCATCGCCGAGCTTGCACCCGTATGGCAGCCGCTGGGGTCGATGACGCAGATCATCGAGGCGGGCATCGGTGGGTATGTCCGTTTTCTCGTCGGGCATCGCAATCTGTATCGGTATCTTGCGCGCTGCTCCCTCTCGGAGGGTTCGGACGCACCCGACGCCATTGCAGATATCAAAATGTCTGCGGGACTGCATCTTTCGCGCGTGTTCGCCGTCTATCTCGATGCGTTTGGGGTCGATACCGACGCCGAGCTGCTGGCGATGTGCATCGTGGGGATGGCCGAGACCTCGGTGAGTTACTGGCTCGATCAGCCGGGGGAGACCTCTCAAGAGCGATTGATCGAGAGTCTGGTCCGGCGGATCTGGCTCATTGTCGAAGACAACCTGCGCACGGGTGGTGTCTACCTCGATAGTGAGGAGCCGCTGCCAGAACCCGGGGAAATCGCACGGAACGCGCAGCGTTACCGAGATCCCGCGCGTCTCGGCTAGCCCCGAAAATTTCCTTCCGCCGCGGCAGCGCCGGCCGCATAGGCTCGGAGTGTGCTTCCCTCACCGCGCGCCGCTGCCGCCGTCCTGATCACCGGAGCCTCGTCGGGTATCGGCGAGGAGTTGGCGCGCGAATTCTCGCGACGCGGCTATCCCGTGGTGTTGGTGGCCCGGCGCGCCGATCGGCTGCAGGAGCTGGCCGAGACACTAGGACCATCCGCGCGAGTGTTGGCCGTTGATCTGTCCAACGATCACGAACGCGCCCAATTGCCGGGCCGAGTCGCCGAGCTGGGACTCGCGGTTGATGTGCTGGTGAACAACGCCGGGCTGAGTACCGCAGGACCCGTCGCCGAATCCGACCCTGCCGCCGAGCTCAACCTCGTAGCGGTGGACGTCAGCGCGGTGGTGGACCTGTGTTCACGTTTTGTGCCGCAGATGGTGACACGCGGCAGCGGTGCCGTGCTCAACGTCGGCTCGGTCGGCGCTTTTGGCCCACTGCCCGGCCAGGCCGCCTACGGGGCCGCGAAGGCATTCGTGGTGTCGTACACCCACGCGCTGAACGAAGAGCTGCGCGGCACCGGCGTCAGTGCCGCGACGCTGTGTCCGGGGCCTGTGAAGACAGGATTCGGTGCGGCGGTGGGAATCTCGGACGAAGATGCCGAAGCCGCGATGCCCAAGGTCATGTGGGTGAACGCGGCCACCGTCGCCAGGACCGCGGTCGATGGACTGGCAGCGGGCAAGACGGTGATCGTGCCCGGTCTGGCCAACCGGATCGGTGTGGCTGCCAACCATCTGCTCCCGCGTGGATTGCTCACGCGGATGGTTGCGCGGAGCCACCCCGCGCTCAAGAGGGGCCGGAAGGTCTAGCCGCAGACCGCTCCGACAGCCGCCGACTGCACCAGCTTGGTGTACTTGGCCAGCACGCCGGTCTTATAGCGCGGCGGTAACGGTTCGAATCCCTCACGGCGCGCGGCAAGTTCCGCCTCGTCGACGAGGAGGTCCAGCGTGCCGTTGGCGACGTCGAGCCGGATGCGGTCACCGTCCTTGACGAAGGCGATGGGTCCACCGTCCACGGCTTCCGGCGCGATATGCCCGACGCACAGGCCGGTGGTGCCTCCGGAGAAACGTCCGTCGGTCATCAGCAGCACGTCCTTGCCGAGCCCCGCGCCCTTGATGGCGCCGGTGATCGCCAGCATCTCACGCATGCCGGGGCCGCCCTTGGGGCCCTCGTAGCGGATCACGACGACGTCGCCGTGGGTGATGGTGCCGTCCTCCAGCGCATCGAGCGCCGCCCGCTCCCGTTCGAAAACCCTTGCGGTGCCCTCGAACACATCCGAGTCGAAGCCTGCCGATTTCACCACAGCGCCCTCGGGTGCCAGCGACCCGTGCAGGATGGTGATGCCGCCGGTCGGGTGGATCGGGTTGTTCATGGCACGCAGCACCTTGCCATCCGGATCTGGCGGGGCAATGTGGGCCAGGTTTTCGGCCATGGTCTTGCCGGTGACGGTCAGACAATCACCGTGCAGCAGACCGGCATCCAGCAGTGCACGCATCACCACGGGCACACCGCCGATCTCATCGACGTCCTTCATCACGTGGCGGCCAAAGGGTTTCACATCCGCCAGATGAGGCACCTTGTTACCGACGCGGGTGAAGTCGGCCAGGGACAGCGGCACTTCTGCTTCACGGGCGATGGCCAGCAGATGCAGCACCGCATTGGTGGACCCGCCGAACGCCATGACCACGGCGATGGCGTTCTCGAAGGCTTCCTTGGTCAGGATGTCGCGCGCCGTGATCCCGCGGCGCAGCATCTCGACAACGGCCTCGCCGGACTTGCGCGCATAGACCTCGCGGCGCTTGTCGATGGCGACGGGAGAGGCACTACCCGGCAGGGACATTCCCAATGCTTCGGCGGCGCTGGCCATGGTGTTCGCGGTGTACATGCCGCCGCAGGCACCCTCGCCCGGACAGATGGCGCGCTCGATGATGTCGACATCCTCGCGCGACATCAGCCCGCGCGCACACGCGCCGACCGCCTCGAAGGCGTCGATGATGGTGACTTCCTTCTCGGTGCCGTCGGTCAGCTTGGCTTTGCCGGGCATGATCGAACCGTTGTAGACGAATACCGAGGCCAAGTCCAAACGTGCCGCGGCCATGAGCATTCCGGGGATCGACTTATCGCATCCGGCCAGCAGCACCGATCCATCGAGGCGCTCGGCCTGCATGACGGTCTCGACGCTGTCGGCGATGACCTCGCGGGATACCAGCGAGAAGTGCATGCCTTCGTGGCCCATCGAGATGCCGTCGGACACCGAGATGGTGCCGAACTCCAACGGGTAGCCGCCGGCCTCGTGCACGCCGTCCTTGACCGACTGAGCGAGTCGTTGCAGCGACATGTTGCAGGGGGTGATTTCGTTCCAGGACGAGCCGACGCCGATCTGCGGCTTGACCCAGTCGTCGTCACCCATGCCTACCGCGCGCAGCATGCCACGGGCGGCGGTCTTCTCGAGGCCGTCGGTGACGTCGCGGCTACGGGGCTTGATATCGGGCTGCTGCGGGGCTGACATGGGGTTAAGTATCCCTCGCCGGTGCAAACGGCATTGCGCAGGCGTCGACACGCCGTCTGCTGGCGAAAACGTGCGCGACGAAACCGCCGCAAAACGGAGAGTCGACAGCAATGATGGCCGGTATGCCATTCATGCCGGTCAGCGACTCGATGTTTCTCATCGGGGAAACGAGGGAACATCCCTTCCATGTCGGCGGCTTGCAGCTGTTCAAACCGCCCGTCGACGCCGGTCCGGACTATGCCGAGGTGTTCTACGAACAGTTGATGTCGACCACCGAGGTGTCATCAGACTTCCGCAAACGACCGGGCCAGCCGCTGGCGGTGATGGGCAACGTCAGGTGGATCATCGACGACGAGGTTGACTGGGAGTACCACGTGCGCCGTTCGGCGTTGCCGCGCCCGGCCCGTGTGCGTGAGCTGCTGACCGTCACCTCCCGGTGGCACAGTTCCTCGCTTGACCGGCACCGTCCGTTGTGGGAAATGCATGTGGTGGAGGGGCTTTCGGATGGACGCCTGGCCGTCTACACCAAAATGCATCATGCGGTGATCGATGGCGTCGGCGCCTTGCGGATGATGATGCGCTCGTTATCGGACGATCCTGATGCGCGTGACTGCCAGGCCGTGTGGGCCCCGGCCAAGCGGCGCGCCAAGAGCAGCATCGTAAGCACGACCAACACCTCGGCCCTGGATCTGGTCAAGGGTGCGGCAGGTGCGGTGCGACAGGTCGTGTCCATTCCGCCCGGTCTGCTCAAATACGGCCGTCATGCGCTGTCTGATCCGCAGCTGGTGAAGCCGCTTTCGGCGCCGCACACCATGCTGAACGTCTCGATCGGAGGTGCGCGGCGATTCGCGGCGCAAACCTGGTCGATGGCCCGGATCAAGGAGGCGGGCAAGGCGCTGGGCGGCACCGTCAACGATGTGGTGCTGGCCATGTGCGCGGGCGCCTTGCGTACCTATCTGGAGGAGCAGAACGCGCTACCGGCCAAGCCCCTCATCGCCATGTGCCCGGTGTCGATCCGGGCGGATGGTGACCAGAACGCGGGGAACTCGATCACCGCACTGCTGGCTAACCTCGCGACCGATAAGCCCGATCCGCTGGAGCGGTTCAGCGCCATCAGGGACTCGGTACAGGCGGCCAAGTCGGTGCTCTCCGAGATGACGCCCCTGCAGCGGATGCTGGTGGGTGCGCTCAACGGTGCTCCTGTGCTGAGCGGTGCGGTCCCGGGCTTGGTGGACCGGGCGGCACCCGCGTTCAACGTGATCATTTCTAATGTGCCCGGCCCGCGCACCGACATGTTCTGGAACGGGTTCGAGATGGATGGGTGCTATCCCGCATCGATTCCGATCGACGGGGTGGCCCTGAACATCACCTGCACCAGCAGTGGACCGTCCATGCATTTCGGATTGACCGGATGCCGCACGAGCGTGCCGCATCTGCAGCGCATCCTCACTCATCTAGAAGAGGCGTTGACACAACTGGAAGAGTCGGTGGCCTAGCGGATTCATACCCACGAGGGGTATGCCACATCACGATTTCGTACCCTACGGGGGTATCTGGGCTACCATGGTGGCATGCGGAACCGAACTCGTACTGCCTTCCTGGCTAGCACTGCTGCCGCAGTGCTGATTCTGTCGGCTTGTAGCTCGGATAACAAGGGGGATGAATCGAAGTCCGAGCATTCGGGTCATTCCGGTATGCCGGGGATGACGACGACGCTGGACACCAATAGCGCCGCGGCTCCGGTATCCGACCACAACGATGCCGATGTGACCTTCGCCCAGCAGATGATCATGCATCACCAGCAGGCCGTTGAGATGTCGAAATTGACGGAGGGGCGCACCGTCAACCCCGCGGTTCTGGATCTCGCGAAGAACATCGAGACGGCTCAACAGCCGGAGATCGACACCTTTACCGAGTGGCTCAAGAACTGGAATCAGCCCACCATGCCCGAGGGGCATGATCCGGCGGGGCACATGCCTGGCATGGTGGACACACCGGTGCTAGACCGGATGAAGACGCTCAATGGTGAGGTCTTTGATCAGCTGTGGCTGCAGTCGATGATCGCCCATCATCAGGGGGCCATCGCTATGTCGAATGCGGAACTCTCCGGAGGCCAGTACCCTGCAGCAAAGCAGTTGGCGCAACAGATCATCGATAATCAGCAGCCTGAGATCGACACAATGCAGGGCCTTCTCAAGGGGTAAAGGGACATGACCACCAAGACTTCGACCGGACACGGTTACTCGCTGAAAAAAGATGACTACGCCAAGCGGCTCCTGCGCATCGAGGGACAGGTGCGCGGTATCGCGAAGATGATCGACGAGGACAAGTACTGCATCGACGTGCTGACCCAGATCAGCGCGGCGCAGAGTGCACTGCGGTCGGTCGCACTCGGGCTGCTCGACGAGCACCTCGGTCATTGCGTCTCCAACGCTGTCGCCTCCGGCGGCGCAGATGCCGACGAGAAGCTGGCAGAGGCCTCTGCGGCGATCGCCCGGTTGGTCCGCAGCTAGGAGTGCAGTGCGGCAACCACCATCTGTCGCAATACCGTTCGTGTCTGCGCGGGCGCCGATCGGCCCGCACTGTAGGGCGTGGAGTTCATCAGCCCGAAGGCCGCGTGTGCCTTGATTCGCGCGTCCGACTCATCAAGGCCGGGGTCCGCCCGGCACAGCACCTGAACCCAGGCCTCCACGTAGCGGCGCTGATACTGGCGCACTTGGCGCCGGGCGTTCTCGGGTAGTGAATCAAGGTCGCGGTCCTGCACGCGGATCAGATCACTCTCGTTGAGCGCGAAGTCGAGGTGAAAATCGATGAGGCCGTCGAGAGCCTCGGCCGGGGTGCCGGCCGCCTCCGCAACAGCCATCCCGCCTTCGAGGAGCCGGCGACTGATGCCGGTGAGTAGATCCACCAGGAGCGCTTCCTTGTTGGGGAAGTGCCGGTAGATCGCCGGACCGCTGATGCCGACCGCGGAGCCCAGATCCTCCAGTCGCACTCGCGCGTATCCACGCATGGCCAGGAGACGGCCGGCGGCGTGCAGCAGCTGATCGCGCCGATCGGCCTTGGCGCGTTCGCGCTTGTTCGGGGATTCCGACTCGGGTATCAGGTTGGTCATCAAACCTCCGCCATGGCCCGCTATAGACAAAACAGTTAATCGAGATTAGCCTAAACCTAGTTAATCGTCATTAACTGAAATTTCAAACTTCGGAGCTGGGTAATGACTCTGGTTGGTGAGCAGAACAGGGCGGAGCACGCCCGGCTGGTCGCCGAGCTGCGGGAGCGGCTCGCACTCGCGGCGCTCGGCGGCAACGAACAGTCCAGGCAACGACATGTCGACCGGGGCAAGCTGCTGCCGCGCGATCGGGTGGATGCGCTCCTCGACCCGGGCAGCCCGTTCCTGGAGTTGTCGCCGTTGGCGGCCAACGGCATGTATGACGATGACGCCCCCGGTGCCAGCATGATCGCCGGCATCGGCCGTGTATCGGGTCGCGAATGCGTGATCGCCGCCAATGACGCGACGGTCAAGGGCGGCACCTACTACCCGATGACGGTCAAGAAACATCTGCGCGCTCAGGAAGTCGCGCTGCAGAACCGGCTGCCCTGTATCTATCTGGTGGATTCCGGTGGCGCGTTCTTGCCCAAGCAGGACGAGGTGTTCCCGGATCGCGAACACTTTGGCCGCATCTTCTACAACCAGGCGACCATGAGCGCCAAGGGAATTCCGCAGATCGCCGCGGTGCTGGGCAGCTGCACGGCAGGTGGTGCGTATGTGCCCGCGATGAGCGACGAAGCCGTCATCGTGCGCAAACAGGGCACGATCTTCTTGGGTGGACCGCCGCTGGTGAAGGCCGCCACCGGTGAGGTGGTGACCGCCGAGGAATTGGGCGGTGGTGACCTGCACTCGCGTACTTCTGGCGTGACCGATCACCTCGCCGCGGACGACAAGGACGCGCTGCAGATCGTGCGCCGGATCGTGTCCACCCTTGCGCCCAGGGCCGAGTCACCGTGGCCCGTCGTGGAAACAATTGCACCGGAGCGTGATCCGAGCACTTTGTACGACGTGGTGCCGACCGATCCGCGCATCCCGTACGACGTACACGAGGTGATCGTCCGGCTCATAGATGGCGGCACCTTCACCGAGTTCAAGGCGGAGTACGGCAAGTCGGTGGTCACCGGCACCGCGCGACTGCATGGGCATCCGGTAGGGATCATCGCCAACAACGGTGTACTTTTCGCCGAAAGTGCCATGAAGGCAGCGCATTTCATCGAGCTGTGCGACCAACGGCGCATTCCGCTGCTCTTCCTGCAGAACATCTCCGGGTTCATGGTGGGCCGCGACTACGAGGCAGCCGGAATTGCCAAACACGGGGCAAAAATGGTCACCGCCGTGGCGTGCGCGCGGGTGCCCAAGCTGACCGTGGTCATCGGCGGCTCCTACGGGGCCGGCAATTACTCGATGTGTGGGCGCGCGTACTCGCCGCGATTCCTCTGGATGTGGCCGAATGCCCGCATCTCGGTGATGGGTGGTGAACAGGCCGCCTCGGTGCTGGCCACCGTGCGCGCAGATCAGAGTGCCGCATCGGGCAAGGAGTTCACCGAGGCTGAACAGGAAGCCTTCAAGGCGCCGATACGCGAACAATATGAGCGGCAGGGCAACCCGTACTACTCGACCGCGCGCCTCTGGGACGACGGGGTCATCGACCCCGCCGACACCCGCACGGTGGTCGGCTTGGCCTTGGGGATTTGCGCCAACGCACCCCTTGAACCGGTTTCCTACGGCGTCTTCAGGATGTGAACAGGTGACAGTGCAGAGTGTCCTCATTGCCAACCGTGGCGAGATCGCGGTCCGCATCGCATCGACGCTGCGGGCCATGGGAATTCGTTCCATCGCGGTCTACACCGACGGAGACACCGACCACCTCGGTGCCTGCGACACCGCCGTGCGTCTCGGTTCCGATTCCTCGGGCTACCTCGACATCGACGCGATCATCAGTGCGGCCAAACAGACCGGCGCGCAAGCTATCCACCCCGGATACGGATTCGTTTCGGAGAACGCCGATTTCGTGCGCGCATGCCAGGCCGCGGGAATCGTATTCGTTGGACCGCCCGCCGAAGCCATGGATGCCATGGGCGACAAGATCAGGGCCAAGGACACCGTGGCCGCGGCAGGTGAGCCGGTCGTTCCGGGCAGCGTCGGTGCGCTCTCCGACGCAGAGCTGGTCGCCACTGCCGAGAAGATCGGAACCCCGCTGATCATCAAGCCCTCCGCGGGCGGTGGCGGCAAGGGCATGCGCGTGGTGCACGATCTGAGCGCCATATCCGATGCGCTGGTCGCATCCCGGCGTGAAGCCACCGCCATCTTCGGCGACGACACCTTGCTGGTCGAGCGTTATCTGGCTCGACCCAGGCACATCGAGGTTCAGGTCTTCGGCGACACCCATGGCAACGTGGTGCACCTGGGTGAGCGTGAATGCAGCCTGCAGCGCCGGCATCAGAAGGTGATCGAAGAGGCGCCGTCGCCGCTGCTGACCCCGCAATTGCGTGCCGCGATGGGGGAGACGGCATGTCAGATCGCACGTAGCGTGGGATATTTCGGTGCCGGAACCGTCGAGTTCATCCTCGATAGCGATGCTCCCGAGTCCTACTACTTCATGGAGATGAACACCCGGCTGCAGGTAGAACACCCGGTCACCGAGATGGTGACGGGGATTGACCTGGTGCAGTGGCAGATCCTCGTCGCCTCGGGAGAACGGCTCCCGCTGGCGCAGGAGCAGATTTCGTTGACCGGGCACGCGGTCGAGGCTCGGGTATACGCCGAAGATCCCGCTCGCGAGTTCCTCCCCACCGGCGGAACGGTTGCATTGGCACGCTTTTCGGATAGTGCACGCACCGATACAGCGTTGGCGACGGGATCGGTGGTGGGTTCACGATTCGACCCGATGCTGGCCAAGGTCATCGTGCATGCGGCCGACCGCGAAACCGCGCTCGCCGATGCTGACCAGGCACTCGCCGAAACCCGGATACTCGGGGTGGGCACCAATATCGATTTCCTACGTGCGTTGCTGACCAATCCCGTTGTGGTATCTGGAGACATCGATACGGCGCTACTCGACAAGATCGCGACTGAATACCATCCGCCCGTCGCGCCGCCGTGGGTATGGGTGGCCGCGTCCGGCTTGCTTGACGGTGAATCCAGCTCCGGGACACTGTGGAACGGAAAGTCCGGATGGCGCGTTGGGGTACACGCGCCGCGGGCACATCGACTCTGCGTCGGAGATTCGGTCGAATTGGTGCGGCTCTGGGGTGACCCGGTTACCGATGTCAGCATCGGTGATGGCGAACAGACTCCGGGCGGAGTGCACTGCGGGACAGGGCAAGTGAGTGTCGAATTGGCGAGCCAGCTGCACCGTGCCGACGCCATCCGGGCAGATTCTGCCGCGTGGATCGCGACCGAGGACGGTACCTGGCGCGCCGATATCGCGCCCGAGCCCCGGTTGCGGCATATCGACGGTGAAGACGAGGACGGGGAGATCCGTAGCTCCATGCCGGGGGTTGTGCGGGTGGTTTCGGTGAGCACGGGCACCGTGGTGGAGCGCGACGCTCCAGTGGTGGTGGTCGAGGCCATGAAGATGGAACACACCCTGCGTGCACCCATTGCCGGAACCGTGACGGTATCGGTGGCCGTCGGCGACCAGGTGGCCGTCGACCAGCTTCTGGCGACCATCCATCCGACCATCAACCCCGAGGAGGGGACACCATGACCTTCAGCACCGCCGAACTGCCCGACGAGTACAACTCGCTGCGCAAAACCGTTGAGGAATTTGCGAATTCGGTGGTCGCACCCGTCGCCGCGCACCATGATGCCACCAAAACCTTCCCGTATGCGGTGGTGGCGCAGATGGGTGAGATGGGACTGTTCGGTCTGCCATTCCCCGAGGAGTACGGCGGTATGGGCGGCGACTACTTCGCCCTGTGCCTGACGCTGGAAGAACTGGCCCGGGTGGACCAGAGCGTGGCCATCACCCTCGAGGCGGCCGTTTCGCTGGGCGCCATGCCGATCTATCGGTTCGGCAGTGAGGAGCAGAAGCAGCGCTGGCTGCCCGAGCTTTCCTCCGGAAATTCTTTGGCCGCCTTCGGCTTAACCGAGCCCGGTGGGGGTACCGATATCCCTGGATCGATCCGCACCCGGGCCGTCGAGGACAACGGAAGTTGGGTCATCAACGGCTCCAAGGCATTCATCACCAACTCCGGCACCGACATCACCGCTGTGGTGGGCGTCGCGGCGGTGACTGGACGCGCCGCGGACGGATCGCCGGAAATCTCCGTCATTCACGTGCCGGCAGGAACACCGGGGTTCACCGTCGAGCCGGGATACGACAAGGTCGGCTGGCATGCCTCGGACACCCATCCACTGAGCTTCGACGATGTCCGGGTGCCCTACGAGAATCTGCTGGGTGAACGCGGCCGGGGGTACGCGGGGTTCCTGCGCATTCTCGACGAGGGGCGGATCGCTATCGCGGCGTTGGCCACCGGCGCCGCGCAGGGATGTGTCGACGAGAGCCTGCGCTACGCGCGCAGCCGTCCGGCCTTCGGCAGCGCCATCATCGACTACCAATCCGTCTCGTTCAAGATTGCCCGGATGCAGGCCCGCGCGCACACCGCTCGCTTGGCGTACTACCACGCTGCCGCACTGCTGTTGGCCGGAAAACCGTTCAAGACCGAAGCCTCGATTGCCAAGCTGATGGCCAGTGAGGCGGCCATGGACAACGCCCGTGACGCCACCCAGATCTTCGGGGGAGCCGGATTCATGAACGAGTCTCCGGTCGCTCGCCAGTACCGGGACAGCAAGATCCTGGAGATCGGTGAGGGCACAAGCGAGGTACAGCTGATGCTCATTGCCCGCGCGCTGACCCGGTAATCTGTCAGTAGTACTTAGCTGGACGAGTGCCTTAGGGCTCTTGCTCAGCGATCGAGTGTGATGATCCACGTCACATACCCCTATGGGGTTATGAATGTGACCTTTTCTAATCAACGGCGATTATGACTGCTCAGAGCCTATTTTCTTGGGCGGGTGAAACATCGCGTCGCCAGGTGGCGACGAACCCTATGACACACTGGATGTGTCGTGTCTACAGGAGTGAGCATGCTTGTCTTAACTCGTTGGTTCCGGCGCGCCCTCGTCAGCGGTATCTGTGTCGCAGGACTGTTGGGTGCCGGGGTAGTTCCTGCACTCGCTGATCCGGGTGATCCCGCAGATCCGGGTATCGAAGAGCCCGGTCCGCCGCCGCCCCCACCACTGCCCTGGGAGTTGCCGCCACCGCCGCCGCCGGCGCCCGATGTGCCGCCGCCCGGTGACGTTCCGCCACCTCCGGCGCCCACCACCCCGCCGCCTGGGGCACCCCCCACGGGTGACGTGCCGCCGCTGCCGGTGGGGCTGCTGAAGAACTCCCCGAACAACGGCGACGTCGTCGGTGTGGCCCAGCCCGTGACGATTGTCTTCGCGGCTCCGGTGACGGATAAGAAGGCTGCCGAGGCCGCCGTGAAGATCACCTCGTCGAAGCCGGCTCCGGGTTACTTCTACTGGTACACCGATCAGCAGCTGCGCTGGAAGCCCACACAGTTCTGGCCCGCGAACACCGACGTGAACGTGAATGCCGGCGGTACCAAGTGGAGTTTCAAGGTCGGTGACGCATTCGTGTCCACCATCGACGACGCGACGTTCACGATGACCACCACGCGTAACGGTGTCGTCGAGCGCACCATGCCGATGTCGATGGGCAAGCACGACAAGAAGCACGAGACCAAGAACGGCACGTACTACGTCAGCGAGAAGTTCCAGAAGATGGTGATGGACTCATCGACTTACGGGGTTCCGGTCAACTCGCCCGAGGGCTACAAGCTCGACGTCTACTGGGCCACCCGCCTGACGAACTCCGGCATCTTCGTCCACGCTGCGCCGTGGTCGGTTGGCCAGCAGGGCAAGAGCGATACCAGCCATGGCTGCGTCAACCTGAGCACCGAGAATGCGACTTGGTTCTTCAACCAGTCGCACCCCGGTGATCCGGTGATCGTCAAGAACTCACCGACCGGTCCGTACAAGGACTACGACGGCTACGACGACTGGCAGCGTTTCTAGCGTTTCCAGCTCAACGAGAAAGCCCCCGGCCATTGGTCGGGGGCTTTCTCGTTGCGTCGTCGTCAACTCCAGATGCGTACGCGCTGGTCGGCTTCCAGGAACAGCTCGTCGTCGGTGCTGAGCTCGAAGGCCCCGTAGAACGCGTCGATATTGCGCACCACGCCGTTGCACCGGAACTCCGGCGGTGAGTGAGGGTCGACGGAAAGGCGCCGGATAGCCTCGGCCTCACGGGCTTTGGTGCGCCAGACCTGTGCCCAGCCGTAGAAGACACGTTGCACACCGGTCAATCCGTCAATGACCGGCCCCGTGCCGCCGCCCAGCGAGATCTCGTACGCGAGCAGTGCGATGGAAAGTCCACCCAGATCGCCGATGTTCTCGCCGACGGTGAAGGCGCCATTGACATGCTGATCGGAGAGCTCGCGGGGGACGAATCCGTCGTACTGCTTGATCAACGCCTCGGTGCGCACCCCGAACTCGTCACGGTCGGTGTCGGTCCACCAGTTGACCAGATTGCCGTCACCGTCGTATTTGGAGCCTTGATCGTCGAACCCGTGGCCAATCTCGTGCCCGATGACGGCGCCGATGCCTCCGTAGTTGGCGGCATCGTCGGCATCCGCGTCAAAGAAAGGGGGCTGCAAAATGGCTGCGGGGAAGACGATTTCATTCATGCCGGGGTTGTAGTACGCGTTCACCGTCTGTGGGGTCATGAACCATTCGTCCCGATCGACCGGCCCGGCCAGCTTGGCCAAGCCCCGATCGCACTCGGCGGCGGTGGCGCGCCGGACATTCCCCAGTAGATCGTCACGACTGATGGCGATCGTCGAGTAGTCGCGCCAGGTGGACGGGTAGCCGATCTTGGGCGTGAACTTGTCGAGCTTCTGCAGGGCCCGTTCACGGGTCTCCGGGGTCATCCACTCCAGGTCGGTGATGCTGACCCGATACGCCTCGCGCAGGTTGTCGACGAGAACCTCCATGCGCGCCTTGGCATTCGGCGGAAAGTGTCGTGCCACGTAGAGCTGGCCCACGGCCTCGCCGAGTAGCGACTCGACCACCGCAACACCGCGTTTCCAGCGATCGCGAATCTGCTCGGTACCCGACAGCGTGCGTCCGTAGAAATCAAAGTTCTCGTTCACCAGCGGCTCGGTGAGGTACGCGGCACGGGCACAGATGAGCCGCCAGCTTGCCCACTGCTGCCAGTCATTCAGCGGCTCCGAAGCCCAGAGCTGTGCGAAGGTGGTCAGATAGTCGGGCTGTCGCACCACGAGTTCTGTGACCTGGCCGGTCGCCGCACCCAGCCCGGAAATCCATCCGTTCCAATCGAATCCGGGTGCGGTCTGCTCCAGGTCGGCGAACCTCAGCAGGTTGTAGCTCAGCTCGGCGTCCCGGCGCTTCACCACATCCCAGTGTGCCGCGGCAATCTTGGTTTCCAGCGCCACGATCCGCTCGGCGGTATCGGTGTGTTCGCCACCGCCGTACACCAACGCGAACATCGCGGCGATGTGCGTGCGGTACGCGTCCCGTGTCGCCGCGTGCTGATCTTCACGGTAATAGGACTCGTCGGGCAGGCCAAGGCCGGACTGGCTGACGTGCAGGAGATAGCGCGAGGAATCCTTGGCGTCGGTATCCACGTAGCAGCCCACTCCGCTGCCCACCCCGGCACGCTGCAACGCACCCATGACCGCGGCCAAGGCGGTGACATCAGGAGCCGCGGTGATCAGGTCGAGCTCCTGGTGCAACGGCGCCAGACCCAGACCGGACACGGTCTCGGTGTCCATGAAGCTCGCGAACAGATCGCCGATCTTCTGTGACTCGGTTCCCTCGGCGGCGCCCGAGTCGGCAGCCTCGATGATGATCTCGCGGACCTGCTCCTCGGCGCGGTCGAACAGCGTCCGGAACGCGCCATCGACGGCGCGGTCGGCCGGAATGGCATATTCGGCGAGCCAGCGCCCGTTGACGTGGCCGAACAGGTCATCCTGGGGGCGGATGGATTCGTCACGATGGCTCAGGTCGATACCGGATTTTGGCAGCACGGATTCTGTCGTCACCCGTCCATGGTGGCACGGGTCGCTAGGGTGAGGCCCGTGAGCAAAGACGACCCGGCATCCGGCCCTGGCAGTGAAGAGGGATCCGTCTTCTCTCGGTACGGGGTGGTGTCCGCGGCCCTCGGGTTGACCGCGGTTGTCGCACTGGTGCTTTCGGTGCTCATCGGCTCCGGGCATCACAACCAGGTGGCTCGCGACCGCTACGATGCCCGCGTACTCGACACCGCTGTGACCTGGGTTAACACCCTGATTAACATGAAAAAGGGCAATCTTGATTCCAGTGTGCAGACGCTGCAGGACGGCACGGTTGGTCGGCTCAGTGACCACCTGGGGGAGATGCTCGCGGGCGTTGTGAAGCTCGCGCGAACGGTCGATGCCGATGCGGCCGGCGAGATCGACTCGGTGGCCATCGAACGAGGGCAGGCGCGACCCATTCCGGATGAGGATGTTGGCCTGCCGTCCGTGGAGCGGCTGGACCGCGTCATGGTGGTGGCAACCTCGGTGACGCGCGATGCCAACGCTGCCCCCAAGGTCAATCAGTGGCATATGCGCCTTGCGGTGTCGAAGGTCGGAGACCAGCTGTTGATCTCCGGTCTGGAGCTGCTGCGATGAGCCGCTTGCGCGAAGAGCGTGATTTCCGATG
Organism: Mycobacteroides franklinii; assembly: GCF_001853795.1. NCBI lineage: Bacteria > Bacillati > Actinomycetota > Actinomycetes > Mycobacteriales > Mycobacteriaceae > Mycobacteroides > Mycobacteroides franklinii. The sequence continues at coordinate 1,061,774 of NZ_MLIK01000019.1, forward strand.
AGCCGCTTGCGCGAAGAGGGTGATTTCCGATGAGCCGGAATATGTTGCGGGTCATCCTCTTCGACCTGCTGGCGCCGCTGGTGACGGCGCTGGCGATCGTGGCGTTGGGCGTGATACTGCGTTGGCCCGTCTGGTGGGTGGTGGTGTGCACCGCGTCCTGTCTGCTTATCGCCCAAGGTATGGCGGTGAATGCCTATCTGGCCCGGCGGGATTCGGTGACCGTCGGTACCGATGACGACGGGCCGGCGCTGCGGGCCGGAATTGTCGCCCTGGCGACGGCCTCAGTGCTGGCGGTGACGGTGGTGGGGTACCGGCATTGGACGGTGCCCGACCGGGAGGGCAACGCGGACCGGGTTGCCGTGACCGATGTTGCCGCGACCGTAGCTGAGGCGGTCGTGAACTTCACCCCGGGCAGCCCGGAGACCTACCTGCGCAAGGCCACCGAGCACATGACCGAGGCGCAGGGGCAGTCCTTTACCGGTGATTTCGACCGGGCGACCGCCGACCTGAAGTCCAAAGGAATATCGCAGCAGGGCGAGATCATCTCGGTGGGCATCGAGGCTCTCGGCCCCGAAGACGCGGTGTCGGCCGCCCTGGTGCGGCGCACCAGCGTCGCCGCCAAGACGCAGCCCGAGCAGTCGGTGCTTGCGCTGCGGCTGACGCTCACCAAACGCGACGGCCGCTGGCTGGTGGACAACATCGCGCCGATCGATCGGATTGGTGCCCAGCCACCGAAGAATTAACGCGAACGGATACGCGCGAATTCGATTTCGGTGCACCGATCCATGACCACCTGCAGCCCGGCATCGGTCGCTGCGTTGGCGGCGTCGATATCGATGAGGTCGAGCTGAAACCACAGCGTGCGGGCGCCGATGTCGATGGCTTCTTGGGCGATGCCCGCCAGCTCCTCGCGGCGGCGGAAAACGTCAACTACATCGGGTGCCTCCGGCAGCGCCGCAAGACTGGGGTAGACCGTCACGCCATCGAGTTCGGAGATGGTGGGATTGACGAGGAAGATTCGGTAGGGGCTGTGTGCGGCCAGATAGCGGTAGACACCGTGGCTTGGCCGATCTGGGTTGGCCGAAATCCCCACAATGGCAATGCTCTTGGTCTCACGCAGAACCCGGGCGATGGTCGCGTCATCGGGGGCGGTCCACATGGCGGTTCCCTTCCTGTCATCCGCAGCACATCGAAAACTCGAGTGACAGGCGTCTGCCTGGCACGGTAGACATGGGTACGTGTCTGAGCTGACCCTACGCACCATCGCCGATGAGGACGACTACGAGTCGTACATGAGCTTCGCGTACTCCGTGTTCCTGCAGGACCCGCAGAAGGACGAGATGGAGGCCAGCCGCAAGTTCACCGAGCTGGACCGGATGATCGGTTTCCACAATGGACGCAAGTGGGTGGCGACGGCGGGGGCGTACAGCCGGCACGTGGTGTTGCCGGGCGGGGCCGTCGTACCGGTGGCCGCCATCACCGCGGTCACGGTCTCGCCTACGCATCGCCGCCGGGGGCTGTTGACCACCATGATGCGTCACCAACTGGCGGACATCCGCTCACGCGGTGAGGCCATCGCCATGCTTTACGCCTCAGAAGCATTGATCTACGGCCGATTTGGCTACGGGGTCGCTACGGAGGCCGCCGAGTTGTCCGGGCAGGTACGTGAGTTGACATTCCGTTCCACCGTGGATCTGGGTGACGGCACGCTGGAAGAGGTGGACGCCGAAACCTTCCTGGCATCGGCCCCTGCGGTTTACGACGCCGCCGTCTCCGCGTTACCGGGTCAGATGTCGCGGTCACCGGAGTGGTGGGCGATGTGGACGTTGGATAACGAGGAACGACAAAAGGAGTCAGGCAAGATCCGCTTCGTCCTGCACTACGAATCAGACGGAACTGTCAGCGGATTCGCCATCTACCGGCCAAAGCCGGGGTGGGGCGATGCGGGCCCCAATGCCGAGCTGCATGTGCAAGAGGTGCTGGGCACCAACCCACGGGCCTACGCCCGAACGTGGCGCTATCTGCTGGATATGGATCTGGTTCGCAAGATCAAATATCACGGTGCCTCGGTGCACGAGGAACTGCGTTATTTGGTGGCCAACCATCCATCACTGGAATGCACCGTGAGCGATGCGATCCAAGTGCGATTGGTCGACATTGCGCGGGCACTGTCACAGCGGCGGTATGCCGCGGACGTGGAGGTGGTGCTGGAGGTGACCGACGAGTTCCTTCCGGAGAACTCAGGACGCTACCGGTTGCGAGGCAGTCTGGACTATGCCTGCTGTGAAATCACCACGGATGACGCAGATATCGCGTTGTCCGTGCGCGATCTCGGGTCTGTCTACATGGGTGGGGTGAGCCTGCAGGCGCTGGCCAGCGCCGGGTTGGCCACCGAACTGCGGACAGGCGCAGTGCAACGGGCCGCCATCGCTTTTGGCTGGCCCGTTGCACCCAGTGCGCCCGACGACTTCTAGCTAGTTGTCGTGACCGGGACGGCCCATCGGGCCGCCGGGGCCGTTCCACCCACCGTCGTCCCACGGACGGTGCCCGCCGCCGTGGTGTCCCCAGCCGCCGCCACCATGCGTGTGCCACCAAATGGCGCATGCGATGCGCAGGGTGATGAACAGGAACAGCAGCACCAGGCCAGTGAGCAGGGCGATCTTGCCGAGTAGCTTGGCGCGGTCCGAGGATTCCTGGGCGCGGTCGTACTGACCGGTGAGCCAGTACTGGGTGACATTCAGCGCGTTGGTGAACGCGCTGAAAGCCAACGGCCAGAAGAAGATAACGGAGGCCACCGCCCAGCCGACATTGGTGGCCGGAGGTTTCGGTTGCCCCGCCGGGCTAGTCGGTGCAGGTGGGGGCGTGTAAGTGGGCGTCGTGATGGCGCCAGTGGGTTCGTCTGATTTCGTCTCGTCGCTCATGGCACCGAGGTTAGGCCGATTTCAGGTGGCCTGCCATAACGATCGGGATGCTCCCAGGGAACTGGCACTGGGTACGCAGGTAACCGGATGTAACCCGCCTGATCTACGCGCTGGTCATCCGCGGGGGCGGGTACGCCCGAACCGGCGGGCTACCCGTCGCATCCGGACCAGCATCGCGACCGACGGGTCGCTGCTACCCGCGAGGTACGCGGACAGTTCGTTACTTGAAACGCCTATGCGCGAGGCAAACTCGGCCTCACGCAGACCGGAGGCCTCGAACAGCAGGTTGATCTCGTTGGCGGCCTCGCGGCGCTCGGCTTCGGCAAGGTCGTCGCGGGCGCGCGTGAGAATCTCCTGCAGCGCGGTCGAAATGCCGTAGAGCTCATCGGCACCCACGACTTCCTCGATCTGACGCGCGGTTCGCCCAAATGGATCGCGCTTGAGCGCGTGCACAATCGCTTGCCAGTCGGATAGGTCGCCGCTTTGCAGGGCGTCGAGAATCTCGTGGGTGGTCCAATGAGTGACTGGTTTGTCGCCGCGTCCGGGAGGGTCGGGCTGCGTGGAACCGGAGTCGATGGCGCCGGAACCCGAAGGCTCTTCGGGCACTTCGGGGGAGACGGCTGGCGCGTCGCTCGTGACCGTCACCTCGCATCCTCCAACATCGCCACCGCCACCGACAGGCACTGCCTGCGCACCGTGGCGCACTCCATCGCACCATCACCGGGCTTCGGGTCAGCGAGCCGGCGCACCAGCTGGCTGGAAACCCACCTCTGATTGGACTGTACACAGTAATGCTGATCGATCCCGGCGAGGACCTTTGCCGCGGTCCGCGGCTCCATCATTGAAGCGAGCCGGGCGAACTCGGTGTAATCGCGTTCGGCGTTGCGGCGCATCAACAACAGCCCCTGCATGCGCAGGGCTTCGGCGTCGGTGGGCACCACGCAGTTCTGCCCTGTCGGCAGTTTCACCTGCGTGATTTCCACCGGAGTGAGCCGCGAGAGGGGGCCGGGCATCGTGACCGTGTCGGTGTCCGCTCCGTTTTTGCCGGCTTGCAACGCTTCCAGGGCCACAGTCAAGTTGTCACGCCAGCGGTCGGCGAGCACCGACTGCGTGTCGGGTGCGGTCACCGTGCCGCCGTCGGCGAGGCGCTTGAGTCGAGCGGCCGATACCGCGATGGCGTGGTAATCGATACGCGGTTCCTCGAAGCCCGATCCCTGAAGCCGCAGCGCGCTTTCGGTGTGCGGGCCGGGAAGCTCGTCGACACATGGCGTTTCGAAGTCCACGTTCGGAAGTACACGGTCCAGCCAGCCGGGCAGCCACCAGTTGCGCTTGTTGAACATCGCCATCAACGCAGGGACCAGCACCAGGCGCACGACCGTCGCGTCGACGGCAATCGCCACCGCGCATGCGACGCCCAGCTGTGCCACCAACGGCATTCCGACGAAGGCGAATCCGATGAACACCGCGATCATGATCAGTGCGGCGCTGGTGATGGTGCGCGCGCTGGTCCGGACCCCGTAGGAGACGGCGTCGCCGCAATCTCCTGTGCGCAGATACCGCTCGCGCACCCGTGCCAGCAAGAAGATCTCGTAATCCATGGTGAGACCGAAGGTCAGCGCCAACGCCAACGGCGGGATACTGCTGTCGATATTGGCCTTGTGGAAGCCCAGGAATTCCAGCCATCCCCATTGGAAGACGATCACCAGGCTGCCGTAGGCAGCGGCGACCGACAGCACCGTCATCACCACGCCCTTGAGCGCCAGCACCGGTGAACGCAGTGTGGCCAGCAGCATCACGAATGCCAGCACGCAGACAAAGGCGAACACGCCCAGCAGCGAGTGTTCGACGCGGGCGTCGTAGTCGAACAGCAAGGCCGTCGGCCCGCCCACGTTGATATCGGTACCCGAATCTTTGAGCGCATCGGGCACATTCGTGCGCAGCCAATTGACGGTGTCGCGCGCTGCGTTCGCCTCGGGGTCCACCGATAGCACCGCCGAGATCAGCGCGTCATGTCCGTTGGTGGAGAAGGACGCGTCGGAAACCCGCGCGATATTGGGAGCGTGCGCGATCGTTTCCTTGGCGGTCTCGAGCGCTGCCGCGTTGTCCGGGTTACTGGGGTTGTCCTTGAACGTCAGCAGTACCTGCACCGGCCCGAGCGCACCCGGACCCATCGCGACCGCTGCGGCGTCGATTCCCCGGCGGATCTCGTGCGACGAATCGAACTGACGCAGCATGCTATTGGAGACATGCATCTGCAGGCTCGGTGCCGCAAGCACCAGCAGGAGTACCGATGCCCCCAACGCGGAGAGCCATGGTCGGCGCATCACCTGCTGGGTCCACTTGCGCCAGAACGGAATCGAATGCTTGCGCAACGGTGAAATACGAAGGAAGCGGGACTGGTTGGCGGCCGCCTTGCCGAAGATGGCCAGCATTGCGGGCATCAGCGTGGTGGAGGTAAGGACCGCGATGGCGACGACGATGATGGCGCCGGAGGCCATCGAGGCCAGTGCGGGAGTGCCGATCAGATAGATACCGGCGAGGGCGGCGATCACCGTCAATCCGGAGAACGTGACGGTGAGGCCCGAGGTGGCCATGGCCCCCGCGATGGCCTCCTGCCGGTTTTTCCCGGAGTTCAGCTCCTCGCGGTAGCGCATGAGGATGAAAAGGGAATAGTCCACCGCCACAGCGAGGCCGATCATGGTCACCGTTGGTAGGGCGAACACCGAGATGGTGGTGATGTTCGACAGCCCGAGGACGATTGCCACGCTCAACGCCACCGTGCACACACCCAACAACAAGGGCAGCGAGGCCGCGGCAAGGGACCCGAACGCCGCGATCAGCACGATGAGGATGACCGGGATGTTCCACTTCTCGGCCTTCTTGATGTCACCTGCGATCTGTTCGGTCATCGCGGCACCCAGCGCACCCTGGCCGATCACATAGAGGGATACCCGGCCCCCGGCGATCTGGCCAGGCTGGCCGCCCTGCACCCCTATTTTCTTGCGGAGGCTCTTGGCGATATCGGTGGCGCCGGTGTTGTCGAAGCCGATCCGTAGGGTGACCACGAACGGGCGGTCGGGTTGCGGGGTGAGCTGTGGGGGGATGGGCTCGACCGAAACCTGTGGGATCTGCGCCGCCACCTGCTTGAGATAGTCGACGGCGGCCGTCATATCTGCGACCGTCGCATCGGGACGTGGCGCGGCGACCAGTGCCAACGGGGAGGCTCCGTGTTCCCGGAATCCGGTCTCCATCGCGTCATGCACTTTCAGCGACTGCGATCCGGCAACCTCGAAACCGCCGCCGGTGAGTTTCTCGCCCTTGCCGGCCACGAGTCCAACCGCGGCGACAATAAGAATCAGCCAGACAGCGACGGTCAACCATCGGTACCTACGGAGGTAGTCGCTGGTGCGCATCATGACTGACTGCACGATGGTTCCTGTCGTTCGGTGTGACGCACGCAGTCTCCTGTGGCGTGGTCGTGATGCTACAGCAACGCGACCAACCGCGCCCCCTGTCTGTATATATCGCGGCAACCTGCGGTGACGTGTTTACTAACAGCCGCCCTTAGCGAAAAACCAGTGGTGGCTGTACATGCTCTTCGTCGTTCCTGGCAACGTTGAATTGGATCTAGGGGTGGATCTTGAATTTCAGAATCTGGGCGACGATAAAGAGTGGGTAACGCTCTGGTGACGGTGCGCGTCCGTGTTTCGAAATGGCGCCGGATTTCGATACGTTGGCTGTAATCCCGCAACAAGTAGGAGGAATTCCATGTCAGCCACAACCTCGCGGCGCGCAGCCTATGGCTTGCTGAGCGCAGGTGTTCTAGCTGGCGGGCTCGCGATGAGCGCCCTGGCACCGATTGCCGCGGCCGAGCCGGTCCCCCCGACGCCCGTCCCGGCTCCAGCGGCTCCCGTTGCGCCGGCACCCGCCCCCAACGCTGCCGTACCGGCCGCGGCGACGGTGAATCCGGCCACATCCACTCCGGACGGATGCCAGGCCAGCAAGATGACCAAGACTGTCGGCAACGTCGTACAGAACGCGGCGAGCTACCTGGAGCAGCATCCGGACGTCGACCAAGCCTTTACGGAGATCAAGGCGGCTCCGCAGGACCAGATCGCCACGAAGACACAGAGCTACTTGGTGTCGCGTCCCGATGTCGCCGCCTCCATGGGCGGTATCGCCGCACCGCTGAATGAGCTGCGTACCAAGTGCGGTCTGCCGCTGGATCTGGCTCAGGTTGTCAACGGTGGTGGCTTGAACCCGGCCGCAATGGGTGTGAACCCGGCGCTGCTGACCGCCCTGTCGCAGAACCCGGCCGCGCAGTCGGTGGCACAGAACCCGGCCGCCCAGGCTCTCGTGCAGAACCCGGCCGTACAGGCCGCCATCCAGAACCCGGCGCCCGCGCAGGCGGCGCCGAACTTCCCGCAGGGCCCCGGACCGGCCCCCGGACCGGCGCAGCCGGTGCAGCCCGCCGCTCCTGCGGGTCCGGTAGGAACGGGCCCCGCGCCCGGGCCGCGTATCTAAGGGCACATACCTACATCGAGTGCGAGTCTGGCGCGGATCTCAACTGAGATATCCGCGCGAGGCTCGCACTCGGCGTTGAAGGGCTTAGTGGGTGAGCGCGTCGGAGCTCGCCGCTGGGGCGATGTCGTCGTGACGATTGAGGTACCGCACAGACAGCAGTACCGCGGCATAACCGGCGAGGGGAACCAGCACGGCGGCGAGACCTTCCATGCAGCCAGCTTGCGTGTCCCCGGGGCACCGATCCAAGCGCGTTGACGAGATCCTGACGGTGGTCGTCAGCTTTTTGAGACGCGGGCGGCGACGGCACGCCACCCCAACAGGAACAGTGCGGTGACCAGTGATGCGACCACCACGAAGCTGAATGCGACGCCCTGGTTGCTCAGCCGGCGCAGGATCATCCCGAACAGCACGGTGCAGACCCACACCGCGATGCCGGTGTGGGCTATCGAGCTGGGGCGTGACCAGCCCCGGCTCAGCACCCATCCGATGCCTGCACCCGACAGAAACGGCCAGGCCGTCTGCCACACGCCGAGCGCTGTGATGCCCTCGGCATGGCTGCGGCGACCGATGGCGCAAAAAACGAAGATGCCGACGACATCCAGTACCAGTGCGAGCAGTACGGACGCCGTCGGCTTCTTCGTCAATGAATTCGGTTGCGCGCTGGGCATTCCCCGACCGTAGCGGGTGCCACGCGGCGATCAGTTGGAGGGTGCCTCCGGGTGGCCGGCTTCGATGTTGAAGGTCAGCGCGACCTTCTCGCCGACCAGTCCGGCGCCGCCGTTGACGCCGAAGTCGCCGCGGTTGACCTGGGTGCTGGCCTCGAAGCCCGCAACGGCGCCGCCCTGAGCTCCGGGTCCGACACCTTCCAGGGAGAGGTTCAGCGCGACCGGCTGGGTGACGCCGCGCAGGGTCAGCTCGCCGTCGACGATGTAGTCGTCACCGTCGGCGCGCACCGAGGTGGACCGGAAGGTGGCAGTGGGGTGGTTGTCGGTGTCGAAGAAGTCGGCCGAACGCAGGTGACCGTCGCGCTGGTCGTTACGGGTGCTCACCGAGGCTACGGAGATGGTGGCCGATACGGAGGGGGTGCCGTCTTCGGCAACGGTGATTTCACCGCCGAAGTCGGTAAACGAGCCGCGAACCTTCGAGACGCCCAGGTGGCGTACGGAGAAGGTGATGTCGGAGTGGACCGGGTCGATGGTCCAGGTTCCGGCAGTGAGAACGGGCGTGGTGGTGGTCATGAGTGCTCCTTAAGTTTGGGTCGGACACTCATGCCAACCGGACTATGGTCCGCTTTATTTCGGGGGATCGGAAGAAATTTTCGGCGGCGGGTCCGTAGCAGCTCCGGCGTCGGGTTCGGGTTCCTTGGTCGACCCGGGCTTCGCGTCCGGGTCGATCTGGCTCTCGTCGCGGAACAAGAAGAAGAAGATGACCCAGCCGATCGCGGAAATGAAGACCCAGCTGACCGCGCGGTAGATGAGCATCGCCGAGATCGCGTCGGGCAGCGTCATCCCGGAGGTCACCAGACCGGGTACCAGGAAGGCCTCGACCACCAGCAGACCGCCGGGCATCAGGGGGACCGATCCGGCGGCACGCGCCGCCGCATAGGCCACCATGACACCGACCAGCGAGGGACGGCTTCCCACCGCATACGCGGCGAAGGCCAGGCAGGCCACATCGGCGATCCAGTTGAACAACGACCAACCGAATGCTTCCCCGAGGGCGCGACGGGTCAGCGTCACCGCCTCCATCTGCTTGAGCATCTCGCGCCAGCGGGCCACGCCCATCATCGGTGGCTTGCCGCGCAGATCGTTGACCCAGCGCAGGATGCGGACACCGATGCCGTCGAGCATCTCCGGTCGTGACGCGACGGCCTGGGCGAGGACCAGGATCGCCAACAAGCCACCGATGCTGAAGACCAGTGAGAACGGGTTGGTTTTGGCGCCCAATAGGAATGCCCCGCCGAGGCCCAGGATCGCCAGTCCGACCGCCTGCAGTACCCCGGACATCACCAGCTGCCAGGACGCGACCACCGGCGTGGCACCCCACAGGCGCTGCTGTCGATAGATAAAGGTGGCCGAGAGCACGGGACCGCCGGGCAGGGTGGTGCTCAACGCGTTCCCCGCGTAGAAGGCAGCCTCGGAGCGCCACTGACGTATCTTCACGCCCGCCGAACGCAACAGCGTCCGCTGAATCTGGGCAAAGCTGTGCATGGACGCCATCGCGGCCAGCGCGGCTGCCAGCACCCACCAGGGATTGGCGGTCTTCAGGCTCTGCCAGGCCCGATCCAGCTGATCGGAAACGAACCCGATTTCCACCGCGAGCACGATCGCGAGCACGATGAGGATCGCCCAGCGAATCCACCAGTACTTTCCCCGGCGCTTGATGACGGGTTGCGGAGCGGTGTCCGCCTCGGGGTCGTCCGAGCACGGCTCCGGGCCGTTTCGCTCGGGCGGCGTAAAGCCGCCCTCGAGACGGTCGCGGTCTCGGTCATCGGACGGGGGCACGGGCACCACAGTAACGGCGCGGGCTGGCCGCTTCTTTCAGGTTCCCGCAGGCCACGCTAGGTGTGTCGCCCTGGTGCGGCCGCGGAGCAGCACAGAGTCGCCGTGATCCCAGTGTTTCTGTTCATCGGGGTCGGCGAAATACAGCGCGTTGGTGGACGCCAACAGCCGGCTTGGCCGGTGCTTGGCAAGCTCGGTGAGTCGTGAGGCTTCGTTCACCGGGTCGCCGATCACCGAATATTCGTAGCGCTCGGGGGCGCCCACATTCCCGGCAACCGCCAGCCCGGCCGAGACGCCGATCGCGAACTCGAACGGGTGGGGGAAGTCCTCGTCAAGCCGGTCCCGCAGCTCGCGCGCGGCCGCCAGGCATGCCGTGGTGGCGTCGGGGCGGTGCAGCGGCGCTCCGAATACCGACAAGGCCTCGTCGCCGACGAACTTGTTGACGAAGCCGCCGCGGCTGTCGACCACCTCCACCACGATGCGGAAGAAGTCGTTGAGGATCGTTAGCACCTCTTCGGGGTCACGATCCGCCGCCATCGACGTGGACCCGATCATATCGACGAAGAACACTGCGACATAACGATTCTCGCCGCCGAGGTTGGTACCCAGCTGCAGCGCCTGGCTGGCGACGTCGGCGCCCACGTGTTTACCGAACAGCTCGCGCAGCTGACGGCGTTCCTCGCCGACCTGCATCATCCGGTTGAAACCGGCCTGCAGCACGCCGAGCTCGCTGCCATCGTAGACCTCGACCCGCGCATCGAAATCGCCTTGTGCCACATCGCTTATCGCGCTGCGCAGTTGCCGCACCGGGTCGGCCAGCTGCCCGGCCGTGAGCAGGGCCAGCCCGTAACTGCCGACCAAGGTGGTCGAGACGATCAGCAAGACGGTGAGGGCAAGGTCGCGTGTCGAGGTCAAATCGTCGGGCTTCCAGAGGGCCATGCCGCACAGCGAGATGAGTCCGATCGCCGGTGCCAGGGTGCCGATCCACCAGCTGAGCCGGACCCGCACGAACACCGAGGGCGCGAACCGGCCGTGGAACTCGCTGGCGCTCAATGCCTTTGCGGCAATGGGTCGCAGAATACGCTCACCGAGCAGATAGGTGATGCCGAAGCTGGCCGTTGCCGATTGCACACAACCGATGATGGTCGCGAGAGTCCACTTGGAGTCGTGGACTGCTCCTGCCGCGATGAAGACCCCCGCGCCCAACGCCCATCCGGCCAGGTGGAGCAAGGACTGCTGTAGCGGCGCGGTGAGCGCGGTGCGAAGCTCCAGCGCGGTGGGTGGCCCGCCCCGGCAGTACCAGCGGGCGAGCCGGTGCTCCATGTGCAGCGCCCACCCCACGCTGGTGAGGATCATGACGCCGAAGAGAAGCCAGAACAGCGGTGGCCCGTTTTCGAACACCCAGTCGTGAGCCGGGCGTTTGAACGGCATCCAGTGGCGCAGAAAGTAGAACAACAACAGGAGAGTGGCGGCGTTGATACCGACCATGGATCCCACGAACACGCTCCAACGTGGGCCCAGCACATGCATGGCCCGAAACCATTCGCGCAGCCGTTCCATCACACAGGTATTCCGATCGGTCTACTCCCGTTGTACTCCGAATTCCGTGACATGACGAAGCATGCCAGTTCTTCTTGCTTCAGAGCACGGGTATGTCCAGGTCGGGCTGGCGCGGTGGCTCAGGGACCCTGGTGCCACGGAACCTACTGCGCGGTAGGGTTCGGTCCATGACGCAGCGCAGCATGCCCGCTCTCGACGGCGTGGATCACCAGTATGTACAAGCAGGGGACGTGAAGATCCATGTCGCCGTCGCGGGGCCGCAGGACGGACGACCGGTGGTGTTGTTGCACGGCTGGCCCGAGAACTGGTGGATGTGGCACAAGGTGATCCCGGCCCTGGCCGCTGCGGGATACCGGGTGCACGCCATGGATCTGCGCGGCGCGGGCTGGAGCGAGGTGGCTCCGACGGGCTACGAGAAGGAGCAGTTCGCCTCCGATGTGCTGGCCGCGGCCGACGCGCTGGGGCTCGAATCCTTCGACCTGGTCGGGCACGATTGGGGTGGCTGGACCGCACAGCTGGTCGCGTTGAAGGCGCCGTCGCGCGTCCGGCGGCTGGCCGTCCTGAACATCCCGCCGGTGTGGCAGCAGCCGGGCCGCGTCGCCCGGCACGCGCACAAGCTGGCCTACCAGCTCGTGGTGGGCGCTCCCGTGGTCGGGCCTCTCTCGCATCTGTCGCCGACGCTGTGGTGGTTCATTCGCCGCAGCGGCATGCCCAAGGAGTCGGTGGACTTCTTCCGCGGCTGTTTTCGCGATCGCGACCGTCGCGTAGCGGGGTCCAAGATCTATCGCTCCATGGTGGGCAAGGAGTTCGTCAATCTTGCGCGCGGCCCCTACGACGACCAGAAGCTGACCATGCCGGTGCGGGTGCTGTTCGGGCTCGACGATGTGGCCGTGCACCCGTCGCTACTCGATGGTTTCACGGACCACGCCGACGACCTGAACATCACCGAAGTGCCCAACTGCGGTCACTTCATCGTCGACGAGCAGCCCGAGTTGGTCGTGAAGTGGCTTTCGGAGGTGCTGGCCGAGCCCGCGCCGAAGGGATAGCTGGTCATGGTGAAGCCCGTCGCACAAGCGGCTCATCGCCGTTAGGCTCGGCCCATGACGCACGTTGATGCCGCAGAGTCGGTTCACCCGTATGTGCGCAAGGGGGCTGCGTGGGCTTGGCGCCTACTGGTGCTGCTTGCTTTCGGACTCACCTTTCTGTGGTTGTTCTGGCACCTGAAGACGATCACCATCCCGCTGCTGCTGGCCCTGATGGCCTCGGCGCTGCTGGTTCCGACAGTCAACTACCTTCAGCGGCACAATATTCCGCGCTCATTGGCGGTCGTCGTAGTCCTGTTGACCGGTAGCGCCGCGGTTGGCGGGATCCTGACGTTTGTGGTGGATCAGTTCATCAAGGGTCTCCCGGACCTGTCGGCCCAGCTGACCAACAGCATCGAGTCGCTGAAGAACTGGGCGATTCACAGCCGGTTCCACATCAGCGAGGAACAGATCAGTAAGGCCGGCGACGCGCTGGTCAACACCATCAAGGACAACCAGGACAAGGTCACCAGCGGGGCATTGGCCACGGCCACTACGGTCACCGAGATCATTACCGGCGCCGTGCTGACCTTGTTCACCACCATTTTCTTTCTCTATGGTGGCAAGGAGATTTGGGAGTTCGTCACCCGCGTCTTCCCGACGGCGGCGCGACCGCGGGTGCGCCGTGCAGGTGTCCTGGGCTTCGGATCGTTGATCGGCTACGTGCGTGCCACTGTCGCGGTGGCGCTGGTGGATGCCATCGGTATCGGCGTGGGTCTGGCGGCTTTCAGTGTGCCTCTTGCTCTTCCGCTGGCCTCACTGGTCTTCTTGGGTGCGTTCATCCCGATTATCGGTGCCGCGATCTCCGGATTTGTCGCGGTATTCATCGCGCTCATCACCAAGGGCGCCTTCACCGCGGCAATGATCTTGGTCATCGTCGTTGTGGTGATGCAGGTGGAAGGCCATGTGCTGCAACCGCTCATCATGGGGCACGCGGTACAGATCCATGCGTTGGCGGTGGTGTTCGCCATCGCTACGGGCGGTGTGCTGGGTGGCATCATCGGCGCGCTTTTGGCGGTGCCCACAGTGGCCGTGCTGAATACCGCAATCCGCGCGTTGATCGAGCCCGAAGACTCCGACGATCCGTATCTGCTTGAAGGAGAAGAGGAAGCCGTGATCCTCGACCCGGAGATGGTGCCCGATGGCGGCCCGCCGGCGGTCAGCGCCAAGCCCGGTAACGGAGTGCCGGAACTAGGCCCGGCTCCGCCCAAGGACTGACGAATTCACATGGCATCCGGAAACGGAACCGTCCCGCGATGGATGAGCGGCAACGATCCAACAGCGTCGCTCTGGCGTGCGGCGCAAGTGTTCCGATTGGCCAGTTTTGGGTACGCCCTGCTGGCCTCGCAGCTGGCGTCCTACACCCACTATGAGCGGCAGGGACTGAGTTGGGCACTCTATGCCGCCATGGCGATGTGGACCGGGTTCGCGGCGGTCGCGCTGTCGCGCAACTGGTTCCATCGCTGGCAGCTGGTGTTGTGCGATCAGGTGATCGTCATCGCGCTGATGCTCGCCGGGCGCCTGGTTGTCGATGTGCAGTGGTACAGCGGACATCAAGCGCTTCCGACGACGCTATGGGTGGCCAATGCAGTGGTGTCCATGGGTCTGTTGCGTGGTCAGCTCGCCGGTGTCTTATCCGGTTTCGTGCTCGCGGCGATCAGCATCGCGGCGCGCGGACTTCCCGTCAGCGCGTTGTGGCTCGATGCGACCATGCCGGCACTGGTGGTGGTGGGGCTCGCAATCGGGGCGGCGTCGACCACCGCGAAACGCACCTTCTATGAACTGCGGCGCGCCGAACGGGCGGCCGCGGCGGCGATCGAGCGCGAACGGCTGTCTCGTCAGGTCCATGACGGGGTATTGCAGGTCTTGTCGTATGTGAAGCGCCGGGGTACCGAGATCGGCGGCCCGACGGCAGAATTGGCCGCCATCGCAGGGGAGCAGGAAGTCGCGCTGCGGGAGCTCATCTCCGGTGCGGCACAGACAACGTTCGCCGACGACGAGTTGGTCGATCTGCGTCCGTTGCTGCGCACGCAGGCCAGCACCGCTGTCTCGGTTTCCGCTCCGGGCTCACCGGTGTTGATCGGTCAGCACATGGCCAGTGAGCTAGCGGCCGTGGTGCGTAGCGCGCTGTCCAACGTCGCGTTGCATGCGGGGTCGGAAGCACACGCGTACGTGCTCGTCGAGGACCTGGAGGACTCGGTGGTGGTGACGGTGCGCGATGACGGCAGTGGTATCGCCGACGGCAGGTTGGATCAGGCTGAACGCGAAGGGCGTATGGGGGTGTCCCGGTCGATTCTGGGCCGGGTTGCGGACCTGGGTGGGGCTGTTCTGCTGGAGACGGCGCCCGGCGCGGGTACCGAATGGGAGATCACGGTGCCGAAGTCTCAGGAGGTGGGGGTGTGACAGAAAACGTTGGCGATGAGCTGATTTCGGTGATGGTGGTCGATGACCATCCCATGTGGCGCGACGGGGTGTCCCGGGACCTGCAAGCGGCAGGACTGCGGGTGGTGGCCACCGCCGACGGTGTCGCCTCGTCGGGCCGGATCGCGGCGACGGTGAAACCTGATGTGGTGTTGATGGATATGCAACTGACCGACGGCGACGGCGCGCAGGCCACCGCTGCGGTGCTGGCAGCGTCCCCGGATAGTCATATCTTGGTGCTCTCGGCTTCTGCGGAACGCGAGGATGTGCTGGAAGCGGTGAAGGCCGGAGCGACAGGGTATCTGGTCAAAAGTGCCTCTGCCGCCGAACTTATCGAGGCGGTGAAGGCGACCGCCAGGGGGCAGGCGGTGTTTACGCCGGGCCTGGCCGGGTTGGTGCTCGGCGAATTCCGCCGCATGTCGAGCGCGCCCGCCGCGGATCCCGACGAGACGCCACGGCTCTCCGAGCGGGAGACCGAGGTGTTGCGGCTCGTCGCAAAGGGGTTGAGCGCCAAGCAGATTGCCACTCGGCTGGCGCTGAGCCACCGGACCGTCGAAAACCATGTGCAGTCGACGCTGCGCAAGTTGCAATTGGGCAATCGTGTGGAGCTGACCCGGTACGCCATAGAACACGGTCTCGACGAATAGACCTGCGCACGCGGGTGGTCTCACCCGTCTTCCCGCAGCAAACAGTTTTGATACGCAAATCGGGTGTGGAGTCTCATGTCTCCGGGCCGGACGCTGGGCGATGACTGGGCGGCGGGGGCCGGTGGCGATCTGCGGGAACGTGGATGGGATGACTCGCCCCTGATTGCCTAGGTCGACGTCGCAGGGCGTAATGGCTCCCAAAAACACTTATTTACCGCATGATTCGGGACAGGTATGGGCGAGGGGATATCCCGGACCGGCAACACTTTCTGGCCTATGTGACGCAGCGCACAGTACACCGATCGGTGTGATATAGAATATGACCGACTATTCAATTAACGATTCATCATTTATCGTCAACGCTCATTGGCGCCGCAGCCCTTAGTGCGCCAGCGAATGCCGGTTCACTGAGGAGTCTGGAATGCGTCGTGCGCTGTGTTTGGGTCCCTCGTGACCACACCCGGCGCAGGAGTAGCGACCGATGAGGGTGCGGCGGCAATCCAGGACTGGGCCACCGGTTACGTCAAGCGTCACCCTCTCGAATCCCTAAGCACGGTCGGCGAGCAGTTCATGCTCGGTGTTCGCACCATCCAGTGGTTCTTCGTGGACCTCGTCACCGGGCAGTTTCAGTGGCAGGAATTCGTCAGACAGGGAGCATTCCAGGCCGCGACGGCCGTGATGCCGGTCATCTTGGTGACCCTGCCGATCGGCGTCACGCTCTCGATCCAATTCGCCCTGCTCGCGGGGCAAGTGGGCGCAACCTCACTGGCCGGTGCGGCCAGCGGCATCGCAATCATCCGGCAGGCGGCATCCCTGGTGGCCGCGGTACTCATGGCTTCGGCCGTTGGTTCGGCGATCACGGCCGACCTCGGTTCGCGCACCATGCGTGAGGAGACCGACGCCATGGAGGTGATGGGTGTTTCGGTGATCCGCCGGCTGGTGGTGCCCCGGTTCGCGGCGGCGATCATGATCGCGGTGGCGCTGACCGCCGTGGTGTGTTTTGTCGGATTCCTTGGCGCCTATCTGTTTAACGTCTACTGGCAGGGCGGGGCCCCCGGCAGCTTCGTATCGACCTTCGCCTCGTTCGCAACCCCCGATGACATGGTGTTGGCGGTACTGAAAGCCATCATCTACGGCGCCATCGTGGCCGTGGTGTCGTGTCAGAAGGGTCTATCCACCAAGGGCGGCCCCATCGGTGTGGCCAACTCCGTGAACGCCGCGGTGGTCGAGTCGATCCTGTTGTTGATGGTCGTGAATGTCGCCATCAGTCAGCTGTACATCATGATGTTCCCGCGGACGGGACTGTGACATGACGGTCTCCAGCTATCTAGCGCCGGGACGTCGGCCATTCATCCTTGTCTACAACAGGATTCGCCGCCCGCTGATGCGGTTCGGCCACATGGTGGCCTTCTTCTTCCGTGCCCTCGGCGGCATCCCGGTGGTGCTACGCCAGTACCCCAAGGAGTTCCTGCGCCATCTGTCCGATATCGCTTGGGGAAATGGTTCCTTGGTGGTGGGTGGTGGAACCGCGGGAGTCGCGTTGGTCCTGGGTGTTACCGCGGGTGCCCTGGTAGCGATCGAGTCGTACAACTTCCTTGACCTGCTCGGGCTGGGGCCCGCTACCGGCATCATCAGCTCACTGGCCAGTACCCGGGAGCTGGCGCCGATCATGGCCTCCCTGGCGTTCGCGATGCAGGCGGGCTGCCGATTCACCGCGCAGCTGGGCTCGATGCGGATCGCCGAGGAGATCGACGCCATGGATTCGGTTGCCATTCGGCCGATTCCATTTTTGGTGACCACCCGGCTGATGTCGGCGATCATCGCGGTGATCCCGCTGTATCTGGCCTGCCTCGCGATCAGCTACGTGTCCTGTCAGGTCATGGTGGGCATTCTCAGCGGCGGCTCGGTGGGGTCGTATCTGCACTACTTCGGCATCGGTGTCAGCGGCATCGACATCGTGTACTCGATCATCAAGACGGTTGTCTTCGTCTGGATCGCCTCGACGGTTCAGTGCTACTACGGCTTCTATGCCAGTGGCGGGCCGGAGGGCGTGGGAATCGCCGCCGGGCACGCCATGCGCGCAGCCATCACCGTGGTGGTGATGGTGAACATGTTGCTGACCATGGCGCTGTGGAGCGTGGACGCCGGCGCCAGGCTAGGCGGCTAGATGCCGAACCCCTTCGAGGTCGACGGGCGTGGCCCGTCCGGTAACCAGCTGTTGGTGCTGTCCGTTGTCACACTGACGGCGATCGTGGCGCTCACGGGCACCATGCTGTTGAAATCTGCAGGGCGGCTGAATGATTACGTGCCGGTGGTCGCCGATCTGATGAATGTCGGTGACGGACTGCCGCAGAAGTCGGATGTGAAGTATCACGGTGTGCTGGTCGGCGAGGTCGACGACGTGACCCCGGCCACCGGCGGCAAACCCAATTTTGTGCGTATCAATCTGAAACCCGAGTACGCCCAGTCGATCCCGTCGACCGCTACGGCCCGGGTGGTGCCGAGCAACGTATTCGCGGTGTCGTCGGTGCAGCTCGTGGATCGCGGTCCCGGCGCACCTATCCGCGCCGGTGCCCACATCGCCGAGGATCAAGAGCTGCCCACTGTGCTCTTCCAGACCACAGTGAGCAAGTTGCGAGACGTCCTCAACGCCACCGGCCGCGGCCGCGACGACAATTCGGTGGGCATCCTGGCCGCGGTGGGAGCTGCCACCGACAGCCGCCGGGTCAAGCTGCTCACCGCCGGCGCGCAGCTCAACAGGCTCATCTCCCAGCTCAACGCGATCGTGGCCACCGATACCGGGCCGTCGACGGTTTCGGCACTTCTCGATGCCACCGAGGGCCTCAAACGCAGCGCCCCTGATCTGCTCGACGCGCTGCACCAGGCCGTGCAACCGATGCAGACCCTGGCCGAAAAGCGCGAGCAACTGACGACACTGGTGCACGCCGGGCTCACCACAGTGGGCACCAACAAGCAGGCCTTTGACAACCACACGGACCAGCTCATCGGCATCACCACGGGACTCACCCCGCCCATCGGTGTCTTCGCCAAGAACGCCGACAAGTTCGTCCCGATCTTCCGGAACATCAACAAGTTGTCCCGGAACTGGTTCGAGCAGATGTGGATGGCAGACCGGGACCTCCCGCACATGCCGATCGCCGTCACCCTGGCGCCGAGCTACACCTACACCCGCGCCGACTGCCCCCGGTACGGACAGGTGAAGGGCCCGAGCTGTTTCACCGCCCCCGAGCAGGTGGTGCGCCCAGATCTCCCCGAGACGCTGTTGCCGCAGAACTACAAGCCGCCGGCCGACTTGGCTCCACCCGCCGGAACGGCGATCGGCCCCAACGGAAATCTGGTCGCGGTCGGCCCGCCACGAGTCGTCCCTCCGGGCGGACCCAACCTGACCGACCCCAACCCGCCGCTACCGCCGTGGCAGCCCGTCCCGCTGCCCCGGGTACCCGGTACGACTGACCCCGACGATCTGGAACCACCCCCGCCGCCGGCGGTGCCACCGATACCGCCCGCGCCGGTGGCTCCTGGTGGTGTCAACGGGGCTGTTCGGCCTGCCCTGGCGCCTGCTTCGTACGGCGGAAACGTCGGTCCCGTCGGTAGCCGCGGTGAGCGGGATCAACTCGGTGTGATCGCCGGTGGCTCAGCGACTTCCGCCACTCAATTGCTACTCGGCCCGGTGGCCCGGGGGAGTGCGGTGTCGTTCGTCAAGGAAGGGCCCTCATGAGATTCCGTGGTCCATTGATCGGTCTCACGGTCTTTATGACCGTGGCCCTGACGCTCGGCTGGTTGGTCTACGCCACACTGCTTCGCGAAGTATCAGGAAGCACCACAGCGTATTCGGCGCTCTTCACCGACGTGTACGGGTTGCGCGAAGGCGACGACGTGCGCATGGCCGGTGTGCGGGTCGGTCGCGTCGAGAAGATCGAGCTGGTCGACAACGAGCAGGCTCGGGTCGGTTTCGTGGTCCAGAATGATCAGAGGCTGTACGGAAACACGATCGCCTCGGTGACGTACCAAAACATCGTGGGCCAGCGCTATCTGGGCCTATCGCCGGGGAAGTCCGGCGACCCCGCCGGCAACACAGTGCTGGCCGCTGGGGCGACGATCCCGGTGGAGCGCACCGACCCGTCCTTCGACGTCACCACCCTGCTCAATGGCTATGAGCCGCTGTTCAGCACACTCTCGCCCGAGCAGGCCGACAACTTGACCAAGGGCGTCATTCAGTCGCTGCAGGGGGACAACGCGTCCATCGTCACTTTGATCAGCCAGACATCCATGCTGACAAAGACATTCGCGGGCCGCGACGAGGCGCTGGGCAATGCGATCACCAGCCTGAACACCGTAACCGGAAATCTTGCGCGGCAGAACGACAGCCTGGACAAGGTGCTCACCCAGACGCGTCAGATGGTGTCGGATTTGGATAGCAAGCGTCCTGCGCTGGTGTCCTCGGCGGGCTCGCTGGCCCAGACCATGCGCCGCCTGTCGAAGATCACCAATGACGTGTTTCCGTCGCTGGACGAGATGATCACCCGGCAGCCGGGATTCACCAATCACGTGGTGGGCATTGAACCGCAGTACGCGTTTCTCGGCGACAACCTGCCGATCGTGCTGAAGGGCCTGTCCCGCTTCTACTCCGAGGGCGCGTTCATCAACGTCTACATGTGCGATCTGAACATCACCGGCTTCTTCCCCGGCCTCAATGACGTGATACCGATCATCGTCAACGCGGCGACCCCCGGGAACGTGGCCCAGTACAGCCCGCGATGCAGGAACATGGCCAATGGCTGAGCGATCCAGGTGGCAGAAGATCAAAAACCGGCCGGTGGAGACCTACAACAAGACCTGGCTCGGATTCATCGCGATCGCGGTGATCGCCAGTCTTATCGGCGCGATGCTGCTGGTGAAGGCGCTGGGCCTGGGCTACATGAGCTACACCGCCGAGTTCGTCCAGGCCGCCTCGCTACGACCGGGTCAGCCGATCACCGTGGCGGGCATCCCCGTCGGGAACATCACGAGCATGAAGCTGATGGGGGACCATGTCGAGGCCGGGCTGAAGGTCCGCGACGATATTCGTCTCGGCAAGGACACCAAGGCCTCCATCAGGGTCACCACCATCTTGGGATCGCGCTACTTGGATCTACGCCCCAGAGGGGCAGGATCGCTGCCGGACAAAACAATTGATCTTGCGCATACCGATGTTCCCTACGATCTGCAGGCTGCGCTGGCAGGGGCAACCAACACCTTCGATCAGGTCGACTTCGACAAGGTCGCGCAGTCCCTCAGCGTGCTGGGCACACAGCTACAGGGATTGCCCGATGTCGTTCCGCGTGCGATGGAGAACATCCAATCGCTGTCTTCGGTGATCGCGGATCGGCGCGACCAACTGGGCACATTGCTCAAGAGCACCGAGAAGGTGACCAGCACACTGCGGCGGCAGCAGTCCGGAATCGGAGTCCTGATCAATCAAGGGCAGGACGTCCTTGAAGAGATCGTGACGCGCCGCAACACCTTTCATGCGATGCTGCAGTCATTCACCAATCTGGTGGAACAGCTGAGCAAGGTTGTCGTCAAGGACCGGCCGCAGCTCGAGGCGATGCTCAAGACGGCGCACGAGCTTTCCGACATGCTGGGTAAGCACGACGACCTGCTGCGTAGCCTGTACCCGATTGCGCCGGTCTTGATACGCGGTATCGCCAATTCCAGCGGCACCGGGAACGCCATCGATATCAACCTGACGAACGGCCTCCTGGTCGATTCGTGGATGTGCGCGATCAGCGGGCGCGCCAAGCAATTCGGAATGATCCCGTACTTCAAGGACTGCAAGTGATGAGCAAGGACGGCAGAAAAACTCGGCTGATTGCGATCGTCGGCACATTGGCGGTACTGGCCGCAGCGATTGTCGGTGCGGGCGCGTACTGGGTGAAGTCGACGACGGATCACATCACCTTGACCGCTCAGTTCGAGAGCGCCTCGGGTCTTTACGAATCCAATGTGGTTGCCGTGCTCGGTATGCCGGTGGGCAAGGTCACCAAGATCACGCCCATGCCGGGCTATGTGGAGGTGCAGTTCACCGTCGACAAGAACGTGCAGGTGCCCGTCGACGCACAGGCCGTCACGTTGTCTACGTCGATCCTGACCGACCGTCAGGTGGAGCTGTCACCTCCGTACCGCGGCGGTCCCACACTGAAGGACGGCGACACCATCGGGTTGGACCACACCAAGACCCCGGTGGAGTTCGACCGCGTGTTGGGCATGCTGGACCGGCTCTCGTTGTCCCTCAAGGGAGATGGCAAGGGGAAGGGACCGGTGGCCGACATCATCGACCCCGCCGCCCGCATGGCCGACGGCAATGGGGAGAAGATCAAGGCCGGGCTGGGTGAGCTGTCCAAGGCCCTACGTCTGAGCGCAGAGGGGGGAACGACAACCCGCGAGCAGTTGACGGCCATCATCAAGAACGTCAGTTCACTATTCGACGCGGCAGCGGCCAACGATGGCAAGCTGCGTGAATTCGCCTCCTCCGTGCATCAACTGAGTCAGATCCTGGACGATGAGGCGTTGGGCACCGGCTCGAGCGGCCGCAGGTTCAACGAGCTGGTCAAGCAGGCCGGTGACATCGTCGAGGCAAATCGCGATCACCTCAAACAGACCATCCTGAATTCGAACACCGCACTCAAGGCGGTGGTCGACAACCGGCGTGAGATCTCGGAGTGGATCGATGTCCAACCGTTGGCGTGGGACAACATGTACAACGCCGTCGACCAGGACAACAAGCGGTTACGTGTCCGGTTCATGACGGACCGGCTGCTGTTCGAGAGCCAGATGGACAAGGAGATCTGCAACATGATGGGGCTGCGCCAGTTAGGTTGCAGCACAGGAACATTGCAGGATTATGGACCGGATTTCGGTTTGACCTATGTGCTGGATGGACTCGCGGCGATGGGGCAGAAGTGATGGCGGCGCGGACGGCACGGATGGCAGTGGCAATGTTGATGACTGCCACCGTGCTCAGCGGATGTGGCACCAATGGCCTGGGCGACCTGCCATTGCCGGCACCCGGTATCGGCAGTGGGGGTTACCGCCTCACCGCACTGTTCTCCAATGTCCTGAATCTGCCCGGCAGTGCCAAGGTCAAACTGGCCGGTGCCGATGTGGGGCAGGTCGACGAGATGCACGTGCGCAACTTCACTGCCGTCACCACGCTCCGGATTCTCGATGGTGTCCGACTGCCCAAGGGAAGTAGCGCTGAATTACGTTCGGCCACACCGCTCGGCGATGTCTTTGTGTCGATCCGGCCCCCTGCGGGGGCATCTACCGACGGTCCGCTGCTCAAAGACGGGGACACCATCGGTCTGGACTCCACGACCGCCGCTGCGACCGTGGAGTCGGTGCTCAGCTCTGCCGCATTGGCCTCCAATGGCGGTGCGGTGCGGAACCTGACCAACGTTGTCAATGGCTTCGGTAAGGCCACCGGTGATCAGGGCCGAGCCTTCGGAGATCTGATCAACGACTCCAATCAGCTACTGACAACGCTGAACTCGCGCTCGGCGCAGATCTCCGAGGCCCTCACGCAGACATCGCAATTGGCAGACCAGCTAGATGCCAAGAATCAGGTGGTCACCGACATCGTGAGGGCGGCCGGGCCGGCGACGGAGACGCTGGCGGACAACACCGCACAACTGTCCGAACTACTGCTGATGATGGGTGACACCACGCGCCAGCTGCAGAAGTTCCCGTCGATCGCCGGCACCGATACCAGCGGCCGTAGCATCATCGCCGATGCGAACACGGTCGCCAGGGCCTGGAATGACGTGGCACTTGACCCCGATACCAGCCTGGCGGCGTTCAACCGCATTTTTCCCTCGGCCATCAAAGCGACTGCGGGAAACTCGCTTTCACTGAATGCGGCTATCGACCAGCTGGTACTCGGCTCGATACCCGACGTGGGCTCCTACGCCGATATCGGAACACATGGACCCAAGCGCTACAACTGGGCACAGCTGGCAGGCTCGGTCAAGTACACG
This sequence comes from Mycobacteroides franklinii, assembly GCF_001853795.1. Classification (NCBI taxonomy): domain Bacteria; kingdom Bacillati; phylum Actinomycetota; class Actinomycetes; order Mycobacteriales; family Mycobacteriaceae; genus Mycobacteroides; species Mycobacteroides franklinii. The sequence goes on from NZ_MLIK01000019.1 coordinate 1,085,466, forward strand.
TTGTGGCGCCTGCAGGAACGAGTCGTCGGCAAGGGCGCGTTCGGCCAAGACATTCCGGTGCGCCCGAGTCCCACCGAACCGGGAGTCATCGAAACGGTCCCGCCCGCGGCGCCTACCCCAGGAACAGGGCGATGATCAACGCCGTCGCGAATGCTGTAGTCGGTGTGGTGCGCGCCGGTCACCGCCGCAAGTCGGCGCTGTCGACGGTGGCCCTGGTATTGACCTTGGTGCTGGCAGTGACGTATCTGTGCGTCGGGGCGTTGCGCGCCAACCCCTTCGCGTCGACGTACCGAGTCACGGTGAAACTGAGTGAATCGGGTGGTCTGCTGCCGCGTCAGGATGTCGCGCTGCGTGGCGTCAAGATCGGCACCGTGCGGTCACTGCAGATCACCCCGCAGGGGGTTGAGGCGACGGCCGAGATTCTGTCGAAGTACAAGATCCCCGCCGCGGCCAAGGTGCGCGTCACCGGCCTTTCCGCCGCCGGCGAGCAGTACATCAACTTCGAAGGCAAGCCGGGCCAGCAAGGCCCGTATCTCCAGGACGGCAGTGTGATTGCCGAGGGCGTGCAGGTGCCGGTCACGCTGGCCAAGCTGTTGGCCGATGCGGACGGTCTGCTGGCGCAGGTGGACCCGAAGAAGCTTGAGCTCATCAAGAAGGAACTGAGCCTGAGCAAGGAGGGGCCGCGCAAGCTCACCGAGATCATCGACGGTGGCACGTTCCTGCTGAGCACCCTGGACTCGGTGCTACCGGAGACCACCAGCCTGCTCAAGACCAGCCGCGTGGTGCTGACCCTGGCCGCCGACAAGAGTGTGGGGATCAAGGCAACTGCGGACAGCCTGGGACGGACGCTGCGCGGTGTGGAGAAGATGCAGAACGGGTACCGCACCCTGATCGATCAAACGCCGAAAACCCTGAGCGCCGTCGACAACCTCTTCAATGACAACTCCGACACCATGGTGCAGCTGCTCGCGAGCTTGGCCTCGACATCACAGATGCTCTACGTGCGTACACCTGCCATCAATGCGTTCTTCCCCAACTACCGCGGATCTACGTTCGGCGCGATCGCGGACACCATGCGCGACAACGGCATCTGGGTTACCGCCGACCTCTATCCACGGTATGCGTGCGACTACGGCACCCCGCGGGTCCCGCCGTCTTCGGCCGATTTCCCCGAGCCGCCCGTGCATACCTACTGCGCCGACGATGATCCGGCAGTCCTGATTCGCGGCGCCAAGAATGCACCGCGGCCTGCGGGAGACGATACGGCTGGTCCGCCCGCGGGAGCAGACCTCGGAAAGACCACCGATCCCACCCCCAAGGGCAGGTTCACCATCCCGACTCCCCCGGGCGGCCCGACGCTGCCCATCGAACCCCCGCGGTGATCGAGACACGCGGTGGGAGCGACACATGGGTGACGAAAACGACGCGACCGCAGCGCGAAAGCGCCTGCCCAGGGGGCAGGGCTGGCAGCTGCGCCAGCAGATCATCGACACAGCAATGGATCTCATCCTCAGGTCGGGGGAGGCACGTGCCCCGTCGGCGCGCGAATTGACGCGTGCCCTGGGAATCACGGCGCCCTCGCTGTACCGGCACTTTTCGAGCACCGACGAATTGGCGGATGCCTTGTCCGCACGGTACTTCGAACAGCTTGGAGAAGTACTACAGCGCGCGACCCTCAACATCTCCACCGCATTGGAGCGGCTGCAGGCGCTGGGCCTGGCGTACGTGCGGTATGCCGCGGAGCATCCGCTGTTGTATCGGTTCGCGACCGCAAGCCCTCCGCGTCTCGGTGCCGAATCCGACGAGATACTCAGCAGCTCAGCGTTTCTGCATCTGCGCGGTGTGGTTCAGGAACTCGTAGACGAAGAGCAATTTCCCCGGGGTAATACCCTGGGATCGGCCCTGCAGCTGTGGGCTACCACGCACGGTGTCGCCTCGCTGCTGGTGACGAGGCCGCACCTGCCGTGGGGCGAACAAGAAGTGTTCGCGTCCCGAACGCTGCGCGCCGCGTATCTCGGATATGCACTGGCAGAGGTCCCGCCCCGCGCGGACAGCGGTGATGAGTAGAGCTACTCAGTGCCGTGAGAAACCCCTACGCGCGGCGGTAGGTCTACGTCTTCACCTCGTATCGTGCGGCCAGCACGCTAAGAGGCATGACAGATCCACAGTTGCAGCAGATGACCGCGACACTGGACGAACTCGACGGGCGCGAACGTGCGTTGCGCACCGAGCTCGACGCGTTGCGCGACCGGATGGTCGAATTGACCCAAGCCGAATATGCGAAGGCACAGCAGTATTGGGATGACTACCGGCGCACCCAGGGGGCCACTCAGCCCGTCGTACCCGTGCCTGCGGCAGCCCCTAGGCCGCCCGTACGGGTGCCGGTGACGACGGGCCCGACTCAGGCAATACCGTCTCCGCGGGAACCCATGTGGATGCGCGAAGGCTTCGCGAGTAAGGCGATGGCCTTCGCGGGCGCGGTGGTGACACTGGCCGGTGTGGTCATGCTGCTGGTGCTGGCCGCCAAGAGCGGGTATTTCGGTCCGATACCGCGCATGGCCTCCGGTGCCGTTCTCGCCGGTGTGCTCGTGGGCCTGGGAATTCGGGTGTACTCGCGGCCCGGTGGCCGAACGGGCGGTATTGCCACGGCGGCAACAGGATTTGCGGCGGCGTTCTTCGACGTGTTGGCGCTCACGGTGATCTACGACAAGATTCCGGTGGCAGCGGGCCTGATCCTCGGGCTGGCCATTGCGGGCGCCGGCCTGGTACTGGCCCGGCAGTGGAACTCTCAGCCCTTCGCCGCGGGCGTGGTCGCCGCGATCGCGATGCTGGCCCCGTTCCTGACCGAGGGATTCACTGTGGAACTCGCGGCCTTCGCGCTGGTGCTGTTGATCGCGAGCCTGCCCGCCCAGATTGGGCGGAATTGGCCTGTCCTGCACGCTTTCCGGACGGTAAGTGTGACGCTGACGCTGCTGGCGGCGGTTTATGGAAGCCACGGAGCATCGCGCGCCCTGCTCGTGATGGCGGTACTGGCGCTGCTGGTCACCCTGGTGGGCTCGCTGTGGTTGCTCACCGGTGAGCACGATGACCTCACCGCATCGGTGATGATCGCGGTCGCCTCTGCGCCGGTTCTCTATGGCGCTCTGTCATTTTCAGCGTGGCCGCTGGGCGTGTTGGTGCCTGTTGGTGTCGCCGCGGTGATGGGTGCGGTGTTGCTGTTGGTCGGTGGACTTCCGGCGCACGCGCGCATCATCATGGCCGCGGTGGCGGGGCTGGCGCTGCTGCAGGCATCGGTCGATGGAGCTCGGGGCGGCTTGCTGGCGGTGGTACTGCTGGCGATTGCGCTGTCCTTCTGCGCCATCGGATACCAAGTGCGGGATCGTGTCTCGCTGGTACTGGGACAGGTGTTCAGCGCGCTGGGCGGCGCGGTCTACCTGGCGTACGTACCGCCGGCGCTGCTCACCGACTCGTCCACCGCGGTACGGCAGGCGGGTCCGCTGTTGATCGTCGCCAGCGTGCTCATGGCGGTCACGGTTGGTTTGGTGTTGGCGGCCATGCACCGGGTCGGCTGGGTGAGCCCACAGTCTGCTCCGACGTACGGTGTGCTGGCCGGAGCGTCGATGTTGTACTCCGGCACGGCGGCGATCGTGCTCTCGGGGACCGCGCTACTGGGCAACGATGACGGGTTCCTGCTGGGTCACGGCCTGGCGACGGTGTCCTGGATGGTTGTCTCGGTGACCCTGCTGCTCGCCGGTCTGCGCCGCTACCGGGACCAGAGCTGGTTTACCCGAGCAGGATTCGTGCTCGCCGCGATGGCGGTGGCCAAGCTTTTCCTGTTCGACCTCGCGACCCTCGACGGTATCGCCCGGATCGGCGCGTTCATCGTCACCGGACTGCTACTGCTGGGCGGCGGCACGCTCTACGCGCGTGAGTACGCAACCCGGGGCGAACCGACGTCGGTCGAAGTGCCCGTCAAGTAGGCAAGAACCCCGCAGGGGCGTCGCTAAATGCGGCGCCCCTCGCGGCGTAGCAGGTCCTGGGCACTGACGCTGCCACCACGGCTGCGGCGAGTGGCCTCGTCGGCCTCCTGCTGCTGTTGCGGTGTGCGAGTCTGCCCGGGTGCCGGCAGCGCCTCTGTCGCATCGGCAGACGGCGTAGCGGGCTGTTGTTCGGTTTGGGGACGCTGAGCCCGCGGTGGGCCCTGTCGCTGGGCATCCGGCGTGGCGATGGGCATGGCCGTCGTCGCGTCTTCAGCCGGTGTGCCGTTGGCGCGGTTCGGCTGCGCCGGCTGGGGCTTGGACGCAGGCTTGGACACCGGGATCGCGGTGGTCGCGTCGCCCGCCTCGACGGACGGGGCGGAGCCGGGCTGCTTGGGCCCGCGCAGCTCGCCGAGCCAGGATTCGATCTCGCGGTCGGCGTTGCGGCGGTCCGGGCGGTGCGTGCCGGCGACGCTGCTGCGGGTGGTCGGTGCATCCGGGCCGGCCGGGTTGCCGCCCGGTACAGCGGTGGTGGGCGCATCGGTGGGAGCAACGTTCTTGCCGGGCAACGTCATACGCGTCGTGGCGGGTGCGTCTCCACTGTCGGTGCCCGCCAGGTTGACTGGTGTGGTCGGGGGAGCGGCGGGGGGCGGAGTGGGCCGTACCGGAGCAGACGGATCGTGCTGACGCGGCGTGGGTGTGGAGGGCAGCCGGGTGCGTTCGGAGGCGATCGGCAGCTTGGTGGTGCGGGCGTTGGAGCCGACCGGAGACGAGGCCGCGGCGATGGCCTGTTCGCGGCCGGTCGGACGCTTGCGCTCGTCGGGCAGGGTGACCTCGCCCAGGCCGAGCTTGACCTGGATCCGCTTCATCCACGCCGGAGCCCACCAGCAGTCGTCCCCGAGCAGCTTCATGACCGCCGGGATGAGCAGCATGCGGACGATCGTGGCATCTAGAACCAACGCCGAAATTAGGCCGAAGGCAAGGTATTTCATCATCACCAGGTCTGATGCAACGAAGCCGGCGGCCACGACGATGAGAATCAACGCGGCGGCGGTGATGATCCGGCCGGTGTACGCGGTACCCACCCGCACTGCCTCTGCTGTCGAAAGCCCTTGTGCCCGAGCCTCGATCATGCGGGACATCAGGAAAGTTTCGTAGTCCATAGACAGTCCATAGATGATCACGAGAATGAGCACGATCACTGGAGCGGTCAGTGGTGTCGGCGTGAAATTGAGCCACGTGGAGAAGTGTCCGTCGACGAATATCCAGGTCAGGATGCCCATCGTGGATCCCAGGCCCAGGGCACTCATCACCGCGGCCTTGATGGGTAGTACCACCGAACCGAAGGCTAGGAACATCAGGATTGTTGTCAGGGCCACCAGACTGAGAACTACAAAGGGCAGCTTCTCGAATACCACATCAACGGAATCCTGCGTCAACGCATCGACGCCACCGATCAAGACCGTGGTGCCCTTGGGTGCGGGAATCTCCCTGAGCGCCTTGATCTTTTCAGGAGCCGTATCGGGGTTGATGAGAGCGTTTTGGATGACCTTGACACTCTTGTCTCCGGAAGTGCCAATGGGTTGGCGCTGCTGCCACATCTGGGTCGGATCGCCATTGGGGTTGATAAACCCGGGGATCTTCATGGCGTCTACGCGGATCTGGGCTAGCTGGGCGTCGGTGGCATCCTTGGTCACGATAGTGACTGGCTGGGTGCGGAATCCGGGGAACAGTTGGTCGAATTCCTGCTGGGCCATACGCACGGAGTTGTTGGGAGGCAGGTATTGTTCGCTGAATCCGCCGAGGGTCAGGTTCTTCAGCGGAATAATCAGCAGCAGCATGATGATGACGATCGGCGCCGCGAAGGCGAGCGGTCGTTTCATGACGAAGACGACTATGCGGCCCCAGAAACCGTTTTCGATCTCCTCGCGCGACCTGGTGCGGCTGAAGCGCTTCCAGCTTAACGCGTCCACGTGGCGGCCTAGGACACCCAGGCAGGCGGGTAGCACCGTGATAGCCAGAATCCCGGAGATCATCACGGTGGAGATACCTGCGTAGGTGAGGGACTTGAGGAATGGTTGCGGCACGATCAGCATGCCCACCAGCGCGCCCACGATGAGCGTGGCAGAGAACATCACGGTGCGCCCCGAGGTGATGACGGTGCGGCGCACGGCTGTCTCGGTGTCGTACCCCTCGGCGAGTTCCTCGCGGAAACGGCTGACGATAAACAGCGAGTAGTCAATGGCGATGCCCAGTCCGATGAGGCTGACCACCGGCTGGCAGAAGAAGTTCACCGGCATGAACAATGTGAGCAACCGCATGACGCCGGTAGCAGCCGCAATCGTCAGCCCGCCGATCATCAACGGCAGACCGGCGGCGATCACACCGCCGAAGACAAAGAACAGCACCACGGCCATGATCGGCAGCGACACTAGCTCCATGTGCTGTGTGTCCTTACCGACGGTGCCTGTCAGCTCGGCGGCGACCGGTTCTAGACCGGCGAGCTTGATGTTGACGCCGTCAAGCAGGAACTTGTTGTTCTCGGGGGTTTGGTCCTTATCCGGGTTCGCGAGCGCCTTGTAGTTGTTGAGGATTGAGTCGTCGTCGTCACCCTTGAGGCTGATCGACACAAAGGTGTACTTGTGGTCGGGTGTCACCATCCGGCTGACGGTCGGATCGGTCGAAGTAGGGGCGCGCAACCACCCAGCCCAGCCGAACACCTGGTCGGCGTTGTCCTTAGCCACCTGGTTGAAGTGGTCGACCACGTTCGTCTGGAACGCCGGATCGTCGACGGTCTTACCGTCCGGAGCCTGGATGATCGCCACGATGTGCGAAGTTCTGTCACGGCCGAGAGCGTCGTCGGCCATCAAAGAGGCCCGCACCGAGTCGCTGTTGTCGTTGTAGAAGCCACCCTGCGTGACGCGCTTTCCGAGGTCCAAACCGAAGAGGCCGGAGCCCAGGCAGAGGACCACGAAAACGCCAATGACGATGAACCGATACCGGTACACCATTCGGCCCCACCAGGCGAACACAGAATCTCCTAACTAGCGTCTCTCACGCGCTGAGGTTTCATGTCCTGGACGTAAGCAACGCCGACAACGGTCGGAATGGCTGCAACCAGGCGCCTTCGTCGGGGAGCGAATCTAGACCCACCCGCGGCAAGGCTCGGGGGAAAACTCCGGGTATGTCCTCGAGATCGACGAACTCCAGAATATCCGAGGTTAGCGCCCAACTCGCATGTTCGCGAAATCCCAGCACACTGACGGGCACCCCGTCACCGGCGATTATTTCCAGCGGTTCGCGGAAAGCCTGACCATCTGCCGAGGCCACGAGCACCCCAGCCAGGCCTTCGGCGGACCGCAGCTCGATATGAGCAAGCATGTCGGCGTCGACGTCGCTGTCTTCGTCGATCTTGGGTTTGGCGAATACCGCAAACCCAACATTGCGCAGCGCCTCGACCCACGGGCGCACCACTTCGGCACTCCCCGGCGCGATATTGGTAAAGACGGTGGCCTCGGGTTCAACGAGGCAATCGGGATGATCTGCCGAGTAGGCGGCGGTGCGCTCCAGCAGCCAACGGCCGAGCGCGTCGAACCGGGGCCGGTTCTCCGCGGAGGGCCGGCCGCCGATGATGGCGCCCAGCCCCATGTCGAGGTTTGGGGCGTCCCACACCAGCAGCACCCGCAGCACCCGGCGGCGCGTCGCGTCGGCGACGGCGGAGGTGTGCACGGTGTCTTCCGTGTCTTCCACGTCCAGGCTCACAATCGCTCCCAGACGAAGTCATTGATGGCGCTGCCGACGGTGTGCGCTTTCCCCTCGAATTTGGTCGTGGGGCGGCGCACCGAGACCGGAATGCGGGGATCGTGAAGATCGAGGCGGCGCAACGTTGGTTCCGAGTCCCCGACCTGGGCGATGTGCTCGGCGTAGTTCGCATGATCGGTGGCCACGTGCAGGGTGCCGCCCGGGCGGAGCCGGTCAGAAATCAGGGCGACGGTGGCCGCCTGCAGCAGCCGGCGCTTGTGGTGACGGGACTTGGGCCACGGGTCCGGGAAGAACACCCGGGCCGCGGTCAGCGATCCCGACGGCAGCAGGTGCTCCAGTACATCCAACGCATCGCCGCGGATCAGCCGTATGTTCTCGATGCCCTCGCGGTCGATCGCCGACAGCAGCTGGGCCAGGCCCTTGCGGTAGACCTCGACCGCCAGTACGTCGAAATCGGGTTCTTCGAGTGCCATTGCGGCGGTAGATGTCCCTGTGCCACAACCAATTTCGAGAATAAGCGGGGCGGTACGCCCGAACCACGGGGTGGGGTCCAGCGGCGGGCAGGAGCCGTCGGCTTCCCGGGCGACGCGACCGTACGTGGGCCACGACTTGTCCCAGGCCTTCTGCTGGCCTTCGGTCAGCGACGAGCCGCGCGACCTAAAGCTGGAAACCCGACGTGGATGGCGGTTCTGATCGCCGGAATCGGCGCTGACAGCTCCCGGAAGCTCGTCGGTGGCTGATCCAGCTACCGCACAGCCCCGTTCGTGGCCGTCATAACGCATATCCCCATGGTCACCCATAGGTGGCAGATCCCATAATCCCAGCGCGTATTGATACTCAACAGTTGCCTACCAGGGTGGAACCGTCTACCAGATCAGGTGACAATGTGAGCATTTCCGTACGAACGATGAGATTGGATCTGGAAAAGCAACAATGACGCGGGGGTTTGAGGTCTTCCGGGCGACACTCGACCGGTTCGCGACGCGTCCCGAGATTCGTCAGGTGCACGGTGGCCAGCGCATTCACGATGTCGTGGTGCGGTCCGGGGATCCGCTGCGGGTCACCGTCCGGGGCCGCGCCGGGGTGGGGGTCACCAGTGTCATCGGTGCGCTGGGCCGCACCCTGCCGGCCGAAGACGGGCCGGGGCACGCGCTCATCGAGGTGCCGATCCCCCAAGACGACGCGGCAGACCCCCTCGTGGCCGACGTGGACATCGTGGTTTTCGCGGAGGCGCTCAAGCCCGAGGATCGTGTGGTCTTGGAGGCCTCCACCGCGCCCAAGGTGCTGATTCTCAACAAAGCGGATCTGACCGATCCGGGCGCCGCACGCGGGCCCTGGAGCGCAGCCGTATCGCGTTGCGCCCAGTATCGCGCCGAGACCCGGGTTCCGACCTTGCCGTTGTCCGCGCATGTCCCGTTGGTCAGTCTCGATGACGGCATGGTCGAGGCGCTCAAGCTGATGGTCGAGAACCCGGCCGACACCAGCTCCGTCGACGCCTTCGTCACGTGCACGCATGAAGTGCCGGTCGCGATGCGGCGGCGCATCCTGCATGAACTGGACCTGTACCCGATGGGATGCGCCATCGGGGCGCTACGGCAGGTTCCTACCCTGGCGGCCCCGGGGCTCAGCTCGCTGCTGCGCGATCTGTCCGGCATCGACGCGGTGGTCAACGCCATTCGCATGGCCATCGCGCAGGGCTGGTACCGCCGGATGCGCACGGTACTGTCCGATCTCCGCAAGATCGGGGTGACGGGTGTGCTGCCGATGCAGATCGATTCCTTCGTGAACAGTGACGACGTGGTGGTGGCCGCGATGCAGTGCGCGGTGGATGCCGCCACGGCTGCGGGCATCGCTGTGGAGCTCAGTGACCACCCAGAAGATCACCGCTACCGTGCCGAGCGCTGGCAGCGGTTCGCCGCCGGACCGGTGAACGCCACCTATGCCGCGATGGGAACCGACATCGCGCGCGGGTCGCTGCGCCTGTGGCGCCGGGCCGGAGGGCGGGCGTGAACACTTCGGCAGACAAACGTGTCGATGAGCTGGTGCTGGCGGTCGATCCCGCGCTCGGTCCACTGGGCGTGGAGCTACACGATGCCGTGATGGTGACCGGCAGTTGGTTGGCCGGCGCGAGCACCTTGGCCGCCGAGCTGAAGTCACGCATGTCGGGGGTGCGCATCGTCGAACCCGAGGATCTGCGGCACGGGCAGGCACCGGTGGCGGTGGTTTTCGTGTGCAGCGGGACGGCACCGTTGACCCCATCGGACTGCGGGCTGATCCAGTTGGCCGCCGCCAACACCGATGCGCTCATCGCGGTGGTTTCCAAGATCGACGTGCACCAGTCCTGGCGCGACGTCATGGAACGAAACCGCGAGATCCTGGCCCAGCACGATTCCCGATTCAGCGGGATCAGGTGGCTGGGTGTGTCGACGCGCGGTGCGGCGCCGGGACTCGATGAGCTGGCGCGCGCCGTGCGTAAGATCCGCGAAGAGCCCGCCCTGGGTGAGCGGAACCGGTTGCGCGCCTGGGCAACTCGTTTGCAGGGAATGCTGAACGTGCCGCCGGAGGCCGGGGAGGGGGCGCGCGCGGACGAACTGCGCAATCAACGGCAGGCGGCGGTGCGGCGCACACGCTCGGGCAAGTCCGAACGGACGCTGGCGCTGCGCAATCGCATCGCTCAGGCCCGGATGACGCTGCTGTACTTCTCGCGCAAACGGGTCGGCTCGGTGGGCGGTGAACTTCGTGAGGACATCGCCGAACTGAAGCGACGCGACGTCTCCGGTTTCGGCGACCGGGTACGAAGCCGCATGGCCGAGGTGGTCGCCGAAGTGGAGCAGGGCACCGAGGAACACCTTGCCGAGATTTCCGCCGAGGTGACCGAGCGCTGGGTTGCGCCGCGCCCCAGCTCAAATCGTCCGGTGCCACCGGAAGCGGGTGATCCTCCGGTGCGATCACGGCGTCTGGAGACCCGGATGATGGCGCTGTTCGGGGTGTTCTTCGGTTTGGGCGCGGCGTTGACGGTGTCGCGTCTGGTGGCGTACGCACGTCCGGGACTGGCGCCGGTGGGTTTGGCGGTGGGCCTGCTGGCCGGTGCCGTGATCGCGGTGTGGTTGGTGGCGGTGCGGGGGCTCCTGCACGACCGGACCGTGCTGGACCGCTGGTTGGGCGACACCATGGGCGAGCTGCGCGCATACCTGGAGCAGTGGGTGGCCGCTCGCGTGCTCGAGGTGGAGACCAGACTCAACGCCGACCTGGTGGAAATCGACGAACGTGAGAACGACAAACTGGCCGCCCGGGTGGGGCAAATTGACTCCGAGCTGCGCGAGGCCGCTATGAACACCGCACGGGCAACGGCCCTGCGCAACCGTGACCTGCCGTCGGTGCACAAGGCGCTAACCAAAGTCGCCGAACGGCTGGACGTTCTCGCCGGGAGCGACGAGAATATGACCTCATGATCGACGGTTTTGACCAGGGAATCCCTGGGGGGCCCGGGGAGGGTCTGCCAGAGCCTGGGCATGCCCTGAGCCCCGACATGCATCTCGATCACCACATGTATCTGCCCACCGACGGCGGGCTGGTGGACCTGGGCACGAATCTCATCGATACCGACCACGACGGCATCGGTGACACCGTCGTCATGCATGAGCCCGACGGGGGACTTGAGATCGTCTCCAGCAGCCACGAGGACGGCATCGCCGACAAGGTGACCACGTTCGGTGCGGACGGCACATACGAAACCTGGGTGCGGGGATCGGGTTCGCACTGGGAGCTCATCGAACACGGCCGCGTCGGCGGTAAGTAATACGACACCGTGCGTGTCGAGGACCCCAAGAGGCCGGGAATCTCGCAGGCGATCTTTTCGTTGTCAAGGCAATACCGCTCGGAGTCGGACAGCTGGGGTCTGGACCGCTGCTACTAGGGCTATGACGGACTGTCCATGACCCCGTTTCACGCTGAACGACACCAGCGCTAACCTCATATATCTAGGTGCCGACCAGTGCCCGTGTGGCCCTGTGTACCCCACAGAGGAGATGCTCTCGATGACAGCAGCGACCATTCCCGGTCTTGACAACGCTCCGACGAAACACGCGGGATTGCTTGCGTGGGTTCGTGGGGTCGCTGAGCTGACACAACCCGATCGAGTCGTGTTTGCTGACGGTTCGGATGAGGAGTTCGCGCGAGTTTCTCAGCAGCTGGTGGACGCGGGCACCTTCCAGCGTCTGAACTCCGAAAGGCACCCCAACTCGTTCCTGGCCCTGTCGGACCCGTCGGATGTCGCGCGCGTGGAATCGCGGACCTACATCTGCTCGGAGCGCGAAGAGGACGCCGGTCCCACCAACAACTGGGTGGACCCCGCCGAGATGCGCGCGACCATGACTGAGCTGTACCGCGGCAGCATGCGCGGGCGCACCATGTGGGTGGTGCCGTTCTGCATGGGCCCGCTCGGTGCTGACGACCCCAAGCTTGGCGTGGAGATCACCGACTCGGAGTACGTGGTCGCCTCCATGCGGGTGATGACCCGCATGGGTGCCGCCGCACTGGAGAAGCTGGGTGACGACGGATTCTTCGTCAAGGCCCTGCACTCCATCGGCGCACCCCTGGAGCCCGGCCAGGACGATGTGCCGTGGCCGTGCAACGACACCAAGTACATCACCCACTTCCCCGAGAGCCGTGAAATCTGGTCCTACGGTTCGGGTTACGGCGGCAACGCGCTGCTGGGCAAGAAGTGCTACTCGCTGCGCATCGCCTCGGCGATGGCCCACGACGAGGGCTGGCTCGCCGAGCACATGCTGATCCTCAAGCTCATCTCGCCGGAGAACAAGGCGTACTACGTGGCTGCGGCATTCCCGTCAGCCTGCGGTAAGACGAACCTCGCCATGATCCAGCCGACCATTCCCGGTTGGCGGGCAGAGACCTTGGGCGATGACATCGCCTGGATGCGCTTTGGCGAGGACGGCCGTCTGTACGCCGTGAACCCGGAGTTCGGCTTCTTCGGCGTGGCACCGGGCACCAACTGGAGCTCGAACCCCAACGCCATGAAGACCATCGAGGCCGGCAACACCGTCTTCACCAACGTCGCGCGCACCGATGACAACGACGTGTGGTGGGAAGGCCTGGAGGGCGAGCCGGAGCACCTGATCGACTGGAAGGGTCAGGACTGGATCCTGCGGGAGACCGAGACCAAAGCGGCACACCCGAATTCGCGCTACTGCACCCCGATGTCGCAGTGCCCCATCCTGGCTCCCGAATGGGACGACCCGCAGGGTGTGCCGATCTCGGCAATCCTGTTCGGTGGCCGTCGCAAGACGACGGTGCCGTTGGTGACCGAGGCCCGGGACTGGCAGCACGGCGTGTTCATCGGCGGCACATTGGGTTCGGAGCAGACCGCGGCCGCCGAAGGCAAGGTTGGCACCGTGCGCCGCGACCCGATGGCGATGCTGCCCTTCATGGGCTACCACGTGGGCGACTACCTGAACCACTGGATCAACGTCGGCAAGCAGGCCGATGAATCCAAGCTCCCGAAGGTCTTCTTCGTCAACTGGTTCCGCCGTGGTGACGACGGCCGGTTCCTGTGGCCCGGATTCGGTGAGAACAGCCGCGTCCTCAAGTGGATCGTCGACCGGATTGAGCACCGCGCCAACGGGGTGTCCACCCCGATCGGCACAGTGCCCGGTGTCGATGATCTGGACCTCACAGGCCTGGACGTCGAGGCGGGTGACGTGGCGGAGGCGCTGGCGGTGAACAACGATGAGTGGCAGGCGGAGCTTCCGCTCATCGAAGAGTGGTTCGAGTTCATCGGCGACAAGCTGCCTACCGGTGTCAAGGATGAGTTCGAAGCCCTGAAGCAGCGGCTGGGGTAGTCGCGTTTCCGGCGAAGGTGACTCTGGAGGGGAACGATTCTCAGACGACGAGCCTCCTCGACGAAGCTCGATTCCCGGCGAGATTCGCTTGTCTGGTGTAATGCTCACAGGATTGCGTCGTTCAGTTCCAGCCGGGGTACCCGACGAATCTTTATCCCTGGAAACGGATGAGGACCCATCTGTTCACCAGTAGTGTCAGCCTACGTGGGGGACGTAATTGGCCGATTCTGCAGCCGTCATGCCGTGCTTGTCATCGGGGTTTGGTTGCTAGCCGCTGCGCTAGGTAACCTTTTTGTACCGCAGGTCGAAAGTACGGCGCATGCTCATGCGCGGGGGTTCTTTCCACCGAATTCGCCGGTTAATGCCGCGGGGGCGCACATGGGTGTGCTGTTTGGTGGCGGGAGCGGCGGCAACCTTAACAACCTTGTTCTGGAGAGCGAACATCCGCTCGGCCCATCCGAGCGGATGTTTCATGATCAGCTGTTAGCCAAGTTGCGTGCTGACCCAGCACATCTCGAGTCGATAAGCGATTTGTGGTCGGATCCGTTGACTGCGCAGGGAGCTTTGAGTGCTGACGGCAAGGCCGTATACACAACGTTGGGGCTAGCAGGCGATCCTGGCTCCGCGCGAGCAAACGCCGCGCTGGATTCGGTGCGGCAAGCCATCGCAAGCACGCCTATCCCATCGGGGTTAGGCGCTTATGTCACTGGTCCGGGTGCGAGTTTGTATGACGAATTTACTGTGATCGACAAACAGATGCTCTTAATTACCGCAGTAACAGTCGTTCTTATTGCGTTTCTACTGCTGCTGGTTTACCGGTCGGTCATCACTGCCGCTGTTCCACTGCTGTCAGTGGGAATCACATTAGGGGTTGCCCGATCGATAGTCTCTTTTCTCGGTGACCGCAATCTTATCGAGGTGTCCATTTTCTCCGTAGCTCTGTTGGCTGCGATGGTGCTTGGGGCAGCCACCGACTACGGAATCTTCCTGATAGGGCGCTATCACGAGGCACGCCGTGCCGGTAACCCACATAAGCAGGCACTCCTTGCCGCCAATCACAGCGTAGCGCCGGTGATCGTAGCGTCCGCACTCACAATTGCTGCAGCTCTGTCTTGTCTAACTCTTGCAGACATCGGATTGCTACGCAGCGCCGGAATACCCTGTGCCATAGGCATTCTCACTGGAATGCTCGCCTCGCTTACGCTGTCGCCAGCGCTAATCGGTTTGGCCGGTCGTCACGGATTTCTTCAGCCACGCAACATGAGGTCGCAAGCCAGCCGCCGCTGGCGACTGGTCGGTACATTGGTGGCACGGTGGCCAGGCCCCGTATTGGTGGCCTCGGGTCTTGTGTTGCTAGTCTGTGCGTTGCCAGCTATTGGATTACGGCTGGGGTTCAACGAGCTTGCGGTACAACCCGATTCCACGCCGGCGAACCGCGGATACCAAGCTATGGACCGACACTTCCCGCCGAATCGGCTAATGCCGGAGATTGTGTCTATTGAGGCTGGCCATGAGTTGCGCAATCCGGCCGGGATAATTGCCATCGAGAGAATAGCTAGCAAGCTCATGGAAATCCCTGGTATTACGATGGTGCAATCCGCTTCCCGTCCAGCAGGTGTGATCCCGGAGCAAGCTACGATCACCAATCAAGCCGGCAGGATCGGGGACGAGCTTGATGCTGGTGTGTCGAAGCTCCGCCAACGCCTTTTGGTGTTCGATAGGTTGACGCCAACGCTAGCCGAATTCTCAGCGGCTGTATCACAGCTGCAAGCGGGATTGTCAAGTTCTGTGAATGGGCTTAGCAGTCTCGGCTCCGGTCTCGACTCGATGAGTTCCGGAATGGGGCAGCTGAAGGACACCCTGGGGCATATATCCCGTTATGTTGACCCATTGCGAGTCTTCATCAATGGTAATCCGACCTGCTCGAAAGATATGTTCTGCTCGCTGGTACTAGACGTAGTTGAGCCGATAGATTCTGCTGTAGCGGCAACAGATACCCTCGCACAGGGCGCGCGGGCATTGGGTCCTGCCACCGCGGATATGGTCAAGACGCTTGCGCACGCGGCACGCTCGCTTGTAACTATGCGCACCGCAGTAATACAGCTCGACTCAATGATCGGGGAACTCACAGCTATCGTCGGAGACACTCGGACCATGTCCTCAGGTCTTACCGAATACCTTCAAGGACTGCGACTTAACTTCGAGAATAGTAGTGCGGGAGGCTATTATCTACCGGAGCAAGCATGGTCCGATCCTCAATTCCAGCGAGCGGCAGACGTGTATTTCGCTCCCGACGGTCACGCGACGCGCCTTCTGGTTTACGGAGAAGGGCAGGTCTTCGGTGCCGATGGTGCCCTGAGATCGACGCAGATCGTTGCAGCGGTGAAGGCGGCGACGAAAGAAGGCACGCTTGCAGTAAACACGGTGAATATCGCTGGTTTTGGTAGCGCGACCGCTCAACTACGGGGGTACGTCCACAGCGACTTCGTGCTGCTGGCGGCGGTTGCGCTTGCGGCGGTCTTCCTAATCGTATTGGTGATGCTCCGCAGCCCGGTTGCGGCGACGGTAGTGATCGGCACGGTGGTCGTTTCGTACGTCTCAGCATTGGGTGTCAGCACGCTTATTTGGCATGATCTGCTTGGGCAGGAATTTCATTGGTCTGTGCCGTCTATTGCGCTTATCGCGTTAGTCGCGGTGGGTGCCGACTACAATTTATTGCTGACCATGCGTATGCGTGAAGAGGCATTCACCACCTGTACTGAAGGTAAAGTGGGACTCCGCACTGCAATGATCCGTACATTCGGGGGCACTGGTGGAGTGGTAACAAGCGCCGGAATTGTCTTTGGAATTACGATGCTTGCCATGCTATCTAGCAACGTACTTACTATTGAGCAGATCGGGACAACCATTGGGGCGGGTCTTATTATCGACACGCTTATTGTTCGCACGTTTGTGGTGCCCAGTATCGCTGGTTTATTGGGTCGGTGGTTTTGGTGGTCGCCACCGTTGTCCCTTCTAGGTTCGCTTGCGACAAAATTTGCACGGCAGAAGACCGAATGAGGGGCGCGTGATTCAGATGCCGAAGGACATCCCTCGAGGGGCGAGTTGGACACCCGGGCACTGGGCGTTGAGTGGCAACTACGCACCAGTGCAGCGAGAGATCGACGCCACTGAGCTACCAGTCACGGGCATTATTCCCAATTTTTTGGACGGTCGCTATGTGAGGATTGGGCCAAATCCGATAAGTGTCCCCGATCCCGCCCGTTATCAGATGTTCTTTGGCACAGGGATGGTGCACGGACTGCGCCTCATAGGCGGCCAGGCTCTGTGGTACCGCAACCGATGGGTGCGTGCGGCTAGCGCGGCTCGGGCATTGGGGGAGAAATGGACTGGAGGGCCCAGCCAAGGGGGGATCGATTTCGCTGCTTACACCAATGTAATTCAGTATGCCAACCGCACTTTAGCTCTGGGTGAATGCGGCGTGCGGCCGTATGAGTTGAGCGAGAATTTGGACACTGTCAGTGGCTTCGATTTCGGTGGTACGCTGCGCGGCGGCTACGCTCCACTTCCAAAGCGAGATCCGAAGACCGGCGAATTGCACGCCATCTCCTATTCGCCACTATTTGGGCATGCCGTGCGCTACACTGTAGCTGATATTTACGGATGTATTCGCCACACTGTCGATATCAAACTGACGGCGATGCCTCTAATGCATGACTTCTCCCTCACCGAGCGTTATGTGGTTGTTTACGATCAACCGGTCGTACTCAATTGGGACGCCGTTGCAAGAGGGCCTTGGTCGCAGTGGTTGACACGCCAACTTAATCGAATCAGCAAGCGAGCCGTGCCCGATCCCCTAGCTGACATTGTTATGGCGGCATCAGCCCGAATTGATATTAACCCGAGCCTCCCCTTCCCTTTCTTGTCTGACCAGAACAGGCCGACACGCGTAGGCGTCTTGCCACGCGACGGTACTGCCGCGGATCTTCGGTGGTTCGAGGTGCCGAGATGCTTTATCTACCATGGCCTGAACGCTCACGATGATGGGGACCAGATATTCTTAGACATAGTCCGCCACCCTGATATGTTCGTTGTTCCAGGCGCAGACCCGATGACTGACGCCGCCACCCTTGACCGCTGGATTATCGATTTGGTCTCAGGAAATGTCAGAGTGCAGCCCCTCGATGACCGCTCTCAGGAATTTCCTCGAGTCGATGACCGGCTGGTCGGCCAGCCATATCGTTACGGCTACTGTGTTAGTTATCCAGCCAATTCACATCCGCGTTTTACCCCCGGTTCCTTACTGCGGCACGACGTGCTTACGGAATCGACCATTGAAGTGTCGTTCGGTGGTCATCGCCAGGCTAGCGAGTTCATTTTCGTACCATCCGGCGAGAACGCCGGTGAAGACGATGGCGTACTCATGGGCTTCGTTTATAACTCAGTCGACGATCGTAGCGACCTTGTGTTGCTGGATGCTGCGACGCTGCACGTCGTTGGTACCGTTCACCTACCTGCCCGAGTGCCGAATGGATTTCACGGCAACTGGATGCCGACCCAGAGTTCGTGATTTGGCCTATTGACTTTCAGTAGAGACGAGCTTGAGATCGTCGAATTGTCGAATCGCTTGCCAATATTGCCACGAGAATCCTGGCCAAAGGATTCGGTTGGTGCCTTTGGAGTCTAAAAACCAACTTGTGCAGCCCCCATTGGACCAAATCTTCGTAGCGAGTTGACGCTGGATGTGTTCGTTGAATTGGTTCTGCGTATCTCGACTCACCTCAATTGCGGCAGCAGTGCTCTGCCGCAATTGATCAATAGCGTACAGCACGTATTTGATCTGCTGCTCAATCATGAACACTACCGAGTTATGAGTCAGCACACTGTTAGGGCCCAACATGAGAAACATGTTCGGCATTCCAGTAACCGTGACTCCCAAGTGAGCTTGATCGCCGTAAATTTCCCACCTTTGCGTGAGTGACTCGTCACCAATGCCGAAAATCTCCAGACCTTCGAATCTGTTACCGATCTGGAATCCGGTGGCGTAGATGATGACATCAACGTTGCGTTCGATGCCATCATCGGTCACGATGCTCTGTGGTCGCACCTCGGCGATACTGTTAGTAACTAGTTCAGTGTTGGAGCGGGCCAGTGCCGGATAGTAGGAGGGCGAAAACAGCAGTCGCTTACAGCCGATCCGATAATTGGGGGTGAGTTTGGCTACCAACTCGGGATCTTGAATATTTTTACGGATGTTGGCCTTTGCGGCCCACTCCAAAACCTTATGGAGCTTGCCAGGTCCATACAATCCCAAGCAAAGCAACTCGGCCACCAAATAGACGCAGAAGCGGAATAGCCCGCGGATCAATGGCATTTGTGCGAAAATTTGCTGAACTAGCTTGGGCATCGCCCAGTTCTTCCGCCCTAGTACCCAGGGTGGGGTGCGCTGATATAACTGTAGCTGTCCCACTTGCTCGGCTATGGCGGGAACAATTTGGATGGCGCTGGCGCCGGTGCCGATGACCGCTACCTTTTTGCCTGCCAAATCCACGCTGTGATCCCAGCGCGCCGAATGAAACATTGCCCCTTCGAACGACTCGATACCGTCGAACGCCGGGATATGCGGTTGATGCAACAAGCCAGTGCCGATGACCATGAACTGGGCGGTGATCCTGTGCCCGTTCGCTGAACGCAGGATCCAGCGTGAAATTGTTTCATCCCAATGCGCACTGACGATCTGGGTGTTGAATATTACTTTGCGACGTAGATCGTACTTATCGGTGAGCCCTTGCAAATAGGCCTGGATTTCTGGCTGTGATGACCACATTTTTGACCAGTACGGATTCTGTTCGAAAGAGTACGAATATATAGACGTTGGCACGTCACTGCCGCAGCCGGGATAGGTGTTGTCGCGCCACGTACCACCGATATCGCTGGCCTTCTCGAAGATCAAGAAATCTTCATCGCCCCGCTTGCGCAACTGGATCGCCATACCCAGTCCGGAGAACCCACTACCGATAATCGCAATGGTGGTTTCAAGATCCACCGGCCTATCAGCCGAGCCGACCTGAATCATACGCGTCGCTTAAACAGCTTGAAACAACAGTACCCGTCTATTTCTTTAGGATTTTGAAGGGATCGAGTTCGTCCGAATTGACTGGGCGAACGGTGTTGTCGAACTCGAACTCTAACTCGTCGAACTGCCGCATCATCCAGTGGTAACTCCAGGCGGAACCTGGCCATAGGGCGCGGTTGACGCCTTTGGAATCTAGGAACCAATTGTTACATCCTCCTTTGGCCCATATTCTCTTATCCGACCGGCGTTGAATACCGGCGTTGAATCTTTCCTGGGAATGCTGGCGGACCTGAATCGAGGTAGCAGCGTACTGCCGTGTGAGATCGATAGCGCGCAGCACGTGTGTGATCTGCTGCTCTATTATCAACACTACTGTATTGAGTACCCCGCTGTTAGGGCCCAACAAGAAGAATGCATTGGGCATCCCGTTCACGGCGATTCCCTTATAGCCTTGAAGGCCCTGGGCGTTCCACCTTTGTATAAGTGACTCACCACGGGTGCCGCGGATATCGTGTATATCGAACCGATCTGTAGTAGTGGTATGGAATCCGGTGGCGTAGATGATGACATCTACGTTGCGTTCGATGCCATCATCGGTCACGATGCTCTGTGGTCGCACCTCGGCGATACTGTTAGTAACTAGTTCAGTGTTGGAGCGGGCCAGTGCCGGATAGTAGAAGGGCGAGATAAGAAGATGGTTACAGCCGATCCGATAATTGGGGGTGAGTTTGGCTACCAACTCGGGATCTTGAATGTTTTTACGGATGTTGGCCTTTGCGGCCCACTCCAAAACCTTATGGAGCTTGCCAGGTCCATACAATCCCAAGCCAAGCAACTCGGCGACCAAATAGCTGATACCGCGGAAGAAGTTGCGGGTCAAAGGCGCCGTTGCGAAAAGCTGTTGAACCAACTTAGGTATCGTGGGGTCACTGCGCCCTAGCACCCAGGGTGGGGTGCGCTGATATAACTGTAGCTGTCCCACTTGCTCGGCTATGGCGGGAACAATTTGGATGGCGCTGGCGCCGGTGCCGATGACCGCTACCTTTTTGCCTGCCAAATCCACGCTGTGATCCCAGCGCGCCGAATGAAACATTGCCCCTTCGAACGACTCGATACCGTCGAACGCCGGGATATGCGGTTGATGCAACAAGCCAGTGCCGATGACCATGAACTGGGCGGTGATCCTGTGCCCGTTCGCTGAACGCAGGATCCAGCGTGAAATTGTTTCATCCCAATGCGCACTGACGATCTGGGTGTTGAATATTACTTTGCGACGTAGATCGTACTTATCGGTGAGCCCTTGCAAATAGGCCTGGATTTCTGGCTGTGATGACCACATTTTTGACCAGTACGGATTCTGTTCGAAAGAGTACGAATATATAGACGTTGGCACGTCACTGCCGCAGCCGGGATAGGTGTTGTCGCGCCACGTACCACCGATATCGCTGGCCTTCTCGAAGATCAAGAAATCTTCATCGCCCCGCTTGCGTAACTGGATCGCCATACCCAGTCCGGAGAACCCACTACCGATAATCGCAATGGTGGTTTCAAGATCCACCGGCCTATCAGCCGAGCCGACCTGAATCATACGCGTCGCTTAAACAGCTTGAATGGTGACGGAATGAGAGCGGGAACTTTAGTGGCGTATGCACGATAGGAGGAGCCGAATCGTGCGACGAGATCACGCTCTTCAAAGAAGGTGCCCAGCAGGATGTACACAGTTATGCCGAATGCCCACAGCAAATGTCCCATTGTCATCGTGCTCGTGCACCAGAAAGTGATTAACAGTCCAGTCATCAGCGGATGGCGCACTAGCCGATAAATCCCGTGTGTCTGTAGTTGATCGACAGTAATATCTGGGACCTGAGTTACGTAATGCCGATAGGACTGAGTAATGCCGAGTAAGTAGAAGTGGTTTAATAGCAAGGTCGCTGCATAAACTAGAGCGAAGCCTAGCCAGAATCCGATGTCAAGAATTACTCCGGCAACCCCCTCGGCTGACCAGACGTGGTGTGGAACTGGTTGCCAGCACAGAAAGATCAACCACATCACTAAACACACCATGAGGACGTAGATTGTGCGCTCGAGGGCGTCCGGTACCCACCGGGTGATGAACGCTTTAAACGAAAGCCGAGCCATAATCGTATGTTGTAGGCCGAACAGTGTTAACAACGCAACGTCAATAATGACCGCAGATCCTGTCGACAAGGATGCACTTCTGTCCACTGTCTTTGGTAACCACCACCCGCCGAAGAACAACAGCATCAGTGGCACTGTGATTCCGGCGAGTCCGTAGACAGCAAACGAGAATAGGAACGGCAATAGCCGAGCGCGGCTTGATAGGACGTCTCTAACCTGGCCTGTTGTGATCAGATCCATGCGAACCACGGCAGGTATCGCGAGCGGACAGTGCCCGTCGCCAGGCGTGTTTCCAGCCTGGTTTTCCATTTATTGCCATAGCGTTCATTGAGGAATCCGCCGGGTACTAGAAGGCGCCAACCTGACTGAGCCACCATCCAATACGGGACGATGACTCCGGGGTTGACTTGACGCATGTAGTCGAGCTTGTCAGGGATCTGGCTCCAATGGATGCCTGGGTAGCGGTGGTGCACACTGTGGTAGCCCTGATTGAAGATGAAAAAGTTAAGGATGTTCCCGGCATTGTTCAGGGACGTGCTCGCGTCGTCGGAGAAGCCTTTCGCGGGGGCATGGCTGAGCCAAGCGAAATAGCCCCCGTTCACCTGGGTGATGAGCAACGGCACCCAGTAGAAGAGTATGAATCGGTCGAAGTCAACCAGGTACCACGTGATACCAACTACTATTACGTTCAGCACCATATCGAGAACGAACTGGTGGCGTCGCTTACGTCGGCTGTCTGAAGGGTTGGACGCGAACAGTATTCGTACGGTGTGGTATTTTACAATGCTGCCGTATCTTATCCAGTACCACACGGCGGATAGTCCGGTTTCACGTCCTCTGGTAGAGGTAACGTCACCGGGTCCATCGTTGAAGCGGTGGTGGCTGAGGACGTGCACTTCGCGCATTTCTGCCGCGGTTAGATTGCCGGGTAGGCAACACAAAAAGTCGACCACGCGGTTCGGTATTCGAGACACAAACAGCGGCCTGTGAGTATGCATGTGCATCACACCGATCGTGAGCGACAGGTTCAGTAGCGAGAGCACAACTATCAATGTCGCGGCGATACACCAGTTGGTCGCGGCCGGTACAAAGAGACCTAGAGCCAACACCACGAGCCACATCGCAATATGGGTAAGAGGCCCCACATTCGCTGGGTGCTCTAGCCTCAACACTCGTCGACTGAAAGGTTCCTTTTCGCTTGACGCAGATGCGCCGCTGTCGGCACTGGGCGTGGCGGTGCTCAAGGTTGCCTCCTTAATTCTTTGTGTCTAGAGCGGCAAGTTGGAATGCTGTGGCGAGGGCGTGCATCGCGTCGGTGTCGCGTGGGGGTAGCCGGTCCAGGGCTCCGAAGGCGAGATGGTCGGCCAGCATCATTCGACGCACCTGAGAATCAGGCAGGCCCCCGGTCAGTGGGTCTTCAGGTAGGGCTCCCACGAGAGCAAAAGTGGTGCCCACAGTCAGCCGATCTAGTGAGGTTGGCGCCGCCGCGTAGGGTTCATTCAGGTTTAGTACATCCACGGCTGGGCCGGTTTCCAGACTTACGTTGGATGACGTATCAAGCATCTGGTGGATTGCCTGGTCAGCGGAACGCCGCACGCGCACCAACATGGCGGTCCATCGACTGGATGAGCAGGCGGCCAAGATGGCTGCGCCGAGCTGCCTTTGCTGGCGATACGGAATGGGCGCGCCGACAGCAGTACATAGGAATCCAGTCGTCGTAATCGTCATGTAGGCCGTCGCGGCCCTGGCGCCGAGACTTTGCGTCGACGTACCAAGCCGTGCTAATAACACAAAGCTCCCGAGCGCCGGCGTTAGCAGCCTAAGCATCACGGCTCGGGTTAGCTCCTCGCGATCGCCAGCGCCGTATAGTGCCAGTTCATGATCACGCAAGTCGTTGGCCAGTTGGGCTGCGATACCGATACATTCGGCTAGCTCACTCAGGTCATTCTCAGTTGAGGTATCGTCGGCCACCAGCGAGCATGCGTAGCGCGCTATCCGTCCTAGTACACCCGCCCCGTAGGCTGTTCGCGGCAGAGGTGAATCCAGGTTCCGAGTCATGACCGTGCCGATATCCGCCAGCAGGTGGCTGACTCGTTCTTGCGCATCGGCGGGCAGCGTCGATAACAGTGTTCGGATATCGCGGATACGCCTGGCCAGTAACAAGTCGACAGCTTCGCTGTCACGGACGGTGGCCACATCGGGTGCTGGGGGCGGACTAGCGGCGACACCATTGAGGTAATCCACCGCGGTCTGCACGGCACAGCTCGCCGTTGGGCGGTGGGTGAGATCTTCGTAGGCGTCCAAGACTCTGCAAGCAAGCAGGGCGGCGGTCGCCTCAACTCTTAGACTTGTAGGCAAGAAACCTATCGCGATACCGAGATTTCGAGCAGCAGGGATCAAAGCTACCTGCGCTAATTCATTTGGTGATTTTGCCGCCTGCAGCGATTCAAAATCCGGCGGTTGGCGCAGTTTTCGCAATCCATGGATGAGGCCGCCGAGCCGCCCTCCCATCATCGGGAGACCGTCTGTGTCAGCAGTTCACACAAGTACTGACGAGACGAAGAAGGCGGGAACACCTCCAGTGTCTGCCGGGCCGCGTCGGTGGCAGCCACGGCAACCGCGCGAGCCGCTCGAGTAGCACCAGAGCGCACCAACTCGGCTTGCAAATTGGTGCTGGCAGTTAGCCCGGAGAGCCAGATCTCGCGTGAGCCGGGCCGAATGGACAGCCACTCGATCACCGGCCATGTCGGGACACGACGATCAATGTCACCGCAAGCTTCCTTACCCAACGTGGGAGCACCTTCGATATCGCGCACGTCATCCATGATTTGGAAGGCAAGAGCCAGCTCGTCGGCGTATCGCATCATGTCCCGCAGCCGATCGTGGTCGACCGCTCCCGCTGTGCCGCCGTACGTACATGCCAACCGAAACATGGTCCCGGTCTTGGCGCCTGCTACGAGTTCGTAATGTCGACGGAGAGCAGTGTGGTCGACTGCGGGCGGCAGGGTCTCGACGAGTTGGCCAAAAGAGAGATCCGAGAGCTGGTTAAGGTAGGTGACGCCGGGCGCCTGACCCAGTTGCGCAAACACTGCAGGGTTGTCGGCCAGCACGCGCGCCATTACGAGTAGTGCGCTGCCCGCCAAATGGAATCCGGCTCGCGCGGCGGTGCGGACGCCGAATTCGGCCGGTACCGACGAGGAGCCGCGCCTCAATAGCGAACCGTCGCAGATATCGTCATGCATGAGAGACGACTCATGGAGCATCTCTATGGCGCAGGCTAAATCGATGGCGTCGTGCAATGGCACAGCGTTGTCCGCGGACAGCAGTTGGGTGCAGGCGAGTACGATTCCGGCTCGAACCCGTTTGCCCGGGGCGGCGAGTATGTGGCGGTAGATGGCGTCAAAGTTGTTGCTAGTAATGAGGATTTCGTGCAGCCGGTCGTTCACTAGCGGCAACTGACTGGTGATGTGATTCGGCTCAGACGTGGTGCGTTGCGAGTGGTCATCACCAAAGTTGTGAGTGTCGTCAGCTTGCTTACGCTGTGCCCTTCGATTGTGGGCCTGGGCGTTTCCTGCTTCGCACTGTGGTGTGATCGGCGGTTTAGTCACTGCTCAAGTCCGATCGGTACCACTTGCCGCGTGATACGCCGAGGTGTGGACGGCACGATTCGGTTGAGCACAAATACTTCACAACTTCCCCCGCCTATATAGTTCACAACTTCCCCCGAGGGCAACCGCCCTACATGAGCCAGACTATAGCTGTCATGTGAATCAGGCAACATCTACTTGCGGGGGGGATGGCGGTCACAAACCCCGCACTTGGCGTGCGGGCTTCGTGTCTGCTGAGCGGGGCGAGCCGTCGACCCGGAGTGGCAGGCGGAGCTTCCGCTCATCGAAGAGTGGTTCGAGTTCATCGGCGACAAGCTGCCGACCGGCGTCAAGGACGAGTTCGAAGCCCTGAAGCAGCGCCTCAACTCCTAAGACAAAACTTCTCATCCAAGTGGCCATGGCGGTTTTCCGCCATGGCCACTTGGATGTTCGCACCGATGCTTCTGCCTCGAGCAAGCCGCACCATGTGGATAGCGCTAAGCGCCCGGCTCCGAGCGGAGCCCTTGGTGTGACGAGAGGCAGTCAAAGGTGTTGCGAACACGATCAATCCGCCGAGCAGTCATTCTCGGAGCTGTGGGCGCGGCGATGGCGCTGTTGCCGCCCGCCGCCGCGAACGCCTCTCCGGTTGCACCGTCGCCAGGCCCGGGTGACCACGTCGGGCAGCTGCTGGGTGGGGGTAATGCGCCGTCCGAGGCGCAACAGCCCCGGGATGATTCCGGAGGCTGGGTGGAACACCGCGGAGCCACGGGTGCGCAATGCATGGACCGGGGGGTCGTCTGCGATACCGGAATCTGGTACCCCGACAATCTGCAGCGGCAGGGCAGCCAAGACGAAGGCGGGCGGTCCGAATGGGTTCAGATGCCCGACCAGACCGGCGCCGAATGCGAGAACCCGGGCGTGATCTGTGGCAGCACCGCGTCCTAGTGACGTGTTGCACAATAGCTTTCGGATGGCTCCCGCTCCGTGGCGCTGGGCCGCCCCGGGCTGACAATGAGCGCGATCGCGGCGGCCGCCAGGCAGCTGGCGGCCGACACCCAGAACGCCGCCGAGTAGCCGGCGGCAGCCGCTTGATCGCTTGATGCGTGACGGGCAAGAAAGAACGCGGCCGTTGATGCCACGACACTGCTGAGCAGCGCGGCGCCCATGGAACCGCCCACGTGATGCATGACATTGACTGTGGCGGAGGCAATTCCAGATTCATCGGGATGGATACCGGTGGCAGCACCATGGGTGGACGCTCCGAATATGAGCCCCTTGCCGAGTCCGCCGA
The DNA here is from genome assembly GCF_001853795.1 of Mycobacteroides franklinii. Lineage (NCBI taxonomy): Bacteria > Bacillati > Actinomycetota > Actinomycetes > Mycobacteriales > Mycobacteriaceae > Mycobacteroides > Mycobacteroides franklinii. The sequence continues at coordinate 1,112,156 of NZ_MLIK01000019.1, forward strand.
TGATGAGCCCGGGCAGTATCGCTGTGTAATAGTCTGCGTGCGAGCCGATGTGGCTCAGAATCAGCAGACCGAACGCGGCCGTGACGCCACCGACAATGAGTACGATGCGGCCGTTGAGGCGGGGCAATATGAAGGTATTGCCGAGGGTCGAGGCAACGACAACCATCGCGGAGAAGGGCAGGAAGGCCACCCCTGCCCACAATGGCGCCAGGTGTAGACACCGCTGCAGGTAGTAGAGCAGTGACAACACCACACCGAAAAGCCCTGCGCTGGCGAAGAACATGGCGAGAAACGCCGCGCCGCGAGTGCGGTCATAGATGACCCGCAAGGGCAGCAGCGGATTCTTGCTGCGGTGCTGATGCCGGATGAACACGCCGATCAGTGTCAGCCCGGCGCAGAAGGACATGAGGGTAGTGCCTGCGGTCCATCCTCGAATCTCGACACGGGAGAAGCCGAACACGATGGCGAAAAGCCCCAGGGTGACCGTCAGCGAGCCGAACACATCGAGTTGGCGGCGGTGTCCCGCTGGGTACTTCCTGACGAATGCCAGGGTGCCGATCAGGGCGAGGATCGTCATGAGCACGCTGACGTACATGACCCATCGCCAGGTGAGCAGCTGAGTGAGGACCCCGCCCACCAGTAATCCGGCGGTGCTGGCGGCGCCGATCACGGCGCCGAAGATGCCGAATGCGTGCCGTTCTTCCTCGGATTCGCGGAAGCTGTTGACCACCAAAGACATCGCGGCCGGAGCGAGCAGGGCGCCGAATACTCCCTGAGCGACGCGTGATGTGACCAGCTCGCCAAAATTGGTGGCGGAGCCACCGATGAACGATGCGGTGGCGAAGCCGACCAACCCGATGACCAGCGCGCGGCGCAACCCCAGCATATCGGCGACTCGGCCGCCCAGCAGCAGTAGTCCACCCAGGGCCAGTACATATGCCGTGATCAGCCACTGCCGATCGCTGTTGCCGAACCGCAGATCGGCCTGGGTGGCGGGAAGCGCTGCGGCAATGATGCTGCTGTTGATCACCAGGAGCATTTCGACGAGGCAGGCAACGGCGAGTGCCAGCCAACGGTCCCACCCGCTACGAGGTGGTGCAGGCATGGTGCGCGGGTCAGGATGCACGTCGTATCGCCTATCTGTCCTGCGCACGGGATCGCGCGATGATGTCTTGGGGTGCCGGGCAATTCGCCGGCGCAGCCAGAGCTCTACGGTGAGTTGTTCTCGTACAAGGGTCGCGGAGCGCGGCGGCCTTGTCGTCGGGGTTGGTGCCCATCGCCGTTGGCGGTAAACCCCCACCGAGGGGACCGTTAAGAGCAGTCGGATAGCTGTCGGTGCTGTGTGATTTGACCATGGAGGCTGGCCTCCATTCGCCGATGGCGGAATTCCGCAGGAAAGATTTGAGGGTAACCGCAATCTTTTATTATGTTGTTGGACAATGTAATTGGATTTGTTCTCCGTTAACCACAGGCGGGGTTGCCGTTAACCGTCGCGTGGATATCGTCCCCATCGGTTCGGCGAGGAACCGATGGAATGTGACGGAGGGCGACGTGATGATGGGTAGAGAATTTGTACCGGTCGCGGGACGCGAGATCGCAACGGCAGGTGCCGGCGCGCTTGGCGACGTGGGCGAATGGTGGAGCCAGGCTCGCTGCCGCGGTCTGCCGACGGAGATGTTCTTTGTGCCGGACGGTGATAGAGGGCGTTCGCGGCTGGTCCGCGAGACGCGAGCGAAGCGGGTCTGTCAGTCCTGCCCGGTGCTGCGGCAATGTGGCACCTACGCCGTGAGTGCGGGTGAGCGCCACGGGGTGTGGGGTGCCTTGACGCCGATGGAGCGTGCCGAGCGCCGTGTTCTGCTCGGGATTGACGAAGCGCTAGCCGCGGGTGCGTGACGAGAACTGGTGCTGTGCAGTTCTATTCGGACTGAAGCAGTGGAATGGTCACGGTCATTGACGTGCCACGGCCCGCGGCGCTGTGGATATCCAGACGACCTCCGAGGGCTGCGACCCGGTCGGTGAGTCCGATGAGCCCGGTGCCCTTGCGGGGTTTGGCCCCCCCGACGCCGTCGTCGCTGATGGTTATCTGAATCTGCTCAGCGGTCTCGTGGGCGTGGATGAGAATCTCGCTGGCCTGGGAGTGTTTTGCGGTGTTGGCGAGAGCTTCGGCAACTACGTAGTAGGCGGCGATCTCGATGGATTCGCGGTACTTCTGGTCGAGTTCCAGCTCGGTCCGTACGGGGATGAGCGAGCGCCGGGCCAGCGTGCGCAAGGCGGGGGCCAGGCCCTTCGACAAGATGGCGGGGTGCAAGCCGCGTGAGAACTCTTGGAGCTCGCGGGTGACCGCGGTGAGGTCGGCGTCGAGGTCGTTGAGTTCGCGCGTGAGTTCGGCATCCTCCGGTGGTACAGCCGATCTGATCATGCCGAGTTTGAGCCGTAGGTACGCCAGCCGCTGTTGGGCTCCGTCATGGAGATCGCGTTCGAGCCTGCGGCGTGCGGTGTCGGCGGCGGATACGATGCGGGCGCGGGAGGCGGCGAGCTCTTGTCGGGTGGCGGCGTTGGCGACGGAGGTCGCCACCAGATCGGCGAAGTCGCGCACCCCGGCGCGGATATCGGTGTCGGATACCGTCGATGCGTCGGTACCGACGATGAGCGTTCCCCACGGTTTGGCGTCGACGAGTATGGGGGCGGAGACGGCGGGGGTCAAGCGCAGTTCCCGTGCGACGTTATTGGCATCGAGTAGGGGAAAACGCTTGCCCGGTAGTGGTGTTCGGGGTCCTGTCCTGCCGTGGCTGGCCACCACGATTCCTTCGTCGCCCGGCATCAGTTGAACCAGCACCGCGGTGGGTGAACTGAAACAGAGTGCGGCTTCCTGGACCACCTTCGTATAGAGCTCGGTGGGCGCGACATTGCTCGCGACCAACGTGGCGGTATGCCGGAGTGCGGCCTGCTGTTGCGCGATGGCGGCGGCCTCGCGCCGGCGGCGGTCGGCCTCGATGGTGCCGGCGCGGGCGAGCGCAGAAAGCGCGCTCGCCGTCAGCGTCACGGCAAGGAAGCTCAGATGCGTGACGATATTGTGGCTTTCCGTGGACAGCGGGTGGGCCATGGGCCAGTTGCGAATGCAGTCGAAGACGACGGCACTGGCGATGGACATCGCCAGTGCCAGCCGGAGCCGCCAGATCACCGAGATGACGAGGATGCCCATCAGGTAGATCGCGGCGAGATGTTCGGCGGGGGCGATCGTGCGTAGGAAGATCGTGAGTATCGACTCGGCGACCAGTAACACCACGCATGTCGCAATACCGGCGTAGGCCGAGGGTGGTGTGGATCCGAATAACTGTGTGCGCCATCCGGAAATGTAGCGCAACCAGCCGGTATGAGAAGCCTCGTCCGGCTGCCATCTACTCGGCATCAGTTGACCCGCCCGCGGCAACGATGCCTGTGGTGCTTGCTGCATATGTATCTACGTCTACTCACTGCCTGCGAACCGCCGTGCGGCCCGTTCACAAATCCATAGTATCGGCGGTGAGGACGATTCCGGGCCCGCGTGGCGGCGGTAACCTGGCGAGATGTCCGCGATACGGGTTCTGGTGGCCGATGACGACACGTTGCTGCGCGAGGGCGTAGCGAGCGTGCTGGAAAAGGCCGGCTTCGAGGTGGTGGGTCGCGCGGGTGACGCCGCAGCGCTCTTGGAGTTGGTTCGAGCCGAGAGTCCCGATCTCGTTGTCGTCGATATCCGGATGCCACCGACCCACACCACCGAGGGCCTGGAGGCGGCTCAAAAGATCAGGGGTGAATACCCCGGCATTGGTGTGCTGGTGTTGTCGGCGCACGTCGAGGTCGAGTACGCGGCCGAGTTGATTACCTCGGGTGACGGGGTGGGCTATCTGTTGAAGAGCAGGGTGGGGGATGTCGCCGAGTTCGCGGATGCCTGCACTCGCATCGCCGGTGGCGGTTCGATCGTCGATCCTGAGTTGGTGCGTGAGCTGTTGTCCGCGCGGCGCAAAGATGACCCGCTATCAGCCCTCTCTCACCGCGAGCTCGAGGTGCTCGAGCTGATGGCCCAGGGATTGTCGAATTCCGGTATCGCGGGAAAGTTGTGGATCACCGAGAGCACCGTGGAGAAGCATGTCCACAGCGTCATGCGCAGATTGGATCTGGGGCACGCGGACCAATATCACCGCCGGGTACTCGCGGTGCTGGCGTTCCTCACCCATCGATGATTGGGCATCAATAGCGTTACAGCACAATGCTATTCGCTACTACTGTGTCCGTGCGTGCCCAGGTATCCGCCGACTCCGAAGGGATAGTACGGCGGGTATATCGATGGCGGCGGACCGTCATATATAGGTGTGGCACTGGTTATTTGGACATTCCCGGGTGACGAACAGACTGTGTTGGCGTTGGGCACGGTGATGCAGCTCTGTCCGCCGCCGTTCGCGAATGCCGGCGATGCGGTGGCGAGTGCGCACGCCACCCCGCTGATCAGTAGTCCGGAAACGATGTAGCGCCTTTGCATGTTCGCCCTTTCTCTCCATACCTCGGTCGGCACAGCATTCATCACCTTCAAGGTTGATCTTTGGGTCTTGGAGTTGTCATCCATGCTGGCCGCCATTGCGATCGGGGGGCGATCCCCATGGCGGGACCGAACATTCCTGGTCGACGCTCCAGGTGCGCGACGCATAGGGTGATGCAATGCGCTTTGCATTCAAGACATCCCCGCAGAACACCACTTGGGAAGACATGCTGGCCATCTGGAAGGTGGCCGACGATATCGAGGTCTTCGAATCCGGCTGGACCTTCGACCACTTCTATCCGATCTTTTCGGATTCCACCGGGCCCTGCCTCGAAGGCTGGGTAACCCTGACAGCGCTCGCACAGGCCACCCGGCGGCTACGTGTCGGGGTGCTCGTGACCGGCATCCACTACCGGCATCCGGCGGTGCTGGCCAATATGGCTTCGGCACTGGACATCGTGTCCGGCGGCAGGCTGGAACTGGGCATCGGTGCCGGCTGGAACGAGGAGGAGTCCGGCGCCTACGGCATCGAGCTGGGCAGTATCAAGGAGCGCTTCGATCGATTCGAAGAGGCCTGTGAGGTGCTCACCGGACTGTTGAGCCAGGAGACGACGAGCTTCGACGGAAAGTTTTACCAGCTCAAGGACGCCCGCAACGAGCCCAAGGGTCCGCAGAAGCCACACCCGCCGATCTGCATCGGCGGCAGCGGTGAGAAGCGGACGCTGCGAATCACCGCCAAGTACGCCCAGCACTGGAACTTCGTCGGCGGACCGCCCGAGGAATTCGCCCGCAAGCGTGATGTGCTGGCCGCACACTGCGCGGACATCGGGCGCGATCCCCAGGAGATCACGCTCTCCGCCCATATTCGCCTTGGTGAGGATCGCGACTACGCAAAGGTTGTCGACGAAGCCGCAGCCTTGGGTGCCGAGGGCCTTGATCTGGCCATCATCTATCTGCCGCCGCCGTATGACCCAGCCGTGCTGGAGCCGTTGGCCGAGGCACTGCGCGGTTGACGGCCCAGAGGGCATCTACACAGGATCGGTAGATGCCCTCTCGGCCAACGCTTTAGCCCGTCTTGGACTCCAGCGCCGCCAGCGCGGCGGCAACCGCGATGTACTTGTTGGTGCCCAGCTCGCGGATGGTCGAGATGTGCAGGGCTTCCTTCAGGGCCGCGTCGTGCTTTTCGGTCAGGCCGGCCAGGGCCGACGGCGGCGCGTCCAGAACGTCCTTGAGATCCTTGTTCTCGTAGGCCTTGTCGAGCGCCTTCTCCAGATTTACTGATACGGCCACAGTTCCTCCTCTGGTTTGCCCCGCCCGTGGCGCACGCTAGTAGCTGAAGCTGTGAACCAAAGCCCTTTGGCTAGCGGCGATCCAAATTGCAGGTGAACGTGGGGGTTGGCACCCGAATGGCCGTCTCATTCAAATATGCGCATAATGCAATTAATGAACGAGGACATACTTCGGGGGTTAACCAGCATCCCGGCCGAGCCACCGTCCGTCTGGTCGCTATGGGGGTGGAACCCGCCGACCATTCCGGTGCTGCCGGTCGTAGCCGTCCTGCTCGCCGGTTGGTACGTGTTGAGTGTCATCCGGCTGCGCCGGATGGGCCGCACTTGGCCGTGGTGGTCGACGGCGTGCTTCCTGTCCGGATGTCTGATCCTGGGTGCGGTCATGGGGCTGTCGATCGAGCGCTACGGGTTTCGTTTGTTCAGCGCATTCATGTTCCAGCAGCTGACCCTGTCGATCCTGGTTCCACCGCTGCTGGTGCTGGGTTCACCGGGGCGGTTGCTCCTGCGGTCGACCCCGCACCGGGGCCCGGGCCGTTGGGTATTGGCTGCCGCGCTGGCCGGCCTGCGCAGCCGCGCCGGCGCGTTCCTGCTGCACCCGGCCGTCACGATCCCGTTGTTCCTGTTCAGCTACTACGGTCTGTACCTATCGCAGCTGTTCGACACCATTGCCGCGACATGGTTGGGGCACACCGCATTAGAAGTGTTCTTCCTGCTCTCGGGCCTGCTGTTCGTGATCCCGATTTTGTCCACCGACCCGTTACCGATCCGGCAGACCAACCTTGGCCGGATGTTCGACATCTTCGTGGAGATGCCGCTACACGTGTTTATCGGCGTCATCCTCATGATGGCGCCCAGGCCGTTGATCGGCATCTTCGCCAACCCGCCCGCGGCCTGGGCCGTGGACCCGGTGAAGGATCAGGCGGTGGCGGGCGCACTGGCTTGGTCCTACGGTGAGCCGATCGCGCTCGCGACCACCTTGATCTTCGCGATCCGATGGCGGCGCGAGGAACAGGTCGAAACCGAGGAGCGCGAGGCCGACGATGCTCGGCAGGAAGACGAATTGGCCTCGTACAACCGGTTTTTGCGGCAACTGCGGGGAGAGGGGCCGGATCAGGGCGTGTAGCCGCGCGCTGACCCATCGGGTGTGGCGTACTTGACGATCAGCGAGCAGTCCTTGCCGCCCAGACCCTCGTCGATGAGCTGCTGGAACTGCTCGGTGACCATGGTCGCGGCGGGCAGCTTGACGCCTGTGGCTTCTCCAGCGGCCAGCGCCAGGCGAGCGTCCTTGTGCGCCAGGTCGACGGTGAAGGTGGCATCGAAATTGCGATTGGCGGCGGCGGATTCGATGATGTCCGGCACCGGGTACCACGTCTGCTGCGCCCAGGACCGCGCCGAGGAAACCGAGCAGATCTCCCAGAACACCTTGGGGTCCAGGCCGAGTCGTTCGGCCAGCTGGGAGCCTTCGGAATTGGCCATCATGTCGATGAACAGCATCATGTTGTTGCAGATCTTCGCCGCGACACCCGCCCCGCCATCGCCCGCGTGGATCACGCGTCCGGCCATCGGTTTGATGTAATCGGTTGCCGTTCCCGCGCTTTCCAGGTCACCACCGAGCATGAAGCACAGCGTGCCGGCCTGCGCGCCGCTGATGCCGCCGGACACCGGGGCGTCGACGAAGCGGAAACCCCGGCGTGCCGACTCGGCGTGACAGTAGCGAGAGGTTTCGATGTCGACGGTGGAGCTGTCCACCAGAAGTGTTGATGGCGAAGCGTTTTCCCAGATCCCATAGGGGCCCTCGAACACCGAGCGGACATGCTCACCCTTGGGCAACATGGTGAAGACGACCTCGGCGCCGGCCAGCACCTCGGCGATTTCCTCCACCGCGGTCACACCGTTGGCTTCCGCCGCGGTCAGTGCGTCACCCGAGAGATCGAAACCGCGCACCGTATGCCCGGCCGCCACCAGATTTGCGGCCATCGGGCCGCCCATGTTTCCCAAACCGATCCAGCCGTAGGTCGCCATCAGACCAACCTAGCGTTAGGCGCGCGCTCTGTCGGCAGCATCCAGCTCATGCAGCGAGCTGCCTTTGGTTTCCGGCAGCGTCCACACGGCGATCAGCGTGATGGGGGCGACCGCCGCGAGATAGATCGCCACCGGCACCCAGCTGTGGTACCTGCTCAGCAGCGCGGTACCGATGACCGGAGCCAGCGATCCGGCGAAAATCGAGGTCACCTGGTAGCCGACCGACACTCCGGAATACCGCATTCGGGTAGGGAACATCTCGGCCATGATGGCCGGCTGCCCGGCGAACATCAGCGAGTGCACCAGTAGTCCGATGACGATCGCGGACAGGATCACCCACTCGTCGCGGGTGTTGAACATCGGGAACGCGATGAAGCCCCAGCCCGCGGACAGCGTGGCCCCGAGCGCGTACGGCGCACGCCGTCCCACGATGTCGGTGCATCGGCCGACAATCGGCAGTGCGATCGCCTGAACCGCGTGAGCGATCAAGAGCAGCAGCAGGATTCGCTTGGTATCCATATGCAACTGGGTCTTGAGATAGGTGATGGAGAAGGTGACGACCATGTAGTAGAGGATGTTCTCGGCTACCCGCAGGCCCATGGCGGTGAACACTCCGCGCGGATACCGGCGGAACACCTCGACAACGCCGTATGAGGTCGATGAGCCGCTTGCGCGAAGAGAATTCGGTAGCGCGCGGTTGTCCTCGATCTCCTTGCGGGCCTCGGTGAAGATCGGCGCATCGGATATCCGGGTGCGGATGTAGTACCCGATCGCGACGATGACGGCCGACAACCAGAAGCCGACCCGCCAGCCCCACGCCAGGAAGGCGGAATCGGAGAGGGTCGAGGACAAGGTGAGCAGCACCATGGTGGCGAGCAGGTTGCCCAGCGGCACCGCTGCCTGCGGCCAGCTCGCCCAGAATCCGCGTTGCGCGTCGGGCGAGTGCTCGGCCACCAACAGCACAGCGCCGCCCCATTCACCGCCCACCGCGAATCCCTGGAGAAACCGCAGGATCACCAGCAGAATCGGAGCGGCGTAGCCGACCTGCGCGTACGTCGGCAGACATCCCATGAGGAAGGTGGCGACGCCGACCAGCACGATCGCGATCTGCAACAGGTGCTTGCGCCCGTAACGATCGCCGAAGTGCCCGAACACGATTCCACCGATGGGGCGGGCGACGAACCCAACCGCATAGGTGAGGAATGCCTTGATGATGTTGTCGAGGTCATTTCCGCCGGCCTGCACCGCCGGGAAGAAGACCTTGTTGAAGACGAGGGTGGCGGCGGTGGCGTAGAGAAAGAACTCGTACCACTCGACGACGGTGCCCGCCATGGATGCCGCGACCACCTTGCGCAGACCCGTCGGAGTGGCAGCCACGGCGGTGATGGACACAGCCGAACCCTAACGTCGAGTGCGAGCTTCACGCGGTTTTCAGGCAAGAATTCCGGGTGAGGCTCGCACTCGACGATCAAATGGATTCGAGGCTGTAGCCCATGGGGAGCAGCACGCTCTTGAGTTCGCAGTACTCTTCGATGCCCTCCGGCCCGTTTTCGCGACCGATACCCGATTGCTTGTAGCCGCCGAACGGGCAGCTGGGATCGAACGCATACCAGTTGATGCCGTAGGTGCCGGTGCGAATCTGCGCGGCCACCTCCAGGCCCTTCGGCACATTGGTGGTCCACACGCTGCCGGCCAGTCCGTAGTTGGAGTCGTTGGCGATCTTGATGGCCTCGTCCACGGAGTCGTAGGCGATGATCGACAGCACCGGGCCGAAGATCTCCTCCTGCGCGATGGTCATCGAGTTATCGACATCGGCGAAAATCGTTGGCTGCACGAAGTATCCGCCGTCCAGACCCTCCGGACGCTTGCCGCCGTAGGCAAGGCGCGCGCCCTCCTCGATGCCCTTGGCGATGTAGCCCTCGACGCGGGCGCGCTGCTTTTCGGTGATCAGCGGGCCGACCTGGGTGGCCGGATCGTCGGGCAGCCCGACGCCCATCAGCGAGACCATGCCGACGATGCCGTCCACCACCTCGTCGTACCGTGACCGCGGCGCCAGTACCCGGGTCTGGTTGACGCAGCCCTGCCCGGCGTTCATCAGCCCCGAGAACACCAGCATGGGCAGCGCCGCAGCCAAATCCGCGTCCTCCAGCACGATGGCCGCGGACTTGCCGCCCAGCTCCAGGGTGACCTTTTTGAGGTTCTTCGCCGCTATCCCGGCGATCTCTTTACCGACGGCGGTGCTGCCGGTGAAGCTGAACACGTCGACACCGGGGTTGTTGGTCAGCGCGCGACCGGTCTCGGCGCCGCCGGGCACCACCGACAGCACGCCCTCGGGCACGCCCGCCTCTGCGAACACCTCGGCCAGAATGAAGCTCGACAGCGGAGTCTCGGCGGCGGGCTTGAGCACCACGGTGCAGCCCGCGAGGAACGCGGGGCCGATCTTGTTGAGTGCCAGGAACAGTGGCACATTCCAGGCGGCGATGGCGGCGACCACACCGGCGGGCTCGCGGGTCACCACCGTCTGGCCGTAGGCGCCGTTGCGCAGTTCCTTCCACTTCACCGCGTCGGCGGCATTGGCGTAGTACTGGATGGCGCCGAAGCCGCCCATCCACTGCAGCGTCTCGATAACCATCGGGGGAGCGCCGGTCTCGTCGGCGATGGCCTTGCAGATCTCGTCCTTGCGGGCTTCTAGGCCGGCGACGGCCTTCTGCAGCACCGCCTGCCGTTCGTGGGGGGTGAGCTTGGGCCACGGACCGTCGTCGAAGGCACGGCGGGCCGCGCTCACCGCGGCCTCGACGTCAGCGGGGGAGGCCAGCGGACACTGACCCACCTTCTGGCCGGTCGCGGGGGAGATGACCTCGATCACCTGGTCGGTGGCCGGTTCGGTCCAGACGCCGCCGATGAAGAGCTTGTCGTAATTCGTCATGAATCGCTGTCTCTTTCCTGATGTGTATCAACGAACCCGGTGAAGCCGGAGGGTTTGTGGGGGCCGATGGGGCCGAACTCGAACAGTCCACTGCCGTGGGTTTCGACACCGTTCTCGATCGCCGTGAAGGTTGCGAGATTGTCTACAGGGCACAGCAGCTTGAGTGTCGCGTCCAGCTCGGCGGTCTTGTACCGCTTGCCCTGTACGACGAGATCGCCCTGCCACATGCCGTGGCGCCAGTCGGGGTCCAGGCCGTACCCGGTGCCGAAGCCGAAATAGTGCGGCAGCACGATATCGGCCTTGATGGTGATGTCGCCCAACGTGATTACCGCGGAGCTTGCCTCGCGGGTACCCGGAACGAGGGTGATGTCGTGTGTGATGGGGCCGAGCTCGTCGATCCCCTTGGACGGATCACGCCACACCCGACGTGCGCCACTGACCACCTTGTTTCCGTGCTCGTCCTCCTGGTTGATGAACACGATCGAATACTCGGGGAACGAGATCACGTTGTAGAGCCAGAAGAACCCGCCGGCCAGGGTGGCCCGCCGTCCGGCGGGTTCGCCCTCGCCCACGGGACGGATGCCCCAGGAGCGGTCCCGATTACCCGACCAGTTGACGCCGTCCAGTTCGTGAGTGGTGCCGTCAACAGTCAATTGACCTGTCCAGGTGCCGGTTTGAGCGAACCTCGCGGTATCGAACATGACGCGGCCCATCTGGCGCTGATAGTGGCCCGGCTCCAGGGATGCCGGTATCTCACCGGTGTAGGTCAGATCAAAGCTGATGTCGTAGGCGGCATCCTTCCAACCGGGTTCCAGGATCACCCGTATCTTCTTGAGGCCTTCGACGACCTCGACGCGGTACGGCCCGACGTTCAGATCGGCGCGATCGTCGCCCAGTGCGCGAGAGGCCCGGAATACCAGGATGTCGTCGCCGTTGCGGACAGATGCGAATGCATCGGTGACACCCAGATTCGGATAGACGCCTAATCCGGTGATCAGATACGGCAGGTCGGCGCGGCCGCCATGGCAGCCAAAGTAATAACGGTCATAGAAGTTTCGGTCCGAGGTGCCGACGTGACGGACCACATCGGCGATCTGATGGATCGGGTAGTCGTCGAAAGGTGACAGGCTCATGCCGGTACCCCCGCCCAATAGGTTCCGTTCAGCATCTTCTCCAGTGTGAGCCGGTGCAGAATCAGATCATCGGGGTCGTTCGGCATCTGTGCCTGTCCGAAGGCCATGGCGCGCATCTGGATCCGCACCATGATGACGGCGTGCTGCAGTGCCGCGTACGCGGTGTAGAAATCCAGGTCTGCGGCGTGGTGACCGGTGAGGGCGGCGTACTCCGCGGCGATGTCCGCGCGCTTGCAGAAATCCGGTAGACCCGGCAGCGTCGCTACTTCGGCCAAATCCTGGAAAAACCTGTGCAGGAAAATGATCCAGCCCAAGTCCAGTTCACGCGGCCCGATGCTCGCCATTTCCCAGTCCAGCAGTGCGACGGGTTCGAAGTTGCGATAGATGACATTGCCGGGACGCGAATCACCCCAGCTGACAACATCCTTGGCCCGTAGGGACTCTTCGGGCCAATTCTCGCGCAACCACTCAAAACCGCGATCGATCAGCGGGATCGTGGGCCCGTCACCGCGCACCCACTCGTAGAACTCGTGGGTGCGGCGCACGTGGGCGTCCAGACCGGTCTCGCCTTCACGCGCATCGTCGAGGAATGCGAAGTTCTCCGTCGGCGCGGCATGAATGCGGGCGAGTTGATCCACGGTGAGTCGCTGCATCTTGTGGCGGTCGGCCTCGGCGGCCTCGGTCACCCAGGATCCGAAGGTGTAGGGCATGCGGTCGGGCGGCACCTCACCATCCACCCGATCCATCACAAAGAACTCGCCGCCGAGCACCTTGGTGTCGTCGCAGTACCAGCGGACCGGCGGGACCACGGCGGAGGAGTGCTGTCCGAGGGCGTCCATGACGTCGAACTGGCGGCGCATGTCATAGGTCGGGAACACCGGACTCGAATCGGGCTGCGGTGCGGTCCTGATGACCAGGCGGTGGGCCGCACGCTGGCCGTTCTCGGTCCACTGCGCATCGGCCAGGATCGTCTCGCTGGACATGCCGTTGGCACTCGGCAGCTCGGCATGGTCCACGCTGAAGGCGGCGTCGGCCGGCAGCTGGGCGGATATCCAGTCGGCGAGCGCGCCACGCAAAGTTTCGGGGTCCCGTTGAGATTCCGCGGGACGTGCAACGTCCTCATGCGTCGCTGTCTGCTCAGTCAAGGTGTCGTGACTTCCGTTTCATGTCCGCCTCGTTGCGTGACGCACGCAACACTACCGGGCAGTCAGGGGAAGTGGAACCTGTTGCAATTCTGTATTCAGTGGGGGCGCAGGACCAGCACCAAATTGCTCACCAGAACCTCCCGCGCAGCGGGAACTCTGGTGATCCACCATGCCCATTTAGGGTGGTAGCGGGGAAATGCGGCAACCAGCGTGCCGGTTCCGTGGGCCCAGGCAAGCCCGTCGCGCACCGATACCGGGAAAAGTGACGACCCGTAGTTGTTCTTGGGTGGATGGCCATGCTTGCGGGTGTACCAGCGGGCCGCGCGGGCACCCCCGAAGTAGTGCGTCAGGCCCATTTCGTGGCCGCCGAACGGGCCCAGCCAGACGGTGTAGGACAAGATCGCGAGCCCGCCCGGACGGGTGACCCGCAGCATCTCCTCGCCGAGGCGCCACGGCTCCGGCACATGCTCGGCGACATTCGACGACAGGCAGATGTCCACGGCGTCGTCGGCGAACGGCAGGGCCATTCCGGATGCGCGCAGATATGCCGTGCGGGGATCGTGGATGCCGGAGGTTCCAGCGGGAGCCGAATGCATTTCCCGGGGGTCGGGTTCGACGCCGATATATCGCGCCCCCGCACTGGCGAAGGCTGACGCGAAATAACCTGGGCCGCCGCCGACATCCAGCACCGTGCGGTCCTGCAATCCAGCGCCCGTTGCCTGTTGCCACAAGTCTGTGACCAGGTGAACAGTGTCATGCGCGACCGTCCCATAGAACCGCTCTGGCGCACTCTGCTCATATCGAAAAGATGCCAATAGGCTCACTGAACGCCGAAGGGTAGCTCGCTGGGCAAACAGATCTGTAATGTTCGGCACGGGTTCTCGTCCTGCTCGATTTCGTCTAATGATGACGGAAATTTCTGGAGGCCCACCCTAACGGCCTAGGGTGCTTAGCGGTGCTTAGCGAACTGTCAGATCAGCCGGACCTCCCGCGGGAGGTCCTCATGCTGTGCTGGCGCGATACCGGCCATCCGCAGGGCGGTGGCAGCGAGGCATACCTGCAGCGTATCGGCGCCGAGCTGGCAGCATCCGGGGTCAAGGTGACCCTGCGATGCGCCGCCCACCCGGGCGCTCCCCGCCGTGAGGTGGTGGACGGAGTGCAGATCTCACGGGCCGGCGGGCGCTTCACGGTGTATCCGCGTGCGCTGCTGTCGCTGCTGGCCGGTCGTCTGGGACTGGGTGCGCTGCGTGATGTGCGTCCCGATGTTGTCATCGACACCCAGAACGGCATCCCCTTCTTCGCCGGCACCGTTGCCCCCGCACCCGTGGTGGTGCTGGTGCACCACTGCCATCGGGAACAGTGGCCGGTAGCGGGACCGCTCATCGGCCGGCTGGGCTGGTGGCTGGAATCGCGGTTGTCTCCGCGGATGCACCGGCGTAACCAGTACCTGACGGTCTCGCAGCCGTCTGCCTCGGATCTGGTTGCCCTCGGCGTTGATCCCGGACGGATCGCGGTGGTGCGCAATGGTGTCGACCAGATTGACGCCTATATCTCCGGCGATGCGATGGACGTGCGAAGCGAGACGCCGCGCGCGGTGGTCCTGTCACGTCTGGTGCCGCACAAGCAGATCGAGCACGCGCTGACCACTCTGGCACTCCTGCGCGACCATGTGGTCGACGTGCACCTTGACATCATCGGAGATGGTTGGTGGATGGACCCGCTGGTGGACCATGCTGCCCGGCTTGGGATTTCCGATGCGGTGACCTTCCATGGATACCTTGACGAGGAAACCAAGCACCGCGTGCTGCAGCGCGCGTGGGTGCACTTGATGCCGTCTCGCAAGGAGGGCTGGGGCCTGGCCGTCACCGAGGCCGCGCAACATGGTGTGCCTACCGTTGGCTACCGGTCGTCCGGTGGACTCATGGACTCGGTCACCGATGGCATCACCGGCCTGCTGGCCCGCGATCAGGATGAATTCGTCCGCCATGCCGCGACTCTGTTGGCGGACAACAAGCTTCGCTACCGCATGGGTGAAGCGGGACGGGCTCGTTGCGCCGATCTTTCGTGGCAGCGCAGCGCTGCCGGGGTGACGACCGTACTCAAGGCGGCGGTAGCCGGGGTCCCGGTTTCGGGGATAATCGGCGCCGAACCGGTCGTGGCTCCGCAGGTCGAGATTCCCGCCTGATCGCTCAACCGGCGGTGAGGTATCGGGAGGCGAGCGTGGCCCCGATCCGGGTGCTGTGTTCGATCAGCTCGTCGGCGCCCACGTCGAGAAGCCCAGAGCGCCAGGCGTTGACCAGTTCACTGAACCCGCCGATGCCTACCAGGGTGTCCATTCGGAACCCGGTTCGGTCGACGTTCGGTACCAGGTAGGGTTCGGCCGCGGCGATCAGGACCGCGGTGGCTTGATGTAAGAGATCTGTCCGCCGCTGCTCGAGCACCGCGCTGCCGACATGCCGAACAAATATGATGTCTGCCCAGCCGGGATCTGCGGAAACACGTTGAACCACAAGGGCAATGGTCTTGCGGAGAGTGTCCAGCGGAGGGCGGTTCGGGTCCTCTCCGACAATGGCGGAGATCTGTGCGATCAGTTCCTCGCGGACGCCGTCCCAGACCGCGGCCAGCAGATCCTCGCGGTCGCCGAAGTCTTCGTAGAAGTACCGGTCGTTCAGTGAGGTCCGTGCGCAGACGCCCCGCATGGTGACCGCGGCCCACCCCTGCTCGATCCAGATCTCCTGTGCGGCCGTGACCAGCCGCTCGCGGCGTTCGGCGCGACGCTCAGCCGCGGTACGCCCGCCCCATAGACCCGGTGATGCCGCCATCGCCCCATGTTGACAGTCCCGCGCACGGTAGGTCAAAGTGGTGGCATGTGCAGTCAGTTATGGCGGGTGCCACCAAAGTGTGCTGCGGTGGCGCGGTGGTGAGCCTTTTGGGGTTCGGACGTGGCGAACGCCGCACTCGCAAGGCCGATGCGGTGGTGACCGGTGCGGCCAGCGGTATCGGCCGGGCATTCGCCCTGGAACTGGCTCGTCGCGGGGGACGGGTGGTGTGTGCCGATGTGGATCTGCCCGGCGCGAAGGAGACGGCCGCGCTGATCGGGGATCGCGCGATCGAGGCGGCCTGCGATGTGTCGGTGTTCGACGAGGTGGAAGCGCTCGCCGATATCGCCGAGGAGTGGTTCGGAAAACCGGCCGACCTGGTGATCAATAACGCGGGCATCGGTGCGGGCGGTCAGGTTGTCGGCGCCGCCCCGCTCGGGGATTGGCAGAAGACACTCGGGGTGAACCTGTGGGGCGTTATCCACGGGTCCCACGTGTTCGCACCTCGCCTGCGGGCGCTGGGCCGCGGCGGCATCATCAACGTGGCCTCGGCGGCGAGCTTCGCGGCCGCGCCGCGCATGGGTGCCTACAACGTCAGCAAGGCGGGGGTGTTGGCGCTCTCCGAGACTCTTGCCGCCGAACTCAGCGGCACCGGGGTGGCCGTCACGGTGCTGTGCCCCACCTTCGTCAAGACCAACATCGTCGACAGCGGAATCATCGAGGAGTCGGCCGCCAGGCTGGCGGCCACCGCCATGAAATGGACCGGTGTTTCCGCGGATTCGGTGGCACGCGGCTGCCTCGACGCGCACGACCGGGGCCAGCTCTATGTGCTCCCGCAATTCGATGCCCGATTCATGTGGCAGGCCAAGCGCCTTGCCCCCGATACCTACACCAAGGCGCTGGGCATCGCGGAACGATTCTCCCGCCAGCGCGGAAACTGACCAGGAAGGAAACACGATGGCAATCGCACTCGACAGCATCCTCGCGACCATCAAGGACAAGCAGTGGGCACTGGCCGATATCGACTGGGACGCACCGGGTGCAGAACAGGTCACCGATGAACAGCGCCCGGCGCTCAAGGAATTCATGTCCGATCTGGTGTGGATCGAGAACGTGGGCGCGCGAGGGTTTGCCGCGCTGGCGACGAAGGCGCCCGATGAGGATCTGAAGCAGATCTACACGTACTTCCACGCCGAGGAACAACGGCATGCCAACGCCGAATTGGCGTTGATGCGCCGCTGGGGGATGATCGAAGAGGGCGAAATGCCGGTGCCCAACAAGAACATTCGGTTGGTTATCGAATGGCTCGATCGCTATAGCGACAGTTTGTCGCTGGCCTCCCTGGGCACGGTGATCCCGTCTTTGGAGACGGCCCTGGACGGCGCGCTGGTCAAGTTCCTGCTCGACGAGGTCGACGACCCGGTGTGCCATGAGGTGTTCCGCCATATCAATAGCGACGAATCCCGCCACCTCGCAGTCGGTTTCCAGGTCTTGGACATGCTCGGGGCCAGTTCCATGCGTCAGCTCATCGTCGAAACCGTGGGTACTTTCATCAAACCGTCGGTGATGCTGGGGCTGCTGGTCTACTCGCCCCTGCTCACCCGGATGGTCACCAATATCTCTGCGATGGGTCTCTCGGAAGAGAAGCTGTACAACGCGATCAAGAGGTACGAGAACGTCGGCGAGCGCAGCGAGAACACGCGTCGGCTGCCCGCATATCACCTCATCAAGTACCACGCACGAATCGCCATCAATCAGACTCAGCCGTTCCAGTTCGTCTCCGAATCCATGGGCAAGGCAATCGATCTCTTCCCGATCCGGGTGCTGGGTAAGACGCCGACCTGGTCCCAGGAACTCACCTATGAGCCGGTGTCGCGATGAGTGAGGTGCTGATCATCGGTGCGGGCTTTGCAGGTCTGGGCACCGCTATCCGACTGCTGGAGCAAGGAATCGACGACTTCACGATTCTCGAGCGGGGCGATGACGTCGGCGGAACGTGGCGCGACAACTCCTATCCCGGTGCGGCGTGTGATATCCCATCACTGTTGTACTCGTATTCCTTCGAGCAGAATCCGGACTGGTCCAAGGCATACTCGGGTGGTCCGGAAATCCTGCGGTACATCCAGCGCATGGTGGACAAACACGATCTGCGGCGCTTCATCAAGTTCGGTGTGAACGTCACGGGGCTGACATTCGATGAGAGCACGGGGATCTGGACGGCGGACACCGCCTCCGGCGAGATCTTCGCCGGCCGGTGCGCTGTCATGGCGGCGGGACCGCTGGCCAATGCCAGCTGGCCCGATATCCGGGGACTGGACAGCTACACCGGACACAAGATTCACAGCGCGCGGTGGGATCACGACTACGACATGGAGGGTAAGCATGTCGCGGTGATCGGCACCGGAGCCAGTGCCGTGCAGATTATTCCGGAGTTGGTCAAGACCGCTGCCCGGGTCAAGGTCTTTCAGCGCACGCCCGGTTGGGTGTTGCCGCGCTTGGACTTCCAGCATCCCGCGTGGGCACAAAGGATCTTCGGCAGCAACCCGGCGGTTCAGAGCCTGGCCCGGCAGGCCTGGTACTGGACGCACGAGGCCGCCGCGGTGGGAATGGTCTGGGACACCCCGGTGACCTCGCTCATCCAATGGATTGCCAAGGCGAACCTGCGCCGGCAGATCAGTGATCCCTGGACCCGTCGCCAGTTGACCCCAGATTTCCGTGCGGGGTGCAAGCGAATGCTGATGACCAGCGACTACTACGCCGCCCTTGAGAAGGACAACTGCAAGCTGATCACGTGGCCCATCGCTACGTTGTCTCCCAACGGAATTCGTACCGCCGACGGTATCGAACACGATGTGGACTGCATCGTCTTCGCCACCGGATTCGATGTGTGCAAGGCAGGCACCCCCTTCCCGATCGCGGGGCGCGACAGCAGGAAGCTCGCCGACGAATGGTCCGATGGCGCGTACGCATACAAGAGCGTGAATGTCTCGGGCTACCCGAATCTGTTCTTCACATTCGGCCCCAATTCGGGACCTGGGCACAATTCCGCGCTGGTCTATATGGAGGCACAGATCGACTACATCGTGCAGGCAATCGGCATCGTGCGGGACAAGGACTTGTTGACCTTGGACGTACGCCAGGACCGGCAGGACCGGTTCAACGACGATATTCAGCAGCGGTTGGGCAAGACGACGTGGAATTCGGGCTGCCAGAGCTGGTACCTGACCGCAGACGGCAAGAACACCACGATGTTTCCGGGATTCGCCACTCAGTTCGCGCGGCAATTGCGGACGGTGGAGCTGGACGACTACAGCTTCATGTCCGGTGCGGCTGCCGCGGCCTCGGTGTCAACCTCCGCGTAGCCATATCCATCCACATGTTCGATGTTCGGTATTGATCGAACATCGAACACTCGAAACCATATGTCCCGTGGGGGACGACGCAGTCGAGCTGTTGATGGGCGCGCTGGCGGAGGTTGGTCTTAAAGCCGTGCCGGTAGACGGTGCGCTGTGCCTGATGTTGACGGACGCGGGGCTGCCTGTCCGGACACGGAGGGTCTCGCTGCTCACCGAGCGGGACGTATCCCAGATTCGCGACCTTCGCGCGGGTACGGGCGCGGGACTCTCGGTGGTGGTGGGCAATCGCATCACCGAGGGTGCGCGCCGCGAGCTCGGCAAGGCGGGCTGGGGATGGTTAGACCTCCGCGGCCGGTTGTACCTGAGCGGCCCGGGCATCTTTGTGAACGCAGATGTTCGGATACCCGGACGAGACAGACGAGCTACACGCCGTCAGGATCCGTTTACGGGTCAGTTTGGGGTCGAGGTGGCGACGATGTTGTTACTGGATCCGTGCCACCGATTCGGGGTGCGGAACATCGCGCAGCACATCGGTCGTGCCGCCAGTTCTGTTTCCCTTGTTGTTGGGGCTCTTCGGGATGCGGGGTTGATCACGCCGCTCGACAAGCCGCGATGCCCGGAGCTCTTCTGGGAACTCGCGGCCGTGTGGAACCCGCCGAGCACTCCGCTTCGCACTCTGGAGGCGCCGGAAGATGAGGCGGACGAGCTCCGACTGTCGTGTTGGTCCCTCACCGGCGCTGGGGCCATTTCCGCGTACGAGGGGAGACAAGATCGGCTGGAGGGTGGCCCTCTCGAATTCTATGCGCCGGATCGACGGGCTTTCGTCGCCGCGACTCGGACGCTGGGAGCGTGCCGACCCGGTGGGAAGCCAGTGGCCGTTCTGCGGATGCCGCCGGTTCGGAACGTGTGGACTGATCACCTCGTGCCGGGCGGTTGGGCTGTGGCCGAACCGCTTTTGGTTGCGCTAGATGTGGCTCAGTTGTCCGAATCCGGCGCGGCGATTCTGGCATCCTGGGTGCCCCCTGACCCCGCGTGTCGCGTGTGGTAGCGACGGCCCGCTGCTACCACACCCGCCGCGAGGAGGGCCATCCACATCAGATGTGCCGCGATGACAGTGGCGCGACGGCTCGAGGACGCCCCGATGGGAGTCCATGGGCCGGGTACCCGGTAGAGCGCAATATCGCCGTCGCGGTAGACCGACTCGAGTCGTGCCAGCGATGACGACGAAATCTCTTGTTGGCCGGGGGTATTCGCCTGTACGACGACCCATCCGATGCCTTGCGCCGCGAGCTCGTCCGGCATGGCACCGTTACGTAACAGCTCCTCGACGCGGCGCCCACGGGTGCCGTCCCCACGCACATCCTGTCCGTCGACGCGCAGGTCACCGCTGCTCACCGTGTCGGCGCGGATCCAGCGCGGGAAGGGATCCAGCACCGGTATGGACGATGGTCCCCAGGGATACTGCCGCATGGTCTCCGGAGGTAACACCGCCACCGGGTGCGGCTCGGCATTGATGTGGGCTGCCACGGCGGTCCATCCGGCCGGATAGGTCACCGGCACAACTCGGCCGCCGACACCCCATGCCAGGTCGGGCAGCGTGAATACCAATGCCGCGCAGGCCAACCCGGCCGCCAGGTACTGCGAGGAACGTTCGCGCGCCGCGGTAACGGCCGCGGCGCCGGCCACCGCGTACCCGGGCATTGCCAATGCCAACCATTTCTGGCCGTCGCGCAGGATGCCGAGCCCCGGCACCTCGGTGATGAACCAGGTGGTCAGCGTCAACCCCGGGCCCGTCGCCAGCAGTGCCGGAATGATCACCGCCGCAACGGCAATGCCGAGCAGTCCGAGTGCGGTACGGGTGCGCCACAGCATCACTACGCCCACCGCCACCACGATGAGCAGCGCCGCCGAGAACACCAGCGCGAACAGCGTGGTACGCGAGGCGGGCACCGCCGAGGCATTCCATATGCCGCCCAATGAGGCCAGGCTGCCGAGCGTGCCCAGCCCTGGTTCGGCCCGAGCGGCGAAGGCGTGGACTCCCGCCTCGTCTCCGGCAGGCACGACCGTTCCCAACCCCGACGCCACGAGCCATGGCATCGCGGCCAGTACCGAGATCGACAGCACGCCAAGTCGTGACCGTCGATCCGTGGCCACGGCAAGCCCGACGATCAGTGCCAGCACCGTTCCGGTCGGGGTCAATCCAGCCACGGCGATCCAGAACGCGAGCGGGCACCAGGCGCCGATTCCCGTCGCCGTACGCAGGCGGATAACCGTCAACGCGATCCAGGGCAGGCAGCCGTAGCCGACCAGGAGACTCCAGTGCCCCTGCAAAAGGCGTTCGGCCACATAGGGATTCCAGATCGCGATGGTGGCTGCCACCAGCTGTCCAGGAATTCCGGCAGCCGGAACCAGGTGGGCGGTAAGACGTCCCACGCCCCACCCCGCGAGCCATAAGCTCAGCGCAAGAAGGATCTTGACGAGGATTCCGCCGTCGACAAGCACTGTCATGACGGCGATGAAGAAGTCCTGCGGGACGGCGCGCGGAGCCGCTTCGCCGACCCCGAGTGCCGCATCGGTCAGGTATGACCGCGGTGTGGAGACGGCGTCACGGATCAGCAGGTAGCCGGGGGCGGCCAGCGGTGCGGTGACAGCCGCCGTCAAGACCAGTGCGTAAAGCGGGGTGATAAGGCCTGTGCGGCGCAAGACGTCCTGGCTAGAGGTGGTTTCGAGGCGACGGGAACTTATCGGTGTCGGCCTCGCTGGCGGGCGGTTTCTCCGGCCCGCGGCGACCGAAGAAGCCATGATCGACGGTGTCCAGGCCGGGATCGATCAGTGCGGACTCGGCCCGCAGGCTGAACGAACCCAGCAGGCCGCCACCGACCAGCGCCACCACACCGAGGGCCGCGAAGGTGATCGGCAGGATGTTCGACCAGATGGAGAGGCTGTCGCGGGTATCGCGGGCCGCCTTCACCTGCTTCTCGACGGTCTCGTCATTGGACTGAACGGTGTAGTCCACCATCGGGACCTCGGGCTTGAGCGCGTCACGCGAGTAGTAGTGCAGCGCATGCTCTTTGCTCTTGACGATGATGCCGCTGACCGGGTCGACCCAGAACTCGCGCTGCGCCGCGTAGTAGCGGGTCATGGTGATCTCTTCGTCCTCGTGCTCGGCTTCTACGCCCCACTGCTGGGCGCGGGCCGTCACCTTGGAGTCTTCGTCCTTGTCGTACAGGGAGGGGTACGCGACGGGTTCCACCAGCTTGCCGTTGGCGTCGTAGCCGACGTTCTGGGTGAAGTGGTAGGCGGTGAGCCCGTTGACGTCCTCTTCGCCGGTGTAGTTGGCATCGAAGGCGCGCTGTGCCACCACATCGAAGTACTGGTAGGTCTTCTTCTCGGTGTCGAAGGGGAACCGGTAGCTCAACCCTTCGTGCTTGAGCGCAATCGTGGTCGGCGGTGTCTCGTCTTCGATGGCCCGCGGCTTCTGCACACTGCCGCCCGGGTTGTCATCGCTGGAGATCGCCTCGGCGGAGTGCCGGTCGACGGTGACGGTGTCGACGGTGGCGAGGACCAACCCGGCATCGCCCTGCTTGTCGGTCCGCCGAATGGTGATACCCGCCTGCAGGCCGACCTTGGTGGCGTCGGCGGGGCTGACGGTGGTGATCTGCTCCTGCAGCATGACCGGCTTGTCCGGGTCGGCAATGAACTTCTGGCCGGACAGCGACACCGGGTCCAGTGCGCGGCCCTTGCCCTCGCTCACCAATGTGGCGTCCCAGTCGAGCGGAATCTTCGCAAGCCGGTTGCTGGTGTACGTGCTGAGCAACAGTGCAGCGATAATGAGCGCCGAACCGAGCCCCAGCAGCCCGCACGCTGCGATACGCATCATGACCCCGCGGTTCACTGTGGACGAACCCTCCTTAACGTGCGGTAGCCCTGGTTCCGGCGGCAGCCGGATGACACAGCATGCCCAGGGCAAATCTGTCTGACCCTAACAGCCGCGGCCGTTAGGTGGTCATTCGGCGATCGTACGGTCCGCAGGTCTTGGTTCTGGTCGAATGTCCTCGGATCGGCTCAGAACCGTACCCTCGGCGGGGTGACCACAGCGCGGCCCTCGGCTCCGGCAGTCTCTGCCGTCCATGCGCGGGGCTTTGTACCCGCACTGGAGGGTATGCGCGCTTGTGCCGCGATGGGGGTCGTCGTCACCCACACCGCGTTCCAGACCGGCCATAACGGTGGGGTCGACGGCCGTATCCTGGGCCGCTTCGACCTGGCGGTGGCCGTGTTCTTCGCGCTATCGGGATTTCTGCTGTGGCGACCGCATGCGCTGGCCGCCCAGCCAGCGGCGCAGGGACCGCCTCCGGTGAGTACCGGGCGCTACTTCGCGTCGCGGTTCGTGCGCATCGTCCCGGCCTACCTGGCCGCCGTCTTCGTGGTGCTGTTGCTGTTACCGGATGCGGCAGGAGCCCGTTGGATCGTCTGGCTGGCCAACCTGACGCTCACTCAGCTGTACATCCCGCTAACTTTGACGGCGGGTCTGACGCAGATGTGGAGCCTGGCGGTGGAGGTCGCGTTCTACATCGCGCTGCCCGTCATCGCGCTCATCATGCGGCGGTCGCCGGTTCGGTGGCGGGCCCCGCTGCTGCTGGCGGCCGGGGTGGTCAGCTTGGGGTGGTCGTTCATCCCGTTTCACAGTCCCGCCGGTATCAATCCGCTGACGTGGCCTCCCGCCTTCTTCTCATGGTTCGTCGCGGGGATGCTGCTGGCCGAATGGAGTGCGGCCCCGCCCGCCTGGACGCTGCGTCTGGCCCGCCGCCGGGTCGTACTGGCCGTCGTGGCCCTCATCGCGTTCGCCGTGGCGGCATCGCCGCTGGCGGGGCCGGAGGGGCTGATCCAGGCACCCCCGCACCAGTACGCGGTCAAGATCGCGATGGGAGCGACGCTGGCCTGGGCGCTGCTCATGCCGCTGACCTTGGACGCCCCGGGTACTCCGCATCGGGTGTTGGGCAGCCCGCTCATGGTGACATTGGGGCGTTGGTCCTATGGACTGTTCATCTGGCACCTGGCCGCGCTGAACATGGTCTTCACCGTCATCGGACGATTTCCGTTCAGTGGGCATTTCCCGTCGGTGCTGATTCTCACGCTGATCTTCGGCTTCGCGATGGCCGCGGTGAGTTATGCGCTGGTCGAATCCCCGTCACGGGAGGCACTGCGCCGCTTCCAGAAGCGTCGTGATGGGAGCCGGACCGCGGCCAGGGCCACGGTGGCCACCGAGATCAGCGCCAGCAGCTGAATCCACCACGAGTGACCGGTGTAGCCGCCCACCGATCGCCACGGATGCCGTGAGAGAGCCGCGCCGGCCAGTAGTAGTGAGCCGCCCGCGATGTACGAGCCTGCGACGGTGAGTGCGCGCAGCGGCCAACGGGTCCACACCTTGAACACCAGGGCTGTCACGCCCACTACGGCCCCGGCGATGCCACTGATCGCGGTGAGAGCCGCCAAGACTGCGACACCCGTGGCCGGTCCCGAGTGCCAGGGAACCACGCGAGGCAGCGTGGTTTTCCGTCGCGCCGGCAGCAGGGCCAAGAGTGCGAGGACCGGAAGCAGTGCCAGCCCGCCGAAGAGTCCCGCCCGGTACCAGGTGTTGAGGCCGAATGTCAGCGTGATCTTTCCGTCGTCGCCGGCCGGAAGCACCCAGCCCTGCTGCCATCCGTTGACGCGTACCGGGGCAAGCGTGTGTCCCTGCGCATCGCGTGCCACCCATCCGGGGTTGATGCTTTCAGGCACCACAAGTATCCGATCGCGGCGTGCAGGCTCGGCGGTGACCTCGCGCCGATCCGGTCCCCAGGTGCCCTTGGCGGCGATCGTGGCGGTCGCGGCGGCCGGTGTTGTACCGGGTGCGGTGAGCTGTACCCCGTCAACGATGAACTGCTGGCTCGGGTTGACGGTCACGTCCTGCGCCCCGGAACCGGTGGCAATCGGATTGGTGTCGCAGGGTGTCGCCTGAATGACTTTGCCGTCCAACAGGTCACGCACCGTGGCCGTGATGGACATGGGCACAAAGCGTCCGGCCAGAGCGAGTATCGGTCCGCGATCGCATCCGATGGTGATCGTGCGCTTGCTGTTCGCCGCATCGTCGGCCGGGGCGATGGGCCGGCGGTCCGCGTCCAGTGCGACGACCTCGGCGAGGCCGGGCGGCTTGAGTTGATCGAATCCCAATGCGGTGCGGTCGATGATGTCGGTCCAGTCGGTCACCGTGAGCGTGATGGTGTCGGTGACGAACGGGTGCAGGGTCAGCTCGGTGACATCAGCCCTGGTGTCGATGGACCGCACTTGCGGACCGTCACCGAGATTGATCGCCACCTGCTTGGGGTGCGCCGGCACCTCGGTACGGCTGGGGCGCAACCGAATTCCGCCGACGGCGGTGGGCTTGGGGAGTTTGATGACGAGGGATGGCAGATGTTGGCGTTGCACCGAATCCTGCGGCGCCGTCCAGACCGTGCCCGGATCGCCGTCGGTGGCCGCGTACGACGAGCCGCGGGGATCGATCACGTCGGAGTTTCCGGTCGCGACGGTGGTGCCCGGTTGTTGGATCAAATCACGCAGCTGCGGGCCCGGACGTGCCCGTACCCACAACTTCGGCGTCAGCGAAATGGGTTGGGGGACTGTCAATGTTCGGATGAATGTGCCGGGTTCTTCGGGTGCCAGGGACAGTGTCGCGGCACACCGCAAGCGTTGTGGGGAAGGGGCGCAACCGGATCGGCCCTCCAGGGGGGAACCCAAATCCCAGCCGAGCGGGTTGTCACCGGCCGGGGGCGCGGGGATCGTCGCGCTGTGGCGCAGATCGACGGAGTGGGCGAATCCGGCGGCATCGTATTGAGTCAGCGACAATTCGGTCACTCCGAACTGGACGCCGGAGGTGCCGTCGTCGGTTCCGGTTGCGGTTACCTTGACCCAGTTGGTTTCCCCGGGCCGTAGCGCGATGTCCAGGGGTTTGCCCGGCTCGTCGAATCGCACCGACGTCGTACCGTTGTCGGTCTCGACCTCCAGCCGCCGCACCTGCGCGCCCAGGGCGGTCGCGCTCGGCGTGACGGTGAGAATCGCATTGGTGATCGGCCGATCCAGGTCGACTCGAATCCATTGCCCAAGAGCAGCTTCCAGGGAGCTGCTGACCCAGCTTGTCCCGCTGTCGCGGTCGATCGCGGCGGCCGTGCTGGTGCCCGGTGCCACATTGGGCAGGGCGGTGGAATCCGATGCGGAGCTGGAAGCGGTGATGGTTCCGCCCGTCCAACTTCCGTTGACGAGAGGAACACCGGTGGCCGGGTAGTCGGGGACTCTATTGAAGGTGCGACGTTTGTCGCCGGGCGCGCGGATGGCCGAAGAATGATCGTCTACCCGCCCGTAGTCGGTCTCGCGAGCCAGCGGTGTGTCCGTGACCATCGCGGGTCCGGGGCGCAGACCGGCTTGAGCGGCGTCGGTGGCCAACAGAGACGGGCCCAGCGGCTGTTCGTTCAGCTGGCGGCGCCGTTCGCCCAGCCGCAGCAGGGCCTCGGGGCCGCCCGCCACCCTGGGCATGCTGTCGATATCCGCGAAATACGGGTCGCCGTTGTGCTTTTGCGGACCCACCGCGTAGATCTCGACGGCGGCATACTGAGGCCGCAGGTCACTGTCCGCGACAAAGCCCTCCAGCGTTCCGGCCCCGACAGGGTCGCCGAACTGTGCCACCTTGGTCAGCCCCGGAGACGCATCGATGGTGTGGTGCACCAGGATCGGTCGTGCCGAACGCGAGGTGTCGGGATCCAGATCATTGCGCACCACCAGGTACGAGATGCCCTGCTGTGCCAAGGTGTCGGCCAGTCCGTCCGAGGGACGGCCCGCGGCGAACAGTTGCTGCACGGAATCGATGGCCCGGATGGTTTCCGGGGGCGTCAAGGGGATGGAATCACGTACTCCCCAAGGGGTTTGTCCCAATGCTTGCAGCGGCTCGTCGCGGGTCAGACCCCAGGTTTGGATGGCGAACGGAGCGCCCGGCACCACGAGCGCCCGCCCGCCGTCGTCGTGATCGGCCAGCCAGTGCGCCGTATCGCTCCAGTATTGGGGGATCGCATCGAAGCCGCCGCGGGGTACCAGCCGGCCCGTCCACGCGAGCGATGTGCTGGCGGCGAGCGCCACGAACAGTGCGATCGAGAAGGCGACGGCCCGATTGCGTTCTGGTCGTGCCAATGCCGAAAGCCATTCCCGCACGGGCATGCTGGCGGGCAGTGGGATTCGTGACAACGCGTGCGCCAAGCCGAGAATCAACGGCAGACGGATCAACGGCTCCAGCTTGTGCACATTGCGCAACGGGGTGCCGCCGTCGTCCAGGAAGAACTGAATCTGTTGGCCCACGGGCGATCCGAGTGCGCCGGTGTACCCGGCCGTCAGAAGCACCAAGCCGACCAGAAGTATGGCGACAAGTCGCCCGCGCGCCGGCATGCCCCGCATGGCCAGCCCCGCCATGCCTGCGGCGGCGATCATGGTGGTGGCGATGACCATGGCCGACTGGGTGACCAGCGAGGAACCCGCCGTCGCGGTCGGGGCCACGAACGGTGTCCAACTGTCGGTTCCGCGCAACACCTCGGTCAGCGAGGTCCATTGGGTGGTGACGCCGGAGGATTCGATGAAGTCGAGGAACTTTGGGCTGATCTTGCCGAAGATGAGCAGGGCCGCAATCCACCAACTGGTGGCCAGCGCCAGGCAGGGAATCCACCACGCAGTGAAGCGCCACCACGTCCGGTTGGGTCGGTGAGCCAGCCACCAGATGACGGCAACCCCGCACGCGAGGGCGGTGGCCACGGCGTTGACCGCACCCATCAAGGCAACCGCCACCGCCGACAACGCCGCCGCCCGGCGCGGCGACATGCGGCCCTGGAACGTCAGAATGATCGGCAACAGCACCCACGGGGCCAGCATCATCGGCAGCGTCTCCGAGGAGATGGCGCCAAGAGTCGTCAGCACCCGGGGAGACAGCGCGAACGCGATCGCCGCGAAGATCCGGGAGCCGCGGGTACCGATACCCAGCGCCTCGGCAACACGGATGACGCCCCAGAACCCGGCCACCACGAGCAACGCCCACCACAGACGCTGGGTCACCCAGGCGGGCACCCCGACAATATGGCCCAGCGAGAAGAAGGCACCGTGGGGAAAGAGGTATCCGTACGCCTGATTCTGCGCCTGCCCGAATGGCAGGTCACTGCTCCAGAGGTTGAGCGCACGCGCGGCGAAGCGCAGCGGATTGATCGCCAGATCCAGCTTGGTATCCGGAGAAATCTGCCCGGGTGATTGAGAGAAGGTCAGCAGCAGAGCAAGTGCCGAGGCAACCGCGAGCCACCGCCGGCGCAGCGGTGAAGAGTCGAGGCGGTGCGTCACGGGTCAGGAAAGGCGGCGCGGCGCGGTCGGGAGCCGCGAGATGTCAGCTCCGGTTGCCGTAATCGGGCCGGTTGAGGATTGCCGTCGACGGATCGATGCCGGTGACGACCGGCTTCTTGTCCTGCTCGACCGAAAGCGTCAGGCCGAAGACCGCGGCGGCGCCCAGCAGCAGCCCGATCAGCACGCTCGCGGCGGCCGGCACCACAAATCTGGTCATCGGAGCTCCTCTAGGTCATGCAGATACAGCGGCCAAACTAGCACGTTCTCGATCAGCAACGATTCTCCGGCGGACAAGCCGTCGCGATAGTGCGACCATCAGCTGGACCCCGCGGGCGAGGTAGGGGGTGGGCAGCGGGCCAGTTCGGATGAGCGAGGAATATGTTGAACCGTGAATAGACCGGTATGGCGAGCGGCCGGGTGTGGCTACTCGTGCGCGTCCGTGCGGAATAATGGCCGCCCATGACCGGTCCATACAACTACGGACCGGCGCCGGACTATGACGCGGAGTTCGCCGCCGCGCACAATCCGGCGCTACCGCAGGATCAGCTATTGCGACTGTGGCAGGCGCGGCCCGATCTGCGTGAGGCCCTGGCGCAGCTGCCCGCGTGCCCGCCCAGCTTGGCCGCCCAGGTGCAGTTCTCTGATCCGTGGCGGGATCCCAACGCGCGGTCGCACCGCGGGGTGGTCATGGCCTTCGCGATGCTGGCAGGTGTGCTCGTGATCGTCGGGCTCGGATACGTCGGGTACATGGCGGTGCACGGCGACGGAACCACTCCGCAGACACATGGGATGCTCCCGCCGAATGACGCGAAGACCCCCAGCAGCAGCGCCGTCGCGACCACGACCGCGCCGCCGCCGGTGGCCTCGAGCCCGATCAAGCCGGTGGACGTGTCTACCAATTGCGTTCAGGCCGAGGACGGCACCGATAGCAACGGGGCGAAGTACGTCTACGACCCCGCGAAGGCCTTCGACAACGATCCACTGACCGCGTGGCGTTGCCAGTGGAAGGAACAGGACGGGCAGTCGATCACGGCCAAGTTCGATCACCCGATGCTCGTCACCTCGGTCGGTCTGATTCCGGGATACGCCAAGACCGATATCGACGGCTCGGACCGCTTCGCTCAGAACCGCAAGATCACCAGGGTGCGTTGGGAATTCAGCGACGGGAGCTCGGTCAAGCAGCAGGTGCCGGTCAGCCGCGCGCTGGCAAGTATCAAGGTGAATGTGGTGACCGATTCGGTGACCATGGTCATCGAGGCCACCGAACCCGGCGTATCGATCGTGAACAAGAGCGGGCAGCGTCAGGACGCCTTCAATGGACTGGTGTCCGTGAGCGAGATCGAGATCATGGGCACGCAGCCCACGGCCTCCGAGGGACCGGCACCGGCACCCGCCACGCCGCCAGCACCTCCGGTGGGCGCCCCGCCTCCGATGCCGACACCAGGACAGGCGCCGCTGGCGCCATCGCCCGGGGCGTCGCCGGCCCCTGCCGTGCCTGCTCCGGCGCGACCGTAACGGGCACAAAACCAGCTGAGCTCGTCAGAGTTCATTGCCGCCGAATTGCGGTTACGTTGGATCCATGGCTGAGCTCAACCGCAGGACCGTGCTTACTACCGGGGCGATCGCGGCCGGTGCCGCCGCCGTCGGGTTCGGGGGGTATGAACTCCTCCGCAGACCGGGGCACGGCGATTCGTCGGCATCCGATGGGAACAAGCCGAACATCTTGGTGATCGTGGTGGATCAGATGAGGGCCCCGCAGTGGTTCCCCGACATCCAGAAACTCACCAACCTCTTGCCGAACCTCAGTCGATTGCAAAGGGACAGCGTCACTTTCGGGTCCCACTACACCGCGTCGAACATGTGCACCCCGTCGCGGGGCGCCATGACGACCGGGCTGTACTCGCACCAGACCGGATGTCTGTACACCGGGGAGGGGCCGAGCGAATCGAGCCTGGCCCCGCAGTTCCCCACTTGGGGCACCATGCTGCGTCAGCAGGGATATCGGACGTGGTGGTGGGGTAAATGGCATCTGGGTGACTGGAGCGACAACAACTCTGAAGGTCTTGATGCTCACGGTTTCTCGGGTGGAACGTTCCCCTCGCCGAACGGCATGCCGAACCAGGGACTGCAGAAGGACCCGGGGATCGTCGACCAGTTCGCGGGATGGTTCGACGCGGAGGCGGGGAAGGGGCCGTGGTGCACCACCGTCTCACTGGTGAATCCACACGACATCTGCTGGTGGCCGAAAAATCCTCTGCCGGAGGATGTCCCGCACTGGTTTGATGGGGTGCCCGTCAACTTCCAGACTCCCGATGAGCTGCGGCAGCATCGCAAACCGCAGTTGCAAATCGATTACGCCAACTTCATGTCGCCGATCATGACGGGTGCGGTCACCTATTCAGGCCCGGACATGGCCCGCCAATGGGCCCGCTGCCTGGACATGTACTTGTGGCTGCAACAACAGGTGGATGCGCAGATCGGCCGGGTGCTCGACAAGCTGGCGTCACGCCCGGAGATCGACGGCAACACCGTCGTCATCTTCACCTCCGATCACGGGGAGTACGCGGGCTCACATGGGTTGCGCGGCAAGGGAGCGACGGCTTACGAGGAAGCCATCCGGGTTCCGCTGTACATCCGCGACCCGCATGGTGTGCTCACCCCGAAACCGGGGGAGACACGGACCCAGCTCACCTCCAGCGTTGACCTGGCGCCCCTGCTGCTCACCATCGGATCCGGCGGCAACGGATGGCGTTCGGATCCGCGTTTCTCGTATCTGGCGGCGCGCGCCGATATTGCCGATATCGCGAAAAACAATGCAGCAGGGCGTAAGTGGATCGCCCACGTCACCGATGACATGTCGGTGGAGGAGATGGCGACCCTGCTCAAGGATCCCCGTATCCGTGCGGTGATGGGCGAGAACGCGCCCACCGAGATCCCGACCTCCGCGCCGAGTCATATCGTCGCGGTGCGTACCGCCGAGGCCAAGCTGGCCAACTATTCGTACTGGAAGCCCGGCGGCATGCAGATCGACACCTCGCGACCATCGGATCGCGAGTTCTACGACTATTCAACACCTTCCGGCCAGCAGGAGTCCGAGAACCAGGCCGGTGACGGCGCCAAGCAAGCTGAGCTGCAGGCCCTCATCGACCACGAGGTGCTGCCCGAGATACAGGCGCCGCTCCCCACCTTCCTGGGCCAGGCCCAGGAGCAGGGGCTGGCCGATATGCAGAAGCTGATGGTGCTGCGCGGGGGTTGAACCTCAAGCCTTTTCGTCGAGCGTGAAGTTGTTGAGGAAATTCCGGCGTTTACCCGCAGTAACTTCACACTCGGCGCGGGCTACTTGGGTGGCAGCGAGCCGGCGTAGGCCAGCGCGCGTTTCACCCACGGTTCCAGCTGCCGCTTGGTGCGCACGCCCTCGGCATCGACGCTCAGCCAGCCATCCATCTCGCGCCCACCCATCACCATCCGGCTCACATGTGCCTTGGCGACCAACGCTTCGGTGTCCTGAGGATCGCAACGGGCCAGCAGCCCGTCACCGCGTTTCGCGGCGACCGTCATGTGACCGTTGACCAAAAACGCCAGCCCACCGAACATCCGCTTCTCGGTGACGCCCTTGGTGGTGGCGATCACCTCACGGATGCGCTCAACCAGGTCTTCGTCGTAGGCCATGGGTCAATTGTGGCGCGCTGTCGATTTCCGCACTGCTCGTTCGTGGTTCTTCCAGGACACACGACCTCAGAGAGGCACCATTGACCCGTGGCGCAACAGGAGATCGGCCGCATCTTTCGCGAAGAGTACGGCTACACCGTGGCGACGTTGATCCGCTACTTCGGCAGCATCGACATCGCCGAAGACGCCGTGCAGGAGGCGTTCGAGGTGGCCATCGTCAAGTGGCCACAGGATGGCATCCCGCCAAATCCTGGTGCCTGGATCACCACAACCGCACGCAACCGTGGCATCGACAAGTTGCGTCGCGACCAGCGGCGCGACGAATTATCGCGGGAGGCAATTGCTTTCGAGGAGCCGCCGCCGGAGCCGCGGGAGGTGGGTCCGGTGCACGATGATCGTCTGCGGCTCATCTTCACGTGCTGCCACCCCGCGCTGTCACCGGAGGCGCAGGTCGCGCTGACCCTGCGGCTGCTCGGCGGGCTCACCACACCGGAGATCGCCAGCGCGTATCTGGTGTCCGAATCGACCATGGCCGCGCGCATCACGCGCGCCAAGAAGAAGATCGCCTCGGCGGGTATTCCGTATCGAGTGCCCGCGGACCACGATCTGCCGGACCGGCTCTCGTCGGTGCTGGCCGCGCTCTATCTGATCTACAACGAGGGGTACGCGGCCTCGTCGGGCACGGAGCTCACGCGCACGGATCTCTCTGGGGAAGCGATCAGGCTCTCACGGGTGCTGGTGGAGCTGATGCCCGATGAGCCCGAGGCGTGGGGCCTGCTGGCGCTGGTCCTGCTGACCGAAGCACGCCGTCCCGCCCGCACCGATGACAGCGGAGCGCTGGTATTGCTCGCCGATCAGGACCGTACCCGGTGGAACAGGCCGATGATCACCGAGGGACATGAGTTGGTGCGCCGCTGCCTGCGCCGCAACGCCCCGGGGCCGTATCAG
Organism: Mycobacteroides franklinii; assembly: GCF_001853795.1. NCBI lineage: Bacteria > Bacillati > Actinomycetota > Actinomycetes > Mycobacteriales > Mycobacteriaceae > Mycobacteroides > Mycobacteroides franklinii. Next base: position 1,145,375 of record NZ_MLIK01000019.1, read on the forward strand.
ATCCAGGCGGCCATCAACGCCGTTCATGACGATGCACCCTCGGCGGCGCTCACCGACTGGGGGCAGATCGTGACCCTGTACGACCAGCTGATGCAGCACAGCCCCATGACCGTCGTCGCCCTCAACCGCGCGGTAGCCGTGGCCGAACGCGACGGTGCACAGGCCGGGCTGGATGCCATCGAGCCCCTGCGGGCCGATCTTGACGGCTACTATCCGTTGCACGCGGCACGGGCCGATCTGCTCACACGACTTCATCGGGACGTCGAGGCGGCCGACGCATATCGAAAAGCCTTGGAACTCACGGACAACGAAGTATTTCGCAACTACCTCGGCGACCGGCTGGCCCGGCTCGAACCCCGCGCATGACACCATGGCCTCATGAGAATGCGTGCAGGCACCGTACTGACCGGTCTCGTCGTCGCGGCGCTTACCGCCTGTGGTGGCAACACATCGGAGCCGTCGAAGAACACCGCCGAGTCCTCTGCGACACCGAAGGCGCCGGTCACGGCGGCACCCGCCGGTGATCTGGCCTGCCTGAGTACACGCGACAGGTTGGCACAGTTGCTCATGGTGGGCGTCAAGGATGCCGACGATGCCCGCGCGCTGGTGCGTGATCATCACGTCGGCGGCATCTTCGTCGGAAGCTGGACCAAGAAGGAGATGCTGACCGACGGCTCCCTGCATGACGTCGTCACCGCGGGCCCGATCCCGGCCGCGGTGAGTGTCGACGAGGAGGGCGGCCGGGTGTCGCGTCTCAAGGACCTCATCGGTCCGTCTCCCTCCGCCCGGGAGCTGGCGGCAACCCAGACGACCGAGCAGGTGCAGGCGCTCAGCCAGGAACGCGCCCAGAAGATGAAGGACCTGGGAATCACCATCGACTTCGCGCCGGACGCGGATGTCACCGATGGTGATCCCGATGGCGCCATCGGTGACCGTTCCTTCAGCGGTGACCCGCAGAAGGTCGCCGACTACGCCGAGGCGGCTGTGCGCGGATACCAGGCGGGCGGTGTGGGCGCCGTGGTCAAACACTTCCCCGGACATGGTCACGCCTCGGGTGATTCGCATACCAACGGTGTGGTGACCCCGCCGCTGGAGCAGCTGAAGGACAACGATCTGGTGCCGTATCGCTCGCTGGTCACCAGCGGTGCTGCCGTGATGATCGGCCACATGCAGGTGCCCGGACTCACCGGCGACGACCCCGCAAGCCTGAGTCCGGCCGCAGTCGACCTGCTGCGCAAGGGAACCGGATACGGCGCGCCGGCCTTCGACGGCGTCATCTTCACCGACGACCTGTCCTCGATGGCCGCGATCACCGACCGCTTCCCGATCGAAGAGGCGGTGCTCAAGGCGCTCACGGCGGGGGTCGACTGGGCGCTGTGGGTGAGCACCGAGAAGGTTGGTGCGGTGCTGGATCGCCTCGAATCGGCCTACAACGCAGGTGAACTGAACGGTGACGCCATCAATGCCTCGGTGCGCCGGGTGCTGGCGTTCAAGGGCGTGCCGGCCTGCGGCTAGCCCAGCGTGACGGGCAGGCGGCGCAGGCCGTGGATGCCCATCCCGGCGTAGTACTCCGGCTCGCCGGCAAGCGATAGCCGGGGAAAGCGTTCGAAAAGGGACTGCAACGCCGTGTGCAGCTCGACACGCGCCAATACCTGGCCCAGGCAGACGTGAATTCCCGTGCCCAGCGTGATGTTTTCGCGTGCGTTGGGCCGGGTGATGTCGAAGACGTCGGGGTTCTCGAACGCCGCCGGGTCGCGATTGGCCCCACCGAGCAGTAGCAGCGCCGACTGACCTGCCTCGATGGTGTGCCCCTCGATCTCGACCGTTTCGGTGGCGACGCGGGCCGACCACTGATTCGAGGTGTCGTAGCGCATGAGCTCCTCGACGGCGTTGGGCCACAACTCTGGATCGGCGTGCAGTGCCGCCAGCTGGTCGGGGTGCCGCAGCAGTGTGACGATCGCCTTACCCATCAGATGGGTGGTGGTGACGAATCCCGCGCCCAGGAATACCGCGAAGAACATCTTGAGTTCGAAGTGGCTCAGGTCACTATCGAGAAGTGCTGTGGCCAGCTCACTTTCAGTGCCCTCACGTCGGAGGTACGCCACATGCTTCTCGAGATACGCATCGATCTCGCGTAGGGCCTCGGTGCCGTCCTGATACTCGCGCCAAGACGGTGCAGTGGTCGCGATCAGCTGGATCGCGCGGTTCATCGCGGTGTAGAGCCGCGAGTAGTCCTGCGGCGGAACGGCGATCATCTCGCCGATCACGGCGATGGGGATCTTCGCAGTGAAGTCGGCGATCAGATCCGGATTCTGGCGCTGCTGTAGCGCATCCAGGTGACCGTCGGTCACCTCTTTGATGCGGCCGCGGAGGCTTTCGATCGCGCGTGGGGTGAACGGCGCGGCGACGAGGCGCCGCAGCCGCCCGTGATCCGGGGGATCGGTGATCAGAATCGAGGGTGGCTCGGCGGGATTGAGCAGCTGCGGATCGCTCCAGGCGGCCAGACGCTTGATGATTGGGGAGCCGGACCGATGCTCGGGTTTGAAGGTGACGAACCGATTGTCGCGGAAGATGGTTCGAACGATCTGAGCGTCCGCGGTAAACCAACCGTCTCCGAATTTCGACATCCGCCCGCGGGCCCGGATTTTGTCGATAAAGCGGTAGATGTCGGCGGCGTGGGCGGTGTCGATGCCCAGCTGCGCGACGGGTTCGCCCCGGCGTGCAAGCACTTTCAGGTACGCGCGGGCTATCCCATGCGTCACAGCCCAATGGGTGCGCTGTTTGATCCGGTCGTGCATTCCGTCCGATCCCCGTGTCGGCTCACCCGATGCCAAACGGACACCGAGCACCATCGAGATTAGCTGCTGGCCCGCACCCGAGCGCGGCCGAGGTTCACCGGCAGACTTCCGAAGCCGTGCAGATTGACGTGCTCACCGGGGGTGGGATCGGCAGCCAGGGCGAGGTCGGGGAAGCGCTCGAAGAGCGACTGCAGCGCCACCACGCCTTCCATTCGGGCCAGGCTTGCTCCGAGGCAGACATGGACACCGCTGCCGAAGGCCACGTGTTCACGCGCGTTGGCGCGGCGTACATCGAAGGCATTGGGCTCGTCAAAAACTGACGGGTCGCGGTTGGCTCCGCCGAGAAGAAGTACCGCCATCGCGCCGGCCTGGAGGGTGTGCCCGGGGAATTCGACGGCCTCGGTGGCCACCCGCGCGGTGAGCTGCACCGGCGAGTCGTACCGCAGGATCTCCTCGACGGCGTTGGGCCAGCCCTCCGGGTTCTCCCGCAGATGGGAGAGCTGCTCGGGGTGGCGAAGCAAGGCCACGATGCCGTTCCCGATCAAGTTGACCGTCGTCTCAAATCCTGCGCCCAGGAGCAGCGCCATGGTGGCCTTGAGTTCTCGGTCGTTCAGGCCGCCGTCGCGCACGATGCTGGCCAGGATGCCGTCGATGGTGGGGTCCTGTGCGAGTTCCTTGCGCAGCCGGATCAGGTGGGCGTCGAAGTAGTAGTCGATCTCGGTCAGTGCTCGAGTAGCTTCTCGGTATGCGGCCCAAGGCATTCCGATATCGAGCAGAGTGGCGCCGTGATTGCCCCAGGCCAGCAAGAAGGGGGCGTCGGCACGCGGTACGCCGAGCATCTCGGCGATGATGGCCACGGGAAGTTGAGAGGCGTAATCCTCGAGCAGATCGGCGCGCTCGCCCTTCTCCAAGTTGTCGAGCAGTTCAACGGTGACCTCGCGGATTCGATCCTCCAACTTGCCCACGGCGCGCGGGGTGAAGGCCCTGGACACCAGCTTGCGGAACCGGGTGTGCTCTGGTGGATCCACGGCCAGCATCGCGGGCGGCTCCACCGGGTTGGGCAGGCCGGGTTCGGTTCGTGCGTAGATCCACCGCGAGAGGCCGGGCGGGAGCACAGGGGAGGGAAGGTTGTTCGGTGACGCCGTGATGAAGCGGCTGTCCCGCAGGATCTCGCGCGTCATGTCCAGCCCGGTGAACACCAGGCCGGTCGCACGGGTGGGAGCGATCGGTCCTTGTGCACGGATCTCTTCGATGTATTGGTAGTGCTTCTCGGCGCGGTCGGGACCGAGGAGCAAGGCCGCCAGGGGCATCTTGCGTACCTGAGTCAGTAGCGCTGCGCGGCTGATGCCATGCATGGTGGCCCACCGCGACCAGTACTTGAGCTGATCCCTGGTTCGCATAGTGCCTCCAACGCTGAATGCTATTTGGCACGAGTCTAATAGCGCCCCGGCCGGAAGGGAATGCCGAAAACGGCCGCAGCGGTCATACCCGTCACATCACCATGCCGGGGTGTCAAAACGCACAGTGAACAATGTGCTCTCGGGCCTTTTTAGACACGGCGTCTTAGTGGGACATCGAGTACCGTTTGCAACTGGTACGTCACGTACCATCTACGTTCGGTCGGGACCGTAGCAAAGCGTGATGGCTTGTTCATTGCTGCTCGTTCACCGGCTGTCGTAGTTACGGCTACGCGGAGGCTGCGATGAACTCAGTTGTGTCAGGGTTGCGCGTCGAGGAGTACCTCGATGAGACCGGTGCGATCTCGCTGCCGGACGGCTACACCGTCAACCATTATCTGGAATGCGCTGTCGACGGACCGCACGACACTTTTGCCTACCGCTACCTGGATTTCAGCAGCGACCCCAATGGTGTGCCCGCTGACCTGACCTGGCCGCAGCTCCGCGCGCGTTCTCGCGCGGTGGCGGCGAGGCTTCAACAGGTGACCAAACCCGGTGATCGGGTCGCGATCCTGGCCCCGCAGAGCTTGGACTACGTCATCGGTTTCTTCGCCGCCATCGAGGCCGGGAACATCGCGGTGCCCCTGTTCGCCCCGGAACTTCCCGGGCACGCCGAACGGCTCGACGCTGTCCTTACCGATGCTCACCCGACGGTCGTGCTGACCAACCAGGCGGCCGCGGAGTCCGTCGGCAGCTTCATCCGCAGGCTGCCGCGTGAACGTCGGCCCCGGATTTTGGCTGTCGATGGCGTGCCGGACTCGGTGGGTGCGACCTATGAACGGGTGACTCCGGATACCGATGACATCGCCTACCTGCAGTACACGTCGGGCTCGACTCGGGTGCCCGCCGGTGTGGAGATCACCCATCGTGCGGTGATGACCAACGTGCTGCAGATGGTGATCTCGGTTGGCCTGGATGTGGATGTGCGGGGCGCAAGTTGGCTGCCGCTGTATCACGACATGGGCCTGCTGATGCTGATGTTCCCGCTATGCGGTGGCCGCATGACGCTGATGTCGCCGATGTCTTTCGTGCGCAGACCCGGCCGCTGGATCAAAGAACTGGCCGCCGCGTCCCACGCGGGCCGCACCTTCGGTGCAGCCCCGAATTTCGCCTTCGAGCTTGCCGCCGAGCGGGGCTTACCGAAGGATGGCGAAACCCTGGATCTGAGCAATGTGGCCGGGCTCATCAATGGTTCCGAGCCGGTCAGCATCGCGTCGATTCGTAAGTTCAATGAAGCCTTCGTTCCATATGGGCTGCCGCAGAACGCGATCAAGCCGTCCTATGGGATGGCCGAGGCCACGCTCTTCGTCTCCTCCATCGCCCCCGATGCGGAACCCTCCGTCATCTACGTGGATCGTGAGCAGCTGGGCGCTGGGTACGCCACCCGGGTGGATGCCGCGCACGAGAACGCGATGCCGCAGGTGTCCTGTGGACAGATCGCGCGCAGCCAGTGGGCGGTCATCGTCGACCCCAGCACGGAGACGGAGCTGTTTGACGGCCAGATCGGCGAGATCTGGTTGCACGGCAACAACATTGGTCGCGGCTACTGGGGCCGGCCCGAGGAGACCGACCTCTCCTTCCATAACAAGCTGCAGGCACGCCTGAACGAGGGCAGTCACGCGACCGGCACCGAACCGGGCGCCATCTGGTTCCGCACGGGCGACCTCGGTGTGTATGTCGACGGCGAGCTGTACATCACCGGCCGGGTCAAAGATCTGGTGATCGTGGACGGCCGCAACCATTACCCCCACGACATCGAGGCCACCGTCGAAGATGCCTCGCCGGTGGTGCGGCGCGGGTTCGTGGCGGCCTTCTCTGTGCCGGCCAACGATCTGCCCGCGGGTGTGGATGCGGGCGATGGTGCCGGCGAGAGGTTGGTCATCGTCGCCGAACGGGCCGCAGGAGCCGGACGGGCGGAACCCGGCCCCATCGTCGATGCGATCCGGGCCGCCGTCTCCCGTCGGCACACCCTGCCGGTCGCCGACGTCCGGCTGGTTCAGGCCGGTGCCATCCCGCGCACCAGCAGCGGAAAAATCGCGCGCCGAGCCTGTCGTCAGCAGTACCTCACCGACCAATCGTGAGATCTTCTGCGATCTTGTGAAAATTTCTCGATGAGGTGTCGATTCCGGGGAGGTCTATTCGTGGTGAGGTTGAAGGGAAGCCGATAGGGCGCCCGATCGCCAGATACGGATAGGAAAGGACGACCATGAAGCAGTACCTGCTCTCGGTTCACAGCTACGCCAACAACGCCGTCAACGTGAGTGACGCGGACATGGAACGGCTGTACGCCCAGACCGGCGCGGTCAACGAGAAGATGAAGGAGGCCGGCGTCTGGGTCTTCGCCAATGGGCTGACCGAACCGTCGGATGCGACGGTGGTCCGCAGCGTGGGCGGCAAGGTCACCGCTACCGACGGCCCGTACCTGGAGACCAAGGAACATCTCGGCGGCTTTTGGATCATCAATGCCCCGGACCTCGACGCGGCCCTGAAGTGGGCTGCCGAAGGATCGGCGGCCTGCGAGGAGCCTGTCGAGGTGCGTCCCTTCCAGGACCAGGAGGCCTGACATGAGCCGCTACATGTTGTCGATCGTCTACGCGCCCGGTGCGGTCCAGCCCGACGAGTCGGCGCTGGAAACCATTGGCGCCGATGTACAGGCGCTCACCCGTCGCATGCAGGAAGCGGGGGTGTGGCTGTTCGCGGCCGGTCTGCAGCCTGCCGACACCGCCACGATGGTCGTCGCCGGCGCATCCGGCCACACCACCACCGACGGGCCGTACACCGAAACCAAGGAGCAGCTTGGTGGATTCAGCATCATCGATGTGCCGACGCTGGCCGAGGCCCAGCAGTGGGCGGCCGAGGTATCCCGTGCGGTGTGGTGCCCCATCGAGGTGCGTGGCCTGGACCGCGGCTGCGGCGAGGTCGACTGAGATCAGGCAGACGAGGCCGGGCGGTCACGCTCCAGCACCGCTTCGGCCTCGTTGGCCTGTTGCAGCAGGATCGGGTCGACGGCGTCATCGAGGGCCCGCGCCAAGAGTCGAGAGGCGAGCGTGACGGCCACTTGTTTTGCCTGCGCGGCATTTTCGGCGATCGTGTCCCAATCCCCGGAGGTATAGCCGGACTCGGTAAAGGGCTGCCACACGTCGGTCAGGTAGGTGCCGAGAAGTAGTTGGGCGATCTGATGCTGGAGCCGGTTCACCTCGTGCAGCGTCTCGGATATGCGGGCCAACGACATACCCGCGGTGACGAGTAGGTCGACCGCGTCGAGGGTCTCGGAGTCCCGAACCGACACGGTCTTTCTGTCGATATCGGATACCAATCCCGCCTCGGTGAGGATCGCATCGGCTCCCGCGCCGAGGCGGGTGAGCAGCTCGGCGCGCGGCATCACCACCGGCTCTCCGGTGGCGAAGGGGCTGAGGGCCTCGGTGACCATCTTGCGGACGCTGTCTTCGGAGCCGCTGCCGGAATCGATGACCCGGCGGATGACATCCAGCGGAAAGCCCTGGGATTTCAGGTTTTTGACGTGGTTGATGATCGCGACGTGCTCGTCGGAGTAGATGCCGACGCGGCCCCGCTTCTCGGGAGGGGGTACCAGTCCGAGCGTCTGCCACTCACGGATGTTGCGCGCCGTCATGGCCACCCGCTGTGCCAGCTGGTCGATAGTCAGGTCCATCAGGTCTAAAGATTACCCCATTGTCCGTTACGGAAGTTTCCGTTACGTTTATATCTGGAACGTCAATGGAGAGGATCCCCATGACCGTCGCTGCCCAGGCGAGTTACCCGAAGACCCGACGGATCGCATTCCGGTTCGATGAGCCAGATTCTGCACAAAGGTATTTCGCGAACAACGACATCGCGTTCAGTCATACGGTGGCGTTCCTGTCGGCAGTATTTCCGCCAGGGGAGGACATCTTCGTCCGCTCGGTGCGACGGTATCGCGACAAGATCACTGATCCCGATCTGAAGAAGCGGGTAGCCGGGTTTATCGGCCAGGAAATGACACATGGGCTGCATCACCGCGATCTCAACAAGCAACTCGCTGAAATGGGCTATCCGACGGCGTGGTTCGAGTACATCCTGAACAGCACCGAACGGATGGAGAAGTTTCTCGACGAGCAATACCCCGACCCGGACAGGTGCCGCAGGTTCCGGCACCTGCTGTTGGCGTTCACTGTCGGCGCCGAGCACTTCACCGCGGTGCTGGCCGAGAACGTGCTGAGTCGTCCGGAACTGCAGCACATGATGACCGATCCCGAAATCAAGAATCTGCTCAACTGGCACGCCATCGAGGAGTTGGAGCACAAGTCGGTTGCCTTCGATGTCTACCGCACCATTGGTGGGTCAGAAACGTTACGTATCAACATGATGCGGGTGCTGGCCAATATCGTGATACCGGTCGGCGTGCTCTCTTCCTGGGTTTCGATCCTGACCACCGATCCTGTCGGCCGAAAGCAGCCATGGCGTGTGCTGCGCGAAACCGTTGGTGTGGTCCGGGGTCCCCTGCTGCGCGGCTTCTATCGGGAGATGAAGCCATTCATGCGCAGGGGATTTCATCCCGATGACATCGACACCAACGCCCTCCTGGTCGAATGGCAAGAAAGGCTCTTCGGTACCAATGGGGAGCTTGTGGATCACCTGAAATGACGCTCAAACACGACATGCGACTGGTGCGCACCACCACAAGCCCGGTGGTGCGGTCCCTCGTGACGAATGCGTCGAATGAACTGCGTGCCAAGGTGCGCCGCCGCGTGTTCCCCGGCGTGCAGGAGACCACCTTCGATCCCATGGATCCGCACACCGCGGCCAATCCTCACGTCGGCTATCGGGCACTGCTGGCCGGCGGCCGCGTGCACTACAACCGCAAGCGCAACATCTTCATCCTGTGCCGTTACGAGGATGTGCGGGCGGCCGCCCGCAACGACGCGCTGCTGTCGAATCGAGATGGAGTGGTGCGGGCCCGGTTTGATGTGCCCGTCCTGTTGAATATGGACCGGCCACGACATACCGAACTGCGCCGCAAGGCGCTGCCCGGATTTACTCGCGGAGCCCTGGAGGGCTGGGCGCCCACCGTGGACCAGCTGGCCGCCGAGCTGGTGACCGACCTGCTCAACAATCCTGGTCGAGATGTCGTTGAACATCTTGCGGTTCCCTTGCCGATGCGGATGATCGCGCACATTCTGGGCATACCACCCGAAGACGAGGCGTTTTTCCGCCACTGGTCCAACGAGTCGGTCCGCGTCGCCGATGTGCAGTTCTCCCTCAGGGGTGTTGGTCAGGTTCCGGGGACTCTCAACGGAGTTCGGCATCTGCACGACTACTTCATGACCCAGCTCGGCAAGGGCAATCTGCTGGGGTCAGACGCCATGTTGGGCAAGCTGGTTGCCGATGCAGGCGAGGGTCAGATCAGCCACGACGAGCTGTTCTACTTCGCGCTACTGCTCCTGTTGGCGGGCAACGAGACCACCACGAATTTGTTGAGCACCATGTTTCTAACCATGTCGGAGAACCCGGACCAGTTCGAGCTCGTCAGGTCCGACCCGCAGCTTCTTGCCGGAGCGGTGGAGGAGCAGCTGCGCTACTCCTCGCCGATTCAGAACTTCTATCGAACTGCGGCACAGGACTATTGCGTAGGTGACGCGGTGATTCCGGCGGGGTCGCGCGTCGCCCTATTGTGGGGTGCGGCCAACCGCGACCCGCGCGAGTTCGAGGACCCTGATCGCTTTCTCGCCGCCCGGCCCATCAGTCAGCATGTGGCGTTCGGCTCGGGTGTGCACCTGTGTTTGGGCGCGGGGCTGGCCCGCATGGAGGGACAGGCCGTGTTGCGTGAGCTCGTCAGTCGGGTGGAACGCATCGAGATCACCGACGAGCCGCGATGGACCACCAACAGTTCGTTGCGTGGTTTGGCGGAGCTGCGCGTGCGTGCGGTGCCCCGCTAGCCCAGACCCGCGCGCTCATCGCCCCCGGCGCCGTCGACTGGCTTTCGGGACAGCCCGACAGAACCCGCGTTGGGGCTGGCGGATGTGGCCGCCGCGATCGCTACGGACTCGTTGACACCTGGATAACTGGGCCTCAGGGCAACGGGCTGACGGGTCATATTGTGTTGCTTGGCTTTTCGTGCTGCGGCCAGCAGGTTGAGCGCCTCGACGAGAATCGCGAACGCCATGGGGCCGTAGATCATGGCTTTGTCGATCTTGATGCCGAATCCGTCGGCGATGAGGAACACCCCGATGAGTAGCAGGAAGGACAGCGCGAGCATCTTGACCGTCGGATGCCGATTGACGAAGGCGAAGACGAACCGGGAGGCGAACAGCATGATCGCGAAGGAGAGCACCACGACGGTGACGATGATGATCATGTTGCTTGTCATGCCGACCGCCGTGATCACCGAGTCGAGTGAGAACACCAGGTCCAACAGCAGGATTTGCACCAATACGGACTTAAATGTGGTTCCTCCGGTGGATGATTCGCTCTCGTCTGTGGCACCTTCGAGCTTGAGGTGTATCTCGTGGACGGCCTTGTAGACCAGGAACAGCCCACCGGCGATCAGGATGAAGTCCTTGATCGAGAAGCCGTGGCCGAACAGTTCGAGAACGTCTTCTTTGAGGGTGATGATCCAGCCCGCCAGGAAGACCAGGCCGACGCGCATGACCATTGCCAGCGTGAGTCCTAGATTGCGCGCCCGCGCCTGCTCGCCGGCGGGCAACTTGCTGGCGAGGATCGAGATGAAGATGACATTGTCGATACCCAGCACCACCTCCAGCACAAACAGGGTGAGGAAGACGGCCACCAGGTCTGGGGTTAGTGCGAGGGTGAAGTCCACGCGGCGCATAGTACGGGGTGGGGGTATCCGGAGGATGACGTTTGCGCGCTACCCTAGATGCGGAGAGAAAAACACTCCATTTGGGCAGAGTCAGCCCGCTCCAGTGGGACGTATGTAATAGTCGAACTACCCAGTAGCTTACTCTGGAGTAAGTTCGCGTTCACGTCCGAAGCTCGGAGGCAGCAATGGCCGGTGGTACCAAGCGGCTGCCCCGTGCTGTTCGGGAGCAGCAGATGCTGGATGCCGCGGTGCAAGAGTTCGCGCTCAACGGTTTCCGGGATACTTCGATGGATGCCATCGCCGCGGCGGCCAAGATTTCCAAGCCGATGCTCTACCTGTATTACGGCTCCAAGGAAGATCTCTTCGTAGCCTGCTTGCGTCGTGAACTCGGCCGGTTCGTGGAAGCGGTGCGTGGCGATATCGATCTGACCCAATCGCCTCGAGATGTGTTGAGCACCACGGTTGTATCGTTTCTCGACTACGTCGATACCCACCGGGCTTCGTGGATCGTGATCTACGGACAGGCCACCAGCACGCAGCTTTTCGCCAAGCAGGTGCGTGAGGGCCGGGACAGGATCATCGAATTGGTGGCCAGGCTGATCAAGGCCGCTTCCCCGGAGATCGATCCCGACACCGATTACGACGCCATGGCCGTGGCGCTTGTCGGCGGCGGTGAGGCCGTCGCATCGCGAGTGGCCACCGGCGATATCAAGGTCGAAAGCGCCAAGGACACGCTGCTCAACCTGGGTTGGCGCGGTCTGCGCGGTCGTCCACGCGATGAACCCGTGGCCAAGCGCGCCTAAGCCGTCACACCAGGTAGTAGAGCTTCTCCTGGTGCGTCGTCGCGTCCGAGGGTCTCTCCTCCAACCGCGTTTGCGCGTACCTGACGGCCCGCAGCGTCGCTGAGAACTCCTTGTCCTCCTCGGGGAAGACCTGCTCGGCCGGCAGCCATTGGGTGAATCCGACATTCTTGAGCAGCGCAAGCGAATCCGGGCGAACCCCGGCCAGTAGGACGGTCACCCCGAGCCCTTGTTGGTCCCTGATGAAGTGTTCGAGACGCTCGATGCAGACGACGTCGGGGTGGCGCACCCGTTTCAGTCTCAGGATGACCACCTTGAGATTTTCGTCGCGGATCCGGGCGTGTAGCGCCTCCAGATAGCGATCGAGTTCTGGTGCCGCACCGAAGAACAGCTCACCCTCCAGGTCGTAGATGACGGGTGACCCCGCACCGGCGGTGCCGTCCTGTGGGGTCCGCTCGCGGATGACACCCTCGTCTGTCACCACGAGTTCGGCCGCCTTGAGCTTTGCCGCGCGGGGCACGAACAACAGGATCGAGAGCACCACGCCGACCAGTACCGCGGTGTCCAGGTTCACGGCCACACCAACCAGAGCCGTGATGATGACCAGGCCGGCGTCGTATCGTGACGCCTTCACCGCGTAGGCGAGCCGCCGGAAGTCCACCAACCGCACGGCGGTGACCAGCAGCAGGCCCGCGAGGGCGGCCTGTGGGATATAGCGGAGCAGGGGAGCGAAGAGCAGCAGTGCGATGGTTACTGTTGCCGCACTGATGATTCCGGAAAACCTTGTGGCAGCACCCGATTGGTAGTTGATCGCGGAACGTGACAGCGAGCCCGAGCCGGGCAAGCTCTGGAAGAAGCCGCCGGTCAAGTTGGCCAGACCTTCGGCGAGGATCTGCCGGTTGTAGTCGATCTGCTGCCCGGTGTGGTGCGCGATGGCCTTGGCGATGGACAACGCCTCGATCAGGCCGATGAACGCGATGGCCAGCGCGCCATGCGACAGCTCGCCGAGGGTGCTCACCTGTACCTCGGGGATATGGAATTCCGGGAGACTGGCCGGAATCTTGCCGGAGATCTTCACATCGGTGTGCCCAGTCCCGTCGGGGACCGTCCAGCCGTAGGCGTAGGCGATGACGGCGGTGACGATCAGGACCAGCAGCATGTCGATCTGCGGCAGTCCGAAGCGCTGGACCAGCCGGCGCAGCAGCACGGCCAACACCACCGCCGAGACGCTCAAGACCAGCGCCCGGTAGTTCACCGCATCGCCGTGGAACAGGGTGAGCCAGGCGCGCTGCAGCACCTGCATGTGCCCATCTCCCTTGTCTCGCACGCCGATTGCGTTGGCCAACTGGCCGATGGCGAGCAACAGGGCGGCACTTGCCATGAATCCGATGACGACGGACTCGGAGATGTACCGGGTGAGATCGCCGAGCTTGAAGACGGCGATGAGAATCTGGATCGTGCCCACCAGGACTCCCAAGAGGAACAGCGCCTCGAACAGTCCGGTGCGGTTCTCCGGATCCAAGAAGGCCAGCGAGCTGAACACCAGTAGCGAGATTGCGCTGGTCGGTCCGTTGATGAGGTGCGACGAGGAGCCGAATATCGAAGCGATGGTGGTGACCACGATCGCGGAGTAGACGCCGTACTTGGGGTCGACCCCGGCGATCAGTGCGTAGGCCATGGCCTGCGGGAGTGAAATCGCCGCCACGGTGAGACCGGCGACGATGTCACGCCGGGCCTTGAGCGCGTCGTAGTTCTCGAATAGTCCCAGTGTCGAAGGCATCTAACGCCCCTGTCTGTCGGAGGCGAAGGTCGTGGTGCCGCGATCGGTGTTGCGCGGGATCGTCTCGTAGATTCCGTTGTCGGAGAAGAATTTCTGACGTGCGTCATCCCAGCTGGACGCGATCGCGGTGATGGGGAACAGGGTGATCGCGGGCAGCGTATTACTGTGGCGGGCAAGGATTTCGGGCTTGAACGGACGATAGCCGCGCTGAGCGGCGACCTCCTGTGCCTCGTCGGTGAAGAGATACTCCAGATAGGCCTTGGCTATTGCGGCCCGTTTGGCATCGCCCAGATTGGCATCTACCCAGGCGACTGCGGGTTCGGCGCGGATACTCACCGGCGGATAGACGATCTCGAGTTCGTTCTTGTTGGCGTCGACCTCGTTGATCGCCTCGTTCTCCCACGTCAGGTGCACATCGCCCAGCCGCTGCACCGAGAACGTGTTGGTGGCTCCGCGCGCGCCGCTGTCGAGGGCCGCGACGTTCCGGAACAGCGCGGCGAGATAGGCACGCGCGTCCGTCTCCGTCCCGCCTCGTGTCACGACCGATCCCCAGGCCGCCAGCACGGAGAGCTGTCCATTGCCGGAGGTGCGGGGATTCGGCGTGATGACGGAGACGTTTTCCTTGACGAGATCCGGCCAGTCATGGATACCGCGCGGATTGCCGTTGCGGACGACGAAGACGATGGTCGAGGTGTACGGGACGGAGTTATTGGGCAGCCGCTGCCGCCAGTTCGGCGCGATCAGCCCGCGCAGGCTCAGCGTGTCCACGTCGCTGACGGACGCCAGCGACACCACATCCGCGCGCTGACTGCCGTCCAGCACGCTGCGGGCCTGCCGGGCCGAGCCACCGTTGGTGCGCTTGATCTCGATCGTGTTGCCGGTCTTGTCCTTGTACCGCTTGGTGAAGGTGCCGTCGAGAACGTTGTAGAGCTCGCGCGTCGGATCGTACGAGACGTTGAGCAGCTGATCGGTGCGGTGGTCGGGCAGATTCTTGACCACCACCAGGGTCGCCGCCACAAGGACGGCGACCACGCCGAGGATATTCAACAGGGGGAGCCGCCGCAGCAGCGACCGCCAGTCGACGGGTGGCGCTTCTGGATGATCCTCGTCTGCCGGCACGACGTACTCCTTGAATTTGCTGCAGGAAGTGACGAGCGATCGTAACGATCGGTTCGCCGAAGTACAGCCGTCGTGATCAGCGTGAGTATTACTCGGGTTAGCTTGCCGGTAACCATTCGGGGTTGCGGCCGGTGAAGGCGATGAGCTTCACCAGGTTCGAGGAGTCGTCGGATACCGGTACCTCTTCGGCGAAGAAGTCCCCATCGCGGCGCTCCGGCTGGATGATCATGCGCGCCGATTCCAGAACGCTGTCGGTGAGCTCGTCCATCGGATCGAACTCCTGACCGGTGGCGGCGGCGTAATCCCAGGCGTGGACCAGGAACTCCGAGCTCAGGATGCGAACGGCGACTTCGGCGGGGTACTCGCCGATCGGCAGGGTCACCGTCCCCTCGATGCCGCGCCGCTGCCAGGCGTCGACTGCTGCCTGCGACTGGGGCAGAAGTCGGTCGGCCGCGGAACCCTCGGTGGTGACGGCGATGTCGACACCGGCTCCGCTGCCGAGCAGCGTGATGGAGTTCTGCAGATGCTCGGTGAGCTGGGCGACGGTGAACTTGGCGTTGGGTGTCTGCTTGTCGTTGTCTGCTTCGGTGAGTCGGCTGACGACCTCGTGTAGGGCCGCGCGGGCGTTGGCGACGGTCTCGAGGGGGCCGAGTGCTGTGGTCATGATGGGCTCCTATGTCCAGAGGGGATCTCTACCTCTACGACGAAGAGACCGCCCCGGATCCGACAACTCATCGCATCGGAGTGGGACGCGTTCTCGAGGGATATAGCCCTCCGGCCCACCTCTATGCGACAACCGCACTGGGGTGTCCCGGTTGTCGCATAGAGGTGGGCACACCGTGCGTGTACTTCCGCGCCGGAACGCAGAAGGCCCGCGACCGGAATGCGGTCGCGGGCCCTCGGAAGGTGTTTGATCAGAGCGGGGTGATGCTCCCGGTCACATGGGGATCACCGTTGCGCGGATTGCGGACGGCGATGTCCCAGCCGTTTCCATCCTTGTCGATCCACACGCCCACCGCGGCGGGCAGCAGGACCGGCTTGCCGAACTTCACGTCATAGCGCACGGCGTCGGGAATCTCACCCTGGATGTTACCGAGAACTGCTGCAGCGGTGAACATTCCGTGAGCTATCGCCTTGGGGAAGCCCAGCACCTTGGCGCCGATCGACGAGGTGTGGATCGGGTTGTGGTCCCCGCCGACCGACGCGTAGCGGCGAATCTGGCCACCACTGATCCGCAGCGTCGAGTTCGGCGGCGGCAGCTTGACGGCCTTCGGCGGCTCGGGCTTCGGCCCGCCCGAGAGGCTGGTGCGCTGCTGGCGCAGGAACGTCATGGTCTGCTGCCATACCGTGTCGGTCCCGATGGTGATGTCGGTCTGGACATCGACCAGCAGACCCTTGCGATGCTCGCGCAGGTTCTCGGCCCGCACCTCGATGTCGACGACGTCGGTCGCGGTGATGGCGCGGTGCTGGGTGATGTGGTTCTCGAGGTGCACCGTGCCGATTGCCGGGAACGGGAAGTCCAGGCTCGCCACCAGCGACATCACCGACGGGAACTGCAGGGTGAACGGATAGGTCACCGGCACCTTGTCGGAGAAGGTCAGACCGGTCACCTGCGCGTAGGCGGCCACATTCGCGGGGTCGATCTTCACGCCCTGGGTGCGCACCACGCGGGTGGGCAGGGTGGCGGGACGTGGGATGAACGGCAGTGCACCCACTGCCGCCATCACCATGTTCTGAAGCCCGGACGGCTGAGCCATGTCAGGCCCCCAGCCAAGACTGGCCGCAGACCCGAACCACGTTGCCGGTCACCGCATTCGAAGCGGGGCTGGCGAAGTAGGCGATGGTCTCGGCGACATCCACCGGCTCGCCACCCTGGTTCAGCGAGTTGATGCGGCGACCCACCTCGCGGTTGGCCAGCGGGATGGCGGCGGTCATCTTGGTCTCGATGAAGCCCGGCGCGACGGCGTTGATGGTGATGCCCTTTTCGGCCAGTGACGGGGCCAGCGCCTGGGTGATGCCGATCATGCCGGCCTTGGTGGCGCCGTAGTTGGTCTGGCCGCGGTTACCGGCGATGCCGGCGATGGAGGCCAGACCGATGATGCGTCCACCGTCGCCGATGGTGCCGTTCTCGATGAGCCCCTCGGTCAAGCGTTGCGGGGCAAGCAGGTTCACGGCGATGACGGAGTCCCAGCGTGCATCGTCCATGTTGGCCAGCAGCTTGTCGCGGGTGATGCCGGCGTTGTTGACCAGGATGTCGGCCTTGCCGCCGTGGTGCTCCTTGAGATGCGCGGTGATCTGGTCGATGGCATCGGCTGCGGTGACGTCCAACGCCAACGACGTTCCGCCGACCTTCTGGGCGACAGCGGTCAGGTCGTCCGAAGGCATGTCGATCGCGACAACGGCGGCGCCGTCACGGGCGAACACCTCGGCGATGGTCTCACCGATACCGCGGGCGGCGCCGGTCACGATGGCGACCTTGCCGGCCAGCGGCTTGTCCCAATCGGCGGGCGGGGTGGAGTCGTCTGCGCCCACGTAGAACACCTGTCCGTCCACGTAGGTGGACTTGGCCGACAGGACGAAACGGACGGTCGACTCCAGGCCGGTGGCGGCGGTCTTGGCATCGGGGTGCACGTACACCAGCTGCACAGTGGCGCCGTTGCCGAACTCCTTGGCCAGCGAGCGGGTGAAGCCCTCCAGGGCACGCTGGGCGATGCGCTCATCGGTGGTGGCGGCCTTGTCCGGAGTGGTACCGATGACCAGCAGGCGACCCGACTTGCCGACATTGCGCAGCAGCGGCGTGAAGAACTCGTGCAATTGCTTGAGCTCTACCGGGGTGGTGATCCCGGTGGCGTCGAAGACCAGGGCAC
Source organism: Mycobacteroides franklinii (assembly GCF_001853795.1). Taxonomy (NCBI): domain Bacteria; kingdom Bacillati; phylum Actinomycetota; class Actinomycetes; order Mycobacteriales; family Mycobacteriaceae; genus Mycobacteroides; species Mycobacteroides franklinii. The sequence goes on from NZ_MLIK01000019.1 coordinate 1,163,013, forward strand.
CGAACTTGTCGGCCCAGCGACCGCCGAGGTTGTTGGAGACCAGCTCGTAGTCGTCGGCCAAGGCGGCGCGCAGCGGCTCGGCGAGGCGGCCCTCGCCGCCGATCAGCACGGGGCCGGCCAGCGCGGGCTGACCCTTCTTGTAGCGGCGCAGCTTCTCGGGCTGCGGGATACCCAGGCGGCCGGCGAGCAGGTTGCCGGGCCCGGAGTTGACCAGCAGCGCGTAGAGGTCGTCAGTGAGCTTGGGGGACATGTGCCATTCCTTAATGGTTGAGCGAGTGGTTGTCCGTGATTGGTCTAGGGTGAATTCGACAAAGAACTTACTCCAGAGTAAGAATGCTCGGTAATCCTGCCCCCTCAACAGTGGAGAGACAAGTGGCAACTAGCTCGGCTCGCAAGTCAGACGCTTCGCAAGGTCGCCGCCGCGTCGCGGTTCTCGGTGGTAACCGCATACCCTTCGCACGTTCGGACGGCGCGTACGCAAACGCCTCCAACCAGGACATGTTGACCGCCGCTATCACTGGGGCATCCGATCGCTTCAACCTCAAGGGCGAGCGTCTGGGCGCCGTCATCGCGGGCGCCGTCCTCAAGCTGAGCCGTGATTTCAATCTCACCCGTGAATCGGTGCTGGGCAGCCCGCTGTCGCCGTACACCCAGGCCTTCGATCTGCAGCAGGCCTGCGGCACGGGTCTGCAGGCGGCCATCGTGGGTGCCGACGGCATCGCGCTGGGCCGTTACGAGTCGGTGCTGGCCGGTGGTGTGGACACCACCTCCGATGCGCCCATCAACTTCGGTGATGACCTTCGCCACACTCTGCTGGCGATCCGTCGTGCCAAGGACAACGTCACCCGACTCAAGCTGCTCGGCAAGCTGCCGGCCGCCCTCGGGGTCGATATCCCGCAGAACGGCGAGCCGCGCACCGGACTGTCGATGGGTGAGCACGCCGCCATCACCGCCAAACAGATGGGCGTCAAGCGCACCGACCAGGATGCCCTGGCCGCCGCCAGCCACCAGAAGATGGCCGCTGCCTACGACCGTGGCTTCTTTGACGATCTGATCAGCCCGTTTCTGGGGCTGTACCGCGACGACAACCTGCGCCCGAATTCGAGTGTGGAGAAGCTGGCGACGCTGAAGCCGGTGTTCGGCGTGAAGCACGGCGACGCCACCATGACCGCGGGTAACTCCACCCCGCTGACCGATGGTGCCTCGGTGGCGCTGCTGTCCAGCGAGGAGTGGGCCGCCGAGCGCGGTCTGCCGGTGCTGGCCTACTTCGTCGACGGTGAGACCGCGGCTGTGGACTACATCAACGGTCCCGACGGTCTGCTGATGGCCCCGACCTACGCGGTGCCGCGTCTGCTGGCCCGCAACGGTCTTACCCTGCAGGACTTTGATTTCTACGAGATCCACGAGGCCTTCGCCTCGGTCGTGCTCGCAACGCTGCAGGCCTGGGAGTCGGCGGACTACTGCAAGGAGCGCCTCGGCCTGGACAAGCCGCTGGGCGCCATCGATCGGAGCAAGCTCAACGTCAACGGCTCCTCGCTGGCGGCCGGGCACCCGTTCGCGGCCACCGGTGGCCGCATCGTGGCGCAGCTGGCCAAGCAGCTCGCCGAGAAGAAAGCTCAGAACGGCGGGACCGGTACCTACCGCGGCCTCATCTCGGTGTGCGCCGCGGGTGGTCAGGGTGTGACCGCCATCCTGGAAGCCTGAGTGTTCTAGACCGCTAGTCCAGACCCCCGGTCCTCGGCGTCAGCCTGTGACCGGGGGTTTTGGCGTTCCTAAGGCATCGTGAAAAAAAGTTTCAAGATTTTCTGGGCAGGGTGTAACACTCCCGGAGTGGGTGTCGATACATGGGTAGCCTCGTGCCACCGTCCGACCCCCCGACCCGACGGCGGCGCGAGGCTACCTAATTTTTAGGGGCCTGCTGGGTACGGCGACGCCTCGACCAGTAGGCCCGACGCCGTCCGTTTGAGCCCCCGCCGAAGCTGTTCGAGGTCTACAGGAGTGCCGGACTCGAAGAAGAACAACGTGGTGGTGATCGCCGAGTTGATGAAGAGCCAGGCGATGGTCTCCGACTCGAGATCGGCGTGGTAGTCCTTGCGATACTGCTGAACATGCAGGGTCATCATCGTCTGCATCAGCACCGGCATGTTTGAGCTGGCCTCGACCTCGCGGGCGAACTCCGGATTCTTGGAGAGGTAGCGAAGAACCGCGGCGTTCTCGGTGGTGAACGCGATCAACATATCGATCGCGGAGTCGATCATCTGTCGTGGCGGGGCCAGGGCATTGGCCGCCAGCGCGGAACGGACCGTCGGAAGCTGTCGCTCGGCAGCATCCCGGATCGCGGCCATGATGATGTCGTCTTTTGTGCGGAAGTACTGGTAGATCGATCCCTTGCTGATCCCGGTGATGTCGGCGATGCGATTCGTAGTGATCGCCTCGGGCCCCTCAGCCGCCAGTAGCTTCCCCGTCGCCTCCACAATTTTTGCGACTAGTTCCCGAGAGCGATGCTGCTGTGGCGCCTTGCGAAGCTCTGAGCTGGGGTTGTCCAGAGCCATGAGATCTCCCAAATGAGACTTATATGCGACCTGGAGTTCAGGTTAGCTTTCGGGTCAACGACACAAGGAGGTTTCGTTGTGACCGCAGTGGCCCACTCCCCGGTATCGCATGATTCGACAGCGAGCGATTGGGCACAGCCGGTGCCCGAGCTGTTCGACCCGCTCGGCCTCACCGCCACGCTGGGGGGTCAATGGTTGTATCTACCCGCGGTGGGCGCCGCCTTCATCATGCAGGGCATGCATCCGGTCATCGGCGACGTGACCGATCGGTACTCGGTGGCAGATCGGGATCCTGCGGGGCGCGCGATTCGGTCCTTCGACGCGGTGCAGCAGTGGATCTTCGGGGGCAAGGCCGCGATCGAGCAGGGTTACTGGTTGCGCAGAATGCATCGGCCACTGCAGATGCAGGGCGAGACCGGGGGCAGGCAGGGCCGGCACATCAGCGCGCTCGACCCCGAGGCGTATGCCTGGGTGATCGCCACGGCATATGTGGCGGCCCGCCGGGTGACGCCCCGATTCCTGGGGCGGGACTTGACCGACGAGGAAGACGAGCGGCTTTTTCAGGACAATCGGCTACTGGCCCGCATTACTCAGGTGCCCGAGCGTGGATATCCCACGACGCGTGCCGAATTCTGGGAGTACTACGACCGTTTGGTGGGGCAGGTTCTCATCAACCATCCTGCTGTCGCCGAGAATCTGGGGAAGCTTGTCGGCCCCTTGAGTGAAATCGCGGATTCGCCGCTGGTTCGTCGGCTCCCGCGTTGGTTTCCGTCGGATCTGATGGTGGCGGCGTTAAGGCCTGTACTGGCACCGGTTTCCCGCATCTTCTTCGTCTTGACGTTCGGAGCCATGGATCAGCGGGTACGCGACATACTCGGTGTCTCCTGGTCACCACGGGACGAGCGCCTGCTGAACAGGTTCTTCGCGGCATACCGCGTGGCCTATCGAATCCTGCCCGAGCGTGTCACCTACTCCCCGCTTGCCTACCATGCCCGCGAACACCAGCGGGTGATCAACAGGATGTGTGGACGTGAGCTGACCAATTTCGCCGCGCACGACAAAGGCGAACCGTCTGCCGTCCGGCGAGCCCAGCGGGCGGGTGTATGACGAGCTATCGGCGTTCCCGCGCTGCGGTTCTGCGCAGTGCGCCAGGGGAATACGAGCCCTGTGTGGTCGAAGTGGAGGACCCGCGCCCCGGCGAGATCATGGTCCGGATGGTGGCCGTGGGGCTATGCCACTCCGATGACCACATCACCACAGGCGACTTTCCGGTGGAGATGCTGCCGATGTGCGGTGGCCACGAAGGTGCGGGTGTCGTGGAGAAAGTCGGCGCGGGCACAACTCAATTCGCCGTCGGCGACCATGTGGTGCTGACCTTCCTGCCTGCCTGTGGGCGCTGTCTGTGGTGCTCACGCGGGATGCAACAGCTCTGCGACGCTGGGGCATACGCGCTCACCGGATCCAGATTCGACGATCCGACCAGCTATCGGATGCGGCTCGATGGACAGCCTTGCGGGCAGCAGCTCGGGCTCTCGGCATTCAGCGAGTACACCACCGTATCGGTGCAGTCGGCATACAAGGTGCCCAAGGAATTGCCGTTGAATCGGTTGTGCCTGTTGGGGTGTGCGATGGGAACGGGTTGGGGTACCGCGGTCAATGCCGCCGGAGTCAAACCTGGTCAGACGGTGATAGTGATGGGACTGGGCGGGGTCGGGGCTGCCGCGGTCCAAGGCGCTGCGCATGCCGGGGCGGCCAACATCGTGGTGGTCGACCCGGTGGCGTTCAAACGTGACGCGGCGAAGATATTCGGTGCCACAGAGACTTTCGCGACGATGGATGAGGCGGCGGAGTGTGCCCGCTCCTACACCAACGGCCAGGGCGCGGACTCCACCATGATCACGGTCGGGCGGATGGAGCCGGGCAATCTCACCGACGCTGTCGCGTCCATCCGTAAGGGTGGCACGGTGGCCATGACGAGCATGGGTGCGTTCCGGCCCGAAGAGGTGTCACTGGATCTGAGCATGGTGACGCTGATGCAGAAGACCATCAAGGGTGTCATCTACGGCAACTGGAGCCCGTTCGAGGCGGTACCCACCATGGTGGGTCTATTCGCCAGTGGCCTGCTCAAAACCGACGAGATGGTGACCCGCACCTATGCTCTCGACGACGTCGCGCAGGGCTACCGAGACATGAAGCAGGGCAAGAATATTCGAAGCATCGTGGAGTTCGTCTAGTCAGGACCCCACGGTCACCAGCCGTTTCGGATATCCGGTCGCTCCGTCGGGCACCGGCGAGGCGATCTGATCGGTCTGCACCGACCCGGTGCCGTCGGTGGCCCGTGCGGTGATGATGTGCTCACCCGGTGTTGCCTGCCAGCCGAACCACCATTGACGCCAGGTGTCCACGGAGTATTCCGGAGCCAGGCGGGCGGGCTGCCACGGACCGTCGTCGACTCGCACCTCCACCTTCGTGATGCCGCGATGCTGCGCCCATGCTGTCCCCGCCACGATCTGCGTACCGGTGTCCAGGCGTCGACCGGTCTGGGGTGTGTCGATGCGGCAGCCCGTCTTGATGGGGCCGCGAGCCGACCAGCCGCGGACGGTCCAGTACGCATCTGCCTTGTCGAATCGTGTGATCTCCCAGTCGACAACCCACTTGGTCGCGGACACATAGCCGTACAGCCCGGGGACCACTTGGCGGACGGGGTAGCCGTGCTCGACGGGTAGCGGGGTGCCGTTCATCGCGATGGCGAGTATGGCGTCGCGGCCGTCGGTGAGTACTTCGAGCGGGGTTCCGGCCGTCCAACCATCGGCACTCTTGGACAACAACATGTCGGCGTCGGCGTGAACGCCAACGGATTCCAGAATCGGCTTGATGGGGAAGCCGGTCCACATCGCATTGCCGATGAGGTCTCCGCCGATCTCGTTGGAGACACAAGTCAGGGTGACGGCGCGTTCGGTGGCCGCCATGGCGTTCAGGTCGGCCCATGTCAGCGTGCGTGGACGATCGACCATGCCGTGAATGTTGAGCTGCCATTCGGCGGTGGTCACCTGGGGCACCCGCAGCGCCGTGTCGATTCGGTAGAAGTCCGCATTGCTCGTGATGTAGGGAACCGCTCCCTTGACGTTGATGCCGTCGGGCACGGGAGGGGCGGGTGCGACGGGTGCGGGAACCGTGGCTTCTCGACGTTCCTCGGCGACCACGGTGCCCTTGCTCCAGCGACTGCCGAGCCAATAGACACCCGCCGATCCGGTCGCGAAAAGCGCTGCTGCCCCGAAGAATGTGCGCCGGCCCGGTGCATCCTGATCCCCAGCGGGGTTGACCAGTGCGCGCAGTACCAGGACGCCCGCCGCGGCTGCTATCACCGAGGGCCAGATCCAGGTGAACTCTCCCGTCGGGCGAGTTGCCGCGGCAAAGGCTCCGAACACGCCGAGCATCCCGATGAGCATTGAGCCGTATCGCCGCTTGCCCTCGACCAGACCCGCCGTTGTGGCAAGCAGGGCGATCATCGCAGACAAGCACGTGAACAAGACGGCCTTGTCTGAGGTGCCGAAGACGCCGATGACCCATTCGCGTACGGCGGCAGGGGTGTGGTCGACAACGGTGTTCCCGACCGCGTAGAAGGGCGCGGAATCCGGTGCGATGGCGGCGGCAGCCAGTTGTCCGGCGGCGAGTGCTGCTCCCGCAGCGATCAGTCCCGCGATGATCCGTCGTGCTGCGTGCTCCATCGTCACCTCCCGTTGGGTTTCACTCTTCTCCTGCTGTCAACGAGCCGCCACCGCATATGGTTCAGATATGGCACGGGTGCTGGTGACCGGCATGTCGGGGGCGGGGAAGTCCATGCTGTTACAGGAGCTGGCCCGCCGCGGCCTTCGCACCGTCGACACCGACTACGACGGCTGGACGCTGTCGGACGGCAGCTGGGATGCGCCCCGGATGGCGGCACTGCTGGACGAGCATTCCGATGTCGTCGTGTCCGGCGCTGTCGACAACCAGGTGGACTTCTACGACAGGTTCGGCGACGTGGTGCTGCTCAGCGTGCCGCTGGGGGTGGCAATCGCGCGCGTGGGCTCTCGTACTGACAACCCGTACGGCCGCACGGAGGCCGAGCGGAATGAGATAGCGCAGAACACGCGGGAGATCGAACCGCTGCTACGCGAGAGCGCCACGCTGGAATTGGATGGGCGCCTGCCCGTGTCCGAGCTGGCGGATCGTGTCGAGGCGCTGGTGGGGTGCCTTGCGCCTGCGCGTCAGCCGGCCACGGCGCGGATGAATCCGACGGCGGCATCCTCCAACTGCTGCAGCCCCGGATCTTCCAGCGGATAGTGTCCCGCCCGCTCCAGCGGCACCACTGTCACCGGCACCTTGCTGATGGGGTCGAGTACCGGCTTGCTGAATTCATAGGGCGTCCACTGATCCTCGTCGGGCTGGGTGAGGATGATCGGACACACATCGAAATCGGCGGGCTCGACGGCGGGTGCGTAGCTCATGTACTCGGCCAGGAACTTCACGCTGACCCAGTTGGCGGCGGAGGTGCGGTCCTTCATGAAGACCTTCATCGCCGCGCGACTGTTCGCCAGTGTGCTCATCTTCGCGGCCAGCCACATGGGGTAGCGGACCCGCCGCGCCGGCGTCTTGGCGGCGAGGCGAAGGAACGGCACACCGACCCGCGCGGTCAGCAGGTCATGCGCGGTACCGTCGGCGACCTCGCGCACCCGCTGATCCAGGAACGTCATCCCGATGATCCCGCGCACCGTGTCGCGCGGTGCCTTGGCGGCAACGTGGTAGGCAAGCATGCCGCCGGCGCTGAGCCCGTACAGCACGATGGGGCGCACATCGCGGCGCCGCTCGTATTCGAGGTAGTCGACCACCAGGTCCACCCAGTCGCCGTACCCCGGCACCGTGCCGGGTGCCACATCGGTGAGGCCATAGCCCAAATTGTCGATCGCGATGGTCTCGAAACCCCTGCGCGCCAACGGAGCACCCAGGATGAGTGACATCTGGCGTCCGTTGGTGCCGACTCCGTGGAGCAATACCACCTTCACCGACGCCGCGGGATTGGGGTACCGATCAAGGTGCACGTGGTTACCGTGCCAGTCCCAGAACTCCTCCTGCGGTGCCGTCGACTCGTCGAGGCGCAGCCGCTCGGGCAGGAACATTTGGAGGTCTTTCCAGGCTTGCTGGTCGCGGTAGTAGCGGGACATACCGGCAACCCTATGTGTCGTCTGAGTACGGAGGTACCCCGGAATGCACGAAGCCCCCGTCTCCCAGGGGAGAACGGGGGCTTCGTGACCAGCGAATCAGAAAGCGGCTTCGTCGAGCTCCATGATGTCGTTATCGACGTTGTCCAGGATGGCCCGGGTCGAGGTGAGCTGCGGCAGCATGTTCTTCGCGAAGAACGAGGCAACCGCGATCTTGCCCTCGTAGAAGGACTTCTCGGCGCCGGTGGCACCGCCGTCCAGAGCCTCGATGGCCACGGCGGCCTGACGCTGCAGTAGCCAGCCGATCAGCAGGTCGCCGACGCTCATCAGGAAGCGTACGGAGGCCGTGCCCACCTTGTAGACCTGAGTGATCTCCTGCTGGGCGGCCATCAGGTTGGCGGTCATGGTCGCCGCCATGCCCTGCACGTCCTCCAAAGCGGTTGCGAGCAGTGCACGCTCGGCCTTCAGGCGGCCGTTGCCGGTCTCGCTCTTGACGAACTCCTCGATCTGGCCGGAGATGAAGGCCAGCGACTTGCCCTGGTCCTTGACGATCTTGCGGAAGAAGAAGTCCTGGGCCTGGATCGCTGTGGTGCCCTCGTAGAGCGAGTCGATCTTGGCGTCACGGATGTACTGCTCGATCGGGTAGTCCTGCAGGAAGCCGGAACCACCGAAGGTCTGCAGGCTTTCGGTGAGCTTCTCGTAGGCACGCTCGGAGCCCACACCCTTGATGATCGGCAGCAGCAGATCGTTGAGCCGCACCGCTTCCTCGGCCTCCACACCGTTGATGGCCTTGGCGGCCACGGCGTCCTGGAAGGTGGTGGCGTAGAGGTACAGCGCGCGCAGGCCCTCGGCGTAAGCCTTCTGGGTCATCAGCGAGCGACGCACGTCCGGGTGGTGCGTGATGGTGACGCGGGGAGCGGTCTTGTCGGTCAGCTGCGTCATGTCGGCGCCCTGCACGCGGGTCTTGGCGTACTCAAGCGCGTTCAGGTAGCCGGTCGACAGAGTCGCGATGGCCTTGGTGCCCACCATCATGCGGGCCTGCTCGATGACGTCGAACATCTGCGCGATGCCGTTGTGCACCTCACCGACGAGCCAGCCCTTGGCGGGAACGCCGTGCTGGCCCAGGCTCAGTTCACAGGTGGCCGAAACCTTCAGGCCCATCTTGTGCTCGACGTTGGTGACGAAGACGCCGTTGCGCTCGCCCGGCTCGCCGGTCTCGAAGTTGGGGATGAACTTGGGCACGAAGAACAGCGACAGGCCCTTGGTGCCGGGGCCGGCACCCTCGGGGCGGGCCAGCACCAGATGCATGATGTTCTCGAACATGTCATCGGAGTCGGCCGAGGTGATGAAGCGCTTCACACCGTCGATGTGCCAGGAACCGTCCTCCTGCTTGACGGCCTTGGTGCGACCGGCACCCACGTCCGAACCGGCGTCAGGCTCGGTGAGCACCATGGTGGCGCCCCAGCCGCGCTCGGCGACGAACTCGGCCCACTTCTTCTGCTCGTCGGTGGCCACGTTGTAGAAGATCTGCGCGAAACCGGCACCGCCGCTGTACATCCAGACTGCGGGGTTGGCGCCGAGGATCATCTCCTGGACAGCCCACATCAGCGAGCGCGGAACCGGGCTGCCGCCGAGTTCCTCGATCAGGCCGAGGCGGTCCCAGCCGGCGTCGGTGATTGCCTTGACGGACTTCTTGAAGGCCTCGGGAATCGCCACCGAGTGGGTCTCCGGGTCGAAGACCGGTGGGTTGCGGTCGCCCTCGGCGAACGAATCGGCCAGCGGCCCTTCGGCGAGGGTGCGCATCTCAGCAAGGAAGGTGCGAGCGGTGTCTTCGTCCAGCTCGGGGAATTCTTCGCCGCCGAATATTTGCTGGATGTTGAAGAGCTCGAAGAGGTTGAACTCCAGGTCGCGGACGTTCGACTTGTAGTGGCCCATGTGCGTCATTGCCTTTTCTCGTGGGGCTGTTCTGATATTCGGTTGGGTTCTTACTTCTGATTAAGTTACCCACCGGTAACAACTGAACTATACCGCTGAGTAGCGTATGACAAAAGTCCAGACTTTGTGGTTGTAATCACAATTCGATATCGCAGGTCAGGTTGGGTTTTTGGACGTTTTGACAGAGTGATGTCGGTGGCCTGGTGTTGGGTTATGGGTGCCAGCTCACAGCCCATGAGAGGAACGTCCCATGCCTGCTATGCCCCCACCCGTTCCGACCGAGCTGGAGGGCCTGGTCGAGTACATAGCTCAACAGCAGGATGCTTTTCGGATCGCGGCCTTCGGGCTGACCGACGAACAGGCTCGCCTGACCCCGACGGCGGGCACCCTGTCGATCGGTGGGCTCATTAAACATGTCACCAACATGCAGGCCGGCTGGATGGAAAAGATTGCCGCGGCACCTGACCCTGGGCCCGACCGGCAGTGGGCCGACGACGAATTCACCCTGCGCGCGGACGAGACGCTGGCCGGAGCGTTGGCGGCTCTCGCCGCGCAGAGTGCTGTGACACTTGCCGCCCTCAAGGAGAAGGGACTGGACACCCCGGTGCCCGTCCCGCGGTCGGCGCCCTGGTTCCCCAAGGACATCGATGCGTGGAACGTGCGTTGGGTGGCGTTGCACCTCATCGAGGAAATGGCCCGCCACGCCGGTCATGCCGACATCATTCGCGAATCCATCGACGGCGCAACGATGTACGAGCTGCTTGCCGCCGCTGAGGGCTGGGAGCCCACCGACTGGCTCACGCCGTGGTCCCCGAAGAGCTAGCGGCCGTAGCGCAGGATCTTCATGGTGGTCGCGAAGCTCAGCGCGGTGGCGCTGAGGGATCCGGCCGCGTCGTTCCGGTTGGAGGCGCCGCTGGCCAGGATGTACACGAGTAGCCCGCGCACGATATTGAACGACACGTGCTGTCGGACGCCGTTCGCCCCCGACGGAAACATGAAGCACGATTCCGTTGTGGTGAGCTCCTTTTGGTCATTCTGGACGGGATTCGGTTCGTCGAATTCGAACGAGCATCGCCATGTGGTGCTCCCACCGGGGATGATGTACGCAATCGCATCGCACCTCTTGAGTGCATCGGAAGCACCGTCGGTGGACAGCGCGTCCGCTGCCGGGACGACGCGAATCAGGATCTCGCGTTCGGGCTTCTTGCGATCGCGTAGGTACAGCGTCGACGTCTCGCGGCCCTTGGATCGCAATGCCCAGATGGGGTCAATGGTGTTGCAGCCCGCCGGCGTTCCGCCGAGGTTGGTGGCAGAGCCGGGCGGAACGGCGGGATTGAACTCGCCCGATTTGAAGGTGGGCGACGGATTCTTCTCCCACCCTTCGGGATAGTCGAATTGCCCGGGCAGCAAGCTATCGAGAATCGTGTTGGGTTGCCCGGCCAGCGATTCGCCGGGCTTCACGTTGGCGGCGCCGGGGACGGATGTGGTGCGGGGGTTGGTTCCGTCGTGATGCCGTGGCCAGATCACGACCCCGACGACGGTCGACGCGATCACGAGCACGACGGCGCCTACGATGGCCGCAATTCGCTTGTGTTCGATCATGGTTCGCCCCGTGTCGGTGATGACGGGGGGCGCGGTGGATTGCACAAGATGCGGGGCCGGAGCGGACTGCGGTGTCACGGTCGGCACGGGTTGAGTGACCGTCTGCCGATGCTGGGCCGGGTCGGCAAGGATCTGCTGCGCGGCCACCGCGAACTCTCCGGCGCTTTGATACCGGTCCGCGGGATTCTTGGCCATCGCCTTGGCGATCACCGCGTCCATTGACTCGGGTACCGAAGCGAATTGGGAGATCCTGGGCGGAGGTGCCGAAAGGTGTGCGTTGATGATTGCCGGCAATGAATTGCCGGATCCGAAGGGCGGTTGGCCGGCCACCATGCGAAAGAGCGTGCAGCCCAAGGCATACACGTCGGCACGGCCATCGACGGCCGCACCGGACAGGACCTCCGGTGCGGCATACGCGATGGTGGCCGTCACGTTGCCTGCCGAGGTGACGGAGTTGCTGTCGTCAAGTGCCCGGGTAACACCGAAGTCGCCCAGCATGATTCGTCGATCGCCCACAGACAACAGAATGTTGGCAGGCTTCACATCGCGGTGCACCAGGCCGCGGGCGTGTAGATAGTCGAGCGCCTTGGCGACCTCGCTGATGATGTGAACGGCGCGAGTCAAGGACATATGGCCGTTGACGGACTCGGAGTGCGCGTCGCTGCCCTGCACGTATTGCATCGCGATCCATAGATCGCCGCCCGGTGTCTCGCCGCGGTTGTGCACCGTGACGATGTTCGGGTGATCCAGGGACGCGGCGAGCGAGGCCTCCCGCATGAACCGTGCCCGGAACGCGGGGTCACGCGAGGCTTGGGCGCTGAGGATCTTCAGAGCCTCGGAGCGCTGCAGGTTGGGATTCACGGCCAGGTACACGGTTCCCATGCCGCCACGGCCGAGAACATGCTCGATCTGATATCCGGATACGACGGTCCCCGATGGCAGGTCTCCGGCTTGCTGGCTACCCGGATCCGGTGGGGGTCTCTCCGATGACGTCATTCCCCTGTGCGTCCCTCTCGCCCGACGGTTTGGCCATCGTACTTGGGATATTTCCTCATGGCGGTCAAGACCGTGGCCCCCGCAAGGCATGCGAGGGACCATGGTGGTGTGGGTGAGCTTCCCGTCGTCGACCTGTCCAGCGATCCGATACAGCTACGCGCGGCCTTGCGCGAGGTCACCCACGAAGTCGGGTTTTTCTACCTCACCGGGCACGGTGTTTCGCCGCTGCTGATTGATGGGGTGCTGTCGGCGGCCCGCAAGCTCTTTGCCCTTCCGGAGGCTGACAAGGACGCCATCGCGATGGTGCGAAGCCCGCATTTTCGTGGGTTCACCCGGTTGGGCGGCGAGCTGACCGGTGGACTTACCGACTGGCGCGAGCAGATCGACGTCGGGCCGGAACGCACCGTCAGCACGACAGCACAGGGCCGCGACTACATGTGGTTGCAGGGGCCCAATCAGTGGCCGGAGGCGGTCCCGGAATTGAGGGCGGCACTGGAAAGCTGGGATGCGGCCCTGGCGAATGTGGGGCGAAAACTTCTGAGGGAGTGGGCTATTGCCCTCGGTTCGGCGGGGGGAGTCTTCGACGAGGCATTTGGCGCCGAACCGGCGACCCTGATCAAGGTCATCCGGTATCCGGCCATTGGCACCACCGAGCAGGGAGTGGGTGCGCATCGCGACTCCGGTGTGCTGACCTTGCTGCTGGCCGAGCCGGATGTCGGGGGCCTGCAGGTCGAGGTGGACGGGACGTGGCTGGAGGCACCTGGGCGCGCAGGAGCGTTCATCGTGAACATCGGTGAGCTGCTGGAGTGGGCCAGCGGCGGGTATCTGCGTGCCACTCGTCATCGGGTGATGCTGACGGGTACGCCGCGCATCTCGGTCGCGTACTTCTTCAATCCGAGGTTGGACGCGCACATCCCGGCGCTGGAGCTGCCGCTGGAACTGCGGGACCGGGCGAGGGGCGTGAGTGCCGATCCGGGCGATCCGATTCACTCGACTTACGGCGAGAACGCCTGGAAGAGCCGATTGCGGGCCCATCCCGATGTGGCAGCCGCGCATGGTCACCTCGGCAGTTAGCGATCATGCAAATCTGCGCCGCGAACCGGTGGTGCGCGTAATACTCAGGCTGTGGCAAACTAATGCCACATACTGAGGAGGAGAACCATGCGGACATTTTGTTCGATGGCGGCGGGGTTCGGTTTGGCGATTTCGGTGTTCGCTGCGCCCATAGCGTCGGCAGCACCCGGAGAGGGCCCCGTTGCGGTCCAATGCCAGGTGTATGCCGATAACAACTTCGGCCCGCCTGGATTTGGCCCGGGGAGCATGCCCGGAATGGGCTTCGGCATGAAGCAATGGGCAGGCACGGTCATTGGTCGCGGAAGTAACGAGGGTGAAGCGCGCCAAGACGCGGAACGGCAGATGTGGGGCCCGTACGGCATGGCGCCCGAGCTTCGGGACTGCGTGCCTGCGGCCTGACGAGCGAAACAAGATCACTTGAGGGCGGGACCCGCAGGCAATGCCTTAGCGCGGGTCTGCACCCGCCGCTCACGCGTTAGATGCTGCGGGCCTGGAACTGCGGTTCGGTCTTCTCGATTCCGGCCTTACGCGCGATGGCGAAGTTGGCTCCGCGCATGAGTCGCAGCTGAAGGCGACGTTCCAGTCCGAAGGCGCGCCGCGGCACCATCGACCATGCCTTGTCGAAGAGGGTCTTGGTGGCCGCCACCGAATCGGGGGAGCGCGACAGGATCTGATCGATGAGTTCGGCCGCGTCGGCTTCGGGGTCGGCGCTCACCTGGGTGACAAGCCCGATTTCCTTCGCGTAGAAGCCGTCGAACATCTCACCGGTCATGGTGAGGCGCTTGGCGGTGTCGATTCCGATCAATTGACTCAGCGTGACGCTTCCGGACATATCGGGGATCAGGCCCCATTTGGCTTCCAGAATGGAGAACTCGGCGTCGGGCGTGGTGAACCGGAAGTCGGCGGCCAGCGCCAGCTGCAGCCCGCCGCCGTAGCAACGACCCTGAATGACGGCGATCACCGGAACACGGAGCCGGCGCCACGCCCAGCACGCCTCTTGGAAACCGTTGGTACCCAGCCAGGGGAGCGGAATGAAGTTCGCGACAACGCGTGCGGGATCTTTCCCGGCGGCCGCGAAATCCAGCCCGGTGGAAAATGTGTCCCCCTCACCGGACAGCACCACCACCCGGATCGAGTTGTCCGAGGCAATATGGCGGGCGGCGGCGGTCAGCCCGCCCAGCATGTCGATGGTGAGTCCGTTGAGCTTCTCGGGCCGAGACAAGGTGACGCGAGCTACCTGTCCGTCGACGCGTAGGGTCACATGTGACGTCATGAAGTAAGACTAGAGGTGGCATCCAGTTATGACGAGCGACACCAGCTTGGACGCGGCGACGCTGCGGGAAGCGTTCGGGCACTTTCCGACCGGTGTGGTGGCGATTGCCGCCGAGATCGGTGGGACGCGAACCGGATTGGCGGCCAGCACGTTTGTTCCGGTGTCTTTGGATCCACCACTGGTGGCGTTTTGCGTACAGAATTCCTCGACCACATGGCCCAATCTGCGGGGTGCTCCCCGCCTGGGCATCAGCGTGCTGGGGGAATCGCACGACGATGCCGCTCGGACACTGGCGGCCAAGACCGGTGACCGCTTCGCCGGGCTGGATACCTCGACCACGGAGACCGGTGCCGTGTTCATCGGCGGCACCACGGCCTGGATTGAGACGTCCATCGAGTCCGAGGTGCCCGCCGGTGATCACGCGATCGTCATCTTGAACATTCACGGGCTGACGGTGCATTCATCGGTCGCGCCGATCGTGTTCCACCGCAGTAAGTTCCGCAAGCTGCTGGGTTAGACCGCGGCGGTGTACGGGCTGGACCGATTGGTCTGCGCCCATTCACGTTCGGCGTCCGAGTGCATCGGCGGCGGTACCTGCCCATTGATCATCCAGAGATCCTCGCTGGTCTCGTCGACGTGGAACTCCCAGTGCAGCCCCGGCCTGTCCAGATACGGCCTGAGCACGTTGCCCAGGCGCCGGGTGACGCGCTCGCGTGCGGCCTTGTCGGGCTGGGTGCGGGCAATGTGATCGACCACGACCCGCACGGCGGTGTCGGCCTGTTCACCACCCACATACAAGTCGACCGGTTCAATCTCCTTGAACACCGTGACCACGTAGAACCGGGGAAGCCCCACGGCGACGTATACCTCGGTGATGCTCTTGGCGAGTTCGGATTTCTCCTTGTCGGAAAAGACATTTGGCGTGTGATAGATCGTCCACAGCGGCATGTCGGGCTCCTTGGTTCGGTGTATTGGGGGGCGTCAGTGGCCGGGGCGGTAGGCGAGGTTCTCGACGGGGCCGGCCAGCTGGGACTTGATCTGGACGGTGAGGTCATCGGTGAGTACCTCGTTGTCGCCCTTCTCCAGCGCGTCGATGATGCGTGCCGCGATCACCGCGGGCGGCGTCTTGGCGACAGGCAATGCCGACACCATGTCGGTGTCGATGAAACCGGCGTGGACGCCGAGTACCTGGGTGTTCTGCTCTTCGAGCTCCAGGCGCAGGGTGTTGGTGACCGACCAGATGGCTGCCTTCGATGCCCCGTAGGCGCCGGCTCCGCCGAGCCACGAGAGCACCGAGTGGATGTTGACGATCGCGCCGCCGCCGTGGGTCTTCAGGATGGGCGCGAATGCCCTGACGACTCGTAGTGGGCCGAACACGTTGGTCTGGAATGTCGCGTCGATGCGGTCGAAATCCCCGGTGAGCAGCGAATCGGGATGCAGCACACCGGCGTTGTTGACCACGATCTCCACATCTGTGAGCTCGCGGGCCAGCGCCGCCACCGAGTCCTCGGAGGTGACTTCGAGTTGTTTGGTGACCACCTGCTCGCGCGGGTCCTCGAATGATTCGCGGGCGGTGCTGTACACCTTGTGCGCGCCGCGGCTCAGCACCTCATCGACGATGGCAGCTCCCAGTCCACGGCGACCACCGGTGACCAGTACGACCTTGTTTTCGATCATTCCCATCTCCTAACTAACGATTGCATTAGTCAGAACGCTAGCCGGGCTAGCTGAATAACGCAAGCGTTAGTTACAATGGCCTGGTGAGCATGGACTTCGAGCGGCTACTGCAGGACCGCTCTCGGTGGAAGACCGAAGAGTGTTCGATCGGGAAGGCCCTGGATCTGCTGGGCACCAAGACGGCCTTCCTGATCGTCCGCGAATGCTTCTACGGCTCAACTCGATTCGACGAGTTCTCCGAGCGCATCGGGGTGTCCGCGCCGGCGGTATCGCGCGCACTCAAACAGCTGGAGGCGGCAGGCGTCGTTGAGAAGGTGCCCTACCGGGAACCCGGTCAGCGGGAGCGCGACGGGTATGTGCTGACCCAGATGGGCAAGGACCTACTCCCGGTGCTGCTGTCGCTGCTCAAATGGGGGGACGAGTATCTGCAGGACGGGCACAAGCCACTGACGTTGATCGACAAGAAGACTGGGCGGGAAATCGAGGTGGAAGTGACGTCGCGGCCCGGCCAGGCGGTATCCGCTGACGGAATCGAGATTCGTCGCGCACGTCGTTAGATTGTCGTCGCAAGCCGTCCCGCGACCAGCTGTCGCGTCACCGTGGCCACGCGCCGGCCGAGGTGGCGGCAGGTCCGTAGATCGGCCGGGTGAGTGTCCTCGGGGTCGGCGTCCACATCGGTCTGCGCGCCGGCGCCCAGCCAGAAGCCGAGCCGGTTCAGGTCGTACTCGCTGCCGTCGGCGCTCATCCATCCGGCAGTGAGGCCCAGGCTCACCCAATGCATGTGGTGCTGAGCGGCGAAGATGGCCAGTGAGTTCAACGCGTGCAACTTGTCTCCCGACTTCGCACCGGAATTCACGAATCCGGCGGCCACCTTGTCGCGCCAGGTGCCGGCCATGCAACGGGCTCCGGTCTTCTCGGCGAAGGACTGGAAGCCCGCCGCCACATTGCCCATGTAGACCGCGCTACCGAAGACCAGGGCATCCGCGCTGTCTACGGC
The DNA here is from genome assembly GCF_001853795.1 of Mycobacteroides franklinii. NCBI lineage: Bacteria > Bacillati > Actinomycetota > Actinomycetes > Mycobacteriales > Mycobacteriaceae > Mycobacteroides > Mycobacteroides franklinii. Next base: position 1,180,320 of record NZ_MLIK01000019.1, read on the forward strand.
ATCCCAATCGGCGTCCGTCATGTCGGCGGCCGAAATCAGCGTCACCTCCGCGCCGCCCTCGCGTGCCCCGTCGGCCACGGACTGGGCCAACGTCGCCGTGTGTCCGAAACCGGAGTGGTACACGATGATGACGCGGGGGCTGAATCCATTGAGGGGCATGATGATTGCCCTCAGTCCGTGCTCGTGGCGGCGATGAGGTCAGCGACTTCCCGGTAGCGCTGCCCCCACTCCGGCATCGGCTGGTCGGCAAGGTAGGCGATGAGCCGGTCGAGAATGGCGTGGGTACCGGGTCGGAAACCATTGGCGTGCGGCACGCTCAGGCCGCGGTGGGTGAACCGAAGCAGGGTTCCGGCGCCGTCGGCACTCAGTTCATACCGCACCACGCTGTCGTCGACAATCGACTGCTTCCACTCGTGCTCGAGAACATGTGGCGGCTCCCAGACCAGGATGCGGCCGGTCACGCGTTTTGCTTCCGGCGGCAGTGGAGGGCCGGACGGGACCATCTCGAATTGCCCACCTGCGCGGGACTCCAGGGTGGTCCGACCGATCCACGCGCGGCGTTGTTCGGGGTCGGTGATGGCCGACCACACCGTCTCCACGGGATACGGCAGGTGGCGTGCGAAGGTGAGGGTGGCTCGGTCACCGTGCACGGTGAGCCGACCGAGGCGGTCGTTCATTCGGCGTCCTTGATGTCGTGACGGGTCTGGGTGCGGGCCAGGTGTCGTTCCAGCGCGTCCAGGTGGTCATTCCAGAAGTGCCGGTACGGATCGATCCATTGGTCGATCTCGGCCAGACCGTGCGCGCGTAACGCATAAATCCGGCGTTGCGCATCCGGCCTGACGTCGACCAGTCCTACGTCGCGCAGCACCCGAAGATGGCGCGAGACGGTGGGTTGTGTCAGGCCGGGCAGTGTTGCGACGAGATCTCCGGCGGTCCATTCGCCGCCCGCCAGCGCATCGAGCAGGATCCGTCGGCTTGGCTCGGCGACCGCTTCGAAGACGTCCATGCATCGAGTATTGCATTCCATCTATATAGACGCAATAGAATATAAGGCGTCTGAGGCAACGACGTCCCGGGGCGGGGCAGCCTAGGGACGCTTGGCGAGTTCTTCTTGGTAGCCGCGGACGCGATCACGGAGCTCGCTGGCATCATCGGGCCGACCTTCGCGCTCGGCGAGATCGGCACGTAGCGAGAGTTCCTTGATCGCGGTACGAAGATCCGCGACGCTCACGGTGTCACCCATATCCCGATGCTGCCCGCGTCGCGAGCAATGGGCATTGGCGAGGTGCCACAAAGTCCCGGCCGACTACTTGGAGCTCAGCGGTGGCCGATGATCGAGCGGAGCTTGCCGAGCTGCCATTTCACGAAGGGTCGGAGGATGGGCGCGACGACACGCAGCGGTAGCCAGCCCACCCACTTGGGTGTGCCGCCGAGGTGCCAGGTCAGCCGAGTGCCGCCGGTGCCGTTGTCTGCCACCTCAAAGACCTCCGCGGCCGAATCGAGAACCAACGGAACGGAACACGCGGTGGTGGTGACACCCAGAACACGGCCGGGCTCGTTGACGACGATCTGTTCGGCCAGTACGCAGAAGGTGTTGACCAACGCGCGCTTGGTTCCCACGTCGCGCAATGCGGTGCCGGCGTAGTCCACGCCCTTGGTGAAGAGGGTCCAGCTCAGGAACCGTTCGTCGAGAAGGGCCTTGAAGACCTGATCGGGCGGATAGGAGAAGTCGCGCTGCACGGTAATCGCAAAAGATGCCTCGGAGTGCAGATATTCGCGGAGTTGATCGGCGGCGACTGGGGTGAGGTTGAATCGGGCTGCCGAGATTCCGCCTGCGGCCAGAATCGCCAACAGGATCAAGCCCGCGACGGCACCTGCGGCCGCCAGGCACGCGACCACGATGACGATGATCAGCCAGGTTTCCATCGCCACAACCTAACGAAAGAGCATGTAGTCACGGGGCGAGTTCATTCTTGTGGGATGAGTACGCGGGCATAATCGCGGTAAATAGGTTCCTGGGGCTTCACGCGCCAGGCGGCAGGGACCGTACGGGGAGGAGCGTTAATGGGCTTTCGGGCCGCGGCCGGAGTTGTTTTGGCCATGGCGACGGCCATCACGCTTCTGGCCTGGGGGGAATCGGGTCCGAACGCGCACGGTGAGCCGTCCATGAATGAACTTGTCTTCGGGTATCGCGCGCTGGGTGAGTTAGGACTCGTCAAGGGCGCGGAGGTGGTTGCTCGCATTAACGATCGCGCTCCACAACCGACTTATGGTGATCGAGTGCGGGTGGCGGGTGCACCACAGTTCACGGACGATGGCCGATACCTTTTCGCCACCGCCGGCGATGGTCAACTCGCCGTCATCGATACGCAGGACTTCACAACCAAGACAGTTTTGTGTCCCTACGGCACCTCCCTGGTGTTGCCTGGCGGCGGGAGCAGCGTTCTGTGGTGGGAGGGGGCGGACCGACTGGTGTCCATCGATTTGTCAACGGAAGAGCCCAAACCGGCACTACGGCAGGTCATTAACCTGCCGCCACCGCAGCCAGAAGACGGGTTTGCGTCCAACAATGTCACGCCGCCTACCCTGGCTGCAGCACGGAATGGGCGGGTGGTGCTGCAGCGTACGGAGACACTGGGTCCCTACTGGTGGCATGTGTACCTGTACCTGATTGAATTGGACGGATCGGTGCAAAGACTGGGGCGAGAACGCGCCAACCGTGGTGGCGGGCCGGTTAACTTCAGCCCGGATGGCAGGTCCCTGGTCTACCAAGCCGTCGATCGCAACGGGTACAACTGGGACCGGTCCGTGCTGGGTCTGATCGACTTACGCACCGGCGCCCACAACACCTATGCGCCGCGTCTCGCCGAGAATGACGAGGTCACCTCGACCGAGCTTTCATCTGCGCTGTGGCAGGACAACGACACGTTGCGTATGCGATATCAGACGTCACTCCGCCATGGTGTCCTGCTATCGGCTCCCATCGTGTGGGAGCTCAAAGACGGGCGATGGAAAATCGCCGATGAGCGACAGCTCGTACAGAAGCTCACCGTGTCGAGCGACAAGGCGATTGTCATCGTCCCCAATGAAAGCCGCGACGATCGAGGGATCCTGTGCATCGAGCGGGGTGGGGCGTACACGAGGGTGGCCAACAATGTAGGTGCGATCGTCCTTCTGCCGGAGGCGGCGTGAAACGACTAGCCGCGCTGGCGATTATCGCCGCCTTACTGACTTCGTGTACGCCGGAGCGGACACGAGACACCACGCGGCCCACGTTTGCGTACACGAACAATCAGGGATTTTTCGTCGTTCGCGGAACCGACACATTGGGTTCAGTGCCGGGGTATGTCTCCGGCAAAACAGCTTTCACATCGGACGGACGATTTGCGTACGTTCCGTGGGCCGACAAGATTCTCATTGTTGATACGCAGACGGGTAGCGCGCGAAAGCTGGCGCACGCGTATCAGGATGCTCCGTTGATGCCTGCCTGGGGGAGCCACATTGTGTGGCTCAACGGCCCGGACCGGCTGATGGGTATGAACCTCGAAGACGAGAATCCTGTACCGGCGCTCATTCAAATGATCCATATGCCGATTCCTGCGGTGGACGGATCTGCCATGGGCTGGTGGGTTCCCGGGGTTCCGACGATGGTCGCGGCGAACAGCGAGACGATCGCATTTACGCGGTTGGACCATCCGCGGACCGCAGGCCGGGTGCCGGAGAACTTGTACGTGATGAGCCGCGATGGCGCCTTCACCGATATCGGCATGTTGCAGGGGCTTTCACCCCGAAAATTCACCATTAGCCCGGACGGAAAGACCATTGCATACCTGGTGGACGAGTTCGCCGTGCCGACTTGCGCGCGTGCGATGATTGTGGTGGTCGACATCGCTCGCAAGACGGTCGAGGCGTCCCGTCCTGAGTCGGCTGTAATTGGCTCGAAATCTGATTGGCTGGGCTGGGCCGCCGACGGACGTTTGCTTGCCGAGTACGAAAACAGTGATTGCGGTGGTCAGTCCATCGACCCAACGCCCAAGGTGTGGAGCAAGACGGACGGCGGTTGGGAACTGAGCCAGAATCCGGCCGAGAGTCGTCTTGAGTTGGCACCGGGCTGGAATGCAAGTGTGGTTCCCGCAGGAAAGTACCGACTTGAGGGCCAGAATCACCTGCAGGTCGATACCCCGGACGGCACCGTGCGCATCGCCGACGGAGTGGATTCAACGGCCGCTCCGGTGTCGCGACCCTAGCGTCGGAACAGCTTGTTGCCCAACCACACGATCGGATCGTACTTGCGGTCGGCGACGCGTTCCTTCATGGGGATCAGTGCGTTGTCGGTGATGTGGATGCCCTCCGGGCACACTTCGGTGCAGCACTTGGTGATGTTGCAATAGCCAAGGCCGAGTTCCTCCTGCGCCGCCTCACGGCGGTCGGCGACATCGAGCGGGTGCATTTCGAGCTCGGCCACGCGCATCAGATAACGCGGCCCGGCGAAGGCTTTTTTGTTCTCCTCGTGGTCACGCACCGCGTGACAGGTGTTTTGGCACAGGAAGCATTCGATGCACTTGCGGAACTCCTGCGACCGCTCCACATCCTCCTGCTGCATCCGGTATTCGCCGGGCTTCAGCCCTTTGGGCGGCGTGAATGACTGGACTTCCCTGGCCTTTTGGTAGTTGAACGAGACATCGGTGACCAGGTCGCGGATCACCGGGAAGGCTCGTAGGGGGGTCACCGTGACGGTCTCGGACTCGTCGAACGTCGACATCCGGGTCATGCACATCAGCCGGGGGCGGCCGTTGATCTCGGCCGAGCAGGAGCCGCACTTGCCGGCCTTGCAGTTCCAGCGCACCGCCAGGTCCGAGGCCTGAGTGGCCTGGATGCGATGGATGATGTCGAGCACCACCTCGCCTTCGCTCACCGGAACGGTGTAGTCGACGAGCTCACCGCCGTCATCGTCGCCTCGCCAGACCCGGAGTTGTGCGTCGTAGCTCACGTCAGGATTTCCTTCCCGAATGTTCTGCCAGTTCTTCCGGTGTGAAGTACTTCTCCAGCTCCCCGATCTCGAACAGCTCCAAAAGATCTGGGCGCAAGGGAGTTTGCGGCTCGGGGGTGACGAGCACGTCGGGAACGGCCGGATCGCCGCCGGTGGTGCTGCACACCAGCAGCGTCTTGCGCCAGGTGGCGTCCATGTTCGGGTGGTCGTCGCGGGTGTGCCCGCCGCGGCTCTCGGTGCGCAGCAGCGCCGCCTTGGCCACGCATTCGCTCACCAGCAGCATGTTGCGCATATCGATCGCCAGGTGCCAGCCCGGGTTGAACTGCCGATGACCCTCCACCGCAACGTGTTTGAAGCGTTCTTTGAGTTCGTTCAGCTTGACCAGGGCCTGCTCGACTTCCTCCTCCTTGCGGATGATGCCGACCAGGTCGTTCATCGCCTGCTGCAAGTCGGTGTGCAGGGTGTACGGGTTCTCCGCACCTGGGGCTGCCGGATCGCCGAAGGGTGCCAATGCCAGGGTGGCGGCCCTGTCGACGTCGGCCTCGGTGATGTGTGGGCGAGACGTGATGCCCTTGACGTACTCGGCGGCCCCGAGGCCGGCGCGCCGACCGAACACCAGCAGGTCGGAAAGGGAGTTGCCGCCCAACCGGTTTGAGCCATGCATGCCGCCGGAACATTCACCGGCCGCGAAGAGGCCCGGCACCGTGGCGGCCCCGCTGTCGGGATCGACCTCGATACCGCCCATCACGTAGTGACAGGTCGGTCCGACTTCCATGTCGTCTTTGGTGATGTCGACCTCGGCCAGCTCCTTGAACTGGTGATACATCGACGGCAGCCGCTTCTTGATCTCCTCGGTGGGAATACGCGAGGCGATGTCCAGGTACACGCCGCCGTGCGGGGTGCCGCGGCCGGCCTTGACCTCGGCATTGATCGCCCGGGCGACCTCGTCGCGGGGCAGCAGGTCAGGAGTGCGCCGTGCCGAGTCGTTGTCCTTGAGCCACTGATCGGCTTCTTCTTCGGTTTCGGCGTATTGCCCCTTGAACACCGAAGGGATGTAGTCGAACATGAAGCGCTTGCCCTCGGAGTTCTTCAGCACGCCGCCATCGCCGCGCACACCCTCGGTGACCAGGATGCCCTTGACCGAGGGCGGCCAGACCATGCCGGTCGGGTGAAACTGGATGAACTCCATGTTGATCAGTGTTCCGCCGGCGCGCAGCGCCAACGCGTGGCCATCGCCGGTGTACTCCCAGGAGTTCGACGAGACCTTGAATGACTTGCCGATTCCGCCCGTCGCCAAAACCACTGCGGGAGCTTCGAACAGGATGAATCGGCCGCTCTCGCGCCAGTACCCGAACGCGCCGGCGATTCTGGAGACGCCTTCGGTGCTGTCCAAGAGGAGGTCGGTGATGGTGCATTCGGCGAATATCTTGATACGCGCCTCGTAGTCACCGGTCTCGGCGAAATCCTCCTGCTGCAGCGAGACGATCTTCTGCTGCATGGTGCGGATGATCTCCAGGCCGGTGCGGTCGCCGACGTGCGCCAGTCGCGGATAGGTGTGGCCGCCGAAGTTGCGCTGGCTGATGCGCCCGTCCTTGGTCCGGTCGAACAACGCGCCGTAGGTTTCCAGCTCCCAGACCCGATCCGGTGCTTCCTTGGCGTGCAGCTCTGCCATCCGCCAGTTGTTCAGGAACTTGCCGCCGCGCATGGTGTCGCCGAAATGCACCTGCCAGCTGTCCTTGTCGTTGGCGTTCCCCATCGATGCCGCGCAACCGCCCTCGGCCATCACGGTGTGCGCCTTGCCGAACAAGGACTTGCAGATCACCGCGACCTTGAAGCCCTGTTCGCGTGCCTCGATGACGGCGCGCAGGCCGGCGCCACCGGCACCGATCACGACCACGTCGTATTGGTGCCGTTCGAGTTCAGCCATTAATTAACCCCAGGTTGTTTACGAGTATGGATGTGAATTTTGCTGCTAACCAATGAATCTCAGGTCCGAGATGGTTCCGCTGGACACCAGCATGATGTACAGGTCGGTGAGGATCAGCGTGCCCAGCGTGATCCAGGCGAACAACATGTGCCTGGTGTTGAGCTTGCTGACCTGTGTCCAGACCCAATATCGGACAGGGTGTTTGGAGAAGTGCTTGAGCCGGCCGCCAGTGACATGCCGGCAAGAGTGGCAGGACACCGTGTACACCCACAGCAGGACGACGTTGGTCACCAGAATCACGTTGCCCAAGCCGAATCCGAAGCCGCCGGTCTTCTCGGAATGAAAGGCGACGATGGCGTCGTAGGTGTTGACGAGGGAGATGAGCGCGGCGGCGTAGAAGAAGTACCGGTGGATGTTCTGCATGATGAGCGGCAACTTGGTCTCACCGGAGTACTTCGCGTGAGGTTCGGCGACCGCGCACGCTGTCGGGGACTGCCAGACCGACCGGTAGTACGCCTTGCGGTAGTAATAGCAGGTCAGCCGGAAGGCCAGCAGGAACGGCAGCGAGATGAACGCCATGGGGATGAACCACGGCAGCTCACCCACCCAATGGCCGAAATGGCTGGCCCCGGGCGCGCAGGCGGTGCTGACGCATGGCGAATAGAACGGCGTCAGGTAGTGGTACTGCGGCACCCAGTACGCGCTGCCCCAGAAGGCCCGCACGGTGGCGTAGATGACGAAGGTCGCCAGGCCGAGGTTGGTGAGTAATGGTGCGAGCCACCATTTGTCGGTGCGCAAGGTGCGCTCCGGAATGTGGGCACGCGAAGGCGAGAAGACCCCGGTGGCTTGACTCATCTGTAGCCACCAACTCCTTCGTCGTCGATATCGCCCCAGAACTCCCGGTCGTACTCGGTATCGGGGATCTGAATCTTCTCGTTGCTGGCATGGCGGTGTTCGTGCGGCGAGAGGTCCAGGTCCGCGGCGTCGATATCCAGCCGCTCTACGTCATTGACGATGCGGCGTACGGCCGGCAGGTCGCCGTACCGAGACTCCAGGGAATGGACACAGCGGCGCAGGCTGCCAAGTGCTTGGTTGAGCTCGGTGAGCTCCGTCTTCGTCGACATCGGACTCCTTGGGCTGAAGGTGTCGTGGATCACAGGCTACGACACCCATCTTGCCAGGACATCCGAACGGGAAGTGACACAAGTCACTGATGTCTTTGGTTAATTCAAGATCACCGGGCGGATTCCGCGATTGCTGTGCCGAGCTGTTCGGTGGTGGCGGTACCGCCGAGATCCGGCGTACGTACGCGACCTTCTGCCAGTACCTGGTCGACGGCCCGGCGGATCTTGTTGGCGGTGCCGGACTCGTTGAGATGGTCCAGGAGCATTGCGCCGGCGAGTATCTGCGCGACGGGATTCGCGATGCCCTGCCCGGCAATATCGGGGGCCGAGCCGTGCACCGATTCGAACATGGAGATGGCTGTGCGTTCCGGATTGATGTTTCCGGATGCCGCGAGCCCGAGTCCTCCGGTGACCGCTGCCGCCAGATCGGACAAGATGTCGCCAAAGAGGTTGGAAGCGACGATGACATCCAGGCTTCCGGGGTCGCTCACCATGCGCGCGGCGAGGGCATCGACGTGCATCGACATGGACGGTATCTGCGGGTACTCGGCTGCTATCTGATTGAAGATGCTGTCCCAGTAAGGCATTGAATGAATGATGCCGTTCGACTTGGTCGCCGAGCAGACGCGGAACCCCGCCGAGGCGGCCAGTTCGAATGCGTACCGGATGATTCGCTCGCATCCGATACGGGTGAAAACCGACTCCTGCAATGCGAATTCGTGTTGATTGCCGCGATTGTGTACGCCACCGATGGTGGAGTATTCCCCCTCGGAGTTCTCGCGGACGATGACCATCGAGAGGGCGTCCGCGGAAACTCCGGCCAGGGGCGAGGCGATTCCGGGCAATAGACGTACTGGCCGCAGGTTCACGTATTGGTTGAACGCGCGCCGCAGTGGGATCAGCAGGCCCCACAACGACACGTCATCGGGGACGCCCGGGTATCCCACGGCGCCAAGCAGAATCGCGTCGAACGAGGCCAACGTCGCCGGAGCGTCGGCCGGCATCATCGCTCCGGTCTTGGCGTATCGCTCACAGGAGTAGTCGAATTCGGTCCATTCGATTCTGCCGCCGGTGGCGGCATCCATCACCTTGACCGCTTCCCGGGTGACATCGACGCCGATGCCGTCGCCCGGGATGGTGGCTACTCGCATCCGGCCGCTCATACGGCCGCGCCGATGTACTTGGTCTCCATGAACTCCTCGATTCCCGCGAATCCCCCTTCGCGTCCTATTCCGGACTGTTTCACACCCCCGAATGGTGCGGCAGGAGTGGACACGACGGGTCGGTTCAGGCCAACCATACCGGTCTCCAGTGCCTCGGACACACGCCATCCGCGGCGGGTGTCATTGGTGTAAAGGTATGCCACTAAACCAAATTCGGAATCATTGGCGCGTGCGATCACTTCTTCCTCGGTCTCGAAGCTCGCTATCGCGGCGACGGGGGCGAAGATCTCCGTACGCATCATGTCGCTGTCATCGGGCACATCGATCAATACCGACGGCGGATAGAAGTACCCGGTGCCACCGGGCGCCTCGCCACCCAATCTCACTGTGGCACCACGCTTGCGGGCGTCAGTGACCAGCCGATCGGCCTTGGACACGGCATCGGGGTCGATGAGCGGGCCCACGTCCACGCCCTGCTCGGTACCGCGACCCATGCGCAACGCCGACATCTTCGCGGTGAGCGCTTCGGTGAACGGCCCGGCGATGCCACGCTGCACGTAGATGCGGTTGGCGGCGGTACAGGCCTGCCCGATATTGCGCATCTTCGCGATCAGCGCGCCGGCGGCGGCCTCGTCCGGGTCGGCGTCGTCAAAGACGATGAAGGGCGCGTTTCCGCCCAGCTCCATCGAGGTGCGTTTGACGGTTGCGGCACACTGCGCGAGTAGATAGCGGCCCACCTCGGTGGATCCGGTGAACGAGAGCTTGCGGACCCGCGGATCGGCGAGCAGCGGCGCCATGGTCGCGCCGGGGTCGGCGGTGGTGATGACCGAGACCACCCCCTCGGGTACGCCGGCCTCACGCAGGATCCCCAGGAGGGCGAGCATCGATAGCGGTGTCTGCTCGGCCGGTTTGACCAGGCACGTGCAGCCCGCGGCCAATGCGGGGCCGATCTTGCGGGTCCCCATGGCCAGTGGGAAATTCCACGGGGTGATCAGCAGGCTTGGTCCTACCGGGCGGTGCGTCACGATCAACCGTGACTGGCCGTCGGGTGCCAGCATCACGCCGCCGTCCAGGCGTACGGCTTCGCCGGCGAACCAGCGGAAAAACTCTGCCGCGTAGGCGACTTCGCCGCGCGATTCGGTCAGTGGCTTGCCCATTTCCAGGGTCATGAGCAGGGCCAGGTCTTCGGTGCGCTGGATCATCAGGGTGTAGGCGCGCATCAACACATCGGAACGCTGCTGTGGTGTGGTGGCGGCCCAGGTTTGTTGGGCGGCAACGGCATTGTCCAGCGCGGTGAGTGCTGCGGAGCCATTCATATCGGCGACGTCGGCCAGCACTTCCTCGGTAGCGGGATCCACGACGGGGAACGTGGGGCCGTGGCCGTCCTGGTGGGTAAGGGCATTGGCGACCACCGAAGAGCTGGCCGACAGGGGGGTAGACACTGTGCCGGGATGCATGCCACCATGCTAGGGAGATTGTCAACAATCGACAATAGTTCCGAGTGTATCGATGGAGGGATGCCGTGACTGTTGGTCTTCGCGCAAGCGGCTCATCCGCAACCGCGCTATCGCCCATTCTCAAGCAGGCCACCCCGGTGGTGGCAGCGCGAGGTCAGGGTTGCTATCTGTACGACGAAAGAGACCGCGAATATCTGGATTTCACCGCGGGAATCGGCGTGGTGAGCACCGGTCACTGCCATCCGCGGGTGGTCGAGGCCGCGCAGCGGCAGGTGGCCACGCTCATCCACGGGCAATACACCACCGTGATGCACCGCCCGCTGCAGAATCTGGTGCGGCGCCTCGGCGAGGTGCTGCCTCCGAACCTGGATTCACTGTTCTTCGCCAACTCCGGCAGTGAGGCCATCGAGGCCGCCGTGCGGCTGGCACGCCAAGCCACTGGCCGCCCCAATATCGTGGTATTCCAGGGCGGATTTCACGGACGCACATTGGCCGCCGCCACCATGACCACGTCGGGCCCGCGATTCTCCTCGGGTATCGGCCCGCTGATGGCGGGTGTTTACAGCGCCCCATTCCCGACGGCGTACCGGTACGGCTGGAGCGAGGCTGAGGCCACTCGATTCGCATTGCAAGAGCTGGACTACCTCTTCGCGACAGCGACGGCACCCAATCAGGTGGCGGCGATGGTCATCGAGCCGGTACTCGGCGAGGGCGGGTACATCCCTGCCAACACCGAGTTCCTCACCGGCGTTGCCGAGCGCGCACGCGAGCACGGCATCCTCGTGGTGCTCGACGAGGTACAAACCGGATTCGGACGTACTGGAGCGTATTTCGGCCATCAGCATTTCGGTGTCACCCCAGACATTCTGGTGATGGCCAAGGGGATCGCGAGCGGATTCCCCATCTCGGGCATCGCGGCCTCCGCCCAGTTGATGGGGCGTGCCTGGCCCGGTTCGCAGGGCGGTACCTACGGAGCCAATGCGGTGGCGTGTGCGGCTGCGCTGGCGACCCTCGATGTGATCGATGAGGAGCGGCTTGTCGAGAATGCGCGGGCGCGCGGTCAGGAACTTCTCGACGGCGCACGAAAGATTGCCGCCGACAGGGGAATTGATGGCGATGTGCGTGGACTCGGATTGATGGTCGGTGTGGAGTTCAGCCGGGATGGCCGGCCTGCGCCACAGCTGGCGGCGCGGGCGCAAGCAGCGGCTGCTGAAGATGGCCTGCTGTTGCTCATGTGCGGTCCGCATATGAATGTGGTGCGGATGATTCCGCCGCTGGTGGTCACGGCCGACCAGATATCCGATGCACTCGGCATCTGGAACACCGTGGTGGCGGGGCTGTGATGGATCGCTACATCTCCATCACGCTGACCAAGCGGGGTGTCACCTGCCGTGCCCGACTGCTGGACGCCGAGGCCCCGAGAACCTGTGAAACGGTGTGGAATTCGCTCCCGGCCGTGGGGCAGGCCTATCACGCCAAGTATGCGCGCAACGAGGTGTACACCCTGCTGCCGCCACTACTCCCGGCACCCGGACGGGAAAACCCGACCATCACGCCGATACCCGGTGACGTGTGCTTCTTCGGTTTCGAGCCGTGGGAAATCGGTAACCCCGCCTACGGGTACGAGCCTGGATCGGAAGCACATTCGGCACAGGGCGCCACGGATCTGGCGATCTTCTACGGCCGGAACAACCTGCTGATCAACGGTGATGCCGGCTGGGTACCCGGAAACGTCTTCGCGACCATCGAAGAGGGGCTGGGCGATATCGCCGCAGCCTGCCAGGATCTGTGGCTGACCGGAGTTCAGGGCGAGCAGCTGGCCTTTGCGCGGGCCTAGCCCGCGAGCACCCGCTCGGCGAAATGGCCCACCGCCAGCACCAGGTCGTCGCTGTGCCGCGGGCCCACGATCTGCATGCCGACCGGTAGCCCCTGCGAGGTTTTGCCCACCGGAATCGACAAGGCGGGTTGCTGAGTCATGTTGAACGGGTAGGTGAATGGTGTCCACTGCGCCCACCAGCGCATTCCGGAGTTCGGCGGGACGTCGGCACCCAGCGGGAACGCGGGAATCGGCACCGTCGGGGTGATCAGCACATTGTGCATCTCATGGAATGCGCCCATGGTGACACCCAATTGGACACACGTGTTACGCGCTGCCAGGTACTCGGTGGCCGAGGCGCCGGTTCCGGTGTCCCACATCTGAGCCAGCCCGGGGTCGATATCCGCACGCACGTCGTCAAGGGTGCCATAGTTATTCAGACTGGCCGCCGCGCCTGCAGCCCATAGGGTTTCGAATTCGTCGATCGGGTCGCTGAAGCCCGGGTCTGCGCGCGTCACCGGCAGGCCCGCTTCGTTGAGTGCGTTCACCGCGTTCTCGACCAGGTCGGCCACCTCGGGGTCGACATCGACGTAACCGAGTGTGGGCGAGTAGGCGATATCCAGACCGGTCATGTCGCGATACACCTGTGAGCGGTAGGTGGTGAGGGTCGGCGACAGTGAGGTGGGGTCGCGATGGTCGGGCAGGCTGATGATGTCCATAAGCAGCGCAGCGTCTTCCACCGTTCGGGTAATTGGCCCACCGTGAGCGAGCGGACCGAACGGGCTGATCGGGTACATCGGGATGCGACCGTGGGTGGGCTTGAAGCCCACCACACCGCAGAAGCTGGCGGGTATCCGGACGCTGCCTCCGCCGTCGGTGCCGATGGACATCGGTGCCATGCCGGCGGCCACCGCCGCCGCGCTGCCGCCCGAAGAGCCGCCGGCAGTGCGGCGTGGATCTGCCGGATTGTGGGTGATCCCGCGCTGATGGCTGTCGGTGACGCCCTTCCAGGCGAACTCGGGAGTGGTGGTCTTGCCGACCATGACCATGCCGTCGGCCCGGATGCGTTCTACCGCAGGGCTGTCCACATCCCACGGTCCGGCGGGATCGATCAGCCCAGAGCCGCGCAGGGTGGGCCAGCGCCGCGTGAGAAAGACGTCCTTGATGGAGATCGGCACACCGTCGAGTAGGCCGCGGGTGTAGTGGCCCCGCCACCGTTCCTCGGATTCGGTGGCCGCCGCCAGGGCAGCTTCCTCGTCGACAAGGCAGTACGCATTGATGGTGCTGTCGGTTTGGGCAATTTTGGACAACACCGCCGCCGTGGCCTCCACCGGAGACAGCTCTCCCGAGGTGTACGCGGCCACCAGCTCCAGGGCCGTCATCTCGGTGGGGTCGGTCGGTTTATGCATTGCCGTGCATCCTGTTCTTGTTGACGATATTCAGAAGTTTTTCGCCCCGGAGATAGCGCTCGAAGTTGGTGACGAATTGGTCCTGCAGGCGATCGGACCAACCGTGGACATCACCACTGTTGTGCGGGGTGATGTGGGTGTTCGGCGTGCGCCACAACGGATGTCCCACCGGCAGTGGTTCGGGATCGGTGACATCCAGTGCGGCTCCGGCGATGGTGCCCCGGTTCAGTGCGGATACCAGATCCCAGGTACCCACCAGCTCACCGCGGCCCACGTTGATCAGCCGGGCGGTCGGTCGCATCGCCGAGAGGACGCGGGCGTTGACGACGGCATGTGTTTGGGCGGTGAGGGGTGCGGCCAGCACCAGGTATTCGACATCGCCCACATGTGAAGGCAAGTCGGCGGATTCGGCGCGACCGAGCAGCGTGACCTGCATTCCCACGGCGGTCAGGAGTGTGGCGATCGCCTGGCCGATCGGTCCGGTGCCGAGCACTGCCACCGGTACACCGTCGATGGACTCCGATCCGAAGTGGCGCCAGCTCAGTGCGGCCTGCGCCCGGGTGGAACGGCGAATATCCTTGGCGAAGGCCAGAATTTGTGCCAACACGTACTCGGCGATGGGGCGCTCGAAGAGGCCACGTGAATTGGTGAGCACCACGTCGCTTTCGACGAGCTCATCGAACAACACCGGATCGACGCCTGTCGAGGCGATGTGCACCCAGCGCAGTGAGTCGGCGGCGGACCATGTTTCGCGTAGTGCGGTCGAACGGAAGTCGTACACGAACAGAATCTCGGCGCCGGGGAGCGCCGTCGCCAAGTGGTCGGATTCCACCAGCCGTAGCTCAGCGGCCTCGGCCACGGGTGCGAGACGATCCGGAACCGAATTCGGGGCGTGCTGCACGGCTGTTACTGGTTTATGCGCAGGCTGGTCATCCATGGCTATCTGTCTTCGCGCAAGCTGCTCATCCGCGACAATCCGTCGGGCGCTCACGTTGACACGGTATGAAGATATCGTATGATTGTCAACAATCTGAGTTGCGATGAGCTGCTTGCGCGAAGAGCGTCGGAAATGACCAGGTCTGGCTCAGGCGTAGAGCGATGCTGCGAGTGTTAGGTCCTGCCGGTGGATTTCTCGTCTCTTCCCGACTTCGCGGAGTCGGCTGACCAGCGTGGTATCGGCATCATCGCCCCCTTCGATCTCGCGCTGGAACGTGAGCTGTGGCGATGGGTGCCGGCAGAGGTGTCACTGCACCTGGCACGGACGCCGTACGAGCCGGTACCGGTGAGCCGGGCCATGGCCGAGCTGGTGTCGAACACCTCCCACCTGCAAGCGGCCACTCGCGATGTATTGCATGTGGAGCCCGAAGTTGTTGCCTACCTGTGCACCTCGGGAAGTTTCATCCGTGGTGTCGAGCACGAGCGTGAACTGGTCCAGGCCATCATGGCAGCGGGCGCCAAGTCCGCCGTCACCACCTCGGGGGCGTTGGCCGAAGCGGTGACCGCGCTGAACATCAATAGGATCAGCGTCATCACCCCGTATGACGCTGAGCTGACCGAACTGCTGGCAAAGTTCCTGGGGGAGTTGGGAGTAACGGTGGTGCGCACCGACCATTTGGGTTTGGGCGGGGGCATCTGGAAGGTCAACTATCGCACCGTTGCCGAACGGATTCTGGCCGCTGACACCGCCGATGCCGAGGCGATCTTCGTCAGCTGTACCAATCTGCGCACCTACGACGTGATCGATCCGCTGGAACGGCTGCTGGGCAAGCCGGTATTGACCGCCAACCAACTGACCATCTGGGCCTGTCTGGACCGGATGAGTCTTCCCATGATGGGGCCCGGACGATGGCTCCGCGACGTATTCGGAGGAGGTACCTGATGTTGTCCGAGGGACGGCCACTGACACCGACGGTGGGGTTCATCTACCCGGATCACGCGGCCGAGTCGGATTACCCGCTGGTGGCGCGGCAGCTCGATATGAACTTCCCTGTTGTGCACATCTATGGCACCGATCTGCACGCGGTTCCCGAGTTGCTCGACCTGGGTAGCCCCGAGAAGCTCGCCGAGGGGGCTCGGTTGCTACGCCCTCACGAGCCGGGCGCCGTCGTATGGGCCTGCACCTCGGGCAGCTTTGTCTACGGCCCGCGGGGCGCGGCCGAGCAGGTCGCGGGTCTGTCGGAGCGCAGCGGCACTCCGGCCTCCAGCACGTCCTTCGCTTTTGTCAATGCCGCAGCCGCCCTGGGTGTTTCGAAGGTAGCCGTGGCTGCGAGCTATCCACGCGATATCGCCGAGTTGTTCGTCGCATTTCTGGCCGCGCACGATATCGAGGTGGTGTCGATGGGCGAGGCGGGCATCGACACCGCCGCGGAGGTAGGCCGGCTTACCTCCGACCAGGTCGACGAGCTGGCCGATGCCAACGATCACGCAGATGCGGAGGCGCTGCTGATCCCGGACACCGCCATGCACACCATCGCGCATGTCGAGCGGCTCGAGTCGCGGCTGGGCAAGGTGGTATTGACCGCGAACCAGGTGACGGTGTGGGAAGGTTTGCGATTAATCAAAGAGGTGCCCGATTTCCCGGGTTTGGGGCGGCTTTTCAGGAGACGACATGACGACGCTGGTACCTGAGGAGTTCGCACCCCTGGAACGGCAGTCGACCGCGGAGCTGATCGCGGAGCGGTTGCGGATCGCGATCATGCGCGGTGTCCTGGCGCCCGGCGCCCAATTGGGCGAGGCATCACTGGCGGCGCAGTTCGCGGTGTCTCGTGGGCCGCTACGTGAAGCGATGCAGCGCCTGGTGTCCGAGGGTTTGTTGCGCAGTGAACGCAATCGCGGCATCTTCGTCATCGAGCTCACCGACGAAGACGTGCACGACGTCTACCGGTCGCGGGCCGCTATCGAGCGCGCGGCGCTGGAGTGCATCATGTCCGGCGATACCGTCACCGCGTACCGGCGTCTGCTCGTGCCGGTGGCCGTGATGACCGAGGCCGCCGCTCGCGGCGACGTCGTCGCCGTCACCGACGCTGATCAGGAGTTTCACGAGGTCCTGGTCGACTGCTCGGGAAGCCCACGGCTGCGCCGCGCCATGCGCACGTTGCTGTTGGAGACGCGGATGCTGCTGGGTGAGTTACAGGGCACCTATGCGGACCTCGGAGAGCAGGTTCGTGAGCACGAGGTGCTCTGCGCGGCGATCGGTGCCGGGGACACACCGGCCGCCTATCGACTGATCGAGGAGCACATGCGGGATGCGGTCGTGCATCTCATGGCACGCCGTGGCTCCGCGGGCGGATTGGTGGAGTAAATCCGAGCCGGGCGCGGTTGGATGTAGGCATGTCCAACGATCTCGCTGCCAAGGCCGCCCTGCTGAAGTCTCTGCATGTTCCCGGTGATCCGGTATTTCTGCCGACGGTGTGGGATGCGTGGTCGGCCAAGCTGGCCGCGGATGCCGGATTCTCCGCGCTGACGGTGGGCTCGCATCCGCTGGCCGATTCTGTGGGCAAGGCGGACGCGGAGGGCATGTCGTTCGACGATGTGGTGGCGCGGGTCTCGCAGATCACGGCGGCGGTGGATCTGCCGGTGTCGGTGGATATCGAGTCCGGCTATGCGCAGACGCCGCAGCGTCTCATCGAAGGACTGATCGAAGCGGGCGCCGTCGGCCTGAACATCGAGGACTCCGTGCACAGCGAGGGCGGACGGATTCGTGAGCCCCAGGAGCATGCGGATCTTGTTGCCGCGCTTCGGGTCGCGGCCGACCAGGCGGGTGTCCCGGTGGTGATCAATGCGCGTACCGACATCCTCCTTCGGCAGATCGGCGACGAGTCGGATCGGGTGGATCGGGCCATCGCGCGACTGAAGTTGGCCGCCGATGCGGGCGCCGACTCCCTGTATCCGGTGGGTCGTCATGAGCCGGATGTGCAGCGGCGCTTGACATCTGAACTGCCTCTTCCGGTGAACGCCATCGCGCTCCCGGACGTTGACGATCCGGCGTCGTTTGGCCCGCTGGGGGTCGGACGGATCAGCTTCGGCCCGTTCCTTCAGCGAGCGCTGTCGACGCGGGCCGAGGAGATCCTCGGACGCTGGCGTTAGGCCATATCGGCCGTCACCGGGTGTACCGCCGAGACCAACTGTGTGAGCAGTTCGGCGAGGCGCTGATAGGCGTCCTCACGCCCACTGGTCGCCCGGTACACCAAACCGATTCGGCGGCCCGGCACCGGATCGGCGAAGGTGGCCGTCGCCAGTCCGCCGCTCGCGGTTTCCGCGGTGACGGCGGTGCCGGGGATCAGGGTGACCCCGAGGCCGCCCTCGACACATTGCACGGCGGTGGCCAGGGAGGCGGCGCGGGTGTGGCCGAGATCGGGACGCACCCCGGCGAGCTGGCACACCTCCAGGGCCTGATCGCGTAGGCAATGACCCTCATCCAGCAACAACAACGGCATGTCGGCAAGCACCGCGGGATTGACCGCGCGGCTGCCGGCGAGCGGATGTCCGGACGGTAGGGCAAGGACGAAGTCCTCCCGGTACATCGGAATTTCGGCCATGCCCTGGGTTTGCGCGGGCAAGGCCATCACCGCCACGTCCAGGGATCCATCGGTGAGCGACCGCAGTAGCCGTCCGGTCTGGTCCTCGGTGACCCGCAGTGACATCTCGGGGAACTCGCGGGCCAGACCGCTGAGCACCATGGGCAGCACGTAGGGCGCCACCGTGGGGATCAGGCCCAGTCGCAGCGTCTGGGCAAACGGGTCGCGCACGCCGCTTGCCGCAGAGGTGAATTCGTCCACCGCGGTAAGCGCGGCGATGGCCTTCTCCAGGAGCGCCTCGCCCTCGGGGGTGAGCAGCACCTTGCGGGTGTTGCGTTCAACAAGCCGCACGCCGAGTCCTTCTTCGAGCATGGACAGGGCCTGCGATAGCGAGGGCTGGCTCACGCCAAGCTCGGCGGCCGCGCTTCCGAAATGGCGTTTACGTGCGATAGCCACAAAAGCGCGCAGGCCGACCACTGTCGGCTGATAACTACGATCGGACATACCTATCAATATAGTGCCAACAATCACGTTTTGTTTTGGAAGAATTTCCGGCACGATGGTGCCAGTAAGCATTCAGCGAATACATGAAGGAGAATCGTGACTCTGCGGACCATCGGCGATGAATTCCCGGCCTACAACCTGACTGCGGTCATCGGCGGCGATCTGTCGAAGGTGAACGCGCAGCAGCCCGACGACTACTTCACCACTGTCACCAGCGACGACCACCCCGGCAAGTGGCGCGTGATCTTCTTCTGGCCCAAGGACTTCACCTTTGTGTGCCCCACCGAGATCGCCGCGTTCGGTCGTCTGAACGACGAGTTCGCCGACCGCGACACCCAGGTGCTGGGCGCCTCCGTGGACAACGAGTTCGTGCACTTCCAGTGGCGCGCGCAGCACGAGGACCTCAAGACCCTCCCGTTCCCGATGCTCAGCGACCTCAAGCGCGAGCTGGCCGAGGCCGCGGGCGTGCTGAACTCCGATGGTGTCGCCGACCGCGCCACCTTCATCGTCGACCCCGACAACATCATCCAGTTCGTCTCTGTCACAGCCGGTTCGGTGGGCCGCAATGTGGAAGAGGTCCTCCGTGTGCTGGACGCACTGCAGTCCGACGAGCTGTGCGCCTGCAACTGGCGCAAGGGCGACCCGACGATTGACGCGGGCGAGCTGATGAGCGCGGGTGTCTGAGCATGGGCATTGACAACCTGAAGGAAGCGCTGCCGGAGTACGCCAAGGACCTCAAGCTCAACTTGGGTACGGTCGCCCGTGGCACCGTGCTGTCCCCGAGCCAGCTCTGGGGCACCCTCGTCGCCACGGCGGCTGCCACCCGGAACGAGCAGGTGTTCAAGGAGATTCGCGAGGAGGCGGCGGGCATCTTGGCCCCCGAGGCTCTCGATGCGGCGTTGGGCGCCGCATCCATCATGGCGATGACCAACGTGTTCTACCGCGGTCGTGGTTTCCTCGATGGCGCCTATGACGACCTGCGCCCGGGGCTGCGGATGAACATCATCGGTAACCCCGGTGTTGACAAGGCCGAGTTCGAGCTGTGGTCCTTCGCGGTGTCGACCATCAACGGCTGCCACTTCTGCGTCAGTTCACACGAGAAGGTGCTGCGCGAGGCCGGGCTGACCCGCGAGCAGGTGCTCGAGGCCCTCAAGATCGCGGCGATTGTTGCCGGTGTCGCACAGGCGCTGGCCACGGTGCCCGCGCTCGTCTAAGTAACGTCATGAAGGCCGCCTGCATGAGTGTGCAGGCGGCCTTTGTCATATCGGCGGGAGATCACGAATTGTTCAGTGCGCCCAGCGCTGACCGTGTGGTCAAGATTCTCGCCGTCCGCTCCGCGCACCAGGCCAGCGCCTGGTTGTGTCCCGTTGAGGTGTAGTCCGCCACCGCGTCGGAGACGATGAAGGCCTGGATGTCGTTCTGGATGGCATCGGTGGACGTAGCGGTGATCCCCGAGAAGGCGTAGACGCCCGCGATGATCAACTGGTCCCGGTTGGCGTTGCGCAGGATGTCCAGGAGATCGGAACGAAAGAACTCGCTGTACTTCCATTTGGTGAGAACGGTATCGGCGGCCGTCGGCTCGAGCGGATCGACGATGGCCCGCTCGGCGTCGTCGTCCGGCATGCCGGGGCCGTAGAGCTGGCCGAAGAGCCCGCGTTGCTCTTTCGTCATGCCTCCGGGTTGTGCCGAGTAGTACACCGGTACCTGGTGCGTGTGTGCGGTATCGAGCAGGCTCTTGATGTTCTCGAGCACTGTCACGATGGGATCAGACTGCGGCGCATACGCCTTGATGAAGTAGTGCTGCATGTCGTGGACCAGCAGCACTGCGCGATCCGGTTCGAGCGTCCAGGGCGCGCTGGTGGCCGGCACGTGGATTGCGCTGAACGGGTATGTGATTGACCCGGTAGGCCGGACGTCGGCATGTGCGCTCGCGGGCATGCCGAGACCCAGTGCTGCGGCCGGTAGTGCCACAGAGCTCGAACGAAGGAAGGTGCGTCTGCGCATCGAGCTACTCTCCCACTTGAACGCGGGTGGTGGGAATGGCAAGGAGCACACGCCGGGTCGGGGCGGGGCTAGGAGACCGGCGTACGCCTCACTCTGTCCAGACATCCTCGACATAGCGATCGGTTTCGACGAGTTCGATGAGCCAGTCCCGGGCCTGCGACTCGTCCGCACCAGTGTGTTCCCGGTAGATATGCAAGAACGCATCTCGGACGGCGGGGGCCATCTTGCCGCCATCACCACAGACGTACACATGCGTCTGTTTGGCCGGATCGCCGAGCAGATCCCAGATGTCGTCCGCGTCGGCGGCAATCCGGTCTTGTACGTACTTGACACCGTTCTCAGATGCGCGGGAGAAGGCCGGGCGCATCTGGACCACGCCGGACCGCTCCGCGGCCTCGAACTCCTCGCGGAAGAGATAGTCCACCTCGGGGTGTCGAATGCCGAAGAAGCACAGTGCCGGGGCGAACGGCTCACCGGCGTCCAGCGCGGCCAGCCGGTCACCGACAAAGCCACGGAACGGTGCGACTCCGGTACCGGCGCTGACGAGGATGACATTCCGGGAGGGGGCGGCCCCTGCCCGGAAGGCTTGCCGGGCTTGGTCAACCCGAGCCCGGATATGTTGCCCCGGTTGGACGTTGGCCAGATAGTTGGAGGCGACCCCCTGAAAATCTCCGAACCCTGACCTGGCTGGGGCGTCGAGCACGCTGACGACCAGCTCGACGACTCTCGGACTTTGCCGGTTTGAGGAAGCGATCGAATAGTGCCGTGGGGTCATCGGTTCGAGTAGTTCAAGCAGTTCGGCCCGTGACAACTTGGTGGCGGGGAACTCGAGTAGACACCCTGCGATACCGAGCGAGCGAGTTTCCGGATGTGTGGCGAGTGCCTCCAGCGCGGCCCGTTCCGGCGGGCAGGGATTCGCCGCCGCTAGCCGAAGCAGTTGGGTTCTCGTGGCCGGTTTGCGTAGCTCGAGGAAGTGGGTCAGTAGCTCCCGCACGCTCACCTCACGGTCCAGGGCGATCGCCCGGCGGGTGCTACGCCGGGCATTGACCGATATCCGTCGGTCGAGTACGAGACCGAGCAGTTCTGCGGCCTTATCCACTATCTCGGGCTGGTTGTCTGCGAGGACGGTGAGATGATCGCCTGTGCGGTAATCGATGTCGTCGGGCAGTGCGATACGTACCAGCCGCTTGGCCTGCCCCAGAGAATTGTCGGCGCTGACCAATTCGCGGTTGTCCAGGACGGTCATCGGCACCACCTCGAACCGGGCATCGATCGCCGCCGTCACGGGCCCGTCGATGGCGCGTAGTTCGTAGAGAGGCCCCTCGGGCGGGGCGGTGAACGCGTCCGCGCCGGTGACACTGCCCAACGAAGTCCACAGGGCTTGCGAAAATGCCTCGACGGTGCCCGCGAAATCGCCGGAGGTGTCTGCTTCACCTCGGGGGAGGATCGGTGCGCCGCCGTATGCGGCGAGACCTTCGTCGATCCTCCTGGGTATTGCTTGGTAGGTCTCAGCCCAGTTCCGGTCGCCGATTCCGAGGACTGCGTAGCGCAACCCGTTGTCCGGGTGAGGTTTTACGCTATCGAGCCAGGCGAGAAACCGTCGGGCATCGTCGGTCGGTTGACCGTTGTAGGACGCGGCGACCACGACCATCGCGCCCCCGGTGGGTAGGGCTTCTACCGCGTCATCCAGGGGAGCGACGGTCGTCCGGTATCCAAGATCGGTGGCTTCATCGGCCAGTTGGTGTGCCAGTGCCCGGCAGGTACCGAGATTTGAGCCATGGAAGACGGTCAGTGTCGAGCCCGGCTTGGCGGTGGCCGTCGGTTGTCGCGTCTCGTGCGGTGCGGCGGTAGCGGCGGCGGTTGGCTCATGCCGGCGGTCCTGGGAACTGCGTCGCACCAAGCCAATTCGGAAGCCGACGGGTTTCCGAAGGAGATCGCTGTGGGTACGCAACTGGTAGTGCTCGGAGTCGATGAAGCGGTATCGGTGTACCAGTGTGGCGATCGCCATGGTCGCCTCGTGCAGTGCGAATTGCCGTCCGATACAGGATCGGGCTCCGGTGCCAAAGGGCTTGAACAGGTTTACCGGCCGCCCGGCTGATCTTTCCGGTGAGAACCGGTCAGGATCGAAGGTTTCCACGTTGTCACCCCATTGCGGCTGCCGGTGCAACGAGGTGGTGAGGACGGTGACAACCTCGCCCTGTCGCACCGGATAACGCCCCGCGAGCAGGGTGTCTTCGGTGGCCATGCGGTCGAATTCGCGGACCGGTGGTGAGAGCCTCAATGTCTCGTCCACGATTTGGCGGATGTAGCGAAGCTTGCCGATCTCGTCGAACGTGGGCGTGTGTTCGTCTTCCGGCCCGAACAGCGCGTCCACCTCCGCCTGCGCCCGGTGAAGCACGGCAGGGTTTTTGACCAGGCTGTAGAGCGCGGTGGGCATCACCGTGGACGTGGTGTCCTGTCCGGCGATCAAGAACGTGAGGACCTGCGAGTGGATGCTGCTCAGTTCCAGCGCCGGTCGTGTCTCAGAACCGGGTGCGAGCATGAGCCCCAGTAGATTTTCATGCTCGGCAGCATCGTTGCCGTGCTGAGCGATGAGCGCGTCGATGAAGGTATGTAGTTTCTGCTGTTCCGCCGTGAACAGATCCTGGTCGCCGCCTCCCGGGGCCAGCATCTGTTGCAGTGCAAGGGCAAAGCTCAGCGGGACGGGCGCGAGCCCCTCTCGCTGGTAGGAATCGAACCGTGTGCCGAACCCGGCCAGGCCGACGGTATCCATGGCCAGTTTTGCCAGATCCTCGGCGACATCCACAAGCGGGCCGTCGGTGCTCGCGTCCCAGCGGGCGAGGAGTTGGCGGTTGATATCGAGCATGGCGGGGTGATAGTTGCGCAGACCGCTGTAGCTGAAGCCGGGGAGCAGGACATCGTGGGCCTTCTGCCAATTCGGCTCGCCCGGGTAGGCGGTGAACAGCCCGTCGCCCGCAAGGGGACGGAACCGATCCAATCGGTCGGTGATGCCCTTGATGAATCGGGTCTCGTCGCAGAGCTCCTCGACCAGATCCAGCGAACAGGCGTACAGCCGCCGCGAAACCCCGAAGTCCGCGTAGAAAAGCGGTCCGAGCTCTTCGACAAGCAGATCTGCGGGCAGTGCGTACGGTCGGCCGGGCAGCGGGCCGGGTGGCAGTGTTCGTCCGTCGGCGCAGGGAATCCCGTCGATTTCTGGGGGGAGCGCGGGCGATGTGTATTCGCCCGGCTCCACCACTCGAATATCGCGGCTCATGTGTGTCCACCCTTCGTTTCCGGCGGTGTAGTCAAATGTCTACATCATGCTTCGGCCATCACTGTACACATACGACTACAGCCCCGATGTGACAGGGAATTAGGGGTAGTTCGATTGTCCTGCGCCTGGGCGTTCGCGCATGTGATACCGGTGAAATCTCGTGGCGGGAGTTACCGGGTTTCGGGAAACTGCCGGTTACGCGCTGGGTGAGCAGGTTGTGGCGCTGTCAGTTGCCTGACCGTCGGAACCCTTGCAGCGGTGTCCCAGTAGCGCGACCAGTCGCTGGACCACCGTCTCGGCTGCGCCGTCGGTCAGCTTGTCCTTGGCGTAGGTGGTGTGCGAGACGATGTCTCCACCTTGTGGGTCACAGAAGAAGTCACCTGGGTTGCACACGTCAATCACCTTGTGCAGCAGGTCTTCACGGATCGAAGGGCTCTGGTCGAGGCCGGGTGGCCGGACGTTCTTGGGATCCCCGAAGAGCACGATGGAGACGATGCGGTCTTCCAGTCCGGCCGGCAGAGGATTGGTGAAGGTGTAGGTCCCCGGCGGGGTGTTGCCCAGCAGCACGTCTACCACCGCCGCGCCCTGGGCATACCCACCGACGACGAACTTCATCTTCGGGCAGTCGGCGGCCGTCTTCTGAATGTGCTTGCTCAGGTCGTCGGACCCCTTGCCGGCCTGGAGGAAGTCGATGCTCGCGGGGTAGTCGACCCCGTACGTGTCGATGCTCATTCCCTTGGCGCCCCGCAGCTGCTTCTTCACCGCATCGGTGAAGGACTTGCCGACATCGCCGAGTCCCGCCGGCTCGTTGGTACCGCGCGCGAATGCCAGGTCGATATCGGCGCAGCTCGATGCGTGTGCCGGCGCCGGTGACTGCATTGCATAGCCGCCGAACAGGATGGGGAATGCAGCGACGGCAGCTGCCGCCCGACACATTGCGGTTCGCACTCGCTATGCCTTTCGTGGTGGACTGCGTGGACAATCGCGCTATTCGTCCAATCCAACGTACCGAGCGCCCGAATTGGCTACTCAGTGGCTCGAATATGTGACGGGGTTGCGACACGGCCGAATTAGTGATGTTGCTCTCACCGGGATATGGTGCTGATAAGCCGGTTCGAATATCGGGTCTGTAGCAAGCGGTTGCCCAGTTGTGGCGGCGGAAACAGGCATGGTGGCCCGTCCGGCGGTGGGGTCGGGGTGGAAGTTGCCTGTCATCACTTGCAACATACGAGCACGTCAAGGCATTGCTCAGATAAGTTACCCTGTTCGTGGGCTCGGGGTTCCAACGCGAAAGACAAGGTGAAATGTCAAGAGAGTTGACCGACCTTGAGATGCTCAGCGAGTTGGAACCCGTTGCTGAAGCCAACCTCAACCGGCATTTGTCTGTGACCACGGAGTGGCATCCGCACGACTATGTTCCCTGGGATCGGGGCCGCAATTTCGCGCAAATGGGCGGCGAAGACTGGGAACCCGAGCAGTCGCAGCTGAGCGAGCTCGCAAAAGCGGCGATGATCACCAATCTGCTCACCGAGGACAACCTGCCGTCCTATCACCGTCAGGCGGCCAAATACTTCGGTCTGGATGGCGCCTGGGGGACCTGGGTGGGCCGCTGGACCGCGGAGGAGAACCGGCACGGCATCGTCATCCGCGATTACCTCGTCGTGACGCGTGGGGTGGATCCGGTGGCCCTGGAACGCGCACGCATGGAGCACATGACCGCGGGCTTCGACGCCACCGACGAAGAGGAATCGGTACACAAAACCGATTTCCTGTTGTCGGTCGCTTACACCACGCTGCAGGAACTGGCGACCCGAGTCAGCCATCGCAACACCGGCAAGGTGTGTAATGACCCCGTCGCCGACCGGATGTTGCAGCGTGTGGCCGCCGACGAGAACCTGCACATGATCTTCTATCGCAATATGTGCAGTGCCGCACTGGATCTCGTTCCGGATCAGGCATTGGAAGCGATCGGCGCGGTGATCGAGAACTTCCGGATGCCCGGGCAGGGCATGCCCAACTTCCGTCGTAACGGTGTGCTGATGGCCAAGCACGGCATCTACGACCCGCGTCAGCATCTCGAAGAGGTGGTCACGCCGAACCTGCGCAAGTGGCGCATTTTCGATCGCAACGACTTCACCGCCAAGGGCGAAGCACGTCGCGACCAGTTGGCCGCCTACGTGGAAGACCTGAAATGCCAAGTGGTCAAGTTCGAAGAACAGCGCGATCGCATGCTCGCCCGCGAGGCCAAGAAGCGAGAAGCCCACGCCGGATAGCGCGGGCTCCTCGTCTGGCGTCTCCGATTACTTGGTGATCTCGATTTTCTGCACCTCGGCATTGGCGTGGGCGCCGGCGACCTTGATGGTCAGGATGCCCGCGTCGTAGCTCGCCGAGATCGCGTCACCCGTCACATGGTTGGGCAGGGTGAAGCTACGGCGGAACTTCCCGTACCGGACCTCGCGCAGCACGCGTCCTTCTGTTTGTTCGGCGCGCTCGTCACGACGCTCACCGGACACCACCAGCTTCCCGCGCTCGACCTCGACCGTGACGTCCTTCTCGACGTCAACACCGGGAAGATCGAGGCGTACCAGGGCGTCATCTCCGTCCTTCACCACTTCGGCGGACGGGACGAAACCGGGGGTGGGCCAGCTCGTCGCCGGGCCGAAGGACTGGCGTACCAGGGCGTCGAACTCGGCGAACGGGCCGCGACGTGTCCATACCAGATTGCTCATAGCTCTCTCCTCATCTGCGGGGCCGGAATTTCGGACCGGCCGTCACTCCTTCAAACTTGAGCGCCGCGCGCTTAAGTTCCATTTTCGGTACGCCCAGGGCGAACGGGGTTTATGCGTGGCCCGCGGAAGTATCGGTGAGCCACCTGTCGAGTGGTGCGGTGATCTCGATAGGCCTCGATAGGCAAGGTGTTTCGGTATTGCGCGCCGGAGGCCAATTCCAAGGTTGGCCCGGTAGCCTCGCCGCGTGCCCGAGCAGCCAGCAGAGAACCAGAAGGCGTCAGCGCGCGTCGTCCTGCGGCACGCCCTGGCCAGCGTGGGACCGTCCCTCGGGACCTACTACCTCTTGCGTGCGGCAGGGCAACCCGAGATCCACGCGTTGATCGCGGCCACCGTGGTTTCCGGCATCCAGGTGCTGTTCAAGGTCGCCAAGAACCGCAAGTTCGACGTGCTGTCGGGCTTTCTGATGTTCAACTTCGGGCTCAGCCTGGTCATCGCACTGGTCACTTCTGACGCGCGCATGGCTCAGGTGTCCAACACCATTCCCGGGATCTTGCTTTCGCTGTTTCTGATAGGCAGCGCGCTGGTCGGTAAACCGCTCACCGAGTTGATGATCGCCAAAGCTCGGCCCGGGCGAATCGACGAGATCGCGGCCGAACACCACTGGTCCGATAAGGACTTCACGTCCTATCACCGGATGCATGTGCACGTGACGTTGTGGTGCGGTGTCATCAGCCTGCTGCTGTCGGCCATCTCGATCGTCATCATCTACAGCTTCTCGGTCGATGTGGCCCAGGCGGTGAACCAAATCTTCTCCCTGGTGACCACGATTGGCCTGATCATCGGCATGATTGTGGTTATCCGTCGCTACCTGCAGCGGGTGATGTACGACTCGCCTGCGGCGTAACGAACGGATACAGTCGCGCGGTGTCCTTGACCACCGAGCAGCCCGGTACCGAGAGCGGGGTCTCGCCCCGGCAGCTGCTGATCGAGGGACTGCTCAATGTCGGACCGGCGCTGTGCGCCTATTTCGGGCTGCGCCTGGTCGGATTCTCGGAGCTGCATGCGCTGATGGCCGCGACCGCGGTGTCGGCCACCCAGGCATTGGTGAAGATGGCGTGGAAGCGGGCACTCGACCCGGTTTCGCTACTGGTGGTGCCGATCTTCGGAGTCAGCCTCATCATGGCGTGGCTGACCCGCGACCCACGCTTGTCGCAGGTCACCAACGAGGTACCCGGCATGCTGCTGGCTACGTACTTCCTGGTCAGCGCACTCATCGGTAAACCACTGACCGAGCTGCTGGTCACCAAGCTGTGGCCCGGCGGTGTCGAGAAACTTGCAGCGGAACAGGGCTGGACCGACGAGGACCAACGCTCGTACCACCGGCTGCATGTACTTGTCAGTTTCTGGTGCGGGATCTTCAGCCTGCTGTTCTGTGCCCTGATGGTCGTGATCATCTACAGCTTCTCCGTCGACGTGGTGCAGGCCGTGAACCCTGTGGTGTCCATGCTTACGACCGGGGGACTCATCGTGGGCGTTGTCGTTGCGATCCGGATGTACCTGCGCCGCAAGGAACGAGCGCTGTCCGGCCGGTAGGCGGATCTTTCTCAGACTCTCTCAGATTGCGTCGGTACCGTCGCTGTGGTGAGTGGGTTGGGTAAGGGTGCAGGGAAATTCACACTTGGCCATGCATTGGTCAGCGCAGGGCTCGGACTGGGAACGTACTACGGCATGCGCCTGCTGGGCGCTTCGGAGTTGCATGCCCTGATGGCCGCGGCGGTGGTGTCGGCGCTACGCGTCATCTACACCGCATTGCGGGACAAGCGCTTCGACATTGTCGCGGGATTCATCATGCTGATGCACGGTGCGACACTTGTGGTCGCGCTGCTGACCAGCTCACCGCAGCTGGCACAGCTCACTCACGTGGTCCCAGTGGTGCTGTTCGGCTTGTTCTATGTCGGTAGCTGCCTGACGAAACGACCGCTCACCGAGGTCATCGTCGACATGATTCGCCCGGGCTGGGTGGCACGTCACCACTGGAGCGACGCGGACTTGCGTGCCTACCACCGGATGCATGTGCGGCTCTGCGTGATCGTCGGCTCGCTGGAATTGGTGCAGGCTGCCGTGATGGCGGGCGTGATCTTGCGGTACCCGGTGGATATCGCGCAGGCGGCCAACGGGCTCATGGCGGCCGTGGGCAGTGCCGCGCGGCTGGCGTTCGTGATCGCGATGATCTGGATCTTCCTGCGCCGCCGCGGCCATCACCAGCCGTCGCCGCTACGCCAATCGCAGGTCAGCGAGCCGGATGGATCGACTCCGGAGCTCATCGGCAGTACGTGCACGCCCTCGTCCGTGGCGGGCACGATGCCTTCGGCGGTCATCACAGGCGTAGTGCCCACCCAGGGCACCCAGCCACGCGCACGATAGAACGCGGCGACGTCGTCGCCGGCGCTCAGCGCGCCCAGTTCGTAGGCGCCCCGCAAGACTTGTTCGGCCGCGTCCATGATCGCGGCGCCAAGTCCATGTCCGCGCCAGTCGCTATCTACCGCAACGCCTTCCACATACCCGGCGCGTAGTGCGCGCCCCTGGTGCAGCAGCCGGCGCTGGATCACCGCGGCATGGGCGATGAGTATGCCGTGGTACCAGATGAGTGCATGCATTCCGCCGAGGCAATGCTCCCAGTCTTCCTCGGTGAAGTCGCCCTCGAATGCGTCTACGAGTAATTCGCGTGCCGCGCAACGTGTTTCGCTATCCAGATCGGCGGTGTGAATCAGCCGCGCGGTGTGCGTCCGGATGACGGGGACGGTTGGCATATTGGACACAGCACACATCTCCTAAGTTATGCGCGGTCGTGACCAATAGAACCGGACGGACTGTCCTGGCCGCACCTGGGCCGCCAGATCCACGTCGTGATCGGTGATCACTCCGATCACCGGATAGCCTCCGGTCACCGGATGGTCGGGGCCCAGGATGACGGGCTGGCCGCCGGGTGGCACCTGGATGGCACCGCGCACCACGCCTTCGCTAGGCAGCTGCCGCGCCGGGTCGCGCAGTTCCAACGGCTTGCCAATCAGCCGGGTACCCACCCTGTCGCTGCGGTCGGAGACGATCCAGTTCCCGTGGATCAGCGCATCGGGGTCGGCGAACCAATCGTCACGCGGGCCGGGCACCACCTTGAGCTCAACGACGTCATCGGAGATCGTCGCCACGGGAGCCTGCTCTACCTCCGGGAAGGAGGGGGATCGTGGCCCGACGGGCAGTCTGTCGCCGGCCTGCAGCGGCTTGGGGCCGATACCGGACATGATGTCGAAGCTGCGTGAGCCCATCACCGGCGCCACACTGACCCCGCCGCGCACCGCCACGTAGCTGCGTAACCCGCTGCGTGGTGCGCCCAGGGACACCACATCCCCGTGCTGGACCATGACGATGCTGTTGGTGCCGAAGGGAATTCCGTTGACGGATGGGTCGGTATTGGCGCCGGTGACCGCCACCACCACATCGTCGCCGGATACCCGAAATGACATACCGCCCAGGGTCACCTCGATGGTCGCCAGGTTGTCGGGATTGGCCACCAGCCGGTTGGCCAGGGAATGCGAACGGCGGTCCGCCGCCCCCGAGCGTCCGACACCCATGGCCGCCTTGCCGACGCGGCCGAGGTCCTGGACCAGGGCGAGTGGGCCGGTGCGCATCACTTCCAGGGTGGGCCTCATGACGTCACCTCCCGAAACTGGACACGAGTGCCCGGGGTGAGCAGGGCGGGCGGGTTGCGGTCGAGATCCCAGACGACGGCGTCGGTGGTGCCGATCAGCTGCCAGCCGCCGGGGGACTCGCGTGGGTAGATCCCGCTGAATTCACCGGCGAGTGCCACCGCGCCGGCGGGCACTTTGGTACGCGGGTCGGCGCGGCGGGGGATGGCAAGGCGGGGATCACCTCCCACGAGATACGCGAATCCCGGTGAGAATCCACAGAATCCGACCGTCCAGACCGTTCCGGTGTGCGCCGCGATGACACCGTCGACACTCAACCCGGTGCGCTCGGCGACCTCCTCGAGATCGAGACCGTCATACCGGACCGGGATGGTCACCGGTGGCGCTGCGGTGTCGTCCGGCGTGCCGGGTGGTGCCGTGCGCTGTGTCAGCCGGTGACGAACTATGGCCTGGTCAGCTGGCGCGCGGAGCTTGAGGAGGACGGTGCGGGAGGCGGGAACGATGTCGGTGACGCCGTCGATAGGGTCGGCATTCAGTGCTGACGTCCACGCCAGCACTTCCTGCACGGATGCGCATTCGAGCAGTAACGCCCGATCCCCGTGATCCCGCACCTTCAAATCCGTTGCGGTACTCATATTTCGACGGTACCCCCGTGGCTGCGCCTAGGGGCGCATTTATTCCGCCTGTGTATAAGTCGGCTCGTTCCGCTTGATGTAGGCGATCACTCGATAGGTAACGGGAAGCATCACGATCTCCACCACCGACTTGAAGACCCAGCCCAACGCCGTGTACGTGGCCAGCTGGCCGAAGGTGTGAATACCGAGCGCGGTGGCCGCAATGGAGCAGAACACCAGCGAATCCGCGAACTCGCCGACGACGGTCGAGCCCACCAACCGCGCCCAGAGATGCCGTTCCTTGGAGCGCTTCTTCATCCGCACCACGACGAGCGCGTTAAGTGTTTGTCCAACAAGGTATCCGGCGAGCCCGGCAACCATGAGTGTGGTGATGCTTTCCACGATGGTGGCGAAGGCCTCTTGATTGGGGTAAAACTCGGCGGCCGGCAGTATTTTGGCAGTCCACAACACCAGGCACGCGAGTGCCTCCATCGCGAACCCGAGCAGGATCACCCGGTTGGTGGCGCGATACCCGTAGACCTCACTGAGCACATCGCCGATCACGTAGCTAAGGGGAAACAGCACAAACGCGCCATCGGTGATCAGCGACCAACTGCCGACGACGGGCCCGAAACCAATTGCCTTGGTGGCAGCCACGTTCGAGATAAGTACGACTCCGACAAAGACGGCGGACAGTAACGGATAGTAGCTGCGGCCTACCTGGGCGAAGACCACCTGCTCTTGCGGACTCTTCTCGATGTCGCTTGTCGCCATTCCGCGAAGTCTAAGGTGCGTGCTTGCACTGAGGTGCGGGTGGATTTGTCGCGCAGGGCCGCGGGCGGTTGGGCATAGTGGCAGCCAAGTAGATCAGCAGTGCCGCCGCGGCCAGATACACGATGAAGGCGATCATCACGGCGCGCAGCCGCTGTCCGCGGGCAAACGCCAGCGGCAAGGTGCCCGCGGCCAGCAGCCCGAACGGGATGGCGAGCATCATCCCTAAGATCAGGCCGTAGCCGTGCGGATCGGCGAACGGATCCGAAGACAGCCGGGACGACAACACCATGAATGCCGCCAGCCCGAAGAAGCCGAGGGCGGTGGCGCCGATGACACCGCCCACCACGCGAATCGCGACGTCAGCCCAATACGGCTGCGGGCGCGCGGGTGGGTAGGTCATCACCCCGAAATTCGGGCCAGCTGAGGAACCAGGTTGTCGACCACGTAGGTCAGGCTCAGCGGTGAGCTGAAGTTGATGGCCCCGGCCAGCTCCTTGGTGGTGAAGATGCTGCGATCCAGCAGCGAGGGGCCCAGCTTGGTGATCACGGGATCGGTCTTGAGCGCAGCGGTCTGCTCATCGGATTCGGTACCCCACAGCAGCACGTCGGCCTGGCCGAGCACGGTGGAGAGCTGATCGGTCGGAAGATGCGCGAGCTGATCGCCCTTGGCGTAGGTCTCCAACTCGGCAGGCGTGGTCAGCCCGAGGCCGGCGAGGAATCCGGTGCGTGGTCCGGACCGGTAGGCGATGGCCTGTCCGTCGAGCAATTCGCCCTGCAGGTAGATCACCTTCTTGTCCTTGAACCCGGCGTGTGCGGATGTGGCGGAGCCGAACTTGCTATCGACGGCCTGAACCACGGCGTCCATCTCCGCGGGCTTGAACACCGCCTGGCCAATGGCCTTGGCCTGGTCCTTCCAGGGTTCGAAGAACGCGTATCGACCGGACTGGGCGATGGTCGGAGCGATCTCCGAGAGTTTGGTGTAGGTGTCCTGGTCGAGCCCGGCGTCGGCGGCGAGGATGAGGTCGGGCTTCAGGGATGTGATCTTGTCGACCATCAGCCCGTCGGTGAGGGTGAGCACTTCGGGTGTGGCGTCACCGAGCCGCGCTGTGGCCCATGGCCAGGTTGCGAAGGGGAAGCCGCCATACCAGTCGGTAACCGCTATCGGGATGATTCCCAGCGCCAGCAGGTAGTCGTGGCCGGTGTAACCGGCGCTGACGATGCGCTTCGGCGGGGCCTTGACCTCAGTCTTACCGAATGCGTGCGTGATGACGGCGGTGCCGTCGCGCTCCGATGTGGGGGTTGAGTCCTTGGAGCAGGCGGCCAGCGCACTGCCCGCGGCAAGGGCGGCACCGGCGGCAAGAAGTCCGCGGCGAGTGATCATCCCAGGTGGCACACATCGAGAGTAGCTGGCGCGCGCAACCCAGGTGCTGTTGCGATTCGCGGCATTGTCCTACGAACGGCAGACCAGCCGCCGTGCCGCCTCGGCGGCGGCCGCGCGACGATCCGCGAGCATCTCCTCGCCCAAGGGTTCGCCGACAATCCGGTCGATGCCGAATCCGCTCGCCGCCATGGAATAGGCGATATCGATCAGCATCATGAGCAGACTCCTCGGCTCCCATGTGGGATCGATGAGCCCGGTCTGCTGCCCCTTGCGGACCTCAGCGAGCTTGGCTTGGAAGATGCGGCGCAATACGTGGTTGTCGAACATCCCCTCGGGGGACTCCAGCTCGATCCAGCGCTGTAGCCGTGCGCCGTGAGGGTCAGCGATGATGTTGTCGAACAGGCCCGCGACGTAGCCGGGAATGTCGTCGGCGCGCAGCGGCACCTTGTACGGTGCGTCATCGATCCATTGCGCCACAACGGCTTCAAACAGTTGTTCCTTGCTCTCGAAGTAGCTGTACAACCGCTCCTTGCTCGCGTTCGCGTTGGTGGCGATGCGGTTCAGCCGTGCGCCGGCGAAGCCGTACTCGGTGAACTCGGCCTTGGCGGCGGTCATGATCCTGTCGTGCGTCGCTTGGCCCGCGGCTCGCATGGCGCTCACCAGAGCAGCACCGGTTTGATGGCGCTACCGGATCGCGCGTCCGTGACGGCGTGATCGATATCGCGTGCCTGGTAGGTGCTGATGAGTGATTCGATAGGAAAGCGACCCTGTGCGTGCAGCCGCAACAGTTCGGGGATGAACTCGTGCGGGTTGGCGTCGCCCTCGATGCATCCACGGATCACCTTGCCGCCGAACATGAGATCGGTGAGGTCGATCGTTCCGCGTGAGGCGCCGAGTCCAACCAGAACTAGCACACCGCGCTGTCGCAGCAGGCCGAGTGCGGTCGCGATGACATCGGGATTCGCCGTCGTATCGAGGGCGTGCGTGGCCCCGCGGGCGACGGCGGATACGTCCTCGGCCACCGGATCGACGGTGAGAGTCGCGCCCAGCTCGACGGCCTTATCGCGGCGCGAGGCCACCGGGTCGACGGCGATGATCGTCTGCACCCCGATCGCCTTGGCGGCCATCACCGCGGCCAGGCCCACGCCGCCTGCGCCGAACACCACGAGACGTGAATCAGGTTCGGGTGCGAGCACATTGAGCACCGCACCGGCACCGGTTTGCAGACCACACCCCAGCGGCGCGGCGACGGCGAGATCGGTAGACGGATCTATCACGACGGTGTTGTCTGCTGCGGCCAGTGCGTACTGGGCGAAGCTGGACTGCCCGAAAAACGAGCCGAACAGGGTGGTTCCGTCCTGGGAAAGTGTCGATGACCCATCGAGCCGGGAGCCGGAGAGGTTGAGTCGGGCGGCCCGCGAGCAGTACGCAGGCTCGCCCACGCCGCACTGCCGGCACTGACCGCAGCTGCGGTAGCTCAAGACCACATGATCGCCCGGTTTGATGCCGATCACCTGATTGCCCACCGCTTCAACGACTCCCGCGCCCTCGTGGCCCAGCACCGCCGGTATCGGAACCTGTGCCTTGAAGGTCAGATCCGTATGGCACAGACCGGTGGCGTGGACCTTG
Source organism: Mycobacteroides franklinii (assembly GCF_001853795.1). Taxonomy (NCBI): domain Bacteria; kingdom Bacillati; phylum Actinomycetota; class Actinomycetes; order Mycobacteriales; family Mycobacteriaceae; genus Mycobacteroides; species Mycobacteroides franklinii. The sequence continues at coordinate 1,215,335 of NZ_MLIK01000019.1, forward strand.
ACGAGCACTTCATCGGCGCGCGGCTCATCGAGTTCGACCTGTTCCAGCGTGAACGGGGACTGGGCCGAGCGGCTCAGTGCTGCGGTGACTTTCACTGATCGCGTTCGAGAAGGAAGTAGAGGTAGTTGCCGCTGGCCCGCTGGCGCTTGCCGTTCATGATGCCCATCAGCGTGTTCTCGTCGACCCACTTGAAGTGATCGAAGGTGGGCTGACCGTCATAGACCATGGTGCCGGTGACCTCGCCGCGGAACTCGATATCCCAGAGTGTCGCGCCACCCAGGCTCAAGGCGTTGTTGGAAAACAGGTTTCCGTCGTCGTCGTAACAGACGATGGGTTCGACGTCGTCGATGGACGTGAAGATCTTTCCGTACCAGCGCACCGCCGCCAGTTGGCCGTTCATCTTGTGCCCGGTGTGGAACTCATCGCCCTTCCAGCTGCCCAGCATGTCGCCGGGGCGGACGGTGTCGAGCACCGCCCAGATCTCGTCGAGATCGGCGGGGTTGACGTCCCGCTGACCACGGAGTTCGGCGAAACGAGTGCGTGCCTTGTCGACGTCCGTGTCTCTCCCAAGTCAGTTGGTTTGGGAAGGACGCTAACACCGAACCAAATGGTTCGGCAAGGATGAGTTTTGCCTAGCTGAGCAGCAATGAGGCGCCCAATGCGGTCATCACCACGGCGATCCCGCCGTCAAGCACCCGCCATGTTCCTGGTCGCTGGAACACTCCGGCGAGATGCCGCGCGCCGTATCCGAGTCCGACAAACCAGGTGACACTCGCGGTGAGGGCGCCCGCGCCGAACACCCAGCGCGCATCCTGGTGCGCATTGGCGAGGGAGCCGAGCAACACCACGGTGTCGAGGTAGACGTGTGGGTTCAGGAAGGTAATGGCCAACGCGGTCAACAACACTGCGCCGAGCCGGGCCGGATTGGATTCGGCCGGCACCAGAGTGCCGGGGCGTGCGGCACGACAGGCGGCCATCAACCCGTAGCCGATCAAAAACGCCGCGCCGCCCACTTTGGTGACCGTGAGCAGGCTCGGAGTCGCGGCGATCAGGCCTCCGAGTCCGCCGATCCCCGCCGTGATGAGCAGGAAGTCGCCGGTGATGCACACGGCGATCACCGGCAGGACGTGCTCACTGCGGATGCCCTGGCGGAGCACGAACGCATTCTGGGCGCCGATGGCGGCTATCAGGGACATCCCGGTCAGAAAGCCGAGAAAAAGGACGGTCACGAAGACGACGTTAAGATCGCTGCGCTGTGCAGTCCAGCTAATGATTCTTAGTCTGCATTAGAATTCCTAATGTGGGTCTGGACTCGCAGCAGCTCGTTGCCTTCGCCGCCGTCATCGAGGAGGGCAGCTTTGATGCCGCCGCCCGGCGGCTGGTCATTACCCCTTCCGCGGTGAGTCAACGGGTCAAGGCCCTGGAACAATCGGTGGGCCAGGTATTGGTTCGTCGGGAAAAGCCCTGTGTGGCAACCGATGCAGGTGCCTCACTGATGAGGCTTGCCGCCCAGATCGGCACATTGGAGCGTGAGGCGTTACGGGAGATGGGCGACGGCGCGCCGATACGGGTGGCGATCGCAGTGAACGCCGACTCGTTCGGAACCTGGTTGCGATCGGTGCTCACGCGGATTCCCGATGGGGTGCTGATCGACATCCGGATCGAGGATCAGGACCACTCGGCGGAGCTGCTGCGCGCGGGTGTCGTGATGGCGGCGGTGACCACCGAGCCGAAGCCTATCGCCGGATGTCGTTCCGAATCATTAGGTGCCATGCGCTATTTCGGGATGGCGTCGCCCGCGTATGCGGAGCGCTACCTGCCCGGAGGGTTGCTCGACTCGGGAGTCGATGCCGTGCGGCGGGCGCCGATGATGCGGTGGGACAGACGCGACGCCCTCCAGAATCAGTTCCTGCGCAGGCTCTTTCGCCGGGATATCGTTGTTCCGGAACACTACGTGCCGACCACCGAGGGGAACACGGAGGCGCTTAGGGTGGGGCTGGGCTGGGGAATGATGCCCGAGCAATTGGACCGTGACGGGCTCATCGATATGGCTCCGGGACAGTATCTCGACGTGCCGTTGTACTGGCAGCACTGGAAATTCGAATCGTCGACGCTGAACGCGATCACGACTGCGGTACGTGAGGCGGCTGCCGCACTACACCGTGGCCCCTAGCGCCGCACGGCGCGGCTGAGCCGGTGTGCGCGCCGGAGCAGCAGTTGTCCCAGCACCGGTTGCCGCTCGGGGTTGAACCGGGTCTCGATTCCGGTCAAAGTCAGTGCGCCGATGGGGTTTTGCCTGGTATCGAACACGGCGGCGGCCATGCCCCAGGAACCTTCGACCACCTGACCGGGGTTGATGGCCCAGCCGGTCTTTCGGGTGACCGCGATGCGCTCCCAGACGACGTCGGTACGAAAACCGTTGCCCCACTCGGACTGCAGATCCGCTCGTTCCAGGTAGGCGTGGATCGCCTCGTCGGGCAGGTAGGCCAAGACGGCCATGCCCGACGAGACGACACCGAGCGGAAAGCGTGCACCCTCGTACAGCACATGCGAGCGGATCGGAAAGTCCCCGTCCTCTCCCAGCAGCACGACGGTGTGATCACCGCGACGTAGGGAGAAGAAAGCGCTCTCGCCGGTTTCGCGTGCCAGTGCCGTCACGTCGGCCGCTGCCTTCTCGGTGATGTTGTAGCGGGGTGCCGATGCCGCACCTAACACGTAGATCTCCGGCCCCAGGAACCACTGGCCCGAGCGTGCGTCGCGTTCCACGAGGCCTTCGGCGGCGAGCGACTCCAGCAGGCGATGCGCGGTGGCCCGCGGGATGTCGGTGCGGCGGGAGAGTTCCGTGGTGCTCACGCCGGTTCCGGTATCTGCCGAGACCGCACGCAGCAGCGCCGCCGTGCGATGTACCACGCTGAGGGCCTCGGTCACGCACCCCACAGTACGCGTCCACTGAATGGACGTTTGAGTGTCTTAGTGTTCATCCGGCGGGAATTGTCGTCGGCTTCCTTGCTCTGCAGTGCAGCTTTACTCCATGGTGGGGTCACCGTTAAGTGGACGCCAAACTGAGCATGGAGGTGGTTGTGGGCGAGAGACGGACCGTCGAGCAGCGTGGCCTGTGGTTCGAGGAGTTCGAGACCGACGTGCTGTATCTGCACCGACCGGGTCGGACGATCACCGAGGCCGACAACGTTCTGTTCACCACGTTGACCATGAACACCCAGGCCCTGCATCTCGACGCCGCGTTCTCGGAGGCGTTACCACCGTTCAATCAGCGCCTGGTGAACTCGATGTTCACCCTGTCGACGTTGGTCGGGTTGTCGGTCGCGCAGCTGACCCAGGGCACCATCGTCGGCAACCTGGGATTCTCCGAGATCGCGTTCCCTAAACCGCTGTTCCACGGTGACACCCTGTACGCGGAGTCCGAGGTGATCGACAAGCGCGAATCCAGGAGCCGACCCGGTGAAGGCATCGTCACGTTCGCGCATACCGGCAGAAACCAGCACGGTGACGTGGTGGCCGCGGCCTCGCGCACAACGATGGTGCGCAAGCGCCCCGCAGGGCAGCAGTCATGACGCTGCTACAGGCCGGGCCCGGCTGGCTTTTCTGCCCCGCAGACCGCCCGGAGCGCTTTGAAAAGGCAGCCGCGGCAGCCGATGTGGTGATTCTCGATCTTGAAGACGGGGTGGCCGTGGCGGATAGGCCGGCCGCGCGCGATGCGCTGATCAGTACCCCGCTCGATCCCGCTCGGACGGTGGTTCGGCTCAACCCCGCTTCCACCGCGGACCACCCGCTGGACCTGGAGGCCGTCGCACAGACCGCGTATACGACGGTGATGCTGGCCAAGAGTGAGCACGCCGATCACGTCGCGGCACTGGCCCCGCTGAACGTGGTGGTGCTCGTCGAAACTCCGCTCGGTGCGCTCAACGTCGCCGAACTGATGCGGCCCGCGAACGTCGTCGCCGCGATGTGGGGTGCGGAGGATCTGTTCGCCGCGACGTGGGGTACCAACAACAGGTGGCCAGATGGCAGCTACCGCGATGTCGCCCAGCACGTGCGTTCTCAGACTTTTTTGGCGGCAAAGGCATTCGGGCGTATGGCGCTGGACTCGGTGTACCTGGACATCAAGGGGCTCGACGGGCTGCGCGCGGAGGCCGATGACGCCGTCGCCGTCGGGTTCGACGCCAAGGTGGCCATCCATCCCACCCAGGTGAGCGTCATTCGTGAGGCGTACAAGCCGACCGATAAGCAGGTGCGGTGGGCCCGAGGGGTGCTTGAGCTGGCCGCGCGGGAACGTGGGGTCTTCCAGTTCGAGGGTGCGATGATCGATGCGCCTGTGCTGCGCCGCGCGGAGCGAATCGTTCAGTTGAATGCCCTGACCGGTGGCCAGCCCGGGTGAGAAACATTCGGTTACCGCGCACCGGAATCCAGAGTGTCGGCTCGGTGCGCTCACTAGAGTTTTCCTCGATCCGTCCCGTCTATCGGTGCCGGGTAAGCAGCAGTGCAGGTGGTGAAACGAGACGATGAAGTCCCATGACGCCGGGTCGTCGGCGTGCCAGATCCTCGAGGAGACGATCGGGGAAAACTTCGAGCGGATAGCCCGTACCCACTCCGATGTGGATGCCCTCGTCGACGTCTCGGGCGACCGCAGATGGACCTATCGCGAGCTCGACGCCGAGATCAATCGCGTGGCACGCGGACTCATGGCGCTGGATGTCGCCGCGGGTGACCGGGTCGGAATCTGGGCGCCGAATTGCGCCGAATGGGTGCAGGTGCAGTACGCCACGGCCAAGATCGGGGCGATTCTGGTCAACATCAATCCGGCCTACCGGACCCACGAGCTGGCCTATGCGCTCAATCAGTCGGGCGTCCGCACGCTGATCTGCGCCACCGCGTTCAAGTCCTCCGACTTCGTGGCCATGGTGAGCCAGGTACGCCCGGATGTCCCGGCCCTGCGGGACGTCCTGTTCATCGGCACCTCCGATTGGACGGACCTGGTGACGGGAGCCGACCGGGTCTCCGAGGACGCGCTGCGTCGCAGGATGTCGCAGCTGTCCAACACCGATCCCATCAACATTCAATACACCTCGGGGACAACGGGATATCCCAAGGGTGCGACCCTGTCACACCGCAATGTGCTCAATAATGGCTACTTCGTGACCGAGTCGATCCATCTCAAAGCCGGTGACCGACTGTGCATCCCGGTGCCCTTCTACCACTGTTTCGGGATGGTGATGGGCAACCTCGGCTGTACGACCCACGGTGCCACCATCGTGATGCCGGCACCGGGATTCGATTCCGCGCGCACTCTCGACGCCATTGAACGCGAGCGTTGCGTCGGGGTGTACGGGGTACCGACCATGTTCATCGCGATGCTCGCGGACCCCGAATTCGCGGGGCGCGACCTGTCCTCGCTGCAGACGGGCATCATGGCGGGTTCGGTATGCCCCGTGGAAGTGATGAAGCGGTGCATCGACGAAATGCATATGACGGGAGTCGCCATCGCGTACGGCATGACGGAAACCTCGCCGGTCTCCTGCCAGACGCTCTTCGATGACGATCTGGATCGCCGTACCGCGACCGTCGGACGTGTGCATCCGCATGTCGAGGTCAAGATCGTCGATCCCGACACCGGGGAAACGGTGGAGCGCGGGCAGTCCGGTGAGCTGTGCACCCGCGGTTACTCCGTGATGCTCGGGTACTGGAACGACGAGGAGCACACCCGTGAGGTGCTCGACGCTGACGGCTGGATGCACACCGGAGACCTCGCGGTGATGCGAGAAGACGGATACTGCACCATCATTGGGCGGATCAAGGACATGGTGATACGCGGCGGCGAGAACATCTACCCGCGCGAGATTGAAGAGTTCCTGCTCACCCACCCGGACATCGAGGATGTCCAGGTTGTCGGGGTACCCGACGAGAAGTACGGCGAGGAGCTGTGCGCGTGGGTCCGGACGCGTGCGGACCGCGTGGTGCTCGACGCCGCCACCATCCGCGCCTTCGCGTCGGGGCGCCTCGCCCACTACAAGATTCCGCGCTACGTGCACGTCGTCGACAGCTTCCCGATGACCGTGACCGGAAAGGTACGCAAGATCGACATACGAGAGCAGGCCATGGAACTTCTGGGATTGCGAGAGCCGGGCCGGACACATGGGCAGTAGCACCTACGAACGATTTGTCGAGCATGTGGCGCAGCGGTATACGTTGCCACACAACGGCTACGAAGATGTGTGGCGCTGGTCGGTCGAGTCTGTTCCGCAGTTCTGGCGCGCACTGTGGGAGTTCTTCGAGGTGCCGGGGCACGGATTGCGTGACGGTGATGAGGGCGTGCTGGTCCATCCCGTGATGCCTGGGGCGCAATGGTTTCCGGGCACCGAGCTGAACTATGTGGATCTGGTGCTGCGCCACACGCATCAAGACGGGCCCGCGATCGTGGGTGTGGACGAGGCGGGGGAGCGCACCGAGATTAGTTGGCGGGAGTTGCCGGGCCGGATTGGTGCGGTGGCCGCGGAGCTGCGTCGTCTCGGTGTGGGCCGCGGCGACTGCGTGGCCGCCTATCTGCCGGACGTGCCCGATGCGTTGGTGGCCTTCCTGGCCACGGCGGCTGTCGGCGCGGTGTGGGCGGGATGCGGCCAGGACTACGCCCCTGCGGGGGCCGCCGCGCGGCTGGGGCAGCTCAATCCCAAGGTGCTCATTTCCGGCTCCGGATACCGATACAACGGTCGTTGGGTGGACAAGGAAGCCGACACCGCCGAGTTGCACCGTCTGCTACCTGGGGACCCCGCGCTGATGGTCGAATTGCCCACGGGCAGTGATGACCCGGTGGTCGAGATGGTGCCGTTCGATCATCCGATCTGGGTTTTGTTCAGCTCCGGCACCACGGGCAGGCCCAAGGGGATTGTGCACGGCCACGGGGGCATGCTGCTGGAACATCTCAAGGGCGTGGGGCTGCACTGTGATCTGGGCCCGGGCGATGTGTTCTTCTGGCAGACCGCGCTGTCGTGGATGATGTGGAACTTTCGGCTGGCCGGGCTTCTGGTGGGGGCCACCGTCGTCTGCTACAGCGGGCACCCGCTGTACCCCAACGCAGATCGGTTGTGGGAGCTACTGGAAGCGGAGAAGGTCAGCTACTTCGGTACCAGCCCCGGGCACCTGCAGGCGACCAAGAAGGCGGGACTGGAGCCGTCGTCCAGGCATGACCTGAGTGCGCTGAAGACGTTGGGCAGCAGCGGGTCTCCGCTCTCTTCCGATCTGTTCGACTGGGCAGGCCGGAATATCGGGGTCACGGTGTCCTCGTTATCGGGCGGCACCGACGTCTGCACGGCATTCGCCGGCGGTACGCCGGGAGTGCCCGCGCACCCCGGTGAGCTACCCGCCCGCTACCTGGGGGTGGACCTGCGCAGCTGGTCACCCGATCGTCGGTCCCTCATCGCGGAGGTCGGCGAGATGGTGATCCTGCAGCCCATGCCGTGCATGCCGATTCGATTCTGGGGCGATCCCGACGGCTCGCGTTATCGGGCCGCCTATTTCGAGCACGAATGGGCCGATGGGCGCGCGCCCGGAGTCTGGCGGCACGGCGACTGGGTGACCGTCACCGAGCGGGGATCGCTGGTGATCCACGGTCGCAGCGATGCGACCTTGAACCGCAACGGAATCCGGATGGGCTCGGCAGATATCTACGAGGTCGTGGAATCGATGGACGAGATCGCCGAGGGATTCGTGCTCGGTGTCGACGGTCCTGACGGCGCCTACTGGATGCCGCTGTTCGTCACCATGGCACCAGGCCACACCTTCGATGAGGATCTGGGAGCGCGGATCGCGCGGGAGATACGTACTCGTTTGTCGCCCCGGCATGTTCCCGACGAGGTGATCGAGGCTCCCGGGATTCCGCACACCCGAACCGGTAAAAAGCTTGAGGTCCCCATCTGCGGTGTGCTGGCCGGGCGCGCCGACGTGTCACTGGATCCCCGGTCGATCGACGACCCCGACCTCATCGACTGGTACCGCGCACGGGGACGTGACCACGGCTGGTAGTGATGGCCGACAGCTCTTGCGCGGCCCGTGGCTTCGACCTAGTATACCAATCGGTATACATCTGCCCGATGTGCTGATTGCCTTGCACTGCAGGGCGTTATGGGCGGAACTCAACGAGGAGGATTCCATGGCAACACGATTTGCGGACTACCCGCTGCCCTTGAAGCTTTTGATTGTGGGGCGCTCGCTCGTCGCTTCGGGCAGTCTCCTTACGCCGAACGTGTTCGCTCGCGTTTTCCGCATGGAGGCCTCCGGAACGCCTGCCATACCCATGGGCCGCATGTTTGGCATTCGGAACGCGATGCTGGCGCTTGGTTTGTCGCGTCTTGGCGCATTCACCGACGCCACCACGTTTCTGAAGCTGAACGTGCTGACCGATGCCGTTGATGCGGCGGTCCTGGTCGCGGCCGGCCGTCGAGGCGAGCTCAGTAAGACCACCGCGACCCTCGGCACCGCGGTGGCCCTTTCGGCTGTCGTGATGGGGGCCGCTTCGTTGGCAGCCCTACCGGTGCCCGAAGCCTAGCCCCACGGCGAGTAGTCCGCGATCAGTTCTTCCTGCTCCGGCCGCTGCGCGTCGGGAACATGCACCAGGTTGATCCGCACCCGGTACCAGACCGAACTCGGTCCGCGCATGCCGTCGATCAGAATATCTTGTGGTTCAAGGAATTCAGTCACATTCGGGTAGCGGTCACGCCAGACGTCAAGTGCTGCCTGGGCTTCCGGCTTGGTCTTGGTCCGCGCGATTTCGATGAGCGGCATCGTCGACTGACGGTGCCCATCTCGGGAGACGCCCTTCGGTGCCTTCTCGGCGGGCCCCAGCTCGGCGGCCAACTCCAGTAGCCGATCCAGCGTCCCGGTGGCGGCCTCCCTCTCCACATCCATGCCCTCCCACGGATCGCCGATATCGGCGAACCGCTCCCGGACCGTGTGCAGCGTGAATTCCGAAGGGCGGCAACTCGCCACCTCGTCCCAGCGCAGTGGCGTCGACACCCGGGCGTCCGGGGTCGCCCGCACCGAATAGGCCGAGGCGACGGTGCGGTCCTTCGCGTTCTGGTTGAAGTCGACGAACACTCCGTGGCGTTCCTCCTTCCACCACCGGCTGGTCGCCAGCTCCGGGGCGCGGCGCTCCACCTCGCGGGCCACCGTCTCGGCGGCCAACCGCAGCTCCCGGAACGTCCACCGCGGGGCCACCGGAGCATAGATATGAAAGCCGCGCGAACCGGACGTCTTCGGCCAGGCCGTGAGCCCGTGATCCTCCAGTACTTCGCGCACCACGAACGCGACATCGAGGATCTGGCTCCACGGCACCCCGGGCACCGGATCGAGATCGATACGCAGTTCATCGGGATGGTCCAGGTCGTCGACACGCACCGGATGCGGATTGAGATCCACGCACCCCAGGTTGACCACCCATGCCAGCGACGCCGCCTCGGTGACGACGGCTTCCCGGGCGGACGTCCCGCGCGCGTAGTGCAGTTCGGCGGAGGCGATCCAATCCGGACGCTTCTCGGGCACACGCTTCTGGAAAATCGCCTCCTGCGAGATGCCCTTGACGAATCTCTTCAGGATCATTGGCCGGTCCCGCACCCCGCGCAGCACCCCGTCGGCGACATCCAGGTAATAGCCGACGAGGTCGGCCTTGGTGATGCCCGTATCGGGAAAAACAACCTTGTCCGGGTGCGTGATGGTGACATCGCGTCCCGCGACCTGCAGCACGAGGTCGGCTTTGGATGAGCCGCTCACGCGAAGACCATCCGGCATGGCGTCATCGTAGGGCTGCAGACCGACTTTCCTGGGCGTACTTGGTGACAGGCCCCCGACCGACCGGTTGGGTGTACCACTGAGAGGGAGGTCACATAGGCTGTTGATCATGTCGATCACCGCCGAACGGCCGCTCTTCTCGAAACTTCAGACTCTTGCGAAGCGCGGTGGCGCTGAGCTGCATTATCTCCGCAAAGTCATCGAGGCGGGCATGCTCAAACTGGACCCGCCGAACGTGCTCGCCGGCATCGTCCGCGACTTCTATCGCTTCGGTGAAATCGGCGCGGTACCGGCGTTTGGCGCCCACCGCAGCCCGTCGCGGACCGCGATCATCGACGACGAGGGCTCGCTCACCTATGCCGAGCTGAATGACGCTGTCAACGCCCTGGCACACGGCCTGAATCGGCTCGGTATCAAGGGCGGAGACGGGGTTGCGATCCTGGCGCGCAACCACCGCTGGTTCATCATCGCCAACTACGCCGCTCACCGTGCCGGTGCGCGGGTGATCCTGCTCAACACAGACTTCTCCGGCCCGCAGACCAAGGAAGTCGCCGAGCGTGAAGGCGCCCGCGTCCTCCTCTACGACGCCGAGTACGCCGAGTTCCTGGACGGGTACAGCCCCGAGCTGGGCCGGATCATGGCCTTGCCGACTAACCCGGAAAATCCCGACCAGCCGGCCTCCGATGACGAGACCATTGCGTCGGTGATCAAGCGCAACAGCACCTCGCCGGCGCCGCGCCCGTCGAAGTACTCGTCGTTGGTGATTCTCACCAGCGGCACCACCGGCACGCCGAAGGGTGCCCCGCGCAAGTTGGCGCTGACCCTGGCGCCCGTCGGCGGCATGTTCTCGCATGTGCCGTTCCGCTCGGGGGAGGTGACCTCGGTACCCGCGCCGATGTTCCACGCACTGGGTTACCTACACCAGAGCCTGGCGTTGACGTTGGGATGCACGCTCATCCTGCACCGGAAGTTCAAGCCCGAGAACGTGCTTACCGATATCGAGAAGTTCAAGGTGACCGCGATCGTGGTGGTGCCGGTGATGCTGAACCGCCTCCTCAACGCTCTCGACGAGCTGCCCGCCAAACCCGACTTGTCCTCGCTGCGTATCGTTTTCGTGTCGGGATCGCAGCTCGGCGGCGAGCTCGCGTCCCGCGCCCTGGACACTCTGGGCCCGGTCATCTACAACCTGTACGGATCCACCGAGGTCGCCTTCGCCACCATCGCGCGGCCGCAGGATCTGGCCATCAACCCGTCCACGGTGGGTCCCGTCGTCAAGGGTGCGACCGTGAAAATCCTTGACGACGAAGGCAAACCCGTCTCGCAGGGCACCGTCGGCAGAATCTTCGTCAGCAACGCGATCCCGTTCGACGGCTACACCGGCGGTGGCCACAAGCAGATCATCGACGGACTCATGTCCAGCGGCGACGTCGGCTACTTCGACCAGCACGGGCTGCTCTACGTGTCCGGCCGCGACGACGAGATGATCGTCTCGGGCGGTGAGAATGTCTTCCCCGCCGAGGTCGAGGACCTCATCAGCGGTCATCCCGAGGTGGTCGAGGCGACCGCGCTGGGTGTCGATGACCCGGAGTGGGGAGCGCGGTTGCGGGCCTTCGTGGTTCGCCACCCCGAGTCCACGGTGGACGCCGACGGTATCCGTGCCTACGTGCGCGACAACCTGGCCCGGTACAAGGTCCCGCGCGATGTCGTCTTCCTGGACATCTTGCCGCGCAACCCATCCGGAAAGATTCTCAAGCGTCAGCTGCGCGAGCTGGAGGTATAGGCGACCGTGTCCGATGGTCTTCACGTAAACGGCTCATCCGCGTCTCGGGACCACGACATCGTGCTTTACGGGGCGACGGGATACGTCGGGAAACTGACGGCGCTGTACCTGGCCGGACGGGTGGAGGCCACCGGTGCGCGGATCGCACTGGCCGGTCGCAGCACCGACAAGCTTGCCGCCGTGCGTGATACCTGCGGTCCGGCGGCGCGCGACTGGCCGCTGATCGAAGCCGATACCAGCCGTCCGTCGACGCTGGCGGCGATGGCGGCGTCCACGCGGGTGGTCCTGACCACCGTCGGGCCGTACACCAAGTACGGGCTGCCGTTGGTAGCGGCGTGCGCCGAGGCAGGCACCGACTACGCGGACCTGACCGGCGAGGTCAACTTCGTCCGGGAGAGCATCGACGTATACGGCAAGCAGGCCGCAGATACGGGTGCTCGGATCGTTCACTGCTGCGGATTCGATTCCATTCCATCGGATTTGAGCGTGTACGCGCTGTACCGGCAGGCGCAGGACGACGGTACCGGCGAGCTGCTCAACACCACCTATGTGCTGAGCAAGTTCCGCGGTGGTGTCAGTGGTGGCACGGCCGCGTCGATGGTCGAGGTGATGGAGGCCAGCGCCGAAGATCCTGAGGTGCGCCGCAACGCGCAGGACCCCTACTCGCTGAGCCCCGATCGTCCGGCCGAACCCGAGGTGGGGCACCAGCGTGAATTCCAAACACTCCGAGGTGAATCCATCGCACCCGAGCTGTCGGGCAAGTGGCTCGGCGCGTTCTTCATGGGGCCCGTCAACACCCGGATCGTGCGGCGTAGCAATGCGCTGTTGGACTGGGCGTACGGAACCCGGATGCGGTACCGCGAGACGATGAGTTTGGGTAGCTCGGTGATTGCCCCCGTCGCCGCGGCGGCCGTGACCGGAGCGCTGACGGTTGGTTTCGGACTGGGCACTCGCGTTCCGATGCCCAAATTCATTGCCCAAAGGCTGCTTCCGAAGCCGGGAACCGGACCGAGTGAACGTACCCGCGAACGGGGCCACTACCGCGTCGAGACCTACACCACCACAACCGAGGGTGTGCGGTACCGGGCGATCATCGCCCAGGAAGGCGACCCCGGCTACAAGGCGACCGCCGTGTTGCTCGGCGAGAGCGGCCTGACGCTGGCGCTGGATCGCAGCGAATTACCAGACCGGCTAGGGGTTTTGACACCTGCGGCTGCCATGGGTGACCCGCTGCTGAAACGGCTCCGTGCGGCCCGAGGTGTCACGGTCGAAGTCGAACGGCTCTAGGTTTTCTCCGCTGAAAGATTGGAGTGGGTATATGTCCGTATCGGTGGTAGAGGCGGGGCCTCAGCAGGTCAGCCGGTCAGTCGAAGTGTCTGCTCCGGTAACGGAGTTGTTCGCCATCGTCGCGGACCCGCGGCGTCACCATGAGCTCGACGGGTCGGGCACTGTGGGCCAGAACATCCGTACGCCTGATCATCTCGAGGTGGGGTCGCGTTTTTCCACCGGGATGCGGATGTTCGGTCTTCCGTACCGCATCACCAGCGTCGTGACGGAATTCGATCCCGACAAGGTCGTTGAATGGCGCCATCCGCTGGGTCACCGGTGGCGCTGGGAGTTTGTCGCACTGTCGCCGAACAGCACCCGCGTCACCGAGACGTTCGACTTCCGCAATGCCGGGCCGATCCAAAATCTGGTGAACTACAAATTGCCCGGCTTCATCAAGGCGAACACCCGTGGGATCGAGGCCACTTTGCAGCGACTCCAAAACCGGTACAGCTAGCCGGCGGACTCCCTGGTAACCCGCGCGGCCGGCTCCTGGCTGATCGCCTCCAGCACCGTCACGACTTCGTTGATGACCTCGCTGGCACGCTCGTTGGGCAGCATGTGGCCCGAGCCCGGGTAGGTGCGCAGTTCGTTGGTCTGCAGGGCGGACGCGATGATCCGGGAATCGCCCGCCGGAGTGAGGAAGTCGCGGGCGCCGGCCAGTACCGCGGAGGGCTTGCCACGGTAGGCGCTCAACCCTTCGGTCAGGTCCTCATGGAGCACCATGCTCTCGGCGGCATCCTTGTAGCTGCGCGGGGTACCCGAGCGGATCTGGTCCCATACCCGGCCGACGTCATACGGCCGGGGGTCACGCCCGAATACCAGCGTCGAGATGATGGGGCGCATGAGATAACCCTGCTGCAGGAACCAGCCTTGCGCGACGACGCCCAGGATGACCGCCTTGACGATCGTGAACACCGGGGGAACCACCCGGAGCCGGTGCAGGAGCCGTCCGGCTGAGGTGGCGACGAAGACCGCAGCGGAAATCCGCTGGGCCACCAGGTCCGGATGGTATTCGCCGAGGCCCATCATGGTCATACCGCCCATCGAGTGACCGACGATCACGATCTGCCCCGTGGGGATCTCGGTGTTGATGAAGTCGGCAGCGTCCGCGGCCAGCTGCCGAACGTTCACGGTGCCCCCGGGCGCCGGATCGGACTTGCCGTGGCCGCGGTGGTCGAGGGCGATGATCCGCAGTTCGGGGTGGCGCTCGTGCAGCGGACCCGCCACGTCGTCCCACGCCTCGCGATTCTGGGTCCATCCGTGCAGGAACAGCACGGTGACGGCTGATGAGCCGCCCGTGCGCAGGCCTGCACCGCCGGCCGCGCGGTTACCGGTGTCGGAGAATCCGATTCGGGTGCCGTCAGCAGCGGTGAAAAAATCTTCGCGCTGACGCCACGCGGTCTCGGTGGCGGAATTACGGGTCACGCGGCAGTCCTAACAGTCGCTCGGCAATGATATTTAGCTGCACCTCGGAGGTGCCGCCGTAGATGGTGGTAGCACGGCTAGCTAGAAGATAGTCCGCCCACCGGCCCTGCTCCTGCTCGGAATCGCCGATGGCGCCATCTTGTCCAAAGTGGTTCACCACGAATTCGGCGTAGCCCTGCCCGGTGCGCATGCCGAGCAGCTTGGACACCGCGGCCGACGGCATCGGGTCGCCACCGGCGAGGGTCAGCAGGGTGGAGCGCAGATTCAGTAGTTTGACCCCGTGCCCCTCGGCGATCAGCTGCCCCGCCCGGTCACGCGCGACCTCGCTGAGCTCGTGCCCGCCGACGAAGGCCACCAGGTCATCCAGGCTGGCCAGGAACGGCAGGTCGGAACTGCCGATCGAAACCCGTTCCGCCGTCAACGTATTGCGGCTGACCTCCCAGCCGCGGTTGACCTCGCCCACTACCAGCTCATCGGGCACGAACACGTCGTCGATGAAGACCTCGTTGAACAGGGCACCGCCGGTCATTTCGCGTAGCGGTCGAACGGTGACACCCTCGCTCTTCATGTCGACGAGGAAGTAGGTGATGCCGTTGTGTTTAGGGGCGCTGGGGTCTGTCCGCGCCAGGCAGGCACCCCAGTCGGCGAATTGGGCCACCGAGGTCCAGATCTTCTGACCGGTGAGCCGCCAACCGCCGTCCACCTTGACCGCCTTGGTGGATAGACCTGCGAGATCCGATCCGGCGCCGGGCTCGGAAAACAGCTGGCACCACATCATTTCGCCACGGAATGTGGGCGGCAGGAACCGTTCCTTCTGCTCCTCGGTGCCATACGCGACGATGGAAGGCACCAGCCAGGTCGCGATGCCGAGCTGTGGCCGGCGCACTTTTCCGGTGAGGAACTCCTGGGAGATGATCACCTGCTCGATGGGAGACGCGGAGCGCCCCCACGGCGTGGGCAGGTAGGGCAACACCCATCCGCCTTCGGCAATGGCGGCGTTGCGTTTCCCTGACGGGATGTCCTTGAGAGCGGCGACCTCGGCGCGAATCTCCTCGCGGAGGGCCTCGGTTTCCGGTGCCAGATCGATGTCCACCTTGCGCAGTCCGTGCTCGACGGCGGAGCGCACCACGGTCGCCGGCGCACCGCCGGAACGGCCCAGGGCCGCACTGAGACCCAGTGCCCTTCGGTAGTAGATGTGGGCGTCGTGCTCCCAGGTGTAGCCGATACCGCCGTGCACCTGAATGCAATCCTGCGCGCACTGCTGGGCTGCTGCCGGCGCCAGTGTCGCGGCCACCGCGGCCGCGAACTCGACGACGCCCGCGGCCTCGTCGGCATCGTCCAGGGCACGCGCGGCGTCCCACACGGCGGCGGTGGCCCGCTCGGTGACGGCGGCCATGGTGGCGCACTTGTGTTTGATGGCCTGGAATTGCCCGATGGGGCGCCCGAATTGCTCACGTACCTTGGCATATTCGGATGCGGAGTCCGTGGCCCAGCGGGCGACGCCGACAGCCTCGGCGGACATGATCGTCGAGATGATGGCCGTGGCGCGGGCATCGGTGAGGTTGGTCAGCACGTGATCGGGCCGAACCTGTACGCCGCGTGCCGACACATGCGCCACCGGCCGCAGCGGGTCCACACTCTGTTGCGGGTCGAGAGTGACGTCATCGGCGCTGAGCACCACCCACACTCGGTCGGTGCCGATGGAGGCCGGCGCCACCACGTAGGCGGCCGATGCGGCGGACAGCACTGAACGCGCTTGTCCGTCGACGGTCAGAGTGCCATCGGAATCCGTTGCCGTGAAAGATGATCCAGCAGAGAAGGTGGCGATGGACACGCCAGAGGCCAGATCATTCAGCAGGGGATGGCCAGGGTCGTGAGCGCTGATGAGCGCACTCGCGATCACCGAGGGGACAAACGGGCCGGGCACGGCGCCCCGCCCGAACTCGGCCACCACAATGGCAAGTTCAAGCGCGCCAAACCCCTGGCCACCAATCGATTCAGCGAGATGAACGGAGGTAAGACCCTGATCGGCAGCGGCCTTCCAGAACGGCGGCGGCCACGGCAACGGTGTCTCGAGCGTCTCGTGGAGCAGCTCGGAGGGCACAACGCGCTCGACGAACGCATGCGCCGAATCCGCAAGTGCTACATGCTCACTGTTGATGGCGATCGGCATGGGATTGCTTCCTAACTATTCGGAGCTGGGCTCGCTGTGGCTGGCGCGGTCTTCGTAGGCGGCACGGGCCGAGGTGCCATGGGCGTCGAGCATGAAGTGGTCCATCCCCAGTGATCGCGCGGCAGGGCCGTACAGCGATCGGGGCAGCATGGCGGTGGTCCGTAGCAGGGGGCCGAGTTTCTTGGGCACCATGACGGGGAACTTTCCCTTGCGTACGGCTTTCAACACGCCGGCCGCAATATCTTCGGGCTGAACGATTCCCAGCAGCCAGTGCTTTTCCAGGCCGGCCACCAGTTCGGTGTTGACCACGCCGGGCATCACACAGACAACGGAGATGTTGTCATCTTTGAGCTCGAGGGTCAGTGATTCACAGAGGCCAACCACGGCCCACTTCGTCGCGCAATAGGTGGCGAGTCCGGGCACGCCCATCTTGCCCGCCGCTGACGCGATGTTGACGATCACGCCACCGCCACGCGGCTTCATCCGTGCGACGGCGAGCTGACTGCCCCAGATGACGCCGCGCACGTTGATATCGAGCTGGCGCTGGATGGATTCCAGGGATTCTTCCCCGAACGGTGTGATGGGCATGATGCCCGCGTTGTTCACGATCACGTCGACGGGGCCGATGGTGGCCGCGATGGTGTCGAGGAAGGCCTCGAAGCTGCCGTGGTCGGTCACATCCAGCGGCAGGCCGATGGTGCCATTGCCGATCTCGGCTGCGGTGTTCTCACACAGCTTCTTGTCGATATCGCCGATCGCGACCTTCGCACCTTCGGCTGCGAATGCCGTGGCGATGGCCCGACCGATTCCCCGGGCTCCGCCGGTGATGGCGACGACCTTGCCTGCGAGCTGTACGGCTGTTCCCATTCGTCCTCCCACGCCATTGTGGTATCCGTTGTACGAATCTTTACGAATTCCGCCTAGTGTAAATCTTCGGGCGCTAGCCTAACGCACGCGGTCAGCTAGCGGCATCCCCTCTTGTATACGCCGACAGTTGTCGATCGCGTGGTCCAGGTAGCGCGTCATGGTGTCCGCGGTGAACCAGGTGACGTGCGGCGTGAGCACCACATTCGGCAGCGAGAGCAGCGGGTTGTCCGATGAAACGGGCTCTTGTGCAAAGACATCGAGACCGGCCGCGCCGAGTGGACCCTGCCGGAGCGCATTGACCAGCGCCGCCTCGTCGACAACGGCTCCGCGTGAGGTATTCACCAACACCGATCCGGGCCTCATCTGGGATAGCGCCGTGGCATCGAGCAGGTTGGTGCTGGACTCGGTCAGCGGCAGATGCAGCGAGACGATATCGCTGCTGGTCAGCAGATCTTCCAGGCTGCGCCAGCCGTCGGTGCCGTCGTTGCGGGTGCTGGTGTGCAGCACGGTGGAGCCCATCGCCAACAGGATGCGCTCGAGTGTCTTGGCGATGTTGCCGTATCCCACCAATCCGACTGTGCACGAGCCGATATCGCGCACCGTCTCGCCGAGGGACTGGTCGGTGGGCCAGCCGTGACCGGTGCGAATCTCGCGGTCCAGTCGTGGCAGCTGCCGCAGTGCCGCCAACATCAGCAGCAGTGCGCCCTCGGCGACCGAGGGCGCGTTGGCGCCCGGCATGTTGGCGACGGCCACCCCGTGCTCCCCTGCGGCCTCCAGGGCGATGGTGTTGACCCCCGCGCCGAACTTGTGGATCAGCCGTAGCCGTTCGCCCCGCGCCACGTCGTCCGCGGACAGCGGACGCAGCACATGCCACAGCACCTCGGCCTGCGGCAGTTCGGCGTAGAAGGTGTCGTCGTCATCTTCGGCGCAAAAGTGCACGTCGAGCCAATCGGCATGCGGTGCAAGCTGTTCACGGACCCGAGGACCGCCGGGAAAATGGGCGAGAACTCTCACCACCGTGTGCTTGCCCATTCCGCGATGGTATCGGCCTGCTCCTGGCGGGCCCCGGGGTTCTGGAAGTAGTGGTCGGCATCGACGGTCGCCTGAGACTTGTCGGCCGAGCCCAGTGCGTCGTAGATCCGCCGTGCGTCCGAGGGGAAGACCCCGGTGTCACCGTCGGCGTTGATGACCAGTGCCGGGACGGTGACGTCGGCCAGGTGTGGTTCGGCACGGGTCTGTGCGTGCGACAGGCTCCACATGCCGAGCCAGTTCTTCAGCGTGGTGGCGCAACCGATCCCGAACGTGGAGCGGTTGGCCTTCACCGGAACACCGGCGTAGCACAGGTTCGCGGGACGCTTGGTGGGCTCCAGCGTGGGGTCGACCATGCGTGGGTCGGCCCAGGTGCGGTGCACGGTGAAGGCCCGGTCGCTGAACCCCGCCGCGCGTACGCGTGCGAGCTCGTCGAGCGCCCACGCGGTGATCCGGTGATTGCGTGCCGCCTGTCCCGCACGGTATTTGGCGACGAATTCGGGGGAGTAGGCCGGTCCGTTCGCCTCGTTGAACAGATCGAGGGCGGGGTCGGTGGAGGCCGGATCGCTTTCGTCGATCACCGAGGCGTCCATCCAGTCCGTGAGTACGTCGGGGCGTCCCAGGTGCGCGGCCGTGGCGACGTACCCGGCGGCGGCGGGCAGGCTGTCCAGCCCCTCCGCGGGGCGCATGCCGTCCAGCGGTGTCACCTTGGGTGCGGACGCTTGAGACTGATAGGCCGCCATGAGTGACCCTCCTCCCGAATTACCCAGCAGGAGTACGGTTTCCACTCCGGCTCGTTCGTGCAGCCAACGCACACCGGCGCCGACGTCGACTAGGGCGTGATCGAGCAGGAACTGGCTTTCGAATCCCCGGAATCGGGTGTTCCAGCCCAGGAATCCATACCCGTGCCGGGCCAGGTATTCGGCGATGTAGTGCTCGGAGAAGTCGATTTGGTAGTGGGTGGCGATGAAGGCGATCTTGGGTTTGGTGCCTGCGGCCCGGTGATACAGGCCCTGGCATGGATGCCCGCCGGCGCCGTTACGCCCCGCGGTCGGCGAGGGCAGTCCGATGAACTCTCGCTCGACGGTCACTTCGGTGGGCATTCAGCAGACCTCCTTGGAATAGATGGCGCGGTAACAGATTCCGGCCAGGGTGTCGATGCAGGCATCGTCGTCGACGGTGGCGGCATTGCCCTGGCTGAGCTGGTTGTAGGCGAATTGGTTCATCATCGAGACGATCGCGGTCGCCATGAGGTGCGGATCATTGCCGGGGCTGTATCCGTCACGTTGTGCACGTTTGATGGTGGTGGTGAGGAAATCGATTGGTTCGGAACATATTTGGTTCCAGAAATCAGCGAACTCGGCACTGATCATGGCCATCTGCGACACGCTGATCATCTCGGCCAGTTGATGGCGCCAGGTGAGCCAGTGCGCGGTGGCGATATCGCGTGCGCGCTGCTTATCCGTCTGGGCTCGTGGCTCCGCGACCAGCGAAGAGACGCGCTCCTGCGCCTCGGTGCGAAATCGCATGGCCCATTGCGCGACCATCGCCTCTTTTGAGTCGTAGTAGTTGTAGAACGACGCCGTGGACCGGCCTGCTTCGGCGGCGATATCGGCGACGGTGGTGGCAAGAATTCCTTTGCGGGCGATCACCGTTCGTGCGGCTTCGTCGATGGCGGCCTGGGTTTGACGGCCCCGCACGGTGGGTTGGACCACGCTCACCTCCCTCTGGCGAGCATGCTCGCGCTCACGTTGCCGATGGGTATTGACCCGTTTCTGAATCTGATGTTAGATTCAGATTAGCGTACAACGCAAGGTAGTCATGCGGTCGGATCAAGGAGGCTCCCCATGACGATGATCAAGCCGAACAACCCCAACTCTGAATTTGAGTTCGGCGGGTTTAACCATGTGGCGCTTGTGTGTTCGGATATGGCACGCACTGTGGACTTCTACTCCAACGTGCTGGGCATGCCGCTCATCAAGTCGCTCGATCTGCCGATGGGGCAGGGGCAGCACTTCTTCTTCGATGCCGGCGGCGGCGACTGCTTGGCCTTCTTCTGGTTCAAGGATGCTCCGGACGGTGTGCCCGGGATATCGGCCCCGGAGGCGATTCCGGGGATCGGCGACATTGTGAGCGCTGTGAGCTCCATGAACCACATCTCGCTGCACGTACCTGCTGAGAAGTTCGACGAGTACCGCGTCAAGCTCAAGGCCAAGGGCGTGCGGGTGGGGCCCATCCTCAATCATGACGAGAGTGAGTTTCAGGTATCGAGGGAACTGCACCCGGGCGTGTACGTGCGCTCGTTCTACTTCCTGGACCCCGATGGAATTACCCTCGAGTTTGCTTGTTGGACAAAGGAGTTTACGGCAGCGGACGTAAGCGTTGCGCCGAAGACCGCGGCGGAGCGCAGCCCGCGCGAGGTGGCTACCGCCTGACTGGCTCCAGCAGCTCGGTGAGGACCCGGACGAGTTCGGTGCTGGTGAGCTTGAGCTGCCCGGAGACCCAGGCGGCAAGCGTGTGCCCCACACCGCCGACTGTGAAGTAGGAAGCGGCCCGCAGGGATTCATCCGCGGCCGCCTGATAGGTCTTGTTCATGTGCTGCCCCGACAGGCCTGCGAAGAGGTCCCAGGCCGCGTAGCGCCTGTCGGCAATCACCGAATTGGCCGGATTGTGGCCGAACATCAGCGACCCGATGCGCGGGTCCGCTTCGATGATGTGGACGAGGTTGGCGATACCGGCCGCGGTCTTGTCGCGCAGGGGTGCGGTGTCGACAGCCTGCTGGGTGGTCGACGCGACGTGGCCGATGGCCCTGTCGAATACCTCGGCGCTGAGCTGATCGAGATCGGTGAAGCTCTCGTAGAAGTATCGGGCGACCACGCCCGCGTGCTTGCACAGGCCGCGGACCGTCAGATTAGGTGCCGGACCAGAGGTGAGCAGGTCCAGGCCGGCGTCCAGGAGTCGATTCCGCCGTTCTGCCTGGCGGTCAGGGGCCTGGACGCCTCCGTATACCCGCGATGACGTCACCAGAACATCTTGACAGGTAGCCGTCCGTTGAACGATATTTGAGAACAAGCGTTCGCAAATACAAGGGGTCAATGGTGACTATCGAGCAGGTGCCGGGAGTCGAAGGGCAGCTATCGGACGACGGGGGTCCCGGCACGCGGAGCCGTCGTAACGAGCCGGTCCCGCCCGCGGCGGGTTTGTCGCCCTGGTGGTCCTGGCGACGGCAGCCCACCATGGGCGACAACCTGATGGGCTTGGCCCTATTGGCGGGCCCGGCCAATATCGTCATGCAGCTGGCACGTCCGGGTGTCGGATACGGCGTGGTCGATAGCAAGGTGGAAAGTGGCCGTGCCGATGTGCATCCCATCAAGCGAGCCAGGACCACCTTCACCTTCTTGGCGGTGTCGGCACTGGGCAGTCCAGAGCAGAAGGCGGCGTTCCGAAAGGCGACCAATCGCTCTCATGCGCGGGTGCATTCGGAGCGGGGGGACAAGGTGCAGTACAACGCCTTTGATCCGGAGCTGCAGAAGTGGGTGGCGATCTGCCTCTACAAGGGATTCGTCGACGTGTACGAGGCATTCGTGGGACCGTTGACCGGCGAGATGGCCGAACGGTGCTTACAGGACGGGGCCGTTATGGGCACCACCTTGCAGATGCCGCTGGCGATGTGGCCGAAGTCGTGTACCGAGTTCGACGAGTATTGGCAGCAGTCATTGGAACTGGTGCACATCGACGATCATGTGCGGCCGTACCTGTATCGGATCATCTCGGCATCCATCGCGGTGCCGAAGTTCATGCGTCGGCCGGTGGGTGCCTTCTCGCGGTTGATCTCCACGGGATTCTTGCCGCAACGGTTCCGGGACGAGATGAGACTGCCGTGGAGCCCTGCTCGCGAGCGAATGTTCCGGGGACTCGTCGCGCTGCTCGGGTTGGCCAGCCGTCTGCTGCCCAACGGTTTGCGCCGCTTCCCGTTCAACGCCTTGATGCTCGATCTCGACTGGCGTATCCGCACCGGCCGCCCGCTGGTCTGAGCCATATTGGGCTAACAAACGTATCCAGTTAGCGGTGTGACACAGTCCACATTCCATCTGTGACCATGTGATTAATGTGTGTTACCAGACGTATTGGAATCATCTGCCACTTCTGGGCAAAACCTGCTTGAACCACGTGCTGGCCGTCTGCTGGTGTTCCGGTCGTCGGTTGAGGCCAGCCCCATTGTGTCGAGGATGTTGCACGGATGCGTCCATCCGTAGGTATTTCCATTGCTGGAAGATCGCAGCACGACGCCTGTAGTAGCTAATTTGTACAGGGTGAAGTTTTGTTGCGTTCGCGGCCCTTGCACTGTTTATGCAGTTCAAAGGCATTGAAGTGGGCGTGGGGTCGTCGCCAGTTAAGAACAATCTGTACATTTACCCACCGCCTCCGTGAGTCTGGTCACAATTGCAGGCCGTTGGGATTCTCGTGTTGCCAGTCGATGATTCTCTGGATAGATTCCCTTTCGAACAAACTGGGTAACGGGCGTTACATCTTTGACGTCGCCGCTCGTCCGGAGTGTTCGCGCGAGGGTTGTCATAGCAGGACTGCGCAGAGTCTTCCGCGTCCTGAACGCCATGACACGAGCTGTTCTGCTGATTTGCTGATGTTGTTTGGTGATGGAGGACGTGCCTGTGGTCGCGGTGGATGAGGGATCCTCAGCGCCCACTCGGTTGCGGGGCCGCGTTGGCAGCATCCGGCGATCACGCAGATCGCACACCGCGGTCGGACAGATGTCGGCAGGACACCGCGCGACCCACTGGGGAGATCTTTACGGTCGGTGGCTACTGATCACGGACTCAACGATCGTGGCAGCCGCCGGCTGGACGTGGATTGAGCTGCGTAACGCCACGAACCCGATGACGCCCGCTGAGCTCTGGGTCAGAGTCGTCTTCTTTGGCTACTGGGCTCTGCTGTTGGGCGTCTATCGCAGCCGTGATCCCCATCTGATGGGCAGCGGCGGCGAGGAGTACCAGCGGGTGCTGCGCGCGACCTTCCACATGTTCGGTCTGTTCGCCATCGTGAGCGTGCTGTTCAAGTTCAATGTCTCGCGTTTCGCGTTGGGAATGTCCCTCATCGTCGGAATCGTGTTCCTGCTGCTCAACCGAAAGCTCAGTCGGCTGTGGCTCAACAGGCAGCGCGCCCGTGGAAAGCAGATCTTCAAGGTGGTGGTGCTCGGCGGCGACACCGCGGCGCTGAACCTGGCGGAGGCGTTCGGGCGGGACACCGCGCTCGGGTATCGCGTTGTCGGCGTCTGCGTTCCGGGCTATCTGGGGGCGCCGGGACAGAACATCGAAGTCGTCGATCGGGTGATTCCCATCCTGGGTTCGGAGGAGCGCATCGTCGCCGGGGTGATGGAGGCCGGC
This sequence comes from Mycobacteroides franklinii, assembly GCF_001853795.1. Taxonomy (NCBI): domain Bacteria; kingdom Bacillati; phylum Actinomycetota; class Actinomycetes; order Mycobacteriales; family Mycobacteriaceae; genus Mycobacteroides; species Mycobacteroides franklinii. The sequence continues at coordinate 1,239,135 of NZ_MLIK01000019.1, forward strand.
GCCGACACCGTCGCGGTGACCGCTACCGAACAGCTCGGTCCGGAGAAGATGCGTGAACTGGCGTGGCGCCTCAGTGAGATCGGGGTCGATTTACTGGTCTCGCCCGGCGTATTCGACGTCGACCAGCCTCGGGTGCGGGTTCGCCCCGCCGGATCGATGCCGCTGATCCACCTGGCCGAACCCCAGTACGAGGGCGCCTCACGGCTGCACAAGGTGTTGTTCGACCGGATCGGCGCGCTTCTGCTCATCATCGGATTCAGCCCCCTTCTGTTGGCGTGCGCCCTGGCGGTGAAGCTGGAAACGCGCGGACCGGTGTTCTACTCGGCCGACCGCATCGGTGTGCGATCCAAGCCCTTCCGCATGATCAAGTTCCGTTCCATGGTGGTCGGCGCAGACCAGATGGTGGCCGCGCTGATGGCCCAAAATGACGGTGCCGGACCACTTTTCAAGATACGTGAAGATCCGCGTGTCACCACGGTGGGCAGGTTCCTGCGCCGCACCAGCCTCGATGAGTTGCCCCAGCTGTTCAATGTGCTGCGCGGCGAGATGAGCCTGGTGGGCCCGCGGCCACCGCTGCGCCGTGAGGTGGAGGAATACACCGAGGTGATCAAGCGCCGGCTGCTGGTCAAGCCCGGTATGACGGGTCTGTGGCAGGTCAGTGGACGTTCCGATCTGCCGTGGGACGAGGCCGTGCGCCTGGATCTGTCCTACGTCGAGAATTGGTCCATGGTGTCCGACGTGTCGATCCTGTGGCGCACCTTCCGCGCGGTCGTGCGCAGCGACGGAGCGTACTAGCGCGCCATCCCGACGCCCATGCATGTCAACCTAGTTGTCACAGTCGCGGGGTAAAGTCGCGATCATGCGCACCGATCGCGACAACTGGGACATCAACACAAGCGTCGGCTCCACCGCTTTGTTCGTAGCGGCCAGCCGGGCTCTCGAGGCCACGAAACCCGCACCGCTGGCGGAAGATCAGTATGCGGAGGTGTTTTGTCGTGCGGCAGGCGGGGAATGGTCCGAGCTGGTCGCCGGTGGTGTGCCCGGGCACCCGTTGCGTTCGGAGGAATTCGGTCAGTACTTCGTGAGCTTTCAGGGTGCTCGCACCCGCTACTTCGATGCGTACTTCGGCAGGGCGATCGAGGCCGGAGTCAAACAGGTGGTGATCCTGGCCTCTGGACTGGACTCACGGGCCTACCGGCTCGACTGGGCCCCGGGGACCACAATCTTCGAGCTGGACCAGCCCTTGGTGCATCAGTTCAAGCGTGAGGTGCTCGAGGAGCATGGAGCCGAGCCCAAGGCGGCGCGCCAGGAAATTTCCGTCGATCTCCGAGAGGACTGGGGCAAGGCGTTGCAGGACAAGGGCTTCGATCCTTCGAAGCCGTCGGCGTGGATTGTCGAAGGGCTGTTGATCTACCTACCGGCAGATGCGCAGGAGCGGCTGTTCGAGTCGATTGATCAGCTAGCGGCGCCGGGCAGCTTCGTGGGCATCGAGCAGATGACGACCTATGCCGACGTCGTGTTCGCCATGCTGGTGGCCGGAGCCAACGAAAGCGGCGACCAGGCAAACTCAGACTTCTTCTCGCTGATCTACAACGAGCAACGCAGTGAGGCTGCTACCTGGTTCCGTTGCCATGGTTGGGATTCGGAGCGCACCGAGCTGTTGGACTACCTGAATTTCTCGGGTCGCGCATTGCCTGCGCCGAGTCAGCCGGCGTGGTACATGTTCAACTCGATCAGCCTGGTTTCGGCCGTCAAGGCTTAGCCGCGCAGATACCGGTCCAGGAAGTCGGTCATGTGATGCAGGTAGTCACCCTGATTCACGTGCAGGATGTGATTTCCGGGGAACCAGTGCAACGCGCAGCGATCCCAGTGCTCCCAAAGCATTTCGGATTGTTCCGGGGGCGCTAGACGGTCGCCGAGTCCGGTGATGATGAGGCGACGCTCCTTGGGTACTACCGGCTGATACGTCAGCGGCGACGAGTAGGACAGCGCTGCGTCCAGCTGGCGCTGATCGAGGTGCCCGAGCCTAGCGGCAAGCTTGATTGTCGGCTCGGCCGGAACCCAGCTATGCAGAAGCGATTTCACATCGACCACGGGAACATTGGGGATAGCCACATCGATGCGGCGCTCCACGGTAGAGATCAGGCCGGTGGTGTAGCCGCCCAACGACAGACCTGTGAGGCCGATCCTCTCCACGCCGGTGCCGCGCAGGTAATTCACGAAGATCCGGAAATCATGCACGGCCTGACACATCGCTTCGGAGAAGCCCGTGAATCCGTGGCTGAAATACCCGGCCCCGCTGAACGGCGAGTACTTCTCGGCTCGTCGTCCATGAAAAGGCAAGGTATACAACAAGATGTCGTAGCCATTGCGGAAGAACCAGGGGAGGGCGAAGAACACCCCGTTCAACAGATACTGCGATCCGAAGAAGCCGTGGATGACGCAGAGCGTGGGGCGGGGGCCGTCATCGTGACGCCAATGCTGGGCCCGGGCGACGCTGTTGTGCGGGAAGCGTTTCCAGTAGTCCCGAAAGGCGGGATTGCGTGTCTGGTAAGGACTCTCGAAATCCAAGTTCTCCACGGTGCCCTTGGCCAGCGCCTGCGCGACGGGGCCCGCGGGACGGGAGAACACCACCGGGGTGGTCTCCGGTTCCGGGAAGGAAAGATCCGCGTCGCCCATCGCAGCCAGCTCGCCGTAGAAGGCCAGGTTGTCGCGCTCGCGAGCCACGAACTCCCGGTCCGCGATGAGGCTCGGCGCCACGACGCCCATCACCGACAAGGCGCCGACGGTACGCAGTGCGATATCGGTGAGAGCTGAGGTCTCGATCATCGCGCGTTCCCGCAGGGTCAGATCGCCGCGGCGGGGCAGCTGTGGGCTTGCTGTGGGGGCCGGTCGCGGGGTGATTCGCGGCTGTCCCACGGGTTCGGATAGCTCCGCTGTCATGAGTGTCCCTTCGCCACGGTGCTAGCTGCGCTGCTAGCTCACAGCGAATGCTAAGGCAACAAGATTGCCGTCACCAGATGGACGCACAGCATTCGTCCACAGATCACCTGAGGGTTCGTCGTGCGCTGCAAGGCTTGTCCCCGACGAAAGGGGCCACGATGAATGACAATTCGCGTGCATACAACAGCGTGTGGCAGCTCCGCGGAGACTCGTGGTGCAGGCTGGAGGAGGCCGCAGACCGGCTGATCCGGACCAGCACCACCGGTGCGCTCAAGGAGCAGTACGCAGCGATCTGCAAAGATCTGCTGGACAAGCTGACACCGCTGGAGCCGTATTGGGCGTACCCGGGATCGTTGCAGTTCGCGAAGGTGCAACGGCTGTTCAGTAATGGCTCCTACGACAAGTTTGCGCAGGCGGTGTCGCGGATCAACCGGGCGCTGACCACCGAGTCATATCGAACCGGGGACGTCGATCACGCGGGGCTGGACGACACCGACATGTTTCCGGTGGATCCCCGCACGCTCGAGCAGCAGCCCATCGGCAAGCGGGACCAGCTGTACTTCGAAGTTCTCGTGGTCGCTTCGCTCACCGAGGCGCAGGAACGGGCGCTGCGCAACGAGGTACGCAGCTGGCGCCGCCCGGACGACGAGTTCGTGTACGAGCTGGTGGTGGTGTCCAGTGGGGATGAGGCGCTGATCGCCGCCCGGCTCAACGTCAACCTGCAGGCCGCGGTGGTGCGTCGCCGGTTCTCGCACCGCTCAGCCCGCGACCTGTCGTCCCTGTCGGAGTTCGTGGACACCCACATCTCCGATGAGCTGGCCGATCACCAGTCACCCGATGAGCGTGCCCAGATTCTGGCGACTTCACTGGCCGACCTGCGGCCCGAGATGGACCTCTACCTGATGACCGAGATCGAGGTCGAGGACATCGCCGGCCGCGTGGGCCTGTACTTCCGCCGGGTGTTCCATGCGCGTGAAGGCGTGCTCGAACTGCACCTGTCGATTCTGCAAGGTGTGGCCGCGCGTTATCGGACGCCGTTCTTCAGTGCGCTCAAGCAGTACAGCCACCGTCCAACAGGTGTCTTCCACGCGCTGCCGATTTCCCAGGGCAAGTCAATTGTCAACTCGCACTGGATCAAAGACATGGTCAGCTTCTACGGACTGGACGTGTTCATGGCCGAGACGTCGGCGACCTGCGGCGGGCTGGACTCGCTGCTGGAACCGACCGGACCGCTGCGCGAGGCGCAGCAGCTGGCCGCCGAGGCGTACGGTTCGCGGCACAGTTTCTTCGTCACCAACGGCACCTCGACCGCCAACAAGATCGTCACGCAGTCCCTGGTGGCGCCCGGAGATATCGTGCTGCTGGACCGCAACTGCCACCAGTCGCATCACTACGGGATGATGATGGCCGGCGCCAATGTCATCTACCTGGAGGCCTATCCGCTGGTCGACTATTCGATGTACGGTGCGGTGCCCCTGCGTGAGATCAAGTCAAAGCTGTTGGCGCTCAAACGGGCCGGCAAGCTCGACCGGGTCAAGATGATCTCCCTGACGAACTGCACCTTCGACGGCATCGTCTACGACGTGCAACGGGTGATGGAGGAATGTCTGGCCATCAAGCCGGACCTGGTGTTCCTGTGGGACGAGGCGTGGTTCGCATTCGCGCGTTTCCACCCCGTGTACCGGAACCGCACCGCGATGGCGTCGGCGCGCAAACTCCGGGAAAGATTGCAGGACAAGGACTACGGCAAGCGATATGAGGAATACCTCAAGGCCGAGATCGCTACACCGCCGACCGATGAGGACTTGCTGAACCGGCGGCTCATGGCGGACCCGGCCAAGGCCAGGGTGCGGGTGTACGCGACGCAGTCCACCCACAAGACCCTGACCTCGCTGCGACAGGGATCGATGATCCATGTGTACGACCAGGACTTCGACCAGAAGGTCTCCGAGGCATTCCACGAGGCGTACATGGCGCATACCTCGACCTCCCCGAACTACCAGATTCTGGCCTCGCTGGATCTGGGCCGCCGGCAGGTGGCTCTCGAGGGGGTTGAGTTGGTGCAGCGGCAGATTGAGAATGCCATGCAGCTGCGTGACGCCATCGACAACCACCCGCTGCTCAGCAAGTACATGGCCTGCCTGCGGACCTCGGACCTGATCCCCGATGACTTCCGTCCGTCGCATATCGCCCAACCGCTGCGCTCCGGCCTGAAGAACATGGAATCAGCCTGGGCTGCTGATGAATTCGTGTTGGACCCGTCGCGCATCACGCTGTCAATCGGGCACACCGGCTACGATGGTGACGAGTTCAAGCGTGATCAGCTGATGGACCGGCACGGGGTGCAGATCAACAAGACCTCACGAAACACCGTGCTGTTCATGACGAACATCGGTACCACCCGCAGTTCGGTGGCCTTCCTGGTGGAGGTGTTGGTCAAGATCGCGCGCGAGCTCGACGAGCGCATCGGGGAGATGGGAATCGAGGAGCGGGCCCGCTTTGAGCAGCGCGTGCACCGGCTGACCGCCAAGAGCGCGGCGATGCCCAACTTCAGCGGATTTCACCCCGCGTTCCTGGACCACAGCGGTTCCGGGCAGACCCCCGAGGGCGATGTGCGCAAGGCCTTCTACCTCTCGTACACCGACACCAATTGCGAGTACCTCAGTGACGCGCAGATCGTGGAAAAGCTCGACGCCGGTGGGGATGTGGTGTCGGCGACCTTTGTGACGCCCTATCCGCCGGGATTCCCCGTGCTGGTGCCCGGGCAGGTGTTCAGCCGAGAGATCCTGAGCTTCATCAGGACGCTGGACACCCCGGAAATCCATGGATACCAACCGGACTTCGGCTATCGCGTCTACACGGACAAGGCCATCGAGATGATCTCGCAGCCAGTGCTGGCCCCGAAAGCGGTGGTGGTGCAAGCCGTCCCGCACAAATCGGCCAAGGCAGACAAGGCTGCGGGAGAACCCGGGAACGGTGTGAAAGCCAAGCAGAACTGAGGGCTGCCCGCGGGTCCGTGGGCAGCACAAATAACGTTTACGTTTCGACTAGTTTCGACAATAAAACTTGTGCCGTCAACCCCTTGTGCTAGCTGAGGGGGCGGGTTCAGAGTGAAGATATGTCCGAAGCATGGATTGAGGCCTGTCCAGTCCAGCGGATCATGTTCCGTGACGGATTGGTCATCAGCCTGGGTGACTACAACGAGGTGGTTATCGCCGTGCCGATGTGGCTGACGCTTCCCCCGGCGGGGAAGTGGCCACGGGAAATCGTGTGCGTCGATCCGAAGGCAATCCTGGATGAGGAGCGTCCGCTCTTCAGTATCTCGGGTTCTACATGTACCGAGGCCAGGTGGAACGACAAAGGCGATTTGCACATGGAGTTCTCCGACGACCACGTGATCGACGTGCCCCATCACGACTTCGACACGGCGTGGGAGATCTATGGCAAGTACCACGGATACGTGGCCAGCTTGCCGCGCGGCAAGGTCCGCGTGGTGCGCCACGATGTGCCGGAGGAAGCCGGGGCCTAACCGGTTTTCGCCGCGATCGAACCCAAGGGAGGGTTGGTTCGTGGTTAGTGCGTGAGGCTCATCGCGGCGGCATGTGCGACAGCGGTACTGGCTACTTCTGTCGGAGTGAATGCTCCGCCGGGCGTGCCCGAGCGCAGCGCGCGGCTGGACGTCGGCCTGGCGGCGGCGGTGCAGCCTGCCCCTGGTGCGCTGATCACGCAGTTCTTGGCCAACCAGGCGCAGAATTGTTCGCTGATCTGCCCCTTTGTCGCGCAGGGTGCCGTCCAGGTGCCGGCGGCGCTGTTGCAGGCACCAGGGACCTTCCTGACCCAGCTGCAGGCGGGGCAGCCCGTGGTGCAGGCGCTCGGTGCGGGCGGCGCGACGGTGAGCGGGGCGGCCAACGACGTGTGGACCGGCCTTATCCGCACCGACCTGGATCAAGTGGTGCCGCGTACCGAATTCGGCACCGAGGTGATCGCGGTGGGTCTGGTGCAAATCGGTGAGGCGGCGCTGACGCAACCCGGCAGCCTGCCCGGAGCGCTCGGGCAGGCGCGTTCTGATCTGTTCGCCGCGTTGAACAATCCCACGGGCCCGGAGCCGTTTCCGGCGGTACATACGCCATTGGAGGCAGCCGCCGTGCGCGTGACGGCGGTCTTTTGGGCGGTGGCTTTCCATGCCACAGAACAGCTCACACTGATCGTCACCCGAGTGCCCAACGCCTTCCTGACGGCACTGGGCGCCACCGGGAATGTCGGGAAGGCCGTGCAGGCGGCGGGGCAAGCGGTCTCGACCACGGTCTCCGAATCGATCGCGCCGATCCGTGACGCGCTGACCAAGCCGATCCCGATCACGCCGGCGGTGGCCGCAAAACCTGACGTGAAGTCAGCCGTGGCTCCGGTGAAAACCACTGCGGTTCAGACGAACACAAAGCCGAAGCAGCAGACGTCGCTACCGGGCTCGCCCCCGGTGCTGGCGTCGAAACCCGACCCGAGTACGTCCACGAAGACCAAGCAACCGAACCTGATGAGTGGGTTGGGCGGGGCCGTCAAGAAGGCCTTCGGCGACATCGGTGCGAAGAAGCCGAGTGCGCCGGCCAAGCCCGCGAAGGCTGGTCATGCGTAGTTGTAGCCGTTAATCCGTTGCGGTTTTTTCGGGGTGGGAAATAGGTTGGACCTATGGCGTCCCCCGAGGTGCAAGCTGCCCTGGTCCGGCTGAGCGAACGAGTCGACCCCCCTGTGATGGTGGAAATGCCCTCGGCTGGCACCGATTTGACGTGGCGCCGGGCAAGCAAGAAGGACATACCCGCCCTCTTCGAGCTCTGGCGAGCAGCAGGCGCCGTTGACCACCCCACGAGTCTGGTCATGATGGACGAGCTCGAAGAAGAATTCGATGACGAGGACTTTGATCCGGAACTCGACTCGGTGATGGCGCTCGACCCGTCGGGGCGGGCCGTGGCATTCGGTTCGGCAACGGTGAAGTCCAGCAACGAAACCGTCGTATGGGTGACGCTCGACGGCACCGTGCATCCCGATCGCCGTCGTGAAGGAATCGGGACCAGCGTGCTCCGCTGGCAGGAGCAGCGGGGTCTACAGCATCTCGCGGAATCGGATGAATGCCTGCCCGGATGGCTCGCCGGTTTCGCGGAGGAGCACGCTGTCTGGACGACCGATTTGTTCCACCGCAACGGGTTTGAATCGGTGAGGTGGTGGTATGAGCTGGTGCGCGATCTCGGTCAACCCATCCCGGAGATCGGCCTTTCCCCCGGCGTGCGGATCGAGACCTATGGACCTGAGTGGTCCGAACCGACCCGAGACGCGCACAACGAGGCGTTCCGTGACCATTGGGGTAGCCAGCCGGAAACTCGTGAGGACTGGGAATCGGACCACAGGCTCGGTGCCTTCCGCGCCGATCTCTCGTACGTCGCGGTCGCACGCGATGCCACGGGACACGATACCGTCGTCGCCTATCTCCTCAGTGATGTCAACGAGGAGGAGTGGGAGGCCAACGGCGGCTCGTTCGGATTCATCCACTTGCTAGGTGTTCGCCGTGACTGGCGCGGGCGCAAACTTGCGCAGGCGTTGTTGACGCACGCCATGCGCGCCTACAAAAACGAAGGGTTTGCGCGGGCCATCCTCGAGGTGGACGCGGACAGCCCTACGGGTGCCGTGTCCCTTTATGAGGGGTTGGGGTTCACGGAGGCCAATCGCTCGGTCAGTTTGATGAAGCAGTTCTGACATACCAAGAACACACCATACGGTTTGGTGATTACACCAGGTCCCTGACGGGCTTAGGGCGTCCGGATTCGAGCGTCTGGGCGGGCACCTTCCTTGCTCGCGGGTGCAAGGTGTTCTCGGTGAAGAACCTTGGGGCCGTTACCCGTTGGATGAGCATCAGCACCGCACCCAGCACGAGAATGCCGAAGCCGAGGAAGAAGACCAGGCCGATGCCGCAGATTGACGAACCGCTGCCATTCGCGGGGTCCATCGATTCGCGTACCGAGATCACGAAAATGCCGATGAGCATCACACCGCCGAGTAGCGGGCAGAGGAACCGGAACACCACGTTGCGGAGGCTGACGAAGAGCGAGCGCCGGAACTCCCAGATGCAGGCAAACGCCGTGATGCCGTAGTACCAACAGATCATGATGCCGAGCGCGGCGATGGTGTCGGTGAGAGTGTGCTCAGACAACACCGTCACCACGGTGTAGAACACCGCCGTCACCGTGCTGGACATGATGGTGGAAAAGCGGGGCACCAGGTAGCGGGGGCTGATCTCCGCGAACTTCCGGGGGACGGCGCCGTAGACGCCCATCGCGAGCATCACACGGGCAAGAGGCAAGAAGGTGGTCTGCAAGCCCGCAACCGAAGAGGCCAGCACCGCCAGGGAAAGGAACGGACCGAAGAAGGCCCCCAACACCGGATTGGCTAGGGCGCCAAAGATGTTCTCTTCGTTCGCCGGGTTGCCCAGGCCAAGACCCGTTGTGCCCACCCCGGCGTACATCGTCAGTGCCACCGCAACCAACAAGTACGTCAGCAGGATCGAGATCACGGACAGCAGGCCCGCACGCCCGGGCACCCGGTCCGGGTCCTTGCTCTCCTCACCGAGGGTCAGGCAGGTATCCCACCCCCAGAACGCGAACACCGAACCGGTCACACCGACCACGAAGGCGCCGATGCTCAACCCGGTGAATGGATTGAGCCAATCGATATCGAAGGAGAGGTGGCCAGGCGCCGCACCGGTCCCGACCTTCCACAAAGCGGCCCCCGCGAAGCCGAACAGCATCAGCATCTGAAAGCCCACCAGCGCGTACTGGACGCGCTCGCCGGTGGTGATGCCCCGGCACGCAACGTATGTCGCGATCAGCATGATCGCCAACGTCGTGGCGATGTTCACGAGTTTGTTCGAGGGCAGGTCCGCGATCGCAGGCTGGTGTGAGATCTGCGCGATGAACAGGTAGAAGAACTGCACCGCCACCGCCGCCAAATTCGACAGCACGATGATGCAGGCGACTACCTGTCCCCAGCCGGTCATCCACCCGACGTAGGGCCCGAACGCGCGGCTGGACCACGTGAACGATGCCCCGGCATCGGGGTTCTTCGAGTTGAGTTCGCGATAGGCGTATGCGGTGAGGAACATCGGGACGAAACCGGCGATCAGGATGGCCGGCATCTTCAATCCCACCGCGGCCACGAGCAGCCCAACGCTGGCCGTCAGGGTGTAGCCGGGGGCGACAGACGATATCCCCAGCACCGCGCCCGAGAATGTGCCGATCTGGCCGCCCGCCAGGCCTTTGCCGCCGACACGCGAGGCGTCGATACTCTGGCTCACAGGGTGCGGATGAGCTTCTTGTTGACGAATTCCTCCATGCCGAACCGGCCCAGCTCGCGGCCGAAGCCGGAGCGCTTGATGCCGCCGAAGGGCAGCTCGGCACCGTCGGCACCCACTCCGTTCACGAACACCATTCCGGCCTCGATACGGTTCGCCACCCGCTGCGCCTGCTCGGGGTCGGTGGTGAAGACATAGGAGCCGAGACCAAAGGGGGTGTCGTTGGCGATGGCGACGGCCTCATCCTCGCTGCTGGCGCGGTACACCGACGCGACCGGGCCGAACAGCTCCTGGTGGTAGGCCGGGTTATCGGCGGTGAGGCCGGTGATGACCGCGGGCGGATGGAAGGCGCCGCGGCGCTCGCCGGCAGCGGTGACGGTGGCCCCGCCGGCCTTGGCGGCGGCGACTTGCGCCTCCAAAGTCGTTGCGGCGCGCACCGAGCTGAGCGGAGCGATCCCGTCGGCGGCGGCGAGCAGTGTGGCAGTGAACTTCTCCACGAACGCCTCGTACAGTTCGTCCGCGACGATGAATCGTTTGGCGGCGTTGCAGGCCTGCCCGGTGTTGTCCAGCCGGGCCGTGGCCGCGGCCGCGACGGTGGCGTCCAGGTCGTCGGATGAGAGCACCAAGAAGGGATCCGAGCCGCCCAGTTCCAGTACGCACTTCTTCAGGTTCCGGCCGGCGATCTCGGCGACCGCGGCGCCGGCACGCTCGGAGCCCGTGAAGGAAACCCCGGCGACACGGGGGTCCGCGATCAGGTTGGCGACCTGCTCGTTGGTGGCGCGAATGTTCAGGTACGTGCCGGACGGCAAGCCTGCCTCGGCGAACAACAGCGCCAGTGCCTCTGCGGACTCCGGACACTGCGGGGCATGCTTGAGCAGAATGGTGTTGCCCACCAACAGGTTCGGGCCGGCGAACCGGGCCACCTGATAGTAGGGGAAGTTCCACGGCATGATGCCCAGCAGCACCCCGATCGGGAGACGCTTGATAACCGCTGTGCCCTGCCCGGCCAGGAGCTCGATGCTCTCGTCGGCAAGGAACTTCTCCGCGTTGTCGGCGTAGTACTCGTAGATCGCGGCACAGAAGTCGATCTCGCCCAGTGCCTCGTCGCGGGGCTTGCCCATCTCCCGCACGATGATGTCGGCGAGCATTTCCCGTTTTGCGGTGTGCAGCTCGGCCACGCGGCGCATCCGGGCAGCCCGGTCGGCGACGGTAGTGTCCGCGGGCCAGGTGCGGCTACTTCCGGACGCGGCAGTCAGGGCGGCATCCAACTCGGCGTCGGTGGCGGTGGGGTAGATGGCTGCGACCTCGCCGGTGGCGGGATCGGTGACGGCGTATTCAGTCATGGGATTCTCCTTGCAGGGATGGGATTTTCGGGTATTCCTCGAGCCTTGCACACACTCGCGCCCTGTGGGTCTAGCTGTTCGAGGGGGCGAGCAGCGCGGCATGGATCCGGCCCGCGGTATCGGTGCCGATCCGCACGCCACCATCGACGTGCATATAGCCGACGCCCTGGATGTCGGAGCTTGCGAAGAAGATGGGGCCGACCGGCCGGTTCTGTAGGTGCCCCCAGCGGCTGAGACCGCCGAGGCTCCAGCTGGCCCCGTAGGCGCCGCGGGTGAATTCCTCTGTGCCCCAATCGGAGAGATAGACGGCGAGCGGGCGTTTGGCCTCTTTCCCGAAGTATGCGGCGAACGACTCCAGAATGGCGCCCTGGCGCGCGTCGTCGGGCAGCGCCCAGGTCTCCTCGGCCTTCACGCCGACCACGAAGCCGACCAGGGTGCCATGCGGGTGATCGGCGACGGTGTTGTCGTAGACCTCGCAGACCCGTTCATGGGAAGCGAAACCGGTGCCGGAGAGCCCGTTTTCGCGCCAAAAGGGCGTCTCGTAGACGGCTTGGGCCTTGATCACCAGCCCCATGGACTGGTGCTGGTGGCTGACCTGCCGGATGCGAGGTAGCGGCGGCTGGCAGCTGATGGTGTTGTAGAGGTTCGGCGGTATTGCCAGCACCGCGAAGCGTGCCCGCACGGTCACCCGGTCACTGACCGCAGTGACGATCGATGGCATCCCCTCACCGGCGTCGGACCAGTTCACTTGCCGAACCGGGGCCGACAGGTGCACCACGCCGGGGCCGAGTTCGTCGGCGATCTGCTCGGACACCGATTGCATGCCGCCGACCACGCGCTCGTCGAGCAGGATGCCCTCATCGATGAGGTGCTCGAATTTCCCCGCGGAGGCGACCATCAGCATGGCCTGCAACACAGAGAATGAGTGGGACTGCTTGGTGAACATGCCGGCCGCGATGTAATGCCCGACGATTCGACGGGCCTCCTCGTCGTCGCTGTTCGATGCCAGCCAGGTCGCAAACGGGATGGCGTCGAGGTCGGCGGCGTGCGGATGCTCCCACGGGGCCGCGGGGTCGATCTCGGCTGCCAGCGCGTCCAGCGTGTGGACCAACTGATTCACCTGCTGCAGGGTCGCGTCGGGGACGGGGAAATCGCCTGTGAACTCACGTCGTTCACCGTCTTGGCCGATGTAGACCGAGTTGCCCCTGCGGTACCGGGGAAAAGTCGATTTGCCGAGCTCTGCGAGCAGGTCTTTGAGCGCATCTTGGTCTGACGAGATCCACTGGCCGCCGAGCTCGAAGAACTCGCCGTCGATGGTCTGCGACCACGTACGCCCGCCAACCCGGTCCCGTGCTTCGAGCACCGCCGCGGTGTGTCCGGCCTGGACGAGCCTGCGCGCGGTCATCAGGCCGGAGATTCCGGCGCCAATGACCACCACGTCGCGCTCGATGGTCGGTCCGCTGCGGGCGGTGGTGGGTACGACAAATTCGGTCACGGAGTGTCCTCTCGAATTGACGCCGGAACGGGCGGGACTACACCGTGGTGTACGCGATCCCCGATGGTGGCGTGAGTCACAATGCTAGGAACTTCGCTGTGCCGATCGACTAGCCGAACAAGCAAATTTTTATTTTCTGAAGCTGTTACCTCGGTAGATTGGCTGTCGCCAGCGGGCGGATAGTTAATTTTCTGTATAGGCATGGGCGACTGATGAACGGATGAACCACGATGCAGAGGGACCGCGACACTGCGAGCCGTGGGCGGGGCCGGCCGTCTGTCGGGGTGCTCAGCCGTGACCGGATTGTCGACGCGGCACTCGCCGAGCTGCGCGCCTCCGGGTTGCGCAAACTGACCATGCGGGCGGTCGCGGCCCGGCTGGAAGTGACTATCGCCGCGCTGTACAACCACGTCCCGTCGCGTGCTGGATTGCTTGCGGCAGTGCAGGAGCGATTCACCGCCGGTCTGGACGTCTCCGGCTTCGGAACGGTCCCGCTGCGTGAGGCGCTTTCCCGGTGGGCGTGGAGTTACCTCGATCAGCTGCGCCGACGTCCGGAACTGTTGCCGCTGATCGTGGAGGTCCCGCTGGCGCAGGCACCGCTCACATCCGTGATGTACCAACGGGTTACCGCGGGCTTCGCCGCCGCGGGCTGGCCGGAGGAGAGCATCATCGCCTCGATGAGCATCCTCGAGACCTTCATCTTCGGGGCCGCGGTGGACTCCCCAGGCCCGAGCGACGTGTACGCGCCGTATGACCCGGCCAACGCGCCGCAGATGGGCCGAGTCTATGAGGCATTCGCCAATTCCGTGCGTGAGCGACAAACGCGCGCGCACGACCTGATCTTCACCATGGGACTGGACGCGGCCCTCATTGGACTGCACCATATTTGGGGGACTGGACGCGGCTGGGCGGGGGTGCGGTTGCCGGCGCAGCGCCAGTGAGGTTCTGGTCATGTGTGGTTGAGCGACTCGCCGACCGTCACAATATTCAGGAGTTCGGGTGCCCGCTCGGTAGGGCCATCAGCAAAGGTGCATGAGATTACCTCCCTCGCAGAGACTTTGGACTCGCGGGAAGGATCGACACCTATAACTCGCGGTAGTCTGAGGCGACCCGCGATGCCCACAACGGGGCGTTCCGTGATCGTTGGCGCAGCTAGCCGAGAGCCCCGTGGCGCTCAACGAGATGCGGGAGTTCTCGACGATCAATCGCTCGATCATTCCGATGAAACAGGCCTCGCACTGCTACCGGGCGAGCGAACCAGTGCGTTGCCGGTAACGCCGCAGCACGTCGGCCAGCCCGGGCCATCCGATGGCGAGCTCGTCGCGAAGCGGCACTGTGCACTCCAACTGGCTGAGGGTGCCGAGGAGCAGGATGAGGGTGCGGGCAGCCGGGATCAGTTCCCCGGACAACGCCACTTGCCGGGCGACGTTGGATAGTCGAGGTTTGGTGAGGCTGTTCACTTGACCGACGAACCAGGCCCGGGTCAGGCGTGCCTCGGGCGAGAGGAACAGTTCACGAAACGGTGCTATCGCGTTGGCCATGGCCTCGACATCGAGTTCGTGCCGGGGCCTTACGAAACCGTGCTGCCGTAAGGCGGCCTCGAGATCGTCGTTTCCGCCGTTGAGGATTGCCTCGCCCAGGTCGTGAGCGAGCGTAAAAAAGCCGGAGGGATATGTCGAACATGCTCCGAAGTCGACCACTCCGAGCCGCCCGTCGGGGAGCAGCTGGAAGTTTCCGGGATGCGGGTCGCCGTACAGATACCCGCTGCGCTGGAAGCTGCCCGCAGTGAAGCGCAGGATTTGTGTCCCCGCATGATTGCGGTCTTCTTGAGAGCCGTTGCGAATCAGCTGATTCAGCGGCACGGCGTCCACCCATTCGCTTATCAGTACGTCGTGCTGTTGGTCGATAACGTTGGGTACCAGGAAATCTGGATCGTCGGCGTAGGCTGCGGCAAAAGCGCGCTGATAGTGCGCCTCTTGCTGGAAGTCGAGTTCGTCTCCGACGTAGTCGCAGACCGCATCGATTACTGAACGAACATCGGTGCCCGGGAAAGCGACCGAGGCCATGGGTGCCATCGATCGAAGTAAGCGGAGTTCGTTGAGCAGCGCTTGACGTACGCCCGGGTACATCACCTTGACGGCGACCGGCGTGCCATCATGCCAAACTGCGCGATGTACCTGCCCAATTGAGGCGGCTGCCGCACGGGAAGAATCGAATGCGTTGAAGCGCCGGCGCCAGTTCTCACCCATGTTGGCGGCCATGGTGTCGTGGACGAGAGACGGCAGCATGACCGGTCCCGAGTCCTGCAGCTTGCTCAGCGCAATCCGATAGGGCTCGGCTAACTCGGTTGGGAGAGTCAGTTCGGTGAGTGCCAGAATCTGGCCCAGCTTCTGGGCGCCTCCCCGCAGTTCGCCAAGAATCTCGAATACATGCTGTGCGGTGCGCATTTGGATGTCTCGGCCGATCTCGTCGGACGAGCGACCGAGTAACCGCTTGCCGGCCCCTGTGACGCGGCGGGCCGCATAGGCGGCCGGAAGTTTGGACAACTTTGCGTTGCGTAGCGGCGTGGCCGTGGGTACGCGGCCACTGGATGCCTCGGCAGCCCGCCGCGGGAACAGCGGTACCACTTTGCTTCGGGGTCGATCGGGCATCACTCACCTCTGGGAACAGTGCGCACTTCGTGCTACACGCCAGCTAATTCGAGATCAGTCTCGGGGGCTAGCATCGAGTCGTCAAGTCCTGTGATCGGCCTGGCTATGCTGTCCGAGACGGTTCTAGCATTTGTGTGCGAGAGGCGGGGCGATGGAATCGAAGACGATGGTGGCTGACATTGCCGAGGAGTTGACGCGCCGTGTTGTCGGTGGGGAGTACGCGCCCGGCGAGTTGATGATGTCGGTACGCCAGGTCGCCGATGAGTTTGACGTCAATCGCGCGACGGCGCAGCTGGTTCTCGGACGACTGGAGTCGTTGGGCATCGTGGTCGCGCGGCGTGCTCGGGGTTTCGTGATCAGCGACATCCGCGACAGTGGCGGCGTCGATGTCAGTGGTTATGTGTTCAGGCTGTCACAGACGCCTACGGAAGCCTTCGAAATGTTCCGCGACGCTGTCGATGTGGAACGCACGATTGTGCTGGAAGCGCTCCTTGCTTACGCGACTCTCGAGGAGCCGCCGGACTTGGCTGTGGTCGAGAGCGGCATAGACGAGCTGGAATCGATTGCACGACTGGATAAGCCGGACCATTCGTTAATGTTCGAGAAGGAACTGGGCATCGTTCGCCATGTCCTCGCTGCGCTCCACCAACCCTTTCGGAAAGCAGTGTTGAACTCGATAGGCGAGATGATTTTGAGCCTGCCCGAGGCAACCGCCGCCTACTACCCCGCAGAGCCGGATGTGCGTGTGCTTGTGTGGCGCGCGTTTGTGGCTGCGCGCAAAACCGAGGCGGGTCCCACGCAGTCTCAGCTCGCCCTCTTCGAGGACCTTCTCGACATGTACCACCAGCAAGTCATCGAACGGTTCGCTGAACTGGTAGTTGGCCATGAGGCGGATGTGCCTGTGCGTGGTTCGGTGGCAACTGCCTGATACTCGCCGGTAACTGTCTGAGTCGGATTGGTTCTTCGTGGATCTGATTCGGCGAACTGGGCTGGGTGCGGTGCCGCAACCTCCGTAGCGCTCGTGAAAATCGTTATATAACAAACACTTTACTATCCGATGGCGATATCGGGTGACGGTCGTGGAAACAAACGCGGTGCGCGGCGATGTGGGCGCGCAGCCGGGGAACCTGACATGAGGCACTGAATATCTGCCAATGTAGCGACGGAAAGGCTTGCTGTCTGAGACAGTATGTCCTACAGTTCCCCCATGGCGTCGGTGGGAGTGACAACTCATGGTGCGGCGGGATTCCAGGCCGGGTGTCGGTGCGATACGTGCCATACGGCGGAAGCCACGCGTCTGCGGCGGATTGGACGGGCCGAGACCAGACGCTGGGAGAAACTGAACGCGCGTGCAGACCGGGTGTGGGAGCAGCGATTAGAGACTCCGGAACCTTCACCGTTTCGGACTCGCTGGTCTGCTCACGAGATCGCATACGCGCTCGACTCATCGCGAACGGTGGACGATATCGCCCGCGCGTTGGGCCGCACGGTGGCAGCCGTTTGGCAAATACGACGGAAGTACGCAACGCGGTGCACCTGCGGTGCTCCGGTTCTCAAGGTGCCCTGACCCTAGTGGCCCCTTGCGGCGAGGTTCTCGTGAAGAGGCACGCCGTTATCCCGTCGACAATCGCCGCTCACGTGAGGAAACACATGCGGAACGATTTCACCGATCGTGAGCTGCTGTACGAGCTTGAGCCTGTGGTCGAGGAGAATGTGCACCGTCACCTCGGCGTCACCAAGGACTGGAATCCGCACGATTATGTGCCGTGGTCCGAGGGCAAGAACTTCAAGGCTTTGGGCGGGCAGGATTGGCATCCGGAGCAGTCCAAGCTCTCCGAAGTGGCCAAGGCCGCAATGATCACCGGCCTGCTCACCGAGGACAACCTGCCCGCCTATCACCGTGAGATCGCGATGAACTTCACGATGGATGGGCCGTGGGGCACCTGGGTGAACCGCTGGACCGCTGAGGAGAACCGGCACGGCATCGCGATCCGCGACTACCTCGTCGTGACCCGATCGGTGGACCCGATCGAGTTGGAGAAGCTGCGTGTGGAGCAGATGACCCGCGGATTCTCCCCGGGACAGAACGGCCAGAATTTGCCATTCGCCGAGAGCCTGTTCGACTCGGTGGTCTACGTGACCTTCCAGGAACTGGCCACCCGGCTGTCCTGGCGCAACACCGGTAAAGCCTGTGCCGAGCCCATCGCCGATGCTCTCCTCAAACGCATTTCCACGGACGAGAACTTGCACATGATCTTCTACCGCAACCTCGTCGAAGCCGGCCTCGCATTGGCCCCCAACCAGGTCCTGCGATCCATCCATCGCAGAGTCGCCACTTTCACGATGCCCAGCTACACCATTCCCGATATCCGCCGCAAAGCCCTCGCCATCGCCACCGCAGGTATCTACGACCCCCAATTACATCTGGACCACGTGCTCATGCCCGTACTGCGCAAGTGGCGCGTCTTCGAACGCGACGACATCACCGGCGAGGCCGAGCGGTACCGAGAAGACCTCGACCGCTACATCGGCGATCTCAAGAAGACCGCCGCCGACTTCGACGAAGTCAAAGCCAAATACCTGGAACGCCAAGCCAAACGCACAGAGCGTCTGGCCGCCAAGGCGGAAATGATCGGCGCCTAGTGCGCGCTCACGTGTGAAATGTCCGCTCACAGAAGCTGAATGATGGGAACCATACGCAATGTCTAACTTGAGCCCCAAGTTCGAAGAAATCGCATCCATATACGACATCTCCAACGCGTTCTACGAGCTTTTCCTCGGCCCCACAATGGGTTACACGTGCGGATATTTCGAACGCGAGGATGCGAACGCCGACGAAGCGCAGATCGCCAAGTTCGATCTGGCTCTGGGCAAGCTGGGTCTGGCGCCCGGGATGACACTGCTCGACATCGGGTGCGGCTGGGGCGCCGGGATGCGACGGGCCATCGAAACGTATGACGTCAATGTGATCGGACTGACGTTGTCTGATGAACAACGCAAGTACGCGATCGACAAGCTCAGGCGCGTCCCCACCAGGCGAACCATCGACGTGCGGCTGCAAGGCTGGGAGGAATTCGACGACAAAGTCGACCGGATCGTGTCCATCGGTGCATTCGAACACTTCGGGTTCGAGCGCTACGACGATTTCTTTACGACGGCCTGGAACGCCCTACCCGACGACGGGGTACTGCTTCTGCACACCATCACGATGTTCGATGAGCGGCGCTCCCAGGAGCTGGGCCTGCCCCTGACCATCGAATTGGCCCGATTTGCCAAGTTCATCATGACCGAGATCTTTCCCGGAGGACGCCTGCCGTCGGTGCGAAAGGTGGAGCACCACGCCCAGAAAGCGGGATTTACGTTGCAACGTGTGCACGAAATCGGTCCGCACTACGTACGGACCTTGCAGGCTTGGGCCGAAAGACTACAGGCCAACCGTGACGAAGCCATCGCGCTTCAGGGTCAAGAAGTCTATGACCGATTCGACAAATATTTGAATGGGTGCGTGAGACTTTTTCGCGATGGATACACCAGCGTTCACCAATTCACGCTCACCAAGTCTGTTCGATAGTGGCTCTTTCGTTGGCAGCTTGGAGATATTTCAGCTAACTGGCTAATGCTTTCTTTTGAGTCCGGCGTGAATGATGTACGGAGCATTTGCATTGGACTTATCTGGTGGGGGTGCGCGATCTGTCTCTGCGTGGGTGATGCGATGGCTCGAATCGAGCTGGTGTGCAGGGGCCAACGCCAGACTTAAAGGCCTAGTCCGGTGGCTGCGGGCCGCGCGTAGCTGGATAGCGCGAATATAGGCTGTCTATCAGGTATTTCGCTTCGCGTAGATCCTTGCGCATCGCAGCTACACGCTGGCGATGATGCCGATGAGGGGAGCTGTCTTTCGGTGTACGCCGCAGGAGGTCTTCCGCCTTGGCCACGTTTTGTGACGTCTCGTAGACATGCTCGTAGAGCGATGCCAACAGCACCCTGGCCTGTGCCACGGAAGCATTCTCTGTCACTAATTCATCTTCTCACCCGGAACCACTGATGTACAGCTATCTGTGAATGATTGAATCAATAAGTGAAAAAGAATGCTCAAATAATGGCCATCACTGATCTCGAGACTGGAGACTTCCATGCTTTGGCGGCCGTTGCTTTAGTTGCGCATGGACGGGTCTCGCTGCAGCCCAGAGAATTGATGTTGGTCACTATCTTTGCGCGCTGCACGGCTGCGGTATGGACCCTGGTTTCAGCGAATGTGCGGGAGCGGAGGCGCTGATCAACGTGGAGCCGATGACGGGAATCGAACCCGCGTATTCAGCTTGGGGGAATGTGTCTTTCGAGATTCGCTGAGGTTCGTTAAGATCCTGCGGTACAAGACTATTCGACATATTTAGGTCCGCATGAATACTTTGCTGTACGCAGCGTGTCGCGCGCGTTTATGCGGGGAAAGTACGGAGTACTTCGCTCTGTAATTGTGAGCATGCCTAGACATTCCTCTTCTCTGCAACGGTTCGCCTATGTCGGGGAGTGGCGAAACATCCTGAGGTTTCCCACCCGCGAGACATGTCCGAAGCTTTGGTGATTGACTCTGTTCGTAGAGCGAGGCCAGCAGGATCCGTGCTTGTGCCACTGACGCATCCTCAACCACCGGCGCGTCCTCGCATCTGGTTGCCCGCCGTGCGCAGCAATCTGTCAGGTATGCGCTCCGCGACGCAGAGCCGCTGGTCTCTGCTGCGCTTTGCCTAAGGCTACGATTCACAGCGCTTCACCGATGTAGCGGCCGCACTGCTGGGCCAGTTCCTCACGCGTAAGCGATAACTGACCATCAAGCCACACCCGTATCAGGCCAGTCACGCCTGCAACTAGGCCCTCAGCTTGTACGGCCAAGAGCCTGGTGTCGTGGTGGCTCGTGTTCTCTTCCAGTATCTGACGCAGCATGAAGGCCACATCACCGGTCAGCTGTCCACGCAGCGACGCTAACCGCGAGCCACCGATCGCCGGATCGAGCAAAAAACGCGCCTTACACGGGTCTACAGTCAGTGCATCTACTACGCCGATGACGATGGCCTTGACGTGGGAATACGGTTCGCCTGACGATATTTCGATCGCGACAACAGCCGCCTTGCTGCATTCTTCGATAATCCAATCGAAGATCTCTACGAGAAAGCTCTCTACCCCTTCGAAACACTGGTAGAAGTATCGGGCGCTGCACCCTGCGGTAGCGGTGATCGAGGCAACCGTTGCCCTACCGCCCGAACTGGCCATCGCCTCGAGCCCAACTTCCAGGAAACGCTGTCGACGCTTAGAGCGCCACTGTTCAGCCGACAGCCCCCGGTACGGGCGAGTGAAGTAGCCAGCCACCAGCGGTCCTCCAAAATCATCCCTGAGAAGAACCACGAATCAGCTCAATTCGTGCGCACACGCGCGTTGCTGAATGAGATTGAAAGCGACAGGCCCCAACCAATGCGATGGCCATAAGTCACTAAAACAGACGACCTAAGCCCCTACCTCAAGAAAGACCAGCAAGCAGCCGGCAACATAGATCGCGCTCAGCTCCAGCTCCCTAGCCGAATCAGCTTTCGCGCAAGGCCCTTTGTGATCGTCAGCACTCACCGAACGAGCACCGGTAGGCGATCAACGGTCCTCAGTCCTGGCCTTGTGGTCATTGCATGGCTGGCACGCAGCACGCAGGTTCTTCGGATCGAACGCGAGATTTAAGCAGCCCGCGAGGCGCACTTCTTTCTGTGAGTAAGGAACTGGGCCTACGAGTCCATGATGTCTCGCTGGAAATCGCTGGTGTGCATATGTTTACGCAGAAAACTGATCTGCACGAGGCATTGAATCTGGCGAATCGCGCGGTGCTGCTCGGACCCAGGCCGAAATCAGCTTCCGGCGGACCATCATGCGTGGCGGAATTCCCAACCCCGCGCGAATCTTCTTCGCACAGAATCCTGTCCAGGAGGCTATTGCTGATACCGCCAGATGGCCGGTGACCTTCTACATGCCGGATGGGAGTAGCTGCCACTTCATCGGTGTTTGAATTGTATTGAGCCGCTATATATTTCAAATCATGTAGCGCGGCGACGTGCTGTGCAGCAGCGCTGTGTTGGGAGGCACGGTGGGCGGCGTCAAATCGATCTGGTAGTCAATCGGCTTGGTGCGCAACGCGGTAGGCATCCGCATTCAGGAATCTCGGCTGCCGGGCGAGGTGCTGGCGATTGGCCGGGATGAAGTGGACTTGCTCGGAGATCCGCCGACCGTCGCAGCGTCCGGCACGATTCAAGACGCCGGCCGGATTGCTGGCAAACCCGCTACATGACAGGGCTGGCGCAAGGGTCTTGCGCCGCCTCACACGGTTACGCTACCGAAGTTCGGGGCGGAGCAGCTGTACGCGATCATGGGGCCGTCGGAGGCGGTGCTCAAGAACCGCAACGGTGGGCTGTTGAGCTTGTCGAACATCCGGTCATCGCTGCGTGAAGCGCTTGAGCCTTATCCAGATGTGAAGTGGGTGACGCCTCACTCGTTCCTGCGGTCGGTGGGCACCGTGGTGGCGGAGAAACTGGGGATCGACGCGGCACCGCAGTCTCTTAAGCTGCGCAGCGGGAGATGACCGAGCGTCACTATGTGCAACGTTCGACGGCGGGGCCGGATGCCCGCGCTGTGCTCGACAAGTGGGCTGGTCAACGCGATGAGTAGCCGAATGTACGGGGAAATATGGAAGTTCCGGGGTGTCCGGTTAACTTCTACACTGCCCTGACTGGGATCTTCGGAGCCGATGACGGGAATCGAACCCGCGTATTCAGCTTGGGAAGCTGATGTTCTGCCATTGAACTACATCGGCGGCGGAGGCCGGTCCGCCTAGCGGAGCTAGTAGGACCTCTCGGCGTGTGAGCTTACATGTGAGAGCAGCTCGGGGTCCGCGCCATCGCCGGTTTGGGGCCCGCGGCGCGCGTGGGCGATCAGGAACCGCGCTTGACCAGGGCGCCGGTGATGAGCCGGGCCAGCGTGGTCTCCAAGTCGGTGTTGAAGCGCATGTGGACCACTGTCAGTTCGGGTTCGGCCTCGGCGGCGGCGACGGCGCCGTCTGACGGTTGCGCGTACATCCACAGCGCGCCGGTGGTCATCAGTATGGTGACGGACACGCTGTGGGCGTCTTCGTCAAGCTCGGGGATAAAGCTTCGGATGGCCTCGGAGAACCGAGCGACGCTGGCGTACGTCGAGCGCCAGAAACACAGCAGCGTCTCGGCCGAGACATTGTGTTCCAGTACGCCTGGCTGTGCGGCCATCAAGTCACACAGCACGGCATGCTGCTGCAGAGAGCGGCTGAGCACGGCGGCCAAGCGATCGACACGTTCCTGGGCCGAGCCGGTGGGCGTTTCGTGGGAGAGTTCCGCCGCAATTTCGGACACCCAGCTGTGCAGCAAGGTACCCAGCAGCTTCAGGAGCACGGCCTCGCGTGACTCGAAGTACAGCACCATTGCCGACTTCGCCAATCCGGTGCGGCGGCTCAATTCATTGAGGCTGACCTGGCTGACCGGCATATCGCTGAGCATCGACGACGCGGTTTCCAGAATGGCTTGCCGGCGGATCTCGCGCTGCTCCTCGCTGCGCGCCCGGCGGAAGGTCATGGCCCGATGCTAATCCGACGCCCAGCGGCGTCATAGCGTACCGACGGTCTATTACCGTGGTACGGTCTGTGGCGTAATAGACCGGCGGTACGCAATATTTTGCGACTGGTCATCTCATCGGCAGGTGCCTGCACCCCGGGCGGGGATAGGCAGGAGGGATGCACGTGTGTATCGACTGTTGAAGCGGTTCTGGATTCCGCTACTCCTGACAATTGTGGTCGGGGTCGGTGGCTACGCGATTGCACAGATCCGTAGTTCCGCTACGCCTCGTCCGCCGAAACTCGGCGAGGGATCGGGCGTCACCGCGAACGTCAACCCCAAGCGCATCACCTACGAGATCGTGGGGTCGGGTGGCACCGCGAATCTCAACTACCTCGACGAGAACGGTCAACCCCATCTCATCGAAAATACTGCGCTTCCTTGGTCGTTCACGATTGTGACGACGGTGCCGTCGGTGTCGGCCAACATCGTCGCCCAGGGCGATCGCGACGTCACCGATCTCGGCTGCCGCGTCACGGTCGATGGCCAGACGCGCGATGACCGAACCAGCACAGACAAAGTCAAACCGTTCATCTACTGCTTGGTGAAATCCGTATGAGCAATTCGCATGTGAGCCCGCACCGGCCGCTCCTCGGCCACACGATCCGGCTCCTATCGGTACCGATCATCCTGTTCTGGGTGGCGCTCGTGGTCATTCTGGGCACCTTGATTCCGTCACTCAATGACGTCGCGGAGTCCCGCTCGGTGCCGATGAGCCCGCAGAATTCCGAGTCCTACCAAGGGATGCTGAACATCGGCAAGGTGTTTCAACAATACGACTCGGACTCGTCGGCGATGGTGGTTTTGGAAGGCGACGACAAGCTGGGCGATGCCGCGCACAAGTACTACGACCAGATCGTCGAGAAGCTCAAAGCCGATCAGGAACACGTGCAGAACGTCCAGGACTTCTGGGGCGATCCGCTGACCGCAGCGGGCTCGCAAAGTGTGGACGGCAAGGCCGCCTATGTGCAGATCTTCCTCAACGGGTCGCAGGGCACCAGCGCCAGCTATGAATCGGTGGCCGCGGTGCGCCAGATAGTCAATTCCGTGCCTGCGCCGCCGGGCATCACGGCGTATGTTGCCGGCAATACCGCACTCAACGCCGACACCCAGGCGGCTGGTCAGCAGAGCATGGCGATCATGGAAATGCTCTCGGTCGGCGTGATCATCCTGATGCTGCTGTTCATCTACCGCTCCCTCGTCACCATGCTCATCTCCATGGCCATTATTGGTCTGGAACTACTTGCCGCCCAGGGTGTTACGGCGGCAGCGGGATACCTGAACCTCATCGGACTGACCCCCTACGCGGTGAGCATGGTGACGGCGCTGGCGCTGGCGGCCGGCACGGACTACGTGATCTTCCTATTCGGTCGCTATCACGAGGAGAGATCGAAGGGACTGAGCCGGGAAGACGCGTATTACGTGGCGTATCACGGTGTCTCGCACGTCATTCTGGGTTCCGGTCTGACCATCGTCGGCGCGTGCCTGTGTCTGACCATGACCACGCTGCCCTACTTCCAGAGCATGGCGCTGCCGTGTGCGATCTCGATGCTGGTGATCGTGGCCGCCGCGCTGACGTTGGCGCCCGCGGTGCTGACGGTGGCCTCGAAGTTTGGGCTACTAGAACCCAAGGGCAAGCTCTCCGCACGAGGCTGGCGCAGGGTCGGTACGTCGGTGGTGCGTTGGCCCATTCCGATTATCGTGATGACCAGCCTGATCGCGATCATCGGTTTCGTCGGCCTGATGACCTATGTGCCGCAATATAACGACCAGAAATTCACGCCGGCCGACATGCCGGCCAACCTTGCCATGGAGGTCGCCGGCCGGCACTTCTCCCAGGCCCGGATGAACCCGGAACTATTGATGCTGGAGGCCGATCACGACCTGCGCACCCCGGCCGACATGCTCGTCATCGACAAGGTGGCCAAGGGCATCGTGCGTATGCGCGGTATCGAACGGGTGCAGACCCTCACCCGTCCGCTCGGGGCGCCGATCGAGCACAGCTCCATCCCGTTCATGCTCGGCGCGCAGAATGCGGGCACGCTGCAGACCTCAAAGTTCAACAATGACAACTCGGCGCAGATGCTCGAGCAGGCCGACGAGCTGAGCAAGACCGTCGCCACCATGGAGCGGATGTACATCCTCATGCAGGAGCTCACGGGCACCATGCACGGCATGGTGGGCCGGACCCACGAGATGAACGCGACCATCCAGGAGATGCGTGACAACTTGGCCAATTTCGACGATTTCTTCCGGCCGCTGCGCAATTACTTCTACTGGGAGAAGCATTGCTTTGATATCCCGATCTGCCAGTCGCTGCGATCGATCTTCGATGTTTTGGACAGCGTTGACGTGCTCGCCGACCAAATGAACGGCCTCATCGCGGATATGGACAAGATGGATCAGCTGATGCCGCAGATGCTTCCGGTGCTGCGGACGACCATCGATTCGATGAACAGAATGCGCGACTTCATGATCGCCATGCACAGCACCCAGGCCGGTATCCAAGCCCAGCAACAGGAAATGGCCAAGGGTGCCACGGAAATCGGTCTGTATTTCGATCAGGCCAAGAACGACGATTTCTTCTATATGCCGCCCGACGTGTTCACCAACCCCGACTTCAAACGCGGGCTCAAGATGTTCGTCTCGCCGGATGGCAAGGCCGTCCGATTCATCATCACCCACGAGAGCGACCCGGCGTCGGTCGAAGGCATCGAACACGTCCGTGACCTCAAAGGTGTTGTCGCCGATGCGGTGAAGGGTACTCCGCTGTCCAATGCGAAAGTCTCGATCGGGGGCACCGCATCGATGTTTGCCGATATGCAGGACGGTGTTTCCATCGATTTGATGGTCGCGATCATCGCGTCGATGATTCTGATCTTCGCGATCATGGTGCTGATCACCCGCAGTGTGGTGGCCGCCCTGGTGATCGTCGGCACCGTCGCGGCGTCCCTGGGCACGGCCTGTGGTCTGTCAGTGCTGTTGTGGCAGGACATCCTTGGGTTGGGCGTGCAGTGGATCGTGATTCCATTGTCGATGGTGATCCTGCTGGCGGTGGGTTCGGACTACAACCTGCTGGTGGTCTCCCGGCTCAAGGAGGAGATGCACGCGGGGCTGCACACGGGCATGATCCGCGGCATGGGCGCCACCGGACGCGTCGTTACCGCCGCCGGCCTGGTGTTCGCATTCACCATGATGTCGATGATCGTCAGCGATCTGCGCGTTGTCGGTCAGATGGGAACGACCATTGGTATCGGATTGATTGTCGACACATTGATCGTCCGGGCGTTCATGACGCCCGCGATCGCTGTGGCGTTGGGACGCTGGTTCTGGTGGCCGATCAATGTCTTCGAGATCGTCCGGCGTGGCCGTGAGACGCACGAGTCGGAACCGGTGACGGCACCCGCTCCCACTGCCTCCTGAAAAGTCTTGGGCTGCAGAGAGGAAATTCTCAGCGTCGCCTCAGCGGGCCCAGGCACTGTAACAGTGCGCATCAACTGCGGCGTGTGCCCTGATGCATGTTGAGGAAGAAGGAACAGCAATGAACGATCGGTCCGGGCATCCGCCGTACACAGAAGATTTCCCGACGACACCGCACGGCTACCGGCTGGTGCATGGTCCGTCCGCGGCCACCCGGACGCGCTACGCCTACGGCGAAACGTTCCCGGACCGCGCCGCATTGGCGCCGAATCCTGTGCCCCGGAAACGCCTACGTGTCGCCGGGCTGGCTTTCGGTGGCGTTGCGGTGGCTGTTGTCGCCAGCGCCACCACCGCGTTCGCCGTGGTGAACCAGTCCGCGCACCCGGCCACCGGGCAGGCGTCGAGCGTCGCTCCTATCGGAAAGCCCTCCCCGGCAACGGGTTCAACTCTGGGAAAACCAGCCGCCGTCGCGCCGGCCGGCTCGGTGGAAGAGGTCTCGGCCAAGGTGCTGCCCAGCGTGGTGCAACTGCAGATCCAAAGTGGCCGCCAGCAGGAGTCGGGGTCCGGCATCGTCCTGAGTGCCGACGGTTTGATCCTGACCAACAACCACGTGGTGGCCTCCGCCGCACGCAGCGTCCAACCCTCGCCTCCCGTAACCGCACCCGACGGCCCGTATGGCGGTCAGTTTGGCAACCTGCCGTTCGGCGTCCTGCCCGGAGAACAGCAGCCCGGCGGCTACCGGGACGGGCGCGACGGCCGGGACTCGGATGACTCCGACGGTCGCGGCGTCAGGCCTTCTGCCCGGGGCGGTGACGGAGTCAAGGCAACCGTGACCCTGGCCGACGGCCGCACGGTGCCATTCACCGTTGTCGGTGCCGACCCCGACGATGACATCGCGGTGGTTCGCGCCCAGGGCGTCTCGGACCTCACCCCGATCAGCATCGGCTCGTCGAAAGACCTGAAAGTCGGACAGAACGTCGTCGCGATCGGCTCGCCGCTGGGCCTGCAGGGCACCGTGACCACCGGTATCGTCAGCGCGCTGAATCGACCGGTTGCCACCGGCGATGAGCAGAGTGGCCAGCATTCGGTGATGAGCGCCATCCAAACCGACGCGGCCATCAACCCCGGCAACTCCGGAGGCGCGCTGGTGGATATGAGCGGCAACCTCATCGGCGTGAACTCGGCGATCGCCTCGCTATCCGGCGGCCAGGACTCCCAGGGCGGCGGCGGACAGGCCGGATCGATCGGCCTGGGCTTCGCGATCCCGGTGGATCAGGCCAAGCGCATTGCGGACGAACTGGTTTCGACCGGAACCGTGCGGCATGCCTCGCTGGGCGTTCAACTCGCCTCCAGCAAGGACGCGCCCGGTGCGGTGGTCGCAGGAGTCGTCAGTGGCAGCGCGGCAGCGACAGCGGGGCTGCCCAAGGGCGCCGTCATCACCAAGGTGGACAACCAGGTCATCGACGGCCCGGACGCGCTGGTGGCCGCGGTGCACGCCAAGGCTCCCGGGGACACCATGGCGCTCACCTATGAGGACCCGTCGGGCACCTCGCGGACCGTCCAGGTGACCCTCGGCCAGTCGGCAACGTAACGTCGCTGGGCACCTGCCCGGCTAAACGTGCCGCGGCGGTTCCGGAGACAATGACGGGATGGCGGACCGCGGCGATCTGATTGCAGACGGGAAGCCCGCCGGTTCCACGGCGTGGAGCCCCGCGCCGTGGTTCCTGGCCACGCCGCCATCTTCGAGCCCGGAGATGATCGCGCGCCTGGACGTCCACCGCATCCTCGATCTGCATGCCCAGCAATCGCGTGCGGTTGTGGTGCTCGCGCCGTCGGGCTTCGGCAAGACGGTCGCCGTCGGGCAATGGGCTGCTGCCCGGCGGCAGCAGGCCGGCTCGGTGGGGTGGCTCACGGTGACAGAGCAGGCAGGCGATTTCGCAGAGTTGGTCCGCGGCGTCATGACGGCATTGCGGCATGCAATCGGTGACAGCGCCGATACCCGGGTGCTGCGAGCGCTGGCCGTCGCCTCCGAACTGCCTTCTCCGGGTATGGTTTTCACCGCCCTGTCCGCGATCGAGATGTCAGCTCCGGTGGTCATTGTGCTCGACGACTTCCAGAAGGCCGTGGGTGTATCTCAGTGCGTGGAATTCGTAGAGTTCATCGAGCACGGTCCGCCCTGGCTACGGTTGATTCTGATCACCACGGCGGCGCCGGAGTCGCTGCTCACACGGTTACGGGTCCATGGTCACGTGGGCGTGATCACGGCCAGTGAGTTGGCATTCACCGCCGCCGACGTGGCTGCTGCTGCCAGCCATGTGCACCAGGACCTCCCGGCCGGGTCTGCCAAGCAGATCGTGAAATCTACGGGTGGCTGGCCCGCAGCCGTCAGACTGGCCCTGCTGGGCGGCCAAACACCCAGCGCGCTCGATGATCTCGACCTCGCCGCGTACATTCGCGCCACAGTCGTCAGCCGGCTGCGCCCGGAATTGGCCGAGTTCATACTCGCCGTGACGGTGTGTGCGCGGGTGGACCAACATCTGGCCGCCGCCCTCTCCGGGCGTGCGGACGCCGCAGTGCTTCTTGCCGAATGCGTGGCATCCGGATTGTTCATCGAACAGTTCGGAATCGGTGAAGAGGCTGTCTATCAATGGCATTCAATGTTTGCGCGGGGATGCAACCAAACGCTGAGGCAGTCGGACCCTTCGCGGTGGAGAGCTTTGAATGAGCTGGCCGCACGCGAACTACGGGACCGATACGTGGTGGATGCCGTCGAGCACGCCGTCCGCGCGGCGGACGGGCAGCTGGCCGTGGAAACTCTTGCCGAACACTGGCTCGAACTGCTGCTGGAAGCTCGATCGGCGGCGCTTGAGGCTGCGTGTGTGCGCGTGACCAAGGAGTTCGGCGACACCGCCGAAGTAGCGATGGTGCGTTCCTGCTGCCGAGAGGTTGCGGGTGATCGCCTTGGTGCACAATTGCATTTCGAACGGGCGCTGGCCCTGGTGCATGGCACCGCCGAGTCCCGTCGTGTGCGTCTCATCCGTGATCTCAGCCGCATCCTGATCTCGGATGACCACGGCACCATGGCGGCAGCCGTCGACGCGGTATCCGAAGCCCTCACCGACCGGAAGCTGATGCCCGCCAGGGTGTATGCGTGTGCGCTGTTTCTGGTGGGATGGGCGGAAACCCGGCTGCGGCGCGATGTCGGCCGTTCGATGCGTCTGTTGGAGACGGCGGCACAGGAATGCCGCGCGCTGGGGCTGGCGACGGTGGCCGACAGAGCCGCCGAGAGTCTGGCTTTTGCCTATGCGCATGCCGGCCAATTCGATAGCGCCGGGCGCTCACTGAACCTGGCCGAAACACCATGGCTCTCCCATGGGGGCGGCGGAATAGCCAGTTTTACCAAGGGGTTCATCCGGCTGTGGCGCGGTGAGCTGGCCGCGGCGCTCGATGATTTCGCGGTGGTGGATGCCGCGGCGGGGGACGGGTACCCGGATGTCGGGCGCATGATGCTGGTGTTCGCCGCCGCGACCCTGCACAACCAGGGGTGTGATGTATCCCTGCCGCGCATGGAGGCAGTGGCCACGCGCATTGGTGAGGGCGACAATCGGGCCGTCCCGATGGGAAGTTTTCGCACAGCCGCGCTTGCCCGGATTGCCGAGGTGCGCGGCCACACCGGGGAGGCGTCGGTGTTGGCGGCAAGGCTGGTCAGCGTGACACCCCTGCCCATGGCATCGGTGATGGTCGCGGGCATCTGCCGGAGGCTTGGCGATGCCGAACTTGCGCAAGCGTTGGCCGACAACGCAAACGGTGAGTCGGTGCCGCCCTATGTGCGTGCGTACGCGACGCTGATCGGTGCGCTGCTCGCATGGGAGCAGCAGGACTACGCACGAGCCCATCGGCAGTTGGAGGAATCGCTCGGGTTCGCAGCCCCTGAATCCGTCCGCTACCCCTTCGTGGACAACGCCGACCCAGTATGTCGTGAGATGCTCGGCGCCCACAGCTCAAGCACGGCGTATCCCGACTTCCTGGCGGGCTGCCTCGTGGCATGCGAGGCGAATCAGGCGAAAGCGGTCGAAGAGCTCACAGAGCGGGAGCGAGAGGTCTTGGCGTACTTACGAACACCGATGACCGCTGCGGAGATCGCGGCGAAGCTCTCGGTCTCCGTCAACACCCTCAAGACCCATCAGCGGGCGATCTACCGGAAGCTGAGGGTAACGAACCGCCGTGAGGCCATCGGTATCGCTCCGCACTGACACTCTCGCGGAGAACCTGGAAGACTTGTGACATGACCACTGTGTACGGCGTGATCGTCACCGACCGGCCCGAGCGATACGCGAAGCAACTCGCTCAGCACTGGGCAGCCAAGAGCACGGTGACCGAGCTGGAAGGCGGTGCCGTACAGATCGAGATGAGCCCTGATGCCGTGACCGTGCTGCGCCCTCAGCCGGGGGAGCTTCAGGTCGAGGCCAGCTCCGCGGAATTCGGCGACGTGGTAAAACGGCACCTGGAGCGGTTCGGTACGCGTGACGAGCTCGCCCTGACCTGGATAGGCGACTAGTCACGCGCCCA
Source organism: Mycobacteroides franklinii (assembly GCF_001853795.1). NCBI lineage: Bacteria > Bacillati > Actinomycetota > Actinomycetes > Mycobacteriales > Mycobacteriaceae > Mycobacteroides > Mycobacteroides franklinii. Next base: position 1,270,553 of record NZ_MLIK01000019.1, read on the forward strand.
GGCGGCCTGGGCCTCCTCTTCCAGATCGATGAAGGTTTCCTCGCTGACGTCGACGGCCACGCCCTTGATGGTGCCGCCGGTGAAGGTCCCGGGGTGCGAATACAGCTGCGACACGTTGTCGCCGCTGTCGTAGCCCACGCACAGGCCGTCTCCGGCGAGGGTGAACTTGCCGATCTGAGCGCGCATCGGGCCATTGGCTACTGGCTTACCGTCAACGAAAAGCGTGGTAGTGCCGAGTGATTCGCCGTGGCTGCCCTTGTCCTTGCGGACAAACTCCATGCCCAGGGTCCGTTTACCTGGACTCAGTGGCGGCGAGATGAACACCTGCTCCGGCTTGATCCCCAGGAAGTTGTAGACGTAATGGAGCTTGCCGTCTCTGATGAACAGTGCGTGTCCGCCGAAGCGTGAACCGTGCGCGAAGATCACACCCTGTGAATCCCGGGTGGTTTCGACATCGGCGACGATTTTGTAGGAGCGGCCACGGATGCTGACCGCAACGCCTTCGGGCACCGGCGCGGTATCCGGGTAGTAGATGTACCGGTTGCGCTTCGGCTCGGTCGAAGGACGTTCGATGGTAAGCAATTCGGTGGCCGACCGGTCATCGAGCGGTAGCACGAAGTTCTTGTCCGCCTCTTCGAACCAGGTGTCGATGAGCTTTTTTAACCTGTCGGGGTGCTGATCAGCCAGATTCGTTGATTCGGAACGATCCTCGTCGACGTGGTACAGCTCCCACTTGTCCTGGTCGAAGTGCCCTTTGCCGCTGATGGGTGCGTGCAGGGCGGCGGCCTTCCATCCGTCTTCCCAGATTCCGCGGGTTCCCAGCATCGCGTAATACTGCCGCTTCTTGGTGGTGGCCGCCTGCCCGTCTTCAAAGCTATAGCGCATGGACACCCCATTCAGTGGGTACTGCTCGACACCGCGATAGGTGTCGGGCATCTGCAGCCCTGTGATCTCGAGGATGGTGGGCACGATATCGGTGACGTGGTGATACTGATGGCGCACCTGTCCCTTGGCCTTGATTCCCTTGGGCCAGTGGATTACCAGTGGATCGCAGGTTCCGCCGGAGTACTGCGAGTAACGCTTGAACATCTGGAACGGAGTGGAGAAGGCGGCCGCCCATCCGGTGGGGTAGTGGTTGTAGGTATCCGGGCTGCCGAGCTTGTCGAAGTACTGCATGTTCTCCGAGAGCTCATCGGGATAGCCGTTGAAGAACTTGTTCTCGTTGACCGATCCGTTCGGTGAGCCCTCGCCCGAGGCGCCGTTATCGGCGCAGTAGAAGATGATGGTGTTGTCCAGCTGGCCGGTCTGTTCCAGGTAATCCACGATCCGCCCGACCTGGGCGTCGGTGTATTCGGAGAATCCGGCGAACACCTCGGCCATCCGGGAGAAGAGCCGCTTCTCGTCGGGGTTCAGGGTGTTCCACGGGCGCACCGTGTCCGCCTCGTTCGCCACATCCTTAGGCAGCGGATTGAGGGGTGTGAGCTTGGTATCGGCTGGGAGCACACCCTTTTCGATCATGCGGGCCAGCACCCATTCTCGGTAGGCCTCGTAGCCGTCGTCGAACTTGCCCTGGTACTTAGCGGTGTATTCGGCCGGGCTGTGATGCGGGGCGTGGTTGGCGCCGGGGCAGAACCAGAGGTACCAGGGCTTGGACGGGTTGGTGGCCCGCTGGTCTCGCAACATCCGAAGTGCTTGATCAGCAAGGTCTTTTGAGAGGTGATAACCCTGCTCGGGGGTGGCCGGCGGGTCGATGAAGCGGTTGTCCTCGACCAGATCGGGATACCAGTTGTTGGTCTCGCCGCCCAAGAATCCGTAGAACCGGTCAAAGCCCTTGGACAGCGGCCATTCCGATCGGCTCCCGCCTCCCGCGATGTCTTCCTCGGGAACATTGTGGTTCTTGCCGACCCAGAATGTGCTGTACCCGTTGTCCTGCAGCACCTGTCCGATGGTGGCGCATTCTGCGGGCAGGCGACCCGCGGCACCGGGGAATCCGTTGGACCCCTCGGTGATCGACGCGGAACGATTCACATGATGATTGCGCCCCGTCAGCAGACACGATCGGGTGGGCGAGCACAGCGCGGTGGTGTGCCACTGTGAGTAGCGCAGTCCGTTGTCGGACAGCCGCTGCATGACTGGCATGTTGATGCGCCCGCCGAATGGAGACCAGGCCGCCAGGCCGGTGTCGTCGTACAACACCACCAAAATGTTGGGCGCGCCTTCCGGGGCTTTCTTGAGCTCATATGGCGTCCAGTCGGGTACCGAGTCGCGGACGTCGAGGCTGATCTTCCCGTGGAATTCTTCGTTGGTGGGCCCCGTTCCGGGCTGGTGTCCTGCCGGTGCGTGATCGGTACCCTCTAGCCCCTTGATGACTCCGGTTGCAGCGGCGGCGCCCACTCCGGCCGCGGCGATACCGCCAAGAATTGAACGCCTCGACAACTTTCCGCGCTTGGGGTGCTGATCGGGCTCCGTGGCGTCGTCGCCAGTGCTCGCTTCCATGAGGGCGTCCTCTCGAGTCGAGAATTGAGGCAACGGGACCGGATCAGGACCGGTGCCTGCACTCAGTCTCCACTTCAAGATCCCATCGCGCGCTCCGATCAGGGAATCGGCGCTTCGAAATCACAGTAAGCAGTGGACCCGAAATCGGCATCACCCTTTTCGGGTGATTCTTCGGGAACGCGGGCAGATGAACTTATGGCTACCGTATGGAGACAAGTTGATCGACGGGGTCCTCGGGTAATTCGCCCTCGACCACGGCGCTGACAAATGATCCGTTCAGCACAATCTGGCCACCGTGGTTGTCGAGGAATGCGGTGTCCGCGGCATCGCGCCCGGTCGTAATACGAACCAAGGTTTGTCGTGGTGCCAGGCAGGTGGCATCCACCACTCGCCAGTGGCCGTCGACGATCGCCTCGGCAACTGCGTGGAAATCCATGGGATCGCACCCCGGCGCGTAGACCGCGACAAGCCGGGCCGGCACCTTGACGGCCCGGAGTAGTGCCACTACCAGGTGCGCGTAGTCACGGCAGACGCCCGCGCCGGCCAGCAAGGTATCGACGGCGCCATCGATGGGGTCACTGGAACCCGGTGAGTACCGCAAACGTGTACCGACCCAGGATGAGACGTTCTCCAGCAGCACCTGAGGTTCGGTGTGCTCACCGAACTCGGTTGCCGCGAAACCATAGAACTTGTCGGCCTCCGCATAGCGACTCGGCCGAAGATAGGTGGACATGTCGGCGGCCTCAACAGGCACCTCATCGGCTTGCCCGAGAATCGTTGCCGCGTAAGAGACCTTGAGATTGCCCTCGCCGACCTCAAGCCGGTGGATACGGTTGCCGTGTTCGCCGGCGACCTCCAGTGCCTCGAGTGGCTCCCCGTTCAATACCCATGACAGGCTTTCCGTCACCTGGGCACCCGAGACTGGCGCCACAGCGATCTGAAACTCCAACGTCGACGCTGCGATGATGTCCACGTCGAGCTGGGCCTGAACCTCGCGTTTCATACAGTTGCCTTCCACAAGTCAATACGACGGGGTGTGTAATCGATGAAGTCGTTGCGGCAGCAGTCGCTGATGCCACATCTAACATCGTGAGCCGCCGGCTCGCGTGTCGTGTCGAGCTGCGAATGCGGTGCTTAGGGCGACCGTACAGGCTAAAGCGGCGATTGGCACCGGTGGCGCGTACGCGGGCTACTGTGGCCGATCCACCACACACCGAAATCCGATATGAGTGGTCGCGCTGTCTTGTGACTGCGGTGAACGCGCGGCAGGCCGATAACGGTGGCAGTATTCGGGTGCGCACAGATGCGAGCCGCCCTTGAGCGTGTGGATCACCGACGGATCGGGATTATCCGAAGGGCTGCAGCACGACTTCGGAGCTTCTGCGCTCGATCCGAATCGTGTGGATGTCCATTCCCACACATTGCCGATCATGTCCTGAAGACCAAACCCGTTGGGCGGAAAGGTGCCGACCGGGGACGTGCCGTGCCACCCGAGGGCGCCATCGTTGCGGTAGGGAAATCTGCCTTGCCAGGTGTTGGCCATCAGTTGTCCGTCGGGCGCCACCTCGTCGCCCCAGGTGTAGACGGTGTCGGTGCCGCCGCGGGCGGCGTACTCCCATTCGGCCTCGGTGGGCAGCCGTCTGCCCGCCCACCGGGCGTAGGCCGCCGCGTCGGTGTACGCGACCTGCACCACCGGATGGTCGGCGGCGCCGTCGATAGAGCTTTCCGGCCCGAACGGCCGCCGCCAGTACGCGCCCGGAACCCAGTCCCACCACTGCTGCCAGTCGTGGAGGTTCACAGGCCCGGTCGTCGCTCGGAACGTCATGGCGCCGGGCACCAGATCCTCCGGCGCGGCTCCGGGGTACAGGGCCGGGTCGGGGGCTCGTTCGGCAACGGTCACATAGCCGGTCTGTGCGACAAATTCCGCGAACTGCGCATTGGTGACCGGGTGCCGCTCGATAGCGAAGGCCCCCACCGAAAGGACACGCTCCGGCATCTCCTCGGGATAGAAAATATTGCAGCCCATGGGAAATGACCCACCTGGCAACTCCACCAGTTCGGTCCACGCCACTGCCGCTGTCTCCGTCTTTCGTAGTGTCCGGTTACGCGGCGAGTATTCCACCGCGCCCGTCGACTGGTCAGTCGGCCACCCGATACACGCGGCGTGCGTTCTCCCGCAGGATGCGCCGCTCGTCGAAGCGGGTGCCGAGTGCCTCGCGAAGAATCCAAATGCTGTCCGCCAGCGACACGTTGGGCTTGTCGATGGGGAAGTTCGACGACCAGAAGGTGCGATCCGGGCCGAATGCCTGATCCAGGTGCGTGATCAGTGGTGCGACGCTGTCGCGTAGTTGCTCCCGTGGCATGGGCCCGGCCCCCAAGATCGGCATGCCGAGACCGGAGTGTTTCGCGACGACGTTGGGAAGCTCCGCCAACGCCGAAATATCGTCGTACCACTGCTGCAGGATCTCGCGGCGTTCGGATTCGGTTCTACCCGTGTGCTTTCCGCGCGGGCCGAGCACCCCGACGGGCGTCGCGTAATGGTCGAGAACGAAGGTGGTGCCGGGATACTCGCGGGCCAACGTCAATGCGTCCGGAAGCTGGTGCGCATAGACCCAGATCTCGAAGCTGAGATCGCGTTCGGCGACGGCGGAGAAACCACGCAGAAACGCAGGCTGGGTGAGCCAATGCGCTTGCGGGGCCCAGTTCATCACGCCGGGGTCATCGCTATGCGCACCCATGCACCTGATGCCCCGCACGAGCGGACTCGCGCGCAGGTGAGCGTCGAGCAAGTCCGCGATCTCCGCCGTGGAGGGATCGGCGTAGGCCACGATGGCGCCGAGGGCGGGGGCCCCGTCCTGGCCGAACGGCAGGGAACTGAGCCATTGTGTCTCCCCGACCGGGCCCATTGGCCCCTTGCCGTGCCAGCCGGCCTCGACGTGAACGATCGTCGTCACGTGTCCCGGGCCCCCGTCGGCGAGGTAGTCGACGGGCAGATACGGGCTCAGCAGATACTGCGGATCGCCGATGAACTCGCGGGTCGCGCGGGGCAGAACGCGCGGGAGCACCGGACGCAGGAACGGTGCTCGTTGCGCGGCCTTGGCCGGGCCGGATGCCTTACGTGGTGTGGTGAATGGATTCCACTGGTGGATATGGGCATCGATTACCGACACTGACTCGCTCACAGTGCCATCTTGTTGACTCTGCGCGCCGGACGTCTGTGGTTTGGTGAAAGTTGGATGTGGAACTAATGCTGATTGTCGATCGCCCGCACCCGCAGCAGCGCGGCGTCATGCGCCGCGAGGCCGATCCGGTACGTCAGCTTCTGTACGGACCGTTGCCCGGAGAACACGTCGAGGACGTCGAACTGCCGTGTCTTGGGCAGCCCGAGCGCGCTGAACGCCGCACGGAAAGGCTGTGCGACATTGTCCCGGTTGACGATCACGATCGCCGTCGATCCGTCGGCCAATGGCCGGGTCCAAATGGTTCCGTCACTGCCCGCCAGGGGCGTTGCGGGCGCACGCAGCGAATCCTGGTCAATCGCAAGCAGATCCCGATTGATCAGAAGCGCGCGAATCGCCTCGGGCATGTGGGCCAGGTCGTTGCCCGCGATCATCGGGGACCCCCACTCCGCCCATAGGGCAAGTTGCGATCGCGACTCGGCCTCATTCAGCGGGGGCAGATTGACGCCGGTCAGCTGCGGCGCTCCGGCAACGAGCATGTCGTAATCGCAGAAGAAACCCGGCCGCGCGGTGCAACGGAAATCTGGCCGTGCGGCATTGGTCAACGCGTCGACAACGCCGAGGCTGGTGTCGTAGGCGTCGATCGCGTCCCACGCCGGCACCAGATCCTGACTTACCCGGATCATGCTGGCGACACCGTTGAATCTGTCGTACTGGCCGGGCGGAACCACCGTGCCGCTATTCGGGTTGATGCTGTAGACGATGGGCCGTCCGGTGGCGCGCAACGCATCTCGCATGGTGGTGAAACTGTCGACCAGCTCATCGACGTCCGCCGGTGGTCCGCACCAGTCGTATTTGAGGTAGTCCACACCCCAGCGTGCGAAGGTCTGCGCGTCCTGCGCCTCATGTCCGCGACTGCCGGTGTGGCCGGGATACGAGCCGCCGTTCTGCGCGCAGGTGGCCTCCCCGGGGCTGGCATAGATGCCGAACAACAAACCGCGAGCGTGCACGAAGTCGGCCACCGCCTTCATGCCACTCGGGAAACGGGCGGGGTTCGCGCGAAGCTCGCCCGACGCATCACGCTGCGGGTCGAACCAGCAATCGTCGATCACCACATACCGATACCCCGCATCGCGCATCCCAGACGACACCATGGCGTCCGCGGTCTGCTCGATGCGCCGCTCATCGATATTGCAGCCGAACGCATTCCACGAATTCCAGCCCAGCGGGGGCGTCGAGGCCAACCCGGCGATGGCAGGACCGGATTCCCCGTGCCGGCGGAACGTGTGCACGGACACTACGGTCGCCGCGATGCCAATCGCCGCAAGCACGATCAGGATCAGCGCACGGCGGCCACGACTCACGGTTCATACGCTATGAGCAGTCGGCCGTTGGTGCACGATCCCCAGCTGATTCACAGCAGATCACCGGTTGTAGGGGTCCTCCTGTACCCAGTTGAAGCCGCGCTCCACCAGCGGGAAGGAAGCGGGGTTCATCCTGGTGACGCGCAGGTGGATCTGGTGTCCCGCATAGTCGTCGCCGTCGACGATCATCTGATCCGGTTGCCCGGGCTACCAATACGTGAGCCTGATCCGTATCGGGGTCTCTTTGTACGTGCCCAGCTCGATCCGATGGCTCAGATCGATGAAGTGTTTCCGTGGATCGATGGTGCCCCCGTACACCTCGAACGAATCGTCCATGCGCTGCACCGTCACCATCACCGGTGCGGAGACGTGGAACGGCCTATCGAATATGACTCTGCGCCAACGGATTTTGTCGGTCAACAACGGGTCTCGCGAATAGCCCTCGGCGGAGAAGGTCTCCACCTGCCAAATGCCGTACAGATTGGGGGTCGGCCTGGTGAACTGCTGCCAGCCCTGCGCGCTGAACGCGACGAGCAACGCCACACCCACACCCACCTGCGCGACGAGCGCGATCCGGTTGGCTCGTGGGCGCGTGAACAGCTGCGTCGTGGTGGCCGTGGGCACCGCACGATCGGTGAAGAACGCTGTCAACAACCGTCGTGCATAGGGCGCCAATAGGAACAGGCTTAGCAGCAACAACTGGGAAGAGACCGTCTTGAGACGGATGTCGTAGGTCATGTTGAGCAGGAAGACCTGCGTCAGGTCCACGACACACACCAGCGCTCCGGCCGCCGCGGTGCGCGGCAGCAGCAGGAGCAGACCACCGAAGACCTCGGCCACACCGAGCAGGATCTGATACGCTGGCGACACCCCTACCTGCGCCCACAGCACGCCTGCGGGACTGAAATTCCCGAACGGCTCGACCAGCCGGTTCAGCACGAAGGGCATCTGCGTCGGGATCACCTTCGCCATCCCGAAATAGAACATGGCCGCGGCGAGCACCAGCCGCAGAATCAACCACACCCAGGCCTGGAGACGGTCGTAGCTTCGGCGGCCCCGGTCCAGCACCGTCCAGATGGCTGTCCCGACGGCGGCCAGGACGGCGATGCACAACAGCGCCGTCCACTGGAATGCACTGTCACTGCCCACCTGGGTGCTCTGGACGCTCAGGCCCAGCAGATGTTCGCCAATCCATGCGATGGGAGTGCGGACCGCGTCGAACACTCCCCGGATAACCGACCATGGCCCGTCGATGCCGACGCCTTTCAGGATGACGGGGATAAGACCGACCACCACGACGAGCCCAAACGTGCCGAAATAGCAGGTCCCATACCGAAAAGCCACACGTGTCGCGGTGTCCCAACCCGGCCTTGTGCTGTCATCGCCGACCGGGTCTTCCAGGTCGGCGCCCCCCACGCTGCTCATCACCCCATAGTCCGGGCGGATCGGGGTTTGCTCAAGTATTTGGGCAGAAGTGGTGTCGGCCACGGCCTCAGCAGACGCCCAGAGAATCCCTGTAGCCTGCCTAACGATCTATAAGCCGCCCTGACATACCGAGGTGTTTTCATGACCGTCCGCCAACTATTCATCGCGTCTGCTATGGCCTCCGCCTGCGCGCTCAGCTTCCCGGCGGCGGCGCACGCAGATGACAAGACGGTGACCTACGAGGTTGTCTCGACCACCGTCTCCACGGCGAACGTGCAGTACTGGGATGGCACCGAGATGCAGCCCGCCGACGGCGTCACCCTGCCGTGGAAGGTCGACGCGACCGTCGGCGATCTGTCCCGCGGTGCCAAGACCCCCAACCACGCTGAGGTCAAGGCCAACTGGACTTCTACCGCCGACCCCGACTCCGCGGTGACGGTGCGCATCTACCTGAACGACAAGGTCGTGTGTCAGAGCGTCACGGGCACCGGCGAGGCCGACTGCAACTACGCGACCTTCTCGACGTACCTGGACACGGCACCGCCTAAGTCGTAACCCTGTCGATGTGCTCGAGGAAGTGCGTGAGCACCTCCTCGGGCGCCTCGATCTGTGGCCAGTGACCGATGTTGTCGTCGAGTAGCACCACATCGGGGTCGTGAATGACCTCGAGATAGCGCTCGGCCATGTGCAATCCGGAGTTCGGGTCAATCGGCCCGTCGATCATGCGCATCGGCACGGCGGTTTCGCGCATGGCCCGCACCCACCGGCTCCGGTTGTCGTAGCGGTCGTTGATGAAACGACCCACCTGATGCGTGACGCGGGCGCCGTCGTTGTACTCCAGCACCTGCTGGAAAAGCGACAGCAGCCGCGCCGAGGGCTTGGTATCGGGGCCGAACATCTCGCTCACGGCGGCGTCCATGATCCGGCGCGTAACCGGCGTGCCCTGGAACCGGCTTACCAAGTCGCCCAACGGAGTTCGCGACATCAACGTCTGCGCGATGCGGGGGCGGTAGGCCTCGATGAACAGTCCACCGTTGAGCCAGGTCACCGAATCGATGGGCACCCGGCCGCGTGACTGTTGCTCGAATTCGAAGCGCGCCAACATCTCCTGGCCCACGGAATTCCCCAGATCATGGGTGAGTAGGTGAAACCGCTCGATGCCCAGATACGACAGCAGCGCCTCATGCATATCGGCGTGATCGAGCACCGAGTACCCGTACTGGACGGGCTTGTCGGAAAACCCCATACCGATCATGTCCGGCGCGATGACGGTGAACCGCTCCACCAGCGTGGGCCAGATGAGGGCCCAATCCCACGAATTGAAGGGATACCCGTGAACGAGCAGCAAGGGAGGCCCGCTGCCCTCGATCCGATAGAAAATATCGAATCCCAGATAGTCGAAGTAATGCCCGGCGGCTTTCCAATCTTCGAGCTCAGCGTCCATGGCCGAAATATACCGATCGGTCCGTGGCATAACTGTGTCCCAACCTTGAAGGATTCGAGAACAACATCGGCCACCATGGAACCGTGTTCCGTCTTCTGACGCTGCCGTGTGCGGCCGTACTCGCCCTGGCCACTGTGCTCGTCTGCACACCTGCCGCCGCAGACCCCTTCGTGCCCTGGTTCGCCCAGTCCGTCGGAAACGCGACCCAGGTGCTGGCGGTCAACGGTGCGGGCGGCTCCAACGCCAAGATCGACGTATTCCAGCGCAGCGGCAACGAGTGGCAGGCCGCATCCACCGGAATCCCCGCACACGTCGGATCCGCGGGATTCATCGATAAGGCCCGAGAAGGGGCGGCGGCGACCCCCAACGGGGTGTACTCCCTGGATTTCGCGTTCGGCACGGCGCCGCCCCCGCCGAGCGGATTGCGCTATCTGCAGATCGGACCCAACGACTGGTGGGACGGCGATAGCAGTAGCCCCACCTACAACACCCATCAGCAGTGCGCCAAGGCCCAGTGCCCCTTCAATACCGCGGAAAGCGAGAACCTGCAGATCCCGCAGTACAAGCACGCCATCGCCATGGGTGTGAACAAGGACAGAGTCCCCGGTGGCGGCTCTGCCTTCTTCGTGCACACCACCGACGGCACCCCCACCGCGGGCTGCGTATCCCTCGACGACGGCACGCTGGTCAAACTGATCGGCTGGCTGCGTCCGGGCGCCGTGATTGCTATTAAGGGTTAGTTACTAACAAGCGATTTCCAGGTTCACCCGTCACCATGGAGGCATGTCCCCGATCCGTCTGCTGTCGCTAGGCGTTGTGCTTCTCGCCGCAGCGTGCGGGGTTCGGGCCGAGAGCGCCCCGGCCGCGGTGTTTCCGGCCGCCGCATCACGACCGGCCCCTCCGTGGTTCGCAGACTCTGTCGGGACGGCAACGCAAGTCGTCGCGGTGCAGGGGACGGGCGGCACCAAGGCGGTCATCGAGACATGGCATCGGACCGGCGATACCTGGGAACCCGTCGAGCGCAACCTTCCTTCCGACATCGGCTCGGCCGGATTCACCGACACTGCCAGCGACGACAATCCGGCGACCCCGACGGGAGTATTCACCCTCGACTGGGCATTCGGCACCGAACCGTCCGTGGCGCATGGCCTGGACTACCTGCAGGTCGACGGCGACGATTGGTGGGACGGTGATCCCGCCAGCCCGAACTACAACACCCATCAGCGCTGCGCGGAATCCGCGTGCTCCTTCGACACATCCCTGAGCGAGGAGCTCAACGGTTATTCACGGGCCATCGTGATGGGCGTCAACAGCTCGCGCATACCCCGCGCGGGCTCGGCGTTCTTCGTGCACGGGACCGACGGCGGCCCCTCGGCCGGATGCGTGACACTCGACGATGCCGCGCTCGTTCGACTCATCGGCTGGCTGCGGCCGGGAGCCGTCATCGCCATCAGGCGGTAGGCGCCCCCGCCCGAACCTCTTCGCGTAAGCAACCCCTCGGTAGGCTCGTCGCGTGCTGTTGTCCGATCGCGATATCCGCGCCGAGCTTGACGCCGGGCGCCTCGGCATCGAACCCTTCGACGCCGCCCTCATCCAGCCATCCAGCATCGACGTTCGGCTCGACAGCCTGTTCCGGGTGTTCAACAACACCCGTTACACGCATATCGACCCCAAGCAGCGTCAAGACGAGCTGACCAGCCTGGTTGAGCCGGGCGAGGGCGAGCCGTTCGTGCTGCATCCCGGCGAGTTCGTGCTGGGGTCCACGCTGGAGATCTGCTCGCTGCCCGACGACTTGGCCGGACGGCTGGAAGGAAAGTCCTCATTGGGGCGCCTGGGCCTGTTGACCCACTCCACCGCGGGATTCATCGACCCGGGTTTCTCCGGGCACATCACGCTGGAGCTTTCGAACGTCGCCAACCTGCCCATCACGTTGTGGCCGGGCATGAAGATCGGGCAGCTGTGTCTGCTCCGACTGACTTCTCCGGCCGAGCACCCGTATGGAAGCGCCGGGGTAGGGTCGAAGTATCAGGGGCAGCGCGGTCCAACCCCGTCGCGCTCCTACCAGAACTTCATCAACCCCTAGCCGGGGTAACGCGGTAGCGCGCCGGCCCGATACATAATCGGCAATGACTCGAACTTTTTGACGGCCTTGGCGCGTTTGTTCGTGTGACCGTGTCGATATGTAGCGGAGGATCTGACGTGGACGTCGTACTTGGTGTCTCGATGACACCGACGACTGCCCGGCTGGTACTGGTCGAGGGCGCAGGTGCGGACGGCAGGATCGTCGACACCGACACCATCATCGTCTCCGATGGCGAAGGCACCGCCTCCGATCAGGTGCTTGCGGCCATCGTCGGTACCCGCGACGGCATGCTGGACGGGGGCCACAATCTTGTGTCCACCGGCGTGGTGTGGAGCGACCACGCCGAGGCTGCGGTGCTGCGCGATTCGCTGGCCAGCCGGGGGATCGACGGCGTCGAATTCTTCTCGGCCCTACACGCCGGTGGTGCGCTCGCCAAGGCCGCCAGCAGCGTCACGGGATACGAAAAGTCGGCGCTGCTGGTCATCGAGCCGGAAAACGCGACGCTCGCGGTGGTCGATTCCGCAGACGGATCGATCGTCGGTCTGGCCAGCGAGGCGCTTATCAACGGCGTGACCTCGGGTGTGCTGGCCAACCTCGTCAACCCGCTCAAGGGCAAGGAGAACGCCCCTGACGGCGTGTTCCTGCTGGGCCTGGGCACCGACGTCTCCGACCTGGCCGATCCGCTGGGCGAGGCCATCTCCCTGCCGGTGAATTCCCCGGACCAGCCCGAGCTGGCATTGGCCCGCGGTGCCGCGCTGGCGTCGGCACAGGAACCCGACTTCGAGGCCAGCACCGCGCTGCTGGGGCAGGCCTACTCGCTGGAAGGGCCCACGGGAACAGGTTTCGCGCACCCCGGAGCGGTTACCGAGAGCACCGAGGAAGCAAAGACCGAGCTCAGTGAATACAGGGACTTCGGCGACCAACCCGCGGAACGCAAGCCGTTCTTACTGGTTGGTGCGCCGCTGCTGCTGGTTTTCGGCATCTGCTCGATAGCCCTTGCCGTCTCGCTGACGGTGACGGTGCGTTCCACGGTGGACCAAGGTACGTCCTCGCCGGATCGCGCCGTCGTACAGAACCCGATACAGAACCCGCTGCCGGCTGAGGCACCCAAACAAGCTTCGCCCGCACCCGCGGCAGAGGTACCGGCGCCCGTGGTGGCCCCGGCCCCCGTGCAGCAGGTGGTGGCCCCGGCGCCGCAGCACAACGTCGCGCCGCCCAAGCAGGCCCCCGCACCGGTCCAGGCGGCTCCGCAGGCACCGGCACCCGCGCCGGAGGCACCCCCACCGCCCGCCGCGCCGGCTCCTGCCCCCGAGGAGCCCGCACAGGTGGCACCCGCGCCCGCCGTCGTGCCCGTCCCGATTCCGTTGTTCCCGCCGTCGTGGGAGCAGCCGAGGCGCCAGGAGAATCCGTGGTGGCCGCGTAGCCGCCCGGAGTACACGCAGCCGCCCCTCATTTCGATTCCTGGCCTGCCACCCATCGGCGGTGGTAATTCCGATGGCGGTTCGCGTGGCGGATCACGCGGTGGCTCTGACAGGGATTCGGACAGCGGCCGCGGCGGTTGGGGCGACAGTGGGGGCTCTCGAGGTTCTGACGGCGGATCCTCGCGCGGCGGCTGGGGCGACAGCGGTGGCTCCCGGGGTGGCTCCGACAGCGGGTCCTCGCGCGGAGGTTGGGGTGACGGCGGTGGCTCCCGGGGTGGCTCCGACAGCGGCGGCTCCCACGGTGGCTGGGGCGGCAACAGCGGCTCTCACGGCGGCGGCTCGTACGGTGGTGGATCCGGCGGCGGCTCCAACTCGGGTTTCCCCTGGTCGTTTGGCGGGCGTTAATCCCTTATTCACCAGCGTGATTGAGCTGCTTGTGGCAGGAAAAACGGGGCTCCGCCCGCCGTACACCCTGCGTTAGGACACCGATGGGGCGGCGTATCCAGGTTGCTAACCCTGACGGCCTATATAGGCAGTATGAGATGCACTGTATTCGGAACCGGTTACCTCGGAGCCACCCATGCCGCGTGCATGGCCGAGCTTGGTCACGAGGTGCTGGGCGTCGATATCGACCCGGGGAAGGTCGCCAAGCTTTCCGGTGGTGACATCCCGTTCTACGAGCCGGGCCTGCGAAAGATCTTGCAGAGCAACATCGCAGCCGGGCGCTTGCGCTTCACCACGAGCTACGCCGAGGCCGCCGAATTCGCCGACGTGCACTTCCTGGGTGTGGGAACGCCCCAGAAGAAGGGTGAGTACGGGGCGGACCTGTGCTACGTCCACTCGGTGATCGACACCCTGGTTCCGCTGCTGTCCCGGTCAGCGGTGATCATCGGTAAGTCGACCGTTCCGGTCGGCACCGCACGTGAACTGAGCCAGCGGGCAGCAGGATTCGCGGCCGACGGCGTGGATGTCGAGGTGGCGTGGAACCCCGAGTTCCTGCGTGAGGGCTACGCCGTCAAGGACACCCTGCACCCGGACCGCATCGTGCTGGGTGTGCAGCGGGACTCCGACCGCACCGAGAAGCTGGTTCGCGAGCTGTACGGGCCGATCCTCGACGAGGAAGTGCCCTTCCTGGTGACCGACCTGGAAACCGCTGAGTTGGTCAAGGTTTCGGCCAATGCCTTCCTGGCCACCAAGATTTCGTTTATCAACGCCATCTCCGAGGTATGCGAGGCGGTGGGTGCCGACGTGACCACCCTGGCCGACGCCCTGGGCTACGACCCGCGCATCGGTCGGCGATTCCTCAATGCGGGCCTGGGATTCGGCGGGGGATGCCTGCCAAAGGACATTCGGGCATTCATGGCGCGCGCGGGCGAGCTGGGCGCCAGCCACGCCCTGACCTTCCTGCGCGAGGTGGACAGCATCAACATGCGGCGGCGCACCCGGATGGTGGAGCTTGCCACCAAGGCGTGCGGTGGATCGCTGCTTGGCGCCAACATCGCGGTGCTGGGCGCGGCGTTCAAGCCGGAGTCCGATGATGTTCGTGACTCACCGGCGCTGAACGTCGCCGGTCTGCTGCAGCTCAACGGAGCCGCCGTCAACGTGTATGACCCGAAGGCACTGGATAACTCGCGCCGGCTGTTCCCGACGCTCAACTACGCCACCTCGGTGCTGGAAGCCGCCGACCGCGCCGACGCGGTGCTGCTGCTCACCGAGTGGCAGGAGTTCGTCGACTACGACCCCGACGAGCTGGCCAAGGTGGTGCGCACCAAAGTCATTGTGGACGGGCGCAATTGCCTAGACGCCGCCAAGTGGGTCAACGCCGGATGGCGGGTGTTCTGCCTGGGCAAGCGCGTGGAAGAGCTGACCCACACCTGACCCCTGGTTCCGCGAGCATGCTCGCGCAGGATGAAGAGGGCGCCTACTGGCGGTAGCTCACCAGGAAGTTACCGAGCCGCTCGATAGCGACCGCAAGGTCGCGGGCCCACGGCAACGTCACGATTCGAAGATGATCTGGCTCAGGCCAATTGAACCCGGTGCCCTGCGTGAGCAGGATCTTCTCGTTGAGCAGCAGATCCAGGACAAGCTGGTCGTCATCGTGGATGTGGTGCACTTCGGGATCCAGGCGTGGGAACGCGTAGAGCGCACCCCGGGGCTTGACGCAGGAGACGCCCGGAATCTCGTTGAGCTTCGTCCAAGCCACGTCGCGCTGCTCCAGCAGGCGACCACCGGGGAGCACCAGGTCGTCGATGCTCTGATGCCCGCCGAGGGCGACCTGAATCGCGTGTTGGGCAGGCACATTTGGGCACAGTCGCATATTGGCCAGCAGGTTGACGCCTTCCAGCAGGCTGGCCGCGTGGTCCTTGGGGCCGGTGATGGCCAGCCATGCCGAACGGTAGCCGGCTACCCGATACGCCTTGGACAGACCATTGAAGGTGAAACACAACAGATCCGGCGCCAGCGATGCGACGCTGATGTGCTCGGCATCGTCGTAGAGGATCTTGTCGTAGATCTCGTCGGCCAGCAGCAGCAGCTGATGCTTGCGCGCCAGTTCGACCATCTTCGTGAGGATCTCGCGGGTGTACACCGCGCCGGTCGGGTTGTTCGGGTTGATGATGACGAGGGCCTTGGTGCGCTCGGTGATCTTGGATTCCAGATCCTCGATATCTGGCATCCAGCCGTTGGTCTCATCGCACAGGTAGTGCACTGCGGTGCCGCCGGCCAGCGAGGTCGCGGCCGTCCACAGCGGGTAGTCGGGTGCCGGGATGAGTACCTGGTCGCCGTTGTCGAGCAGCGCCTGGGTGGTCATGGTGATGAGCTCGGATACCCCGTTGCCCAGGAAGACGTCGTCCACATCCAGGTACGGGAACCCGTCGACCAGTTCGTAGCGGGTGACCACCGCGCGCCGCGCGGGCAGGATGCCCTTGGAGTCGGAGTAGCCCTGCGCGTAGGGCAGCGCCTGGATGATGTCGCGCATGATGACATCGGGCGCCTCGAAACCGAATGGCGCCGGGTTGCCGATATTGAGCTTGAGGATGCGGTGCCCCTCCGCCTCCAGCCGGGCGGCCTGCGCGTGTACCGGACCCCTGATTTCGTACAGGACGTCTTGCAGCTTGGTGGACTGCGCAAAGACCCGTTGATGCTGCCGCGGCGAGAGGCTGGGCACGCGCGGGGGCACGTCAGTCGGCAAGTTATCGGTACTCACGGTCTCAATGGTGGCATTGCTGTCCAGCCAATATCTAATTTCGGCGGCCGGGGCGGCGTGCTCCCGGGGCCATACCCAGGCCCTTTACCGGTGGCTCTGGCACCGCAGGGGTCTCGTCCTTCGGTTCCGGTGCGGCCGGTTCCACGGGCTCCGGTGCGGCGACGGGATGTGCCGGTTCCGGAGTTGCTTCCGCAACAGGCGCAGCGGCGGCGGGAGCGGCCTTCTTGGCGCCGGGACGTCGTGCGCCGGCGGCGATGCCCAGGCCCTTCACCGGGGGTTCCGGCGCGGCGGGAGCCGCGGGTGCCTCCACCGCCGGGGTGGCGGGTGCCGCAGGAGCCTCGGCCGCCGGGGCTGCCGTGCTGGTTTCGGGAGCGGCCTTCTTGGCGCCGGGACGCTTGGCGCCTGCCGCCATCCCGAGTCCCTTGACGGGAGGCACCGGGGCAGCAGCTGCCGCCGGCGCCTCGGACTCCGGCTCGGCCGCCGGAGTCGCGGGAGCGGCCGCAGGTGCTGCGCTCTTGGCTCCGGGGCGCTTTGCCCCGGCGGCCATGCCCAGACCCTTGACCGGCGGTGCGGCCGCAGGAGCTGCGGTGGTCGCCTCGGCGGTGCTGGTTTCGGCGGTGGCCTTTTTGGCTCCGGGGCGCTTGGCTCCCGTTGCCATGCCCAGGCCCTTCACCGGCGCTGCGGTGGTCGCTTCGGCGGCGGGTGCGGCCTCGGCGGGCGCCGAGGCCTTCTTGGCGCCCGGTCGCTTGGCTCCGGTGGCCATGCCCAGGCCGGAGACGGGCTTTACCTCCGCGGTGCTGGCTTCAGCGGCAGCCGCCTCGGTCTTGGCTGCGGCCGGCGCTTCCTCCTCGACCGGTGCGGGCTCGGGCTCGGTGACCTTGGTGGCAGCGCGCTCGGCTGCCGCCGCTGCAGCAGTTCCCTTGGCGGGCAATGCCTTCCGGACGTCCTCGGTGCGGCCGACCGACTCTAGTAGCAGCTGTGCGACGTCGACGACCTCCACGGCGGCTGAATCGTCGCGTGCGGTCACGCCGTCGGTGAGCATCACGCGGCAGAACGGGCAGCCCGTCGCGATCTTGGATGCCGGCGTGGCCAGGGCCTCGTCGACGCGATCGATGTTGATGCGCTTGCCCAGCTGCTCTTCCATCCACATGCGGGCGCCACCGGCGCCACAGCACATGGAACGCTCTCCGTGCCTTGGCATTTCGGTGAGTGCGGCACCCGAGGCGCCGATCAGCTCACGCGGCGCGGTGTACACCTTGTTGTGACGGCCCAGGTAGCACGGGTCGTGGTAGGTGACGTCTTGTGACACCGGTGCGACGGGAACCAGCTTCTTGTCGCGCACCAGGCGGTTCAGCAGCTGCGTGTGGTGCACCACCTGGTAGTCACCACCGACCTGTGGGTATTCGTTGCCGAGTGCGTTGAAGCAGTGCGCGCAGGTCACCACGATCTTGCGCTGCTTGTGCTCCACGCCCTCGAACACCGAATTGAGCAGCTCGATGTTCTGCATGGCCAGCTGCTGGAACAGGAATTCGTTACCGGCGCGGCGGGCAGAGTCACCCGTGCAGGTCTCGTCGGCGCCCAGCACCAGGAACTTGGTTCCGGCGAGCGCGAGCAGCTCGGCGACGGCCTTGGTGGTCTTCTTCGCGCGGTCCTCGTAGGCACCCGCGCAACCCACCCAGAACAGGTATTCGAAGTCGGCGAAGCTGTCCACGTCCTGGCCGAACACCGGGACGTCGAAGTCGACCTCTTCGATCCAGTTGAGACGGTCCTTGGAGTTCTGGCCCCAGGGGTTGCCCTTGTTCTCCAGGTTCTTGAACAGGCCCGCGAGCTCTCCGGGGAACTCCGATTCGATCAGCACCTGGTAGCGGCGCATGTCGATGATGTGGTCGACGTGCTCGATGTCGACGGGGCACTGTTCGACGCAGGCACCACAGGTGGTGCAGCTCCACAGCACCTCGTGGTCGATGACGGCACCCTCGCCGCCGACCAGCTGACGCTCACCCTCGGCGACCTCGGCCTCACTCAGCTTGGACTTGTCCTCACCGGCCAGCAGGTAGGGCGCCTTGGCGTAGGTGTGGTCGCGCAGCGAGGTGATCAGCAGCTTGGGGGACAGCGGCTTGCCGGTGTTCCAGGCGGGGCACTGGCTCTGGCAGCGACCGCACTCGGTGCACGTCGTGATGTCCAGCAGGTCTTTCCAGCTGAAGTCCTCGACCTTGCCGGCGCCGAAGGCGTCGACGTCCGGATCGGCGCTTTCCATTTCCAGGACCTTGCCGCCGGACATCATCGGCTTGGCCGCGCCCAGCGCGACGCTGCCGTCTGCGTTGCGCTTGAAGTAGATGTTGAAGAAGGCTGCGAACCGGTGCCAGGCCACACCCCAGACGAGCTTGCGCCCGACCAGGAGCAGGAACAGGCCGCCGAAGAACATCACGGAGAGCGAGAACGCCGACACCATAAGCGGGCTTTCGGGCAGCAGCTTGGCCACCTGGCTACTTACTGGATCCGAGTAGGGATTGGTGTGGTGGTACGTCGCGATCTTCGCGGACTTGACCAGCAGCATGCCCAGGCCTTCGCTGAGCACGACCATCTCGATCGTGTAGGCGGCGATGAAGTTGGAGCCACCGAAGCGCGACAGCCGTTCGGGCTTACGGGGGTGGTTCAGCTGGCGAATGACAATCAAAGTGACAATGCCGACGATGGTGCCGACACCGAGGAATTCGATCCAGAGCTCCCAGGCGAAGGACGCGCCGAAAAACGGCCAGTGGAATTCGGGGTTGAAGGTCTGACCATAGGACTCGAAGTAATGCAGGAAGCCGCCCAGGAAGCCGACCATGACCAGCCAGTGCGCCCAGCCCACGGTCCGGAACTTGTTCATCCGGGTGTGCGCGACCACCTCGACGATGACGGTCTTGACGCGCGGGACGATCGGACGCCACCGGGTGCCGTCTGGTTGGCCGGACAGGATGACGCGGAGCATTTTCACGACGCCGCTACCGAACGAGCCCCATGCAATCAGGCTGTAGGCGACGCCGATGATTCCGAGGATCATCGTTGCGTTAGTCACGGTGGTGCTGACCTCCCGGTCCCGATAAGTTACTCGTCAGTAACAAGTGTAATGTTACTGGCCGGTAACTTGTGTCCGATGCGAGGTCATCGTCGCATTGACAGGGTCGAAAGTCCTAGTCAGGCTTACCTAACCCGCCCTGTGGGTGAATTTTCTCGCACTTACGAGGCCAAGATTGCCCGCAACATCGAGAACATGTCAGATCGGGATTCGGCCCCGAGGCGACGGCGAATGCGCGCGACGTGATGCTCGACGGTCTTGGCCGAAATGAACAGCTGCGCACCGATATCGCGATAAGGAAGCCCGCGCAGCAGCAGCTCAGCGACCTCACGTTCGCGATCGGAGAGGCGGGTGGACGCCGGGGAATGTGCCGCCGAGGTCGGCGGGGAATTTCCATCGGGACCGTCAGTCGCCGCCGACGGGGTTCGCAGATCGCGAGCCAGTGCGAGCATCGCGGCGGCCACCTTCGGGTCGTTGGCGTGCAGTGCCGCCTGACTGGCCAGGCGGGTGGCATCCCACCCCAATCCGGTATCGGTCAGCATCCGCGCGGCGCTGTCCACCTCGGCGCCGTCCACCTGATTGGCGAGCACCCGCAGCCATGTACGCCCGGCGGTCGCCAGGGCGCGTGCGTAGGGGCTGGATCCGGCGGCCGCGGCCAGCGCCTGCCCGTGCGGGGCGAGGCTCTCCGGTGAATTGGTCAAGATCGCGGCGTGCACCCCTGCCCACCGCAGGGGTGCGGACCAGGCGATCGGATCGCCGAGCTGGGCCAGCACCGCGAAGGCGCGGTCCACGTGATGCGCCATGGCATCCAGGGTGCGCAGCCGGGCCGCGGCCACCCAGAGCTCACCGACCGGGAGCAATGTGTACACATCGATCGAATATGCCGACAATGCATCCATGGAGGCCTGCCAATGCTGGCGCAGTGGACCGGTATCGCCATGGCGTCGGGCGATGCCGGTGCGCAGCGACTCGGCGAATAGGCGGTCCCGGCGAGACAGCTCCGCTTCCGTCCCGGGCAGCCATTGAGTGGCGCCGGCCAGATCGCCGGACAACATGGCGATCCAGGCCGCGAGCAGCCGATGTCGTACCCCGAATACGTCATGAGGTCGATCGGTGCGGATGGCATCGGTGAGAATGCTGCGAGCCCGCGTCGTGTCGCCGCTGTGCAGCATGGTCAGCGCCGCCAGGGCGGCGGTGCTATCCGGGGTGAAGGACGACGTGGACGGCTGTTGCGTGACCGCCTGTCCCAGTAAGGACAATGCCTCCTGGCCGCGTCCCTCAACGGATGCGATGACGCCCAGGGCCGCATTGCGCATCGCGGTGGCCGACGTCGTGGGCGGGGCACTCGCATTGTCTTCCAGGGACTTTCGTGCGCTTACCAGCTGCCCCGTACCGACGAAAACCGGTGCCGCGGTCAGGGCCGTCAAGCCATCCATATCCGCGCCCAACCAGCTGTACAGCGCGGCGGCCTGACCGGAGTCTCCGTTATGGCATGCGATGGCTGCGGCGATACGCACGCCCGCGGCCCGCTGCCCGGAGTCCGTGCTGGTGAGCACTTCATCGGCCTGGGCGGCGGCCGCCGCCAGATCGCCGGTGCGAGCCAGGGATTCGGCCAGAGGTACCCGCAGCGGGTCCGGTTCGGCACCCGCGGCCAGGGCGGCGCGATATAGGTCGGCTGCGCTCAAGGGGTCGGACTCGGTTGTTGCCCAATCCGATAGCAGCGCGGCGATGTCCCGATCGCGCAGCCCGTGCGCAACCAGTGCCAAAGCCAAATCGGTGGACACCGAACCAATCTCGAGTTGGGTGCGCAGCAGTGAGCGTTCAAGGTCGAGATGTCGCGCCGCTCCGAGTAGGCGGGCGGCGCAACCGTGCACCCTCGCCGCGAACGCGACATGACCGGGCCCGGGAACCAGCCCGCTCGCCAAGGCCTCGTCGACCAGCTCGTCTGCATCGGAGAGTGCCAGTGCCGCAGCGATATCCGAGGCTCCGATGCCAGAATCCAACGACATCAGCAGCACGACGGATTGGGCCGACTGTGACAGGCGCCGCAACGTTTCGTCAATGCGGGAATCGATCGCGCGCAGCGCCGATTCAAGTGGATACGGATCGCCCAGATGATCGATGGCTGCTGCCGTCAGCGCCAGCACACCTCCGGTGGCTGCGGCGATCTCCTCGGCGAGTGCAGCCGAGCGCGGCACGAGCCGGGCGATATCGCCCGCGTTGACGGGATCCAGAGTGATCGAGGGCGATTCGCGTTCCAAGGCCTGAAAAAGGGCACGCAACGCGGAGTTGCGTCGGGGTGTGGCGGCTACCACGACGACGGCCGCCGGGTCGTTCTCCACCACTGCGCGCAGGGTGTCGAGCTGTCGATCCGTGAGGGAGTCGGCATCGTCGATGACGAACGGGCCAATGTTCCCGCCAGCCACCGTTTCCGGGACGTGGTTGACGGCCGGCGAGCCGGCCTTGCTCAACGCCTCGCGAACGCGAGTCAGCACGGACGTCTTCCCGCTGCCCGCGGTGCCGCTGATGAGCACCTTCACGGCACCGCCGGCAGACAACGACTGCGTGACAGCGGTTATCGCCGAGGCGATTCCATCGAACGTCCCGGAGAGCCCGTTATCGCGCGGGGTGCTCAGTTGCGCGGACCGATCGGGATCGGGGGCAGTCCCGGGATGGTGATCGCGGGGCGCGGTGTGGACGTCGAGGGGGGCTGGGTCGTGGTGGTCGTCGTCGGCTGGGTCGTGGTTGTCGTTGGCGGCGTCGTGGTGGTCGTCGTTGTTGTGGTCGTCGTCGTGGTGGTCGTGGTTGTTGTCGGGGGTGTTGTTGTTGTCGTCGTAGGGGGCGGCGGCGGAGGTGGCTCCGGCGATGGGGGAGGTGGCTGCACCGACTGCGTCACGGTGTGGGTCTGCGGCGGTGGCGGGGGTTCCGCTGACGGGGGCGGCTCAACCGGGGCATCACCCGTGCTCGGCACCACGCTGACGCTCGGTGTCGTGGTGGCCGGGGCCGGCGATTCCTTGCTGGTCAGTGACACCATCATCCCGGTGAAGGCGATGCCGGCTACCGCGGCCGCCGCGATGAACCACACCAGGGGGCGGCGGTACCACGGAAGCGGCGGGTAGTCGTCGTAGTCGTCTTCTGCCGCATGTGGATCGTGGCTGAACTGAAGTTCGGGCCGGGCGGTAGTGGGTTCGATGGGGCCGTGGTACTCGTCGTCGAGATCGACGGTGTACGGGCTTTGGTAGCCGGTCTCCTGTAGCGGAGCCAGATCGGGCGCCGAATCATCTTGAGACCAGGCCAGTTCCGGCGCGTCGTTGGCGGCGGCAGCCGCGGCAACCGGCGCGGCGAAGGTTCCGGTACCGGTCGGGGCCGGACGCATCATGGTGGCATCGCCCGGTGGCTGTTCCACCGGCCGCATCGCGGTGGCGTCCTGCGGCGGCAGATCGGGTCGCGTCGCCAGCAGAGCGACGCCGCGCGCGGCCGCCAGTTGCGGCTGTGGACCGGTGATGACAGGTACTCGTATCCGCTCGGAAAGCTGTTGGGTGACAAGGGGAATGTTGGCACCGCCGCCCACCGACGCGACCGCGGTGATATTCGCCGGATGAATTCCGTTGCGCTCCACGGTGTCCTGAATGGCATCGATCAGGCTGGATAACGGTCCGCGCAGGTGGTCTTCCAGTTCGGCGCGGGTGAGACGGACGTCCGTGGTGATCCCGGGCAGGTGCACCGGCACCGAGGTCGCGGTCTCGCCGGAGAGCCGCTCCTTGGCCAGTCGGCACTGATCGCGCAGCCGGGTCAGCGCACCCACCGATGTGGTGCCCTCGGGGTCTTGGTTCAGATCGGTAAGGACCTGGGTCAACAACATCTGGTCGACCTGCTGGCCGGAGAACTCGACGAATCGGATGGTCTGCCCGATCTGCTGGAACCCGCGCGCGGCATCGGCGAGCGTGATGCTGCTACCCGAGCCGCCGAGATCGCAGACCACGACGACACCGCGGTCGGGCGTGCCTGGACCGGCGGCCAATGACTCCAGGGCGGCGCGCGCATCCGGGATCAGTTTCAGCTGCCGACCACCCGGTGCAAGGGCGGGTACACGGTCGATCGCGTCCCTCAGAGTGCTGACGGTCTGCGGGCTCCAATGAGCGGGGACGGAGGCCGACAGCACCGGGGGTGCGGTGAAGTTCGCGGTGGAGGCGGCATCGGCGATCAGCACGCGCATCGCCTCGGTCAGCGCCCATTCGGCGCGGTGAACCGATCCGTCCGCCGCCACGATGCCGACCGGATCGCCGACTCTGCCGACGAATCCGGTGAGCGTCAGGCCGGGCTGACTGGGCACTCCCACCTCGGGCGGGCCGTCCTCATGCAGGGTGAGGATCGAACTGCGCACGACGGGTTGGCTCTGCGGGTCGTCGGGTGTTGCGACCAGTTGAGTGGCGCCGATCGACAGTCCCAGTGCGTTGGCCATACCTATCCGTTCGTTCTGCGGTGCTGTGGTGTTTCACCCCGCAGCCCAACAGTAGGGGATGACGGTCGTCACACCCCCTAATGACAGAACATCCCCTAACGTGCGTCCCCCAATGGGGCACTAGTGGGCAACGGGTTGCTCCCCGTAGCAGGGGATCCGTGTGGCTCATACCATCGCAGACATGGGCAATAACCTGTTGGATTTCGTCATGGCGCTGGTCCGTGACCAGGATATGGCTGCCCAGTACGCGGCCAATCCGCAGCAAGTTATTGCCGATGCGCATCTGGAGGGAGTCCAGCCCTCGGACGTTTCCGCGTTGATTCCGGTGGTCAGCGAGTCGATGCCGACCAATTTGGGTGCACAGGCGGCCCAGCTGGTTACCAAGTCCGGGGGTACCGATCTGTCACATGCGGTGCACACCCCGCTGCCGGCCGACAACATCTGGGCAAGTGGCGCAGCGACTCAGGCCTTCGCGGCGTTCGACTCACCTTTTACGGCGCCGAAACACGACCCAAGCCTGGACGCGGGGCTGCACGCGGCGACCAATGCCGTCTCGGATCTGGCCACTCGGCAGGACGCGATCACGGTTCCCGATCAGGTCAGTCCGTCGGCTGACAGCGCGGTCGCCGCGATCGACCAGTTCCATGCCCCACTGCAGACCCCCAGCGCCGGGTTCGAGCCTCAGCATTTCGGGGGCGACGTAGGTGCGGCCGGTTCGGTCGATTCCGGCCTGCACGATCCGTTCTTCGATCAGGGAAATCTGGGGCACGACGCTGCGGTCGACCATGGTCATCACGACACCGGAATCGACCACTTCTAGCGACGGATCGCCGGTTTCAGCCGCGAGTGCGATGTGCTCGCATCCTGTCGAGGGACAGCCGGGTGTCATCGGCCGCGAGCGCCAGTAGCAGGAATCCCCAGCAGAAGGTGGCTGCGAAAGCTCCGCCATTTTGCATGGGTTCCCAATGCACCGGCAGATGCTCAAAGAAGTACGCGTAGGCCATCATCCCCGCCGCGAGGACCGCGCAGACGCGTGTCCACAGTCCCGCCGTCAACAAGACGCCGAGCGCCAGCTCGAATACGCCTGCCCACCAATACGGCCAGTTGAGAAACGGCTCGGGATGCCCGGAACCCGTAGGTGATCCGCTCCACCAGCCAAAGATCTTCTGGGTGCCCTCCAGGAACAGAATGACGCCGAAAACCAGGCGGGCACCCGTGGGAATCACCCACCGCAGGGTTTGACTGGCTTTCTGGGCGTTCATGTGCCTGGTTCCTCCTACTGAGATGGTTCGGTGTGGCACCGGGGAACAGCACCGCCTCGATGAGGGTGTTTTTGGCTTTGAAGTGCAGCGATATCGATTTGGCCGCAATGGTGTCGGCCCTGGACACGGCGCCATGGCAAATCTAATGAAGCTCATTCTGAAGGCCCGTTCGAGACACCCCCTAGCGGTCCCCTAATCCCCTAACGGGGTAGGTCGCAAACCCCCATGGGGGATAGACGGAGAAGGGGAAGTTCTCCCGTTTTCAGGGCACTTGCAGGTTCGTAGGTTTGTATTCAGTTCGACCGGACAGACCCGGTTGACTCCGATCATCAAAGGAGACCCAGTGTCCATCATCGACTTCATCCTGAACCTGTTCCGCGACCCCGTGCAGGCCGCAAGCTACGTCGCCGATCCTCAGGCCTCGCTGGCCAGTGCCGGACTGTCCGCGGTCACCGCCGCACAGGTCGGCGCGGTCATGCCGGTCGTCGCCGAGTCGGTGGCCTCCAACTACGGCTACCAGTCGCAGTGGGTCAACACCGGCAACCCGATGCACGACCTGTCGGGCAACCTGCAGAACTACTACGGCGCACAGCCCGACGGCCCGAACATCCTGTCGCCGTCGCTGCTGAGCCCCCGGGATAACGACTTCATGAGCCACAACGACACCGACTTTGCGAGCCACAACCCGATCGCGAGCGGCAACCAGCTCATGAGCCCCAGCGGGAACGTCGACAGCTTCAATCGCGGTCCGCTGCTGGACTTGAGCTTCGGTGATCTGCAGTTCGGTAACCGCGACACCACCGCCATCGGTGACGGTGCCGTCGCTGTGGGCGGCAGCAACTCCGGTCCGATCGCCTCCGGCAAGGGTTCCACCGCAGTCAATGGCGATGTGCGCGATAGCAACATCATCAATGCCGACCACGGCAGCAGTGTCGGTGTGGACCAGAGCCAAACTCGGGTTGGTGGCGACTACACCAACGTCAGCGGGCACGGCTCTGCCAACATCGACAAGAGCGTGAACGTCGTCGACGACCATTCGCAGCGCAACACCACCAACATCAACGATTCGTTCAACACCGACCGCTCGACGAACATCGGTTCGGGCAACAGCACCAACATCGGCTCGGGTAACACCACTAACACCGAAATCGCGTCACACAACCAGGCGAATATCGGTACCACGACCAGCGGAGCAGGTTCGGCCGCTGTGGGCGGTAATGCTGGTTTGGCGGGTAATGCTGGTTTGGCGGGTAACGCTGGTTTGGCGGGCAATGCTGGTTTGGCGGGTAACGCTGGTTTGGCGGGCAATGCTGGTTTGGCGGGCAATGCTGGTTTGGCGGGTAACGCTGGTTTGGCGGCTAATGCTGGTTTGGCCGGTAGCGCCGCGGTCGCAGGCAACGCCGCAGTTGCGGGTAACGCCGCAGTTGCCGGCAGCACTGCGATTGGTGGTGGTGTGAACACCGGTATTGGTGCTGGCGTGGGTGGTGGCTCTCATGTTGGTGGTGCCATTGGTGGGGGTTCGCATGTTGGTGGCGCCATTGGTGAGTCGTTGGGTGGCTCGGGTTCTGTTGGCGGCAGTACCGCGGTTGGTGGTGGTGTGAACACCGGTATTGGTGCTGGCGTGGGTGGTGGCTCTCATGTTGGTGGTGCCATTGGTGAGTCATCGAGTGGCTCGGGTTCCGTTGGCGGCAGCACTGCGGTCGGCGGCGGCACCCACACCAGTGCCATCAACAACGCACTCAGTGGTTCTGGCTCTGTTGGCGGCAGCACTGCGGTCGGCGGCGGCACCCACACCAGTGCCATCAACGACTCGATGAACAGCTCGCTTAATGCCTCGCACAGTTCCTCGATGAACGAGTCGTTGAGCTCCTCGATGGGTTCGCATGCTGCGGCCGGTACCGGATTCGAAGCTCAGGGACATGCCCAGAGCCACGCGGCGGCGACCGACCACACCGCCCTGCCGGGTACCGAGCACCACTAATCCCCGGCGCGATGCCCCGCACCAGAAACGGTGCGGGGCATCCGCATGGGGCAATGCTCCGACCGCGCCGACCTAGAGAAATGGCACAGTATGAGGAACTTCGAGCGAGAAGGGTTACGGGACCTTGTCTGACACCGCACAAGACGGCCAGCAGCTCGCGCTCATCAACGAGCTGCTCGGGCATGTGCGCAAGATCGCGGGCGAGAACGATCGAGGCGATCTCATCGACCGCCTGGACCGTGTGGACCACATTCTTCTGGACCGTCCGCTGCGCGTGGTGGTGGCCGGGCAGCTCAAGCAGGGCAAGAGTCAGCTAGTGAACTCACTGCTCAACATGCCGGTCGCACGGGTCGGAGATGATGAAACTACCTCGGTGACAACCGTTATCAGTTACGGTGACCAGCCCTCGGCCGCACTGGTTGTTGCCCCCGCCGAACAGTACGACGGCGGCGGGCTTGCCGGAGAACCCGACATCATTCCGATTCCGGTGGCAGACATCGGCAAGGATCTCAAGCGGGCGCCGCAGGCACGGGGGCGCGAGGTGCTGCGGGTAGAGGTCAAGGTGGCTAGCCCGATGCTCAAAAGCGGTCTATGCCTGGTGGATACGCCCGGGGTCGGCGGGTTCGGACAACCGCACCTCTCGAGCACGCTCGGTCTGCTTCCCGATGCCGATGTCATGCTCATGGTCAGCGACCTCAGCTCCGAGTTCACCGAGCCCGAACTGGTCTTCATCCAGCAAGCACTTGACCTGTGCCCGGTCGCGGCGATCGTCAACACCAAGGCCGACCTGTACCCGCAGTGGCGTGCCGTGGTGGCCGCCAACTCCGCTCATCTGCAGCGTGCCGCGATCAGCGTTCCTGCCATCGCGGTGTCGTCGGCATTGCGCTCACATGCGTTGCAGCTCAATGACAAGGAGCTCAACGCCGAGTCGAACTTCCCTGCACTGGTGACGTTTCTGAGCAACGCCATCGCCGATCAGCAGGCCAACTCCAGGCAGCAGGCGATCGCTGAGATCGGTTCGGCATCAGAGCATCTCACCCTCACCCTGGATGCCGAGCTGAGTGCTTTGCAGGATCCGCAGAGCCGAGATGAGCTCACCTCGGATCTGGAACGGCGCAAGCGCGAAGCCGAGGAAGCGCTCGCCCACACCGCGCTGTGGCAGCAGGTTTTGGGTGACGGCATCACCGACGTGTCCACCGATGTCGAGCATGATCTGCAATCACGATTCCGGCGCATCCTGCAGCGCACCGAAGAGGTCATCGACCGCACTGACCCCACCAAGAACTGGGCCGAAGTCGGGGCAAAACTCGAAGAGGCTGTGGCCAACTCGGTGGGAAACAACTTCGTGTGGGCGCACCAGCGGGCGATGCATCTGGCCGCCCAGGTGGCCGAGACCTTCGCGACCGCGGGCATGGAATCGGTCAAGATGCCGCGCCTGCGGGCCAGCGAGATGGGTGCCGACCTGAGTGATCTGAAGTCGCTTTCGAAACTTGAGGCCAAGCCGATCAAATTGGGACACAAGGCAATCACGGGGCTGCGCGGGTCCTATGGTGGCGTCATCATGTTCGGCATGCTGACCTCCGTTGCCGGGCTCGGAATGTTCAATCTGATCTCACTCGGTGCCGGCGCGATGCTGGGCAAGAAGACCTACAACGAGGACATGGAGAACCGGATGCTGCGCATCCGAGGTGAGGCCAAGACCAACGTGCGCCGGTTCCTTGACGACGTGTCCTTTGTGGTACTCAAGGAATCACGCGACCGGCTGCGGTTGGTGCAGCGGCAGCTGCGCGATCACTTCCGCGAGATCGCCAACCAGACCACCCGATCACTCAATGAGTCGCTGCAGGCCGCCATCGCGTCGGCGCGGTTGGAGGCCGAGGACCGGGATTCGCGCACCAATGAGGTTGAGCGCCAATTGAATATCCTCCGCCAGGTCAACGCCCATATCGAGAGCATGGCGGGGGTTCAACAAACGCCATGAGCAGCATCGATCGGGCCCGTGTCATCATCGGCGACGCCCTGCACGCCTATCAGAGCGATCCACGATATCTGCGTGTCGCGGAGCCGCACGACGAACTGCGACGCATCGCCGCCAGGCTCGATGAACCCATCCGCGTCGCCATCGCCGGAACCCTCAACGCGGGCAAATCCACTCTGGTCAATGCGCTTGTCGGAGAGGACATCGCGCCCACGGACGCTACCGAGGCGACACGGATCGTGGCGTGGTTTCGACACGGAGCCGCCCCGCAGGTCATAGCCAATCTCTTCAGCGGCGTGCGGCAGGACATTCCCATTCGTCGCGAGGGAGGGCTCTCCTTCGAACTTGACCGGCTGGATCCGGCCTCGGTGGCCGACCTTGATGTCAATTGGCCCGCACCGGAATTGAATGAGCTCACGCTCATCGACACCCCGGGGACGTCTTCGTTGTCCACCGATGTCTCTGAACGCAGCCTGGCGCTACTCGTGCCGGAGGATGGCGTGCCTCGAGTCGACGCGGTGATATTTCTGCTGCGCAGCCTGAATGCGGCCGATATCGGGCTGCTCACCCAGATCGGCAAGCTTGTCGGCGGAGAGCGCGGTGGAGCCGTCGGGGTGGTCGGTGTGGTGTCGCGCGCCGACGAGATCGGCGTCGGCAGGCTCGATGCGATGTTGTCCGCACGTGAGGTGGCCGCCCGATTCGCAGGGGAGATGGAACGCACCGGCATCTGTCAGGCGGTCGTCCCGGTTGCGGGACTGCTGGCGCTGACCGCCCGCACCCTGCGGCAGGCGGAGTTCGTCGCGCTGCAGAAGCTGGCAGATCTGGACCCGCAGGTGCTGGCCAAGGCCCTGCTATCGGTGGATAGGTTTGTGCGCGAGGATGATTCGCTGCCGGTCGACGCGCGGACCCGGGCTGCGCTGCTGCACCGATTCGGGATGTTCGGTATCCGGATCTCGGTGACCGTCATCAGGATTGGCGTCACCGATGCCACCGGGCTGGCCGAGGAGCTCCTGGAACGCAGCGGACTGGTGGAGCTGCACAACATCATCGCCAACCAATTCGGTCAACGCGCAGGCATCCTCAAATCGCATACCGCGCTGCTCTCGGCCCGGCAGGTGCTGACCTCATATCCGGTCCAGGGTGGGCGTCAGGTGATCGACGAGATCGACCCACTGCTCGCCGATACCCACGCCTTCGACGAGCTGCGGCTGCTGGCCGAGCTGTCCTCCCGAAGCACCACGCTCACCGAACACGAGACGGTGCTCATCCGCAGACTGCTGGGAGCCTCCGGGACGGATGCCTCCGCTCGTTTGGGTCTGGACGAGACGCGTCCGGATCCGCGGCGTGCGGCCCTTGATGCGGTGGGGCGCTGGCGCGCGCGGGCCGAGCACCCGCTCAACGATCCGTTCACCAGTCGGCTGTGTCTGGCGGCGGTTCGCAGCGCAGAAGGAATACTCACCCAATTGTCTGCGCACGAGCGCCCGGCATACTGAGCAGATGATGATGCGCCTGTTCATCGCCACCGTCGCCCTCGGGGCTGGATTCGGCACGGCGACGGCTGCGGCCGAACCGACCCCCAACCCGGCAGGGCCGGCACCCAAGCCGGTTCCCGCCAGCGTATGGATCAGCCCGGGTGAGATCCCGATGAGCAGTGATTACCACTGGTCAGCGGCCAATCCCACGGCGACCGGGAGGGCGGCCTTCCTCAGCATGCGGCTCTGTGGCAGCCCGTCGGCGGACGTACTGCCCCCGGCATCGGCCATCGCCACTCAGGCCGCCTCCGGTACGGCGGCGTCCGTCGTGCAGGCGGCAGGTCAGTGGCCCGAAGGAAACCCCGATGGCGCCGCGGCGTTCCAAAGCGGTATCCGATCTCAGCTCAATTACTGCCCGGGAGTCGGTGACGTGATCAGCGTCGACCTGCGCCCCGCGCCGTCGTGGTACGGCTTTGCGGCGACGTTGTTGGTCGGCAAGGAGCGCGACAACCCCACCAGCGAGGTGCACATCTACAACGTGGTTCCGCCGGAGTCGGGCACCGTCTCGGAGCTGGCAGTCACCGTGCCCCGGACGGGCCGCGAGCCGTCGCCATGGAAGCCGGTCGATGACGCCACGGTTCTGCGGGCGCTGGCCCAGCCGCTGTGCAAGGGCTCCTGCTAGCGCGGGACTTGCGGTGACGATGCGCGGGTGGCTGCGGGCGGTTTCGGCGGTGGCCGTGATCGTCGGCCTTACTACCGCGGTTCCGGCTGCCGCGGAACCGAAGTCTGTGCCCGACAGCGTGTGGACCAGCCCCCGAGACATCCCCATGGACAAGGTGTCGCATTGGGCTCCCTTGTCGCGCAACGCGACTGTTGTGGACCGTCCATCGTTCTGGTCGGCGAATCTCTGCTTCTCGCTGGGCGAGAATTTGCCGCAGTCACCCGAATCTGCCTCCGCGACAGTCAGCTCTGACGAATCGGGTTGGACGGCGGTGCAGGTGATCGCGCACTGGCCGGGAGACACCTTGGTGACCGATCAATACGCGTCGACGGTGTACCGGTCGTTGCGTGCGCGACTGGACCACTGCTTCAACGCCATTGGCGCTCAGGTCAGCGTGACTGACCTACCCAACGGCCACGCGGCCACTGTGACGCTGCCGGCGCAGGGCGGCAAGCAACCTCAGTACCACCTGTACGTGGTGCAACCGCCGGGCACCGGGACGGTGGCCGAACTGACGGTCACAAACGCCATCACCGGGGCGGCCGGCGCTCCATGGGTAGACGCTGACGACCACCAGGTTCTGCGGGACGTGGCGGCACCAATTTGCCGGACCGCCAAGAGCGCTGCCTGCTAAAAATCGGTGCTCGATTTGTGCCGATGCAGATGCCGAATCACCACCATCGCGTGCCATTGACGGCGTAGCGTCCCAGGCATGCACGGACGCGGAGTCCTCTCAGTCGTATGCGGAATCGCGACGATCATCGCGATGGCCGTTCTGCTGACCCCGGTGTCGATTCAGGTCGGTACGGGTGACTCAGCGCAGACCGTGACCTGCGGTATGCCCGTCGGGCCCCGACTGTCCCGATCCGCCGAGCTCGACAAGATGAGTTCCGCGCAGAACCAATCGACCAACTATCACGACCAGTGCGCCGCCAAGCTTGACACTCGCCGTATCTGGGCCATCCCGATCGGCGTGCTGTCCTTCGTGATTGCGCTATGCGCGGCAGGCCACCTGTGGAAGGAAAACGCCCCCGGCAGCCCGGCGCAGACGCATCATGGTCTGTCCGGGCCGCCCGGGATGCGAATGGCTCACTGACCCCCGACGGGCACTTGGATGTTGCCGCCGCCAGGAATCGGGACTACTACAGCGGGACGAGTGGTCGTCGTCGGCTGGGTTGTCGTGGTTGTCGGCTGAGTGGTCGTCGTGGTGGTCGAGTCGGTAGTCGTGGTGGTGGTCGTCGGCTGAGTCGTCGTGGTGTCCTGACTGGTGGGCGACTCCGAAACCGTCTGAGTTTCGGTCACCGTCGAATTGCCGCCGCCGTTGTTTCCGCCGTGACCGCCATGGCCCTCGTGGCCGCCGCCGCTGGAACCCGCAGGTGTTGAGCTTGTCGTCGAGGACACAGACGATGAGGTGCCCGCTGGGGCAGGCTTGTCGTCGCTACGCGTGATCACCAGCGCGGCAATCACGGCGACGACGGCCACGCCCGCGCCCGCCAGCGCGATGAGCACTGCGGGCTGCTTGTACCAAGGATTGGGCTGGTCGGGCCCCTGGTCGTGGTACTGCTGGTTGAACATCGTCGGGTCTTCTGGCGGCTCCGGGTAGGACATGGTGCGGAGCGTAACCCAACTTCCTTAAAGCCCGGGGATTTGCGGGATCTGTGGAATCGGCGGGATTGGGGGTATCGGCGGGATCGGCGGAATGGCTGGTGGAGACGGAATCGCGGGTATCCGATAGTGATACGTCGGCGAGGTCGTGGTCTCGTAGTACGTGGGCTCGGATGTCTGAGCGGGCACCGCCGGTTCTTGTGGCGGCTCGGTGGTGCTGGGCACGATCGTCGACGACTCCGGCGAGGGCGTAGTCGGTTCCGTGGTGGGGGTGGTACTTGAGACGGCGGGCGTCGATGTCAGTGGTGTGTTGTCCTTGACGACGCGCTTGTCCGTGGAGAGCACGATGGTCATCAGCACCGCGACGATCGCGATGATGGCGGCGATGGTGCCCACGATTGCGGGCCCGGTTCGATACCAAGGAGTGGGCTTCTCGTTCTCCTCGATCATCTCCGAGAAGTAGCTCTCATCCTCGGGTGGACTGGGTGTCTGGCTCATCAGGGCAGGAGCCTAACCGAAGAATGTCAGGCGAATTGCGGTATCACGGTCGAAGCGAAGAACTCCAGGTGATCCAGGTCCCGCATGTCGAGTAGCTGGACGTACACCCGCTGAACGCCGGCATCGACGTAGACCCTCAGTTTTTCCGCCACTGCGTCGGGAGTACCTGCGAGCGGACTGTTTTCGGTGATTTCATCCACCTCGCGGCCGGCGTTCGCCGCGCGGCGTGCGATATCGGCATCCGTGTCACCGATGCATAGCGCGAAGGCCGCCGAGTAGATCATCGAATCCGCGGGCCGTCCTGCGGCTTCCACCGCTTGCGCTACCCGCGCATATCGATCGGTGACGACGTCGACGGGCTGGAACGGCAGGTTGAACTCGGCCGCGAAACGGGCGGCCAGCGCCGGGGTGCGCTTGACGCCGAGACCGCCGACGACGATGGGTGGGTGCGGTTCCTGTACCGGTTTGGGCAGTGCGGGAGAGTCGGTCACCGTGTAGCGCTTGCCCGCGTAGGAGTAGGTGTCTCCGGTGGGCGTGGACCATAGACCGGTGAGGATGTCCAGCTGCTCTTCGAGACGGTCGAACCGCTCGCCGAGCGGCGGGAAGGGGATCGCGTAGGCCTCATGCTCCTCGTCGAACCACCCGGCACCCAGGCCGAAATCAACTCGGCCGCTGCTCATCTCGTCGACTTGGGCGACGGTGATCGCCAGCGGTCCCGGATGGCGGAAGGTCGCCGAGGTCACCAGGGTGCCCAGCCGAATGGCCGTGGTTTCCCGGGCCATCGCCCCGAGGGTCACCCATGCGTCGGTGGGCCCGGGCAGCCCGTCCGCGCCGCCCATTGCCAGATAGTGATCGGACCGGAAGAACGCGGAGAACCCCAGCTCTTCGGCTGCCTGCGCCACCCGCAGCTGCTCTGAGTAGGTGGCGCCTTGCTGCGGTTCAACGAATACCCGGAAGTCCATGACCGCCAGCGTACGTAAGGCCGCATACCCGGGCACAGGTGACTTGTGCAGATGGTTACGGTGAGTGGACAGAATGTGCGT
Organism: Mycobacteroides franklinii; assembly: GCF_001853795.1. Classification (NCBI taxonomy): domain Bacteria; kingdom Bacillati; phylum Actinomycetota; class Actinomycetes; order Mycobacteriales; family Mycobacteriaceae; genus Mycobacteroides; species Mycobacteroides franklinii. Next base: position 1,305,253 of record NZ_MLIK01000019.1, read on the forward strand.
GAGTTGACGGGTATGCGGCGAAACGAGGGAAAGTGATATCACGCGTTGCGGTTTCGGTCATGGCCGTGTTGGCTCTGACTTTAGGTGTCGGGTTGTCGGGATGTTCCGGCGCCGATAGGGGCACCACCTCCTCCATACAGTCGTCACGATTGCTGGACTTCTCTGCTCAGACCATCGATGGGGCCGACTTCGCGGGCAGCAGCCTTGCCGGGAAGAAGGCGGTGCTGTGGTTCTGGGCGCCGTGGTGCCCGACCTGCCAGAAGGAAGCCCCCGATCTGCAGAAGGCGGCCACCGCACATCCGGACGTCACCTTTGTGGGTGTGGCCGCGCAGGACCAGGTGCCCGCGATGCGCGACTTCGTGAACAAGTACGGCCTGACCTTTACTCAGCTGGCTGACACCGACGCCAAGGTGTGGGCCCTGTACGACGTCACCCATCAGCCGGCCTTCGCGTTTCTGGGATCCGAGGGCAAAGCCGAGGTGATCAAGAGCCCGCTGTCCGGGCCGGATCTCGACAAGAAGATCGGGCAGTTGCACTGATACCGCGGTATCGACGTGATTGATACCGCAGCACTCACTTTCGCGCTGGGGGCCGGACTGGTGGCGGCGCTTAATCCGTGTGGATTCGCTTTTCTCCCGGGTTATCTCGGCCTGGTGATTGCCGGAAGCGACGGCACCACGTCACGGTTGACCGCGGTCACACGGGCGGCGACGGCGACGGTCGCGATGGCCGCTGGATTCCTGACGGTCTTCGGGATCTTCGGTCTTGTCATCTCCCCGGTGGTCGCCTCGGCGGGCCGGTACATGCCCTTCGCGACCGTGGTGATCGGTATCGCCCTTGTGGCGCTGTCGATTTGGCTGCTATCGGGCCGTGAGCTCACCATCGTGTTGCCGCGGGTCTCCGGCGCGGCACCGACCTCGTCGTTGCTTTCGATGTACGGCTACGGGGTCACCTACGCGGTGGCGTCATTGTCTTGCACCGTGGGACCGTTCCTGGCGGTCATCAGTACGACCTTCAAACAGGGATCGATCGTCTCGGGCGTGCTGGCCTTCCTCGCCTACGGGACGGGTATGGCGGTGACCGTGAGTGTCGCAGCGTTAGCCGTTGCCCTGCTGGGTAATTCGGTGCAGGCCAGCATGCGCAAGGTGCTGCCCCATGTGGGCCGCATCGCCGGGGTGATTGTGCTGTTGACCGGTCTGTACATCACCTACTACGGCTACTACGAGATTCGGCTGAATTTCGGCGACGGGAGCGCCGACGATCCGGTGATCAACGCGGCCGGCACGCTGCAGACCTGGCTGGTCGGTGTGGTGGATGCCACCGGGGTGTGGCCGCTGGTGGGCGGTATCGCGCTCATTGTGGTTGTCGCGGCATTGAGTTCGTACGCGGTACGGAGAAGGCGCTAGGCGATCCGGGGTTTGGGGACGGCGAATGGACGGACGGGCGAACCCACGCGCCGGTAACCTGAGGGGCACCAGCTGACTGCGAGGGGGACGATGATGGCCAGGGTGTGGATCAAATCTGGGGTGGCACCGATGCTGGCGCTGGCCGCTGCGGTTGCGCTGGCGGGGTGTCAGGACGACCAGCCGTTGCGTCGCATCACCGCGGACGGTTCCTCGACGTCGGCGGCCACCAGCTCCTCGAGTGCCGCGCCGTCGACGACCCCGGTAAAACCGGTTCGTACGCCGGCGACCGACGAGGCCGCTATCCGTGCGCTGTTCGAGCGGGAGCGGCAGGCCAATGAGAACTACGACATCGACGCGCTCGTCGACGTCAGCTGCGCGCAGTACAAGGATGCGACGCGGGCGGCGATGATGAAGGCAGTGCAGCCGATGTCGGCGATGGGGACCGCCCAGGAGGCTCAGAACCTCGATACCGTGCAGCGGGTGCCGGCGCTCTTGCAGCAGAAACACCCGAAGATGTCGATCGAGACCGCCAAGGCGATGGTTGAGGCGTGGCACCGCCAGGATGAGGCCGCGTACCAGGCCGCGCAGCGCAAGATGCTCGCCGAACTCACCGTTGTCCAGGACTGGAAGGTGGAGAACCTCAAGATCACCGGTGATACCGCGACCGCTGATCTGATTTCCACGACCGCATTCGACCAGTACCCGCCCCAGACTCAGACCAACCACATCCCGTTGCTCGTCGAGAACGGCGAGTGGAAGGACTGCTTCCCACCGCCGCAGGGCTAGCCAAAACCCCTAGTAGAAGGGGTTTTCATCGTTCGGGAACAAATATGGGTGGTGGCCCGTTGAGCTGTATGTCGAACTTGAGTCACATTGACTCAACTATGGCTTGACGAAAAGGTCCGGACGAGGCAAACTTGAGCGGATCTCACTGAAGGCAATGAGGTAACCAACAGGAGGAATGAACTATGGCTCGTGCGGTCGGAATCGACCTCGGGACCACCAACTCCGTTGTCGCCGTCCTCGAAGGCGGCGACCCGGTAGTTGTCGCGAACTCGGAAGGCTCTCGCACCACCCCATCTGTCGTTGCGTTCGCGCGCAATGGCGAGGTACTGGTCGGGCAGCCCGCCAAGAACCAGGCGGTGACCAACGTCGACCGGACCATCCGTTCGGTCAAGCGTCATATGGGCACCGATTGGACCGTCGAAATCGACGGAAAGAACTACACCCCCCAGGAAATCAGCGCCCGCACGCTGCAGAAGCTGAAGCGCGACGCCGAGGCCTACCTGGGTGAGGACATCGAGGACGCCGTCATCACCGTGCCGGCGTACTTCAACGACGCCCAACGTCAGGCGACCAAGGAAGCCGGCCAGATCGCCGGCCTGAACGTGCTGCGCATCGTCAACGAGCCGACCGCAGCCGCTCTGGCCTACGGCCTGGACAAGGGCGAGAAGGAACAGACCATCCTGGTCTTCGACCTCGGTGGTGGCACCTTCGACGTGTCGCTGCTGGAAATCGGCGACGGTGTCGTCGAGGTTCGTGCGACCTCCGGTGACAACCACCTCGGTGGTGACGACTGGGACGAGCGCATCGTGACCTGGCTCGTCGACAAGTTCAAGGCCAGCGCCGGTATCGACCTGACCAAGGACAAGATGGCGATGCAGCGTCTGCGTGAGGCTGCCGAGAAGGCCAAGATTGAACTGAGCTCGAGTCAGTCCACCTCGATCAACCTGCCGTACATCACGGTTGACGCGGACAAGAACCCGCTGTTCCTCGACGAGCAGCTGACGCGTGCCGAGTTCCAGAAGATCACTCAGGACCTGCTGGACCGCACCCGTAAGCCGTTCCAGTCGGTGATCAAGGATGCCGGTGTTTCCGTTGCCGACATCGACCACGTCGTGCTGGTGGGTGGTTCCACCCGTATGCCCGCGGTCACCGACCTGGTCAAGGAACTGACCGGCGGCAAGGAGCCCAACAAGGGTGTCAACCCGGACGAGGTTGTCGCCGTGGGTGCCGCGCTGCAGGCCGGTGTGCTCAAGGGTGAGGTGAAAGACGTTCTGCTGCTTGACGTCACCCCGCTGTCCCTCGGTATCGAAACCAAGGGTGGCGTGATGACCAAGCTCATCGAACGCAACACCACCATCCCCACCAAGCGGTCGGAGACCTTCACCACGGCGGACGACAATCAGCCGTCGGTGCAGATCCAGGTGTACCAGGGTGAACGCGAAATCGCTTCGCACAACAAGCTCCTGGGCTCCTTCGAGCTGACCGGCATTCCGCCGGCGCCGCGCGGTGTGCCGCAGATCGAGGTCACCTTCGACATCGATGCCAACGGCATCGTGCACGTGACCGCGAAGGACAAGGGCACCGGCAAGGAGAACACGATCAAGATCCAGGAGGGCTCCGGCCTCTCCAAGGAAGAGATCGACCGGATGATCAAGGACGCCGAGGCGCACGCCGACGAGGACAAAAAGCGTCGCGAAGAGGCCGATGTCCGCAACCAGGCCGAGTCGCTGGTCTACCAGACGGAGAAGTTCGTCAAGGAGCAGCGTGAGCCGGCCGAGGGCAGCGAGAAGGTTGTCTCTGACGAGACACTGTCCAAGGTCGACGAAGCCATCAGCGAAGCCAAGAAGGCGCTGGAAGGCACCGATATCGGCGCTATCAAGGCGGCGATGGAGAAGCTCGGGGAGCAGTCGCAGGCGCTGGGTCAGGCCATCTACGAGGCTGCGGCCGCCAAGGCTCAGGCCGAGGGTGCTGGTGCCGAGGGTGGCGCCGGCTCCGCCGATAGCGATGTCGTTGATGCCGAGGTTGTTGACGAGGAGAAGGACAGCAAGTGACCCCGTCAGGTGGGCAAGATCGGGAAGAAGATCGCGAACCGGTGACTGTCACCGACAAGCGCCGGATCGATCCCAACACCGGCGCGGTCCGCGAAGAGGCGAAGGCGGCTGAAAAGAATTCTGCCGCAGCGGAACCGGGTGCTTCGGCACCCGGGGCCGCGGCCTCCGAGGGCGACTCGGATGCGGATGCCAAGGTGGCTGAATTGACGGCCGACCTGCAGCGTGCGCATGCCGATTTCGCCAATTACCGCAAGCGGGTGGAACGGGACCGGCAGGCCGTCATTGACTCGGCCAAGGCATCCGTGGTGACTCAGCTGCTGGGCGTGCTCGACGACCTCGATCGCGCGCGGGAGCACGGCGACCTGGAATCGGGTCCGTTGCGCAGTGTTTCGGACAAGTTGACCGCGGCCTTCGAAGGGCTGGGGTTGGCAACGTTCGGCGCCGAGGGTGACGACTTCGATCCCTCGTTACACGAGGCGGTTCAGCACGATGGCCAGGACGGCCACCCGGTGCTGGCCGCGGTACTGCGCAAGGGCTACAAGATGGGCGATCGGGTGCTGCGCACCGCGATGGTCGTGGTCACCGATGGCGACAAGGCCGAGCAGGAACCGGGAACCGGCGATGCCGAAACCAAATCCGAGACAGAATCAGAGTAAGAACTGCACAGTAAGACCCGATGGACGCGAAGGAGGTGATGTCGGGTGACGCAACGTGAATGGGTCGAGAAGGACTTCTACAAGGAGCTCGGCGTCTCCTCCACCGCGACCCAAGACGAAATCAAGAAGGCCGCGCGCAAGCTGCTGGCCGAGAATCACCCGGACCGAAACCCCGGAAACCAGGCTGCTGAGGACCGATACAAGGCCGTCAGCGAAGCCAAGGATGTGTTGTCCGATACGGCCAAGCGCAAGGAGTACGACGAGACCCGTCGTCTCTTCGCCGGCGGCGGATACGGACGGCGCTTCGGCGACAACGGATTCGGTGGCGGTGGCGGATTCAGCGGCGGCGCCGACAGCGCCGAGTTCAATCTGAACGATTTGTTCGGTAATGCCGACACCTCTGGCGGCGGCGGAATCGGCGATCTGTTCGGTGGACTGTTCGGCCAGCGCGCCCAACCGCGCGCCAGCCGGCCGCGTCGCGGCAACGACTTGGAAACCGAAACCCAGCTCGACTTCGTCGAGGCCTGCAAGGGTGTATCGGTTCCGCTGCGGCTGACCAGCCCCGCGCCATGCACCACCTGCCACGGCAGCGGCGCGCGCCCGGGCACCAGCCCGAAGGTCTGTGGCTCGTGCAACGGCAGCGGTGTCATCAACCGCAACCAGGGCGCCTTCGGGTTCTCCGAGCCATGCGCAGATTGCCGCGGTACGGGCTCGATCATCGAGAACCCTTGCACGGACTGCCAGGGCACCGGTGTGACCACCCGCACCCGCACCATCACCGTGCGGATCCCACCGGGAGTCGATGACGGACAACGTATTCGGCTGGCCGGGCAGGGTGAGGCAGGCCTGCGGGGCGCACCGTCCGGCGATCTGTACGTCACCGTCCATGTGCGGCCCGACAAGGTGTTCACCCGCGATGGCGACGATCTGACCCTCACCGTTCCGGTGAGCTTCACCGAATTGGCGCTGGGTGCCACGGTTTCCGTGCCGACACTGGAAGGTCGTGTCGGAGTGAAGGTGCCCGCGGGTACCTCCGACGGGCGCATCCTGCGGGTACGCGGACGTGGGATCCCGAAGCGCGCCGGCGGAAACGGCGACCTGTTGGTCACCGTCAAGGTCGCGGTGCCCTCGAAACTGGAAGACAGTGCGCTGGAAGCGTTGCAGCGCTATCAGGTGGCGGAGAAGGCTAGTGGGTTCGATCCGCGAGCGGGTTGGGCGGGTGCGCGATGACGTCCTCGCAGGGAGGCGGCGGCACCCCCCGGCGCCGCCAGCCCGAGCGAGGCGCTCGCACCTTCCTGATCTCTGTGGCCGCTGAGCTCGCCGGTATGCACGCGCAGACGCTGCGCACGTATGACCGGCTCGGCCTGGTCAGCCCCGAACGCACCACCGGTGGCGGTCGGCGCTACTCGCAGCGTGACGTGGATCTGTTGCGCGAGGTGCAGCGCCTGTCGCAGGATGAAGGCGTCAACCTTGCTGGCATTAAACGGGTTATCGAACTGACTAACCAGGTCGAGGCGTTGCAGGCCAAGCTGGCCGAGCTGACGGCCGAGGTGGCCCAGCTGCGCGCCGCGACGGCGGGTCGCGAGGTCGCGGTCATCCCCAAGAGCACCGCGGTGGTCGTCTGGCAGCCGCGTCAGCAGCGCTAGAGGGGATCGTGCTGAATTCTGGAGGCGTCAGCCCCCTTTGAGACCAGTGCCTCCTTGGTGGCCTGGATCATCGATGCCGAGCCGCCGAGCAGAATCTGCCGGTCGCCCCAACCGCCGTATGTCGTCACCACCTCCGAGAGCAGTCCCGTTTGGCGGACATGGAGGCCGCGGGGCGGTGTCGGATCGTGGTATTCGTTGGCCCACTCCGGGTTTCGCGGGTATTCGGTGACCGGCGTGACCGACAGCCAGGGATTGATCGAGGCGATATGCCAGAGTGTCCACAGGTCGTAGAGCTCCTGCGGATAGCGTGCCCCGTAAAACAGGTGGACTCTTGGGTTTTCGGCCCACTGGGATAGTTCCATGATGAGGCAGCGCAGCGGTGCGATACCGGTACTGCCCGCGACCATGAGGATGTCTCCGCCGTCGCGATTCACCGACAGCGCGCCGAGTGGCGGTGAAATCCGCCAGGTGTCACCCACCTTGGTCTTGTTGACCATGTCGCCGCTGACTAGCCCACCGGGTACCGCCTTGACATGAAATTCTATGTAGCCCTCGGGATCCGGCGGAATCGCCAGACTAAGATAACGCCAGTTTCTCGGGCTTTGCGGCACCTGGACATGAACGTACTGTCCGCAGTGATACGGCATGGGCGCGTTGAGCTTCAGCCGGATTAGTGCGAGATCCCTGGAGGTGCGGTGATATTCGATGACTTTGCCATCCCACCAGGGCTGGCCGATGTCGGAGGCGGCGGCACTGCGCATCACCTCGATCATCACCGTGTAGACCTCGGTGGCGGTGGCCTCCATCCGCTGATCCCAAATCGGCGCCAGCACCTCCCGCGTGGTGTCCAGCAGGGCTTGGCGCATGGTGTCGTACTGGCTGTTGGTGGCTCCGAACTTCCGGTGGTCGCGGCCCAGCTGGGCTAGGAAGTTGACCAAACCCTCGGTGCGGTAGGCCGCCATCTCCCAGAGCACGAACTGGAGTGCCTGACGGAAGTGCTCGCGTTGAGCCGACATGTCGGCGGGGAAGAGATCGCCGACGGTGGGATCGATGGCGAACCAGCGGATGTAGAAGCTTCGGACAAGTTTGTTTCCCGATAGCTCGACCCCGCCGACCAAGTCGTGCAGTGCTTCGACGTCCTCAAGCCCCACGAGCTTCCGTTGCCTAACCTTTCCGGGGTTCTCCTCTACCGAGAAGCCAGTCTAGAAGGGAAATTCCGGGCCCGTTTGAGACTGCGTGAGGCCAGATTGGTGCCAGACGGCCTGACGGTGCGTCATCCGTGTGCTGACCGAACCGTCGTGGGCGCTCTTCCTTCACTACAGGCCTGGTGGAGAGCCTGCATCGGCGTGTGCCGATGTTCTGTGACCGCGGCATCCGGGTGATTGTGAGATCGATTGCACTACGTACCCGTCCATCGACAGGCGCGGTGCCGCCGAGGCATCCGCGATACGTTTGCCTGGCTAATCACTTCAGTAATCCCGGTCGCCAGTTTCGCGGAGTACAAAGGGTGTCACTACCTACGAGGGAGTGCGCTGTGGGCGATCCGTACGACTCGGCGGATGTCGTCGCAGATTTCTTCTATCCGCACCCTCCGGGGCGCGTATGGAATGTTCTGGTCGACCCCGATGTCATGGGGGACTGGTTCGTCGAACAGGTTGGGTTTCGCCCGGAGGTGGGTACGCGGTACCGGCTGCTGGATCTTCCGGTGCCGATTGCCAACTATTCCGGGGACATCGCCTGCGAAGTTCTAGTGGCTACGCAATACGAAAAGCTGGCAATTTCCTGGTGGGATACAAAACTGGATGCTCCGGTTGCCTGGCGAACCACGTGGTCTCTCGGTGCGGTGCCGGAGGGCACCATGGTGACCTTGAGCCGGCCCGCATTCGATAGCGATGACCCAGTTGTGCGCAGGATGGCGGCGCTTTCGGACCTGTTCTGGCCCACTGCGATGACCAAGCTGGGGCGCCTCATCGATCGTGCAGCGACTACCTCGAGAGACGGGGATGGCGTTGAGCGCTCATACGGATGAGTTTGCTTGGCTAACAGATGAGAACACGGCGGTAACCCAGATTGGTGGGGTATGAAAGATAACCCAACCGATCTGGAGAGTGCCGTGCCCGACGACGCGAACGACATCGCCACTATCGTTCTTGACCAGTTCTATCCGCATCCGCCCGAGAGGGTATGGAGTGTGATGGCTTGTCCGGATGCCATGGAGGAATGGCTGATGGACCCGATCGGATTTCGGCCCGAGGTCGGAACCCGGTTCCGCTTCACGGCCTTTCCCATACCCATGGCCGATTTCTCCGGCGCGCTGTCCTGCGAGGTGCTCGCGGCTACCCCCAATGCGGTGCTGTCCATCCGCTGGTGGGATATGAAATCGGCGAAGTACCGGGAATGGACCGTGACGTGGACGCTGCAAGAGGTGCCAGGCGGCACCATGGTCACCCTGCGTCATGAGGGGTTCGATCCTGACGACTCCGCTTCGCGGGTGTATCGGACGCTCTCCGAGCGCGGCTGGCCCGGGACGATGGGCAGACTCGGTCGATGTATCGACACTGCCCGGACCGGCGACGATCAGCCGCCGCATTGTCTGGTCACCGATGTATCCGCCTGATCGCCCACACGTCTCACACAACTGCGGTATCCCAGGGGTATGAGCGCGTCGCCGGATGATCTGACATCGGTGACAGTGGGGCAGTTCTTCCCCTATTCGGCGGAGCAGGTCTGGCGCGCCATGACGTCGCCCGCTTCGATCTCGGACTGGACGACCGATGTTGTCGGGAACTCCGTCGAGACGGGTAAGTCGTTCGCGTTCACCACGTTCCCGATACCGGAGGTGAATTTCGATGGTCGCGGGGACTGTGAGTTCACCGACGTCGTACCCAACGAACGTTTGGCGTACCGCTTCACCACGCCCGAGAGCTCTTTGAATCTGCAGGCCACCTGGACGCTGCATCCAGAATCGGGCGGAACGCGATTACTGGTAGTGCACAACGGATTTGATGTCGCCAACCCGGTTCATGGACGACTCCGGATTCTTGTTCGGGACATCTGGACATTGGTCATGTCCCGGATCGCGGAACTGATGGCCGCTCCGGAAGCCGGTGTGGGGCCCCCGCCCGACGACGCGACGTCATTCAGTCTGGGCGAGTTCTATCACCATTCGCCACAAACGGTCTGGCAGGTCATCACCTCGAAGGAGTTTGTGGGCGAACTGGTCAACGACCACGATCTCGGAGTGGTGGAGACGGGCGGACGGCTCACCGTGACCACCTATCCGATCCCGCTTGTCGGGTTCGGCGGGCGGGTGGACATGGAGTTCTTGGAGGTGCGCGAGCCCGAGCTCATCGTGTGCACGTTCGAGATTCCCATCATGGGTGGGATCACCGCGCTCAACATGACCTGGCGGCTGCGTCCGCTGGACGGCGGAACGCAACTGTGGTTCCGGTTGAGCGGATTCGATTCGGAGTCCCCGCTCAATCGTCAGGTGCGGTCGGTCCTACGGGGAGGGGCGGTTCCCGTCCTGTCCCGACTCGGCGAGCTGCTCGAGGGGCGCGGCCACCACGAGTGAGCGCCGATTCGGGCACGACGGCACCATCTCGTTCCGGAGCATCGCTTGGTGTGATGAGCTAGACACGGCAGCCGGAAAAAATTCAAAGTTGAGCGGAACAGACTCAAGATTTTTGACGTTAGAACTAGTGACCAACTTTTCTCTCAACCAATGGAGGTGTTGTGGACTCGTTCAATCCGACCACGAAGACTCAGGCCGCGCTGACTGCTGCCCTCCAGGCAGCGACCTCAGCGGGCAACCCCGAAATCCGTCCGGCCCACCTGTTGGTGGCGCTGCTGAGCCAGACCGATGGCATCGCCGCGCCGCTTTTGCAGGCCGTGGGTGTCGACCCTGCTGTCGTACGCAACGAAGCGCAGGCCATCGCCGATCGGCTGCCTCAAGTCAGTAATGCCAGCGCCAACCCGCAGCTGTCGCGTGACTCCATCGCCGCGATCACCACGGCGCAACAGCTCGCCACCGAGCTCAACGATGACTACGTATCCACCGAGCACTTGCTCGTCGGCTTGGCCACCGGTGATTCCGATATCGCCAAGCTGCTTGCCAACAGCGGTGCCACCCCGCAGGCGCTGCGCGATGCCTTCGTTCAGGTGCGCGGCAGCGGCCGGGTGACCAGTGCCGAGCCCGAGGCGACGTTCCAGGCATTGGAGAAGTACTCCACCGATCTGACCGCCCGTGCCCGTGAGGGCAAGCTCGACCCGGTGATCGGTCGCGATACCGAGATCCGTCGCGTCGTACAGGTGCTGAGCCGGCGCACCAAGAACAATCCGGTGCTGATCGGTGAGCCCGGTGTCGGTAAGACCGCCATCGTGGAGGGCCTGGCGCAGCGCATTGTCGCCGGCGACGTGCCCGAAAGCCTGCGTGGCAAGACTGTCGTCTCGCTGGACCTTGGCTCCATGGTCGCTGGTGCGAAGTACCGGGGCGAGTTCGAGGAGCGTCTGAAGGCTGTTCTGGATGAGATCAAAAACTCTGCCGGGCAATTGATTACATTCATCGATGAACTGCACACCATCGTGGGTGCGGGCGCGACCGGAGAGTCGGCGATGGACGCCGGCAACATGATCAAGCCCATGCTGGCCCGCGGTGAGCTGCGTCTGGTCGGCGCCACCACACTCGACGAGTACCGCAAGTACATCGAGAAGGACGCCGCCCTGGAGCGGCGGTTCCAACAGGTGCTGGTGGGTGAGCCGTCGGTGGAGGACACCGTCGGCATCCTGCGTGGCATCAAGGAGCGCTACGAGATTCACCACGGCGTGCGGATCACCGACTCGGCACTGGTGGCTGCCGCGACCCTGTCCGATCGGTACATCACCTCACGCTTCCTGCCGGATAAGGCCATTGACCTTGTCGACGAGGCCGCATCTCGTCTGCGCATGGAAATTGATTCGCGCCCAGTGGAAATCGACGAGGTCGAGCGTGTTGTGCGTCGTCTCGAGATCGAAGAGATGGCGCTGTCGAAGGAAGACGACGAGGCCTCGAAGCAGCGCCTGGTCAAGCTGCGTGAGGAGCTGGCCGATAAGAAGGAGCGGCTCGCGGAGCTGACCGCACGCTGGCAGAACGAGAAGAAGGCCATCGACGCGGTCCGTGATCTCAAGGAGCAGCTGGAAAGCCTCAAGGGAGAAGCCGACCGCGCCGAACGCGACGGCGATCTGGGTAAGGCCGCCGAACTGCGCTACGGACGCATTCCCGAGCTGGAGAAGCAACTGGAGGCGGCGCTTCCAGGCCTGGACCATGACGGGAACGTCATGCTCAAGGAAGAGGTCGGCCCCGACGACGTCGCCGATGTGGTGTCGGCCTGGACCGGTATCCCGGCCGGGCGCCTCATGGAAGGCGAAACCGCCAAGCTGCTGCGCATGGAAGACGTGCTGGGGGCGCGGGTGGTCGGGCAGAAGAAGGCCGTCGAGGCCGTCTCGGATGCGGTACGCCGCGCTCGGGCCGGTGTCGCCGACCCGAACCGGCCCACCGGATCGTTCCTGTTCCTCGGGCCCACCGGTGTCGGCAAGACCGAGTTGGCCAAGGCGCTCGCGGACTTCCTCTTCGACGACGAGCACGCCATGGTGCGTATCGACATGTCGGAGTATGGCGAAAAGCATTCGGTCGCACGACTTGTCGGTGCCCCTCCGGGTTATGTCGGCTATGACGCCGGCGGTCAGCTGACCGAGGCGGTGCGCCGGCGCCCGTACACGGTGGTGCTGTTCGACGAGGTAGAAAAGGCGCACCCGGATGTGTTCGATGTGCTGCTGCAGGTGCTCGATGAGGGACGTCTCACCGACGGTCAGGGCCGCACGGTGGACTTCCGGAACACCATCTTGATCCTCACCTCCAACCTGGGGGCCGGTGGCTCCGAGGAGCAGGTGATGGCCGCGGTGCGTGCGAAGTTCAAGCCGGAGTTCATCAACCGGCTCGACGACGTGCTGATCTTCGAAGGCCTCAACCCTGAGGAACTGGTGCGGATCGTCGACATCCAGCTGGCACAGCTGCAGAAGCGGCTCGCTCAGCGCCGGTTGACACTCGAGGTGTCCGAGCCCGCCAAGAAGTGGCTGGCCCAACGCGGGTTCGACCCGATTTACGGGGCACGTCCGCTGCGGCGTCTGGTGCAGCAGGCGATCGGCGACAAGCTTGCCAAGCAGCTGTTGGCCGGTGAGGTGCACGATGGCGACGTCGTTCCGGTGAACGTGAGTGCCGACGGCGAATCGCTCATCCTGGGATAAGTAGCTGTCGAGTGTCGACTTATCGCGCTGTCTACTCGGACTTTCGCGCGGTAAGTCGACATTCGGCGCTATCGAGAGCCCATCACGGACCGGTAACTCTGGGTCACGATCCGAGCGGTCCGTGCGGCAGTTGGGCCGGTACCGGTTAGGCTGTCGCGGATGGCTCTACTTTGGTTCACGCTGTCCGCACTGTGCTTCGTCTGTGCGGGCGTGCTGCTGTACGTGGATATCGGCCGCCGCCGCAGCCGCGGACACCGCCGCAAGGCCTGGGCGCGATCTCACGGCTTCGACTACATGTCGCAGGACAAAGAGATCGTGAAGCGCTGGAACCGCGGCGTGATGTCCAGCGCGGGATCGGCCGCGGCCGCGAACGTGGTCCTCGGACAGATCCGTGGGGAGGCCGTCTACGTCTTCGACCTGGAGGACGTCGCGACCATCATCGCGCTGCACCGCAAGGTGGGCACCAACGTCATGGTGGATCTGCGGCTCAAGGTCATGCAGGAGCCTCGCGAATCGGATATCTGGTTGTTGGGTGCCATCGGACCGCGCATGGTGTACTCCACCAACCTGGACGCCGCCCGTCGCGCCTGTGATCGGCGCATGGTCACCTTCGCCCACACCGCGACCGAGACGGCGGAGGTGCTGTGGAACGAGCAGCACTGGACGCTGGCCGCGCTTCCCATCAACAGCAACCGTGAGCAGTGGGATGAGGGCCTCAAGGCCGTCCGCCAGTTCAATGACCTGCTGCGCGTGTTGCCCCCGTCGGGTGAATCGGCACTTTCGCCCATTCAGGCCGCGGAACGCCCGAGCCGACCCGTCGGTTCCAACTCCTCGCCCGCGGGCGACCGGCAGCCCGCCCCCGTGGGTCAGGGCCAACCGCAGGGCAACTAGGCGCTAGGAACGCCGCCACAGCTGGTTCATCGGCAGTGGCCACCAGAATTTCTTGTCGAGGATCACCGCGAGCGTCGGCACCGTGAAGGTGCGCACGACGAATGTGTCGATGATCAAACCCAGACCGATCGTCGAGCCCATCTGAGCGACGTTCACCAGACTCGAACCCATCATCGCGAATTGTGTCATCGCGAACACCAGCCCGGCTGTCGTCACGACTCCGCCGGTGCCGGCTATGGTGCGGATGACACCCGTCCGGATACCGGCACTCATCTCTTCCTTGAAGCGCGACGCCACCAGCAGGTTGTAGTCGGCGCCCACCGAGATGAGAATCGCGAACACCGCGACCGGCACCGACCAGTGCAACTGAATGCCGAGCACGTGTTGCCAGATCACCAGGGCCAGTCCGAGCGTCGACGCGAAGGACACCAGCACCGAGCCGATGACGATCAGTGAGGCCACCAAACCGCGCAGCAGGAGCAGCACCACGGTGAAGATCACCGTAAGACAGCCGATCATGATCAGCTTTTCGTCGCGGTCGAGCATCACCCGCATATCGCCGATCAGTGCTGCCGGGCCGGCGATTTCGATGACACTGCCCTCCAAACGAGTGCCCTTGAGCGCGTACTTCATCTCATGCGCCAGATCCCGGACGCGCTGGATGCCCTCGTCGCCGTAGCTGCTGCCGTTGCCGATCACGATCATGCGGGTGGTGGTGCCGTCCTCGGAGAACATCATCTTCAGGTACGGCTTGAAACGCGGATCTGAGAGCATCTGCGCGGGGAAGTAGAAGTAGTCCCCGGTGCCCGCACTACTTCGGCCGAGGTCCTGCATCAGCGAGGTCATGGTATCGATTTGCGACATCATCTGAGCCATCTGCTCATTGGTCTCGGTCATCAGATCCTGCATTGCGGACATCGAGTCGAGCATGCGCGGCATGGTCCGTGCGGCCTGGGCCAAACCTCCGGTCATGGAGCCCGAAGTGCTGACGAGACTGCGCATTTGGTCGGTGACGCTCGACATGTTCTCGAAGTTGGACAGGGTGGATCGTGCGCCCACGCACATCGGATCGGCGGCGCAGTTGGGCTGTGCCCGCACCACCTCGCGGGCCGGACCCATCACCGAATTGAGTTGTGATTTCATCTGATTCAGGCTGGCTTGGATCGGCCCTGCCGCCGCACTGAATTGGGCGGCGCCCTGCTGTGCGGTACGCAGCGTGTTCTGCAGACCCTGCAGGGTGGTCATCATCGAGTTCATGTTGTCGGTCATCGCGCGAATCCGCTGTTGCCGCTGTTCCATGACGATCTTGTTCTGCGACACCATCGTTCCGGCCATCCCCACGCTGTACATGAGTGAGGTTTGATCCATCGGGATCCCCGTCGGCCGGGTGATCCACTGCACCGAGGCCACGCTGTCCAGCTTGGTGATCTGTTGCGCTGCTTTCTCCAGGAGTCCGATGTTGGCCGAGGTGCGCAGATCTTCCGGGGAGCGGATGAGGATCATGTCGGGATTCATTTGGCCCGTGGGAAAGTGCTCCTGAATCGCGTTCATGCCGGCCGCGCTGGGCATGTCCTTCGGGATGAACTGCAGTTCGTCGTAATTGAAGGAGGCGGTGGGGATCACCATCATGAGCACGATCAACGCGGCGAAGGTGGTGACGAATATGGGCTTTGGCCAGCGCGCCACCCGGATGCCGATACGGCGCCACAGCCGGTTCGATCGGGTGGTCGATTTGGGTTCGAACCAGCCGAACCTGCGCGCACCGATGAGCAGTGCACCGGGTGTCACCGTCACGGCCGACAGCACCGTGAAGATCATCGTGATGGCCCCGGGTATGCCCATCGATCGCATCATGTCCAGCTGGGCGAATGTCATGCAGGACAACGCGCCTGCGACCGTAAACCCGGACGCGATCACGACCGGCGCCACGCCCCGATAGCCGGCGCGGAACGCGTCGTCCACACTGAGGCCGGCACGTCTGCCCTCTTGGTAGCGGCCGATGAAAAAGATGGAGTAGTCGGTGCCCGCACCCAACGCCAGCGCACCCATCAAGGCGTTGGTCATCATCGATGTCGGAATCAGCCCGGCCAGGGTCAGGAAGCTGGCGATCGGGGTAGCGATCCCGACCGCGACGCCCACCGTGATCAGTGGCAGGAACGCGACCACAAGGGAGCGGTAGACCAAGAGCAGCAGGCCGCCCACCAGCACGAGCGACAGTCCGCCGATGATCACGACATCGCGCATCATCGTGTTGATCTGATCGGCGGCGGCCTGGCTTGTTCCGGTGGCGTAGATCGTGGTGCCCGCCGGCTTGGCGATGTCATCGATGATGCGCTGCACGGCCTTTGCGGATTCCATGGCCTTGGGTCCGCCGATTTCCCCGGACAGTTGCACTTGGGCCAGGGCGACCATCTTGTCGGGACTTTCCGATGCTGTCGCGAATTGCGGGTCGGACCACATGTCCATGCCCGGCTCCACGTGCTCGGTGTCGGCCCGCAGCCGCTTCATCAGTTCGGCACGGAACTGCCGGTCCTCCTCGGTGAACGGCTGATTTTTGACGACGACGACGGCGGCGGTGTTGTTCGACTCGGACTCCCCGAATGCCTTGGCCATGTGTTTGAGCGCGGCCGCGGACTCGGTGTTGGTGGGCATCATGGGGCTGCCGTGGGTCAGGGCGAGCTCTTCGAGGTCGGGTGCCGATGCCATCAGGCCACCGGCCACCAGCATGAGCAGCCCGATGATCGCGGCGGCGTGCCTGCTGATGATCCCGGCGAAGTGGCCGAAAACTGGACTGTCGTGCATCAGTGACCGCCTTGCGCGCCGAGTTTTTGGAATGCGACGAGATTGCAGCTCACCGAAGGGGTGCGGCTGGTGTCGGTCTTCTCGTCGGCGACCTTGCCGTCGACGGTGATTCGACAGGTGACGGTGTCGGTGGATATCGCTGTGACGCCGGCGGTGAATCCGAAGTCGCTGGTGGTCAGGCTGGTGCGCCAGGGCGCGGTGCCGTTGAAGAGCCGTGATTGGCCCTTTTCGTCGAGGTAGGACACCGTGATGGGCGCTCCGCCGCTGGATACCTCGTAGGTCACCGTCTTGGGCTGGCTGAGCGACATTGCGCTCACGGGTTGCGCGGTCGGGGCGGTCTCCGGGGTCGGCAATGCAACTTTCGGCGCGGTGGTTATGTAGGTGCCCGCGGCGAGCCACAATGCGATAAGTACCGGGTAAATCCAGCGCTGACGCTCTAAGAGCCACCCCACAAGCCGGTCGAGCATTTCGCGATGCTAGCAACGCTGGCTCGGGCAAGCGGCGATTTCCGGACAATTTGTACCAGTAACTGTTAGTACCGGTTATACGGCGGGTGGAAGCGCCCGGTCAGCCGGGTACGCTGACCAACCATGGTCGACGGTCTTCGCGCAAGCGGCTCATCCGTGCCTGATGGTCTTGGCTCATCCGCGGCTGACACGAATTCCGTGCGCCCCGTGGCGCTCATCACCGGACCCACCTCGGGCCTGGGGGGCGGTTTTGCTCGCAAGTACGCCTCGCAGGGATACGACGTGGTGCTCGTCGCCCGTGATGAGCAGCGGCTGGGGGCGCTGGCCGACGAACTCGCCTGCCGATTCGGTGTGCATGCCGAGGTGCTGCCCGCCGACCTGGCCGATGCCGCCGATCGGGCAAGGGTCGCCAAGCGCCTCGCGACCGGCGTGTCGGTGTTGGTCAACAACGCCGGATTCGCGACTGCCGGCGAGTTCTGGGTAGCGGCACCCGAACTGCTGCACGCGCAGCTGGATGTGAATGTCACTGCCGTCATGGAGCTGACTCGTGCGGCCCTGCCCTCGATGATCGAAGCGGGCGCCGGCACCGTCATCAATGTGGCGAGCGTGGCCGGTCTGGTGTCCGGGCGTGGCTCGACGTACTCGGCGTCGAAGGCCTGGGTGGTCTCGTTCACCGAAGGATTGGCAAACGGGTTGTTGGGCACCGGGGTTGGCATGCACGTGTTGTGCCCCGGGTTCATCCACACCGAGTTTCACGAGCGGGCCGGAATCGAGATGGGCACCATCCCGGAATTCATGTGGCTCCAGGTTGACGACGTGGTCAACGCGTGCCTGCATGACATCGCCGCCGGCAAGGTGCTCAGCGTTCCCGGCGTGCAATACAAGGCGATCACTTCAGTAACGCGGGTAATACCAAGAGGTTTGGTGCGGAAATTCAACAGCGTGGTAGGACGGGGTCGTGGCAGAACTTGATTTAGGACCGGATCTCAACGCCGCCGAGCGTGACGAGTTGGCGGCCTTGGTCCGCGATATCGCGGTGGTGCACGGCAAGGTGACCTTGTCATCGGGCAAGGAGGCCGACTATTACGTCGACCTGCGTCGTGCCACACTGCACCACCGTGCCGGGGCCCTGATCGGGCGGCTGGTGCGCGAGCTGACCAGCGACTGGGACTACGCCGGAGTCGGCGGCCTGACTCTGGGTGCCGATCCGGTCGCGACGGCCGTCATGCACGCCGGCGGACGGCCCATCGATGCTTTTGTGGTGCGTAAGTCGGTGAAAGCCCATGGCATGCAACGGCTTATCGAAGGATTCGACGTGGCGGGGCAGAAGGTTCTGGTGGTCGAGGACACCAGCACCACCGGCGGTTCCGCGCTCACGGCAGTGCAAGCGGTCCGTGAGGCCGGAGGCACGGTGATCGGGGTGGCGACCGTCGTCGACCGTGACACCGGTGCCGCCGAGGCCATTCGCGCCGAAGGTGTTCCCTATCGGTATGTGCTGGGACTGACGGATCTCGGCCTGGCCGGATCGTGACCTTCCGGAGGGCCCTGGTTGCTCTGTTGGCCGGGGTCCTGGTCTTGACGGGCTGCTCGAAAGACCCTGAGAAACAACTGGTCTACGGCGCACAGGCCGCCAAGGTCGGCGAGACACAGAGTGTGCTGGGCTGGAACCTCGGTGTCGCCAATCTGCGATTCCAGAACGGGTACGTGCTGGTCGACATCACGGGGGCGGCCGCCAAGCCGGAAGAGAAGCCCACTGCCGCCGCGGATCTGCGTTTCGGGCTGTACGGGTCGCTGGCACATCCGCTGGAAGTGCCGGCATTGAACGGGTGCGGTGGGCTGGCCGATTTGTCGATACATCCCCTGAGCGCACCGACTCCAGATCAGCTGACCGGCACGGTGTGCCTGGGACCCATGCAAAACCAGAGCGCGGTGCGCGGCGTGTACGTGTACTCGGCCAAGGACCGTATTGCCGGAACCACCGTGGCCTATCCGGTGGCGTACCCGATGGGTCTGCTACCGACCCCGCAGAACGACTCGGGCTTGGTGATCATCACCAAGAGCATGGAGGCCTGGCGGGCCAACGGTCAGCAGATCAGCCAGGTGAATCTGGGTGATCCAAATGCCTTCACCGGCAACGGATACTCGCTACTGGGACTGAACATTTCGGGGGTCGCGGCGCGCTATCGCGACGAATCGGCGGCGCGCGGCGGACCGCTCATGGTCACGGTGACACCGACGCTGCCCGGGCCCGGCCTACCGCGTAGCTGTGCCGTCTACGGCGCCTCGGTGCTGGTGCTGCCGGACGCTGCCCTCGATGCCGTGCAGCTGCAACCCTCGCTGTGTCTGCAGGGGGAGATCAATGCGGCGGTGCTCGCGGGCACTCTGTCGGTGATCGGTACGCACGCCGCGGTGTGGACGAACTCGTGAGTGTGGACTCGGAAGATCCCAAGGACGGACCCACGGAGCCGTCTTTGTGGGGCGCCACCGGCAACGGAGTGGGGCCCTGGGCGCTGGATCGTGGTCTGCCACTACCGGAAGATCCGCGCTACGACCCGGAACTCTTGCGTGACGGTGATGCCCGCAATGTGGTTGACGCCTATCGCTATTGGCGGCGAGACGCGATCGTCGCCGATATCGACAGCAGACGTCACCGGTTACACATCGCCATCGAGAACTTTGAAAATGACGCCAATATCGGGACGGTGGTGCGCACCGCCAATGCGTTCGCGGTGCACACCGTGCATATCGTGGGCCGGCGCCGCTGGAACCGGCGTGGCGCCATGGTGACCGACCGCTATCAGCACCTGATGCACCATGACAGCACCGATGAGCTTCTCGAGTACGCCAAGCAGGCCGGTCTGACCGTGGTGGCCGTCGACAATGTGCCCGGTTCGATACCGCTGGAGATGGCACAGTTGCCCGCAGACTGTTTGATGGTGTTCGGGCAGGAGGGACCGGGCGTCACCGATACATCGAAAGGTGGTGCGGTGATGACGGTTTCGATCGCTCAGTTCGGTTCGACGCGCAGCATCAATGCCGGGGTCGCCGCCGGGATCGCCATGCACGCCTGGATCCGCCAGCATGCCGACCTGAACAGGGCGTGGTGAGCCCCGCCTAGTATCGGGTGCATGGATGTGCTGTGGGCAAACCGGGCCAGTAGCGCCGAAGCCGCGATTACCGCACGGCATCTCTCGTCGCTGTGGCATCTGCCGGGGATGCAACTCGGCATCGTCACGTGGCCGCCGGCGCCGGGTGCCACCTGGTTCAAGAACTGGCACTACTGGTGGCAGGCGCACCTGCAGGACTGCCTGATCGATGCGCAACTGCGTGACCCGCGCCCGGACCGGCTCAAGCACATCGCGGATATGCAACGCGCACATCGCTTTCGCAATGTCTTCATGTGGACCAACCAGTACTACGACGACATGGCGTGGTTGGCGCTGGCCATGCAGCGCGCCTCCGAGCTGCTGGGCCTGGAGCGTCCCCGTGCGCTGAATCGCCTACGGCAGCAGTTCCTCGACGCGTGGATGCCGCAGTACGGGGGTGGCATCCCGTGGCGCAAGCAGGACAGGTTCTTCAACACTCCCGCCAACGGGCCCGCGGCAATCGTCTTGGCGCGCACCGGAAGAGTCTGGCGGGCCGAGGTGATGTCCGACTGGATCGACAACACTCTCGTTGACCCGGATTCGCATCTGGTGATCGATGGCATCCAAGAGGACGGCACCCTCGAACGGGCCACCTATACCTACTGTCAGGGTGTGGTTTTGGGGCTGGAGACGGAGTTGGCGGTGCGGACCGCCGAGTCGCGGCATGCCCAGCGCGTGCATCGGCTGGTCCACGCGGTCAGGGATCAGATGACCGAAGACGGGGTCATCAGGGGCAGCGGCGGCGGAGACGGCGGGCTGTTCAACGGCATTCTGGCCCGCTATCTGGCGCTGGTGGTCACCACCCTCCCGGAGAACTCGGCGCAGGACGCCGATGCGCGCACCACGGCCCGGGACATCTTGCTGGCCTCGGCGGAGGCCGCATGGGCCAATCGGCTGACGGTCGAGGATCTTCCGTTGTTCGGCGCGGACTGGACGCGAACGGCCGATCTGCCGACCGCACAGTCGGCGGCATCGCAGTTCGTGGCCGGTGCGGTCAATCCGTCGAAGGTTCCCGAGCGGGATTTGTCGGTGCAGCTGTCCGGTTGGATGCTGCTCGAAGCCGCACACGTGGTCGCCTGACGTGGCGCAGGAGGATTTCAGCTTCTGTCATCCGCTGCGGGTGCGCTGGGCCGAGGTGGACATGCAGGGCGTGGTCTTCAACGCTCACTACCTGGCGTATTTCGATGTCGCGCTCACCGAGTACTGGGCAGCGCTGACCGGCGCGCGCAATGCCGGTGGCGATGGGGTCTTCGAGCACATGTACGTGGTGAAATCGGTCATCGACTATCACGCGTCGGCTCGCTTCGACGATACCGTCGATATCGGGGTACGCATTGCCCGGATGGGCCGGGCCAGCATGACCTGCCACTTCGAGATCCACCGTGGCGGTGAACATCTCATCACCGGTGAGACGGTCTACGTGCACGCCATCGACGGCAAGTCCGCATCGTTCCCGGATGCCTTCCGGGCCAAGGTGACCGAGTTCGAGAAGACCCAGCCCACCTCGCTGTGAACCCGGCCGCACGCCCAGATCTGCGTTTTGCACGGAAAGTGCGGGTAGACCTCTACATTTCGTCGATGTCGACGAAAGCTCAGGCCTCGGTCGGCGTCTCGGAGCCCGCTGCGCCCTTGGCCGCCTTGCGGCGGCGCATCCACTCGAAGAACATCGGGGCCACCGAGGCCAACACGATCACGATGAAGATCGGTTCGAGCAGCTTCTGAATGACTTGGAACTGGCCCAGCCAGTAGCCCAACAGGGTCAGGCCGACGCCCCAGACGACGGCGCCCAGGATGTTGTACAGCGCGAAGATCGGGTAACTCATCCGGGCAGCGCCGGCGGTGATCGGGGCCAGGGTGCGCACGATCGGTACGAATCGTGCGATCACGATGGCGAAGGGGCCCTTCTTCTCGAAGAAGGCATGTGCCTCGTCGAGGTAGCGCTGTTTGAGGAAGCGTGCGTCGGGTTTGAACATGGAGGTGCCGATGCCGCGCCCGATCCAGTAGCCGACTTGCCCGCCCAGGATGGCCGCGATGGGAATGAAGACCAGCAGCTTCCAGAGCTGGAAGTTGGCTTGCTGGATGCTCTCGTCTGCGACTCCGGCGGCCAGTTTGGCGGCGAAAAGACCCGCGACGAACAGCAGCGAGTCGCCGGGCAGCACCGGGAACAGCACACCCGATTCCACGAAGATCACCACCAGCAACCCGAGCAATGCCAGCGTCCCGAACTGCGCCAGCAGCTTGGTGGGGTCCAGGAAGCTGGGCATGAGGGCCAGGGTGGTCGTCGACGAAGCCAGGATCACGGCGCCAACAGTACCGGCGCTAAATGATGGAAACGTCCCTGGCTTATGGTGAGGGGCGATTTCTCAGAGCCCAGAACCGACTGCTCAGAACCGACATGGAGGTCACCGAAGTGCCCATCGCGACGCCCGAGGTCTACACCGAGATGCTGAATCGGGCCAAGGAGCATTCCTTCGCCTTCCCTGCCATCAACTGCACGTCTTCGGAATCCATCAACGCCGCCATCAAGGGATTCGCGGACGCCGGCAGTGACGGCATCATCCAGTTCTCCACCGGAGGAGCCGAGTTCGGCTCGGGCCTGGGTGTCAAAGACATGGTGACCGGTGCGGTCGCACTCGCCGAGTTCGCGCACGTCGTCGCCGCCAAGTACGACATCACCGTCGCGCTGCACACCGACCACTGCCCCAAGGACAAGCTGGACACCTATGTCCGTCCACTGCTGGCCATCTCCCAGGAGCGTGTCAACGCCGGCCGGGCTCCGCTGTTCCAGTCGCACATGTGGGACGGGTCCGCGGTGCCGATCGACGAGAACCTGACCATCGCGCAGGAGCTGTTGGCCGCCGCCGTCAAGGCCCACATCATTCTCGAGGTGGAGATCGGCGTCGTCGGTGGTGAAGAGGACGGTGTCGAGGCCGAGATCAACGAGAAGCTCTACACAACCCCCGAGGACTTCGAGAAGACCGTTGATGCGCTCGGCGTCGGCGAAAAGGGCCACTACCTGCTGGCGGCCACCTTCGGCAACGTGCACGGTGTGTACAAGCCCGGCAACGTCAAGCTCAAGCCGGAAGTGCTCGCCGAGGGACAGAAGGTGGCCTCGGCCAAGCTGGGTCTGCCGGAGGGCTCCAAGCCGTTCGACTTCGTCTTCCACGGCGGCTCGGGCTCGCTGAAGTCGGAGATCGAGGACTCGCTGCGCTACGGCGTGGTGAAGATGAACGTCGACACCGACACCCAGTACGCGTTCACCCGCCCGATCGCCGCGCACATGTTCACCAACTACGACGGTGTGCTCAAGATCGACGGCGAGGTGGGCGATAAGAAGACCTACGACCCGCGCAGCTACCTGAAGAAGGCCGAGGCCAACATGACGGCGCGTGTCGTCGAGGCGTGCAATGACCTGAAGTCGGCAGGCCGGTCGGTTTCCGCCGGACTGGCGTAAGCCGCAGCCCCGAGTGTGAGCGTCAGCGCTCGCACTCGGGGAAATGCTGTTAGTCGGACTGGCAGATTTTCCACTGGTTGTCGCGGAACTGCAGATCGAAGCTGCGCGATGACCGAGTCTGCGGCGCGAAAGCCATGAACGACGTGACGTTGGCTTCGGCATGTTCGCCGTTGACGACGACCTCATCGATGCTGGCAACCACCGGGTACTGCTTGGCGGCCGCCACCTTCTGATACGTCTGCGACCAATCGGCGTCCGGGTAGCGCACGTAACCGTCGCGGGTCTCGCCACAGGTGATGGTGCGCAGGGCAGCCAGGTTGCCGGTCTGGATGGCGTTGTCGTAGTTCTGAATGCTGTTGCGTACCAACTCTTCTTGCGACGCCTTCGGCGTGCTGGTACGTGAGATGACGACTGCGGCAAGCACGATCACCGCGGCCAATGCGGCGACGACGAGTACCAGCGCGATAACCCAGCCCCAGCTGCGCTTCTCCGCCTTGCGTGGCGCGATGGTCTCGGGAGTTGCGACCTTGGGACGGGCCTGGGTCGCCAGCGGCTGGATGAGTTCGGTCTTGGGATCGTCGCCGACTGGCGCGATCATCTCGGTCTTGTTGGCATCGAATCCCGGCGCCGTGTAACGCGGAACCTCGGGTTTAGCCGGAGCCATCACCACGGTCTGGGCGTCATCGAGCGGGGGGACCGGACCGGTATCTGTGTTGTCCGCGGTGTCCGAAACATCCGATGCGTCCGGGGTGCTCGCGGCACCTTCCGGCTGTTCGGCGGAGTCCGCAAGCTCGTCGCGCTGTGCGTCGGGCTTGGCCTCGGAATTTCCACCGGTGGGGTTCGCCATGCGTTTCGTTCCTTATCCGTGCTTACCGCTCTTTCGCGCAGGCGCGATCGACCGCGCCCACCCTATCGTGATCGCGGGAGACGGTTCGCGTCACAATGGGATCTATGAGTCTTTCGGATGAGTTCTCCCTGGTGTCCAATGCGTGATCTGCTGGGTCCCGAGCCGGTGCTGCTGCCCGGCGACGAGGACGCCGAATCGGCGCTGCTCAACGGTCAGGATCCGGCCGCGGTCGCGGCGGCCTACCCCGCGGCGTCGATCGCCTGGGCCGAACTGGCTGAGAACGCGCTGGATGACGACGGGTCGGTCGCCAGCATCGTGACGGCGTACGCGTTCGCGCGGACCGGGTATCACCGCGGCCTGGACCAGTTGCGGCGAAACGGTTGGAAGGGTTTTGGTCCGGTCCCGTATTCGCATGAGCCCAATCGTGGCTTCCTGCGCGCGGTGGCGGCCTTGGCGCGTGCCGCCAAACTGATCGGTGAGGACCATGAGTACGCGCGGTGCTGCGATCTGCTCGACGATTGCGATCCCGCGGCGCGTCCCGCGTTGCTTTCTGCCTAACGCAACTCGACTTGCGTGATTTCCTCGCCTAGCCTTCGGCCATGACCGAGAGCTCGGCGGCGCATGGCTCGGTGCGTCCGGGGGGCCGCACCGAGCGCACCCGCCAACAGGTGCATGACGCGGTGCGGTCCCTTTTCGCCGAGGGGCGAGACACGGTCAGTGTCCGCGAGGTGTCGGAGCGCTCGGGTATCCACGAAGTGACGATCTACCGGCGGTGGGGAACCGTCGAATCGGTGATTCTCGATGTCGCGGTCACCCAGCTGAACGAAGAATCACCGTTCCCCAACACCGGGAATCTGCGCGACGATCTGTTGACGTGGGCCGCGGCGGTGTCGGCTCAGGTCAAATCCAAGGAAGGCTTCGCCTTCTACCGTGCGTTGGCGATGGCCCGCTCGGCGCTGTTCGGCAATGAGGAATCCGCGGCGGCGGGCAACGCGGCCGCCTACCTGAAGACGCGGACCGATCAGATCCAGGCGGCGATCGATGGCAGTGTCGCACGCGGTGAGAATCCGCCCACTGTGGAGCAGATCTTCGATGCGGTGCTGGCCCCGATCTACCTCCGGGCCGTCTTCGGGTACGTCCCGCCCGACCAGGACCTGGAACAACTCGTGGACCGGGTTCTCGTCGGGTCAATCTGATCGCTCGCGCGGGCTGATGGCCCGCGCTGTCTGAATTTTCCCTCCTCTCGGGGCAGCCCGGGGCACCTTATGCAAGAAAACTTGCATTAATGGTGGTTCGGTCTCATACTTCTTAATGCAGGAAAACTAACGTTAATCTCGCCGGCGAAACCCTCGTGGTGGATGGTGTTGTTCTGCAAGGGCTTCCGGTGGCGTAAGGAGTGAGGACCTCATGGGCAACACCGCGCAACCACTTCGGGACAAGGTCGCCGTCGTGACCGGCGCCAGTTCGGGCATCGGTGCTCAGATAGCCCGTGAACTGGCAGGGGCAGGAGCGAATGTCTTTCTCGTCGGGCGTGACGAGATCCGTTTGACCGCAGTGACATCGGATATCGAGTCGGCGGACGGCGGGGCGGCATACATGAGCATCGACGTCACCGATGCGGACGCGCCGGGCGCCATCGTCTCCGGCGCCGTCGGCCGCTTTGGCGGGATGGACATTCTGGTGCATGCCGCCGGTGTCTTCCTGCCGACGCCATTCCTGGAGACGACCGATCTCGACCTCGACACGCAATGGAATATCAACGTGCGCGCGCCCTTTCGACTCACCCGCGCCGCTGCCCCGCACCTGGGGGCGGGTAGTTCGGTCATCTTCGTGTCGTCGATCTGCGGCCACGTCGGCTTTCCCAACTCTGCGGCGTACTGCGCGACCAAGGGTGCGGTCGAACTGCTGGTGAAGTCCCTTACCGCCGAATTTGGGCCGTTGGGGATTCGTGTCAACGCCGTCGCGCCGGGCAACGTCCGCACCAGCATCAACGCAGATCTCCTCGCCGACAAGGATTACGAGCAGCAGATGCTCGATTCGACGCCGGCCGGGCGGGTGGGTGAAGTCGAGGATATCGCGCCGGCGGTTGTGTTCCTGGCGTCACCGGCCGCGTCCTATATCCACGGCGCAAGCCTCTTGATCGATGGCGGCTGGGTGGCTTCCTAGCGCGGAACTCGCCGCCCGGCCGTCGAACACGAAGGGAAACACCATGGTTGAGCAGTACGCACCGCGCAGTGAACTGCGCGACGGTATGCGTATCGAATGGGATGTGCGCATCACGATGGACGACGGGATAACGCTGGCCGCGGACATCTTCCGCCCCGATGATGATGCGGCGCACCCGGTTCTACTGGCGGCCAGCCCCTACGGCAAGGGGCTGCCGTTCCAGGTCGGCTATGCCGACAACTTCAACGCCATGATGCGTGCGCATCCGGAAATCGGCGCCCAATCGAGCAACAAATACCAGGTGTGGGAATACCCCGACCCGGAACGCTGGGTGCCCCAGGGCTACGTCTGTGTGCGCATCGACACCCGCGGTGCGGGAGGCAGCGAGGGGGCCATCGATCTCTTCTCGCCGCGGGAGATCCAGGATCTTTATGCCTGCATCGAATGGGCCGGGGTGCAGCCGTGGAGCAACGGCAAGGTCGGCATGCTGGGCATCTCGTACCTGGCCACCAACCAGTGGCTGGTCGCAGCGCTGGCACCCCCGCATCTGGCGGCCATCTGCCCGTGGGAGGGCGCCAACGACTTCTACCGCGAGTACGCCAAACACGGTGGCATCACCAGTGAGTTCATGCCCAGTTGGATGCCGTGCCAGATCCGCAGTGTGCAGCATGGGCGCGCCGACGCCCAGATCAACCCCAACAACGGTCGCCGTGTCTCGGGACTGCCGGTTCGCAGTCAGGCCGAGTTGGACGCCAATGCTATTGCTATCGGCGAGGTGCTGCTCACCAATCAGTACCTCGACGACTACTACCGGGACCGCACCGCGAACCTGGAGAACATCACCGTGCCGGTGCTCTCCTGCGCGAATTGGGGTGGCATGGGCCTACATTCACGCGGCAACTTCGAAGGGTTCTCACGTAGCGCCTCCGGACAGAAGTGGCTCGAGGTGCACGGCCTGGAACATTGGACCGAGTTCTATACCGATTACGGCGTTGACCTGCAGCGGCGATTCTTTGACCACTTCCTCAAGGGTGCGGCCAATGGGTGGGACGAGGAACCGCCGGTCCACCTCAAGGTGCGCACACCCGAGACGTTCATCCAACGCACCGAAAACGAATGGCCGCTGGATCGCACTCAGTGGACTCGCTTCTATCTCGACTGTGCCGACGGGCAGCTATCGGTCACCACGCCCGAAGGCGAGCAGTCGATCACGTTCGAGGCCCGTTCGAAGGGCGTCATGTTCACCACGCCGGTCTTGGAGCACGACATCGAGGTCACCGGTCCGGCGGCACTGAAGGTCTTTGTCGCCTCGAGCACGACGGATGCCGACCTGTTCGTCACCGTGCATCTGTTCGATCCCCTTGGCGCCGAGGTCTTGTGGCCTACTGCTTTCGAACCTCACGGCCCGGTGGCCCAGGGGTGGCTGCGGATGTCGCACCGCGCGAAGGACGATCAGCGCTCGCTGCCGTACCGGCCATGGCACACGCACATCGCGAGTGATCCACTCACGCCGGGCGTTGTGTACGAAGCCGACGTCGAGATCTGGCCGATGTCGGTGGTGGCACCGGCCGGCTACCGCATCGGACTTTCCGTGCGCGGTCAGGACTACACGCACGAACTACCCGGGCCACCCGAGAAGGCCTACGGGCGAGAATTACTCGGAAGTGGTGCGTACTGGCACGAATTGCCCGGTGAACGCGACCTGCCCGAGTTTTCCGGACGCACTACCCTCAGCGGCGGCGCGGGTGGGCGGCCTTACGTGCTGCTGCCCGTTGTCCCAACCTGATGCCGCGGGGCGGCTAGAGCAGCTTGCTCCAGAATCGGAACAGCCAGCCGCCTATTTGGGCCAGGCCCGGGTCGACTCCGAATGAGGCGACGACCCAGTACACCGCGCCAAAGAATGCACGGTTGATCGGCGGCGACATCAGCAGCATGAACAGGATGAGGAAGCCGAACGTCTTGGCGTTGCCGAGCATGCGTTGCGTGTTGGGGCTCAGGTGAGGTTCGAGCGCACCGTAGCCGTCCAGGCCCGGCACGGGCAGCAGGTTGAGCACCACCGCAGTCACCTGAAGAAAACCGAGATAGGCCATGGCCGCCCAGAACACGATGTGCTCGCGATCGGCGAAAAGTGCTGTGGTTCCGAGAATTAACACCGCAAGTGTCGCGTTGGCGCTGGGGCCGGCCAGGCTCACCATGGTGCGCTGCCGGTTGCTCATGCCGGCGGTGTGCACGTACACCGCACCACCGGGAAGCCCGATGCCGCCGAGGGCGATGAACACCAGCGGCAGCACGATGGACAGCACCGGATCGGTGTATTGCAACGGGTTCAGCGTCAGGTAGCCGCGCGCCTGGGTGTCTCCGAAACGCCAAGCGGTATAGGCATGCCCGAACTCGTGAAGGCACAGCGACACGATCCACCCGGTGAACACGAAGACGAACACCCCGCCGCGAGCCAATGGCTCGGTGGAGTTACCGCCCAGCCATGCCAGCACCGCCCCGGCGATGGTGAGTGCTACGAGCGCCAGGAAGACCGGGCTGGGGCGGACCGCTTGCTTGACGTTCACGGCAAGAAGCTACCGGACGAGCCACCAGCTGTGCTGGTGGCGATAGAACGTGGATCGGGGGACCGGGCGGGGGCCCGCGACGCCGTCCCTGACGACGATGGCTCCCACCGTGCCCAGCTGAGCCGCGCGTCCGGTCACCCAGCGGCGGGGAAGGGGCCATGTCCTGCCCCGTATAGAGGCCCGTAGGCCGGGCATCGACTCGGTGGGCTCGACGTCGACCAGTGCGGTCCCGTCGAACAGCAGGGTGTCATCGACGGTCGCCTCGCCGGTGACCTCGTCGCCGTCGCTGCTCTGCCATGTGGCGCGCCCGGCAAGGGCGGTGCCGGTGTCGTCCCGGATGAGCGGTACCCGGTGCGCCTGACCCTTACGTGCACGACGTGCCGCTCCGGGCCCGATCCGGTAGATCCGTCGCGCGTGTGACCGCCGGTCCGGCACGAATCCCACCTCGACGTCCAGTCTGTCGGCGCGCATCAAGCGGGTCAGCACCTGGCCGAGATCACCGTCTGCGCCGACCACGATGAGCCGCGTCGGAGTGTCCGGGAGCCCGTCGACGAGCGTGCGCACCGCGCCGGATTCCTCGACCCGGTCCACAGGCAGATCGCGCAAAATACGGGGCAGTCGGCGCCCACCGAACAGCAAAACCCGTGCCGACGCCGTTTCGGTGACGCTCGGGGGGCTCATCAAGGACCTCTTTCGTCGGTGCCGAATACGTACAAAGCCCGTGGCCTGCGATACAGTGGCTCACCGGCTGAACAACATTTTGCACGCGCAGCGTCGCGCCGCCTTCGCCCAGCCGGAAGGACAGTGTGGGCTGCCAACAGGGAAGCGCAGAGAACGCACATGCCGGCAATAGTCCTGATCGGCGCCCAGTGGGGCGACGAAGGCAAAGGCAAGGCAACCGACCTGCTCGGTGGCTCGGTTCAATGGGTAGTCCGCTACCAGGGCGGTAACAACGCCGGACATACCGTCGTCTTACCCAATGGGGATAATTTCGCCCTGCACCTCATCCCGTCGGGAATCCTCACTCCGGGGGTGACCAACGTCATCGGCAACGGGGTCGTTGTCGATCCCGGCGTGCTGCTCACCGAACTCGCGGGCCTGGAGGAGCGGGGGATTGATACCTCGGGTCTGATCCTGTCCGCGGATGCGCATCTCTTGATGCCGTACCACGTCGCGATCGACAAGGTGACCGAAAGGTATTTGGGATCCAAGAAGATTGGCACCACCGGTCGCGGTATCGGTCCCTGCTATCAGGACAAGGTGGCGCGCATCGGGATCCGGGTCGCAGACGTTCTCGACGAGGAGTCTCTGCGCCAGAAGGTCCATGCCGCACTGGAATTCAAGAATCAGGTGTTGGTCAAGATCTACAACCGCAAGGCGCTGGACCCGGATCAGGTGGTTGACGGGGTGCTGGAGCAGGCCGAGGGATTCAAACACCGCATCGCCGATGCTCGCCTGCAGCTCAACCAGGCACTGGAACGCGGTGAGACGGTACTGCTGGAGGGATCGCAGGGCACGCTGCTCGACGTCGATCACGGCACGTATCCGTTTGTGACGTCCTCGAACCCGACCGCCGGCGGCGCTTCCGTGGGGTCCGGCATCGGTCCCACCCGGATCACCACCGTGCTGGGAATTCTGAAGGCGTACACCACGCGGGTGGGTTCGGGTCCGTTCCCCACCGAATTGTTCGACGAGCACGGCGCCTACTTGGCCAAGACCGGCGGCGAGGTGGGCGTCACCACTGGCCGCGCCCGACGTTGCGGCTGGTTCGACGCCGTCATCGCCCGGTACGCCACCCGGGTCAACGGCATCACCGACTACTTCCTGACCAAATTGGACGTGCTGTCCAGCCTGCAGACCGTGCCGATCTGCGTCGGGTACGAGGTGGACGGCAAGCGCACCAACGAAATGCCGATGACCCAGAGTGAGATCTACCGCGCCACACCGGTTTACGAAGAGCTTCCGGGTTGGTGGGAGGACATCTCCGGTGCTCGCGAGTTCGGCGATCTGCCCGCCAAGGCGCAGGATTACGTGCTGCGCCTGGAGGAACTCGCGGGTGCGCCGATGTCGTGCATCGGCGTCGGGCCGGGCCGGGATCAGACGATCGTGCGGCGGGACCTACTCTCGAGGTCATGACCGCCGACGGGGACAGACTCGCCGCACTGCATGAAGAGATGAATCGGGCGATCCGTGAAATCCGTGGCGGGGGTTTCCCGCAGTACTCGCCGTCCTCGGTGGGCCCGGGGTTCGGGCGCTTCCTGACCGCCATGCGGCGGCTGCAGGACCTCGCGGTGTCCGCCGATATGGAAGATCCTCGCTGGGATGAGGCGGCCGACATCTCGGAGAAGCTCGTCGAGCTGATGGATCCCTTCGAGGCGCCCGAGGGTGTCGGCCCTGCCAACCGGGTCGCCGACGAGCCCGCCAACGGGCATCTGCTGCTGCCGCCCTGGTTCATCGATGAGGCCGGTCCGGACGGCATCGAGGCCCATGGCGACTTCCCGCGGTTCTATCTGGGCGGTAACGGCGCCGTGCACGGTGGCATCCTGCCGCTGCTGTTCGACCATCTCTTCGGCATGACGGTGATCATGGCGGGCCGCACCATCAGCCGCACCGCCTTCCTGCACGTGAACTATCGGCAGGTGGTCCCGGTGGGGGTGCCGCTGACCGCGCGCAGCCGTATCGACGAGGTGGATCGCCGCAAGGCCTTCGTGTCGGCGGAGCTCTACGACGCGCAGAACACGGTGCTGGCCGACGCCAACGGCCTGATGGTGCAGCTGCTGCCCGGTCAGCCCTAGCGACCGCCTGCCGATGACGACGGTCCACCCATCATGCGACCGCGATGGGCACGATCGCCAGCAGCCCGGGCACCACGAGCGCCAGACTTCCCGCGAGGGCCAGCAGCCTGCGGAACAGATTGTCCTGCTCGTTGACCGCGCTATTGCCGATGATCAGGGTGCCTGCCACATGAATCGGATTCATCACCATCAACGCCGCCGGCACGCAGACCGCGCATACCACCCAGAACATCTGGGCCGGCTCGGTGAAGGTGGAGAACACGACAGGCATCATCAGCCCGAGAACTCCGAGCGTCGAGCTTTCGATATTGCACAGCAGGGCAGTCAAATACGCGAGTACGAGGATGAGAACCGGGCCCGTCCCGAGGCGATGCAAGACGCTCGCGATCGAATCGATGGTGCCGATCTTCTGCATCAGCCCGAGATAGGTGAGCAGACCGCACAGCAGCAGGATGCTGGGCCAGGGGATCCGGGCCAGCAGTGACCGCTCTTGGGGGCGGAAGGCAATCTGCAGCAACGCGGCCAGGGCGATAGCGGTCACCCCGACATCGGTTTTGACGATGACCACGAGCAGCACGAACGTCAGCAGCGCCAGGCCCGAGCACCAGGCGTATCGAAGCGAGGGCCGTTCGGCCGCATCGGTTTCCGCGGTAGCGGCCGGTGCCGGGGTGAGGTCGAAACCTCGGCCGCGGCGGCGCCGAAACGCGTCGAGCAGTTGCAGGCACAGCACGACAAGGGCCGCGACCACCATGGAGACAGCCCAGAGGGCCCATCCTGGATAGCTGACGTGAAACTTCGATGCGGCGGCGCGGACGACGGCACCGGTCGGGTTCAGCGGGGAGAGGCCGGCGCTGTTGGCCCCGATCACCACGCCCAGCTCGCACAGGTAGAAGCTGCTGCGGTACCGCACCGCGACGTGCGCCACCAGGGGCACGAGGAATGCGATGACGGCCGTCGAGAACGCGCCCACCGTGGACAGCATGGCGCCGACAAGAAAGCCTGCCCACGGCAGCATCGCGTGACGATCGCCCACGGCCCCGTACACCAGCTCGACGAACCAGCCGAGGGTGCCGCTTCGCTCGAGGTGCGCGAACAGCAGCGAGACACCGACGATCAGCGCGAAGATATCGCCCGGGAACGTCGTGTACATCGCCTTCGCGTCCAGCCCCGAGAGTGCCAGGACGGGCAGCGCGGCGCCAAGGGCCAGCACACCGATGTTCATCCGGCGCCAGATCGCGGCCACCAACACGACAACCAGCATGATGATCGAAAGGGCTTGGGCGGCAGACACTTAGGTGACCTTCCGGAACGTACGGGCACAGCCCTGCGGTCGGCAACGGGACTTGGCTGCGATGTGCCACGGTACCCGCTACATCTGGCGGGGTCCGGGAACCGCGGCGGGACCGGTTTTCGCCGGCCCTAGCGGTCGGCCTGATTCATGGTGGCCTCTTCCAGGTCGAGGCCCCGCAGCACGGTGCGTAGCACCTCGTCGTCGATGTTGCCGGCATCGCGCTCGGCGATGAACACCTC
Organism: Mycobacteroides franklinii; assembly: GCF_001853795.1. Taxonomy (NCBI): domain Bacteria; kingdom Bacillati; phylum Actinomycetota; class Actinomycetes; order Mycobacteriales; family Mycobacteriaceae; genus Mycobacteroides; species Mycobacteroides franklinii. The sequence continues at coordinate 1,338,742 of NZ_MLIK01000019.1, forward strand.
ACGCTCCTTTTCGAGCATTTCCAGTCGCAGGTTCCGGAACGCCGCCATCGGGCTCTCCCCGGCGTCCTCGTCGCTGCGTCCCAGGCGCTCCCATGCCGCGTTGCGACGACGGGTGTTCCAGTGCCGCAGTATTTCCGCGGCGCGGCTGCGCACATTGGTGTCCTCGATGCCGTCGTTGTCGTCGAGGAGTTCTTCGAGACGGTCGGCGGCCGCGCGGGCTGCCTTGTCCTGAGCGGCGGCCTCGGCCAGGGCATCCTTGCGTTCGTCGTCGCTCTGCACGCCGAGCACACGGATCACCCATGGCAACGTAAGGCCGTGCAGCAGCAGGGTTCCCACCACAACCACAAAGGTGAGGAACACGATGTGCGGATGGCCGGGCAGCGGTTCGCCGGTGATGGTGGTGAGCGGAACCGCGAAGGCCATCGCCAGGGACACCACGCCGCGCATCCCGGCCCAGGCCACCACGAAAACTCCACGAGCCGAGGGACGTTGGCCGGGCGGTCGCATATAGGCGAACGCGAAGACGAAGACGATGCGGACCACGATGACCGTGGCCAGCACTGCGATCGAGGACAGCAGGATGGTCTGGAACGACAAACCTCGCAGACCCTGGACGACCTTGGGCAGCTGCAACCCGATGAGCAGGAACGCGAAGGATTCGAGCAGCAGCTGCACGGCCTTCCACACCGCGTCGTCCTGTAGCCGGGTGGCGTATCCGGCATGCACCGATCGGTGCCCCAACATCAGGCCCGCGACCACCACCGCGATCACGCCGGAACCGTGGATCTCCTCGGCCAGCAGGTAGGCGAAGAACGGCACCACCAGACCGATCGCGCTCTCGGACAGCGGGTCGTCGAGCTTGCACCGGATGATGTTGACCAACTTGCCGATGATGAACCCGACGAGCACCCCGCCGATGGCGGCGAGCGCGAAAATCTTGAGTCCGTCGGCCACGGTGGCGCCGAGCCCGATCGCGGCGGCGATCGCCACCCGATATGCGGTGAGTGCGGTGGCGTCGTTGAGCAGGCTCTCGCCGCCCAGCAGCGTCATGATGTTGCGTGGTAGTCCCAGGCGGCGGCCGATGGCGGTGGCCGATACCGCGTCCGGTGGGGCCACGATGGCGCCGAGCACCATCGCGCCGGCCAGTGGCAATTCGGGTACGGCATAGAACGCCACAAAGCCCACCGCGACCGTGGTGACCAGTGGCAGCAGTACGGCGAGGCTACTGACCGCCCGCATGTTCTTACGCAGATTCACGTACGAGCTTTCCAGCGCCGTCGTGTAGAGCAGCGGCGGCAGGATCACGAACAGCACGAGGTCCGGATCCATCTCGATGGGCGGCAAGCCTGGGATGGCGGCGGCCGCCAGACCCGCAACGACCAGCACCAACGGGGTGGGAAGGCCGAATCGCCGGGAAATCGCGGCCAGGACCAGGGCTGCCGTGAGTACCGCCAACAGGGAAACGTTCACCTTCGTATTCTGTGCGGAGAGTGGTTCGGGCACCCAAGTGGGCACGTGGGAGGACAGATATGAAGCGGCTGTTTCGGCGCGGCTCGTCCGCGTCCGCGGCGATTCAGGGACAAGGCCCCTGCCCGGAGCTGGCCGCCGCCACCGGGCAAGACCCGCGGCCCCGGACCCCCGGTGAGTGCGAGGATTGCGCGGCGTTGGGCGAGCAGGTGTGGGCACATTTGCGGATGTGTCTGCAGTGCGGTCGGGTGAGCTGCTGCGATTCCAGCCCCCACCAGCACGCCACCGCGCATTTTCATGCCACCGGACACCCGGTGATGCGTTCACACGAGCCGGGTGAGGACTGGCGCTGGTGCTACGTCCACAGCACTCTGGGTTGAGGATGTGTGGCAATCTGGCACGCTAGGCACGGTCCGATAGGGCTGCAGACCGACCGGAAGGCGTGAATGGCATCGTGGTGACGCAGGAGGGTTCGCCCCCCAGCGAGCGCGGGACGACGGGGTCGACAGACATCGTCAAGCCCGTGCCCGCCGAGGCGGCGCCGGTGACCGAAGACGCCGTTCGAGCCACCAACGGCGCGAAATCCGGCTCCAGGGTCGTCAAGACCGCGAAACCAGTCACGAACACCGTCGAGGCCGATGCGCCGGCGCAGGACGTCACACCGACCACCTCCGAGAACGCTGCGGAGGACAGAGATGAGGACGCCCCGGCACCGGTACTCGAGTATGTGCCCGTCGACCTGCCGAAACCGATTGCCGGAAATCGCACCACCGTGATGCTGCTCGGCTCGGGTGAGCTGGCCAAGGAACTGGCCATCTCTTTCCAGCGGCTGGGAGCCGAAGTGGTGGTGGTGGACACCGGGACCGGCGGACCTGCCCAAGGCGTGGCGGATCGCGCGGTCCTGGCGCCGATCGGCGAGTCGGAGCGCCTGTATGAGCTGATCGACAAGGAGCGGCCCCGGTTCGTCGTGCCCTTGGTCGAGGCAGCGTCGCGCGAGGCGCTGGACAAACTGGCCGAGGGCAAGGTCACGCAGGTGATCCCGACGGCCAAGGCCGTGCGTCTTGCCGGTGACCGCGAGGGGATGCGGCGGATGGCGGCCGAGGAGCTCGGCTTGCCCACACCCACCTACTGGTTCGCGAATTCGGTCGAAGAGCTGCAGAAGGTCCTGGAGACATCTGGCTTCCCGGCGGTGGTGCGCCCGGTATCGGCGGCATACGGGCAGGGCCAGTCCGTGGTGTTGCGTGACAGCGACGCCCCGCCGGCATGGGATCAGGCCATCGCGGCGAACCTCGGCGGTAGCCAGCGGGTGATGGTGGAAACCGCGGTGGAGATCGACTACGAGATCACGCTGCTCACGGTGCGGACTGCCGGAGTCGGCGGTGCCACCAGGCTGTACTTCTGTGAGCCCATCGCGCACCGGCAGAGCGGTACCGATGCGATGCAGATGTGGCAGCCTCAGCCGTTGAGTCAGGCGGCCCTGGAACTGGCGCGCTCGATCGCGGCCCGTGCGGTCAATGCCCTTGGTGGGCATGGCGTTTACGGTGTCGAACTCTTTGTTCGCGGTGACGAGGTCTACTTCTGCGATGTGAGTGCGCGCCCGTACGACTCCGGGCTGGTGACCGTGCGGTCGCAGCGGCTGTCGGAATACGACATGCACGCACGCGCGGTGCTGGGTGTACCCATCGACACCATCTTGGTGTCGCCGGCGGCCGCCGAGGTGGTCTACGGCGACAGCCACGGTCCGTCGCCGCGGCAGCTCGACGAGGCGCTGCGGATACCCGAGAGCGATCTTCGGCTGTTCGGGCATTCAGAAGCTCACCGGCGCCGCCGTATCGGAGTGGCACTGGCGACCGCGCCCAATACCGCGTTGGCGTTGAGCCGTGCGCAGCAGGTCGCCAGGCATCTGCGGTGACATCGCAGGATCAGACGCCGGATGTCGACGGCCCCGAAGATCGAGGGAGCATCGCTCCCTTCATCGCCGGCGCGGCGGTCTTTGGAATCGTGGTGATCGGTATCGCGGCATCGACGATCTTCCGGTCGGGTGACGGCCTGACCGACGAGGGCAGAGTGGGCCAGGCGGTCAACGCACAGAATGACGCCTTGCAGCGTCACGCCTATGCGGATTACCTGAAGGTGACGTGCCGCGCCCTCGCCGCACCGGAACAGAATGTGATTGCCGCGCAGGATAAATCCGAGGCGGCACACGGGAATCGCTACATAGACGACGTTCAGAACGTGGTCGTCAAGTCCGACTCGGCCAGCGCCTCGGTGACCTATCACTACATGAAAGCCGAGAACAACAAGCTCACCGCGGACGTCTCCTTCGTCAAGGAAGACGGCTCGTGGAGGGTATGCAGTCAGTACCAATAGACTGGCTCTTCGTGGGCTACGCAGGAGATATCACCCCCGAGGCGGCGTGGGCGCTGCTGAAGGAAAACCCGGAAGCTGTACTGGTCGATGTGCGCACGTCGGCCGAGTGGAAGTGGGTCGGCGTTCCCGATCTCACCGAGCTCGGGCGCGATGTCGTGTACATCGAGTGGGTGCGATCAAACGGTGAACGCAATGGCGACTTCCTCGAGGAACTGGCGGCCGCGGGCGTGACCGGGCCTTCCCAAGGGGATGATCGCCCGGTGATCTTCCTGTGCCGGTCCGGAAACCGCTCGATCGGCTCGGCGGAGTTGGCCACCGAGGCGGGAATCGCACCGTCCTACAACGTGCTTGACGGGTTCGAGGGCAACCTCGACGAGAACGGGCACCGGGGCGGCGTCGGTTGGCGCGCCATCGGTCTGCCGTGGCGGCAGTCATGAATCTGACCCCTGACGGCATCCCGTCGGTACGGATTCCGAAGGAGCTTCCCGAGGGCGTGAGTCAGGCGACCATCGGGGTACGCGGTGGCCTGCTGCGTTCCGAGTTCGAAGAGACCGCCGAGGCGATGTACCTGACCTCCGGATACGTCTACGAGAGCGCGGCCGCCGCGGAGCGGGCGTTCACCGGTGAGGTCGACCGGTACGTGTACTCGCGATACGGAAACCCCACGATCTCGATGTTCGAGGAGCGATTGCGGCTAATCGAGGGTGCCGAGGCCGCGTTTGCGACGGCAACGGGCATGTCGGCGGTCTTCACCGCACTGGGTGCGCTGTTGGGCGCCGGTGACCGGCTGGTGGCCGCGCGCAGCCTGTTCGGTTCCTGTTTCGTGGTGTGCAACGAGATCCTGCCCCGCTGGGGTGTGGAGACCGTGTTCGTCGACGGCGAAGACCTTTCCCAGTGGGAGGAGGCGCTGTCGGTTCCCACGCAGGCCGTCTTCTTTGAAACCCCTTCCAACCCAATGCAATCACTCGTGGATATCGAGGCGGTATGCAAGCTGGCCCATGCCGCTGGCGCAAAGGTGGTGCTGGACAACGTCTTCGCGACCCCGCTGTTGCAACAGGGCATTCCGCTGGGCGCCGATGTGGTGGTCTACTCCGGCACCAAGCACATCGACGGGCAGGGGCGTGTACTCGGCGGCGCCATCCTGGGTGAGACCGAATACATCGAGGGTCCCGTCAAGACGCTGATGCGGCACACCGGGCCTGCGCTGAGCCCCTTCAATGCCTGGACTCTTGTGAAAGGCCTTGAAACGCTCGACCTTCGGGTGCGGCACGCCAACGAATCGGCCTTCAAGATCGCGCAGTTCTTGGAGCAGCATCCGGCGGTGCGCTGGGTGCGGTATCCATTTTTGGAGACGCACCCGCAGTACGAGCTGGCCAAGCGGCAGATGCGTGGCGGTGGCACCGTGGTCACCTTCGAGCTCGACGCCGACGGCGACGCGGGCAAGCAGCGCGCCTTCCAGGTGCTCGACGGGACCTCGCTCATCGACATCTCGAATAACCTGGGTGACTCCAAGTCGCTCATCACGCACCCCGCCACCACGACCCATCGCGCGATGGGGCCGGAGGGCCGGGCGGCGATCGGGCTGTCCGACGGCGTGGTGCGTCTGTCGGTCGGGCTGGAGTCCACCGAGGACCTCATCGCGGACCTGGATCGGGCGCTGAGCTAATTCGGGCTAGCTTTAGTTAGCAGGGGCTAGCACTAAGGGCAAAGCCTTTGTAGTATCCCCGTCATGACGCAACGAAGCGTTCATGTCGCGGTGTTGGTGTTTGCCGCCATAGGAATCTCGCTGTCCATGGCCGCTTGCTCCATGTCGGATTTCGTGGGCGGCGCCGTAGAGCGCACCACATATCCGCCGATCACGCCCATTCCGCCGCCCCCTCCGGGTGCCAGCGTTCTGCCGGCGGATTTTCCGCGCGATATCCCGGTCGTCAAGGGAACCTATCGCCAGGACGGCGAAGGCGATTCTCGGACCCTGGCGGTCAGCGGTGTCGACGCATCGGCCACGGCCGCAGCGGGCAAGCTGCTGACCGACGCCGGATTCGAACATCAAACCGTGATGGGCCAGGACGCCTATCTCAACAACAAGTACACCGTGCTGGTGGTCGGCGACGACCTCGGTGGAGCCTTCACCCTGCGCTACACCGTGATGCCGATGACCGGTGTGCCGGGCATGCCTAGTGTCACCTTCCCGCCGTTGATCTGAGGAGCCGACCATGTCGCACCAATACAGTCCGGCGTTCGAGCGGGCGGGACGTCTGGTGGCCAAGCACGCAAAGTTGGTGATACTGGCCTGGATTGCGGTCGGGGTTCTTGTCAATACCGCCTGGCCGCAGCTGGAGAGGGTGGCCAACGAGCACTCGGTCAGTCCGCTGCCGACGGGTGAGGTGAGCCCGGCGCTGGCATCGATGAAGGAGATGGGAAAGGCGTTCGGCCGCCCCGGAATCGACAACGCCGTCATCATCGTGATGCACAGCGACAAGGGATTTGACGCCGATGCACAGGCCCGGTACTCCGCGCTGATCGACCGGCTGGGCGGGAACAAGGAGTACGTCACCTTCGTCCAGGATCAGCTGGGCGATCCCCGGATGCGTAACAACCCGGTGGCGCGTAAGCAGGTCCTCAGCGAGGACGGCACCACCTGGTATGCGATGGCGGGGTTGGCAGGGGATCTGGGTACTCCGTTGGCGCAGCGGTCATATCGATCCGTCGATGACTTGGTGAAACAGACCTTCGCCGGATCGGCGACTACGGCGAACATCACTGGCGCGGCGGGCACCGTCACCGATATGGGTAACGCCGCGCTGGGTGACCTGCCCAAGATCGGTGCGGTGACCGTGGTGGTCATCGGTCTCATCCTGTTGTTGGTGTTCCGATCGTGGTTCACCGCAATGCTGCCGCTGTTGGTGATGGGCATGAGCCTGCTCATCGCCCGCGGCGTCATCGCCGGGCTCGCCGATCGGAGCCTGGTCCCGGTGTCCTCGGTATCGGCCGGACTGATGATGGCCGTGCTGATGGGGGCCAGTGTCAATTACACGGTGTTCCTGGTCAGCCGGTATCACGAACGAATACGTGCGGGGGAGGAGCCGCCGGAGGCCCTGGCGCATGCCTGTGGCTCGATGACCAGGGTCATCCTGGCGACGGCCGCGACCGTGGCGATCGCCAATATCGCACAGTTGACCGCCAAGCTGGCCTTCCTTGCGGCGGCCGGACCGGCGGTGTCGATGGGGGTGATCGTCGCGTTCTTCGTGGTCACCACCCTGCTGCCGGCCACGCTGAGCCTGGCCGCCACGCGCGGGTTGGGTCTGCCGGGGCCTGATCGGGCGGGGGTGTACTGGCACCGCATGGGTGTGAACATCGTGCGGCACCCCTGGCCCGTCTTCGGTGTGGCGATCGTGATCCTGTTGGCGGCCGCGTCCTTCGTCCCCTTCATGCGACCCAGTTTCGACATGTCGCGGGTGCTGCCGGATTCGGCCCAGTCGAACCAGGGTATGCGCACTCTCAATGCGCATTTCCCCACCAATTCGGTAATGCCGCAATATCTTTTGATCCAGGCACCCTCGGATCTACGCAATCCGCGTGCACTGGCAGACCTTGACCAGATGGCCGAGCGGATCTCCCAGCTCGCGGGGGTCGGGAAGGTCGTCGGCATCACCCGGCCCGACGGGAACAAGCTCACCCAGGCCACGTTGGCGTGGCAGATCGGGTACATGGGAACACAGATCGACAAGACGAGCGGACAGGTGAACGCCGATCTGCGGCCGCAGCTGGAACGGATGTCGAAGCTGGCCGACGTCATGTCGGCCATGACCAACGAGCTGGGTGACGGGGATCTGGCCCGGATGCAGCAGATGATGCCGCAGATGCTGTCGATGGCCAAAGAGGTTGAGGGACAGCTTGATCGTTATCAGTCGCTGATATCCCAGATGGGGACGGTGGCGGGCATGGTGGACCAGCTGGCCACGATGGGACCTTCGGTGGAGGCCACGTTCTCCGCACTGAACGCCGGGGCATCGTTGACCCAGACACTGTCCGAATCTCCGTTCTGCCCGGTGCAACCCGACTGCGTCAAGCTGCGTGATCAGCTCGTTGAGCTACGCGACACGGGGCCGCTCTCGTCGGCGGAAAACCTGCGCGAGTCGGTGCGGGCGGTCACCGGTGGCAAGACGATCACACAGCTGCTCGGTGATATGAACAATCAGTTCAAGCAGATTCGCGGACTGCTCGCGAAATTACCTGAGATGGAACACAAATTCGAACGTATCTCGGGTTACTTCCGGCAGCTGCAGGGTCTCGGCGTCGACATGAACTCCGTCAAGACGATGGGCGTGCGGATCCGCGATTTGAACACCCAACTCGAGGACACCGTGCGGTCGATGGGCGAGGCCGCGGTGACTCTGCAGACCATTGGCAAGGACTCCAATTCTCCTGCGGCATCCGGTTTCTCCGTACCCGGAGCAATGTTGCAGAATCCCGGGTTCAAGGAGCTGAGTTCGGCATTCCTGCAGGACGGCGGTCGCACCGCCATGTATCTGGTGCAGTCACCGCTCAATCCCTATGGACCCGAGGCGATGCAGCTGAGCCGCGATATGGAGCGCGTCGGCAACGAGGCCACGCCCAACACCGCACTGGCCGGTGCCACGGTGTCGGTGGGCGGGTTCCCTGCCATCAACGCCGATCTGAAGAAGGCCTACGACAGTGATCTGCGCGAGATCATCGTTGTCACGCTGCTCATCATTTTCCTGGTGATGTGTCTGCTGCTGCGGGCCGTTGTCGCGCCGCTGTACCTGCTGGGTACGGTGCTCCTCACCTATATCGCGTCGCTGGGCATCGGCGTACTGGTGTTCCAGGTTGTCCTTGGGCAACAGCTGGATTGGGCCGTCCCGGCAATGACCTTTGTGCTGATTGTGGCTGTCGGGGCCGACTACAACATGCTGTTCATCTCGCGTCTGCGAGAGGAGAGTGCCCGGGGCATGCGGCTCGGCATCATCCGGACCGTGCGTCAGACCGGGTCAGTGATCACCTCGGCCGGTCTGGTGTTCGCCGCCAGCCTGCTGGGCATGATGGTCGGGTCGGTCAATCAGATGGTGCAGATGGGGTTCATCATCGGGGTGGGCATCCTGCTGGACACCTTCATCGTCAGGACCCTGATGGTGCCGACGCTTGCTCAGGCCTTCGGCAAGCTGAGCTGGTGGCCCTCCAAGGCGTAACCGGGTACAGGCCTGCTAGGCCACCATTTTCGGATGCGGTAGCGGTGCATGGGGATTGGCAACCCGCCGGTTAAAGGTTCCGTGGAACCCTATCGGCAGGTGATGTGTCAGGTGCGCCACTGCCAGGGGGCCCTGCTCGACATCGCGCGCATCGAGAATGATCAGCTGCGAACGATTCTCCACGAGATCGTGATTGACCGTGAGCAGCCAGCCGTCATCCTGTGCCGAGTCCTTGTCACGCGGCACAAAGAGAGGTTCGCAGACCGAGGCCTTCCCGAAATCGCAGTGCGTCATGGCGCCGGTGCGGTGGTCGAACTTGAAGATGCCGTTGTAGTGGCCCCGGTGTTCAAGCGTCCCGGCGGTATAGGTGATCTGGTGATTGCGGGTCGATTGGCGCCAGTCATATTGCGGGAATTCGATTTTCGCGGACTGTGACACCACTTCCTCGGTGATCTTGCCGCTAGGCGAGATGCGGAATCTAACCAGGTGGCTGTCCGGCCATTCGCGGACTACCAGATGGTGATGAGGATTTGGATGGTCCTTGGGCCCCATGGCGGCGTCGAGTGATCGCCGCAGAAACTCGAGGCTCTCATATCTGACGAACTCGACCACCGCGTCCGCGCCGTCCTGGAATGCGTTGGTGACGTGGATATGGGTCTGTGGCGCGTGCTCGATGACCAGTGGTTTGGATCCGTCACGGGGAACCAGGATGAACTTGGTGCTGCCATTGGTCAGCTGGTACTCGAGGCTCTCGTCGAAACGCTTACCGCGCAGCAGCTGGCCGATGTTGGGGCGAATCGGATCGAGGACGAAGACCAGATACTTCTCGGTCAGCGCGAAGTCGTGGTTCCAGCCCATATCCCACAGGGTTACCGAATTGATCTGCGTGAGTTGGCCGCTGGGGCTCACCCGGTAGCAGCGCAGTCGCGGTGTGGGAAAGATATCCAGGCCGAAATTGAACATCTCGCCCGTAACAGGATCCCATTTCGGGTGTGCCGAGAAGGCGCCGACATACCCAAGCTTGCCCTTGAAGTCGTTGGTGCCCAAAGTTTCCAGCGTGTCGGGGTCCAGCCGATGTGGCGGCCCGCCCTCCCAGAGCGCCAGCATTTCCCCGGCCAGCGACACGATGTTGGTGTTCGCGGCGTTCGCCGGCAATTGGAGATTGGCGAACAGCTTCCCGGGCACCTGGGTGGTGATCCCGGGTCTGCGCATCGGGCCCTGCTGCAACCCGTCCCGGAACTGCTGGGTGCGCACATATCGGTTGGTGAAGCGGACCGAGGAACCGTCCAGGATGAATCGGGACACCATGCCGTCGGCGTCGAACATCGTGCGCAGCACGGTGCTACCCACTTCGAACTTGCCGGGGCCGATGCGGAAAAGCGTGCCGGTCAGCGCGGGCGGCAGGGTCCCGTCGATCTCGGTGACCTCGTAGTCGTATTCGCGCAGCTGGGACTCGAAGGGGCGGGAGATGAGCTCCTCGAAGTCCGTGTCGGAGGCTGAATGCTGGGGCGCAACTATCATGAAATCTCCTAGACCGCGTTGTCGGGCAGTTTCTGATGACGGGTGTCCTCAACATTAGCGAGTAGGTTGCCTATGTCAAGACGAAGGGCGTTTACGCGTGACAAACGGTCAGACTCACCGCACATACGGCGGCAAGACCCGGGAGCAGCGCCGAGATGAGCGGCGCGCCGCACTGGTGCGCGCGGGCCGTGAGCTATGGAGTGACAAGGGTCTGGCCGCGGTCACCGTTCGAGGCGTGTGTGCCCGGACCCGGCTGACCGATCGGTACTTCTATGAGCAGTTCGAGGTGATCGGCGATTTGGTTCTGCAGATCGTGGACGACGTGTTCACCGAACTGTTCGCGTCCATGGCCGAAGCCGGCCGGCTGGCCGGTGACAACCCGCACGCACAGCTGACGGCGGGGCTCACGGCGTACCTCGAGCAGTCCGTCGCGGATCGGGCGGTGCTGCGGATCCTGACATCCGACCTGGCTGGATATCCCGGACTTGCCGCCAAGCGCCGAACACTCCAGCACCGTGTGGCACGGGCGATACTCCTGACCATCGCGCCAGGGGTGTCCACACCTGAGCCGGCATTGCTCGATGCCGCAGTGTTCGGCGTCGGGGGCGTCACTCTCCTCATGGAGGACTGGCTTGCCGATGAAAGCCGATGCAGTGCAGGCGAACTCGGTGCAAAGGCCACCGACATGTGTATGCGGCTGCTGGGACCGCTGACCTAGCCGTGGCTCACGAACTTGGTGGGCCGCAGGTACAGAATGACGCGGTCGGCCTCGTCGCCGGTGCTCGTCCCAGCCCACGGTGCCTGATACAGGTGGGCCAGTTCCTGGATGAAAGACCCGGTGGGATCGTCATCGACCTGGTCGATGGTGCCGCGCACCTCCAGATACCGATACGGGTTGGTGGGGTCCAGGATCGAGAACGCGACCCGTGGCTCGGCCTGGATGTTGCGGAACTTGGCCCGCTTCTTGGTGTGGGTGAAGCGCAGCCGCTCGCCGTCCCAGTCGAACCACATGGGACTGGACTGCGCTGAGCCGTCGCCACCGACCGTGGCCAGGTGGCCGTAGAGCCGTTGTTCCAAGAGATCTTCGAAGCCCGCGGGGATTTCTGGCATGACCTATTTGAACATCCGAGTGGCGCCGATGCTTCCCCGGTCGAACATGACGGATAGCCGCCGTTCGATTCGCCGGGAGCCAAAGACTGTTGTGCACTGGTCGGTGTTCCTAGGTTCGAGCGCATGACATCGGCACCTGCTGCGCTGCCGCGCGCTCGGGTGGCTCACGAGGCCGCCGAGCCGGTGCTGCGGGTGCGCCGCCGCCCGCGTCGGGGGAACTGGATCCTTTCGGCCATCGCACTGATCTTTGTCGCCATGTTCGTGCACGGTTTGGTGCGCAACCCAGGGTGGGACTGGCCCACCTTCGCGCGTTACTTCACCGCCAAGTCAGTGCTGGCCGCGCTGTGGCTGACCATCCGGCTGACCATCTACGGCACGGTGCTGGGATTTGTGCTCGGTGTCGCTCTGGCGGCCGCGCGACTATCCAAGAATCCCGTATTGCAAGCTATTTCGTGGACGTACGTGTGGATCTTTCGCTCCATACCACTGATCGTGCAGCTGCTGTTCTGGTTCAACATCGCCTACCTGTACGACACCATCAGCTTCGGCATCCCGTTCGGCCCGAGCCTGATCACCATCGACACCAATGAGCTGCTCAGCGGTCTGACCGCCTCGGTGATCGGGTTGACCCTGCATCAGGGTGCCTATTTTGCCGAGATCATCCGGGGCGGCATCGTTTCCGTCGACGAGGGGCAGTTGGAAGCCGCTGCGGCCCTAGGCATTCCGCGCCGCCGCCAGTTCTTCCGGATCGTGCTGCCGCAAGCCATGAGATCAGTCATGCCCAACGCCGCCAATGAGGTCATCAGCCTGGTGAAGGGCACCTCCATCGTGTCCACCATGGCCATTGCCGACCTCTTCTATCAGGTGCAGGTCATTTTCGGGCGCAACGGACGGGTGGTGCCGCTGCTCATGGTGGCGACGGTCTGGTACATCGTCATCACCTCGGTGCTGACCGTGGTGCAGTACTACATCGAGCGGCATTACGCGCGGGGCGCACATCGATGAGCACCATCGAGGTGCGCGGGGTAAGTAAGTCCTACGGTCAGATCGCCGCACTGCGCGACGTGAATCTGACTGTGCGACAGGGCGAGGTGACGGTGATCATCGGTCCCTCCGGATCAGGAAAATCGACGTTACTGCGCACGCTGAACCACCTGGAGAAGGTGGACGCCGGGACGATACGCATCGACGGTGAGCTCATCGGATACCGGCAGCGGGGATCGGTGCTCCACGAGTTGTCGGAGCGAGCCATTCTGCGGCAGCGCGTGCAGGTCGGCTTCGTGTTCCAGAACTTCAACCTGTTCCCCCATCTGACGGTGCTGGAGAACGTCATCGAGGCACCGCTGGCGGCGCGTCGGGCGCCGCGTGCCGAGCTGGTGGCCGAGGCGACCCGGTTGCTGGACCGTGTGGGAGTCGCCGACAAGGCGGCGGAGTATCCGCGTCGGCTCTCCGGCGGGCAGCAGCAGCGGGTGGCCATCGCGCGTGCTTTGGCACTGCAACCCAAGGTCATTCTGTTTGACGAGCCCACCTCGGCGCTGGACCCCGAGCTGGTCACCGAGGTGCTGGATGTGATTCGGCAGCTCGCGCGGGACGGCGCCACCCTAGTGATCGTGACGCACGAGATCGGCCTGGCCCGGGAGATCGCCGACACCGTGGTCTTCATGGATCGCGGCGCCATTGTCGAGCAGGGTCCGCCGACCGAGGTGCTGGACAAGCCGTCGCATCAGCGCACCGTGAGTTTCCTGTCGAAGGTGCTGTCATGAGATGCGTTGCCGCGCTTTTCTGCGCCGCGCTGCTCATGCTGACCGGGTGCGCCGAAGGAGCGGAGCCAGGCGCATCGTCGTCCTTCAACCTGAGCCCGGAACAGAACCGCATCCGGGTCGCCCGGGTGGACGCCATTGCCGCGGAGGTGCCCGAGGCCATCCGCAAGCGCGGCACGCTCGTTGTGACGGGGGACGCCAGCTCGCTACCGCCGCTGCGGTTCTACGCCGACGATGACAAGACGATGATCGGGATTGAGACGGATATCGCCTATCTGGTGGCCGATGTTCTGGGACTGCGTGTCGATATGCGTTCGGCCGATTGGGCGCAGAACTTCGTCAAGGTGGATTCGGGCGAGGTGGACGCCTTCATTTCCAATGTCACGGTCACCGAGGAACGTAAGGAGAAGTTCGACTTCGCGACCTATCGTCTGGACAACGTCACCTTCGAGGCGCGGCGGTCGCTGGATTGGAAGGTCAAGGGCGCCAGGGATATCGCCGGCAAGACCATCGGTGTTGGGTCGGGTACCAACCAGGAGGCGCTGCTGGTGCGGTGGAACGAAGAGAATGTCGCGGCGGGTCTGCCCGCGGCCGATCTCAAGTATTTCCAGCAGACCACCGGCTACTACCTGGCGCTGGCCTCCGGCCGTATCGATGCCTACGTGGGGCCGAACCCGTCGGCGGTCTTCCATTCGGAGGCCACCGGGCAGACCAAGCTGGTGGGCACCTTCTCGGGCGCGGGGGAGGCGCTGCAGGGTGAGATCGCGGTGCTCACCAAGAAGGACAACGGGTTGGTGCGCGCCCTTGCCGATGCCGTCAATCACGCCATTGTCGACGGCACGTATCGTAAGGTGTTGCAGCGCTGGGGATTGGAGAACGAGGCGGTCGCCAAGTCGGAGATCAATCCCCGCGGACTACCCAGGCAAGGATGACATGACGGCGTGTGAGGATCTGCTGCAGTTCGTGACGGTCCAGCAGCAGGATCCGTTGGCGGCCCCGCTGCTGGCCGAACTGGCGCTCGAGTACAGCACGCGATACGGCGGGACCCTCGATGAGCATCACGATCTCCTGGTCAACTATCCGGCAGTCCATTTCGCCGCCCCCGATGGCGGGCTGCTGATCGGACTACAGGGTGGTGCCGCCGTGACCGGCGGTGCTTTTCAGCGCTACGACGCCGATACCGCTGAGCTCAAACGGATCTGGACCTCCAGCGCCCACCGTCGTCAGGGATTGGCCGGGCGCACCCTGGCCGCGCTGGAACTGGAGATCCGCAGCCGCGGGTACCGGCGCGTCTACCTGACGACCGGCCCGCGTCAGCCCGAGGCCAAGGCGCTGTACCTCTCGGCGGGGTATCGCGCGCTCTACGACCAGAACCTGTCCGCGGACGAGGTCGGAATCCACCCGTTCGAGAAGGACCTGTAAGAGGCGCCCGAGCGCGCCACCCCTTTCCGTCAGGGTGAGATTAACGCCGTCATCGCGGTGTGCACGGACGTTGATCCCACTGTGACGACCGTGCCTCCTCTTGACGTAAGCGGCTCATCGGTACTGCTCGGCCTGGCCCTGGACGGACACGGCTGGCATCCGAACGCGGATGAGCATGCCGGCAGCCCCTTGACCGGCAAGTACTGGGCCGAGCAGGTCCAACTTGCCGAGCACGGGCTGCTGGATTTCGTGACGTTCGAGGACTCGTTCGGCCGCACTCCCGGCGGCCGCCTCGACGCGACGCTGACCGCCGCACGCGTCGCCCCGGTGACAAGTCATATCGGGCTCATCGCCACCGCGCCGGCCACCCATAACGAGCCGTTTCACATCTCCAAGTCGATCGCGACCCTGGATATCGTCTCCGGTGGCCGCGCCGGCTGGCAGGTGACCATCGCCGACACCGAGGACGAGGCCGACGCGTTCGGTCGCACCAAGGTTCTTCCGTTGCCAGACCTGCTGGAGGAGGCCGCCGACTCCGTGGAGGTGGTCCGGCGGTTATGGGACAGCTGGGAGGACGACGCGGAGATCCGGGACGTGGCGACGGGGCGGTTCATCGACAGGGACAAACTGCACTACGTCGATTTCGAGGGCCGGTTCTTCTCGGTGAAGGGCCCGTCCATTACTCCCAGGTCACCGCAGGGGCAATCGGTGGTCGCCGCGCTCGCCCGGAGCCGGCCAGGACAGGCCTTCGCCGCGAAGAACGCCGACCTCATCTTCGTCACTCCACACGACGGGGCCTCGGCCGCCGAGATTCCGGCCCGTCTGCACAACACGGCAGGCCATCGGGTCATCAAGGTGCTGGCTGATCTCGTGGTCTCGTTTGGCCGCGAGGATGAATTCCACTCGGATGCGGCGATATTCACGGGTCAGGCGCCGGAACTGGCGGACCTGGTCGCCCAGTGGCATGAGTGGGGTATTGACGGCGTGCGGTTGCGGCCCGCCGTCAACGCGCTCGACGTCCCGGTCATAGTTGACGAACTAGTGCCCCTTCTTCAGGCCCACCACGGGTTCCGCGCCGAGTATGACAACGGAACGCTGCGCGAACGGCTCGGTCTACCCACCGCCACCAACCGCTATGCAAGGAAGTCGGCATGAACGTCCCGCTCTCTGTTCTCGACCTGTCCCCGGTCAGCGAAGGATCGGATGCCGCTACGGCATTGCGTCATTCGATCGATCTGGCCCAGCATGTGGAGCAATGGGGATACCGCCGCTACTGGCTCGCCGAACATCACTTCGTCGCGGTGGCGAGTACTGTTCCCGCGCTGGTCATCGCGCATATCGCCGCCGCCACCCAGCGGATTCGGGTAGGCGCCGGTGCCGTTCAGATCGCCTCCACCACGCCCGCCGCGGTGGTCGAAAGCTTCGGCATTCTCGATGCGCTGTACCCGGGCCGCATCGACCTCGGGCTCGGGCGTACCGGACATCGCATCAGGGATCGGCTGGCTGGAAACGAGCAGAAGCCCGAACCCGCGCCGGCACACGAGGTCGACGGTCTGTTCATCCCGAAGGCGCCCACCGAATTCGGCATCAAGGACAATCCGAAACTACGGGCCACCGCCGCCACCCTGCAGCAGCCCGGCGCACAGGTCGCGGATTTCGATCGGCAGGTGGCCGACATCCAGGCATTCCTCGACGGCAGCTATGTCAGCCCGGAAGGTGTTGCGCTGCATATCCGACCGGGCGAGGGGGCCGACCTGCCGCTGTGGCTCTTCGGGTCCAGTAAGGGCGAGTCTGCTCAGGTCGCCGCGCGACGCGGTCTGCCGTTCGTGGCGAATTACCATGTCACGCCCTGGTCCACCCTGGAGGCGGTCGAGGCCTACCGCGACGCGTTCCGGCCCTCGACGGCGCTGGCCGAGCCGTACGTCATTGTCTCCGCGGATGCGGTGGCCGCCGACGACGAGCCCACTGCTCGTCGCCTCACCAGCACCTTTGGCCGCTGGGTGCATTCGATTCGATCCGGGCATGGCGCCATCCCGTACCCCAATCCGGATAATGCACAACCGCTTACCGAGGAAGAACGCCTCCTGTCGGAGGACAGGGTCACCACCCAGTTCGTCGGCGATGCCGGTCAGGTCGCCGAGCGGCTGGACACCCTGGCCCGGGTCACCGGCGCCGATGAACTCGTCATCACCTCCATCACCTACCGGCACGAGGATCGGCGCAGGTCCTATGAACTCATCGCCAAGGAATGGGGGCTGATCTGATGACCGCCCCAGCGGACACGATTCAGGTACGAGAAGGCAAGGACCGCAAACCCATTCACCTTGCTGCCCACTTTCCGGGAGTCAACAACACCACCGTGTGGTCCGATCCGGCGTCGGGTAGCCAGATCGATTTCGAATCCTTTGTGCACCTGGCGCGGACTGCCGAGCGCGGGCTGTTCGACTTCTTCTTCCTTGCCGAGGGGCTGCGTCTTCGCGAGCACCGTGACCGGATCTACGACCTCGACGTCGTCGGAAGGCCCGATACCTTCACCGTGCTGGCGGCGCTCGGCGCGGTCACCGAACGGCTGGGGCTGGTGGGCACCATCAACACCACCTTCAACGAACCCTTCAACGTCGCACGGCAATTCGCCAGCTTGGATCATCTGACCGACGGACGGGCCGGCTGGAACATGGTCACCTCCTCCGATGCGTTCACCGGTGAGAATTTCCGGCGCGGTGGGTTCCTCGATCACGCCGACCGCTATCACCGTGCCGAGGAGTTCATCACCGTGGCACGCAAGTTGTGGGACAGCTGGGACGAGGGCGGCGAGCCGCGTCCCGTCAATCACCGAGGCCCGCAGTTCGCCGTTCGTGGTGTCGCGATCGCTCCGGCTTCGCCCCAACGCCACCCGGTGCTGCTGCAGGCCGGGGATTCCGCGGATGGGCGCGACTTCGGTGCCAAGCATGCCGATGCCTTGTTCACCATCCATTCCTCGATTCCGGCGGGGCAGAAGTATTACGCCGACGTCAAGGCTCGTGCCGCGGCGCATGGCCGAAACCCGGATCAGCTCAAGGTCTTTCCCGGAGCCACCTTCGTCCTCGGTGACACCGAAGAAGATGCGATCGAAAGGGCGGCGTACATCCGGGATCAGCAGGTGGGGCCGCAGACCGCCATCGCCTACCTCGAACAGGTCTGGGGCCGTGACCTTTCCGAATACGACCCGGACGGCCCGCTGCCGGATGTCGAGCCCACCGGCGATGCCTCGATCACCCGGGGCAAGGCCCGCCACGGCGATCCCCGCGAGATCGCGGCGAAGTACCGGGGAATCGCCGAGGCCAAGAAGCTGTCGATCCGTGAGCTGATCAAGGAAGTGACGTCGCGTCAACAGTTCATCGGCACCCCGTCACATGTGGCCGCCGAGGTGGATCGCTACATCCAGGCCGATGCCTGCGACGGTTTCATCCTGGTCCCGCATCTGACCCCGGGCGGTCTCGACGACTTCGTGGACACCGTGGTGCCGCTCTTGCAGGAACGCGGCGCCTTCCGCACCGGCTACGAGCACGAGACGTTGCGCGAACACCTGGGGCTTGACCCCATCAACTCACTCGCCCAGGGCGATGCGGACCGCGTCGCGCAGTGACCCGATCCACGCCGGGCCGTGACCGGGGGCCAGCACGTCGGCGTCGACATCGGCGAGGGCCTCGGCGCTGCGGCGTGCCTGGTCCATGTCCCGGGTAAAAGGGGTGGGGAGCAGCTGCGGCCCGGAGCGCGTGGCGATCGGATGCCCGGTGATGATGGCATCACCCACCACCAGCACGTGTCCGGCGACCAGGAACGAGCAGTGGCCACTGCTGTGACCGGGGGTGGGGATGGGGACGGGCGCACCCGGTAGGTCCGCGAGTTCAGGACCGAGCGGGGCCGCCGTCGGAATGCCGTCACGCACCCCCGCCCCGAGGCGCATCGCGTGGATGACCCAGGGCAGCCATCCCGGTCGCCATAAGTTCAGCACCACCTTGAACGGTTCGGCCTGGTCCACGTAGTCACGGCGCACATTGCCCAACTCGGCGGTGTGGGCGTAGATGGGGACTCCCTGCTCGGCGGCCCACCAGATCGCGGTGCCCATGTGATCGATGTGCCCGTGGGTGAGCACCACGGCCCGCACATCCTGCGGCTTGTGCCCCAGTGCCGCAATGGATTTCAGTACGTCTTCACGATCGCCCGGATAGCCGGAGTCGAAGAGTGTGATGCCTGAGTCATCCGAGGCGATCACCCAATTGACGGCTTCTCCGTTGACCACGTGTACGGCGTCGCTGACCTGGGTGATCTCGACCATGAAATAGAGAGTAGTGAGTCCTTGGTTAGGGTGGTTGAAGAACTCACGATGAGCCGCTCGCGTGACGAGCGGTACAAGCCTGTTGATGCGAGGAGCGCGCGGATGGCACGAGAACTGAAGCTGGGATACAAGGCATCGGCGGAGCAGTTCGCGCCGCGCGAACTTGTCGAGTTGGCGGTCGCCACCGAGTCACATGGTTTCGACAGCGCCACCGTGAGCGATCACTTCCAGCCCTGGCGGTACAACGGCGGCCACGCCCCGTTCTCGCTGGCCTGGATGACCGCCGTGGGTGAGCGCACCCAGCGCTTGCAGCTCGGCACCTCGGTGTTGACCCCGACCTTCCGCTACAACCCGGCGGTCACCGCCCAGGCCTTCGCCACCATGGGCTGTCTGTACCCCGGCCGCATCTTCCTGGGTGTCGGCACCGGCGAGGCGCTCAACGAGATCGCCACCGGGTTCATCGGCGAATGGCCGGAGTTCAAGGAGCGCTTCGCACGGCTGCGCGAGTCGGTCCGGCTGATGCGTGAGCTGTGGACCGGTGAACGTGTCGACTTCGAGGGCGAGTACTACCGCACCCAAGGTGCCGCCATCTACGACGTGCCCGAGGGCGGCATCCCCGTCTACATCGCCGCGGGCGGCGCCGTCGTCGCCAAGTACGCCGGGCGTGCCGGCGATGGATTCATCTGCACCTCCGGTAAGGGCGAGGAGCTGTACAAGGACAAGCTCATCCCCGCCGTGAAGGAGGGGGCCGAGCTGGCCGAGCGCAACTTCGACGACATCGACCGGATGATCGAGATCAAGATCTCCTACGACCCGGATCCGGAGAAGGCGCTGGAGAACACCCGCTTCTGGGCGCCGCTGTCGCTTACCCCCGAGCAGAAGCACAGCATCCACGACCCCATCGAGATGGAGCGCGCCGCCGACGAGCTGCCCATCGAACAGGTCGCCAAGCGCTGGATCGTCGCCTCCGACCCGGACGAGGCCGTCGAGAAGGTCGCCGACTATGTGGGCTGGGGCCTGAACCATCTGGTGTTCCACTCGCCCGGCCATGACCAGAAGCGGTTCCTGGAGCTTTTCAAGAACGATCTCGAGCCACGCCTGCGCAAGCTGGGATGAGCGCTTGCGTGAAGACCGTTAGGGACAGATGAGCGCTTGCGTGAAGACCGTTAGGCCGCGATGAGCTCATTACTCCGACGTTTGGTCGACGCGGTCAATACCGTGCCGGTGATGGCGCTGAACGTGCCCGGACTGCGCAGTCTGGCGGGCCGATACTTCACCGTCGTCACCTACACGGGCCGCAGGTCGGGGCAGATCTTCAGCACTCCGGTCAACTACTGGCGTTCGGGCGACGACATCGTCATCTGGGTCGGCATTCCCGAGTCCAAGACGTGGTGGCGCAACTTCGTCGGCGAGGGCAGACCGCTGCAGCTTCGGCTCAACGGGGTTGACGTGCCCGGTTACGGAATCGCGAAAAAAGACGACAACGGCCGCGTGACGGTGGCGGTCCGTCTTGGCGAGACCCTCTAGAGCGAAGTTGGGAAGTCGATAGGGTCAGGTCATGCATGACGACCGGCGAATCGTAGAGGATCGCATTCGGCGCTTCGTCGACAAGCGGCTGAACGGTGCCATCTACGTGGACTCGGCGCCGCTGGCGGTGACCGCCTGGGTTGTGCCCGGGGAACCGGTGCCATTCGCCGAGGCGGTGGCACAAGACTTCAGTGCGATCACCCCCGGGACACCGTGGGGGCCGCCGTGGTCGACCATGTGGCTGCATGTGACCGGAACTGTTCCGCAGCAGTGGCGCGATCGGCCCGACGGCGCCGCCGAGATGCGGGTGGAACTCGGCTTCACCGGAGGACCGGGTTTCAACGCCGAAGGTCTGGTGTACCGCCCGGATGGCACCGTGGTGAAGGGAATCGCGCCGCGCAACGCCTTCGTGCCCATCGACGACCCGGACGCACCGGTGGACTTCTACATCGAAGCCGCCGCCAACCCGGATATCGGTAAGTACTTCTGGTCACCGATGCCCTTGGGAGACAAGGCCACCAGCGGTGACGATGCGCTGTACCGGCTCGGCGGTGTCGACCTCGCGTTGCGTGACCTGAATCTGTGGGGGCTGCAACAGGACATCGCCACCTTGGACGGGCTGATGCATACCCTTCCCGAGGATCTGCCCCGGCGCCACGAGATCCTGCGCGCCCTCGAACGCATGTTGGACACGGTGGACCCGGACGACCTCGCCGGTACCGCGGCGGCCGGACGTGCCCAGCTGGCCGAGGTCCTGGCACGACCCGCCTATGCCAGTGCCCATCGGATCACCGCGGTGGGGCACGCACACATCGACTCGGCCTGGTTGTGGCCCGTGCGTGAGACGGTCCGCAAGTGCGCGCGAACCTTCTCCAACATGGTCGACCTGATGGATCGGCACCCGGACTTCCGGTTCGCCTGTTCCTCGGCGCAGCAGTACGCGTGGATCAAAGACAACTACCCGAGCCTGTTCGCCCGCATCAAGGAGAAGGTCGCTGCGGGACAGTTCATTCCAGTGGGCGGCATGTGGGTGGAGGCCGATACCAACATGCCCGGCGCGGAGGCGATGGCCCGCCAGTTCGTGGCCGGTAAGCAGTTCTTTCTGGATGAATTCGGAATCGACACACCGGAGGTGTGGTTACCCGATTCGTTCGGCTACTCCGCGGCCATGCCTCAGATCGTCGCCGCCTCCGGCTCGGAATACTTTTTGACACAGAAGATTTCGTGGAACTCCGTGAATCGGATGCCGCATCACACCTTCATCTGGGAGGGCATCGACGGTACCGGGGTATTCACGCACTTCCCGCCCGTGGACACCTACAACTCTGACCTCGGCGGCGGCGATCTTGCCCACGCCCAGCGCAACTATCGTGATTCCGGCGCGGGCACCATGTCGCTGGTGCCCTTCGGTTACGGAGACGGCGGCGGCGGTCCCACTCGCGAAATGCTGGCCTACGCCACGCGGAAGCGTTCCCTGGAAGGATCGCCGACGGTCACCCTGGGCACCCCGGCAGAGTTCTTCGCGGCCGCCCAAGCCGAATACGTCAACCCGCCGCGCTGGTCCGGCGAGCTCTACCTCGAGCTGCACCGCGGTACCTACACCTCACAAGCGAACACGAAACAGGGCAACCGCCGTAGCGAGCATCTGCTGCGTGAGGCCGAGCTGTGGGCTGCGACCGCCGCGGTGCGCGCAGGTTGGCAGTACCCGTACACAGAGCTCGACGAGATCTGGAAGTTGGTACTACTGCAGCAGTTCCACGACATCCTGCCGGGCAGCTCCATCGCCTGGGTACACAGGGATGCTGAACGCAACTATGCGGCGATCGCGAAGAGACTCGAAACCATCATCGAGTCCGCGATCGGAGCTTTGGCAGGCACGGGCGACCAGCGGCTGGTCTTCAACGCCACGCCACACCATTGCGATGGGGTGCCCGCGCTGGGCGCGGCCGTCGCCGATCAACCGCAACGGGTCACTCCCGCAACGATTCAGGGAGGATTCCGGCTGGACAACGGGGTCCTCGCTGCCACCTTCGATACCGATGGCTTGTTGGTCTCACTCGTCGACGCCGCCAGCGGGCGCGAGGCCATGGCGGCGCCCGGAAACCTGCTGCAATTGCACCGCGATACGCCGAACCAATGGGACGCCTGGGATATTGACGGTTTCTACCGCAACACCGTCACCAATCTGACGTCGGCGGAGTCGGTCGCCGTTGTGGACGACACGCTGGTCATCGAACGAGCTTTCGGGAATTCGCGTGTTGTACAACGGATCACGTTGCTGCAAGGGGCGTCGGTGTTGGACATCGATATCGATATCGATTGGCATGAATCCGAGAAGCTGCTCAAACTGGCGTTCCCGTTCGACGTGTTGGCCGACCGATCGGCATCGGAAACCCAGTTCGGTCACGTGTATAGGCCCACGCACGCCAACACCTCGTGGGATGAAGCCAAATTCGAGATCTGCGCGCACCGCTGGGTGCATGTGGGCGATTCCGGGTATGGCGTGGCGGTGGCCAACGATTCGACCTATGGGCACGACATCAGCCGGCGCGGGTCCACCACTGTGGTGCGGATGTCCTTGTTGCGGGCACCGCTGTTCCCCGATCCCGATTGCGACCAGGGGCATCACCGACTGAAGTTCTCCGTGCGGCCCGGCGCGACCATCGGAGACGCCGTCGAGGAGGGGTACCGACGCAACCTCGCCCCGCGAATCGTTGACGGCGCCGCGACGAGCATCGAACCACTTGTCAGCCTGGACAACCCGGCGGTCGTGGTGGAATCGGTGAAGCTTGCGCTGGACGGCTCGGGTGATGTCGTTGTGCGGCTTTATGAATCGCATGGTGGGCGGGCAGAGGCCACCCTACTTACCAACTTCAGTCACCGGCAGGCCATCGTCACCGACCTGCTGGAGCGGCCGATCGATGCGTCGGACACTGTTAGGTTCGACGGCGACGAGATTCACCTGGCACTACGACCGTTCAAGATCCTCACGCTGCGTTTCCCCGGCGTAGAAAGGCGCGCATGACCCAGCCCAAGGCATCGAGTATTTACATTGCCTCGCCCGAAGGCGATACCGGAAAGTCCACGGTCGCACTGGGTGTGATGCATCGGCTGGCCGCGTCGGTGGCACGCGTGGGCGTGTTCCGCCCCATTGCGCGCTCCGGGGAAAGCGTGGACTACATCCTGGAACTGCTGCTGGAGCAGAGTACTGCCGACATCGCGTACGAGGACTGTCTCGGCGTCTCGTACCACGATGTGCATCAGGACCCGGACGCGGCGATAGCCCAAATCGTCGACAGATACCACGCGGTCGCGGAGCGCTGCGATGCCGTGGTGATCGTCGGCAGCGATTACACCGACGTTGCCAGTCCCAGTGAGTTGAGCACCAATGCCCGCATCGCGGTCAACCTCGGCGCCCCGGTCTTGTTGACCATCAAGGGATTCGATCGGACCCCCGAGGAAGTGGCGGCGCTGGCCGAGGTCTGCCTCGGCGAGCTCAAGGCGCAGCGCGCGCACACCGCGGCGATTGTCGCCAATCGATGTAACCCCGACCAGCTGGACGAGGTGCGCCGCGCGTTGTCGCGATTCGACAAGCCGGCCTGGGTACTGCCGGAGGTGCCACTGCTGGTCTCGCCGTCGGTCGAAGAACTCATGAGGGCGGTCAAGGGATCCCTGGTCAGTGGGGACGAGGCGCTGCTGTCGCGTGAGGCCACCAGCTTCATGGTGGCGGGCATGACGGCCGAACACTGCCTCGAGCGCCTCGAGGAGGGGCAGGCCGTCATCTTCCCCGCGGATCGCTCCGACGTGCTGCTCGCGGTGGCGAGTGCACATGTGGCGGAAGGGTTTCCGTCACTGTCCGCCATTATTCTGAACGGCGGGCTCAAGTTGCATCCACGGATCGCCGACCTGGTGGACGGGCTCGGCCTGCGGCTGCCGATCATCGCGACCGACTCGGGCACCTTCGAGACCGCGAGCGCCGCGGCCCATGCGCGCGGCCGCGTCACGGTGGCCTCTGCCCGCAAGATCGACACCGCCCTGGCGCTGATGGACAGGTATGTGGATGGCGCGGATCTC
This sequence comes from Mycobacteroides franklinii, assembly GCF_001853795.1. Lineage (NCBI taxonomy): Bacteria > Bacillati > Actinomycetota > Actinomycetes > Mycobacteriales > Mycobacteriaceae > Mycobacteroides > Mycobacteroides franklinii. The sequence goes on from NZ_MLIK01000019.1 coordinate 1,363,518, forward strand.
GTTGCACAGCTCGCTATCCCGATACCATCGGTCACCACGCCGCAGATGTTCGAGTATCAGCTGCTGGACCGTGCGCGGGACAACCGCAAGCGCATCGTGCTGCCGGAGGGCGACGACGACAGGATCCTCAAGGCTGCCGGCCGACTGCTGCAACGTCAGGTAGCCGACCTGACGATTCTGGGCGAGGAAGCCGAGATTCGTTCCCGTGCTGCCGAGCTCGGTGTCGATATCTCGAATGCGCTCGTGGTCAGCCCGAAGACCAGCGAGCTCGCCGAGCAGTTCGCGAGCCAGTACTTCGAGCTGCGCAAACACAAGGGCATGACGCCGGATCGGGCCCGCGAGATCATGCGCAATGTCTCGTATTTCGGCACCATGCTGGTGTACAACGACATCGTCGACGGCATGGTCTCGGGTGCGGCGCACACCACCGCGCACACCGTGCGCCCGGCCTTCGAGATCATCAAGACCAATCCCGATGTTTCGACGGTCTCCAGCATCTTCCTGATGTGTTTGGCCGACCGGGTGCTGGCCTATGGGGACTGCGCCATCGTGCCCGATCCGACCTCGGAGCAGCTGGCCGATATCGCGATCTCCTCGGCGCGGACCGCCGCGCAGTTCGGCATCGACCCGCGAGTGGCGATGCTGTCCTACTCCACCGGGTCCTCGGGTAGCGGCGCGGATGTGGAAAAGGTGCGCATCGCAACGGAATTGGTTCGTTCGCGGCAGCCCGAGCTGTTGGTGGAGGGCCCCATCCAATACGACGCGGCGGTCGAGCCGTCGGTGGCGGCCACCAAGATGCCCGATTCCCCCGTTGCGGGCCGCGCGACGGTGCTGATCTTCCCCGACCTCAATACCGGGAACAACACCTACAAGGCAGTGCAACGCAGCGCGGGTGCCATCGCCATCGGGCCCGTTCTGCAGGGGCTGCGCAAACCCATCAACGACCTCTCCCGTGGTGCGTTGGTGGAAGACATCGTGAATACCGTGGCCATCACGGCGATTCAGGCACAAGAAAGGGCACAAGCGTGAGCGCCGAAGGGTCGGTTCTGGTCCTCAACTGCGGCTCGTCCTCGGTGAAGTATCAGCTCATCGAACCGGATTCGGGCCGGGTGGATGCCCACGGACTGGTGGAGCGCATCGGTGAAGAGCCGGTCCGCAACCACGACGAGGCACTGCGGCTGGTCTTCGACTCCATCGACACCGATGACGTGGTGGTGGTCGGCCATCGTGTGGTGCACGGCGGGCAGAAGTTCCACGAGCCGACGGTGCTCGACGACGCGGTGGTCGCCCAGATCGCCGAGCTGTCCTCACTGGCGCCGTTGCACAACCCGGCGGGCGTGCAGGGTATCGAGGTCGCGCGGCGCCTGCTGCCCGATGTGCCGCAGGTGGCGGTGTTCGACACCGCGTTCTTCTACAGCCTGCCGCCGGCGGCGGCCATCTACGCGCTCGATCGCGATGTCGCCGAGCGCTATGGCATCCGGCGCTACGGCTTTCACGGCACCTCACACCAGTACGTGTCGCAGCAAGCCGCCGGCTTTCTCGGGCGCGGGTACGCCGATATCAACCAGATCGTGTTGCACCTGGGCAACGGTGCGTCGGCGTCGGCGATTCTGCACGGCCGGGCGGTGGAGACGTCGATGGGCCTCACGCCGCTGGAAGGTCTGGTGATGGGCACCCGGACCGGTGACATCGACGCCGGGATCGTGTTCCACCTGGCGCGTCACGGCATGAGCATCGATGAGATCGACACGGTGTTCAACCGGCGCTCGGGGATGCTCGGATTATGCGGTGCCAATGATTTCCGTGAGGTGCATCGCCTGATCGATGAGGGAGATGCCGCGGCGCAGCTCGCCTACAACGTGTACGTGCACCGGCTGCGCAAGTACATCGGCGCGTACGTCGCGACATTGGGTGGAGCCGACGTCATCTCGTTCACCGCCGGTGCGGGAGAGAACGACGCCGTGTTGCGGGCCGATGCCATGGCGGGGCTGGAAGTGCTTGGCATCGAGATCGACGCGGAACGAAACCAGGTGCGCTCCGGTGAGATCCGCCGTATTTCCACCGACACCTCCCGGGTGACCGTGCTGGTGGTGCCGACCAATGAGGAGCTGGCCATCGCCAGGGCGGCAGTGGCCGCCGTCTGACGTGACCCGCGACCGAACTAGAGCAGTGAGGTCGGCCGCGTCGCGTTGGCCAGATCGACCAGCGCATAGCGGTGGGTGCGCTCGGTGGCCCGGCGGGCCAGCGCCCGTAGGCACCGCTCAACCCCTTGGCGCAGGCCGCGTTTGGTGAACGGGACGCCCAGGATGTGGTGCCCGGTCGAATGATTGGTCTTGATCCAGTCCAGCGCCGTGCCCAGCACCAGCGCCCTTATCTGCAACACGCGCGGCTCTGTCTCGGGTAGCGCCTCGACCCTGCGCGCGGCCTCGCGGATGTCGTCCTCGGTGACCTCGGAGAGCGTGCGGCCGGACAGCAGGGTCACCGCGCTGGTGAGACGCGCGGTGGTGAAATGGCGCGAGGTTGGTGGCACGTTGTCGAGCATGCGCACGGCCTCTGCCCGTTCCCCGCGTGCGGCCAGGGTGCGGGCCAGCCCGTAACCCGCCGAGATGACGCTGTTGTCGGTGGACCATACGGTGCGATACAAGTCGAGGTTCTTCTCATCTCCGGCCAGTTCAGCGGTCGCAGCCAGGGCCATCTTTGGCGCGATCTCGCCGGGCAGGAAGTCCAGGACGGCGGTGAAATGCTTTGTGGCTTGGTCGTAGTCGCCGTTGAGGAGTGCGGCCATGCCGCGATACCAGGTGAGCCGCCACGGTGTGCCGACTCGGTCTTCGAGCTGGTCGAGCTTGCTGTTGGCCTTCGCGACATCACCCAGATCCAGGAGTGCGCGGGCCTCCATCAGCGGTAGTTCTATCGACTCGGTGAGATCCACGCCGTCGGCGTCGATTCGGCCCAGGCGTGCCCCCTTCAACGATTCCAGGGTCTGTATCGGCTGGCTCAGCACGGTCGCCTGCAGAATCGCGGCACCCACATCGGTGGGGTCCAGAAGCGGAACCTGAAGGGCCGTCACGATATCCGGGGCCGTCAGGCTGGGCGGATGGGCAAGCCCGTCGACGTACACGTCGGTGTGTGCCACCAGCAGATCAACCCCGAATGTCGATCGCGACGGGCTGAACAGCGTGGACATACCCGGTCGGGGAGTGCCCGTGTCCAGTGCCACCACCTCGCGCAGCACACCCACGAGCTGTGTGGCCATCTCTTCGGCACTGCCGAACCGTGCGCTGGGATCGGGATCGATCGCGCGGCGCAGGAACCGGTGGAACGAGTCGTACTTGGCCAGTACCGGGTCTTCGTTCGGCAGCCCATTCTTGTACCGGCCCTTGCGGGTTGGCATTCTCAGGGTCAGCACGGCCAGGGTCCGCCCCACCGTGTAGATGTCCGAGGCCACGGTCGGGCCGGTCTTGGAGATCTCGGGCGCCTGGTAGCCGGGTGTGCCGTACAGGTTCCCGTAGGCGTTGAGCGAGGCCACCGCCCCCAGGTCGATGAGCTTGAGCTGCTCCTCGGTGATCATGATGTTCTCGGGCTTGAGGTCGTTGTAAGTGAGCCCGACGGAATGCAGAAAGCCCAGTGCGGGAAGGATTTCCAGCATGTAGGCGATGGCCTGGGCGACGGGAAGCGCGCTGCCCTTGGGTTGTTTGAGCGAGGTGCCGCCGACGTACTCCATCACGATGTACCCGACCGGGTTCCCGTGCTGATCCGGGTGCTCGACGAAGTTGAAGATCTTCACGATCGAGGGATGGGCCACCTCGGCGAGGAATCGCCGCTCGGCCATCGCGATGTTCTGTGCCTCGGCGTCGCCGGAGTGCACCAAGCCCTTGAGTACCACCGGGCGATCGTTGACATTGCGATCCACCGCCAGGTAGATCCACCCCAAGCCGCCGTGCGCGATGCAGCCCTTGATGGCGTACTGCCCGGCGATGACGTCGCCCGGGTTGAGTTGCGGCAGAAAGGAGAAGCTGGAACCGCAGGAGGGGCAGGTGCCCTCGCTGCAGCCGGGACCGTCTCCCGGTCTCTGGCCGGAGCGCCCGACCGGCTTGCCGCAGTTCCAGCAGAACCGCTTGGACTCCTCGACGACCGGATTGGTCATCAGGGCTGCCAGCGGGTCGATTTCCGGGACGCGTGGGATTTCCACCAGTCCGCCGCCCAGACGCCTGGTGGGGGAGAGCCGTACCCGAGTGGTGGTGGCCCGAACCTCAGGTTGGGTGGTGGGCTGCGTGGCGGGCTGTGTGGCGTCCGGGGGACGGAACACGGCCCGGGTCGCGACGGGCCGCATGGTCGAGGCCGAGTCGACGTCTAGGTCGGCGAGGGTTGCGGGCCGCGTGCCCGGACCTTCGTCCGCGGGTGTGTCGTCGGCCGGATCGTCGGGGCCGTCCAGGTCGTCGGGATCTTCGCTCATCAGTCCCGGTACTTTGCGCTCGGAGGTGCGGGCGCGGGCCCCAGCACGCTCAACCACTTGCGATACAAGGCATTCCAGGTTCCGTCGCGGCGGATGCGCTCCAGGGTGCGATTGACGTATCGAACCAGATCGGTGTTCTCCAACTTGATGCCGATCCCGTAGGGCTCATCGCTCATGTTCGGCCCGATGATGTGCAGATAGGGGTCCTGGGACATCAGGCCGGCGAGGATCGAATCATCCGTACTGACCGCGTCGACCTGCCGTTGCTGCAGTGCCACAAGACAATCGGCCCAGGTCACCACCGAGATGATGACCGGGGGCGGTTCAATCTGCGAGAGCCGGTTCAGTGAGGTGGTACCCCGTGCGGCGCACACGCGCCTACCGGAGAGATCCTGCGCATTGGTGATACCCGAGTCGCGGGCCGTCAATATCCGTTGGTAGTTCATCAGATAGACGGACGAGAAGTTGACTTCTTTGCGTCGCTCGCAGGTGATGGTCATGGTCTTCACCACGATGTCGACGGTCGAGTTCTTCAGTGCGGCGATGCGATCCGCGGAGGACAGAATCCGGTACTCCACCCGTTCGGGCGTACCGAAGATGTCGCGGGAGACCTCTCCGGCGATATCGACGTCGAACCCGGTCAGCTCGCCGGTGATCGGATCGCGGAAGCTGAACAGGTTGCTCCCGATGTCCAGCCCGACGACCAGACGTCCACGCTTGCGGATCGCCGCTACCGCCTGGTCGTTGGCGGCTCGGTCGTTGGTGGGGCGCAGGCTTGCCGTCGGGTCGCACGAGGTGTCGACCTTGTCCAGGAGCGCGCGGTTGGGTTCCTGCTCGGTCATTTCCGCGGGGGTCGGCCGCGGCACGGTCAGCTGCGGCAGCGGTGTGGAGTTTTCGGGCGTCGAACATCCGGCCAGCACCGCAGCGGTGAGCGCCAGCGCTCCGCATCGGTAGCCCCAACGCGCCATCGCGCTCGTCATCGGTACTCGCTCAGTCGCGGCCACAGACCGACCCCTACGCATATCGCGCCACCCACCGAAAGGATCAGCGCACCCGCGGGTGACAACGTCAACGCGCGCTCGGCATTGAGTATCCCCGACCGCAACTGGCGGCGGCTGTCCTGGACGGCGTTGCGCAATGACGCGTCGAGGCTGTCGAAGGCGGGTGTGGAATCCGATTCGCTGCTGCCGAGGGCCACCTGGGTCGCGGCCTGGTAGTTGCCGACACCGATGTACGCGTTGATCCGATCATCGGCCTGCCGCCACCGGGTGAGCAGCTGTTGCGCCCGTTCCAGGTCCGCGCGGGCGATGGCATCAGGGTTCGACAGGTATTCGCCTATCTTGCGTTCCATCTCGTCGATGCGGTCGTAGTACGACTTCTTGCGGACGCTCTCGTCGCCGCGGCGGATGAGCGCGAGCGTCTCGTCGGCGCGGGCCTGTTGGGCCGAGATGACCAGTTGGGTGATGGTTTTCAGCGAGTGCGCACCGCCATTGCGCGCGTCGGTACCCAGCGAGGCGGAGACGGCAAGTGCGATACCCACCCAAACCACCATAAGCAGTAGGGCCAATCCACCGGCCAGCATGCCGGGGTTGATCATGCGTCGCGTCCTCTTGGACAACCAACGATGGCCGAAGACCCCACCGATCATGGTGCTCAGCACGATGAGGATCACCGGGAACGGCACCCGCGTCGACGCGCTGGTCTCCTGGTCGACGCGATTCGACGTTTCCTCGTAGAGGCGCTGCGCATCGGGGAGGATCGTGCGCTGCATCAGCGCCGAAGCCTCGCTCAGATACGAGGCGCCGACGGGATTGCTCGCCCGGTTGTTGGTGCGCGCGGTCTCGATGAGTCCGGTATAGACCGAGAGCTCGGCGTTGATTCTGCTGAGCAGTTCCTGCATCGGTTTGTCGGTAAGCCCGCTGGAGGCCGCGACTAGCGCGGTCGAGGCGTCGGTGATTGCCTGCTCATATCGTTCCCGCACACCTTGCGGTTCGGTACCCGCAATGAAGGCGGTGGTCGCCGCGGCATCGGCAACCGACAGCGTGCTGTACAGCTGCCCGGCCGAGTAGGCCAGCGGTTCGGTGTGGTTGAGCACCGTGCTCAGGGCTTGTTGCCGGTCCTGCACGCTCGCGGAGGTCGCCACCGCGGACAGCACGCCGGCGGTGGCGAGGGCGATACCGAGCAGCAGAATCTTGCCGGGTGTGGACTTGAGGAACCACCACCACGGATGAGCTGGCACGATCGGCGTCGCCGCGCCGACGGGCTCGGTCGACGGGTGCGCTAACCGCGTCGTCCCGACAGTCACCTCTTACCTTCCTCTCCCGGCCTTAATAGGAAGTCTAAGAGCATGTTTAGCTTTCGGTGGCTCTACTGTGGACTCTGTGCGTGGCGACGGTGACGGATGGGTTGTCGCTGACACGGGCGCACGATTCTGGGGCCGGTTCGGTGCGGCGGGGTTGCTGCTGCGTGCGCCGCTAACGAACGGCCAGCCCGCTGTGCTGCTACAACATCGCGCCTGGTGGAGTCACCAGGGTGGTACGTGGGCGTTGCCCGGAGGTGCCCGCGACAGCCACGAGTCCGCGGAGGAGGCGGCGCTTCGCGAGGCTGCCGAGGAGGCCGGGATCGTTCCCGGCGCGATGACCATCCGTTCCTCCGTGGTGACCAAACGCATTGACGGGCAGGCGCATTGGACGTACACCACGGTGATCGCCGATGCCGCCGAGTTGCTGCCGACGGCGGCCAACCACGAAAGCACCGAGCTTCGGTGGGTGCCCGAGGAAAAGATCGAGGGCATGCGGCTTCATCCCGGGTTCAAATCGTCGTGGCCGCTGCTGCGGGTTGTCGAAACGTTGCCAGGGGCATCGAACGGCTTCGCCGGGGCAGGCACAGTCGAGCTCGAGTCCGGGCGTTTCGCCTGGCAACTCCCGTAGCGTTCACGTATGCGTAAAGGCCTCCTTGTCCTGTTGGCAGTACTCGCCGGCCTGCTGGTGGGTGCCTGTAGTTCGGAGAAAGCCGAGAGCGGGCCAGGCGATCGCAACGAGGTGGTCGCGGCGGCGCTCGCTCGTATCGAGGCTGATCTGGGTAAACCCGTCAACCTCGATGTACAGACGTTCAAGAGTGCCGACGGCTGGGCGCTTGTCGACGGCCGGTTGCAGGACTCCGGCGGCGCGAACCCGACCCGCTACCAGGGACTACTCAGGAAGACCGGGCCCAAGTGGACCATTCTGGAGAGCGCGATCGGCCCCACCGACGTGCAGTGGGCGGCCTGGAAGACCAAGTACCCCGACGCCCCGGCGCAGCTCTGGCCCTGACGCCCAGCGTGAAGCTACCGCGGGAATGGGGCCGAAACTCCGCAATGGCTTCACGCTCGGTGAGCCAGTTCGCGCAGTGTGGCGGCGGCGGCGCGGGGATCGACCGCCGCGGTGATCGCCCGCACCACGACAATCCGTGACGCCCCGGCGGCGACCACCTCGGGCACCCGCGCCTCGTCGATGCCGCCGATCGCAAACCAGGGTTTAGAAGTCCCGAGTTCAGCCGCGGCTCGGATCAGGCCCAGACCGGGCGCGGTGCGGCCCGGTTTCGTGGGCGTCGGCCAGCACGGCCCGCAGCAGAAGTAGTCGATCTCGTCGTCACCGGCGGCTGCGGCAGCCTGCTCGGCATCGTGCGTGGAGCGCCCTATCAGCACATCCGGTCCGACGATCTCCCTGGCGACGGCCAGCGGCAGGTCGTCTTGGCCCAGGTGCAGGACGTCGGCGCCCGCCGCCCGGGCGATGTCGGCGCGGTCGTTGACGGCGAACAGTGCGCCATGCCGTGCCGCGGCCTCGCCGAGAACCGCCAGATACTCGAGTTCTTCGGTGGGTTCGAGCCTGCCGAACTGCCGCTCACCCGCCGATCCCTTGTCGCGCAGCTGCACGATGTCCACCCCGCCCGCGAGGGCGGCGTCCACAAACTCGGCGAGGTCGCCGTGTTCTCGGCGCGCATCGGTGCAGAGGTACAGGTGAGCGGCTTCAAGCCGGGCCGAACGCGAGTGCATAGTCGAAGACGCTAGCGTTGTAGGGGTAAGTAACGCGGGAGCCCCGGGATGTCGGGGCTGAGAGTGGGCCAACGATTCCAGCCCTGACCGTCGTACCTGATCCGGGTCATGCCGGCGAAGGGAGTTGGCTCCGATTGTGATGTCGTCTACAAAAGGCTCGGTCGCCGTCATCGGCGGCGGAGTCATTGGGCTGTCCGTGGCCCGGGAAGCCGCCCGGTCGGGCTGGCAGGTCACCATGTACGACGATGGCCGACAGGGCCCGTCGTGGGTAGCCGGTGGCATGCTCGCGCCGTACAGCGAGGCCTGGCCGGGTGAGGACGACCTGCTGGACCTGGGAATCGAGTCCCTCGGAATCTGGCGCGACGGGTTCATCGGTGAGGGGGAAAACACCGTGATCACCGCGCGGGGTTCGCTGACCGTTGCCGTGGACACCGCTGACGTCGGAGAGCTGCGGACCATGGTGGATTGGCTGGCCGAGCGCGGGCATCGCGTGGCCGAGACCACCAACGCCCGCGATATCGAGCCGCTGCTGGCCCAGAACATTCGCCGCGGGTTCACCGCACCCGAGGAACTTTCCGTCGACAACCGCAAGGTGCTGCAGGTGCTCACCGGGCAGTGCGAGGCACTCGGTGTGCGTAAGGGCACTTCGGTTGCCCGGGTCGATGACGTGTCCGCGGATCAGGTGGTGATCGCCAACGGGGTGCAGGCTGCGGCACTCGCGGATCTGCCGGTTCGCCCGGTGAAGGGGGAGGTGCTGCGGCTGCGACGGCGACCCGGTGCGATGCCGCCGCCGGCGAATGTCATTCGCGCCCGGGTGCATGGACGCCACGTCTACCTGGTGCCCCGCGAGGACGGCGTCGTCGTCGGTGCCACGCAATACGAGCACGGACACGACACCGCGCCCGCCGTCGCGGGGGTGCGGGACCTGCTCGATGACGCGTGCGCTGTGCTGCCCTGTCTGGGCGAGTACGAATTCGCCGAATGCGCGGCGGGCCTGCGGCCGATGACCGACGACAATCTGCCCTTCGTGGGGAGACTCGACGACCGCGTTCTCGTCGCCGCCGGGCATGGCCGATCGGGCTTCCTGCTTGCGCCGTGGACGGCGAAGACGATCGGGGCAGTCCTCGAGGGTGGCGAGTCGCCTTCCGCCGTCGATCCTCGCCGGTTTGAGAAGGCACCCAGTGTGAGTAGACCCGGTCAGGAGGCCCGATGAACATTCAGGTAAACGGTGACGCGCGCGAGGTCACCGAGGGCGCCAACATCTGGCAGCTGCTCGAGCAACTGGGCTTCCCCGAGTCCGGTATCGCGGTGGCCATCAATCACACCGTGGTGCCCAAATCCGATTGGGACACCGCGGTTTCCGTCGGTGCCACGGTTGAAGTGGTGACGGCGGTGCAGGGTGGGTAACCCGCAGGTAAGCATGGGAACACGCACGGTGGATGAGCCGCTCTGTATCGCGGGCCGAACCTTCGGGTCCCGGCTCATCATGGGCACCGGGGGTGCCGCGAATCTCTCGATTCTGGAACGGGCATTGGTGGCGTCCGGTACGGAGCTGACCACCGTCGCGATCCGCCGCGTGGACGCCGCGGGCGGCACCGGTGTGCTGGATCTGCTCAAACGGCTCGACATCATGCCGTTGCCCAACACCGCGGGATGCCGAGGCTCCGCGGAAGCGGTGATGACGGCACGCCTGGCTCGCGAAGCGCTGGAGACCAACTGGATCAAGCTGGAGGTCATCGCCGACGAACGCACGCTGCTGCCCGACGCGGTCGAGTTGGTGCGGGCGGCCGAGCAACTCGTCGACGACGGCTTCGTGGTACTGCCCTACACGACCGACGATCCGGTGCTGGCCCGCAGATTGGAAGACGTGGGGTGTGCGGCGGTCATGCCACTCGGGGCCCCCATTGGAACGGGCTTGGGCATCATCAACACACATAACATCGAGATGATTGTGGCCGCGGCGGGAGTTCCGGTGATCCTGGACGCGGGGATCGGCACGGCCAGCGACGCCGCGTTGGCCATGGAACTCGGTTGCGACGCCGTACTGCTTGCGACGGCCGTGACCCGCGCCGCCGACCCCGAACGCATGGCCGCTGCCATGTCGGCTGCGGTGACCGCCGGTCACCTCGCGCGTCACGCCGGTCGCATACCGCGGCGCTTCTGGGCGCAGGCCTCCAGCCCGGCGCCGGACCGACCCGCCGAGCAATAGCTGGCATAGTGGGCCGCATGATCGAACTGCGGTCGCTGACCAAGGTCTATGGCCAGACTCCGGCGGTCCACGACCTCTCTGTCACCGTCGAGCCGGGCGTGGTGACGGGGTTCCTGGGGCCCAACGGCGCGGGTAAGTCGACCACGTTGCGGATGATCGTCGGGCTGGCTCGCCCCACATCGGGGACGGCAACGATCGGCGGCAAGCAGTACCACGAGATCGACCATCCGCTGCGCGAGGTCGGCGCGCTGTTGGATCCCAAGCAATTTCATCCCAACCGCTCGGCGCGTAATCACCTGCGCTGGATCGCCGCCGCCAATGACATTCCCGCCCAGCGGGTGGACGAAGTGTTGGAGATGGTCGGGCTCACCGAGGTGGCGAATCGTCACGCCGGCACCTTCTCTCTGGGTATGTCGCAGCGGCTGGGCATTGCGGTCGCACTGCTGGGTGATCCCAAGGTGCTGCTGTTCGACGAGCCGGTCAATGGCCTGGACCCCGAGGGCATCCATTGGATTCGTACTCTGATGCAGAGTCTGGCGGCGCAGGGGCGCACTGTGCTGGTATCGAGTCATCTGCTCTCTGAAATGGCCAATACGGCAGATCAATTGGTGGTCATCGGTCGCGGCCGGTTGATTGCGGCGACATCAATGCACGAGTTTGTGAGCCGGGCCGGCGCCGACGTGGTGCGGGTGCGCAGCCCACAGATCGGCACCCTGCGCTCCGCCGCGGAAGAGAGCGGTTTTTCGGTAGCGGATGCGGAAAACACGGGAGAGCACGATGTGCTCGAAATCAGCGGCGCCCTCATCGAACAGGTCGGCGAGCTTGCGGCGCGCCTTGGTGTCACGTTGTATGAACTTTCCCCGCAACGAGTTTCGTTGGAGGATGCGTACTTGTCGCTGACCGATGATGCGGTGCAGTACCGCAGCCAGCTCGATGATCCGCCTGCGGGAAGAGTGGCAGGCGCAGTGGCCGACCAGGAGGGCGCGCGCTGATGGGTGTCATCGCGGCGGAGCGGATCAAGGTATGCACCTCGCGGTCTGCGGTGTGGTGCAGCCTGCTGGCCCTGGCATTGGGTGTCGGATTGGCGGGTCTGCAGGGCGGATCTGCGTCTATCTACACGCTCATCTCCCCGGGCGAAGCCGCGGGCGGGGCGGCCCTTGTCGGCGTACCGCTTCTCATGGTGCTGGCCGCTATGACGGTGACCAATGAGAATCGAACCGCCATGGTGCGAACCACCTTTCAGGCCACGCCCAACAGATTGACGGTTATCGGCGCCAAGGCGGTGGTGGCGGGGTGCTGGGTGGCGGTAGTCACCGCGGTCACCGCGCTGACCTCGATAGCCTTGGTGCGGGCGATGGCAGGTCCGGTGGCCGGCGCGAACTTGGCGTTGGGCAGAGCCGGTGTATGGAACACGATCGGTGCGGTCACCGTATACGCGTTCTTGTGTGCGGTGCTCGCGGTGGCCGTGGGTGTGTTGCTGAAGCACACCGCGGGAGCAGTCGCGGTCCTGCTGTTGTGGCCGACGGTCCTTGAATTGATGCTGGGCTGGCTCACCGATGCAGGAAAGGCGTTGCAGCCCTTCCTTCCTTTTGCGAATGGAATCCGGTTTACCGGTGTGCCGTGGTACACCTCGGACGGCGTCCGATTCGTTTGGGGCACCACTGGATCCCTCATCTACTTTGCTACCGTGGTTGTCATCACGCTCGCTGCGGCGCTGGCCGTCGTGCAGCGACGCGACGTTTAGGTCGGGACAAGGGAGAGCAGATGGCGACCAATCGGGTTCTGTATGCGGTCGCGGTGTCCGCGGCATGTGCATTGGCGACTGTGACGGCATGCGATCGGGATGGTGCAGACGCGCCCCACTCGGCGCCGCAGGCCGGATCCCAGGAGGCCGTCGGCTTCGCGCATTCCCTGCACGAAAAGGTCACCATCGACAATGTCGTGAAGCATCTCTCGGTGCTGCAGGAGATTGCCGATAAGAACAACAACACCCGGGCGGCGGGCACTCCCGGTTTCGATCAGAGCGTCGATTACGTGGCAAAAGCTCTAAAAGACAAGGGATTTGATGTGCAAATCCCCGAATTCAGCTTCAAATACTTCCAGGCCAAGTCTCTTGATCTGACCGTCGGATCCAAGAAGGTGGACGCTGGCGTGCTGTCGTACTCACCGGGTGGTCGTGTCGAGGGACGGCTCGTTCCGGCCCGCGTGGAGGAATCGCCAGGTTGCACGGTCGAGGATTACGACGGGCTCGACGTCAAGGGGGCGGTGGTCCTGGTCGACCGTGGTTCGTGTCCGTTCGCCGATAAGGAAAGGGTGGCCGCCGAGCGCGGCGCGGCCGCCGTGATCATCGCGGACAGTGTCGATGAGAACACGGTGGGCGGCACCCTCGGCGAGGACTCCAGCCCGAAGATCCCGGTGGTGGGCGTCACGAAATCCATCGGGGCCGACCTGCGGGCGCATCCCGACAAGGTTGTCCTCAATGTCGATGCCGAGACCAAGGACGTCAAGGCGCGCAATGTGATCGCGCAGACCAAGACGGGTGCCACGACGGATGTCGTGATGGCGGGTGCGCACCTCGACAGCGTTCCCGAGGGGCCGGGTATCAACGACAACGGCTCCGGCACGGCCGCGGTGCTGGAGACCGCGTTGCAGCTCGGGCCGAACCCGGATGTCAAAAACGCGGTGCGGTTTGCGTTCTGGGGTGCGGAGGAAGAAGGGTTGATCGGCTCCACCGACTACGTCAAGTCGCTCGACGTGGATGAATTGAAAAACATTGCCCTGTACCTGAATTACGACATGCTCGGTTCGCCGAACGCCGCATACCTCACCTATGACGGCGACCAGTCCGACGAGCCGGACCCGAACGAGGCTCCGGTGCGGATCCCCGAGGGGTCGGCAGGCATCGAGCGGACCGAGGTCGCCTACCTCGCCGAACAGGGCAAGAAGGCCCATGACACCGGCTATGACGGCCGCTCGGACTACGACGCGTTCAGCCGGTCGGGCATTCCCACCGGCGGCATTTTCTCCGGCGCCGAAGACAAGATGTCGGCCGAGGAGGCGAAGGACTGGGGCGGCAAGGCGGGTGAGCCGTTCGATCCGAACTACCACCAGGCGGGCGACACGCTGGCCAACGTGAACAAGGATGCGCTCACGATCAACGCGGGCGGAGTCGCCTACACGATAGGGCTGTACGCGCAGAGCATCGACGGGCGCAATGGCGTACCCGTGCACGAGGATCGCACCCGTCACAAGCTGAAGAGCTAATAGATCGCCGGGGCGTTTCGCTCCAGCCCGCTGAGGCCGGGGTAACAGCTTCGTTGCAACGCCCCGAAAGGCCTTGGGAATCAACGCTGGTGCGGTAGCGTGTGCGATTGCTCGATTCGCACAAGTCCACCGGTGTTCCAAAGAGGTTCCATTGAGGTTTGTTTGATGGCGTTATTTCGCGCCCGGGGGCTGGCGCGCGCTTGCTCCCTGATTGCGATCGCGGCGGTAGCGAGCTGCTGTGCGCACCCGACGGCACCGGGTGCCGGTGCGGTGTCCGCGCCCAACCCGAATCTTGCGGCCGATCTTGCGCGTTCGGTAACAGTCGATTCGATGATGACCCACCTGCAACAGCTACAGCAGGTGGCCGACGCGAACGGCGGGAATCGTGCCGAGGGCACACCCGGTTACGACGCCAGCGCCGACTACGTGACAAAGACCTTGAAAGATCGTGGGTTCGAGGTTCAGACTCCGGAGCTGTCCCGGCTCAAGGTGTTCAGCGAGGGTAAGCCGCTCGTCGACATCGGCGGTCGCCCCTACGCGCTGGATCAGGCCTCCTATTTCGTCCAGACGCCCAAGGGTGGGCTCAAGGCCAACGTCATCCGCCCGTCGGGCAAGGCCAGTGGTTGTGCCGCGGCCGATTACGGCACGCTCAAGGCTGACGGCCAGATCGTGGTCGTCGACGGCACCGGCTGTTCGGTGGTCGAGAAGCACAACGTCGCCAAGGAAAAGGGTGCGGCAGCAGTGCTGGTGGCGATGCAAGCAGGTGCGGGCGAAGGTTTGTTCACCCCCAATTACTATGAGCAGCTGTCTATTCCGGTGGGGATCATAGATTCGGGAGTCGACACCCTGCTGCGCCGCAATTCGTCGCCGGTGACTCTGGTGCTGGATATGAATGTCGCGAAGGTGCGCTCGCGCAGCGTCATCGCACAGACCGCAACGGGTGATCCCGCGAACGTGGTGCTCGCCGGGGCTCATCTGGACAGTGTGTTGAAGGGTCCGGGCATCAACGACAACGGCACGGGGGTGGCGGCGGTCTTGGAGACCGCACTACAGCTGGGGCCGAAGCCGGTGGTCAACAACGCCGTCAGATTCGCGTTCTGGGCTGCTGAGGAAGACGGGCTTGCGGGGTCGTTGGAATACACCAAGAATCGCACGGCCAACGAGCTCAACGACATCGCGCTGTACTTGAACTTCGACATGCTCGGTTCACCCAACGCCGGGTATTTCGTGCTCGACGGTGATCAGTCGGCCACCAAACCGGATCCAAATCGGCCGCCGCTGGATGTTCCCGAGGGATCGGCGGGCATTGAACGCACCTTCGCGGGATATCTGAATCTCGCCGGCAAGCGGCCCGCGGCCGAGGAGTTCAGCGGCAGATCCGATTACGGACCCTTCATGTCCGCGGGCATCCCCGTTGGCGGTATCAGCTCGGGTGCCCTGGACAGGATGAGCGGCCCCGAAGCCAAGACCTGGCAGGGACACGCGGGCCAGCCGTTCGACCCCAACTACCACGGCCCCAAGGACACCCTCGCGAACGTCGGGAAGACCGCGCTGGGCATAAACGGTCCGGCGGTGGCATTTGCGGTAGGGACCTACGCGTTGTCGACCACGGGGCCCAACGGGGTACCGGAGCGCAAAGTTCGCAGACACTCTCCGCTGGAGCGCTAGGGCAGCTAGCATGCCAGCGCATGAGAAGAATTCTCGCTTTGCTGGTGGGGCTGGTGTCTGGTGTCGTTATCGGGTTGCCCGCTGCCCCGATGGTGTCCGCAGATCCCGGGGTGAAGCTGACCTACCGGGTGACCTTGCAGGATCCCGGATCCAATCGCCAAGTGACGATCTCGTACCGCAACGGTAAGGGGGAGAAGGCGGTCAAACAGACCTGGCTGGACCCGTTTGTGCCGTGGCAGCATGACGTCACCATGACCGCCCGCGAGGCGGCGGTGAGCCTGTTCAGCGACCCGGGTGGCAACTACCTCGGTGAGATTCTGCGTGATGGCAACGTGATCGCATCCAATGCGGTGTACCTGGACCCGGGGTGGGTGGCAGAGCAGAGCGCGCCCTATGGGACGCCGACGCTGTTGGCGCGCGTCGACGTCCCCTGACGTCAGCGCCAGGCAAAGACCGGTTGCTCCAGATCGTCGACGCGGTCACCGCGGCCCTCCAGACAAAGCCACCGCACCTGCAGGAGAACGGCTCCTGTCGGGGCGTGGATCAGGTCATTGCCCAGGGGGATCTGCACCACCGGCCGTGGGCTTTCGGGAATCGTGACGTAGCGCGGTGAATTCTCGCGTTGCAGCTGATGCAATCCGACCCGATAGGCGGCAACCACCTCGTCGGGGGACGGGCTCAGCTCTAGTCGGCCGCCGCCCCAGACCACCACCGGAGTGATCACGTATCCCGAACGGGTCGGATAGTCATCGAGCAGTCCGAGCACCGTTGAATCGGGCAGTGCCACCCCGAGCTCTTCGTCCAGCTCACGCAGCGCGGCCTGCGTCGCGTCTTCGCCCGGATCCAATCGGCCGCCGGGAAGTGCCCATTGCGCGGCGTGTGAGTTGAGTCGGGAGGCCCTGCGGCATAACAAGAATGCCGCTCCGCCGGAGACGTCGACCATCCTGCCGTCCAGTCCGTGCCCGGGAATCTCCCGGCCGCCGATCCATTCGTCCAGCGGTGCCGGGTCGATGCGGTCCTCACCCAGGTCCGAGTCAACCAACACGACCGCCACCGCTGCGCGGCGTTTGTCCGGGTCCTCGACGGTTCTACGGTCGTGGCCTGCCAGGTGCTCGCGAACCTTGTCCCGCAGCTCTTCGTCGTAGGCGATCACCGTTCGACCATATCTGCCACGGTCGACCGCGGTCCTTTCGAATCGACGTGGCTCTATAGCTGGGCTTACCGTGGCGGGATTGTTGTGATGCGGTGATGAGCGACGACCAAACACGACGTATCTATCGTGACGCCGGAATCACCGTGGAAAAACTTGGCGAGCACATCGGTGCTCGAGTCGATGGCGTCGAGCTCAGTGTCGACGTCCCGGCCGAACGGGTGGAGGCAATCCGTGTCGCGCTGGCCATCAACAAGGTGCTGGTGTTCACCGGACAGCATCACCTCGACGACGCCGCGCAGTACGGGTTCGCCGGTCTGCTCGGGGAGCCGACGCTGCCACATCCGACGGTGAGGTCCCACGGTACCGAGCTGCTGAATCTCGAAGGGGCGGCCAATGGCTGGCACACCGATGTCACCTTCGTCGACCGCATCCCGAAGGCATCGGTGTTGCGGCCGGTGACGCTGCCGTCCTATGGGGGTGCCACCACGTGGGCGTCGACCGTCGCCGCGTACGACCAGCTGCCGAAGCCGTTGCGCTCCCTTGTCGAGGATCTGTGGGCCACGCACACCAACGTGTACGACTACGCGTCGTCCGGGGCATCGGGTGGGGTGAGCGCCGAGCGCCGCGCCGCGTACTACAGCGAGTTCACCAGCTCGCTGTACGAAACATTGCACCCGGTGGTGCGCGTGCATCCGGAGACCGGTGAGCGCAGCCTGCTGCTGGGGCAATTCGTCAAGAGTTTCCAGGGATTGCAGGGCGCCGAGTTCACCGCGCTCTTCCAGTTGCTGCAGTCCCGTATCACCAAGCTGGAGAACACCTTCCGATGGAACTGGCGGTTGGGCGACGTGGCCATCTGGGACAATCGGGCCACCCAGCACTATGGAATCGCCGATTTCGGTGACCAACAGCGCGAGCTGCATCGGGTGACGTTGGCAGGGGATGTGCCGGTCGATGTCCATGGTGAGCGGAGCCAAATTCTCCACGGCGATGCCAGTCACTACTCGGGTATCGAGCTGGCGCAGCGGCTGGAGCTGTTCGCCGCCTGAGCTCAGCGGGCTTGCGGGGACGGCGTTGGCACCTGCCGCGTCGCGGCGGCGTGCCGCCATCCCCGGACAGCGCCTCGAAGACCACTCGATGCGTATTGCGCGATCCTCAATCTAGGGCAGTGCGATGTATTTCGTTTCGAGGTATTCCTCGATGCCCTCGCTACCGGCTTCCCGTCCGATACCCGATTCCTTGATCCCGCCGAAAGGTGCGGCCACATCGGAGATCACTCCGCGGTTCACGCCGACCATCCCAGACTCCACTGCCTCCGAAACCCGCAGTGCGCGATCCAGATCGGTGGTGTACACGTAGGCGGCCAGCCCGAACTCGGTGTCGTTGGCGGCGGCGACTCCCGCGTCCTCGCCGTCGAACGCGGTGATCGCGGCGACGGGGCCAAACACCTCTTCGCGCAGAATCCTTGCATCGGAAGGCACATCGGTGAGCACCGTCGGCGGGTAGAAGTAACCCTCACCCTCCGCGATCGCCCCACCGGTGGTGATGACGGCGCCCTTGTTGACGGCGTCCTGCACCAACTCGTCCACCGAGGTCCGCTGCTTGGCGGTGATCAGCGGCCCCACCTGCACGCCGCTCTCGTCGCCGGGGCCAATGGTGAGCGCACTCATGCGGGCGGTGAGTTTCTCGGTGAATTCGGCGCGCACCGCGTTGTCGACGTGGAAGCGGTTGGCCGCGGTGCATGCCTCGCCGATGTTGCGCATCTTGGCCGCCATGGCGCCGTCGACGGCCGCATCGATATCGGCGTCGTCGAACACCACGAACGGTGCGTTGCCGCCGAGCTCCATCGATGAGCGCAATACCCTTGTGGCGCACTGAGACAGCAGGATCTTGCCGACACCGGTGGAGCCGGTGAAGGTCAGCTTGCGCAGTCGGGAGTCATCGATCAGCGGGCCGGTCAATGCCGAGGCGTTGGTGGTGGGCAGGATCGACAGCACGCCCGCGGGCAGCCCGGCATCGGCGAATACTTGGCCCAGCAGCAGCATGGTGAGCGGCGTTTCGGCGGCGGGTTTGACGATCATCGTGCACCCGGCGGCCAGGGCCGGGCCGATCTTGCGGGTGCCCATGGCCAGGGGAAAGTTCCACGGGGTGATGGCCAGCGTCGGGCCGATGGGCTGCTTGGTGACCAGGATCCGCCCGGAACCGGTCGGTGACGAGGTGTACCGGCCGTTGATGCGCACGGCCTCCTCGGCGAACCAGCGCAGGAACTCCCCGCCGTAGGCAACTTCGCCGTGGCTCTCGGCCAGCGGCTTACCCATTTCCAGGGTCATCGCCAGTGCGAAATCATCTCGCCGCGCGATCACCAATTCCCAGGCCCGACGGAGGATTTCGGCTCGCTCGCGTGGTGCGGTGGCCGCCCAGGACCGTTGCACGGCGACGGCCTCATCGAGTGCGGTGGCACCGTCTGCAGTGGTGGCGTCTGCCACGGTGGTCAGGATGGCGCCGGTGGCCGGGTTGTGCACGGGGAACCGGGCGCCGCTCGACGAGGGGACCTGCTTGCCCCCGATCCACAGGTCGGTGGGGACGGCGTCGATCAGTGTTGAGTGGTCGCTCACTGGTGGCTCGCCTTCTCGCGAATGATGTCGGAGAGGACGGTGATGCCCTCGTCCAGTAGATCGTCCCCGATGACCAGCGGGGGCAGCAAGCGGATGACATTGCCGAAGGTTCCGCAGGTGAGGATCAGCACCCCTTGGGAGAGAGCCTCGGCGGCAATGGCTTTGGTCAGGGCCGCGTCGGGTTCGAGGGTGCCGGGTTTGACGATCTCGATGGCCAGCATGGCGCCGCGCCCGCGTACCTCGCCGATGACGTCCACATCTTCGGCGAGTGTGCGCAGCCGGGACACCACCGACGTCTCGATGACGCGTGCGCGGCCCGGCAGGTCGAGTTCACGCATGACGCCCAGCGCGGCGATGGCGGCGGCGCAGGTCACCGGGTTACCGCCATAGGTGCCGCCGAGGCCGCCGGTGTACACCGCGTCCATCAGCTCGGCGCGTCCGGTGACTGCCGATAGCGGCATGCCCCCGGCGATGCCCTTGGCCATGGTGACGATGTCCGGAACGATGTCGTCGTGCTCGGAGGCGAACCAGGCACCCGTGCGTGCGAATCCGGTCTGCACCTCGTCGGCGATGAAGACGACGCCGTTGTCCTTGGCCCATGCGGTGAGCGTGGGGAGGAATCCGGGTGCGGGCACGATGAATCCGCCCTCGCCCTGGATGGGTTCGATGATGATCGCGGCCAGCGACTGCGCGCCGATCTGGGTCTCGATGCGGGAGATCGCGCGCCGTGCGGCTTCTTCGCCGGTCAAACCCGGCTCGTCACGTAACGGATAGGAGGCAGGCATCCGGTAGACCTCGGGCGCGAAGGGCCCGAACTGTGACTTGTAGGGCATCGACTTGGCGGTCAGCGCCATCGTCAGGTTGGTGCGCCCGTGATAGGCGTTGTCGAACGCGACGACCGCGGGCCGGCCGGTGGCCAGCCGCGCCACCTTGATGGCGTTCTCGACGGCCTCGGCGCCGGAGTTGAACAGTGCTGTGCGTTTCTCATGATCGCCAGGGGTCAGGGCGTTGAGGAGCTCAGCGACCTGCACGTATCCTTCGTAGGGCGTCATCATGAAACAGGTATGGGTGAAATGCGTTGCCTGGTCGGCGATTGCGGCGGCAACGGCGGGGTGGGAGGCACCGACGGTGGTTACCGCGATACCGGCTCCGAGGTCGATGAAGGAGTTTCCGTCGGCATCGACGATCACACCGCCGTCGGCGTCGACGGCGTAGACCGGAGCGGTGGAGCCGACGCCCGCGGCGACCGCGGCGCGGCGGCGCTCGGCCAGCGCACTGGACCGGGGCCCCGGCAGCGGCGTGACGATATTGCGCTTCTGAGCGAGGCGATAGGTGATGTCGGTCATGGCGCTCCCTGTCGTCGGTCCGGCGATCTCAGTCTGCCGCTGCGACGTGGTTCTGGGAATGGCCGATTTGTCCATCGGTGAGGCTTCGTTGTGCCTTTTTGGCGCGCCACCCCCATGCGCCGAGCCGCTGAGTTCTGCGAATTGTTCTCGCGCCTTGCGTCGAAAATCGGCGTGTCGACACGGGGCCGCTCATTCCATCAGCGGAGCGGTGTCCCGGGTCAGGGTGCGACCCAGGAAGAAGTCCGGGCTCTTGACACGCATGATCACCATGAGCACCGCCCCGAACGCCAGAATGCCGAAGCCCAGGTAGAACACCAGGCCGATACCGCCGATCGAGGCGCCGCTGCCGGTCTTCTCCGGGTCCATGCTCTCGCGGATGGAGATCACGAACACCGCCCCCAGCATCAGCCCGCCCAGGAGCGGAAAGAGGAATTTGTACACCACATTGTGGGCGTTCTGAAACAGCTCCGTGCGGAAGTACCACACGCAGGCGAATGCGGTGATGCCGTAATACCAGCAGATCATGATGCCCAGGGCCGCAATGGTATCCAGCAGCGTGCGATCGGAGAGCAGGCTGACGACCGTATAGAAGACCGCCGTGATCGCGCCGGCCACCACGGTGCTGAATGTAGGGGTGAGAAAGCGGGGGCTGACGCTGGCGAATCGCTTGGGAAAGGCGCCGTAGGTACCCATGGCGAGCATGGTGCGCGCGGCGGGAAGGGAAGTGGTCTGCAGGCTGGCCACCGCGGAGGCGAATATCGCCAGCAGCAGCAGCGGGCCGAACCAGCTGCCCAACACCGGATTGGCCAGGGCACCAAAGATGTTGTCCTTGTTGGCCTCATTGGCCAGACCCAGATCCGTATCGCCCACTCCGGCGAACATCATGACCGCGACTGCCACCAGCAGATAGGTCAGCAAAATCGATAGCACACAGAGCAGGCCGGCCCGCCCCGGCACCTTGGTCGGGTCCTTGCATTCCTCGCCGAGCGTCAGGCAGGTGTCCCAGCCCCAGAACGCGAATATCGAACCGATGAGACCAATGACAAAGGCGCTCAGGGTCAGTCCGGTCAGCGGATTGAACCAGTCGAGATTGAAGTCGAGATGTCCGGCCGCGCTGGGCGCCTTCGCGATGGCGACGACGGCGAAGATCACCAGCACGATCATCTGGAAGCCGACGAGGACGTACTGCACCTTCTCGCTCGTGGTGATGCCGCGGCTGGAGATGTAGGTGGCGATGGCCAGTAGCGCCACCGTCGAGATGATGTTGACGGCCTTGTCGTTCGCGAGTTCGCCGAGTGTCTGATTGTGGAAGACGGCGCCGAGAAACTGATATCCGTATTGCACACCGATGGATGCAAGGTTGGACAGCACGATGATGGTGGCGATGACCATGCCCCAGCCGCACATCCAGCCGACATAGGGCCCGAATGCCTTGGTGGACCAGGTAAACGAGGCGCCGCAGTCCGGAGCTCGCGAATTCAGCTCGCGGTATGCGTAGGCGGTGAGGAACATCGGGATGAATCCGGCGATGAGAATCGCGGGCATCTTCAGGCCGACCGCCGCGACGATCAGTCCGATGCTGGCGGTGAGCGTGTATCCGGGTGCCACCGTGGAGATTCCGAGGATGGCGCCGGTAAACGTTCCGATACGGCCGGCCGCCAAACCCTTTGAGACAAGTCCCTCGGACTGCTCGGCATGTTCCAGCTCGGCGCGCGCGACATCCTCAGTCACTATCGCCCCCTTCTTCCTTGGGAATGACGACCATGGGGACCTGCAGAACGCGGAGCATCTTGGCGGCTGTCGACCCGAGGAAGAGTCGGCGCGGCTGCGCGAGGCGGCTGGAACCCACCATGATGATGTCGCCTTCGTGCCAGTCGAGTTTGTTCACCGCGACCTCCACTGTGGGCCCCTCGGCGACAATCGAGGTAAGCGGAATATCCGGTGGCAGTATCAATTTGGCGGTTTCGAGGGATTGTTGTGCGTGAATGGTGGCACGCTCACGCGCCGACTGATCGTCGTCGCCACCGGGAATCGGGTCGAAGGACACCAGCGACACCAGCCGCAGCGGTGTTTCAGCGCGCTTGCAGACGCGCAATGCGGTGTCCAGCAGAACCCGCGCGCCAGGCCGGGTACCCATGGCGCAGGTGACTTCTCGAATGCGCAGATTCTTCTGATATCGCGCGCCACGCGGCGAAATCACCAGCGGAATGGGGGAGGAGTGCACCAGTTCATTGACCACGGAGCCCAGTGACAGGCTGCCCACCAGACCGCCACCGGAACCGCCCACCACGATGGCCGCGGCGCCCAGGGCCTCGCATTGTGCGATGAGTCCCTCGGCGATCGACTCGTGAAAGCTGATATGCGTTTGCACCGAGAGGTCGTCGGGAATCGTCGCTTCGGCATGATTCAGCCAATGAGTGGCGTTCTGGGACAGGATGTCTTGGCGCTCTTGTTGTGGCAGGGGAGCCAGGATCGGGCGATCCAGTGGCAGCACCATGCACAGATCCAGATGCGCTCCCAATGAGCGCGCGATCTGAGCGCCTACTGCTAGCGCGTCATCGCCGCCCGGGGTGGCCAAGTATGCAACTGCAATCCTCGTGGCGGCGTCGTTCACGGCTAGGCCTCCTGGTGTCCGGGTGTGTGACAGCTCTTCGGCGGGTTGGGTGCGACATCGAGCGAGGGGTTGCGGTCGAAGAATCCGACCGGTTTGAGCCAGAAGTTCACGGTGTCGACGGGCATGATCGGCCAGTCCTCGGGCCGGGTGATGTGATGGATGCCGAACACGTACCAGAGCACCACATCGGTGTTCTCGATGGATCGGTTGCCCTCAGTCCAAGCGGGCAGGCCGTGGTCTTCCTTGCTTTGTGTGACGAACTCTCCTGCAGGCCACCGTTCCTCGGGTGAGTTGGGAGTGACCCAGAGCGTGTGCTCGATGGCACGGCAGCGCGCTAACACCGGTGAGGAGGGATCGAACATGGACGGGATGGCGGCGCCGGGCACCAGCTTGTAGGCCGGTGGCGTACCGATGCCGTTGCGAGTGTTGTCGTTGACAACCTTCCAGGCTCGCTGAGTCTCCCAGCAGAAATCCTGTTTACCTTCCGACTCCGTGCGCAGCGGGGTATTGCGTTGCCGCAGGGAAAGCCCGTAAGGATTGTTGGGGCCGACGGGCTCGATTTCGGTTTCGCTGGCGTACACGGTGTTCTCGGTGCCATCGACGTCCAGGTCCAGCCTCGCGACGAGAAAATGCTGGTGGTACGGCGCATAGGTGCGGTGGTCGACGAGGGTTCCGTGCGGATGCGTGGCGCCCTCGTCGAAGTTACTCACCACCATGATTCCCGTGGCGCGCACCTCACATTCGATGTTTCCGTCCTGATAGAACCGCCAATAGGTGAGGTACTCGTAGTTGGCGACGGTGACATGGAACGAGACGGTAAGCCGGCGCATCCGGCGCACCTCGGCGCCGTGATCATGGTCGACGTGTTTCCACAGGACGGCGTTGTCCTCTTCGTGGATGCAGATCGCGTTCTTGATGGTGTACGGCTCGCCCCTGCTGTTGTGCAATACGGCATCCAGGTACCTGATCTCACCGAGGCAATCGCAGCCCAGTTCCAGTGAGGTGGTCATGAACCCGATACCCCACTCGCCGA
The DNA here is from genome assembly GCF_001853795.1 of Mycobacteroides franklinii. Classification (NCBI taxonomy): domain Bacteria; kingdom Bacillati; phylum Actinomycetota; class Actinomycetes; order Mycobacteriales; family Mycobacteriaceae; genus Mycobacteroides; species Mycobacteroides franklinii. Next base: position 1,387,903 of record NZ_MLIK01000019.1, read on the forward strand.
TATCGAAAGCCGTTCTACGGTAGTGATCTTCGCAGTGGTCTCGGTAAGGCACCATCATCTCGGCGAAGGACATGCGGTTGGCCACCGACCGCACCCGGCCGTTGTCGTTGTATGTCACCGCATGCAGGGTCATGCCCTCGCGGTAGTTGAAGCCGACCCGCAGCGACCAGTTCTGCCATTGGAGTTTGTTGCCTTCGATGGTGAAGGACGGTCCGTCGGGTTGGGTTATGTGCAGTGGCTGTAGGGATTCGCGGGTGCTCTGTGTGCGCAGGCGCTCCGGTATGTGCCGTGGCACGTATTCGCCCATCATCTCGGGCCGCTCGACGGTGAACGTGTCCTCGATGTCCAACAGCTCCATGCTGTTCATATCGATGATGCAGTGGAATCCGTTGACGGGGCCCGCGTAGGGATTGGCGCCCGCGGTGGCACGCACCCAGGTGTCCGACCAGCCGAGGCGCCTGCCCTTGTACTTTTCCGGCATGACCGCGTCGCCGTAGGTCCAGGTGTCCATGAACACCAGATCCATGTCGGTGATGCCGCGCTTGGCCAGGGCGGCGATCACGTCGGGATGAGCGCGAAGGGCCGTATCGGCCTCTTCCCATTCGTCAACGGTGAAGTTGGGTTGCACTCCGGGAATGTGGTTCCAGGACAGCACCTCCGCGGAGGTCAGCGAGACGACGGCCTTATAGGTGGCGTTCTGCGTGGTGTCCAGACAGGTGGCCAGCGCACGGCGGTCGGGCCGGGTGCCACTGGTGTCGAATGCGGCGATCTCGGCCTTCGACGGCTCGGACAGTTCGATGGAGGTGTATCGCCAGCTCTTCCCGACGTCCTGGGTCTGCGCCAGAATCTCTGCGACGGCGGTGAATTCCTCGGCGGTCAGGGGATTCAGCGGATGGAAGGTGTCGGTTGCCGCCCGGCCCGAATGTTCTTCACACGAGTTACTCATCAGGCGTGTGCGCTCATCACGTGCTTGATCCGGGTGTAGTCCTCCACGCCGTAGGTCGAGAGATCCTTGCCGTAGCCGGAGTACTTGAACCCGCCGTGCGGCATCTCGGCGACCAGTGGGATATGACAGTTGACCCACACGCATCCGAAATCCAGCTCGCGGGTGAATGTTTCGGCCGTGGCGTGATCCTTCGTCCAGACACTGGATGCCAGCGCGTAACGAACACCGTTGGCCAGGCGAATCGCTTCCTCGGCGTCGTCGAAGGATTGGACCGTCAGGATCGGTCCGAAGGTCTCTTCTTGGACTATCGCGTCATCCTGCCGGACGCCGGTGACGATGGTGGGTTCGATGAAATAGCCCTTGTCGCCCCAACGTTTTCCGCCGGTCACGACGGTGGCATGTGCGGGCAGGTTCTCGAGCTTCTTGGTGACGGCGGTGAAGTGGTTGACGTTGTTCATCGGCCCGTAGAAGCTGTCGGGATCGTCGGGCAACCCCGGCTGCAGTGTCTGTGCCGCGGCGTTGAGGGCGTTCACGAAGTCGTCGTGAATGGACTGATGCACGATGACCCGGGTGGCGGCCGTACAGTCCTGGCCGGCATTGAAGAAGGCGGCCTGTGCGATACCCAGGGCGGCTTTGTCGATATCGACGTCGCCGAACACCACGGCCGGCGCCTTGCCGCCGAGCTCGAGGTGGCTGCGCTTGAGTTGCTCCGCCGCCGAGGCGGCGACGGCGATACCGGCCCGCACCGACCCGGTGATCGAAACCAGGCCAATGGCAGGGTGACTCACCAATTCCGAGCCAGTGGCAGCGGTGCCCAGAACAACATTGAAGACTCCGTCGGGCAGGATGCCCTTCGTCAGCCGTGCCAGCACCAGGGTGCTCTCCGGGGTGGTGTCGCTGGGCTTGAGCACGATGGTGTTCCCGGCGGCCAGGGCGGGGCCGATCTTCCAGATCGCCATCATGAAGGGGTAGTTCCACGGGGTGACCTGACCGACGACCCCGATGGGCTCGCGCCGGACATAGGAGGTGAACCCCTCCATGTACTCGCCTGCCGATTTGCCCTCGACGACTCGTGCGGCACCGGCGAAGAATCGCACCTGGTCGGCACTTACAGCCACCTCTTCGGCGGCAATGACGGCCTTGGGCTGTCCGGTGTTGCGGCACTGGGCATCGACGATCTCGTCCATGTGCGCCTCGATGGCGTCGGCGAGTTTGAGCAGGGCCTGCTGCCGGACGCTCGGTGTGGACCTACCCCAGGAGACGAAGGCGCGTTCGGCGGCCGCCACGGCCGCGTTCACGTCCTCGGCGTTGGAGACAGGGGCGCGCCCCACCACCGATCCGTCGACCGGGTTGATCAGGTCGATGGTCTCCGATGATGAAGAGCCGACGAACCGGCCGTCGATGTAGTTCTGGAGTACCGAGTCCGGCATATCGCACGTCCATCTGTCGAGGGGATCCGTCTAAGCACGTCAAGAAAGTACGCAGAGAATCAGTGTGCGCTCAGGCACATCCTCGATCATCTGACAATTTCGGGAATCTTCGCGGCGTTTTTCACCATTCTGTACAGTCCTGTGAAATGAGCGTTCCCGTGCGCTGGGTGCTGGATCAGCCAGACCTGAAACTCACCCTGAAGGGTGGCGTCGCAGGTTTAGGCCGCGAGATCAACCTGGCGCTGACCACCGAACTTGCCGATCCGGCACCGTGGCTATCCGGCGGAGAGCTGGTACTCACCACGGGCATCGGGCTGCCCACGAGCGCTCGCGAGCGACGGCGCTATCTGCACGCTCTCGACGAAAATAACGTCGCGGCATTGGGATTCGGTACCGGGTTGACGTTCGACGAGGTGCCGCCGGAGTTGGTGGCGTCCGCCGATGAGCTGGGCATGCCGGTCGTGGAGGTGCCGCTGCGCACCCCGTTTGCCGCGGTGGTCAAGACGGTAAGCACTCGTATCGCCGAATTGGAATACGACGCGGTGTTGCGTGCATCGCGGGCTCAACCCCGGATTACCCGCGCGATCGTCAACGGAGGTGTACAAGCGGTCACCGCGGAACTGGGACGGTCCTTGCGCGCCAATGTCGTGGTGCTGGACTCCGGGGGCACGGTGATCGCAAGTCATCCGCGCAATCTGGATGTCGCGACGGTCAATCTGGTGCGCGGTGCGTTGACGCCGGGTGCGTCGGCGGGCTCGCACCAGCTGGACCCGGGAATCACTGTCTCGCAACAGACGATCGGCGTGGGCGGGACGTCGTACGGAGTGTTGGCCGTCGTCAGCAGGACGCCGCTGACCTTTGTGGACCAGGTTCTGCTGGGACATGCAAATTCTTTGTTGGCCTTGGACTTTGACAAGCCGTCGCGGTTGCAGGAGGCGCAACGGCAGTTGAATGGGCAGGCCCTGGGATTGCTGCTCAGCGACGGCAAGAACCTGGACCCCGTGTGGGCGCAGTTGGCACAAGCCGCCGACAGGCGTGGGCGCATCCGAGTGTTGGTGGTGGACGCCGAATCGCAGGCGGCACTGGTGCGGGCGCTGGCCTCGATCACCCGGACCATGGAGTCGGCGGGCTATCCGGTCTTCGCGCATACTGGCGAAGCCCAGCTGACCGTCGTGCTGCCGGGGTTCGAGACTGCCGACTTCGCACGCCGATTGTTCGGCGAAGTGGACGGGCGCAGCAAGAAGGGTCTGCGGGCAGGCTTGAGCGGAGCGCACCCGGTGGGTCGGCTCGTCGACGCGGTGCAGAACGCGAGGCTCGCCGCATCGGTGGCCGAACGCGGCGGGATGCCGCTGGAACTCACCTCGCTGGCGGGGAGTGCACTGCTGTCCTTCGGTGCCAGTCGCGAGGTGCTGGTCGCCGTCGCCAACGCGACGCTGGCGCCCGTCGCCGAGCACGATGCCGCCCACGGCACCGAGCTGATGGCATCGCTACGGGCTTATCTGGAAGCCAACGGCCATTGGGAATCGGCGGCCGCCGCTATGGCTGTGCACCGCCATACGCTGCGGAAACGGATCGAAACTGCGCAGTCGCTACTGGCTTGTGACCTCGATATCGCGCGTGTGCGTGCCGAGCTGCTGCTGGCGATGCTGGCGGGAACGCCCGGCGTCGGCAACTAAAACGGGTACGCGAAATCGCATCGCGCCGGGTCTCAGTAGTGCTACCTTATTAGAACAGGTTCCAGTTTCGGGGTTATTTATGCAGGTGAATAGATCGTGAGCGCCATGGTTGAAGCGTCACCGGTGCGGCCAGCCGCCATGCCGTCGACCAGGCGCCAACATGAGCAGTACAAGCGCATGCTCGACGCGGCCGAAGAACTCGCCATGACACGCGAGCTCGACCACGTTCAGATGCACGATGTCGCCAAGTACGCCAACGTTGCCATCGGCACGTTGTACCGGTACTTCCCGACAAAGCGCCATCTGTTCGTCTCGGCGCTCGTGCGCGAATCCGAACGGCTTGTCGGCCGCATGCCCTCGCTCCCTGACGGCGAGCGGCAAGCGCCGGCAGACCGGGTGGCCGAGGCCTTGGTGCGAGCGCTGCGCGGGCTGACGCGGCGGCGCATGCTGGCGATCGCGATGATCCGGTCCTCGAACTCGGCCTCACTGGCCGAGGTGCCGGATCTGATGCAGATCGAGAAGCGGTTCCACGAGCTGATATCCGAGGTGGCCGGGTTGTCCGATCCGACCGATGAGGATGAGGCCGTGATCAGGCTGCTGGTACATCAGTGGTTCGGTTGTATCCAGGTGTGCCTCAACGGTGGTCTCACCGTGGCGCAGGCCGAGGACGATCTGCGCCGGGCAGCACGGCTGTTGATGCGCGACTGGCGCGCGGTGGGATGAGCGTCGGGCAGCGTTAGTTCGACGCCAATGCCGTCAGTGCCGCGTCGATGGCGAGTGCGGGGACATCGATGGTCTTGGAACCCAGGTCATGGCGTGCACCGGTGATCTCCACGATCGTCGCGCCGCCCGGAATGAGCGACGACGCCTCCTTGAGTTCGGCGATGGTGCCGAAGGCATCCGACGTGCCATGGGTGAACACCGTCGGCACCTGGATGTCGGGGAGATGGTCGATGCGCAGCCGGTCGGGTTTACCGGGCGGATGCAGCGGATAGGAGAACAGCGTCAGGACGTCGACGATCGGCCCCTTTTCCGCGACCAGCATCGAGGTTTGACGTCCACCGTACGAATGACCGCCCGCCAGCAGCGGACCATCCACCATGGCGCGAGCCATGTTGATCACCTCGGCGATACCCGCACGGTCCTTATCGGCCGACGAGGTCGAGGGGGGACCGCTCGGCCGGTTGCGTCGGAAGGGCATATCGAACCGAATCGCCAGCCAACCGCGCTCCGCCCATGTCGTGCACAACAGGCGCAGCATGGGGGAGTGACAACTGCCGCCGGCACCATGGGTGAGCACCACAGCACCACGAGGATGCCCGTCGGGATGGTGGGCGATTCCGGCGATATCCGGAAGTTCCTCGGTGCTCACGCATTCAGCCTAAACAGGGCCGATACCGGCCCATGGCCCTGGCCCAGAGGGTAGGCGGCCTTGAGGCACTCGGTGATCCACCGTTTTCCGAAGGCGACGGCTTCGGTGACGGAGAGCCCATGTGCCAGAGCGCAACTGATGGATGCCGCGAGGGTATCCCCGGCGCCGTGGTCGTGTCCGGTGTCCACGCGTTCGACGGGAAAGTAGTGGAACTCGGTGCCGTCGAAGAGAAGGTCGGTGCTGGTGTCACTGGACCGCAGGTGCCCACCTTTCACCAGGGCCCATTGTGGGCCGAGGGCATGCAGCTTTCGCGCCGCCTCTCGTTGCGACTCTTCGTCGACGACGTCGACGTCCACGAGTAGTCGTACCTCGTCCAGATTGGGAGTGACGAGCGTTGCCAACGGAAACAGTTGGGTACGTAGGGCATCGAGCGCGCTGGGATGTAGCAGCGGGTCGCCGTGCATGGAGGCGCACACGGGATCGACCACCAACGGGACATCCGCAGCCACCTCGCCCCACGTATCGGCGATGGCCTCGATGATCGGAGCCGAGGCCAGCATCCCGGTCTTGGCGGCCTGGATGCCGATGTCGGTGATTACCACTTCCATTTGCGCGGCCACCACCGCCGGCGGAATTTCGTGGAAACCCTTGACACCCAGTGAGTTCTGTACCGTCACCGCGGTCACCGCCACGCACCCGTGCACGCCGAGCAGTGCCATGGTGCGCATATCGGCTTGAATACCTGCCCCGCCCCCGGAGTCGGACCCAGCGATGGTCATCGCCCGAACCGGCGTAGCGCCCGGCTCCGGGAGGGGTAGGAACATGGAACTCATGCTCTGCCTACGAGATGGGCAGGTAGACCCGGTTGCCGTGTTCGGCGAACTCCGCGGACTTCTCTTCCATGCCGCGGGCCAGCATCGCGTCGATGTCCTCCTGGGTCTCCAAACCGTTCTGGGCCGCGAACTCCCGGATATCGGCGGTGATGCGCATCGAGCAGAACTTCGGGCCGCACATCGAGCAGAAGTGTGCCGTCTTGGCCGGTTCGGCAGGCAACGTCTCGTCGTGGAACTCCCGGGCGGTGTCCGGGTCCAGCGAGAGATTGAACTGGTCATCCCAGCGGAACTCGAAGCGCGCCTTGGATAGTGCGTTGTCGCGCAGCTGGGCGCGCGGGTGTCCCTTGGCGAGGTCGGCGGCGTGCGCGGCGATCTTGTAGGCGATCACCCCGTCCTTGACGTCCTTGCGGTCCGGCAGACCCAGGTGTTCTTTGGGGGTGACGTAGCAGAGCATCGCGGTGCCGGCCTGGGCGATGATCGCCGCCCCGATGGCCGAGGTGATGTGGTCGTAGGCCGGAGCGATATCGGTCGCGAGCGGGCCCAGGGTGTAGAACGGGGCCTCTTCGCACAGCTCCTCCTCGAGCTTCACGTTCTCGACGATCTTGTGCATGGGAACGTGGCCGGGGCCCTCGATCATCACCTGCACGCCATGGGATTTCGCGATCTTCGTCAGTTCGCCGAGGGTGCGCAGCTCGGCGAACTGTGCCTCGTCGTTGGCGTCGGCGATGGACCCGGGACGCAGGCCGTCGCCGAGCGAGAAGGTCACGTCGTAACGTGCGAGGATCTCGCACAGTTCCTCGAAGTGTGTGTACAGGAACGATTCCCGGTGGTGCGCCAGGCACCAGGCGGCCATGATCGACCCGCCACGCGAGACGATGCCGGTGACGCGCTTGGCGGTCAGCGGCACGTATCGCAGCAGCACGCCGGCGTGCACGGTCATGTAGTCCACGCCCTGCTCAGCCTGCTCGATCACGGTGTCGCGGTACAGCTCCCAGGTGAGTGCGGCCGGGTCGCCGTTGGTCTTTTCCAGCGCCTGGTAGATCGGCACGGTGCCGACGGGGACGGGGGAGTTGCGCAGGATCCATTCGCGGGTCTGGTGGATGTCCTTACCGGTGGACAGGTCCATGATGTTGTCGGCGCCCCAGCGGATGGCCCACACCATCTTCTCGACTTCCTCGGCGATCGAGGAGGTGACGGCCGAATTACCGATATTGGCATTGATCTTCACGCCGAAGGCCTTGCCGATGATCATCGGCTCGCTCTCCGGGTGCTTGTGGTTGGCCGGAATCACGGCCCGGCCCGCGGCGACCTCGGTGCGCACCAGCTCGGCCGGCACCCCCTCGCGCACGGCGATGAATTCCATCTCGGCGGTGATCTCGCCGGCACGGGCGCGCTGCAGCTGGGTGCCGCGGTCGGTCACGATCCCGGCGCGTGGTGGCAGACCCTTCTGCAGATCGATCACCGCATGGGAATCGGTGTACGGGCCAGAGGTGTCGTACAGGTCCAGGTGCTCACCGTTGGTGAGGTTCACCCGGCGCTGCGGCACGCGCAGGCCACTGTCGAGGTCCTGGTAGATCTTCTCGCTGCCCTGAATGGGGCCGGTGGTGACGGTTTCCGGGGCCTGAGAACGGGTTGATTGAGTCGACATGATTCTTCCTCCCTACGCCGGCATTACCCGGTCAGGTTCATACGGTCGACGGCCCTAGCCGTCCTCTCAGCGCACTGGTGCGCGCTCCCGTGTTTTGTGTTTTGGGGCTGTTCGTTGACGAACATTGGCCACGCTACTCGGTGGTCCGCAGATTTCTCCGTCGAGTGGGTGTCTCACGCGGATTTTCGGCCAGATTTCCGAGTGAGGTTCACGCTCGAACCGAGTTGGGTGACGCCTGCACTCCTATCCGACCTGACGGATGCGCGCCACAGACTTTCGGAATATAGTTTCCCTTGCTAAAGTTATCCACGGTGGTATCCAAAAAAGACGGCCGGTCGGAGCTGCCCGCGTCGGGGAGAAGCGCGCAACGAGGGTGACGATGACTGATTTGATGACACGGACCGACGAAACACTTGCGGATATCGAGACCGCGCGACGTCGGCTTCGGGTGGATCGCGACCATCCGCACTACAAGTGGGTCGCACTGTCGAACACCACGCTGGGTGTGCTGCTGGCGACCATCAACTCGTCGATCGTGCTGATCTCGCTGCCGGCAATCTTCCGGGGCATCGGCCTCAACCCGCTGGCCCCCGGAAACGTGAGCTATCTGCTGTGGATGCTCATGGGCTACCTGCTGGCCTCGGCGGTTCTGGTGGTGCTGTTTGGCCGGCTCGGCGATATGTACGGACGGGTCCGCATCTACAACATGGGCTTCGTCGTCTTCACGGTCGCGGCGGTGGTGTTGTCCTTCGACCCCTTCCACTATGGCGGCGGTGCGGTGTGGCTCATCGCCTGGCGTGTGGTGCAAGGTGTGGGCGGAGCCATGCTGATGGCCAACTCATCGGCCATCCTCACCGATGCCTTCCCCTCCACGCAGCGCGGATTGGCACTGGGTATCAATCAGGTGGCCGCGGTGGCCGGATCATTCCTCGGACTGTTGATCGGAGGCGTTCTCTCCGAATGGGATTGGCGTGCCATCTTCTGGGTGGGCGTGCCGGTGGGCCTGCTGGGCACCGTGTGGTCATACCGCTCCCTTGTCGAGATCGACCAGCCCACACCGGGCAAGCTGGACTGGGCGGGCACTGTCACCGTGGCGCTGGGCCTCACGGTGTTGCTCACCGCAATCACGTATGGCATTCAGCCCTATGGCAATTCGAGCACCGGATGGGGCAACCCGCTGGTTTACGGATCGCTGATTGCCGGCCTCGCACTGCTCGCGTTGTTCTGCGTGATCGAGGCCCGGGTGGCCGACCCGATGCTCGATATTCGGTTGTTCAAGAACCGGGCCTTCGGGCTGGGCAACCTGGCCAATCTGCTGGCGTCGGTGGGGCGTGGCGGCCTGCAGTTCATGCTCATCATCTGGCTGCAGGGCATCTGGTTGCCGTTGCGCGGATACAGCTACGAGTCGACCCCGCTGTGGGCCGGAATCTTCTTGCTGCCCATGACGGTTGGTTTCCTGGTGGCGGGCCCGGTCGCGGGCCTGCTGTCGGATCGGTACGGAGCCCGCCCCTTCGCCACCGGCGGCATGGTGCTGTCCGCGGCGACGTTCCTGGCCCTCGTCGCCATCCCGGTGAACTTCAACTACTGGGTGTTCGCAACGCTGATCTTCCTCAACGGGCTGGGGTCGGCGATCTTCACCGCGCCCAATACCGCCGCCATCATGTCCAGCGTGCCGGCGCATCAGCGCGGGGCGGCCTCGGGCGTGCGCGGCACCTTTTTCAACGCGGGTAGCTCGCTGTCCATCGGAATCTTCTTCTCGCTCATGATCGTCGGGCTTTCGGCGACCTTGCCGTCGGCCATGCAGTCGGGACTCACCGCGCAGGGCGTGCCCGCATCCACGGCCGCCGAGGTGTCCAGCCTGCCACCGGTGGGCAGCCTGTTCGCGGCATTCCTGGGCTACAACCCGGTGAGTGAACTACTCGGTCCGTCAGGTGTTCTGAACCAGCCGGGAGTCAACGCGGCGGAGCTGACCGGGCAGACGTTCTTCCCGAATCTCATCACCGAGCCGTTCCATGCCGGTCTGGTCGTCGTGTTCGTCGCCGCCGCGCTGATGATGGCGATCGCAGCGCTCGCCTCGCTGGGCACCGGCGGTAAGTACGCCCACCCGGACGACTGAGCCGGCCGTTGGCAGGCTCGGGGAAATTAGTCCAGATCGACGACGACGGGGGCGTGATCGCTCGCGCCCTTGCCCTTGCGTTCCTCGCGGTCGATGTGGGCATCGCGCACCCGCTTGGCGAATTCCGGTGAGCCGAGGACGAAGTCGATGCGCATCCCGCGCTTCTTGGGGAAGCTCAGCTGGGTGTAGTCCCAATAGGTGTACACCCCGGGGCCGGGGGTGAAGGGCCGCACGACATCGGCGAATCCGGCGTCGTTCATCGCCGTGAAGGCGCTGCGCTCGGGCTCGGACACATGGGTGCTGCCCTGGTAGGCCTCGACGCTCCAAATGTCGTCGTCGGTGGGTGCGATGTTCCAGTCGCCAACCAGCGCCACCTGTGCCGCGGGATCCGCGGCAAGCCAACCGGCCGCCTCATCGCGCAATGCCGACAGCCACCGCAGTTTGTACGGGTAGTGCGGATCCTCGAGGGTCCGGCCGTTCGGGACGTACAGGCTCCACACTCGCACCCCGTTGCAGGTGGCGCCGAGTGCTCGGGCCTCGACGGTCTCCTCCGCGTCTTCGCCGGCCGCCCACCCGGGCTGGGCGGGGAAGCCGACGGTCACGTCCTCCAGCCCCACTCGAGAGGCGATGGCCACGCCGTTCCACTGGCTGAAGCCCACATGCGCCACCTCGTACCCGGCATCGGTGAACGCCTGCATGGGGAACTGCTTGTCCGAGCACTTGGTCTCTTGCATGGCAAGCACATCCGTGCCGGAGCGCTCCAGCCAGGAGATCACCCGGTCGGCACGGGCACGGATCGAGTTCACATTCCAGGTGGCCAATCGCATGCGGTAAACCCTACTTTCCGAAATGAGGAGCGCCCGACGCGTCGATACGCGCATACCGATATCGATGTTGCTCGGCGAAACCCAAGGTTGGATACAGCGCCAACGCCGCGGCGTTCCCCGCACGCACCTGGACATAGGCCCGGCGGGCACCCTGCGCGGCGCCCCAGCTCAGCAGTGCGTCACACACCTGCCGGGCCAGCCCGCGCCGCCGGTGAGCCTCGGCCACCCGCACCGCCGAAATGCCGAGCCAGCCCTCAGTGACCGCGCCCCGGGCAATGGCCGCTGTTGAACCGTCGACGGCGACCGATGCGAATCCCAGCGTTCCGTCCACCACGGCGGTCAGCACCGGCACCGTCAACGGATGGCTGTCGCCGTGTAGAACAAGCCAATCCACCGAAGGCTCGGCGGGCAGCGGGTCGGAATGCGATTCATCCAGATCCCGCACCATCACCACGGTTTCATCGCTGGTGGCCAGCTCGTCCGGCGGGTGGATCAATCGGTCGGGCAGGCACAACAGGGTGGGCAGATCGTGTTTGGAGTACCACGCGGCCACATCGTCGAGCGAGCGCGGCGATGCTGAATGTTCTAGTGGGACGGCCGAATTACCGCGGTGAGTGTGTCCGCCTGCGGCTCTGACGAACCATCCGTCCACCCATGTGTGCTCGATACCGGGCCACGCAAAAGCCGCCGCCCGCTGCGCCGATCTGATGTCTCGATTGAGCACCGGGACCGGTGGCAGCACGCGCACCGAGACAATGTCGTCGGGCGAAATATCAACTACCGCACCGGATTTATGCAGTACCTGCACAGCCGGAGCTGTCGCCACCAAATCGCCGACGGTGTCGGTAAACGGGGGTACCGAGCCGGCCGGTCGCCTACTGCGGATGGCCACCCGCGTCCCGAGGGCAGGGAACGGCACTGCGCGGCTTACTTAATGACCGAACGGATCGGCGACTTGTCCTGGTGTCCAACTCAATCCGGGCACGCCCCAGCCGTTGGACTTGACCGCACGTTTAGCGGCCCGGGTGTTCCGTCCAACCAGCTTGTCTATATAGAGGAATCCGTCGAGGTGTCCGGTCTCGTGCTGCAGCATGCGCGCGAACAGATCGTTGCCCTCGAGGATGATCTCTTTGCCGTCGGCGTCCAGGCCGGTGACTCGCGCCCAGCTTGCGCGCCCGGTGGGGAAGGACTCGCCGGGCACCGACAGGCACCCCTCCTCGTCGTCATCCGGGTCGGGCATCGTTTCCGGGATGGCGGAGGTCTCCAGGACCGGGTTGATCACCACGCCGCGATGACGGGTGCCGCCGCCGCGGGTGTCGGCGCAGTCGTAGACGAAGAGCCGCAGGGGCACGCCGATCTGATTGGCGGCCAGTCCGACGCCATTGGCGGCGTCCATGGTCTCGTACATGTTCGCGATCAGCTCGGGCAGATCGGCGGGCAGCGAACCGTCGGGACCGACCGGAACGGGCTCGGTAGGCGTGTGTAGCACCGGGTCGCCAACGATGCGGATAGGAACAATAGCCACGGAAGGCAAGCTATCGGCTCGGTATTGGCGGCCGACGCGCGGGGTTGGCTAGCCGCAGTTGCGGTTTGAGCGTGGTTAAATATCGCCGAACCACAGTGTTGTAGTTATCGCGATCAATCGAAACGCAAGTCGAAAATGCCCCGGTTGGGTCTAGGAGCTTCTATGGACGGCGCCCAGGCGCGAGCTGAGCAGTCGAAGGCTGCGAACGCTGGTCAGGATTCGCCTGCCGTCGGCTCGGACGGAGTCGAGATTGCTGCCGGTCTGAGCCGGCGCGAGCACGACATCCTGGCCTTCGAACGGCAGTGGTGGAAGTACGCGGGTTCCAAGGAAGACGCCATCAAGGAGCTCTTCGGCATGTCGGCCACCCGCTACTACCAGGTGCTTAACGCCCTGGTGGATCGACAAGAAGCCCTGGCCGCGGACCCGATGCTGGTCAAACGACTGCGCAGATTGCGTGCCAGCCGTCAGAAAGCCCGGGCCGCGCGCCGGCTGGGTTTTGAGGTCACGTAGCGGTCTCTGGGAGATCGCGGAACAGCCCGGCTAAATAGGTGTTGGCGCCCGCGGACCGTACAGTGGATTCACAATGAACGAACGCGTACCCGATTCTCATGGCCTCCCGCTGCGCGCCATGGTGATGGTGCTGCTGTTTCTCGGAGTGATCTTCCTGCTTGTCGGGTTCAACGCACTCGGATCCGATAAGTCCGCGTCATCCGACTCGACGTCCACATCGGTCAGCGCCGCCGCAGCCCCCAAATCGACGACACCGCCCCCGGCTCCCAAGCCCGAGGTTCGTGTCTACAACACCACCTCGGTGCCCGATCTGGCGCGGGGCGCTGCCGACCAGGTCACCGCCGCCGGCTGGAAGGTCGCCGAAGTAGGCAACCTGCCCATGCCCGAGGTCAACGTGACGACGGTCTTCTTCGGCAAGACTGCCGGCGAAGAAGAAGCCGCCCATGAAATCGCCAAGGTGCTCGGCGTACAGGCCGCACCGCGCGCACCCGAGCTCGTCGAACAGCCGCCGGGTGTGGTCGTCGCCGTCGCCATCTGATTGATCCCGACGGATCAGCACTGCGGGTGCTACGCGCCGTAGGAGAGATGGCATGATGAAGCCCATGGTTAAGCCCGCCGTTCTTGCCTCCGGAACCCTTGCTGCCGTTGCCTTGTCCCTGAGCGGATGCTCCCCGGATCAGCAGGCCAGCACCACGCCGGGCACCACGCCTCCGGTGTGGACCGGGTCCACTGCGCCCGCGACCGCGGGCGAGCACGGGGGCCACGGCGGCGAGCAGCCGGTTCCGGTGGGAGAGAAGCTCAACGCCACGCTCAAGCTCGCCGACGGCACCCCGGTGGCCACCGCGCAGTTCGTGTTCCAGGACGGTTACGCGACCATCAGTGTGAAGACCACGCAAAACGGCAAGCTCACCCCGGGGTTCCACGGGCTGCACATCCACTCGTTCAAGAAGTGCGAGCCCAGCTCGACCGCGCCCAGTGGGGGAGCGCCCGGTGATTTCCTTTCCGCGGGCGGGCATTTCAACGTCCCCGGATACACCGGCCACCCCTCGAGCGGTGACCTGGTGTCGCTGAACATCCTCAAGGACGGTTCGGGCGAGCTGGTTACCACCGCAGACTCGTTCACCAAGGACGATCTGATCGCTGGCAACGGCACCGCGATCATCATCCACGAGAAGGCGGACAACTTCGCCAACATCCCGCCGGAGCGGTACACCCAGGCCAACGGCACCGCGGGCCCCGATGACACCACCAAGTCGACGGGCGACGCAGGCAAGCGTGTTGCCTGTGGTCTCATCGACGCGGGCTAGCGATCCGGGTGGCCCGTCCGATTGAATTCCGCGGGTCGCCGCGACCTACGCTGGGAGTTGAGTGGGAGTTCGCACTCGTCGACGCCCAGACCCGGGATCTCACCAACGAGGCGTCCGCGGTACTCGCGGCCATCGGTGAGACTCCGCACGTCCACAAAGAGCTGCTGCGGAACACCATCGAGGTGGTGACGGGTATCTGCGGGACGGTGTCGGAAGCGATGCAAGACCTGCAGACAACGTTGGCGACCGTGCGCCCGACTGTGCAGTCGATGGGTATGGAGCTGTTCTGCGCCGGCACACACCCCTTCGCCCGTTGGTCTGCGCAACAGCTCACCGACGCACCCCGGTACGACGAGCTGATTGCCCGGACGCAATGGTGGGGTCGGCAGATGCTGATCTGGGGGGTGCACGTGCACGTCGGTATCTCCTCCAAACACAAGGTGATGCCGATCGTGACGTCGATGCTCAACTACTACCCGCACCTTTTGGCGCTCTCTGCCTCCTCGCCGATGTGGGAGGGACAGGACACCGGGTACGCCAGTAACCGGGCGATGATGTTTCAGCAGCTGCCCACCGCGGGCCTGCCGTTCCATTTCCAGACCTGGGAGCAGTTCGAGGGCTTCGCCGATGACCAGATGAAGACCGGAATCATCGATCATCTCAATGAAATCCGTTGGGACATCAGGCCTTCACCCGCGCTCGGCACGGTTGAGGTCCGGATCTTCGATGGGATATCCAATGTCGCCGAACTTGAGGCACTTGTCGCGCTCACGCACTGCCTGGTGGTGGACCTGGATCGCAAGTTGGAGGCGGGCGAATCATTGCCCACCATGCCCCCCTGGCATGTACAGGAAAACAAATGGCGCAGTGCGCGTTACGGTCTCGACGCCGTCATCATCCTGGATGAGGACAGCAATGAGCGGCTGGTGACCGATGACCTCGACGACTTGCTGACCCGGCTACAGCCCATCGCACGGCTGCTGGAATGCGAGAAGGAACTCGCCGCGGTCGAAGAGATCTATCGGCACGGCGGGTCCTACCAGCGTCAGCGGCGAGTCGCCGAAGAGCATGACGGAGACTTGGGCGCGGTGGTGGACTCGGTGGTCAACGAGTTGGAGCCCGTCCGCTAGACCGACAACCAGCAGTCCAGGATCGCCGCCGCCTGCTGCTCCGGATTTCCTGCTGTGTCATCATCGGGCCGCAGCACCAGATCGGCCTTCTCGGGGGCCTCGTACGGTGCGTTGACTCCGGTAAAGTCACTGATCTCGCCGGCGCGGGCCTTGGCGTACATGCCCTTTGGGTCGCGTTGTTCGCATATCTCCACTGGCGTGTCGACGAAAACCTCGATGAACGGTAGCCCGGCCTTTTCGTGCTGAGCACGGATCTTGTCGCGATCGGCACGATACGGGCTGATGAGCGCGGCCACCGCGACAACACCCGAATCGGAGAGGATCTGCGCGACAGCACCGACACGACGCACGTTCTCGGCGCGGTCGGCCGCCGAGAATCCGAGGTCGGCGTTGAGGCCGTGCCGCAGGTTGTCTCCGTCGAGTCGATAGGCGGGGATGCCCATGGCCACCAGTCGGCGCTCCAATTCCACTGCCACGGTGGATTTTCCGGAGGCCGAGAGCCCGGTGATCCAGATCGTGCCGCCCTTGGTGGAACGATCTTCCCGAGAGATCGCCGAGGAATGCCAGACAACCTTGGACTGGTGCAGGGTGGGGCCGGAAATCATGCCCGCCGCGACCGTGTTGTTGGTGGCCTCGTCGACCAGGATGAAACTGCCCGTGGTGCGGTTGCGCCGATAGGGGTCGAACATGATCGGGCGCTGCAGCCGCAGCTGCACCCGGCCGATCTCGTTGAGTTTGAGCTCCTTTGCCTCCTGATCGCGGTGCAGGCTGTTGACATCGAGTCGGTAGTCAAGTCCCGCGATGGCGGCCTTCACGGTCGAGTTCGCGTGCTGCATGACGAATCGCGATCCCTCGGACAGCGTCGACACATCGGTGAACCAGCACACCATGGCATCGATCTGCGCTCCAACCAACGGCCGGTTGTTGGGACGGCAGAGCATATCGCCGCGGCCCAGGTCCAACTGGTCGGCGAGTTGCACGCTCACCGCGCTCCCCGCGAAGGCCTCGTCCACGACAGATCCACCCGGGCCCCAGATCGCCGACACCGTTGAGGTGAAACCGGAAGGCAGCGCCACAATTTCGTCACCGGGCTTGAACACGCCGCTGGCGACGGTCCCGGAGACGGCGCGGAAGTCATGCAGATCGGTGATCTGATCGGCACCGGGTGCCGCCGCCCCGCCTTGCGGTCGGATGACGTACTGGATGGGGAAGCGCGCGTCGATCAGGTTGCGATCTGACGAAATGTGTACCTGCTCAATGTGATGCAGCAGAGACGGGCCCTCATACCACGGAGTGTTCGTGGATCGGGTGACAATGTTGTCGCCGAGCAGAGCCGACACGGGGATGACGGTGAGGTCATGCAGCTCCAGCTTGGTGGCGAATCGCCGGAACTCCTCCTTGATTTCGTCGAATCGTTGAGGTGACCAGTCGACCAGGTCCATCTTGTTGATGCACAGCACCACATGTTCGACACCGAGCAGCGAGGTGATGAAGGCGTGCCGGCGGGTTTGTTGGGTCAGCCCATTGCGGGCGTCGACCAGAATGATCGCCAAGTCGGCCGTGGAAGCGCCGGTCACCATGTTGCGGGTGTACTGCTCGTGCCCCGGAGTATCGGCGATGATGAATTTGCGTGCGGGCGTGGAGAAGTAGCGATGCGCGACGTCAATCGTGATGCCTTGCTCACGCTCGGCGCGCAGGCCGTCGGTCAGCAGAGCCAGGTTGGTCTGCGTTTCACCCTTCGCCTTGCTGCTGGCTTCCACCGCGGCCAGCTGATCGGCGAAGATCGACTTCGAGTCGTAGAGCAAGCGGCCGATGAGCGTGGACTTGCCGTCGTCCACGCTGCCCGCGGTGGCGATGCGGATGAGCTCCTGGGCCGGCTCGGCGGTTTCGATGGTTGTTGCGCTCATCAGAAGTAGCCCTCTTTCTTGCGGTCTTCCATACCGGCCTCGGAGATCCGGTCATCGGCACGGGTGGCTCCCCGCTCGGTAATACGCGTGGCGGCAACCTCTTCCACCACAGCGCTCGGAGTCGACGCAATGGACTCGACGGCTCCCGTGCAGGTCGCGTCGCCGATGGTGCGGAACCGGACCGACTTCTCGACGAACTCTTCGCCGGGCCGTAAGACGAGGAACTTAGTTTCTGCCAACAGCATTCCGTCGCGTTCCACCACGTTGCGCTTGTGCGCGTAGTACAGCGGCGGCAGCGTGATGTTCTCCGATTCGATGTACTGCCAGATATCCAGCTCGGTCCAGTTGGACAGCGGGAACACCCGAATATGCTCGCCCTTGCGGTGGCGGCCGTTGTAGATGTTCCAGAGTTCGGGGCGCTGCGCGCGCGGATCCCACTGGCCGAACTCATCGCGGAAGCTGAACACCCGCTCCTTGGCACGGGCCTTCTCTTCGTCGCGGCGTGCGCCACCGAACACCGCGTCGAAGCGGTGCTCGTTGATGCTGCGCAACAAGGTCGCGGTCTGCAGGCGGTTACGCGTGGCACCAGGTCCGGTCTCCTCGACGACGGCGCCCGAGTCGATATCGTCCTGCACGCTGCCGACTTCTAGTCGCAGGTTGTAGCGGCCTACTGTCTCGTCGCGAAACGCGATGACCTCGTCGAAGTTGTGGCCGGTGTCGATGTGCATGACGGGGAAGGGCAACGGTGACGGCCAGAACGCCTTGGCCGCGACATGCAGCATGACTACGGAATCCTTGCCGCCGGAGAACAGCAGCACGGGCCTTTCGAAGGTTGCCGCTACCTCGCGGAATATGTAGACCGCCTCAGCTTCTAGGGCGTTCAAGTGCGATAACTCGTAGGACTCGGCTGACGATGAGCCTCTTGGGCGAAGAACATCGGGCGATGTCGGCATTTCCATAACTCCATTCGGTCCAAATATGTACCGTATCGGTTCGTATTCGGTCCAGCCCAGAGTAGAACGCGTTCTCGTGAGGTGTCAATGGCTGAATGGCACTCGGAAAGCCCGCACGGGTGCGGATCGAGTGTTTTCCGTTCGATCAATACCGAACATCGAACGCGATCTGACGTGCGGAAACGTCTCAGGCGGGCTTGATGCCGCCGATGTGTTCGGTGATGCCGTCTGCGGTGCGCACGAGCGCCTTGGCGCGAACCGTGATCTCTGCGTCGGTGAGGTCGTCGGCGATATAGAGGCTGGCGACCATGGCCTGCTTGCCGTTGTGGTCGTACACCGGTGCCGACATCACGTTCACCCGGTGGCGGACCTTGGCGCCGGAGCCGACGGTGTAGTTCTCGCTGCGTAGGTAGACCCGTTCGCCGATTCCCGACACGATCTCGCCGAGGAGCGCGCGCAGCTCATTGGGGATGTCACCGGGTACCCCGGCCATGAGCGAATAGAGCTGCCGGCCGGCGGGGGTCAGCAGTTCGACGAGGTAGCCATCCGCGCGGCATTCGTCGATCACCTTGCGCAGGCGGTAATCCGCGGTGCGCCCGGGCGCCGTCGGGTCCTTGGCCAGCCAGGAGGCGATGGTCTCGTCGGTGTCCCAGAGCACGAACATCAGGCCCACCGGAGGGGTGAACGGATAGCTTTGGCCCACCTCCACCCGTACGGGATGATCCGGATCGCTCACCACCTCCAGTACGGTCACCCGATCGCTGACGACCGCGGACAGGGCCGCGGTGTGCCCGAATTCCCGGGTAAGCGTTAACAATTGGTCGCGGCTGGCGGGCTTGGCACGCAGTGACTCCTGGGCGGCTCTGCCGATGCGGATGAGTGCCGGGCCCAGGCTGTACGTCTTGTCACGGTCATCTCGGATGAGAAACCCAGACTCAGCCAGGGTGGTCACGATGCCCAGGCACGTGGGCTTGCTCAGGCCCAGCCGGCGCGCCAACTCGGATAACCCGAAGCGCTCGGTGCGGTGCTTCGCCAGGAAGTCGAGCACGGCCATCACGCGTTCGGTGGGCGGCGACGTTCTGCCGCCCCCGTTTTCCCGGTCCTCGACCACCCTGAAACCTCCTGTGCCCCTGCGTTGATCCTGACATTCTTGACGTACCAGGCAAGGGCGCTCTAGTGTCTGAATGGATTCTACCACTGCGGTACAAATCTGTACCAGTCAGGAGCGTCATGTACAGCGAGGCATTCACCGCCGCGATCGCCGAGGCGGAGGAGCTGATCGTCGCGGCCCCCCATATCGAAACCGAAGCCGATCTGTTTGAGGGGCTCCAGTATCTGGCGCAGGGGATAGCCGCCTGTACGCACATGGCGTTTCATACCGATCGCGATCACCCATTCCTGCTCTCCGGTACGGGGCCGTTCACCAAGATGGGGTTGGACAACCCCGACACGCTGTACTTCGGTGCCCGCGTCAACGGTGAGTACGAGTATGTGGTCACCGGAAAGCGTGGCACCACTGCCGATTTGAGCTTCCAGGTGCTTGGTGGTGGTGACTACACCGACAAGAACGTGCCAGGAAGTGCGATTGCCTTCGATGACCGTGAGATCCACACCGCACGCGATGGCAGCTTCGAAGTGCGTTTCGGTCCTGGGCCGGCCAGTGAGTCGCGGCCGAACTATTTCACCCTGGGGCCGGGACCGGCGCAGCTGGTGATGCGTGAGGTGTACAGCGATTGGCGTGAACAGCGTGGCAGCCTTGCCATCGCGCGGGTGGACACCGCAGGGACCGCGCCGGCCCCGCTGACGAAGGAGCAGATCGAAAAACGTTACGCCAGTGCGGGTAAGCAGTTGGTGAACCGAGTCAAGACGTGGCTGCAGTTCCCCAAGTGGTTCTACGACAATCTGCCCGTCAACACCATGACCGAGCCACGGCTCACACCTGGCGGGCTGGCGACGCAGTTCTCCTCGGTGGGGCACTATGACCTCAATGACGACCAGGCGATGATCATCACCGTCCCCAAGTCCGATGCGCCGTACCAGGGTTTCCAGCTCGGCAGCCTCTGGTACATCTCGCTCGACTACATCAACCACCAAACCTCACTGAACTCCAGCCAGGCTCAGGTAGACCCGGACGGAAACATCCGGATGGTGGTGAGTAATGGAAACCCTGGTGTCACCAACTGGATTGAGACGCTGGATCATCGGCGGGCGTACCTCCAATTCCGGTGGCAGCGGGCCGACCGACAGCTCACGGCCGCCGATGGTCCGACCGTGGAGGTGGTCGCACTCGGCGATGTGCCGGCGAAACTGCCGTATTACCCGCAGAATCAGATCAGCGAGCAGGGCTGGCGCAGTCGCATCGCGGAACGCCAGACTGCCATCGGCGCAAGGATGTTGGGCTGATGAGTCTGTGCGCTTTTGACGGCAAGGTTGTCGTCGTATCCGGTATCGGCCCCGGGCTCGGCGCCACCTTGGCCACCAAGTTCGCCGCCGCGGGCGCCGATGTCGTCCTGGCGGCGCGCACTCAGTCGCGCCTTGACGAGGTGGCAGAACAGATTGCCGCCACCGGCCGCAAGGCCCTCGCGGTGGCCACGGATATCACCGATGAGGCCAGCGTCGCGAACCTCGTCGAACGCGCCACCGAGGCCTTCGGCGGCATTGATGTTCTCGTCAACAACGCCTTCAGCATTCCATCGATGAAATCCCTGGAGAAGACGGACTATCAGCACATTCGCGATAGCGTCGAGCTCACCGTGGTCGGCACGTTGCGTCTGACCCAGGGGCTCGCCGGCGCGTTGTCTGCGGCCAAGGGTTCGGTGGTCAACATCAATTCGATGGTCATCAGGCACTCGCAAGTCCGCTATGGCAGTTACAAGATCGCCAAGGCCGCGCTGCTCGCCATGTCCCAATCGCTGGCCACAGAGCTGGGGCCACAGGGAGTTCGGGTGAATTCTGTTGTGCCCGGATATATGTGGGGTGAGAACCTCAAGGGGTACTTCGAACACCAGGCCAAGAAGTACGGCGGTACCGTCGAGCAGATCTATGAGTACACGGCGGCCAACTCCGATCTCAAGCGATTGCCGACCACCGATGAGGTTGCCAATGCCGTGCTGTTTCTCGCCTCCGGCCTGGCGAGCGGGATCACCGGCCAGGCCCTCGATGTCAACTGCGGCGAGTTCCACGCCTAGCCACAAGGAGATCAGTATGAGTTTTGATGAGAAGTCCGCATCAAGCACCGAGCGCACCAGCGTCGGCACGGTCGACGATCTACACGAGTCCGCTTCCCGGCTCATCGGCCTCGACGACTTCGGGGATGGGTCGGTCGACAACTACCGCGAAGCGCTCGGCGTCCTGCTGGACTCGTATCAGGGCGAGGCCGGCTTGACGCCCTTGGGTTCCAAGATGTCTCGGGTCTTTCTGCGCGGCGCGCTGGGTGCCCGGCTGCTCAGCGAGGCGGCGTTCAAGGCGCACCCCGACTACGCACAGGTCGCCATCAATCGGCCCATCTTCGTCACCGGCCTGCCGCGTACCGGTACCACCGCGCTGCATCGCCTCCTCAACGCCGATCCGATGCACCAGGGCCTGGAGATGTGGCTGGCCGATTTTCCGCAACCGCGGCCCGCACGGGACACCTGGGATGCCAATCCGGTGTACCAGCAGCTGGAGGGGCAGTTCTCGAAGCATCATGTGGAGAACCCGGAATTCATGGGTCTGCACTACATGTCGGCGAGCGAGGTCGAAGAATGCTGGCAGCTGTTGCGCCAATCGGTGCACTCGGTGTCGTATGAGTGCCTTGCTCATGTGCCGTCCTACGCACAGTGGTTGTCGCAACAGGACTGGACACCGGCCTATCGGCGTTACAAGGCCAACCTGCAGCTGATCGGCCTCAACGACATCGAAAAGCGTTGGGTACTCAAGAATCCGAGTCATCTCTTCGCGCTCGATGCACTCATGGAGGTGTATCCGGACGCATTGGTCATTCAGACGCATCGCCCCGCCGAGACCATCATCGCCTCGGTCTGTTCGCTCAACGAGCATGCGACGGCGGGTTGGTCGGACACCTTCGTCGGCGCCACCCTGGGCGCCGATCAGCTCGACACCTGGGCCCGGGGTCTGGAGTCCTTCAAGTCCGCGCGCACCAAGTACGACGAGTCGCAGTTCTGCGATGTCGACTATTTCGACTTCATCTCCGACCCGATCGGCACCGTCGAATCCATCTACCGGCACTTTGGGCTGGAGCTCTCGGCGTCTGCTCTGGTCGAGATGCAGAAGATGAACGACGAAAGCCAAAAGGGTCCGCGCGCACCGAAGCACGTCTACTCGCTCGCGGACTACGGGCTGAGCAAGGAAGCGGTGGTCGAGCGCTTCGCGGGTCTGTGATGCTGGTCGTCGTGCACACGGCCGGTAGATGACCCACATTGCCGTCGTAGGCGCGGGCGCGGCCGGAACAATGGCTGCCCTGCACCTACTGCGGCACAACGACTCACGGACACTGCGCCTGACCGTTATCGACCCCGGCGCCGAAACGGGCCCCGGAGTCCCGTATCGCACGACTGATCCACGACATCTCCTGAACGTTCCGGCAGGCAAGCTCGGCGTCGATTCCGCCGAGCCGCTCGGCTTCGTGAACTGGCTCACCGATACCGGTGTCCCCGATGCCGGCCCCGGGGATTTCGTATCCCGGGGACTGTTCGGACATTACCTCTCCAGCGCTTTCGAGCAGGTGCGCGGCAATCGGGTGAGCCGTATCCATGGCCGGGCAGCCGCGGTGACACGGCAAGGTGAGGGGCTCTCGGTGGCATTGGGCAACGGCGACACCGTCGACGCGGATACCGTGATCCTGGCGGCCGGCCCGACCATGCCCGGAACAGCCTGGGCCCCAATCTGGTTACGCGACAGTGCGTTGTTCATCGCGGACCCCTGGCGTGCGGGTGCACTCGAGGACCTTCCGGATGACGGCGATCTGTTGCTCGTCGGAACGGGTTTGACGATGGTCGACCTTGCCCGCACATTGCGACGGCCCGGTCGCGTCCTGTACGCGGTTTCCCGCAGCGGATTGCTGCCACGAGCGCACGGATCGTATTCGTCGGCACCGGCACCTGAGTTCGCGATGGACCATGGCCAGGTACTGGAGTGTGCTGTGCGCTACGTCCGGGACGTGATCGCGCAGGGCGGCGATGCGTGTGCGGCCGTGGATGCGCTTCGTCCTCAGGTGGGTGCGCTGTGGGGCGCGATGACCGCCGATGAGCGGGGGGTCTTCCTGCGAAAGTACCGCAGGCTGTGGGACATTCACCGGCACCGAATGGCGCCGCAATCTGGCGCGCAGATTGAAGGGGATATCGCCGAGGGTGTGTTGCGCATCAATCGTGGCGAGCTGGTAGATGCCGTAGTCGCGGGCCGCGGAGTCACGACGACCTTGTCCGCAGGGCAGGTTCTCGATGTACGCGCGGTGATCAATTGCACGGGACCGCAGTACGACATCACGGCAGGCACGGATCCGCTATGGAGCCAGCTGCTGGCAGACGGGCTGGCGCGGCCGGGACCACTGAACCTGGGGTTGGACACCGATCCGGTGGGAAGACTGCTTCCCGGGCACGCACCGCTGTGGGCACTGGGGCCGCTTCGGCGTGGGAATCTATGGGAAACAACGGCATTCGCGGAGATTAGGGCACAGGCCGAAGGTATGGCGGCGCTGATAGGGTCCTAGCGTGCGTGTTCTGGTGCAACGAGTCGCTTCCGCAGCCGTGTCTGTCGACGGGGAAGTGGTGGGCGCGATCCGCCCCGAAGGTCAGGGACTACTGGCCTTGGTCGGCGTCACTCATGACGACGACGCCGAAAAGGCCGCGCAGCTCGCGGAGAAGTTGTGGCAGCTCCGCATTCTCGATGACGAGAAGTCCGCGGCCGACCTGGGTGCCCCGATCCTGGTGATCAGCCAATTCACGTTGTACGCCAACACGAAGAAGGGGCGCCGTCCGGCGTGGAACGCGGCGGCGCCCGGAGGCGTCGCCGAACCCATCGTGGCGGCATTCGCGGCTGCCCTGCGTAACCTGGGTGCGCAGGTCCAAACGGGTGTGTTCGGCGCGGATATGCAGGTTGAACTGGTCAACGACGGTCCGGTGACGCTGCTCTTGGAGCTGTAGATCAGCCGTCTCCGGGGGGAGCGGCCGTGCAGATCTGATCGAGGCAGCCCTCGGCGACGGCATGCGCGATGCTGTCGGAAAGACGCGGGCATCCGCGCACCCGGGCCGTGTTGGTGCCCTCCTCACGCATTTGTGCGAAGAAGGCGCATCGCCCGGCCGCCGCGGTATTCCATTGCACAGCAGTGTGATTGAGGCTGAGTTTCTTGACCATCACCGACCCGTGGCAGAACCGGCAGTCGACCTCTTGCAGGCCAGAGGTCAGATACCGCTGCTTGTCGCTCTCGGTGGCCTCGTGCAGGAGTGCGGCCTGCTCCGGATCGTTTTCGAATGCGGGAGCCTTCGACCACTGGCCGTTCGGCCTGCCCGATCCGGCGGAATCGTGAGCCTCGTCTTCCCCATGGGCGCCATGCAAAGCCAGCATCGACTGAGCCAGCTCCTCCACGGAAGGTGGGCTGGTGTTGGCCTCAGTCGATGCTGAAACTTCGGTCATAGCACTAGCTTTGCGTCGCCTCGGCGGGAGCTTCTGCCTTGGCTTGAGATTCTGCGGAGGCCTTCTCGTCCGCTTGGCGTTTCAGGTTCTCATCGACCTCACCGTGCCAGAACTCGTTGGCCTTCGTGGTGTCGATCTCCAGCTCGAACCGATCCGTCATCTCGGCCGTGACGTCGGCCTTGTCGACGTAGAACTGCGAGTACCAACGGCGCATCTGGTAGACGGCGCCGTCCTCCTCTACCAGCAGTGGGTTGTCGATGCGGGTCTTGTTCTTCCAGATCTCGACGTCCTGCAGGAAGCCTTGCCCGACACCCTTGGTCATGGCGCGCGACAGCTTGCCGGTCATCTTCTCGTCCATGCCGGCGGGCTTTTGGACGATGACGCCGTACTGCAGCACAAAGGAATTCTGATCAATGGGGTAGTGGCAGTTGATCAGAATCGATTCGGCCTTGTACCCGCCATAGTTGTTGTGCAGCCAGTTGATCATGAAGGACGGCCCGAAGTACGAGGCCTCCGAATCCAGGATCTGCTCGCCGGTGTACTGCGAGGAACCGCCCAGCTGCACATCGGGACGACCGACGGTACGCAGGTACTGCGAGGCGATATGGCCCTCGAAGACGTTCTTGAAGTACGTCGGGAATCCGAAGTGGATGTAGTAGAAGTGCGCCATATCGGTGACGTTGTCCACGATTTCGCGGCAGTTGGAACCCTCGATGACGATGGTGTTCCAGTCCCAGGTGGTCCAGCCGTCATCGGCGTATTCCGGAACCTCTGGAATCTCAACATCATCCGTCGGACCGTTGCCTTCGGCGTCATGCCAGACGAACAGCAGACCGCTTTTCACATCGGTGGTCCAGCTGCGGGTGCGGGCAAGCTTGGGGGTGCGCTTGGCGTACGGAACAAGCTTGCACTTGCCATCGCCGCCCCAGCGCCAATCGTGGAACGGGCACGCGACATTGTCGCCCTTGACGGAGCCCTGGGACAGATCGCCACCCATGTGACGGCAGTAGCCGTCCAGCACCTTGATATCGCCGTGGCTATCGGCGAATACGACCAGTTTGGTGCCGAACGCGTCGATGGCGTGCGGCTCTCCGTCCCGGAAAGATTCCGCGACGCCCAGGCAGTGCCAACCGCGTGCGTAGCGGGTGGGGAGCTCGCCGACGTCGATCTCGCGAACGCCGATTCCTGCGGTGTCTGTGCTCATGGCGGGGCTGCCTCCAGTGTTTCGATGCTGGTCGCTGTGGCGACCACCTTCAACTAGAACATGTTACAGTTTTGCCCCCTGATGGCGCAAGAAATGTGCCTGCCACAAGCGGAAATAGATGCTTTGGCTAGTGTCTGCGCATGCCTTTGTACTCACTCGACGGAAAAAGCCCGAGCGTTCACCCCGAGGCGTTCGTCGCGCCGACCGCCTGTCTTATCGGAGATGTCACGGTGGAAGCCGGCGCCTCGATCTGGTTCAACACCGTCATCCGTGCCGATTACGCCCCGATTGTCATCAGGGCGGGCGCCAACATTCAGGACGGATCGGTACTGCACAGCGACCCGGGGATGCCGGTCGATATCGGTGAGGGAGCCACGGTGGCGCATATGTGCCTGGTGCACAGCTGCACCGTGGGCGATGGCGCCCTGATCGGCAACCACGCGACCGTGCTCGACGGCGCCTCCATCGGTTCGCGCAGCATGGTGGCCGCGGGCTCGCTGGTGCTCGGTGGCACTCAAATTCCCGAGGACGTCCTGGTCATGGGCTCGCCCGCGAAGGTCAAGGGGCCCGTCGCGGGAACCCCGGCGGAGTTCCTGACCAAGGGGGTGCCGGCCGCGTATCAGGCGCTGGGCAAGCGCTATCTGACGGGTTTGGACAACTAGCGGCGTTACGCCCACTCCGGTTCCCGTGTCAGTCGCAGGCATTCGGGAACGTTGAACAGCAGCATCATCCGCTGCTCCTTGGCGGGCAGCTGTGTGCGGACCTCGGCGGTGGGGACCACCTGCGGATGGGACAGCCTGAGCTGTTCACCCGCCCGAAGCAATTCGGCGCCGCCGTGGGCCGTCACGTTGCGCACCCAGTCGGCCGACTGTCCGTAGGGCAGCAGGATCAGCACCGTGCCGTCCGTCGCGTTGAACGCCTCGACCGGGGTCTCGTAGGTGTGGCCGCTGCGTCTGCCGATGTGCCGAATGACGGCCGTGGAGGTGGCGTCCGTTCCGGCGGTCGACATGATCCTCGGGTTGGTGACGGCACGATTGAACCGTCGGATGGCATTGAGAATGGGGCGGTTCTGGAGCCGTATGCCGGCCACGACCAGCGAGAACAGTGCGAGCGGTACGGCGACGATGACGCCGATGACAACGAAGGCGACAACCACGCGATCAGGCTACTGGGATCCGATCGGGGTGTGATCGGGATCTCTGGACGTACGTTCCACTTTTGCCTGGATTCTTTTTAGGCTTGCCTTACCTAATAGATTCTAAATCGCAAGGGGATGGCATGAGGAAGATCCGAGTCGCGGTCATCGGCGCAGGTCCGGCCGGGATCTATGCCGCCGACATCCTCACCAAGGAGCACGAGCAGGCGCAGGTCGACGTCTTCGACCGGCTGCCCGCCCCGTACGGCCTGGTGCGCTACGGCGTGGCTCCCGACCATCCGCGCATCAAGGAGATCATCAAGGCGCTGCGTCGGGTGCTCTCGCGTGACGAGATTCGGTTCATCGGGAACGTCCACTACGGCACCGATATCAAACTCTCGGAGCTGCGGCGCTTCTACGACGCGGTGATCTTCTCCACCGGCGCGCGTGCCGATCGCGGGCTCGATATCCCCGGCATCGATCTTCCGGAAAGCTACGGCGCCGCCGACTTCGTCTCCTGGTACGACGGTCATCCCGATGTCCCGAGGGATTGGCCGCTGACCGCCAAGAGCATCGCAGTGTTGGGCGCCGGGAACGTGGCCCTCGATATCGCGCGCATGCTGGCCAAACCCGCCGACGAGCAGCTCAGCACCGAGATCCCTGCCAACGTCTACCAGGGGCTGGTGCTCAATCAGGCCACCGATGTGCACGTTTTCGCGCGGCGCGGCCCGGCCCAGATCAAGTTCAGCCCCATGGAGTTTCGCGAATTGTCGCACTCGCCGAGTGTGGATGTCGTCGTGCATCCCGAGGGATTCGAGATCGATGAGGGCAGCCAGCAGGCCATCAATTCCAGCAAGGCCACCAAGCTTGTCGTCGACACCATGATGAAGTACCTGGATCAGGAGCCCACCGGCGCGCCGCACCGTATTCACATCCACCTGTGCCAGTCGCCCGCAGCGGTGCTGGGAATCGACCGCGTGGAGGGCCTGCGTACCGAGCGCACGGAACTAATCGGCGACGGGACCGTCAGGGGAACAGGCGAATTCACCGATTGGCCGGTCCAGGCCGTCTATCGTGCGGTCGGCTACATCTCCTCGCACCTGGCCGATCTCCCATTCGACCACCACGCCGGGGTCGTACCGCATGACGCGGGCCGGGTGCTCGACATCGACGGAATCCCGATCGAGTCCACCTATGTCACGGGGTGGGTCAAGCGCGGGCCCGTCGGATTGATCGGGCACACCAAATCCGACGCCGCCGAAACGATCGCGAGCCTGCTCGCAGACCTCCCGGGTATCCAACCCGCCGAAATCTCGGACCCCGATGCGATATTCGCGCATCTGCGGGGAAGCGGGATTGACTACACCACCTGGGAGGAGTGGGAACGGCTCGATGCTCATGAAGTGGCACTCGGGGAGGAGCAGGGCCGTGAACGCATCAAAGTGGTACCGCGCGAGGAGATGATCAGCGCTGGGCGCCAGGCCTCTTAGCGTGAAGACATAAAGGCCCCCGATGCCTTGAGCGCGGGGGCCTTTATGTGTGTTCGGAGTGACTAGACCTTCTTCGCTGTCCCGGCGACCTTGTCGAACTCCCAATAGGCGCGGAGCACAACGAGCTTGCCCTCCTCATTGGCCTCATAGGTGAACACGCCCTCGGCCGTCATCTGATAGCCGTTCATGGTCGTGATGATTCGCCCGACATTGGCCTGATGGGTACCGCAGTCGTAGGTGTTGTCGAAGATGAAATCGAGCTTCTCGGTGGGGGCGATGATGTTGTCCCAGAAGGCAGCAATGGCCTCCTTGCCGCGATGGCCGTTGCCGTCAGGATTGAACGGCGACGGGCCGACCGGGTCCTGCACCACGCCATCCTCGGCGAAGTTGTCCACCCAGGCCTGCTTATCACGGGCTTCGACGGCCGCGCGGGAACGCTTGCCGGCTTCGTCTGCGAGGCTCATGCCTTACTGTCCCTTTCCTGCGGGCTTTTCAGAACCCACGACCCACATCGAGTAGTACTGTGAGCCGCCGCCGTAGGCGTGACCCAATGCCTTCTTGGCGCCGGGCACCTGATGGTCGCCAGCCTTGCCCATTACCTGAATGGCGGCCTCGGCGAATCGGATAAGACCCGAGGCTCCAATCGGATTCGAGGAGAGCACGCCGCCGGAAGCGTTGACGGGGATCTTGCCCCCGATGGCGGTCTCGCCGGCCTGGGTCAACTTCCAGCCTTCGCCCTCGGCCGCGAAACCCAGGTTCTCCAACCACATCGGCTCGAACCACGAGAACGGGACATAGATCTCCGCGGCGTCGATCTCGTCGATGGGGCTGGTGATTCCGGCATCGCGCCATAGTGCCGCCGCGGCATCGCGTCCGGCTTGCGGGTTCACCCGGTCGCGGCCGGTGTAGTCGAGGGGCTCGGTACGCAGCGCGGTGGCGTGCACCCACGCGACCGTGTGACCGTCGGCGATACGGCGATCCGCTGTTTCTTCGTCGCCCACCACGATTGCGCAGGCACCGTCCGAGGACGGGCAGGTCTCGTCGAAGCGGATCGGGTCCCACAGCATCGGGGAGGCCATCACCTTGTCGACGGTGATATCGGGCTGCTGCAGGTGCGCCAGTGGATTCTTCGCGGCATTGAGCCGGTCCTTCACTGCGACGATCGCCCCGGTATCCAGTGGAGCCTTGGAGCGCTCGATGTACGCACGCACATGGGGGGCGAAGTAGCCGCCCGCGCCCGCGCCCACCGGCACCGAGAAGGGCACCGGAATCGACAACGCCCACATGGCATTCGATTCGGACTGCTTCTCCCACGCCAGCGCGAGGACCCGGCGGTACTTGCCCGACTGCACCAGGCTGGCCGCCACTACGCCGGTGGAGCCACCGACCGATCCGGCGGTGTGCACCCGGATCATCGGCTTTCCGGTCGCGCCGATCGCGTCCGCCATGAAGAGCTCGGGCATCATGACACCCTCGAAGAAGTCGGGGGCCTTGCCCACAACGACTGCGTCGATATCGTCCCAGCCCACGCCGGCATCGGCCATGGCGCGGTCAATAGCTTCGCGGACAAGGCCATTCATGGACACGTCGTGCCGTTTGGCTACGTACTTGGTCTGCCCGGTGCCGATGACGGCAGCGAGATTCTTGGATGCACCCACGATTACTTACCCTCCAGCACAGCGACCAGGTTCTGCTGAAGTACGGGCCCGCTGGTCGCGTGAGCCAGCACCCGCTGTGCCGAACCATTCCAGATATGTTGTGCGGCAAAGCCGATCCGTTCCAGCCCGGCAGAGAACATCGGATTGGCCACCAGTGCGCCACCCGACGGATTGACCGTCGCGGAATCCTTGAGGCCGATGGCCTCGGCGAGGATCAACTGCTGATGGCTGAAGGGCGCGTACAACTCCGCCACCTCGATGGAGCCGGCGTCGCCGCCGGTCGCGGCGGCAGCCGACGCGGCGGTCGACGGTGAGGCCGTCAGGTCTCGGGCGCCGAGGATCGGGGTCTCGATGCGATGTTCGATGCCGCTGATCCAGGCCGGATTCTCGCGTAGTTCACGGGCGCGATCACCCGCGGCCAGCACCATGATCGAGGCGCCGTCGGATATCGGCGCGATGTCATGCTTGTGCAGCGGGTCGGCGAAGTAGTCGCGTGCCAGCAGCTCATCGACACTCGATGCCGGAGCCTCGGAGTCCACCCGTTGTGCGCGGCCGAAGGCGTCGAGGGCTACCTGTGCCATCTGCTCCTTGGTCCACTTGCCCGAGTCCAGGCCAAGTCGTGCCTGCAGCGCTGCCATCGACACAGAATCGGGCCACAGCGGCGCGACGGTGTACGGATCGGTCTGCAGGGCAAGGGCTCTGCGGAGAGTGCCGGCGGAGGACTTGCCGAATCCGTAGACAAGCGCGGTCTCGACCTGACCGCTCAGAATCTTGATGTACGCCTCGTACAGTGCCCACGCCGCGTCCATTTCCACATGGGATTCGTTGATCGGCGGCACCGCACCGATCGAGTCGATCGCGGAGATGAACGAGAAGGCGCGCCCGGCCAGATAGTCGGACGAGCCGGAGCACCAGAAGCCGATGTCCGACTTGGTGATTCCGAGGTCTGCGTAGATCTGCCGGAAGCAGGGCACCAGCATTTCGACACCGTTGGTGGTGCCTTCGGTGGTCCGTACGTGCGGGGCGTGGGCGAAGCCCACCACGGCTACTTCAGTCATTACACCCGGTCCTTGTAGGTCTCGTAGTCGGCATCGGGCTCACCCGTCGGGCGGAAGTACTGGATGTTGTCGATCCCGTATCCCCACTCCTCCTTGGGTTTCCACACGGCCTCGACCCGCATGCCCATCCGTACCTCGGCGGGGTCGATGTCGTAGACCAGGTGTAGGAACGGGATATCGGCACCATCGAGCAGTACATACGCCGCCACGTAGGGCGGTTTGATGCGCTGCCCGGGGAACGGGATGTTGATGATCGCGAAGGTGGTGACGACACCCTTGTCGGCCACCTGCACCAGATCTGAGGTGGGTTCGCCGGTCAGCGGATCGGCGCCGCGCGCCGGGAAGTAGACCCGGCCGCCGGCACCGGTGCGTCCTCCGAGCAGCTTGCCCTCTGCCAGTGCGCGCAGGTAGGCGCTTTCCTCGGGGGAGGTGATGTGCTGAACCTCCAGGCGGATCGGTGTCACCTGCATGGTCACCGGTTCCTGATCGGGGGCCGGGGCAGCAGTGGTTTGCGGTGTCTCCCCGAGGGCGAAGTAGGCGATATCGGTGATGGCGCCGACGGTCTCGTGGGCCCACACCGCGTGCACGCGGGCGCCGGTCTCGATTCCGGCGGAACCCGCGGCCCCGGTATCCACAGCGTGCAGCAGCGCGGTGTCCGCACCGTCGAGCGTGATGAGTGCCCAGGCGAACGGTTTGGCCAGCGGCTGGCCCTCCAGCGGCTCGGGCTGCCATGACCAGGACTGGACCGTGCCCACACTCGACACCGGCACCACCTCGGTCAGCGGCGCGTAGGTCACCGGGTCGTACTCGGCCGCGGGTACGTGGACCCGGCCGTCACTGCCCCGGGTGCCGACGATCTGCCGATCGCGCAGGGCGGTGAAGAACTTGGAGAGGGTGGGACCCACCGAACGGGTGTAGTCAAAAGACAGTTCGAGGGGTGCTGAAAGGAGCGGCAGCGGGGAGGAGAGCTCGGTTGTGCTGCTTTGGCTGACTGTCACACCTCCGAGTAGAACAAGTTCTAGTTTTTTTCGCAAGGGTGGTGGTCGCGGCATATCTCGTCAGGTAGAACTGACCCATGAAATTCGGATTGCAGCTGGGGTACTGGTCGGCCTCACCGCCGGACAACGCGCGTGAGTTGGTGGCCGCCGCCGAAGAGGGCGGATTCGACGCCGTCTTCACCGCCGAGGCCTGGGGTTCGGATGCGTACACCCCGTTGGCCTGGTGGGGCTCGGACACCAGCCGTATCAGGTTGGGCACCTCGGTGATTCAGCTTTCCGCGCGGACGCCCACGGCGTGCGCCATGGCCGCCCTGACGCTGGATCACCTTTCCGGTGGCCGCCACATTCTGGGCTTGGGCGTATCCGGGCCGCAGGTGGTCGAGGGCTGGTACGGGCAGCCCTTCCCCAAACCGCTGGCCCGCACCCGTGAGTACATCGACATCATCAGGCAGGTGCTGGCCCGTGAGGCGCCGGTGCGTAGCGATGGTCCGCACTATCCGCTGCCGCTGACCGGGGACAAGGCCACTGGGCTGGGCAAGCCCCTCAAGCCGATCGTGCATCCGCTGCGTTCTGACATCCCGATCTTTCTCGGTGCCGAGGGGCCGAAGAATGTGGCGTTGACGGCGGAGATCGCCGACGGCTGGCTGCCCATGTTCTACGCGCCGCGGCTCGCCGACATGTACAACGAATGGCTCGACGAGGGTTTCTCGCGGCCCGGCGCCCGGCGCACCCGCGAGAACTTCGAGATCGCCGCCACTGCGCAGGTGATCGTCACCGAGGATCGCCGTTCGGTGCTCGATCAGCTGAAGCCGTTCTCCGCCTTGTATATCGGTGGCATGGGCGCCGTCGAGCTGAACTTCCATGCCGAGGTGTATCGGCGGATGGGCTACGGCGAGGTGGTCGACGAGGTGACCGAACTGTTCCGTACCAACCGCAAGGACAAAGCGGCCGAAGCGATTCCGGACGAGCTGGTGCTCGATACGACGATCGTCGGAACCGAGGCCGAGGTGCGCGAGCAGATCGCGGCGTGGGAGGCGGCAGGAGTCACCATGCTGGTGGTCGGTTGCCGCAGTGTCGAGCACGTCAAGCAGCTGTCGGCACTGACCTAGCGTTCGGTCTCTCGGAAGTCGAGCATCGCGGTGACGGTGTCGACGGCCTCGTTCAGCGCGTGAACCCGCGTCTCCAGCGTCGGCGCGGCCAGCACGGCGTGCCGATCGGCCTGACCCATGGGTACTCGAGATGCCAACGCATACAGGCGCTTTTCGGCACCACTGGGTAGCCCGGTGGCGATGGACCACCGGCGGGGGAGGCGCACCTGCTGCGCGGTCGCGACCCGGCGCAGCAGATTCTCGATACGTGCCTGCACCTCGTTGAGGGCACTCAACGGCAGCACCCGCTCGTCGGGTTCATCGGGCCATGGTTCGGACTCGGCGCGCGGATACGGATCATCGTCGAGCCATCGGGTGATGCGTATTCGATGCGCGCCCTCGCAACGCAACGCGAAGCGCTCCGCGCCGAGGGACTCGCAGTCCAGCACGCGGACCGCGGTGCCGACGTCATGCCGGATATCTCCGCCGCCGACTTCTCGGCCGCGAGCGATCAGAACGGTGCCGAAGGTGCGGTCGGCGGCCATCACATCGCGGACCAGCGCGACGTAGCGTGGCTCGAAGATGCGCAGTGGTAGGGGCTCGCCCGGCAGTAACACCGACTGCAGCGGGAACATGGGCGTCACGCCGCCCACACTATGCGTGGTGGCTCAGGTGCCGGTGAAGTTGGGGGCGCGCTTCTCGGCGAAGGCGCGGGGGCCTTCCTTGGCGTCGTTACTGGTGAAGACGCCGATACCGACCTTGGTGTCGGCCTTGAACGCCTCGTTCTCGTGCAGGCCTTCCGAATCGCGGATGGTCTTGAGGACCGCTTGCACCGCCAGAGGGCCGTTCGCGGCGATCATGTTCGCAAGCTCCAGGGCCTTGTCCAGTGCCTGACCGTCGGGGACGACGTGGCCGATGAGCCCGATTTCCTTGGCCTCCGGGGCCTTGAGGTGACGACCGGTGAGCAGGATGTCGCAGGCGACCGTGTACGGGATCTGACGGGGCAGTCGCACGGCCGATCCGCCCATCGGGTACAGGCTCCACTTCACCTCGGAGACACCGAATTTGGCGCTCTCACCCGCGACGCGGATATCGGTAGCCTGCAGGATTTCGGTGCCACCGGCGATCGCGGGACCCTCGACGGCGGCGATCAATGGCTTGGTCAGGCGGCGGCCCTTGAGCAGACCGGGGATGACGGACGGGTCATAGCTGCCGTCGGAGAACTGGTCGCCCGGGGCGCGCTTGTTCATGGCCTTCAGGTCCGCTCCGGCGCAGAAATACCCGCCCGCGCCGGTCAGGATGCAGACGCGAACGTCGGGATCGTTGTCGACGCGATCCCACGCCTGCGTCATGATCTCCAGCATTTCCCCGGACAGGGCGTTGCGTGCGTGCGGACGATTCATCGTCACGATGAGGACGTGATCGCGGAGTTCCACCAGGGCGTGCGGGGCGTCCTGTTCGGTCACTGTGTCCGTCATGAGGCTCCTTCATTGGGCCGGGGCTTGTCTAAAAATGTAACACGTTCTAATTTATGGGCATGGCCCTTAACATTGCCGACCTCATTGAGCATGCGATCGACACTATGCCCGATCGTGTTGCCATCATTTCTGGCGACCGAAAGCTGACATATGCCGAGCTTGAGGAGCAGTCCAACCGGCTCGGTCACTATCTGCAGAGCCAGGGCGTGGGCCCGGGCGACAAGGTCGGCCTGTACTGCCGCAACGGCATCGAGATCGTCGTCGCGCTGACGGCCATCGTCAAGATCCGCGCGATCTCGGTCAACGTGAACTACCGGTACGTCGAAGCCGAACTGCACTACCTGTTCGAGAACTCCGATATGGCGGCGCTGGTGCACGAGCGCCGCTACAGCGACAAGGTCGCGAACGTGCTGCCGAGTACGCCGAACGTGAAGACCGCGATCGTGGTGGAAGACGGAACAGACCTTGACTACTCGTCCTACAACGGCATCGCGTTCGCCGATGCGCTGGCGCAGGGATCCCCGGAGCGTGATTTCGCGGAGCGCAGTCCCGACGACATCTTCCTGATCTACACCGGAGGCACCACCGGCTTCCCCAAGGGTGTGATGTGGCGGCACGAAGACATCTACCGCTCGCTGTTCGGTGGCATCAACTACGTCACCGGTGAGTACATCGAGGGTGAGTGGGATCTGGCCAAGCAGGGCGCCGAGGCCGCACCGTTCATCGGTTTCCCCATTCCGCCGATGATCCACGGCGCCACCCAGGCGGCGACCTTCATGGCCCTGTTCCAGGGACGGACCACCGTGCTCGCGCCCGAGTTCAACCCCGAAGAGGTGTGGGAACTCATCGAGAAGCACAAGATCAACATGCTGTTCTTCGCCGGCGATGCCATCGGCCGGCCACTCATCGACGCGTTGGATACCGAGGTGGGCCGCGCGCGTGATCTGTCCTCGCTGTGGGTGCTGGCCAGCAGTGCCGCGCTGTTCTCGCAGACGGTCAAGGAGCGGTACCTGGAGCTGCTGCCCAACCGGGTGATCACCGATGCGATCGGTGCCTCCGAGACCGGCACCGGCGGGCTCTCCACCGTCACCAAGGGTCAGATGCACCCCGGCGGGCCGACCGTCAAGATCAGCTCCACCACAACGGTTCTCGACGAGGAAGGCAATCCCATCCAGCCCGGCTCCGGAGTGCGGGGCCTCATCGCGAAGAGTGGTCACATTCCGGTCGGATACTTCAAGGACGAGAAGAAGACCGCCGAGACGTTCAAGACGTTCAACGGTGTGCGGTACGCGATCCCCGGGGACTGGGCGACCGTCGAGGCGGACGGCACCGTCACCATGCTGGGTCGCGGATCGGTATCGATCAACACTGGCGGCGAGAAGGTCTTCCCCGAGGAAGTCGAGAGCGTCCTGAAGGGCCACCCCGCGGTGTTCGATGCGGTTGTTGTCGGTGTGCCCGACGAGAAGTGGGGCCAGCATGTGGGTGCCGTCATCGCGGTGCGCGCCGGTGTGGAGCTGACCTTCGAAGACCTGGACACCCATGCGCGCAAAGAGATTGCCGGATATAAGGTGCCGCGCAGCGTCTGGATCGTCGACACCGTCAAGCGCAATCCCGCGGGCAAGGCCGATTACCGTTGGGCCAAGGAAATCTCGGAGTCCGAGAAGGTGGACCTCGTGAACACCAAGCACGTCAACACGGGAGCCTGAGCATGTCTGACGGCCTTCGCGCGAGCGGCTCATCCATGCACACCGACCTCTGTGAACGGTTCGGAATCCGTTACCCGATATTCGGTTTCACGCCATCGGAGAAGGTCGCCGCAGCCATCACCCGCGCGGGTGGCATGGGTGTGCTGGGGTGTGTCCGCTTCAACGATCCCGACGAGCTGGACGCCGTTCTGAACTGGATGGACGAGAACACCGACGGCAAGCCCTACGGCGTCGACATCGTGATGCCCGCCAAGGTGCCCACCGAAGGTACCGCGGTGGACATCGACAAGCTGATCCCGCAGGGACACAAGGACTTCGTCGAGAAGACGCTGGCAGATCTGGGTGTGCCGCCGTTGCCGGGAGAACGGGAGTCGGCCGGTGTGCTGGGCTGGCTGCACTCGGTGGCGCGTTCGCATGTGGAGGTCGCGCTCAAGCATCCGATCAAGCTGATCGCCAATGCACTGGGCTCTCCGCCAAAAGACGTGATCGACCAAGCCCACGAGCATGGTGTGCCGGTCGCGGCGTTGGCGGGTAAGGCCGAACATGCCAAGCGGCATGTCGAGAACGGTGTCGATATCGTCGTGGCCCAGGGCTATGAGGCCGGTGGACATACCGGCGATGTGGCATCCATGGTGCTCTGGCCCGAGATCGTGGATGCCCTCGACGGCAGCGCCCCGGTACTGGCGGCCGGCGGTATCGGCAGCGGTAGGCAGGCGGCGGCTGCCCTGGCGCTGGGCGCCTCGGGCGTGTGGACCGGCTCGATCTGGCTGACCGCGGCCGAGTACGACCTCGGAACCGTCACTGCCGGTGGCGATTCCGTGGTGCAGCAGGCGCTGCTGAAGGCGACCTCCAGCGACACCGTGCGCACCCGCATCTACACCGGGAAGCCTGCGCGACTGTTGAAGACCAAGTGGACGCAGGCCTGGGATGCCGAGGGCGCACCGACACCGCTGCCCATGCCGCTGCAGAACATTCTGGTCAGTGGGGCGCATGAGCGGATGAATCGTGCGCACGATCCGGAGACTGTGTGCTTCCCCGCCGGACAGATCGTCGGACGGATGAACGAGATTCGGCCCACTGCCGAGATCGTGGCCGACCTCGTTGCCGGTTTCGAGAGGGCGGTCGACAGGCTGAACGAGATCCGCGGCTAGCGCCTCACTCTGACTCGCTCCCACACTCGGCGCGGGCGGCGGGCTAGTGGGGGGCGTACGCTCCGCGGTCGAGCTCCCACAGCGGGTCGCTGGTCT
This sequence comes from Mycobacteroides franklinii, assembly GCF_001853795.1. NCBI lineage: Bacteria > Bacillati > Actinomycetota > Actinomycetes > Mycobacteriales > Mycobacteriaceae > Mycobacteroides > Mycobacteroides franklinii. The sequence continues at coordinate 1,425,775 of NZ_MLIK01000019.1, forward strand.
CCAACGCCTCGGCGGACAGCTGACGCTTGATCACCTTGAACGTCGCGGTACGCGGCAGATTCTCGCTCACCCTGACAACTGACGGCCACTGCTTGGGTCCGAGATCCTCTTGGGCGGAAAGGAATTCGCCTAGTGTCGACGGCTCGAATCCGTCGCGTGCCACCAGCGCCGCCATTACCCGGTCGCCGACGGTGGGATCGGGAATACCGTAGACCGCCACCTCGGTGATATCCGGATGACGTAGCAGCACCCGCTCGATCGGGGCGGTGCCCAGGTTTTCGCCGTCGACGCGGAGCCAGTCGCCGAGGCGCCCGGCGAAGTACACGTATCCGTTCTCGTCGGCGTAGGCGAGGTCGCCGCTGCGGTACTGGCCAGCGACCATGCGCTCGGCATCGGCCTCTGGATTCTTGTAGTAGCCGGTGAACCGCCCGGGGCCGGTGACGTTCACCAGCTCACCGGTCGCTTCCGCCGCATTGACCAGCTTGCCGCTGGCATCGAAAATTGCTGGGGGACAAGGTGTGCCGGTCTCGACGTTGAGTATGCGAACGTCGGCAGGCAGTGGCCCGATCGCGCCCTGGGGAGTGCCGGGCGCCCACCCCAGGGCAACACCGCCCTCGGTGGACCCGAATCCGTCGACCACAAAGGCGCCGAACCGCTTGGCAAATCGGTCGGTGTCCCCGGCCGCGGCCTCGTTGCCGTACATGATCTTCAAGGGATTCTCGGCGTCGTCGGGCTGTTCCGGTGTCGCCAGCACATAGGACATGGGCTTGCCGACGTAGTTGGCGTACGTTGCCCCGTATTCGCGGATATCAGCGAGGAAGCCGGATGCGGAGAACCTGCGCCGCAGTGCGATCGAGGCGCCCGCCGCGACGGCCACCGACCACCCCGCGAGTACCGCGTTGGAATGGAACATGGGCATCGAGAGATAGCAGACATCCGCGGTACCGAGGCCGAATCGCGAGGACAGCATGATTCCGGCGGAGGCCACTTTGGCGTGGGTGATCTGGACAGCCTTGGGATCCCCGCTCGTGCCCGAGGTGAAGATGAGCATGAATAGGTCATCGGGGCGTACATCGGCGATCTCGATCAGCGGATGATGTGAGTCGGCAACGGTATCGGACTCATCCGTGATGACGAACTGGCAATCGGCAAGCTCGACATCGCGCTGCAATGCCGATCCGCGTCGTGTGGAGTTCAGGCCCACCAGCACCAGGCCACCCCATGCGGCCGCGGTAAGCAGGCGCGCGAAACCCGGTGTGTTCTCCAGGATCACACCGATATGCGGCGGCTTCGAAGGATCCAGTCGTGCGCGCAATACCGAAGCCAGACGGCGGCTTTCGGCCACATGGTCACGCCAGGACGTAAACGAGCCCTCGAAGTGCAGACCCCGGTCCTCGACATCGGCCAGGCTCGCCAGCAGCCGAGTGACCGTGGCTTCTTCCGGGGCGGTGCTCACCACTCGATACTAGGCAGGGGTGTCGGCGAGCTCACGCCCGATCCGGCGCAGCTGCTCCGTCGCGCTGCCCGAGGCGAACTCATTGTGCTTGGCGGCCAGGAAGTAACGGTGTACCGGATGGTCCTCGTCGATACCCACACCGCCGTGCACGTGCACCGCGGTATGCGCGACACGGTGCCCGGCATCGGAAGCCCAGAATTTCGCGGTGGCGACGTCGACATCGGCCGGCAAGTCTTCCGACACCCGCCAGGCGGCCTGCCATAGCGTCAGGCGCAGACCCTTGACGTCGATGTACCCGTCGGCCAGTCGCTGCGCCACCGCCTGGAAGCCTCCGATCGGCTTGCCGAACTGCTCGCGCGTGCGCGCGTAGTCGGCGGTCAGCTCCAGCGCGCGCTCCAACACCCCAAGCTGGTAGGCGCTGTGGCCCAAGGATTCCCGCAGCCTGAGCCACTCCACCACCTCGGCACCGCCGACCTTGCGCTCGGCGGGGACCGGGGTCTCGGACAGGATCAGCTCGGCGGAGCTGTCCTTACCGGTGGTGTGCAGGGTCTCCTGGGTGACCCCGGCGTCGTCGGCGGCCACCAAAAACACAGCGGTACCGGTCTCCGTCTCGGCAGGCACCAGGTACGCGTCGGCCTCGACGCCGAAGGGCACCAGGACCCGGTTGCCGGTCAGGACGTAGCCGGCGCCTTCGGTCCGGGCAGCGACCGGACCTTCGCCGGGCTCACCGTCGAGCGCGATGGTCAAGACCTTCTTGCCCGCGACGGCGGGTGCGGCCCAATCATTCTGCAGGGCTTCGGAACCGAACGCGGCGAGGGCTCCGGCCGCCAGCACCACCGACTCCAGATATGGAACGGCGGCGAGTTCACGACCCAGTTCCACAAGAATCGACGACTGTTCCAGGACGCCGAATCCACCGCCGCCCACCGATTCGGGGGCTGCGGTGGACAGAATGTCGGCCTCAGCGAGCTTGGCCCACAACTGCCAGTCGAACCTGCTGTCCTGCTTGTCGAGTTCCTTCTGGCGCTCCGGCGTACTGATCGCCGCCGCGATGGTGCGAGTCAGGCCGGCGAGGTCGGTCTGCGCCTCGGTAAGAGTGAAATCCATTGTTCTGCAATCCCTTCTAGCGGCTTGCCGCGGGTTGGCCGAGGGCAGTCATCGCGATGATGTCGCGTTGAACCTCGTTGGTGCCACCGCCGAATGTGAGGATCAGGCAGGCCCGGTGCATCCGCTCGACACGGCCGCGCAGCTGTGCACCCGGAGAGCCTTGCCGCAGCGTCGCGGCTGTCCCGAGAACCTCCATCAGAAGACGGTAGGCCTCGGTGGCCAGTTCGGTGCCAAAGACTTTCGTGGCCGAGGCGTCGGCGGGGGAGGGAGCGGCATCGGTATTGGAGGCCAGCTCCCAGTTGATGAGCTTGAGGTACTCGACCTTGGCATGCACCTTGGCCAGGTTCAGCTGAACCCATTCGGAATCGATGATCCGAGATCCTGGGCCCTCGCCCAGGATTTTGGTGTTCTGGGCCCACTCGCGCACCTCACGCAGTGCGGTGATGATCGGCGCCGACGAAACCAGCGCCACGCGCTCGTGATTCAGCTGATTGGTGACCAGCTTCCAGCCTGCGTTCTCTTCGCCGACCCGGCTTGTGACCGGCACGCGCACATCTTGGTAGTAGGTGGCGCTGGTGCCGGGCCCGGCCATGGTGCGGACCTTGGTGTACGAAAAGCCCTCGGCGGTGGTGGGCACGATGAGCATGGAAATACCGCGATGCTTCTTGACCTCGGTGTTGGTGCGTACCGCCAGCCAGATGTAGTCGGCGTACTCGATGAGGCTTGTCCACATCTTCTGGCCGTTGATGACGTAGTCGTCGCCGTCGCGGACCGCCGAGGTGCGCAGCGAGGCGAGGTCGGTGCCGGCGCCGGGCTCGGAGTACCCAATAGAGAAGTGCAGCTTGCCCGCGGCGATCTTCGGCAGGAAGAAGTTCTTCTGTTCGTCGGTGCCGAAATGCATGATCGTCGGTGCGACGCTGTTGATCGTCAGGAACGGCACCGGTGCGCCGGCGATCGCGGCCTCGTCGGTGAAGATCAGCTGATCCATCACCGAACGGTCCTGCCCGCCGAATTCCTTGGGCCAGCCCAGCGCGAGCCATCCGTCGGCACCCATCTGCTCGACGGTCTCGCGGTAGACGTTGCCGCTGCCGTATTCACCCTGATTCGAGGCAAGGGCCTCGCGCCGTTCCGGGGTCAGCAGTTTGTCGAAGTACGCGCGTAGCTCGCGGCGCAGCTCTTCCTGCTCGGGCGTGTAGGCAATGTGCATGTGTGACCTCCGCTGCTGTGGACCTCAAGTGTGACCCACATTGACACATGAGTTGTAACACGTTCTAGTCTAGGGAGTCCAGACGCGACGCTATCGCACAATCGCGGCCCCGAGATCCCTGGCCTCGCCAGGGTTGTGTCGATGGTCACGTGTCGTAGTCTGGCGATACAGCCCAGCTAGACGACGGAGTCGGCTCATGGAGCCGGAGACTCCGATGAGGAGGTTTCCAATGCGTGTCGGTGTAATTCCTGACCGTTGTGAAGGCAACTTGGTATGCCTCGGGATCGCTCCGGAGGTGTTCGACGTCGACGATGACGACTATGTCGTCATCCTGCAGGAGGAAGTGCCGGCCGATCAGGAGGATCTGGTCGAGCAGGCGATCGCGGAGTGCCCACGCGCCGCGTTGATTCGCAAAGACTAGAGGCATTCGTAAATCACCCCGGCTTGGGAGCTCGGACGAGCGGAGCCGGTGTGATCGAGTGCGTCGGGACGCACCGGACTGAAGGGATACATATATGAGCGCGATTGCTGATGCCGATCTGAGTGGCCGGGTTGCCATTGTCACCGGCGCCGCCGCAGGACTCGGCCGTGCCGAGGCGATCGGTTTGGCACGGTCCGGGGCGACCGTCGTCGTCAACGACATCGCGCCCGCCCTCGAGAAGAGCGATGTGCTCGACGAGATCGCCTCGGTGGGATCCAAGGGCGTTACCGTCGCCGGCGATATCGGCGAGCGCGCGACCGCCGATGAGCTGATCTCCACCGCCGAATCCCTGGGTGGCGTGCACATCGTGGTCAACAACGCCGGCATCACCCGCGACCGGATGCTCTTCAACATGTCGGACGAGGAGTTCGACGCCGTCATCCATGTACACCTGCGCGGCCACTTCCTGCTGACTCGCAACGCCGCCGCCTACTGGCGCAGTGCGTCGAAGGCCGCGGGCGCCCCCGTCTACGGACGCCTTATCAATACGTCCTCCGAAGCGGGCCTCCTCGGGCCTGAGGGGCAGGCCAACTACGGCGCCGCGAAGGCGGGCATCACCGCGCTGACATTGTCGGCTGCGCGTGCCCTGGGTCGGTCTGGAGTGCGCGCCAATGCCATCGCCCCGCGCGCCCGCACCGCGATGACGGCCGGTGTTTTCGGTGACGCGCCCGAGGATTCGATCGACCCGCTTTCCCCCGAACATGTCGTGACATTGGTGCGGTACCTGGCCTCGCCCGCGGCCGACTCGGTGAACGGTCAGCTGTTTATCGTGTACGGACCTACCGTGACGTTGTTGGCGGCGCCTACTGTGGAGGCGAAGTTCACTGCGGATTCCGATGCCTGGGATCCGTCAGCACTTAATTCGGCCCTGGCTGATTTCTTTGCTGAACACGATCCCAAGCGCACATTCTCCGCGACTGCGCTGATGGTCGAAGATTAAAGAACGACGAGGGTGACGGTGCGATCGTAAGTAGAACGAGTTCTATTTATCGCATCAAATCCGCAGGATAAAGTGGACGTGGCGTGCGATTTGCCTGTCTGCGGATGAATTGACACTAAGAATTTTTTCTCGTTAATATGGTGCGCCTCACAGCGTGGTAGGTACACGTCGATCGTTAACCGGATCATGGGGGCGGGCGAGACTTCGGCAGTACCGGGATGTGTGAGACAGGAGCAGAGGTTGAAGCAGCAGCTCGCGGCGCCCGCGCGCGCCGTCGGCGGCTTCGTCTCCATGTCGCTGGCCACGTTCCGTAACATCTTCCGTCGCCCGTTCCAGGGCCAGGAATTCCTGGACCAGACCTGGTTCATCGCCCGCGTCTCGTTGCTGCCGACGCTCCTGGTGGCCATCCCGTTCACCGTGCTGGTGGCCTTCACGCTCAACATCCTGCTGCGCGAGATCGGCGCGGCAGATCTGTCCGGCGCCGCGACGGCCTTCGGCACCGTGACACAGCTCGGCCCGGTGGTCACCGTGCTCGTGGTCGCGGGCGCCGGTGCCACGGCAATCTGCGCCGATCTGGGGGCGCGCACCATTCGCGAGGAGATCGACGCGATGCAGGTGCTCGGCATCGATCCGATCCAGCGGCTCGTGGTGCCGCGGGTGCTGGCGTCGACCTTCGTCGCATTGCTGCTGAACGGCCTGGTGTGCGCCATCGGCATGGTCGGTGGCTATGTGTTCTCGGTGTTTCTGCAGGGGGTCAACCCCGGTGCGTTCATCAACGGCCTCACGGTGCTGACCGGTCTGGGTGAGTTGATGATCTCGGAGGTCAAGGCCTTCCTGTTCGGCATCTTCGCCGGCCTTGTCGGCTGTTATCGCGGACTCACCGTCAAGGGCGGACCCAAGGGAGTGGGCGATGCGGTCAACGAGACCGTCGTCTACTCCTTCATTTGTTTGTTCGTCATCAACGTCGTGATGACGGCCATTGGCGTGCGGGTCCTGGTGAAGCACTAGTGACCGGACCGTATCTTTCGACGCACACGCTGACCTCCTATACCGTTCGGTATATGCGTGGATTGGGACGCTCGTTCGACAAATTCGGGGAGCAAGCCCTCTTCTATGCGCAATCGCTGAGCTACATCCCGGCGGCGCTGACCAAATACCGCAAGGAAACGATCCGGGTACTCGCCGAGATCACCATGGGCACCGGAGCCCTGGTGATGATCGGCGGAACCGTGGGTGTCGCGGTGTTCCTGACGCTGGCCTCCGGTGGTGTCATCGCGGTCCAGGGCTACTCCTCGCTCGGCAACATCGGCATCGAGGCCCTCACCGGCTTCCTATCGGCCTTCCTCAACGTGCGCATCATCGCGCCGGTGGTGGCAGGTATCGCGATGGCGGCGACGATCGGTGCCGGAACCACCGCGCAGTTGGGCGCCATGCGGGTTGCCGAAGAGATCGACGCGCTGGAAACCATGGCGGTGCACGCGATTTCGTATCTGGTGTCCACGCGCTTGGTGGCCGGGCTCATCGCCATCATCCCGCTGTACTCGCTGTCGGTGCTGGCGGCATTCTTCGCATCCCGCGCGACCACGGTCATGATCAACGGCCAGTCTCCAGGCGTGTACGACCACTACTTCAACACCTTCTTGGTGCCCACCGACCTGCTGTGGTCGTTCCTGCAGGCGATCGTCATGTCCGTGGTGGTGATGCTCGTGCACACCAACTACGGGTTCAACGCCTCCGGCGGGCCGGTCGGCGTGGGCGTCGCGGTCGGTCAGGCCGTACGGACCTCGCTCATCGTGGTCGTGCTTGTCACCCTGTTCATCTCACTCGCCGTGTACGGCGGGTCCGGCCATTTCAATCTGTCGGGCTAGGGGTCAGATGTCGTCAGCAGATTCGTCGCGCCGATCCGTGCGGCTTGCCGGTGCGGTGCTGGCTGCGATCCTGGTGGGGTTCACGGCGCTGACCTATTTCGCTTACAACGACGCGTTTGCCGACACCAAGCCCATCACCGTCGTCTCGCCGCGGGCCGGTCTGGTGATGGAGGAGGGTGGCAAGGTCAAGTTCCACGGCCTGCAGATCGGCAAGGTCAAGTCGATCACCTATGCCAACGAGCAGGCCAAGCTGGAGCTGTCGGTCAACGCCAAGGACCTGCGCCTGATTCCGTCGAATGCCACCGTGCGGATCGCGGGCACCACCGTCTTCGGTGCCAAATCGGTGGAATTTCTTGCTCCGCAAAAGCCCTCGGACTCATCGCTGCGACCAGGCGCGACGGTGACCGCGGAGGCGGTGGCTCTCGAAGTCAATACCGTGTTCGAGAACCTCACCCGGCTGCTCGGCAAGATCGACCCGGTCAACCTCAACGCCACCCTGACGGCAGTGGGTGAAGGGCTGCGCGGAAATGGGGATAACTTCGGTCAGGGTCTGGTCGAGCTCGATCAATACTTGGATCAGCTGAACCCGAAACTTCCTACCCTGCAAGAGGATTTCCGGAAGGCCGGACAGGTGGGGCAGATCTATGGCGATGCCGCACCGGACATCGTGCGTATCCTGGACAACCTGCCCCCGCTGAGCCGCACCGTCGTGGACCAGCAGCAGGACCTCAAGGCCACGCTGCTCGCGGCAATTGGTCTGGGCAACAACGGATACGAAACGTTGGCCCCGGCCGAGAAAGATCTCACCGCGGCGCTGCAGCGGTTACGCGCCCCCACCACCCTGCTCGGTAGGTACTCACCGGAGATTCCCTGCACGCTGCAGGCGATCTCAAAGGCGTTGGTGACCTTCACCCCGCTCATCGGCGGCGTGCGGCCCGGTCTGTTCCTGACCAACAGTTTCCCGCTGGGTGCGCCGGTGTACACGTACCCGGACAGCCTTCCCATCGTCAACGCCTCCGGCGGGCCCAATTGCCGTGGACTACCGAATATTCCGACCAAGACGCAGAACGGGTCATGGTTCCGGTCACCCTTCCTGGTGACCGATAACGCCTACATCCCGTACAAGCCGCTGGAAGAATTGCAAGTCAACGCTCCCGACACCCTGCAATACCTCTACAACGGTGCCTTCGCGAAGCGAAGTGAGTTCTGATGAAGCGTGGCACGCAGATCAAAGTCATCGTCTTCACCGTGGTGATGCTGCTGGTGGCAGCGGGATTGATCATCACCTTCGGCGAGTTCCGATTCGGTTCCGGGAAGCGCTATCACGCGATCTTCACCACGGCCTCCGATTTGCGGTCCGGGCAGAAGGTGCGCATCGCGGGCGTGCCGGTGGGTCGCGTCAAGAATGTGTCTCTGAATCCGGACAACACTGTCGAGGTCACCTTCGACGTTGATTCGAAGTATCAGCTCTACAGCTCCAGCCGGGCCATCGTCAGGTACGAGAACCTGGTCGGCGACCGGTATTTGGAGATCTCCTCGGGCCCAGGGGAATTGCGGAAGCTGCCCGATGGCGGAACGCTCGACAAGGAGCACACTCAGCCAGCTCTGGATCTGGATGCACTGCTCGGCGGACTTCGGCCCATGCTCAAGGGATTCGACGCCACCAAGGTCAACGAGATCAGCAACGCGTTCATCCAGATTCTGCAGGGTCAGGGTGGGACGCTCTCTCAATTATTGGGCGACACATCCTCATTCACCGCCGGACTGGCCGAACATGATCAACTGATCGGTGACGTGATCAACCACCTGAACGAGGTACTGGCCACCGTCGATTCGAAGAGCAGCCAGTTCTCCTCGAGCGTCGATCAACTGCAGCAGTTGGTTTCCGGCTTGGCGCAACAGCGTGACGTGGTGGCCGGAGCGCTACCCCCGCTTGCCTCGACCGCCTCATCGCTGGAATCGGTACTCAAGGACACCCGCCCCTACATCAAGGGCACCATCGAGCAGGCTCGTCAGCTGGCCACACGGGTCGATGAACGCAAGGCCGATGTCAACGTCGTCGTGGAGAATCTGGCCGAGAACTACCTGCGGCTTAACGCTCTTGGCGCGTACGGATCGTTCTTCAACATCTACTACTGCTCCATCCGGATCAAGGTCAACGGGCCGGTCGGAACCGACTGGCTGATTCCGTTCGGTGGACCGCCAGACCCGTCGAAGGGCAGGTGTGCCTTCAAGAATGAGTGACATTCAGGAGAAAGATCCGGTTCGGACCGGCATCTTCGGTATCGCCGTGGTGGCGATGTTGGTGCTGGTCGCGTTCGGCTACACGAGCCTGCCGTTCTGGCCGCAGGGCAAGAAGTACACGGGATACTTCGCCGATTCCGGAGGCATCGAGCCGGGCGGCAACGTCTTCGTGTCGGGCATCAAGGTCGGCCAGATCAAGGATGTCTCCCTGGCGGGCAACAAGGTTCGGGTGGACTTCACCGTAGATCGCACCATCCGATTGGGTGATCAGTCGCTGGCCGCGATCAGGACCACCACTGTGCTGGGTGAAAAATCGCTCTCGGTGACTCCCGCCGGGTCCGGTCATATCACCGAGATTCCGTTGGGCCGCACCACCACTCCGTACACGCTCAATAGCGCACTGAGTGATTTGGGCGCATCGGCAGGCGGGATCGACAAGGCGCAGCTGGACCAGTCGCTGCAAGTCATCACCGAGGCGATGCGTGATGCCACCCCGCAGCTGCGCGGAGCTCTGGACGGTGTCGCCTCGCTCTCCCGCACGCTGAACGCGCGTGATGCCGCGCTCGAGCAGCTGTTGACGCACGCCAAGTCCGTCAGCGGAATTCTCTCCGAGCGCGCCGGTCAAGTGAACAAGCTTGTCACCGACGGCGATCAGCTGTTCGCCGCGCTCGATGAGCGGCGGCTGGCGATCAGCGAGCTGATCAACCGTATCCAGGGACTCTCGCAGCAGATCAGTGGATTCGTGGCCGATAACCGCCAAGAGTTCCGCCCCACCATGGAGAAGCTGAACGTCGTGCTCGATGACCTGCTGGACCGCAAGGCACACATCAGCGAGGCGCTCAAGCGCCTGCCCGGATATGGCACGGCCCTCGGCGAAGTCGTGTCCTCGGGGCCGGGCTTCCACGTCAACGTCTACGGTTTCCCGCCGGCCACGCTGACCGCCGTCGCATTCGACGCCTACTTCCAGCCCGGCAAGCTGCCCGCCAGCCTCTCGGACTACTTGAACGGTCTGATCGGTGAGCGCCAAATCATGAGGCCGAAATCGCCATGACAACATCGAAATCCTGGCTCAAAAAGGGCGTCTTCGCGTTGCTCTCCGTGGCACTCCTGGGCGGCCTCCTGTACTGGGTATGGCCCAGCCGCGGAACCTACAAGATCGTCGGTCATTTCGCGTCGGCCATCGGGCTGTACCCGGGCGACGATGTCCGGATCCTCGGCGTGAAGGCCGGGCGGATCACGGCCGTCGAACCCCGTGAGGGTGACGTGAAGGTCACCATGGAAATGCCGGACAAGTTCAAGGTGCCCCAGGGGGCCCAGGCGATCATCATGGCCCCGAATCTGGTGACCGCCAGGTTCGTGCAGCTGACTCCCGCCTACACCGACGGGCCCGCGTTGGCCGACGGGGCCTCGTTGGGTTTGGACAAGACCGCCGTTCCGATCGAATGGGACGAGGTCAAGACCGAGCTGGCCAAGCTCAGCGACAGCTTGGGGCCACAGGGCCAATCTAAGGGCCCGGTCAGCGATTTCATCAACCAGGCGGCCACCACCTTCGACGGCAACGGTGACTCGTTCCGCAACTCGGTGCGCGAGCTCTCGCAGGCCGCCGGACGACTCGGTGACTCTCGCACCGATCTGTTCGGCACTATCAAGAACTTGCAGACGCTGGTGGACGCGTTGGCCAACTCCAACGAGCAGATCGTGCAGTTCAGCACTCATCTGGCATCGGTGTCCAAGGTGTTGGCGGCCAGCACCGAGAACCTCGGTGCCACTTTGGGTGCGCTCAATCAGGCGCTCACCGATGTGCGGGGCTTCCTGGGGGACACCAACTCTGCCCTCATCGACCAGGTGAACAAGCTCAGCGATTTCGTCAAGATCTTCTCCGACCAGAGCGACGACCTGGAACAAATTCTGCACGTCGCACCGAACGGCCTGGCCAACTTCTACAACATCTACAACCCCGCCGCCGGCACCTTGAACGGCATGCTGTCGATTCCGAACTTGGCCAACCCGGTGCAGTTCATCTGTGGTGGTGTGTTCGAAACAGGAACCAAGACCGAGTATCTGAAACGGGCCGAGATCTGCCGCGAACGGATGGGGCCGGTGTTGCGCCGGGCGACCTTCAACTATGCGCCGATCTTGCTGCACCCGATCAACCAGATTTCCGCGTACAAGGGACAGATCATCTACGACACCCCCGAGACCGAGGCGAAGTCGCAGGCGCCCCGTGAGGATCTGGTCTGGGTCCGCCCGAATGGCGCACCGCCGCCGCCGAAGCCGTCGCCGCAGGATCTGAGCGCGCTGATGCTGGGCCCTGACGAAGTCAACGCACCGCCGCCGCCGGGCACGGAGCTGCGTCCCGCTGAGCCGGGTCCGGTACCGCCAGGTCTGCCCGTCGCTGCGGATGACGTTGCACCGCCTGCGATTCCGGGGGCGCCGCGATGAGCCGTCTGAGTTCAACGCTGTTCGCGCGAGGTCCTCATCGCATGCTGCGTGGCGTGGCCATGGCTATCGGTGTCACCGTCGTCGCCAGCGGATGCCAGTTCAACGGACTGAATTCACTGAGCCTGCCTGGTACTGCTGGGCATGGTTCGCGGTCCTACACCATCACCGTCGAGCTGCCCGATGTCACCACGCTGCCGCAGAACTCGCCGGTCATGGTGGACGACGTCACGGTGGGCAGTGTGTCGGGTATCGATGCCTTCCAAAAGCCGGACGGCTCTTGGTATGCCGGGGTCAAGGTGTCATTGGGGCCGGAAGTGCACCTGCCGGCGAATGCCGTTGCGAAGGTTGCCCAGACCAGCCTGCTCGGCTCGCAGCACATCGAGCTTGCCGCGCCCGCGGGAGAGCCCGCGGAGGGCAAGCTGACCGCCGGAGACACCATTCCGTTGAGCCGGACCGGTAAGTATCCCAGCACCGAAGAGGTGCTGTCGGCGCTGTCCGTTGTGGTCAACAAGGGCAATCTCGGTGCACTGCAGGACATCACCGACGAGACCTACAACCTCTTCAAGGGGCGTACCGGCAACTTGACTCAGGTGCTGCCGAAACTCGCCACGCTGATCTCGTCGCTCAACTCTCAGCGCGACGACATCATCTCGGCCATCGAGGGCATCGACAAGTTTTCGCGAGTACTGGCCGAACACAAAGAAAGCCTTGGGCGTGCGATTGATTCAATCGAACCCGCCCTTAAGGTACTCAACGAGAATCGCGCCAACATCATCGAGGCGTTCCGCTCGGTGGGGAACCTCGCGAAGATCACCGACCGGGTACTGCGGACCACCAAGGAAGACATCGTCGCCGACCTCAAGGGGCTGTACCCGGTTGTTCGGGCACTGGCGGAGAACCGGGACGTCCTGATCGACAGCCTCGATCTGCTGCCCACGTTCCCGTTCAGTACCAAGTATCTGCGCAACGCTGTTCGCGGTGACTACCTGAACGTGTTCGTGACGTTCGACCTCACCGCCCGGCGTCTGGGCGAAACGCTTTTCACCACATCGTTCTTCGACCCGAACATGCAGCACTTCAATGACGTGGTGAACCCGCCGGAATGGCTCATCGGATCCATGGCCAACCTGAACGGCAAAGAGACCAGCCCGTTCGATCTGCCCGCACCCGCGGCACCCGCCGCGCCGCAGGGAGGTGGCCGCTGATGGAAAAGCTGATCAAGATACAGCTGGCGATCTTCGCTGTTGTCACGGTAGTCAGCGTGGCGCTGATGGCGATCTTCTACCTGCGGGTGCCGACGGCCCTCGGCATCGGAAAGCGCGATGTGCAGGCGCAATTCGTCGCCTCGGGCGGGCTGTACCAAAACGCCAACGTCACCTTCCGCGGTGTGCAGATCGGTCGCGTCACCGATGTCGAACTGACTCCCCAGGGCGTCACCGCCACCATGCGGATCAACGACGACGTGAAGGTGCCGGGCAATGTGCTCGCCGCCGTCAAGAGTGTCTCGGCCATCGGCGAGCAGTACGTGGATCTGACGCCGCCCCCGACGGGTGCCGTCGGGATCCTGCGGGCAGGCGATGTCATCGGTACCGATCGCACCTCCATTCCCACCGACGTCTCGACGCTGCTGCGTCAGGCGGACGGTCTGGTGAACACCGTCGCGGACACCCGGCTGCGCGAGGTGCTGGCCGAGGCGTTCAAGGCGTTCAACGGATCCGGCCAGGAACTTTCCCGGCTGATCGACTCGTCGCGGTTGCTGATCCAAGAGGCCAACACCAACTACGACAGCACCACCAAACTCGTCGATCAGGTGGGGCCGCTGCTGGATGCCCAGATTCGCAGTGGTGACAACATCCGCGGATCCGTGTCGAGCCTGGGCGCGTTGACGGAGCATTTCGTCAAGGCAGACCCACAGCTGAGGCAGTTCCTCAAGGTGGCGCCGGGTGCTACCGAGGAAGCCTCGCAACTGTTCGCGGGCATTCGTCCGTCTTTCCCGGTGCTGGCGGCGAGCCTGGCCAATCTGGGGCGTGTCGGCGTCATCTACAACAAGTCCATCGAGCAGTCGCTGGTGATCCTGCCCGCGTTGTTCTCTGCGCTGCTGACGGTGGCTGGTGGTGCGCCCATGGACGAGGGCGCGAAGTTGGACTTCCGGCTGAACCTGGGTGACCCGCCGCCATGTCTGACCGGATTCGTGCCGGCGCCGCTGATGCGCACCCCGGCCGACGAGACCCTGCGCGAGCTGCCCCGGGACATGTATTGCAAGACCGCCCAGAACGATCCGAGCGCGGTGCGCGGCGCGCGCAACTATCCGTGCCAGGAATTCCCCGGCAAGCGGGCGCCGACCATTCAGCTGTGCCGCGACCCACGCGGCTATGTGCCGATCGGTAGCAACCCGTGGCGCGGCCCACCCGCCCCGTATGACACCCCGGTGGAAGATCCGCGGAACATTCTGCCGCCCAACAAGTTCCCGAATATCCCACCGGGTGCCGAGCCAGACCCGGGTACTCCGACGCTGCCGCCGCCACCTCCACCGGCCCCGGAAGCACCGCCGGCCGGTGGCGGCGTGATGCCAGTAGCAGCGAAATCGGCGCCGATGGCGGCACGTGCCTATGATCCGAAGAATGGTGTGTTTCTCGACGCCAACAATCAGCCGAGTGTGTACGCGCCCGCACTGGACCGTGGCAGCGAGGCCGAGACGTGGGCGGATCTGATGCTGGGACCGAAGCCGGTATGACCGAAGAAGAAAACAAAGCCGCCGAGCCCGATGCTCCTCGCGCAAGCGGCTTATCGCCGACCACTCGGCGACGTGCGGCGCGTCCGGCCGGCCCGACGGGCGAGATCAGCGCTGAGCCGATCAGTGTGTCGCTGGGCCGTACCGAAGCCCGGTCGAAACCCGAGCCCACCGTTGCCGATACCCGTCGGCCGGGTAACACACGCGGCGTGATGCGGGCTGCCGCGGTGTTGGCGGTGGTGCTGATCGCCGCGTTGGGAGTGGCTTTGGCGCTCATGGGTCGCGCCCAGCACCGTGACGATCTGCGGGCCGCGCGCGATCAGCGTTTCGTGGACACCGCGGTGCAGGCGGTGACGAACATGATGACCTACAGCCCGGACAGCATCGACAAGAACGTCGACCAGTTCGTCAACAGCACCAGCGGACCATTGCGGGGCACGTTCAATCCCGACAACACCGCCAATCTCAAAGCGCTGTACCACCAAACCGGCACCAGCTCGGAAGTGGTGATCAAGAAGGCGAGCCTGGAGAGTATCGACGAGGTGAGTAAGAAGGCCTCGATCCTCATCTCCGCGCGGGTGACACTCACCAACGCCGACTCGGGGGTCAACGAGCCCTCGAAGTCGTATCGCATGCGGATGATCGTCGCCGAGGATCAACAGGGCACTATGACCGCGTATGACCTGCGGTGGCCGGACGGGCAGAGCTAATGCGTTGGCTGACACGAATTTTCGTCGCAGTAGTGGTACTTGCCGTCGTCGGGTTATCCGCGGTGGCCGGTGGAATGTACTGGCACCGGGTCGACACGATGGCCAGCCGGGCGGCGGGGGAGACGCTCATCAAGCAGGCCGGCAAGCAGGTCGGAAGCATCTTCGGATACGACTATCAGACAGTCGAGCGCAGCCTTGACGAACAGTACCCGGGGCTGACCCCCGAGTATCGGCGTGAATTCGAAGACAAGGCCAACAGGGAAATCATCCCGCAGGCCAAGCAGCGCAAGATCGTCAGTCAGACCAGCATCGTAGGAACCGGAATCATTGCGGCGCACCGGGACTCGGCGCAGGTCGTCGTGTACATGAACCGCACCATCACCGACCAGTCGCGCACGCCCGTGTACGACTCGTCATCGATTGAGGTGGACTACACGCGTGCCGGAGACAAGTGGCTGATCTCCTACATCACACCGCTTTAGAGGGGCTCGCCGCCCAGCACCGCGGGCTGCTCCGGTGCGATCGAATCGCCGGTTGCCGGGGTCGATAGCGCCTCCAGGAACGCGCGCGCCCACCGATCCACATCGTGCGCGAGCACCTGACGGCGCAGCGCCCGCATCCGGCGCCGCCCCTCTTCGGGGCTCTGGTTCAGCGCCGATTCGATACCGTCCTTCACGCCGTCGATATCGTGCGGATTGACCAGATAGGACTGGCGTAATTCCGCTGCCGCGCCGGTAAATTCGGAGAGCACGAGCGAGCCGCCCAGATCGCTGCGGCACGCGACGTACTCCTTGGCCACCAGGTTCATACCGTCGCGCAGGGGTGTCACCAACATGACATCGGCGGCCACAAAGAAAGCGATGAGGTCTTCGCGCGGCACCGGTCGATGCAGATAGTGCACCACCGGGTGCCCGACCTCGCCGAACTCTCCGTTGATGTGGCCCACTTGCTGCTCGACATCGCCGCGCATCTTCTTGTAGCTGTCGACGCGTTCGCGGCTGGGTGTTGCGAGCTGAACGAAGACGGTGTCGGTGCCGCTGGCGCGGCCCTCGGCGAGTAGCTCCTCATAGGCGCGCAGCCGGATGTCGATACCCTTGGTGTAGTCGAGCCGGTCCACGCCCAACAGGATCTTGCGCGGACCCCCAAGTTCGGCGCGAATCTCCTTGGCGCGCTGGCGGATCTGCTTGCTGCGAGACACGCTGTCGAGTTGGGCCGAGTCGATTGAGATCGGAAAAGCGCCCACCTTCACGGTGCGGAAGCCCACGCGGATCTCGCCGAATCGGGAGCGCACGCCGATGGATGCGCGAGATGTGCTGGCACCCACCAGTCTTCGCGCCAGGTACATGAAGTTTTGGGCGCCCCCGGCCAGATGGAAGCCGATCAGGTCGGCGCCCAGCAGACCGTCGACGATCTCGGTGCGCCAGGGCATCTGCATGAACAGCTCGACAGGCGGGAACGGGATATGCAGGAAGAAGCCGATTGTCAGGTCGGGGCGCAACATGCGGAGCATCTTGGGTACCAATTGCAGCTGGTAGTCCTGCACCCACACCGTCGCGCCCGGTGCCGCGACCGCAGCCGTCGCATCCGCGAACTTGCGATTCACGTCGACGTACGCCTGCCACCATTCGCGGTGATACTCGGGTTTGACGATCACATCGTGGTACAGCGGCCACAGAGTGGCGTTGGAGAAACCCTCGTAATACTCGGCGACTTCCTGAGTGGAAAGGCGGACCGAGTAGAGGACCATGTCGTCCTCGGAGACCGGTTCGACGTCCGTGTCGGGGACACCCGGCCAGCCGACCCAGGCGCCGCGGCGCTTGCGCAGCAGCGGTTCCATCGCCGTGACGAGCCCGCCAGGGCTGCGCTTCCAGGTGGTCTTGCCGTCGGGCAGCTTCACCAGGTCGATAGGGAGCCGGTTAGCGACGACGACGAAGTCAGAGGTGCCGGCGACAGCCTCTACCGGCGATCGCTCATCCGATTGAGGGGCCATTATTGTTTCTCAGAAGGGAAACGTAGGTAGTTACGCGTCGACCTTGGTTGGCCCGATACCGAGCATCGCGAGAAGCATGCGGCATTCGTCGGCGTCGTTCGCGTAGGCGGCAACCACGCGCTGAGCCTGGTGGGCAGTCTCGTCCGCCAGCGGCTCGATGTCGTCGATCGCGGCTGGGTCGGTCTTGGCTGGCATTCACCCAGTCTAGTCGACACGCCGTCCGGGGCCCACACGAGGAATGTGCAGACCACCAGATCGGGTTGCTCAGGTGGTGACGAGCCCCCAGGGTGATCCCGCTCAGTTCGGTCCCAATGCTCCGGGATACGCGTGGAAATCGGCCGCCGACGTCGACCCGATCGAGCTCTTCCCCGGCGTGACGATCCAGCCGCTGTGGCAGGGCGAAAATGGAGCAAAAGCGCTGATCACTACCATCGCGCCGGGAGCGGTATGGGCGGGGGAGGATCACCATCGGCCCGGGCCGGAAGAGGTGTACGTCGTCTCTGGGGTGCTCAATGACGGGGTCAATGACTACCCGGCGGGCACTTTTCTGCACGCCCCCGCGCAGTCCTGGCACATTCCCCAGTCAGACCAGGGCTGCGTGCTTTTCCTCTTCTATCCGCAGGGGTGATGTTTGACTTGTCCCGTGCGGCACGCGGGGGTTGTGATCTGGCTGATTTGTGTCGCGGTTGTGGGGGCCTGTTCCGAGCCGCCGCCGAATGATGCGAAGCCCCTGACGCTCGATATGACCCATGACTACGGCGACCTGTTCGCCGACGGCAGGCTGCCGGTTGGGGACGGAAAGGTCGTCACCGACGGTCCGCGCGGGGGCTATGTGTATGCGTGCCCGCGTTATGCGGAGAGTTTCGCGGCGGGTGCCGCGATGGGCGCGGGGGTCCGCGGTCCATGGTTTGCCGAGGACGGCCAGTGGTACTACCCAGACAGGAAGACGCACGTCCAGGGGCACGTGCAGCACCACGGCGTGCTCTCCGAGACGAAGTCCGAGAACGTTCGGGTTATCACGACCAATGATCTGCCCCGGAACCACACCACGGGACGGTTCCCGATCGCGACCGATGACACCGCCTACCAGTACGACCGCAACCCGAACGCCATCAGCGCTCAGGAGCTGACCTATGTGCTGGCCTCCGATCCCACCTATGGCGTTCCGCAGTGCATCGGCCACGAGGTCGGGGTGATGCTTTCGGGAGTCGTGTTGTTCAGCGCCCTGGATGCCGGGGGGCGTGATGCGGGGGCATGGGAGGTGCAGGATGACTGCTCGGGGCATCCAGAGGTGACGGGCAGTTACCACTACCACACGCCCAGCCCCTGTCTGGCCACGGCGAATGTCGCCGAGGTCGTGGGCTACGCGCTCGATGGGTTTCCCATCACGGGCGCTCGGATGGGTGAGGGAAACATCATCACCACAAGGGATCTCGATGAATGCCACGGGATCACGAGCAGTGTGCGCCTGGACGGCCGGGACGTCGAGACCTATCACTACGTGCTGACACAGGACTACCCGTATTCGGTGAACTGCTTTCGGGGTCGGCCCACCACCGTGCGGGGTGGGGTGCGGCCGCCGGGACCGCCCGCGGGCCGCTGACCGCCGTCAACCAGACGCTCGGCGACGGGAAGCCGGCTTATGCGGCGCTGTGGCCCTTTTCGGAGGTGTGGTTCGAGCTCTTTTCGCTGCTGTGATCCGGCGAATTCGTGGATTCCGAAGTCTTGCTCGGAGTGCTTGCGGTGGAATCCTTTTTCTCGCCGAGACCCGGAATGGACTTGAGACGGTCCTTGAGTGACGGGAGCTTGGGAGTCTTCGGTGACGTACCGGTCTGTGACACAGGCGGTTTCGGTAGACGCAGCGTCGGCTTCGTGGTGTTCGAGGTTGCGGCGAGTGCGGGCTTTTCCTCGGGCTTCGTTTCCGGCTTCACCTCGGGTTTGGTGTCGGGCTTTTCCTCGGCCGGTTGCGCCGGGGCGCTGACGTGGGAGCCGACGGCGATCGCGGTGAGATCGGGGGCCTTGGCCGGTGGCGGGGGCGTGGACGGCTCGACGGTGGTGAGGGTGAGAACCGGTGGTTTGGGTGCCTCGGGTGCCGGTGTCTGAGCTGCCGGGGGCGCAGACTTCGGGGTATCTGTTTGGGGGGCAGGGGGGTTGGCGGGCTTTTCGGTGGGTGCCGGCTGTTTGGGGACCCCGCCAGACAGTCCGCTCTCGAAGTTGTGTGCGCCCTCCTCGATGGCGCCGGGCAGCTTGTTGACGGCGTCGACGATGTTCTTCGGCGGGGTGAAGAGGCTGAATGGTTTGGTGGTTCCCGGGCTGGTGTCGCGGTCGTAGGCCATATCGATGAACACCCGCAGGGTCGGCTCGATGGCATCAAGCACGAAGGAGGCGCCGATGGGATTGGTGAGGTCGCGTAGCGGCTGCAGCAGCGGTAGGTGTTCGGCCCGGACCAGGTAGTAGGTGGTGTTGCCCTTCACCGACTTGATCACGTTGGGGTTGTCGGGGTCGTCGAGCGTTGTGGGGTCGATGCTGTCGTAGTACACATCGGGATGCGCATACCGAATCGCCGCAATGGAATTGGCGAGCGCGAGCGGATTGAAATAGGCGGGGAAGTCTCCGTAGGTGTCGTACTCGGTGTTGATCACCTTCGTCTTGAATTGGTCGGGTTCCCAGGCGCCATTGGATTCGATATCGGCGAAAGGAATCTTCAACCACGGGAATCGAGCGAAGATGCCGCCGTTCGGAGTGTTTGCACTGCCCATCAGCACGAACTGAATGTCGGGATTGCCGTTGGGATACTGCTTCTGCAGATCGCTATGCGATCTACTCACCACGACAGCGCCAAGGGAGTAGCCGACGATGGTGATCTGCTGATTGCCTGCCGTGGCGATTTCTTTGTTGAGGTTGTTGTGCCCCTGTGTCACAGAGGTTTTGAATGTGGGTGCGGTGAGGCCGCTGACCGGCCAGATGGCACCCGGATACGAGACCGGGTGGTAGTCGACGCTGTACGCCCCGCCGAGTTTATGAGGAATGTTGGCACTTGCGCCATCGTTGTTTCCGCCGACCCCGATGACGTACGAGGCGAGCGTGGAGGCGATGGTCCGCGACTCCATCGCCACCGGCGCCAGGACGGTACATGTCGCCGCCACCGCTGCGGTGGTCGCGATGTATCGCCGAAGTGAGTGACGTTTCCCCAAAACCGAATGCTGTGCAGCCATCGCGACCCTCCCGTGCCCGCGCTCGGCGCCGTTGCCGAGTGCGGTTGCCTGAGAGTAATTTGGGCAAATCGATAGCGCTATACCTCGAAGGTGCTGAACAGGCGAATGGGGCACATTGCCCACTACGTCCATAGTGTGCATGATCTGCGGATTTGGGTGCAGGATCGTGACCAGATCGGTGACCGGATCTGGGGCCGGTGTGAATCCGCTCCGCAAATTCCGTGAGCGCTCAGCCGAGGATTGCGGCGTACCCATCATTGAGGCTTTGCCAGTCGTGCTTCATCGCATCCACGCCGACGACCCGGCCTCGGGGAGTGCCGTCGACGGCCAGCGTGAGAGTGTCCAGGCAGATGTGCCAACCGCCCGCGTTTCCGGAAGCGTTACCGCGGTCTGCCATCGAATGTTCCAGGGTCAATCGGCATCCATTGTCGGTGGGTTCGATTCGCCAGCGCAGAGTGTCGTCCGGGCCCCATCGATGGATCAGCTCGCGCGGTGGATCGACGGAGAGCACCTCGCCGTCGAGTATCGGGTCGGCGGAGGTCTCCTGAACGTGTGCCGCTCCCACTGAATCGAGCGGACGGTCGGGGATGGCAGGTGACCACTGGCGCAGCTTGTCGGGGTCGACGAGCCACGGCCACACCTTCTCCGGCGGATGGTTCAGATCGCGGGACATGGTGAGAACCCATCGGCCCTCGTGGTCATCGCATGGCGTGAGGGTGGCGGCCAGGGGATTAGTCACGGTTGTCCTCTTTTTTCTTGTTGTCGTGAACATCGGGGTCGCTATCGATGAGGAACCTCAGGCGGTCGAGGGCGTTGGACCACTTACGGTGATAGGGCGTCACCCAAGCCAGCACGGCGGGCAGTGGATCGTCGGCCAGGTGATAGACCCGGCGCTTGCCGGCGACCTCCACCCGAACAGTGCCGGCGTCGCGCAGGACGCCGAGGTGCTTGGAGACCAGCGATTGGGAAAGGTCCAGCCGCTCGATCAATGTCGTGACGTCGGCCGACCCTTCGCGAAGGGTGTCGATGATCCGGCGCCGGGTCGGATCGGCGATCACCGTGAAGGCGTCCATGCCCTCATATCACTACATAATCATATGAATGTCAAGTGATATTTGCTGCCCTGAAGTGGCGCTGCGGCCCGGGGGAGCCGCGGTCAGTACTGTGGTGGAGAGGTACCGGTGAGTGCTGCTCGCCAAGGTCGTGGTGGGCCTCACGATCGCTGGCACAACGCCGAGGTGAGGACTATTTCTTGACGAAACCGCTGCGTATGCGGGTTGCCGTTATCGGCGTATTCGCGTCGTTCGGGCTCGTGGTGGCGACCTGGGCTGTGCACCTGTCGACCATGAAGCAGGCCACCGGCATGTCGTCGACCATCCTCGGCTTCGTGGTGTTGGGACTGGGCCTCGGCGCGCTGGCGGGCATGCAGCTCAGCGGACTCCTTGTCGATCGGTTCGGCAGCGGGCCCATCGCCGTCGCCGGGGGTGCGGCCATGGCACTCGGGGTCAACATTCCCTTGTCGGCTCACTCGGTGGTCGTGGCCGCCATTGGCGCTTTTCTGTGCGGTGTGGCGGTCGGTGTCACCGATGTCGCCATGAATGCGGCCGCCGTCGATGTCGAACGCTTCTACGGCCGCCCGATCATGGCCTCGTTCCATGGAGTCTTCTCCGTGGGCAACGTGGTGGGGGCGGCCATCGGATCGGCCGCCTTCGCACTGCACATCCAGGTCTGGGCGACGGTTGTCGGCGTCACCGTCCTGTGCCTGGCGCTACTTACCTGCTCGGCCACTGTGCTGCTCCGGAACAAGTTGCGGGCAGGCGAAGTGGAGTCTCCGGACACGGTGCCCTACACGATGTGTCCTCCGATGAAGTATCGACGCGGGCAGGTCCTGGTACTGGGTTTCCTCGCCTTCTTGCTCATGCTCTCCGAGGGATCGGCGACCGACTGGAGCAGCCTGCACGCCCAGGAACACCTGGGCGCCTCGCATTCCCAGGGCGCCTTCGCCTTCGGGGTGTTCATGCTCGCGATGACGGTCGGTCGGTTCACCGTCGACAAACTCGTAGAACGTGCTGGACGTGTGCCGGTGGTGCGCTGGGGGTGCGCGCTCGCGGCAGTCGGGCTGCTCGTCGTCATCCTCTCGCCGGCATTGCCTCTGACGATGGCGGGTTGGGCGGCTGTGGGCCTCGGGCTTGCCGGTGGCGTTCCTCAGGTCTTCACCGTGGCGGGCAATATCGACGAACATCATGAGGGCCGGGTGCTGTCTCGAGTGGTCGGAACCGGGTACATCGCGGTGCTGGGTGGGCCGGCGCTCATCGGATGGCTGGCGGACGCGTTTTCACTGAACACCGCCATGGTGTTGCCTGTGTTGGCCGTTCTCTTCTGCGCTTGCGGTGCTGGTGCCCTCGCGATGTCCAAACCAACGGACAACCCGGCGCCCAGGCCCCGGCGTACCGTCAACCCATGACGGATTTCGAAGCGGCGGCCTCGGCGCGGGAGCTGTTGCGTGACAGCTTCACTCGGATCATCGAGCACGTCGGTGAGGTGACCGACGGTCTGACGGATTCGGCGTTGACGTACCGCCCCACATCGGACGCGAACAGCATTGCCTGGCTGATTTGGCATTCGGCACGATGTCAGGACGTGCAGATCTGCGCCATGACCGGCGCCGAGCCGGTGTGGACGGCCCGCGGCTGGGAGCCGCGATTCGGTCTCGATCTGCCTGTTGATTCCAACGGATACGGGCACACGCCCGAGGACATCGCCAAGGTCGTGGCCACGGTGGATCAGCTGAGCGGCTACTACCACGATGTGCACGACATGACGCTGCGATACGTGGACACCCTGACGGATTCCGAACTCGCGCGCGTCGTCGATAGGCACTGGGATCCGCCGGTTACCGCGAGCGTCCGCTTGGTCAGCATTGTCGACGACTGTGCGCAGCATCTGGGCCAGGCCGCCTACCTGCGCGGGATAATTCCAACCAACTAGTGGGGATGGCCACGCGGGTCACCTCGTGCCTAGACTCGACTAATGACAACGACGTCTGAAAACTTCGTCAGTAGCCCCCGTGATACCGCCCATGACGTGCGCAATCCCGCGAATGGGCAGGTAATCGGCGCGGTGAACTGGACCGATCCGGCGGATATCCCCGGAATCGTCGCGCAACTGGCGAAGGCGCAGCCGTCGTGGGAGCGACTCGGCCCCGAGGGGCGCGGCCAGGTACTGGCCCGATTTGCGCAGTGGCTGGTCGACAACACCCCGCGCATCGAGGCGCAGCTGATCGCCGAGACCGGCAAATCCAAGATCGACGGCGGCATCGAGATACCCTCGATTCTCGCGATCATCGCGTATTACGCGCCGAAGGCGGCGGAGTTCCTGGCCCCGGAATCACGGCCCGCGTCCTCGATCGCCATGAACACCAAGAAGATCACCGTGCATCAGCGGCCCCGCAAGGTGGTGGGTGTCATCTCGCCCTGGAATTACCCTGTGGCGCTGGGCTATTGGGATGTGGTCCCGGCGCTGCTGGCGGGCTGCTCGGTGCTACTCAAGCCCTCGGAGCGCACCCCGCTGTCCGATGAGCTCATTGCCAAAGGCTGGGCAGAGATCGGTGGCCCCCCGGTCTTCGAGGTGGTGCACGGGGCCCGCGAAGTGGGCGAGGCGCTCGTCGACACCGTCGACTTCATCCAGTTCACCGGATCCACTGCCACCGGCAAGAAGATCATGGAACGGGCCGCGCGCCGGCTCACCCCGGTCAGCCTGGAGCTCGGCGGCAAGGACCCGATGCTGGTGCTGCCGGATGCCGACGTCAAGCGTGCCGCGCACGCCGCGGTCTGGGGCAGCATGTTCAACGCGGGCCAGACCTGCGTATCCGTCGAGCGGGTATATGTGCACGACTCGATCTATGAGCAGTTCGTCGATCTGGTGGTCGATGAGGTGCGCGGCCTGGAGATCGGCGCCGGCCTGGACCACAGTGTCGGCGCGATGATCGACGAGAACCAGCTCGAAGTCGTCGACAAGCATGTGCGCCAAGCGGTTTCCTCCGGCGCACGGGCGCTGACCGGCGGTGCGCGCATCCCTGGTCATGGCAGTTTCTACGCACCTACCGTGCTGGTCGACGTCGACCATTCCATGGAGTGCATGCGGGAAGAGACCTTCGGCCCCACGCTGCCGATCATGCGGTACTCCGAGGAGTCCGAAGCCATCGCGCTGGCGAACGACAGCGAATACGGACTCTCCGCCAGTGTCTGGTCCAAGGACCGCAAGCGGGCTGAACGCGTTGCGTTGCAACTTGATTGCGGCACCGTCAACATCAACGACGTGATCATGAACCTGTCCTGCCTGACCGCGCCGCACGGCGGTTGGAAGGGGTCTGGGCTGGGATCGCGCTTCGGCGGCGCCGACGGCCTGCGCAAGTATTGCCGCACCGAGGCCATCGTCGATACCCGAGTGACGCTGCCGAGCGAGCCGCTGTGGTACAGCGGGCCGAGCTGGCTGGCGCCGGTTGCGCTCAAGAGCCTCACCAAGCTCTCGAACAAGGCACTGCGCCCCTTCCGTCGCTGACACCGTCCGTTCACTCGATGTCCATCCCGGCGACGATTGCCGGGGATAGTTTCCGCTGGTGACCGAGACCATTACCGCCGCCGCGCAGGGCTACACCGTCGATGACGATGATGACGACGATCCGGTGCTTATCGCGCCCGACGGTGTCGCGGTGGACACCTGGCGGGAGAACTATCCGTACGACGAGCGGATGACCCGTCAGCAGTACGAACTGGAGAAGCGGCTGCTGCAGATCGAGTTGCTCAAGCTGCAGAACTGGAGCAAGCGCACCGGTGCCCGGCACGTCATCCTCTTCGAGGGGCGCGACGCCGCGGGTAAGGGCGGCACCATCAAGCGGTTCATGGAGCACCTGAACCCGCGCGGAGCCCGCGTTGTCGCGTTGGAGAAGCCGAACGAGCGGGAGCGCACCCAGTGGTACTTCCAGCGATACGTTCCGCATCTGCCGGCCGCGGGGGAGATGGTGTTCTTTGACCGGTCCTGGTACAACCGCGCCGGCGTCGAGCGGGTCATGGGGTTCTGCTCAGACGAGCAGCATTCCGAATTCATCCACCAGGCACCGCTTTTCGAGCAG
The DNA here is from genome assembly GCF_001853795.1 of Mycobacteroides franklinii. Lineage (NCBI taxonomy): Bacteria > Bacillati > Actinomycetota > Actinomycetes > Mycobacteriales > Mycobacteriaceae > Mycobacteroides > Mycobacteroides franklinii. The sequence continues at coordinate 1,451,297 of NZ_MLIK01000019.1, forward strand.
ATGCTGGTCAATGACGGCATCAGCCTGACCAAGCTGTGGTTCTCGGTGTCGGCCGCCGAGCAGCGCACGCGATTCGCGATCCGCCAGGTGGACCCGGTGCGCCAGTGGAAGCTCTCGCCGATGGACCTGGCCTCCCTGGACAAGTGGGACGCCTACACCAAGGCCAAGGAAGAGATGTTCTCGCTCACGGACACCGATCACGCCCCATGGATCGTGGTGAAGAGCAACGACAAGAAGCGGGCCCGCGTCAACGCGATGCGCCATGTGCTGGGCAAGTTCGACTACGACGACAAGGACCTCGAGGTCGTCGGTCAGGCTGATTCGCTGATCCTGGGGCGCGCGCTCACGGACTAGATCTCGATCCCAAAGTCGCTTCGGTCCCACCTGCCGGACTAACCTGGGCTCGATGCGATTCCTGTTCGCGGTCCTATTGTGGCTGCTGACCACCGCCGCGCTTGCCGTGACCATTGCGGGTGCCTGGACACAGTCCCGGCTTGTCGATGAGAACGGCTATGTGGCGTTGACGGCGCCGGCCGCGGCCGATCCGAGGGTTCAGCATGCGATCGCCGAGGAGCTGACCACTCAGATCGTGTCGCTGGGCAAGAAGCAGGGTTCTCGCGTCAACGAGACTCAGGTGGCCGAGTTGACCGCGTCATACACCAGTGGGCCGCAGTTCCGCGCGGACTTCGCGTCCGTGAATCGAATGGCGCACCAATGGTTGTTTACGAACTCGAGCGCTGCGCAGCGTGATTCGCGGGGCAGCTGGCAGATCGATGTGGCTCCGATGATCAAGAGTCTGGTACCGCAAGGTCTTTCGATCAAGGCGCCGGAGACGTTGACGGTATCGCTCACGGACGACAACCTGGCCGGCCTCACGCCGGGCCGCTTGGTTCCGGTGGCACGCTTCGGCCAGCTTGCCGTGTGGATATCCTTCGGATTGACCCTCATCCTGGCCGGACTGACTCAGCTTGCGGTGCGCAGCCGCGCTAAAGGACTTGCGGGGTTGGGTATTTCAGCGCTGGTCGTGGGTGCGGCCGGTTGGGCGGGGCTGGAGGTTGGCCAGCGCTACCTGGATCGCCCGTTGAGCCGCGTCACCGAAAATCTTCGCGATGTGGCCGACAGTCTGGTCACTGCCGCGGTGAGCAACGCCCACCACTGGCTGAGCCTCACCATGGCCGTGGGCGGCCTGGTGATCGCGGTTGGCGTGGTGTCGGGGTTGGTGGGCGGTCTATTGCGTCGTTAGGCCGCGTGAGCGTCGCGGATGCGTTGCACGTCGTGCTCCACGCATCCAATGCGTTCAGCGGCGTCACTGACGGACAACCGGCGGTCCAACAGGATGTCTAGTTCGGAGGGCGAGAACTCGGGTTCGGCGTCCCAGGGAGCGTGGTCCCAGCCGTTCTCGCTCAACCCAACAAATAGGTCTTTCGTCATCGTGCACCTCACGGCATTCGGGCTCTAACTACCAGTCATTCGGAAGCGCATCAGTGCGCCTACAACGGCGGTGAGTACCTTCGCCGGCCAGGCGGCTTTGCCGTGGCCAATATTTCAGTTAGTTACCACGCTAGCTGAGCTCACTCGGCGGCAACAACCCGTGACGGTAACGGCTAGGTCTCGATTTCGGTAACGGGTCTCGACGACGAGGAGCTTGTCTGTCGATTAATGCATGTGTTTGAACTGGGGGGATAGCTGGCGATTTACATAATGCTAGCTACAGTTAGCACCTTTGAGCTGCGGTTTTGCGGCCGGTGATGGATCGCTGTTTGCGGGAGTGGAGATCCATCGAGCAAACTGCATGTGAGTGAATGTGCCGTTACTCGAGACTGGCTGCTGCGGCGACGTGATGTGCAGAACTGCTGTCCGCGCTCAGTGATGCGCGTCACGACAGGCGTACCGTCACCATGCTTTCGTTGGCGGCCGCGCGGTCGATATCTGCCTGGTTCAGGCTGCCGTCAGGATTGCGGCGCACGTTGTGATACTTGGCATCTCTCGGCACCTGATGCAGGAGTTGAGCCAGCGGCCCGGCGATCTGCGGCCCGGTGGACAACTCGGCGGTGCCATCGAGACGCTTGCCGCGCACCAGTGCCGTCACCGGCCGGCCGTCGCGCAGATTCTTGGCCCAGGCCCTATCGGTGAAGACCGTCAGCACGTCGCCGTCACGAACGTAGGTGGCGGCGACGTTGTATTCCTTGCCGCTCTTGCGGCCGGTGAAAGTGAACAGCGCGATGTTGCCACTGAGTACGGGGTGTAGCGGGCTGCGGAGTAGGCCCCTGACCATTGTGTTGACCCACGGTGGAACGGTGTTGGATTGGCTCATACGGCCATCCTGCGCCGCGGGAAGGCTCGAGGGCATCGGGGATCGCCCTGAGATTTCGGGTCAGGGTGCCAACTGGCGCCACAGGAACTCGATGGCCAACGCCGCCTTGAATGCCGACTGTTCGTTGTTGGCCGCGCCGCCGTGGCCACCCTCGATGTTCTCGTAGTACCAGACCGGTTGCCCGGCTTCCTGTAGGGCGGCGGTCATTTTGCGCGCGTGCCCGGGATGGACTCGGTCATCGCGGGTGGACGTGGTCACCAGAACCGGCGGGTACCGCCGATCGGACGAAATATTCTGGTAGGGAGAGTATTTCGAGATGAACTCCCAGTCATCGGGGTTGTCCGGGTCGCCGTACTCGGCAACCCAGGACGCCCCGGCCAGCAGCAGGTGATAGCGCCGCATGTCCAGCAGCGGCACCTGGCATACCAGCGCGCCGAATAGCTCCGGGTACGCCGTGAGCATGACCCCCATCAGCAGGCCGCCGTTACTGCCGCCCTGGGCACCCAGTTGTGCCGCGGTGGTGATGCCGCGGGCCACCAGATCCCGCGCCACCGCGGCGAAGTCCTCGTACACCAGATGGCGGCCCTCGCGCATCGCCTGGGTGTGCCACACCGGCCCGTACTCGCCGCCGCCGCGGATGTTGGCCAGAACATACGTGCCACCCCGGGACAGCCACAGCTTGCCCAGCACACCGTCATACCCGGGCGTCCTTGCGACCTCGAAGCCGCCGTAGCCGCCGAGCAAAGTAGGGCCGGCCGCGTCAGATCCCTTGGCGCGCACCACAAAATACGGGATGGACGTGCCATCGTCGGACTGTGTGAAGTATTGGGCCACGTCAAATGAGGTGTCGTCGAAGAAGGACGGTGCCGACTTGATGGGAGATACGGACGCCTGAGCGGCGCCCGCTTCCCCGATTTCACCGCGCAGCAGCGTGGACGGCTGAGTGAAACCCGAAGTGTCGAGGAATATCTCGTCGCCCAGGTCATCGATCGCGACGATCTGTGTGGTGGCGTTGTCCGAAACACCGGTCAGTGGTTCGAAGTGCCAGTCACCGGGAGTGAACACCAGGATCTCGGTGGCCACATCGCGCAGGATCGCGACCGTCAGTCGCTCCCTGGTCCACGCGTAGTGGTGCAGGCTCGCATGCTCGTCGGGAACGAACACCGGGGTGAGTGCACGGCTGCCGGCGACGTAATCCCGGTATCGGGCCGCTAGTAGCGTGCCGGCCGCATATTCGGTGTCATCGACCTGCCACGGCGACTTGAGTTCGATGAGCAACCACTCGCGGTGCACCGATACCGAGGCATCGGTGGGGACGTCAATGCGCAGCAGCTCGCCGTCGGTGGTCAGCTCGTGTACTTCGGAGTTGAAGAAGTCGGTGGACCGGCTGATCAGGGTGCGTTCGAAGCCCGGTGTGTCGTCAAAGCTCGCGCCCACCATCACGTCTGAGGCCTCACCGCTGAAGACCAGTTCCGCGTCGTCGACTGATTGACCGCGTTTCCAGCGCTTGACCAGGCGGGGATATCCCGAGTCTGTGAGGCTGCCGGGCCCGAAATCTGTGCCCACGAAGACAGTGTCCGCGTCGATCCATCCGATGTGAGTCTTGGCCTCGGGCAACGCGAACCCGTCGGTCACGAACTGCCTTGTTTGCAGATCGAATTCGCGTACGACCACCGCGTCCGACCCGCCACGCGACAGACTGACCAGCGCACGGCGGAAATCGGGCCGCAATACGGCAGCCCCGGCCCATACCCAGTTCTCGTCCTCGGTGGCGGCCAGGGCGTCGACGTCGATGATGACGTCCCATTCGGGATCATTTTGCCGGTAGCGGTCCAAAGTGGTTCGCCGCCAAAGGCCGCGGGCGTTGTTTGCGTCGCGCCAGAAGTTGTAGAGGTACGGGCCCCGGCGGCGCACATATGGGATTTGCGCGTCCGTGTTGAGGATCGCCAGTGCCTCGCCGCGCATCTCGTCGAAACGTGTACCGGAAAACTCGCTGGTGGTCGTTGCGTTACGCTCGCGCACCCAGTTCAGCGGCTCATCACCGCCGATATCCTCGAGCCAGAGATATGGGTCCGGGGAGCGGCGCGCCGACGTCATTTGAGCCAGTGTGCCAGTGATCGCAGTATGGTCGAAGATGGCCCGGGGGCGTATGTAAAACACCGAGCAGGAGCTTTCTCGTGATACCACTGCCACGTGCGCAAGTCGTCGCTAGCGCGATGCTGCTGGGGATAGCAGTAGGACTTGGCGCCGGAATGTCGAGTGTCCTGGTCGCGCATCAGTCTGTGCGACCAGACCTCGTTATCGGCCTGATCGTGGCGGTGCCGAGCCTGATCGGGTTTCTGATCTTGATCGCGTCCACTCGCAAATGGATGACGGCAGTGGCGGCCTTCACCCTGGCGATCGCTCCTGGGTGGTTCGGGATTCTGGCGGCGATACAGGTGATTCAGGGTGTCTGACAAAAACGCAGAAAATACAGTCGAGAAGACGGGCGCAGAGGTAGACGGCGCTGCGACGGAATTGGTTGACGAGGTGGATCGGCCGAGTGTCGTCGAGGGTGACCTTGCCGACCCGTTGGCGGTGCCGATCGATGATGGCAAGGTCCGGGACGGCCTGGACACCGCCACGTTCACCGCGTTCTCGGCGTTCAAGGACGATGACGACGACCTCCTCCCCACCGGCCGGATCGACACTGACGCTCTGCCGCTGACCGAAGCCTTCGACGTCGACAACGACCGCACCGGCGCGATGCCGGCGCCCACCCGTGGGTCACGGGCCGAATCGATGACCCCCGATCCGTACACCGGTGCGGTTCCCGTGGTCGGCGACGAGCCCGCCATGCCGGTCCGGGTGCCTGCGGAGCGGGAACCCGCCTTCCTGAAGCGCTGGGTGCTGTTGCTGGTACTGCTGGGAACGTGGATTCCTGCTGGTGCGATGGGGCTACTGCTGTACCAGAACTGGTTCGAGACACTGCTGCCGCATGATCGGATCCTCGCGGTCGTGTACGTGTTGGTCTGGGTATTTGCCTGCGTGCTGGTCGCCCTATTGCTGGCCATGGTCGAACCGCGCCCGATAATCGTCGCCCTCGCGTTCGCCGTCTTGACGGCGCCCGCCATTTCGGTGGCGGCGACGGGTGTCAAGTATGGCTATGTGGCGTGCACCGCACCTTCGGTGCCCGGTGTTCAATCACTGTGCCCGGAGCCGCTGCGCAGTTGGGGTATTCAGTACCGAGACCGGGCTTGACGCTCCCCGCCTGACGTCGTCCTACTAGTGTGGAGTGCGTGACTGCACACTATGACGTCGTCGTTCTCGGAGCTGGTCCCGGTGGCTATGTCGCGGCCATTCGCGCTGCCCAGCTGGGCCTGACAACAGCCATCGTCGAGGAGAAATATTGGGGCGGAGTCTGCCTCAATGTCGGGTGTATCCCGTCCAAGGCGCTGCTGCGCAACGCGGAGCTGGCCCACATCTTCACCAAGGAAGCCAAGACCTTCGGCATTAGCGGTGAGGCAACATTCGATTTCGGTGCCGCATTCGACCGGAGTCGCAAGGTCGCCGAGGGACGCGTGGCCGGTGTGCACTTCCTGATGAAAAAGAACAAGATCACCGAGTACGAGGGGGTCGGTACCTTCACCGACGCCAACACCTTGGCGGTCAAGAAGGCTGATGGCTCGACCGAGACGCTGACTTTCGCCAATGTGATCATCGCCACCGGCAGCAGTGTGCGGCTGGTGCCCGGGACTGCGCTCTCGGAGAACGTGGTCACCTACGAAAAGCAGATCCTCACCCGTGAGCTGCCCGGCTCGATCATCATCGCCGGCGCGGGCGCCATCGGTATGGAATTCGCTTACGTGCTCAAGAACTACGGCGTGGATGTCACCATCGTCGAGTTCCTGCCGCGGGCACTGCCCAACGAGGACGCCGAGGTGTCCAAGGAGATCGAGAAGCAGTACAAGAAGCTGGGTGTCAAGATCCTCACCGGCACCAAGGTCGAGTCGATCACCGACAGTGGTTCACAGGTGACGGTCAAGGTAAGCAAGGACGGGCAGGAGAGCGAGCTCGTCGCCGACAAGGTGCTGCAGGCCATCGGGTTTGCGCCGAACGTGCAGGGCTTCGGGCTGGAGAACACCGGGGTGGCGCTCACCGACCGCGGCGCGATTGCCATCGACGAGCGGATGCGCACCAACGTGCCGCACATCTACGCGATCGGTGACGTCACGTCGAAGCTGCAGCTGGCTCACGTCGCCGAGGCGCAGGCGGTTGTCGCTGCCGAAACCATCGCCGGTGCGGAGACATTGGAGCTGGGTGACTACCGGATGATGCCTCGGGCGACCTTCTGCCAGCCGCAGGTGGCCAGCTTTGGGCTCACCGAGGAACAGGCGCGCGCCGAGGGATACGACGTCAAGGTGGCCAAGTTCCCGTTCACGGCGAACGGCAAGGCCCACGGTCTCGCCGACCCGACCGGATTCGTGAAGCTGATCGCCGACGCCAAGTACGGTGAGCTGATCGGCGGGCACCTGATCGGCCCCGACGTTTCCGAGCTGCTGCCCGAGCTCACGCTGGCACAGAAGTGGGATCTGACGGTCAATGAACTGACCCGCAACGTGCACACACACCCGACGCTGTCCGAGGCGCTGCAGGAAGCGTTCCACGGGCTCGCGGGACACATGATCAATTTCTGATCGCATGCGCGCGTGCGGGATTGGGGTGCTGGCGGTGCTGTTGGCCGCCTGCACCCCTACACACCCGTTCGTGCAGACAACGACGACATCGTCATCGGTGGTCAGCACCCCGCAGGTTACTTCTCCGACCGACATACCGACGGTGAGTACGCCCGGTTTCGACGGCGACTTCATCACGCCGGACGGATTGGCCTGCGCTGTCGGCGGCGACCGCAGCGTGGATTGCGCCGGCGCACTGCCGGGTGTGCAACCGGGTGTCGTCAGGGTTCGGATGGGGACGGGTACGGGCGAGCCGACCGGCTTTTACCGGGTGCTCGACACTCATCCGAGGGTGACGGGTGCCCAGCGGCTCGAGGTTGGTCGGCAGGTCGCCAAGTACGGGGTCGCCTGTCGGGCAGAGTCGGGGCCAATCACTGTCTGTGACAACGGAAAACAGTCGCTGACCATCGGCTCTGGCAAAACGGTCCTGGGCGATAGGGGACTGGTGTTGCCGGACGGCGTTCCGCGCCCATACGACTTCGTGGTCTCCGAGGTCGAGTACGACGGTCACGGACCCAAGGGCATCGAGCGGATGTTCACTGTTGCCAGCGGATTGCGGTGCAGCATCTTGACGTACAGCGGCGGGAGTATCGCGTGCCTGGGAAAACTGCCGGGATTCACCGGTGGCACGGGATACGTCTCCGTGTCGAATGTCCCCGGTAATCCGAAGGGGATCGGTGCCGGCACCATGAATCCCCCACGCGGTGAGGTCAAGCGGCTCCCCCCGGGGGACAGCGTGTACGGATATGGCAATCAGGGCACCTGCATGGCACTCATGGGCGGCGGCGTGGCCTGTGGCTTCTTCGGTGGAACCAAGAGCTCGGGATTCGTCGCCGCGAACGGACGAACCTGGACCTTCGGTATGTAGGTTCAGACCATGGTGCCTGCAACCGTTGACCTGGCGGGCGCCCGCGCATAGCTTCGCGCCATGTCGACCACTGACGAACTGCTGAAGAACGCGCAGGCCTACGCGGCCAGCTTTGACAAGGGTGAGCTGCCGCTGCCGCCGGCCCGCAAGGTCGCGGTTGTGGCGTGCATGGATGCGCGCCTGAATCCCTATGGGCTGCTTGGCCTCCACGAGGGTGACGCGCATGTCATCCGCAATGCCGGCGGAGTGATCACAGAGGACGAAATCCGGTCGCTGGCCATCTCGCAGCGGCTGTTGGGCACCGAGGAGATCATTCTCATCCACCACACCGATTGCGGCATGTTGACCTTCACCGATGACGGGTTCAAGCGGTCTATTCAGGACGAGACGGGCATCAAGCCGTCATGGTCCGCGGAGGCCTTCACCGATCTGGACGAGGACGTCCGTCAGTCTCTCGCGCGGATCAAGGCCAATCCGTTTGTTCCGCGCAAGGCCAGCGTCCGGGGCTTCGTGTATGACGTCACGAACGGAACGCTGCGCGAGGTCGCCGCTCAGGTTTAGCACTCAGCCAAGCAGGGCAGGTGCGCGTACCGGAGCCGGCCACGGCAAGGCCAGGTGGTCGCGCAGGGTCGAACCGGTGTACTCGGCGCGGAAGATGCCGCGGCGCACCAGGATCGGCACCACGTGCTCGGTGAACAGCTCGAACTGACCGGGTAGGCCCGACGTGCTCAGAATAAAGCCGTCGGCCGCTCCTTCGGTGAACCACAGCTCGATCTGATCAGCCACCTGCTCCGCGGAGCCGACGAACCGGGTGCCGAAGGCATTCAGGGTGCGGTAGAGGAACTCTCGCACTGTTGGATTGCCCACGGTGGCAAGGTGTTTGTATCCTGCCAGGGCCGTCTGATGGGTCTCGGTGCTGTCCGGGAATGCCGATACCGGCACGGGGCCGTCCAGGTCGGCGCCGATGACGTTGACATCCACCTCGAGTAGCCACCCCGCCTGATACTCGGGAATGAAGTGCTCGTAGACGGTGCTTTCCACGGCGTGCGCCTCGGCCTCGGTGGAGCCGACGACCACCCCGAGTGAAGGGGTGATCAAGGGGGCGGAGGTCCGTCCGACGGCACGGGCTTCCGCGTGGAGTTGCCGATAGAAGTTCTTGGCGCGGTCGATATCGGTCTGTCCGGTAAAGACCACCTCGGCATGTTTGGCCGCGAAGGCCCTTCCCGTGGTGGAGGATCCGGCCTGAAAGATCACCGGTTGCCCCTGGCGGGATGGTGTGACGCCGAGTGGTCCCTTGACCTTGTGGAACTCTCCGTCGTGGTTGGTGACGTGAATTTTGTCGATATCGCTGTAGATTCCGGCCGCACGATCTTCGATGACGGTGTCTGACTGAAGCGAATGCCACAGCGTCTTCACCACCTGCAGGGTCTCCTCGGCCAGCCGGTAGCGCTCGTCATGCGGAAGGAAGCCCCGCGCGCCGAAGTTGGCCGCCGCGGCCTGCGCGAAGCTCGTCACAAGGTTCCATCCGGCACGCCCGGCGCTCAGATGATCGAGCGATAGCAGCTGGCGGGCCAGGTGATACGGCGGCTGGAAGGTCGAGGAGCCGGTGACCACCAGGCCCAGGTGATCGGTCACCGCGGCGAGATAGGAAGTGGCCGTGAGTGGCTCGTAGTCCTCGGTGGCTTTGTGGGCCCAGGTGGCCTCCGGACCGAAGTTCAGACCGTCGGCGAAGAAGATGGCGTCGAACTTGGCCGCCTCGGCTGCCTTCGCGGTGGCGACCAGGGTGTTGAGCTGATTGGCCGGGCCATTCCGTACACCGGGCAGCCGCCATGCCCCGCCCGCGCGAACATTGCCGAAGGCAAGGAGGTGAAGCTGGCGGTCGCTCGTGGATGACACGGCATACTCCTAAAAGTTGGTACCGGCGAAAGGTTTTGAACCGGTGGAGAAGAGGGCGTCGGCGGCTGTGATCGCCCCCGCCGACCGCACGGAGACCAATCCGGCGCGCCTGAGCTGTGCCCAGGTGTTGCCCCCGAGATAGACCGATCCGAGAGCGGCGACATCGACCGATAGGTCGGGAGTGTGCTGGGTGCGCCGCACCTTGTCCGAGCCCACCGAGAACCGCGCCGCGTTGTGTGGGAGCAGGGGGTCACCTACTTCGATCACCACCGGCGCGCTATCGGTATAGGTACGTGCGGCCAATGCCGCTTCGACATCGACCAGCCGGAGCCAGGTTTCGTCGCGGATACCGGTGACCGTGACCGCGCGCGGGTCGGCCACGAGGTGGGGGAGCGGGTCGTCGACGGGGCGCGCTCCGAGCTCGATGACGTCGACCAGGTCCAGATCCAGCAGATGACCGACCAGGGTCCGGTAGGCGTCATCGCTATGTGCGACAAGATCGTCAACGGATATGGTGCGCGCGCTGCTGCCGAACCACTCGGTCGTGTCGTGTGGTCGGTAACGCACATAGCCATCCGGGTGGGTGACTACGTAGTGCTTCACGGGCTCAGCGGCATCGAACAGCTCGTGCAGGCGCCACCACTGCGGTGGACGCGCCACCGCTCCCGTCCACGCCGCGCGTTCATAGATCGAGGCGAGCAGCTCCGGCGATGCCGCGGTGTCGAGCAGCGTGATGGCATCAGCGTCAACGGGATTCAACTGTGCTGCCCGTCGCCGCTGAATGCGGTAAGACGCGCTGCTGGTCGCTATTCCGTATCCGAAGCGGCGGTAGATCACCGCTTCGGATGCCCGCAGGCTGGCGACAATCTCGCCTCGTCCCGCGATATCGGTGAGCTGGCGGGTGACCAGGGAGGTGAGGATTCCGCGTCGGGTATGAGTGGGCAGCACGCCGATGTGTGTGACGGCCGCATGCGGAACGCGCGATCCACCGGGAACGGTGAGCCAGCTGGTGTACGAGTCGGCCCCTCCGACCAGCTCCGTCTGCTCAAATGCCCCTAAATATCTTCCAGCTTCTAGTAATTCACCCACCGCTACGGCGCCGAGCGGCGGTAACCCGACCATGGCGCGCCAGAACACCGTGAAGGCGCGCTCGCGTTCGGTGGAGGTTTGCAGGAACCGAATGTCTGTCACGGCTTCGCGCCCTGCGTTGAATTGGCCAGACGCCCAAGACCATTGAGGCTGCGCGGCGAAGGCCATTCATCGGTCAGCAGGTGCCTACCGATCTCGCGCTGCCGGTACGGCAGCGGGTCATGCGTGGTGTGTGTGCGTGCGTTGCGCCAATAGATATCCAAACCAACGGAATTGGCAGTCGATCGGGCGCCGGTGGCCTGGTAGATGTTGTGGGTCACGTCCAGGGATATCTCGGTGGCGACGGATTTGGCCTGATCCACCCGAATCGCCAGCGCACCCCACCCGGCCTCGGTGGGAGCCTCACCGGTTGCCAATGTCTGCTCGAATTCTCTTGTCACAGAATCGGCCAGGGCGATACCCGCGGCGATACCTCCCGACAGGCGGCCCAGCAACTGCTGGTGATAGGGATCCTCGGTCACCTCTGTGGAGTACGCCTCGGGCCACGGCCTGCCCTTGTCCCTGACGTAGGCCACGCCCGCGGCGAGCGCACCCTCGGCGATTCCGAGGTATAGATGGACGAAGATCAGCTGGCTGAACAATGCCCGTAGCCCGTCGCGGCGCTCGCGGGATCCATCACGATCCGAGTATTCGGCGATTCCGGTGAGAACCTCGTCATGGCGCAAGAGCACGTCATCGAATTCGACACTCCCGCTTGCGGTAAGCCGTTGCCCGAGGTTGTCCCAGTCGTCGTTGAACCTCAGGCCGGCCCGGTCGCCGGGGATTATCGCGTTGATGGGTTCCGCTTCGTAGAGGAGGACGGTGATCAGGTCGGCGAGGGCGACCCCGGTGGCGAAGGTCCGTTTGCCGTTGACCCGGTAGCCCTCTTCGGTCCGCGTGACGGTGATGCCCGGGTCGCGCGGATTACTGACACTGCCCTGGAACCAGCCGTGCTCGCCGACGCCCCGCGCGATGTACTCACGCTGTGCCGGTGACCCGAGAATGTAGGTCCAGACCCCATTGGAATAGTGGTAGACCAGCAGCTGCCCGATCGAACCGTCGGCCGCTGCGATGATCCGGCTGAGCTGCAGCGCCTGCGCCAGGCTGCCTCCGGCACCGCCGAATTCGCGTGCGGTGGCGAATGACAACAGGCCGTGGTGGCGCAACAGGCCGATCTCGGCGACGGGATTTTGATTGGCGCGATCGCGCGTCAATGCCGTGGCCGCCAGCTGGCCGGCGACGCGTTCGGTGACCCGTCTCCATTCGGCGAACTCGGTATCGCTGACCCCTTGAGAGGCAAGAACTGGGGAGGTGGCGGCGGCGGTCATTTGACGAGAGCTCCTGTATCGGCGGGTTCGTGGTCGGGTTCGATGACCGGCTCTTGCTGGAGGACCTCGAGAATGCCGAGTTCGGCCAGCCGTTCTTGCTCTGATTCGGAAAGCGTTTGGATGGAACCGATCCGGGCCGCAACGTCTGGCCGGCGGACTCGCAGATACCAGTAACGCAACAACCCGGCGAGCAGAATCGCGCCGAAGATGAGGGGCAGGATGTTGAACGGGAACGTGGGAACCGGGTAGAAATTGCTGAAGATCACGTACCCGATGGCCAGGGTGGCCGCGGCCGAGACCGCCAGCCGCGCCGGGGTGAGTGCCTTGATGCGGTACAACCAGAGGGGTGTGGCCACCACTACCAGCAGATAGCTGATCAGAAATCCCCAGTTGGCCACGTAGTTTCCATAGACGTCGAATACCAGGCGACCGACCGAGCTGAGGGTGGCGGTAACGGAGAAGGTCGTCGCGATGATCCCGATGAGGAAGATACCGGCGACGGGGGTCTTGTAGGCCGGGTGCACCCGCGTGAGAACTGCCGGAAGCGCACCCTCGTGTGCCAGAGTGAACAGACCTCGCGCCGCCGAGTTGGTGACCGCGGTGACGAACACGATGAATGCGATGGTCACCGCCAGGCTTATCGGGTAGATGGCCCACGCGACCCCCGCGTTCGTGGCGACCTGGGGAAGTATCGCGCTGTCGCCGTCGATGTTTCGGAACTGCAGGATTTGCGGGTAGGTGGCCAGGATGTAGAGCACCCCGATGATCAAGACGACGCGCAGCAGCGAGCGGGCGATGGTGCGATGCGCGTCGCGGGATTCGGCGCCGAGCGATGCCACGCTCTCGAATCCCGCGTATGCGCCGACCGCGGTGACGGCGGCGATAAAGGTGGTGCTGTTGCCCAGGTTGCTCAGGGCCCACTGCTCGGTGTCGATGCGCCAGCCATAGCTGATGTACGAGGCCACGATGATGATGAGAATCAGTGCGGTGGCGATGATTTCGAAGATGAGTTCGTACTTCGCCGAGATTGAGACGCCGCGATAGGGCAGGTAGACGGCGACCGCGACAATCACCGCGACCAGCGCGAGCTTGAATCCGGTTGCCTCCGAGTGGATCCCGATCGCCTCGAGAAAGGATTCGAAGTACAGCACGCCGCCGAGGATCCCCGTAGTGGCGAAGGTGATGTATCCGATGAGCAGGCTGAAGCCCGCCGCGTACGCGGCGCCGGGCCCCAGGCCGTTGCCGGCGTATGTGCCCAGCGAGCCCGAGGACACCGTCCGCTTGGCTTGGAAACTAATGGTGGTTGCGATCAGCACGACAGCCACCAGGCCGATCACTGCCGACCAGGCCGCACCCTTACCGGCCGCTACGAACAGGGAAAACGGCACGGTGGCGACCGCGACGCTGGGGGCGGCCGCCGCCAGGCCCTGGGCGAAAACTCCCCAGGAGCCAACGGCGTTACGTTCGAGTCCGTGAGAATCGGCGGCCTGAAGCGATCTGCCGTTGACGGTGAGCTGATGGGCGGGATCGGACATGCGGGGGTACCTTCGCTTGGCGGAGTGGGCTGAAACCGGCAGCGCGCAAAGGAGATTGCGCGCCTACCTACAGTCCTGGGCCAAGCGCATGGACCGATCGTGCGACGGCGTCAAGAACGTGTCAACGGCGGTGGCGGCGCCGTCGCCGGTACCTGCGACAACTTTCGTGGAGCCCTGCGCGGAATCTTTCCTTGACCTGGAGTCGACTCCAGGTTCTACCGTGGCTCTGTGACCACAAGTGAGCCGCAGAACGCAGGGTTTCCCATCTCGCACGTCGCCCAACGGACCGGGTTGTCGATCGACGCGCTGCGCTGGTTTGAACGCGAGGGCCTGTTCCCGCGGGTACCGCGCGACGGCGGTGGTCGGCGCCGATTCAGTGACGACGACATCGAACGCGTCCAACTGATGTTGCGGTTGCGCCGTACCGGCATGCCGGTACGGGACATGCGGCGTTTCATCGAGCTGCTGGCGGGCGGGGAGGAGACGCACGCCGAGCGTTTGGAACTGCTGTTCGCCCAGCGTGTCCGGATTCTGGCCTCCATGGAGCGGCTCACTGAAGACCTCAGGGTCGTCGACTTCAAGGTCGCCTATTACACGGAGTCGGTCAATGGCGCCACGGCTCAACCCGCCGGAGGAAAGAAGAACTGACATGAAGTACACGCAGCTCGGTGCGCTATCGGTATCAAGGATCGGCCTGGGTGCCATGTCGATGTCTGCCTACTACCGCGCGATCGGCGCGGAAGACAGTCCGGATGAGGCGACGTCGATCCGCACGCTGCACCATGCGTTGGACCTGGGCGTCAGCTTGATCGATACCGCGGAGATCTACGGACCGTACGTCAACGAGGAACTCGTGGGTAAGGCCATTGCGGGCCGACGTGAAGACGTTGTTCTCGCCACCAAATTCGGGCTGGTGTCCCATGCGCATGGTGGACCGCAGGTTGTCGAGAGTGCTCCGGCGAACATCGCGATCGCGGTTGAGGGATCGTTGCGGCGGCTCGGTGTCGACCATATCGATCTCTACTACCAGCATCGCGTCGATCCGAACGTTCCTATCGAGGACACCATCGGGGCGGTGACCGAGCTGGTACAGCACGGCAAAGTTCGGCATATCGGGCTGTCGGAGGCCTCTGCCGGGACGCTTCGCCGTGCGCACGCCGTCCATCCGATAACCGCGCTGCAGTCCGAGTATTCGTTGTGGACCCGCGATATCGAGGACGAGATTTTGCCGACGCTCAGGGAGCTCGGCGTCGGGCTGGTCGCCTATTCCCCCCTTGGCCGTGGCTTTCTCGCGGGAGCCATCAGCTCGCGAGATCAACTGGCGGAGGGCGACTTCCGCAAAGAACAGCCCAGATTTAGCGCAGACAACTTCGACGAGAACCTGGCGCTTGTCGAAGAGGTTCGCTCGGTGGCCGCCACCATCGGGGTTTCCAGCGCGCAAGTGGCGCTGGCGTGGCTGCTTTCTCGCGGTGACGATGTGGTGCCGATCCCCGGCACCACGAAGGCCTCGCGGGTCAGTGAGAACGTCGGTGCGGTGGATATCGAGCTGCTACCCGAGCAACTCGCGCGTCTCGACAGCCTTGCGCCTGCGACCGGAGATCGATACAGCGCCGAACATCTCGCCCGCTTGGACGGCTAGCCGCGATGGGCTCCCATTCAGTGATCCAGTGGGATCCGCAGCGACGACATGGTCGCGGCCAGCCCGTCGTACTGAGTGACAAGCAGGCAAAAGCCGATGAGTTGGCGGCGGTCGAAGAACTTCGAGAGTCCTTCCCACGCGTCATCGGAGAGCGTTCTGGTGGTGAGGATCTCGTCCACACCGGTGATGAGCGCACGTTCCTTGTCGGTGAGTCCCTCGGCGCCGGCCCCGGCGAAGATCCGCTCCTGATATGCGGGATCGATACCGGCGGCCTTGGCGATACGCGTGTGGTGTTGCAGTTCGTACTCGCATTCGCGCACGTGGGCCACGCGCAGGATGACCACCTCGGTGTCGCGGGCGGACAGCTTGGTGCCGCGCAGGATGGCTCCGGAGTAGGCCAGCCACGGCCAGAATCGGACTCCTGTTTGTCCGAGCGTGGTCGCCAGATGCATCTCCGGCACGCTGATCGCGCGCGCCATGCCCTTGGCAATCACCCAGTTGATCGGTCCGAGCTCGCGCAGACCACCTGACGGGATACGGCCACTGCTCACGGGTGGGATCCTTCCTGCAGAACGAGGTATGGCGACACCGTACTGCGATGCTCATCCAGGTCGAGCGCCCGCCCGAGCGCGGGGAACGCGCGTTGGGGACAGTTGTCACGCTCGCACACGCGGCAACCCACGCCGATGGGCGTCGTCGCACCCTCGGAGGACAGGTCCAGGCCCTGCGAATAGACGAGCCGGTGCGCATGCCTCAATTCGCAACCCAGCCCGATGGCGAATGTCTTGCCGGGCTGGCCGTACCGCGACGCGCGCCGCTCAACGGTGCGTGCCACCCACAGGTAGTTGCGTCCGTCGGGCATCTGCGCCACCTGGACCAGTATCTTGCCCGGATTGCCGAAGGTCTCGTACACGTTCCACAGCGGGCAGGTACCGCCGCTGGAGGAGAAATGAAACCCGGTGGCCGACTGGCGTTTCGACATGTTTCCGGCACGATCCACCCGCACAAACGAGAACGGAACTCCACGCATCGACGGACGCTGCAGGGTGGACAGCCGGTGACAGACGGTCTCGTAGCTCACCGAGTAGAAGGCCGAGAGCCGCTCGATGTCGTACTGGAAATCTTCTGCCACTCCGTGGAACTGGCGATACGGCAGGACCGTGGCGGCGGCGAAGTAGTTGGCCAGACCCAGCCGCGCCAGCTTCCGCGATTCCTCGGAGGTGAACTTGCCATCGTCGACCATGGTGTCGATGAGATCGCCGTACTCCAGGTAGGCCAACTCGGTGGCCAGCTTGAAAACCTGTTGTCCGCCGGAGAGGTGATTGCTGATTTCCAGCGTCTTGGACCCCGGGTCGTACTTGTGCAGGACGCTGTCGCCCAGGTCGATACGCCGGGCAATCTGCACGCCGTGCACTTCGGTGAGGCGGTCGGCGATCTCGCGTGCGAGATCCGCGCGGTGCATGCGCATTCGGACGGTCAGATCTTCGGCCGCGGTGTCGAGCTCATGGAGATAGTTGTGCCGCTGATAGAAGTAGTCACGCACCTCTTCATGCGGCATGGTGATCGAACCCGTCCCCGAGCTCGCACCACTGCCGTCGGTGTATCGGTCTTCTGTCGCCGCGGCCAACTGCGTGGTGGTGATCCGATAGCGCCGATGCAGGTTCACCATGGCGCGGGCCAATGCGGGATGTCCGGCGACCACATCGGCGATCTCCGCGGGATCTACGTCGATGTCCAGGTCTTTGTCCTGCACGACCTCGCGCAGCTCGGCAATGAGGCGGCTGTCGTCTTGAGAGGAGAAGAAGGTCGCGTCGACACCGAAGACCTCGGTGATGCGCAGCAAGACGGCGACGGTCAGCGGTCGGACGTCATGCTCGATTTGGTTGAGATAGCTCGGGGAGATCTCCAGCATCTGGGCAAGTGCAGCCTGACTGAACCCGCGCTCACTCCGGAGTTGACGAAGGCGCCCTCCAACGTACGTTTTGGACACGTTGGCCAGCGTACGCGCATTGCGAATTCTGGCTTCGCAGTCTTGGCAAGGATTAGACCCATCCAGGATCGTCGTTCCGCACCACCGAGGATCGGCCCGGATGTCACCGAGCGATCAAGCTGGTTTGCTTTCTGGGGTCACCACGGTGGGGACAACCGGCGAACATGTCTGGCTCGGCGGCGTCTCGCTATGACCGGCGTCACTCGGACGGGTTGATGGGCCTCGAGGTCATAAAGAGGGGTCTCAGCTGCTGATTAACTATCTGTTCACCCATTCTGTGAATACGAAAAATCTGGCCACGATCGTTGCTCGGGTTTCCTTGCAGTAAATCTGTACACGCCTGTATCCCACATAGCGTGCTAATCAATGGATATCGGGTCTGCAACGGGTACATACGCGGCTCTCATGCATGGTCTAATCTTTAACGGCCGGGGAGCACCGCTGAGGTGTTCCGCGTTTTGCAATTTGGGATGGTGCAGGTCCGAGCATGGTGCCGGGATGCGGAGATAGACGAGGAGGGTTACGATTCTTCGGCTTTTGATGCGTCTGTGGATTCCACTGCTGGTGCTTGCGGTAATTGCCATCGGCGGATTTACGGTGTCGCGGCTCCATGGTGTATTCGGTAACGAGAAGCGCCCTTCGTACGCTGATACGAATGCGAGTGACGCTAAATCGTTTGATCCCAAGAAGATGTCTTACGAGGTTTTCGGATCGCCGGGAAACGTAGCCGATATCAGCTATTTCGACGTCAATGGCGACCCCCTGTTCATTCAAAAAGTCCCGCTTCCGTGGTCCGTCAAATTCGAGATCGGCAAGACCACCGCGGTGGGCAGCATCATGGCGCAGGGTGATGGCAGCAGCATCGGCTGCCGCATCATCGTTGACGATGAGGTCAAATCCGAGAAGGTGACAAACCAAACCAACGCGTTTACCTCGTGCCTCCTGAAGGCCGCATGAGCGCGGACGGCGGCAAAGTCAAATCGCATCGGCCGATAATGGCGACGATTATCCGCCGGGGTGCGGTATTCATTATTTTGGGCTGGCTGGCGATCACGGTCTTACTGACCGTCAAGGTGCCACCGCTGGAGATCGTCGAGCGAGAGCATTCGGTCTCACTTAGCCCTCCGGATGCGCCGTCCGTCAAGGCGATGACGCAGATGGGCAAGGTTTTCCAGGAGTCCAATTCCGAGAGTGTCGCGGTCATCGTGCTCGAGGGGGAGAACTCTCTCGGCGACGATGCGCATAAGTATTACGACGCCGTCATTCGCCAATTGAAAGATGATCCGAAGCATGTGCAGCATGTCCAGGATTTCTGGGGTGATCCACTGACCGCTGGTGCCGCGCAGAGCGCCGACGGAAAAGCCGCATATGTGCAATTGAATCTCACCGGCCGTTTTGGCCAGGCTGAAGCTAATGAATCGGTGGAAGCCGTTCAGAAGGTGGTCAAGGACACCCCGGGGTTGCCGCCGGGCGTGAAGGCCTATGTAACGGGACCAGCGGCCATCGTCTCGGATATGGCCGAGAGCGGAAACCGCACGGTCGTCCTCATCACCATGGTGAGCGTCGGCGTGATCTTCCTGATGCTGCTTCTGCTCTACCGATCGATCATCACGGTCATCATCCTGCTGTTCACGGTCGGCATCGAGTTGCAGGTCGCGCGCGGTCTCGTCGCGTTCCTCGGTATGCACGGAATCGTGGGCCTGACCACCTTCGTGGTCAACCTTCTGGTCTCCGTCGGCATTGCCGCGGGCACAGACTACGGAATCTTCTTCGCAGGGCGTTATCAGGAAGCACGCCAGGCCGGCGAGGATCGCGAATCGGCCTACTACACCGCCTACAAGGGTGTGGCGAAGGTCGTTCTGGCATCGGGTCTGACCATCGCCGGAGCCATCGCATGCCTGCACTTCACCCGCCTGCCCTACTTCAAGCCACTGGGTATCCCCGGTGCGGTGGGCATCCTGGTGGCGGTGGCGGTGGCGCTGACCCTGGTGCCGGCGTGCATCGCCGCAGGCAGCCGCTTCGGTGTGTTCGACCCGAAGCGACAGGTGACGACACGTCGCTGGCGGCGGATCGGTACCGCGATCGTGCGATGGCCCGGACCGATCCTTGCCGCCACCATTGCGATTTCACTGATCGGTCTGTTGACGCTGCCCGGATACAACCCGAGCTACACCGATGCGAAGTTCATCCCGCAAGACATCCCCGCGACACAGGGACTGATCGCGGCTTCGCGGCACTTCCCGGAATCAAAGATGGCCACACCGGACATCCTGTTGATCGAGGCCAATCACGATATGCGTAACTCGGCCGACCTCCTGGTGTTGAACAGGCTGGCCAAGGCCGTGTTCGCGGTTCCGGGCATCGCCAACGTGCAGTCGATTACGCGGCCCGAGGGAACGCAGATCGAACACTCCTCGGTGCCGTTCATGCTGAGCATGTCGAACGCGAGCCAGCGACTGAGCCTGCCCTTCCAGCGGGCGCGCATGGATGACATGCTCAAACAGGCCGACGATATGTCGACGACGATCGCGCTCATGCAGCGCATGTCGGACCTGATGGGTCAGATGGTGGACACCACGCACCGCATGGTCAGCACCACCAAGGACCTCCAGCAGGACATGCGGACGCTCCGCGATCACATCGAGGATTTCGAAGACTTCTGGCGGCCGATCCGTAACTACTTCTACTGGGACAAGCACTGCTTCGACATCCCGATCTGCTGGTCCATCAGGTCGATCTTCGACGCGCTTGATGGCGTTGATCAGGTGACCGACAAGATGCAGACCCTGGTTGGCGACCTCGACGAGCTGGACAAGTTGATGCCGCAGCTGCTTGAACAGTTCCCCATCATGATCGAGACCATGAAGAGCACGCGCGAATCGATGCTGACGATGCACAGCACGATGTCCGGCATCTTCGCCCAGATGGATGAGTCCACGGAGAATTCGACGGCCATGGGCAAGGCCTTCGACGCGTCGAAGAACGACGACTCCTTCTATCTGCCGCCCGATGTCCTGAAGAACAAGGACTTCCAGCGCGTCTTGAAGATCTTCATGTCGCCGGACGGAAAGTCCTCGCGCATGCTGATATCTCAACGGGGAGATCCAGCGACGCCCGAAGGTATCTCACGGGTCGAGCCGATCAAGACCGCCGCGGAAGAAGCGCTCAAGGGGACCCCGCTCGAGCACGCCAAGCTCTCCCTGGCGGGCACGGCGGCCGGCGTCAGTGAGCTGGTCGAGGGATCGAAATACGATCTGCTGATCGCGGGTGTCGCGGCGCTGTGCCTCATCTTCATCATCATGTTGTTGATGACACGCAGCCTGGTGGCGGCCGTGGTGATCGTCGGCACGGTAGCGCTGTCGCTCGGCGCATCCTTCGGTCTGTCAGTCCTTGTCTGGCAACACATTTGCGGCATACAGATCAACTGGGTGGTATTGGCGATGTCCGTCATCGTCTTGCTCGCGGTGGGGTCTGACTACAACCTGCTGCTGGTCTCACGCATGAAGGAAGAGTTGGGCGCCGGGCTGAACACCGGCATCATCCGCGCGATGGGTGGTACGGGCAAGGTCGTGACGGCAGCCGGGCTGGTGTTCGCGGCGACTATGGGCTCGATGATCGTCAGTGACCTGCTCACCATCGGACAGGTCGGAACCACGATCGGCCTTGGTCTGCTGTTTGACACCCTGATCGTGCGGGCCTTCATGACACCGTCGATTGCGGCGCTCCTGGGCCGGTGGTTCTGGTGGCCGCTGCAGGTGTCTCCCCGCCCAGTCGGTGCGGTGCGCAGGTGGAGGGGGCCGCGCCTGGTCCGCTCGGTGCTGCAGAGGAACTGATGAAACCGGGTATGAGTGCTGAGACAGACTCGGCGCGCTCGCGGCCGTTCATCGCGCGGACAATTCGCACGCTGTCGCCCCTGATCATCCTCGGGTGGCTGGTTCTGATCCTGTATACGACGCTGGCGTCGGTCAATTGGGACTGGAGCAAGGCGATCCCCGCGCTGGAAACGGTGGGGGATGAGCGTTCGGTGTCACTGATGCCGCAGGATGCGCCGGCCGTGAAGGCCATTCTGCGGATGGGCAAGGACTTCAACGAGTCGAACTCGGACAGTTCCGCCATGATCGTTCTCGAGGGCAAGGAACCACTCGGCGAGGACGCGCATCAGTACTACGCCGAGCTGGTTCGCCAGCTGCGAAACGACCCCAAGCACGTGGAACACGTGCAGGATCTGTGGGGCGATCGGCTGACTTCGTCGAGTGTGCAGAGTCCTGACGAAAAAGCTGCCTATGTGCAGGTGAATCTCGTGGGCAACCAAGGCACTGCGCAGGGCGACCAGTCGGTGGCCGCGATCCGCGAGATCGTCACACGCACGTCGCCGTCGGCTCCCAAGGATGTCGAGACCTATGTGGCCGGTGCCGCGCCGCTGGCCTCGGACATGCAGCACGCGGGCAACAAATCGATTCTGAAGATCACCGCGGTCACGGTCGTCATCATCTTCACGCTGCTACTGATCCTCTATCGCTCCGTCATCACGGTGATCCTGCTGCTGATCATGGTGGGAGTCGAGCTGGCAGCGGCTCGTGGCATCGTCGCGTATCTCGGCCACCACGACTTTTTCGTGCTCTCGACCTTCGCCGTCAACATGCTGGTCTTCCTGAGCATCGCGGCCGGCACCGATTACGGGATCTTCTTTTTCGGCCGATATCAAGAGGCGCGCCAGGCGGGCCAAGACCGGGAGATGGCCTACTACACCACGTATCGCAGCGTCGCCCCTGTGGTCTTGGCATCCGGTGTGACCATCGCCGGAGCCATCCTGTGTCTGCACTTCACCCGGTTGCCCTACTTCCAGACGATGGGTGTTCCGTGCGCCATCGGCATGCTTGCGGCGGTGGCTGTCGCGGTGACCTTGGTCCCCGCGGGTATCGCGGTGGCAAGCCGATTCGGTCTGCTCGAACCCAAGCGCAAGTTGCGGGTTCAGCGGTGGCGCGCAATTGGCACGGCAGTGGTCCGCTGGCCCGCGCCGATTCTGGTGGCCTCGCTGGTGGCGGCACTGGTCGGACTATCCACCCTGCCGGGCTACAAGACGAGCTATAACGATCGGCTCTACATCTCCAGCGATATTCCGGCGAACCAGGGATTCGCCGCGGCTCAACGCCACTTCTCCGAGTCGCGGCTCACGCCCGACGTGTTGCTGATCGAAACCGACCGGGACCTTCGGAACCCTGCGGATTTCCTGGTGCTGAACAAGGTGGCCAAGGCCATCTTCAAGGTGCGTGGAGTCTCGCGCGTGCAGGGAATTACCCGCCCAGAGGGAACACCGATCGCCAACACCTCGGTGCCCTTCTTGCTGAGTCTGCAAAGTGCCGGACAGGTGCAGGCGCAGCGTTTTCAGAAGAAGCGGATCGGCGACATGCAAAAGCAGGCCGACGATATGGGCAAGATGATCTCGACGATGCAGCGCACATATGGCGTGATGAAGAAGATGTCGGAGACGACACATCGGATGACGGCCGACACGCACGAGGTGCAGCAGATGACCGACGACCTGCGCGGCAGCATCGCTCTCTTTGACGACTTCCTTCGACCGATCCGTAATTATTTCTATTGGGACAAGCACTGTTTCGACATCCCGATCTGCTGGTCCATCAGGTCGATTTTTGATGCCCTGGACGGTGCGGATGCGCTTGACGACGGGCTGGTCGAGCTCGTCAAGAACATGGACAAGCTGGACGCGATCATGCCGCAGCTGCTCGTTCAGTTCCCGCAGATGATCGAGGTCATGCAGAGCATGCGGACCTCGGTGCTCACCATGTACGCCACCATGTCGGGCCAGTTCGCCCAGATGGATGAGACCACCGACGACGTTATGGCAATGGGTCAGGCCTTCGACGCGTCGAAGAACGACGATTCGTTCTTCCTGCCTCCCGAGGTGTTCAGCAATCCAGACTTCAAGCGCGCCATGAGCTCGTTCCTATCACCGGATGGAAAGACGGTGCGGTTCATCATCTCTCACAACGGTGACCCCATGTCGCCGGAGGGCATAACGCGGATCGAGCAGGTGCGGAACGCGGCTGAGGAAGCGCTCAAGGGGACGCCTCTTGTCGGTGGCAAGGTCTATATCGCGGGGGCCGCGTCGACGGCCAAGGACTGGAAAGACGGCTCGACATACGACCTGTTGATCGCGGGTATTGCGGCGATCTGCCTGGTGTTCATCATCATGCTCATTACCACCCGAAGTTTCATCGCGGCTTTGGTGATCGTCGGTACCGTGGCGCTCTCGCTAGGCGCGTCCTTCGGTTTGTCCGTGCTGCTGTGGCAGTACGTCCTGGGGATCAATCTGCACTGGATGGTGCTGGCGATGTCCGTGATCATCCTCTTGGCGGTCGGCTCGGACTACAACCTGCTGTTGGTCTCCCGTATGAAAGAGGAGTTGGGCGCCGGGCTGAACACCGGCATCATCCGCGCGATGGGTGGCACCGGAAAGGTGGTCACATCGGCCGGGTTGGTGTTCGCGGCGACGATGGCTTCGATGGTCGTCAGCGATCTACAGATCATCGGACAGATCGGCACCACCATCGGCCTGGGTCTGCTCTTCGACACCCTGATCGTGCGCTCCTTCATGACCCCGGCGATCGCGGCTCTGCTGGGCCGGTGGTTCTGGTGGCCACAGCGCGTGCGGCCACGCCCGCCGAGTGCACTGCTGGAGCCCGTAGGTGCGGCCGCGGCCGCACCCGCGCAACGGCCCAATGCCCACTACGACGACGAGGGACCAACCACCGAGTTCCCACGGCTATCTGAGTAGATTTTCTTGCCGTTCAACCGGTTTCATATCGATTGTTTACCCGACTAAACCTGAAGGGCCGGGCGCGACAAGGTAGTCGCGCCCGGCCCTTCAGGTCTGTCTGGTCGGCCTCAGTACTTGTGGCAGCTGCGTACCATCTGCTGGAACACCGGTATGACGTACTCGATGCCCTGATTCCCCTTGACTTGGTTGATCATGCTCACCCGCTTGTCCTTTGGTGAGCTGAGGAACTCCTGCATGAACTGCTGATTCGGTGGCGATTGGTCGAAATACTGTGCGGCCATGGGATTCTCCGCGTGTAGTGCCGCGTTCGCCTGGTCGTAGGTACAGGTGGTGTTCACCATCTCGTCGGTAGCGGGGTCAGCGGAAGCCAGCCCGGCTCCGGCGCTCAACGCCAAGGTGATACCACCAACAGCGGCGACAGTTTTCGTCAGTGACAGTTTGTTCATGTTCTCAATTGCCTCCTCGTACCGACCACATCAACTTTACGTATTCAGCTGCACGTGAGGCCTGAGGTGCTCCCAGGCCCATACCTATTTATACGTCGAACAATCCGTTGCGTTACTGCCGACCAGAACATCGGGCTATTTCCGCTGCAAGAGCTCAAGTAGATAACTCCCATACCCAGACTTGAGGAGCTTTTGGGCGCGTGCGGCGAGCTGGTCGTCGTTGATGAAACCGGCGTGCCACGCTATTTCTTCCGGCACGCCGATTTTTAGACCCTGGCGGCGTTCGATGGTGCGCACGTAATCGCTCGCGTCAAGAAGCGAATCGAACGTGCCCGTGTCCAGCCAGGCGGTCCCGCGCGGTAGGACCTCGACGGAGAGTCGCCCTTGATCCAGGTAGATCTGGTTGATCTCTGTTATCTCGTATTCACCGCGCGCTGACTTCTGAAGCGAGCGCGCAATCTCAATGACATCGTTGTCGTAGAAGTACAACCCAGGAACCGCATAATGAGATTTCGGTACCGCGGGCTTCTCTTCCAGGGACAGGGGTACGCCGGCGGCGTCGAATTCGACCACGCCGTATGCCGACGGATTGGCAACCCAGTACGCGAAAATCGCCCCACCGTCGATGTTCTCGAACCTGCGCAGGCTCGTGCCCAGGCCGGGGCCGTAGAACACGTTGTCGCCCAGTGCGAGCATCGCCGTGTCGGAGCCGATATGTTCGGCCCCTATGACAAACGCCTGTGCCAGCCCCTCCGGTTGGGGTTGCACGGCGTAGCTCAAGTTGATGCCGAAGGCGGAGCCATCGCCGAGGAGACGCTCGAATGCCGGGGCGTCGGCCGGTGTGGTGATGATCAGGATGTCGCGGACGCCAGCCATGATCAGGGTGGACAACGGGTAGTAGACCAGCGGTTTGTCGTAAACCGGTAGCAGCTGCTTGCTGACACCCATCGTTATCGGGTGTAGGCGAGTACCTGAACCGCCCGCGAGAATTATTCCGCGCAATGTGTCCTCCTACTCGACGACAAATACGAAGGGCTCGTTGCGTTCTGTTGCGGCGGGAAGTTTTTTCATGGTGCCGTAGCGCAACACGAGTCAGCCTAACGTGTATGAAGGCGCGATGCCGGTGGAACGAAATGTAGGCAGTAGTCCGCCCGGCCGCATCGCCGAGCAGTCGGGCGAGACCAGTCCGTGACGAGCGTTCTACGCGCCCGATGTTCAGCCGGAATAATGCGAGAGCCGGTGTGCCCGTGGCCCGCTGGTATTGCATTGCCGCTTCCAATCGGAGCAGTTGATTTACCTGGGCAATGCGTTAAAGCCAATTCGTTCAGCCATAGCTGCATCCACATTATTGAATGTGGAGACGTACGTGCGCTCATTATGTTGAGGCTATCCGCGGCGCATCAGATCGGTAATAATGGCCGACAGCACCGACGGCCATTCTGTGAGTGCACAGACATATCGGGGAGGTCGATACCGTCATGAGATTTGCCATGGCAAGTTATGGCACGCGCGGTGATATCGAACCTGCCGTTGCTGTCGGACGAGAACTGCAGCGCCGGGGCCATGAAGTGCGCATGGCGGTCCCACCTGACTTGATTACTTTCGTGGAGTCGGTGGGACTTTCAGCGGTGCCCTATGGAATTCATGTGGGACCACAGCTCGATGAGTACCGAGACCTATGGACGTCGTGGACCCGGCATTTTTGGCGGCTACAGGACCTGGTCGCGTTATGTCGTCAGGCGCTGAAACTGGTGACTGAACAGTGGTCGGAGATGAGTCGGACCCTGGTGTCGGTGGCGGAGGGGGCGGATCTTCTGTCGACCAGCGTGGGTTATGAGGAGCCGGCCGCCAATGTCGCGGAGTTCTATGGGATCCCGTTGGTCGCGCTGCACACCATGCCGTGGCGTCCTAATGGTCAGCTTTTTCCGACCCTTCCGTCGCGGCTGACCCGCACCGCGATGACCGCGTACGACTGGCTGACCTGGCGGGTGACCAAGCGGGCCGAAGATGCACAACGGCGAGACCTCGGATTGCCGCAGGCGACAAGCCCTTCGCCGCAGCGGATAGGTCAGCGCGACTCGCTGGAAGTTCAAGCCTACGACGACATTTGCTTCGAGGGATTGGCCGACGAGTGGGCGAAATTCGGTGATCGGCGACCCTTTGTGGGTGCTCTGACGATGGAGCTGACGACCGCGGCCGACGACGAGGTCATGTCGTGGATAGCTGCTGGGCCACCGCCCATATGCTTTGCGTCGGGCAGCATCCCCGTCGAATCTCCAGCGGAGACAGTCGAGATGATTAGTTCGGCGTGCGCAGAATTGGGGGAGCGGGCGTTGATATGCGCGGGCGCGACCGATTTCAGCGGCGTGCGAACCTCCGAACATGTCAAAGTGGTCGGAGTGGTGAGCTACGCGGCGGTATTTCCGGTGAGCCGGGCGATCGTTCATCATGGCGGTTCGGGTACCACGGCGGCCAGCTTGCGTGCGGGAGTGCCCACCTTGATCCTCTGGACGGTCGGTGATCAGCCGTTCTGGGGAAATCAGCTCAAACGCATGAGAGTGGGCACATCCCGACGCTTTTCGACCACGACCCGAGATTCGTTGGTCTCCGATCTGCGTCAGATTCTTACCCCGGAATGCGCGACGCGGGCGCGAGCGATCGCTCCCCACATGTCCAAGCCGCACGATAGCGTCAGTAGAGCTGCCGACCTGCTGGAGGCGAGAGCCGCCCGCGCGTAGGTCAGTTGCCCGCAGGCCACAGCTTGCGACAGTTCATCCCCGCACGACTGAACCACCACCATCGATATCATTGACCGGGAACGCATTACCGGTGCGTGCCGGACACCTAGCTGGTCTGAAAAGAACGGGAGGCTCGGCTTGTCAAGGGCTAGTGCGTCAAAGTCTGTACTCATTTCCGGTGGTGCAGGGTTCATCGGGTCCACCCTGTCCAACCGTCTCGTCCAAGCGGGATACGACGTCGCGGTGATGGACGTCTTGCACCCACAGGTTCATCCCAGGGGACAGGCAGTCGATCTGCCCTCCTCGGTGCGTCTGTTCACCGGAGACGTCACCCACGCGCCAGACTGGGATGCGGTCCTGCGCCTGTTCGAGCCCTCCCAGATCGTCCATTTGGCGGCCGAGACGGGTACGGCGCAGTCGCTTTCGGAGGCCACGCGCCATGGTTCGGTGAACGTGGTCGGTACGACTCAGCTCCTTGACGCCCTAAGCCGCACGGGTCTCGTACCGGACCAGTTGGTGCTTGCATCCTCGCGAGCGGTTTATGGCGAAGGTGCGTGGCAGGCTGGTGCGGACGTGTTCTATCCGCGGCCGCGTAGCCATGCGCAGCTGCTGGCCGGCGATTGGGATCCCACGGGACCTCATGGTGAATCGGCAAACCCTCTCGCCAGCCGTGCCGATCGCACCGAGCCCCGGCCGACCAACGTCTACGCGGGCACCAAGCTTGCTCAGGAGCATCTGTTGGCAGCGTGGGCCGCGGCCCATGACACCAATCTCAGTGTGTTGCGCCTGCAGAATGTGTACGGGCCAGGCCAATCGCTCACCAATTCGTACACCGGAATTGTCACACTCTTCGCACGGCTGGCACGCGAGAAGCAATCGTTGGAGGTGTACGAAGACGGCCGGATAGTCCGCGATTTCGTGTTCATCGACGATGTTGTCGATGCGCTTTTCGCCGCCGTGCACACCCCCGCCGTCGAGCGCCGCACCTTCGATATCGGTTCTGGCACTGCGACAACCATTCACGAGTTGGCCCGCAAGGTGGCCGATGTCTGCGCGGCGCCGGAACCCGTCGTCGTCGGGAAGTTTCGAGATGGGGATGTGCGCGCGGCGAGCTGCGATATCGACCCAGCAATTGAAGGCCTCGCCTGGAGCCCGAAGTGGGCGCTTGAAGATGGCCTACAGGCGCTTCTCGAATGGATCGACAAAGACTGCCCGAATCGTTTTTGAGCAAATACGCGCCTCGGCGTGACACGGCCATCCTGCCCCGGCGGCGGCCATGAATCATTCGTTGTCGCAATGTCTTTCCGACCTGATGTAGAAATGCCAGAAAGCGTGATCACGGACTGGGATGGCGATAGGATGACGCTCCCAGCGAAGAGTGGCGGAGGCGCATGAAGCTCGGTTCTGTATTCGATTCGCGAAACAACGCGTTGAACGCGTGCCGGCTCGCCCTGGCGACCGAGGTGATACTTTTTCACTCGTTTCCGCTGACCGGGCGTGTGGTGGAGTCCAAGGCGGTACTCCAGTTGCTCTTCTCGGTGGGAGTTGACGGATTCTTTGCGCTTTCAGGATTCTTGATCACTGCGAGTTGGCTCCGTAACCCCAATACGCGCGAATATTTCGTGGCGCGAGCTCTGCGCATTCTGCCGGGTTACTACATCGTTCTCGCGGTGACGGCCTTTGTCATCGCGCCGCTGAGCGTGGCGATCCAGGGCGGCTCCGCGGCGAGGCTCCTCTTCTCCAGTGCGCCGATCGAGTACGTATTGAAGAACAGCGCGTTGGTGCAGCTCCAGCTCGACGTAGGCGGAACACCACGCGATATCCCCTACGCGGGAATCTGGAACGCGTCGCTGTGGTCACTTGTCTTTGAGGTGATGTGCTACATCGCGGTGGCTGGGCTTGGCCTACTTGGACTCGCTACTCGACGGTGGACCGCGCCCGTGATTTTGATTTTGGCGACAATTGCGGCGATCTTGCTGCCGCCGCTGACATTCCCCGGGGTCTGGACAATCCCCCAGCTCGCGGTGCGCAGCGCCATAATGTTTTCCGCTGGTGCGCTGTTGTATCAGTGGCGCGATGTGATTCCGGCGCGCTGGTCGCTGGTGGCGGCGAGTGTCGTCATCGTACTGGCCTCAGGAATGCTGCCCGACTACCGCGTGATCGGTGCGCTCCCGCTCGCATACGCGGTCGTCGTCTCGGGCGTGCTGATCAAGAACAAGCGAATGAACATCCGCACGGACTTGTCCTATGGTGTCTATATATATGCCTCGCCCACACAGCAGCTATTGGCTGTTGCAGGGCTGTATAGCTTGAATCCTTTTGTCTTCTTTGGTGTTTCGACGGCAGCGACGTTGATTCCGGCGGCCTTTAGCTGGTTCTTGGTCGAGAAACGTGCGCTGGCCCTGAAGTCGAAGCTCAAACGGAAGCGCGCCGAAAATGCCATCACGACGCACCAAGCGCCGGCGGCCGAGGACAGTGCCCTACCGCGCGAGCGGGCGCTGTTGCCACATGAAGATGGTTAGCTGGCAGTATTGCCAGGAACTTGTCGGTAGGCTGATTTGTATGGTGTTTCGGAATTCTGAGAACGGGCCGAGTTCTTTGAACGGCAAAGAACCGCAAAGGATTCCGTGACCATGCCACTCTTTCGCCTGACGCTCCAGCGCAAGCCGCCGTTCCTGACGCGCCGGTATCCGTATGCGGGCCGTCGTCGCATGCTTGATGCGCTGGGCCCAGACTTGGCGCGGGAAGTCGCGATGTCCGCGGATGACACGGGCCCCGTGGACACGCCGATCGGCCGGATCTTCGAGGGCGCCGACAAGGTCCACAAGCTGCGCCATTACCTGCCCATCTATCAGGATGCTCTCACTCGGACCGAGCGGATGCTCGAGATCGGGGTGGACCGGGGTGGGTCCCTGCAGATGTGGCGGAAGCACTTGCCGGAGGCCACCATCGTGGGCCTGGATATCAATCCCGAGTCCGCACGGCACGATGATCCGCAGCGCGATATTCACGTGCGGATCGGCGATCAGACCGACGTACGATTCCTCGGCGCCGTGGTCGACGAGTTGGGCCCGTTCGACACCGTTCTCGATGACGGCGGGCACACGCCAAAGCAGATGATCGGGTCGTTTAGATACCTGTTTCCGCGCCTGCGGCCCGGCGGGGTGTACATCGTCGAGGATGTGTGCGCCAACTACTGGACGATCTATCGCGATCAGCGTGAATCGTTCATCGACTTCACCAAGTGGTTGATGGATGCGATGCATGCCCACTACCTGGAGATGAAGTCGGTCTACCAGATCATGGAGGGCCATCCGAGGAGGCTCAAGGAAGTCCAAGTGCCCTTCGCGGCCACCATCATCGACCGGATTGAGGTGTTCGACTCGGTGGTGGTCATTCACCGGGCTGACAAGCCCAAAAGCCTCCCGCGGGCGGTCTTCCGATGAGTCCGAATATTAATGAAGGGCGCTGGATCTTCGGCCGGAGTGAGTCAAAAATATTTGGCGACATTCGTGCATAAGATTTCTTGACAGATTCGGCCGAAAATGCAGTCCCTACAAGGGAGTAGCCAGCCTCGAAACGTGTCGACGGAGTCACCAGGGCGGCTATTCTTAGCGCGGGACGGGACACCAGCATTTCGAGATAGGGGCAGTTCTTGACCGTGACCGATTACGACACTCGATCCGCTTATCTGGGCCTGCTTCGGCAGGACCTCACCAGATACGGAGTCGACGAACTTGTGCCAGTGGGATGGAACTGGCTGCACCGCCCCTTTTTCAAATTTGGCGACTACGTGCTCGTGCGCAAGCGTGCGTTCGACGCGCACAAGCGGGACTTGGGGCTGGACTGGCCGGCGGATGCGCTGACGATGATCGGAATGCAGCGACTGACCAGTCTGCAACAGTGCGTTGAGACGGTGCTTACCGATGACGTACCTGGAGACCTTGTTGAATGTGGCGTGTGGCGTGGAGGCGCGTCCATCCTGATGCGCGCGGTCTTGGCCGCGTACGGGGATACGGCACGAAGCGTCTGGCTTTGCGATTCGTTTGAGGGCGTGCCGCCCCCGGACACGACGAACTACAAGGCGGACAAGGGAGACAAGCTGCATCTGGCAGCGCCCATCCTGGCGGTCACCGAAAAGAATGTCAGGGCGAATTTCGAGCGCTATGGGTTGTTGGACAAGCAGGTCCGTTTTGTTCCGGGCTGGTTCAAAGACACCCTGCATGATGCGCCGATTGAACAAATCGCGGTATTGCGGCTTGACGGTGACCTCTATGAATCCACAATCCAGGCGCTTGACGGGCTCTACGAGCGTTTGTCTCCCGGAGGCTTTTGCATCATCGATGATTACCACGCGCTTGACTCGTGCAAACAGGCTGTCACTGATTATCGAACGAAGCACGGGATAACCGCGGAGATCGTGGAAATTGACGGTACCGGTGTGTTTTGGCGTAAGGAATGATGGCGGCGTCACTCCACTGAACCGCGATACCCGAAAGGCGTTAGAGGCGATGAAATTTGTGCTGGCGAGCTACGGAACGCGGGGCGATATCGAACCCTCCCTTGTCGTGGCTCGTGAACTACAGCGCAGGGGACATGACGTCGTCATGGCAGTGCCGCCCGACCTGATGAGCTTCACCGAATCGGCGGGGCTGGAGACGGTCTCTTACGGGTTGGATACCAAGACGTGGCTGGACGTGTATCGCAATTTCTGGACGTTCTTCTTCCACACCTTCTGGAAGGTGCGGGAGATTCGAACGATGTGGCGTCAGATGTGGGAGCTCAGCGATGAGTGCTGGGCGCAGATGAACACCACGCTGATGTCCGCGGCCGAGGGGGCCGATGTGTTGTTCGCCGGGCAGAGCTATCAGGAACCGGCTGCGAATGTCGCTGAGTACCATGACATTCCACTGGTGACGCTGCATCATATTCCGATGCGGCCCAACGGCCAGCTTGTCACCATTCTGCCGTCCCGGCTGGGACGCGCGGCGATGGCGGCCTTCGACTGGGTGGCGTGGCGGCTGAACAAAAAGGTGGAGGATGCGCAGCGGCGCCAACTTCGCCTGCCGAAGGCGTCGAGTCCCTCACCACAGCGGATCGCAGAGCGTAGTTCGCTTGAGATTCAGGGCTACGACTCGGCGTGCTTCCCCGGTCTGGCGACTGAATGGGCCAAGTGGGATGGGTTGCGGCCGTTCGTCGGCTCGCTGACCATGGCGATGACACAGGAGGCCGATGAAGAGGTCTCATCGTGGATCGCGTCGGGAACCCCGCCGATCTTCTTCGGGTTCGGCAGCATGCCGGTTGAATCTCCTTCCGCCGCACTGGACATGATCGGCTCGGCGTGCGCAGAGTTGGGTGAGCGAGCTCTTATCGGCGCGGGGTGGAGCGACTTTGGCGATACCGCTCTTCCCGAGCATGTCAAGGTCGTGGGCGCCGTGAACTATGCGACGGTCTTTCCGCAGTGCCGTGCGGTCGTGCACCACGGAGGTTCGGGTACCACGGCGGCCAGCCTGCGGGCGGGAGTCCCCACGTTGGTTTTGTCGATGGATGCCAATCAAACGCTGTGGGGCGGTCAGATCAAGAAGCTCAAAGTGGGCACCACCCGGCGTTTTTCGACTACCACCCGCGAATCTTTGGTGGCGGACCTGCGGCGAATCCTCGCGCCCGACTATGTCGGCCGGGCTCGGCAGCTCGCCGATGGAATGACCAAACCCGGCGATAGCGCTGTCGCTGCCGCCGATGCCATGGAGCGGTTCGCGCAGGCACGGTGTTCGGCATGAGCCAGGCGGGCGGGGCCAAACCGATGAGAGGTTTGACGCTAGGTCAGGTCTTCGACCCGCGAAACAACGCCTTGAACGCATGGCGACTGGTGTTGGCGGTGAGCGTCATTTTTTGGCATTCCTGGCCCCTCACCGGCCGAACGATCACCTACCGGCCATTCGAGCAGCTCATCGAACAGGTGGGCGTGGACGGTTTTTTTGCGGTCTCTGGATTCCTCATCACCGCGAGTTGGCTACGCAAACCGAAGCTTCGGGACTTCGCGATCGCCCGTGGCTTGCGCATCTTCCCCGGATTGTGGGTGTGCCTACTGGTCATCGCGTTCGTCATCGCCCCCGTCAGCGTTCTGATCCAAGGCGGTTCGGTGGCGGATTTGTTCGCCTCGCACAAGCCGCTCGAGTATGTCCTCAACAATGGCCTGCTCAACGTGTACTACGCCGGCGTCGACGGCACACCGCGGGGCGTCCCGTGGCCCGGGGTATGGAACGGTTCGATCTGGACGCTTGTCTTCGAGATGATCTGTTACATCGCGGTGGCAGTGCTAGGTGTCGCGGGCTTGCTCAAGCGGCGATGGGTCGTTCCGGCGGCGTTCGTGTTCTTCCTCTGTGCGACGACATATCTCTCCTATCCCGTCTTCGCCGCGACGTCCATCCCGCAGATGGTGGCCCGATTCGCGGTGATGTTCGCGGCGGGGGCCCTGCTGAATCAGTACAAGGACGTCATTCCGGCGCGGTGGTCGCTTGTCGCGCTCAGCGTCGTCCTCGTGCTGGCATCTGGGCTGCTTGAGAACTATCGGGATGTTGCGGCGCTGCCGTTGGCCTATGCGGTCATTGTGTCGGGCTCGCTCATTCACAATCCGCGATTGAATCTACGAAACGACCTGTCGTACGGCACGTACATCTATGCCTATCCCATACAGCAACTGTTGGTCGTTTTGGGCTTGGGTAGCCTGAATCTGTTGCTGTTCTTCGCTATTGCGACGGCGGCCACCGTGCCGCTGGCGGCCTTCAGTTGGTTCGTGGTGGAAAAGCACGCGATTGCGCTGAAGTCTCGGCTTACGCGGAAGAAGACGGCAGTGATAGACGAGCCACCGCCAATCCCTGTTGATCGCGATGCGGCTTGACCGCAAGAGGTGCCATCGATCAGCTTGTGAGCCATAGCGATTCGATCAGTCTGAATTGGTTCGCGGCGAGCCTTTCTCACCTCCACACAGACGGCGGATGCTATCGTTTCCGCTGTGGCAGATGAGCTATCGCTCCGTACCCGTATCCAGCTGTGGGCGGTTCGCAAGGAGTATTGGCTTGCGCGCACACTTCTACCCAAAGTCTATTCGAACGATGCGCTGATTTGCTTTAACAGCCATGCGTTCCTTGATGATCCGGACTTTCAGCGCGCGTATGAACGCGGGGTCCGTGCCCTGGGCGGAACGGACTGGTACCAGTGGCACTGGCGGGTGCATGTCGGGCTCTGGGCGGCGGCCAGTGCCAACAAGGTGAAGGGCGATTTCGTCGAGTGCGGAGTCAGCTACGGATTCTTGAGCAGCGCCATCATGGAGTACCTCGATTGGGATCAGCTGGGCAAGACCTTCTACCTACTCGACACCTTCGCGGGCCTCGATCCGCGCTTCGTCAGCACGGGTGAGCGCGACGCCGGCGCGCTCGAAAAGAGCGACAAGCTCGTAAAAAACGGCATGTACGTGAGCTCGGTGGACAGCGTCAAGGCGAACTTTGCGCAGTGGAAGAATCAGCGCGTCATCGTCGGCGCCGTACCGGAGACGCTGGCTGAGGTCGACACCGATGCTGTGGCGTTTCTCCATATCGATATGAACTGTGCTCCACCAGAAGTGGAGACGTTGCGGTACTTTTGGCCGCGATTGTCACCAGGGGCGTTCGTGCTATTGGACGACTACGCGAACCGCGGCCGGGACGAGCAGCGCATCGCGATGGACGAGGTGGCACGCGAGTTGGGTGTTTCCGTCGTTGCCCTGCCAACGGGGCAGGGTCTGATCATCAAGCCACCGCAGTAGCGGATCAGTTCTCACGCCGTTTTCTGGCGGGCGCTGCTCTCGAAGATATCGGCGGCTTTGGTGACGCTGTCCGCCGGGCTGGTCATCTGCGTCGCGACCGCACGTGCCGCGTCCGCGTATTCCGGAGCAAGGATCCGGCGCAGGTCGGCGACCAGAGTCTTCCGGTTGGTCGCGGAAAATCGGCGGGCAGCACCGACTTTCAGTCGGTCAAGTTGGTTTCCCCAGTACGGCTGGTCAGCAGAACTCCAGAGGATCAAGGTGGGTATCCCCGCCCGCAAGCTCGCCGCGGTGGTCCCGGAGCCGCCATGGTGAACTACGGCTCGACTGGCCGCGAAGACCGCCGCGTAGTTGACCGCTCCGACGACTTTGACATGGTCGAGAGGCGCGATATCACTGAAATCGGTGCCGCCGGCACATATCAGTGCGCGCTCACCCAATTCCGCACACGCGGAACTGATCATTTCGATTGTCTCGGCCGGGGATTCGAGAGGGATGCTGCCGGTTGCGAAGCAGATCGGCGGTTTCCCCGCGGCGAGCCAGGAGGCTACGTCCTGGTCGGCTTCGGTTGTCAGCCCCATCGTGAGCGCACCGACAAACGGTCGGCTGCCGTTCCATTTCGCCCATTCCGCGACCAGTCCAGGTACGGAAACTGCGTCGTAGGCCTGGATTTCCACCGCACCTCGGCGTGCGGTGCGCAATGCTGAGGGGCCGGTCGCCCGAGGGAGGCCGAGGGCCTTTCGTTGCGTGTTGTCTGCGTCTTTCGTAGCGCGCCACAACAGCCATTCGGAAAGCAATCCACCGGATCGGACAAGGGGAGCCGGGAGCATCGGCAACAGTTGGCCGTTGGGCCGCATGGGGAAGTGGTGCAGCATGATCAGCGGGATATCGAAGTACTCGGCGATATTGCCGGCGGATTGTTCGAAGTTCAGGCCCGTAGATAACAAATCCGCGCGTTCCGCCAGCGACAGCAGCGTGGTGTTGGTATCCGGCCAGTACCGTGCGATGGGCGCCCAAAGTTCACGCAGCGAACCGATGGGATTGCGCACCAACTGACTCCAGAAGTTCCGGAGGAATTCGTCTTGCAGAAAGTCCTGCAATTTTGGTCCATAGGGCACAGTGGCGAGCCCCGCCGATTCCGCGAACGCGATGAGGTCGGGCGGGACAGCAATGCATACCTCATGTCCCCGTCTTGCCAGTTCACATCCAACACTGACGGACGGTTCTACATCGCCTCGGGTTCCGTAGCACGCCAGCGCAAACTTCATACCGTCCCTGGCCCTTCAATGGTTGTCGCGTCGGTGGACCCGAATCTTGCCATTATCTCTGGTTCTTCAACTGTCGCAAGGCAGTTCAGAGTTTGATAAGTCGGTCTTGAATCCAAACCTCTGACATACTTCGTCGATGGTACGGAGTCGTCCGCTTCAGAGGTCGCGAGACTGGGTCATGTTCAAGCTGAACGCCGCGTTCACGCAGCGGGTTCAGAAATTCATCTACCGGCATGCCACACGCAAGCTCGAGACTGAGGATGTGGTGTTCCTCAACTACGGGTACGAAGAGGACCCCGCGATGGCTGTACCGCTGTCGGCTGCCGATGAGCCCGATCGGTACTCGATTCAGCTGTACCACAGCACCGCCGCCCAGACGGATCTCAGCGGTCAGCGAGTGTTGGAGGTCGGTTGTGGCCACGGAGGTGGCGCCTCGTACTTGGTACGGGCGTTGAACCCGGCCTCGTACACCGGTCTGGACCTGAATCCGGACGGGATCGACTTCTGTCGTAGGCGGCACGATCTGTCGGGCCTGGAGTTCGTTCAGGGCGACGCGGAGAACCTGCCCTTTCCCGATCAGTCCTTCGATGCGGTGATCAACGTAGAGTCGTCGCATCTGTACCCGCACTTCCCGGTATTCCTCACCGAAGTCGCACGTGTGCTGCGGCCCGGGGGACATTTTCTTTACACGGATGCGCGCAGTGTTCAAGACGTCCCCGGCTGGAAGGTAGCGCTCGCGAACGCGCCCTTGCGAATGGTGTCGGAGCGCGGAATCAACGCCGAGGTACGTCGCGGGATGGAGAAGAACCTGGCACGGTGGCGATACGTCATCGACCGTGCCACGCCAACTCTTCTTCGTGGCATAGTTCGTCGATTTGCGCCGGCTCAGCGCGCTTATGACGATCTGCGCGCTGGAGGGTCGGTGGAATACCGTATGTACCGGTTCATCAAGGCCTAGGTGATACGGCAGATTCGTCTTCCGGCAAGGAATTTCATGGTCGTGCACCTGCAGATGGGTATAGTTGAGTAATGAACGTCGTCGAGTCGATAGAACGCGGTCTGGACTGGCTGGCGACACCCCGACATTTACCCGGGCGTCTTGAGATGGAGACTCGGCGGGGGAGACGTTTGGAGCTGGAGGTCGTTTCTGTGGCGATTCGGCTGCCCATTCTGACGGGTGCCGTGTTGCGGCTCCCGGTGTTCGTCATGTTGATGCCGGCCGGTTCGTCCCCCATCGCCGGAACTGATGTCCGCACCGAACAGCCGGTCGACTAACGGGTTTCCGTAACATCGCGCCACGTATTTCATATTCGAGTGGCGCGGCCTCTCAATAACCACCTCTTGCCGGATGTGCCGAAAGCCCTCCGCGGGAGGCTTTCGAGGTTGGTTGGCACACTTCTGTCGATGCGCGACAACGAACGCCGTGGGCTCGCTGTGCACATGTAATGGGCATCGATATAGATCGTCTTCGGCGTACCCCGTAGGTTATTGAGTGAAACGCCCATAACAGCGTTTTTCGCGTAATTCGTTGGGGCGCCCAGGCTAAGGCACCAGGTGGTCTAACGACGCGGGGTATCTGCGGTATTTCTTATAGATGAGAACTTAATTCGTAGCGGATTGTCACCACATTTACTTCTAGATGACCACACTGTTGTGCACTCCTGTTGCTAGCACGCCACGTGTGGCTCTGGTTTTAGGTTGAATCCTTATTCAGGTCGTCGCGAGTTCATTCCGTGCGCACCAGCTTGTAACACTCGCAGTCTAGCGCGCAATGAATTGGATGGGCACCGGTCCGTATGTGAACTCGAAAAACTTCTGAATACGGCGATTTCGGCTACTTCATCAAGCTACTTGGCCAAGATTCCCAGCAAGTCCCGATATTGGGTAACAGGCGTCACCAGTTCTAGCACAATACTTTGCCTGGTGCCTGGGCGATTGGTCGGAACTTGGTTGCTCACATTCACTGCCGAAAGCTCGACTCACGCAGCGGGCCCAGACTTGGTATACTCGTGTGTGCGCTCGTCGCAACAGATTGAAACCACTGTAACCATATCTGATCTGCGTAAACACGTCAATGTTGATATTCTGGCTAATTAGTTGCAGCAGCGAACGGGAATGTGTCAAAGTTACGAAGATTAGAACTTTGTGAAACCCCGTACAACGCTCTAAATTCAGCCGTATGTTTGCGATGTCCACCGAAGCAACCTGGAGAAAGCGTGAGCATCAATCCATTCGATGATGACAAGGGAAGCTTTTTCGTCTTGGTCAACGACGAGGAGCAGCACAGCCTGTGGCCGGCTTTTGCCGACGTGCCCGATGGCTGGAGGGTCGTATTCGGTGAAGCGGACCGCGCTGCGTGCCTGGAGTACATCGAACAAAACTGGACCGATATCCGGCCGAAGAGCCTGCGCGAGAGATTGGCGCAGGGTGGGGGTCTTGGGCGCTGAACCTTCGGAGAGGGGGTAGGCGAATGTTGGAGTCTGAGGACCAGGCATTACCGCTTTCACGCGGACAATTGGATATCTGGCTTTCACAGGAAAGTGGTCTGGTTGACGCTGAGTGGCAGCTGGGCCTATTGGTCCGCATCGAGGGAAAAGTAGAACGAGTTCTACTCGAGCAGGCGGTCCGTCAGGCAATCAACGAAGCTGAACCTGCGCGGGCCGCCTTCCTTGAGGTCAATGGTCAGATCGTTCAGAGGGCGATTGACCATTCGGAACTCGTGTTGGCGTTCCACGACGTGCGTGATTCAGAAGATCCTGTCGAGCACGCCCGCCAGATCGCCTCATCGATCCAACGCGCCCTGATGCCGTTGACCGACCAACTGCTGAAATTCGCGTTGATCCGCACGGCGGACGATCAGTACTACATGTTCGGGCTGTGCCATCACATCAACCTGGACGGCCTGGGCATGGCGATCGTCAGCCGCCGAATTGCATCGATCTACTCCGCGCTGGTCGCGGGGGATCCGATTCCCGACGCCTACTTCGGCACCCTGAAGGATCTGGTCGATCTGGAGGCAGAGTACGAAGCCTCCGCCGACTACACAGAGGATCAGGAGTACTGGAGCCGTAACCTTCCGCCGGACAGCGGCCTTGATCCCCGCCCGCCTCATGCCCACGAGGGCCATGAGGGTTACACGCCGACAGCCTCGGTTCAGATCGATGACGCCGTAGTCGGCGAAATCAAAGACTTGACAAAGGCTTTGCGTGTTCGCCGGTACTCGGTTATCACCGCGGCCTGCGCGTTGTTGGTGCGCGGATGGTCCACGAGCGGGTCGGAAGTGGCGCTTGACTTCCCGGTCAGCCGACGTGTTCGTCCCGAGTCGAAGACACTTCCGGGCATGCTGGCCGGCGTGGTGCCGCTGGTGCTCAGTGCACCGCCGGAATCCACCGTCGCCGAATTCTGCCAGCACGTTGATGTACGCATTCGCGAACTGCTGAAGCATCAACGGTTCCCGGCGCACATTCTCGATGGCGGCGAATTCGGTCTCCGGGGCCCCCGGCAGGCGGGAAATCGCGTCGCCATCAACTTCATCCCCATGCGACTCACCCTGGATCTCGCCGGTGTGCCCGCCACGGCGACCTACACCAACCACGGCCCCATGGGGCACTTCGGACTCTTCTTTATCGGGGCCAGTGACCAACTACTCCTGAGCACCTCGGGTGACGGACTGCCGTTCTCGAAATTCGGAGTGCCGAACCTGGCGAGCCGGTTACAACGGCTCCTGTCGGAGATGGCCGCCGATCCAGATCGGCGGCTTTCTTCGCTGGATTCCCTGGTCGACGATGAGCTCGAGCGCTTGGCCGAGGTCGGTAACCGGGGTGTTCTGGCGGCGCCGGCAGCCAAGCGGGTATCGATTCCCGAGCTGTTGGCCACGCACGTGGCTGCCAATCCCGATGCGGCGGCACTGACCTTCGCGGATAGCACGCTGACGTACCGCGAGCTCGATGAGGCCGCCGATCGTCTCGCCAGTCATCTTGCGAATCAGGGTGTAGGCCCTGGTGAGCGAGTCATCTTGTTCTCGGACCGGTCGGCTCACGCGGTCATCGGGATTCTTGCCGTGTTGAAGACCGGCGCAGCGTACCTGCCGATCGACCCGGCGGTGCCCGCATCGCGCCTGGAATTCATCGTGGGGGATGCAGCGCCGCGCGCGGCGATCACCACGACCGATCTCAGTGCACGGCTCGACGGTTTCGGCCTCACCGTCATCGACCTCGATGCCTCGGAGAATTACGGAACCGACGTCCATTCGGGAACGGTGCCGTCGGCTCCCGCAGCGGATGACATCGCGTACATCATCTACACCTCGGGTACCACCGGTGCCCCCAAGGGTGTGGCTGTCACCCACCACAACGTCACTCAATTGATGTCGTCGCTGGACGCCGGTCTGCCCAACCCCGGCGTATGGCCGCTGTGCCACTCGTTGGCATTCGATGTCTCGGTGTGGGAGATCTGGGGTGCGCTGCTGCGCGGTGGCCGGCTGGTCGTGGTACCCGAATCCGTCACCGCCTCTCCCTCCGACTTCCACGATGTCTTGGTCACCGAGCAGGTCACTGTGCTTACCCAGACGCCGTCGGCGGTGGCGATGTTGTCGCCTGAGGGCCTCGAATCCACGGCGCTCGCGGTGGTGGGCGAGGCGTGCCCCGCCACGGTCGTCGATCGGTGGGCGCCCGGCCGAGTGATGATCAACGCGTACGGCCCGACCGAGACCACCATGTGCGTGGCGATCAGCGCTCCTCTCAAGGCAGAGTCTCCGGATTCCGTGGTTCCCATCGGCTCACCAGTGCCTGGTGCGGCGCTTTTCGTGCTCGACACCTGGCTGCAACCGGTGCCGGCCGGTGTCGTCGGCGAACTGTATGTTGCCGGTGACGGCGTCGCATGCGGATATATAGGTCGTTCAGACCTGACGGCCTCACGCTTTGTCGCATGCCCGTTCGGTGAGCCCGGCTCCCGCATGTATCGCACCGGCGACCTGGTGTTGTGGGGCGACGACGGCCAACTGCAGTACCTGGGCCGCGCCGACGAGCAGGTCAAGATTCGCGGCTACCGCATCGAACTCGGTGAGGTCCAGTCCGCGTTGGGTGCCCTCGACGGAGTGGACCAGGCGGCGGCGATCGTGCGCGAGGACCGCCCCGGCGACAAGCGCCTGGTCGGCTATGTGACGGGCAGCGCGGACCCCATCGAGGTACGCAGCATTCTGGCCAAACGTCTTCCGCCGTACATGGTTCCGGCCGCGGTGGTGGTGCTCGAGGCGCTGCCGCTGACGTCCAACAACAAATTGGACATCCGCGCGCTGCCGGCTCCCGAGTACGGCGGTCTCGGCGCTGAATACCGTGCGCCGGGTACCGCGGTGGAGGAGATCCTCGCCGGCGTCTACGCGCAGGTCCTCGGTGTTGAGCGAGTGGGCGTCGACGACTCGTTCTTCGATCTGGGCGGCGACAGTATTCTGTCGATGCAGGTGGTTGCCCGTGCTCGCGCGGCGGGAGTGCTGTGCCGCCCGCGCGATGTCTTCATCGAGCAGACGGTGTCGCGGTTGGCCGTGGTGGCCGAAATCACCGGCGGGGAAGCCTATGTGGCCGATGAAGGCGTCGGCCCCGTGGCGGCCACCCCGATCATGCGCTGGCTGCGCGACATTGAGGGCCCGATCGCCGAGTTCAATCAGACACTCGTCATCCAGGCGCCTTCCGCGGTGACCGAGGACGACGTGGTCGTCGTATTACAGGCGCTGTTGGACCGGCATGCCACCCTGCGTCTACGTGCGCAGGACAATTCGGGTGAATGGTCGCTACATGTTCCGGATGTGGGAGCGGTAGATGCCCGCGACCGCCTTCATATCGCCGACGCGTTGTCGGATGAGGCATTGGTGGCCGCTCGCACGGGGCTCGATCCGGCTACCGGCGCGATGCTCAGCGCGGTATGGGTTCCGGCCACCGCGCAACTGGCACTGGTGATTCATCACCTTGCCGTCGATGGCGTCTCGTGGCGAATCCTGCTGGAAGACTTGAATATTGCGTGGGCACAGCACCATGGCGGCGCCGGTGTGGAGCTGCCGGTCGGCGGGACGTCCTTCGCGCGCTGGTCTGCACTGCTGGCAGAACATGCGGTTGCCGCAGATGTGGTTGAGCACGCCGATGCATGGCGGCAGGTCCTTACGACGCCGGCTCGTGTGCCCGCGGTGCAACCAGCGGTCGACACCTACGCCAACGCCGGGCGGTTGTCCGTCTCGCTGGACTCCGAGACCACCCGGCAACTGCTGGGTGAGGTACCTGCGGCATTTCACGCTGGAGTGCAAGACATTCTGCTGATCGCGTTCGGACTGGCCTGGAACGAATTCCTCGGCACCCGGGGCGCCTCCATCGCCTTCGATATCGAAGGTCATGGTCGTCAGGAGGAGGTCGGCGACGCCGTTCATCGCCGTATCGACCTATCGCGCACGATCGGATGGTTCACCACCAAGTATCCGGCTTCGATTGCGGTGGGCGAGCTTTCGTGGGCGCAGGTGGCCGCGGGGGAGGCTTCCCTCGGCGACGTGATCAAGTCCGTCAAGGAACAGTTGCGTGCCTTGCCCGACGGATTGACCTACGGGCTGTTGCGTTACCTGAATCCCGACGTGGAGTTGTCCGGGGCGGAGCCGACCATCGGGTTCAACTACCTCGGGCGGCTGGGCGCGGGCGCTGCCGAACTCTCCGAGGACTTCTGGCGGATCAGTGACGACAGCTTGTCGATGGCCGATGTGGCTGCGGCTATTTCGATGCCGCTGGCGCATTCGGTGGAGCTCAACGCCGGCATCTTCGAGACACATTCGGATGCCTCGAGCGGTCCGGAGCTTCGCGCCAACTGGGCGTGGGCGCCATCAGCGCTGGACGGTGCGCAAGCGGATCGTCTGAGCCAGCTGTGGTTCGAAGCCCTGGTTGGAATCTGCGCCCATGTGCGTTCTGGCGGAGGCGGATTGACGCCTTCCGATCTGGCGCCTGCGCGACTGAATCAGCAGCAAATCGATGCCCTGGTACAACAGTACGAGATCGCCGATGTGCTCCCGCTGACCCCACTGCAGCAAGGGCTGCTGTTCCAGGCTGGATTCGCAGAGGCCACCGGAGATTCCACCGAGGACGACGTCTACGCGGTGCAGTTGGCGCTTACCGTGACCGGTGCACTCGATGCCGTTCGTCTGCGCGATGCCGTGCACACAGTGGTGAAACGCCACCCCAACCTGGCAGTCCGCTTCAGTGAGGAATACGGGGAGCCGGTACAGATCATCTCCGCGGAGCCCGTAATCGCCTGGCAGCATGTCGAACTGGCCGGCGAAGCCGATGAGCGGATCGAGGAGCTGTCCGCCTCTGAACGTGCGGCGGTTTGCCGGTTGTTCACCGAGCCGGTCTTCCGGGCAACGCTCATCTCGGGGGTTGGTGACGCCGAAGATGGTGGAGTAAGCAAGCATCGACTCTTGTTGACCGCACATCACATCGTGATCGACGGCTGGTCGTTGCCGATCCTGCTGCAAGAGATCTTCAG
This sequence comes from Mycobacteroides franklinii, assembly GCF_001853795.1. Lineage (NCBI taxonomy): Bacteria > Bacillati > Actinomycetota > Actinomycetes > Mycobacteriales > Mycobacteriaceae > Mycobacteroides > Mycobacteroides franklinii. The sequence goes on from NZ_MLIK01000019.1 coordinate 1,495,277, forward strand.
CGTCTACTACGGGCAGCGCTTGCCTTCGCCCGCCCCCTATCGCAACTTCGTCACGTGGCTGGCAGGGCAGGATCGCGTTGCGGCGCAATCGGTATGGGGGAAAGCCCTCGACGGTTTCGAGACCCCCACGCTGGTGGGCTCGCTCGCCACCGCAGGCCGCCGGGGAGTTGAGTCCTACCGCATCTCCGAGGACGTCACGCAGTCCTTGGCTGAGCTGGCCCGAGCGCAACGCACCACCGTCAACACGGTTCTGCAGGCGGGCTGGGCTCAAGTGCTGACCTGGCTGACCGGTCAGCACGATGTGGCGTTCGGCACCGCGGTATCGGGACGCCCCGCCGACTTGGCGGGAGCCGACTCGATGGTGGGTCTGCTGATCAACACGGTGCCGGTGCGTGCGAACATCACCGCGGCCACCACCGTTGCCGATCTACTGGATCAGTTGCAGCGGATGCACAACGAGACCGTCGAGCACGAGCACTTGGCGCTCAACGAGATTCATCATGCAATCGGCCTCGACAGGCTTTTCGACACGTTGTTCGTCTACGAGAATTACCCGATCGACGCCGACGCGTTGTTGGGTGCGCGAGAACTCGGCATCACCGATTTCAGCAGCCGTGAATACAACCACTACCCGTTGTCGGTCGTGGCGATGCCGGGCAATGAACTGGGCCTGCGCGTCGAGTTCGATACCGCTGTCTTCGAGTTGGCGGATATCGAGACCGTTGTCGACAAGTTCCGTCAGGTACTGACGGCCATGACCGCGGATCCGGCGACCCGGTTGTCATCCATCGATCTGCTCGATGCCGGTGAACACGACCGGTTGGACAAATGGGGCAACCGTGCGGTGCTCACCCGACCGGAGCCCGCGCTGACATCGATTCCGGAGCTCTTCGCCGCGCAGGTCGCACGCGCCCCCGAGGCAATTGCGATCACCTGCGGTGAACGTTCCTGGAGCTACGGTGAATTGGACGCAACAGCCAACCGGTTGGCGAACCACTTGGTGACTCGTGGCGCTCGCCCGGGCGAGCGAGTGGCACTGCTGCTTCCTCGCACCGGTGAGGCCATCGCGGCCATCCTGGCCGTGCTCAAAACCGGAGCGGCGTACCTGCCGATCGACCCGGCGCACCCGGACTCGCGCGTCGAGTTCGTGTTGGGTGATGCCGCGCCTGTCGTCGCTGTCACCACTGCCGATCTGATGCCACGGCTCGGCGCTTCGGGCGTGCCTGTGCTCGATATCAACGACCCGGCGGTAAGCCAGCAGAGCGACACCGCGTTGCTTGGTCCAGCGGTCGACGACATTGCGTACATCATCTACACCTCGGGAACCACCGGTGCGCCCAAGGGTGTGGCGGTGACCCATCGCAACGTCGCACAACTGCTGGAATCGCTGGACGCGGAACTGGCTTTGGGCCAGGTCTGGACGCAATGCCACTCGCTGGCCTTTGACTACTCGGTGTGGGAAATCTGGGGTGCGCTGTTGTACGGCGGACGGTTGCTCGTCGTACCCGACGCGATTGTCCGGTCGCCGGAAGACCTGCATGCCATGCTTGTCAGCGAGCAGGTCAGCGTGCTGAGCCAGACGCCTTCGGCGTTCTACGCGTTGCAGACCGCTGACGCGCTGCAGCCCGAAATGGGTCAGCAGCTCAAATTGCAGACCGTGGTATTCGGTGGCGAAGCTCTTGAACCACAGAGGCTTTCGCCCTGGTTCGACAGCCATCCGGGGCTGCCGCGCATGATCAACATGTACGGCATCACAGAGACGACTGTTCACGCCTCCTTCCGGGAGATCGGCGACGGTGACGTGGACAGCAACAGCAGTCCGATCGGCGTGCCACTGGAGCATCTCGCCTTCTTCGTGCTCGACGGCTGGCTCCGGCAGGTGCCGGTGGGCGTGGTCGGTGAGTTGTATGTGGCAGGTTCCGGGCAGGCGAGCGGATACCTGGGCCGTTCGGATCTGACGACAACCCGTTTTGTCGCATGCCCATTCGGCGCGCCCGGATCGCGGATGTATCGCACCGGAGACCTGGTGCAGTGGGGTGAAGACGGACAGCTGCGTTACGTCGGACGTGCCGACAAGCAAGTCAAGATCCGTGGATACCGCATCGAACTCGGTGAGGTCCATGCGGCATTGGCTCGCGTGGAGGGCGTGGACCAAGCGGCGGTGATCGCTCGTGAGGACCGTCCTGGCGACAAGCGGCTGGTGGGCTACATCACCGAATCGATAGCTGGCACTTTGGATCCGGCCGCGGTGCGGGCCACGCTGGCGGAACGTCTGCCGGCCTACATGGTCCCGGCGGCCGTGGTGGTGTTGGATTCGTTGCCGTTGACGGTGAACGGCAAGCTCGATACCCGTGCGCTGCCGGCGCCGGAGTTCCAGGATGCGGACCATTATCGAGCGCCCGAGGACGCGGTCGAGGAGATCCTGGCGGGCATCTACGCCCAGGTGCTCGGTGTCGAGCAGATCGGCGTGGATGATTCCTTCTTTGATCTTGGTGGAGACAGCATTTCGTCCATGCAGGTGGTGGCCCGTGCCCGGGCCGCCGGCCTGCTGCTGCGGCCGCGAGACATCTTTGTCGAACAAACCGTGGCACGCCTGGCTCAGGTTGCCGTGTTCGCCGACGGCGAGACCGGCGTGGTCGATGCGGGCACCGGAGCGGTTGTTGCGACCCCGATCATCCGTTGGCTGCACGGGCTCGGCGGTGATGTCGAGGAGTTCAATCAGACTGTCGTACTGCAGGCTCCCGCCGGAGTCACCGAGGACGATGTGGTGACCGTGCTGCAGGCCCTGCTGGACAGGCACGCCACGTTGCGACTGCGTGCCGAAGACGACGGTGGCCAGTGGTCTCTGCTGATTCCGGAGGCGGGAACGGTAGATGCCCGCGAGTGCCTGCTGGCTGTGGAGACGTTTACCGATGAGGCGCTGAGCCAGGCGCGGTCGCGGTTGAACCCCGCCACCGGGTCGATGCTGAGTGCGCTGTGGGAGAGCGGCAAGAACCGGCTGGTTCTGATCATTCACCACCTGGCGGTGGATGCGGTCTCGTGGCGAATTCTTTTGGAAGACTTCAATATCGCCTGGGCACAGCATCACGGCGAGCAGCCGGTGGAACTGCCTTCGGGCGGAACGTCATTTGCACGCTGGGCAACTCTGCTCGATCAGCACGCGCATGCCGCGGACGTGACCGCGTTGGCTGACGCCTGGCGGCAGGTGGAGGCGATCCCGGCGGCGTTGCCTGCGGTGCATCCCACCATGGATACCTACGCCAGTGCGGGGCAGTTGTCGGTGTCGCTCGACGCCGACCTCACCCGTGAGCTGTTGGGTGAGGTGCCCACCGCCTACCACGCCGGGGTGCAGGACATTCTGCTGATTGCTTTCGCCTTGGCATGGAACGAGTTCCTCGGCTCGGCTGGAGCACCGATCGGTATTGACGTCGAAGGCCATGGCCGCCAAGAAGAATTCGCCGGGGATGCGGATCTCTCCCGCACGGTCGGCTGGTTCACCAGCAAGTACCCGGTGTCGTTGGCGGTGGGCGAACTGTCCTGGGCGCAGGTGGTGGCCGGTGACTCCGCGCTGGCGCCGGTGATCAAGGACGCCAAGGAACAACTGCGCGCGCTGCCGGACGGCTTGACCTACGGTCTGTTGCGGTATCTCAATCCCGATGTTGAGGTGGTGGGGCCGGATCCGTCGATCGGCTTCAACTATTTGGGCCGGCTCGGTGCCGGTGGGGCCGAGCTCTCCGACGACCTCTGGCGGATCGACCAGGATGGGGTGGCGATCACCGCCGCCGCGACATCGGTGCCCACGCCGTTGGGGCACACCGTCGAACTCAACGCCGGCGTCATGGAAGACGCCGATGCGGGTCCGCAATTGCATGCGACATGGACGTGGGCGCTATCAGCCTTGAGTCACAACCAGATTGATCGGATCAGCCGACTTTGGTTCGACTCGCTGGCAGGAATCTGCGCGCACGTGCGTGCCGGCGGCGGAGGGCTGACGCCTTCGGATGTTGTGCCAGCGCAGCTGACCCAACAGCAGATCGATCAGCTGGACGAGCAGTACGAGATCGCAGACGTGTTGCCGCTGACGCCGTTGCAGCAGGGATTGTTGTTCCACTCGAACCTGGCGCCAGAGGCGATGGAGGGCAGCGACGACCTGTACGCCGTACAGCTCGATGTGGCCTTGAGCGGACCGCTCGATCCCAAGCGGTTGCATGAGGCCGTGCGCTCCGCGATCAAGCGCCGTCCGAATGTGGTCGCCACCTTCTACGAAGAGTTCGGCGCGCCAGTGCAGCTCATCCCCGCAGATCCCGAGTTGGCTTGGCAATACGTCGAGTTGGACGGCGAGGGTGATGTCGAAGATAGGGTCGAGCGGCTGGCGGCTGCGGAACGGAGCGCGGTCTGCGATCTGATGGGCCAACCGCCCTTCAGGGCCGCGCTGGCCCGGACCGGGGCGGACGAGTATCGATTCCTGCTCACCAATCACCACATCGTGCTTGATGGGTGGTCAAAGCCGATCCTGCTGCAGGAGATATTCGCAAGCTACTTCGGCGAGCGGCTGCCGGCTCCGGTCGCCTATCGCCGGTTTGTCAGCTGGCTGTCCGGACAGGACAACAGCACTGCCCGATCGGCGTGGGGCAAGGTCTTCGAAGGTTTCGAGACCCCGACGTTGGTGGGGCCGCCGGGCCGAATGGTGCTGGGACGGCGAGGGGTTGAGTCCTTCGTTGTGTCTGCCGAGACCACCCAGGCGCTCGGCGAGCTCGCTCGCTCCTGCCGCACGACGGTCAGTACGGTGCTGCAGGCCGCGTGGGCTCAGCTGCTGATGTGGCTGACGGGTCAGACCGACGTCGCGTTTGGTACCGCGGTGTCGGGCCGGCCGACCGATCTCGTCGGGGCGGAATCGATGGTGGGTCTGTTGATCAACACGGTTCCGGTCCGAGCGACCATCACCTCGGCCACCACCATCGCGGGCCTGCTGAACCAGCTGCAGGGCGCCTACGGTGAGACGTTGGAGCATCAGCACCTGGCGCTCAACGAGATTCACCATGCTGTCGGGCATGATCTGCTGTTCGACACAATGTTCGTCTACGAGAACTACCCCATCGACACGGCTGCACTGTCTCGCGTGCACGAATTGTCCATCACGGGGTTCAGTAATCGCGAGTACAACCACTACCCACTCGCGGTCCAGGCCACGCCTGGCCATGAGTTGGGTCTGCGCGTCGAATTTGACACCGATGTCTTCAGCGCCGTCCGAATTGGAAAGTTGGTCAAGAGGTTCCAGCGGGTGCTGGAAGCCATGACATCCGATGTTAAAGGGAAGAAGAAGGAGCCAACATGAGCGCCGATCCCACCCGGACTTTGTTGTCGATGGATCTTCTCGACGACGACGATCACGACCGACTCGACGAATGGGGTAACCGCGCGGTGCTCACCGAGCCCGCCGCCGAACCCGTCTCGATCCCGGTGTTGTTCGCAGTCCAGGTGGAGCGCGCGCCGGAGACCGTCGCGCTGGTGTGCAGGGACAGGTCCTGGACATACCGTGAGCTGGATCAGGTCACCAATCGCATCGCCCACGTGCTGGCGAGCAATGGTGCCGGTCCAGGAGAGGTTGTGGGACTGCTGGTTCCACGTTCAGGCGAGGCGATCGTCGGGCTTTTGGCGGTGCTCAAGACAGGGGCCGCATACCTGCCGATCGACCCCGCTCATCCCGACGAGCGCATCAAGTTCATGGTGTCGGATGCGGGACCGGTGGCGGTGCTCACCACGGCCGAACTGGGCTCACGATTCGATGGGCTCGACGTGGGCGTCATCGAAATCGACGATCCGCTGATCGACGGTCAGCCCAGTTCCGCGCTGCCCGTACCGCAGCACGATGACCTCGCCTACATGACGTATACCTCGGGCACCACCGGTATTCCCAAAGCGGTTGCGGTTACTCATCACAACGTGACGCAGTTGGTGGACGCGGTACGTGCCGACCTGCCCGCTGGGCCGGGTCAGGTTTGGTCGCAATGGCATTCGTTGGTCTTTGACGTATCGGTGTGGGAAATCTGGGGTGCGTTGCTGCACGGCGGCCGCCTGGTGGTGGTTCCCGAATCTGTGGCGTCGTCGCCCGATGACCTCCACGAGCTGTTGATCAGCGAGAAAGTCAGCGTGCTGTGCCAAACCCCCTCGGCCGCAGGGATGTTGTCACCGGACCGGCTGGAGTCGACGACGCTCATCGTCGCAGGTGAGGCGTGCCCGACCGAGCTGGTGGATCGGTGGGCCACCAGCGGACGCACAATGATCAATGCCTACGGCCCCACCGAGGCCACGATCTATGCGGCAATGAGTGGACCGCTCACACCGGGTTCGGGCGTCGCGCCCATCGGATCACCGGTGCCCGGAGCGGCATTGTTCGTGTTGGACAAGTGGCTGCGGCCGGCACCCGAGGGCGTGGTCGGCGAGCTGTACGTGGCGGGTAACGGCGTGGCGCCCGGGTATGCGCACCGATCGGGTCTGACCGCATCGCGTTTCCTTGCTTGCCCGTTCGGTGGGCCAGGTTCCCGGATGTACCGCACCGGGGATCTGGTGCAGTGGGGTGAAGACGGTCAGCTGCAATACCTGGGCCGCGCGGACGAGCAGGTCAAGATCCGTGGCTACCGCATCGAACTGGGGGAGATCCAGGCGGCACTGTCGCGGCTCGACGGTGTGGAGCAGGCGGTAGTGATCGCCCGCGAAGATCGTCCGGGCGACAAGCGGCTGGTCGGTTACATCATGGGGACCGCCGATCCGGTCGAGGCGCGCACCGCGCTCGCCGAAAGACTGCCCGCGTACATGGTTCCGGCTGCGGTGGTGGTGTTGGAGGCGCTGCCGCTGACCGTGAATGGCAAGCTGGACAAGCGTGCCCTGCCGGCGCCCGAATATCGCAGTGTCGGGACCGATTACCGCGCGCCGTCGGGCCCGGTCGAGAAGATCTTGGCCGATATCTATGCCCAGGTTCTCGGGGTCGACCGCGTGGGTGTGGACGAGTCGTTCTTCGATCTCGGCGGCGACAGCATCCTGTCGATGCAGGTGGTGTCGCGGGCGCGCGCGGCGGGTGTGCTGTGCCGGCCACGTGACATCTTCGTCGAGCAGACGGTAAGTGCGGTGGCGGCGGTGGCCACGCTCTCGGACGGCCAGGCTGGTGTCGTCGACGAGGGCATCGGTCCGGTGCTGGCCACCCCGATCATTCACTGGTTGCAAGGGGTCCAGGGTCCCGTCGATCAGTTCAACCAGACCATCGTGCTGCAGGCTCCGGTCGGCGTCACCGAGGACGATGTCGTCGTCATCCTTCAGGCGCTGCTGGACCGCCATGCCACGCTGAGGCTGCGTGCCGAGACCGACAGTGTCTCCGGGGCCTGGTCGCTTTCCGTCCCGGAGACGGGCGCGATCAACGCACGTGATTGCCTGCGCGTTGCCGACAGCTTGTCTGACGCGGAGCTGGTGGCGGCCCGCTCTCGCCTGAATCCGGCTCACGGCGCGGAGTTGAGCGCGGTGTGGGTTCCCGACTCCCGTCAGCTCGCCCTGATGATTCATCACTTGGCCGTTGATGGTGTGTCATGGCGAATTCTGTTGGAAGACTTGAATATTGCCTGGGCACAGCACCACAGCGGACAGCCGGTCGAGCTCCCTGCCGGCGGGACCTCGTTCGCCCGATGGTCCACACTGCTCGACGAGCACGCACGTTCGGCGGATGTGGTGGCAAGCGCCGACGCCTGGCGGGAGGTGACGGCGGTGCCAGCGGCACTGCCGGCGGTACTGCCCGGATTGGACACCTACGCCACCGCGAAGACGTTGTCGGTTTCGCTCGATACCGAGACCACGCGGGAGCTTCTGAGTGAGGTGCCGGCAGCGTTTCACGCTGGGGTGCAAGACATTCTGCTGATCGCGTTCGGATTGGCATGGAATGAATTCCTGGACTCCAACGCCGCGTCGATCGGCATCGGCGTCGAAGGGCACGGACGCCACGAAGAATTGGCCGACGACGTCGACCTATCACGCACTGTCGGGTGGTTCACCACCAAGTATCCGGTGGCGCTGAGCGTCGGTGGACTCTCCTGGAAGGAAGTTGTCGCCGGGTCCGCCGATTTGGGACCAATTGTCAAGGGCGCCAAGGAACAGCTGCGGGCTCTTCCCGACCCGTTGACCTACGGTCTGCTGCGTTACCTGAATTCGGATGTCGACCTGTCCGGGCCGGAACCGACCATCGGTTTCAACTACCTGGGGCGCCTCGGTGCCGGTGCCGCGGATCTCACCGACGACCTGTGGCGCATCAACGAGGACAGCCTTTCCTCGGCGAGCGTTGCGTCTTCGGTGTCCATGCCGCTGATGTACACCGTCGATCTCAACGCTGGAATCGTGGAGGGCGGCCTCGGTGAAGAGTCCGGCGCACATCTACGCGCCGGCTGGACTTGGGCACCCTCGTCGGTTACCGAACCGCAGGTGCAGCGCCTGAGTCAGTTGTGGTTCGAGGCTTTGGCCGGCATCTGCGCGTACGTGCGCAGTGGCGGCGGCGGGTTGACCCCGTCCGATATCGCTCCGGCTCAGCTGAGTCAGCAGCAGATCGATCAGCTGCACGAGCAGCACAAGATCGTCGACGTGCTGCCGCTGACGCCCATTCAAGAGGGCCTGCTCTTCCACACCACGTTCGCCCGTGCGGCCGGGGTGCTGGAAGGCGACGCGGCCGGAGTCGACTTCTACGCGGTACAACTCGACATCACGGTGACGGGTCTTGTCGATCAGCTTCGGTTGCGCGACGCGGTTCACTCTGTGGTCCGCCGTCACCCGAATCTTGCTGCCCGCTTCTGCACTCAGTTCGGTGACCCGGTCCAGGTGATTCTTGCCGACCCGGTGATCGCGTGGCGGTACCTCGACCTTCGCGGTGACGATCTGACTCCGGATGAGGAGATCCAGCATCTGTGCGCTGCCGAGCGTGCCGCGGTCTGCGACCTCGCCGATCGGCCGACGTTGCGTGCGGCGTTGATCCGCACCGCGGGGAATCAGCATCGGTTCGTCCTGACGTTCCACCACGTCGTGATCGACGGCTGGTCCTTGCCGATCTTGTTGCAGGAGATCTTCGCAAGTTACTTCGGGCAGCGGCTCCCGGCACCGTCGTCGTACCGCAGTTTCGTCAGCTGGCTGGTAGACCAGGATCTCGACGCGGCCCGCGCGGCCTGGGGCAAGGTCTTGGAAGGTTTCGACACCCCCACTCTCGTCGCTCCGCCAGCGCCCCCGGGTGCCAGAGGTGTCGAGTCCTACCGCGTGTCGGCCGAGACCACCCAGGCTCTTGCCGATCTCGCGCGGTCACAACACACCACGATCAGCACGGTGCTCCAGGCCGCGTGGGCACAGCTTCTTATGGTGGTGACCGGTCAGGACGACGTCGCGTTCGGGACGGCGGTGTCGGGGCGGCCAGCGGAGCTTGCCGGATCCGACTCGATCGTGGGTTTGCTCATCAACACGGTGCCCGTGCGGGCGCGTGCCACCGCGACCACCACGGTCGCCGAGCTGCTCGGGCAGCTGCAGAGTGCTCACAACGACACCATTGAGCACGAACACCTGGCACTCAACGAGATTCATCATCTGGCAGGGCACGAGCAACTGTTCGACACCCTGTTCCTGTACGAGAGCTACCCGATCGACACCAGCGCATTCATGGGCGTGCAGGAATTGGCTATCACCGAGTTCGTCACTCGTGAGTACAACCACTATCCGCTGTCGGTGATGGCGCTGCCGGGCCACGAGCTGGGAATCCGTGTCGAGTACGACACCGACAAATTTGACGCGGGCGCCATCGAGGCCGTGTTCGATCGGTTCGAGCGAGTACTGGTCTCCATGGTTGCCGATGCCGACCAACGACTTTCGTCGCTGGACGTGCTGCGGACCGACGAGCACACACAGCTTGATGGTTGGGGCAACCGCAAGGTGTTGGCGCGGGGCGTGGAACCCGTGTTGTCAATTCCGGAGGCATTCGCCCAACAGGTCGACCGCGCCCCAGAGGCGGTGGCGCTGACATTCGACGGCCGCTCGACGACGTACGGCGAGCTCGACGAGGCTGCCAATCGTTTGGCGAATCTGTTGTCGGTGTACGGCGCGGGCCCGGGTGAGTCGGTGGCGCTGTTGATGCCGCGCTCCGATGAGGCGATTGTGGCGATCGTCGCGATTCTCAAGACCGGGGCGTCGTATCTACCGATCGATCCTTCGGTACCGGACACGCGGTTGGAGTTCATGCTGTCCGATGCCGTGCCCATCGCGGCCGTCACGACTGCCGAGCTGCGCACGCGATTCGACGGGTCCGGAGTCTCGGTTGTCCAGTTCGATGATGCCGAGGATGATCCCACCGGCGCCATCTACGGCCATTCGCCGTTGCTTACACCGGCGCCCGATGACATCGCGTACACGATCTACACCTCCGGAACCACCGGTGTCCCCAAGGGTGTCGCTATTGCGCACGGCAACGTGACCCAAGCGCTCAAGTACCCGCTCACCCACATGCCCACCGGGCCTGGCGAGGTCTGGACGCAGGCGGGATCGCTGGTCTTCGACATCACCGTGTGGGAGATCTTCGGGGCGCTGCTGCATGGTGGCCGACTGGTGGTTGTGCCGGATTCGGTCGTTCGGTCGCCCGACGATTTCCGTGATCTGTTGGTCCGTGAAAAGGTCACCGTCTTGTTCCAAACCCCGTCGGCGGTCGGAATGCTGTCGCCGGAGGGACTGGGCGACATGACGTTGATCGTCGCCGGCGAAGCCTGCCCCACGGAGGTAGTGGACAAGTGGGCGCCCGGACGAGTGATGATCAACGGCTACGGTCCTACCGAGACGACGATCTACGCCACGTTTGGTGAGTTGACCGCCGGATCGGGTGTGGTGCCGATCGGTGCCCCCGTGCCCGATGCGGCCCTGTTCGTGTTGGACAGGTGGATGCGGCCGGTGCCACCGGGTGTGGTCGGCGAGTTGTATGTGGCTGGACTTGGTGTGGGCATCGGGTATGTGGGCCGCCAGGCCTTGACCGCCTCGCGGTTTGTCGCCTGCCCGTTCGGCGAGCCGGGAGCGCGCATGTATCGCACCGGAGACCTGGTGCGCTGGGGCGTGTCGGAGTCTTCGGCCGGACAGCTCGAGTATCTGGGCCGCGCCGACGAACAGGTCAAGATACGCGGCTTCCGCATCGAGCTCGGTGAGATCCAGGCGGCGCTTGCTGACCTGGATGGCGTGGAGCAGGCGGCAGTGATCGCTCGCGAAGATCGGCCGGGTGACAAACGCCTAGTCGGGTACTTCATTGGAACGGGTGAGCCGAGCGAGTTGCGCGGTGCACTGGCGAAGCGACTGCCGCCCTATATGGTGCCCGCCGCGGTGGTGTGCTTGGAGGCATTGCCGCTCACGGTCAACGGCAAGCTCGACAAGCGAGCCCTTCCGGCGCCTGAATATGACGACGCTGCCCGATACCGGGCCCCGGCCAATGCTCTCGAAGAGACGGTCGCAGGCATTTATGCGCAGGTATTGGGCGTGGAGCGGGTCGGGACCGACGATTCGTTCTTTGACCTGGGCGGAGACTCGATCTCCGCGATGCGGGTGGTTGCCGCGATCAACTCCTCGCTCGATGCTCAGCTGGGGGTGAGAACCCTCTTCGAGGCGCCATCGGTGCGAAGCCTGTGCGTGTACCTGGATGGCGCGGCAGGCTCCTGGAGCAACGGACCAACGTACGCATCCGTGCATGGACCCGGTGCCTCCGAGGTGAGGGCCAGCGATCTCAAGCTCGACAAGTTCATCGACGAGGCAACGCTGCAGGCGGCCCCGGCGCTACCGCGCGCCGATGCGCGTCCGCGGACGGTGCTGCTGACCGGGGCGACCGGTTTCCTGGGGCGCTACCTCGTGCTGGAATGGCTCAAGGAGCTGGAACAGGTCGACGGCACGCTGATCTGCCTGGTGCGTGCCAAGTCCGACGAAGAAGCACGCCGCCGCCTGGACAAGACGTTCGACAGCGGCGATGCGGAACTGATCCGGGTGTACGAGGCGCTCGCCGCCGACCGGCTGCAGGTGATCGCCGGTGACAAGGCTGAACCCGGCCTCGGTCTGGCGGAAGAGACCTGGCGGCGGCTGGCCGACACCGTCGACCTGATCGTCGATTCCGCGGCACTGGTCAATAGCGTTCTGCCCTACAGCGAGCTGTTCGGACCCAACGTGGTCGGCACCGCGGAGCTGATCCGGTTCGCGCTGACCACGAAGCTCAAGCCGTACACGTTCGTCTCGACGGCCGACGTCGGTCGAGAGATCGACAAGTCGACCTTCGTCGAGGACGCCGATATCCGGCTGATCAGTGCCATTCGGCCTTCCGATGGGAGTTATGCGAACGGCTACGGCAACAGCAAGTGGGCCGGCGAGGTGCTACTCCGCGAAGCCCACGAGCAGGTTGGTTTGCCGGTCACGGTGTTCCGTTCGGGCATGATCATGGTGGGCACCAGCTACGCGGGCCAAGTGAATGCATCCGACACGGTCGCCCGAATGGTGCTGAGCATTGTCGCGACCGGCGTCGCGCCCCACTCCGTGTACCGACTCACCGACGACGGGAATCGTCAGCGCGCGCACTTCGACGGGCTACCCGTGGAATTCGTTGCCGAGGCGATCACCACGCTCGGAGGTCAGGCGGCCGGATCGTCCGCTGGATCGTTCACGGGATTCGAGACCTATCACGTGATGAATCCGCATGACGACGGCATCGGAATCGATGAGTACGTCGATTGGCTGATCGAGGCCGGACACCCGATTGAACGCATCAGCGATTTCAGCGAATGGGTGGAGCGCTTCGAGTCCGGTCTGCACGACTTGCCGGATCATCAGCGCCAAGGCTCCGTGTTGCAGATGCTGAAGATCCTGCAGGATCACGGTTGGGACGGGAATCCGCCGGAACCCTCGCGCGGGTCGATGGCTCCGGCCGACCGATTCCAGGCCGCGGTGCGAGAGGCCAAGATTGGTTCCGGTCACGACATTCCGCGAGTCTCGGCGCCGATCATCGCTAAATATGCGAGCGACTTGCGATTGCATGGATTGCTTTAGCGTGCGAGAAATGGTCGGGGTCGCAACGCAAGCTGTTTCGTGATGGCTAAGTTTTTTGAGCTGCCTTCTGTCGGAATGATTGGCCATCTCACTAATGCAGCCAGCACAATTCGTCGCATTTCAGCTGGCGCTGCCATTCGTGAGCAAACAGAGTAGGGTATATCGACATGTGGCGCGAACTATTGGGGTTGGCATTTTTGATGTCACTCAATCCGGTGCTGCTCGGCCTGATTTTGGTGGTCATCTCACGGCCTCGGCCGGTGCAAAACCTGCTGGCCTTCTGGGTTGGCGCGCTGATGGTGAATGTGCCGTCCTTTGTGATCGCGCTTTTCGCCTTGCATATGGTGCCGAGTTTTGCGTCCTTCGCGAAGAACCTTGCGACGGCGGACCCGGGCTCGTCCGTCAAGCCTCTCCAACTGGGAACCGGCGTGCTGTGCATCGTGCTGGCCGTGGTGATCGCGGTGCGTCTTCGGTCGCGTAAGCGAGAGAATCAGCCTGTCGCCGCCGGCTCGGGTGGGGACTCGTCGGTTTTGGTGCTGGATCCGGAGACTCCGACGGCCGAACCGCGGTCGGTTGGTCGCATCAGGGGTGCGATCGCCGTGGTGGTGGCGAAGTTTCGACGCCTTTTCCATCATGGCAAGGGCGCCTGGGAGAACGGGGCGCTGTGGGTCGCGCTGGTCCTCGGCATCGGATACATGCCTCCGCCGCCGCTGGTACTTCTGGTCGACACCATCATCGTCGGGTCGGGAACCGCGCTGGGTACGCAGGTTCTCGCGGCCGTTGTTTTCGTCTTCGCGATGCTTGTTGTCTTCGAGGTAGCACTCATCAGCTATGTGATCGCGCCGGCGAGAACCCAAGCGATACTCGAACCGATTCACAATTGGGCACTTGCCCACCGGCAATTGGTGTTGCTCATCCTTTTCGCGGTGGTCGGAATCTGGCAAGTGCTGACCGGTGTGGGCATCGTCTAGCCCGATCTAGCCCCGGAATGTCTTCCGGTAGTGGGTAGGACTCATGCCGAAGCCGCGGCGCAGATGATGCCGCAGATTCGCGGCCGAGCCGAGGCCGGATTGCCGCGCCACCTCGTCGACGGCCAGATCGTGTGATTCCAGTAGTGTTCTGGCGCGTTCGACGCGTTGTTGTCGTACCCAGTCGCCGGGGGACAGTCCCGTCTCGTCGCGGAAACGCCGATTGAAGGTCCGCACACTCATCCGGCAATGGTCGGCCAGCTGCTGCACAGTCAACGATTCGGTCAGGTTCTCCAGCGCCCAGTTGCGCGCCGATGCCGTTGAATCCCCGGCGCATTCGGGAAGCGGGCGGTCGATGAACTGTGCCTGACCGCCCTCGCGCCATGGCGGCACCACGCAGTACCGTGCCACCTCGTTGGCCACCGTGGTGCCGTGATCTTGTCGAATGATGTGTAGACACAGGTCGATTCCCGATGCCAGTCCTGCCGAGGTCAGAACGTCCCCGTCGTCGACGAACAGCACGGTCTCGTCCAGCAGCACCCGCGGGTACAACGCGCGGAAGCTGTCGGCCTTGTGCCAGTGGGTGGTGGCGCGGCGGCCGTCGAGCAGGCCCGCGGCGGCGAGGACGAAGGCGCCGGTGCAGATGGACACGATGCGAGTGCCCGGCCGGATGGTGTCGAGGGCGGCCCGTAGATCCTCCGCCAGCTCGCCCTGCAGCCGCGCGGGCGGGTACTGAGTGCCCGGCACGATGACGGTGTCCGCCTGTGCGAGCGCGGCGGACCCCTCCTGCGGGGTGATGGCATAGCCAGAAGTGGTGTGAACCGGCGCCGATGACAACCCGCAGGTGACGACCCGGTAGCGATCGGGGCCGGCCTGACCGAGCATGAGCGACGGGATGGTTGCGTCAAAGCCGATCAGCGGTTCGAGTAGCAGGACGGCCACGAAATGTGCCATGGCACGATCTTTACACCTATTGGCATTTATGCCAATTGTGGTAGTCGAACTCATCGGTCAGCCTTGGCAGGTGACGCAGTACGTGATGCCCGAGATACCCAGCCGCCGGCGACTCCACCCGGCCTGGGCCATCGCCGCTGTGACCTTTGTCGCGGTGCTGGCCGCGGCCGGATTCCGGTCCGTCCCGGGTGTGCTGATGGATCCGCTGCACGCCGAGTTCGGCTGGTCGCACGGCACCATCGGGCTGGCCATGTCGATCAACATGACCTTGTTCGGGCTCACCGCACCGTTCGCGGCCGCTCTGATGGACAAGTTCGGGGTCCGTCCGGTGTTGGCGGCGGCACTCACGCTGATCGCTGCGGGCACATTCCTGGGCGTTTTCATGTCGTCGTCCTGGCAGCTGCTGTTGCTCTGGGGTGTGCTGGTGGGTGTCGGCACCGGGTCGATCTCCATGGGATTCGTGGCCACCATTGCCACCAGGTGGTTCGTCGCGCGGCGCGGGCTGGTGACGGGTGTCCTGACTGCCGCCAGTGCCACCGGCCAGCTCATCTTTCTGCCCCTGGTGGCGGTGGTGACCGGTGCCCACGGCTGGCGATGGGCGTCGGTGATCGTCGCGGCCTCGGCACTTGCCGTGGTTCCTCTGGTCGTGCTGTTCATGCGAAATTTCCCCACGGACAAGGGAGTTGGAGCCTACGGGGCCGATGTTGATGAGCCGGGGAGCGTTCCCGAGGATCGGGGTGGGTTCCGGGCGGCTTTCGAGGGATTGGTGATCGGATCGCGACAACCGGCCTTCTGGCTGTTGGCGGGAAGCTTCGCGATCTGCGGAATGACCACCAATGGGCTGATCGGCACCCACTTCATTCCCGCGGCGCACGATCACGGGATGCCCGCAACAATGGCGGCGAGCCTGCTCGCGCTCATCGGTGTCTTCGACGTCGTGGGGACGGTGTTCTCGGGCTGGCTCACCGACCGCATCGACGGACGTGTTCTTTTGGGCGTGTACTACGTGGGGCGGGGAGTCTCGTTGATGCTGCTGCCCGCCTTGCTTTCTCCGCGGGCCGAGCCGTCCACCTGGGTGTTCATCATCTTTTACGGACTGGACTGGGTGGCCACCGTGCCGCCGACCATCGCGCTGTGCCGCAAGTATTTTGGCGAACGTACACCGGTGGTGTTCGGATGGGTGTTCGCGTCACATCAGCTCGGAGCGGCCGTCGCGGCGGCCGGTGCTGGATGGCTGCGTGACCAACAGGGGAACTACGACACCGCCTTCCGGCTGGCTGCCGGGCTTTGCGTGATCGCGGCGGTGATGTGCCTATCGGTGCGGGACCGGCCGTCAGATCGCCAACATGTCGAGATAGATCAGGTTGACGGCGACGTGAATGGCGATCGGAGCCCAGATGTTTCGGTACCGGCTCCATAGGTAGCCCTGCATCACGCCAAAAGTTCCTTGCACCGCAACGATCGTCGCGAGGTCTACGGTCAGCGTGTCGACATGGACATGTGAGGCGATGTGCATCGCCGCGAAGAGCGTCGATGACGTGGCGACGGCGGGCCAACGGCCAACAAGCGACTCAAGGCGCGTCTGCAGGAATCCGCGGTAGAACACCTCCTCGAGCACGCCCGCCGTCAGCAGGGTGATCAGCGAGACCACGGCCACGGTCACGGGGTCGGGCAGGCTCGCCACTGAGGCGGTAGCGGCGCGGTTGGGCCGAGCCGGGGGAGTGGATATCACTCGCGGTTGTGACCACGCAGGGTTGCCGACAACAGAAATAATCCCTTGGACAGCAGGCGACATGCTCGTACAGTTCCTGGCGAACAACAGAACATCGGTGGTGCGGGCCGGATGTGGATCGGTTAACTACTTGATTCATAGGTCGCGGGTTCGAATCCCGTCAGGGTCTTAGGGACCCTGTAGCTCAGCTTGGTAGAGCCATGACTCCGGTCGGCAGCTCACACGCCCGCACCACCTCCATACAACTGAATGTTTGCAGTGGCGTGATCCGGAATGGATCGGTTACCTCAGGAGCGTGCGGCGACCATGCCCACGCCACAGTGCAAGCAGCGAAACGCTTTTCATGATCCGCGGGGGATGTGCGCCGGACGTCGGCCGGTTATCAATTGGTTATTGGGTTCGAGTCCCGAATCCGGTCGGCACCTTCACACGCCCACATCACCCGCTGATCACCGGTGCGAGCCGGAGATCGCCGGTTATCACTCCCACTGATCAAGATCCGGTGATCAAACATATGCCCGCACCTCACCCCGAGGAAGGAGAGAACACCATGATGGATGTACTGCGCAGGATCAGTAGGCGGCGTACGCCGCAGTCGAGTCCTGCCCATGAGACCCAGATTGCCAACGCGGCGGACGGCTACACGTTCGCCACGGCCGACGACGCCCATCTGCACCGGTTCCTTACCCTCGGGACCTCGGGCGGGACGTACTACACCTCGGCAGAGGCGCTCACTCGTGAGGCCGCCGAGGTGGTATTCCGTGCTGCCGCAACGGATCCGATTCGGCTCGTGCAGCGCATCGTCGAAGTCTCCGAGGCCGGCCGTGCGCCCAAGCAGAACCCGGCCCTTTTCGCGCTGGCCATCGCGGCGTCCTGCGAGGATGTCGATGGTCGTCGTGCGGCATGTGCGGCCCTGCCCGCGGTGGCCCGTACCGGAACGCACCTGTTCCAGTTCGCGAACTACATCGAGCAGTTCCGTGGCTGGGGTCCGGCGCTGAGGCGGTCGGTGGGCAGCTGGTACCTGGACAAGTCCGTTGACCAGCTGGCCTACCAGGTGGTCAAGTACCGGCAACGGGACGGATGGACACACCGTGACCTGCTACGCCTGGCTCACCCCAGGGCGGCGGCGGATGACCGGCGGGCCCTGTTCGAATTCGTGGTCAGGGGCACCGGCACCGCAGAGCTACCCGCGATCGTGCAGGATTTCGTGGCGGCGCAAGCGGCTACGAAGCCCGCGCACTGGGTGGAGATTGTCGGCCGGGGGCACGGACTGTCCTGGGAGATGCTGCCAGACGCCGCGCTCAATCTGCCGGAGGTCTGGGAAGCCTTGCTGGACAAGGGTGTTCCGCAGACGGCGCTCATGCGTCAGCTGCCGCGCCTGACCCGGCTGGGCCTGCTATCGGGTGGCACCGGGCGCGCGGTGGCCGCGCAGCTGCAAGATGCCACCCGGCTCCGCAGGGCGCGGGTGCATCCGGTGAACGTGCTGGTGGCCGCGCGCACCTACGCCTCCGGGCGTTCGGACCGCGGTTCGAGCACCTGGACTCCGGAGCCCCGGATCGTGGATGCGCTGGATACGGCGTTCTACGCCGCGTACGGTGCGGTCGAGCCTTCCGGCAGACGCGTGCTGCTGGCACTCGATGTTTCGGGGTCCATGGACTGCCGGATCTCGGGTATGCCGCTGACCTGCCGCGAGGCATCGACGGCGCTGGCGCTGGTTTCAGTGAACGTCGAAACTGATTATCAGGCAATCGGTTTCACGGCGGGAACAGACTGGCGCAAGCCGGTCGCCACGCAGCTGGACATCACGGCCCGGCGCCGGCTCGATGATGTCTGCCGGTACACCGCCGCGCTGCCCATGGGCGGCACCGACTGTGCGCTGCCGATGGTGTGGGCGCTGAAGAACCGCCTGGAGTTCGATGCGATTCACCTCTACACGGATAACGAGACCTGGTACGGAAACATCCATCCGCACCAGGCGCTTGTCGAGTATCGGCAGAAGATGGGGCTCGAGACCCGTCTGGTGGTCGTTGCGATGACGGGTACCCGCAACACGATCGCGGATCCGTCGGATCCGCGCCAGTTGGATGTTTCTGGGTTCGATTCGGCTGTGCCGCAGCTGTTGTCGGACTTCACCGCGGGCCGGTTGTAGCAGATGCGGCGGGTGCGGTGGCAGATGTTGCCGCACCCGCCGTTTCGGCACCAGCTGTCAGGTGGCGCGGTGGGCAGGTGTGTGATGATCGGGGCGTGAGCAGCGAACCGAGTACCGGCCTCGACAAGGACATGATGCCCGTGCCCCACGCGCATCCCCACGTCTATGAGGGTCGGTGGCCGGTTCGGATGGCTGACGTCGACTCCGGCGGACGGCTGCGGCTGGACGGGGCTGCCCGGCATATCCAGGACATCGGACAAGACCACCTGCGGGGTGTCGAAGCGGAGGAGACCCACCCGCTGTGGATCGTGCGTCGCACCGTCATCGACGTCATCAAGCCGATCGATTTCAAGGAAGCGTTGTGGCTGCGCCGGTGGTGTTCGGCCACCTCGAATCGGTGGTGCCAGATGCGGGTGCGGTTGGACGGCCGCGAGGGCGGGCTCGTCGAATCGGAGGCGTTCTGGATTCACGTCAGCAGTGAGACTCAGGGACCGGCTCGCATCGACGACGACTTTCTCGCCACCGTCGCCTCTACCACTGATGTCGATCGATTGCGCTGGAAGGCCTATAACAAACCAGGGAGCCGGGAGACCGCGACGGATATCCGGGACTTCCCGGTGCGCTTCACCGACATGGACCTGTTCGACCACATGAATAACTCTGTGTACTGGAGCATCGTGGAAGACCACCTCTCGCGAAACCCTGAGCTGCTGTCGGGCCCCTACCGGGTGAGCCTTGAGCACGACTCCGCGGTTTCGCTGGGGGACAAGCTCGAGATCATCACCAATGTCTATGAGGACGGAACCGAGTTCGGTGTCCCAGGTCGCAGTGTTACAACGCTCACATATGTCGTTGGCGACGAGGTGAAGGCCCTCGCCTCGATATTCGCTCGATAACTAGACACGGCGTCGGTCGTTTAACAGTACGAGCGTTCTGAACAGGGAATTGTTGGTTACCGGCCGGTAGCAACAGTACGGGCGTACGATTAGCCGCTTCGCAAGGTTGGCAAAAGCCCGCTAATACCTAGCGAAAATTGGCATTGGGAACGGGTGGACCTGCGCATATGGTCTGTGACATCGTCGTAACAGTCAACGCAGTGAACGTGCCTGAGCGTTAACAATCTGTCTACGACAGCCAAACGTCAGGGCAAGTAACAGAGGAGCACCAATGTCGAATGTCGGCAAGCCGCGTACCGCGGCAGAAATCCAGCAGGACTGGGACACCAACCCCCGCTGGAAGGGCATCACCCGCGACTACACCGCCGCCCAGGTCGAGGAGCTGCAGGGCAGCGTCGTCGAAGAGAACACCCTGGCCCGCCGTGGCGCGGAAATCCTGTGGGAAGGCGTCACCAAGGGTGACGACTCGTACATCAACGCGCTGGGCGCGCTGACCGGCAACATGGCCGTGCAGCAGGTCCGTGCCGGCCTGAAGGCCATCTACCTGTCGGGTTGGCAGGTCGCCGGTGACGCCAACCTCTCCGGCCACACCTACCCCGATCAGAGCCTGTACCCGGCCAACTCGGTTCCCGCCGTGGTTCGCCGCATCAACAACGCCCTGCTGCGCGCCGACGAGATCGCCCGCGTCGAGGGTGACACCAGCGTCGACAACTGGCTCGTGCCGATCGTTGCCGACGGTGAAGCCGGCTTCGGTGGCGCGCTGAACGTCTACGAGCTGCAGAAGGCCATGATCGCCGCGGGTGCCGCCGGTACCCACTGGGAAGACCAGCTGGCATCGGAGAAGAAGTGTGGCCACCTCGGTGGCAAGGTGCTGATCCCCACCCAGCAGCACATCCGCACTTTGACGTCTGCCCGACTCGCCGCTGATGTCGCGAACACCCCGACCGTCGTGATCGCCCGTACCGACGCCGAGGCCGCCACCCTGATCACCTCGGACGTGGACGACCGCGACAAGCCGTTCGTCACCGGTGAGCGCACCTCCGAAGGCTTCTACAACGTGCAGAAGGGCATCGAGCCCTGTATCGCGCGTGCCAAGGCCTACGCCCCGTACGCCGACCTGATCTGGATGGAGACCGGCGTTCCGGACCTGGCCGTCGCCCGCAAGTTCGCCGAGGCAGTCAAGGCCGAGTTCCCGGACCAGCTGCTGTCCTACAACTGCAGCCCGTCCTTCAACTGGAAGCAGGCACTGGACGATTCGACCATCGCCAAGTTCCAGCGCGAGCTGGGTGCCATGGGCTTCAAGTTCCAGTTCATCACCCTGGCCGGCTTCCACGCGCTGAACTACTCGATGTTCGACCTGGCCTACGGCTACGCCCGCGAGGGCATGACCGCCTACGTCGACCTGCAGGAGCGCGAGTTCGCGGCCGAGGCGCGTGGCTACACCGCCACCAAGCACCAGCGTGAGGTCGGCGCCGGTTACTTCGACCGGATCGCCACCACCGTGGACCCGAACACCTCGACCGCGGCACTGAAGGGCTCGACCGAAGAGGGTCAGTTCCACTAATCCCTTTGTCCCGAGCAGGCGCTGAGTACTGGAAAATTCCACAAGATGGTGGGACTGAGCGCCTGCTCGCCGGAAAGAAATGACTCTCGGTGTGACCCACTGAGTTGACAGCACAGGCCCCGCCCACGTATCCCGTTGGGCGGGGCCTGTGTGCTGGATGGATGAGCCGCTTGCGCGAAGACCATCAGATACGACCAAAACTAACAACGATGTTCAGGGAGTAATACGACGATGACGGACGGAATCACGCGCGTAGGAGTTATCGGCGCGGGACAGATGGGCGCGGGTATCGCCGAGGTATCGGCACGTGCCGGTGTCGACGTGCTGGTGTTTGAGACCACCGAGGCTTTGGTGAAGGCGGGCTCTGCTCGGATCGTTAAATCGCTCGACCGTGGCGTCTCCGCCGGGAAGATCACCGAGCGCGAGCGCGATGCCGCCGTGGCCAACCTGAAGTTCACCACCGACCTGGCCGACTTCTCCGATCGCCAGCTCGTCATCGAGGCGGTCATCGAGGACGAGTCCATCAAGGCCTCGATCTTCGCCAAGCTCGACGAGGTAATCACCGATCCCGATGCGGTGCTGGCGTCAAACACCTCCAGCATCCCGATCATGAAAATCGCTGCCGCGACCAAGAACCCGGGACGCGTGCTGGGTCTGCACTTCTTCAACCCGGTGCCGGTGCTGCCGCTCGTCGAGCTGATCTCGACGCTGGTGACGACGCCTGAGGCGGCCGCGCGCACCGAGGCCTTCGCGAGTGAGGTGCTGGGCAAGCAGGTTGTCCGCGCCGCCGACCGCTCCGGATTCGTGGTCAACTTCCTGCTGGTGCCGTACCTGCTGGCGGCCATCCGGATGGCCGAATCCGGTTTCGCCACAGTCGAAGACATCGACAAGGCCGTCGTCGCGGGCCTTTCGCACCCGATGGGGCCGCTGCGGCTGTCGGACCTGGTTGGTCTGGACACGTTGAAGCTCATCGCCGACTCGATGTACGACGAGTACAAGGAGCCGCTGTACGCGGCCCCGCCGCTGCTTCTGCGCATGGTCGAGGCCGGTCGCCTCGGCAAGAAGAGCGGCGTCGGGTTCTACGAGTACAAGGCCAAGTAGCCACCCCGCCGCGCGAGGGCATACCGCACGCACCGATCCCAGCCCGATCGTGTGCGTACGGTATGCCCTCGTCGTCTTTCCGGAGGTACGTCGGCCGCACCGATGCCATGAGGACGCGGGCGTCTCACACGGGGCAATTTCGTTAGCGAAAGTCACTACTTGCGGTTGGGTAAAAAGATCGCGCACCAGAATGTATTGACCAAGATCGCCTTCAGGTGGTTAATTCAAACAGCAAAGTGACACGCCCCGGTATTCGTGCACGAGGGGTTCGGGGCGCTCACTTGCTAGGCCCGGGCGAATTCGCCCGCAGTGCTCCATGCTTCGCGCTCGAGGGCGTATGCCGTGCGCTGGTGGTCGCGGAAGTCACCTATTGACGTCGCGTTGTGGGCAAGGAACGTCGAGTACTCCGCCATGGAAAACTCGCCATCGGTGATCATGACACCGCCGCTGCCGCGTCCGGTGGCCAACTCGTCCCGCAGCTCCAGAAGCTCCTCGGCACTCACCGGGTACCAGCTGATCTGGTCGAAGAACCGCAGCAGCCACGGCGTTCCGGGTTCGAACATGCCCGCGTTGTCGGGGTGCCGGTGGTTCCAGATCTGCACGGTGCGCCCCACCAATTGATATCCGCCGGGGCCTTCCATGCCATAAATGCACAGGTAGGCCCCACCGATGCCGACGGCGTTCTCCGGGGTCCAAGTACGCGCCGGGTTGTACTTGGTGGTGACGAGTCGATGCCGGGGATCGACCGGGGTTGCCACAGGTGCGCCCAGGTACACGTCTCCCAGGCCGAGCACCAGATATGAGGCGTCGTAGACCGTGCGATACACATCGTCTACGGTATCCAAACCATTGATGCGCCTGATGAATTCGATGTTCCACGGCATCCACGGTGCATCCGCGCGCACGCCCAGCCGGTATCGCTCCATGGCCTCGCGGACCGACGGATCGTCCCAGGACAACGGCATGGCGACGCGGCGGCTCGGTACCACCAACTCGTCGGACGCGGGCAGATGCTCATCGATATCGTCCAGTAGCCCCAGCACCTTGCCCATCGGCAATCGGTCGGGATCGAAATGTACCTGGAGCGACCGAATGCCCGGCGTCAGATCGACGATACCTTTGGTGTGGGTGTCCTCCAGTCGTTGATGCAACGCATGAACACGTGCACGCAACGCCAAATCCAGTGTGATGTCGCCATATTCGACCAGGATGTTGTCATCACCGCTGCGGCGGTAGGTCATATCGGGCGCGTCGTCACGGGCCGGGCGGTAGGCCAGCACACCGTCGTCGCCATCGCCGTGGGTAGAGAACACCGAGGGCCAGTGCCCACGCCGATCGATGCCGATCGATCGCAGCGAGGCGCTGCGCGCCGCTTCGATCTTGACGAAACGCAGGGTATCGCCGGCACGCAGCTGGCCCAGCTTCCAACGGTCGGCCGAGACCACGGTGACAGGGCAGACGAACCCACCCAGGCTGGGGCCGTCGGGGCCGAGCAGGATCGGGGTGTCGCCGGTGAAATCGAGAGTGCCGATCGAATACGCGTTGTCGTGGATGTTCGACGGATGCAGCCCAGCTTCGCCGCCGTCGGTGCGCGCCCACTGAGGCTTGGGGCCGATGAGTCGCACTCCGGTGCGATCGGAGTTGAAATGCACCTCGTAGTCGGTGGACAACAGTTCGTCGATATCGCTGCGCGTGAAGAAGTCGGGCGCGCCGTGCGGTCCCTCGGTGACCGCGAGCTCCCAGCGATGGCCGATGGCAGGCTGTGCGGCACCGGGAATGCATTGTGGCTCAGCATCGTCGGGCTTACCCAGGGGGAGAACATCTCCGGCCGCCAGCGCGCGGCCGGCCGGACCACCGAATCCTCCAAGGGTGAAGGTCGCGGCGCTGCCCAGGAATTGAGGAACCTCGATGCCGCCGGCGATCAACACATAGATCCGCATCCCGGTGTCTGCCGCGGCGCCCACGGCGAGCGTGCCGTCGGCAGGGACGGTGACGGCACGCCATTGGGGGACCGGTCGGCCGTTCACGGTCACCAGTGCCGGTGCGCCGGTGACGCAGACCAGGGTCTCTTCGGTGAAATGCAATGTGGGGCCGGCAAGTGTCGCCTCCAGGCCCGCCGCACCCTCGGGGTTTCCGACGGCACGATTGCCCAACCGGAACGACAGGTCGTCCATGGGACCGGACGGAGGCACCCCCACCTGCCAGTACCCGGTGCGTCCCGGCCAGTCCTGCACCGTCGTCAGCATGCCGGGGGCCGTGACCTTCACCGATGAGCCACCGAGGCCAAGGGGATCGGTTGTGATGCTCATGCGCTCTCCACCGTCATCCGCACCGGAGTGGGGTCGAAACCATTGCACGGATTGTTGATCTGCGGGCAATTGGATACCAATACCAAGGTGTCAACCTCGGCGCGGAGTTTGATCTTCTTTCCGGGCGCCGAGAGGCCGTCGACGATGCCCAGGGTTCCATCCTCATCCACCGGGACGTTCATGTAGAAGTTGATGTTGGACACCAGGTCTCGCTTACCGAGTCCCCACTTGGCGCCTTCCAGCAGAAAGTTCTCCACACAGGCATGCTGGTGCTTGGTGTGATGCCCGTAGCGCAGGGTGTTCGATTCTTGTGAGCATGCCCCACCGATGGTGTCGTGGCTGCCCACCTCGTCCTCCACGATGGTCATCAGCGGGGTTCCGTCCTCGGCACGCAGCACGGTACCGCTGCGCAGGAACAAGTTTGACTGCGCAGCGATGGTTACCTGCGCCGAGTAGCGCACCCCGGTATCGGCGGCCGAGTACAGCAGGGTGTCGACGGCCTGATTGCCCTTCAGGTCGATGATGGTCAGTACGTCACCGGCGGCCACGACGGTGCTCCACGGCGCGCGCGCGGGGACCACTTCATCCAATATCGTTTGTGTCACTGTGACTTTCCTGTCTCTGCGTCCTGGGCGGCGGCCCACGCGTCCTCGGTATTGAGCACGGCGCGTTGATATTCCGGATCCGTGTTGGGCAGGTCGGCCAGCTCGGCGGGTGCGGGCCACGCCAAGACCTGAACCGGCCCGGTGTCGAAGGTGTCCGACGGATCGAGGGGGTGTGCGGTGTTGACGAGCAGGGCGATCACCGGGAGATGGACCAACAGATCCACTGCGGCTCCCGGGCCTGCGGTGCCGATACTGTGCAGTGCGCCGTCAGCCTCCGCGCGGATCCCGTGGAAGAACGACACCGACGGGCCGATATCCCGCGGCGCCAGTCCGTGCTTGGCGGCGGCCAGTGTGAACAGCTCACGCCCGGCCGGACTTGCTGAATAGAGCTCGCCCGCACCATATTTAGCGGCGTTTGCGGTCAATGTGCTGGTCCCGCAGAAGGTGTCATGATGCCCGGAGCTGTCGGCGACGACGGTGGCCAGTACCCGCCCCTGATCGGAGAGCAGCGGATGGCCGGTGCCGAGATAGGCCTGCCACGGAACCTTGACGGTGTCGGCGACGTTGAGCCGCTCCCACGGGGCGTCGGCTCGCAGCAGGACGATGCTAAGGCAGCCCGACCCGGTGACATCGGTGAGCCGCAGCCGGGTGCCGCGACCGAGCACCTTGGTGGCGTATCGGCCGCCGGGGATGGTCTCGGCCCAGATCAGGGTCGACGCGGGGATATCGCCAGGAGTCCAGGGCCAGTTGGAGGCGGGGAGCACTGGCATGGAGTCGGTGATCTGGCCGGCTTGTGAGCGGGCGTGATCCCGCGCTCCCTTGGTGGTA
This sequence comes from Mycobacteroides franklinii, assembly GCF_001853795.1. NCBI lineage: Bacteria > Bacillati > Actinomycetota > Actinomycetes > Mycobacteriales > Mycobacteriaceae > Mycobacteroides > Mycobacteroides franklinii. Next base: position 1,521,451 of record NZ_MLIK01000019.1, read on the forward strand.
GCGGTGGTCATCAGGCGATCTCCTCGGTGGTGGTCGAAGCGGCGCGCCGCGGGTAGGCGACCAGCCCGGCGATGAGCACCGCAGCGATGCAGATCGGTGCTATCCACACCAGGTAGGGGTGCTCGCCGGTGGGGTCGAAGACCGCTGTGCGCGGCCACGACAGGTTGAGAACCATGAATGCGCCGTAGCCGACGGCAAGGATGTTGACCGGGAGCCCGAACCGCCCGAGCGAAAAGAGCTTGCGCCCGTCGGCATCCGTCTGACCCTTGTTGCCGTCCCACTTGCTTCCGCCGATACCCAAGCGGCGCAGCAGTAATGGCGTGGTCACCATCAGATAGGCCAGGTAGATCAGGGCGATGCAGACGCTGCACAGGCTGGTGAACAGTGCGGCATTGCCGAAGTTGACCGCCAGGATCAGCACACAGCTGACGCCGACGACGACGGCCGGTGCGATCGGTGTACCGGTGCGTGGGTTCACGTGTGACAGCACGGCGGAGAATGGCAGCTTGCCGTCGCGGGCCATCGAGAACATCAACCGCGAGGCGGCGGTCTGAATCGCGAGAGTGCAGACGAACACCGCGATCGCGACGTCGACGAGCAGCAGCGTGCCGAACGGGGACGCCAGCTTGCTGTCCAACACATAAGGAAGGCCTCCCGTGGCGAGCTGGCCGTCGGTCAGGCTGGGGGCGGCCATCAGCGCACCCAGGATCATCAGCGCACCACCGATCGCGGACACCACGATTGCGGAGAGGATGGTCCGCGGCGCGACTCTGCGCGGGTTGCGGGTCTCCTCGGCGAGTTCACTCGCCGACCCGAATCCGACGAGCACGTACGCGGCCATGAGGCCGGCGGCCAGGAATGCCCACGGATATCCACTGCCCGCGTCGCCGGTGTGCAACACCACGCTCGGTCCGCGCTCGGCATTCCAGAACAACATGCCGACCACGGCGACCACGCCGATGATTTCGCACGTGACGCCGATCGAGTTGATGCGGGACATCCAGTTGACGCCGACGGCGTTGATGGCGGTGGTGGCGACCAACAGCAGCGATCCCAACAACACGGCGTTCGATGCGCCGCTGACGCTCGTCAACGAGGAATCGGTGCCGATGAGCTGAAATCCACTCCATACCGTCGGCAGGACCACCTGCAGGGCGATCGCCGCCGCCGAGGCGGTCACGATCTGGGCGATGATCATGAACCAACCGGCGAACCAGCCCACCACGGCGCCGCCGAGGCGACGGGCCCATTGGTAGATGGCACCCGAGATCGGATACCGCGCGGCAAGCTCGGCGAAGTTCAGCGCCACCATGTACTGCCCGGCGAAGACGATCGGCCAGGTCCAGAAGAAGGCCGGACCCCCGAAGCTGAAGCCGAAGGCGAACAGCTGGAAGATCGTCGTGAGGATCGAGACGAACGAGAAGCCCGCCGCGAAGGAAGCGAATTTGCCGAGACTGCGATGCAGCTGTGGTTTGTAGCCGAAAGCAGCAAGGTCGTCGGAGTCGGATCCGGCGCTGATCGCTGCAGACCGCGCCGCGGTCTCGGTGGCCGTTGTGGCGTTCATGGGCACTCCAGATAGGTCCTCGGGCAACGCCTTCTGTGCCCTGTGTGTTGTCAAAAACCCACTTCTATGTGGGGAGAAATATCTGTCAGGCGATAGGTAAATAAGTCTGACGGGCGACCGGTACGTGTGGGTGACAGTGCCGTTTCGGAACAGGCATGCGGTGTAACATTGTCGTTGCGCAGATGTCGGAGCGATGACGAAACGCTCACCAAGTAGTGGCATCGGGACGTTGCCGAGGAATACATGGAAGGGTCGGCACAATGTCAGGGCGACCGCGGCGTATCAGTCCCATTCGTGAGGGGAACACCACTCGCGACGAGATCCTCGATGCCTCGGCCGAGTTGTTCACCACCGATGGGTTCGCCGCAACCACCACCCGCCGCATCGCCGAGTCGGTAGGTATTCAGCAGGCCTCGCTGTATTACCACTTCAAGACCAAGGACGACATCCTCGATGCGCTGCTGGCGATGACCATCGACCAGCCGCTGCACTACGCGGCCCTGATCGCCGATCGACCGGAGCCGCCCGTGGTACGCCTGTACGCCCTGGCGCTCGCCGATGCCGCTCAGCTCGCCGCGAGTCGATGGAACCTGGGTGCTCTCTATCTATTGCCGGATCTACGCGCGGATCGGTTCTTGGTGTTCCGGCGCAAGCGTGACGAGCTGCGCACGCACTATCAGGATCTGGCGGCTGCCGCCTGCCGTGCGGATATGGTCCGCGACGGGGTGGAGCGCCTGCCCTTCCGGCTCGTGGAGTCGGTGATTATGCTGCGTGCGGACGGGGATTCGATAGCGCCGGAGGCGCTGGCCGATGCCACCTTGCGCGTCGTGGGGGTCACCGGGGATGCTGGAGAGATCGAGGGGGCTGCCAGGGCGCTATTGGGGCAGCTGGAGTGGCTGGTAGCCATTCCTAAGAGGTAGACACAGCACGCCGTGCTAGGGTGCCGTCCAGTGCAAGGTAGCCGATGTTGATGGGAATTAGGTGCTCCAATAAATGTCCGATCTGAAGCCGTACTACGAGGAATCTCAGTCCATCTACGACATTTCGGACGAATTCTACGGACTTTTCCTTGACGAAGAAACGATGGGCTACACGTGCGCGTACTTTGAGCGCGATGATTTGACGCTCGCCGAAGCCCAGTTCGCCAAGTTCGACCTCGCGCTCGGCAAGCTCAACCTTGAGCCCGGGATGACCCTGCTGGACATCGGCTGTGGCTGGGGCGCTTGCCTGGAGCGCGCGATGCGTAAATTCGACGTCAACGTTGTCGGTATCACGCTGAGTAAGAATCAGAGTGAATACAGCCGCAAGCGTCTGGCACAGGTCGCCGCGGAGACCGGTCGTACCGCGGAAATTCGCATGCAGGGTTGGGAAGAATTCAACGACAAGGTCGATCGAATTGTCACGATCGGTGCATTCGAGGCATTTAAGCAAGAGCGGTACCCGATCTTCTTTGAACGGGCATATGACATTCTTCCGAATGATGGCCGCATGTTGCTGCATACCATTCTTGCGCATACACAGCAGTTCTTCCGTGAGAATGGAATTGCTATAACCATTAGCGACCTCAAATTCATGAAGTTCATCGGCGAGGAGATCTTCCCCGGTGGTCAGTTGCCGGCGGTCGAGGACATTGAGCAGCTTGCTGCCGGTTCCGGATTCAACCTGGAGCGTGTGCATTTGCTGCAGCCGCACTATGCGAAGACGCTGGATATCTGGGCCCGGAATCTCGAAGAGCGTCGTGAGGAAGCGATCGCGATTCAGTCGCAGGAAGTTTACGACCGCTTCATGAGGTACCTGACCGGTTGCGCGGATTTCTTCCGCCGCGGTGTCACCAACGTCGGGCAGTTCACCCTCGTCAAATAACGAGACTTAACAGGTCAACGCCGTCTCACGCTTGCGCGAGGCGGCGTTTCTGTTCCTCAATATCGAAATCGGCTGGTGGCCACGACAGATTTAGTCCATCCAGTGTTTCATCGAGAAGTGCGGTGACTGCGAGCCTGCTGAACCACTTGCGGTCACACGGGATGACGTGCCACGGCGCGTACTCGGTGCTCGTCTTTTCCAGCACCGCCTGATACGCGTCCTGGTACGCGGGCCAGAATGCGCGCTCGTCGATGTCGTTGGGATTGAACTTCCAGTACTTGTCCGGGCGCTCCAGCCGTTCGGCGAGGCGCTGCTTCTGCTCATCGAGCGATACCACCAAGGCGACCTTGAGTATGGTCGTGCCGGCCTCGGTCAGTTCCTTCTCGAACGCGTTGATCTCTTCGTAGCGTGCGCCCCAGGCCTCCGGCGCCACCAGATTGTGCACCCGCACCACGAGGACGTCTTCATAGTGTGAACGGTCGAAGACGCCGAGCTGCCCGCCCGCGGGCAACGCATTGCGGATACGCCACAGATAGTGGTGCTTGCGCTCCTCCTCGGTGGGCACGCCGAAGCTGGCATGCTCTATTCCCTGTGGATCTACCTGCCCGACAACATGTTTGACTATTCCACCCTTGCCGGAGGTGTCCATTCCCTGCAGCACCAGCAGCACGGCGCGGTGGTCTCCGCTGCGCCCGTTGGCATAGAGCATCTCCTGCAGAAGTCCCAGGCGTTCGGAGAGCTCGGCCTGCAGTGCCTCGCCGTCCTCGCGCGATCCGTCGAATCCGGGAGTGGCGCGGGGATCGACGTCGGCGAATTTCAGTCCGGGTCGGTAGCGCAGCGTGGACGTATCGATCCTGAGGGTCATGCTCTGTGACCCTAGTGAGGTCGGGTCAGGCCGAGTGGGTTTGACGCGTTTGTAGCGCGGGGGGAACCGGCGACGGGTGCGACATTCCGACGAACATCTCGCGTGAACCGCCTACACCCACGATGCCTAGCACCGCGTTCCAGGAGATCATCGTCAAGTAGTCGATGAGCTCATCGGAGCTCATCCGCGGGTGCGACATCCACGAGTGGGTAGCAAGCTGGACGCCGCCCACGATCATGTACGCCCACGGTTCCACACCGTGGGTGTCCATGGATGCTTCGGACATCTGGCGGCGCAGTGACAGGGCGAGCATGCGGGCAATGATGCGTTCGGAATCGGCGATCGCCTTGCTGCGGCTGGTGGAACTGTTGGCCATGACGAAGGGATAGATCTCCGGCTCGGCGGCCACGGTCTCGACGTACACCTTGATGGCGGTCCGGGTGAGGTCGTAGCCGTCGAGGCGGGCCGATAGCGCCATGGCCATCTTGGGGATGAGGGTGGTCTGTGCGAACCGGGTCATCACGGCAGTGGTCAGATCGTTCTTGTCGACGAAGTATCGGTAGAGCACCGTCTTGGAGACGCCGATATCGGAGGCGATCTCATCCATGCTGATATCGCGCCCCCGGTGCCTGATGGCATCGAGGGTGCCGTCCACGAGTTCGGTTCGTCGTTCGACCTTGTGCTTATGCCAGCGGCGCTTGCGACCATCAGTCTTGATAGCCGCAGGCTGCGTTTTACTTGCCACGGTTATCGCCACATTCCCTTAGTTATCTGTAACCGATACTACTGGACGGGGCCCTCGGAGGTGCGTAATGCGCGCCATGGCGGATGATGGAGTCGTGGCAGGCAAGCACACCGATCAGCCGCGTACGCGGAAAGCATCCGGCGGCGTCTTCGCGATGGCCAATTCGGCCGTCGACGAGGAGCGGCGGAAGCAGCTTCGCCGAATGAAAGCCGTGGCCACGGGGTTCCTGGTCGGCGCCACGGTGCTGTTCCTGGCATGCCGTTGGTGGCAGTCTGTCGGCGCACCGGTCTGGGTAGGTTATGTCGGAGCGGCCGCCGAGGCGGGTATGGTCGGCGCGCTTGCAGACTGGTTTGCTGTAACTGCCTTGTTCCGGCATCCGCTTGGGCTAAAGATTCCGCATACAGCGATCATCAAGCGTAAGAAGGATCAGCTGGGTGAGGGGCTCGGGAACTTCGTCCGGGAGAATTTCATGTCGCCCGCCGTCATCGCCGCCAAGGTGCGGGATGCGCAGATCGCGGGCCGGCTGGGCAAGTGGCTGAGCGACCGGTCGCATGCGGAGCGGGTGGCGGCGGAGGCTTCCACGGTGCTTCGGGTGGGCGCACAGATGCTGCGCGACGAGGACGTGCAACAAGCCATCGACAGCGTGATCGTGCGCAGGATCGCCGAGCCGAAGTGGGGTCCACCGGTCGGCAGGGTGCTGTCGACAGTGCTCAAGGAGGATCGGCATGCGCCGGTGATCCAGCTGCTGTGCGACCGTGCCTTCGAATGGGCGCTGGGTGCCAGCGACACCATTGATCGAGTGGTGGTGCGTGACTCGCCCAGCTGGACACCCAAGTTCGTCGACCATTTCGTCGGTGATCGCATCTATCGCGAGTTGGTGGACTTCACCGATAAGGTGCGCCGCAATCCCGACCATGATCTGCGGCAATCCGTGAACCGGCTGCTCTACGAGTTCGCCGATGATCTGCAGCACGACGATCTGACCATCGCTAAGGCCGAAGCGGTCAAGGCCCGCTTGATGGCGCGCGAGGAAGTTCAGAACGCAGCGGCCACGGCGTGGTCCGCGGCCAAGAAGATGATCACCGAATCAGTGGACGATCCGTCGAGTGAGCTACGTACGCGGATCGCCGACACCGTCGTACGGATCGGGGAGACGCTGCGCGATGACGCCACCGTGCGCGACAAGGTGGACGGTTGGATAGAGCGCGCCGCGCGTCATCTCGTCGATCAATACGGGGCAGAAATCACGGCGGTCATCACGGAGACCATCGAGCGTTGGGACGCCGACGAGGCAAGTCGCCGGATCGAGCTGCATGTCGGCCGTGACCTGCAATTCATTCGTATCAATGGCACCGTGGTGGGTTCGCTGGCGGGTTTGGTGATCTACACCGTCGCGCAGGTGCTCTTCTAAAAAGGCCCTGACCCGGCTATTCCCGCGCGAGAGTGACTTGGAACACATCGCTAACAGTAGTGCTTGCAATAGCTAGCACTACTGGCTTACCGTGGTTCTTATGTCGCAGGAATCAGACCTCGCCACCGCTGTGAGCAACGCCGCCTCCGATATCGGAGGCTTTATTCGGGCCCAGCGTGAGGCCGCTCAGGTCTCCGTGCGTCAGTTGGCCGAGAAGGCCGGAGTGAGCAACCCGTACCTCAGTCAGATCGAACGCGGACTGCGCCGTCCGTCGGCGGAGGTTCTCAATCAAATCGCAAAGGCGCTAAGGGTTTCGGCGGAGGTGTTGTACGTGCGTGCGGGCATTTTGGATCGTAGTGATGCCAGCCCGGTACGGGACGCCATCATTGCCGATACCGTCATCACAGAGCGGCAGAAGCAGGTGTTGTTGGACGTATACAGCTCATTCGTCCAGCAAAATGCCGAAGCCCAGTCGGACGTGGCTGAGTCCGACCCCGAATCTTCTGGCGACAACTGAATAACTTTCCCCATCCCCGAAAGGAATCTGGCATGACCAAGAAGAACACCTCGTTCGACGACCTGAAAACCCCGTTCTACGTAGCCGTCGGCGCCGGTGACCTGGCCTTGGCAGCAGTTGCCGATGTCGTCGTCAAGCTGCGCGAGCGCGCCGAGGAGGCCGCCTCTGAGGCCGGTGCGCGCGTGGACGAGACCCGTGACCGGCTGCGTGAGCTTTCGGCCGAGCTGCCGACGGACGTCAACGAGCTGCGCGACCGGTTCACCCCGGAGGAGCTGCGCAAGGTGGCCGAGGCCTACCTGCAGGTGGCTACCGACATCTACAACAACCTGGCCGAGCGTGGCGAAGAGGCCATCGAGCGCATCCGCAGCACCCCCGCCATCGAGGAGAACGTGAACCGCGCCGAGGGTCTGGTCGGCAACTACGCCGAGCTGACCGAGCAGGCGCTGGGCACCGTGGCGAGCCAGACTCGCGCCGTCGGCGAGCGCGCCGCCAAGCTGGTCGGCATCGACCTGTCGGGCAAGGCCGCTCCGGCCGCGAAGGCCCCCGCGAAGAAGGCTGCTCCTGCCAAGAAGGCCGCTCCCGCCAAGAAGGCCGCTGCCCCGGCCAAGGCTCCGGCCAAGAAGGCCGCTCCGGCCAAGAAGGCTCCTGCCAAGAAGGCGGCCGCGACCCGCACCGTCACCCAGAAGTAGGCAGTTCCAGCTCTGACGGCCACCCGATCAGCCACGTAGGCTGATCGGGTGGCCTTTTCTTTTCATGTCTTCGCGTTGATCTCGCTCATCGCCCTGATCGCGACGATCGTTGCGCTGGTTCACGCTGCGATCCAGCCGGCGGATGCGTTTGTGGCGGCGGAGAAGCAGACCAAGACCACGTGGGTAGTCATTCTCGCCGGAGCCGCCGTGCTCACCCTGATTCCGGGGTTGGAGCTGATGACCGCGGGAATTGCCGCGGTGGCGGCCGGGGTGTACTTCGTCGACGTTCGTCCGCGCGTGCTCGAGGTGCAGGGTAAGTCGCGATGATGAGCCTCGTGCGCGAAGAGTGTTGACGCTATTGCACCGGGTGGTGGCGCTGGTCGGATCGATGGCCGCGCTGCTGGTGATGAACACAGTGCCCGCGGCGGCCGTGGAGCCCGTCCTTATTGACCATGTGTCATGGGGCGCAACATCTTTGGGTCGCACGTTGCGCATCTATCCGACGGCGCTGGGTCGCACCTATGACGCTCCCGACGGGGCGGATATCGCCTGGGCCGAGGTCGTTGCGCTGGCACCCGATGCGCAGACGCCGGGTATGCGGATGCAGTTCGATTGCCATTGGTACGGGCGGGTGTTCATCCCTGACAAGCCCAGCTGGAATCTGGAGCCGTGGCGGCCGCAGGTGGACGAGGGGCTGATGGCGGCCTCGCGGTGCAACCCGGGCGGGCCTGAGGTCTAGGGCGCGATCTGTCCGGATTCGGGGCGGCAATTCCCGGATGCGAGTGACGGTCCGCGGCATCTCCGTATCGGCCGGCAAATTGCGCTGTGACATGAATCAATTTCGCTCACGAATTACAATCATGTAATTCTGTCGAGACCACCGGTTTATCTCGGTGTTATAGGTGGAAGTAAGAAATCACTAAAGCCTCAGGTAGCCCAATGGCAACTTTTCTTACCATTCTCCGCTTGCGTAACGCACACCTCGTGAGTAACGATTACAACAGTGATCACAATCTGATCACGACCGGCGTGGCAGGTGGTTCATCACCCACCGCACGATCTCGCCGGGAGATAGAGGATCGGGGTGCAGTGACATGAAGGTCGTCATGGACCGGGCACGGTGGGTGCGCGACAGGCGTGCGGTGTGTCTGATCTTCAATGTGCTGTTTGTGATGTCGTTGTCTATGACCGCGAGCGTCGCCTCGGCCGACTCCATGAATTGGGATGCGGTCGCCGAATGTGAATCCGGTGGAAACTGGTCGGCAAATACCGGAAACGGTTTCTACGGCGGCCTGCAATTCAAACCGTCGACATGGGCCTCGCACGGTGGAGTGGGGAATCCCGCCGAAGCCAGCCGTGAACAACAGATCGCGGTTGCCGAAGATGTGCTCAGAACTCAGGGCCCCGGTGCCTGGCCGAAATGTGGTGGCGGCGGTGCCGGCGGAGGAGCGGGATGCCAGTTCGTCCCCGGCGGCAGCATCTTCGGGATCGTCAACTTCCGTCAGATGTGCAACGGAGTTGTCGGTCTGATACCCCCCGCTGGCTAGCCACACGGAAACAGTGCATTTGCCTCCCCATAGGGGATGGCCCGCGTTGCGAATCCGAACGTGCCGCCTTGTGCAATCTCCCGCGCGCCCTCAACGAATGCCCCCAGCGCTGCGCGTGCCATCGCGGAACCCAGGCTGATGCGCCGCACACCCCACTGCGCGATCTCTTCGACCGAGTGATTGAGCACGAACCCCGCGGCGAGCAGATTGACCGGGCGATCCACCGCCGCACAGACCGTGCGGACGGCCGCGGCATCGGGCAGGCCCGGGGCATACACCACGTCCGCACCGGCCTCCGCATACGCGTTGAGTCGGGTGATGGTGTCTGCCAGGTCCGGTCTGCCGTACAGAAAATTCTCGGCGCGCGCCGTCAACGTGAACGGAAACGGCAGATCGCGTGCCGTATGTACCGCGGCGGTGATCCGGTCCACCGCCGCGGCCAGCGGGAAGATCGGGGCATCGGGTAGCCCGGTGGCATCCTCGATCGACCCACCGACAAGCCCCGAAGCGGCTGCCTCCCGGATGGTCATGGCGATATCTCCGATGGAGGGGCCACCGTTCTCTAGGTCGGCCGACACGGGTAGATGTGTGGCCGCCGCGATGTGGGAAGCGTTGGCCAGCGTCTCGGCCGGGCTGACCAGATTGGCGCCGTCACGTCTCCCCAATGAGAAGGCCAGACCGGCGCTGGTGGTGGCCAGTGCCGGGAAGCCGTAGCCGGTGAGAATGCGGGCGGTCCCGGCATCCCAGGGATTGGGAACCACAAACGTGCCGGACTGATGGAGGGCCGCGAACGCGACCGCACGGTCATGCTGCGAGGTCATGTGTGCGACGCTAGCCCTTATGACGCAGCCCATGACGGATTCGGCAGGCACAAGGGCGGTTTGGCCCACACGTGCGGAGGTCGCCGCGCTCATCGACCACACGCTGCTCAAGCCCGAAGCGACACCGCAGGACGTGCAGGCACTCATCGCGGAGGCGGTAGATCTCGGGGTGCTGGCGGTGTGCGTGTCACCCTCGATGCTGCCGTTGGACCTACCCAAGGATGCCAACGGGCTCATTGTCGCGGCAGTGGTGGGATTCCCCTCGGGCAAACACCTTTCGTCCATCAAGGCGCATGAGGCGGCGCTGGCGGTGGCTGCGGGCGCAACCGAGATCGACATGGTGATCGACGCGGGTGCCGCGGTAGCCGGCGATTTCGCGGCGGTGCAGGCCGATATCGAGGCCGTCCGGCGGGCTGCGCCGACGGCGACCCTCAAGGTCATCATCGAGTCCGCGGCACTGCTGGAGCGCGCCGGCGCCGACGCGGTTCGTGCGGCCTGCCGCGCCAGCGAGGCCGCCGGGGCCGATTTCGTGAAGACCTCCACCGGATTTCACCCATCGGGGGGAGCGACGGTCGAGGCGGTGCGGATCATGGCCGAGACCGTGGGGGATCGGCTTCAGATCAAGGCCAGCGGCGGAATCCGCACCGCACAGGACGCGGCGGCCATGATCGAGGCCGGCGCGACGCGGCTAGGCCTGTCGAGCAGCAGGGCGGTCCTGGACGGGTTCCCGGACTAGAACGACAGGTTCTGCAGGCAGGGGTTCTCCACCGGCTTCATCGGCTGATTGGTGCTCGACAGCTTCACCGTGATGCCGTCGTTGGTGACCTTCACCTCTTGGGCCTTGAGTCCCATCGGGTACTGGCCGCCGACGAGGCCCTTGGAGAAGGTGTCCAGTGCCGGCTGGATGATCTCGCGCGGCAGACCGATGAACGCGGACACGTTCTCCGACTGCAGTGTCACCATCCCGTCCTTGATGACGGGCTTGGTGGTGATCTGTGCCAGTCCTCCGGCGGCGCTCAGCGTTATCTCACCGGTGGATTCATTCGTGGTGGCATCGCCGACCAACGAGCCGAGCATTCCCGGCACGAGGTCGCGGGCGCTCTCGGTGATGCCGGCGGTCGGCCAGGACACCTCGACGTCGAGTTGGCCGATCGTGCCGAGGGAGTCGGCGGTCTTATTCAGGGAGATATCGCGCACGGTGATGGCGACGGTCATCTTCTTGGCCTGTGCGATCTGATTGCCCGCGGTCTTGATCGTGAGCTTGTCGATGTGATTGCCGAGGTACTGCAACACCAGTGGCATCGGGCCGAAGGATGCGGTCGCGCCGTCCTGCACCAGACATGACGTGGCCGCGTTGACCTCGCTGCTGGTCCGCTGGCGGGCGTACAGCTCGATACCGAGCACGGCGGCCAAGACCACGGCGACAACGATGACGGCGATGAGCACCAGCGACCTGTAGTCGCGGCCCTTCTTTGCCGAGCCCGGTTCCGGTGCCTGACCTGGTTCGCTCGGCGGCGGCGGTGGTTCGACGGGGGGCGGCGTCACCGGGATCTGCAGGGTCGGTGACGGCTCCTGCGCCGGGGGCGGAACCTGTTGATCTTGCACAGGGGGTGGAACCTGTTGGGCAGGCGGTTGCCACGGCGAAGGCTCGGAAGGTGTCGATCCGGGTGGGCCGAACGGCGGCTGGGGCGGTGTCGTCACCCGCGCGATTGTGCCCTACTCGGCTGAGGACGGGTTAAGGACCGGCAAGATCTTGCGGGTCTCGGCGACTGCGTCGAGGTTCAGGTCCGCCACGATGAGCTCAGGGTCCGGACCGGCCTGGGCAATGAGTTCGCCTGTCGGCGAGGCCAGCAGACTGCCGCCGATTCCCGTGGGCGAACCGCTGGCCGGAGTCTCGAGCGCTGGTAAGGCCTGGTCGGCCGCCGCCACGAAACATGTCGAGTCCGCCGCTCGCGCCCGCGCCAGCAGTGTCCACTGATCCCATTTGCCGGTCCCGGTAGCCCAGGACGCGCTGACCGTGATCACCTGGGCGCCCCGACATGCCAGCTCGGTGTACAAGGCCGGAAAACGGATGTCATAGCACGTGGTCAGCCCGACACTCACCCCGTCGACAGTGATGAGTACCGGCTCGTTTCCGGGCGCGACGGTCGCCGATTCACGGAAGCCGAACGCGTCGTACAGATGGATCTTGTCGTAGTGCGTGTCAACGCCGGGGCCGGTGGCCAGCAGCGTGTTGTGAACGCGACCATCGGAGGCGGGAGTGAACATCCCCACGACGACGGTCAGGCCCGCTTCCTGTGCGATCGAGCGGACCTCGTCGGCCCACCGGCCGTCTACCGGCTGGGCGACGGGGCCCAGCGGCACGCCGAACCGGCACATGGTGGCCTCGGGGAAGACGACCAGGGTGGCGCCCTGCACGGCCGCGTCCCGAACCGTGGTCGCAACCGTGGCCAGGTTCTCGGTGGGATCGGCACTGCTGGTGATCTGCGCCAACACAATCCGCATAGCCCCAGCCTAGCTGGATGGGCCAGTTACCGGGGCCACCGCTGACCAGGGTGTTGTCAAGATGCAGTCACGAACTTGGCGTCGCTGCTGTTCGACAGGAAATCCGTTGTCACGCAGTGACTTCAACATGATGCGCCAGCGTACTCGGGGGCCGAAGACGCCGTGTGGGGCTGCCGCCGCCCATTGCCGGTCGGCGGCCGCAAGTAGATCGTGGATGGGCTGGCCCGGAACATTGTGGTGGATAAGGGCTTTCGGTAACCGCTCGGCCAAATCGGATGGCTTGTCGATATCGAAGGGATCGCAGGCCAGCGTGAGTGTGCGGGGGCCGGATGCGTCGAGAAGCAGCCATGCGCAGCGGCGGCCGAGTTCGTCGCAGGTGCCCTCGATGATCAGCCCGCCCGGCGCGAGCCGCGTCGTCATCGCCGCCCAGGCGTCCGCCACTTCGGACTCCGAGTACTGGCGCAATACATTGAACGCACGCACCAGGACCGGTGTGTGGCCTGCCAACTCGAACCCGCCAAGACCGAAGTGGACCCCGTCGCGCGCCGGTACCACCCGCTGCGGATCAATCTCCAGCCCGACCACCCGGATATCGGACCGTACGGTGCGCAGCCGAGCGGCCAGCTCCAGTGTGGTGTTGGGCATGGCGCCATATCCCAGGTCCACCACCAGCGGGTCGGGGGCGCTGTCGAGCACCGAACGCACCGCGTCATGGTGGACGAGCCAGCGGTCGCTGCGGCGCAGTCGGTTGATCCCCGTGGTGCCGCGGGTGATGGCCCCCTGTGGGCGGTTGGCGGGAGGCGGCCCAGCGCGACGGGGAGCGGGGGAGACGGCCACGGTGTCCATGGTGCCTGGAAGGGCGCTGCCTGCGGTAATCGGTATTTCTTGGGATCGGTAGTGGATCGGCGCGCCTTCACTTGTGTCATCGCGGAGCCATCGGGGCGACGGACGACGAAGGGACGAATGATGAATCGTGTAATCGTGGGCGCCATGGGACTTCTTGCCGCCGGTGCGGTAGTGGTCGGCTGCTCGACCGATAAGCCGGGCGGCGGTTCGCAGGTGAGCTCCGGCAGCGGTGCCGAGGTGAAGGTGGACGGCAAGGACCTGGCGGGGCTGGATCTCAAGTCGGTGACCTGCGTCAAGCAGGGCGGCAATATCAACGTGGCCAGTGGCGCCATCAACGGCCAGCAGGGTCTGGGCGTCGTCATGACCGACGAGGCGACTCCCAAGGTGACATCGCTGGGGCTGGTGTACGACGGCGCCGCGCTGGCAGTCAGCGAGGGCATGGGTGCGAAGGTCGGCTCCGCCGATGTGAAGGTTGACGGGAAGACGTACACCATCAGCGGCGAGGCTTCGGGTGCCGACATCAAGAACCCGATGGCCGGCATGATCACCAAGCCGTTCACCATCAAGGTGAGCTGCGGCTGACATCCGGAAAAAGCGGCGGGCGTGCACAGTGCGCCCGCCGCTTTTTACTATTCGGAGGTGACGATCATCGGCGATCTGCAGCGCGCCCGTCACTTGGCGTTGGCGGCCCAGGAAGAATCCGCCAAGGAGATCCTGTTGCGGCTGCTGGCGCAGGCCGAGGAGACCGATCGCGATGACCTCGCGTGTGAGGTGCTGGCTCAGCTCGCCGAGATCTACCTGGTGCGCACCGCCTACGACGGCGTGGTCGAAGGCGTCCGGCGCATCCGCGAGTGCCTGAGCACCTACACGGAAATCCGCGCGGGGCGCCGGCCCGATCTTGCCGCGCAGGTCACCATGTCCGATGACGAGATCGACCACCTGATCAGCCGGTATACCCGGCGTGCGGAGTTTCTTGCGACCGGACTTGCCGCCGCCAACGGCGATCACCCCGGCGCCGCCGCGCACCTGCAGGCACTGATCGAGACCGGCGGGGACTTCGAGGACTTGGCCGCCGAGCACCACGGCCTCATCTGTTACGGCAGGATCCTGATTGCCCGGGGTCTGTGCGACGACGACATGTACGCAGACTCGGTTCCGGTGTGGGCCGAGGTGCTCGACCGGCTCGAGGAGTACGCGCGCCAGGGCGACCCCGAGTCCGATCACCTGTTCGTCAACGGCGCGCTCTCCTATGGACGGTTCTGTGTGGAGACCGGCAGGCTCGACGAGGCGCAACCGTGGCTGCGCCGGGCCGAGGCGCGGGCCGGCGCCAGGGATTGGCGTTTGGCCTGCGCGCGGGCGCAGTTGGAACGCGCGGCGGCTCGGTGGGCCTTCGGCGATATCGCCGAAACTCAGACGCTGGTTCACCAGGCATACCCCGCGATCGCCGAGCATGTCCGTGCGCACGACGTGTCCCGCAGCTGGCTGTACTTCGGGCTGATCAGGTTCAGGATGGGCGCGCTGGACGAGGCCGACGAATGTTGGGGCCACGCCGAGCGGCACTGGCGCGAGATCGAAAAACCACTGCACATTCACCGAATTCTGTTACAGCGCAGCTGGATCGCGATTCTGCGCGGTGATTTCGCCGCGGCATCGGAGAAGGTAGCGCAGGCCCGGGAACTGCTGGACGCCTACCCGCGGCACAGCTGGCTGCAATACGCACGTCTCGATGATCAGCTGGGCAACATTTGGCGTGCCGACGCGCTCGCGGACCTGGGCCTGGAGCCCGGCGCGGGCACGGTGTCCGGTGCGCCCGGCAGCACGGGATACCAGAGTGCGATGTCCAAGCTTCAACAGGCCGCGGACCTCAAGGTCCCGGCGGCCTTGGCGGTCGACGCGGTGCGCTATGCCATCGCCGATGCGGGAGCGCGGATGCGCTGGGCCCGGTGCGTCTCGGCGCCGATGCTGGCGGGCGCCTTCGCTGTCGCCAAGGAATGGGACAACGCCGCGCTTGTCAGTGAGTTGATCGAATATCACAGCGCACGAGGTGCTTTCACCACCGAGGTGAGCGATGCTCCGTCGGCTCCGACCGCCGGCGCGTGGGCTTGGACCGCCACCGCGGCAGTTCCCGTCGAGGGCGACCTGGCGCTTGTCGCCGCGGCACCCCCGGTGCAGGCGGACGGCGGGCTCACCCGCTTGGGGCCGCTGCCACCGCTGCGGATGGACCCTGCCGGTGATCAGATCATGAGCGGTTATCGAGAGTTGGCCCGGCAGCGGTACGGCCGCGAGGTGACCGCCGTCGACGACGAATGGTCGACCTGGCCATGACAGACACCTTGGTGCTGCGATTCGCTGACGTGGGCGTCGCCACCTACGCCAGCCTGCGGGTAGTGGGGGAGCCGGAGCGCACGGTGACCTGGGTTATCCAGCAGCAGCCCCTGGAAACGGTCTGCGACGCACTCGATTCCGCCTTGCCGGATCCGTGCGGCGCCGAGACAGCGCTCATCGCCATCGAACGCGCGTTGACCACTGGGGCGTTCGCCAGCCCGAACGCGGAATTCGAGCTTGCCGGTGCGCTGGGGTCCGAGTTGGTGGCCGACGACGGCTGGACGTTGTTGTCCGAATTGTCCGGGCGTACGTCATCTCAGCGGGCCGTGCTGTTCGTGACTCCCAGTCCGAAACTGGCGCGGGTGCCCTGGGGGCAGCTGGCGATGCCGGGGCCGGATGGTGTCCGATTGATGGAACTGGTCGACGTTCTGATGGCGGTGCCGCCGAACATCGTTCACGCGCCGCGCCGGTCGGTGCGCTGGCACGAGCGCCGGGACGGCCCGGCGGTGTTGCTGCTGGACCCGCGGATTCCGGGGCAGCGACCGGATTCGACATTGGGCTCGGTACTGGGTCGGCCCGCTCCGGAGGGTGCGCTGACCCGTCATTTCGGCGAGCTGATGGACGACCGTCGGGTGCTGCCTGCGGTCGGTGCATCGGTAGAACTGTTCCGCCGGAGCGATATCGATCGCCACTGGCTTGCGCAGGCGTGCGCACAGGAACCCTCCCGGCTCTTCTATGTCGGGCATGCCAGTGCGGCAGAGGGTGCCGTTGGCCACGCTGAGCGGGCCGCCCTCCATCTGGCCGAGGATCGCCCGTTGACGGCGGCCGACATGATGGCCGCGCAGTTTCCGGTCCCGCCGCGAGTGGCGCTGTTGGCGTGCTCGTCGGGAGGCGACTACCGCTTCGATGAGGCGACCGGGCTTGCCGCGGCGATGATCTTGGGTGGTGCGGAGTTGGTGACCGCGACCCTGTGGTCGTTACCGACTACCGCGGCATACCGCCAATTCGGTTCGTATACAGCAGATCCCATGGCAGATACGGTTGCTGAGGTAGACAGTGCGCACTGTGATGAGGACGCCGGCCGCGCGGTGAACCGTTGGCAGCGGGCCCGATTGCGGCGCTGGCGTGACGGCGACCAGACGGCCAGTCCATTGCACTGGGCGGCCGTGGTCAGTTTCGCCGTCGACGGCGCCCGCTAGATCAGTTGGCGCACCCGTACCGCGATGATGCTGTGGTCCCCTGGCCGGTAGTACGCGTCGATCACGCTGCCCGGTGCCATCTTCGGCAGGGTGGACGCCGGTATCACCGCGGTTTCGCGTACCGGGAACTGGCCGCCGTCCGGCCTGGTCACCATGAGATCCAATTGCACCTCGCGGCCCGGACCGGTGGCGTTCACGCCGGTGACGACTCCGCGGGAGCGGGTGCCCCCATCGATCATCGCGCGCTGCGCCGCGGTCAACAACCGCTTGCGGATCAGCAGGTGATCGAACTCGGCGGCGAATTCCTCCACCGTGACGAGGCGTTCGTCGGCCTCCTCGTCCGGATGGACACACGTTGTCCGGCGGCCGCACAGCAAAGCGACGCATCCACCGAAGGTTCGGGAAATGGCGGGAAACAGTCCTGTGGTCATGTCGATAGCGTCGACCCGGCCGGCTGCTACCGAACCCAACTTTTGTTCTGCGGACAGCGATTACCCTTGTCAGGATGAGTATCGGGTCGGCAACATCCGAGGGCGCCGTCAGGGTGCAATCGGCCGTGCCGCGCCGTGCCGTGATCGACCGGGCATGGCGTGCGATCGGCTCCGGTGTCGAGGTACTGAGCGCCGACGACGGCGGACCGCTGCGCCGGACGGTGAAACGGATCCTCGACCCGCTGGTGCTGCGGCTGCGCAGCAACACCTCCTTTTCGGCCCCGGTACTGGCCCCCGAGGTGGCCGCCGCCATGCACGCCCTGATCGTGGGGCATGGTCCGCAGTTGAGGGCGGCGGCGGACTGGTTCGTGATGCTGAAGGCCGAGCGGCGCAGGCAGCGTATTACCACCGGCAACGCGCAAGAGCTCTATTTCCCGGTGTGTTTCGAACTGGCTGTCACCAAAGGCGTTCCGCAGAAGGAAGATCAGCACACCGCGACGGAGGTTCTGCACGATCTGCACCGCGGCCGGGACCGTACGGCGATCGAGGTGCTCAATCGCCATGTCGAGGACCCCGCCGTGGTCGCCAGACTTGCCACACTGCGGGACCGAAGCTGGCGCGATGTGCGGCCAGACGACACCATCACCGGACCTTTCTTCACCGGCCTGGTCACAGTACTCGGTGCTGCCGGTAGCCATCGTGAGGTGACTGCGCGCCAACGGGTTTGGACGGCGTTGATTGCCGATGCCACGCCGTACAACCTAGGGGCAAGCGCTCATGGCGCTGCCACGGTGCCGTGGTCGATTGTCGAGATCGGATTGAGTTCGGTTGAACCGCAAAGACCTCCGGCCATCGACGGTGATGCGGGAGGTGATCGCCCGATGGATCGCAGCGTTGTAGATCGGGTGCGGGCCACGCTGCGCCGGGCACTGGATCGTGATGAGCTGCCCGATGTCCCGCTGTTGTGCGCGGAGGAGGTCGATAGGGCTTGCGCCCCATGGGGCCTGATGAGCGAGGACAAACAGGCCGCCCTGGTGGCTGGGGTTGAGATGGCGACGGATCTACGGCCGCTCGGTGATTCGGTGCCGACGCGCTATGAACTGTCCGGACGGGTGCAGGCACGGCTGGTGAAAGAGGCCTACGTGATGCATGCACGGCGCTATCTCGCGGCAGGTGAGGCCATTCACCCCCGGCAGCGACAGGTGGTCGACGACCTGGCAGCTTTCGCGCGGCCCTATCTGAGCCGGTTGTGGGCCAGGTTGCACGGTCGCGATGTCTGGCAGGAATCCTGCGGTGACGTCGATGATCTGCGGTCGCTACTGGAGGGCGCGGCCCGCTCGGTGAGCCTGGACCATCGGCAGCGCATCAAGGCCATGCTGGAATTGCGGGCCGCCGGATGAGGCTTGTCAACGAATCCGGTTTGTGGACAACGGGAGCCGCCCCAGCCCCGATTCCTGCGGTGGCGGTCCTGGAAGTCAGTGGCGCGGTGTTGTCGTGGCCGGTTGACGAGCCGTCGCGGCCGCCGGTGGTGAGCTTCACCGACGCGGCCCGGGCTGACTGGATGTGGCGAATGCTCGGCGAGACAGGGCACGTCGCGGTCATCGAGGCCCTGCGCAATGCTGATCCCGCGAGGATGATCGAGCTGCCGTCGGTCTCCGTGCTGCCGGGGTCGGCGGACTCCTTGCGACGGTTGGCGCTGGGCCATTGGCTTCGGCGGTGGTGGCCCGCCAGTCGCCGCGACGGCATTACCGTGCTGGACCGTGGGGTGCTTGATGCCGAGGTCGCGGTGCTGACCGCGGCGGCAGAAGACTATTTCACCGACGACACGCTGGACGCCGATGTGGCCGGCCTGTTGGCACCGCGCGGCGTGGCACTGGGGTCCCATCGTGACCCCCGGGTGGAGGTGCTCGCGGCGCAGTGCCGAGACCTGGCCGATGAGATGGGACTGGAGTGGGAGGCACAGGACGTCGGGGTCGCGCGGCGCGAGGATTACGCACTGGCCGCGGGGCCCGCAGACGGATCTCCGTCGCCGGGCGCGATCGCGACGGGCGATGTGACCATCGCCTGGTCGGTTGTGCCCCCGGGGGTCTTTGATGCGGCCGAACGCAATCTGGACTGGGCGGTGGTCTCGGAGGGTGCGGTGGTCACCGCACGGTTGCGGGCGGCGGTATCCGGCCCCGATTCGGCCGCGGGCATTCCGGTCTCGTTGCGTTGCGGGCCTTTTCATGCGGTGGGCGTGTTGGATGCCACGGGTGGTGCGGTGCTTCCGGTGTTCGATGCCGACGGACAGCCCGTCGACGAGGCGCGGGCCTGGGACGCCGACTGGTCGGCGACGGAGATCAGCGTGGGGGCCACGGGCCCTGCCGAGTCCGGTGAGTTGCGGGATCGGGTCCGGGCATTCGCGCGCGCCCGTCTGGCCGCCCCCACAGCCGACGCATTCCTGGCCGAGCTGCTGGCTGTCGAATCGGACTACTGACGGCTCGGTGTGCGTGCGAGCGTGCCCATCGCAAAGAAGAAACACCGATCCTGTTGCGCTGAACGGCATTTTATGTCCTCCGTGGAGTGCGGATAGCGTCAGATCCATGGAATGGAGTTTTGAGTCAGCTGAGGCCCTTGCGATCGCGTTACGTACCGGTGCGGTCACATCGGTAGCGCTGACCGAGGAGGCAATCGCCCGTATCGAGCGCGACGACACGGCGATCAACGCGGTCTGTGTTCGGGACTTCGACCGCGCGCGGGCCGCTGCGCGCGATGCCGATCAGGCGCGTGCTCGCGGCGAGGATCGGCCGCTGCTCGGTATCCCGATGACGGTCAAAGAGTCCTACAACGTGGCAGGACTGGCCACGACCTGGGGCATGCCCCAGCACAGGAACTACATGCCGACCGACGACGCGGTACAGGTATCACGGATCAAGGCCGCCGGCGCCGTCGTGCTCGGAAAGACGAACGTGCCCTTGATGCTTCAAGATCTGCAGAGCTTCAATGAGATCTACGGCACCACCAACAACCCGTGGGATCACGGTCGAACGCCGGGGGGATCCTCGGGCGGATCGGCGGCCGCATTGGCGTCCGGATTCGGTGCGCTGTCCATCGGCTCGGACATCGCCGGCTCGCTGCGCACACCAGCTCATTTCTGCGGCGTCTACGCACACAAGCCGACACTCGGACTTGTGGCGAATCGCGGTCATCTGCCGCCGCCCAATCCGCCGTTGCCCACCGACCGCGATCTGAGCGTGGTCGGCCCCATGGCGCGCACCGCCCGTGACCTGGCGCTGTTGTTCGAGGTGATGGCCGGGCCGGATCCACTCACCATGGGCGTGGGATTCGACGTGGCTCTACCACCCGCCCGCCGCGAACGGCTCCGCGACTTTCGTGTCCTGGTCCTCGATGAGCATCCGCTCGTCCCCACAGGATCGGCCGTGCGGGCAGCGATTGACCGGGTCTCCGACGCGCTGGTCGACGGTGGTGCGCGCGTCGAACGGTACAGTCCGCTGCTTCCCGATCTGGCCGAAGCCGCAGGGCTGTATGCCGAGCTGCTCACATCAAATCTCGCGGCAGGTTATCCCGTGGAGAGATACGAGCAGCAGCGGATCCTCGCTGCCACCCTGAGCCCTGATGACAGGGGTTTCGATACCGCGTGGTTGCGCGGCCCGGTGTTCAGCCATCGCGATTGGATCGAGGCGAACGGTCGTCGCGAGCTGCACCGTCACGGCTGGCGAGAGCTCTTCGCCGAATTCGATGTGGTGGTGTGTCCGATCACGCCGACTCCTGCCTTCCCGCACGATCACGCACTGAATCTGCAAGAACGGCATATCAATATCGACGGTATCGAGTACCCGTTCGTCAATCAGCTGGTCTGGGCGGGCGTGGCGACCATGCCCGGCCTGCCCGCCACCGCAATACCGGCGGGCCGATCCACGGAAGGTCTGCCGGTAGGAGTGCAGCTCGTCGGTCCCATGTTCGAAGACCACACCACGCTGCGGCTGGCTGAACTGCTCGAGCAGAAAATTGGTGGCTTCGAAGCGCCGAGATAACGCCTGTAACTAGTGGTGCTTCGAGATCCAATCGGCGATGAAGCCTTCTTCCACACGGAACAGGTCGCCCAGGTGGTACAGGATCAGGTCTTCGAGCTTGCCCCCGATGAACGGGATGTACACCTTGCACGTGCTGGAGAGTTTCAGCTGGGAACCTTGATCGGTATCGGTCAGCGTGCAGACCCCGGTGAAGGAACCCGGTCCGGCCGGCACCGAGGCGCCGTAGCTGCCGATCGCCGATCCTTTGCGGTGATCGAACGGGGCGAAATGCTGTACCCGGGTGATGACCATGTCGGTGAGCATCACCTTCTGCGCGATCGGCGGCAAGTAGATACGGGGCAGATTCTGCTTGAGCACCACGTCGATACCGTCGTCGGTGACGATGAAGGTGTGAATCTCGGAGACCGGCGTGAGCCACCCGTACGCCGACATCAGGGTTTCCCAGTAGTCGCGGCTCGCGAAGTCCTGGTAAATCTTCTCGGCCGGAGCCGGGAAGTTCACCGTGGATACCGTGCGCTTGGACATTTGACCCAGGTTAGCCGTGGGTGGCGATCCACTCCGAGGTGAATCGCTGCTCCGCCGACAGCAGGTCCATCAGCTTGCCGCCGACGAAGCCTTCGATCTTGCCGCCTACCAGCGGAATCTTGACTTCCACGCTGATCTTCAGATCCAGCCGCGCGCCCTTGGCCCCGTCGTGCAGGCGGGCGGCGCCGGACAGGGTGACGGGCGCACCCGGTATCGAGCCCACCACGGTGCCCTCGGATACACCGTCGGAGATGGCGCCCCACTTCTCGGTGCGGACAATCTGCAGATCGCCGCGGTGAAACTGCGACACGATGCCCGGCAGCCGGTCGCTGCGCAGCACCTGAGTGGTCACGATTTCGAGGGCGCCGCCGTCGGATTTCAGGGAATCCAGTGTCGCGGTATCAGCACCGGAGCTTGTCAGACGTTCATTCCAGTAGGTCTCGTCGGCGAAGGCCGCATGGACTTGCTCGACGGTAGCCGAGTACTCCACTGACAGGTCAAATGAGCGCGCCATGGGTGGCAAGGCTACCGTTAGCGCCCGTGAGCTTGGATGAGCCGCTTGCGCGAAGACCGAAAAGGCTGACAGCGGCAACGCGCGCGGAGATCGAGGATCTCGGCGCCGCGGTGACCGATGATGCCCCGCTGGCTTCGTTGACGACATTGCGGTTGGGGCCGGTGGTCCCCGCGCTTGTTCGGTGCGAGAGCACCGCGCAGGTGACCGGCACGCTGGCCGCGCTCGCCGGCCAACCGACCCTGCTACTCGCCGGTGGTTCCAATGTGGTTTTGGCAGATGAGCTGCCGGACCTGACGGTGGTTCACATCGCCGCGGCCGGTGTCGCGGTGGAGGGGCCGCTGCTGCGCGCGGATGCGGGAAGCAATTGGGACGAGGTGGTGGCGTTGTCGCTGCGGGCCGGTCTCGGTGGGCTGGAATGCCTCTCGGGAATCCCGGGCACGGCGGGCGCTACCCCTGTGCAGAATGTGGGTGCCTACGGCGTCGAGGTTGCCTCGCTGCTACGACGAGTGCGGGTATTGGACCGGGGAACTGGCCAGGTGCGCTGGTATCAGCCCGACGAACTGGGGTTCGGTTACCGCACAAGCATTCTCAAGGGCACCGATGCTCGCGTGGTGCTGGAAGTCGAATTCGGTTTGTCCACGGACGGACTGAGTTCTCCGATCCGCTACCCGGAGCTGGCCAAGGAGCTGGGGGTAGCGCAAGGGGAGCGCACCGACGCGCTGGCCGTACGCGAGGCGGTACTCGGACTGCGCCGGCGCAAGGGCATGGTGCTCGACGAGTCCGATCGTGACACCTGGAGCGTAGGCTCATTTTTCACGAATCCTGTTGTCGCAGAGGGTGACGTGGATGACGTTCGGGCGCGGGTGCGCGATCACCTGGGGCCGGATACCGTGATGCCGCAGTATCCGGCTGAGGGTGGAGTGAAACTGTCGGCGGGCTGGCTGGTGGAGCGCGCCGGATTCGTCAAGGGCTATCCGGGGGAGCAGTCGACGGTGCGAGTGTCCACGAAACATGCGCTGGCACTGACGCATCGCGGTGGGGGTAGCTCCGGTGAGTTATTGGCGCTCGCACGCACCGTGCGTGATGGGGTCCTGGAGAGCTTCGGGGTGCGGTTGGTGCCTGAGCCGGTGCTGGTGGGCTGCTCTCTCTGAGATGGCCCAATAGGCAAGTGCGCCAACGCTGATAGTGGCACCCAGCAGGCACACGCATGTCCATCCGTGGACCGAGTACACCCACGTCGACACGATGGCGCCCACGGCGCTGCCCATGGAATAGAAGGTCATGTAGGCGGCCGTCAGGCGCCCGTGAAGTTCGGTGTCCAGCCGGTAGATGAGACTCTGGTTCGCCACATGCACCGACTGCAGGCCAAAGTCGATGATCACGACAGCTAGGGCGAGCCCGAGCAGGGTCCAGCGCAGGGTTGCCGCCAAGGCCCATGCCGCCAGCATCAAGCACAGCCCGATGCCGGTGACCCGGGTGGCCCAGCCGTCATCGCACCACGCGCCTGCTTTGAAGGCTCCCAGCGCGCCGGCGGCCCCGGCCAACCCGAATAGACCGACTTGGGTGTGCGACAAGTGATATGGAGCAGCCGTGAGCGCCAGCACCATGGGCGTCAGGAGCACGGTGATGGCGGCGAAGATGAGCATCGCGATGACGGCATGCGAACGCAGGACCGGCTCGTCGTGCAGCAGTCGCAGCGTCGAGAGCAGCAGCCTGCGGTAGGGGAGCCCCTGCCGCGTACGGGCGGATCGGGGCAGGGTGCGCATCAGCATCCCGGCAGTCGCCACCGTGGCGATGGCCGCCACCACATACACCGACCGCCAGCCGAGGAGGTCGGATAGTGCGCCGGATACCGTGCGCGCCAGGAGAATTCCGCTGATAATGCCGCCGGTGACCACACCGACGGCCCAGCCCTGTCGCTCCGGCGCGGCGTGCACCGCCGTGTAGGTGACCATCACCTGGGTCACTACGGCCAGTGCGCCCAGGGTGCTGATGCTCGCCAGGAATGTCCACGCGTTGGGCGCGATCGCTGTGGCGAGCAGTGACACTCCCAGCAGTACGGTCTGCCCGACGATGAGCCGGCGTTGATCGACGATATCGCCGAGGGGCACGATTAGTAGTAGACCGATGGCGTAACCGATCTGGGTGAGCGTGAGCACGATGCCGACTTCTGCTGTGGGCATCGAGAATTGCACGCCGATGGTGTCCAGCAGTGGCTGGGAGAAGTAGATGGTTGCCACCGCGAGCCCGCAGGCAAACGAGAACAAGACGATGACGGGTCTGGTCAGCACGCGCGCCCCTCGGTAGAGTTGGTTTCACTTCGCAACCGTTTGAGCATCGCATGGACGGTTGCATTTTGCAACCAAAGGAGTTGGCCGATGGTGGGACGCGCCAGTCATGCGGAATCGAGCTGCACCCTGGCAAGGCCGTTGGGTGAGGTCGGCGACGGCTGGTCGTTGCTGATCGTCCGCGACGCTTTCGACGGATTGCGCAGATTCGGGGAGTTTCAGAAGAGTCTTGGGCTCGCCAAGAACATCCTGGCGTCCCGTTTGGCGGCGCTGGTGGACAACGGCATTCTGGAGGTCGTTCCGGCCGGGGCGCGGCACGAATATCGACTGACGGACAAGGGGCGCGGCCTGTTTCCCGTCTTGGTCGCACTGCGGCAGTGGAGTGACGAGTTCTGCTTCCTGCCGGGTGAACCACGCGTTTCTCTGGTGGATTGCGAGACATCGCGCCCCGTGCGGCGCTTTGAACTGCGAGCCTCCGATGGTCGCTTGCTGACGCCGGAAGATACGACAGTCAGTTCAGGTTGAGCCAGTACCCGCCGTGTTCCTGATATCCCAGACCGCGGTAGACGGCGTCGATCAAGGACTGTGCCCGCGAATCGACCACGATGCCGGTGCCTTGCTTGGTCATGGTGTAGCCGAAGGACATTCGTGCCCCTGGGTCGGCGAAGCCTGCCGAACCGCCCATGCCGCAGTGCCCGAACGCCCCCGGCGCCAGGATGAGGCTGCTGCCTTCACCCAGGGCGCGGTTGTCGCCGCCCGTATGAAAACCCAGTGTCCAGCGGGTGGGGATGCCGATCGTCGCGTCGATTGCCGACGCGGACACGACCTGCGACATCTGCACGATCTGTGCGCTGCTGACAACACGCGTGCCATCGGCACTGCCGTCGAGCGCCAAGGGGCGGTACATCGTGGCCAGACCCCGGCCGTTGGATATGCCATTGACTGATGGGAACTCCGCGGCATGAAACGCGCGGGTGTTGATCTGGCGTTCCGCGGTAGGTGCGGGCAGCAGGAATCCGCCGGAGTTGAGGACGACGAGCCCGGGTATCGAGGTGGGGTCGGTGAGGGCGGTACGGAAGAAGACGGGCAGCTTGGCAAGGTCAGTCGGGATATCAGCGGCGATGGATTGCGCAACGCGGTGTTCCTCGTCCTCGGGCAGTCCGATCCAAAAATCGGCACTGAGCGGCCCCGCGACCGCCTCCCGGAAGAACTGGCCCACTGTGCGTCCGGTGATCCTGCGGACCACTTCTCCGACCAGATGGCCGATGGTCAGCGCGTGATACCCCGATCGAGTGCCCGGCTCCCATAACGGTGCCTGAGCCGCGAGCAGGCCGGTGATCAATTCCCAGTCGGCATAGCCCTTATCCGGCAGCGGTTCTCGTATCGCCGCCAGACCCGCCTGATGGTTGAGCAGCATCCGAACCGGTATGCCGGCCTTGCCATTCTCGGCGAACTCCGGCCAGTAGGCGGCCACCGGCGCGTCGAAGTCCAGCTGGCCGCGGTCTGCCAGCACATGAGCGCATAAGGCCGTGGCCCCCTTGCTACAGGAGTACACCGGCACGACGGTGTCGGATTCCCATGCGGAGCCGTCCTCGTGGGCCGATCCGCCCCAGAGGTCGACGACAACGTCACCGTCGACCATCACGCAGACCGCCGCTCCCAGCTCGCCGCGCTCGGCGAAATTACGTTCGAATTCCTCGCGTACCTGGCTGAACCGTGCGTCACAGGACCCACTCGTCGTCATGGGCCGACGGTAGGCGAAAGCGATACCGCTTGGGCTTGTCTTCAGGGATTGGAGTCGCGGGTCGTCTACCGTTCGAAGGTCGCCGACGAAGGAGCGCCCCCATGCGGATCGGATTCCTGGCATTACTGGTGTGGTTCGGCATGCTCGCGGCGCCGGTCGCAGCGGCAGACCCGGGCGCGATGCCGGTGGACCCGTCGTCCGCGGAGGGAGCCGCTGTCCTGGCGCCTGCCCTTGCGGATGTGACGGCCCAACTCGGCAAGCCGGTTCGTCTGGATGTACGCAGCCTCAAGGCCGCCGAAGGCTGGGCCTTTCTGTGGTCCGCCATCCAGGGGCCCGACGGCAGCCCCGTCGACTACAGCGGGACTCCCTTTGCCGAGGCCTCCGCCAACGGTGTCCTATCGAAGAAATACGTGGCGCTGCTGCATCAGGACGATCAGGGCTGGACGCTCGTCGACAGGCGCGTGGGCCCGAGCGATATCGCCTGGGCCGGGTGGGGTGCCCAGTACGGTGCACCCGCGGCGATCTTCGATATACCGGTCTACTAGCCGATTCGCGGCACAAAACCGCACGTCCCGCCCGATCCGGGGTGTGATCCTGGTCGGGCTGGGCGAAGCTGTCCGCGACGGCCCGTATCGTTGGGTGTCGTGAAGTACCCCAGACCAGATCTCCGTGATGCGCTGACGCGGCGACGCGCGCTCACGATTTTGGGTCTGACGGTGCCCGCTGTTGCTGCGGCCTGCACGACCGTCGGCTCGAACGCACCCGAAGAGGCCCCGTCGCCGGGAGCCTCCCTCACCTTCCTGCCTGATGACAAGGCCAAGGACGTCAACCCGACGGCGCCGGTCAGTGTGACGGTGGCCAATGGCTGGTTCCAGGACGTGAAGCTGGTCAACGCGGACGGCAAGGTTGTCGCCGGAGTGCTCAGCCGCGACCAGACGAGGTTCCACACCACCGAACCGCTCGGATTCGATGTGACCTACACCTGGAAGGGTTCGGCGGTGGGTCTGGACGGCAAGGCCGTCGCGGTGTCCGGCGCGTTCACCACCTTGGTTCCGACGGCGAAGGTCAATGGCCAGTTCCAGCTCGCCGACGGGCAGACGGTGGGTATCGCTGCCCCCGTCATCATCCAGTTCGATGCGCATATCGCGGACAAGGCCGCGGTGGAGCGGTCGCTGAGCATCACCTGCGATCCGCCCACCGAAGGTGGTTGGGCCTGGTTGCCCGACGAGGCGCAGGGCTCCCGGGTGCATTGGCGGTCCCGCGAATACTTCAAGGCCGGCACCAAGGTCGACGTGAAGGCCAATCTCTATGGAATTCCCTTCGGTGACGGTGCGTTCGGCAACGAGGACATGTCCCTGGACTTCAGCGTGGGGCGGCGCCAGGTTGTTTATGCCGATGCGCAGAGTCACCGCATTCGGGTGACCACCGACGAGGGCACCATCCTGGACCTGCCGTGTAGCTACGGTGAGGCAGATCTGCCGCGCAACGTCACCCGCAGTGGAATTCACGTTGTCACGGAGAAGTACCAGGACTTCTGGATGTCCAACCCGGCGGCCGGTTACACCAACGTGCACGAACGCTTCGCGGTTCGAATCTCGAACAACGGCGAGTTCATCCACGCTAATCCGAACACCACTGGACAACAGGGCAATACGAACGTCACCAACGGCTGTATCAATTTGTCGTTGGGTGATGCCGAGTCGTACTTCCGTACTGCCATGTACGGCGATCCCGTTGAGGTGACCGGTACCTCGATCGAGCTGTCGTACGCCGACGGCGACCTGTGGGACTGGGTGGTGGATTGGCCGACCTGGCAGTCGATGTCGGCGCTTCCCTCGAATCCGAAGGAACGAACCGTCACATCGTCGCCGACGACAACGACTTCATCGATCCCGACGACCGTCCCGCTGACCCCGTCGGGTGCGCCGACACTCTCGGGGACGCCGACGTCAGCGCCGTCGACCACGTCGGGCGCACCATCGCTCTCGGCCACACCGACGACGACGCGCTGATAGCTCTGCGCGCAGAAAAACCATGTCGCCCAGCCGATGATGGCTGGTACCGTCACGCCTATGTCCGCACAGTTCCATGATGAGCAGATTGCCGGGATGCGCCTAGCATCGCCGGTTGTTTCGTCGTGGTCGCAGCGACTTACCGCTCAGCAGGCGGGCGGAAGATCCGGTGGCGGGCGATCGCCGGCCAACGATTCTCATGAATATCTCAACCTTTTGATTTGCGTTGCTAGGAATGTCGCCCGACATTCCTAGAGTTGAGTGCGCTCAAAACTGCTGAACTACAACGTATTAATCGAAATTAATGGGGTTTACATCGGCCCATCGCCGATGCACGATTGTTTGCGATGCGGCTATCGAGGCTGCGTTGATCACCCGCCGAATTCCGGAAGTGGTTGTGCTGCAGTTTATTTGATAAATCCATAGTGGTGGCATATGCGTCCGTGGCGAAACTGGGATACGCGCTGGATTCAGACTCCAGTGCCCGAACGGGCATGCAGGTTCGACTCCTGCCGGACGTACGCACATGTGTCGATGGGGGTTCACGTCTCGCCCGCGCGACGCAGCCGACGACCAATCGACCAAGGAAAGGGGGTACGCGGCAATGTCAACTTTGATGGCCAACCAAACCGTGCAGTTCTGTAACGCCGATTACCGCGTACTGCAACAGATTCCGTGGCAGCACGCGATCAAGCTGATTCTCAAGGGGGTTGTGTACTCCATCGACACCCACCGCCCCGCGGTGCACGTGCGCAGTGCATCGCTGGTCATCGAGCTGCCGGTCTCGATCGCACTGCGTGAGTACGTGTACATCCCGTACACCTCACAAAATCGCGTCAGCCGGGTGGGAGTGCTGCGGCGCGACGGCTACACCTGTGTGTACTGCGGAGCCTGGGCCGACACGTGGGATCACGTCCTGCCGCGGTCACGTGGGGGAGTCGACTCATGGCTCAACACGGTCGCGGCTTGCCGGGACTGCAACGGGTTCAAGGGCGACCGCACTCCGCAGGAGGCCGGGATGACGCTCATGCGTGAGCCTTTCAAGCCGAAGGAGCGCGA
This sequence comes from Mycobacteroides franklinii, assembly GCF_001853795.1. Classification (NCBI taxonomy): domain Bacteria; kingdom Bacillati; phylum Actinomycetota; class Actinomycetes; order Mycobacteriales; family Mycobacteriaceae; genus Mycobacteroides; species Mycobacteroides franklinii. The sequence continues at coordinate 1,550,955 of NZ_MLIK01000019.1, forward strand.
GAGATTCACCTACGCCATGGCTCCGTAGGCGCCCCACCAGCGCTTTCCCCGGTTGGTTAATCGGTAAACCGGCGGATTGTTAATCCGTGACTGCAGGTTCGAATCCTGCTCGGGGAGCGCGGTGGTGCAGGTTCGAATCGCTCCGCACGTACCAACAATGCCTTGTGGGGTAATCGGTAGCCCGCCGGACTTTGAATCCGGGAGTTCAGGTTCGAGTCCTGGCGAGGCAGCGAACCGGAGACCGTTCGAATCCCTTCCACCTCGACATGGCGGCCGTGGTGTAGCGGAAACACAGCGGTCTGTGACTCCGCAGTCGAGGGTTCAACCCCCTCCGGTCGCCCCAATGCCCCTGTAGCGCAAGGGATAGCGCACCGGTTTCCGGAACCGGAGGTTGTGGGTTCGAGCCCCGCCAGGGGCGCCGAACGACGCTACGCCCCTGTAGCTCAACGGACAGAGTGACGGCCTACGAAGCCGTGGATGGAAGTTCGATTCTTCCCGGGGGGTACCACCATGCCGGATTAGCTCAACAGGAAGAGCGCCTGTCTTGTAACCAGGTGAAGCGGGTTCGAGTCCTGCATTCGGCTCCGCATGCCTTCGTAGCTCAACGGACAGAGCGGCGAGTTTCTACCTCGCGCGGTGCGGGTTCGATTCCTGCCGGAGGCGCTGGCTTTTGTGTTCGGTGTTCGGTCATGACCGAACACCGAACACAAGGCAATGTGTGGTCCAGGAAGGTCCGAACCTCTTACTGACGCGTCGCCCTGCGGGTAGACGAGGCCTGATCCCGCGGCTTGACCACAATCTGGTCCAGGTTGACGTGCGGCGGCCGCGACGCGACGAAGGCAATGATCTCGGCGACATCCTCGGCCACCAGGGGTGTGATTCCTCGGTACACCGCGTCGGCGCGGTCCTGGTCGCCGTCGAAGCGGACCACCGAGAACTCCGTCTCCACCGCGCCCGGCGCGACCTCGGTGAGCCGCACCGGCTTTCCGAGAAGCTCACCGCGCAATGTGCGATGCAGCGCCGCCTGAGCGTGCTTGGCGGATGTGTATCCGCTGCCGCCGTCGTAGACGTCGAGTGCGGCGATGGATGTGATGGTGACAATGAGCCCGTCGCCGGAGGCAATCAGCTTGGGCAGCAGCGCGCGGGTCACCTGCAGGGTGCCCACCACATTGGTTTCCCACATCCAGCGCCAGTGCTCCAGATCCGCTTCCAACACCGGCTCCAGGCCCCACGCGCCGCCGGCGTTGTTGATCAGCACATCCACCCGGTCCAGGCTCTGCGCAAGGGCCGCAACCGAATCGGCATCGGTGACATCGAGCACAACCGCGGTGCCCCCGATTTCATCGGCGAGAGCCTTGACGCGGTCTTCTCGACGCGCCGCGACGACGACGTGAAACCCAAGGGCAGCAAGTGATTTAGCGGTGGCCGCGCCGATTCCGGAGCTGGCGCCGGTGACGACCGCGACCCGGCCGTCGAACGTGGGATTGGTCATGGTCGCCACTGTAGTCAGAAGTCCTACTAGGACATCGGCTCGTAGGGATGCTAAATTTCGCCTGTGTCCAACACGCGTGCCGCCGAACCCCGGGTCACTTTTGTGATCGCGGGTATTGGTTCTCGGCTGCCGCTGGCTCGCGAGCTGTGTTGTCGCTGCGTCTGTCGCTGCGCCTGATTTCTGCGTCTTTCTTGACGTCTCGGGCGTGGTATCGCCCCAGTTCACAACACCAAAAGCCACCTGTAGCCCGTGTTTCAGCCCTCGCCTGAATCCGGCCCCCGCCAAAGGACCCATCTCATGACTGCTCCGGTTCGCCGACCTGTTTCCCGCCACCAGATTCACCCGCCCGCCCTGTACATCGGCGATAGCGCCGCGTCCTCGGTCTTCCGCGCCGCCCGTGTGCGCGGACCCGTCGCCCGCGACGCAATTGCCCAGGTCACGGGCCTTTCCATCGCTACCGTCAACCGGCAGGTCACGGCGTTACTGGACGCCGGACTGCTGCGTGAACGCGCCGACCTCGCGGTTTCGGGCGCCATCGGCCGTCCACGGGTGCCCGTGGAGCTCAACCACGAGCCGTTCCTGACCCTGGGCATCCACATAGGTGCCCGCGCCACCAGCATCGTGGCGACCGACCTGTTCGGGCGGACCCTGGACGTGGTGGAAACTCCCACGCCAAACGGTCCGCAAGGCGCCGCGCTGGCGTCCCTGGCCGGCAGCGCGCAGCGCTACCTGGCCCGTTGGCACCGCCGCCGGCCGCTGTGGGTAGGTGTAGCCACCGGTGGTGTGGTCGACGGACCGGCCGGGACGGTGGATCACCCGCGTTTGGGCTGGACCGAGGCCCCGGTGGGCCGGGTCTTCGCCGACACCCTGGGTCTGCCGGTATCGGTGGCCTCGCACGTGGACGCGATGGCCGGTGCCGAGCTGCTGCTGGGACTGCGCCGCTTCGCGGCCCGCTCCTTGACGAGCTTGTACGTATACGCCCGTGAGACAGTCGGTTTCGCGCTTGCCATCGATGGACGGGTGCACAGCCCATCCAGCGGGCCGGGAACCATCGCGGCGCTGCCGGTTGATTCCGAATTACTCGGCGGCACCGGCAAGTTGGAGACCACCGTCAGTGATGAGGCGGTGCTGGCCGCGGCACGCAAGCTTCGCATCGTGCCCGCCGGTGAGGGGGTCTCGGTGAGTGCCGTGTACAAGGCCGCGCGCGGCGGCAACGAGTCTGCGCGCCAACTGCTTTCCGAACGCGGGCGCGTTTTGGGCCAGTCGGTGGCGTTGTTGCGGGACATCCTCAACCCCGACGAGGTGATCGTCGGTGGTCAGGCCTTCACCGAGTACCCCGAAGTGATGAATGATGTCGAGATCGCGTTCCTGGACCGATCAACGTTGTCCAAGCGCGATATTCGGGTCACAGCCTTCGGGAACCGGGTGCAAGAGGCCGGCGCCGGTGTGGTGTCGCTGGGCGGGCTGTTCGCCGATCCATTGGGTGCCATGCGGCGGGCATCGGCGCGCCGCGGCGAGGCCTCCGCACTCGCCTGAGGCTCTGAGCTGCACCGAGCGTGAAGCCATGGCGGGGTTTCCGATGGTTTTCCGCCATGGCTTCACACTCGGCGAAGGCAAAAGTGATAAGGATGTGCACATGACGCATATCCATCACGTCTCCTCCGCAAAGGTGCCCATGGCATACGCCTTCGACTACGTCAGCGATGCGCACCATCTGGCGGATTGGATGTTCGGGATCGAGCACGTTCGTTTCGTCAACGACGTGTCACGCGGCCTCGGCGCCAAGTACGACATTGCCATCAACCTCGGCGCCACCTTGCGGTCGACCATCGAGGTAACCGGGTGGGACCCGGACACCCTGTTCACCACCGAGTCGCGTTCGGGGATCGACAACCAGATCGAGTGTCGCTTCCGGCCCACCTCCGACGACGAAACCGAGCTGGAGATCAACATCGACTACCGACTGCCCGGTGGGCTTGCCGGGCGCGCGCTCGGCAAGGTCATTTCGCCGTTCATCTCCCTGGCCATCACGCATTCGGACGAGAAGCTGCGCAAGATCCTCGAAGAGGGATACCGGCAGGAGATCAGGTCACGCTGACACTCAAACCGCTGGTAGCGAGGCTGCGCGTCGACCGTCTGTGGGTAAGTGACAAGATGGCTGTGTGCTTAGTGGCGATGAGTTCGCGCGCCGGGCGGTTGCGGCGCTGAAGCCGCGCCGCATCGCCGTCCTATCCGTACACACCTCACCACTGGCTCAGCCGGGTACCGGCGATGCCGGCGGTATGAACGTCTACGTGCTGCAGACGGCACTTCAGCTGGCCCGTCGGGGTGTCGCCGTCGACATCTTCACCCGTGCCACCGCGTCGTCCGACGAGCCGGTGGTGACCGTCGCCGATGGGGTGACGGTGCGCAATATCGTCGCCGGCCCCTTCGAGGGCTTGGACAAGTACGACCTGCCCACCCAGCTGTGCGCATTCACCGCCGGGGTGCTGCGGGCCGAGGCGATCCACGAGCCCGGCTACTACAACCTGGTTCACTCGCACTACTGGCTCTCGGGCCAGGCAGGCTGGCTGGCCCGCGATCGTTGGGGTGTTCCGCTGGTGCACACCGCGCACACGCTGGCCGCCGTCAAGAACCAGACCCTGGCCGAGGGGGACCGCCCGGAGCCCGCGTTGCGCGCCGTGGGTGAGCAGCAGGTGGTCGATGAGGCCGACCGGCTCATCGTCAACACCAAAGATGAGGCCAAGCAACTGGTTTCGATACATAACGCGGACCCTGGGCGCATCGATATCGTCCATCCCGGCGTCGACCTGGATGTGTTCACTCCCGGCGACAAGGCTGCCGCCCGCGCCGAATTCGGCCTGCGGGCCGATGAGCAGGTGGTGGCCTTCGTCGGGCGCATCCAGCCGCTGAAGGCTCCCGATCTGTTGGTCCGCGCCGCCGAGCGGCTGCCCGGGGTTCGGGTTCTGATTGTCGGCGGGCCGTCGGGCAGTGGTCTCGACGAGCCGACGGCGCTGCAGGATCTCGCCGTGGACCTCGGGATCGCCGACCGGGTCACCTTCTTGCCTCCGCAGACGCGAGAAAGGCTCGCCCAGGTCTATCGGGCGGCCGATATCGTTGCGGTGCCGAGTCATTCGGAGTCCTTCGGGTTGGTGGCCATCGAGGCGCAGGCGTGCGGTACCCCGGTGGTGGCGGCTGCGGTGGGCGGTCTGCCGGTCGCGGTTGCCGACGAACGCACCGGTCTGCTGGTGCCGACTCATCGCACCGAGGACTGGGCGGATGCGATCGGGAGCTTGTTGGCGCGTACGGGATCCGGCCTCAGCCGGGCGGCCGTACAACATGCCGAGGGCTTCTCCTGGTCCAGCACCGCGGACTCATTGCTGTCGAGCTACAGCCGTGCCATCGCCGATTACCGTGCGCCACAAAGGCCCTCCACGCAGCGAGCACCTCGTTCGCGTTTCCGGGCGCGCCGGCTGTCGGGGCTGCGGCGATGACGACAGCCGAAGGGGCCTACGCCACCATCGTGCGGACGCTCGTCGAGCGGGAAGTCGCCTTCACCGAACACCACGGGCCCGATGGCAAGCCCTCGCTCATCGTGGAGCTGCCCGGCGAACGCAAGCAGAAGATCACCACGATGCTCAGCCCCGGTGAGCACGCCGTGCGCATCGAGGTGTTCGTCTGCCGTCGTCCCGACGAGAACACCGAGGGTGTGTACCGGTACCTGCTCAAACGCAACCGCCGGTTGTACGCCGTCGCGTACACGATCGACAACACCGGCGATATCTATCTGGTGGGCCGCCTGCCGCTGCCCGCGATCACCCCCGAGGAGATCGACAGGCTGCTCGGGCAGGTGCTGGAAGCCGTGGACGGCGACTTCAACGTCCTGCTGGAATTGGGGTTCAAGACGTCCATCCAGAAGGAATGGGCCTGGCGAACTTCGCGGGGAGAGTCGCTGAAGAATCTCGAGGCGTTCGAGCACCTCATCGAGGACTAGACCGTCCTCGATGGTGGAGGCGAGGACTCTGAGCAGGGACTAGACGCGGCGTGCAAGACTGTCCGGCGTGACCTTCCGAAGCCCGCTGCCCGACGTTTCGATTCCCGAGTGCTCTGTCTACGAGTACGTGTTTGGCGATAAAAGCGAAGACGACGGTCGCATCGCGCTGATCGATGGGCTTTCGGGCGCGCAGACCACCTTCGGCGAGCTGCGCTCTCAGGTTGACGCAGCCGCGGCGGGGCTGGCCGACCGCGGTTTCGGCCTGGGGGATGTCGCGGCGGTCTTCCTGCCCAACTGCTCGACCTTCGCCGTCGTACTGCACGGCATCCTGCGTGCGGGCGGCACCGCGAGCACGGTCAACGTGTTGTACACCGCCGAGGAACTCGCCAAGCAGCTCGCCGACTCCAAGGCTCAGCTCATCTTCACGGTCTCGCCGCTGCTGTCCCGCGCGCTGGAGGCCGCCGAGATCGCCGGGGTCGATGCCGCCAACGTGATCACCATCGATCCCGTGGAAGGACACCTGTCGCTGGCCGACATCGTGCGGCCCGACCTCGCGCCGCCGCAGATCTCCTTTGACCCGGCAACGCATTTGGCGGTGCTGCCGTACTCGTCGGGAACCACCGGCAAGGCCAAGGGCGTGATGCTCACCCATCGCAACCTGGTCGCCAATATCGCCCAGGCCAAGCACCTCTATGGGGTAGAGCGAGGCGACCGGGTGCTGGCCGTCCTGCCGTTCTTCCATATCTACGGACTGGTGGTGCTGCTCAATGTGCAGCTCAAGCTGGGCGCCGAGCTGATCATCCTGCCGCGCTTCGAGCTCGACACCTTCCTGGGCTCTATCGCCAACTACCGTGTGGACCACGTCTTCGTGGCGCCCCCGGTGGCGGTGGTGCTGGCCAAGCATCCGGATGTCGACAAGTACGACGTGTCCTGCCTGCGTTCGGTGTTCTCGGGCGCCGCGCCGTTGGACGAGCAGCTGGGCAATGCGGTTGCCGCACGCCTCAATTGCCGCGTGAGCCAGGGCTATGGCATGACCGAGCTGAGCCCGGTCAGCCACCTCATTCCGCCGAACCGTCCCGATATCCCACTCAACTCGGTGGGTATCCCGGTCCCGAATTCCGAGAACAAGCTCATCGACACCGAAACCGGTGCGGAGATCGATATTCCGGCCGAGGGCGAAAGTGCGCCGGGAGAGCTGCTGGTACGCGGGCCCAACGTGATGGCCGGCTACCTCGGCAACGACGAAGCCACCGCCGCGACGATCGAGCCCGACGGGTTCCTGCATACCGGTGATATCGCGGTGGTGCGCGCCGACGGGGTGGTGACGATCGTCGACCGGCTCAAGGAGCTCATCAAGTACAAGGGCTACCAGGTGCCCCCCGCCGAGCTGGAGGCGCTGCTGCTGACCCATCCGGGTATCGGCGATGCGGCTGTTATCGGGGTACCCGATCCCTCCAGCGGCGAGATCCCCAAGGCCTTCGTGGTGCGCACCGATGCTGACCTCACCGACGAGGCGGTGATGACCTTCATCGAGCAGAAGGTGGCTCCACACAAGCGGATTCGGCAGGTCGAGTTCATCGACGCGATTCCCAAGAGCGCTGCGGGCAAGATCCTGCGCAAAGATCTGCGCACCCGCATCTGACCCTCCGGAATCCGCTGGCGGATTGTCGGGCCCCGGTGGCACGCTGGACCGCATGGGTCTTGTGTACGAGGAGATCGACGACAAACTCGCTCGATGGCTGACCGATCAGCCGGTGTTCTTCGTGGGCACCGCGCCCAGTGGCTCGGACGGGCACGTCAACGTGTCTCCCAAGGGGATGGCCGGGACCTTTGCGGTGCTGGGGCCGAACCAGGTGGGTTATCTGGACTATTTCGGCAGCGGCGCGGAGACCATCGCACATGTGCGCGACAACGGGCGCATCGTGCTGATGTTCTGTTCATTCGACAAGCGGTGCCGCATCATTCGGTTACACGGCCAGGCGCGCGTGGTGCAGTTCAACGAACCCGAGTATCCACAACTGCGTGCGAATTTCTCCAAGAAACTCGAAAAAGGTGCTCGCTCAATCATTTTGGTTGACGTCACGCGGGTGGCTGACTCGTGCGGGTACTCGGTTCCGCTGATGGACTTCGTGGGGCATCGTGACGTGTACGAAAAACATGTTGCGAAAGTGCCCGAGGAGAAGTTGACCCTGCAGAGCGCGCTGGAAAACAACGGCAGCTCGATCGATGGACTGACCGCGCTGCGTTAGCCACCGCGCGGGACTACTAACCCGACATTGATCTCGCCGCACCCTTGACAAGCGGCCGGGCGTGCCACACGCTTGATTTACGTTTACATGTCATGCGTAAGCGACAAGCGAAGGGTGATGCCAATGACGGCACCCGACGCGGGAGCCTACCCGCGCCGACGTCCGAAGATCAGCTACGGAGCGAGTGCGGTGGTGACCGGTGCGGGCAGCGGCATCGGCCGCGCCTTCGCCCAGACGCTCGCCGCACGCGGCAGCCGCGTCGTCTGCGCTGACATCGACCTGGGCCGGGCACAGGAGACCGTCGAGATGATCGGCGGCGGCCAAGCCCGCGCGGTGTCCTGCGACGTCACCTCGTACGAGCAGGTCAGTGAACTGGCCAGGGTGTCCGAGAACTGGTTGGGCCGGCCCGCGGACCTGGTGATCAACAACGCCGGGATCGGCACCGGCGGACTGCCGGTGGGCACGATGTCGATGTCCGATTGGGAGAGCACCCTGGACATCAACCTCTGGGGCGTCATCTACGGCTGCCAGGTGTTCACTCCGCTGCTGCGTGAGCAACGTTTCGGCGGCATCATCAACGTCGCCTCGGCTGCGAGCTTCGCTGCCGCACCCATGATGGCCGCCTACAACGTGAGCAAGGCGGGCGTGCTGGCGCTATCGGAGACACTGTCCGCCGAACTGAGTGGCTCCGGAATCAAGGTCACGGTGCTGTGCCCGACGTTCGTCAAGACCAACATCGTCAGCGACGGCCGCATCAGCGGTTCGGTCAGCGGTCTTGCCGCCTCGGTGATGAAGTACACCGGTGTCTCGCCGGAACGGATCGCGCGCGGCACGCTCGATGCGCACGATCGCGGACGGTTCTACGTCGTCCCGCAGCTCGACGCCAAACTCGTGTGGCACCTCAAACGGCATACCCCAAACCCCTACCGCTGGGGTGCGGGCCTGATCGGCCGGCTGATGCCGTCGCCGGTTGACGCCAAAGAACTACTCGGCGCGGATGTGCGGTGATGACCATGCATGCAGATGTCGCCATCGTCGGGGCCGGATTCACCGGGTTGAGTGTGGCCGCCGGGTTGAAGCGTGCCGGCATCCACAACTTCGTGGTGCTGGATCGTGGCGAGGCGCGGGCCGGCACCTGGCGTGACGACACTGTCCGGCTGTTCGATCTGGGCAAGCATGTGCGTCTCGGGCAGAAAGTGTCCGCGCTTGTCTACGACGAGGTCGATGGGCGCTGGAACGTTGACATCGCTGGGGGAGAAGACCTGTCGGTGAGATCGGTGGTGCTGGCCATCGGCTCGCGATCAGAAGCAGATCCGACGGTTCCCGGTATGGAGGCCTATACCGGGACGGTCGTGCGAGGCCAGGAGTTCAGAGACGTTGTCCTGGCCGGTAAGCGGGTAGCTGTGGTCGGCAACGGCGCCGCCGCAGCTACCTTGCTTCCCGAGATCGTGCGAGAGGCGGCCTCTGTCAAGCTCTTCCAAAGCTCCCCGGACTGGATACTGCCGCGCCGGGAGTCTCGCACTGCCCGTCTTCTGGTGAAGGTTCCGGCGGTCAGGGATGCGGCGCGACAGGCGTGGTTCGCGGGACGGCGCCCCCAGCGTGCGGGCATCCTCGAGCTGCTGGCGCGAAACAATCTTCGTCAGCACATCGAAGATCCCTGGACGCGCCGACAGCTCACGCCGTTGCCACTGACCGGGCGTCCCAACGTGGTGGTCGCCGACGAGTTCTACACCGCGCTGCAGGCACCCAATTGCACATTGATCACCTGGCCCCTCGCGCGCTTCAGCGCCGCAGGAATCCGGAGTGTCGAAGGCATTGAACATCATTGCGATGTGATCGTTTTCGCGTCGGCGCCCGAGGAGATGGCGGCATCGAGAATCCCGGTGACGGGAATCGGCCGTCGCGAGATGCCCGAGCTGGACGATATTTCGCTGGCGGGGTTCCCGAATCTCTTCCAGGCAGAGTCTCCCCGCCGACAGCCGGGCAGGGATGCTGTGCAGCGGGTGCGCAGCCGGGTGGACAAGGTGACCGCGCGGGTCAAGTGTGCGATACGCCCCGACCTGAGCGCGGCTGTGCAGCCCGCGTCCCGGCGCACCCGGGCGACAGCGGCACTGACCGGATTGGCGCTGCGTCCGGTGTTCAATCGGGTACGGCTCAACAGGTTTGGGGTCGCCGCGGCACGCAGCGTCGTCGCCGGGACCATGGCGGCCGGTAGTCCGATGCCTGACGATGTGAGGATATCGCGGGTCAGAGAACGCGATCTGCGCGGCGAGTGGGTGCACACCGCCAACAGCGATCCCGATGGCCCGATCCTGTTCTACATTCACGGCAGCGGATACGTGGTGTGCTCGCCCCGGACACATCGCAGGCTGGTGGCGCGACTGTCCCGGGCCACCGGGTTGCCCGCCTTCAGTCTCGATTACCGGCTGGCGCCGGAGCACCCCTTCCCGGCGGCGGCCGATGACGTACGCGTGGCCTACCAGTGGCTTCTCGAGAAGGGGTACGCCGCCAAAGACATTGTGATCGCCGGTGACTCGGCGGGCGGGCACCTCGCGGTGGACCTCATCGCGGAGAACCATCGGCTCGGGGTACCGCAACCGGGAGCGATGGTGCTGTTCTCACCGCTGATGGATCTCACGCTGGGGATGTCGGCCGAACGCGAACGTGATGCCCCGGACCCGATCATCTCCGCTGCCGCCGCACGGCGTCTTGTGGACATGTACACGCAGGGGCGGGACGAGGGCGATCCTCGGCTGCGGGTCTCTCTGGTACCGGGAACACGGGTGCCGCCCACACTGATTCAGGTAGGTGGCCGGGAGATGATGGCCGCCGACGCCGAACATCTCGAACTCATGATCACCCGTGCCGGTGGGCATTGTGAACTGCAGGTATGGCCGGGGCAGATCCACGTGTTTCAGGCGCTCCCGCGGTTCAGCACCGAGGCCGGAGCCGCCATGCGTGCGGCAGGGGGATTTGTCACCCAGACCCTCGCTGACCACGTCGAAATCACCACCGCGCAGTCCGCATAAGGAGGAATGGCAATGGCCGTTGTATTGGAAGACATGCTGCAGACCATCAAGGACAAGCAGTGGGCGCTCGCGGATGTCGACTGGGATGCACCCGGCGCCGAGACCATCAGCCCCGAACTGTGGCCCAAGCTCAAGAGCTTCATGGCCGACCTGGTGTGGATCGAGAACATCGGCGCGCGTGGGTTCGCCGCGCTGGCCAAGAAGGCCCCGGACCCCACACTCGCCGAGATCTACCGGTACTTCCACGCAGAAGAGCAGAAGCACGCCAATGCCGAACTCGCGCTCATGCGGCGCTGGGGCATGCTCAAGGAGGATGAGATTCCGGAGCCGAACATCAACGTGCGCTTGGCGATCGAATGGTTGGACAAGTACTCGGATGGTCTCTCGCTGACGGTCCTCGGCACCGTCATCCCGCTGCTTGAGGTGGCCCTCGACGGCGCGCTGCTGAAGTTTCTCCTCGAGGAGGTGCAGGACCCGATCTGCCACGATGCGTTCCGGCACATCAACTCCGACGAATCTCGGCACCTCGCAGTCGATTTCCACGTCCTCGACATGATGGGGCAGGGGCCGATGCGCCGTGCCGTGATCGAGAACGTCGGCACGCTGGTCAGTCCCTCCTTCCTGGTCGCAGGCTTGGTGGGGTTGGGTGCCGGGATTCCGCTCATCAACCGGATTCGCAACAACATCGTGGCGATGGGGCTGAGTGAACAGCGGCTGTACGACGCGATGAACCGCTTCTCCAACGTCGGAGACCGCGGCAAGGGGACCCGGCTGTTCATCTACCGGTTCTTGAAGAAGGGCTCCCAGTGGGTCATCAACCCCGATCACCCCTACCACTACTTGGCCAACTCCATGGTCAAGGCCTCCGATCACATTCCGCGTAAATGGCTTCCGGCGCAGCCATCCTGGTCCAAGGAGCTCACCTACGAGGCAACGGCATGAGCGCGCGACGTCGTAAGCCCATGCGGGGGCCCGATCATCAGGTGGTGATCATCGGTGCCGGGCTGTCCGGTATCGGGGTGGCCCGCGACTTGCTGCGGGCCGGCGTCACGGATGTCACCATCTTCGAGCGGGCCGCCGGCGTCGGTGGAACCTGGCGCGACAACGTGTATCCCGGTATCGGCGTGGATGTTCCCGCGCAGGCATATCAGTTCCGGGAAGCCTGCAACCCCGACTGGTCCCGGTTCTACGCCAAGGGTCCCGAGGTGTTGGCGTATGTCGAGCGGTTGACCGACGATTTCGGTGTGCGTGAGCTGATTCGCTTCAACAGTGAAGTGGGGGAACGCCATTGGGACGACGATGCCGATCTTTGGCGTATGAAGGTCAACGGCAAGGACGTGACGGCGCGGTTCGTCATCGTGGCGGCCGGTCCATTCCCGGAACCCAAACCGGCGGAACTACCCGGCCTCGACGACTTCGCGGGCACCATCGTGAAATCGGCGTCCTGGGATCAGAGTGTCGACCTGGCGGGCAAGCGCGTCGCCATCATCGGCACCGGAGCCAGTGCCGTACAGATCATTCCGGAGATCGCGCCCGAAGTGGGCCACCTCGACGTCTATCAGCGCACGCCGATCTGGATCTTCCCCAAGTTCGACCCCACCACGCCCGGGGCCGTCAAGACCTTCTTCCGTCGGGTGCCCTTCGCCCAGCGGCTGCTGCAGGAAGGGCTGGAACTCGTCTACGCCGGGGTGCTGGTGTACGGCGTCATGTACTACGCGAACGTCAAGGTCATCCCCCAGGCGGTGGCGAGTTTCCTGCGTAACGTGACCTATCGGAGGGCGGTGCCGGACAAGGAGCTTCGCGCCAAACTCACTCCGGACTACGACTTCGGTTGCAAGCGCCCCGCGGTCTCCAGCTCCTATCTGCAGACCTTCAATCGGGACAATGTCGACCTCATCACCGACCCGATCGAGACCATCACCCGGACCGGGATTCGCACGCGCGAGGGGAGAGAACGCGCCGTCGACGTCCTGGTGCTCGCGACCGGATTCCGTTTGTTCTACGACCCGCAGATCTACCGGGACACCCCGGTCACCGGGCGCGACGGGTTTGACCTCGGCGACTTCTACGCGCACCAGCTGCCGGAGAGCTATCACGGCATCTCCACCCCGGGATTGCCCAACTACTTCCAGGTGTTCGGGCACTACGGATGGACCGGCGGCACGTGGCACAGCGTCGTGGACACGGCGGGCGCGCACATCAGCCGGGTGATCGCCGAGGCGCAGCGCCTGGGCGCTACCGATGTCGAAGTACGCCGGCAGGCGGCCGCCGACTGGACCGAACAGGTCCGCGGCCGGTATGCCACCTCGCTGTTCCAGGTCGGCAACTGCGCCACCGCCAACAGCTACTACTTCGACCACAACGGCGAGTCCGCGTACATCCGGCCCATGTCCACGCAGGCCGCGCGCCGCTCGTCGCGCACGTTTCCGCTCCACGACTACGCGTTTGAGGGGCAGGCCGAGCAGGTGCGGGCCGTGGCGGTGGCTGCTGACCAGGCCGTTGTCTAAACCAGCGCCGGGTATCGCTGTATCGAACCGAAGCGGGAGTGGATAAGGTAACGCTCATGAGCGGCGAGACCTCCAGTCAGTCAAACGGGGCCACCCTGATCCTGCTGCGCCACGGCGAGAGCCAGTGGAACGCCAAGAACCTCTTCACCGGCTGGGTCGATGTCGACCTGACCGAAAAGGGCAGGTCCGAGGCGCAGCGCGGTGGTGAGCTGCTCGCTCAGCAGGGGCTGCTGCCGGACATTCTGTTCACCTCGCTGCTGCGTCGCGCGATCAACACCGCGCACTTGGCCCTGGACACGGCCGACCGGCTGTGGATCCCGGTGGTGCGAGACTGGCGCCTCAATGAGCGCCACTACGGTGCGCTACAAGGGCTGGACAAGGCGGAAACCAAGGCCAAGTACGGCGAGGACCAGTTCATGGCCTGGCGCCGCAGCTACGACACCCCGCCGCCACCCATCGAGCGCGGCAGCCACTACAGCCAGGACCAGGATCCCCGCTACGCCGATATCGACGGCGGGCCGCTCACCGAATGTCTGGCCGATGTGGTGGCGCGGTTCGTGCCGTACTACGAAGACTCGATCGTGCCGGAGCTGCGCGCGGGCAAGACAGTTCTCATTGCCGCCCACGGTAATTCGCTGCGCGCACTGGTGAAGTACCTCGACGGGATCTCCGACGAGGAGATCGTCGGCCTGAACATTCCCACGGGCATTCCGTTGCGGTACGACCTCGACGAGAACCTCAAACCGATCACTCCGGGTGGGGTGTACCTGGACCCGGAGGCCGCGGCCGCAGGCGCCGCGGCGGTAGCCAACCAGGGCGCGAAATAACCTCACCGAGAGTCTGGCCCCACCAAAAGATCGCCAATTGGCGAATACTCGGTAAACGCACGCCTAACACCTGTGCGGGAATATGTGACTTGCTCGGCATTTAGCCGCACGCTGCTGGGGTGACGTTCACCGAATGCGTACGCTTTTCGCGTGACCGCCGCATCGGGCTCTCTGGTTGTGATCGTGACGATCGCAGCCGTCGCGGCGCTTGCTGCGGGTGCGGTGCTGGGCGTCTGGTACTCACGGCGCTCCCCGAGCCTCCGAAAGACCCGGAAGGGTTCCGATGTAGCCCAGACGGGTCTGACGGTCTCGCAGATGCTGGAGCGCATCGTCGCCATCGCGCCGACAGGAATCGTCGTCGTGGACAAGCATCAGGATGTGGTCCTGGTCAACGCCCGCGCCCGCGAACTCGGCCTGGTGCGCGACCGTCAACTCGACGAGCACGCATGGAATGCCGCGCAGCGGACACTGGTCACCGGTGAGGCCGTCGAAGTGGACCTGACCACCAAGCCGAAGGCGCCGGGCCGTGCGGGATTCTCTCTGCGCGGTCACGTGCGCAGGCTTTCCGACGCCGATACCCGCTGGGTGGTCATCTACGTCGACGACGACTCCGAGCATGTCCGCATGGAGGCCACCCGCCGCGATTTCGTGGCCAACGTCAGCCACGAGCTCAAGACGCCCGTCGGCGCGATGGGCGTGCTCGCCGAGGCGCTGCTGGAGTCCTCCGATGACCCCGAGACCGTGCGGCATTTCGGCGAACAGGTGCTCGCGGAGTCCCGCCGCCTCGGCAACATGGTCACCGAACTCATCGCGCTCTCGCGGCTGCAGGGGGCCGAAAAGCTGCCCGACCTGGAGGTCGTCGACGTCGACTTCGTGGTGTCCGAGGCGATGAGCCGGTCCAAGGTGGCGGCAGAGAACGCCGATATCGCGGTCACCACCGACGCACCCAGCGGCTTTGAGGTGCGCGGCGACCCCACCCTGCTCATCACCGCGATCAGCAATCTGGTGGCCAATGCGGTCGCCTACTCGCCGCAGGGATCGCCGGTGTCGATCAGCCGCAGGCGCCGCGGCGACAAAATCGAGATCGCCGTCACCGACCGTGGCATCGGGATCGCCAAGGAACATCAGGAGCGCGTCTTCGAGAGGTTCTTCCGGGTCGACAAGGCGCGCTCCCGCGACACCGGCGGCACCGGGCTGGGGCTGGCGATCGTCAAGCATGTGGCGGCCAACCACAATGGCGCCATCAAGTTGTGGAGCCAGCCGGGCACGGGATCGACCTTCACGCTGTCCCTGCCCGTGTACGAGGATCAGGACGACGTCGAGGACACCGAAGCGCACCTACCGTCCGACCAGAGCACACCTCGCAAAGATGCGAGTAATCACGCCGCACCACAAGTACCTATCAGCCGCTTACGCGAAGAGCACAAAGCGACTACACGAGAGGAACATGTACGTCGATGACCAGTGTCTTGATTGTTGAGGACGAAGACTCGCTGGCCGATCCACTGGCCTTCCTGCTGCGTAAGGAGGGTTTCGAGGCGACCATCGTGAACGACGGTCCCTCTGCGCTCGCCGAATTCGAGCGCGCCGGCGCCGATATCGTGCTGCTGGACCTCATGCTGCCGGGGATGAGTGGCACCGATGTCTGCAAGCAACTGCGTGCCAAGTCCAGCGTCCCGGTGATCATGGTGACCGCGCGCGACAGCGAGATCGACAAGGTCGTCGGGCTGGAGCTGGGCGCCGACGATTACGTGACCAAGCCGTACTCGGCACGTGAGCTCATCGCCCGCATTCGCGCGGTGCTGCGCCGCGGCTCGGACTCCGAAGAGACTGCCTCCGGTGACGGGGTGCTCGAGGCCGGCCCGGTGCGCATGGATGTCGACCGGCACACCGTTTCGGTGAACGGGGAAGCAATCACCTTGCCGCTCAAGGAATTCGACCTGCTGGAATACCTGATCCGCAACAGTGGCCGGGTGCTCACCCGCGGTCAGCTGATTGACCGGGTCTGGGGCGCGGACTATGTGGGCGACACCAAGACCCTCGACGTGCACGTCAAGCGGCTGCGGTCCAAGATCGAGGCTGATCCGGCCAATCCGGTGCACCTGGTCACCGTGCGCGGCTTGGGCTACAAACTCGAAGGCTGAGTTCGCCGGGTCTGACCCGGAGGCGTTTACACTCGGACGGCAACGAGGCGCTCAGATCCGTGCGCCCTGGTTAGGTCGGACACGTCGATGGAGCAGCTAGTGGCGCAGGAGCCCCCTCGCCGAGGACGGCCCCCGGTGTCCGGACTTGCCGACAAGCGGCGTCAGCAGATCGTGGACGCAGCTTTCGCGGCCTTCACCGAAAACGGCTACGAGCAGACCAGCATGTCCGATATCGCGACCCGCGCGGGTATGGGGCAGGGCACCGTCTATCGGTATGTCGACAGCAAGCGCGAGGTCCTCGACCTGGTTTTCGACTATGGCGTGGAACGGCTCATCGACACCCTGGCACTCGACGATTTCTTCGACGTCGTCGGCGGCACGGCCGGTATCGAGGAACGCAACGACATCATCATGGAGGGCGGCCGCCGCCTCTACGCACTGGTTGACCAGGAGCCCGCGCTGCTGAAACTCCTGACGGTGCAGTCGGCCGCGGCCGACAAGGAACTCAAGCAGCGCGTCGTCGGCATCCAGGGGATGCTCGACTCCTACGTGCAGCGGGGTTTGGAGTCCGGTAGCCGGGCCGGCTGGCTCCCGGAGGATGCCCAGAACCACGCAGTGCTGGCGCGGCTGCTGCCGGCACTGGTCCTGCCGGGATTTCTACTCGCCCAAAGCAGGCACGACAACCCCAGTACCCGGGAACGTTTCGTGAGCACCGCCTCGCTGATCGCGGAGAAGGGCATCCTGCGCGACGGTGTGAGCCTGGAGCCCGGGGAGGGACACGGGTCGGCGGAAGCCGTTGACTCCGGGCATGTTCCGTTGCCTGTAGCGGCCGACCGGCGCAATGAGCTGCTCGATGCCGCACTCGAATGCTTCCTGTCCGACGGCTATCACGCCGTCGGGGTGAATGAGATCGTGGAAAGGCTCGGGGTCAGCCACGGCACGTTCTACAACTACTACCAAAACAAGCGCGACCTGCTCGATGCGCTGATGGTCCGCGAATTCTCGGCGATGGAACCGGCCCTGTCCCGGACGGTTGCCCGCCTCGATGCCCGCCGAGATATCGAACACGCTCTTGCACAAGGATTTAGGAATGCACTGGAGGCGGTGGCCGGTCGGTTGCCCGCGTTGATCTTCGTGTGTACCGAGGCCGCCGGAGTGGACCCGGAAGCGCTTCAGTCCATTATCCAGTTCTTCCGCTTTGCCTCGGTGCGCAGCGAGCAGTCGGTGTTCTCGATGATCGGCGCGGACCGGATCAACCCGTCGATGGACACCGAGTTCCTGGGGCAGGCCTTCGTGTCGCTGTTGGTGGGAGCCGTCACCCTGATTGTCGATGACAACGGCCGGACAGACCACGTCGACGAGTATGCGCACGCCATCACGCAGTTTTTGCTCTATGGTCTGAACCCAGCGCCATAGGCCGGCGCGGGAACGAAGGAGCACACCCATCGGCGAACCAGTTGACAACGATGTCAACGAGACTCGAGCTGGCGTGCCGCTGCGCGCGAAGAGGGCGGCGGCGCTGGGGAAGGTTGTCGCCGGCCATGCCGTTCGCTCGGCGATAACGACGGCGATCAAGCCGGTCGCCGCGGACGTGGCCGCCCGGCGCGACGCCGATATCTTGCGGTTCGCCGACGACCTTGTGGCCGTCGCGGGCTCGATGAAGGGTGCCGCACAGAAGCTGGGGCAGCTGCTGTCGGTGGTGGATGTGGGCATCACCTCCGCAGCGGCCAGAGAGGAGTTCACCGCCCGGCTCGCGCCGCTATTCGACAATGCGCCAAGGGTTCCCGACGCGACGATGCACACGGCACTGGAGCGTGCGTTGGGCAGTCGGCGGGCCAGGATCGTGAGCATCGATGCCGGCGCCATCGCCTCGGCCTCTATCGGGCAGGTGTACCGCGGCCGTCTTGACGACGGGCGGACGGTCGCGATCAAGATCCAGTACCCGGATATCGCGTCCAAGGTCCGCGCGGATCTGAAGAATCTGCAACTGGTCACCAAGCTGGCAGCCAAGAAGATGCCGGCGAGCAACACCCAGGC
This sequence comes from Mycobacteroides franklinii, assembly GCF_001853795.1. Classification (NCBI taxonomy): domain Bacteria; kingdom Bacillati; phylum Actinomycetota; class Actinomycetes; order Mycobacteriales; family Mycobacteriaceae; genus Mycobacteroides; species Mycobacteroides franklinii. The sequence goes on from NZ_MLIK01000019.1 coordinate 1,569,234, forward strand.
CATTGTGGCGGAGGTGCAGCGGCAGATGATCAAGGAAGTCGACTATCGCACCGAACTGGCGCATCATCAGCGGATTTTCGACGCATTTCGCGGGCACCCCGCATGGCGTATCCCGGAACCGATCGCAGAACTGTGCACCGAACAGATCCTGGTGACCGAGTACCTCGACGGTGTGCCCTTCGACAGTCTCGGCGGCGAGGATCAGCCGGTGCGGGACCGAGTGGGGGAGGCGATCTACCGCTTCTACTGCGGTGAGATGTACCGGACGGGATTCTTTTGTGCCGACCCGCATCCCGGCAACATCATGCTGCTTCCCGACGGCCGAGTCGGTTTCGTGGACTTCGGGCTGTGCATGGATATGGACCCCGAGGACGCCGAGGTTCAGCGCAAGGTGTTCCGGGCGCTGCTCACCGGAGATGACGATGAGGCGTTCGAACTCGCTGTGGCTGCGGGATTCCTGGCTGACCCGGCGGCCATGGAACGAAGCGCTGCCACCGAGTACATCCGCGCGGTCAGTAGCTGGCATCTCGGGGACGGAAGCCTGCGGATGACCCCGAATATCGCCCGTCGCTCGGTCGCCGATGCGGTGCTGCCCTCGTCCAAGTTCTACGACGGCATCCGCCACCAGCGATTGGTGGAGACGCACGCGATGGCGCGGCGCACGGAGATGTGCGTGGCGGCACTGCTCGGCAAGCTCGGCGCCGAGGCGCCCTGGTCGGCGATTGCGCGCGAGTATCTCGGCCTGGCCGATGCCGCCACACCCATGGGTGAGGGCATCGAAATCTGGTCTCAACAGCAATAACAGCCGCTTCGGTGGTGGCGGGAATGCCATCTTGTATTTTTGTGAATGGCATGTCAGTCTGTTAAACACCTGTTCGTTTTCGAAACCATCGAGGAGCGCCGATGACGGCCAACGTGGTGCCGCTGCATCCCGAGCGCGTGGAGCTCGTGCGCTCCGAACGGGGCTCGCTGACGGTTCTGTTGCGATTGGGGCGATGGGCCATCCGTGCCGTCGCCTACCCGGTGATTGCGCTGTGGGCGCGTTTCCCTCATCTGCCATGGCCGTACCGAGTCGTTGACCTGGCAGCCGTCGTGCTGAGGCCGGTGCGGGGAGTGCGCCGTACCCAGGTACGGCTTGCCCACTGCGAGGCGGAACTCATGTCGTGCGGCGATGGCCCGTCGTATGGCGCGCTGCTGTACCTGCACGGCGGAGCGTTTGTCGTGGGCGGCCTGAACTCGCACCGCAGGCTGGTCTCGCGCATCGTCACGGGTGCTGGCGTCACGTCCCTCGCAGTCAACTACCGCAAGCTGCCCGAGCACCCTGTCTCCGCGGCCGTCGAGGACGCCCTCGACGGATTTCGGCAGCTCATCGAGATGGGTTATCAGCCTTCGGAGATCGCCATCGCCGGAGATTCCGCCGGCGGCTTCCTGGGCCTGGTCACCAGCCTGATCGCACAGCGTCGCGGCTACGGCTCGCCGGGTGCCCTGGTGTGCATATCTCCACTGGTCCAACGCGACCCGGCGGGCAAGCTGGTGCTGGCCCCGCAGTCCAACGACCCACTGTTCCCAGACGCGGCACTGATCGCCATGGAACGCCTCATGTTGTCCGCCGAGACGACGACCGCGGGGCTCGAGGTTCTCGACAGCTTCGTCGAGGGTTGCCTTCCCACGTTGGAGTGCCTGCCGCCGACACTTTTCCAGGTGGGCAGCGACGAGATCCTGCGCCCCGACACCGAATTCGCCGCCGCTCGGATGACCGAGGCGGGTGTACCCGTCGAACTGCAGATATGGAGGAATCAGGTGCACGTTTTCCAGATCGCCGCGGATGTACTCGCCGATGCGAGGGCCGCTGTCGCGGAGATCTCGGCATTCGTCAGGGCTCATGTGGGACGGCGGGCAGCATGAAGTTCACCGAGATTCAGATGGACGGTGCCGTCGCGTTGGTCACGGGTGGAGCCCGCGGTATCGGCCTGGCCATCGCCCACCGATTGGCGGGCATGGGTGCACGAGTGGTCATCGCCGATCTCGACGAAGCTGCCGCTACCGATGCGGCACGTGAGGTTGGTTCGGGTGCGCGAGGTTTCGTGCTGGACGTGACCGAATTCGACGAGTATTTGCGGGTGGTGGACGAGATCGAGGACTCCATCGGACCCATCGACATCGTGGTGAACAATGCCGGGATCATGCCGGTGGGCCCGCTGTTGGCAGAGTCCCGCGGGGTGGCGGAGGCAACGATGCGCGTCAACTTCTGGAGCCACTACATCTCCTTCCAGGTGCTGGCGCCACGGATGATCGGCCGGGGCAGAGGGCATTTCATCAACGTGACGTCGGCGGCCGGAGCCATCCACTCGCCCGGACTGGCGAGCTACGTCGCGTCGAAGCACGCCGCCACCGGATTTGCGCGTAGCGCCCGCGAGGAGCTCGCCGGCACCGGCGTGACCATCTCGACGGTCATGCCATCGGCCGTTCGCACCCAGCTCGTGGACGGGATCCCCTTCAAATGGTGGGAGAAGTTGGGGATCATCCCCCCCAGCTGGGTGGCGCGCGATGCGGTCAGGACCGTACACAACCGGCCGGCAGTGGTCGGTTCCCCGAGGGGTACGGTCCTGGCACTTCGTCTGCAGCACCTGGTTCCCGAGTGGCTATGGCTGCTGGGCAGGCGAGTTGTGAACGCCGACAGAACCGTTGGGCCGGTGGATCGGCAAGCCCGCAGTGAGTACGACGGCCGCATCAACCGGCAGGCGGGGGCGGCACTATGAGCAACCCCGAACACGAGATCGTCATCATCGGCGCGGGTATCGGCGGACTTGGCGCCGCCATAGGCCTCAAGCGTGCCGGTCTGACCGACTTCGTCATCCTCGAGCGCTCCGCAGGGATCGGCGGCACCTGGTACAACAACCACTATCCCGATGTCGCCGTGGATGTTCCCGGGATTGTGTATCAGTTCTCGTTTGCGAAGAACCCCAATTGGTCTCGCACCTTCCCCAAGGGACGTGAGGTGCAGCAGTACATCGCCGGTCTGGTGGATCAATACCGGCTGAACGACCATCTGCGGTTAGGTCATGAGGTCATGGAGCGGGTGTGGGATGAGGACAACCACCTGTGGCTCTTGAGTCTGGCCGATGGCCGTGTGATCACCTCCCGGTTCGTCATCACCGCAGTCGGTGCCTTCGTCGAGCCGAAGGTGCCCGACATTGCGGGCCTGGAATCATTCGGCGGCAAGGTCATTCAGACCCAGAATTGGGATCATGGCTACGATCTGACGGGTAAGCGGATCGCCGTGATCGGAACGGGTGCGACCTCGGTGCAGCTCATCCCCCAAATGGCGCGGGTGGCATCGCGCCTCGACGTCTATCAGCGCCGTGCTATCTGGGTCTTCGCCAAACCCGATTTTCCGATACCGCGCATCGCTCGTTGGGCACTGAAGTACGTTCCCGGCTTGCAGTCGTTGATCCGGGGGATCGCGGCGGCGGCTGTGGAGGTAGGCCTGGTGGCGATCACCGTGTACGGCAAGCAGATTGCTCCGATCACGCTCATACCGAATTGGGCATGTCGCGCATTCCTTTTCAGCCAGGTCCGCGACCGGGAGCTGCGTAGGAAGCTGACACCGGAATATGGATTCGGGTGCAAGCGCCCGAGCGTCTCGAACATCTACTACCGCACCTTCACCCAACCGCATGTGGATCTGGTGACCGATCCGATCGCCGAGATCACCCCGACGGGCATTGTCACGAAGAACGGAGTGCGTCGCGACATCGACGTACTGGTGCTCGCGACGGGGTTCGAGATGTCGCAAAGCCCCGAGGTGTATCGTGCCCGCCCGGTCAAGGGACGCAATGGATTCGACCTCGCCGACTACTACGAGAACAATCGTGCCCGGGCCTACGAGGGTGTCACGATGCCCCAGCTGCCCAACACCTTCATGGTGTTCGGGCCGTTCGCGTGGAGCGGCAGCTCATGGCACGTCATGGTGGAGAACGCGACACGCATCGCGGTGCGGATCATTGCCGAGGCGCACAAGCGCGGCGCTACAGCCATCGCGGTGACCGAAGAAGCCAACAACAGATTCTTCGAATTCATCGCGCCCAAGGCGGAGTCGACGCTCATGCACGGTCGTGCGTGTGTCAATGCCAACTCCTACTACATCGACCGGCATGGCGACTTCTCGTTCTTGCGTCCCACCACGGCGTACCAGTCGACGCGAGCCAGTAAACGCTTCCCGCTGGACGACTTCCGTTTTGAGCGGCTACCGGCCGTGGGATCCGGCGTGCGGCTGGCGGAATCCACGGCGAAACGTTGAATAGCCGGCCGCCACGTGCCGAACCGGTATTCGCGCGGGTACTTGCTGAACGCGTCCGGCTGGGCGAGTACGTGCACCGATGGTTGCCGCCATGGCCTGAAACATCAATCAGTTGTCCTTGCTGTATGTCGAATGAGGAGCTCCCATGACCAGATCAACTCCCGATCACCACGTTGTCGTGATCGGCGCGGGTATCGGCGGTCTGTGCGCCGGCGTGCGTCTGCAGCAGGCGGGTATCGAGGATTTCGTGATCATCGATCGGGCTGCCGATCTGGGCGGCACCTGGCGTGACAATGTGTATCCAGGTATCGCAGTGGACATCCCGTCGGTGATCTACCAGTTCCCGTTCTTGCGTAACCCGCAGTGGTCCCGGGTATTCGCTCCCGGCGCCGAGGTGCAGGCATACCACCAGCGGGTTGCCGAGAGTTTCCATCTGCGGCCGCACTTCCGCTTCGGTGTCGAGGTGCGCAACGAGGAATGGGATGAGGAAAATCATTACTGGCGACTGAATCTCGCGGATGGTGCGGTGATTACCGCACGGTTCGTGATTTCGGCGATCGGCCCGTTCTTCGACCCGAAGAAGCCCGCTATCAAGGGGCTGGACAGCTTCGCAGGCACTCGGGTGACGCCGGTGCAGTGGCTCCCGGAACATGACGTGCGCGGCAAGCGAGTGGCGGTCATCGGCACCGGGGCCACCGGCGTTCAGTTGTGTGGCGCGATAGCGCAGGACACCCAATCGCTGACGGTGTTCCAACGCACGCCCGTGTACTGCATCCCCAAACCCGATTTCCGGATCCCCGTGATAGCCCAATGGGCACTGCGCACCCCGGGATTGTTCTCGGTGATCGAGTGGGGCGCGTTGGTGGGCGGGAGCCTGGGCTTGTGGTTCATGATCCACACCCCTGGCGCCGTCATGCGACCGTTGATGCGGGCCTTCGACAGAGCGGGCAGTGCACTATACGGCGCATACTTGCGTGCAGTGGTGCGCGATCCGGAGGTGGCCCGTGAGCTACTCCCGTCTTTCGGGCCGTTCGGCAATCGGCCGACCCTCAACTCCGACTTCCCGCGGGTTTTCAACAAGCCGCACTGCTCCCTGGTGACCACGCCCATCGACGAAGTGGTGCCGGAGGGAGTGCGTACCGCCGACGGCACGGTTCACGAGGCAGATTTCCTTATTACTGCCACGGGTTTCGAGCTGTTCTCAGAGCCCGCCTCCTACAAGCGAGGGCGGGTCACCGGAGCCAGCGGACGTGACCTCGGAGACTTCTTCAACACCCACGGCATGCAGGCCTACGAAAGTGTCTCGATCACGGGGTTCCCGAATCGCTGGATCATCGTCGGTCCGTACTCGTGGACCGGCAACGGCGGATGGCACGGGCTCGCCGACACCGCGGTCACGCACATCGTGCGCGCTATCTCGTTGGCGGATGAGCGGCGCGCCACGCGCATGGAAGTACGCCAAGAAGCACTGGACCGCTTCCACCAGAGCATGTTGCGCAACGGCAGGAACTTGAAGTACTACTTCACCGAGCTCAACCGGGGAGTGCGTTCCTACTGGAAGAACGCCGATGACGACGCTCCGTTGTTGCGACCGACGACAACCCTGCAGGCGCGCCGGGCTGCGAGACACTTCCCGGCCGAGGACTATGCGTACGGACAGCGCCGTGTTGATGCCGACTGTGGTGTGGCCGTGGATCATTCGCAGGCCACGGTCTGACGGTGAGCTGGCCCATGCTCGCGCCCCGGTGCCGGGTTCCGATGGCGGACGATTCCGCGTTCGAGTCCGCGGCCATCGTGTTGCGAACATCCCACACCTTCTCCGTACCCGTCGGCCAGGTATGGGCCGCACTGGACAGCGACCATGCTTGGTCCTGGCTCCCGTTCGGTTGCGGTGTGCGATACGACGAACCGGGCCGCCGCGTGGGCATGGAGCGAGAGATGGGCACGGTCTCGGCTACCTGGCGGTTTCTGTGGATCCAGCGGGAGAGATTCTGGCGTTACGAACCACCGCATCGCATCACCTACGCCGCGGTGGCGGGCACCTGGCCACTGCTGAAACTGTGGGCTGAGGACTACGTGTTCACCAGTGTTCCGGATGGTTGCACGCTGGAGTGGACCGTCGCGATAACCCCGCGTTTCGTTTCATGGCTGCCGCTGCGGTGGCTGCAACCCCTGCTACGTGTGATCTTCACCTGGGGATTGCGCCCGGGCCTGCGATCCTTGATCGAACTTCTCGACGGCGCGAGCCGCCTACCGGAAGTGCGTTAGCGGCCCTGCACGCGGCGGTTGGTCTCCACCCGCTCGGCATCCGGCCAAATCGCCTTGGCCGCAGGGGAGTCGCAGAACACCGGTGAGTCCTGCCAGTCCATATCGATGGCCCCCAGGCCGGACTGCTTGTGCACCATGCAGCTCGCGGTGAGGACCTTGCGGGTGTTGGGATCGACCTCTTCGGTGGTCATCGTCAGGGTGACGATCTGGGTGTAGCCGGCCGCGGTGGGTAGATAGAAATCAAGGTCGCGGCTGGAGAAGGCGCCACTGTTGACCACCACATAGCCGTCGCCGCTGGGGTAGATGGCCTGCCCGAACATTTGAACCCGCTCGAAGTGTGTGGTCTGCTTCTCGGCCCGCCACACCGAAAAACGGCTGTTCACAGCACCATTCATGACCCGGGTCGCCATCGGAATGATCATCTCGTCCCGGCCATCCCCATCGATGTCCTGCAGGCCGACCGGTGCGGGGCTGGATGCCTCCAGCAGCTCGTTGACCTCTTGCAATTTGTTGCCGGCGGCATCCTTGATGGTGACCCGCACCGACAACGGCGGATAGTCCGGAGCCTCGTTGTTGTCGGGGAGTGGTCGCCAGTACACGACATCGAAGGTGATCCCGGTGCCGTCCGTTGCGGTAAGACGGCAATCCGTGTGCACCATGGGAGTTTCCGGGACGATCATGGTGGTTCGGCTGGCGCAGGGGGCCAGTGCCGCCCGCGCCACCGCCACCGGGTGGATCGTCTGCGCCGACACCACAAGGGCAGCCGCGGCCACAGCCGCACTCAAGCCACGCATACTGCAGGGCATGGCCTACTTCTGACCGGGAAGCACGGGCAGCGGCGGGAGGCTCGGCGCGGGCGCCTTACCGGGGGCGGCGGGAGGTGCGTCAGGACCTTCAGGGATCAGCTTCTGGTCGCCGGGATGCATGATGGTTCCGGTGGAGCTGGCGTTCTTGGGGCCGATGTCCATGACCTGCCATCCGTCGCCGTCCTTCTTGACGGTGATCTGCAGAACCAGGGTGGTCGCCCGGGGCTCCGGGTTCTGTACGTTCCGGGTGGTCTGCCGAGTGGTCACAACTACCTGGTAGATGCCGTTCTGCTGTGCGACCGCGTCCGAGGCGATGATCTCTCCCTTGGACGTCACTTGTGCCTGCAGCATGATGGCCTTGAGAACCTTCTCGGCGTCGCTGTACTTGTTCTTCAGCGGCTCGGCGGCATTCTCTTTGACGTTCTTGAAGAATCCGTCAGGGTCTTCGTAGGTGTACGTCAAGGACTTCATCGCGTACGTGGAAGCCGCGTCGGTGGCGGCGACGCGTTCGGCATCGCCGGCGCGAGTGGCGGCAAGGGTGTCGGACAATTTCTGGTATTGCCAGCCCCCAAGCACCGAGGCCACAATTCCCAGCGTGAGCAGCCCGAAGGCTATCCACTTCCAGATGTTGGGCCCGCTGTCGGTCTCGGTGGTATCCACCTCCTGTTCAACAGCTTTGGTGCGCTTCGCCGGTATCACCTTCGCCGCCTTGGCTCCGGCTCGGGTCTCGGCCGCGTCGGGGCTCGACTCCTCGGCCATGTCCGCGAGTTCTTCGGGATCTGCGTCATCCAGGGTGAGCGTGCGCTCGGAGATGTCGGTCATGATCCAGGCCTTCCTGCTGTTGCCGTTTGTGGTGCCGGTATCGGTGTGGGTGCTGACGGTTTAGCCGTCGGTTGTGACGGCCGGGTACCCGTTGCGGGCTGGGGTGATTCGGTGGCCGGCCATTCGGGCACGCCGAGGTGGATTCGGACGCCGCCCTGGTTGTTGAATGTCGAGTCCCAAAAGTCCAGCCAGTGGCCGGCGTCCAATTTGAGATCGCGCAGCGGCGCGACGACAGGCTCGAGGACGGTCACAAACTGAGAGAGCGGCTCGGAGAGGGCGTTGATGTAGTCGACGAGCTTGTCCACCAGATCGGTCAGTGGTTTTCCGTCACCCATACCGGATTCGACCAGGGGCTCGAGCTTCTCGATCACCTTCACCAGGGACGAGAGACCGTCGAGGCTGCTCGGAATGGTCTTGGCGGATTGCTTCAAGATCTCGCCGGCCCGGATTTCGCCGAGACCGTTGGTCAAGGTGGACATGTTGCCGATCACCTCGGTCAGGTAGTGCTTGTCGTCCCGCACCATCTGCGCGAATAGCCTTGCGGTGGTGGCCAACTGATCAATGTTCTTGGTGTTGTCCATGAATCCGGCCGCTACGTTGTCGAGCGTGGTCTGCAGGTCGTCGGCGTTCATGGCCTGCATGAGGGCGTTGCCCTTCTGCAACAGATCACTCACGGTGTAGACCGGTGCGGCCTTCGATGCCGGGATCACGGCTCCATCGCTGTAGTATGGGGGCTCGATACGCGCGGGTTTGAACTCCACGTACTGCTCGCCCGCGGCGGAGAGGTTCTGGACACTCACCTGGCTGTCGACGGGAATGGGGTAGCTGCTGTCCAGAGCCATGGAGATGGCCAAACCCGATGCGGTGGCCTGAATATCGGTGACCCGTCCCACCTTGATTCCGCGCAGGGTGACCTGGGAGGTGGACATCAGTCCGCCCGAGCTGTTCAGCATGAGGGTCATGTGATTGGTCTTGCTGGTGGAGGCGATGTCAAGGACACCGAAGGCCATGTAGACGGCGCCCACCAGCGAGATGATCGAGAGCACCGCGAGGGTGAGTAGGACGTTGATCCTCATCGAACCAGCCCCATCGTCTGCATGTTTCGGATGACCGAGTCGGCACGCTCCCCGGGGCTGACGCCCAGTGTGCTATCGGGAGTTTGGATATCGGTGACGGTGTATTTGGGACCGCCATCCTTGAAGAAGGGGATGATTCTGTCGCGGATGGTCCGGACCATCTTGTCGCCGAGAACGGGGATGGTGGTGTCGGCGGTCGAGGCGCTGTGGATGAACGGCGTCAGGTAGGACAGGACCTGCATGAGATTGGGATAGTCCAGCAGCTGCCCGATCTGCCGCCCGAGCTCTGCGCCGTTGATGATCAGGTCGCTCAGGCTCAGAACCACTTTGGCCAGCGACGGCAACTTGGTGGGCCCCTCGGTGAGGAGCCGTAGGTACGTGCCTTTGTTGGCGCGGAAGGTCTCGCTGACGCTTTGCATGTTGGTCAGGATCTTGTTGAGGGTGTCCTGATTGTTGGACAGGTCGTTGATGATTCCGGCCAGCGATCGGTGGATGCGGTCGAGTTCTTCCGGTGGGGGGAAGGCGCTGTTCATGTTGGCCACCGTGGTCTGCATGGTGTTGAGGCTGCCGCCACCGATCAGATTGGACATGGAACGCATGAGGTCTTCCACGTTCGCCGCCGGGACGGTGTCGGCCAGGGCGATGGTGTCGCCGTCCTTGAGCTGAGTGGGCGCGGGATCCTTGGGCGAGATCATCGCGATGTAGATGTCGCCGAGCACGGTGGCCTGCCGGAGCTCGGCCCTGACGTTCTGCGGGAACTTGGCACTGCCATCGACATCGACGTACACGACCGGGGTGGTGCCCTTGAGTTCCACCCGGTCCAACAGACCTACCTGCACGCCACCGGCGTCGACCTTCGCCCGTCCCGGCAGATTCAGCACGCTGGAGAACTCAATCTTGATGCGATAGGTGTTCTTGGGGATGTAGGCCCCGGGCATGGGCATCTTGGTGGGGTCGAGAGCCTCCGAGGAACATGCCGGGACTACCGCGAATGCCGCGGCGAACAGGACTGTCAGGATGCGTCTGATCATGACAGCGCGGCTCCCATGATCAGGTTGGTCAGGCCGAGGGTGACCGGGTCCGAGGCGGTTCCAGGTGCGCACGCTGCCTGCGATCCGGGGGTGTTCCGGTTGCGCAGGTTCTGGCAGATGGCGCTGGCCTGCTCCGGCGAGATGGCAACGCGCGGAGGAACATAGGTGACGTTGTGGGTCTTGGTGTTCGGCAGGTAGATGTCATCGGCCAGCCAATTGATCATGGGCGGCAAGGTGTTGAAGAAGGTGAGGATATGCGGTGTGTAGGCGTTGAGGATGTCGCGTATCCAGGGCACCAGCTTGTCGAAGACGTTCTTGTACAGCCGACCGGCGGCACGTTGGACCATGCCGTTCAGTGTCGGAAGCAGGGTCGTCAGGTAGTCCAGGCCAACCGAGAAGTTTTCCGATATACCCGCGATCAGACGGGCGGTATCGGGCAGCGAGGAGACCACGCCCGCGAACTCGTTCCAGTACTGCAGCCAGTTCGACGTGACGATCGCGCTGTTCTCGAACAATTGGCGGTAGTCGGCGTCGGCCTTGTAGGGATCGCCCACCATCGTGGTGAGGTTGTTGAGCATCTCCTTGAAGCCCGGGCCCACACCGTCGAGCGATCTGGCCGCGCCCTTGAGGGTCTTGTTGAGCGCCTGCACGCCCGGCGAGTTGGCGGGATCCTGCCCGGGTGCCGCCTGCATCAGGGTGTCGGCAAGCTCGCCTATCGCGGAGAACGACTCGGTAACGGTCACCGGGGTTCTGGTGTTCTCTCTCGAGATGCATTGGTTTCCGGTGAATTTGGCGCCCTCACTCCATGACCTGGTGAGTTCGATACTGCGATTGGTGATCACCGATTGTGAGTAGCTTGCCGCGCCCACGTCGGCAGGCAGGTCCATGTCGCTCGGAATTTCGAAGTCGACCTCGACATGATCGGGTTTGTTGGTAACCGCTGTTACCGTGCCGATCTCCACGCCGAGTAGCAGGACCTTGTTGCCCTTGTAGAGGCCGGACCCGTCGCGAAAGTCCGCACAGAGCGCTTTGGTGTTGTCCAGCAACGGGATATGAGCATCTCCCAGGTATGGCATGACCAGGTTCTTGACGGCCGGAAACACCGTGCGAGCGCCGAAGATTCCGGCAACAGCCAGCACTGCGACAAGTACCAGCGCAACGGCGCTCATTACCGCCGCACGTGCAGCGGGCCCCATGCCCGCAAGGCGGGTCAGGATGTTCCGGACAAATATGGGCTGTGTCATCAAGGTCCTCAACAGAACCTGAAGAAGTGTGGCAGGCAGACGTCTTGTCCGGGGATCACTCGGTCGTTCTCATTGACGGTGATGCCGTTGCCGCTGAGCATGGGCAGGACAATTCCGACGAGTTGGCCCCACTGTTCGGAGGCCTTGCCGAGCTTCTCGGGGTACTTGGTCAGGGTGTCCACGATGTCGTCGAGGCCGTTGAGCATGGGCTCGTAGTCGCGCGCATACGCCGTGAAGAATCTGTTGAAAAGCCGGAAAAGGTCCTTCAGGAGCACGAAGACCTCGATCAGGTCGGTCGTGGACTTGCTGTATTTGGCACCCAGTTTGGACAGCATGGTGACGATCTTGGCGAGTTGCTCCTTACCCGTCTTGAAGGCGCGGAGGTACTCGTTCGCGTAGTTCAGGGTGGCGTGGAAGTCCTCGGTGCTGGGCTCCAGCGCGCTGATGAGCGATTGAGATGACTTAAAGAAGTCGCGTAAGCCGTTGGGGTACTTATCGACGGCGTTCGCGACCTCCATCAGGCTGTCGTGGATGACCTTGGCGTCCACCTTCTTGACCACGGGGGTGAACTTCTGGAACAGCTCGTTGATCTCGAACGGGACGCTGGTGCGCTCGGGCGGGATGGGTGTGCTTCCCAGCGGGATCGAGCCCTCCGGATACAGGGCCACATAGTGCCCGCCCAACGGGGTGAGCATGCGGATGTCTGCCCGCGACTCCGATCCGACGGACACCGTGTGATCCACCGTAAAGGTGGCCTCCACCAAGGACTTATCGATGCGCACACTGGACACCTTGCCCACCGAGATGCCGGCGATCCGGACATCGTCACCTGCGCGCAGCCCTCCCGAGGCCCGCAGGTGCAGCGCGTAGGTCTTCATGCCGCTGGTGTTGACGAAAGCCACTCCGGTTGCGGCCAGCACCGAGGCGATGATGAGGACGCCGATGAGACCATTGCGGCGATTGCGTTTGGCTGCCTCATGTTCGTCGAGGATCGGACGGTTTCTCGCGAAAAACCTTGTAAGGGACTTCACTTGCACACCACCAGATCTTGATTGGCAAAGGAAACCTCGCCGATTCCTGGCATCTTCACCACTCCGTTCTTGCATTCGAAGGAGGTGGGAGGTGCCGTCTTGTCCTCGATGAGAGAGTCGCGCATGCCTTGGATCAGATCGGGGAGCAGCGAGAGGCCCGCGATGATGGTCGGCACGCCCGGGTTGGTGCGACTCGCCAGGTCGTACATGGGCAGCTGGGCTCCGTCGACCGTGTTCTCGATGTACCGCAACATGCTGACCGATCTACGCAACACCGGGAGCGCGTCCGCGCCGGCCCTATTGAACTCGTCGGCCTGTTTCTCGAACGGCGCCAACACATCATTGAGGTCGTTGATCAGAAAGAACAGCTGATCGGAGGTGCCGCCCAGATCCTTCGAGATATCACCCAGATTCGTGATGATGGTCTGCAGGGCGGCCTGGCGGTCAACCGAAAGTTTGAGCACGGCATCGATATCTCGCAGGATTGGCCCGATTCCGCGCTGATCGCCCTGGATGAGCTGCAGAATGTTCTCGGTCAGCCTATTGAACTGGGCCGGGTCCAGTGTCTCGAAGATGGGGCGAAAACCGTTGAACAACTTGGCAATATCGAATGAGGGAATGGTCTGGCCGAGCGGGATGGTCGCGCCGGCCGCAAGGGGCGCGCTGGGTGTGGGCGCTTGCGCTATCTCGACGTACCGCTGACCGACCAGCGACTGGTACCGGATGGCGATCGTCGTGTTCTGGTACAGCGGATGATCGGTGAGTACGTTGAACGTCACCCGAGCGTTGTTGCCGTCCAGGTGAATCTTTTCCACCTTGCCGACCTGTACGCCGGAGATGCGCACGTCGTTGCCGATGATCAACCCCGAGGCGTCGGTGAACAGCGCGTCGAAGCGCCGGACGGGACCATTGACCGGTGTGCGTAGCGCGTTCACGATGATCAGGGTCAGCACCACCGCCACCGCCACAACCGCGGTGAGGCCGGCCATCAGGAGTGCGATCCGCTTCATCGCTGCCCTCCAGCGGTCGGGCCGGGAGCAGGTCCGAGGGAGGCGGTCGCGGCTACGGGAGCGGCTTGACCCTCGGGTGCCATCGGCAGTGCCGCACCAAGCCCGGGCGCGGTGTCCATGATCAGTTGAACGTTCATGCGCACCTTGCCGTTGTCGACGGGGAAGGCGGCGGTGGTGCGGTCGAGTAGACCGTTCACCCGGTCGTATGCCGGCGCGAGGCTGCCCAGGAAGTACGTGAAGGGAACGGCGAGATCCATGATCGACCGAATCAGCGGAACCAGCCAGTCGTTGTTCGTACCGAGCCCGCTACCCAGCGACTTCAACAGATCCGACAACGAACCCAGTGCGGCGGAAGCTCTTTCGGTGTTGCCCGGCCCGACCATGAAGGTGAGGCTGTCCAGCAGCTTGTTGGTAGAGCCGATGACGGGGACAAACTCGTTGGTGCCTTCGATCAACGAGGCCATCACATCCAATGTCTTGGAGAAGGGCACCTTCTGCGAATCGGCGATCATCGCGAACAGGTCCCAGAAGGATTTCACGACCGGACCGGTCAGGTCGGCATGGCGCTCGAATGTCGCGATGATCGCATTGAATTCGCGGCTGTCCAGGATCGAGCCCAGCCGCTGACCCATCCGAAGGAAGCCGGTGATGGATGCGGCCTGGACATCGCTGCTGATCTCAAGCACGCCACCGGATTTCAGCCGCTCGCCGACACCACTGCTGACGAGCTCGACCGCGGCGGTGCCGAAGATGTTCGACGAGGTGAACTGCGCCTTGGTGTCGGAGGTGAGTGCCTTGGCCTGCCGGCCGTCGAGGATCACCGTCATCCGCTGCTTGTTGTACCCGGTGGTCTGCAGGGACTTGACCTGCCCGATGTTGTAACCGCGGTACTTGACCTCACCACCCGGACCCATGCCCTCACCGATGGTGTTGGTGATGAGGGTGAGTTCGAAGGGGTCGCCGTAGCTGCCGATACCGGACTGATAGAGCGAGTAGCCGCCGGCCGCGACGAGCAGCGCCAGCGCGAGCCCGCGGATTTTGAGAGCGGTCGGGCCCGCGGACCGTCCACTCGGATCTTTGTAAATGGCCACCCGTTACCCCGATATCTGAATTCCAGGATTGTTGCCCCAGAAGAGCAACGTGAGGAGCATGTCGAAGAGCACGACCGCGACGAGGGACGCCCGAATGGCACGACCCGAGGCCATGCCCACGCCCTCGGGTCCTCCGCCCGCGTAGTAGCCCTGATAGCACTGGATGGCGATGATGATGACGACGAACACCACGGCTTTGATCACCGAATAGAGCACGTCCACCGGATGCACGAACGAGTCGAAATAGTGCTTGTACACGCCCTGCGACTGGTTGTGCACGAAGAAAACCATGAAGGCGCACGAGCCGTAGGCCAGCAGCAGGGTCAGCACATACAGCGGAACGATGATGATGACTCCGGCGATCACTCGGGTGGTGACGACGAAGGGGATGGAACGGATACCCTGCGCCTCCAGGGCGTCGATCTCCTCCGAAATGCGCATGGCCCCGATCTCGGCGGTCATGCGGCAACCGGCCTGGGCCGCGAACCCGATGGCGGCGATCATCGGCGCCATCTCCCGGGTGTTCACATAGGCAGAGATGAATCCGGTGAGGGACCCCATACCCACCATGTCCAGGGTCGAGAAGCCGACGATGCCGACCGACGCACCGACCGCAATCCCCATGAAGACCAGCACACCGATGACCCCGCCGCCCACGATGATCGAGCCGTTGCCCCAGGTCATATCGACAAGGAGCACCCCGGTTTGGCGGCGGTAACGCTTGAGCGTCTGGGGTATGGCGGCCAGCACCAAACCGACGAAAGTGATTTGGTGGCCGAGATATTCGGCGGAACCGCCCGCGCCCTTGGTGAAATTCCACAGGGACCGCGCGGTTGCGGGGAGTTCATCCGGGAAGTACCGGGACGGGCGGGACGTCGCCATCCTCAGCCCACCTTCGACGGCATGAACATCGCGACGATTTGGGTGATCACGGTGTTGAGCACCATGACGGTGACCACGCCGATCACCACGGTGGCGTTGACCGCATCGGCCACACCGCGCGCACCGCCCTTGGCTTCCAGGCCACGCTGGCAGGCCACCAGGATGACCACCACACCGAACAGCCAGGTCTTGAGAACTGCGACGGTGACGTCACTGACATTGGCGAAGGCCGCGAATGAGGACAGATAGCTGCCCGGGGTGCCACCCTGAAAACCCACGTTGACCAGGTATCCGGCGAAGATACCGACGAAGATGATGAAGATGCACAGCAATGGCGACACAAAGAGGATCGCCGCCAGGCGGGGTGTCACCAGCCGTTGAACCGGGTTGACACCCATCACACGCATGGCGTCTACCTCTTCGCGGATGCTCCTGGCACCGAGGTCGGTGGCGACCGCCGAACCCGCGGCGCCACCGAGAAGCAGGGCTGCGACGATGGGCGCACCTTGTTGGATGACGCCCAGGCCACCGGCCGCTCCGGAAATGGACGATGCGCCGACCTGCGAGATGATGCTGCCGGCCTGCACCGCCACGATCACCCCGAACGGGATCGATACCAGAATGGCCGGGACGACGGTGACCGTCAGGATGAACCAGGACTGGATGATGGTGTCCTGCCACGGGTGGCGCAGACGGACGATATCGCTCACCAGAAACGCGAACGATTGCACGACCAGATCGACATAGCGCCCGAGCGTCTTCAGCATCGAATCGGTTTGAGACACCACGTATTCGACGGGCCTTTTGACGACCCGGCGGACACGATCGAGTAGCTGGGGGGAACTGCCCGGAGCCGGATTGGCCTCGCTCTCGTCGTGGTATTTGCTATCGGGTTGAATCTCCGGAGATTCGGCCCACTCGTCTGCGGTGGGCTCCATGCGCGCATCAGCCGCCACATGACTCATTGCTGAGCTCAACAGCGGCTCCTCTGGCTTCATATTTCCGGGGCTGAACTGGATCGACGGGCTCAAATGTTTCCATTTGCGTAACAACAAGTAACGGGTACTCTGCATCACATATGGTGGCCTAGTGTGGTGTAGGTCATGGTCCGTGTCAAGCATGGGGTTGCCGCGCTTGATGGTTGGCAATGTGTGCCCGCGTGCGCGGGTATATCAGCTGGCCCGGTCGGGGCATTGTCGCGACGAGACCGTCGGAGGTCCCCCGACCCTGGTCTCAGCAATTCACTGACTCGGTAGTCAGGTTATTGGCTAGGGCTGAGGCTAGCCGAGGATTGTGATCTTCGGAAGCGAATTGTCAAGAATTTGCGACGGGTGCAGAACCGGTCGTCGCCGCCCGCACGAGCTGGATGAATGAGTCGATGTAGGCCTCGCGGGCGTCACCCGCCAACTCGCCCCTGATGGCCTTGAGGGTCGCCGCCATGGACAACCCCGTGATGGCGTGGGCGAGGAAGGTGGCATCGACAGCGGGGCTGATGGCCCCTTCGGTGACCGCCTGCTCGATGATTGTCATGTTGATGGCCTCGATGAGGTCGAGAATGCCGAACATCCGCTTCGTCATCGCGGTGTCGAGTAGGCCCTCACGCAGGATGACCTGCATGATCTCCGGGCTGTTATCCAGCATGTTGAAGAGCCGGGTGAACACCGTACGCAGGTGCAACTCGAAGTCCGCAGCGTTTCCCAGCAGGTCGCTGGTGTCGTTGACCGCCGCGACAGTTCTCTGGAAGTAACTGTCGATCACCGCGTCCAGGGCGTCCCGTTTGGTGTCGAAATACAGATAGAAGGTGCCCCGGCCGACTCCCGCGCGCTGGGTGATGTCGGTGATGCTCGCCTTGTGGTACCCCTTCTCGGCGAACTCCAGGGCGGCAGCCTCAGTCAGCGCGCGCTGACGTTCGCGCGCACGTGCCGGATTGGGTGGGCGGCCCGGCCCTCGCCGGCCATTGTCGGTGCTGGCCACGCGATCACATTAACCACTGCTGGCAAATATGTTGGAAAATGCCCGAACTTGTCAGGGCATATTCGGGCGCCGTCACAACCCATATCATTAGCTGAACGACAGGTCGAGGAAATATCACGAGGTCGGGCAGAAGTGCTGCATACCTATCTCTGGGGATCCCGAGGTCCTGGACGTAACGGCATTTGTTTGCTGAAAGTATTGTTGAGTTTGCCCGCCGGGGATGGGTCTTTAGACTCTCGATACCTGTACCTGGTGATATGCGCGCCGGGGAGTCGGGTAGTCGGTCTACGATGTGGGCGTGTCAACGCAGGTGTACCCGGAGCGCGGCCTTCCTGAGCTGACCGGTGACGCCCGCGTTGACCGGTGGCGAGAGCATCGCGCGAAAGTCCGCGCGGAATTGGTCGAAGCCACTCTGAATGCGATCGATGAGCTTGGTCCGGATCTGTCGATCGACGATGTCCTGAAGTCCGCGGGTATCTCGCGGCCCAAGCTGTACCGCTTCTTCACCGACAAGGAAGCCCTCTTCGCCGCAGTGGCGATGCGGGTTCAGGAGTTGGTCGTCGAGCAGGTGGTATCAAATATCGACCTGTCCGTCTCGCTGCTCGAACTGTTCCGCACGGGCATGGCGGGTTACGTCGACCTCGTTGATGAGCGACCCAACTTGGTGCGCTTCCTGCTGAGCGTGCAGTACGCGAATGCGACATCGCTCATCGAGAGCGGGCGGCCGTTGTCCGACGCCATCGCGCAGTTGGTGGGGTCGGTCTTCAGCTCTCGCGGTGGCAACGCCGACCACATCGAGTACGTCATCGACGCGATGTTGGCCTCCACGGGTATCGCGGTGTTGCGCTGGTTCGATGAGCCCGTGATCAGCAAGGAAGCTCTCGTCGACGAGTTGGTGGTCTACGTGTGGGGTGGGCTGGCGGCATCGGCCAAGGCGCGGGGCGTCGAGCTCAATCCCGACGATCCCGTCCTCCTGTCTGCCGACTGACTTCTCGTACCGTCCGGTCCTTCTCGCCCCGTCCGGTGGGCGCTTTCTTTCTTGTCGCGCGGGGTCGAACGCCGGCTGTTTCAGTGATTTCTTGAGTTGATTTCACCTACCGCGATGTATTGCGCCCCGCGCCGCCGCGGTCCTATGGTGTACTCCAGGTAGTACTTTGAGTACCAGTAACTTCTTGTCACAAGGGAGTGATGAAAATGGCAAGCCCAGCTGCGGTGTACCCCAAGACCCGGCGGATCCGATTCCGCTTCGGCGACGACGGCAAGGCCCACAAGTATTTCGTGGAAGACGACATCGTCTACAGCCATTTCGTCGCGGGGCTGTCCGGCGGTTTCCCGCCCGGGGAAGAGGGATTCATCCGTTCGGTGCGCAAATTCTCCGACCAGATCACCGATCCGGTACTCAAGAAGCGCGTCGCCGGCTTCATCGGGCAGGAGTCGGTGCACGGTCAAGAGCACCGTCGGGTCAACGAAAAACTCGTCGAGATGGGTTACCCCATCGCGTGGTGGGATTCGAAGAAGCAGGTTGACCGCCTGATCCGGTTCGAGAACATGCTCCCTCCGCGCGCTCACCTGGCGTTCACCGCGATGGCCGAACACATGACCGCGATACTCGCCGAGCGGACGCTCGGCAGTGAGGACGTGCAGGCCATTCCGGGCGACCCTGAGGTATGGCATCTCCTCAACTGGCACGCCCTGGAGGAACTGGAACACAAGTCGGTGGCCTTCGACGTGTACCGCGCCGTTGGCGGAACCGAGACGATGCGGATTGGCCTCATGCTGGTGGCGATGACCATCGTCCCGCCGCTGACGCTTGGCATCCTCGCCGGCTCGCTGCTGTCCGATCCGGTGGCGAGGCGTCAGCCCCGCCGGCTGCTCAGGGAAGCACGGGGCCTCTTCGGCGGGCCGCTGTTCAAGGGAATCTTGGGTGACGTGCGCCAGTACCTGCGGCCCGGCTTCCATCCCGACGACATCAACACCGGAGAACTGCTGGACCGTTGGCAGCAGGAGCTTTTCGGTAGCAAGGGCATCCTCGTCGATCACCTCAAGTAGCCCGCGACACGTCAAAGGAGACGCGAACCGTGAGCAGTGCCGCACGGCGCTCAACGACGGCTGAGCTGGAACAACCCGATCACGAGGTAGCGGTGATCGGGGCCGGATTCGGCGGAATTGGAACTGGTATCTCTCTGCAACGCAAAGGGATCCACGATTTCATCATCATCGACAAATGGGATCAGGTGGGTGGCACCTGGCATGCGAACACCTATCCCGGGGTGGCGGTGGATATTCCGTCGGTGGTGTACAGCTTCTCCTATGAGCAGCGTGGTGATTGGTCGCGTCTGTTCGCGCCAGGGGACGAGCTGCAGCATTACGCCGATTCCATGGTGGACAAGTACGGGCTGCGCGACAAGCTGTGGTTGGGGACGAGTATCACCCGTGCGGAGTTCGACGATCGAAACAGCCTGTGGCGATTGACCACCGATGGTGGCAAGGAGATCACTGCCCGGTACTGCGTGATGGCGGTCGG
Source organism: Mycobacteroides franklinii (assembly GCF_001853795.1). NCBI lineage: Bacteria > Bacillati > Actinomycetota > Actinomycetes > Mycobacteriales > Mycobacteriaceae > Mycobacteroides > Mycobacteroides franklinii. The sequence goes on from NZ_MLIK01000019.1 coordinate 1,589,293, forward strand.
TGGCCTGGAACGCCCGAAGATGCCCGACATCCCGGGCGTGCACGATTTCGGCGGGGTACTGCTACATACCGCGTTATGGGATCACGATGTGGCGCTCGCGGGTAAGCGTGTCGCCGTGATCGGAACGGGGGCAACCTCGTTGCAGCTTGTTCCTGCCATTGTCGCCCAGACGAGTCATCTCACGGTCTTTCAGCGCACGCCAATCTGGGTGGGTCCAAAATTCGACGTGGAGATAGGGCCACTGGGCCGGATGATTCTGGGAAATAAGCAGATTCGTTCGGCCATCCGATCGATCGCGACGGTTGGCATTGAATTGGCCATGAGCGGTCAGGTGGCCGGTCCGGCGTGGCTGATCAACGCTGTCAGGCGCGCGGGTGAGGCGCCGATGCGCCGATGGATGCGCAAACAGGTCGACGATCCGGTGATCCGCGAGAAGCTGATTCCGCAGTACGGGTTGGGCTGTAAACGCCCGTCGATGTCGAACGAATACCTCAAGACCTTCAACCGTGACGACGTCAGTTTGATCACCGAATCGATCGAATGCGTCACGTCCGACGGAGTGCGCACGGTTGACGGTGTCGAGCACGAGGTTGATGTGCTGGTCTGTGCGACGGGATTCAAACTGTGGGACAAGGGCTCGGTGCCGCCTTTCCCCGTGCTCGGCCGCGGCGGGCAGGAACTCGGCGAGTTCTGGGACAGGCACCGTTTCCAGTCCTACCAAGGAGTTTCGGTACCCGGGTATCCCAACATGTTCTCCATCACCGGGCCGTACGGATTCGTCCTCGGGTCCTATCTGTGGATGATCGAGGCCACCTCGGCGCACCTGGCCCGTGCCATCGCCGAGACCAAGCGTCGTGGGGCCACTGTCTGCGAGATCCGCCAGGATGTCCACGACGAGTACTTCCGGAAGTGCTTGAAGCGGCAAGAGAAGAACTTCCTCTTCACCGACGTGTGCGCCGGATCCAACACGTACTACCTGGACCAGAATGGTGATTCACCATTCCGGCCGACGACCCACGGCGAAATGTATTGGCAGAACCGTCACTACGACCTTGACGTGTATCGCTATTCGGCGGGGTCGTTGGTACCCGAGACCGTGGCATCGACAGTGGGGGAGAGCGCGTGAAAAACAACTTGCTGGAGCCTCGTCTGGTGGTGGTCACCGGGGCGGGCAGTGGCATCGGTCGGGCCACCGCGATCAGATTCGCCAAACGCGGAGCCCACGTAGTGGTCTCCGATATGGACCTTGATTCCGCGCAGGCCACCACCGCGATGATCCGGGCCGACGGAAACGGGGCATCGGCGGCCCAATTGGATGTCACCGATCCGGACCAGTGGGAAACCTTCGCGCGGGATGTTCTTGCCGATCGCGGGGTGGCCGATGTGCTGGTCAACAATGCCGGAATCGCTTTGGGCGGACCATTTCTGAAACTCACCCCGGCGGACTGGGACCGACTGCTCTCGGTGAATCTCATGGGGGTGGTGTATGGGTGCCGGGTGTTCGGCGAACAGATGGTGGAACGCGGTAGTGGTCATATCGTCAACATCGCCTCGGCCGCGGCCTTCACGCCGACCCCGGTGATGGCGCCGTATTCGGTGTCGAAGGCCGGCGTCAAGATGCTCACCGAATGCCTGCGGCTGGAGCTGGGGCCGAAAGGGGTTGGAGTCAGTGCCATCTGCCCCGGCTTCATCAACACAAACATCGGGCTGAACGGTATAACCGTCGGCGTCGACCAGGAGATGGTCGATCGGGGCAAGGAAATCATGCGCCGGATGCAGGAGTTCGCGGCCAGTCTGCCTTTCTCGCCGATGAGCCCGGATTTGGTAGCGCGTGCCGTCACGCGTGCGGTGCGTTACGACCTCGCGGTGGTACCGGTGCGCACCGAGGCATGGCTCGGGTATGTCTTGGGGCGAGTCGCGCCGGGAATCAATCGTCGTACCACACAAGCATTCTCGATCGAGCGTGCCGAGCGATGGGGTGCATGGGCACTCGGCAAGCTTGACGATCTGAATCTGCTTCCGCGTCAAGGCGCCGTCGAGGAGGCCCGAAGGCCCGCGACGGCGCGGAGGTAGACGGCGGGGAATGCGGTCCGCGACATCCTCTTGACCGAAACTCGGCGCGCCGAAGGCCAGATGCTCCTGTGGGTATCTCGTGCCGGCGGTGGGCCACTGCTACTGGACATTTGAGAACGGAGATATGGATGACTCTCACCACCGAGCGTGCGGACGGTGTGACGAACGACGGTGTTACCGAACATGTGGTGCGCAACGGAGATATCGACGTCGCGTACTTCATCCAGGGCAATCCCGACGGGGAGACCATCCTGCTGGTGCACGGCTGGCCCGACTCGCATCACCTCTGGGACGGCGTCGCCCCGCTGTTGAGAGACCGCTTCCGGCTGGTCGCGATCGACAATCGCGGCGCGGGAAAAAGTACTAATCCCAAAAGTTTTCGCGACTTTCGGCTCACCGAGATGGCCAGCGATTACGTCGCCGTTGCCGACGCGGTCAGTCCGGACAAGCCGGTGCACGTCCTCGGCCACGACTGGGGCAGTGTCGCGATGTGGGAAGCCATCTGCAATCCGGACCTGGAACACCGATTTTCCTCGTTCACCTCCGTCTCTGGGCCCTCGGCGCATCACATGAGCCGGTGGGTGCGATCACGGCTGAGCAATCCGACACCAAGGAATGTGGCGCTCGCGCTGGGGCAGATCGGCTCCCTGCTCTACATGTTCGGATCCATGACTCCCGTCATCCCCAACGTCCTTCTCAAGCTCACCATGAATGAGAGACGCTGGCGGGCAGGGCTGTCCATCGCGGAAGGTGCGCCCGCGGCACAGATTCACCTGGGCCCGACATTCATGAGTGATATCACCAAGACATTGCGTGTGTACCGGGCCAACGCGCTACCGGCCATGCTGCATCCGCAGGATCGGCACACCAACGTGCCTGTCCAGGTCGTCGTCGGCACCCGCGACCCCGCGGTGCGCCAATCCAATTACGACGACGAGCCCACCTGGAACCGGCAGACGTGGCGGCGGGTGCTCGACGGCGGTCATTGGCTGCCGTTCTCCCACCCGCAGGTGCTCGCGGCGGCCGCCATCGAACTCATCGACGCGGTATCGGGCAAGGAACCCGGCCGTGCACTACGGAGGGCAGAAATGGGAAAGAACCGCAAGCCGTTCGAGGGCCAGCTGGTGGTCATCACCGGAGGGGGAAGCGGTATCGGTAGGGAGACGGCGCTGGAGTTCGCGCGACAGGGTGCCGAAGTGGTGCTCTCCGACGTCAATCTGGACGGCGCCAACGAGACCGTCGCACTCATCGAGCAGGCCGGTGGCGTGGCGCACGCCTACCGGCTCAATGTGGCCGACGAGGAAGCGGTCAATGCGCACGCCGAGGAGGTCGTCAGACTTCATGGTGTGCCCGACGTACTGGTGAACAACGCCGGCGTCGGGGCAGCCGGTGGGTTCTTGGACACGCCCTCTGAAGAGTTCCGCCGCGTCATCGAGATCAATCTGTTCGGAGTCGTCAACGGCAGCCGGGCATTTGGCGCCAAGATGGCCGACCGCGGGCTCGGCGGTCATATCGTTAATTTGTCCAGCATGGCCGCCTACAGCCCGCAAAAGGCTTTCACCGCGTACTCCACGAGCAAGTCGGCGGTGTTCATGTTCTCCGATTGTCTGCGCGCCGACCTGGCGCCGCACAACATCGGTGTCACCACCATCTGCCCCGGTGTGGTACACACCAACATCGTTGCCACTACCAAGATTTCGGGTGTAGATGCCGCGGAAGAGGCGCGGATGCAACAAGCCGGTGACAGGGCTTACGCGATGCGCCGCTACGGTCCGGACAAGGTGGCCCGGCAGATCGTCAGCGCGGTGCGTAAGAACAAGCAGGTTGTGCCGGTGACACCCGAGGCGCGGCTGCAGTACCTCAACAACCGGCTGGCGCCGGGGTTGACTCGTTACTTCGCAGGCAAGGCGGGCATGACCGACCTCATCAAGCTGGTGCCCAACAAGAAGTAGGCGACCGGTCCGCCGCTAGGTCGCCATCCGGAGAGCGGCCGCGCGGCGTGCCCGGATGAATTGCCCTTGGCCGGTCAGTGTTTGGTCGATTTCGGTCCATCCCTGGGCGCGCAGCCAGCCGGTGACCTCGTCGCGCCCAAACGCGCGGAAGCCGCCGACGCGCATTGCCCGGGTGACGCCGGGCAGGGACGCCGCGGCGGTCCGCAGGGATGTGAAGATCACGATCTGTCCGTCTGGGCCGGCCACCCGGCACAGCTCGCGCACGGCTTGCTCGGGATCGGGGATGAGGTACAGCGCGGCCAGACACACCACGGTGTCGAATGCCGCGTCGCCGAACGGCAGTGCATGTGCGCTCCCACGTATGTAGTCGACGCGTTCCGCCGAGTTATCGCGTACGGCCCGTCGCAGCATCGGTCCGGACAAATCCAGGCCGATGCACACACCTCCGGTTCCGAGCTGTGCCGCGAGCTCGCGTGTGTAGAGGCCGGGGCCACATGCGACATCGAGGATCTTGCGATCGCCACGACCGGCGATCTCGTCCATCAACGTGGTGTGTGCCTTGAGGGTGCTCTTGCCGCCATAGCTGAATCCGCGGGTGAACATCGGCCGCCAGGCACGCTCGTAGATCGACGCCAACAGCGGGCTTTGCATGAACCGGTTGGCCAGTGACACCGGCTCGTCATTCTCCGGGCCGAGCACATCGAGATAGCCGTGATCGCGTCTCGGTAGGTGGGTGATCCGCGTCGGGTCCACCAGAGATTCGGCCAGTCTCGGATCCTGCAGCATGCCCACGGTGTCTCCCGATCCACGTCGATCCAGCAAGTTTGGTGAAACGGATAGTACTGGATACTTCAGATCACGCATAGGTTCTGGAATGCGCGGGTTTCCGCAGCGTGGGCGATCGTGGACGTCTTGATATTTAGTGAATGGCGTGTCAGTCTATTAAATCTAGCGGACCCGCCCGGGGTCGGTGAGTGTGCGCGCGGAGCGTGTCACCGACCGGGCGGTCCATCGAGATATGCCCCGAGAAATGGAAGGGAACGTGCGTGAAACGAGCCATGGACATAGTCATGGGATTGCATGACGAACCCGATTACGAGGTGGCGATCATCGGCGCCGGGTTGGGTGGCATCTGCGCGGCCATCAAGCTGCTCGAGATCGGGATCGAAAACTTCGTGATCATCGACCGCGACGAGGACTTCGGTGGCACATGGCTACGCAACACCTATCCGGGGGTCGGCGCCGACATCCCGGTCGTCGCGTATCAATTCACCTTTGCCCCTAAGGGGGACTGGCAGCGATTCTTCGCGACCGGATCCGAGATACAGCAGTACGCACTGGATCTGGTTGCCGAGCACGGACTGCGCGCACATGCGAGATTCGGGACATGCGTCGAACGTGAGGTGTTCGACGAAGACAACCATCTCTGGCAGGTGCATACCGCCGATGGTGACGTCATCTCGTCGAGATTCCTGATCAGCGCAATCGGCGCCTACATCAATCCGCGCACGGCACCGGACATTCCAGGTCTGGACAGCTTCGCGGGGCCGATCCAGGTGCCGTCCCGGTGGCAACACGACATCGACATGCGCGGTAAGCGCGTCGGAATTGTCGGTGTCGGTAGTTCCACCGTGCAGATCGCTCCGGCCATCGCCGGTGAGGTGGAGCATCTGGACGTGTACCAGCGGACGCCGCAGTGGTACTTCCCGAAACCTGATTTCCGGCTACCGAAGCTGCTGCAGCGACTGTTGTCCGGACGTAGGTTCGCCAATGGCTTGAACGGGATCGCCTTGGCCGGAGTCGAACTCGGCCTGCGTGTGCTGATCTACACACCGAAACCATTGTTCCGGGTGGGCGGGGCGATATTCGACCGGGTGGCATTGTGGGCATACCGCGGCTGGCTGCGGTACAAGGTGGATAGTCCAGAGGTTCGGGAGCAGCTGCGCCCACGGTTCGGCGCGGGATGCACACGGGGCACGCTGGGCGCCGATTACCTGCCGACCTTCAACCGTTCGAATGTGACGCTGGTGTCGAACGGTATCGAGCGGATCACCCCGACAGGCATTGTGGACAAGGCGGGCGTCGAGCGCCGTGTCGACGTCCTGGTCCTGGCCACCGGGTACGAGATGTTTTCCGACGCCGAGACCTATCGGGTGGGAACGGTGTTGGGTGCCAAGGGATTCGACCTGGCCGAGTTCTATCGCGACAACGGGCTGCAGGCCTACCAGAGCACCTCGGTGCCGGGACTGCCCAACAGGTTCATGCTCGTCGGCCCGTACTCGTGGACCGGCACCAGCTTCCACTACATCCTGGAGAACTCGATGCGGCACATCGAGGCCGTCATCAAACTCGCCCGGGCCAGGAAGGCCACCTGGGTTGAGGTGACCCAGGAGGCGCTCGACGATTTCCAGGCCAGCATCTCCCGCAGCGGTGCCAACCTGAATCGGTACTTCACGGTGAACTGTGCCGGATCAAACAGCTATTTCATCAACTCGCAGGGCCATACGCCCTATGTGCGGCCGTGGACGGTCTTGCAGTCCTACCGGCGCAGCGTTCAATTCCCTTCGACCGCATACGAATTCAAGCGGATAAACAGCCCGGTGAAGGAGATCGAACATGCGGTTTGACGCGGTGCCGATTGCGGCCGACGGGGTCGAGGAATTCTTCGCGACGGCGCCGTTCGTGACCCGAGTCCGTCGCACCTTCGACGCGCCGCCCGAGGAGGTATGGCGGGTGGTGTCGGGCGACCGGATGTGGTCGTGGCTGCCCTCGGTCTGGGGCTGCCGGTACCCGCTGGACATCGCGCCGACGGACGGCACCGTGCGGGACTTTCAGATGTATATCCACTCCTGGATGGTCTTCGCCCAGCACGAGCAGATCATTCATTTCGACGCGCCCCGCGTCATGCGGTACACGGCGCTGGACGCCACGTTGCCGGTGTTCGGCTCCTGGTGTGAGGAGTACCGGGTTGTGCCGGAAGCCGACCCCGGCAAGGCAACCGTCGACTGGACGCTGTCCTGCGCGCCGCGGTACCTGACGAACATTCCTGGCTCGCGGTTCCTGATCCGCCCGGTTGCCGCCATCCTCCAGCCCGTCTTCTGGTTCGGTCTCGGCGGGCTGGCCCGTGAACTGCCGGTACGCGGGCCGCAGCGCACCAGCTGACCCCGGCCGGGAGGTGCACTGCCGGCGCGTTGTGGTCCACTGACACGATGCGGTTGATGGCGGTGCACGCCCACCCCGACGACGAGTCGAGCCGCGGTGCGGCGACCCTGGCCAAGTACGCGGCCGAGGGGCATGAGGTTCTCGTCGTGACGGCCACCGGCGGCGAGCGTGGTGACATTCTCAACCCGGCGATGAACCTGCCGGGAATCCACGAAAACCTGACGAATGTGCGCCGCGAGGAAATGGCACTTGCCGCGAAAACCCTTGGTGTCGGCCATCACTGGCTGGGCTTCACCGACTCCGGCCTGCACCTGGACCCGGGCCTGGTACCGGCCGATGGTTTCGCGCGCGTGCCGCTCGCCGAGTCATCGGCACGGCTCGTCGAGGTGATCAAGCAATTCCGGCCGCACGTCATGGTCACCTATAACGAATGCGGCGGTTATCCGCACCCCGATCACATCCGCTGCCATCAGATGGCCGTCGCGGCCTACGAGGACTGCGCGAGTGTGGCCAAGCTCTACTACTTTCACGAAGTCGTCCGAGTGACACCGCGGATGGTGAGGATCGCGGGTCGCGCCGAGCGAATCATCAGCCGCATCCCTCGGCGCACATCCAGCGCAGCAGCACCTCGGGATCTGCGGCTGGGGGAGGTGGCGGTACCCGGTTGGGTGCGGGCCTCGAGCGTGCTCACACGAAGAGTGCGGGGCCGTCGTGCGACAACCGAGGTCGCGTGCGGCGACTACTTCTCCGTGCGCGACAGGGCACTGCGGGCTCACGCGTCGCAGGTCGATCCCAACGGCCCGTTCTTCCTGGTGCCGTGGACCTGGCGCCAGCACCTCTGGCCCACGGAGAAGTTCGAGCTCGCGCGGAGTCGTGTCGTAACCACGGCATCCGAGACCGACCTCTTCGCCGGTCTCTAGCGGCGAGCATGCTCGCGCCGAGTGGGCAGCACGTCCGGGCGCTAGTGGGGCGCCGCGGCGACCGTCGCCGGATGTACCGCGATCAGTCCCAGCCCCTTGCGGCGCTTGCACATCGCGGCAAGCTCCGCGTAGGCCTTCTCGCCCAGCAGCTCCGTCAGTTCCGGGGCGTACGACTGCCACACCTGCTTCTTGCCGACGTGCGCCGCGGGATCTCCCGTGCAGTACCAATGCAGGTCGGCGCCGCCCTCGCCCCAGCCGCGCCGGTCGTACTCGGTAATCGTCGTCTTGAGAATCTGCGAACCGTCCGGACGATCCACCCAGGCCTGCGTCCGCCGGATCGGGAGCTGCCAGCACACCTCGGGCTTCATCGTCAGGGGCTCCACACCGAGCTTGAGCGCCTTGGAATGCAGGGCACAACCGATACCACCGGCGAAACCGGGACGGTTCAGGAATATGCACGCACCCTTGTACTTGCGTGTGCGCCACTGCTTTTCCCCGTCGAGCTCGTCCTTCTCCAGGTAGCCCTTGCGGCCCAGCCCCTTCTCCCGGAATTGCCAGTCGGCGTCGGTGAGCTGTTTCACCGAATCGTCCAGATTCGCCCGGTCATCGGCATCCGACAAAAAGGCGCCGTGTGAGCAGCAACCGTCGTCAGGGCGCCCAGCAACGGTTCCCTGGCAGGCCGGCGTGCCGAACACGCAGGTCCAATGCGACAGCAGCCAGGTCATGTCCGCCTTGATCAAATGTTCCGGATTCTCCGGGTCGTAGAACTCCACCCATTCGCGGGCGAAGTCGAGCTCCACCTCCTGGCCGTCGAGGGAGGCGTCACGTCCAAAGGGCTGTTTTGGCAGCGTCGTCACAGATGTAAACGGTAGACCCACTAACCTGTGCAGCGTGCGATTAGGCGTGCTGGATGTCGGCAGCAACACGGTGCACCTGTTGGTGGTTGATGCCCGACGGGGTGGTCACCCCACACCCATGAGTTCCACCAAGGCGGCGTTGCGTCTGGCAGAGGCCATCGACGAGTCGGGCAAGCTCACCCGCAAGGGGGCGGACAGCCTGGTGCACACCATCCAGGAGTTCTCCAAGATTGCCCGCAGCTCGGGCTGCGCGGAGATCATGGCGTTCGCCACCTCGGCGGTGCGCGATGCCACGAACTCCGATGAGGTGCTGGTCCGCGTCAAGAAGGAAACCGGCGTGGATCTCGCGGTGCTCTCGGGCGTCAACGAGTCGCGGCTGACCTTTCTGGCGGTGCGCCGATGGTACGGCTGGAGTGCGGGACGCATCATCAACCTCGACATCGGCGGTGGCTCCCTGGAGATGTCCTGCGGAGTCGACGAAGAACCCGACATCGCGTTGTCCCTGCCCTTCGGGGCCGGCCGATTGACGCGGGAGTGGTTGGCCGAAGATCCGCCGGGACGTCGCCGCGTCGCTATGCTGCGTGACTGGCTGGAATCGGAACTGGTCGACGCCGCCAAACAGGTGGCGGCGGCCGGGGTGCCCGATCTGGCCGTAGCGTCCTCGAAAACGTTCCGGTCGCTCGCGCGACTCACCGGTGCTGCACCTTCCGGCGCAGGACCACGTGTTAAGAGGACACTTACAGCAAGCGGACTGCGCCAGTTGATCGCGTTCATCTCGCGAATGACGACCGCGGACCGTGCGGAGTTGGAGGGAGTCAGTGTCGACAGGGCGCCTCAGATCGTCGCCGGAGCACTCGTTGCGGAGGCAAGCATGCGTGCTCTGTCGCTAGAGGCGGTCGACATCTGTCCGTGGGCACTGCGCGAAGGGCTAATTCTGCGGAAGCTGGATAGCGAAGCAGATGGCACCGCACTCGTTGACTGAACCCGTCCTCGGACGGTAGGAGAGGACATGACCGAGTCAGACGACACGCAGCGGCCGGTATCGGTTGCCGAGCTGCTGGCCCGCAATGGCGCCGCCGACGGCAAGATCAGCGGACACCGCCGCCGCATGCGCGGCAATGCTGACGCGATCCCGGTGGCCGAGCTGACCGGTGAGATCCCCGTCATCCGTGACAAGAAGGGCGGCCGGGCGCGCCCGAACCCGGCACCCACACCCGAAACCGCTGCCGCGCCCGAGGCGGCCAAGGCCCCGGAAGCGCCAGCTCCATCGGAGGCTCGTTCCTACCTGCGCTCCAACGAGGATGCGCTGTTCGGTGGCGACAGCATGGCCGACGAGGCGGCGCGTCGCGGCCCCAGCACGTCGTCGACACCGGGACAGCCTTCCTCGATGGCGTCTTCGCTTCGCAGCATCTTCCCGCCGACCCCCACACCCGTCGCCCGGCCCGGAGAACCACGGAAGTCGATCGACTTCAACGACGCCACCGGTGTCATCTCCCCGGTCACCGGCGCACCCAAGTCCGAGCCCGCGCCCGCGCCCAAGTCCGAGCCCGCGCCTAAGCCCGAGGCCGCCGCACCGGCACCGGCGGTCGTACCTGCCCCACGGGCCGTGCAGACACCTCCGGTGACTCCGCCTCCGCAGGTGTCTGTCCCCGCGTCCGTCGAACCGGAACCCGAGCCCGCGCCTGTGCCGGAGCGGGAGCCCGAGGCGGTCGCGCATCCGGAACCGGAAGTCCATCCGGAAGTCCATGAGGACGAGCACGACGACTACGCGCGGTACGAAGAAGACGACCCGTACGGACGTACCTCGGCCGTGGAGTGGACCTCACACGACGCCGAGCACGATGTCGAGGGCGCGGAGAACGATTACGACGAGAACGACTACCAACTGGAACATGAGCTTCAGGAGCTCGTCGGCCAGCACGGGGCCGACTCCGAGGTCAGTCAGCTTGCCGCGGCCGACACCGACAAGAAGTCCGAATCCGACACAGCCGCGGCCAAGGCCGACCGCCGGGAGAAGATCAAGACCTACCTGCAGGGCAGCTGGATCGCCGCGCAGTACCTGCTGGCCGCCGCTGCGGGTGCGGGCCTCTTCTTCGGATTCCGGGAACTGTGGAGCTGGAATCAGGGCATCGCGTTGGTCCTGGGTGTGTTGTTCATCGCAATTCTGGTCGCCTCACTGTGGGTGATTCGCAAAACGGTGGACCTGGCCAGCATTCTCATCGCGATTGTGGTGGGAGCGCTGATCGCCTTCGGCCCACTTGTACTCATGCTGCAAGCGGTTGATTAGGTAGCGTTACCGAACCGTGCGCCCTGCGATCAAGGTTGGTCTGTCCACGGCTTCGGTGTATCCACTCAAAACCGAAGCGGCCTTCGAGTATGCGGCCCGGCTCGGCTACGACGGTGTCGAGCTGATGGTGTGGGCCGAGGCGGTGAGCCAGGATGTCAGTGCCGTCGCGAAACTCTCCCGCAAGTACGACATGCCGGTGTTGTCGGTGCATGCCCCGTGCCTGCTTGTGTCGCAGCGCGTTTGGGGTGCCAATCCGATTCCGAAGCTGGAACGCAGTGTTCGTGCCGCCGAGAAATTGGGCGCGCAAACCGTTGTGGTGCACCCGCCGTTTCGGTGGCAGCGCCGGTATGCCGAGGGATTCGCCGAACAGGTTGCCGCGCTCGAGGATTCGAGCGATGTACACGTAGCGGTGGAGAACATGTTCCCACTGCGGGCCGACCGTCTCTTCGGTGCGGGACAGTCCTCGGTGGAACGCATGAAGCGCCGCGGCGGCAGACCCGGAATCGGGGTGTCCGCCTTTGCGCCGTCATTCGATCCCACCGACGCCGACCACGCGCATTACACCCTCGACCTGTCGCATACCGCGACCGCCGGTACCGACGCGTTGGACATGATGCGCCGCATGGGATCGGGGCTGACGCACCTGCATCTCACCGATGGCACCGGTGCATCGGTCGATGAACATCTGGTGCCCGGCAAGGGAACTCAGCCCGTCGCGCAGGTATGCCGGGAGTTGGCGGCCGGCGACTTCACCGGGCAGGTGGTGCTGGAGGTACACACCTCGACCGCGCGCACCGAAGACCAGCGCGAGGCCATTTTGAGGGAGTCGCTGGAGTTCGCCAGAACTCATCTGGTGCGATAGACGGCGTGGTTGATGCCCCCTTCGCGCACGCAATGTCTCTCACCCCGGCGGGTGAAGGACTGTTTGACGCGCACTTGAATGACACCTGGACCATCGGACCCAAGCTGCACGGCGGCGTCATGCTCGCGCTGCTCGCGGGTGCGGCGCGCGAGACGCTCGGCGAGAGTGAGCCCATCGCCGTCAGCGCGAGCTACCTGTTCGCCCCGTCTCCCGGCGACATGCAGGTGCGCACCTCCGTACGCAAACGCGGCAGGCAGATCTCCCTCGTCGATGCCGAGCTCATCCAGGGTGACCGCACCGCGGTACACGCCGTCGTCACCCTCGGCACGCCCGAACTGCATGTGGGCCCGCTGCTGACGGCACTGCCGCCCGCTCTCACCCAGCTGCCCGCCGAACCGCCGCCCGGAGTGGCCCCGATTGCCGAGGGTCATCCGATGGGGGACATCTTCCATCTGTTCGGCGGAATCGATGTGCGTCCTTCGCTGCGGTCGATGAGCGATCTGAGCGAGCGCGGCAAGCCCGAGATCGTGTTGTGGGCACGCCCGCGCGATATGGCCCCCGACGGGTTGTTCGCCCTGGTATGCGGCGATATCTCGGTGCCGGTGACCTTCCCGCTGGGGCGTTTCGGCTGGGCGCCCACCGTGCAGCTGACCACGTATCTACGTACGCTGCCTGCGGACGGCTGGTTGCGGGTGTTGTGCAGCACCAACCAGATCGGCCAACACTGGTTTGACTCCGAACACACGGTGATCGACTCCGAGGGCGCTCTGGTGGTGCAGTCTCGCCAGCTCGCCATGGTGCCGGTAAACTGATCGGGCTACCTGACGAGGGAGACGGGCATGGGCGACAAGCAGAAGACACCTGACTGGCTCGCCGAGGGCGGCGCCTGGGTACTGGAAAACGGGCACCGGGCGCTGTTGAAGCTGACGGGCGGTCGCTGGCCGCACAAGCTCGGTTTCATGCCCACACTGGAGTTGCACACCATCGGACGCAAGTCCGGTGAGCGCCGCTCGTCCTTGTTGAGTTCGCCCATCTTCACGCCCGAGCGCATCGTCGTGATCGCCTCGCTGGGCGGAGCCTCCCATAACCCCGCCTGGTATTTGAATCTCGTCGCGAATCCGAATGTCGAGATCACCGTGCGCGGCGAGACCAAGCCCTACATCGCGCGCACCGCTTCGGCCGAGGAGAAGGCCGAACTCTGGCCCGAGATCACGCGCGGCGTCGGCAACCCGTACGCGGGATACCAGCGCAGCACCACCCGAGACATTCCCGTCGTCATCTGTGAACCGGTTTAGGAGATATCTGTGAGCAAGCAACCCGATTGGGCCATCCGAATTGGCGCCTGGTTCCTGGAGAACGGGCACCGCGCGGTGCTCGCGCTCACCGGCGGTCGCTATCCCAAGAAGGTGCTGGGCATGCAGCCGGTGGAGCTCTACACCATCGGCAGCAAGACGGGCCAGCGTCGCGGCACACTGCTGACCGCGCCGATCTACGAGCCCAGCAGGGTGGTGCTGGTGGCCTCCTACGGTGGCGGCACGGACAACCCGGCCTGGTACAAGAACCTCGTCAAAAACCCCGCAGTCGAAATCGCCGTGGATGACGTGACGCGTCCCTTCACGGCACACACAGCCTCCGCCGAGGAGAAGGCCGCGCTGTGGCCGGCGATCGTCAAGGTCAACCCGGGTTACGCGGGCTACCAGAAGAACACGGACCGGGACATCCCGGTCATCGTCTGCGTGCCTGCCTAGCGCCGCCGTAGCCGGTTCCGCAGTCGGCCCGCCCAGGACACACGTTCTCCGGCGGGCGCTGCTGGCGCGGTGTCGGGGATGTCTGCCAGCGCGGCTCGTCGTGCGGCCAGTGCCACCGCATCGGCAGGGAGTTGCTGATGGTGGTGCATAGAGTCTGGGTACTCGAGGCAGTGTGAGGTCCCTGCTAAATGCTGGACCCTGCGGCGGATGGCCACGGGAAGGGCGGTATCTGCAATCACTCGTAGCGCGGCATCGATGCGGCGTAGCGAGCTGTCGTTGTAGTAGTAGTGAGCCCACAGCGGGGTGCCATCGGCGAAGGCGATGGCAGGGGTGGCCATACAACTTCGCCGATGCTCCGGGTTCTTGGGCAGGCGTTCAATGGAATCGGTGGCCACCGCCATCGGTGAGATGCCTTCCAGGCGTGCGCGTGCCAGGCAGTACGCCTGGGCGGCCTCATCGTTGCCGGTGGTGGCGACAATCTCCCATAGCTGGTCGATGGCGTCTTGATCTGTAGCGACCACACCCTGGATGAACTGCCGAATCGACGCGGACCATTTGCGGGTGTCGGCCAGCACCCCTTGGGCAACAGTGTCCCCCAAGGGGTCTGAGAACTCGATCAGGGCCGCCGCGAAAGTCACGATCGCCGGAGCGGCATGTGTGTAGGTGTCGGGCTTAACGAACAGACGCTTCTTCCAGGTCTTCCGTAGCGGGTCCAGATCCGAAGCGCGAAGCAGCTTCTCGGTGTGCAGCAGCTGCAGCGCCACTGCGAGCGCAGGCTCGCTGGCGAGAGGATCGGCCAGGATGGCGCGCACGCCCTCCGGATGTTTGCTGGCAAAACGTTCCCGAAACTCGATGGCGAAATTTCGGTCGGACCTGTCCTCGGGGTCGAATCCAGGCGAGGGTGGGAATCCGGCCTGCGCTAACACCATATCAACGTCGCTGATCCATTGATCAACGTCGATCTTGGGTTCAGTCGCATGTGACGCATCGGCGAATCTTGGTGTGGCGTAGGCCCACTGCCGATCTGGCAGATTGCTCTTATCCATGGCCACATGCGCCCGCAGCCACACCGGCAATCGCGGATCGAGAAATGTACTGCGGATGGCTTCCGGGTATTCGTCGTGCGTAATCTCCTTGCGCGCAGGCACAATCGCATAGGCGACGGCGCGGAGCCGTGCGCGCTGCCGAGCGGGATCTGCCATGGTGTTGACCCGGATCTCTTCGGCGAGCACGATCGCGGCGTCGATCGGATCCTCGCCACTGTCCGCCACCAGGTCGAGGTACGACATGACGTCCTCGCCGCCAAGCGCGAGGTCGCGAGCCGTCTGCACGGCAGTCGGATCGCCGACCTCGGCGAGCATTTTCGGTGTGACATCCGAAGCCGCCGGGTCGACGTCCGCGCGGGTGAGCAGGCCGCGGGTGCGCAGCACTGCCCGCGACATGGCGTGCAGTTCGGCCAGTTCCTTGACCTGAATCACGTTGTGCAGCAGCGACTCCTCGCCGTCGCGCAGCTCCTGTTTCATCCAGTGCTCGGTGAGCAATGTCAATCGAGTGCGCAGTGCGTCGAGCTGCGACGGTTCGGCCGCTGTGGGGTGAGCGTCGCTGGCGATGAAGAACGGTTCCTGATCACTGCTGCCTCCGCCCACGAGGTATCCGGCCCCGGCAACCCCCGATAGGACTGCGCGCACCGCCTCTAGATCGCCGCCGAAATAGACGGCCTGCGAGCCCGTCAGCTTGCCTGCCTTGTCGAAGGAGGACTGCTGATGGTGCCACCCGAGGTAGGCGCTGCCGTCGGGCTGACCCAGCTGGCGCAACTGTTGGTGGCCCTCGGAGTGCAGCTCGTCCTGCATGTAGATCTTGCGGCTTGGCCGGACGAATACCACGTTCGGGTTGGCCGAGAGCGCGGCGAAAATTACGGACCGATCCGACATCGGCTCAGCGTAGCGAGCCGATGTGGGGCGATTCCCAGAAAGCGTCATTGACGAGTTGGACACTTTTTCATATTGTGTCCAACATGAAGGTGGCGACGGCGGACAACCCGCGCGACGATATTCCCGAACCCATCGTGGCGGCAGTCGCCATGACGCTGGTGCGGTCGGGCATGCAACGGTTCAATCTGTCGGCCGCGGCCGAACAAGCCGGGGTATCCCGTAGCACCCTGTACAACTGGTTTGGCGGGAAGCAGGCCGCCATCGACACCGCATTCGGTTATCTCGCAGACGCATTCATCGAGTTCTTCGCCGCGGCGGTAGGTGCCGAGAGCACGCTTGTCGATCAGGTCTCGGCCGCGGCCGCGGGGATCTGCGAGCATCGCCGCTGGACGGATCGCCTCGCCCTGCACACCACCGATCTGCTGGAGCTCATCCTTGACGAGCGCGGCGAGGACCTGATGGCGCGCTCCGTCGCGTTCTGGACGCCCCGCATACGGCAAGCGCAGGAACGCAAGGAGATTCCGGGTCGCATCGTGCCGGAAGAGGCCGCCGAATGGATCATCCGAACCCTGATGAGCATCGAGGTGCTCCCGCCCATCGTGATCGACCTGTCGGATCCGGTGGCGGTGCGTCGCTACTTCGCCGACTACATCACGCACGGATTGGGCGCGGCCCGTGGCTGACGGTTCCCGGCACTGCGTGGTGATCGGGGCCGGAGTCGCAGGGCTCGCCTCGGCGGTGTGGATGGCCGAGGCGGGATACCGGGTGACGCTGTTGGAACGCCGGGCCACGTTGGGCGGCCGCACCCATTCGATCGAGATTCCCCAGGTCGATGACGTCGCGGACAATGGCGTGCACGTCATGTCCGGATCGATGGAGGAGCTGTTGCGCTACCTCGAAACCATTGGGGCGCGAGACCTCTTGGCCGCACAATCGGGAACCTATGCGCGCAGACTACTGCCCGGGGGAGAGGTGGACGACACCTCACTGTTCCGGACGTTCGCGTGGCTCCCCGCCGCGAGCATCGCCGACCGGCTCCGGGTGTGGCGGGCTTACGCGCGGATTGTCCGGGATTGCGTCCGGCCTCCCAGTGATCTGGACACCATCACCGCGCAACAGTGGCTTGACCGCATCGGGATGCCCAAGATAGCCCGCGACACCTGGATCGATTTTCTGATCATCGGTGCACACAATGAGAAGCCGAACCTCATCTCCGCCAGCGCATTCCGCAATCTACTGGTCACCATGGCCCGGCGCGGACGCGGCGCTGCGCGCAACGGATCGCTGCTGTACTCCACCGTGGACTTCACGACGCTGTTCGTCACCGGCGCCGAGAAGGTGCTCGCCAACCATGGCTGTGAGGTGCGTGGCCGTGCCGGCGTTCAGTCAATCACGGTGCATGACAAC
This sequence comes from Mycobacteroides franklinii, assembly GCF_001853795.1. Lineage (NCBI taxonomy): Bacteria > Bacillati > Actinomycetota > Actinomycetes > Mycobacteriales > Mycobacteriaceae > Mycobacteroides > Mycobacteroides franklinii. Next base: position 1,606,492 of record NZ_MLIK01000019.1, read on the forward strand.
GCCGTTACCGGCGTGACGCTCACCGATGGCGAATTAATTGCCGCCGATGCGGTGATCTGCGCCGTCCCGCCCTGGGCGGTCGAGGGATTGCTCGACGCGGTACCCGGGCATGAGCAGTTGTACCGGGCGGCAGCCAATCTCGTCCCCGCTCCGCTGGTGAGTGTGTACCTGTATCTCGATAAATCGCTGGGATTGGAAACCATCCTCGACGCCCTGGTGGGCGGCGAAGGTGTTGTCGAGCAAGTCTTCGATCGGCAGAAGATGGTGGGGTACGACGGCAGCGAACGCGGACTGCATTCGTACGAGATCACGGTCAGCGCCGCGTATGCGTTGAACTCACTGAAGTCGAGTAGCGAGATCGTCGATACCTGTATGCGGTTCCTGCGCGATTACTATCCGGCAGCCCGGGATGCGGAATTGGTGCACGCCAAGGTCGTGCGGATGCCGCGCGCCACGTACAGCGAACGTCCGGGTACGGCCGGCACGCGCCCGCCGCAGCTCACCACGGTGCGCGGGTTGGCGCTCGCCGGTGACTGGACCGCGACCGACTTCCCGTCGACCATCGGTGGGGCCGCGCAGAGCGCCGAGCTGGCTACCCGAGTGATTCTCGATCAGATGCCAGTGGACTGAGCCCTTGATTGTGAGCCGCCTCACATTCAGGATGGGTACTAGGTCAATGTCGACACTAGGAGGCCCTCATGACGCGCACACAGTACGGATCGCTGCAGGCCGGAGGGCTCAACTGGGATTCCTTGCCGCTCAAGCTGTTCACGGGTGGTAATGCGAAATTTTGGGACCCGGCCGGTATCGATTTCTCCCGCGACCGAGCCGATTGGGAATCGCTCACCGATCGCGAACGTGACTACGCCACCCGGCTGTGCGCGCAGTTCATCGCGGGGGAGGAGTCGGTGACCCAGGATATCCAGCCATTCATGTCGGCCATGCGTGCCGAGGGGCGGCTCGGCGACGAAATGTACCTGACGCAGTTCGCTTTTGAGGAAGCCAAGCACACCCAGGTGTTCCGGCTATGGCTCGACGCGGTGGGAGTCAGCGCGGACCTGCACGGATACCTCGATGAGCTTCCCGCGTATCGCGAGATCTTCTTCGAGGAACTTCCCGACGCTCTCGGGCGGCTCGCCTCCGACCCGTCGCCGACGGCGCAGGTTCGCGCCTCGGTGACCTACAACCACGTCGTAGAAGGCATGCTCGCGCTCACGGGATACTATGCGTGGCACAAGATTTGCGTCGACCGCGGGATCCTCCCGGGTATGCAGGAGCTGGTTCGCCGGATCGGCGACGACGAGCGGCGGCACATGGCCTGGGGCACCTTCACCTGCCGTCGTCACGTCGCGGCCGACGATGCGAACTGGTCGGTGTTCGAGGCCCGCATGAACGAACTCATCCCGATCGCCCTGCGTCTCACCGAGGAAGGATTCGGGCTTTACGGCGAAGACACCCCGTTCGGGCTTTCCCTCGAGGAGTTCATGCAGTACTCCGCCGACAAAGGGATGCGCCGATTCGGAACCATCAGCAGCGCCCGCGGCCGCCCGCTCGGAGAGATCGACCTGGACTACTCGCCGCTCCAGCTGGAGGACACGTTCGCCGCCGAGGATCGGCAGGCGCTCGCCGCCACGGCCTAGCGAGCGCTTCGCACGGTCGCGGCCCATAGTCGGGGGAAGGCCACATTGTGCATCGGATTGGGCAATATCAGGTGGTTGTGTGCTAGCCCAACGGCGATGTGGCGCTTCGGGTCTGCCCATCCGGTGGAACCGCCCGCGCCCATGTGGCCGAAACCTCCCACGAGGCCCGGGGCCGGGAAACAGTGGTAGCCAAGGTCCCAAATGTCCCGCGTGACAGGAAGGCCGGGCCTGATCCCACGCCCACGGGCAAGCTCGGCGGTCTTCTCGGCCGACAACAGCTGCCGACCGTCGACGCTTCCTCGATTGCTCAGCGCGGCGTAGAGCTTGGCCAGCGCCGGTGCGGTGCAGATGGCATTGCCCGCACCCATCTGGGTGTCGAACAGCGGTGCGCTGGTGTGCCCGTTATCGGCGATGATGCGTTCGGCCCCGGGGACGTGGATCGCACCGGTGGCTCCGCGCGCGGCCGGGATGGCGTCGATGAGGCGTGCTCCGATGGACAGGCCACGAGACAAGAACGGCGTCTTCACCGCCTTGTCGAGTTGCACATAGATTCCGGCGGGAATGGTCGGCGAATCGGCCGGCGGGCGCCCCAGGTGGATGCCATCGACCCCCAGGGGTTCGGCGATCTCGGCGCGGTACAGCGCGCGCATATCGTGTCCGGTGATCGCCCGTCCGAGCCCGGCCAGCAGCCAGCCGTAGCTCATCGCGTGGTAGGCGGCCTTCCCGTAGAAGCGTCCGATGGGTGCGGCGGCGAGTCGTTCCTCCATGAGCTCGTGGTCGAGCAGTTCCTCGGGCGTGGAGGCCAGGGGGGCGAGTGCGGCCAGTCCCGACTTGTGCGCCAAGACCTCTCGGACTGTGATCGATTCCTTGCCGTTGGCGGCGAACTCCGGCCAGTACCGGGCCACCGGAGCGTCATAGGCCAGCAGCCCGCGGTCGGCCAGCCGGTGAATCACGGTGGCGGTCACGCCCTTGGATGCCGAATACACGAGGGGTGCGGTGTCGTGAGTCCAGGACATGCCCGGCCGCGCCTCACCGGCCCAGATATCGAGCACCTGTTCGCCGTCGACGTACGCGCAGAGCGCGCCGCCACCGACGCGGCCGACATACATCGACGCGAACTTCCGGACCACCCGATCGAATTCGGGATGGGCCCAGCCGTGCACCCCGTCGGCCAGATCGGTGCGGCCGGGAACAGGCGCGACAACAGGGGCCGTCTGCACGCGACGCTGCGGTTGTGACATATGTAACTTGTAGTCCGGATATCGATCTTCGCGCTACTACCGCAGGTCAGGTCTGCGAATAGTCACAAACCCGGGCGAATGTGGATATTGGCGCCCACATACTGCTCACGGCGCCCCGCACATGCCCGGAAAGCCGTTTCCTGACGTGGTAATTGGTCTGCCATGCTGGTCGACATGTCCAGAATCGCGATTATCGGTGGCGGCAATATCGGCGAAGCACTTATCTCCGGGCTGCTGAGGGCCGGACGGCAAGCCAAGGACATCGTCGTCTCGGAGAAGGTGCCGGCCCGGGCCAAGGCCCTCGCGGAGGCGTACTCCATCCGGATCAGCGAAGTGGCCGACGCCGTCGAGGGCGCCGATTTCATCGTGGTGGCGGTCAAACCGTCCGATGTGGAGAGCGCGACGACGGAGATCGCCGCTGCGCTGGCGAAACTGGATGCCGAGGGCAGTGAACGCGAGACCGACCAGGTACTGGTGTCGGTGGCCGCTGGAGTCTCTACGAGCTTCTTTGAATCCAAGCTGGCCGCCGGAGCGCCGGTGGTGCGCGTGATGCCCAACGCCCCGATGCTGGTCGGCGCCGGGGTCAGCGCCCTGGCTAAGGGACGATTCGCGAATGACGAGCAGCTCAGCGCCGTCGCCGAGCTGCTGGAGTCGGTGGGCTCGGTCATTACGGTGGCCGAATCGCAGATGGACACCGTCACCGCACTGTCCGGATCGGGCCCGGCGTACTTCTTTCTGCTCGTCGAGGCGCTGGTCGATGCGGGTGTCGCGTCGGGTCTGACTCGCCCCGTTGCCACCGATCTGGTCATCCAAACCATGGCCGGATCCGCCGCGATGCTCCTGGAACGAGCCGAATCGGACGGAAATCGTGCCCCCGGGCTCCAGACCCGTACCGAGGTCGATACGACCGCCGCCGAGCTACGCGCGACGATTACCTCGCCGGGTGGTACTACCGCCGCTGCGCTGCGCGAATTGGAACGCGGAGGTTTGCGGGCAAGCGTCTATGCGGCTGTGGATGCCGCAAAAACACGCTCCGAGCAGCTCGGAATCACATCAGAGTAATTTAACCAAATCTTGATCAATTAGCCCACACGGGTATCAGTAACCCCACTGGTCCCGCTATTCTCCTTCTAGCACGTGCGTGTCCGTACCGCCGATGGGGAAGATTGGCGGCACGACACGTGCCTAGGGAAATGGGTATGCGATGACGTCAATGAATGGGCCATCCGCACGCGACGGGGCCGGCGCCAAGCCGGGCCGGGACGCGGCGGCCGCTGGCCAGTCCGGGAAGGCTCAGTTCCTTACAGTCGCCGAGGTCGCCGCGCTGATGCGCGTCAGCAAGATGACTGTCTACCGGCTGGTGCACAACGGAGAGCTGCCCGCGGTGCGGGTCGGCCGGTCGTTCCGTGTGCATGCCAAGGCGGTCAACGATCTGCTGCAGGCCTCCTACTTCGACGCCGGATAGGCAGTCGCAAGCGGGAGGTGTCCCCCGGCGGGCTATCCGGTTCTGCCGGTTTCCTGACCTGAGGCCGCAGCAGGTAGAGTCATGCGGCACCCTGGCGTAAGCCTTTGTGGGGTTAGGGCGCCTTGTGTACGGCTGGCATACGCCGCTGTGCACGCGTCCACGGTAAAGACGATTTCAAAGTAGTTAGCAGGAGTTCATGGGTTCAGTTATCAAGAAGCGGCGTAAGCGTATGTCCAAGAAGAAGCACCGCAAGCTGCTTCGCCGCACCCGGGTTCAGCGCAGAAAACTCGGTAAGTAAACCTTGCGTTAGTGGGCATCCGCTCGGGATGCCCATTGGTGCTGTGATCGATAGGCTTCGTCCGTGAGCACCGGTGAGACCAATCTGCATTACCCACGGGTGGTGCTGGTCACCGGGGCCAGCCGATTCCTCGGGGGCTATCTGGCTGCGCGCCTGGTACAGAACCCGATGATCAACCGCGTCATCGCGGTGGATGCTGTCGCTCCAAGCAAGGACCTGCTGCGCAGGATGGGCCGGGCCGAGTTCGTACGGGCCGATATCCGCAACCCATTCATCGCGAAGGTCATTCGCAACGGCGAGGTCGACACGGTGGTACACACCGCGTCGGCCTCGTACTCGCCGCGTTCGGGTGGGCGCGCCGCGCTCAAGGAATTGAACGTGATGGGCGCGATGCAGCTGTTCGCGGCGTGCCAGAAGGCACCCACGGTGCAGCGTGTCGTGGTCAAATCCACCGCGCAGGTGTACGGGGCGAGTGCTCGCGACCCGGTGATGTTCACCGAAGAGATGAGCGCACGCCGCCCACCGGCCGACGGGTTCGCCCGGGACAGCATCGACATCGAGAGCTATGCGCGTGGCTTGGGTCGGCGGCGTCCCGATGTCGCGGTGACGATCCTGCGGTTGGCCAATCTAATCGGCCCCGGTATGGATACCGCGTTGGCTCGCTACCTGGCGGGCCCGGTGGTCCCCACCATGCTCGGGCGCGATGCTCGGTTGCAGCTGCTGCATGAACAGGATGCGCTGGGTGCGCTCGAACGCGCCACCATGGCCGGTAAGGCCGGCACGTTCAACATCGCGGCCGACGGCATGATGATGATGTCGCAGGCCGTCCGCCGCTCCGGGCAACTCGGTATTCCCGTGCCGTCGTTTGCGGTAGCCGCGATCGCGTCCTTCACCAAGGGCACCAGGTACACCGAACTGAGCTCCGAGCAGCGCGACTGGCTTGCATACGGGCGGGCCATGGACATCACCCGCATGAAATCCGAGCTCGGATACCAGCCCAAGTGGACGACTATCGGGGCCTTCGGAGATTACGTAAGGGGTCGCGGGATCACTCCAGTTATCGAGCCGGAGTGGGTACGCTCATTGGGAGATCGCGCGGTGGCATTCGCGCAGAAGATCAGTTCGTAGAAACAGGGTGGAGGTGAAAAGCATGGCCGGCGAGACAAAGGCGAAAGTCATTCAACTGCAGGCTAATTCGGAACGCCATGCTGCCCGCGCTCGCCGGGCCGAGGCGCGGGCCGATGCCGGTAGGCGGCACCCGTCAGCGTTGACCAACGACGCCCCGGCAACGGACACGGCCGCGGTGATCCATGACCTCAACGAGATTCGCGCGGCACAGGGCAACGCACACGTGGGCGATGAGGAGTCGCTGACCGCGCTCGCGGCCAACATCGCCGCCGTCGCTGAGTTCATTCGCCGCCGCGTCGGTGGCGACTACAGCGTCGACGATTTCGGCTTCGACGAGCACCTCAACGAATCCCTGCTGCTTCCTTTGCTGCGGCCACTGTTCAACCGGTGGTTCAGAGTGGACGTGACCGGGGTGGAGAACATCCCGGCCACCGGTGGAGCCCTTGTGGTGGCTAACCACGCAGGTGTGCTGCCGCTGGACGGGCTGATGCTGTCGGTGGCCGTGCACGACCGCTGCCCGGGCAACCGCACCCTGCGTAACCTCGCCGCCGATATGGTGTTCGACGCACCGTTCCTGGGGCAGCTGGCGCGAAAGGCCGGCCATACGCTGGCCTGCACGGCCGATGCGCACCGGCTACTGTCCGCGGGCGAACTGACCGCCGTGTTCCCCGAGGGATATAAGGGGCTGGGCAAGCCGTTCAAGGATCGCTACAAGCTGCAGCGGTTCGGCCGCGGAGGTTTCGTGGCCGCAGCCATCCGCACCGGGGCGCCGATCATCCCGTGCTCGATCGTCGGGTCCGAGGAGATTTACCCGATGATCGCCGACCTGAAGGTGATCGCGCGGCTGTTCGGTCTGCCGTACTTCCCGGTGACCCCGCTGTTCCCGGCGGCCGGTCCTGTCGGTCTGGTTCCGCTGCCGTCCAAGTGGCATATCGAGTTCGGCACGCCGATCCCCACCGACGGCTTCGACGAATCCGCCGCCGACGACCCGATGGTGACCTTCGATGTGACCGATCAGGTGCGCGAGACCATTCAGCAGACGCTGTACCGGCTGCTGGCGGGCCGGCGCAACATGTTCTTCGGCTAGATGAGCGGACCCGTGCGGTAGGTGGCGGCGGCGTCACCACCCGTGACCAATCGTGGGATACGAACTGATCCCGGACCACCGATCACGGCGGCGTAGGTTCGACGGGTGACTACGAACCGGGTAACCGAACTACTGGGCATTGAGCGGCCGATCGTGCAGGCACCCATGGGATGGATAGCGCGATCCCAACTCGCCAGCGCGGTCTGCAATGCCGGTGGTCTGGGCATCATCGAAACCAGTTCGGGTGAGCTCGATGCCATCAAGGCCGAGATTCGCGCCATGCGTGAACTCACCGATAAACCCTTTGGCGTCAACATCGCGCAGGCGTTCGTGCGCGACCCCTCCATCGCACAGTTCGTGGTCGATCAGGGCGTGACCTTTGTGACCACCAGCGCCGGGGATCCGAACAAGTACACCCGCATCCTGAAGGACAACGGACTCATCGTCTTTCACGTCGTTCCCACACTGGCCGCGGCGCTCAAAGCCGTCGATGCCGGAGTCGACGGGCTGGTCGTGGAAGGCATCGAGGGCGGCGGATTCAAGGACCCGAAGGGCGCGTCCACCATGGTGCTGCTGCCGCTGGTGCGATCGCACGTGGATATGCCGATTATCGCCGCCGGAGGGATCTGCGACGGTGCCTCGATGGCCGCCGCGTTCGCGCTCGGTGCCGAGGGCGTGCAGATGGGCACCCGGATGATGTCGGCCGCGGAATCACCCATCCACGGGAACTGGAAGGCTGCGGTGGTCGCGGCCCGCGAAACCGACACCGTGATGCTCAACCGGCTCACCAAGCCTGGCCTGCGCGCCCTACGCAGCGAGCGCACCGAAGAGCTGGAGCGGCGAGATCTGGTGTCGCTGTACGAAACCGGGAACCCGATGGATCTCTACTTCGGTGGTGACATGAACGCGTTCATCCCGATGGGTGGTCAAGTAGCCGGGCGCATCGGCGCCGTCGAGTCGGTCCAGGACATTCTCGACGCCACCATGGCCGAGTTCGCCGCGGTGATCGGAAAGCTTGCCGCGCAATACAGTTAGGGGTTGCAGCCGCTCGCGCTGACCCACCGGCCGTTGTACCCCACGCAGGCATGGACATTCGGTGCGGGTGGGGGAGGCGGGGGATCGTCCGGCAGCGGTGCATAGTCCTCGGGCGGGGGTGCGTAGCGCTGCACGGTATCGGCGATGTTGGCGCAGCCACTCACCGAGATCCGGCGGCCTCCTCCGACGCAGACGTCGGCATTGGCTGCCGGTTGGACCACCGGTAGCAGGCCGGCGAACGCTACCGCGACGGTCAGGACGGCCGTCGCGCGCCTCATGGCTGCCGCTCCTGTGGCAGCTGGCACCGCTGACGGAAGTCGACGATGGGCTGACGGATGCCACGTAGATCGTTTTCGGCGTCCGGGTTGGTGCTGAAGTAGGCCCGCACCGCGCTCTGTACCTCGCTGTGCGGCTTGCCCGCCTGGCTGGTGAAGAAGTCATTCACATCCGGATGGGTGAACAGGTAGCTCGACGTAGAGGCGGCGACGCCCGCCGAGACCCCGGCCAAGTCGGCCGCCGTGCAGTTCGGCGGACGATCCGGCTCGGCGTTCGCGGCCGCCGCGGTGAACAGCGCCGCAGCGCCCAGTGCGGTGAACAGGCTGGTGGCAATCAGTTTCATGGACAGCTCCTTACGGGACTCGTTGAACAGCGGGTGGTTTCCACGTGCCGTCAATGATCGACGGCGGGGTCTCCTTGGGCCAGTACAGACGAAGCATCAGTTTGAACTTCCCGGCCGGTGCCGGGAGCCAGTTCGCTTCCTTTCCTGGCCCTGGGTTCTCGTGCTGCAGGTACAGATCGACCGAACCATCGGGGTTCGGTGTGAAGGTGTTGCGCTGGCTCAGGGTGTAGCGGTCGAGCGGATTGTCGACGAAGAAATAATCCTCGTCGTACATGGTCAGCGACCAGAAACCCTCTGCCGGCGGGAACTGCCCCTTGTCGAAGTGCGCCACGTATTTCTTGGTGCCGTCATAGGGTGCGCCGGTGCTGTCCACCTCCGAGGTGGGATAGACGGCATCCTGGGGTCGGTTGGCGCCCAACCCAATTGCGGTGATTGTCGCGCGCTGCAAGTAGTCCGTGTCATAGAGACCCGTCTTCGTGGTGAACACCCACCCATTGATGTTTTCGCCGGTCTCATTGAAATGCGCCATGATCTTCTCGAAGCCCTCTTTGGGCACTGACTGCAGCGCGCTGACCACGTCCGGCCCGAGCTTGTCGATATCGAATGGCTTTCCGGCCTCAATGCCGATCTTGGCCATTTTCTCCACCATCGGCTTATCGGCCTCCGTGGGCGGATTGTCCTTGAGTAAGCCGGCCAGCAGATCGAAGTACGCCTTGCTGCTCAGGTTGTTGACCTGTTCGCGGACAGGTGTTTTCATGTCGATGCGTGGATCGACGTTGCCGGCCGGCGGGGTATATGGCTTGCCGTATGAGCTGAGTGGTACCAGCGAGGTTTCGTCTTGCAGCTTGTGGACGGCGGCGTAGTCCTCCGGAGTGCCGGTGCAATAAATGCGGCCCAGCAGCCAGACAAGGGATGTCGGGGACTTGTACTCCTTGACTCCTTGGGGCAGTGTGCCTTTCCAGCCGGGGCCGGTGATGGCATAGGTCTGCGGGCCAGTGCCCGTCGTGCGCTTTCCGGGTACCTCGAAGACGTTGGTAAACCCGTCCAGCATGGGGAACAGGTAGTACCGCCCGCTTGCCTCCGGCAGGTTCAGAACCCACGGTTCCTTGCCGACGTCGACGAATGCATTGGTGTACAGGGTGTCGGCATTGGGGGCGGTCACATCACGGAAGGCCGCAGTGGGATATTCGCGCATCCGTAGGAGCTGTCCCATTGGTGCGCGGGGAGATTCGGGCTTGTCCACGTTGGTCATCACGCGCCGGGTCATCTCCACGGTGACGAGGGGGTAGCCGTAGATATAGGCGTCAAGCGCAATCGCTTTGGCCTGATCGGGCGAAAGTGCTTCTGACTGATCGTGTTTTGAGCACCCGGCGGTGCCCATCAGCAGCATCGCCGCACCCGAGAGAGCGAGCCATCGGAGTGATCTCATCCGCCTGCGAGCCATGAACATCTCCCTTTGTCCACGTGCTCACGAGAGCGCGTCGGTAGCCCAAGTGTCACGCGTTGGTGACAGTGTGGGGCATCTGGGGCGTTCGTGTTGTCCCTTTGTGGGCAACAGATTTCAGGCGGAACTGGCTTATGATCGTCGCCAGACTGTTCGGATCGGGCTAGCTCTTGCGGTGGGAGGCGATGTTCGCGGCCATGGCAGCCGCGTCGGTTTCGTGTCCCTCGGCTTCGCCGATCATGGTCACGATGCTCGTCGCGACGGGAGAACCGTTCTCATCGGTCACCTCGGCACGTACCTCGGCGGTCACCATGCCGTGTGACTCCAGCACGCTGTCCAGGTAGCTGTCGAAGTACAGCCGGTCGCCGGCCTTGATCGGCCGGTGGAACTTGAGCTTCTGGTCGCGGTGCAGCACCCGCGCCACATTGATGGGCAGATCCATCTCGGTGAAGATCTTGTGTTGCACGCGCCGGCCCGCGACGGCCAGGAAGGTAATGGGCGCGACGACGCCGGAGTTCTCCTCGCACTCGTCCTTGATGGCTGCCGCGAATTCACGCATCTTCTCGCGGCCGACCTCGAAGTAATCGGGGTAGCGGTAGTGAGTTCCGACGATGTCTTGGCGGATGGCCATGCGTTAACCCATTTCGCTGCAGGTCAGTGACGAATCTAGGACAGTTCGAGCGGCGCTGAGCCTATCAGCAGCGGTAATGCCGAACGTCACTTCTCTCGGCGGGCCAACGCGGCCGCCAATGCTCCGCCCGCGGCACCGAGCAGCACCGCCGACGGCACGCCGATGCGGGCGGCCTTGCGGGCCGTACGGAAGTCACGGACCTCCCACCCCCGGCGCCGTGCCACATCCCGCAGCTCCGCGTCGGGGTTGATGGCCACCGCGGTGCCCACCAGGGACAGCATCGGCACGTCGTTGACACTGTCGCTATATGCGGTGCAGCGCTTGAGATTTAAGCCGTTGCGGATGGCCAAGTTGCGTACGGCCCGCGCCTTGCCCGGCCCGTGCAGGATGTCGCCGACGAGGCGTCCGGTGAAGACCCCGTCCACCGATTCGGCGACGGTACCCAGCGCTCCGGTCAGACCCAGCCGCCGCGCGATGGTCTCCGCCAGTTCCTTGGGTGTGGCGGTGACAAGCCACACCTGTTGACCGGCATCCAGGTGCATCTGGGTCAGTGCCCGGGTGCCGGGCCAGATCTTGTCCGCGATCGTCTCGTCGTAGATCTCCTCGCTGAGCGTGACGAGCTCGCTGACGCTGCGCCCCTCGATGAACGAGAGCGCCTTCTGGCGGCCGGCCGCGACGTCGTCGGAGTTCTCTCGACCGGTCAACCGGAATTTCGCCTGCGCCCAGACGAACTGAAGCATGTCCGAGTACTGGAAGTAATCGCGCTGCGCCAGGCCGCGGCCGAAGTGAACCAGCGAGGAGCCATGCACCAGCGTGTTGTCGACGTCGAAAAACGCGGCAGCGGTCAGATCGGCGGGGGGAGGGCCCGGCGGCAGTTCGGCCGTCGCGTCGGCCTCTGCGAAGGATGCCGCCCGCGCGACATCTTCGGCGAACGCCTCGGCCAGCACTTGCTCCTCGGCAGAACCCTCGGCAGGGGGTTCGCCGTTGATTTGTGGGCTGGTCATGACTGGTTACCCGCCCTTCCTGTGCGCCGCGTGCCAATGCCGTTCAACCCTACTGAGGGTGGCCGGAACGCGGGGGACCCGGTGGCAGAATTGGGATATGACGTCGCTAACGCTGCTGACACGGGCCGGATGCACTGCCTGTGATCGTGCCCAGCGCGAATTGGCGGCGTTGGCCGACGAGTTCGGCATCGGCCTCACGGTCACCGATGTTGATGAGGCCGCCGTCACAGATTCCTCGCTGCGCGCGGAGTTCGGCGACCGCCTTCCGGTGGTTCTGCTTGACGGTCTGGAGCACAGCTACTGGGAAGTGGATGAGCCCCGGCTCCGGGCGGACCTGAAACGTGACCGATAACAGGCTGTTTGGATTTTGCCCAGTGGCCATATTCGAGCTACCGTGCTTGAAGTTCGAGCCTCACCAAAAGCAAGGGAGCTGGACAGTGAGATGTCAGCGGAGTGACCTGCGGTGAGCGTCCTGCTGTTCGGAGCCTCGCACCGTAGCGCGCCTGTGCCGGTGCTGGAGAAACTGGCGATTGGCGAGGCCGATCAGCCCAAGATCATCGAACACATTCTGCAATCGCCCCTGGTCACCGAGGTAATGGTGCTCTCGACCTGCAATCGGGTCGAGGTGTATGCCGTGGTCGAGGCCTTCCACGGCGGCCTGACCGTCATCGGGGAGGCAATCGCCCGCCATGCCGGAATGGGCATGAACGAACTCACCAAGTACGCCTATGTGCGATACAGCGAGGCCGCCGTCGAGCACCTGTTCGCGGTGGCCAGCGGCCTGGATTCCATGGTGATCGGTGAGCAGCAGGTGCTGGGCCAGGTGCGCAACGCCTACGCCACCGCCGAATCACATCAGGCGGTCGGTCGCGTGCTGCACGAGCTGTCTCAGAGCGCGCTGCGTGTGGGCAAGCGGGTGCATTCGGAGACCGGTATCGACGCGGCCGGTGCCTCGGTGGTGTCGGTGGCGCTGAACCTGGCCGACGGCAAGCTCGATGGCCTGCCCGGGCGCACGGCTGCCGTTGTCGGCGCCGGGTCGATGGGCTCGCTGGCGACGGCACAGCTGATCCGTGCGGGCATCGACAACCTCTGGGTGGTGAACCGCAGCGCCGATCGTGCGCACCGCCTCGCCGCGACCGCCCGCGAAGCGGGTGTGAACGCGCAGGCGATCACCCTGGACAACCTGGACCAGGCGCTGGCTCAAGCCGATGTGGTGGTGTCCTGTACCGGCGCGGTGCGTCCGGTGATCTCACTGGCCGATGTGCACCGCGCCCTGGGCGGCGGACGCCAGCTGGTCTTCTGCGATCTGGGCATGCCCCGTGACGTCGACCCGACCGTCGCCGGCCTGCCCGGCGTGGTCGTGGTGGACATGGAACGCATCCAGCGTGAGCCCACCGCGCGCGCCGCGGCCAACGACGCGGGTGCCGCCCGCCAGATCGTCAACGACGAGGTCGCCCGATACCTCACCGGCGAGCGGATGGCGGAGGTTACGCCGACGGTCACCGCGTTGCGTCAGCGCGCTGCCGAGGTCGTCGAGGCCGAGCTGCTGCGGCTGGATGGGCGTCTGCCCAGTCTGGCCGGAGCCGAGCGGGACGAGGTGGCCAAGACCGTGCGCCGTGTCGTCGACAAGCTGTTGCACGCCCCCACGGTGCGGGTGAAGCAGCTGGCGTCGGCACCCGGCGGTGACAGCTATGCCGAGGCGTTGCGTGAACTGTTCGAGCTCGATCCGCACACCGTCGAGGCGGTAGCGACGGCCGGTGAACTGCCGCTCGCCACAAAGGAATTGCACGAATAGCCGTCGTGGTTGATGTTCCCCGCCCAACTGGGTCATCCATCGTGACCGCCATCGCCCGAGAGGCTTGTTCATGATCCGAATTGGTACCCGTGGCAGCCTGCTGGCGACGACTCAGGCCGGGGTGATTCGGGACGCGCTGCGCGCCAAGGGACACGAGGCGGAGCTGGTAATCGTGGCGACCGCCGGGGACCAGTCGGCGGCACCCGTCGAGCAAATCGGAGTGGGGGTCTTCACGGCCGCTCTTCGGGAGGCCATCGCCGATGACGTCGTCGATGTTGCCGTGCACTCGTACAAAGATTTGCCAACGGCGGCCGACCCGCGCTTCGTCATAGCCGCCATTCCGCCTCGTGAAGACTATCGAGACGCCCTGGTGGCCCGGGATGGGCTGGTGTTGGGGGAGTTGCCCACAGGCTCTGTGATCGGTACCTCGTCTCCGCGGCGGGCCGCGCAGCTTAGAGCACTGGGTCTCGGTTTGGAAATTCGCCCCCTAAGAGGCAACCTGGATACCAGGTTGAGCAGGGTCTCCAATGGTGATCTTGATGGTGTGGTAGTCGCCCGGGCGGGTTTGGCCCGTATCGGACGTCTGGACCGCATCACCGAGACACTGGAACCGGTGCAGATGTTGCCCGCACCGGCTCAAGGAGCGCTGGCGGTGGAGTGTCGCAGTGAGGTCGCCGATCTGGTGGCCGTACTGGCGGAACTCGATCACACCGACACGCGCGCCGCGGTGACTGCCGAAAGGGCTCTGCTTGCCGAGCTGGAGGCGGGCTGTACCGCACCGGTCGGCGCGATCGCCGAGGTGGTCGAGTCGATCGATGAGGAAGGCCGCGTCTTCGACGAACTGTCGTTGCGCGGATGTGCGGCGGCGCTGGACGGATCTGACGTGATTCGGGCCTCTGGGATTGGCATCCCCGATCGGGCCGCAGAGCTTGGGCTCGCGGTCGCGAGGGAATTGCTTGATCTCGGTGCGCGAGCACTGATGACAGCTGAGTAGGCGGCGCAAACCGCCGATATGGGAGGCAGTAGTGACCCGAGGGCGCAAGAAGCCAGGGCGCATTCTGTTCGTTGGTTCCGGACCTGGTGACCCAGGTCTGTTGACCGTCCGGGCGCGCGCGGTGCTCACAGGTGCCACGGTGGCGTTCACCGATCCCGATGTGCCGCAGGTGGTACTCGATCTCGTCGGGTCGGCGGTCGAACTTCCGGAACCTGCGCCCGTCAAACCCGCGACGGGCAGCGATGAGACGCCTGCCGCGACCGACACCGAGGCCGCCGCCGAGCCGCCGCTGACCATCGACATTCGCCCTGCCCTGGGTGATCCTGCCGATGTCGCGAAGACTCTCGTCGCCGAGGCCAAGAACGGTGTGGACGTGGTGCGGCTGGTCGCCGGCGATCCACTCTCGATCGATTCGGTGCTCGCCGAGGTTCACGCGGTCACCCGGACCCAGGTGGCCTTCGAGATCCTGCCCGGTCTGTCGTCGAGCACCGCGGTGCCCGCGTATGCCGGCCTGCCCCCGGGGTCCGCACACACCGTCGCCGACGTGCGCGGCGACGTGGATTGGGCGGCGTTGGCCGCCGCTCCCGGCCCGCTGATCTTGCACGCCACCCCGACGCATGTGCCCGACGCCGCCAAGGCGCTCATCGAGCATGGCCTTTCCGACCAGACCCTGGTCGCTGTGACCGCCCAGGGCACCACCTGCGCGCAGCGCACCGTGGAGACCACGCTGGCCTCGTTGATCGACGGTGTCCCGGTGGATGCCAATGACCCGCATGGCCCGATGACCGGCGCCCTGGTGCTGACGATCGGCCGTGTGGTCGGTGGCCGCTCCAAGCTGAACTGGTGGGAAAGCCGTGCCCTGTACGGCTGGACCGTGCTGGTGCCGCGCACCAAGGATCAAGCCGGCGAGATGAGCGAGAAGCTGGTCGGATACGGAGCGCTGCCGGTCGAGGTGCCCACCATCGCTGTCGAGCCGCCGCGTAGCCCTGCCCAAATGGAAAGGGCCGTCAAGGGTTTGGTCGACGGCCGGTACCAGTGGGTGGTCTTCACCTCCACCAACGCGGTGCGTGCGGTGTGGGAGAAGTTCGCCGAATTCGGTCTGGACGCCCGCGCGTTCTCCGGTGTGAAGATCGCGTGCGTGGGCCAGGCGACCGCCGACAAGGTGCGCGCCTTCGGTATCAACCCGGAGCTGGTGCCCGCGGGCGAGCAGTCCTCACTCGGCCTGCTCGACGAGTTCCCGCCCTACGACGACGTTTTCGATCCCGTGAACCGGGTGCTGCTGCCGCGCGCCGATATCGCTACCGAGACCCTCGCCGAGGGCTTGCGTGAGCGCGGCTGGGAGATCGACGACGTGACCGCCTACCGCACCGTACGTGCGGCCCCGCCCGCGGCGCAGACCCGCGAGATGATCAAGACCGGTGGATTCGACGCGGTCTGCTTCACCTCGAGCTCCACGGTTCGCAACCTGGTGGGTATTGCAGGCAAGCCGCACGCACGCACCATCGTGGCGTGCATCGGGCCGAAAACCGCCGAGACCGCAATCGAATTCGGGCTGCGAGTGGACGTGCAGCCGGAGACCGCGGCCGTTGGTCCGCTGGTCGAGGCGCTCGCCGAGCATGCGGCACGGCTGCGTACCGAGGGTGCGCTGCCGCCGCCGCGTAAGAAGAGCCGCAGAAGGTAACGACGGAGATAGCGGAGGCCATAGCGGTGCCATTTCCTTACCAGCGTCCGCGCCGGCTGCGAGCTACCCCGGCCATCCGCCGGTTGGTAGCCGAAACCACGCTTGCGCCGCGGCAATTGGTGCTGCCGATGTTCGTAGCCGACGGTGCGACGGAAGCGCGCCCCATCGCTTCCATGCCCGGCGTGGTTCAGCACAGCATCGAATCTCTGCGCCGGGCCGCGGCGGACGCGGTGAAGGCTGGTGTCGGCGGGTTGATGCTGTTCGGGGTGCCGCAGGAAAAGGACAAGGATGCCACCGGCAGCGCCGGTCTGGCGCCGGACGGCATCCTCAACCGGGCCTTGTCGGTCCTGTCCGCGGATCTGGGTGATTCCACGGTGCTGATGGCGGACACCTGCCTCGACGAGTTCACCGATCACGGTCACTGTGGGGTGCTGGATGCCTCTGGCCGGGTGGACAACGATGCCACGCTGCGGCAGTACGTGGACATGGCGGTGGCGCAGGCGAATTCGGGTGCGCGCGTAGTGGGCCCCAGCGGCATGATGGACGGCCAGGTGGCGGCCATTCGCGACGGGCTGGACGCTGCCGGGCACACCGATGTGATCATCATGGCCTACACCGCCAAGTACGCCTCGGCCTTCTTCGGCCCGTTCCGGGAGGCCGTGGGTTCCTCGTTGCGCGGAGACCGGCGCACCTACCAGCAGGATGTGGCCAACGGGCGCGAAGCCCTGCGTGAGGCCGAACTCGATGTCGAGGAGGGCGCCGACATCATCATGGTGAAACCGGCGATGGCCTATCTCGATGTGTTGCGACAGGTGGCCGATGTCTCACCGGTGCCGGTGGCGGCGTATCAGGTGTCCGGCGAATACGCCATGATCTGTGCTGCGGCGCAAAACAATTGGATCGACCTACAGGCCATGGCGCTGGAGACACTGACCTCCATCCGGCGCGCGGGTGCCGATATCGTGCTGACCTACTGGGCGGCCGATGTGGCGGGCTGGCTTTCCGACTAGCGAGGTCGGGGCTACTGCGAAAGACGGCCCCAGATGACAAAGCCCGCGGCGAGCGCCAAGGCAAGAGTGAACGCCACCAAGGCCCATTCCTGACGTTTGCGGTGATAGGCGGCGGCACCGATTCCGACGATGACGATTCCGGCAGCGGCGGCGACGACGAGGATGGGGGCAATGCCTGTTGCCTGGGGTGCCACCAGCCCGATGGCCGCTGCCACCTCGGCTGCGCCAAGTGCGCGCAGGGCAGGCAGCGGAGCCGCATCGGCGAGATCGCCGAGTTTCGCGCGCAGGGTCTCCTGGCTACCGAACAGCTTCAAGCCGCCCGCGCCGAGGAACACCACCGCCAGCAATATCTGTACGAACCACAGCGCGACGTGCATGGCGGCCTCCTGTTGTGGCTGAGCGGCAAGGGATCGTCACCGCCCTGGCGGACTGCGGTCCACTTGTAGAGCGTGGCATGGCCACCGGGGTCTGTCAACCGTCGCGTCCTGCACTACCGTGGTTGGTGATGTATCCCGATCCCCACCATCGGAGCGGGCTGGCTGGACAATCCTCAACAGGTCCGGCCAAGCCGCGACCCGACGATATCGACACCGGCTGTTGGCTCTGGCTGGCCTCGCTCCCGCTGATGATCGTGAGCTACATGGCCGCGAATGTCGGCCAATGGCAGCAGGACCCCGAGGTCCACAAGGCCGCCCCGCTGTGGACGGTCTATGCCTTCAACGGATTCATCGTCGTCGTGGTGGGCGCCCTTGTCGTCACCGCGATTTTCCTGATGCGCGCGGGCTACCGCTTGGCCCGCACCTTCCTGACCGGCGGTGCGGTCGGGTCGGTGGTGTTCACCGCGACGCGGTTGATCGACCTGCAGGGTGTGCCCGCGATTGTGCAGGCGCTCTCGGGTATCACCGCGTCCGTCCTGATCTGTGGCGGCCTGTTCCTGCTGCATCGCGAGGACTCGACCGCGTACCTGACGAGGCAGCGCTAGCGCCCCGATACGCTGCCCAAATGACTCCGGCACAACCGCGCCCACGCATTGTTGACGTGGCGTTCTGGTTCTGGGTGGTCTCGGCGGCCGCGCTGTTCCTCAACGGACTGGCCGGGGTAACCCAGCGCTATGACGCGGTACGGGCCGCCGCGAAGCCCGCGCTGACCGACGCGGATGTGCGAAATCTCGTCACCTACTTCCGTGCGTGGGGCGTGCTGTGCATCGTGTTGGCGGTCGGTATCGCATTCCTTGCCGGGCGCACCCGGCGGGGGGATAAGCGGTATCGCCGGGCGTTGATCGCGCTGTCCTTGGTCTCGGTCCTCGGCGCCATCGCGATGGCAAGTTCCGGTTCGGTGGGCCCGCTGCTACTCATCGCCGCGCTGTCGCTGATCGTCGCCAATGTGCTGATCATCAGGCCGACCGCCCAGGAATGGTTCGACGGGGCCGACCATGCCTGAGGAGCCGGACGGCGAGCCGCGCCTGTTTTATGAACCCGGCAGCCGGTGGCGGTGGCTGCTCCTGGGCCCGCTGGCCGGGCTGATCATGTTCGGCCTGCAAGTCTGGGGCAAGGCCGGGCTCAGTCCCGTCATGCCGTTGATCGCGGCGGCCATCGTCGCCTTCTTCATCTCGCTGCAGATCTACGCCGCACGGGTGCACGCGACCGTCGAGCTGACACCCACCGAGCTTCGGCAGGGCGGCGAGACCCTGGCGGTGAGCCAGATCAAATGGCTGTATCCGGATGCCGACCGGCACGTCTGGGAGGAATCCCGTCCGCTGGGCGAGCTGACGGGCGTGCCGAAGGGACGTAAACCGGTGGGTCTGCGCCTGACTGGGGGACGCCGGGCACAAGCGTGGGCCAGGAAGCATGAGGAGCTACGGGCGGCGCTTGCGACCTTGGTGCCCGCGCCGCCGGCCGGCATGGATCTGGGCGACGACCCGGAAATCGATATCGAGAGTGAGAAGTGGTGAAGTTCGGGAAGCGGGTAGCAGTAGATCTGGTCATTGCGGCGGTGGCGATTGCGCTCGCCGGCTGGGCGGCAGTGGCGGCACGCATACCGACTGAGGTGGCGCCCGTCGCGAAGGGCGAGCCGACGCTGTATTTCATCGCTCTGGACGGTGCATGCGTGGCGCGGGCCCTCGCGCTGAGCGCTGTCGCCGGAATATTCCTGGTCATGGCGATATCGCGGGGTGTTCGTGCCCGGCGGGAGGCGGACCGCGCGATTCACAGCTGAATTTAATGTCAGTTTAACTGATATTGATCTACGCTGGTGTTATGCCCGAGACTGCTGATATCGACCAGATGCCGCGCGCTGGATTCGGCGCTCCCTTGTGGGACCGCACGCTGCAGACGGACCGTCTGGAGTACCTCGACCGCGACGACGTTCCGGGGAAGAAACGGGCCGTCGTCGAGTCGCTTGACCTCCTGGGCGAGAAGAAGGGGCTGCACAGGTGGAACGCGGAGCAGGCGGCCGCCTTCCTCGTCGGTATCGACAACCCGCGCGTGCTCGAACTCGGCGCCGCCCACGGCGGCCTGTCCCGTGAACTGCTGAAGTTGCGCCCCGATGCCTCGATCACGGTGACCGATATCGAGCCGTCCTCTGTTGCGGGTATCGCGGCCTCCGATCTGGGTTCGGACTCCCGGGTGACCGTACGCGCCATGGATGCGACAGCCATCGATGCTCCGGACGGGGCGTTCGATTTGGTGGTGTTCGCGTTGTCGTTCCACCATCTGCCGCCCTCGCTTGCCGCGAAGGTTTTCGCCGAGGGCACTCGGGTGGGGCGAACTCTTTTGATCATCGACTTGTTGCGCTTGCCGGCCCCACTATTGGCACCTGCGTATCTTCTGGCGTCGGTCATCGGGTGGGTGCGTCCGGTTGCCCATGACGGTGCCATCAGTCAGTTGCGTGCCTACGGTTCGAAGGCATTGCGTAGCCTTGCTGCGCATGCGGACCCGTCGATCGTTGTCGAGCTCCGCGCCAGGGTGCAGCTACCGATGCCCTTGCAGATCGTGGTGGCGCGACGGGGGCTGTAGCGCAGGTCACCCTGTTATTCGGTACCCCCTAGGGGTATCATTTAGTCATGGAGTTCACTGAGACGGGCATGGAGACCACAGATCTGCAGCTACATGGCATGACATGTGCCTCGTGTGCGTCCCGTGTGGAGAAGGGACTCAACAAACTCGAGGGCGTGACGGCCCGAGTGAACCTGGCACTGGAAAGCGCCCGCGTCGAACACGACGGCTCGGTCTCGGATGAGGATCTGGTCAAGGCCGTCGAATCGGTGGGTTACAAGGCTCAGGTGGTCGGAGGTTCACAGCACGCCGCCGATGAACACCTGGGCCATGATCCGCACGATCACATGAACCACGATGTGCCCGACAGCCAGCTCAAGACCCGGCTCATCGGCTCACTCATCCTGGCCGTCCCGGTGGTGGCCATCTCGATGGTGATGCCCTGGCACTTCTCCGGCTGGGAATTCGTGGTCGCGGCGCTGACCACGCCGATCCTGCTGTGGGGCGGTTACCCGTTCCATCGCGCCGCATTCGTCAACGCACGCCATGGCGCCTCGACGATGGACACCCTGGTATCTCTGGGCACCATCGCTGCCTACGTGTGGTCGATGTGGACGCTGTTCGCCGGTGCCGGACACACTCACGGGGACGTTCACGTCTACTTCGAGGTGGTCGCGGCGGTCACGGTCTTCCTGCTCGCGGGCCGGTTCGCGGAGTCGCGGGCCAAGCGCTCGGCAGGCTCGGCGCTGCGCGCCCTGCTGTCCCTCGGTGCCAAGGATGTCGCCGTCCTGCGGGGTGGTCACGAGACGCGCATTCCCGTCGAACAGCTGGCGGTGGGCGACGAGTTCGTGGTGCGCCCGGGCGAGCGCGTCGCCACCGATGGTGTGGTGACCGATGGCCACTCGGCCTTGGACACCTCCACCATGACGGGCGAATCGGTGCCGGTCGAGGTCGGCGCGGGCGACCCGGTGGTGGGTGGCTACGTCAACACACACGGGCGGATCGTGGTGCGCGCCAACAAGGTGGGCGCCGATACCCAGCTGGCCCGGATGGCGCGGCTGGTATCCGATGCGCAGACCGGCAAGGCGCAGGTACAGCGGCTCGCCGACCGGGTGTCGGCGGTGTTCGTGCCGGTGGTTCTCGTCATCGCGGCATTCACCTTTGTAGCCTGGACGGCGCAGGGCTATCCACTGTCGTCGGCGTTCACGGCGGCCGTCGCCGTGCTGATCATCGCGTGCCCCTGCGCGTTGGGACTGGCCACGCCGACGGCGATTCTGGTCGGTACCGGCCGGGGCGCGCAGCTAGGCGTGCTGATCAAGGGCCCCGAGGTGTTGGAGAACGTCAAGAACATCGACACCGTGGTGCTCGACAAGACCGGCACCGTGACGACCGGTGCGATGAGCGTGGTGGACGTGCGGCGCAGCATCGGGTCCGGTGTCGCCGACACCGACGAGATCCTGCGCATCGCCGCCTCGGTGGAGGCTGCCTCGGAACACCCGGTGGCCAAGGCCATCGTGGAATCGGCCCGGACGCGCGGGCTGACGTTGTCACCCGCCACCAACTTCCGCAACGAGCCCGGTATCGGTGTCACCGGTGTTGTCGACGGCCACGAGGTGTCGATCGAGGCCATCCCGGGCCAGAACACCACGGCGGCGGTCACCTGGGGCGGATTGCGCCGCGGCGAGATCGAAGTGGCCGACACGGTGAAGCCGTCCAGCCGCCGGGCCATCGACGAGCTCAAATCCATGGGTATCACGCCGGTGCTGTTGACCGGTGATAACGCAGAGGTGGCCGCGCGGGTCGCCGCGGAAGTCGGGATCGCCCCGGGCGATGTCATCGCCGGAGTCAAACCCACCGAGAAGGCGGATGTCGTCGCGCGCTTGCAGGCCGAGGGCAAGAAGGTCGCCATGGTCGGCGACGGTGTCAACGACTCCGCCGCGCTGGCCACGGCCGATATCGGCATGGCCATGGGCACCGGCACCGACGCCGCGATCGAGGCCAGCGACCTGACTTTGGTGCGTGGTGAGCTCACCACCGTGCCGACCGCGCTGCGTTTGTCGCGCAAGACACTCGGCACCATCAAGGCCAATCTGTTCTGGGCGTTCGCCTACAACACCGCCGCCATTCCGCTGGCCGCGCTGGGCTTGCTCAACCCGATGATCGCGGGTGCGGCGATGGCGACATCGTCCGTCTTCGTGGTGCTGAACAGCCTGAGGCTGCGAACCTTCCGCTAGGTTCCAGCTGCGTCGACACGCCGCGCTGCGGCGTGTTTGTATCGCACAAGTTCGCCACAAGACGGCGTGTCGAAGGGGAGCTGTTAGAAGAGCAGTCGCCACAGGCCGATCAGGCCAACCGCCACGATGACCACCCGCAGCGCGCCGGGAGAGAGCCGGCGCCCCCAGCGGGCTCCGGCGAGTCCGCCCACAAACGAGCCGGCCGCGATGATGCCGGCAGCCGTCCAGCTCACCCGGTCGAATGCGACGATGGTGTAGGCAAGGGCGGCAACAATATTGGTGATCATGGCCAGCACGTTCTTGGCCGCGTTCATTCGCTGCATGGATTCGGGTAGCAGTGCGCCCATCACCGCGATCTGCATGATGCCTTGGGCGGCAGTGAAATACCCGCCGTAGATGCCGACGAGGAAGTTTCCTCCGGTGAGCGCGGCCATGCGGCCGGGAGGGACGTGATCGGCGTCCAGGCCCTGCGCCTCGGACCGCCGCCGCGCCCATGCCTGGATCTTGGGGCCGACAACCACCAGAACCAACGCCAGGATCAGCAGCACCGGCACCACGGTGACGAATGTGGTTTCGGGAAGATGCAGCAGCAGAAACGATCCGATGAGCGCGCCGAGCAACACCGCGGGTACCTGCCATTTGAGCCGGGACCATTGCCCGGTCAGCTCGCGGCGATAACCCCACACGCCGGTCATGCTGCCGACGGTCAGCCCGATGGCGTTCGACATCGTCGCCACCACGGGCGGATAGCCGAACGCGATGAGGGTGGGGAAGGTGATGAGGGTGCCGGACCCGGCGACCACGTTGATCGCCCCGGCACCGAACGCGGCAAGCGCGATGAAAAACATCTCCTGCACCGGCACTCGTGCCAGCGTACGACCGTTAGCCAGCCGAACCAATCCTGCTCTCAGTGAAACCCGCCACAGGTGCTGGATCCTCTTTGCGCACGCGGCTCATCGACGTGATGCTCGACGCGGTGGCTCAGATAGGCAAAATGGGGGGTATGCCTCTGAGTCGATCCGCCGGTGTGGCGGCGTTAGTGCTGGCCGTGTCCCTCTCCGGGTGTACCCGCGACCAGCCCACCGCGCCGGTAGCGTCGAACGCGCCCATTCCCACATTCGACAACGCGCAGCTGAGCATGCGTTTTGCCGCGTGCGCCGATCTCAACGGATTCGTGAACGCCAAGTGGATCGATGAGGCCACCATCCCCGCGGACAAGGCCAGCTACGGCAGCTTCGACATGCTGGCCGACGAGTCCCGCAAGGTTCAGCATGAGATCGTCGACGGTGCGGTCTCGGGGCTTGGTACCGCCGATCATGAGTCGGTCAATTATCAGGTAGGTCTGCTGTTCCGGACCGCCACCGACGACGCGAAGCTGGATGCGGCCGGATATGACCCCATCCGTCCGACGCTCGCCGCGATCGATCAGATCAAGACTCCCGAAGACCTTGCCGCCTTTTTGGCCGCCGACGCTGCCACCGGACAGCACCTGGTGTTCGGTTTCGAGGCCGGCGCCGACTACGCCAACGCCACCGAGCAGATCGGCTATGCCCGGGCCGACGCGCTGGGCATGCCCGCCAAGGACTACTACACCGACCCGAAGTATGCGTCGGTGTTCGACGCGTACCGCACGTACATCGCCTCGACCTTCGGCTCGATCGGAGCCGATCAAGAGGTAGCCAAGGCTCGTACCGAACAGGTGGCCTCGCTCGAATCTGCGCTGGCGGCAGCGACATTGAGCCCGGTGCAACAACGTGATCCGGCCAACCAGTACAAGCTCGTCACGGTTGCGCAAGCTGATGCGTTGACACCACATTTCGAATGGGGCGCCTACCTGAAGGCGCAGGGAGCCCCGGAGGCCAGGTCGTTCTCGCTGGCCGAGACCGAGTTCTTCACGACATTCGATCGGCTGCTCGCCACCACCGATCTGGACACCTGGAAGTCGTACCTGACCTTCCATGCGGTGCATCGATCGGCCAACGCGTTGTCGAAGACATTCCGCGACAACGCTTTCACATTCAAGTCGGCGCTCACCGGCACAACGGCGCAGAAGGCGCGCTGGGAGCAGGGGCTTGAGATCGTCAACAAGTTGATCGGCCCGGCCCTGGGTCAGCTGTACGTGGAGCGGATGTTCAGCGATAGCGACAAGCGATCCGCCACTGAGATGGTTGGCAATGTGAAGGAGGCGTTGCGCAAACGCATCGAGGCCGTCGACTGGATGAGCCCGCAGACCAAGCTTGCCGCAAAGAGCAAGTGGGACAAGCTGATCCTCAAGGTGGGATTCCCCGACAAGAATCGCGATTTCTCGAAGCTGAAGCTGGGCGGCGATAACTTCTACACCGATCGGGCCGCCGCGCTGAAGTTCGACTACGACTTCGAGATGGCCAAGATCGGGCGCCCCACCGATCGGTCGCTGTGGGGGATGACCCCGCAGACGGTCAACGCCCAGTACGACCCCACCGAGAACAGCATCACCATTCCTGCGGCGATCCTGCAGGCGCCGTTCTACGACACCAAGGGAGATCCGGCGTTCAACTACGGCGGTATCGGTGCCGTGATCGGCCACGAGTTCACCCACGCGTTCGATGACGAGGGTAGCCAGTTCGATGGCGAGGGCAACCGGGTCAACTGGTGGACACCGAACGATCGCGAGGAGTTCGACAAGCGTGCCAACCGGCTGGTGGAGCAGTTCAACGCGTACGCGCCGATTCCGGGCCGTCCCGACCTACACGTCGACGGCAGGCTGACCCTGGGCGAGAACATCGCCGACCTGGGCGGCGTCAACACCGCGTACGACGCACTGGTCGCCGAGCTGGCGAAGAAGAACGATGCCGACAAAGCCAGTGGCATTGTCGGGTTCAACGAGAAGCAGCGGTTCTTCCTGAACTACGCACGGATCTGGCGTGACAAGCAGCGTCCCGAGGCGGCCATCACCCAGCTGGCCAGCGATCCGCATTCTCCGCCGGCGCTGCGGATCAACGGAGTGGTGCCGAATGTCGCACCGTTCGCGGCTGAATTCGGTTGCCTGGCAGGCGATCCCATGGTGAACGCGCCGGACAAGTTCGTGAAGATCTGGTAGACGCAGGTCCACCAGCGCAGAGAAGGGCTAGGCGTAGGTCAGCAGCACGGCCTGATCGAACGGGAGCTTTCCGAATGCGCGGCTCTTGACCAGTGTCGCCGCCTCATCCCGGCTGACCACCCGCGGGTTCACGACGTCGTGGGTCTTCCCGCGACGCACGATCCTGCCGCCGCCGGCGGTCTGGAGGTTCTTCAGCCAGTCCCGGTCGGGGCCGTAGGTCAGCAGAATGGCGACGCCGTCGGGCGTCTTGAACGCGGTGACCGGCGTCCGGAATTCCTTGCCGGACTTGCGGCCCTTGTGCTCGATGATCGCGAAGCTCGGGGCCCAGCCCGCCCACAGCCGCTGGACCGGGTTGGTGACGTACTTGTTGAAGCGCGCGACCGATTGCGGTATCTGCATACCACCATCAAACTGTGATCCATGGCATACCTCAAGCCCCCGTGGTTCGTGAAAAACATCTTCAACAAGGTCGCGATGGTTGCCAATATCGGCGAGACGTTGACCATCACCAAACGGGTCAGCGGAGAGCTGCAGCAGATCCCGGTTGCCACCGTGGACGTCGACGGCATCAAGTACGTGGTCTCCACTCGCGGCGAGAGCCAATGGGTCAAGAACATCAGGGCAAACCCGCAGGTGACGCTGACGGTCAAGGGCGCCAGCACCGCGTACACGGCCACCGAGGTCCCGGTAGCCGACCGTGCGCCCATCATCGCCGCCTACAAGCCCAAGGCGGGAAAGGTTGTCGACGGCTATTTCGCGCAGTTGCCCGACGACGCCGATCACCCCACTTTTGCGTTGAAACCTGCCTGATCCACTACACCCTGTAGTGGACGATTTGGCATCAGCTGAGACACTGGATGCCGTGCCCGACGAGACGCCCAACTCCACACGTCTGTTCGCCGACGCCTCGGCCGTTATCCCAGGTGGAGTGAACTCGCCGGTACGTGCCTTCGCTGCTGTGGGCGGCGTCCCGCGGTTCATCAAATCCGGCGCCGGATGCTGGCTCACCGATGTCGACGACAACCGGTACGCGGACCTGGTCTGCTCCTGGGGGCCGCTGATCCTTGGCCACGCACACCCCGCGGTGGTGGAGGCTGTCCGTGAAGCCGCGCTTACGGGGTTGTCCTACGGCGCGCCCGTCGAGGGTGAGATCGATCTCGCGCGCGAGATCATCGATCGCGTCGAGCCGGTGCAAAAGGTGCGTCTGGTCAACTCCGGCACCGAGGCCACCATGAGCGCGGTGCGCCTGGCCCGCGGATTCACCGGCCGGCCCAAGATCATCAAGTTCGCCGGGTGTTACCACGGTCATGCCGACGCCTTGCTGGCCGATGCGGGGTCCGGGGTGGCCACCTTCGGCCTGCCCTCCTCGCCCGGGGTCACCGGCGCCTCGGCGGCCGACACAATCGTGTTGCCGTACAACGATATCGGCGCCGTGGCCCGCATCTTCGCCGAAGAGGGCGATCAGATCGCGGCGGTCATCACCGAGGCCGCGGCGGGGAACATGGGCACGGTTGCGCCTGTCCCGGATTTCAACGCCGGACTGCGGCGCATCACCGAAAACCATGGCGCCCTGCTCATCATGGACGAGGTGATGACCGGTTTCCGGGTCAGCCGTTCGGGTTGGTACGGCATCGATCAGGTGGCCGGCGATCTGGTCACGTTCGGCAAGGTGATGAGTGGTGGCATGCCCGCTGCGGCGTTTGGCGGTCGCGCCGACATCATGGACCGGCTGGCGCCGCTGGGCCCGGTGTATCAAGCGGGCACGCTGTCCGGCAATCCGATCGCGGTCGCGGCGGGGCTCGCCTCGTTGCGCGCAGCGGACGCGAAAGCCTATGAGACGCTTGACCGTAACGCTGACGCGCTTATCGCGCTGCTCACCGCCTCCCTGGATGCCGAGGGTGTGGCACACCAGATCGGCCGCGCCGGCAGCATGTTCAGTGTCTTCTTCGGTGCCGAACCGGTACATGACTTCCAGAGTGCCAAGGCCACCGAAACCTGGCGCTACCCCGCGTTTTTCCATGCACTGCTGAGCCGTGGCGTGTACCCCCCGGCGAGTGCGTTTGAGACCTGGTTCGTTTCCGCCGCGCTCGACGACGAGGCGTTCGACCGTATCGCCGACGCTTTGCCCGCCGCTGCTCGCGCCGCGGCGTCTGTTGAGGAGAACTGACTGTGACGACCCGCACCATCGTTCATTTGATGCGCCATGGCGAGGTACACAACCCGGAAGGCATTCTGTACGGCCGACTACCGAATTTCCGGCTGTCGGACAAGGGGCAGGGACAGGCCGCGAAGGTGGCAGAGTCCCTGCGAGGCAATGCGATCACCGCTGTGGTCGCCTCGCCGCTGCTGCGTGCCCAGCAGACGGCCACACCGATTGCCGACGCTCACGGGCTCGCCATCGTCACCGACGACGACCTCATCGAGGCCGGTAACTCCTTCGAAGGCATGAAGGTGTCGGTGGGCGACGGCGCGCTACGCGACCCCCGCAACTGGTGGAAGCTCCGGGATCCGTTCACTCCTTCCTGGGGAGAGCCCTACCGCGACATCGCATCCCGGATGACGGCGGCGATCGATCGGGCGCGGGCGCGCGCCGAAGGCTCCGAGGTGGTGTGTGTCAGCCATCAGCTGCCGGTCTGGACCGCGCGCCAGTACCTGCTCGGCAAGAAGTTGTGGCACGACCCGCGTAAGCGCCAATGCAATGTCGCGTCGCTCACCTCGCTCGTGTTCGACGGGGAACAGTTGGCCGACGTCGTGTACTCGGAACCGGCGGGGTAACGAGTGCGACTTTTGGTCGCGGCGATGGCCGCGCTGGCTCTGTTCATCACCGCGTGTTCCACCGGTGACGACGCGGTGGCGCGCGGTGGCCAGTTCCAATTCGTCTCACCCGGCGGCAAGACCGATATCTTCTACGACCCGCCGCAAACTCGCCAGACACCCGGGTCGATAGCCGGGCCGAGTCTGCTGGATCCGACAAAGACGCTGTCGCTCAATGATTTCGCCGGCAAGGTCGTCGTCATCAATGTGTGGGGGCAGTGGTGTGGTCCCTGCCGTTCGGAGTTCTCGGCCCTGGAAGAGGTCTATCGATCCACCCACGCTGAGGGGGTGGACTTCCTCGGTATCAACGTCCGGGACAACGAGATCACCAAGGCGCAGGACTTCGTGACCGATCGCCAGGTGCCGTATCCGTCCATCTACGACCCGTCGATGCGCACACTCATCGCGTTCGGCAGGAAGTTCCCGACGGGGGCGATCCCCGCGACCCTGGTGCTGGACCGTCAGCACCGGGTGGCGGCGGTGTTCCTGCGCGAGCTGCTGACCCAAGATCTGCAGCCCGTGGTGCGGCGCGTGGCACAAGAATCAGCGAAAGAGCCTGCGGGGGAAGTGAAGTGATTCTCGCCGATGCCGGCTCCGCGTTTCAGGACGCGGCGACCAGCGGACCGCTGCTGCTGGCGCTGGGCGCCTGCGCGCTCGCCGGGCTGGTGTCGTTCGCATCGCCGTGCGTGATTCCGCTGGTGCCGGGATACCTGTCCTATCTGGCCGCGGTGGTGGGCGCAGACGACAGACCGGAGAACGGCGCCGGCGCTCGATCCCATCGGTTGCGTGTCACGGGATCTGCGCTGCTGTTCGTCGCCGGGTTCACCGCGGTGTTCCTGTTGGGCACGGTGGCCGTGATGGGAATGACGACCACGCTGATCACCAATCAGGTGCTGCTGCAGCGCATCGGCGGGGTGGTCACCATCGCGATGGGCCTGGTGTTCATCGGCCTGGTGCCGGCTCTGCAGCGTGATTTCCGGTTCACGCCACGCCGGGTCTCGACGGTGGCCGGTGCGCCGCTGCTGGGCGCGGTGTTCGCGCTCGGGTGGACGCCGTGCCTGGGGCCGACCCTGACCGGCGTGGTCGCGGTGGCATCGGCCACCGAGGGTGCCGATGTGGCGCGCGGGATAGCGCTGGTGATTGCCTACTGTCTCGGGCTCGGAATCCCGTTCCTGCTGCTGGCCTTCGGATCGGCGCGCGCGGTACGCGGTATGGACTGGCTGCGGCGGCACACCCGGACCATCCAGATCATCGGCGGTATCGCGCTGTTGGCCGTCGGGGTGGCGCTGGTGACCGGCGTGTGGGCTGACTTCGTCGCCTGGGTGCGCGATTCATTCGTTTCGGACGCGAGGTTGCCCATCTGATGATGATCGCGAAGCGTCTCCTCGCCTATGCGCGCAACACCTGGCGGGGCTTGACTTCCATGGGCACCGCGCTGGCGCTGTTGGTGCTGCTCGCGCTCGGCGCGATACCGGGTGCGATGCTCCCGCAACGCGCACTCAATCAGGCCAAGGTCGACGAGTATCTGACCGAACACTCGACCATCGGTCCGTGGCTGGATCGCGTGCAGGCCTTCGACGTGTTCTCCAGCTTCTGGTTTACCGCGATCTACGTTCTGCTGTTCGTCTCGCTGGTGGGATGCATCATTCCCCGGACCGTCGAGCACGCCAAGGCCCTTCGTGCGCAGCCGGTTCCGGTGCCCCGGAACCTGGGACGGTTGCCCAAGCACGCCGAGCGGACCGTGACGGCGGATCAGGAGCAGCTGGCCGCGACCATTTCCGGCAGGCTTCGTGGTTGGCGCAGGAGCATCCGGGTCAAGGACGAGATCACCGAAATCTCGGCGGAGAAGGGCTATCTGCGCGAGTTCGGGAACCTGGTCTTTCACCTGTCCCTGGTGGGACTGTTGGTCGCGTTCGCGGTCGGCAAGCTCTTCGGATACGAGGGCAACGTCATCGTTGTCGCCAACAACGGTCCGGGATTCTGCTCGTCATCGCCGGCGGCCTTCGACTCGTTCCGGGCCGGCAACACCGTCGACGGCACCAACCTGGATCCGGTCTGCGTCAAGGTCAAGGATTTCAAGGCCACGTACCTTGCGTCCGGACAGGCGCATTCCTTCGAATCGAATATCGAGTTCCAGGCCGGAGACGACCTGCAGAACAATGTGTGGCGGCCGGACCGGCTGGCCATGAACCATCCGCTGCGCGTCAACGGCAACCGTGTCTACCTGCTCGGTTACGGCTACGCGCCCACGTTCACGGTCACCTTCCCAGACGGACGTTCACGCAGCGAGACCATCCAATGGCGACCGGATGACCCCACCACGCTGCTGTCCTCGGGAGCCGTGCGCATCGATCCGCCGGCCGGTACCTACCCGGATCCCAATGTGCGTCGCAAGAATCAAATCGCCATCCAGGGGTTGTTCGCACCCACCGAACAACTGCACGGCACTCTGCTTTCCTCGAGCTTCCCGGAGATGCGCAAGCCCGCGGTGGCGATCAACATCTATCGGGGGGACACCGGGCTGGACTCGGGACGGGCGCAGTCGATCTTCGAGCTCGATCCCCGCATGATCGAGCAGAAGCGCCTCAATCAGGTCGCGCGCGCCAACCTGCTGCCCGGGCAGTCGGTCAAGCTCAATGACGGCACGATCGTCAAGTTCGACGGCGCCGTCAACTTCGTGAATCTGCAGGTGTCGCGTGATCCCGCCCAACTGTGGGTGCTGGTCTTCGCGCTGACCATGATGGCGGGTCTGGTGGTGTCGCTCGTCATCAAGCGTCGCCGGGTTTGGGCGCGGCTGACCCCGGGCGCCGCCGCGGGTACGGTAAACGTCGAGCTGGGAGGGCTGGCGCGCACCGACAGCTCCGGCTGGGGCGATGAGTTTGAGCGGTTGTGCGATCGCTGCCTTGAGGGCTTCCCCCCGCTGGGCGCAGCCGGGGCCGGCAACGGCCACAACGATGAGGATGCCGAATGAATTCGACCAATATCGACGTGAATCTGGCCAAGTTCTCCGACTACGCTTTCACGTCGGCGATCGTGGTGATGGTCGGTGCGCTGGTGCTGTTGGCCATCGAGTTGGCCTACCGGCAGAGCAACAAGACCGCCCAGCGTGAGCTCGTCAGCTCCGGTGGTGAGGTGGTGTCCGCCGATCAGAATCAGCCGGGTCTGGTAGTGCCGCAGGGCAAGCGTCCGCTCGCCGAGCGGGTGGGTGGCTCCGGGTTGGCCCTGGTCTACCTGGGTATCGGGCTGCTGTTGCTGTGCATCGTGCTGCGCGGCGTGGCGACCACCCGGGTGCCCTGGGGCAACATGTACGAGTTCATCAACCTGACGTGTGCGTGTGGCCTGGTGACGGCGGCGGTAGTGCTGCGGCCGCGCGCCAACAGCGCAGAGGGGCGCCGGGCGCTCTGGGTCTTCGTGCTGATTCCGGTGCTCATCCTGCTCACGGTGTCTGGGCGGTACCTCTACACCTATGCCGCCCCGGTGATGCCGGCGCTGCAGTCGTACTGGCTGCCCATTCACGTCTCCGTGGTGAGCCTCGGATCGGGTGTCTTCCTGGTCGCCGGGGTGGCAAGCATCTTGTTCTTGGTCAAGATGTACCTGCCTGACAACCCATTTGTTCAGCGGTTGCCCGACGCTCAGGCCCTGGACCGGTTGGCTTATCGGACCACCATCTTCGGCTTCCCCATCTTCGGATTCGGCGTGATTTTCGGTGCCATCTGGGCCGAGGAAGCGTGGGGAAGGTTCTGGGCATGGGACCCCAAGGAAACGGTCTCCTTCGTTGCCTGGGTTATCTACGCCGCGTACCTGCACGCACGATCCACCGCCGGCTGGCGGGACAAGAGGGCCGCGTGGATCAACGTCGCCGGATTCGTGGCGATGGTGTTCAACCTGTTCTTCGTCAACCTGGTGACGGTTGGTCTTCACTCGTACGCTGGTGTGAGCTAACGAACTGTTCCGCCAGATCGGTTCATCACACCTGCGATAGGGTGCGATGCTGAGTCGTTCCGAACACTTGTTCCGAACTCTCCGTGTCCGAACTGCACATCCAACCAATGCATTGGGGGATCGATGTCTGACTATCCCGCGCACCGCGCGCCGGATGGACCGTCGCCATACGCCGACGAGGCGCAGGGTGGACCAACGGCCCCGCCGTGGGCAGCTCAGGAGCCTGCGCAGCCGGTGATGTACGGCCAGAGCACGCCGCAGCAGCCCCATGAGATGACCCAGCAATTCCAGGCGGTCCCGTTCCAGGATCCGTTTGCGCCACAGCAGGACATCGCGGGCCTGGGACACGATCCGTCCGTGCCTTCGCTGAATACCCTGGGTGGTTCGTTCGCGCCGCTCGATTTCACGCCGTCGGGTGGGCATGAGAGCGCCGACCCCACCGCGATCGGTGCGGCAGGGTCGTCGGCCGGCGCGGGAGGTTTCAGGGCCGACAACCGATTCAGTGACTCCGCTGAGCAGCCCCAACAGCAGACGCCGTTCACGGCCGATCGCTGGGGCGGCGACACTCCCGCCACCGGCATCCCGCAGCAGGCGCAGCAGCCTCCCGTCGGCGGCTCCCGGTACTACACCCCGGTCGGCGGCCAGCAGACCGGAATCGGTGCCCAGATCCGGCCCGAGCTACCGCCGTCCTCGCGTGACCTGTCCACCTCCGCGTTGCTGCGCCCGCACAAGCCGGCGCCGTCCGCGGGGTGGCGTAAGACCGTCTACCGCGCGTCTTTCGGGACGATCAACCTCGGTGAGGGCACCAAGAAGACAGAGGAAAACGACCTCGTCGCCCAGGTGAACCAGCCGCTGCAGGGCTGCTACAAGATCGCTCTGCTGAGCCTCAAGGGCGGTGTCGGCAAGACCACCGTCACCGCGACCCTGGGTGCCACCTTCGCGTCCATCCGCGGTGACCGCGTCATCGCCGTCGACGCCAACCCGGACCGTGGCACGCTGAGCCAGAAGGTGCCGCTGGAAACCCCGGCGACCGTGCGTCACCTGTTGCGGGACGCCAACTCGATCCAGCGCTACAGCGATGTTCGCAGCTACACGTCGCAGGGGCCGAGCCGCCTCGAGGTGCTCGCGTCGGAAAGTGATCCGGCGGTGTCCGAGGCGTTCAGCGCCGAGGATTACTCACGCACCCTGGAGATTCTTGAGCGCTTCTACAGCGTCGTGCTCACCGACTGCGGCACCGGGCTCATGCACTCGGCCATGTCGTCGGTGCTGGAGCAGGCGGACACGCTGGTGGTCATCAGCTCCGGCTCGGTGGACGGTGCCCGCAGCGCGTCGGCGACCCTGGACTGGCTCGATGCACATGGGCATCGCGAGCTGGTGCGCCGTTCGGTCGCGGTGATCAACGCGGTGCGTCCGCGTTCGGGCAAGGTCGACATGCAGAAGGTCGTCGACCACTTCTCGCGGCGGTGCCGTGCGGTGCGTTTGGTGCCGTTCGACCCGCACCTGGAAGAGGGTGCCGAGATCAGCCTGGACCGGCTTCGGCCGCCGACGCGGCGCGCGCTCATCGAGCTGGCCGCTGTCGTGGCGCAGGGATTCACCGGTACGCAGCGCCAGCAGCAGACGTTCCAGGGCTAGAGGCGTTGTGCGGCCGTTCGGGCCGCACAACGTCAGTGTTCGGACGGGTCGTCCCTACTGATGCGCCAGAGAAATTCGGGATCGTCGTCGGGGCCGGTCACGCGAGTCTGCGGACGGGTCGGAACCGACTGGCTGATTCGCCACCCGGCGTAGACCAGCGCGCCGAGTACGACCGCGATGAGCACGTAATACACAAGAAAATCCTTCTGAAAGCCTCCTGAACAACTAACTCCGAATATACGCGCGGTCAAGGTTGGTGTTCGGCGCAGCGATAGGGTGGTGACGTGGCTGAACGGTCGCCGGGGAGCCGGCTCGCTATCGACATCGCGTTGTACACCTTGGCGCGGTTGGGTCTCGCGGTCGTCTTGACGCTCGTCATTTTCTGGCTGGCCCGGCTCATCGGGTATGAGGACTTTCCGTTGGCCATCGCGATCCTGTTCGCGTTGATCATCGCGCTGCCGTTGGGGATGGCGGTGTTCGCCCCGCTGCGCCGTCGAGTGACCGCCAGCATTGCCGTTGTCGACGAGCGGCGTCGGGCCGACCGGGCTGATCTGCAGGCGCGGTTGCGCGGCGAAAAGCCGGAGGACTCCTAACGCACTCTGCACCGACGCGCCGTCTGGTGGCGGGTCTGTATCGCATCTTTTCGCCATAAGCGGGGGTGTCGAAGCGCGCCGTGGCGTGTCAACTTTTCTTGACACGTTGAGGTTGTCAATCTATGTTGACAGCTATGGGTGACCTCGCGGCGGCCAATCTGGACGACGCCGTCAGCAGTACCGATCCGGCCGTGGGCCTGCGGGCAGTGCAAGCCCTACGGCGTCTGTGTGAACGGCTGGAAGCGATCCACGTGACCAATGCCCGCAATCAGGGGTGGAGCTGGCAGGCGATCGCCGAGGCACTCGAAGTGAGCCGTCAGGCAGTGCACCAGAAATACAACCGCGTGAGGAAGTGAGTGGCCATGTTCGAGAAGTTCCAGAAGTCGGCGAAGGTCGCGGTGGTGCTCTCGCAGGAAGAGGCCCGCGAGATGGACGAATCACGCATCGGGGCCGAGCATGTCCTGGTGGGTGTGCTGGACAGCGCCGGCGGACCGCTTTCCGCGCTACTGAGTGAATACGGACTGACGGCAGATGGTGTGCGTGACCGGATCCGCGCCGGATCCGCGCAGCCGCCGTTGGACGAGGAGGACGCCGAGGCGCTCAAGGCGATCGGCATCGATCTGTCTCAGGTGCGCGAGAGCGTCTCGAAAGTCTTTGGCCCGCAAGCCTTCGACGAGGCCTTCGAAAAATCCGGGCGCCGCAAGGGCCGCATCCGTGGCTGGCGTCCGTTCGGGATGATCCCGTTCAACTCATCGGCCAAGAAGTGCTTGGAGCTGGCGTTGCGGGAGGCCATTGCGCACAAGGACAACTGGATCGGATGCGAGCACATGGTGCTGGGTATCTTGCGTGGCGGTGACCCCGTCGCGCTGGCCGTCATCACTGAGCGGGTACCCGCCGATGAACTACGGCACGCCGTGGTGGGCCTGCTCGATCAGGCCGCCTAGCTCAGCCAGGCGAGCGCCAAGGCGGTGAGAATCGCCCAGCCGAGCATGGCCAGCCCGGTATCGCGCAGTGTCGGGATCAGCGCCGGCCCTTGTGCTTTCGTTACGACCGGCCGGGCGGCCTTGACCATCAGGGGCAACATCACAAGCCCCAGCAGGTGCCATGGGTGACTGAAGCCCAGTCCGATGCTGACCAGAACCGGGACCGCGAGCAGGGCCGGAAACAGGATTCGGGTGCGAGCATCGCCCAGCCGGACGGCCAGGGTGATCTTCCCCGACTCGCGATCGGTGGGGATATCGCGCAGATTGTTGGCGACGAGTACGGCACTGGAGAAGCTGCCAATGGCCACCGCCAGCGCAATGCCGGTGGTGCTGATCGCCAAGATCTGTACGTACTCGGTGCCCAGCACCGCCACCAGCCCAAAGAACACAAATACCGCGATCTCACCAAAACCGCTGTACCCGTAAGGTTTCGAACCGCCGGTGTAGAACCATGCCCCGGCGACGCACGCCGCCCCGACGGCCACCAGCCACCATGCGGTGGTGACGGCCAGCGCCAAACCCGCTACCGCACCCAGCGTCAGGAAGGCGATGGCGACGGCCTTGACCGCCGACGGCGACGCCAGCCGGGAGCCCACCAGGCGCAGCGGGCCCACTCTGTCGTCATCGGTGCCGCGGATACCGTCCGAATAGTCGTTGGCGAAGTTGACCCCGATGATCATGCAGACCGATACGGCCAACGCGAGAACCGCTTTCCACCAGACGGCCGAGTCTGCCGCGGCCGCGGCACCGGTGCCCGCGATGACGGGTGCCACCGCGTTCGGCCAGGTGCGGGGGCGAGAACCTTCGATCCACTGCGCGATGCTGGCCATGTGGCAAATCCTGCCATGGAGCGACCTGGGCGTCCCGGGCGCGCTAGGGGAAGATCAGGCCGGGTGTCTTGGATACCGCTGCCGCGAAACGTGCCTGGACATCGGGCCAGTTCACCACGTTCCAGAATGCCTTGATGTAGTCGGCCTTGACGTTCTTGTACTGCAGGTAGTAGGCGTGCTCGAAGACATCGAGGCCCAGTAGCGGAACGGTGCCGAATGGCACGTTGGACTGCTGGTCGTACATCTGGAAGGTGAGCAGCCTTTTCCCCAGAGTGTCGTACCCCAGCCACGCCCAGCCGGAGCCTTGCACCGCGCTGGCCGCCGCTGAGAACTGGTCGCGGAACTTGTCGAACCCGCCGAATTGCTGATCGAGGGCACTGGCCAGCTCACCCTGTGGTTTGTCGCCGCCGTCCGGCGACAGGTTCTTCCACCAAATCGAATGGTTCGCGTGCCCGCCGAGATTGAAGGCGAGGTTCTTCTCGAGTAGCACGATGGCCGCGTTGTCGCCTTTCTCGCGCGCCTGGGCGAGCTGTTCCACGGCGTCGTTGGCGCCCTTCACGTAGGCGGCGTGATGTTTGTCGTGGTGCAGTTGGTTGATTTCGCCGGAGATATGCGGCTCGAGAGCTGAATAATCCCAGTCGAGATTCGGTAATTGATACACGCCGCTCGTCTCCTTTGTTGGGGCTGTTTCCTCGTGGGACTGGCCGGTGCACGAGGCGAGTGCGAGGGCGCCCGCGGATGCGGCCGCCATCACCAAGAATTGCCTTCGATGTAGTTGATACTCAATCGAATTCACGACTCCACGGTAATCGCGGCGGGCGTTTCGTCAAGGCCCGTTGTGTGAATCTGTCGAATTCGGGAGATCCCCGGTTTCTGCGAATTCTCTCGGGAACTATCTCGGCCATTTGTACGACTAATTCAATGCGGAGTGTGTTCTCTCACCCCCAGATGGATTGGGGCTCAGACGATAAACGACAATAGCGGCATGCTGGCGGTGATAGGTGGAAGCGGTTTCTATTCGTTCTTCGACAAACCGGTGCGGACCGTCACCCCGACGACGCCGTACGGTCAGCCCAGCGCACCCATCACGATCGGTCTGGTGGGGGAGCGGGAGGTGGCGTTTCTGCCGCGGCACGGGAGCCGTCACGAGTTCTCGCCGCACACCGTGCCGTACCGCGCGAACATGTGGGCGTTGCGGGCGCTGGGTGTGCGCAGGGTCTTCGCGCCCTGTGCGGTGGGCAGTCTCACCGCCGATCTAGGACCCGGTGCCATTGTGGTGCCCGATCAGCTGGTGGATCGCACCAGCGGACGCGAGCAGACCTACTTCGACAGCGGCGGCATCCATGTCGAGTTCGCCGACCCGTACTGCCCCGAGCTACGCGGGGTGTCCCTGCAACCGGGCGCCGTCGACGGCGGCACCATGGTGGTGGTGCAGGGGCCGAGATTCTCGACGCGTGCGGAAAGCCGTTGGTATGCGTCACAGGGCTTCACCCTGGTCAACATGACCGGCTATCCCGAGGCAGTGCTGGCCCGTGAACTCGAAATCTGCTACGCCGCAATCGCCTTGGTCACCGATCTGGACGCCGGTGTCGAGCACGGTCAGGGCGTTCGGGCGGTGGACGTATTCGCCGAGTTCGAGCGGAACATCGGCGGATTCAAGGAGCTGGTGCGCACCGCGGTCACCGCGACGGAATCCGTCCAGACGTGCGGGCACTGTCGCGCGCATGACGGCGTCACCCTCCCCATCGAGCTTCCCTAGGGGGTGTAGCGGGTCTGTCCGTGCGGGCTTTTGGCGAAGGAGAGAACCTTTGACGGCGTCACCCGGTACACCATGGCGAACTGGTCACCTTCCCCGAATCCGCCCTCGCTCGGGGTGAATTTCCAGTCCTCGCCATACTTTTCGAAGTAGGCCTCGGCGAGGTGCTGCAGTGCGGCGGCGTCGACCACACGTTCCGCGGCCCCCTCGACGACGATGTCGTGCCCCTGGTTCCAGGTATTCACGCCGGTGGCGATCGTCACCGCGGCATTCGATTCCAGATTGCGGGCCTTCTGCTCGGTGGGACCGGTGCAGAACGCGAACGAGTTCTGCTGCCATAGGCCCACGAGCGGGGTCATATGCGGGCTGCCGTCGGAGCGCACCGTGCCGATCCAGTACAGCTCGGCAGCGGCCAGCAGCTCCGACACCTCGCTCCAGGCGGGCGCGCAGGCGCCGGGCTCACTGAACCGCTGATCAAGACGGGAGGTAAGGGTCATGCGGATACAGACCCGGCCCGGCGTCAGGATTCATCGCGGGTACCGTAACGCCATGCGTGATTCGGTCACGGTGCACATCGCGGCTCCCGCCGAGAAGATCTGGGGACTGGTCAGCGATATCACCAACACAGGCAAGTTCAGCCCGGAGACCTTCGAGGCCGAGTGGCTCGACGGGGCCACCGGCCCGGCGGTGGGTGTGCGCTTCCGTGGTCATGTGAAGCGCAATCAGAAGGGGCCCGTCTACTGGACGGTGTGCCGGATCGTCGAGTGCGACCGCGATCGTTCCTTCGGTTTCGCGGTGCTCTGGCCCAATGGAAAGACGGTCAACACCTGGCGTTACCGCTTCGAGCCCGTCGGTGACGGCACCGATGTGACCGAATCCTTCGAGCTGACACCGGCATTGCCGCTGCGCATCTACTGGGCGTTGCTCGGTTGGGCACGCGGGCGCACCAATCGAAACGGCATGCGCGAGACCCTGAATCGGATCAAGGCGGTCGCCGAGGCGGCGTGACTACCGGGCGTCCAGCGCCGATAGCCCGCGCCCTTGCGCCCACACCGCGCTCTCCACGAAGTGGTTGTCGTAGGTCTCCTGCGCCGCCTGCAGCTCGCTGATATCGGCCTGTCCGTGCACGATTCGGTCCAGCAGCCGGAAGTAGTCGAAGCGCTGCACGCCGGGGGAGAGCACCGTGAAGATGTCGACATCGCTGTCACCGGTGGCGCCGAAGGCATGTGGCATGAGCCGCGGAACCAGCAGGGTGTCACCCTGCTCGAGGATTTCGATGCGATCTCCGGCCAGGATTTCCAGTCGCCCGGACACCACGTAGAACAGCTCGGTGGATCGCGTGTGGAAGTGCGGGGCCGCGCCGTTGGCTCCCTTCGGCAGCGAGACGGTGAGCACGCTGACCGCTCCGCCCGCCGCCTCGGAGTCCAGCACCAATCCGGTGTTGTTCCCGGCCGCGGTGCTGACGATCTCCCGATCCCCGTCCCGAACCAGCGGTGCGGAACCCGGTTCAAAATCTTCGCGTGTCATGGTGTTCCACGCTATGGCCTCAAGCGAACTTGAGGTCAAGAGAAGCGTTTGACGAGGGCGCGGCGGTCCAGTTTCCCGATCCCACGCCGGGGTAGTTCGTCGAGGAGGTGCAGTTCGCGCGGTGCCGCGGTGCTGTCGAGCGCCGCGGTGACGTGCGTGCGGAGGTCCTCCAACGTCGGGGTGCCTGCCGCCGAGGGCACCACTGCGGCGGCGACGCGCTGGCCCAGCCGGCCGTCGGGCACGCCGAAGACGGCGCATTCGGCCACCAGTGGATGAGCGCCAAGGGCTGCTTCCACCACCTGTGGGACCACCGTGAGCCCTCCGGTGCTGATGGCCTCGTCCAAACGTCCCAGCACCCGGAGCCGGCCGTCCTCGAGCTCGCCGAAGTCGTCGGTATGAAACCACCCGGGTTCGGCAAAGGATATGTGGTCTGGCATGTTGCGATATCCCGCTGCCACGGTGGCGCCGCCCAGGCTGATGCGCCCCTCTGGGCCCACGCGTACCTGGACTCCGCTGAGGGCGACCCCGTCGTAGACGCACCCTCCGCAGGTCTCGCTCATGCCGTAGGTGCGCACGACGGGGACGCGCGCTTGGGCGGCCTTGATGGCCACGGTGGCGGGTAGGGGGCCGCCGCCCAACAGGACCGCGTCAAAGGAGGCGAGCGCTTCCGATGCTGCAGAGTCGTCCAGCGCCTTCACCAATTGTGTTGCGACCAAAGAGATGTATCGCCGACTCCCGGTCATCTCGGTGGCCGCCCGCACGAAGTCGGCGATGGAGAAGCCGGACGATACGTCGAGCACGACGGGATCGGTTCCGGCTTGGATGCTGCGCAGCAGCACCTGCATTCCGGCGATGTGGTGGGGTGGCAGTGCCAACAGCCATTGGCCGGTACCGCCCAGGCGTGCGTGTGTCGCGGTACCACTGGCGGCAAGAGCCTTGCCGGTAAGCATGGCGCCCTTGGGTTTTCCCGTTGTGCCCGAGGTTGACACCACTATCGCGACATCCTCGTCGATGGGCTCGTCGGCGGAGAGTTCGGCGGCCAGGAGGTGTGCTTGATCGGCGTTGTCGGCGGGCACGGGCAGGACCGCGTCGCCGCGACCGTCCAGGAGTTCAGCCAGGCGGGGCAGCAAGCCGAGCATTGTCTGCCCGCTGGGCACGGGCAGGGCGCGCAGCAGCCGCGTCACGCGGAATGGTCTGTTGCCTGACCGGAGCCATTCTCATCGTGCTCCGCGGGCTCGCGCGGATCATCAAGGGGCCAGCCCTTTTT
The DNA here is from genome assembly GCF_001853795.1 of Mycobacteroides franklinii. Taxonomy (NCBI): domain Bacteria; kingdom Bacillati; phylum Actinomycetota; class Actinomycetes; order Mycobacteriales; family Mycobacteriaceae; genus Mycobacteroides; species Mycobacteroides franklinii. The sequence goes on from NZ_MLIK01000019.1 coordinate 1,647,214, forward strand.
GGCCAGCCGCTCACGGACGCGTTCGATGTCCTCGCCGGTGGGCAGCTCGTCGGTGACCTGGGTGATGAGAACCGCGATGTCGATATTGTCGAAGTCGCCGCGGGCCATGAGTTCGCGGGCCACGGTCTTGACCTCGTCGTTGCTCAGGCGGCGTCCTAGGAGCGCCAGCAACGGGACATAGTCCGGTGGCGGGACCCCTTCGGGGTAACCCGCCCGAAGCCAGGTGACGATCTTGCTCAGAAATGCGTTCACGGCCTCTAACTTCTGTAAGGACGGGCGGCCGTCCTGGATCTTGTCGACTGCCTAGCGATCGTAGTGCCGTTGAGGCCCATTGTCGCCAGTGGAAAACCTAGCGGTACTCGGTGCTGAAACTAACAAGCAGCCCGAACAGTCCGCACCCAGAAGGTTAACGGAATGTGAACTCCTTGCGGGAAATATCAAACTGGCCGGTCAGCGCCCAAACTTCGTCTGTCATCAGCTGGTCAAAGTCAAGGCCTTTGCCCCAGAATTAGCGCCATGGACGCAACCATGATCATCCTGGTGCTGCTTATTGCCACAGCACTGGCTTTCGACTTCACCAACGGGTTTCATGACACCGGTAACGCCATGGCCACGTCCATTGCAACAGGCGCCCTCAAGCCCAAGACCGCGGTCCTGCTGGCCGGCGTCCTGAACCTCGTCGGCGCCTTCCTCTCGGTAGAGGTCGCCGTCACCGTGACCACCTCGGTGATCAAGGTGCAAGACAGCAAGACGGGGCACCTATTGCCCAACATCACCCCGTCCATGGGATTGACCATCATCTTCGCGGGCCTCATCGGCGGCATCCTGTGGAACCTGCTGACCTGGCTGTTCGGTATCCCGTCCAGCTCCTCGCACGCGCTCTTCGGTGGCCTTATCGGTGCCGCCCTTGCCGCCATCGGCACGTCGGGCGTCAAGTGGGACGGCATCCTGCAGAAGGTGATCATCCCCGCCGTGGCCGCGCCGCTGATCGCGGGCGTCGTCGCCGCCGCGGGCACCTGGCTGGTCTACCGGATCACGCGCAACGTGGTGAAGAAGCGTCGCGAGGAAGGCTTCCGCTGGGGTCAGATCGCGACCGCGTCCCTCGTCGCCCTGTCGCACGGAACCAACGACGCGCAGAAGACCATGGGTGTCATCGCCCTGGCGCTCATCACCACCGGCCACCTGACTGGCAATGTGAAGGAGACGGGCCTGCCGTTCTGGATCATCGCCAGCTGTGCGCTCGCCATCGGCCTGGGCACCTACCTGGGTGGATGGCGCGTCATCCGCACCCTGGGCAAGGGTCTTGTCGAGATCGAGTCCCCGCAGGGTCTCGCTGCCGAAGCGTCCTCGGCCGCGATCATCCTGAGCTCGAGCGCCGCCGGTATGGCACTGTCCACCACCCACGTTGCGACCGGCTCGATTCTCGGTACCGGTGTGGGTAAGCCGGGTGCCGAGGTCCGCTGGGCCGTGGCCGGCCGCATGGTGCTGGCCTGGCTGGTCACTCTGCCCGCCGCGGGCATCGTCGGCGCACTGTCTTATTGGCTGTCGCATTTCATCGGCAACCTCACCACCCCGATGGCTGGCGACCTGATCATCTTCGCGCTGCTGGTGGTGCTGTCCGGTTACATGTGGTGGCGCGCCCAGCAGGAGAAGGTCGACTCCAGCAACGTCAACGCCGATTGGGACGACTCCACCAACTCGGTGGTGCCCGCTGGCGATCGTGAGGCCGAGGTCGGAGCGTCTGCCGAGGTCTCGGACAAGGATGCTTCGAAGAAGAGCTCGGCCAACGACACGGCTTCGGTCTAACCGAACCCCGCGAATCAGACCTCCACGGACAGTAAGGAATCTTCGATGAACTACTTGGAAGCCCTCGGCAAGGTGCTCGCGGTTGGGTTGATTCTCGGTGCGGGTCTGCCGGCGGTCTTCGCCGCGGGCCTGGTCGCCTACTCGTCGGGTGCCGGTGGCGCCAATGACGACGGCACCGTTGTCGCCCCCAACCCGGCCGTGAAGTTCTTTGGGCTGGCGTTGTTCACTCTGGTCGGCGCGGTTATCGTCATCGCGCTGCTGTGGATCACCCGGACGACGATCATCCACCACACCGGGTTCGACTTCTTCCCGTTCCTCAAGAAGTAACCGAGACCCTCAAAGACACCCGGCGGGAGCTACCGCCGGGTGTCTTTGCGTAGTGGGTGGTCGGCCGGGATCTGCACGAAGATCAGCGTGACACCGTCGGGCGCTGCCACATGCATCTCGTGCAGGCCCCACGGTTCCTCTTGTGCGGCACGGGCTATTGCGGCCCCACGGCTTTCGAGGTCGGCCTGCGTCGCATAGACGTCGCGGACCTGGAGCCAGAGCGCGCCCGGAAACGCCGTCGGCGGACCGTCTGGGCGACCATGCCCGGCGATCTCGATGAGGGACTGACCGGCGAAGAACACCATGCCTGCCCCGTAATCACGTGCGACGGCCAGCCCCAACGTCTCGCGATAGAACGCCAACGTCGCGTCATAGTCCTTAGGCCGCAACAGTATTCGGCTGGACAATATCTCCATGTGCCGTGTCTATCACGGTGGGCAGTATTAGCCCAGGGTTTCGGGCCCTGATCGCGCCATGCGGGTCACCAGCTCGGGTGCCACCGCGTTCACCGTTGCGGCCAGCACCGAGAAACGCGGGGCGATTCGGGCGGGCCGCACGCGCGCGGCCAGCACCATCCAGTCGGCCGCCTCGGCAGAGGTCAGTGCCGGTGCGTCGGTGAACGCGTCGGTGGGCGCGATCATCGGGGTGCGTACCAGGGGGAAGTAGAGGGTGCTGGTGTGCACGTTGTACTTGCCATACTCGGCGTCGACGATTCGGCTGACCGTCGACAGCGCCGCCTTGGACGCGTTGTAGACGGCGAACTTGGGCACCACATCGTTCAGCACACCCCAGGTGGCCACGTTGATGATGTGCCCGCTGCGCCGCTCGACCATGCCGGGGGCGAACCCGCGGATCAACCGCAGCGGTGAGAAGTAGTTGAGCTGCATGGTGCGCTCGGCGTCATGCCAGCGATCCAGCGATTCGTGGGTGGCGCGCCGAATGGAACGCCCGGCGTTGTTGATCAGGACGTCGACGCCGCCGTGGCGTTCGGTCACGGTCTCGACGAGCTTGTCGATGGCATCCAGGTCGGACAGGTCACAGGTGATGGCGTCGGCCTCGCCGCCGTCAGCGGTGATGCGGGCCGCGACCTCGGCCAGTAGATCCTCGCGGCGGGCGACGACGATGACCTTGGCGCCGAGCTTGCCGAAACGGTAGGCGGCTTCCTCGCCGATGCCGGAGGAGGCGCCGGTGATGAGCACGCGCTTGCCCTTGAGCGAGACCCCGTAGTTGGGATCGAACTTGGCCCGAAGGAGTGAGGGGCTGGGATATGGCTGCATGGCCGCGCGCGCGATGGCTGTACTGACGCGACTGCTGACCGAGTTCTTACTCACGAGTAAGAACTGTATTCCTCTTCCGTTGCGTGCGAAATGCTGGGTCCCGGTGACATTGATCTCGCCCGGTTTCACATACCGGCGGTGTCCTACGCTGGCCTCACTCAACCCTATGACGACAAGGACGTGGCTTATGGGATCGCTGGCGGGTAAGACCATCATCATGTCGGGAGGCAGCCGAGGTATCGGGCTGGCCATCGCGCTGCGCGCGGCTCGGGACGGCGCCAACGTGGCGATCATGGCCAAGACCGCGGAACCGCATCCCAAGCTTCCCGGCACCATTTACACCGCCGCTGAGGAGATCGAGGCTGCCGGTGGTCACGCTCTGCCCCTGCTCGGAGACGTCCGTGACGACGAGGTCGTCGTGTCGGCGGTAGCGCAGACGGTCGAGAAGTTCGGTGGGATCGACATTGTGGTCAACAATGCCAGCGCGCTGAATCTTGCTCCCTCGGAGTCGATTTCGATGAAGGCCTACGACCTGATGCAGGACATCAATGCGCGGGGCGCGTTCTCGCTGTCCAAGTCGGCGATCGGGGCACTCAAGGAGGCCGACAATCCACACATCCTGACGCTGTCGCCGCCGATCACCCTGGATCCCAAGTGGTTCAGCCAGACCACCACCGCTTACACCATTTCCAAGTTCTCCATGAGTCTGGTGGCCATCGGTTTGGCCGCCGAACTGCGCGAGTACGGCATCGCGTCGAACTCGCTGTGGCCGCGCACCACGATCGACACCGCCGCCATCCGAAACATCCTTGGTGCCGAGCTGGTTGCGCGTTGTCGGTCCGCGGAGATCATGGCCGATGCCGCGTACGAGATCCTGATCAAGCCCAGCCGTGAGGTCACCGGAAACAGCTTCATCGACGACGAGGTGCTCCGAGAGGCGGGCGTCACCGACTTCTCCCAATACCGTCAGTGCGCCGAAGAAGACCTCGAGCTCGACTTCTGGATGGATCGCGCCTAGTTCGGGCGCGCCCGCCTACGCCGAGATCGACGTTTTGCAACGAAAGTGCGAGTGCGTGTCTGCAAAACGTCGATTTCCGCGAAGGGGAATGCAGCTCTAGTAGTGCCAGGGGTAGGGCGACCAGTCCGGCTCGCGCTTCTCCAGGAATGAATCGCGGCCCTCGACAGCCTCGTCGGTCATGTAGGCCAATCGTGTTGCCTCACCGGCGAACAGCTGCTGTCCCACCAGTCCGTCGTCGGTGAGGTTGAAGGCGTATTTCAGCATGCGTTGCGCTTGCGGCGACTTTCCGTTGATGGCATCCGCCCACTCGAGTGCGACGTTCTCCAGCTCGGCGTGGTCGACGACCTCGTTGACGGCACCCATGTGATGCATCTGTTCGGCGGTGTACGGCCGGCCCAGGAAGAAGATCTCGCGAGCGAATTTCTGCCCGACCATCTTGGCCAGATACGCGCTGCCATATCCACCATCGAAGCTGCCCACATCGGCGTCGGTCTGCTTGAAGCGGGCGTGTTCGCGGCTGGCCAGTGTCAGGTCGCACACCACGTGCAGGCTGTGCCCGCCACCGGCGGCCCAGCCATTCACCAAGGCAATCACCACCTTTGGCATGAAACGGATGAGGCGCTGCACTTCCAGGATGTGCAGACGGCCCGCACGTCCAGGGTCCACGGTCTCGGCGGTTTCGCCTCCGGCGTACTGATATCCGGTGCGTCCCCTGATGCGCTGATCGCCGCCGGAACAGAATGCCCAGCCGCCGTCCTTGGGGCTCGGGCCGTTCCCGGTGAGCAGCACCGCCCCCACATCGGAGGTCATCCGTGCGTGATCCAGGGTGCGATACAGCTCGTCGACGGTGTGTGGCCGGAATGCGTTGCGCACCTCGGGCCGATCGAACGCGATCCGCACGGTGCCTTTTTTGACGCCCTCGTCGACGTGCCGGTGGTAGGTGATGTCGGTCAGGTCGTCGAACCCCGGCACCGGCTGCCAGCGCGTCGGGTCAAAGGGATTGGCGGTCTGCCCGTGCTCTTGGGTCATGGCTCCGACTCTAGAGGCCGCCTTGTCGGCGGTCGGCTGACGCTACCCGTGAACGGCTAGGCCGAGGCCTGCGCTGCCGACGACGTCGTCCACTGGGTGAAGAGACCCGGAGGGGGCTGTTGGCACCACGCCCACTTACCGCCTTCCTTGCGGAACTGATTCGGCTTGGTCTGGGTTTCGGTGCCGGCGCCGCCGAAGCTGTAGGTCGCGGTGATGTCCCCGGTGGCGCTGTCGCCGACAATCTTGATGTTGTCGATCGCAAACTTCTCCACCGTGGTGGATTCGCGGATGACCTGCAGCACGGTGGTCGAGTAGGCGAACTCGTCACGGCTGACGATCGCCCGCACCAGCGTGGCGCGTTCACTGCTTCCTGCGCTGGGGAAGTGTTGTGCCACATCGCTGGACAGCGTTGAGGTGTCGCCGTACATGAGCGCCTCCTCGGCGCCACGCCAGGAATTGATCGAGGGGACGAGCTTGGAGTCGGCGGTGCGGCTGGAGACCTGGTACCGCGGGCACGTCAGCGCGTTGCCGGCATCCAGGTCCAGGCTGTCGAGGGCCTTGCCCATCTGGGCCGTCACCTGACGGATCTGTTCCTGATCGCTGACGGTGGGGGCCGTGGTGGTCTGGGGAACTTCGGTGGGTTTGGTCAGGGTCTGGTAGACGGTGCACCCGGACAGTGCGGTAGCAAGTGCGGCCGCCACCACTACCGAACGCGCTGCCCTGCGGAAATGTGTGGCATGCACCCGAGCCATCGTTGAATACCTTCCCCATGAGATATGTCAGTGGCCAGATCATTACCCTGGCTTAAGAAATCTAACTCATGGTGGTGTGGCTGTATTCCCGCCCTGTGACGGGTTGTCAGCGCCGCTTGATCGGGTGGCGGCTCAGAATCGAGATCCGGTTGAAGGTGTTGATCATGATCGCCGACCACACCAGCGCCGATACCTGATCGTCGGACAGGTGCTCGCGCACAGCGGCGTACTGCTCGTCACTGAGGTGCTGGTCGGTGACTTCCGTCACGGCTTCGGCGATCGTCAGCGCCGCGCGCTCCACATCGCTGAACAACTCGGCCTCCTGCCACACCGGTAATACGGCGATCCGCTGCGTGGACTCGCCTTCTTCGAGCGCGATCCGGGTGTGCAGGTCAAGGCAAAACAGGCAGCGGTTGAGCTGCGATACCCGAATGTTGACCAATTCCAGTGTCGTTCGCGTGAGCCCGGCTTCGGCGGCGCGTGTGCGGAGCTCGGCGGCGGCCTTGCTCAGTCCCTGATAGACGGAGGGAGTTTGTTTGTCGACGTAGACGCGATGTTCGCTCATTCCTGGCGTGCCTCGACCGCCGCCAGTGCTTCCCGGGTGACGGGACTGAGGATGTCGTCGAACTCGTGGTGTTTGCCGACGAACTTCCTGACGTAGGGGCAGACCGGCACGATCTTGCGTCCCGTGGACCGCGTGGATGTCAGTGCGGACTGCACCAGCGTCCCGGCGAGGCCGCGACCACCGAATTTCTCGTCGATCTCGGTGTGAAAGAAGATCCGCACCTCGGCGCCGTCCAATGCGGTATCCAAGTATTCGGTGAATCCCGCGAGCTCACCGTCTGCCGTTATCTCGAATCGATGATTGTCGGGAGCGTCGGCGACCGTGGCGTCGGGTTCGTCCATGGTGACCCACTATGCCGCACGTATGGTGAATTCGGCCGATGATGGTGACATGAGCAATACCGAGACCACGCCGACGGAAACCCGGTGCGAGGGTGGCCCATGTCCGCTGGATGGGGCCGGCCGGCCGGTGGTTGAAATACTCACTGCCCGAGAGGTTCCACTCGGCGGACCGCGCGCGATGACGGTGCTGCGGACTCTGCCTCAGGCCCAGCGCTCGCTGATCGGCGCCTGGTGCTTTGCCGATCACTATGGACCCGATGACATCACGCAGACCGGCGGTATGGATGTCGCGCCTCATCCACATACCGGACTACAGACGGTGAGTTGGCTGTTCACCGGCGAGATCGAGCATCGCGACAGCAATGGCGTGCATGCCATGGTGCGCCCGGGCGAGCTCAATCTGATGACGGGTGGTCGCGGTATCTGTCATTCGGAGGTGTCGACACCAGAGACCACCACGCTGCACGGCGTGCAACTGTGGGTCGCGTTGCCCAATGAATCTCGGGATGCGGCAAGAGATTTCCAGCATTACGCCCCCGAGGCAGTGGTGGCCGGTGGGGTTAGTGTGCGGGTTTTCCTGGGATCGTTGGCGGGTCAGGTGTCACCGGTGCGTACCGCCACCGCGCTTCTCGGTGCGGAGCTGCTACTGGAGCCGCGCAGCACGGTGCGATTCGACGTCGATCCGGGGTTCGAGCACGGCCTACTGGTGGACACCGAGGCCGTCGAGTTCTCCGGCACCCGGCTGTCGCGCGGTGAGCTGGGTTACGTGGGCACCGGAGTGGAGCAACTGACCGTGACCAACCCAATGGATGACACAGCTCGAGCGATTCTGTTGGGCGGCAAGCCATTCAGCGAGCAGATCGTGATGTGGTGGAATTTCGTCGGTCGCGATCACGACGAGATCGCGGGATTCCGCGAGGAATGGCAGTCAGAATCAGAGCGCTTTGGTCGTGTGGACGGTTACCGGGGCGCGGTGCCTCGTCTGCCCGCGCCGCCCTTGCCGAAGGTGCGGATGGTGCCGAGGCGAAATCCGCCGACCGCCAATCCGGAGAGCTAGATGCCGCTGAACAGCACTGTCGCCTACCTTCGTTCCACCGGATGGATGAGATTTTTGATCCAGTGGTGGAACGAGCCGGTTCCCAAGGGCTGGTTGCGGGCTTCCCTTCGTGCTCGCCAGCTTGACCGGACCGTCCGCAACGTCATCGGTGGGTATGCGCTGGTCTTCGCGGCAATCTGCGTCGCGGTGCAATTCAGCGACACCGGGCCCCGGAGCACGGTGGGCCGCGTGATCGTCGGCTTGTGTGCTGTGGGGGCGTTGGGTTGGGCGGTGCGCTGGGTGGTGGGGCCCTGGCCGTCTCTGCGTGAGGCGGTTGCCTTCGTCGTCTTCGCCGACGTGGGGATCGCGATTGCCTGCTGGCAGGACTTCGATCCACCAGGTCTGATGGGGACGGTGCTGTTCACGCCGGTCGGCGCGTACGTCAGCTTCTTCTTGAGTAACCGTCTGCTGCTGGCGCATATTGCATGGTGCGGGCCGGTGATCATCGCATTGTCGTACCGCCTCGCCGATGGGACCGTTGGTGCGGCGATCACTGCGGTGGTGAAGGTGACCAGCATGCTGTTGCTGGTGGTGCTCATACCTGCGGTCATCCAGTTCGGGATCGCGGTGGTGCGCCTGGACGCATTTGCCGCACAACGTGATCCGCTGACCGGGATCCTCAATCGCCGCGGTATCTACGACGAGTGGCGGCGCCTGCACAGCAGGCTCGCGCGTGAGGGCATGCTGGAGAGTGACCAGGTGATCGCGGCGGCCATCGTCGATATCGACAGATTCAAGTCCATCAACGACCGGTACGGCCACGGCACGGGGGACCTGGTGCTTGTCGACCTGGCCGATGCACTCACTTCCGGTTCGATTGGGGGACGTGTGGTCGGTCGCCCGGGTGGCGAGGAGTTTCTCGTGGTGACGGTGTGTCCGGCGGAGGCCGTCGCCGACTTCGCTACCCGGCTCAGAGAGGCCGTCACCACCTTGAAGCCCGAGGGAATCGCCGTGACCGCGAGTGTGGGGGTTGCCGCCCAGGCGATCTCGCGCGTGGTGTCCGCGACTTCGGAAGAGTCGATTGACGTGCTCACCGCGTGTGCTGACAGCGCTATGTACCAGGCAAAGCGCAACGGCGGAAACCAATCCCGGATTCTTCATCCGGGTCAGGAGTCCTTCGATCGGTACATATGGCGTTCGGGCGCTTAGCTCTCTGCCGGATCGAACCGGAACACGGCGGCGATCCCGGCGAGGGCTTCGAACTCGTCCGGAGTGCCCTCCTTGACCAGCCCGGCGTTTCTGATGAAGCCGACACCGGTGGGCACCTCGATCGGAAACGCGCGGAGCACCGGGCGTGAGTCCTCGGCGGAGAGCTCGACGATGCGCACCTGCTCGGTATGCCGTCCCTGGGTCAGGGTGCCCGCTTTGGCCTTACGCGCGTTGGCGATCCAGGCAGATCCCGGAACTCCGCCGACGGCATAGCGCTGCCCGTCGAGCGTGAATGGGGTGATGGGAGTCGAACGCGGCTTGCCGGACTTGGCGCCCGGGACGGTCAGGACCACCATCGGCAATTTGAGGCCTACCTTGTGTCCGCCGATGACGACCTTGTTGAAGTACTTGAGCCATTTGGGAACGGGTTTGATGTCAACTGACATGACATCACGGTACGCCTGCGGGGTGTCGTTTGGCCAGGGGTTTGGCGCACGTATGGATCAGGGCTCGTCTGGCGGACTAGCTGCGCGTTGTGGTGTCTGTCAGTTCTGATCGCAGGTGTGTGGCATGGTCGGCGATCTTGCGACCACTCCGCGATGCGGCGTCGGCAAGCGTGCTGCCTTGCTCTTGCGCGACCTTCGCGAGCTGGTTGCCCTTGTCGCGAGCGAAATCCGCCAATTTGGGCGCATTGTGGCGGGCAATCTCACTCAGTGTGGAGGTTCCCTCGCCTATGGTCTCGGACACCTCATCCCAGCGTTCGCCCGCTTTCTCGGCCAACGACCTTGTGGCGTCGCCAAGTTCATTCATTCTGTCGGTAAGTGACTGTGTCGGGTGGTTGGTTGTGGGGATGACCGAGGACACCACTTCGGCGGCGTGGCGGGTGGCCCGTCGGGCGCGCCATGACAGTCCCGGACGCCCCTCGGTGTCTATTCCCGCGATGATCAGGCCACCCAGTATGGACGTGTTCTTCCAGAAATGAGCCCGTTGTTGCGCACGCGCCGCGGGATCGGACTCCTGCCAGAAACGGTTCTCGGCCAATGTGGTTGGTACGAGCGTGCCCGCGAGTACCAGTGCGGAGATCCGCGGCAGTTTTCCACTGGCCAACGCCAACCCGCCAATCAACTGCAGTGCCTTGTTGGCGCGGGCGTACACCTGCGGGTCATCCGGCAGATATCGAGTGGCTCGCTGGGGCAACACGTTCCGGACGCCGGACACCACGGGTTCGGCATTAGGTGTCGCCGTCTCACGCCAACCACTCAGACCTGCGGTGATGAAGTACGAGCCGAGCAGCGGGCGGGCAATGCGCCGAACCAACATGAAAACCTCCAACGCGATTGTGCGGATGCTTTTTTGGATCGGGCGCCATGCGGCGGCGCCCGCCGAGGAAGGTCGACGGGCGCCACCATCGCCAGGCAGTTCTTGCCGCTGATACGACGTTCTTGCGGTACGCACGCGCCCGATTACCCACTCTAGTTTACGTTGTACACCAAGAGCTGGCAAGGTGCACGAGGATGGCACCGTCGCATATGCAGCCGCGGTGATCGCCCTCTTGGTTCACGGACTTGGATCTTCGTCCTGGTCAGGGGGTCTTACCCTGCACGATCTCGCCGAGCAGGAGATTTTCGGTGCCAATAAAGTTGTGGCCCAGCCGAAGTGCGGTGTGCAGCGTGGCTTCCCTGGCGGGCTAGTTGCGGCGTGGCCGGGTGCGGAATCGTCTGCGCGCCGCGTGAACGGCTCCGACCGAACGGCCCAGCCGTGTCGCGACCTGCGCGGCGGTCGACGACGCGTCGAGCACCGTGTTGATTTCCTCCTTGGTCCAAGGCTTCTGCCAGTTCAGCGGATGATCCGAAGCGTCGGCGAAGTAACGCTGAGAGCGCCGGGTGGCACGTTGGTTGATGGGTTCCCAGCGTTCCCGTTCCGCGTCGCCGATCCGCTGCAGCCGCTGTGACTCCGCCGAGGAGCAGCCGCCGCACCGGCAGCCCGATTGAAATCCCGCGACACCGTGAACCGTTGCCATGTCCTCTCCCTTCGCACATCGCGTACATCGCCGTGGGCAGACTGGCATCCGGCCACAAAGCTGCCTAGAACCGAAAGTCACTTTCAGGGCGGCCCGGTGGATCCCCTGACCAGCGTGCGACGATCGCAGGCGTGGAGCTGCCCGGGTTGGACGATGTGCTCGACCGGTTGCATGTCGTCGCGCTACCCATGCGGGTGCGATTTCGCGGCATCACTACCCGTGAAGTCGCGCTGATCGACGGCCCGGCGGGCTGGGGTGAGTTCGGCGCCTTCCCCGAGTATCGGGCCCCCGAGGCCTCCGCGTGGCTGGCCGCGGCCATCGAGGTCGGGTACCGCGGGCTTCCCACAGCGCGCCGCAGCCGAATTCCGATCAACGCGACGGTGCCCGCGGTCGCCGCCGCAGACGTGCCCGAGGTGCTGGCCCGATTCCCGGGCGCCCGGACCGCCAAGATCAAGGTGGCAGAGCCCGGACAGACACTCGATGAGGACATCGCGCGGGTCTGCGCGGTCCGCGCGCAGATTCACACCGTACGCGTCGACGCCAACGGCGGCTGGACCCTTGAGCAGGCCGTCCACGCGCTGACCGCGCTGACTCGCGACGGCGCGCTCGAGTACGCCGAGCAGCCGTGTGCCACGGTGGAGGAACTGGCGGAATTGCGTCGCCGTCTCCCGGGCGTGCCGATTGCCGCCGACGAAAGCATCAGGCGCGCAAGTGATCCGCTACGCGTCGCGCAGGCGCAGGCGGCCGATATCGCCGTGCTCAAGGTGGCGCCCCTCGGTGGTGTAGCCGCGCTGCTGGAGATCGCCGAGCGCATCGGCATGCCCGTAGTGGTCTCCAGCGCGCTGGACAGCGCGGTGGGCATCGGAATCGGCCTGCGCGCGGCGGCGGCGCTCCCGGTACTGGAACATGCCTGTGGATTGGGCACCGGAGGATTCTTCTTGGACGATGTAGCGGATGTGCCGCCTGTGGTGGACGGTCACCTCGCGGTGGCATCGTTCACCCCCGACCCGGCTCGGCTGGCCGCGCTCGCCGCACCCGCTGACCGGCGCGATTGGTGGCAGCACCGAGTGGCCGACTGCTACGCGCTGCTGAACCGGTAGGTTCAGTCAACGTGCCTCTCGCGAACATCAACGGCATCCAGATCAGCTACGACGACCGTGGACCCCTGGCGCTCGGCGCCTCGGGCGATCCTGTCGTCTTCATCTCCGGGCGTGGTGGCGCGGGGCGCAGCTGGCACCTGCATCAGGTGCCGGCCTTCCGCGCTGCCGGGTATCGCACCATCACCTTCAACAACCGGGGGATACCGCCGACCACCGAGTCGGCCGATGGCTTCACGCTGCAGGACATGGTGGACGACGCCGCGGCGCTCATCGAAGATCTCGGTGCCGCCCCGGCCCGGCTGGTGGGGTTCTCCATGGGCGCTCTCATCGCCCAGGAGCTCGCGCTCACCCGCCCCGATCTGGTGACCGCCGCCGTGTTCATGGGGACCCGTGGCCGTGAGGATTCCACGCGGTCGTTCTTCCGCAAGGCCGAGCTCGAGTTGTCCGCGTCAGGCGTCGAGGTACCGGCGGCGTACCAGGCGGCGATGCGCCTGCTGCTGAACTTCTCGCCGAAGACCCTCAACAACGATGCGGCCATCAAGGACTGGATCGACATGTTCACGCTGTGGCCGGAGCCGACCTCGGGCGGCATCGACCATCAGCGCAGCGCCATACCCGCTCCCGACCGGCCCGGTGCCTATGCGGATATCCGCGTCCCGTCGTTGGTCATCGGGTTCACCGACGATATGACCCTGCCGCCCTACCTTGGTAAAGAGGTGGCCGACGCGATTCCCGGTGCAAAGTACGTCGAGATCGCCGATGCCGGGCATCTGGGCTTCATCGAGCAGCCCGATGAGGTCAACCGCGTGATCCTGGAGTTCTTTGCGAGCACCGCTCGCACGGTATGACACCCTGAAGGCATGAACCCGTCGACCGCGCAGGCCCATGCCGTCGTCGACGAGCTCATCCGCGGCGGTGTCCGCGAGGTGGTGCTGTGCCCCGGTTCACGCAACGCCCCGCTGGCCTTCGCGCTGCACGATGCCGATAAGGCCGGCCGGTTGCGGCTGCATGTGCGCATCGACGAGCGCACCGCCGGCTTCTTGGCCGTGGGGCTTGCCGCCGCCAGCCGCTCCCCGGTTCCCGTGGCGATGACGTCCGGGACGGCGGTAGCCAACCTCGGCCCGGCGGTGGTGGAGGCCAACTATGCCCGGGTGCCCCTGATCGTGCTGTCCGCCAATCGCCCGTACGAACTGCTGGGCACTGGCGCCAATCAGACCATGGAGCAGCTGGGCTACTTCGGCACCCAGGTTCGCGCTGCCGTCAGCCTGGGTCTGGCGGAAGAGGGTTCGGAGAAGATCGAGGCGCAGAATCCGCACTGGCGTTCGGCGACCTGTCGAGTCCTGGCTGCGGCCAAGGGATCCCGCACCGCCAACGCCGGGCCCGTGCAGTTCGATATCCCACTGCGGGAACCGCTCGTGCCCGATCGTGACGGCGGCCCGGTACCCGCCGGACGTCCCGGTGGCGCCCCATGGACGTACACCCCGGACGTGACGTTCGATGAACCCGTCGAGATCGACCTGACCCCCGACACGGTGGTGATAGCGGGGCACGGCGCGGCCGCGCACCCGAATCTTTCGATGTTGCCCACGGTGGCCGAACCGACTGCGCCGCAACCCGATAACCCGGTTCATCCGCTGGCGCTCGCGCTGTTGCATCCGCAGCAGGTGATCATGCTGGGGCGGCCCACGCTGCATCGGCAGGTGTCATCGTTGCTGGCGGACAGCCGGATTCCGGTGTACGCGTTGACCACCGGGCCGCGCTGGCCCGATGTGTCCGGCAACTCGCAGGCCACCGGGACCCGGGCGATGACGTCCGGAAGCCCGGATGCCGGCTGGCTGCAACGGTGCGCCCACGCGCACCAGAAGGCACTCGATGCGGTGCGTGGGCAGCTGAGCACGCATCCCCTCACCACGGGTCTGCATGTGGCGGCGCAGGTATGTGGGTCATTGCGTGACGGGGACCAGCTGGTGCTCGGCGCCTCCAACCCGGTCCGCGATGCTGCTCTTGTCCCATGGGGCGCCAAAGATGTTCGCGTGCGCTCCAATCGGGGCGTTGCCGGTATCGACGGCACGATCTCGACGGCGATCGGCGCGGCGTTGGCGCACCAGGGTAGCCGCACGGTGGCGTTGATCGGCGATCTCACCTTTGTGCACGACAGCTCGGGCCTGCTGATCGGCCCGACCGAGCCGCGGCCCGACAACTTGACCATTGTGGTCTCAAATGACAACGGCGGCGGCATTTTCGAGCTGTTGGAGCAGGGCGACCCGCGATTCCGCGATGTGTCCTCGCGCATCTTCGGCACCCCGCACGATGTCGATATCGCGGCGCTGTGCCGGGCCTACCATGTGGATTCGCAATCCATCTCGGTCGAGGAGCTGGGCCCCGCACTGGACGAACCGGCCAGGGGCATCAGGGTTCTGGAGGTCAAGGCCGACCGCTCGACTCTGCGCGAGCTGCACGCCGCGATCAGGGCCGCTCTGTGAACCGGCGCTCTCGGGTCATCAAGAGAGTCCGGATCGGGGTGCTGGTACTGGCGGGATTGATGACCTTGCAGTCGCTGCTGTTGGTCGCCGGGGCCTGGCGCAATGACAAGGCCATCGAGCGGGATATGGGTGTCGCGTTGGCTGAGGTGCTCAGTGCGGGGCCGCGGCGATCCACCATCGAGTTCGTCACGCCCGAACGCGTCACGTACCGACCAGAATTGGGCGTTCTCTACCCGTCCGAGCTCAGCCCCGGTATGCGCATCTACGTTGAATACGACAAGGCAAACCCGGATTTGGTTCGCGTACAAGGGCGTAACGCATCACTGTCGATTGTGCCTGCGGGCTCCATCATCGTGGTGGTGTGGACGGTTGCCGGGACGTTGCTGCTGGGTCTTGCCTGGATGCAGCGCCGCAGCCCTGCTCCCGTTCATGCTTAAGTTTGCGTGACGTATGCCTGGGGGCAACCTAACTGCCAGTTGACACTGACATGCTGTCGATGTGCGCATCGCGATCGTCGCCGAGTCGTTCTTGCCGAACGTCAACGGAGTGTCCAATTCGGTGCTGCGGGTGCTGGAGCACCTCCGCCGCGCCGGACACGAGGCCGTCGTCATCGCGCCGGACAGCCCGCGCGGACAGACCCCCGCCGCCACCGAACACGAGGGCATTCCCGTGCACCGCGTGCCGGCGATCATGTTTCCCAAGGTGAGCACGCTGCCGCTGGGAGTCCCACAGCCGCGCATGGTGCGGATCCTTCGTGAGTTCGCGCCCGATGTGGTGCACCTGGCTTCGCCGTTCGTGCTGGGATACGGCGGACTGCGCGCCGCACAGCACCTCGACATCCCCGTCGTGGCCGTCTATCAGACCGACGTGGCGGGATTCGCCGACAGCTACGGCGCCGGTTTCGCCGCGCGTGCCGCATGGCGCTGGACCAAGCACCTGCACGGGCGTGCCGACCGCACGTTGGCACCGTCCTCCTCCGCGATGGAAGACCTTGCCGCGCATGGAATTCCAAGGGTATTTCGGTGGTCGCGCGGTGTGGACATCGAACGTTTCGCGCCCTCGGCGCGTGACGAGGAACTGCGCCGATCCTGGTCGCCCGAAGGTAAGCCGATCATCGGGTTCGTCGGTCGGCTTGCGCCCGAAAAGCATGTGGAGCGCCTCGCCGTGCTGGCCGATCGTGATGATCTGCAACTCGTCATCGTCGGCGGCGGCGTGGAGCGAGAGGCACTCGAAAAGCAGATGCCTACAGCGGTTTTCACCGGTGAGCTAACCGGTTCGGCGCTGTCGCGGGCATACGCCAGCCTCGATGTCTTCATCCACCCGGGAGAGCACGAGACGTTCTGTCAGGCGGTGCAGGAGGCACTGGCCAGCGGGGTGCCGTCCATCGCGCCCGACGCCGGCGGGCCGCGCGACTTGGTGGTGCCGGGGCGCAACGGCATGCTGCTGCCGGTTGCCGACTTCGAGGCGCGGCTGGGCATGGCGGTCGACCATCTGGTGCAGCCGGCGACGCGCAGCCGATTCTCGGCGGCCGCGCGGCGGGGAGTGCTGTCGCGCACCTGGCCCGCCATCTGCGATGAGCTGCTCGAGCACTACGCCGCGGCGGCGGGCACCACGCTTGGCCGCGGCATCATGACCGCCTGACTATTTCCTCGATACGCCCGCGGACTTGTTCAAAGGTGGGACGAATAATTCTGTGGGGCAGTTAGGCCGCGGCCGAACAGGCGCGCTCGCGCGATTCCCGGAAACTGGTAACGGCCATGGGCACAATGGTACGGTGCCGTTACGAGAATGCGAACGAATTGATCGTGCGGGGCGATTCCGTCACGGTCGGGGTAAGGCCTTCCTTGTGAGTTGGTGACGGCAACTACTGAGGTGGATCAGTGATGAATCACGGAATTTCTGGCGACCAATCAGGTTGTCGCCGTGCGGATTATGTCTCGACAGGCCCGGACCGTGGCGGTGCTGGCGCGTTACCGTTGCGGTCGCCCGCCCGGGCGGATAGGTCATGACAATGGTGATATGCGTTGATCGGCTCGGCCGATCATTTAATTCTGTTCGTGAGACCCGTGGTCTTTCGTAAAGAAAACCGACCCTTTTGAGTGGCAAATAATGGAGGTAGCGGATCGGCGCTCCTCGAAGCGGGGCGAGACTAACAATCTCGTAATTGAACCGCGGCCCGTAGATATTGACCGTCAGGGCCGCCGGTACGGGGTGACATATCGATTCCTCACAATGGCGCTGGAGACGACGAGAAACACCGCCCGATTGAAAATCGCCATTGGGGTGCTGTGTATGTCGATGACCGTGCTGGCGGTGATCGTGCAGTTCAATCCGCTGGGGCCGCAGGGTCTATGGCCGCGGACCATACATGGCATTGCTGCCGGTTCGGCGTTGCTGGTGGGTTTGGCGTGGATTGTGCGCCCATGGCCCAGCCGGCTCTGGGCCATTGCGTTCGTCTTCTGGGCTGACACGGCAACCGCTGTCGGCGCCAGCATGTGCTCTCAACCCGCATCGCAGCTCGGCGCCACCAACCACCTCGCCCTGATCGGGATCTTCGCGGCTTTCCTGCTGGGGTGGCGGGTGCTGGCCGCGCACTGTGTCTTCGCTACCGTCGTGATCACTGCCCTGACGCTGTGGAACGTTCATACCGGTGCCGCCACGCTATCCGAGCTGTACGTGTACAACGCCCCGGCGTACTCGAACGTGGTCTTCTTGCCCATCGTCATACAGGCCGTAATCGAAGGAGTGCGCAAGTCTATCCGGCGGAATGCCATTGCCGCACATAGTGATCCGCTCACCGGCCTACTCAACCGCCGGGGCGTGCAATCGGCCATGAGGGCCCGGCTACGTAGGGAACCGCGGCCCGCGGTCGTGGCGGTGTTCGTGGTGGACATCGATCATTTCAAGGAAGTCAATGATGCCTACGGCCACGATGTCGGCGACTCCACCTTGAAGAGGGTCGCCGATACGCTCGCCGCCGGCATCCGTCAGCGCGATATCGCCGCCCGCATCGGCGGGGACGAGTTCATGGTCGTGGCCTTTCTGGACCGCTCTGAGGACGTCGACACCGTGCTGGGGCGAATCTGCGACGCACCGTTGAAGACCGCCGAACCCATGGTTTCGATCAGCGTGGGCTCGGCCTGGCAGTACAGCTACGACGAAGACTTCACCTTCGAATCGCTCTCGCGAGAAGCCGATTTCAGCCTGTATGAGGCCAAGCGCGCCCGACAGAACCACAACGGCACTCGCGCCTGCACCTGTTATCCAGGCTACCCGGGGGCGCAAGGGCAATGCGATACGAACACGTGCGATACCAGTACACCGCGACGTTGACGCACGGGTGATCGCGTCGGCGGTAAAAGGGGCTGCCCTGTACCGTCACGGTATGAACCGCGCCACCCTGGAAAAGGATCCGCACGAGGTCGCGTCCATGTTCGACGCGGTGGCCAAGCGATATGACATCACCAATACCGTGCTCTCTTTCGGGCAGGACCGTTCCTGGCGCCGCGCCACTCGGGCGGCGCTGAAGTTGAAGCCCGGAGACAAGGTCCTCGACATCGCCGCGGGCACAGCAGTCTCGACGGCGGAACTCACCCAGTCGGGCGCGTGGTGCGTGGCGGCGGACTTCTCGGTCGGCATGCTCAAGGCGGGAGCCCGCCGCAACGTGCCGAAGGTCGCCGGAGATGCGACGCGGTTACCGTTCGCCGATCATTCGTTCGACGCGGTGACCATCAGCTTCGGCCTGCGCAATGTCGTCGATCACGTCGAAGGATTGCGTGAGATGGCTCGTGTCACCAAACCCGGTGGCCGCCTTGCGGTATGCGAGTTCTCGACACCGGTCAACCGGCCGTTCCGCACGCTGTACATGGAGTATCTGATGAAGACGCTGCCCGAAGTCGCGCGCGCCGTCAGTAGCAATCCGGATGCGTATGTGTACCTGGCCGAATCGATCCGGGCGTGGCCCGATCAGCAGGCGCTGGCACAGCAGATCCTCTCGGCCGGCTGGTCGAATGTGCGGTGGCGCAACCTGACCGGCGGCATCGTCGCGCTGCACGTCGCCACGCTCTAGCGCCTCCCGGACAACAGACGCTTATCGCACTTCTGTCCTGGAACTCCTCTGCACGACATGTCTGCTCGCGGTTAGGAAAAGGGCGGGCGGGAATCGAGATGCCGTGAACCGGCACCGGCGACCCGCCAGGCACGCGCGATCACGTCGTGATCCTCGTCGGTCACGAGATTCCCCATGAGGCGCACGGCAATCCGCATCAGCATCGCCGAACGCATGCCAACAGGCCCCATGACGGGCAGGAAGCGCGGCAAGGTGAGCAGCGAGGCGAGCCGCCGCGCGATCGAGAACGACCGCCCGTACCGATCCCGCAGCAGCTCGGGCCACAGCTGCGAGTAATCGTCGGCGTCGAGCACCTCGGCCGCCAGGTGACCGGTCTCGAGCCCGTAGTCGATGCCCTCGCCGTTGAGTGGATTGACGCACGCCGCGGCGTCGCCGATGAGCATCCAGTTGGAACCCGCCACGCCGGAGACCGCACCACCCATCGGCAGCAGTGCCGACGCTATCGATTGCAGCCGCCCGCTGAGGCCGAAGTCCTCGCGGCGCAGTTCGGTGTAGTACTCGATGAGCGGACGCAACGCCGCGTCGGCGGGGCGTTTAGAGGTGGCGAGTGCGCCGACACCGATGTTGATCTGTCCGCCGCCCAGCGGGAAGATCCAGCCGTATCCGGGCAGCACGTCGCCCTCGGGGGAGCGCAGCTCCAGATGCGAGGTCATCCATTCGTCGTCGCCACGCGCCGACTCGATGTACGCGCGCCCGGCGACGGCATACACGGTGTCCTTGTGCCACTCACGTCCAAGGACTTTCCCGAGGGTGGAGCGCACCCCGTCGGCGACGATGACGGCCTTACACGCGATCTCTCCCGGCCCGCTGTCGTTGAGCACCCGCACCGAGGTCACTCGGCCCGCGGCGTCGCGTTCCACGTCAACAGCCTTGGTGGACGCGGCCATCTTGGCGCCGGAGTCGACGGCCACCTGCCGGATCTTGTCGTCCAGTTCGGTGCGGCGTACCGCACTGCCGGTGCCCCCGAAAGACGGTCCGGGCCAGGGGACTTCGAGATTGCCGCCGAAGCCGTGCAGGCGCAGGCCTCGGTATCGGATGTGCTCGTCGAGCCACGGACGTAAGCCCAGCAACTCGAGCTGTTCGACGGCGCGCGGGGTCAGTCCGTCGCCGCAGGTCTTGTCTCGGGGGAACACCGCCGAATCGACCAGGACCACGTCACGGCCGGAGCGGGCCGCCCATGCCGCGGCCGCCGATCCGGCTGGGCCGGCACCGATGACGACCAGGTCCGCTGAGGTCTGCACCTTCCCAGTATGTTGGACCGGTGAGTAACTCGACCACGGTGGCCGGAGTTGACCTCGGTGATCCCGTATTCGCCGCCAAGGTGCGCGACCATTTGGCCGCCATCGAAACCCTCATCGTGACCGAGCTGGGGCAGTCGGACCCGCTGTTGACGGAGTCTGTGCTGCACCTTTTCCACGCCGGCGGTAAGCGTTTCCGCCCGCTGTTCACGGTGTTGGCGGCGCAGACCGGGCCCGATCCGGACAACGATGAGGTGATCCTCGCCGGTGCGGTGTGCGAGCTCATCCATCTGGCCACGCTGTACCACGACGACGTCATGGACGAGGCGCAGAAGCGCCGTGGAGTGCCCAGCGCCAACGCGCGGTGGGGCAACAACGTGGCAATCCTCGCCGGGGACTATCTGCTGGCCACAGCCTCCCGGCTGGTGTCCCGGCTGGGTCCGGCGGCCGTGCGGATCGTCGCCGAGACGTTCGCCGAGCTGGTCACCGGCCAGATGCGTGAGACTGTCGGGGTGCCCGAGGGCGGTGATGAGACCGAGCATTACCTCAAGGTGATCCACGAGAAGACCGGTTCACTGATCGCGGCGGCGGGTCGGTTTGGTGCGATGACGTCGCGCTGCGATGACGAGCAGATCGAACGGCTGAGCCGCCTGGGTGCCATCGTCGGCACGGCCTTCCAGATTTCCGACGACATCATCGACATCGAGAGCCTCACCGACGAGTCGGGCAAGACACCCGGCACGGACCTGCGTGAGGGAGTGCACACCTTGCCGATGTTGTACGCCCTGCGCGATACCGGTCCCGGCTCCGACCGGCTGCGCACCCTGCTGGCAGCACCCATCGCCGACGATGCCGAGGTGGAGGAGGCGCTCACCCTGCTGCGGGCCTCCAACGGACTCACACAAGCCAAGTCCGTCGTCATCGATTACGCCGACCGTGCCAAGGCCGAGCTGGTGGAGCTGCCACCGGGTGGTGCCCGCGACGCGCTGGCTGTGCTCATCGAGTACACCGTTCGCCGTCACGGGTAGCGCGCCTGGAACCCGAGCGGTCCCTTCTTCGTTAGCTTGAGTGACACCGAGTAACGAGGAGGATGAACATGCCGGCGGCAGGATCTAGCCACGCCAACGGGCTCAAGACAGTGCTGCTGCTGGGTGGCATGTCGGCGATGATCGTGTTCATCGGCTCGTTGTTTCACAGCCCGAGCATCTTGTTGCTGGCGGTTCTGTTCGCCGTGGGCATGAACGCGTATGTGTACTTCAAGAGCGACACCCTGGCGCTGCGCGCCATGCACGCCCAGCCGGTGACCGAGTTGCAGCAGCCCGCCATGTACCGGATCGTGCGGGAGCTGGCGACCGTCGCTCGCCAACCGATGCCCCGGCTGTACATCAGCGATACCAATGCGCCCAATGCGTTCGCCACGGGCCGCAATCCCCGCAACGCCGCGGTGTGTTGCACCACCGGCATTCTCGAACTGCTCAGCGAGCGTGAACTGCGCGCGGTGCTGGGCCACGAACTCTCGCACGTCTACAACCGCGACATCCTGATCTCCAGTGTCGCCGGCGCTCTGGCCGCCGTCATCTCGGGGCTGGCCAATATGGCGATGTTCATGAACTTCTTCGGTGGCGGTGACGAGGATCGCCCCAATCCCTTTGCGCTGTTTTTGGTTTCGATGCTGGGGCCCATTGCCGCCACGGTGGTGAAGATGGCCGTGTCTCGTTCGCGCGAGTATCAGGCCGACCAGTCCGGTGCCGAGCTGACGGGTGATCCGCTGGCGCTGGCCTCGGCGCTGCGCAAGATTTCCGGTGGGGTGCAGGCCGCGCCGCTGCCGCCCGAGCCACAGCTGGCCAGCCAGTCGCACCTGATGATCGCCAACCCGTTCCGGGCCAGTGACCGGATGGCGTCGCTGTTCTCGACGCATCCCCCGATGGCCGATCGCATTGCGCGCCTTGAGGCGATGGCCCGTTTCTAGCCCCGAAGGGCTAACCGACCGGACGTCCGCTCAGCGCCGCCAGGCGGTCGAGTATCGGTGCATCCGCGGCAACGGGCTGCGGGGTACCGAACTTCCCCGACCGGGCGAATGCGGCGGCAAGTTTCTCCACGAATCCCAGCGCGTTCTGGACGAGGTCGAGGGGCAGGTCCGCGGGAATTCCGGTGGCCTGCGCCAGATCCCAGCCATGCGTCACCAGGTCGGCCATGCGGACCTGAAGTTGTCTTTCGCCGGTGGTGTGCGCGAATGGGCCGGGATAGGTCTGATCCAGCACGCCGGGACGTGCCAGTGCGTCACTCAGCGCCTGCGCTGATCGGCGGTAGGCGGCCGCCGGGTCGTCGCAGGTGTCTCCGCCGGGGCCACCGAAGCGTTGGGCCAGTGAGTAGTTCACCTCGACGAGATGTTCCACCAACTGGCGCAGATTCCATTCCGCGCACGGCGTCGCGGCATCCCACTGGTCCGGGTGCACCGCCGCGATCAGTGCCTCAATGGCCGCCGAGGCGCGCGTGAAGTCCTCGGCGCTCGTTTGTGCTCGATCTTCTTCGCGCGAGCCGCTCATCAGCACCCGATCTTCGTCGCGCGCGCTCATCAGCGGTACACCATGACGGTGGTGGTGCCGTGCGCCACCAACCTGCCCTGGGAGTCCACAACCTTGCCCTCGGCCGTCGCCACTCGGCGGCCCGGGTGCAGCACGGTGCCCGTGGCGATCAGGCGTTCGCCGTCGACGGGGACGGTCCGGACGTAGTTGACCTTGAGTTCGAGTGTCCCGTAACCAACTCCGGGTTCGAGGGTGGAGTGCACCGCACAGCCCAGCACCGAATCGAGCAGTGTGGCGCAGATACCGCCGTGCAAAGTGCCCAGCGGATTGGCGAAGTCAGGCCGGGTCACCACGCTGAACGAGACCGACCCGAACTCGATCTCCTCCAGCTGCATCCCGAGGAGACGGGCCATGGGAGGTGTCCCCTCGACCGTCCCGCCCATGCTGCGCAGTAGCTCCAGTCCGGACAGGTTCTCGATTTCCGTGGTCATGGCCACCCTTCCGCGTAGACTGATTGGTCCATGCCGACGGTAGCAGGGCATGGACCGATTGGTCCATATCGGGTGAGGAGGACGAGGTGACACCGGGTCCGCGGCAACGGCTGATCGACAGTGCGATCGCGATGATGCGTGAACGCGGGGTGCATGCCACCGGCCTTGCTGACCTGCTGAAACGCAGCGGCACTGCGCGTAACTCCATCTATCAGCATTTCCCGGAGGGCAAGGCGGAGCTCATTGCCGCGGCCGAGCGCGAGGCGTCGGAGCTTGCCAACGGATTCCTCGACGCGCTGAGGGTCCGGGGAGACGCCGAATACCTCCTGACGAAGTTCATCGCATGGTGGGTCAAACAGCTCGAGACCCACGATTTCGACACCGGCTGCCCCCACGCTGCGGCCGCGCTCGCCGGGCCGGGGGAGGGGCAAATCCGTGCCGCGGCGCACGATGCCTTCGTGGCGATGCGGGCCCGGCTGGCGGAGTCCTTTCGTGATTCGGGGGTGACCGAAGGCGTCGACAGCCTGGCATCGCTCACGGTCAGTGCGATCGAAGGTGCGCTATTGCAGGCGCAGGCCGCGCGCTCGGTACAGCCGCTGCGCGAGGTTGAGTATGAGTTGACTGCGCTCATCCGTGCGCGGGCACGGTAAGAGCGAAAGCCCTTATTCTGCTTGGACTTCCGAGAGATCGGTGGGCACGTGGAACGGCGGAGTGCTCTTCCCGATGACCCGGTACCGATTCCATGGGTCGGGGTCGCCGATGAACGCATCGCGGGCGCTGTGTGTGGTGCGGATGGTTGCCTTAACCCGCGCCTCGTCTCCGACGATCGCGCTCAGCTGGTCGTTCGGCCTGATGCGGCCGATCCAGCGGAAGACGCCGTCGATCGGCTCGCTATAGCCCTTCAGCTCCAGCTCGACCGGGATGTCGACACCGCGAACGGTCACTGTCGCCTCGCCGATGTAGTCCGAATCGTCGTGTGGGCTGTGGGTGAAGACGCTGTTGGCGTCGTCCTGGCGGGGAAGGCTCATGTCTCTCCGTCCGGCTTGGTTGCCTCTTGACAATCGGGACACCGCCCCGACAGACTCGCTGACATTGTCGTAACAAACAGTACCCCATACTTTTGGGTACGGATACTTGATCTTGGCTGATCAGAAGGCAGTGACGTGACGTCCAGCAGTTACAAAGACATCAATTACGCCGACCGTGACTTCACCCCGGCCACCACTGTCGATGGCGAGGTGCCTACTCGGCGGCGGCGAGTGGGCGATCGGCTCAAAACCGCTCGCCGGCTGCTCTTCGAGGCGACGGAACTCAGCTATGACCCCGAGCTGGACATCGATTGGGATGCGCCGCTGGACTCGGGCAAGCACTGGCTGGCCGCACCTCGGGTGTCGATCTACGGCACGCCGGAGTGGGATGCGCTTTCGGTTGCGCAGCAAGAGGAGTTGGTACGCCGGGAGCTGGTCAGTCTGCTCAGTTTCGTGATGGATGCACAGGGCGCACTGGCGTCGCTGATGTTCCGCGACGTCATCGAGGGCAACACCCTGGCCGACGATTACACCCGGTTCCTGTTGGCCAGTGTCCGCGATATCAGCCGCAACGCCACCATGGTCGGCCGGCTGATCAACAAAACGGGGCTGGAGCTGCAGCCCGCCCCCGTGGTGGTGCAGCGTCTGCAACGGTTCTGCGTTCCGCTCATTCCGCACGGCCCGCTGGGGCGCGGCTTCGTTCTGTTGTTGCACAGGCTGATTCATGGGTTGATGGGCGAGCTTGAGGCCGACGAGCTGGCTCAGCCAGTGGTCCGGCAGGTCGCGAAGATCTGCGTTCTGGTCAGCCGTCGTCAGCTCGAGTTCGCCGAGGACGAGCTGTACCGAGCTACGGACACCCGCAAGTACCTCCCAGCGGCCTGGGCGGACGTATCACTCGCGCTGCTGACGGTGTTGGTGACGTCATTGATCGTCCGGCCGCAGGTCTACGCCGGCGTGGGCCTGACCTCGAGGAGGGGGCGCCGCGCGGCCGCGCGCAGCGAGAACATTCGCCACCGGAATGCGGCGCTGCTGGGTCGATACTTCGAGGTCGCCGAGGGCGCGGGGATGTTCAGAACTGCTGCTGCACGGGCGATTCTCGGAGGTCATGGGCTTCTTTGACGTCGCGTGAGGCATTGACAAACCGGCGCGCGAGGATGAGACTCAGATTAGCGGTATGAAGAGTAACGGATACTCGAAGTAATGAATAAAACGGGAGGGCGGGATCAATGACGACCATCGACCAGCCAAGGGCTCTGCACGAGGCCGGCGCCTCGTCGGTACGGGGCAAGTCCGTCGGGGATCGGGAGAAGACCGCGCAACGGCTGTTGCGCTCGGCCGCGGAACGCGCCTACGACGGCGAGGTCGATATCGACTGGGACGCCCCGGTGGTGCCCGGCTTGTACTGGGCCACGCCGCGCCGGACGTCGCTGTACGGCACCACGCTGTGGGACAAGCTGACTCAGGAACAGCGCATCGAGCTGACGCGCCATGAGCTGGGCTCCGTGTTGAGCTTCGGTATCTACGTCGAGACCGGTCTCAGCGCCATGCTGTGGCGGCAGGTTGTCGAGCAGAATGGGGGAGCGACCGATCACGGCCGCTATGCGCTGACCGAGATCAGCGAAGAAGCGCGGCACTCCACCATGTTTGGCCGCCTGGTGAACAAGCTCGGCATCGAGCCGTACACCTATCCGAAGTTCGCGACGCGCGTCATCCGGCTCCTCGGTTTGGTACCACTGGGCCCCTCGGGGCTCGGCACCCTGCTGCTGGTCGAGGAGGTGCTGGACCGTGCGCAGCGGGAAACGATGATGGATGAGACGGTGCAGCCGCATGCCCGTCAGCTCATGAAGATCCACGTGCTGGAAGAGGCGCGGCATATCACTTATGCGCGTGAGGAACTGGTCCGACAGATCGCCGAGCGGGGACCGGTCTCCAACGCGTTCCATCGAGCGGTCTTCGCCCTGTCGGTGATCGGTATCTATCCGGTGCTCTTCAATCCGAAGGCCTACCGGTCGGTGGGAATCCATCCTCTCCGTGGTTTGTTCACCTTCCTGACCTCCCCGCATTATCGCGAAAATGCGACCTGGGTTTCGGAGCCCCTGATGCGTTTCATGCACGAGATCGGTTTCCTGGACGGCAAATTCACCGGCCGACTGCTGCGGATGTCCCGCGCGATGCCCGAAGACATTTTGGCCGAGATCAAGGCGCGGTAAGCGCGGCAATCGAACTGGCTCGTTGCCGGTGCAATGAGCCAGGTTCAGCCATGTCCAGGGTCTACCCGTGAAACAGAAAGAGATTGCACCACATGACTGTTACCGAAGCATCGCGCGAAGAGGAGCAACCCGGAACCGCAGACGATAGCGGTTCGTCGGAGCCCATCCGCATTCGCGCGTTGATTGTCGGCACGGGGTTCTCGGGTATTGGCGCGGGAATTGCCTTGCAGAGAATGGGAGTACCGTTCCTCATCCTTGAGAAGGCAGGCGAGGTAGGCGGAACATGGCGCGATAACACCTATCCCGGTGCGGCATGTGATGTGCCTACCCATCTGTATTCTTTCTCCTTCGAGCCGCGATCGAACTGGGAACAGCTCTTCTCCCGGCAGCCCGAGATCTTTGACTACCTGAAGGAAGTCGCCGCCAAATACGGCCTTTATCGGCACGTCACCTTCAACACACGCGTCACCCGCGGGTACTGGGATGAGGACGAGTACCGCTGGCATGTTTTCACCGATAGCGGCCAGGAGTACATCTGCCAGTTCCTCATCTCGGGGGTCGGTGCCCTGCACATCCCGAGCATCCCGGGGATCGAGGGCCTTGACCGCTTCGAGGGACCGGTCTTCCACTCGGCGCAGTGGAACCATGACTTCGACCTGACCGGCAAAAAGGTCGCGGTAATCGGTACGGGCGCCAGCGCTA
Organism: Mycobacteroides franklinii; assembly: GCF_001853795.1. Taxonomy (NCBI): domain Bacteria; kingdom Bacillati; phylum Actinomycetota; class Actinomycetes; order Mycobacteriales; family Mycobacteriaceae; genus Mycobacteroides; species Mycobacteroides franklinii. The sequence continues at coordinate 1,674,500 of NZ_MLIK01000019.1, forward strand.
TTCAGTTTGTCCCCGAGATTGTCGGGAAGGTCGGTGAGCTGAAGCTGTTCCAGCGCACTCCGCCGTGGGTGCTGCCACGCACCAATGTCGAGTTCGGCGCATTGGCCAAACGGGCGTTCGCGAGTGTTCCCGGCCTGCGCGCGCTGTTCCGCAGCGGCATGTACTTCGGCGCGGAGGCCGGTGCGTACGCGATGAATCGCAGGCCTGCCTTGTTGAAAGGTGTTGAGCTGCTGGGCCGTGCGTACATCAAGAGCCAGATCTCCGATCCAGAAGTACGCCGGAAGGTGACACCCGATTACCGCGCGGGGTGCAAACGCCTGTTGGGATCTGGGACGTACTACAAGGCCATCGATAACCCGAAAACGGAATTGGTCACCGAGTCCATCACCGGGGTGACCGCGGACGGCGTCATCACCAGTGACGGGATAGAACGCAAGGTCGACGCCATCATCTTCGGCACCGGTTTCCACGTCACCGACTCGTACAAGTATCTGGACCTGAAGGGGCAGCGCGGTGAGGACCTCGGCGACCGTTGGTCGAGGGAAGGGGTCGCCGCTCACCGCGGCATCACCATCGCCGGCATGCCCAACCTTTTCTTCCTCCTCGGGCCCAATACGGGCCTGGGCCACAACTCGATCGTGTTCATGATCGAATCGCAGATCCACTACGTCACCGAGGCGATCAAACGCGTCGACGGGGCGTACGCCCAGGCGATTGTGCCCACCCGCGAGGCCCAGGACCGCTTCAATGCCGAGGTCCAACGCAAGCTGGAGGGCTCGGTGTGGAATAGCGGCGGTTGCCAGAGCTGGTACCTGGATGAGCATGGCAAGAACCGGACACTGTGGTCGGGATTCACCTTCGAATACTGGTCGCAGACAAGAAGGGTCGACCCCACCGAGTACGAGTTCGAGGGTGCGGTGCGCCCGGCTGTTCGCAAGACCGTTCCCCTGGTGAACGGGCCCCGGCAGACGTCGCCGAGCATGGCCACAAACTAGCCGTTTTCCCCGTCCCACAGAAGCGAGAAACGATGAAGGACTTCGACAACAAGGTCGCCGTAATCACCGGTGCCGGTTCGGGTATCGGCCGCAGCCTGGCGTTGGCACTGGCGCAGCGCGGTGCGCGGCTGGCACTCTCGGACATCGACACCGCCGGGGTGGCCGACACCGCGGGACGTTGCGAGAAAGCAGGTGCGACCGCGATCCCGTTCGAACTCGATGTCGCCGACCGCAGCGCCGTCTACGCCCATGCCGCCGACGTCAAGAACGAGTTCGGTCAGGTCAACCTGGTGTTCAACAACGCCGGGGTGGCGCTGTCGGCCGATGTCAAGGACATGGAATGGGATGACTTCGACTGGTTGATGAATATCAACTTCTGGGGAGTCGCCCACGGCACCAAGGCCTTCCTGCCGCATCTGATCGAGTCCGGCGACGGTCATCTCGTCAACGTGTCGTCGGTGTTTGGATTTATGGGCATACCTTCCCAGAGTGCCTATAACGCAGCGAAATTCGCTGTTCGCGGCTTCACCGAGGCGCTGCGTCAGGAGATCCGGGCGGCGAAGTACCCCGTCGGTGTCACCTGTGTGCACCCCGGTGGCATCAAGACCAACATCGCATCGAGCGCGCGCGGTATCCCAGAGGGCGTCGACCGGGAAACCGTCCGGAAAGGATTCCAGCTCGCGGCCATCACCCGGCCGGACTCGGCCGCACGGATCATTCTGCGTGGGGTGGAGAAGAATCGGCCACGCGTGTTGATCGGTCCCGATGCCAGGGTGTTCGACGCCATACCGCGCGTCATCGGACCGCGCTACGGGGACCTGATGGCGCCCTTCTATGGCATCGGCAAGTACGGGGTCGGCAAAAAGATCGCGGCCCGCTTCGGCATCGAACTCTAGGCGGCGGCCGATGACAGACATCGCTACTCCCGACGCGCGCAGGGTGACCGGAAATCCTCATGTTCACTCTCTCGAGGTCGTCGAGATCATCAGGGAGACAGGGGATGCCGTTTCCCTGGTGTTCGAAGTGCCGGATGCACTCGTCGACGCTTTCCGCTACCGGCCGGGCCAGTTTCTGACGCTGAAGGTCCCCAGTGAGCAGACAGGCTCGGTGGCCCGCTGTTACTCGTTGTCCAGTTCACCGCACCTTGACGACGACCTCGTGGTCACCATCAAACGCACCGACGGCGGGTATGCGTCGAACTGGCTGTGCGACAACGTCGGTGTTGGAGACCACATCACCGTGCTGACTCCCTCCGGGGTCTTCGTTCCGCGCTCGCTGGACGGCGACTTCTTGTTGATTGCCGCCGGAAGCGGCATCACCCCGATGCTGTCCATCGCCAAGTCGGTGCTGCTCGGTGGTGCGGGAACCGTGTATCTCTTCTACGCGAACCGCGACGAGCAGAGCGTGATCTTCGGCGCCGAGATCGACGACATCATGGTGGAATTCCCGGATCGGCTGCGCGTCGTGCACTGGCTCGAAGCCGAACGCGGCCTGCCCACCCGCGACGCCATGTCCGAGATGTTCACCGCCTACACGCGGTACAGCACGTACATCTGCGGCCCCGCACCGTTCATGACGGAGGCCCGGGCCGCGTTGTCGGCCGTCGGAATGCCCGCCAAGCACATTCACATCGAGCTCTACCAGTCTCTGTCCGGTGACCCGTTTGCCGACATCGTCATCCCGCACGGTGGCGAGGATGCGGCCCGGGCAACTGTGGAGCTCGACGGCACACAGGTCACCGTCGAGTGGCCCAGGAACACCCCGCTGCTCGATGTGCTGCTCGCGCAGGGCATCGACGCGCCGTACTCGTGCCGTGAAGGCGCATGCAGTGCGTGCGCCTGCACCGTGCGCCGCGGCGAGGTGCGGATGCTGCGCAACGACACCCTGGTCGAGGCCGACCTCGCGATGGGGTTGACCCTCGCATGTCAGGCCGTTCCGGTCACGGACAGTGTCGATATCGCCTTCGACCAGTAGCCGCGAGATCACGCGCGAACTTGGATATGGTCACGGGATGCGTATCCTGCCCATCCTTGGCGCTGTGACCGGCGTCGTCGCTGCCATGATGTTGGCAGGCACGGCGACCGCCGACCCGGACACCCCGAATCCCCTTGACCCGTCCGGGCTTCCGAATGTCAACGGACTCACCCCGGTATCGCCGCTGGAGTACAGCACGTTGGCCGACACCGCGTACGGCTTCACCATCCCCGGCGGAATCTCCTGCCTGATCAAGCGCGCCGACGCGAGCTACGGCTGCAGCGGACCGTTGCCCGGCGCCCCCAACGGAGCGAACCTCGTCAGCGGCAGCAATGCCCCCGGTTTCGCGAGCACCGACCGGCCGATCTACGGCCTCGGCGGCGAGCCGTTCAAGCCACTGCCGCCGGGATCCCGGTTGAGCTACCGCGAAGTGAGTTGCGGTCTGGATGGGGGTGGCACGCTGACCTGCGTCAACAATCGCTGGCAGAACGGCTTCGTGGTTGGCCCGGGCGGCAGCTACACCACGTAGCGGCCGGTTAGATTGGTTCCCATGCGTTTGGGGTACCTACTGACCGCCGTCCTGTGCGGTGTCGTCCTCGTCGGTTGTGATCGGGCAGAGGCCCCCAGGGAAACATCCGCCCCGGAATCCACCAGCGCGTCGGAATCCGCCACGGCATCGCCCCCCGCCCGCGTCGATCCGAGCGGCGAGGCCGCGTGCCCGAAACACGGCGGTCGTTGGGACGCCGCACAAGGCTGCGTCATCGACGACGCCACGCCGCAGGCGACGCAGCATCTGGTGATTCCCGTGCAATGGGATTCGTCGTTCCCCGAATTGCAGCGGGCAGTGGATGACACCGTGGCGGATGTTCGCGCCAACTTCCGCAAGTCCGTCGAACGCGCCGGTGCCCCACCCGCGGGAAAGCCCTGGGCGCTTCAGGTCAGCTTTGAGACGTATCAGGGCAAGGGCGTGCATCCCTCCGATAGCGTGCGCTTCTCGATCAGCGAGTCACTTGGTGGCTATCACCCGGGGTTCGCGTTTCGTACCCTCGCCTTCGACCGCACCACCAAACAGCCCATCACCGTGGACACGCTGTTGATCGATCCCGTGGCCGCGCTGCCGAAGATCGCGGCGCTGGTGCGCAGCGACCTGCGTGCACAGCTCGGCGGTATTGGCACCGAATTCGTCGATACCGGAACGGATCCGGAACCGGGGAATTTCAAGGACTTTTCGCTGGACGGTGACGCGCTGCTGTTCTCGTTCGAGCCGTATCGAGTGGCGTCCTATGCGGAGGGACCGATGCAGAGCCGGGTTGCGCTGTCCGAGCTGCGCGATGTGGTGAAGCCCGAGTACCTGCCGGCCTGATCAGAATCCGGTGCCGTGCACCTCGTGGCCGGGCGTCTCGGCCATGAGCCCGCGGTAGGCCTGCTCCACCGTGGAGCCGTGATTGATCACCCCGTCGACCTCGCGGGCGATCGGCATTTGGATGCCGTACTCATCGGCAAGGGTCATCACCACCGAGGATGCCTTCACCCCCTCGGCGACCTGATTCATCGATTCGATGATCTCGTCGATGGTCTTGCCCTTGCCGATCTCCTCACCCACGTGCCGGTTGCGGCTGCTGGGACTCGTGCAGGTCACGATGAGGTCGCCCAGACCCGCCAGGCCGGGGAACGTCTCGGGATCACCGCCCATGGCCACCCCGAGTTTGGTCATCTCTCGCAGGGCCCGTGCGATCACCATGGCGCGCGTGTTCTCGCCGATCCCGATCGCGTAACCCATCCCGCTGGCGATGGCGAAGACGTTCTTGAGTGCACCCGCCATCTCGACGCCCACGACGTCGTTGGTGCTGTACACGCGAAAGCGTGAGGTGCGGAAAAGCTCGCCCAGGCGGTCCGCCTGGTGCTGATCGGGCATCGCGACCACACCGGCGGCCGCATATCCGCGGGCCACCTCCTTGGCGATATTGGGGCCGGCCAGAATGCCCGCCGGATGCCCGGGGAGTACTTCCTCGATGATCTGCGACATCCGCATCCGCGAACCCTGCTCGAGGCCCTTCACCAACGAGACGATGGGCACCCACGGGCGCAGGGATTGCCCGATCTCGGTGAGCACCTCGCGGAAGCTGTGCGAGGGAACCCCCATGATCACCACATCGGCCTGCTCGACGGCCTCGTGCAGATCCGACGTGGCGCGCAGGCTCTCGGTCAGCTCCACCTCATCGGTCAGGTACCGCGAATTGCGGTGCCGCTCATTGATATCCGCGACAGTCTCGGGGGAGCGGGCCCACTGCAGGGTGGGACTGCGCCGCGCCACAATTGAGGCCACCGTGGTGCCCCAGGATCCGCCACCGAGGACGACGACTTGCGGTTCACGAAGTGCTGCCATACTCGCCAGGGTATGGGCCCTGTGCGCCTCCAATATGCACTTCGGCAATATGAGTGAGGTGTTGATCGACGTGACGCTCACAACCGGGTTGAACACCATGGCCACCGATGCCGCCGAAGCCGAGGAATCCGGGTACGCCGGCATCTGGACCTTCGAAGGTGCGCACGACCCCTTCCTGCCGATACTGCTGGCGGCCGGGCACACCAAGGACATCGCGCTGGGCACTTCGATCGCTGTCGCATTTGCGCGAAATCCCATGTTGCTGGCCACTATTGGCTGGGATCTGCAGGCGTACTCGGGCGGCCGATTCATCCTGGGGCTCGGCACGCAGATCAAACCGCACATCACCCGCCGGTTCGACATGCCGTGGAGCAGTCCCGCCGCGAGGATGCGGGACATGGTGCTCGCGGTGCGCGCCATCTGGCAGTCATGGCAGGAGCGCGGAGCGTTGGACTATCGCGGCGAGTTCTACCAGAACACCCTCATGACGCCCATGTTCATGCCCGATCCGGCTGAGGTGAGCGCCTTTGGCCCGCCACCGATCTGGCTGGCCGGTGTCGGCAGTGGGATGACGGCGGTGGCCGGCGAAGTGGCCGACGGATTCATGTCGCATCCGTTCTGCACGCCCGACTACCTTGCGCAGGTTACGCGACCGACCCTGGGCCGTGGTGCGGCGAAAGCGGGAAAGACGCTCGCCGACATCCAGATCCATCACTCACCGATGATCGTCATCGGACGCGATGACGCCGAGCTGGCGCGTGCGCGTGCGGCGGTGCGCAAACAGCTGGCGTTTTACGGTTCCACGCCGGCCTACTGGCCGATCCTGGAACTGCACGGCCGAGCGGATGTCGGCCCGAAACTCAAAGAGCTGTCCAAACAAGGTGAATGGGATGCCATGGCCACTCTGATCGACGACGAGTTCCTCGATACCGCGGCCATCACCGTCACCGACGCTGCGCGGGGTGCACGCGAATTAGCGCGCCGCTACGGCGATCTGGTGCACCGTTTGGGCTTCAACACCCCGTACCGGCCCGACCGGGCGCAGCTGGCCGAGCTGCTGGCGGCCTGTCGCCGAGACTCCGGTTTCTGACGCGTTTCGCGAGTAGCGCCGCCGGAACGCGGCGTGTCGATGGTCGGGCAGGGGTCAGGACGATGTGCCCGAGATCGCCACGCCGGCACCCAGCCCGACGATCATGATGCCGCCGGCGCCGCCCACTGCTTCCAGCCGGCGGGGCGAACGTGCGAACCAATCGCGGGCGGTGCTGGCTAGCAGCGCCCACAGGCTGTCCGAGACGAGTGCCATCGCAACGAACACGATGCCGAAGACGAGTATCTGGCTCGGCACCGAGCCCGCAGCCGGATCGGCGAACTGAGGCAGCACCGCGGCGAAGAACAGCGCCGTCTTCGGGTTGGTCAGGCCGACAATGAAGCCCTGTCGGAAGACACGCGGCCGTACCGCCGTGGGGTGGTCCGCGTTCAACGCCTGGATAAGTGACTTGCGGTTCCGGATCGCCTGTACACCAAGGTAAATCAGATAGGCCGCGCCAACCAGCTTCACCGCGGTCAGTGCCCAGGCGGAGGCTGCCAGCAGCGCCCCCAGCCCGGCCGTCGCCAGCGCCACGAACACGGCGGTGCCTGCCGTATTGCCAAGGACGCTCAAAAGGCCCGCGCGTCGGCCCAGGCTGAGTGAACGGCCGATGGAGAACAGCACGCTGGGACCCGGAATCACGATGAGGGCGTACGCGACCAGCGCGAAGCCGATCAGGTGTGATGGCGAGACAGCGGGGATCATCGACCGATCCTGCTACCGGTAGTTGACGAACTGCAACGCAATATCCAGGTCGGAGCCCCTCAGCAGTGACTGGACGGCCTGCAGGTCATCGCGCTTCTTGCTCGAAACCCGGATCTCCTCGCCCTGGACCTGCGACTTGACGCCCTTGGGGCCTTCGTCACGGATGAGCTTGTTGATCTTCTTGGCATTCTCGGCGTCAATGCCCTGTTTGAGGGTGCCGGTGAGCCGGAAGGTCTTGCCGCTGGGCTGCGGGTCACCGGCGTCGAAGGCCTTCATGCTGATATCGCGGCGGATCAGCTTCTCCTTGAAGACGTCGACGGCCGCCTTCAAGCGCTCCTCGGTGGAGCTCACCAGTTCGATGGCCTCCTCGCCCTTCCAGGCGATGGTGGTGTCGGTGCCGCGGAAATCGAAGCGAGTGGTCAGCTCCTTGGCCGCCTGGTTCAGCGCGTTGTCGACCTCCTGGCGATCGATCTTGCTCACGATGTCGAATGATGAATCCGCCATGACTGCTCCCTCTTTCTGCTCTTCGTATGTTCCGTATCCAGTCGGTTTGCGTTGGCCCGACCCTATCGTTGTATCCTGCATCGTCTGATAAGGCGGGTTGCCCGAGCGGCCAATGGGAGCGGACTGTAAATCCGTCGGCTTACGCCTACGCAGGTTCGAATCCTGCACCCGCCACACTGCTCAGGCCCCCTCACGAGGGGGCCTGATTGCATTTCCGGGGTCGGCACCGTGCCGGTGAGGCCTACAACAGCCGCTGGCGCGCCGCGATCAGCACCGAGCAGTGCGTCCGGCCAAGCACACCGGACCCGTTGGGGCCGACCAATTCCTGCACGTGAGCCGTGTCACCGGCCCCGACGACGACCAGCTGCACGGTATGCCCATGGCGTTCCAGGTAGTCCAGCGTGCCGCCCACCGGATCGAGGGCGCGGATGTCCAGATTCGGATACCGCACCCGCAATGGCGCCAGACGCCGCTCCAACTGGACCGCTGCCACGCGACGGTCGCCGCGGGCCAAGGTGGCGACCCGCTGGCCGGACCGCGCGATCGGGCGATGGCGTAGCAGGACACGCATCGGTGCACCGCGTAGCTGTGCTTCGTGAGCGGCCAGCTCCAAGGAGGCTGCCGACTCGTGCGACTCGTCGATCTCCACCACCACCGCGGGAGTCGTGCCGAGTAGTGAGTGGCCGTCACGGATCACCGCGACCGGGCAGCGCGCGGACGGGAGAACCTCTGCGGCGGTGGACCCGACCGCGCGGGTGTCGGAGCCACTGATGCCGATCGCTCCCACGCAGAGCATGACGGCGCTGCGCGAGGCATCCAACAGCACGTCCGCCACTCGGCCATGCCGGATCTCGGCCTCGATCTTCACCGGTTTGCCGGTGGCGCCGATCTCGCGGAACACGTGTCGCACGGCCGTCCCGGCGGGACTGCGCTCGTCACTGAACTCCGGGAACTCGGGCTGAGGCGCCACGTGAACCAGGCGTAGCGGTACCTCGCGGTGCAGCGCCTCGTCGACTGCCCAGAGCGCGGCCCGCACCGCCGACCGTGACCCGTCGATACCGACCACCACCGCGGATTCGTGTGCACGGACTTCGCTCATGGCCGTGCACTAGCCGCGGATCTCGAACACATCGGCAAGAGACCGGCGTGGTGTCGGTGGTGGGATACGACCGAACGGTGGCGCCATCCCCACTCGGATCAACGCCTGCGGGTGCGTCCTGCCGATGGCGGTGCCGACGACTTCTCGGCTCGCGGTCAGCTCCAGCATGTGGGTGATGGTGCAGGTCGCCATGCCGGCGAGCGTCGCCTCCAGCAGCACTTCGGAGAGCAGCTCGCCGCAACGCAGGAGATTTTTCGGGGTATCTCTGGCCGTGGACAACGCCAGCACCCTGGCCTGGTCCTCCTGCAGGCCGGGCCGTGAGGTCCGTTCCGTCACGACGGGGAAGGTGCGGCCGATATCGACGCGATCGCTCTCGGTCGCCGAGACCAGTGCGCTGCGCGGAACTCCGTCATTCAAGGCGAACGGGGCTGTCCACCAGTCGAGTTCGGTCTGGTAGGCGGAATCGTAGATGCGCAGCGCGTCACTGAGCGCCGATGCGTCGGCCAACTTCGGCCGCATGATGTCGTCGATCACGTCCAAGATGACCGTCCTGTCGGCGATCACCGTATTCAGCATCCGGGCGAACTGCGACCAGTTGGGCGGAGCCTCGAAGGGCAGACGGTCGGTCCGCCGCTGCAGGATCGCGTCGGCACGCCGACGATCACCCACCACCACAACGGAGCTGGGGGAGAAGGTGATGGCGGCCAGATGGTCCGGGTTGTCGGGGTCCGGGATCCGCTCCACACGGGACATCCAGCCGGCCGATGCCATCGCGACCCGGAAATGATCCAGCGCCGCCCCGCAGCTGATGATTGCCTCGCGTCCGGCGCCGTCGGTTCGTGTGACACACCGGGTGCGGTCCAGATACAGGTGCAGATCGCCCGGTCCGGACCCAAGGTCGGCAATCCAGCGCCACGGTTGCGTGTTATGCAAAGACGGTGCCCGGCAGGCAAGTTGGATCGCGGTCTGGATGACGTCAATGTGAACCATTGTCTTGGGCATGTCTGCTCCGCTCGGCTGGTGGTGATATCGACTCTTGGTGACCTACGCGCGCATGGACAGGGCACTTGGTCACCGGCCATGTGCCCCAGGTCCTCACGTTGGTGGCGCGGGGCATGGGCCCCGCGCCCCGGACGGGAAGAACTGGTGACTTCTGGCCCATAGATTGGGGGCCCATGGCCGGATGTCCGCACCGGCTGCCCCGCAACGATGAGGTCATGCGCTCACTACGATCGACCATCAGCCCCACCTCCGTCGGTGCGGAGATACGCGAAACACACACGGGTATCGTGATTTTGGTCGGAGCATTGGCCTACAAGATCAAAAAACCGGTGGTGACGAACTTCCTGGATTTCAGTACCCCCGAGCTTCGTGAAAGGGCTTGTGCCCGTGAGGTGGCACTCAACAGTCGGATCTCGCGCGACAGCTATGTCGGCGTCTCACACCTCACCGGTCCCGACGGCGAATCGGGCGAACCGGTCGTGGTGATGCGGCGCTACCCGGACTCCACGCGGCTGTCGGCGATGGCCAAGTCCAAGCGGGTGACCAAGGCGGACCTGGACGCGATCGCCCAGGTATTGGCGGCGTTCCATCAGCGGGCCGATCGCAGTCCGTCGATCGATGAGGCGGGATCTCTCGATGCCATCGTCGATCGGTGGGAGGACACCGTGACGGCCTTGGAGAAGTACGCGGGGACGGTGCTCGCCGCCGACGATGTGCGTCTGGTTCGCACGTTGGCGACGCAGTTCATCTCCGGGCGCGCCGTGCTTTTCGCGCAGCGCGTGGCCGACAAGAGAATCGTCGACGGGCATGGAGATCTGATGGCCAGCGATATCTTTTGCCTGCCCAACGGGCCGGTCCTGCTGGATTGTCTGGAGTTCGACGACCGACTGCGGCATGTGGACGGTCTGGACGATGCGGCGTTTCTGGCGATGGATCTGGAGTTTCTGGGGCGCCGGGATTTGGGGGACTATTTCATGAACCGGTACATGGAGTTGTCCGCGGACGCGGCGCCGGAACCCTTGCGGCACTTCTACATTGCCTATCGTTCGCTGGTGCGTGCCAAGGTGGACTGCATCCGGTTCATCCAGGGACAACGGTCGGCCGCGGCGCGGGCGGCCAAGCACATGGCGATGGCGCTGAACCACCTGGGGGCCGCGACGGTGCGGCTGGTGCTCGTTGGCGGTGGCCCGGGTACGGGCAAGAGCACCTTGGCCCGTCGCATATCGGAAGATATTGGTGCTCAGGTGATTTCGACGGACGAGGTGCGTCAACAACTGCATCGGCTCGGCGTCATATCCGGAGGAAAGGGCGTGCTGGACGCCGGTCTGTACTCGGCGGAGAACGTGTGTGCCGTGTACGACGCGGTGCTACGGCGTGCGCGCCTGTCGTTGGCGAGCGGCCACACCGTCATCCTGGACGGAACCTGGCGCAGCCCGCGGCACCGGCTGCGCGCGCATCAGCTCGCCTACGAGGCAGGTGCACCCATGGTGGAGTTCCTGTGCATGGCACCGCTGATCACCGCGCAACATCGAGTGGCCACCCGCCATGACGGGATGTCGGATGCCGCCGGCGATATCGCGGCGGCGCTGGGCACCGAATTCGTCGGACCTGACCACGGATGGGGCGAGGCGCACGTGATCGATACCCGACTACCGCTGGACCGATCGACTGCCGAGGCCGAGGATTTGTGCAGGCAGGCGCTGTACGCGCCGGTGCCGTGCCACCCCCGATAAGCCGTTTTGGTTCCGCCGACGTCAACGGGTACCCTCGTGAGGGCTTTAATGCCCCCTTAGCTCAGTCGGTAGAGCGTTTCCATGGTAAGGAAAAGGTCAACGGTTCGATTCCGTTAGGGGGCTCGGTGGACGGAAGGCGGAAACGCCGGCTCTGTCTGCGGGGCGGTGTAGCTCAGCTGGTTAGAGCGCACGACTCATAATCGTGAGGTCGGGAGATCGAGCCTCCCCACCGCTACCACCCGAACCTAGAGACAACGAACGAAAGAGGGCAACTGCAGTGGCCTCCAGCACAGACGTCCGGCCCAAGGTCACCTTGGCTTGTGAGACGTGCAAGCACCGTAACTACATCACCAAGAAGAACCGGCGCAACGACCCGGACCGGCTGGAACTGAAGAAGTTCTGCCCGAACTGCGGATCGCACCAGCCTCACAAAGAGTCGCGCTGACGCGCTTCCCTTTGCTCTTCCCGTGTCGTCTCAACGCGACACGAATAGGCAAGCCTTACTTGGTATCGGTCAACATCAGTAGGTAGGTTCCGCCCCGTGGCTTTATCGCAAGATCTCGTCGGAACGCACTACCGATACCCCGACCACTATGTGGTCGAGCGGGAGAAGATCCGCGAGCACGCCGAGGCGGTGAAGAGCGAGCACCCTGCTCATCATGACGAGGCAGGTGCCGCGGCTCTTGGTTACGATTCCCTCGTCGCCCCGCCTACCTTTCTGTGCATCTTTGGATACACCGCACAGGCGGCATTCTTCGAGGACGCGAACATCGGAATCAAGGACGAGAAGATCGTCCAGGTCGACCAGGAGCTCAGACTCCTGCGCCCGATCAGGGCCGGCGACAAGCTGTACTGCGATGTGTACCTCGACTCGATCCGACGCTCGTTCGGTGCCGACATCATCGTCACCAAGAGCCTCATCACCAATGACAAGGGTGAGCTGGTGCAGGAGCTGTTAACGACTCTTGCCGGGCGCACTGCAGAAGACGGAGAAGAAGGCGGGTTCAACTGATGGCATTGCGTGAGTTCAGTTCGGTCAACGTGGGAGATCAGCTGCCGGAGAGGACCATCCCGCTGACCCGGCAGGATCTGGTGAACTACGCCGGAGTCTCCGGCGACCTCAACCCGATCCACTGGGACGACGAGACCGCCAAACTGGTCGGGCTCGAGGACGGTGCCATCGCCCACGGCATGCTGACCATGGGCCTGGGTGGCGGATATGTCACCGAGTGGATTGGTGACCCGGCCGCGGTGACCGAGTACAACGTGCGCTTCACCAGCTTCGTCACCGTCCCCAACGACGGTGTCGGCGCCGAGATCATCTTCAACGGTCGCGTGAAGTCGGTCGACGCGGACAGCAAGTCGATCACCATCGCGCTGACCGCCACCACCAATGGCAAGAAGATCTTCGGGCGCGCTATCGCGACTGCGACGCTGGCGTAGTCGTGGCGCTCCAACTCGATATCGTCGGAATGACGCACAAGTACTCCAGGACCTATGTGGTGGGACGGGAGAAGATCCGCGAGTTCGCGCAGTCGGTCAAGGCCGTGGACCCGGCCAGCCTCGATCCGGAGGCGGCGGCCGAACTCGGACACGACGGCCTCATCGCGCCCCTGGCTTTCCCCGCGGTGATGGCGCTGCTGGTGCAGAAGGAATTCTTCCGCACCTACGACGTCGGTATGGACACCATGCAGATCGTGCATTCCGAGCAGAAGTTCGTGTACCACAAGCCCATCACCGAGGGTGATGAGTTGTCGTGCGACTTCCAGGTCGACTCCCACAAGGAGGCCTTCGGCGTGGACATTGTGACCACCCGCAACATCGTGCGCGATCAAAATGGCGAGCTGGTTATGGAAGCGTTCACCACCCTGATGGGCCGCGACTCGGATCGAATGGCCGATATCAAGCTCATCTAAGAAGAGAGCTCGCTGATCGGTGTCGGATCGGTGGGCAATTTCAGTCTGGAGCTGGCCGCGGGGTACACTCGAGATTCGGGGTTTTCCCATCACAACGCGCCTGTCGGCTACTCGGGAGGCGCGTGTGTTGTGTGAGGCCCCCGACCACCGGGTTGGCGTGCCAGCCTTAGGGGTGTAGCTCAACTGGCAGAGCAGCGGTCTCCAAAACCGCAGGTTGCAGGTTCAAGTCCTGTCACCCCTGCAACACCCTGGAGTAAGCACTAGGGAAACAGAGAGGTACGGAAGGGAATGAGCGACGAGCTAGACGAGCCCGACATCGGCACCGCCGATAGCGACCGGGCCGTCGCCTCGACCAAGCCGCTTCGCCCGACGGGTAAGCGGACCCGCCGTGCTGATTCCTCGACCGCGGCTACGGAGCTCACCGAATCTGGTGCCTCCGAGACCGGTGAGGTGAAGAAGAAGGCTGGGAAGAACAGTCGGAAGCCTGCCGCGAAGAAGGACAAGACGGGGCCATCGCGCAATCCGTTGGTCCAGCTTTGGGTGTTTCTCCAGCAGGTGGTCGCTGAGCTGCGCAAGGTCATCTGGCCGAACCGCAAGCAGATGGTCAGCTACACCACGGTGGTGCTGGTCTTCCTGGTGTTCATGGTGACCCTGATCGGCGTGATTGACCTGGGCCTGGCCCGGCTGGTCATGCTGGTGTTCGGGTAATAGAAAGACGAGAGAGGACTAACGGTGACGACCTTCGACGGCGACGCTACGAGCGAGCCAGAGGACACCGCTGACACGGCTGCGTCGGTCGACGTGATCGACGAGGCCGAAACCAGCGCTGCGCCCGAGCCGACTGAGTCGTCTTCGGAAGAGTCGGGCGCCGAGGTGGAGGCTGACGAGGACGCCGACCCGGCCGTCACGTTGAAGGCGCAGCTGCGCCGCGAGCCGGGCGAGTGGTACGTCGTTCACTCGTACGCCGGATACGAAAACAAGGTCAAGGCCAACCTGCAGACCCGTGTGCAGAACCTGGATGTCGGCGACTACATCTTCCAGATCGAGGTGCCCACCGAAGAGGTCACCGAGATCAAGAATGGTCAGCGCAAGCAGGTCAACCGCAAGGTGCTGCCCGGCTACATCCTGGTCCGGATGGAACTGAACGACGAGTCGTGGGGTGCGGTTCGCAACACCCCCGGCGTCACCGGATTTGTCGGCGCGACCTCGCGCCCGTCGCCGCTGTCGCTCGACGATGTGGTGAAGTTCCTGCTCCCGCAGACCCCGGCCAAGAAGGCCACCAAGGGTGGTTCAGCCGAAACCTCCGGGACCGCGGCCGCCGAGACGGGTGGCCTGGAGCGTCCCGTCATCGAGGTCGACTTCGAGGTCGGCGAGTCGGTCACCGTCACCGATGGCCCGTTCGCGACGCTGCCCGCCAGCATCAGCGAGGTCAACGCCGAACAGCAGCGCCTCAAGGTGCTGGTGTCCATCTTCGGTCGTGAGACCCCGGTCGAGCTCAACTTCACTCAGGTGGAGAAGCTCTAACAAGACTTCGGACCGCGTCACGGTCCGCAGAACTCCGGTCGAATAACGGCCGGAACACGGAAGGAAAGTAAGGAAACACCCAATGGCCCCGAAGAAGAAAAAGGTCGTCGGGCTGATCAAGCTTCAGATCAAGGCCGGCGAAGCCAACCCTGCGCCGCCGGTAGGTCCCGCGCTCGGTCAGCATGGCGTCAACATCATGGAGTTCTGCAAGGCGTACAACGCCGCGACGGACTCGCAGCGCGGCAACGTCATCCCCGTGGAGATCAGTGTCTACGAGGACCGCAGCTTCACCTTCGCGCTCAAGACCCCTCCCGCCGCCAAGCTGCTGTTGAAGGCCGCCGGTGTGCCCAAGGGTTCCGGTGAGCCGCACAAGACCAAGGTCGCCAAGGTGAGCTGGGATCAGGTGCGCGAGATCGCCGAGACGAAGAAGGAAGACCTCAACGCCAACGACATCGACGCCGCCGCCAAGATCATTGCCGGCACCGCGCGCTCGATGGGCATCACCGTCGAATAGACACGGCAGCGAGTAATCCGCATAACCCAGTGGTAAGGCCCGCTTCGGCCTGTACGACCACGAACCAACAATTGATTGGATACCAATGAGCAAGAACAGCAAGGCATATCGCGAGGCCGCCGAAAAGGTGGACCGCGACAAACTGTACAGCCCTCTTGAGGCCACCAAGCTGGCCAAGGAGACCTCGTCCAAGAAGTACGACGCCACTGTTGAGGTCGCGATGCGCCTCGGCGTCGACCCCCGCAAGGCTGACCAGATGGTCCGCGGCACCGTGAACCTTCCGCACGGTACCGGTAAGACCGCTCGCGTCATCGTCTTCGCGGTGGGTGACAAGGCCGAAGCGGCTGCTGCCGCCGGCGCCGATGTTGTCGGTAGCGACGACCTGATCGAGAAGATCCAGGGCGGGTGGCTCGAGTTCGACGCCGCCATCGCCACCCCGGATCAGATGGCCAAGGTCGGTCGTATCGCTCGTGTCCTGGGCCCGCGCGGTCTGATGCCGAACCCCAAGACCGGCACCGTGACCCCCGACGTGGCCAAGGCCGTCACCGACATCAAGGGCGGCAAGATCAACTTCCGCGTCGACAAGCACTCCAACCTTCACCTGATCATCGGCAAGGCGTCCTTCGACGCCGAGAAGCTGACGGAGAACTACGGAGCGGTCCTCGACGAGATCCTGCGTGCCAAGCCGTCGTCGGCCAAGGGGCGCTACCTGAAGAAGGTCGTCGTCAGCACCACCACCGGCCCGGGCATCCAGGTCGACCCGGCCGTGACCCGGAACTTCCTGGAGGTCTAAGAGCCTTCGGAACGCTTACCGCACAAGCCCCCATTCCCTGGCGCCGAGCCGGAAATGGGGGCTTGCGCCGTTTAGGGACCAAAGACCGTAGCCGCTGAGATTGGTTCCGTCCTACCGTGGAACCAGCGGGGTACGACGGGAAGGAATGCCATGTCGGTATGTTCTGCCGGTGCCACACTGGGGGCGGCGGGTGGAAGGAAAACGGACATGATCACAGTGTTCCTGGTCGACGACCACGAGGTAGTGCGCCGCGGCCTGGCTGACCTGCTCGAAGAGGAAGAGGATTTCTCGGTGATCGGGCAGGCGTCCTCGGTCGCCGAGGCGATGGCACGCATCCCGGCGCTACAACCCGATATC
Organism: Mycobacteroides franklinii; assembly: GCF_001853795.1. NCBI lineage: Bacteria > Bacillati > Actinomycetota > Actinomycetes > Mycobacteriales > Mycobacteriaceae > Mycobacteroides > Mycobacteroides franklinii. Next base: position 1,691,089 of record NZ_MLIK01000019.1, read on the forward strand.
GCGGTGCTGGATATCCGGCTGCCCGACGGTAACGGGGTCGAGCTATGTCGTGAATTGCGGTCCAGGCTGCCGAATCTCAACTGCTTGATGCTCACCTCGTTCACCGACGAACATGCCATGCTCGACGCGATCATGGCGGGTGCCGGCGGTTACGTCATCAAGGACATCAAGGGCATGGAGCTGATCTCCGCGGTCCGCACCGTCGGAGCGGGACGCTCGCTGCTGGATAACCGGGCCGCCGCCGCATTGATGAACAAGCTGCGCGCCGCGGCGGACAACCCGTCTCCGCTGGCCGGTCTCACCGCGCAGGAACGGACATTGCTGGAGCTGATCGGCGAGGGGCTGACCAACCGCCAGATCGCGGAGCGAATGTTCTTGGCGGAGAAGACGGTCAAGAACTATGTTTCGCGCCTGCTCACCAAGCTGGACCTTGAACGGCGTACCCAGGTCGCAGTCCTGGCGACCAAACTCGCGCGCGAGAACCAGGGGCAGCACGGCTGACGGGTTGGTATTCACCCGGGGTCAAGGTGTGCGAAAGTTCAATTGTGGTAGAGGACGTTGGTACGCAACCCAATCGGGTGACGGCCGAGCTTGCCCATTTGCAGCTGCGTGAACTCCTCGCGGAGGTGCAGGGCCGGATCGAGCAGATTGTCGACGGTACCCGCGGGCGCATGGATGCCCTGCTGGACGCCGTCATGGCCGTCAGCTCTGGGCTGGAACTGGATGCGACCCTGCGGGAAATCGTTTGTGCGGCATCTGAACTCGTCAGCGCCCGATACGGCGCACTCGGTGTGGTGGGCTCGGATGAGAAGCTGGCGGAGTTCGTCTACGAGGGTATCGACGAGGCCACCCGTGACATGATCGGCCCGCTGCCTACGGGCCACGGTGTGCTCGGTGTGGTGATCGACGAGGCCAAGCCGCTGCGGCTGCGGGACATCGCTGCGCACCCGGCCTCGGTCGGATTCCCTGCGAACCACCCGCCCATGCGGACCTTTTTGGGTGTGCCCGTACAGGTGCGCGGCGAGGTGTTCGGACGGCTGTATCTCACCGAGAAGCTCGACGGGCAGGAGTTCACCGAGGACGACGAGGTGGTGGTGCGTGCGCTCGCGGGTGCCGCAGGTATCGCGATAGAGAATGCGCGTCTCTATCAGCATGCGCGCCGTCGTGAGCAATGGCAGCGGGCGACCGCCGATATCACCGCCGAACTGCTTAGGGGTGTGGACCCGGGCAAGGCGCTGCACCTGGTGGCATCCAGTGCGGCGCTGCTCGCGGAGGCGGACTTCGCATTCATCGCGCTGCCCGTCGGTGACGGGGAAGACACCGATGAGCTGGTGGTGGCGGTGTGCGAGGGTGACGGTGCGGATGTGCTGATCGACAAGGTGATTCCGGTTGACGGCTCGACCTCGGGAAGTACCTTTGTCGATCACGAGCCCCGGAATGTGAGCCGACTCGCGGTGAACTTGGCCGAGGGGACGGGCCTGGCTTTCGGGCCCGCGCTGGTCCTTCCGCTCGGGGGAGGGGAGTCGACGGCAGGGGTACTCATCCTGCTACGGACGGTCAGAGCGATCGCCTTCGACGAGGAGCAGCTCGATATGGCGGCCTCCTTCGCGGGGCAGGCGGCGCTGGCCTTGGAACAGGCCGAGGTCCGTTTGGCCAAACACGAATTGGACGTGCTGGCAGATCGCGATCGCATCGCGCGTGATCTGCACGACCACGTCATTCAGCGGTTGTTCGCCGTCGGCCTGGCCATGCAGAGCACTCACCGCCGGTCGGTGGATCCGACAGTGGCGGCCCGGCTCGCCGACCATATCGACCAGCTGCATGAGGTGATCCAGGAGATCCGGACCGCGATCTTCGATTTGCACACCAATGACGAATCCTTGCGTGCCACACTACGTTCCACCATCAATGAGCTCACGGCAGACACCGGGCTGCGGGTATCTGTGCGCATGAGCGGGCCGCTGGATGTGATACCCGCCGGCACCGCGGGCGATGCCGAGGCAGTGATGCGTGAGGCCGTGAGCAATGTGGTCAGGCATGCGCGCGCCAAAGAGTTGTCCGTGACCGTGTCGGTTGACGACGAGTTGGTGATCGAGGTGGTCGACGACGGCATCGGGATACCGGAAGTGGTGGCCCGCAGTGGATTGAGCGGGCTCGCGAACCGCGCCGCGGAGTCGGGTGGCACGTTCAGTGTCTCGGCGATGGACACCGGTGGTACCCGGCTGGTGTGGTCGGCTCCGCTGCCGTAGCCGCTAGGCCGTCGCCGAGTCGGCGCGCTGTGGAGTGGGAGGCCTGCGCAGTAGGGCCACCGCCGAGTCGATGATGTCCCGGACCTCTTGATCGTGCTCGGCCAGGCTGGCCTGCCATACCAAACAGGTGACCAGGGTCAGGTCCAGATCGTTGATGGGTATGCAGATGTCGTCGGCGAGGTTGTACATCCGGCCGCCACTGACCGGGGAGAGCGGCGCGATGGCGAACCCGTCGCCCACGCTGATGATATCGGCCGCGCCCACATAGTCGCCGGGGTCGACGTTTTCGCGCCGGGGTACCCCCGCGGATTCCAGCGCATGGTCCACCTGCTGGCGATACTCGGTATCGGTGTCTCGCCGGGCGGTCACATAGTTGAGGTCGGCCAGTTCGGATGTCGATATCGACGATCTGGCTCCGTACCGAGCCTTGGAAAGTACAGCGCCCAAAGGCTCTTCGTGCACAACTGTTCTGACCAACCCCACCGAATCGAACGGCGGGCGGGCCAACCCGAACGCGATATCCCCCCGCTGGAGAGCGGAAATGATCTCTGCGCTGCCCCGTGGCCACTTCCTCAACGTGAAGCTGCCCGCGTGTACCTTCTCGAGATCCGCCAACGCCGCGCGCAGATCCGGGTGCAGCCAGGGCGGCACGCCGTAGGCAATGGGCCGGGTGGATGTTGTGGGTTCCGGAGACACAATGGACGGCAACTCGTCGAATTGGGCGAGTATGCGGCGCGCCGCGGGCAGTAGTCGTGCGCCTTCCGCGGTCAGTGTGACTCGACGGGTATCGCGGACAAACAGCTTGACGTCCAACAGCCGTTCCATGTCGCGGATCCGTCGGCTCAGAGGTGGGGCGGAGACATGCAGATCCCGTGCGGCTTGTGTGAAATTCAGCGTTGTTGCCACAGCGACAAAGCACCGAAGGTCGTATACGTCAAGACTCTGGAGACCCACGGGACTGATCATATCGGGTTGAGGCGGAGCGATTATCTTTCCGGTCCTTCATTATTTCCCCGTGGGCAATAGATAGTTTCGAAATGAGCAATACTGGCGCGAAGAGGGTGGATCGCGGATCGTGTTAACTTGCTGTTATTAGGGCCGACGGGCGCGATCGTAGGGCCCTCATGAGGGGAAATGTCGTCAAACTGGTGATCTTCGGCGATTTGCCAACGTCTTCGTTGATTTTGTTGACAGTGTCACCACATCCGAATCGAAAATCGGCCGTGCCGGTGCCGGCCTTTTCGGATGCGCATTCCTTTCGCATGGCTGAAAATAGGGACCGGCGTTTCGCCGCATTTTGAATGACGTGCAATTCTTCGACAGCAAGGAGCCTCGCGCCATGGGTGTCGATCGGTTTTCGCATATCGTCGAGCGGGCTCGTGCCGCCGAGCGCACGGCCGAGGACGCCTGGGGCAAGACGCGGGAGCAACTGCGCGACGACATAGATCGGGCGGCCGCGCGCGCTGAGCAACTCGAAACCAAGGCCGATAGGGCGGCGGCCAAGGCCAGCTCGTCGTGGTCCGAGTTGAGTGGGACCTGGAGAGCGCAGATGGCGAAGGTCAAGATCGACCTCAGCCAGAAGGAACGCAAGATTGATGCGAGGCTCGCCGCACGGGAGGCCGATATCGCCGAATCAGACGCGGCCTACGCGGTAGATATCGCGATCTCGGCCGTCGAGGAGGCTGAAGACACCGTGCTTTACGCGATCTACGCGCGCAAGTACGCCGAAGAAATAGCCTGAGAGAAGGGATCGTCATGAGCGAGAATCTGACCGCGGTCGACACGAACGCTGTTGGTGGGCCTACATTTTCCACGTTCGCTTCCGACGTGGACCAGATGGTGATCTGGTACCGCACATGGCAGCCACCGTGCGGGGTCGGCCTGCGGGCCGCCGTGCAGATCACGCATGGCATTGCCGAATACAGTGCTCGGTACGACCGGCTGGCCCGATTCCTCGCGGCGCGCGGGTGCGTGGTCTACGCCTTGGACCTGCGCGGGCACGGACAGACAGCCGGCCCGGCGGGGCTGGGGCAGCTCGGAGTCACGGCCTGGGACGACATGACCGCGGATATCAAGCAGCTCGCAGACATCGCCCGTGCGCAGAATCCCGGTCTGCCGTTGATTGCCTTCGGGCACAGCATGGGTTCGGCATTGACGCAGTCCCACATCGAGAATCACGGCGATCTGCTGGCGGGGGCGGTGCTGTGCGGCACGCTGGGTGCGGTGCCGGGTCTCACGGAAGAGGCTTATCGCGAGGCCATAGCCCAGCTGGAGGCAGTGGCCGCCGGGCCGCAGGCGATGGCGCCGAGTGAATTCTTCGGCGCGCTCCTGGCGCAGTTCAACGCACCGTTTGTGCCCGATGGGGTCACGCCCACCGGCTCGGAGTGGCAGACGTGCGATGCCGAAGAGATCCGCACGTTCCAGTCAGACCCCTTGTGTGGCAAACCGTTTTCCAATGCGATGACATATTCGGTGATCAAGGGATTCCACTCCCTGTGGGAGCCGGGGAACGAGTCGCGGATCCCCTCGGAGCTGCCGATTCTCATTGTCGCCGGATCGGAGGATCCGGTGGGCGGTCGCACCGAGACGATCCAGGGTCTCATCACCCGATACATGGCAGAAGGTCATCGGCGCCTCGAATACCGCTTCTATGCGGGTGGGCGTCACGAAATCCTCAACGAGCCGGAGAAGGACTGGGTACACCGCGATATCGGTCACTGGCTGGAGGGGGTCGTTGGTTCCTCGTAGTTCCCGGCTAGCGGAGGCTGGTCTCACATTCGGCGATGCGGCGCCGCAGGAACTCCCGTCCAGGGTCGGAGCCGTTGGCGGACAGTGCCGTTCGATACCAGTCAATTGCCTCGGCATTGCGTCCCGCGCGCCGGAGCAGATCGGCGCGCACAGTGGCCACCAGATTGGATCTCGTCAGGCGCGGATCATGGGCGACCTTCTCCAGAGCGGCCAGCCCGTTCTCCGGGGTGTCGCGCAGTCCGATGGCCAGCGCCCGATTCACCAGCACCACCGGCGAATCCGTCATGGTCACCAGCCGGTCATAGGCCAGGCAGATGGCATGCCAATCGGTTTCCTCCCACGATGGTGCGGTGGCGTGCAGGGCGGCGATGACCGCCTGGGGCAGATACGGCCCGGCGGAGCCCGCCGCCTGCCGCAGCTGGCCCAGCCCACGGGAAATACGATCGCGATCCCACCGAGTACGGTCCTGTTCCTCCAGCGGAACCAGTGCGCCGTCGCCGCCCATCCGTTCCAGGCGTCTGGAATCATGAAGTAACACAAGTGCGGCCAGCGCGTTGGCTTCCCGCTCCTGAGGCATGAGCTTGCACAGTTCTCCGGCCAACCGCACACCCTCGTCGCATAACTCGTCGCGGATGGCCGACGGTCCGCCCGTGGACCAGTAGCCCTCGGTGAAGACCGAATAGATACAGCTGAGCACGTGGGGCGTGCGTTCGGGCAGCAGCTCGGCGGGCGGCACCCGCAGGGGGATATTGGCCGTGCGAATCTTGTTCTTGGCGCGAGTGATTCGTTGACCTATTGCCGCTTCGCTGTGCAGCAATGCCCGGGCGATCTCGGCAACGGTCAGGCCAGACACCAACCGCAATGTCAGGGCGAGTTGTGATGTGCGCTCCAGGGCGGGATGGGCGCAGGTGAACATCATCCGCAGCTCGTCGTCGCGCACGGGATGGGGATCGGAGACGTCGGTCCGGGCGGTGACGTCAGCGATGTTGGGGACCATAGCCGCCAGTTCCTTTCCCGGACGTAGTGTTTCGCGCCGCAGACGATCACGTGCCCGGTTCCGTGCGGCCGTCAACAACCAACCGCCCGGGTTCGCGGGTATGCCGTCGCGCGGCCAGGTCCGCAGGGCATCGGTGCACGCTTCCTGGACAGCGTCCTCGGCGACAGTGAGGTCGCCCGACCACCGTGCGATGGCCGCGACGGTTGGTCCCCACTCCCGTCGAAAGACGCCGTCCAGGTCGGTCATGCGTCGCTAGAGGCCCGACACACCGGTCAGCTGACGCAGCTCCACGGTGGATGCGGGCAGGTGCGCGGCGAGTTCGATGGCCTGGTCGCGATCATCGGTGGTCAATACGTAGAAACCGTTCGCGATCTCGGCCCCCTCGATGTAGGGGCCGTCGGTGAGCAACACCTCGCCGTCACGTACCCGTACGGTGGTCGCGGTCGACGGGGGATGCAACGGCCCGGCGAGCTTGATGTGGTCGCCGGCCCGGGTGCGGAACGCTCCGTGCTTGTCCGCCACCGCCTCCCACTCGGGGGTGCCGGGCAGCAAGGCCTCGTCGCGAGGCTCTATGAGCAGCGCGAGCCAGTTGGTGGCACCCTGCCCGTCGAACTCTTGTGAGCAATGGATGAGCGGCCAGACCTCGACCGCGCCATGTTTGGCCTCCGGTATGTCTCGGGCCAACGTCAACGCGTCGTCCAGGTTCTCGGCCTCCAGCACATAGTAGCCGCCGGCCACCTCGGCGCCCTCGGCGAACGGCCCGTCGGTGATGACGCGGGCATCGGGCGCGCCGCTGATTCGGACGCCCTCGGCGACGGGGAACAACGCGTCACCGGCGTGGATCGCCGATGCCGCCTTGGCGTGAAAGTTTTGGTATTCAACCATCTCTTGGGCGCCCTCTTCGGGTGTCCGGGCCCGCTCGGGACCGATCAGCAGCGCAAGGTAGTACATGGTGGAGCCCTCCGTCTGAGTCAGTGAGCGGAACTCTGCGATCCACTCTCTACCTGTCTGACGAACCGCGCACCACCGATCAGACATCTGCCGCCGATTATGTGAAGACCTGTTGTGGCGGCGGTGGCGTCTGGAGCAGCGCCGGAAGAACAAAGGTGCGGACATACCGTCGCACCTGATCGGGATCGTCGCAGCCCGGTATGGAGCCGGAGAGCAGGCTCATGACCACCGACAGCACATAGCGCGAGGCATCGTGTGCGCTGAGCCCTTCGCGCAGCGGTGCGAGTCCGCTGCTGAACATCGACTCGTAGAGCGAGGTGAGCATCTGGTTCAGCCCCGGTGAGCCGAATATCAGGCTCGCGGCGGTGGTGTGGCTACCGTCCGGGTCCACCAGCGCGCGGAGCAAAGGGTCCTGTGTGGTCTCTGTCGCGACGATCACCATCGATTCGACGACCATCTCGGACCAGTCGCCCAGTGCCATCAGCCGGGGAGCCGTCTCCGCGATATTCGTTGTGGCCCTGCGCACGACGAGGGCGTCGAGTACCTCGTCCCGATTGTCGAAGTAGCGATACACGACGCCGCGGCTGTAGCCCGCCTCCCGGGCGACGGCACCCATGCTGAGCGCGGTGACGCCTACCCGGGCCAGCACCCGCTCGGTGGCGTCGAGCAGGTTCGACCGTACTTCCGCGGACGTCTTGCCGTCCTTGATGGGCCGACCGCGGCCACGTCCCGGCTCGGCGGCGCTGGTGTGGTCCGTCAACGTATGTCTCAATCCCTGGAATTGCTGGACAAATATATCGTGCTGTTCTATAAATAGTGCCAGCTTGTCGTCTGTGACTCTTCCGGGCGCGTCGTGCTGGTCTGTAGTGGTGGATTGCGCGGTTCGAGGGGTCCGCGCCGACACCGACGATGCACGCGTATCACCGTCGCACTATCCGGGCCGGCGTACAAAGGAACTCATGGCGCGAAGTGACGGAGACAGCTGGGAAATCACCGAAAGTGTGGGCAGCACGGCGTTGGGAGTGGCCAGTGCCCGAGACGCGGAAACCCGTAGCGCAAACCCGTTGATCAGTGACCCGTACGCCGGTCATTTCCTCACGGCCGCGGGCGAGGGCGTCTGGAGTATGTATCGCTTCGACGGGGAGCCACCTGCCGCCCTGCTGGAGGCCGAGCCCCGATTGGTCGAGCGCATTGCCGCGATGCGGTCCTACGTCGCGTGCCGCACCAAGTTCTTTGACGATTTCTTCCGCGAGGCGGGTCAGGCCGGGATTGGCCAGGCGGTGATTCTGGCTGCCGGGCTCGACGCCCGCGCCTGGCGGCTCGACTGGCCCGCCGATACGGTGTTGTTCGAGCTGGATCTCCCCAAGGTTCTCGCCTTCAAGGCCGACACCCTGGACGCGCAGGGCGCCGCAGCACGTGTTCGTCACGTTCCCGTGGCGGTTGATCTGCGCGACGATTGGCCTGCCGCATTGGAGGCCAACGGGTTTGATTCCGACCGGCCGGCGGCCTGGATTGCCGAGGGCCTATTGCCGTATCTGCCGCCCGCGGCACAGGATCTGCTTTTCGAGCGCGTGGAGGCGCTGAGCGCACCGGGCAGCCGCATCGCCGTGGAGAACTTCGGCGAAGATTTCTTCAATCCGGAAACCCTTGCGCGGCAACGCGAACGCGGACAGGCGTTTCGGCGTGCCGCCGAACATCTCCAGGGCCAAGACATTCCCGATGTCGCCGACCTGTGGTACTTGGAGGAGCGCACCGACGCCGGCGAGTTCCTCGCCGGACACCGATGGCAGGTGACCAGCGAGACAACACCCGCGTTACTGGAGCGTCACGGCCGCAGCATCCCCGCCGATCTGCCCGACGCGACGCCGCATTCGGCGTTCCTGTTCGCGCAGAAGATCGGCTAGGTGAAGACGCTCAGGGCGCCGGGAACCACTTCGATATCGACCGGCAGCGGCGCGACGGGATCGCCGTCGGCATAGGCGGTGATGTCGGCGGCGGACAGCCGGACTCGCCGCGACCGGAAGGTGCTCACCTCGGGTAGGTCGACATGGGTGCCCTTGTAGACGGTGGGGGACAGGCGCAACAGCCGCAACCGCCCACCGGCCGCGACCACCGTCACGTCCAGCAGTCCGTCGTCCAGAACGGCGCCCGGACAGATGCGCATTCCACCGCCGTATGAGGTTCCGTTCCCGACCGCGACGAGGGTGACATCGGTCTCGATCACCTGATCGTCCAACTCGATGCGAAACGGTAGGGGCCTCAGCTTCGCGGCCTCCAGCGCCATGGCGATGTCATAGCGGCGACGGCCACGCGGCCAGCGCATCCGGTTCGCTCGGTCATTGACCAAGGAGTCGAATCCGGAGGCTACGACAGTGGCGAACCACGTTGTGGTCCCGTCATATTGGATGCGGCCGGCGTCGATGACCCGAATGTTGCCGGTGGCGATCACCTCGGCCGCGGCGACAGGGTCGCCCAGGGGGATGTCCAGCATGCGGGCGCAGTCGTTCCCGGTGCCGATGGGGATCACACCGAGCGCTATCGGGGTGGACGCGACGGCTTGAAGCGCGATGCTCACCAGACCGTCGCCGCCGGCCGCGACGATTCCGCGTGCACCCGTGCGCGCGGCTTCCTGTGCGAGCGCGTGTGATTCAGATGCAGACGAGGCGGCGTGATGAGTCACCGTGAGGCCACGTGCACGCAGATGCTGGATGGCCGCTTCGGCCGCCTGTGCCGCGGCGTGGCCCGCAGTGGGGTTAGTCAGAACGGTCAGGTGCGTCACGGTTACGCCTGTGTGGGAATCAGCTTGCCGGGGTTGAGGATTCCTTGCGGGTCGACGGTCCGCTTCACCGCCCGCAGGATCTCCACACCGAGCTCACCGATCTCATCGGCGAGCCACGGTTGATGGTCGCGCCCGACGGCGTGATGGTGTGTGATCGTGCCGCCCGCCGCGACGATGGCGTCGCCTGCAGCCTTCTTCGCCTTGCCCCACTGGGTCAGCGGATCTTCGGCGGCCGCGCAGACCACGGTGAAGTACAGCGATGCTCCGGTGCGGTAGGTGTGCGAGATGTGGCACAAGACCAGTGGCGGGGTGCCCTGGGCGCCAAGCGCTTCCGTGAGTGCCGTGGTGACGGCGGTGCGCAGGTTGGTGAGGTTCTGCCACGACGTCGCGGTCTCCAACGTCTCCACCACCGCACCGGCGTCGATGAGCGCATCGCGCAGATACGGCGCGTCGAAACGGCCGTGGTCCCAGGCCTTGCCCGGCTCGTCGCCGAGAGCGATGCCGCCTGCCGTGGCGAGGACGGCGGACACTTCGGCCGACTTGGCCACGACATGCCCGTGCGTGCCCTCGACGGTGGTGATGGCCAGCACCCCGGCCGCAGGGTTCTTTCCGCCAATATCCTTGGCCAGAGCCAGGTTTAGCCCGCTTTCGGCCTCATCGGACAGACGTAGCACGGTGGGCGCCGCGTCGGACTGGACGAGGGTGCGCAGCGCCTGTGCGCCGGCTTCGAAGGAGGGGAAGGACCAGCCCTGGTACCAGGTGTCCTCGGGGAGCCGGTGCACACGCACCGTGACCTCGGTGATGATGCCGAGTGCCCCCTCGGATCCCAGGAAGAGCTGGCGCAGGTCCGGCCCGGCGGCCGAAGCGGGTGCCCTACCCAGGTTGAGGTCGCCGCGCGGGGTGGCGATCCGGACGGCGTCCACCATTGCGTCGAAGCGGCCGTAACCGCTGGAGGCCTGCCCGGACGAGCGGGTGGCGGCGAATCCGCCGATGCTCGCGAAACGGAAGCTCTGCGGGAAGTGCCCGAGTGAAAATCCCTTGGTGCCAAGGAGTTCCTCGGCTTCGGGGCCAGTCGTTCCCGGCAGCAGCACGGCGGTTCCCGATACCTCGTCGAGGGAGACCAGACCCGACATCCGTCGCAGATCGATGGCGACGACGGCGGTGAACCCACCGCGTTCGGGGTCCAGGCCGCCGACCACGCTGGTACCGCCGCCGAACGGAACGACCGCGATGGCCTGCTTGCCGCAGAGACCCAGAAGTGCGGACACCTCGTCGTGTGAGGCCGGATAGACGATGGCGTCGGGGGCGTCCTGTACGCCGGTGGAGCGGCGGCGCAGCAGGTCGGGAGTGCTCTTGCCGCCCGAATGGCGCAGCCGGGCACCGTGATCGGTGCTCACATGCTCCGCGCCGAGTAGGTCGCGCAGAGCTGCCAGTTGTTCTGCGGTGAGCGCGCTGGGGGAGAGGGTGACCGCCGATTCATCGCGGCTGACGGGATCCCGTTCGGGAATGCCCAGTGCCGACGCCAAGAGCGTCTTCACCTGAGGCGAGAGAGTCTGTCGTTTTTCGGCCACGCCCCAGGCGTCCCACTCCATCATGCGTTACAGTATTACATACAATGGCAAGTTGTAACGCAGAATTCTTGGCTGAGGGTGAGGTGACATGATGGTCCAGACGACGGACGTCGCCGACCCCGCTGACGTACCGGCCGACCCCGTGACCGAACGCATCCTCGATGCCGCGTTGTCCTGTGTCACCGAGTACGGGGTGCGTCGCACCACGTTGGTCGAGGTCGCCAAGCGTGCCGGGGTTAGCCGCCCGTCGGTGTATCGGCGCTGGTCAGATGTGCGCTCCCTGGTTGCCGAGCTGCTCACGCGGGAGATGGGCTCGATCCTGCCCGCGACCGGGCAGGGGTGCGCGCGCGATCGGCTGGTCCAGTCGGTGACGGGCCTGGTGACGCAGGTGCGCGAGCATTCGATATTCGCCGCGATCCTGCGATCGGATCCCGAACTGCTGCTGACCTACATCGTGCAGCGGTTGGGCACCAGCCAGCGTGCACTCATCGGTTGGACGGCGATGCTCATCGCCGAAGGGCAGGCCGACGGATCGATTCGTGCCGGCTCCCCAGAACAGCTGGCGGCGATGGTGCTGCTCATCGGCCAATCCGTGTTGCAGTCGGCGCGCATCGTCGCGGACATCCTCTCGCCGGATGAGCTGGTGAACGAGTTGGCCACCGCCATCGACGGATATCTCAAGGCTTGATCTGCCCCTCTAGGAGAATTCATGACAAACCAGCTCAACAGCACCCGGCGCAGTGCCGACCTCGCCGCCCTTGACGGCGGTACCCCGGTCGACGTGCTGGTCATCGGTGGCGGTATCACCGGCGTCGGGGTGGCACTTGACGCGGTGAGCCGCGGCCTGCGCGTCACGTTGGTCGAGAAGCACGACTTAGCCTTTGGGACAAGCCGATTCAGCTCGAAACTGGTACACGGCGGATTGCGTTATCTCGCCTCGGGTCAGGTGGGCATCGCGCGGGAGAGCGCGATCGAGCGCCACATCTTGATGACTCGCACGGCCCCACATCTGATCCACCCGCTCGCCCAGGTGGTGCCGCTGCACCCGGCGGTGAGCATGTTCGGTCGGACCTTGGTACGGGTGGGATTCGTCGCCGGTGACGGGCTGCGCATGCTCGCGCATACCTCGGCCGATGTGCTGCCGCGCTCGCGCGCCATCGATGCAGGCGAAGTGATTCGTCGCGCGCCGACGGTGCGGCGCAACGGACTTCGCGGTGGACTCATGGCCTTTGACGGCCAGCTCATCGACGATGCGCGGTTGGTGGTGTCGATCGCGCGCACAGCGGCCGGGTTGGGTGCTCGGATCCTCACTCGGGTGTCGGCCGAGCAGGTGACCGGTGATGGTGCGGTGCTACGTGACGAGCTGACCGGCAATACCGTTGCGGTACAGGCAGGTCTCGTCATCAACGCCGCCGGAGTGTGGGCGGGCCAGGTCGATGGTGATATCAAGCTGCGCCCGAGTCGCGGGACTCACTTGGTGTTTCGGGCGGCGAGTTTCGGCGGCCTGACCGCGGCCCTGACGGTACCGGTGCCCGGCACCATCAACCGATTCGTCTTCGCATTGCCTGCCATCCACGATCGGGTGTACCTGGGGCTCACCGACGAACCGGCGCCGGGGCCGGTGCCTGATGTGGCCGAACCCTCTGCGGCAGAGGAGAAATTCCTGCTCGATACGGTCAACACGGTGCTGCAGACGTCATTGTCCGAAGCGGATGTGGCGGGGCGTTTCGCGGGCCTGCGGCCGCTGCTCGACGGTGATGATTCCGCGACCGCGGACCTGTCCCGAAAGCACGCGGTGCGGGTGTCGGCATCTGGGGTGGTCAGTGTGGTGGGCGGCAAGCTGACCACCTATCGCAAGATGGCCGAGGACGCGTTGGACGCGGGGCTGGAACGGCGTCCGCTGGCCGCCTCGGAGTGCGTGACACAGAACCTGGCGGTCGTGGACGATTGGCCGGGTGCCGTGGGTACTCCGCTGGTGGACGGCCTCGACATCACCCGAGAACAGGTCGAATTCGCCCTCACCCATGAGGGCGCGCTCGACACCGACGACATTCTGGACCGGCGTACCCGGATCGGGCTGGTGCCCGTCGACAAGGGCCGGGTGGCCGGTGCGGTGCAGGACTTGGTCGACGACTACTTCTCGCAGGTGAACTGAACGACGTCGATCCAGCCTTCCCGGAACGCGTCGGCACATCCCGTCAGGTATCTGATGTACCTGTCGTAAACCTCTTGGGACTGAAGCGCGATCGCTTCATCTTTGTGCGCGACCAGGTTCTCGGCCCAGCAGTCCAAGGTGCGTGCATAGTGGGGCTGCAGGAGTTGGTGACGGGTAATGCGGAAGTTCGCCCGCGCCGCATGCTCGTCCACCATCGGCACGGAAGGCAAACGGCCGCCGGGGAATATCTCGGTGAGCATGAAATGCATGAATCGGACCCGTGACATCAGGAGCGGAATGCCCATCCGCTTCAATTCCTCGGGGTGATAGCTGACAATGCTGTGCAGCAACATCTTTCCGTCGTCGGGCAGTGCCCGGTGCGCCATCGCGAAGAAGCTGTCATACCGTTCGTGGCCGAAATGCTCGAAGGCGCCGATGCTGACAATTCGGTCGACGGTGCCCTCGAATTCCTCCCACCCGGCCAACCGGACCTCGTAGTCGCGCGAACTTTTCGCGGAGCGCAGGAGAGTGTTGACGTATGCGCACTGATTCTTGCTGAGCGTCAGGCCGATGACATTCACGTCATAGCGTTCCAGCGCACGTTTCATGGTGGCGCCCCAGCCGCATCCCACATCCAGCAGCGTCATTCCCGGCTCCAGGTTCAACTTCCCGAGCGCAAGATCGATCTTGGCCTGTTGGGCCTGTTCGAGCGTCAGCGTTTCGGGTTCGAAGTACGCACAGCTGTATGTCCTGCTGGGGTCGAGAAACAGTGCGAAGAAGTCATCGGACAGGTCGTAGTGGGCCTGTACGTCGGAAAACTTCGGGATCAATTTGGACATGCTGCGGCCTCTCACGAGAGATGGCGCGGTGCCCCGAACGGCGCGCGTGCGGTAGATCGGATCTGATAGTGGCTGGGTGTCCCGTGCCGAGGCTAGAGCACGATCACGGCAGCGACAAGGGATGCGCGCAGAATTAACGACCAGTTCGGGCTTGTGAAGGTCGTTCCCTAGGGGAGCTAATTAGCGACCCGCGGCCTCGGACTCCGACTCATCCTCTGCGGGCTCCGATCGAGCGAAGGTCTCGGTGAGCTTGGTGATGATTCGGCTCCACAGCGGCTCGGGCAGGTCGTGACCCATGCCGTCGATGAGCGCCAGGCGCGCTCCCGGAATAGCCCGGGCGATGGCGCGCGCGCCCGAAGGGCGCATCAACTTGTCGGCCCTGCCGTGCAAAACCAGTGCGGGGGCGGTGATTCGGTTGTCGAACGGCACCAGGCTGCCGGTCCCCATGATCGCGGCGAATTGCCGGGAGAATCCCTTGGGGTAATAGCTGCGGTCGTAGTACTCGGCGGCATGCAGATACGACTTCGATTCTGACTGGCGGAATTTCGGGCTACCGATGATCCGGCCGACCTGCACGCTGTTGGCGATGACCTGCTCGCGGGTGGCGCCCACGGGCGGAGGCTTCAGCAGTGCCATCAGTTGGCGTGGTCCGGGCGGCGGCAGGAACGGCTGATTGTTGCTCGACATGATGATGGTGACCGTTGCGGTCCGCTCGGGATGCTCGGCGGCGAATACCTGCGCGATCATGCCGCCCATCGACGCGCCCACAATGTGGGCTTGTTCGATGCCGAGGTGATCGAGCAAGCCCGCGGCGTCGCCGGCCATTTCCACCAACGTGTAGGCGGTGCCGGTGATCTTCACTCCGGCAAGGAATTTCGCCATGCTGGGAAGCAGCGAGCCCCCGCCGGCGCGCACCCCGTCCAATTTGGTCGACAGACCGCAGTCCCGGTTGTCGAATCGGATGACGCGGTAGCCCTGGTCGGCGAGCTGTTGGCAGAACTCGGGGCGCCAGAACACCATCTGCGCGCCGATGCCCATGATGAGCAGCACGGCGGGGTCAGCCGGGTTGCCGAATTCCTCGTAGCACAACTCGATTTCGCCAACTTTGGCGGTGCTGGCCGTCATCTCAGATATCTCCCTCACGGTTGTGCTCACGGCTGATGTCGACGATGAAATTGCCGAAGTAGCCCTTGAGTTCCGGGTCCTCCATCATCTGCCAGCGCGGTGCCAGCAGTTTCATGTAGCGCTCGACGTACAGGAATTGCTTGCCAATGAGCACCAGCTCACGCGGCAGCTTGACGTCATACTGCTCGGCGAGCGCGGACAGCTGCTTACCGATATCCGAATAAGACATGTCCCCAAGCGATTTCGTCGTCAGGGGAGTGGCGAACGCCTGAATGTCCCGGGTGCCCTTGTCGGCGTCCCCTGGGTTGCCGACGGCGCCCATCAGCACCACGATCTTGCCCGCGGCGCGATGATCCTTCTTGACCAGCAGCGCATGGATCAATTCACGCAACAGCCACCGAGTCCGCGGATCGATGAACCCGACGATGCCGAAGTCCAGAAACACGATGCGGCCTTCGTCGTCCACCAAGAGATTGCCCGCATGCAGGTCGCCGTGGAACAAGCCCTGGCGCAGACCGGATTCGAATACCGAGAACAGCAGCGACTTCACCAACTCGGTGCCGTCAAATCCGGCCTTGCGAATGGCCGCTGCGTCGTCGATGCGGATGCCGTGCACCCGCTCCATGGTGAGCACCCTGGACGTCGTGTAATGCCAATGCACATCCGGCACCCGAATGTTCTTGCCGAGCGATGAGGTGTGCAGATGTTCCACCCAGGTCTGCATGGCTTGACCCTCGGCGAGAAAGTCGAGTTCCTCGGAGAGGTTCCCGGAGAAGTCGTCCACCACATCGCGGGCGGACAGCATGCGGCCCACCTTGCCGAGTTCCAGTAGCGCCGCGCCACGCTTCATGATCTGCAGGTCGGCGGCGACCCGGCGCCGGATTCCAGGACGCTGGATCTTGACCACCACGTCCTCGCCGGAATGCAGTGTGGCGTAATGCACCTGGGCTATCGAGGCGGACGCGAACGGTTCGGTGTCGAAGGAGGCGAACAGCTTCTCCGGTTCGGACCCCAGCTCGCCGATGATGAGCTCGCGGACCTCGGCGGGATCGGCGGGCGGGACGCGGTCCAGCAGCCCTCGGAACTCGCGTGACAGTGGCTCGCCGAAGGCGCCCGGACTGGACGCGATGATCTGGCCGAGCTTGACGTACGTGGGACCCAGATCGGAGAAGGTCTGGGGGAGCTCGGCGATGAACTTCTGCTCGAGGCTGCCCTTCTTACCGAGCTTGCCCAGCACGCGTCCGGCGGTGCGGGCGACCTGCCAGCCGGTGGTGCCCAGCCGCGCGGCCTCGGACAGAAGTGCCACGCGCCCGAGCGGTGCAACCTGACGTCCGCGGCCCTCACTCACGCTCCGGCCGGACCGATCTTGCGCAGTCATGAAATGCAAGTGTGCCGCATCATGCCCGTGCTGCCCTATTCAGTCCTGTACGCAGTCCCCCGCGAGTGGGAGGTGCCGCAGCCAAAAGTTGCCAACAACTCGCTGGTGACGGGCTCCCACACAGGTTCGGGCAGATCGTGTCCCATCCCGTCGATGAGGGCGAAACGTGCGTTGCGGATGTTTTTGGCCACCACCCGGCCGTTCTGATACGGCACCAGGGGGTCGTTGCGGCCATGGATCACGACGGTCGGTGCGGTGATGGCGCGGGTGAAGCGCAGCAGGCTGCCGGTGCCCAGAATGGCGTCGAATTGGCGCACGGTGCCGACCTTGTAGTCGCTGCGGGCCCTGTGCTCGAGGATGCGCTGCCGCAGCGCCTCCCGGGAGGGCAGATTATCGGGCCCGTTGTAGACGATGCCGGTGTTCACCTCGAACTCGAGCCATTCCTCGGCGGTGGCGTTCTTGCCGGGGGTGTTCATGGCGGTCTTGATCAACTGCCAGGACGGCAGGCGCGAGAACGGGCGACCGCTCGCCGAGTAGATGATTCCCACCGAGTTGACGCGCTCGGGGTAGGTGCCGGCGAAGACCTGCACGATCATGCCGCCCATCGAGGCGCCCGCGATATGCACTGTGTCCAGGCCAATGTGGTCGATGAGGGTGCGGACATCCTCGGCCATGTCGACGAGCGTGTACGGGACCTCGCTGCCCATACCGAACGCATAGCGGACCACCCGGCGCTGCACCGATCCCGGCGCCTTGTGCCCGTCCAGCTTCGTGGACAGCCCGCAATCGCGGTTGTCGAACCGAATCACCCGATAGCCGTGGTCGAGTAGCCGCCGGCAGAAGCCATCGGGCCACATGGGCAGCTGGGCAGCCACTCCCATCACCAGGATGATGGCGGGATCCTGGGGGTCGCCCAGGTCTTCGTAGAAGAGCTCGACATCGCCGTTGCGGGCAATGCCCGATCGCGTCGGGACTTCAGAGGACAGCGGCACCATTCCTGGATACCACGGGAGTTTCGGGCCGTTTTGGATGATTACCCTCATCTGCGGTAATCTGATCCAGCTCCACCGAAGACCGTCGGTCACCTCTCGCGAGGTTGAAGGTTCAGGACTCGTCCTGACGGCCCACGCAGGAGGACGAGGTAAGACCCGCGGATCAAAAGTCCGTGGATTTTCACGCCCCGACCTGTCTGCGTCGGGGCGTTCGTCATTTCAGACGCCTTCTCGATTTCAGACCGTCTTGTCCTAGGTGCAGCGACCGAAACGAGATGAGGAGGCAATACATGGCCAAGACTGACAAGGTCTCCGCCGTTGCCGAGATCACCGAGCAGTTCAAGGATTCAACTGCCACGGTGATCACCGAGTACCGCGGCTTGTCGGTGTCCGCCCTGGGCACCCTGCGCCGCACCCTCGGTACCTCCGCCACCTATTCCGTCGCCAAGAACACGCTGGTCAAGCGTGCGGCTGCGGAAGCCGGTGTGGAGGGTCTGGACGAACTGTTCAGCGGCCCGACGGCAATTGCGTTCATCAAGGGTGAGCCCGTGGACGCTGCGAAGGCCATCAAGACCTTCGCGAAAGATAACAAGGCTCTGATCATCAAGGGCGGCTACATGGATGGCCGTGCTTTGTCAGTTGCCGAGGTTGAGCGCATCGCCGATCTGGAATCGCGCGAGGTGCTGCTGGCCAAGCTGGCTGGCGCGATGAAGGGCAACCTGGCCAAGGCCGCCGGGCTGTTCAACGCCCCGGCGTCTCAGGTTGCACGCCTGGCCGCCGCCCTGCAGGAGAAGAAGGCCGCCGAGGAATCGGCTGCCTGACGCGCCTGTATCAACCCAAACCTGTTGTAAATCAAGGAAGGAACCAACATTATGGCAAAGCTGAGCACCGAGGAACTGATCGATGCTTTCAAGGAGCTGACGCTGCTTGAGCTGTCCGAGTTCGTCAAGACCTTCGAAGAGGTCTTCGAGGTCACCGCTGCCGCTCCGGTCGCCGTCGCCGCCGCCGGTGGCGCTGCCCCGGCTGCCGAGGCTGCCGAAGAGCAGAGCGAGTTCGACGTCATCCTGGAGAGCGCCGGCGACAAGAAGATCGGCGTTATCAAGGTTGTGCGCGAGATCGTCTCCGGCCTGGGTCTGAAGGAAGCCAAGGACCTGGTCGACAGCGCCCCGAAGCCGCTGCTGGAGAAGGTCGCCAAGGAAGCCGCCGACGACGCCAAGGGCAAGCTCGAGGCCGCTGGCGCGACGGTCACCGTCAAGTAGTTCGCAGCACCTTTCACAGTCCGGCCCCGGACGTCCTTCTGAACCTGGAAGGACTTCCGGGGCCGGATTCGTTTTCGAATGTGCGGATCCGGTCGAGAATCCGCGGAAAATCGACACAATCCGCACACTCGACGAGGTGCCCGGCCGCCTACGAAATCTTCTGGGCGCCTTGGATCGACGTTGCGAGCCGAGCCGCGGCGGCAGCCCCCGAACTGTTCACCCGTTCGGGGGTATCGCCAAGGGCGATAAGGAGATCGGTGGTCATGGAGCCCAGTACGGGGCCCACCGCGGCGCCGTCTTCACCCCAGAAACCGGCCAGCTCCAGCATGACGAACCCGTGCATGATGGTCCAGAACTTGGCGGCGGTGGCCGCGACCTTCGCGGCGTCGTCGGGGGAGCCATCGATGCGCCCCGCCGCCATTGCGCGTTGCACACAACGGAACAGGTAGGCGGCGCTCGGGTGCTCCGGCGTCACGTGCGAGGTGTCGAACATGTTCCTGCGGGGCGCGTCGACGCCGTGCGCGCTGGTGACACCGAACATCAGCCGATACATGTGCGGACTGTCGATGGCGAACTGGCGGTAGGCCATTCCGGTCAGCATGAGATCGGCGATCACATCGTCGGACTGTTCGACGATGGCTTGCGCCTCGGCGAACTGCCGCAGCCCCTCCTCGGCTACCTCCGCGATCAGCTCGCGCATGCCGCCGAAGTAGGTGTAGACCGCCATGGTGGAGGTACCCGCCGCGGCGGCGATCTTGCGAGTCTGCAGTGCGTCGGGGCCCTGCTCGTTCAGCAGTTGCACCGCGGCGGAGACAAGGTCGACCCGGGGATTGCGGGCGACGGCCCCGTCGGTCTCCGGACGATTTCGCGGCACAGATGAACTCATGGTCTTGCCATGTTCGCACAACGGGAGTAGGTTCACCATAACGTCGTAATAACAGCGTTATGCCAGCCAGCCCCGGAGGACGCGATGACAACCACAGCCCAACCAGCCGCCAGCACGAGCCCCTACCTGACCGGGATCTGGGAGCCCGTCCAGGAAGAGATGGACAGCGTGGACCTGGAGGTGACCGGAACCGTGCCCGATCACCTCGACGGCAGGTATCTGCGTAACGGCCCCAACCCGGCTGCCGAGGTCGACCCGGCCACGTATCACCTCTTCAGCGGGGATGCGATGGTGCATGGACTCTCGCTGCGGGACGGCAAGGCGCAGTGGTATCGCAACCGTTGGGTCCGCACGCCGTCGGTCAGCAAGACGCTCGGTGAGGCACGCCCGTCCGCGATCAGCATGAGCGCCGGCATGGGAGTGATCGGGCCGAACACCAATGTGCTTGGCCACGCCGGACGCACGCTCGCGCTGGTCGAGGGGGGTATCGCGAACTACGAGCTCACCGAAGACCTCGACACCATCGGCACCTGCGATTTTGACGGCACCCTGCCGGGCGGGTATACCGCACACCCGCACACCGATCCGGACACCGGTGAAATGCACGCCGTCTCATACTCTTTCGCGCGCGGAAGCACCGTCCAATACTCCGTTATCGGTACCAACGGCCGTGCGCGGCGGACCGTCGACATCCAGGTGCACGGCGCACCGATGATGCACGACTTCACCCTCACCGAAAAGTATGTCGTTTTCTACGATCTGCCGGTCACGCTGGACATGTCGATGATCAGCCAGTCGGTGCCCGTGCCGCGATTGCTGCGTAAGCCGGCCCAGATCGTGATGAACTCACTTATCGGCAAGGTCAAGATTCCCGGTCCCATCGCGGCCAAGGCCAGCCAGTACTCCGGCAATTCCCCGTCCATCCCGTATTCGTGGAACACCAAGTACCCGGCCCGGATTGGCGTCATGCCCCGCGATGGCGATGATCCCTCCCGGCGAGCCCCCGTGCGCTGGTTCGAGATCGACCCGTGTTACGTCTTCCACCCGCTCAACGGGTACTCCGAAATGCGCAATGGCTCGGAGGTCATCGTGATCGATCTCGTGCGGTATGACTCGATGTTTTCCCAGGATGTGCTGGGGCCCAGTGACGCCAGGGGGCAGCTCGATCGCTGGACGATCGACCTGGCCAAGGGCACGGTACACATGGATCGTAAGGATGATCGGCATCTCGAGTTCCCGCGGATCAACGAGACCTTGACGGGCAAGAAGCACCGTTACGGTTACCTGCCGGATGTGGAGAACTTCTTCGGCACCGGGGAGGCGGCAGGGGCCAGCATCGTCAAGTACGACTACGAGACCGGTTCCAGTGTCTCGAGCCGTCTGGATCCCGCAATCGTGCTGGGGGAGATGTCCTTCGTCCCGAATCCGACGGCGGCCAGTGAGGACGACGGGGTGTTGATCGGGTTCGCCGTTGACCGTCGGTCCGATGAGGGGCAGCTGCTACTTCTTGATGCGGGCAGCCTGGATCTGATGGCCACAGTGCATCTGCCGCAGCGAGTTCCGGCAGGGTTCCACGGCAACTGGGACCCCCGCTGAGACCATGGCCGATGTCTTCGCGGGAGCGGCTCGGTCATGAACGGCCCGCTGCCGGAGTCGTTGTGCTACACGGACGGGCGATACGTCTTCGAACGCATGCCCGGGTTGGACACGACAGCAGCACCGCTGTCTGAGCGCCGTCGTTTCGCCAGCGCCTTGCACGCGATACATCGGCCGTAGTTCGCGATTCGAGTGCCCCGCGGCGTCGGTGTACTGACCACCATCGGCAGAAGAACGGGAAGCCCGCGCGTCACCTACGTCAAGGCGGTGCGCGACGGGGGCAGTGTGTACCTGGTCGCGATCACGGGCCGGCACACCTTGTGGGTCAAGAACATTCAGGCGAACCCTCGGGCGCGGTTGCGGCTCACTGATGGAACATACGAGGGGGTGGCCCGGCCGATCGCGCCGGGCGACCCGGCATATGGGCCGGCCCACGCGCAGTTCTGCGGCGCCGTACACCCCTTCGATTACCTCGAAAACCTGTTTCACCGCAAGGGGTTGCCCTCGCGGCGCAAAATCATCGAACTGCATCGCGCCTGGTTTGAGGGCGGGACACCCTTCGTGGTGCAACTCGACACTCGAACATGAGGCTGTCGGCAAATCGTCGCTGAAACTCGCTGACCGCGTCACACTCGTGGCATGGAGATCACGTCGGCCATCAGCGCCATCCTCGGAGCGTTCGGGCTTTCGGGTGCCGCCGGACTGAACGCCTGGCTGCCACTGCTCGCGGTGGGTGCGGCCGACCGTCTCGGGTGGATCGAGCTCGGCCCGTCGTATGGCTGGCTGTCCTCTACCCCAGCGCTCATTGTCCTCGCGGTGATTTTTGTGCTCGATCTCATCGGCGACAAAATTCCTGCCGTGGACTCCGTCTTGCACGCGGTCGGCACACTCATCGCGCCCGCGTCGGGAGCCATTCTGTTCACCGCGGAGACGAGCCTCTCGTCGAATCTGCCGCCGGCCGTAGCCGCGATCCTCGGCGCCATCACTGCGGGGAGCGTGCACGCCAGCCGGACCGTCGCGCGCCCCTTCGTGACCGGAACCACTGCCGGCGTGGGTAATCCGGTGGTCTCAACTGCCGAGGACGGCACCTCGCTGGTGCTGACGATTCTCGCGCTGGCGGTGCCGGTGGTGGCGTTCGTCCTGGTGCTGGTGCTTTTGGCCGTTCTCGGATGGCTGACGTACCGGGCGATTCGATGGGCCAGGGGTCGGCGAAAAACCGGCGCCGGTGGTCCATAGGTTGCTCCCGCGATACCTGCTATCGCAAGACGAATGTGGCTGGGGCCCATAGAGTGACCTGACGAGAGGGTGAAGGTGACATGAATCTGGCCGTACGGCACGTCGTTATCGCGTGCGCCGCATTGTTCGTGGCGAGGTTGACCATGCTGGACCACGGTCTGGCGGCGGTATGGGGAGTGGACCGGGGTGATGACGCCCTCGGCTCCATCGAATGGGCGACCGTCGCCGGCGACGTGGTCGCTGTGGTGACATTGCTCGTGTTCGCCAGGCTGGGCAACCACTTCCGGCCTACCACCTTCTTGGCCACCGGCCTGGCGATTCTGGGTCTGTCCACGGCGGTGTCACTGATCCCGGGATCGGCCACGTTGCTTGCCTGGGTGATGCTGGTGTCCGCCCTCGGCGCGGGCCTGACGATGGTGGCTTCCATGCTGATCGTCCTGCATTCGACACCGAGGCAGGGCCGCGGGCTATCCCTGGGATTTTGGGTGGCGATGTACCCGCTGGCCATGTTGGCGGGCCAAGTCCTGGACATCAATTCACCGCTGAATTGGCGCCCGATCACCTACGGAATCCTTGCTGCGACGGTCGTGGTGCTGGTGGTGGTGCTTACCCAGCCGCACCGCGAGTTCGTCGGCACCTTCGATACTTTCGATCTCGTCGGCGCGGTGCTGTGGCTGGTAGGTGTGTCCGCGCTGGCCTGGCTCTTGGTTGACGAGTCCTCGCCGGTGCGGGCGGTGATCCTCGGGATCATCGCGCTGGGGGCCTTCGGTGGGCTCTTCGCGCAGACCCGGCGCAGGGGTTCGGCAGCGTTGATCGCCGCGGATGTCCTCACCCGCCCGGCGGTATTGGCGGCACTGCTGGCGATCACCGTGCTGACGTTCCTGGTGCGGTTCGCGGACTTTGACCATGCGGCGATGTGGTGGTCGATCGATCGCGAACTGGCGCCCTCCGACGCGCCACCGCTGGCACTTTTTGTCGCCGGGCTGGTCTTCGCTCCGGTCGCCGGATACCTCATCGACGCGGGCAAACGCGCGCTCATCGCGGTGCTGGGCGCGGTCCTGCTGGTGGCCGGTGTGGCGGCGACCGTGATCGAACTGCAGGCTGCCAGCACCGAGGGCGGATTGATACTGGGCTTGCTGCTCTCCGGCGCCGGTATCTCGACGTTGGCTGTCTACCTTTTCTATGCGGTGTTCCACGGAGTTTCACCGGCGCAGCTGACCGTGGTGGGGGGCCTGGCGGTGACGGCATCCGCGCTGGGAGTCGTGCTGGGCCAGTTCGTTCGGCAGCGTGCGCAGGTGGATCTGCTGACCGGCTATGGCCTCGGGCATCCGAGTGTGTTCGCCGATATCGTCGGGCTGATCGTCGTGCTGGTCGCGCTGTTGGCCGGAGCGCTGCTCATCGTGGAGCGCCGGCGCGGCAGTTCCGCCGCCGTGACGCCCGTCGAATCCACCTCGGACTAGACGCGTAGTGGCTGGTTATCACAGTTAGCCAGTCAGCGGGCCCGGTCTGGACACAAACGCGATGCAGTTCTTGGGCATACGCTAAAGTGATCCGAACCACAGCCTGGCCGGGTTCGTGGTGAAGTGCGCGTGTTGCGGAAGGATCGCCTGGTGGGTGCAGAAGTCTCCGTCGAGGGTTTGACCAAGTCCTTTGGTTCACAACGAATCTGGGAGAACGTCAGCCTGTCTCTGCCGCCGGGTGAAGTCAGCGTGCTGCTGGGGCCGTCGGGTACCGGAAAGTCGGTGTTCCTGAAGTCGCTGATCGGCCTGTTGCGACCGGAGCAGGGTGCCATCTACATCGACGGCACCAACATCATGGAGTGCTCCTCCAAGGAGCTGTACGAGATCCGCAAGCTGTTCGGCGTGATGTTCCAGGACGGCGCGCTGTTCGGCTCGATGAACCTCTACGACAACACTGCCTTCCCCTTGCGTGAGCACACCAAGAAGAAGGAATCCGAGATCCGCGACATCGTCATGCAGAAGCTTGACGTTGTGGGTTTGACGGGCCACGAGACCAAGTTCCCCGGTGAGATCTCCGGCGGTATGCGCAAGCGTGCCGGCCTGGCCCGCTCGCTGGTGCTGGACCCGCAGATCATCCTCTGCGATGAGCCGGACTCCGGCCTGGACCCGGTGCGTACCGCCTACCTGAGCCAGCTGCTCATCGACATCAACGCGCAGATCGACGCCACGATCCTGATCGTGACGCACAACATCAACATCGCTCGTACCGTGCCGGACAACATGGGCATGCTGTACCGCCGCCAGCTCGTCATGTTCGGTCCCCGCGAGGTGCTGCTGACCAGCGATGAGCCGGTGATCAAGCAGTTCCTGAACGGCCGCCGTATCGGGCCGATCGGTATGTCGGAGGAAAAGGACGAGGCCACCATGGCCGAGGAGCAGGCGCACTTGGACGCTGGGCACCACGACGGTGGTGTCGAGGAGATCGAGGGCGTGCCGCCGCAGATCCAGGCCACCCCGGGTATGCCGGAACGTGCCGCCGTCGGGCGTCGCCAGGCGCGGGTGCGCGAGATCATGCACCAGCTTCCGCCGAACGCCCAGGCCGCGATCCAGGACAGCTTCGCCGGCACCCACCAGTACCACGTGCATGACTTCGGTGATGAGCCCACGGGTGTCGCCACGGCCACGCTGGCGCCGCCGCACGCCGAGCAGCCCACGCAGACCATCAACACGGCGGACGACGACGCCCCGACCGGGCAGATCCCGCCCGTACGGGGGTAGTGGCAGCCCCTGTGCTTCAGGGGTTGATATTTGAGAACATGCGCTATCAAATAGGGGTCAGCCCTGTTGACGTGCATAGAAGCGGTGCCGACTATGACAGTCGAAACGAAGACAACCTTCTGTCGTATTTGTGAGCCGCTGTGCGGCATGGTCGCCACCGTCGAGGACGGCAAGTTGCTGTCGCTGCGCCCCGACAAGGAAAACCCACTCTCGGCGGGTTTCGCATGTCAGAAGGGCATTGCCTTCGCTGATATCCACAACGACCCGGACCGGGTGACCACCCCGTTGCGGCGCACCGCCTCCGGTGAATTCGAGCCGGTGGACTGGGAGACCGCGATGGCCGATATCGCGGCTCGGGTGCGAGACATCCATCGCAGACATGGCTCGGGCGCGCTCGGCTGGTACTACGGCAATCCCGGAGCATTCAGCTACTCATACGCAATGTGGTTGCCGATGGCCATTGCCGGATTTGGTGCCAAGTTCCACATGTTCACGGCCGGCTCGCAGGACATCAATAACCGATTCGTCGCCAGCCAGCTGCTGTACGGGAACTCGCTGACCATGCCGGTACCCGATATCGGCCGCACCGACCTGCTGGTGGTGATGGGGGCCAATCCTGTGATCTCCCATGGCAGCGGGGTGTCCATGCCGCGTATGCGCGACAAGATGCGTGAGGTGGTCAAGCGTGGGGGACGCGTGTTGGTCATCGATCCTCGCCGCACTGAGACGGCCGCCGAGTTCGAGTGGCTGGGGATCGTGCCCGACGGTGACGTGTACCTGTTGCTCTCCCTCCTGCACGTGATGTTCACCGAGGACCTGGTGGATAGGAAGCGGATCGCTCTTCAGGCCAACGATGTCGGTTGGCTGGAGGGATTGGTCAGGCCGTTCGCCCCGGAGCTGACCGCCGAGCATTCCGGGATAGAACCGGCGACGGTGCGCGGGTTGGCCCGGGGCCTGGTCGCCACACCGCGTGCTGTCGTGTATGGCAGAACCGGCACGTGTTTGGGTGAAAGCGGCACGCTCACAACATATTTGCTTGATGTCGTCAATCTCGTCGCGGGAAATCTGGACCGCGCGGGCGGGTATATGTTCGGCTCGTTCGGGCTGCCGGGGGAGCGTCAGTTGATGCGGGTGCTGGGCGCCGGATTGGGGTCGGTCTACCGGAGTCGCAGGTCCCGGATCGGCGGTTTTCCCTCGGTGTTGGGGTCCGAGCCGGCGGGAATCATGGCCAAGGAGATCACCACCCCCGGATCGGGCCAGCTGCGCGCACTGTTCGTCGGCGCCGGCAATCCGGTCTTGTCCGTGCCCAATGGCGATGAACTCGAACAAGCGCTGGAAAAGCTCGATTTGATGGTCGGCATCGATCTGTACGTCAACGAGACCACGGCGCACTGTGACTACGTGCTGCCGGCCACCACCATGTACGAACGCGACGATTTCATGGTTCCCTTCGCAACGCTGAAGCCAACGCCATTTCGGCAGGCCACCGAGGCGGTGGTGGCGCCCATGGGGCAGGCGCGGCAGGAATGGGAGATCATCGACGACCTGCTCAGCCGGCTGTGGCGGCTGACTCCGCTACTTGCGGTGATACAGGGGGCGCGGAAGGTGGCAAGCCTGTTCGGGTCGAGGCTGCGACCGCGTCCACTGGTGGATGCGCTGATCCGGATGTCCGAGGGTGGAGACAGGTTTGGTCTGCGCCGCGGTGGGCTCACCTTCACCCGCCTTGTCCGCGACTATCCGCATGGCAGGGTGCTCGCCGATCACCTGCCCGGTGGGGTCCTGGGGCGTTCCGTGTCGACGCGAGACGGGCGGGTTAGCCTGCGACACAAGGGCATTGAATCCGAACTGGACAAGCTTGGCCGTCGGCGCGCCGACCCGGAGCTGCCGATGCGTCTCATCGGGATGCGTGAGGCGCGCTCGGAGAATTCGTGGATGCACAACGTGCCGCTGCTGATGAGGGGCGGGCGGACGCAACGGGCGGTGATACACGCCCATGACGCCGACCGGCTGGGAATCGCGACCGGCGACGTGATCACCGTCACCTCCGCACACGGCGAGATCGAGATTCCGGCACAGGTGAGCAAGGACATCCTGCCCGGTGTCATCGCCGTCCCGCATGGATGGGGCCACACCCGTGGCGGGACGTGGCAGACGGCCAATGCCAACCCCGGCGTGAATGTGAACCTGCTGATGTCCAGCGAGCCGCAGGACTTGGAGGCGCTTGCCGGGATGGCACGCCTCAACGGGGTGCCCGTCCGCATCGGGCGAGTGTGACCGGCACGGGGCGCTTGCCCCCGATGACATGGGTCCGCGGAGGGTTCGATCGCGCTTCGATCGGCGCGTCGGCGGGCCCGGTCAAACCGTTGAGGCCGTCGCGCCCGGCTAAGGCGGTGGTACCGGTATCAAATTGGCAAAAAGAAACACCGAAAATACTGGCGCTATCTCTTGACGGGCGGCGTGCGAGGCGTCAATCTGTTTGGCAGCACGGACGCATGCGATTCCAGCGAGGCCGCCAGCCAGCGCTGATCCGCAGATTTGACCGGGCGGTTGAAGGCTGCGCGATAGTACGCTATTGTTAGACGTTGCGCTGGCTGCCTCCTGCCCACCTCCCCCCGCCACGACGGCGTTGGTTCGTGTTGTGATCGATCGGGTGTGTGTTTGGTCGTTGCTTGCGCAAAACATCGCAGATGCGCGGCAACACTGGAGGACCGATCTTGGCAGTCTCTCGCCAGACTAAGACCGATAACGCAACTACTAACTCCGTACCTGGGGCACCCAACCGACTTTCCTTCGCCAAGCTGCGTGAACCGCTTGCGGTTCCCGGCCTGCTCGATGTGCAGACGGATTCCTTTGAATGGTTGGTTGGCTCACCCCGTTGGCGCGAGGTTGCGACTGCACGCGGTGAGGTGAACCCGACCGGCGGCCTTGAGGAGATCCTCACTGAGCTGTCGCCGATCGAAGACTTCTCCGGCTCGATGTCGCTGTCTTTCAGCGACCCGCGCTTCGACGAGGTCAAGGCACCCGTCGACGAGTGCAAAGACAAGGACATGACGTACGCGGCCCCGCTGTTCGTCACGGCCGAGTTCATCAACAACAACACTGGTGAGATCAAGAGCCAGACGGTCTTCATGGGTGATTTCCCGATGATGACCGACATGGGCACCTTCATCATCAACGGCACCGAGCGCGTGGTCGTCTCGCAGCTCGTCCGTTCGCCGGGTGTGTACTTCGACGAGAACATCGACAAGTCGACCGAGAAGACCCTGCACAGCGTCAAGGTCATTCCCGGCCGCGGTGCATGGCTCGAGTTCGACGTGGACAAGCGCGACACCGTCGGTGTGCGCATCGACCGCAAGCGCCGCCAGCCCGTCACCGTGCTGCTGAAGGCGCTCGGCTGGACCAACGAGCGGATCGTCGAGCGCTTCGGGTTCTCCGAGATCATGATGGGAACCCTGGAGAAGGACAACATCGCCGGTCCCGATGAGGCGCTGCTGGACATCTACCGCAAGCTGCGTCCGGGCGAGCCGCCGACGAAGGAGTCCGCGCAGGCCCTGCTGGAGAACCTGTTCTTCAAGGAGAAGCGCTACGACCTGGCCCGCGTGGGTCGCTACAAGGTGAACAAGAAGCTGGGCCTGGGCGGTACCAACCCGGCTCAGGTGACCACCACCACCCTCACCGAGGAAGACGTCGTCGCCACCATCGAGTACCTGGTGCGCCTGCACGAGGGCCAGACCTCGATGACCGCTCCCGGTGGTGTCGAGGTGCCGGTGGATGTCGACGACATCGACCACTTCGGTAACCGTCGTCTGCGTACCGTCGGCGAGCTGATCCAGAACCAGATTCGGGTCGGTCTGTCCCGTATGGAGCGCGTTGTGCGTGAGCGCATGACCACTCAGGACGTCGAGGCGATCACCCCGCAGACCCTGATCAACATCCGTCCCGTCGTGGCGGCGATCAAGGAGTTCTTCGGAACCAGCCAGCTGTCGCAGTTCATGGACCAGAACAACCCGCTGTCGGGTCTGACCCACAAGCGTCGTCTGTCGGCGCTGGGCCCGGGTGGTCTGACCCGTGACCGTGCCGGCCTTGAGGTCCGCGACGTGCACCCCTCGCACTACGGCCGCATGTGCCCGATCGAGACCCCGGAAGGCCCGAACATCGGCCTGATCGGCTCGCTGTCGGTGTACGCGCGGGTCAACCCGTTCGGCTTCATCGAGACGCCGTACCGCAAGGTGGTCGAGGGTGTCGTCACCGACGAGATCCACTACCTGACCGCCGACGAAGAGGACCGCCACGTTGTGGCGCAGGCCAACTCGCCCGTGGACGCGACCGGTCGCTTCACCGAGGAGAAGATCCTCGTCCGCCGTAAGGGTGGCGAGGTCGAGTTCGTCTCGGCGACCGAGGTCGACTACATGGACGTCTCACCGCGCCAGATGGTGTCCGTCGCCACCGCGATGATCCCGTTCCTCGAGCACGACGACGCCAACCGTGCCCTGATGGGTGCCAACATGCAGCGCCAGGCGGTTCCGCTGGTGCGCAGCGAGGCCCCGCTGGTCGGTACCGGTATGGAGTTGCGTGCGGCCATCGATGCCGGCGACGTCGTCATCGCGGAGAAGACCGGTGTCATCGAAGAGGTGTCCGCCGACTACGTCACCGTGATGGCCGACGACGGCACCCGCCAGAGCTACCGGTTGCGCAAGTTCGCCCGTTCCAACCACGGCACCTGCGCCAACCAGAAGCCCATCGTTGACGAGGGTCAGCGGGTCGAGGTCGGTCAGGTTCTCGCCGACGGTCCGTGCACCGAAAACGGCGAGATGGCCCTCGGTAAGAACCTGCTCGTGGCTGTTATGCCGTGGGAAGGCCACAACTACGAGGACGCCATCATCCTGTCCAACCGTCTGGTGGAAGAGGACGTGCTCACGTCGATTCACATCGAAGAGCATGAAATCGATGCGCGCGACACCAAGCTGGGCGCCGAGGAGATCACCCGGGATATCCCGAACGTCTCCGATGAGGTGCTGGCAGATCTCGACGAGCGCGGCATCGTCCGCATCGGCGCCGAGGTCCGCGACGGCGACATCCTCGTCGGCAAGGTCACCCCGAAGGGTGAGACCGAGCTGACCCCCGAGGAGCGCCTGCTGCGTGCCATCTTCGGTGAGAAGGCCCGCGAGGTTCGCGACACCTCCCTGAAGGTGCCGCACGGTGAGTCCGGAAAGGTCATCGGCATCCGCGTCTTCTCGCGTGATGACGACGACGATCTGCCCGCCGGCGTGAACGAGCTCGTTCGCGTGTACGTCGCGCAGAAGCGCAAGATCTCCGACGGTGACAAGCTGGCCGGACGCCACGGCAACAAGGGCGTCATCGGCAAGATCCTGCCCGTCGAGGACATGCCGTTCCTGCCCGATGGCACCCCGGTCGACATCATCCTGAACACCCACGGTGTGCCGCGTCGTATGAACATCGGCCAGATCCTGGAGACCCACCTCGGGTGGGTGGCCAAGACCGGCTGGAACATCGAGGGCAACCCCGAATGGGCGCAGAACCTCCCCGAGGACCTGCAGTCGGCCCCGGCCGACACCCGCACGGCCACCCCGGTGTTCGACGGTGCCCGCGAGGAGGAGCTGACCGGACTGCTGTCCTCGACGCTGCCCAACCGGGACGGCGAGGTCATGGTGGACGGTGACGGTAAGGCGCGGCTGTTCGACGGCCGTAGCGGCGAGCCGTTCCCGTACCCGGTGACCGTCGGTTACATGTACATCCTCAAGCTGCACCACTTGGTCGACGACAAGATCCACGCGCGTTCGACCGGCCCGTACTCGATGATCACCCAGCAGCCGCTCGGTGGTAAGGCGCAGTTCGGTGGCCAGCGGTTCGGTGAGATGGAGTGCTGGGCCATGCAGGCCTACGGTGCGGCGTACACGCTGCAGGAGCTGTTGACCATCAAGTCCGACGACACCGTCGGTCGTGTGAAGGTCTACGAGGCGATCGTCAAGGGCGAGAACATCCCCGAGCCGGGTATTCCCGAGTCGTTCAAGGTTCTGCTCAAGGAACTCCAGTCGCTGTGCCTCAACGTGGAGGTGCTGTCCAAGGACGGCGCCGCCATCGAGATGCGCGATGGCGACGACGAGGACCTGGAGCGCGCTGCCGCGAACCTGGGAATCAACCTGTCTCGCAACGAATCTGCGTCCATTGAGGACTTCGCCTAATCCGATTTCTATCCCGCAAGGGGAAAGGGAGTTTACGTGCTCGACGTCAACTTCTTCGATGAACTTCGTATCGGCCTCGCGTCGGCGGACGACATCCGTAATTGGTCCTTCGGCGAAGTCAAGAAGCCGGAGACCATCAACTACCGCACGCTCAAGCCCGAGAAGGACGGCCTGTTCTGCGAGAAGATCTTCGGACCTACTCGCGACTGGGAGTGCTACTGCGGCAAGTACAAGCGTGTGCGCTTCAAGGGCATCATCTGTGAGCGCTGCGGTGTCGAGGTAACTCGCGCCAAGGTGCGTCGTGAGCGGATGGGCCACATCGAACTGGCCGCCCCGGTCACGCACATCTGGTACTTCAAGGGTGTTCCGTCGCGCCTTGGCTACCTGCTCGACCTGGCGCCGAAGGATCTCGAGAAGATCATCTACTTCGCCGCTTACGTCATCACCGCGGTCGACGACGAGCTTCGCCACAACGAACTCTCGACGCTCGAGGCCGAGATGGAGGTCGAGAAGAAGGCAGTCGCCGATCAGCGCGACGCCGACCTGGAGGCCCGTGCCCAGAAGCTCGAGGCCGACCTGGCCGAGCTGGAGGCCGAGGGTGCCAAGTCCGACGTGCGCCGCAAGGTGCGCGACGGCGGCGAGCGTGAGATGCGTCAGCTTCGCGATCGGTCGCAGCGTGAGCTGGACCGGCTCGACGAAATCTGGACCACCTTCACCAAGCTGGCTCCCAAGCAGCTGATCGTCGATGAGGTGCTCTACCGCGAGATCGTCGACCGCTACGGCGAGTACTTCACCGGTGCCATGGGTGCCGAGGCTGTGCAGAAGCTCATTCAGACCTTCGATCTCGACGCCGAGGCCGAGAACCTGCGGGAGACCATCCGCAGTGGCAAGGGGCAGAAGAAGCTTCGTGCGCTCAAGCGCCTGAAGGTGGTGGCGGCGTTCCAGAACTCCACCAACTCACCCGGTGGCATGGTGCTCGACGCGGTGCCGGTGATTCCGCCGGAGCTGCGCCCGATGGTTCAGCTCGATGGTGGCCGCTTCGCGACCTCCGATCTCAACGACCTGTACCGCCGTGTGATCAACCGCAACAACCGCCTCAAGCGACTGATCGATCTGGGTGCGCCCGAGATCATCGTCAACAACGAGAAGCGGATGCTGCAGGAGTCCGTGGACGCGCTGTTCGACAACGGCCGTCGTGGACGTCCGGTCACCGGACCGGGTAACCGTCCGCTGAAGTCGCTGTCCGATCTGCTCAAGGGCAAGCAGGGTCGTTTCCGCCAGAACCTGCTCGGTAAGCGCGTCGACTACTCGGGCCGTTCGGTCATCGTGGTCGGCCCGCAGCTCAAGCTGCACCAGTGTGGTCTGCCCAAGCTGATGGCTCTGGAGCTGTTCAAGCCGTTCGTGATGAAGCGTCTGGTCGATCTGAACCACGCGCAGAACATCAAGAGCGCCAAGCGCATGGTGGAGCGTCAGCGTGCCCAGGTGTGGGATGTCCTCGAAGAGGTCATCGCCGAGCACCCGGTGCTGCTGAACCGTGCACCAACCCTGCACCGCCTGGGTATCCAGGCCTTCGAGCCGCAGCTGGTGGAAGGCAAGGCAATTCAGCTGCACCCGTTGGTGTGTGAGGCGTTCAACGCCGACTTCGACGGTGACCAGATGGCCGTGCACCTCCCGCTGTCGGCGGAGGCGCAGGCCGAGGCTCGCATCCTGATGCTGTCCTCGAACAACATCCTGTCGCCCGCGTCGGGTCGCCCGTTGGCCATGCCGCGTCTGGACATGGTGACCGGTCTGTACTTCTTGACCACCGAGATCCCCGGCGACACCGGCGCACACGCGCCGGCCGCCAAGGATCAGCCGGAGGTCGGTGTGTACAGCTCGCCCGCCGAGGCCATCATGGCCCTCGACCGTGGTGCGCTGAGCGTCCGTGCGCCCATCCGGGTGCGGTTGACCCACCAGCGTCCGCCGGTCGAGGTTGAGGCCGAGCTGTTCGAAAACGGTTGGCAGCCAGGCGATGCCTGGATCGCCGAGACCACCCTGGGCCGCGTGCTGTTCAACGAGCTGCTGCCCCACGGGTACCCGTTCGTGAACAAGCAGATGCACAAGAAGGTGCAGTCGGCGATCATCAACGACCTCGCCGAGCGGTTCCCGATGATCGTGGTCGCGCAGACCGTCGACAAGCTCAAGGACGCCGGTTTCCACTGGGCCACGCGCTCCGGTGTGACGGTGTCGATGGCCGACGTGCTGGTGCCGCCGCAGAAGGCGGAGATCCTGGACCGCTACGAGAAGGAAGCGGAGCGGATCGAAAAGCAGTACCAGCGTGGTGCTTTGAACCAGCAGGAACGGCGCGACGCGCTGGTCAAGATCTGGCAGGAAGCCACCGACGAGGTCGGTAAGGCGCTGGAAGAGCACTACCCGGCGGACAACCCGATCACCTTGCTGCCCAAGTCCGGCGCGACCGGCAACATGACCCAGGTGCGAAACCTGGCGGGCATGAAGGGTCTGGTGACCAACCCGAAGGGTGAGTACATCCCGCGGCCGATCAAGTCCTCCTTCCGTGAGGGCCTGACCGTTCTCGAGTACTTCATCAACACGCACGGCGCCCGTAAGGGTCTGGCGGACACCGCGCTTCGCACCGCGGACTCGGGTTACCTGACCCGTCGTCTGGTGGACGTGTCGCAGGACGTCATCGTGCGCGAGCACGACTGTGGCACCGAGCGTGGCATCAACGTGACCATCGCCGAGAAGCAGGACGACGGCACGCTGATCCGCGATGCGCACATCGAAACCTCGGCGTACGCACGGACTCTCGCCGCTGACGCGGTGGATGCCGACGGCAACGTGCTGGTGGAGCGTGGACACGACCTGGGCGACCCGGCGATCGAGAAGCTGCTCGCCGCGGGCGTCACCACGGTGAAGGTTCGGTCGGTGCTTACCTGCACCACCGGTACCGGGGTCTGCGCAATGTGCTACGGCCGCTCGATGGCGACCGGCAAGCTTGTCGACATCGGCGAGGCGGCGGGCATCGTGGCCGCGCAGTCGATCGGTGAGCCCGGTACCCAGCTGACCATGCGCACCTTCCACCAGGGTGGCGTCGGTGACGACATCACCGGTGGTCTGCCGCGTGTCACCGAGCTGTTCGAGGCGCGAGTTCCCAAGGGCAAGGCGCCAATTGCCGATGTCACCGGACGGGTGCGCCTGGAAGAGGGCGAGCGCTTCTACAAGATCACCATCATCCCGGATGACGGTGGCGAGGAAGTTGTCTACGACAAGCTCTCCAAGCGTCAGCGTCTGCGCGTCTTCAAGCACGAAGACGGCTCCGAGCGTCCGCTGGCCGACGGCGACCACGTCGAGGTCGGACAGCAGCTCATGGAAGGTGCGGCCGATCCGCACGAGGTGCTCCGCGTCATGGGTCCGCGTCAGGTGCAGGTGCACCTGGTCAACGAGGTCCAGGAGGTGTACCGCAGCCAGGGTGTGTCGATTCACGACAAGCACATCGAGGTCATCGTGCGCCAGATGCTGCGCCGCGTGACGATCATCGACTCGGGCGCAACGGAATTCCTGCCCGGCTCGCTCACCGAGCGTGGCGAGTTCGAGACCGCGAACCGTCGCGTGGTCGCCGAGGGCAACGAGCCCGCGGCCGGCCGTCCGGTGCTGATGGGTATCACCAAGGCATCGCTGGCCACCGACTCGTGGCTGTCGGCGGCGTCCTTCCAGGAGACCACTCGCGTGCTGACGGATGCGGCTATCAACTGCCGCAGCGACAGACTGAATGGTCTGAAGGAGAACGTCATCATCGGTAAGTTGATCCCGGCCGGTACCGGTATCAACCGCTACCGCAACATCTCGGTGCAACCGACCGAAGAGGCGCGGGCTGCCGCGTACACGATCCCGTCGTACGAGGATCAGTACTACAGCCCCGACTTCGGTTCCAACACCGGTGCTGCGGTGCCGTTGGACGACTACGGATACAGCGACTACCGCTAGATCGCAAGCAGGAGAAAGGCCCCCGGGTTACACCCCGGGGGCCTTTCCCTTTCGCCTTGCGGCGGTCCACGCGCGCCGCAAGGCACTCCCGGCCACGGCGACGAGAATCACGGGAGCGATGAGCCATTCGAGGAACGCGTCGATCGCGATGATTGGGCCACGTACCGGGCACTGGTCGCGGAACTCTGCGTAGAAGAAGCCCTGCACCGCGGTGAGTGCCGCCAGGCTTATCCAAAAGAACGCCCAGAACCGGGCTGACTGCGAGCCCAGGGCCGTGCGAATTGCGCATGCTGAACGTGGTGATGCCCATCAGGGCAGCCACCATGGTCGCGGTGCCGTAGACGATCCACCAGCGACAAACGTCCAGACCGAGTTGTCCGGCGATGATCATGAACGGAAACACCGCGGCGAATATCGGCAATGCCACGCGTCCGATGAACTGTGGGTTGAGCATGCCAGAAGCCTATGTACGTAAGAGAAGTCGGTTCAGCGCATAAATACCTAGCCAGGCCACGCAATTGCACGCGAGTTGTGGACGGTGTGTCTGGGTTTCCCGTGCAATAAGTGTCTGCTCACGCAATGATGTCCGGATGACCGTTGCCAATTCCGAATCCGAGACGCCCGACGCCGGATACTCGCGAGGCCTGTCGGCCCGCACGGTGCAGATGATCGCGATCGGCGGTGCCATCGGCACGGGCCTCTTTTACGGCGCCGGCGGCGCGATCGAGAAGGCCGGTCCGGGACTCATCTTGGCCTACCTGGTCGCGGGCCTGGCGATTTTCGTGATCATGCGGGCCCTTGGCGAGCTGCTGGTGTACCGGCCGGTCTCGGGCAGCATCTCCGAATACGCCGAGGAATTCATGGGACGTTTCGCCGGATTCGCCAACGGCTGGACGTACTGGGCGGTGTGGGCGACAACATGTATGGCAGAGATAACCGTCGCCGGCGTGTACATCCAACGGTGGTGGCCCGGCATCCCACAGTGGGTCACAGCGCTGGTTGTGCTGCTAATCCTGTTGGGGGCCAACCTGATATCGGTGAAGATCTTCGGTGAGGCCGAGTTCTGGTTCTCGATGATCAAGGTGACGGCCATTCTCGGCATGATCATCATCGGTATCGGTGTACTGCTTCCCATTTCGGGCCTGGGGCCAGAGACGGGTCCCAGCGTCGCCAATCTCTGGAATGACGGCGGGTTCTTCCCGACAGGCTTCAGCCAGGCCCTGCTGAGCCTGCAGATCGTGGTGTTCGCCTACGTCGGCGTTGAGCTCGTCGGTGTCACGGCGGGGGAGGCCGAGAACCCGAAAGTGACCCTGCGCAAGGCGATCAACACGCTGCCGTTCCGCATCGGGCTCTTCTACGTGGGGGCGCTGATCGTCATTTTGTCGATCCAGGGCTGGCGGAACTATCACAAGGGTGAGAGTCCTTTCGTGGCGGTGTTCGAGTATCTCAACATTCCGCAGGCCGCGAACATCGTGAACTTCATCCTGCTGACGGCCGCGCTTTCCTCCTGTAACTCGGGCATCTACTCAACCGGCCGCATGGTGCGCAGCCTCGCTCAGCGCGGCGACGCCCCAACGGGTCTGCAGGCGCTGAGTTCGCGTCACGTCCCGATGCTGGCCATCTGTTTCTCGGCACTCGCGATGGGTATTGGCGTATTCGTCAACTGGCTGTCGCCCGACAAGGCGTTCGCCTACATCACCTCGGTGTCCACCATCGGCATCATTTTTGTCTGGGGTTCAATCCTGGTTTCGCACATGATTTATCGGAAACGGGTTGCCGCCGGTGAATTGCCCGCCTCGGATTACAGGCTGCCCGGTGCGCCGGTGACGAATCTGTTGGCGCTGGCATTTCTGGCCCTGGTGGTGGTGCTCTTGTTCTTCACCGATGACGGCCGGACCGCCGTCCTGGTGGGTGTGGTGTGGTTCGTGATCGTGGTGCTCGGTTACTTCGTGCACCACGGTGAGCCGGTGCAGCAGGAGAAACAGGACGTCTAAGCGCGGTCGGTATCGAGCCTGACCTCGACGGTCACACAGTCTCCGGGTGCCTTGCCCAGTTGCGCCTGGATGTCCTTACGCACCCCGAGAAGGTGTTTTCCGCCGTACGGTGCCAACGACCCTGTGTAGCTCACCGATCCGTCGAACACGGCCTGTACCGGCACTCGAGCCTTGACACCGAAGGTGTCGAGCACGGAGAAGGGAAATTCGACGTACGCGCCGGGGCCCTCGGGCTTCTCGATCGTCGCTTCGAAGGTGATGGCGCCGGGATCGCGATACTGCACCATGACGCGAGCGTAGAGGACGCCCGCACCGACCGTGGTGATGCGAGCGTCCTACCGCTCAGGAGCGGACCAGCTCGTCGATCTGGTTGATCGCCGACGACGCACCCTCGATGACGCCCATGTCCAGCACCTTCTGCAGTGCTTCGGCGGTCTCATACGTGCTGACGTAGGTCGCGCGGGTACGGCCGTCTTCCTCGACGAATGTGTACACGTTCGTCGAAACCGGCATATTGTCCACCGGATTCAGATTCTCGTCGGAAAATCCGTCCGTGAAGGCGAAGCTGTTTGGTTCGTCGATCGCGATGATCTCCCACCAGCCGGCGTACCGCTGGCCCTCTGGTCCGGTCATGTAGTAGTTCACGCGGCCACCCGGCGTGAAGTTGTGGTCGACGAACGTGGCCGGGCAACTCGGCGGACCCCAGACCTTTTCGAGCTGACGCGGGTCGGCGTAGATCTGCCAGATCCGGCCGATCGGTGCCGCGAACTCGGCATGAATGGCGATGGTGCGCGTGTCGATATCGTGAGTAACGTTGGTGACAGGCATGTTTCATTCTTTCCGTGGTGGTTTGCTCGTCGGTGGTTCGGATGCGATCAGTTCATCGATGCGAGCGATCCTGCCGCGCCAGAACTGCTCCAGCTCGGAGAGCATGGTGCCGACAGAACGAACTGCTTCCACATCGCCGCTGGCCAGCTGTTCACGGCCATGACGTCGCTTCGTCAGCAGCCCGGCCCTTTCCAGCACGGCGACGTGCTTTTGCACTGCGGCGAAGCTCATGTCGTAGTCCGCCGCGAGTGTCGAGACCGAGTGCTCGCCGGCCAGCACTCGCCGCAGGATGTCGCGGCGGGTGCGGTCGGAGAGCGCATGGAACATGGCATCGGCCTTGTCCTCGTCCGACTCGGTCACGTCTTCAATCTACAACCATTTGGTTGTATGTCAATCCGGTGAAACTACCGAGGTCGTGAGAGATCGCTAGAACGGCCGGATCACGTCGTATCTACTGGTCGCGACGGTATCGATATTGGTATCGGCACCAAAGGCTTTGACGCTCTCAAGCATTGCCACCACGCGCCGGCCGAGTTGTTGTTGATCCGAGGCGCCGTACCAGGCCAGCGGATCGGTGAGGGCCGCGGCCGGGAATTGCTCGAACACGATGGCCGAGATCGCGGGCGCGTCGACGGTCACGGCCCGCACCACCAGGTTCTGTTCGTATCCGATCGTCGACTGCAACTCGAGCGCGTTCTGGGTGTGCACTCCCTGCCACTGCTGGCGCCACTTCTCGAAGGGCATCTCGATGGGTTTGCGCAACAGCGCGATGTTGGTGAAACCCGTTGATCGCGAATCGCTTTGGGTGTCAGGAGAGGGTAGTGGCACCGATTCGGTAACGAGATATCCGTGCACGGCCGCTGATGTACCGGCAAGTATTGCCTCGATCTCGCGTATCTGTGGGCCGTACGACTGCTGAACCCACACGCAGACCGCGGCGGCGATGGGTGGGTCCAGGGTCACGAGGCGCAGGGTCGCCGCGCGTACGGCGTCGTCATGCACGCACACGGTGAAACCGTGCACGCCGACCGCCTGGAGCTTGTCGGCGACTGCTGTGCGCAACTGCCCGGCCCACTCGTCGGTGGCCGCATCGGACGGTTGGCGCAATACGAAGACGACCTTCTCCACGCCTTCTTTCTAGCGCACCGGGAGCCCGAAAAGGGGAGACGAACAGATCTTGTGCGGTTGTCGCGGAAATGTAACACTGGATGCATGGCCGATACGCATGTCGTCACCAACCAGGTCCCTCCATTGCGCGACTACAACGCCGCGACCAGTCCCGTGCTGATGGAAGCGCTCATCCGCGAAGGCGGTCAGTGGGGCGTCGATGAGGTTGTCGAGGTCGGCGAACTCAACGGCACCGACCGCATGCAGCGCGCCGGGGAGCTGGCGAACCGCAACCGCCCGGTGCTGCACACCCACGACCGCTGGGGGCATCGCGTCGACGAAATCGATTTCGACCCGGCCTACCACGAGCTCATGCGCGAGGCGATCGCCCATGGTTTACACGGCGCACCGTGGGCCGACGACCGCCCGGGTGCCCATGTCGTGCGCGCGGCGAAGACCGGTGTCTGGACGGCCGATCCGGGCCACATGTGCCCGATATCGATGACCTACGCGGTGATTCCGGCGCTTCGTGCCAACTCCGAACTGGCGGCCATCTACGAACCACTGTTGTCCAGCCGCGTCTATGACCCGGTGCTGGCGGTACCCGCCACCAAGGCGGGGCTGACGGCGGGTATGTCGATGACCGAGAAGCAGGGCGGTTCGGATGTGCGCGCGGGTACCACCACCGCCACGCCGAATGCCGATGGCAGCTACACGCTGGTTGGGCACAAGTGGTTCACCTCGGCGCCGATGTGTGATGTCTTCCTGGTGCTGGCACAGGCACCCGGCGGCCTGTCGTGTTTCTTCCTGCCGCGGGTGCTGCCCGATGGCACCCGGAACCGGATGCGATTGCAGCGCTTGAAAGACAAGCTCGGTAACCACTCCAATGCATCCTCGGAAGTTGAGTACGACGACGCCACTGCGTGGCTTGTCGGTGAGGAGGGGAAGGGCGTCAAGACCATCATCGAGATGGTCAACATGACGCGGCTGGACTGCACACTCGGATCGGCCACCAGCATGCGCACGGGTGTCGCGCTGGCCATGCATCACGCTCAGCACCGCAAGGCCTTTGGCGAGTACCTCATCGATCAGCCGTTGATGCGTAATGTGCTCGCGGATCTCGCAATCGAGGCCGAGGCCGCCACCATGGTCGCGATGCGGATGGCGGGAGCCACCGACCGTGCCACCCGGGGGGATGAGACCGAGTCCTTGCTGCGTCGTATCGGATTGGCCGCTAGCAAGTATTGGGTGTGTAAGCGCGCCACCCCCCATGCGGGTGAGGCGATGGAATGTCTGGGCGGCAATGGGTATGTGGAGGACTCCGGGCTGCCACGCCTGTACCGCGAGGCTCCGCTGATGGGGATCTGGGA
Organism: Mycobacteroides franklinii; assembly: GCF_001853795.1. Classification (NCBI taxonomy): domain Bacteria; kingdom Bacillati; phylum Actinomycetota; class Actinomycetes; order Mycobacteriales; family Mycobacteriaceae; genus Mycobacteroides; species Mycobacteroides franklinii. Next base: position 1,732,074 of record NZ_MLIK01000019.1, read on the forward strand.
GGGGTCGGGCAACGTGAGTGCCCTGGACACCTTGCGGGCCATGGCCACCAAGCCCGAGTGCATCGAGGTGCTGTTCAAGGAGCTTGCCCTTGCCCAGGGACAAGACGAGCGATTGGATCGCCATATCAACGGATTGCATTCGCAGCTCAGCGATCTGGATTCCGTCATGTACCGCGCCCGTAAGGTTGCCGAGGACATCTGTCTGGCGCTGCAGGGCGCGCTCCTGGTCCGTCATGGTCATCCGGCGGTAGCGCAAGCGTTCCTTGCGACCCGGCTGGCAGGCAATTGGGGCGGGGCATTCGGCACTCTTCCAACAGGTTTGGATCTTTCCCCGATCCTGGAGCGGGCGACCGTCAAGGCGGGTAACTAGCCGGTGGATGAGCCGCCTGCGCGAGGATTGGAAAATATGGATACCTTGAAGACGATGACCTACGAGGTCACCGATCGAGTCGCGCGTATCACCTTCAACCGTCCTGAGCAAGGCAACGCCATCATCGCGGAGACGCCGCTGGAGCTGGCGGCACTGGTGGAACGTGCCGACCTGGACCCGCAGGTGCATGTCATCCTGGTATCGGGCCGGGGAGATGGATTCTGCGGCGGCTTCGATCTGAGTGCCTATGCCGAGGCGAATGACGAAGGCTCGGCACAGTATTCGGGCACCGCCCTGGACGGGCAAGTACAGTTGCGCAACCACCTGCCGAACATCAACTGGGACCCCATGCTCGACTACCAGATGATGAGCCGGTTCACCCGCGGCTTCTCCTCGCTGTTGCATGCCAACAAACCGACAGTCGTGAAGGTGCACGGCTATTGCGTGGCCGGCGGTACCGACATCGCATTGCACGCCGACCAGTTGATCGTCGCCGCCGATGCCAAGATCGGATACCCGCCCACGCGGGTATGGGGCGTCCCCGCCACCGGGCTGTGGGCGCACAGACTCGGTGACCAACGCGCGAAACGTCTTCTGCTCACCGGAGATTGCCTGTCGGGTAAACAAGCCTACGACTGGGGTCTGGCGGTCGAGGCGCCCGATCCGGCCGAACTGGACGAACGCACCGAGCGGCTGGTCGAGCGGATCGCGGCGATGCCGCTGAATCAGCTGATGATGATCAAGCTGGCTTGCAACTCGGTGCTCATCAATCAGGGGATCGCCAATAGCGCCATGGTCGGCACCGTTTTTGATGGCATTTCCCGGCATACCCCGGAGGCCCACGCGTTCACCGCCGATGCCATCACCAACGGCTATCGACAGGCGGTCCGGCACCGGGACGAGCCCTTTGGCGATTACGGCCGCAAGCCCACCGAACTGTAGTGCTCGAAAATCCGGTCGATCATCACCCGATGACCGCGCGCTCGGTCATCCTGAGCTTGCTACTCGGGGCGCATCCGGCCGAGCTGTCGGTCCGGGAAATCCGGTCACTGACCACCTTGTTCGGTATCAGTGACACCACGGTGCGGGTGGCACTCACTCGCATGGTCTCCGCCGGGGACCTTGCGAGAACCGAATCGGGGTACCGGCTCGCCGAGCGTCTGCAGGCCCGCCAGCTTCGGCAGGACGAGGCGTGCGACCCGCACCGAGGCTCCTGGGACGGCACCTGGACGCAGCTGGTGATCACCAGCGTGGGCCGGGACCCCCGCGACCGCAACGACCTACGAACGACCCTGCGGCAGGGCCGTTTCGGAGAACTGCGAGAGGGCGTGTGGCTGCGCCCGGAGAATCTGGAGATCGACCTGCCGCCGTCGGTCACCGACCACGTGTGGGTTTTACACACTCGAGCCGACCAACCCGAAGCGTTGGCCGCTCAGCTGTGGGATCTACCTGGATGGTCGCAGTACGCGACGGCCCTCTTGCGGTGGTGGGACCAGGCGGACGCGATTCCCGCGCGGTTCGTGCTGGCCGCGGCGATGGTGCGGCATCTGCTGGCAGACCCCGTGCTGCCGGACGAGCTGTTGCCGGCCGACTGGCCTGCCGACGAAATACGTTCCCGTTATCGGGAATTCAAGGATGAGCTGGTGACGCTGCGGGATACCGCCGAGATGGAGGAAGTCTCCCTATGAGTGAAAATGTGGAACCGGCCGTTCGGGTGGAGAAGGCGGGAGCGGTGACGACGGTCATTCTCAATCGGCCCCAGGCCCGCAACGCCGTCGACGGCCCGACCGCGGCGGCGCTACTGGCGGCGTTCACCGAATTCGACTCGGATCCCGAGGCGTCGGTGGCGGTGCTGTGGGGTGATAACGGAACATTCTGTGCCGGAGCAGATCTCAAGGCAATGGGCACCGATCGCGGAAACGAACTGCACCCGCATGGTCCCGGCCCGATGGGCCCCTCGCGGCTGCGGCTGTCCAAGCCGGTGATCGCGGCGATATCGGGGCATGCCGTCGCCGGCGGGATTGAACTCGCGTTGTGGTGTGACCTTCGGGTGGTCGAGGAGGATGCCGTGCTGGGTGTCTTCTGCCGGCGCTGGGGTGTGCCCCTCATCGACGGCGGCACCATCAGGTTGCCGCGGCTGATCGGGCACTCGCGTGCGATGGATCTCATCCTCACCGGACGTCCCGTCACGGCGAACGAGGCACTGGATATCGGGCTCGCCAACAGGGTGGTTCCGCGCGGTCAGGCACGTCGGGCGGCCGAAGCGCTGGCCGCCGAGATTGCCGCCTTCCCGCAACAATGCGTGCGCGCCGACCGTGATTCGGCCATCGCGCAGTGGGGGATGACCGAGGAAGCGGCCCTGGACAACGAGTTTGGCAGCATCGAACGCGTAGCGGCCGAAGCGCTGGAAGGCGCCGGCCGGTTCGCCGCGGGCGCGGGTCGCCACGGCGCCGGAGTCTGACACGCCAGAGGCGGGGCGCCGACACGCTCGGACATACGAGGGACCGGACGTACTGTGGACACCGTGAGTGTGCGGATTGCCCCGGTGTCGGCCCTGGTCATCGCCGCCGTGGTGCTGGCCGGATGTTCGTCTCGGCCGTCTTCAAGTGGTGACGGCGACGGCGGCAGCGGATCGCCCGACGTCCAGGTGACCACTGTGCCCGAGGTGAACAACGGGCCCGGCAAGGGTTTCAAGCTCGGTGACTGCGGCGGCATGACCGATGCGGAAATCACTGCGGCGGTGGGTGTTCCGGGTCTCAAACGGGATGTGGACAGCCTGCTGGGCTGCCGCTGGTCCACCGGACCCGGAACGGGGGATACCTCCCTCTCGCTCTATTGGTACCGGGGTAGTTCGGCACAGAAGGAAGCGTCGGTCGCGCGGAACCTCGGGCACACGGTGGAATCGGTGACGACCAAGTCCTATCCCGGTTACCGCGTGAGCAATGTCGGGCTGTGCGAGCTATCGGCCGGATCGGGACCAGACTTCCTGCACTGGTCACTGCAAACGGGGGCCGTCAAGAATGATCCGTGCAAGGCCGTCGACACCCTGATGGACTCACTGTTGGGCAAGGTGGGCAAGCAATGAGAAAGATCGTCGGCCCCCTGGCCGTCGTGGTGCTGCTGCTCGCGGGACCGACCGGTTGCGCGCGCACCGTGGATGGGACCGCCGTCGCGCCCGGTTCGGGTCTGAATTCCCACGACCGGGGCGAGAACGACAAGCTGGATCCGTACGGATTCGCCAATGGGCAATGCGGCCCCCTCGATGAGAAGACCATTGTCGAGACCGTCAAGGCCGCCCAGATCTACCAGAATTTCTTTGGCGCACTGTGCTATTGGGTTGCCGCCGATGATGCGGGAAATCTCATCGACCTGCTGTACGCGTACTACGAGGGCGGTGACGTCGAGCGCGACCGCAAGTCGGCAGACGGGATGGGGCAGAAGACCGCCGACATCACGATCAACAGTCGCAAGGGATTCACCAGCAGCGGCCCCGGTTCCGGCTGTGGCGTCACGGTTCCGGCCGGCACCGGTTCGCTGACCTGGTGGGTTCAGTACCGCAAGGGCGGGGACAGCTGTGCCGCCGCTCGCCAACTGGTCGAGCAGATCGTGCAGACCGTGCTGTGAGCAGGATCTAGGAAGCCTTCTGGATCGTGTTGTTACTTCCGTAGTTGTTGACCTTGGGGTTGCCCGATTTGTACGTCAGCTTGTTTCCGTAACCGGTGACGGTCACCTGGGTCTTCAGCTCGTCGAACGTGACGGTGTTCGAGAAGCCCGAGACGGTGACCTTGTCGCAGGCGCCTGTGATGGTGAGCGTGTTGTTGGCGCCGGTGATGTTCAGCCCCTTGCCCGCTTCGCAGGCAGCCGTCGTGGTCTGGCCGAAATATCCGATGACGGTCTCGTCGCCGATGTTGACCTGTGCCGACGTCGGTGTGCTGGCGCTGGAGGAGGTGCTGCTGCTAGCGCTACTGGATGGGGGAGTCCAGGTGCCGGGTGTCGGATTGCTCGAACCGGGTTTGATGGCGCCGCAGCCGGCCAGCCCGAGGGCGGTGGCGGCGATGGCAAGGGCGGCAAGGATCGGGCGAGTGTGGGACATGCCCTCAAGTATCCCGAGATTCGGGTGACGGGAGTGGGTCAGCCAGGAATGCGGTCGATGAAATTCATCATGCCCAGCTCGCGCCCGCGATCGATGACCGCCGGCTCGCCGGATTTGTACAGCACCTTCTGGTTGAAGCCGTAGACGGTGATGTCGTTGACCACGTTGTCGGCGATGATCGTGTTGGATGACCCCTGCACCGAGATCGCGTAGCAGCTGCCCAAGGCGGTGATGACGTTCTGCGATCCGTTCACAAAGACCGTGGAGTCGCCGCAATCGATGGTGGTGACGAGGCCGTATTGGGTGATGTGGGTGTCGCCGTTCTTGGCCAGCCGAATGTTGTCGGCAAGGTCCGAACGCACGGTGTGTGAGCTCGTCAATGCGGCGATACCGGCGGTCACCAGGACACCGACCAGCAGGCACTGCCCGACAGAAACTAGAACGTGTTTCATTTCGCCGTCCTGATCACTCGATGAGAATAAGCCACGGCACGCCACGACAGGCTCGATGGGCAGACAAACACAAAGGTGGCGATGGGGGAGATAGGGTCATAGCAGGCCATCTGCCCAGAAGGCCGTGCCAAATAGCCCGAACTAGAACGACTCACCCTCGAAGGCGGCCACACGTGACGACCGAGCCCGCAACCGCGCACCGCAGATCCCCTGCGCGGGCAACGCGGCTCAACCGGGACACCGTCGTCAACGCCGCGCTGTCCTTTCTTGACCGGGCGGGTTGGGATGCGTTGACCATCAACGCATTGGCCGTCGAGCTCGGCACCAAGGGGCCGTCGCTCTATAACCATGTGGATAGCCTGGATGATCTGCGCCACGAGGTGCGCGACCGGGTGCTCGCCGAGATTGTCGGCATGCTGCACACCGTGAGTTCGGGCCGCTCCAGCGAGGATGCGATCCTGGCGATGGCAGGCGCATACCGCAGTTACGCGCACCACCATCCCGGCAGATATGCCGCATTGACCCGGATGCCGTTCCTGGACGACGTGAATCGCCCGACCATCGACGCACGTGAGCTGGCCAAACCCGCGACCGAGGCCATCGGCGTGTACGGACTCAATGAAGACACCGCCTTCCACGCCGGTGTCGAGCTGTGGGCGGCGATGCACGGTTTCGTCATGTTGGAGATGACCGGCTTCATGGCGGGGATCGAGATGGATCCCGATATCGCGTTCACGGAGATGGTGCACCGCTTCGCCTCGGGCCTCGCCGAGCGGCGATGAGCGCTTGGCGCGAAGAGCGGAGTGTTCCGATGAGCGCTTGGCGCGAAGAGCGGAGTGTTCCGATGAGCGTTTGGTGCGACGAGCAGAGTGTTCCGATGAGCGTTTGGCGCGCAGAGTGGGCGGCTCAGTCGGGCGCGTTGCTCGGGTGTTGGTGAGTCGCCGCCTACCAGCGCTTTGTCCCTGGTAGGCGAGTTTGTCTCACTGTGATCAGCCCTGGTATGGTAGGGCGCTGTGCCTGGCCAATGGCCACCGCTGGTAGCCCCAGTGGGGGTCAAATAAGGCGCCAGGTCAATTCGCATGCCCAGAGGGTGAAGGAGTTTTTCTTCGCGGCCGCGGTGCGTGCGACACGCCCGGCCTCGGGATACCGAATCGGGCGAAAACCGCAGGACAAAGGGCCTTTAGAAGGGCTCGCAGTGCTAGAGCCCAGTAGTAGCTAGAGACAGAAAGCCGGTACATGCCAACCATCAACCAGCTGGTCCGTAAGGGTCGCCGGGACAAGATCGCCAAGGTGAAGACTGCGGCCCTGAAGGGCAGCCCGCAGCGCCGTGGCGTGTGCACCCGCGTCTACACCACCACCCCGAAGAAGCCGAACTCGGCGCTGCGGAAGGTGGCCCGTGTGCGGCTGACCAGCGCGGTGGAGGTCACCGCTTACATCCCGGGTGAGGGTCACAACCTGCAGGAGCACTCGATGGTGCTCGTGCGCGGTGGTCGTGTGAAGGACCTCCCCGGTGTGCGCTACAAGATCATCCGCGGCTCGCTGGATACCCAGGGAGTCAAGAACCGCAAGCAGGCTCGCAGCCGCTATGGCGCCAAGAAGGAGAAGAGCTAATGCCACGCAAGGGACCCGCGCCGTCGCGCCCCCTGGTTAACGACCCGGTTTACAGCTCCCAGCTGGTGACCCAGCTGGTCAACAAGGTGCTGCTCGATGGCAAGAAGTCCATCGCCGAGCGCATCGTGTACGGCGCCCTGGAGCAGGCCCGCGACAAGACCGGCACCGATCCGGTCGTGACGCTCAAGCGTGCGATGGACAACGTCAAGCCCGCCCTTGAGGTGCGTAGCCGCCGCGTCGGTGGCGCCACCTACCAGGTGCCGGTCGAGGTTCGTCCCGATCGCTCCACCACCCTGGCCCTGCGCTGGTTGGTCAGCTTCTCGCGGGCTCGCCGGGAAAAGACCATGATTGAGCGGTTGGCGAACGAGATCCTGGACGCCAGCAATGGCCTGGGTGCTTCGGTGAAGCGCCGCGAGGATGTTCACAAGATGGCCGAGGCCAACCGGGCGTTCGCGCACTACCGCTGGTGATCTTGACGGGCCTCACCTCATAGCGAGGCCCGCCAGCGCGTCCAGCGCACCCTTCCTAAATTCGAAGCGAAAGAGCGGAAACTTCTGTGGCACAGGAAGTGCTGACCGACCTGAACAAGGTCCGCAACTTCGGCATCATGGCGCACATCGATGCCGGCAAGACCACCACGACCGAACGCATCCTCTTCTACACCGGTATCACCTACAAGATCGGTGAAGTCCACGATGGCGCAGCCACCATGGACTGGATGGAGCAGGAGCAGGAGCGCGGCATCACGATCACGTCCGCCGCGACGACCGCGTACTGGAAAGAAAACCAGCTCAACATCATCGACACCCCGGGACACGTCGACTTCACCGTCGAGGTGGAGCGCAACCTGCGCGTGCTCGACGGTGCCGTTGCCGTTTTCGATGGCAAGGAAGGCGTGGAGCCGCAGTCCGAGCAGGTGTGGCGTCAGGCCGACCGCTACGACGTGCCGCGTATCTGCTTCGTCAACAAGATGGACAAGCTGGGCGCGGACTTCTACTTCACGGTGAAGACCATCGAGGATCGCCTCGGTGCGCGCGCGCTGCCCATTCAGCTGCCGATCGGTGCCGAGAACGACTTCGAGGGCATCGTCGACCTGGTCGAGATGAACGCCAAGGTATGGCGTGGCGAGACCAAGATGGGTGAGCAGTACGAGGTCGTGGAGATCCCCGCGGATCTGAAGGACAAGGCTGACGAGTACCGGGCCGCGCTGCTCGAGGCTGTCGCCGAGACCGACGAAGAGCTGCTGGAGAAGTACCTGGGCGGCGAAGAGCTGACGATCGATGAGATCAAGGCCGCGATCCGCAAGCTCACCATCAACTCCGAGGCATACCCGGTGTTGTGTGGCAGCGCGTTCAAGAACAAGGGTGTGCAGCCCATGCTTGACGCCGTCATCGACTACCTCCCGACGCCCCTGGACGTGGGCGCCACCACCGGCCATGTGCCCGGCAAGGAAGACGAGCTCATCACGCGTGAGCCGAACACCGACGAGCCGTTCAGCGCGTTGGCGTTCAAGGTGGCCACCCACCCGTTCTTCGGCAAGTTGATCTACATCCGTGTGTACTCGGGCAAGGTCGACTCGGGCACCCAGGTGGTCAACTCCACCAAGGGCAAGAAGGAGCGCCTGGGCAAGCTGTTCCAGATGCACTCCAACAAGGAGAACCCGGTCGAGTCCGCAGCTGCCGGTCACATCTATGCCGCGATCGGACTCAAGGACACCACCACCGGTGACACCCTGTGCGATCCGAACAACCAGATCGTGCTCGAGTCGATGACCTTCCCGGACCCGGTTATCCAGGTGGCCATCGAGCCGAAGACCAAGAGCGACCAGGAAAAGCTGGGCACCGCGATCCAGAAGCTGGCCGAAGAGGACCCCACCTTCAAGGTCAAGCTGGACCAGGAGACGGGCCAGACGATCATCGGCGGCATGGGCGAGCTGCACCTGGACATCCTGGTGGACCGCATGCGCCGCGAGTTCAAGGTCGAGGCGAACGTCGGCAAGCCGCAGGTGGCCTACCGCGAGACGATCCGCAAGAAGGTCGACAACGTCGAATTCACCCACAAGAAGCAGACGGGTGGCTCGGGCCAGTTCGCCAAGGTGATCATCTCGATCGAGCCGTTGGTGGACGCCGAGGACGGCGCCACCTACGAGTTCTCGAACAAGGTCACCGGTGGACGCGTCCCGCGCGAGTACATCCCGTCGGTGGACGCCGGTGCGCAGGACGCCATGCAATACGGCATCTTGGCCGGCTACCCGCTGGTGAACATCAAGGTCACGCTGCTCGACGGTGCGTACCACGATGTTGACTCGTCGGAAATGGCGTTCAAGATCGCGGGTTCGCAGGCCCTGAAGAAGGCCGCGCAGTCTGCGCAGCCGGTCATCCTGGAACCCATCATGGCTGTCGAGGTCACCACACCCGAGGACTACATGGGTGACGTGATCGGCGACCTGAACTCCCGCCGTGGCCAGATCCAGGCTATGGAGGAGCGCAGCGGTGCACGCGTCGTCAAGGCGCAGGTTCCGCTGTCGGAGATGTTCGGCTATGTCGGCGACCTGCGGTCGAAGACCCAGGGCCGGGCTAACTACTCCATGGTGTTTGACTCGTACGCCGAAGTTCCGGCGAACGTGTCGAAGGAGATCATCGCGAAGGCAACGGGCGAATAGTCCGCCGGAGCACCGCGCCCCTGGCGCAAAACTGTAAGTAATAACAACAAGAGTCCAGGAGGACACAAGTGGCGAAGGCGAAGTTCGAGCGGACGAAGCCGCACGTCAACATCGGGACCATCGGTCACGTTGACCACGGCAAGACCACTCTCACTGCAGCTATCACGAAGGTGCTGCACGACAAGTATCCCGATTTGAACGAGGCGTCGGCCTTCGACCAGATCGACAACGCTCCCGAAGAGAAGGCTCGTGGTATCACGATCAACATCTCGCACGTGGAGTACCAGACCGAGAAGCGTCACTACGCGCACGTCGACGCCCCCGGTCACGCTGACTACATCAAGAACATGATCACCGGTGCTGCCCAGATGGACGGCGCGATCCTGGTGGTTGCCGCGACCGACGGCCCCATGCCGCAGACTCGCGAGCACGTGCTGCTCGCCCGTCAGGTGGGTGTGCCCTACATCCTCGTCGCGCTGAACAAGTCCGACATGGTGGACGACGAGGAGCTCCTGGAGCTCGTCGAGATGGAGGTCCGGGAACTGCTGAGCAGCCAGGACTTCGACGGCGACAACGCTCCCGTGGTGCGTGTCTCGGCGCTCAAGGCGCTCGAGGGCGACGCCGAGTGGGGCAAGACCGTTGCCGACCTGATGGACGCGGTTGACGAGTCGATCCCGGACCCGGTCCGCGAGACCGACAAGCCGTTCCTGATGCCCGTCGAGGACGTGTTCACCATCACCGGTCGTGGCACCGTGGTGACCGGTCGCGTCGAGCGTGGCGTGATCAACGTGAACGAGGACGTCGAGATCGTCGGCATCAAGGACACCACCACCAAGACCACGGTCACCGGTGTTGAGATGTTCCGCAAGCTGCTCGATCAGGGCCAGGCCGGTGACAACGTCGGTCTGCTGGTTCGTGGTGTGAAGCGTGAGGACGTCGAGCGTGGCCAGGTTGTGGTCAAGCCCGGCACCACCACCCCGCACACCGAGTTCGAGGGCAGCGTCTACATCCTGTCCAAGGACGAGGGCGGCCGTCACACGCCGTTCTTCAACAACTACCGTCCGCAGTTCTACTTCCGCACCACCGACGTAACCGGTGTTGTGACGCTGCCGGAAGGCACCGAGATGGTTATGCCCGGTGACAACACCGACATCTCCGTCAAGCTGATCCAGCCGGTCGCCATGGACGAGGGCCTGCGTTTCGCGATCCGTGAAGGTGGCCGTACCGTCGGCGCCGGTCGCGTGACCAAGATCCTCAAGTGATCTGAAGACGCCAAGAAAACGGCGCTCACCCTTCGGGGTGGGCGCCGTTTTCGTTGTGCGCCAACGTCGAATGCCGCCAACGTCGAGTTCAGCGTGCGAACGCGTGCCCGGAGGTGTTGTTGTCGTGCATGGTGTACGTCGAGGCCACCTTGCCCCGTTTCTCGATGAACTCGGACAAAAGGTTTTGCACCGCACTGGGATTGGGGTTGAAGGAGTCCAACTGCCGACGTACCAGGCCGATTCCGGGCAGTCGGTCCATCGCGGCGCTCGTTTGCGCGTTGACCGCGGCCGCTCTGCTGAACAGCCAGCCCGACAAACGATGATTGACGCCTTCAAAGGTTGTGTCCCGGAAGAACTCGTCCATGGCCGCCGGTCCCATCAGCATGGAGCCGGGGCCGGCGATCACCTCCGCGAAGAGGCGCCTGACCGGGCCGGTGCGTGCGCCCGACATACCCGTGGCCAACGCCTCGACGAGCTCGACGCGCCAGCGCGAGGCATCACCCGAGCGTGCCAGTAGGTAATCAAGATTGCGCATGGCGTCGATGCCGGTGTGCGGCAGCAGGTCCTCGGTGACCCCGAACATCAGTGCCCACCGCAGCAGGTAGTGCCAGACGTCGTCGATTTCCCTTAGCGTGCAAGACCTTCCGAGACGAAAGTCGACAAGGAGCGCCCCCAGCATCGCCTCGATGAACCCGCACATGGATGCGTTCGAGATGGGTGCGCCGTACCGGGCGTAGTTGTCCTCGCCCCAGGCGCTGCGCAGGCCCCGCCGGGCCAGGGAGTGCACCAGCCGCACCCGCATGGTCAGTTTGATCTGCTCCGAGCCGGGTACCAGGCCGTCACGGTCGAAGATCATCGAGAAGAACCGGTTGGTCTCGGCCAGTCGTTGGGCACTCTGATAGCGGAACCGGCCGGTGGCTCCGGTCGCTGCCGACACATCTGAGTTCATGACGGTATCGAAGACTGCAAAGGTCGTCATGACGGCGGTGGTCGCGGTGGTTACCTGTCGCGCGCGCAGCCGTCCTCGCTCGGCCTTTTCCGGATCCCACCACTGTGGCACTCGGTAGGCATCCGCGAACAGTGCGCGCAGTGCCTCGGGAGGATTGTCCAGGCTATCGACGCCGTGCTCGACGGCCTGCTCGAACAGGGCGCGAGCTTCGGCGGATCCGAGTTCGTGAAACAGCTCCACCACGGCGTCCATCGGCTCGTCGCCCTGCCACATGTGGTCATCGAATATCCGGGTTGCCGGGGTGGGGGTCACCTCGTCCTCGACGTCGAACCAGGGATCGAACAGGTAGTGCCGGCAGTGGCGCCATATCCAGCCGAATTCGTTCTTGCCCTCGGGAATTGGACGTAGGTCCATTCCCTGACGGAAGTAGTAATCGAACGGGTGCGGTTCGCCTGACTGCGGTTTGTCGACCACGGTGAGCTTGGACATCCGAGCGCCTCCTGCGATGTGACGTCGACTTCATTGACAACGTGCATTGTCAATGTTAGGCCGCCTGGTCGGGGCTCACAAGTGGTGAGTTGTCGAACTACCGGGCAAAGGCGCGCCCGGCGGTGTTGTCGTCGTGCATGGTGTAGGTCGAGGTGACCTTGTTGAGCCTCTCGAGGAGGCCAAAGGCCGGGTTCATCACCGTGCTCGGATTGGGCAGCAGGGTGCCGTAGACGATCCTGCGTGCCATGTGCGTGCCCGGCACTCGATCGCGGATGGCGGCGATTCTGGCGCTGACCGACATCGCGGCGTGCAGGGCCATGCCGGGGAGTTGGCGGGGGAGCCGCTCATAGCTGGTGCCGCGGACGAATTCGTCCATCGCTTTGGGGCCCATCAGGACCCAGCCCGGCGCGCCGATACCGGCGATGAACATCGCGTCGCTGAGCAGCCTGCGCACACGTGCTATGGGTAAGGGAGCGATGACCGCCGAAGGCAGCGCCGAGAGGACCTCGACGAGTTCGACCCGCCAGCGCGAGGCGTCGCCGGAGCGTGCCAGCAGATAGTCGAGATTGTGCATCGCGTCGGTCCCGGTCTTGGGGCACATCTCCTCGGTGATGCCGAAGAGCAACGCCCATCGCGTCATGTAATGCCACGCGTCATCGAGTTCGTCGAGGCTGCATGGCCGGCCGAACCGATGCTCGATGAGCATCTGTCCCAGTGACTCGGCCTCGATGAATCCGCACATTGACGAGTTGGAGATCGGCACGCCGAAATTGGCGAAGTTATCGGGCCCCCACGCGGAGCGAAGGCCCTTGCGGGCCAAGGAATGTACGAGACGCACGCGCAGTGTCATCTGTATCTGCCATGACCCGGGACGCATGGCATCGCGGTCGCGCAGTGCTGCGAAGAAGCGTGCGGTCTCAAGGAGGCGTTGTTGACCCTGGTCCCGGAACCTGCCGGAGGCGCCGGTGGTGGCCGATACGTCCGAGTTCATCACGGTGTCGAAGACTCCGAACGATGTCATCAGGAGCACCGTGGGCGCGGCCATCTGATTGAGGCGGACCCGGCCGCGCTCCGCCTTGACCGGGTCCCACCAGTCCGGGATCCGGTAGGCATCCTCCAGGAGTGCGCGCAGCTCTTCCGGCGGATCGTCCAGGGAGTCGATACCGTGGGTGATGGCCTGCTCGAAGAGGGGCCGCGCCTGTGCGGATCCCAGCCGCTCGAACATGGCCACCACTGCATCCATCAGCTCGTCACCCTGCCACATGTGATCGTCGAAAACCCGCGTCAGTGGGGTCGGGGAGACGTGGTCCTCGACATCGAACCAGTTGTCGAACAGGACGTGGCGACAGTGGCGCCAGATCCAGCCGAATTCGTTCTTGCCCTCAGGGATTGGGCGTAAGTCCATTCCGGGGCGGTGGTAGTAGTCGTACGGGTGGGGTTCTCCGGGGAGCGGTTTGTCGACCACGGTGAGCTTGGGCATGCGAGTGCCTCCTGTCGGCGATGTCGGCATCGTTGACAACATCCATTGCCAATATAAGACGGCAGTCTGCGTTTGTCACGCAACGGGTTCGCTGCGGCCTTTCTGGATTAGGCCGCCGCCTTCTCGGTGTGCTTGGCCGACGATGATTCCTTGGAAGCCGAGGACTCATTCGTTGAACCGGAATGCGCCTCGTATCCCGCGGAAGGCTTGTTCCCGCTGGGGGAGGACTTGTTCTCACGAGCCGTCGATGCCGACGTACCGGGCTTCTCCGACGTGGAACCTGCGATGGTCGACGAGGGCGTTGTCTTGTCGGACTGCTTGATACCGGTGATAGCGCTTGAGGGCGTTGTCTTTTCCGTCGGCGAAGCTGCGTCAACCTTGTTCACGCCGCGTGTGGAGCCGGTGGTGGAGGTGGGCTCGGACTTTGACGTCGGCGCGTCGCCGCGATCAGTCTGAGCGCTCGGAGTCGCCGTGGCGGGCTTCGGTGACGTCAGCGTCTTGGTCTTTGGGGACGTCGTCGAGACCCGAACGGGCGCCACCGCGGTCACCTTGTCGGTCCCACCATCGGCCGACGTGTCCGACCCGCTCGGAGACGATGAGGCAGTCCTGTCGGCCGGTGTGGACGGGAGCGTATCGACCGGCTTGGCCACGTTCGAACTTTCCGTAGGTTCTGCGCTGGAACGCTTTCCGTTGGTGGCCTCGTCTGTTGTTGTCGCCGCGGAGACCTGCTTGGCCAGAGGCTTGAGATCCGCCGCCGGCTCACTACCGTTTGTGTTCGCGTTTTCGTTCAGGGTTGCCGCCGGGGTGGACGGCTTCGCGCTGGGTGCCGGGACGTCGATCGTGGGACGTGGTGCGGTCTCGGTCTTCTCGCCGGCGGCCAGCGCCTTCATGTCATCCCCGGCGGCGGGTGACTGCTTGTCCAGCGTCGACGTCTCCGGAGAAACGATCGGTTTAGGCAATGTCGGTGTGTACTTGCCGGTTGTGAGGATCTCCAGGCTCTGCGCGATTGCCGCAGGCAGCTTGCTCAGCGCCTCGGTGACCTTGCCGAGAGGTGTGAAGAGCTGAAGTTGTTGTGCCTTACTGGGATCGGCGGTCCGGTCATAGCCCATCTCGACGAATACCCTGAGTACGGGTTCGATGAAGTCGACAAAGCGCTGCGCGCCAATCAAGGAGAGTGGAATTCGAAATGGCGCCAGCAGCGGCAGAGTCTTGGGGAACGTGACGTATGTGGTGTTGCCGACCGTGGTTTCCACGCGATTCGGATCATTGGGATCTCCGACGAAGTAGCCCGGGAACCCGTGCTGGATTGCCATGCCCACCAGTGCATTCGCAATGGCCAGTGGATTGGCATACTTCGGGAAGTCGGCGAATCCGTCATACTGATTTGCGTAATCCGTTGTCTTGAAAGGGCTGTCGGCGGGCCCAGGGCGTCCGAACGGGATGCCCAGAATCGCGGACAATGGTGAGAGGAAAGCGAACCTGGTCAGCAGGCCCCCGTCTGGGCGGTAGGGATTTCCGAGCATCTTGAACTCGGGGTTGGGTACGTTCTGCTCGCCGTTGGCGAGCCTGCGAGCCAACTCTGCCCGCACGCGTTCGGCGACCATGGTGCCCTGCGAAATGCTGACAATGGTGAGCTTTTCGCCGCCGGGAACGTCTTCTAGGGCCTTCAGCATGTTTTCGGTGCCGGTCTTCTCGGATTCGGCGAGGGACTGACCTGGGCCCCGGAACAGCGCATCGACGAAGGGGATTACCGCTGGGTATGCGACCGCCTTGAATGTGTCGCCGTCCGGAATGACGGAATGGGTGGGCGGTTTGTAGCCGAGGTTCGGGAGGACACCGACCACCTGCAGCAGTGTGATGGCTGCTTCGGCCAATCCTTCGGAGGTGGAAGGGTAGCCAAAATTGTAGGGAAGGGTGTGGCCCTGACCGTCGCCCGAGCCGCCGAGGCCCAGAGTGATTCCGGTCAGATCGACATCCGCGCTCATCCTTCTGAGCTGTTGAGCCACTGAGCTTGTTCCGCCGTGTAGCAGCCCGGTGAAAACCAGCGTGGCCGCTATGAGTATTGCCGTGATTCTGAGCGCCAACAGCTGATAGATCCGCCCCGACATTGCCGACCCCGTTCGTACGTCTCCCCGAAAGCTCTGGCTGGTGCTGCCAGTAGATGGGCTAGAGGCTACTCCCGAGTCGAGCAACGGCGATGAGTGCCCGCAGCGGCGAAGGGCTGCAGAGGGGCGGCTCAGCGGCGCCGCAAACGTGGATGCCGGCCCGTCCTGCCTCGCCCGTTTTTGATGATCGGCGTGGGCGAGAGGAGGATGATGATCCCCATGAACGTGGTCGCACGCTTCCTCAAAATCCTGGCCTTCTCGCTGCTGTGTGGGATCGTCGGGCCAATTTTCATCGTGATGTATTACGTGATCGACGAACCCGCCACGAGCTGGATGTTGTACAGCGGTATCGGCATCACCATCGGGATAGTGGTCTTGGCATTCGTATTGACCTTGCTGTTCACCAAGAACGACGAGGCCCGCAAGCTATTGGAGGCCAACGGAATTCTCGCGCTCGCCGACGTGGTGGCGGCAAATGAGACGGGGATGACCGTCAACGACCAGCCGGTCATCAAGCTGACCCTGCAGGTGCACGGCGACGGGATAAGCCCGTTCCGCGCCGAGACGCGGGCCCGGGTATCGGTACTTCAGGTGCCGACCCTCTCGCGCGGCAAACTGGTCGTGCTCGTCGTTCCCGGCACCGAGCAATTCCAGATCGATTGGCAGCGCAGCGCATTACTCAATGGGCAGGTACCGGCCAAGTTCAGCAGTTCCTCCCAGGGACGCGAGTACGACCTCACCGGGCAGGCCGGGCCGCTCTTCGAGATCATGAAGGTGCTCAGGGCCAACGGTATCGGCACCGACGGTGTGGTGGACATCCGCTCGAATCCTGTTGTCCGTCAACAGATTGATGCGATTCTGCGCAAGACGGACGGAGCTCAGCAGTCGTCCAGCACGGACAACGGCACCAGCGGTTCGGTGGCAGACCGGCTTGCGGAGCTCGATCGGCTCAAGCTGGCGTCACTGGTGTCCGAGGCTGAATACAACGACAAGCGTGCGGCGATTCTCCGCGACCTCTAGCTCGACCATGTGGGTTTCGCGATCGTCTTCGACGTCGTTCTGCCCGCTGAGCGGTCCTCAATCTGGAACACGTTCTAGAAATGCTGCTAGCCTGGCTGGGACTGCAAAGGAGCAAGTTACATGGCGGATCAGCAGGCCCATCAGACGTTGTCCGGAAAAGTGGCCTTCGTAACCGGCGCGGCCCGTGGACAGGGACGTCAGCACGCCGTGCGACTGGCCCAAGCCGGTGCGGACATCGTCGCGATCGATGCCTGCGGTCCGGTCTCGGACTATGCGGGATACGAGGCCGCGACCCCCGAAGATCTCAAGGAAACCGTCAGGCTCGTCGAGGCGGCCGGGCGCAAGATCATCGCCGAGCAGGCCGATGTCCGCAATGGTGCCGCGTTGCAGAGTGTGGTCGAGGAGGCGGTCGCGCAGTTCGGGCACATCGACATCCTCATCGCCAACGCCGGAGTGCTCAGCTGGGGCCGATTGTGGGAGATGTCTGACCAGCAGTGGGAAGACATCATCGACACCAACCTGACCGGCACGTGGAAGACGGTGAAAGCCGTTGTGCCGACGATGATCGCGGCCGGAAACGGCGGCTCGATCGTGATCGTGAGCTCGGTGTCCGGGCTCAAGGGGACCCCGGGTAACGGCGCCTACGTTGCCTCGAAATTCGGGCTGACCGGCCTCACCAAGTCGTTGACGATCGAGCTGGCCGAGTACGGCATTCGGGTTAACTCAATCCACCCGTACGGGGTGACCACGCCGATGATCACCGGCGACGCCATGATGAAGATTCTCGCCGATCACCCCAACTACCTGCCCAGCATCGCGCCAATGCCGTTGTCGCCCACGAAGATGCTCGAACCCGACGAAATCTCGGATGTGGTGTTGTGGTTGGCCAGCGATGCATCCGGGACCTTGGCCGGCGCGCAGGTGCCGGTGGACAAGGGGCACCTGACGTACTGAACCTCCTGGGCTAGCCCGGCATCACCACGACGGGGACCGGGCTGTGCCTGACGATCTTGGTTGCGCGGGAACCGAGGAAGACACGGGCGACGGTGCTGTGTGGGCGGCTGCCGAGGACCAGCAGCTCGCCATCGACCCACTCGGCGTTGTCCAAGGCGTCATCCCAGGTATCGCCTGTCACGACCTTCACCTCCACATCGGGTGCGACGACGTCGTTGATGCGCAGCCCCTCCAGCGCCTCCTCGGACTGGGCGACCCAACTGGCGAGTACCGCGTCCTCGGCCTCGGGGCCGACTCCCGCGGTGAGCATGGTGCGGCCACGCACGGCGAAGGTGACCACACGCAGCGGTGCATGCAGTCGCTGCGTCAGCCGAACTGCTTGTTGCACAACATCGACCGCGTCTTCAGTGCCGGGGTAGCCGCACGTGACCCGACTGACCGTGCCGGCTTTCGATCCGCGGTAGCCGCGCGGACTGATGGCCAGCGGGACGGGGGAGGAGTGCAGCAGCCGGTCACCTGTCGACCCCAGGACCACCTGCCCGAGGCGCCCCTCCGAGGCTGAGCCGACGACCAACACATCCGCGTCGGATGCCTCGACGGCCTCGACGAGCCCGCCGGACACCGACCGGTGGGCCACGTTGTGGAATGTGACATCGATTCCGGCATCAATCTTTTCGAGGTATGCGGCGGCCTCGGTTTTTGAATCCTCGGAAAGCTTTTGAGCCCACTGCGCGTATTCGGCGTCGATCTTGGCCTTCGACAGTGTGGTCCATGGCTTCGGAACCACCGTGGTGACGGTGAGCGAGGTCTCCAAGACGCGGGCGGATTCGACGGCCAGGTGCAAGGCGCCCTTACCGCCCTTGCCGGAGAGGTATCCGACGACGACGGTCATACCGGTTCCTTCTCCGGTAATTCCGCAGGGTCGCTGGGTAAGTCGTTCAGTGCGCTGTGGTGCCTTCCCCACGCCAGGTAGAACACCAGAACGACGGTGACCCAGCACCCGAACGCGATCCAGGTGATCCAGGGCAGGCTGAAGAGGATGTAGCCGCAGGCAATGACGGAAAGCACGGGAGTCACCGGATAGCCGGGAACGCGGAAGGCGCGCGGCAACTCGGGTTCACGCACCCGCAAGATGATCACACCGATCGATACGACGATGAACGCGGTGAGTGTCCCGATCGACACCATGTTGGCGAGGCTGTCGAGGGGGACGAAAGCGGCCATGAAGCCCACGACCACGGCGACGATGATGGTGTTGTTCACCGGTGTCAGCGTGCGGGGATTGACCTGCGCGAAGATCGAGGGCAGCAGGCCGTCGCGGCCGATGGCGAACAGAATGCGGGTCTGGCCGTACATGGAGACCAGGGTTATCGAGAAGATCGAAATCACCGCGCCCGCCGCCAGGAATGTACTGGCAGAGGTGCTTCCGGTGACTTTGTCGAGAATCAGGGCGAGGCCGGCGGACTGCCCCTCGAACTCTTTCCAGGGTTGTGCGCCTAGCGCGGCCAGGGCGACGACGAGGTAGAAGGCGGTGACGATGAGCAGGGCCGCGATGAGCGCGCGCGGCATGGTTCGTTGTGGGTCCTTGACTTCCTCGCCCGCAGTGGACACCGTGTCCAGCCCCACATAGGTGAAGAAGATGGTCCCCGCCGCGGCGCCGATGCCGCTGACACCGAACGGCGCGAAGTCGGAGAAGTTGCCCGCCTGGAACGCGGTGAACGCGATGATCGCGAACACGGTCAGCACGGCGAGTTTGAGTAGCACCATGATCGTGTTCACCAAGGCGGATTCGCTCGTTCCGCGGATGAGCAGGATCGCACACATGACGATCAGGAGCACCGCGGGCAGATTCAGCCAGGCATGCGGTGCCCCGGGATCGGCGTTGTCCCAGGGCGCGGCGCTGATCGCGTGTGGCAGATGCCATCCGAAGAGGTTCATCAAAAGCTTGTCGAGGTACTGACTCCAGCCCACGGCCACCGCCGCAGCCGACACCCCGTATTCCAGCAGCAGGCAGGCGGCCACGCCCATCGCCGCCAGTTCACCCAGGGTGGTGTACGCGTAGGAGAACGAGGAACCCGATACCGGTACGGCCGAGGCCAATTCGGCATAGCAGAGTGCGGCCAACCCGGCGGCGAGGCCGGCAACCAGGAACGAGGCCATCACCCCAGGCCCCGCCTTGGGCACCGACTCGGACAAGATGAAAAAGATACCGGTGCCCACCGTGGCGCCGACACCGATCATGGTGAGCTGGAACGTGCCCATCGACTGCTTCAGGTGTCCACCCGCACCATGAGCGGTAGGCGCTCCCGATGTCGGACGACGCCGCAGCAGCTGCTGGGCAAGACTGGGTGATGAGGGTGCCATAGGTGCCTCCTGTGGCCGGGGCGAAACCTACCGGAAGCTGGCCAGCGCGTCAGCGAACTGGTCTATTGCCCAATCAATTTCGCCCTCGGTGATGACAAGGGGTGGAGCGAACCGGAGAGTTGCGCCATGCGTGTCCTTCACTAAGACGCCAAACTCTGCCATGCGCAGACTGATTTGTCTTCCGCTTGCCAGATTAGGATCGACGTCGACCCCGGCCCACAATCCGAGCGAACGTACTTCGGTGACACCATGGCCGATCAGAGCATCGAGACGGGCTCGCAAGTGTCGTCCGAGAACTGTTGCCCGGCGCTGGAATTCACCACGTTCGAGGATTGCCACCACGGTCGATCCAATGGCCGCGGCCAATGGGTTGCCGCCGAAGGTGGAGCCGTGTTCACCGGGATGTAACACGCCGAGCACGTCGGTATCGGCCACTACTGCCGACACGGGAACCACGCCGCCGCCGAGCGCCTTGCCCAGCAGATAGATATCGGGGACCACGTTCCAGTGGTCGCAGGCAAACAGTCGTCCGGTGCGCGCCAGCCCGGCCTGGATCTCGTCGGCAATGAACAAAATATTGTTCTCGGTGCACATTGCGCGGACGGCGGGCAGGTAGTCGTCGGGTGGGATGACGATGCCGGCCTCGCCCTGGATGGGTTCGAGGAGAACGGCGACCGTGTTCCCGTCGATCGCTCGCCGCAGGGCGGCGGCATCACCGAACGGGACGACGCGAAACCCCGGGGTGAACGGTCCGAACCCGCCGCGCGCCGTCTCGTCGGAGGAGAAGCTCACAATACTGATAGTTCGGCCATGAAAGTTGTTGTGTGCCACCACGATATTGGCCTGGCCTGCGGGCACTCCCTTGACATCGGTGCCCCATTTACGGGCGACCTTGATACCGCTCTCCACCGCCTCGGCCCCGGTGTTCATCGGCAGCACCATGCCCTTGCCGCACAGTCGGGCCAGGTCGCGGCAGAACGTTCCGAGGCGATCCGAGTGGAAGGCCCGGCTCACCAGCGTCACGGTGTCGAGCTGTGCGTGCGCTGTCTCGAGGATTTCGGAGTTTCCATGACCGAAGTTCACCGCCGAGTAGGCGGCCAGGCAGTCCAGGTAGCGTCTGCCATCCACATCTTCGATCCATGCGCCCTCACCACGATGGGCGACGACGGGTAGCGGCGCGTAGTTGTGCGCGCCGTATTGCTCGGCCAACTCGATGTATTGAGAACTCTTGTATGAATCGGGAGACATGCCGGGAGCCTGTTCGGATCGTGCGTGATGCTCTTCGCCCAAGTGGCTCATCGCAGTCACGAGTGCAACTCCAGTGTGCAGCATTTCACCGATCCGCCGCCCTTGAGCAGTTCGGAAAGGTCGATGCCGATCGGTTCGAACCCGGCATCGCGGAGTTGTTGGGCGAATCCGGTCGCCGCGGCGGGCAGCATGACGTGGCGACCGTCGGAGACCGCGTTCATACCGAGGACATAGGCGTCGACGGAACTGGCGATGATGGCGTTGGGGTACATGGACCGTAGGCGGGCCTGGGATGCCTCGCTGAACGCCGGTGGGTAGTACGCCACGGTCTGTGGATCTAGTACTGCCAGTGCCGTGTCCAGGTGATAGAACCTCGGATCGACGAGTTCCAGCGTCACCACCGGAATATCGAGCATCGTGGCGACCTCGGCGTGCGACCCACTGTCGGTGCGGAAACCTGTGCCCGCCAACATGATATCGCCGACCAGCAGGAAGTCGCCCTGCCCCTCATTGGTGTACTGCGAGTGCATCGGGTGCAGTTCATGCTGACGCATCCATTCGGCGTGTGCGTCGGACTCGCCGGCACGCTCGGCGTGTTTGAACCGTGCTACAACGGCTTTGCCGCGCAATACGATTCCGCCGTTTGCGGCGTAAACCATGTCCGGTAGGCCGGCGACGGGGGACAGGATGTCCACCGTGTGTCCCAGTCGTTCATAGGTGGCGCGCAACGTATCCCATTGTGCGGTGGCGAGCGCCGGGTCGACCGGATTGGATACGTCCATCCAGGGGTTGATCGCGTATTCAACGGTGTAATACGTCGGCGGCACCATCACGTAGTGGCGCGTCGTCGGCGTTCTGTCTGGTTGTTCCATCGGCGAGTCGGTCGGGTGCCCATGCTCGTGTACAACGGTCATGTGCTGAGCGTATGAGAGCCGATTCCTGCAATCAATCTTTATCCATTGCGTAACTGAGTGCGATTCATTGCGTCTGGACGCACGATTTGGCAGTCTATTGCGAGAACGAGTGGGATGGTTGGAGGAGGACGGTTAATGGCGGAGCTGGACGCCACCGATGAGCGGATCGTGACCCTGCTGATGCGCAATGCCCGGGCGACATTCGCCGAGATCGGTGAGGAGGTCAATCTTTCGGCGCCCGCGGTCAAGCGTCGAGTTGATCGGTTGGTCTCGACGGGGGTCATCAAGGGCTTCACCACCGTGGTCGATCGCGCCGCCGTCGGCTGGAACACCGAGGCGTACGTCCAGATCTACTGTCAGGGCACCATCACTCCGGAAGCCTTGCGCCGCGCGTGGATCGACATCCCGGAGGTAGTGAGTGCGGCGACAGTGACCGGAACCTCCGACGCGATGCTGAGGGTTTTGGCGCGCGATATCCAGCACCTTGAGCGGGCGCTGGAACGTATCCGCGCCAGCGCGGATATCGACCGCACCGAGAGCATTGTGGTGCTTTCCAACTTGGTGGACCGAGCGCAGGTCCAGGGCTAAGCGGCGCGGGCGATAGGCCTGACATCCCGCGTGTCCAGTCGTGTAAGAAGAAACCCATGACGGACGCAGAACGTGGAGTGCTGATCATCGGTGGTGGGCTGGGTGCGGTGCGAACCGCCGAGCAGTTGCGCCGTGCGGAGTTCGCCGGACCGATCACCATCGTGAGCAGTGAGAACCACTTGCCCTACGACCGTCCTCCGCTGTCCAAGGACGTCCTGCGCGACGCGGAGAAGACGATCGACGCGGTGGTGCTCAAGCCACGAGAGTTCTACGACGAGAAGCAGATTGAACTGCGACTCGGAGTAGCGGTGACTGCGCTGGACCCCGCGGCCCGAACTGTCACCCTGAGCGACGGCAGCACCCTGGAGTACGGCGAGGTCGTCATCGCGACCGGCCTTGTTCCCCGCCGCATCCCGTCATTCCCCGAGTTGGCCGGTATTCATGTCCTGCGCACGGCCGACGACAGCTTCGCGCTGCGTGGTGATGCCGAGACCGCGCGGCGCGCGGTGATCGTCGGGGCAGGGTTCATCGGGTGCGAGGTGGCGGCCACATTGCGGGCCAACGGAGTTGAGGTGGTTCTGGTGGAACCGCAGCCCGCGCCGTTGCTAGCGGCGATCGGTCAGCAGCTCGGTGACTTGGTGGCCAGGCTGCATCGTAATGAAGGTGTCGACGTTCGGGTGGGTGTCGGCGTGGACGCGGTGGCAGGGGAAGGGCGGGTCGAGTCCGTCACCCTCTCGGACGGGACACAACTGGACGCCGACCTCGTCGTGCTGGGTATCGGGAGCCGGCCCGCGACCGACTGGCTGGACGGGTCGGGTATTGCCGTGGATAACGGCGTGGTGTGCGACGCGGTGGGTGGCACCGGCACCCCGCATGTGTGGGCACTGGGTGATGTCGCGGCGTGGGCCGATGCCGACGGGCGCCCACATCGGGTGGAGCACTGGAGCAATGTTGCCGACCAGGTTCGTGCACTTGTCCCGGCCTTGCTGGGGCAGGAGCCGGCCGCGGGTACTGCTGCTGTTCCCTATTTTTGGAGTGACCAATACGACGTCAAGATTCAGTCACTTGGGCACCTGGGGAACTCCGACACCGTGCACCTCATCTCCGATGATGGCCGCAAGTTCTTGGCCTACCTAGAGCGCGACGGTGTGCTGACGGGTGTCGTGGGCTGCGGGATGGCCGGTCCGGTGATGAAGATGCGGGCCAAGATCGCGGCGGGGACGCCCATCGCCGAAGTGCTGGAGTAGCCGCCTGCCGGCGAGATCTAACCCAGGGCGCGCAGACCCGCCTCGGCGGCATCGAAGCCCTTGCCGAGCAGGGTGGTGAGTTTTGACGATTCGTCGGCGAGCCATCTTTCATACGCCGCGAGCGCCACGCCCAGCAGCGTCCAGGCAACGGTCTGCGGTAAAAGGGCGTTGGGATCCGTGCCGCCGCGCCGGGCCACGAACTGCGCGATGACATCACGCCAGCCGGTGTACATCAGCATCGAGTACGCCTGCAACGCTGGGATTTCCAGGATCAGTCTCATCCGCATGCGATGCCGTGGGGTTTCGTCGACCGGAAAGTCGTTGAACGTCAGCACCGCCTGCCGCAACGCGGTACTGGTATCCACTGTGTCCGGAGTCTCGTCCAGGAGCGCGCGCATCACCTCGAGGTGAGAGTCGAAGTCTCCCCACACGATTGCGTTCTTGGAGTTGTAGTACCGAAACACCGTGCGCCGGGCGATACCGGCCGCCGCGGCGATGTCATCGACACTCACCTCGTCGAACCCGTGCTGTGCGAACAGCGCCATCGCCACCGCGGTGATCTCGTCACGGGTTGTCGAAGGGCGTCGTCCAACGCGCGCCGGCTGGACACTCATGCCGATAACTCCGCCATTTCCTGACACCCTCTTCCCTTTCTGCACTCGATGCCATTATTATCGTGACCGTCGCCACAGTCCAGACTCACAAGGGAGTGAACAAGATGGCCGAGCCCACCACTGTCACCGGACAGACCACCGACACCGAACTGGTGCAGGAATCGCTGGTCGAAGAGGTGTCGATCGACGGGATGTGCGGCGTCTACTGAGACGCCCCATCTCAATGAGCGCCATGATTGATGAGGCGCCCGCCGGTTTCGACTGGACACAGCCCTGGCAGTTGCATCCCCAGGTGTCGCTGCGCCCAGAACCATTCGGTGCGCTGCTCTATCACTTTGGAACGCGCAAGCTGTCGTTCCTGAAGAACCGCACTCTGCTGCAGATCGTGCAGACCCTCGCCGCCCACAGCAGCGCCGAGAACGCCTGGCGGGCAGCCGGTGTCAATGACGGCCAGGTTGTCGCCTACCAGCAGGCGCTGACCGTGTTGGCGGATTCGAAAATGATCGTGACCCGAGAGGACGCCTCATGACGAGCGCTCCGGCAGTACCCCGCCTGGTGGATCAGTTCGAGCAGGGGCTGGATGCTCCCATCTGCCTTACCTGGGAGCTGACCTACGCCTGCAACCTGTCCTGCGTGCACTGCCTGTCATCGTCGGGCAAGCGCGATCCGCGGGAGCTGTCCACGCAGCAGTGCAAGGACATCATCGACGAGCTCGAGCGTATGCAGGTGTTCTACGTGAACATCGGCGGTGGGGAACCCACTGTGCGATCGGACTTTTGGGAGCTCGTCGATTACGCCACCGAGCACCACGTGGGAGTCAAGTTCTCCACCAACGGCGTGCGGATCACCGAGGAGGTGGCGGCGCGGCTGGCCGCGAGCGACTACGTCGACGTGCAGATCTCGCTGGATGGTGCCACTGCCGAAGTGAACGACGCGGTGCGTGGTGCCGGATCTTTTGCCATGGCGGTGCGCGCACTGGAGAATCTGGCCGCCGCCGGATTCAAGGACGCGAAGATCTCTGTGGTGGTCACCCGCCACAACGTCGACCAACTCGATGAGTTTGCCGAATTGGCGGCTAAATACGGTGCGACACTGCGGATTACCCGGCTACGTCCCTCCGGCCGTGGCGCCGATGTGTGGGACGAGCTGCATCCGACGCAGGCACAGCAGCGCCAGTTGTACGACTGGCTGGTACTCAACGGCTCACGGGTACTCACGGGCGATTCCTTCTTCCACCTCTCGGCGTACGGAGATGGGTCCGGGGGTTTGCCGGGGCTCAACATGTGCGGTGCAGGCCGGGTGGTGTGCCTGATCGACCCGGTGGGCGATGTCTACGCCTGCCCCTTCGCCATCCACGATCGTTTCCTGGCTGGAAATGTGGTGTCTGACGGCGGATTTGACGAGGTGTGGAAGCACTCGCGGCTGTTCAACGAGCTGCGCGAGCCGCAGTCGGCGGGCGCATGCGGCAGCTGCGGGCACTATGACAGCTGCCGGGGAGGCTGCATGGCGGCCAAATTCTTCACCGGGCTCCCCATGGACGGGCCCGACCCGGAATGCGTGCAGGGCTACGGTGAGGCCGCCCTGGCCGGCGACCGCGTGGTGCCCAAACCCAGTGGTGACCATTCGCATTCGAAGAGCAAGCGCAGCCCGTCCGGCGGGCCCGTCGCGCTGACGCTGACGCGTCGGCCGCCGTCACGCGCCTGCGACGAGAACCCCCTTTCCAACCTACGAGCAGGACGGTAGATGGCCCGCAACACATGGTTCGAGACAGTCGCGATCGCCCAGCAGCGGGCTAAAAAACGACTGCCGAAGTCCGTCTACAGCTCGCTGATCTCGGCCAGTGAAAAGGGGCTGACCGTCAGTGACAATGTCGAGGCATTCGGGGAACTCGGATTCGAACCGCATGTGGTCGGGATCCAGCCGGACCGTGAGCTGTCGACAACTGTTCTGGGGCAGGAGATTTCTCTGCCGGTCATGATTTCGCCCACCGGGGTGCAGGCCGTCGACCCCGACGGTGAGGTCGCCGTGGCGCGGGCTGCTGCCGCGCGCGGGACCGCGATGGGCTTGTCCTCGTTCGCAAGCAAGCCCATCGAGGACGTGGTGGCCGCCAACCCCAAGACGCACTTCCAGATCTACTGGTTGGGCGGCCGTGACGACGTGGCTCAGCGCATCCAGCGAGCGAAAGATGCTGGTGCAGTCGGTCTTATCGCGACTCTTGACTGGAGTTTCTCGCATGGGCGCGACTGGGGGAGTCCCGCCATCCCCGAGAAGATGAACCTGCGATCGATGATTCGATTGGCGCCCGAAGTGGTGACCAAGCCCGGTTGGCTGTGGTCGTTCGGGAAGGGAATGAACATCCCGGACCTGCGGGTGCCGAACCAGGCCGCCCGCGGCGAGGCAGGCCCGCCGTTCTTCGACGCTTACGGGCAGTGGATGGGAACCCCGGCGCCCACGTGGGACGACGTGAAATGGATGCGTGAACAGTGGGACGGTCCGTTCATGCTCAAGGGGGTTATGCGCATCGATGACGCCAAACGCGCTGTGGATTGCGGAGTTTCGGCGATCTCGGTGTCGAATCACGGCGGTAATAACCTCGATGGCACGCCCGCGTCGATCCGCGCGTTGCCCGGCATCGCCCAGGCTGTCGGAAACGATATCGAGGTGCTGCTGGACGGTGGTATTCGGCGGGGCAGTGATGTCGTGAAGGCGTTGGCGCTTGGCGCCCGCGCGGTGATGATCGGGCGGGCATACCTGTGGGGTCTGGCGGCCTCCGGTCAGGCCGGCGTCGAGAACGTTCTGGACATCATGCGTGGCGGTATCGACTCGGCGCTGATGGGGCTCGGAAAGAAGTCTGTGCACGAGCTGTGCCCAGATGATCTTCTCATCCCGGAGGGGTTTGCCCGGGGCCTCGGTCGGCGCTAGTTCGGCGCAGCGGGAACTGAACGCGGCGTCCGGCTGCGTCGGTGTGGCGGCAGGGGCTGGCGTGAAAATCGGGGCGAAATAGCCCCCCTCGCATATGCCGACGGCCAGCAAGGATGTAAAGACCTCGATCAGGTGCGCCAACTTTGGATGCATTTGAAGTGAATTCGGCCTACCATCGGCGGGTGGCTGTTCCGACTGTCTTGAGCACCGCCATCTCCCCGGAGCTCGCAGACGAGGCCATCACTCTGTTCACTCCACTCGGCTCGACCGAACAACACGGGCCGCACCTGCCGCTGGATACCGACACCCGGATTGCCAGTGCTGTGGCAACCGCTGCGGCCGGTGAGTTGGCGGCCGGTGCGGATGATGGCCGGACGGCTCTCGCGCCGGCCATTGCGTACGGAGCGAGCGGGGAGCACCAATCCTTCGCTGGGACGATCTCGATCGGCACCGAGGCGCTGCGGCATCTTCTTGTGGAGTACGCCAGGTCCGCCGCCCAGTGGTGCCGGCGCATCGTCTTCGTGAACGGTCATGGCGGCAATATCGAGGCGACCGTCTCGGCGGTTCGTCTGCTGCGCGCGGAAGGCCGCGACATAGCGTGGTGGGCGTGTGCGGTCGAGGGCGGTGACGCTCACGCGGGTCACGTGGAAACGTCTCTCCTGCTGCATATTTCACCGGAAGTGGTGCGCCGCGAGGAAGTGCTCGCCGGAAATTCGGCACCGCTGCATGAGCTGATGGCACCCATGCGAGCGGGGGGTGTGGCCGCGGTGAGCGCCATCGGTGTGCTGGGAGATCCGACCACCGCGAGCAGCCAGGATGGCGCGCGGATGCTCGCGACGATGACTCGACGATGCGCCGACGCGGTGCGCCGGTGGACACCTGATGCCGACGGGCGGCTGGTATGACCACGAATGACGAGCAGGCGCAGAACGTGTCTACGCCGCAGGAACGGCTGCCCGATGGGTTCGCGGTTCAGGTGGACCGGCGCGTTCGTGTTCTCGATGAAGGCTCGGCGCTGCTGGGCGGCTCGCCGACTCGGCTGCTGCGATTGGCGCCTGCGGCGCGGACGCTGCTTTCCGGAGGGCGACTCGAGGTTCGCGATGCGACCAGCGCCCAGCTTGCGCGCACACTGCTAGATGCCACCGTGGCGCATCCCCGCCCGGTGGGCGGACCCGGCTATCGCGACGTGACTGTCGTTATTCCATGCCGTGACAACGGATTTGGATTGCGCCGATTGCTGCGTGCGCTGCGCGGTATGCGCGTGATCGTGGTTGACGATGGTTCCACCATCCCGATCCTGGAGAGCGATCTGGAGGGTATGCATTGCCCCGTGGAAGTGGTGCGCCACGACGACAGTCAAGGTCCGGCTGCTGCCCGTAACACGGGCCTGAAGCTGGCGACCACGGACTTCGTTGCCTTCCTGGATTCCGACGTGGTGCCCAGGCGCGGTTGGCTCGAGGCGCTGTTGGGACACTTCAGCGATCCGGCGGTTGCCCTTGTCGCACCACGAATCGTGGGATTGGTGTTGAGCGACAACGCTATTGCTCGGTATGAGGCGGTACGTTCCTCGCTGGACCTTGGTCTGCGGGAGGCGCCGGTGGTGCCGTACGGCCCGGTGTCGTATGTCCCCAGTGCGGCCATCGTGGTTCGTCGGTCCGCGATCGACGAGATCGGCGGATTCGACGAATCGCTGCAGTGCGGTGAGGACGTCGACCTGTGCTGGCGGCTGATCGAGGCGGGTTCCCGGCTCCGGTACGAGCCGGTGTCTCATGTGGCTCATGATCATCGACTGACTCTTCGGGAATGGTTCGCGCGCAAGGCATTCTACGGAAAGAGTGCGGCGCCGCTGTCGACTCGCCACCCTGACAAGGTGGCGCCCATGGTCATCTCGCGATGGACGCTGCTGGTATGGATTCTCGCGGCGGTGGGATCGGGAATGGGCTATCTGGCCGCGGTAGGCATGGCCGCGCTCGCGGCCGGACGCGTGGCCCGCTCGCTGCGCGGCGTGGACACGCCGCCGCGTGACGTCATGCGGGTGGCTGCCCAAGGGGTGGGTGGAGCCGCGCTGCAGATCGCATCCGCGCTCTGCCGTCACTATTGGCCGTTGGCATTGGTGGCGGCCGCGCTGTCGCGGCGCAGCCGGCAGGTGCTCGTGGTGGCCGCCGTTGTCGACGGTGTGGTTGATTGGATGAAGCGCAACGACAGTTCGGCTTCGCCCGATGACCGCATCGGTCTGATCGAGTACGTACTCCTGAAGCGCCTGGACGACATCGCCTACGGGATTGGGTTGTGGTCCGGGATGATGCGGGAGCGCGATCTCGGTGCGCTCAGACCGGAACTCCGGCCCTGAGTAGGCCGATCCACGCGGATGCGCTCATCGTGGGCGCAGGTAGCGCGGGTTCGATTCTGGCAGGGCGTCTTTCCGAGGATCCATCGTTTCGGGTGGCGCTTCTCGAGGCGGGGCCCGCATCGTCGGCGGACGAGGACGGTGTACGCGATGGGTACCGCCTCCCGATCGGGCCCGACAGTCAGATAGCGACCTATTACTGGGCGACTTTGACATCCACGGGTGATCAGGCCGAGCTGGTGCGCGGGTCCGTGGTGGGCGGTTCGGGCGCGATCAACGGCGGTTATTTCGTGCGTGGCCGGCCCGCGGATTTCGATGGCTGGTCGGTGCCGGGATGGTCATGGACGGATGTGCGCGATCATTTCCGCGCGATGGAGACCGACCGAGACTTTCGCGACGATCCTCTACATGGATCGTCAGGCCCCATACCAATCGGACGCAGACACGAACAGAGCAGCGCCGGAAGAGAATTGATGGATCGGGCGGTCAAGGGTGGACACCCGCAAGTCGCCGACCTCAACGGCTCGGCCGGTGTGGGGGTGGGATTGGTCCCACTCAACATCGACAGCGGGATGAGGGTCGGGCCCGCGCGTGCCTATCTGGAGGGTGCGGGCTGGCGTCCCAATCTTGCGGTGTACTCCGGTACCCGGGTGTTGCGGATAATGTCCGGCGGTGGGCGGGCCACCGGCGTGCAGGTAGCGGTGGGGAATTCGGTGAGGACCCTGACTGCCGATCGAATCATATTGAGCGCGGGGGCAATTGAGAGTGCAAAACTGCTGCTGCTCTCCGGAATTGGCCCGGCGGACGACCTGCGGGCGGTGGGCGTGCAGCCCGTCGTCGACCTGCCGGGTGTCGGTACGCGTGTGATGGACCACCCGGAATGGGTGCTGGATACCGGTGACGAAGGGCAACAGGGCTATCCGGTCCTGGACACTGTGTTGCACACCGACCGCCCGATGGGTATCGAGATAAGGCCCTATACAACCGGATTCGCTGCCATGGCCGGTGTCAGGGTGGACGGTGTGGATGCGCGGCAGATCGGTGTCGCGCTGATGACGCCACAGTGCCGTGGCCGCCTTGAGCTGCGATCGACCGACCCTGCGGCACCGGTGTACATCGACCTGAGGTACGACAGCGAGACCGCTGATATGGATCGGCTGCGTGACGGAGTGCGCCTGGTATCCGAACTCTATGGGCGGCGGTTTGGTGGTCCCCGGTGGTCCACATCGCAGCATCTGTGCGGAACCGCTCCCATGGGCAATGATGGTGACAAGCATGCTGTTGTCGACAAATACTGTCGCGTCAGA
Organism: Mycobacteroides franklinii; assembly: GCF_001853795.1. Lineage (NCBI taxonomy): Bacteria > Bacillati > Actinomycetota > Actinomycetes > Mycobacteriales > Mycobacteriaceae > Mycobacteroides > Mycobacteroides franklinii. The sequence continues at coordinate 1,763,072 of NZ_MLIK01000019.1, forward strand.
GGAATTGACGGGCTATTTGTCATCGACGGGTCGATCTTGCCGACCATTCCCAGCCGGGGGCCGGCAGCCACCATTGCGATGGTCGGGCATCGGGCCGCGCAGTTTGTTGCGTGGTCGTAACGAGATATGAATCTCGTCGTCTGACCCACGCGCGCAGACCATCGGTCGCACAATTGGACGATGCCAACTTCCGATGACGCCGCCGGCTCACACCCGGAAGCGCTACATGATCATGCGGGCGTGCAGTCTCATGTGGAGGACGCCGACTATCTCGCCAGGCGACAGCTGAGATCGGGCACCGCGGGTTGGGTGCTACTGGCGGGTCTCGGCGTCAGTTATGTCATCTCGGGCGATTACGCGGGTTGGAACACCGGCTTGAGCAAGGGCGGGTTCGGTGGTTTGGCCATCGCGGCGGTCATCATCGCCGCGATGTATCTGTCGATGGTGCTCAGCATGGCCGAGATGTCGTCCGCGTTGCCCACCGCGGGTGGCGGCTATACCTTTGCCCGCCGTGCGCTTGGCCCGTGGGGCGGATTCGCCACGGGGACGGCGATTCTCATTGAGTACGCGATCGCCCCGGCGGCCATCGCCACCTTCATCGGAAGCTACGTCGAATCACTGCACCTGCCCGGCCTCACCGACGGATGGTGGGTCTACCTGGCGGTTTACGCGATCTTCATCGGCATCCATCTCAGTGGAGCCGGTGAGGCGCTCAGGACGATGTTCATCATCACCGGGGTTGCGCTGGTTGGTCTGGTGACCTTCGCGATCGGTGCTGTGGGCCGATTCGACGCGGCCAATCTCACCAACATTCCGGTTGACGAGACGGCAAGGGGTGCATCGGCATTCCTGCCCTATGGATATCTGGGCATCTGGGCAGCGGTGCCATTCGCGATTTGGTTGTTCCTGGCGATCGAGGGTGTTCCGCTGGCGGCGGAGGAGGCGCGCGACCCTGCCAAGAACATCCCGCGCGGAATCCTGATGGCGATGCTGGTGCTCGTCATCACCGGCACGGCCGTGCTGTTCCTGGTTCCCGGAGCCGGGGGAGCCGAGGCCATGGGACAGTCGGGTAATCCCTTGGTCGAGGCGCTGGGAACCGCGACGGTCGCCAAGGCGGTCAACTACATCGGGCTGGCCGGACTCATCGCCAGTTTCTTCTCCATCGTCTACGCCTACAGCCGGCAGACCTTCGCATTGTCCCGGGCGGGCTACCTACCGACCGGGCTGTCCGTCACCAACAGTCGCAAGGCGCCCGTGCTGGCGCTGATCGTTCCGGGAATCATTGGATTCCTTTTGTCGCTCAGCGGTAAAGGCGCCATGTTGCTCAACATGGCGGTGTTCGGCGCAGCGCTGAGCTACGTGTTGATGATGGTGAGCCATATCGTGCTGCGCATTCGCGAGCCGGAGATGGAGCGGCCGTACCGAACGCCCGGCGGCATCGCCACAAGCGGCTTCGCGCTGGTGATCGCCTGTGTTGCTGTCGTGGCGACATTTATTGTCGATACCACCGCAGCCTTCGCCACATTTGGTGTGTTTGTGCTGTTTATGGCGTACTTTGGGTTGTATAGCCGTCACCATTTGGTTGCGAACTCGCCAGACGAGGAGTTCGCGGCGCTTGCCGAAGCCGAGAACGAACTGAAATAGGCACATTATGAGTACTTTTCGTCACATCGTCGGGCCGGTCACCTATCGGTTCGAGTCGCTCGCCGAAGTTCTCGCGAAGGCCTCGCCGCCCCGATCCGGTGACGAGCTCGCGGGCTGTGCGGCGCAGTCCGATGCCGAACGGGCTGCCGCACGCTGGGTCCTGGCAGAGGTGCCGCTGGCGGCGTTCCTGTCCGAGGAAATCGTCCCGTATGACACGGACGAGGTCACCCGGCTCATCATCGACAGTCATGATGCCGATGCCTTCGCCGTCATCTCCCACCTGACCGTCGGTGATTTCCGGGACTGGCTGTTGGAGACCATCACCAAACCGCATGGGGCGCAGTCCCTCAAGGATGTCTCGCCCGGGTTGACTCCCGAGATGGTCGCGGCGGTCAGCAAGTTGATGCGCAATCAAGACCTCATCGCGGTCGGCGCTGCGGTGCGCAACCGCAGCGCCTTTCGCACCACCATCGGTCTGCCGGGCACGCTGGCGACCCGGCTGCAGCCCAACCATCCGACCGACGACCCCCGGGGTATCGCCGCCGCGACCCTTGACGGTCTGCTGCTGGGATGCGGTGATGCCGTCATAGGCATCAATCCGGCGACAGATTCCCCGCATGCCGCGGGCGACCTGTTGCGTCTCATCGACGACATCCGATTGCGATTCGACATCCCCACACAGTCGTGCGTGCTCGCCCACGTCACCACCACAATCGAACTGATCGAACGAAATCTCCCGGTGGACTTGGTGTTCCAGTCGATAGCCGGAACCGAAGGTGCCAACGAGAGCTTCGGGGTCAACCTGGAGCTGCTCCGTGAGGCGAATGAGGCCGGACGTTCGTTGGGACGCGGCACCGTGGGCAACAACGTCATGTACCTCGAGACGGGTCAGGGATCTGCGCTGTCCGCGGGAGCGCACATCGGGGTAGGCGGCGTCGCGGTGGATCAGCAGACATTGGAGGCGCGGGCGTACGCCGTCGCGCGCGAGGTGGAGCCGCTCCTGGTCAACACCGTTGTGGGATTCATTGGGCCGGAATATCTTTACGACGGTAAACAGATCATCAGGGCCGGTCTGGAAGATCACTTCTGTGGCAAGCTGCTGGGACTGCCGATGGGAGTGGACGTCTGCTACACCAATCACGCCGAGGCTGATTCCGATGACATGGACGTGCTGCTCACCGTGCTGACCGCCGCGGGAGTCGCGTTTGTCATCGCGGTGCCCGGGGCTGACGACGTCATGCTGGGGTACCAGAGCCTGTCCTTCCACGATGCGCTGTTCGCACGCCGCACCTTCGGGCTGCGACCGGCTCCCGAGTTCAACGACTGGCTTGAACGCATGGGGATGCTTGAGCGTGATGGTGGGCTGCGTGAAATCGCGGTCAATGACTCACCGTTGCGGGCGCTGTTATGAGCGACATCGCCAACAACGGTGCGGCGCACGATATCTGGGACGCCCTGCGTCGGTCCACGCAGTCTCGAATTGGCTTGGGGCGCAGCGGAGATGCGCTGCCCACCATGCGGGTGCTGGAGTTCGGGACGGCGCACGCCGCGGCCCGCGATGCGGTGCACACGCCATTGGATGCGCGCGCCTTGGCCGGCCGAATCGACGGACTGGGGTTGGGAACGCCGCTGCTGGTCACGAGCCGTGCGGGGGATCGCTCCGAGTACCTGCGCCGCCCTGACCTGGGACGTGCCCCCGCCGAGGGTGCGCTGGACGTGCTGCCCGGATCCGGTGGCGATATCGGCATCGTGCTGGCCGACGGGTTATCACCGCGCGCCCTGGATGATCACGGCGTACCGCTGTTGCAAGCGTTGCACCAGCGGTTACGCGGGTACTCGATCGCGCCGCTGGTCGTGGCGACGCAGGCACGTGTGGCCCTGGGGGACCACATCGGCGCCGCCTTGGGCGTCGACACGGTGTTGGTCCTCATTGGGGAGCGCCCGGGACTGTCGGTCGCCGACAGCGTCGGGATATATCTCACGCACAATCCCGTCGTGGGATGTACTGATGCGCAACGTAATTGTGTTTCGAATATCCATCCTCCCGAGGGATTGGGTTATGACCAGGCGGCGCAGGTGGTGGCTGCTCTGGTGGCCGGGGCGCGCCAGATCGGCCGCTCCGGCGTCGACCTCAAGGACATGACGGGAGCGGGCAATCAGATCGAGGGGTCCGGGCCTGCTCTGCCCACCTAACGGGACGACCCTCAGCGACCAACCAGGCGGTTGGTTACCATCGGCCAATGGCCCTCGACCCTCGCACGCCGGTCCTTGTCGGTACCGGACAGGTCAACCAGCGGACACCAGCCGACACCCCGTTCTCCGAGATCCCCGAGCCCATCGAGCTTATGGAGCGGGCGGCGCGCCTGGCCGCCGACGACGCCGGGGCGACCGAGCTGCTCGCGGCGATCGACACGGTATCGGTGGCGAACATCTTCTCGTGGAAGTACCGCGACCCGGGTGTGCTCCTCGGTGAGCGCCTCGGCGCGGTGCCCAAGCGCACCTTCTACACCGGCCCCAGCGGCAACTCGCCGCAGCTGCTGGTCAACCACGCGGCCGCCGACATCCTCGCCGGGGACGCCGACGTGGTTCTCATCGGTGGCGCGGAGATGTGGCGTTCGCGCAACAAGATGATGGCCACCGGCGTGCAGCCCACGTGGACCAATCAGGACGAATCCGTCGCTGAAGCAACAGTTCTCGGTGGTCGCATGGATCAGGTCGGTGGCGCGGAGACCGCGATTGGCCTGATCTCGCCCGGACACGTCTACCCGCTCTTCGAGCAGGCGATACGCATCGCCAACGGCGCTTCCATCGCGGACCACCGCGCCGCGATTTCGCAGCTGTGGCAGCGGTTCAACGCGGTGGCGGTGAACAACATGCACGCCTGGTCCAATGACGCGTATACCGCCGAGGAGATTGCCACTCCCGGCCCCGACAACCGGTGGATCAGCTCCCCGTACACCAAGTTGATGAACTCGAACAACATGGTCGAGCAGGGTGCGGTGGTGTTGCTCACCTCCGTGGAAACGGCGTTGCGGTTGCAGATCCCCCAAGACCGCTGGGTATTTCCCCTCGCCGGCGCCCAGGCGAATGACACCTTCGCGCTCAGTGAGCGTCGTGAACTGCACCGGTCACCGGCCATCCGGCTGGCGGGCAAGCGCGCATTCGACATCGCCGGACTGGGTACCGACGACGTGGAGCTGATCGACATCTACTCCTGTTTCCCGTCGGCGGTGCAGGTCGCGGCCAACGAGCTGGGGTTGGCGCTCGATGATCCGGCGCGGCCGCTGACGGTCACCGGTGGGCTCACCTTCGCCGGTGGTCCCTGGTGCAACTACGTCACGCACTCCATCGCGACCATGGTGCAGCGGCTGCGTGAGCGTCCCGGCGCCAAGGGGCTGATCACGGCCAACGGCGGATACCTCACCAAGCACGCGTTCGGAATCTACGGAACCGAGCCGCCCGCATCCGGATTCGCGTACGAGGACGTGCAGGCCGACGTCGACCAAGAGCCCCGGACCGAGGCTGCGGACGGCTACGCGGGCACGGCGACCGTCGAAGCGTGGACCGTCAACTACGGACGGGACGGGTCGCCGTTCCAGGCGTTCGTCAGTGTGCGTACACCCGCGGGAGCGCGCACCTTCGCCAAGATCGATGACCGGGACGCCGCCGTGCAGCTCGCGGACACCGATATCGCCGGTGCGTCAATCGAAGTCGCGGCGGATGGATCCGCGCGGCTCAACTAGGACGGGCGACTACCGCAGGGTGTAGCGGATCGGCAGGTGTTTGATGCCGCCGACGAAGATGGTCGAGGTCCGCTCGATGTTCCCGTCGATTTCGATGGACTCCAAGCGGGGCAGTAGCGCGGAGAAGAAGCTGTTGACCTCCATGCGTGCCAGCGCCGCGCCCAGGCAGAAGTGGACGCCGAAGCCGAATGCCAAGTGCTTATTGGGGTCTCGCGCGATGTCGAAGGTGAAGGGATCGGCGAAGGTGTCCTCGTCGCGGTTGCCCGAGGGGTAGGACAGCAGCACCGATTCACCCTCGGCGATGGACACGCCGCGAATCTCGGTGTCGGCGGTCGCTGTTCGCATGAATTCCTTGACCGGTGTGACCCAGCGGATCATCTCGTCGACCGCCAACGGCATCAGGTCGGGATTCTCGTGCAGCCGCGCCAGCTGGTCGGGATGCTCCAGGAGCGCTTCGAGCCCGCCGGCGATGGTGGCACTGGTGGTGTCATGCCCGGCGGTGGCGATGATCGTGTAGTACGAGGCGGTGTCGACATCGCTCAGCAATTCGCCGTCGACCGTGGCGTTGGCGATGGTGGAGGCCAAGTCCTCGGTGGGGTTCTGGCGCCGAGATGCGGTGAGGCCACTGAAGTATCCGAAGAAATCCAATAGCGCCAGTAGCTGTTCCTCGGGGGTAGCGCCGCGCTGGAACTCGGTGTCATCGCCGCCGAAGAGCTCCTGGGTGAGCTTGAGCATCCGGTCGAAGTCCGACTCGGGAATGCCGAGTAGCGACATGATGACGTAGAGCGGGAAGTGCACCGCGACGTCCTGCGCGAAATCGCAGCTTCCGCCCGCCTCCAGGAGTTTGTTGACGTATCTGTTGGCCAGCTCGTCGGTTCGGATCTTCATATCCCGCATGGCCTTTGGTCGGAACCAGTCGGCGCCGATGGCGCGCAGTACGCGGTGTTTCGGGTCGTCGATGTGCACAAGCGTCTTGAGCTCGATACCCATGGCGGCCTGTTTGTCCAGCTCGGCTTCCTGCTCAAGGTTCATCAGCAGCGGACGCGGTTCGTTGATCCAGAGCGCGTTGTTGCGCTCGATATCCATGATGTCGTCGTGTTTGGTGATCGCCCAGAACGGTCGATAGTTGTCGGTAGTCACCTTTGACACGGGTTGTTCACGCCGCAGCAGCGTCATCGCGGCATGCAGACGAGGCTCGTCGGCGTAGGCGGTGGGATCGGCCAAAACTCGGCCGGCTTCTTCGATTTCAGACAGTGCGGTGGCCATAGCCGGAGTGTGCGCGCGTCACACCATAGATTTGTCTATAACGGCCGAATTCGGCCGTCAATATGCGTCAGGCGGGCGTCACCCAGGTGGTGATCTCGGCCTTCACCACTTCCTTGCCGTCGCGATCGGTGATGCTGATCGGCACGACGACGTCGGTGCCCTCGGTGATCGCGGCGAAGTCGACGCCCTCGAGCTTGGCGATCGCGCGCAGCGAGGTGGTGGCCTTACCGAGGTATTGGACGTTCATCGCCTTGGGAATCCAGCGGTGCGTGGACGGCGTGGTCGCCTCCATCAACATGCCCATGGCGACCTCGGCCAGGTTGCACGCGGCGATCGCGTGGAAGGTCTTGATGTGGTTGTAGACGAAGTACCACTTGGGGGCGGTCACCTCGCAGTAGCCGGGTTCCATCCGCTGTACGTGCGGCACCACCGAGGCGAAGTAGGGGACACGGGCCATCATGGCGGCGGAGAACAGGGCAGAGCCGCCGGGCTTGTTCTGCAGACGCTGCCAGATCTTGTAGGTCGGAGATGCGCTCACCGCACGTACCTTACTCGAAAGTAAGATAATGGCGAACTTGACCGATAACTCGTTCGCCGGTCACGGCCAAAGCTGCGTGCGTTCCCAGCCATCCCCGACTCGCTGATAACTAAGACGCTGGTGTTTGCGGTCGGGGGAGCCCTGCCAGAACTCGATCTGCGTCGGCTGCACGGCATAGGAGACCCATTCCTCCGGCACCAGCTCAGGGTCATCGGCCAGCTTCCGGTGGGCCTTCTCGATCTCCGCGTCGATCTCGGCCGGGTCCACCAGTGGCTGGCTCTGTCGCAGCGTCAACGCCATCGCCCGGGATCCGATGGGCCTGCCCAGGAAATCGGCGGCACTTGCCTGCGCGCCATCGTTGACGACGGTGCCGACCACCCGCACCTGTCGCACCACCTCCGGCCAATGGAAGGTCAGTGCGGCTGCCGGATGAGCGGACAGATCACGACCCTTCTGGCTCGCCGAGCTCGCCGCGAAATGCCAGCCGTCCCGATCGATCGCTTTCAGGATCAACACGCGTGCGCGTGGTAGGCCCTCGGCATCGACCGTCGAAATCGTCATGGCGTGCGGCTCCGGCACTCCCGCCCGCGCCGCCTGCTCGATCCAATCGGTGAACAAGGGGAGCGGTTCGGCGGGGGCATCGCCGATCTCAAAGAATGGCGCACTGCCGGACAGGACCGGCAATGCCCGTAGGAATGAACGCCCTCCGTCGGCCTCCAGCCAGCGCATGTCACAACCTCCTTGAGTGGATCTTGTACTACCGTTCCATATGCGACCAGAACCGCAGGTCAGCGGGTTCCAGTCCTCGACAGCGGGGTGCGACCGCGGGGATTTGGCCGCAGCCGCTGGATAAGGCATACTGTTCGGGTTGCCGTGAACCGGTTTCAGCGCCTTGGGTCTGCCCATTGCGCGCTGCGAACGGGGACGGCGAACCACTAGCGCCCTTACGGGCGCGTCGGCCCAGTCCAAGCGGCGAGAATTTTCGACGCGGACGACTGCGCGCGAGGGCGACACGCCCGACCGCGGGGGTCGGTGAACTACGACAGGTAAACAGCGGCGGTATCGGGTTGCGCGCTTCGGCGTGCTCCGGACCAGTGACAGTAGAGGTAGGAAGCGTGGCGGGACAGAAGATCCGCATCAGGCTTAAGGCCTACGACCATGAGGCGATTGACGCCTCGGCGCGCAAGATTGTTGAGACGGTGACCCGTACCGGCGCGAGTGTCGTTGGACCTGTGCCGCTGCCGACTGAGAAGAACGTGTATTGCGTTATCCGGTCGCCGCACAAGTACAAGGATTCGCGCGAGCATTTCGAGATGCGCACCCACAAGCGGCTCATCGACATCCTCGACCCGACACCGAAGACGGTTGACGCGCTCATGCGCATCGACTTGCCGGCCAGCGTCGACGTGAACATCCAGTAGGAGAACCAGAAACCATGGCAAGAAAAGGAATTCTGGGCACCAAGCTGGGTATGACACAGGTGTTCGACGACAACAACCGGGTTGTCCCGGTGACCGTCGTCAAGGCCGGACCCAATGTGGTGACCCGCATCCGCACCCAGGAGCAGGACGGCTACAGCGCCGTCCAGGTCGCATTCGGTGAGATCAGCCCGCGCAAGGTGACCAAGCCGGTCACCGGCCAGTTCGCGGCCGCGGGAATCAACCCCCGTCGCCACCTGGCCGAGCTGCGTCTGGACGATGAGGCCGCTGCCGCCGAGTACGAGGTCGGCCAGGAGCTGACCGCCGAGATCTTCAGTGACGGCGCCTATGTCGACGTCACCGGAACCTCGAAGGGCAAGGGCTTCGCCGGAACCATGAAGCGTCACGGCTTCAGCGGTCAGGGCGCCAGCCACGGTGCACAGGCCGTGCACCGTCGTCCCGGCTCGATCGGTGGCTGCGCCACCCCGGGTCGTGTCTTCAAGGGCACGCGGATGTCCGGACGTATGGGTAGCGATCGCGTCACCACGCAGAACCTGGTGGTGCACAAGGTTGATGCTGAGAACGGCGTACTGCTGATCAAGGGTGCCATCCCCGGTCGTAAGGGTGGCCTGGTTGTGGTCCGCACCGCTGTCAAGCGAGGTGAGAAGTGAGCACTTTGAAAATTGACGTCAAGGCTCCGGGCGGCAAGACGGACGGCTCCATCGAGCTGCCGGCCGAATTGTTCGACGCCCCAGCCAACATCGCGCTGCTGCACCAGGTCGTGACCGCGCAGCTGGCCGCAGGCCGTCAGGGCACCCACTCCACGAAGCGTCGTGGTGAGGTGTCCGGTGGTGGCAAGAAGCCGTACCGGCAGAAGGGAACCGGCCGCGCCCGTCAGGGTTCGACCCGTGCCCCGCAGTTCACCGGTGGTGGCGTTGTCCACGGCCCGCAGCCGCGTGACTACAGCCAGCGGACGCCCAAGAAGATGATCGCCGCCGCCCTGCGCGGTGCGCTGTCGGACCGGGCCCGCAACGGCCGGATCCACGCCATCACGGAGCTGGTTGCCGGTCAGGAGCCCTCGACCAAGAGCGCCAAGTCGTTCCTGGCCGAGATCACCGACCGCAAGCAGCTGCTGGTGGTGCTGGGCCGTGACGATCTGGCTTCGGTCAAGAGCGTGCGGAACCTGCCGAACGTGCATGTGCTGGCCTACGACCAGCTCAACACCTACGACGTGTTGAAGGCCGACGATCTGGTGTTCAGCGTCGAGGCACTCAACGGCTTCATCAACGCCAAGAAGAAAGAGGAGGTGTCGGCCTGATGGCAACCATCGCTGACCCCCGCGACATCATCCTGGCCCCGGTGATCTCGGAGAAGTCGTACTCGTTGATCGAAGACAACGTGTACACCTTCGTCGTCCACCCGGACTCGAACAAGACGCAGATCAAGATCGCCATTGAAAAGATCTTCAGCGTCAAGGTCTCCTCGGTGAACACCGCCAACCGCCAGGGCAAGCGCAAGCGCACCCGCACCGGTTTCGGACAGCGCAAGAGCACCAAGCGCGCCATCGTCACCCTGGCACCGGGCAGCAAGCCGATCGACCTGTTTGGAGCCCCCGCGTAGTCGGGGAGTAGAGGACTAGAGAAGACATGGCTATTCGCAAGTACAAGCCGACGACCCCCGGTCGCCGCGGCTCGAGCGTCGCCGATTTCTCGGAGATCACTCGCTCGACTCCCGAGAAGTCGCTGGTTCGCCCGCTGCACGGCACTGGTGGCCGTAACGCCCACGGCCGCATCACCACTCGTCACAAGGGTGGCGGCCACAAGCGTGCCTACCGGCTGATTGATTTCCGTCGCCACGACAAGGACGGCGTCAACGCCAAGGTCGCGCACATCGAGTACGACCCCAACCGCACCGCGCGCATCGCGCTGCTGCACTTCCTGGACGGCGAGAAGCGTTACATCATCGCGCCGGTCGGACTGTCGCAGGGCGATGTGGTGGAGTCGGGCGCCAACGCCGACATCAAGCCGGGTAACAACCTGCCGCTGCGCAACATCCCGACGGGTACCACCGTGCACGCCGTCGAGCTGCGTCCCGGTGGTGGAGCCAAGATCGCCCGTTCGGCAGGTTCCGGTATCCAGCTGCTGGGTAAGGAAGGCGCTTACGCCTCCCTGCGTATGCCCAGCGGTGAGATCCGCCGCGTCGACGTGCGCTGCCGCGCCACCGTCGGCGAGGTCGGTAACGCCGAGCAGGCCAACATCAACTGGGGTAAAGCCGGCCGTATGCGGTGGAAGGGCAAGCGCCCCACCGTCCGTGGTGTCGTGATGAACCCGGTCGACCACCCGCACGGTGGTGGTGAAGGTAAGACCTCCGGTGGTCGTCACCCGGTGAGCCCGTGGGGCAAGCCGGAAGGCCGCACCCGCAAGCCCAACAAGGCGAGCGACAAGCTCATCGTCCGTCGCCGGCGCACCGGCAAGAAGCGCTAGGAGTAAGCGATGCCACGCAGCCTCAAGAAGGGCCCGTTCATCGACGACCATCTGCTCAAGAAGGTCGACGTACAGAACGATAAGAACACCAAGCAGGTCATCAAGACCTGGTCGCGTCGGTCGACCATCATCCCCGACTTCATCGGCCACACCTTCGCGGTGCACGACGGGCGTAAGCATGTCCCCGTCTTCGTCACCGAAGCGATGGTCGGTCACAAGTTGGGTGAGTTCGCCCCGACGCGGACCTTCAAGGGTCATATCAAGGACGACCGAAAGAGCAAGCGGCGCTAATGACTACAACGACTGAATACCCATCGGCCAAGGCCGTTGCACGGTTCGTGCGGGTCTCGCCGACCAAGGCACGCCGGGTCATCGACCTGGTGCGCGGCAAGTCGGTAACCGACGCCATCGACATCCTGCGGTGGGCGCCGCAGGCAGCCAGCGAGCCGGTTTCCAAGGTCATCGCCAGCGCTGCCGCCAACGCGCAGAACAACGACGGCCTGGATCCCTCCACCCTGGTGGTCTCGGAGATCTTCGCCGACGAGGGCCCGACCGCCAAGCGCATCCGTCCCCGCGCGCAGGGTCGTGCGTTCCGGATCCGCAAGCGCACCAGCCACATCACCGTGGTGGTGGAGAGCCGCCCCAAGTCCGACAAGGGCGGTAAGGCCGGAGCTTCCGCTGCTGCTTCTCGCGCCCGCCGGGCCGAGGGCTCGAAGGCTGCCGCCAACAAGACCACCGCTGAGGCGAAGGGAGGCTCGCGCTAGTGGGCCAGAAGATCAATCCGCACGGTTTCCGGCTCGGTATCACCACCGACTGGAAGTCCCGCTGGTACGCCGACAAGCAGTACGCGGACTATGTCAAGGAAGACGTGGCAATCCGTCGTCTGCTGGCCACTGGCCTGGAGCGTGCCGGTATCGCCAAGGTGGAGATCGAGCGCACCCGTGACCGGGTCCGCGTTGACATCCACACCGCGCGTCCCGGCATCGTCATCGGCCGTCGTGGCACCGAGGCCGACCGCATCCGCGCCGACCTGGAGAAGCTGACCAAGAAGCAGGTGCAGCTGAACATCCTCGAGGTGAAGAACCCCGAGGCCGAGGCGCAGCTGGTTGCCCAGGGTGTCGCCGAGCAGCTCTCGAATCGTGTGGCGTTCCGTCGCGCGATGCGCAAGGCGATCCAGTCGGCCATGCGTCAGCCGAACGTCAAGGGCATCCGAGTGCAGTGCTCCGGTCGTCTCGGCGGTGCTGAGATGAGCCGCTCGGAGTTCTACCGCGAAGGTCGAGTGCCGCTGCACACGCTGCGTGCCGATATCGACTACGGCCTGTACGAGGCCAAGACCACCTTCGGCCGCATCGGTGTGAAGGTCTGGATCTACAAGGGCGACATCGTCGGTGGCAAGCGCGAGCTCGCCGCCTCGGTGGCCGCGCCCGCTGGTGACCGTCCGCGCCGTGAGCGTCCGGCCGGTGCCCGTCCGCGTCGTAGTGGCGCCTCGGGTACCACCGCGACGAGCACCGAGGCCGGCCGTGCCGCCGCAGAGACCCCTGCCTCGGACGGCGCTAGCGCGCCGGCCGCAGAAACCACGGAGAGCTGAACATGCTGATTCCCCGTAAGGTCAAGCACCGCAAGCAGCATCACCCGAAGAAGAAGGGCACCGCCTCGGGCGGTACCACCGTCGCTTTCGGTGACTACGGCATTCAGGCGCTGGGCCACGCGTACATCACGAACCGGCAGATCGAGTCCGCTCGTATCGCCATCAACCGGCACATCAAGCGTGGCGGCAAGGTCTGGATCAACATCTTCCCGGACCGCCCGCTGACCAAGAAGCCCGCCGAAACCCGCATGGGTTCCGGTAAGGGTTCGCCGGAATGGTGGGTTGCGAACGTCAAGCCCGGTCGTGTGCTGTTCGAGTTGAGCTACCCGAACGAAGAGACCGCGCGCCAGGCGTTGACGCGCGCGATCCACAAGCTGCCGATCAAGGCGCGCATCATCACACGAGAGGAGCAGTTCTGATGGCAGTGGGAATTTCCGCTGGCGAACTGCGGGAAAGCACCGAGGAAGAGCTGATCACCAAGCTGCGTGAGTCCAAGGAAGAGCTGTTCAACCTGCGCTTCCAGATGGCCACCGGTCAGCTCGCCAACAACCGTCGGCTGCGTGCGGTGCGCCAGGAGATCGCGCGCATCTACACGGTGATGCGTGAGCGCGAGCTCGGATTGGCCGCAGGACCCGATAGCGAGGACAGCAAGTGAGCGACACCAAGAAGGCCGCAGGCCCCAAGCACACCCCGGCCACCGAGCAGCCGCGTGGGCGTCGTAAGACCGCCATCGGCTATGTCGTTTCGGACAAGATGCAGAAGACCATCGTGGTCGAGCTCGAGTCCCGCAACCGGCACTCGCTGTACGGCAAGATCATCCGCACCACGTCGAAGGTCAAGGCCCACGACGAGAACGGTGACGCCGGTGTCGGCGACCGCGTCTCGCTGATGGAGACCCGCCCGACCTCGGCCACCAAGCGGTGGCGCCTGGTCGAGGTTCTCGAGAAGGCCAAGTAAAGGCGACGTCCTGCACGTCACGTAATACGCGTAAAGCGCGCCGTTCCCGAAAGGGGCGGCGCGCTTTTGCGTTGGGGGGACGTACATCCTGAGTCGAGTGTCTACCGCACGCAGGCGATCCCGGTAATCGGTCTGCGTGCGGTAGGCGCTCGATGATCAGCGTCGCAGGAAGTCGACGACTGTCTGCTCGAAGGCTTGCTTGGCCTCGATCATCACCCAGTGACCACTGTTCGGGAAGATATGCAGTTCGGCATTGGGGATGAGTCGCATCGGCACGATGGCCATATCCGGCGGGCTGACCCGGTCGTCGCGACCCCAGGTGAGCAGCGTGGGGCATTTGATCTTGTGCATCATCGCCCAGTACGGCGCGATGTCGGCGTTGGCAAGGAACTGCTGTTGCATCGCAAAGGCCTTGGAGCCGTACATCAGCTGCGCGGTCTTGTGCGCGTCCGGGTTGATGGCGGCTTCCCACCGTTCCTCGATGAGCTCGTCGGTGACGACGGCGGGATCCCACACCATGGAGTTGAGCCAGCGGATCAACTTGTCGCGGTCGGGGTTATCGGTGAACTCCTGCAGCAGGCGCAGGCCCTCGCTGGGGCTCGGGCTGAAGATGTTGGGTCCGACGCCACCGATGGTGACGAGCTTGGTGATGCGGTCCGGGTGTTTGATCGCCAGGTTGATCCCGACAACACCGCCCATCGAGTTGCCGACGATGGCGGCGGAGGAGATACCGAGGCCGTCCATGAAGCGGATCACCGAAGCGCCGGCGGTCAACACCGGGTGTCCCTGGACCGCGTCGCTGACGCCGAAGCCCGGGAACTCCAGGACGTAGGTGTGGAAGTACTTGGCGAAGACCGCCAGGTTCCCGCGATAGTTGCGCCAACCGGTCACACCGGGACCGGAGCCGTGTAGCAGGATCAGCGGCTCGCCTTCGCCGGCTTCGTGGTAGCGCAGAGTCCCCTCGTCGGTGGCCAGTTCTCTCTTGGTGCCTTCGTATGTCACGTCCACCCGACAAGAGTAGAACGTGTTTCAGTTTCAGATGACGCCGGTGTCCACTGAGTGGGTAGGAACCGAGCAGGCGGGGATAGGCAGATTAGGCCCGAGTAAGGGCCCGGTAAGAGTCGTTTCCGGATCACTTCAAGACTGTGAATGTGCGGGCATCGCTGTCTACGCTGGACGAATGAACCGATACGTCACACGTGGATCGGTCGGGGTTTCGATTTTCGCGGTATCTGCGGCGGTCGCCGCGGTACTTGCCACTCAAACGGAGAACTCCGCAATCGCCAAGGCCGCGGGGTGTCCGGATGTGGATGTGTCCTTCGCGCGCGGGACCAACGACACACCCGGGCTCGGCGATGTCGGGAAGGCGGTCACCGACGAAATCGTCGATCGGCTCCCCGGTAAGAACGTCGAGATCTATGCGGTCAATTATCCGGCAAGCTTCGACTGGGTCCGTGCCGGCGACGGAGCCAATGACATGAGCTTCCACGTCCAGGAAGTGGCGCGGAACTGTCCGAACACCCAGTTCGTGCTCGGGGGCTTTTCCCAGGGCGCGGCCGTCGTCGACGTGCTCTTCGGTAAGAACGGGACAGGCCTTACCTTCAACAATCCGCTCCCGGCTGACCTCGAAAAACGTGTCGCGGCAATCGTATTGATCGGGAACCCGAAGAACTGGCAGGTCGCCGGCATGAACCTCGACCTGTCGATCAGGGATGATCAGCGCAGCAAGATCATCGACATCTGCAATCCGGGTGATGGCATCTGCGACCCGAACGGTGGTGGCCTGGGTCCGCACATGCAGTACAAATCGGACGGATCGGCCGACAAGGCCGCCGACTTCGTCGTCAACCGGCTGACCGCCGTCGCCGCCAGCAGTAGTGCGGCGGCCGCCTCCAGCAGCAGTTCCACGAGCGCCTCGGGAACCCCGACCTCGACGTCCAAGAGCGCCAGCCCGCTGAGCGGAACGACGACGACGGCCACGCCCGCGTCGTCACCGACCTCATCGCCGGCGTCGTCGGCGGCGTCCTCCTCCACGCCCAAGCCGGTGGCGGCTTCGACGTCCCGACCGGTGCCCGCCTGGATGCTGCCTGCCGCCGACGCCCCGGCGGCAGATGTTCCTGCCGCGGTGATCAGCACTGTCCCTGCCCGGCACGGCCCGCCGCCGGGCCCGGGATCTGGTGGTCAGTAACTCTGCATGGCCATTTCTGCTGCTGACACACCAACTCCCTCGGGTCGGGCGCAGACTCGTCGCGCGATCTGGAACACCATCAGAGGATCGTCCGGCAACCTCGTCGAGTGGTACGACGTCTACGTCTACACCGTTTTCGCGATGTACTTCGAGAAGCAATTCTTCGACGAGACCGATGAGAACTCGACGGTCTACGTGTACGCGATCTTCGCGGTCACCTTCATCACCCGGCCGTTGGGATCCTGGTTCTTCGGCCGATTCGCCGACCGGCATGGTCGCCGCGCCGCACTGATTGTGAGCGTCGCACTGATGGCGGCCTGCTCGATGGTCATCGCCCTGGTGCCGTCGCGCACCAGCATCGGAATGGCTGCACCGATCGTGTTGATTCTGTGCAGGCTGGTGCAGGGCTTCGCGACGGGAGGCGAGTACGGCACCTCGGCGACGTATATGTCCGAGGCGGCCACGCGTGAGCGACGCGGATTCTTCTCGTCCTTCCAGTACGTGACCCTGGTGGGCGGCCATGTGCTCGCCCAGTTCACCTTGCTGATCATCCTGACTGTCTTCGACAATGAGCAGGTTCACGAATTCGGTTGGCGCATAGCCTTTGCGGTTGGCGGCGTGGCCGCGATCGTCGTGTACTGGCTGCGGCGCACCATGGATGAGTCGCTCAGTGAGGAACAGCTAGCCGCCATCAAGGCGGGCGAGGACACCGGCGCCGGATCGATCCGCGAACTGCTCACCCGGTACTGGAAACCACTGCTGCTGTGCTTCCTCATCACGATGGGCGGTACCCTCGCGTTCTACACCTACAGCGTCAACGCGCCCGCGATGGTCAAGACCGCCTACAAGGACCACGCGATGACGGCCACCTGGATCAACTTGGCGGGTCTCATTTTCCTGATGCTGCTGCAGCCCGTCGGCGGCATCATCAGCGACAAGGTCGGGCGCAAGCCGCTGCTGCTGTGGTTTGGCTTCGGCGGAATCGTCTACACCTACTTCCTCATCACGTACCTGCCTCAGACGCATTCACCGATCGGCTCGTTTCTTCTGGTCGCCGTCTCCTACGTGATCTTGACCGGCTACACCTCGATCAACGCGCTGGTTAAGTCCGAACTGTTCCCGTCCCATGTGCGCGCGCTGGGAGTCGGGGTGGGGTACGCGCTGGCGAACTCGGTGTTCGGCGGTACCGCGCCGTTGATCTATCAGGCGCTCAAGGAACACGGTCAGGTTCCGCTGTTCATCGCGTACGTGACGGTGTGTATCGCGATCTCGCTGCTGGTCTACCTGGTGTTCCTCAAGAACAAGTCGGACACCTACCTGGATCGCGAGCAGGGCTCGGCCTTTTCCTGACGCCGACACGCCCGCTTGTGGCGGACACATGCGATACGAAACCGCCGGGAATTGGCGTGTCGACCTCAGGGAAGCGGCGATTTGGGTTTCACCTGCAGGTTCGCCTACACTAGGGCGGTTGTCTTGCGGGTGCTTGGCGCCCCGGGACAGGTAGGCATTCCCATCAGGTGAAAACCCGGGGATGACGCGTGCCCTGGAGACAACATGACCGCGTGCGTCGGGTCGGTATCCGCCGCACATCCAAATCCAGGTCAATGAGGAGAGACCAGTGATTCAGCAGGAGTCACGGCTGAAGGTCGCCGATAACACCGGTGCCAAGGAAATCTTGTGCATCCGCGTGCTCGGTGGCTCGTCGCGACGCTATGCGGGAATCGGGGACATCATTGTGGCGACCGTCAAGGACGCCGTCCCCGGAGGCACCGTCAAGCGTGGAGATGTTGTTAAAGCCGTCGTAGTCCGTACCGTCAAAGAGCGTCGCCGCCCGGATGGCAGCTACATCAAGTTCGATGAGAACGCCGCCGTCATCATCAAGGCCGACAACGACCCGCGTGGCACCCGTATCTTCGGGCCCGTCGGTCGCGAGCTGCGCGACAAGAAGTTCATGAAGATCGTTTCGCTCGCCCCGGAGGTGCTGTAAATGAAGGTGCACAAGGGCGACACCGTTCTCGTCATCGCCGGTAAGGACAAGGGCGCCAAGGGCAAGGTCATCGCGGCCTACCCCGAGCGCAACCGGGTCCTCGTCGAGGGCGTCAACCGGATCAAGAAGCACACCCCCCAGTCGGCAAATGAGCGCGGCGCATCCTCCGGCGGCATCGTCACGCAGGAGGCCGCCATCCACGTCTCGAACGTGATGGTGATCGACTCCGACGGCAAGCCGACCCGCATTGGCTACCGCATCGACGAAGAGACCGGCAAGAAGGTCCGTATCTCCCGCCGCAACGGGAAGGACATCTGATGACCACCACCGAGAACACCGTGAATACGCCTCCGCGTCTGAAGACGCGCTACCGCGAAGAGATCAAGACCGCGCTGAACGACGAGTTCAACTACGCCAACGTGATGCAGATCCCGGGCGTTGTGAAGGTCATCGTCAACATGGGTGTCGGCGACGCAGCACGTGACGCCAAGCTCATCAACGGCGCCGTCGCCGACCTGGCCCTGATCACCGGCCAGAAGCCGGAGATCCGCAAGGCCCGCAAGTCCATCGCGCAGTTCAAGCTGCGTGAGGGCATGCCGATCGGTGCGCGCGTCACGCTGCGCGGCGACCGCATGTGGGAATTCCTGGACCGCCTCGTGTCCATCGCGCTGCCGCGTATCAGGGACTTCCGCGGCCTGTCGCCCAAGCAGTTCGACGGCAAGGGCAACTACACCTTCGGTCTCACCGAGCAGTCGATGTTCCACGAGATCGACGTGGACTCCATCGACCGCCCGCGGGGCATGGACATCACCGTCGTCACCTCGGCGACCACCGACGACGAGGGGCGGGCGCTGCTGCGGCAACTCGGTTTCCCCTTCAAAGAACTTGAGCAGGGAGCGAAGAAGTAGATGGCGAAGACTGCGCTGGTCAATAAGGCCAACAAGAAGCCTAAGTTCGCGGTGCGCGCGTACACCCGGTGCAACCGGTGTGGACGTCCGCACGCGGTGTTCCGCAAGTTCGGCCTGTGCCGAATCTGCCTGCGGGAGATGGCACACGCGGGCGAGCTGCCAGGCATCCGCAAGAGCAGCTGGTAAGTCACTGAGCAATAGGCCGGGACGGCATCCGTCCCGGCCTATTGTCGTCTCCGCTGTCTTGGAGTCTGTTGGGCCCCACGGCCATTACGCTTGCGCCCGTGCCCGATAAGCGTGAGGTGACGCGGCTGCTGATGGCGGTGCTGGTTGTCCTGGCAGCCGTTGTGTCGTGCAGCCCCACCACGGCTGCCGATCCCGCGATCGTCAACACCCGTGCGGGTGCGGTCCGTGGACACGTCGACGATGAGGTGCGTGTTTTCTCCGCCATCCCTTACGCGGCTCCGCCGGTGGGCGCGCGACGATTCACCGAACCGGCCCCCGTCTCGTCGTGGCCGGATACCCGTGATGCCACCGGCCCGGGGGTCGAATGTCCACAACCGGGACACGAGAGCGATCTGCCGCAGAACGAGGACTGCCTGCTTCTCACGGTGACCATGCCCCGGCACACCGAGGGGAAGGTGCCGGTGCTGGTGTGGATACATGGCGGTGCCTTTGTAGCCGGCAATGGCGTCGGCTACGACACGCGAAAGCTGGCCGCTGCAGGCGGAATTGCCGTCGTCACGTTCAACTATCGGTTGGGGACGTTGGGATTCTTGGCCGCTCGGGGCCTCTCCGACGCGATCGGCAACTACGGACTGTTGGATCAGGAAGCCGCGCTGCGCTGGGTGCAGGACAACATCGCCGAATTCGGGGGCGATCCCGCGCAGGTCACCATCGCCGGCCAATCGGCGGGCGGGGTATCGGTATGCGACCTGATGGCCTCGCCCAAGGCCGCCGGATTGTTTCGGTCCGCCATCATGCAGAGCGCTCCATGCCAGGCGCAGGCAGCCGTCTCCACTGCCATCCTCGACAGCACGGCCTACGCGGCTGAGGTGGGTTGCCCCGCGGGGCCCAACACCGCCAGTTGCTTGCGTGCGCTATCGGTTGACGTCCTGCGGGATTCACCGCAATTCACCGGGATAGGTCTGCCGGTGAGTCCGGTGACGGGAACACCGGAGCTTCCGACACTGCCCTTGAACGCCTTCATGGGTGGCGCCGCACCTCCCATCCCGGTGCTCATTGGTAGTAATGCCAACGAGGCCACGGTATTTGAGGCGCAGCAGTACCAGAACGGGCCGGTACCCCGCACCGTTGAGGAGTATCAGAGTGCGCTCGAAAGCAAGTACGCGGGCCGGGCGGCCGAGTTGGGGCGGCGATATCCGCTCTCGGAGTTCGGCGGAAATGTGCTTGCCGCGCTCGCGGCCATCGATACCGACAACAGCTACGCGTGCCCAACCCTCGCGATGGCGGAGGCGTTGACGGGAAGGGCATCGGTGTATGCCTACGAATTCGCCGACCCGGTCGCGCCGGTAGAACCGCGGTATCGGGACGCGCCGTTGCCACTGGGCGCCTCGCACGGTTCGGAGCTGGGATACCTATTCGACATGTCCAGGCCCTTGAACCAGGAATCCGCAGCCCTGTCCGCGCTGATGATCAGGTACTGGACGCAGTTTGTGAAGAGCGGGAATCCCAATGTCGTGGGGCAACCCGAATGGCCCAGATATGTACCCGGGGGAGCATTCCTGCGGTTGGCGCCGCCCGCACCCCAACCCGAGGAGGGCTTCACCGGCAGTCACCAGTGCGGCTACTGGCGGTAACCACCGGACGAGGTCAACCTGGGAACGTGCGGCAAGACCCGATCGGCGATTGAGCGCCGGGGATGTTTACGATCGCCGGCGGTGCCGTGCTGCTTGATTCGGCGGCGACATGTGGCGTCACCCAGATAGCCACGCCGGCGATGCGCGATGTGCGTGCAGAATGCGCGGCCCACGTGGACGGCGAGAGAGGTTGCATGGGCAACGTGCTCGATGACGAAAAGAACCGACTGAAACGGCCTATCGCCCCATGGCGAAGAAGTGGACTCGCGGTCGGTGACGCGAACGCCGGACAGTTCGCCGATGCACCGATCCTGGTGGCCCCACAGCAAAACCGAACGACGATTCTCCCCGGCGATGCGGCCTGCGCATTCGTCGAATGGGTCCTCGATGTTCCGTCGCCCGATGGTGGTGGGTTCGTGGAGCGTTTCACGCGCACCCAGGTCTGGAAGTCGTCATCGCGGCAGAGCCGAACAGTGCGCCACCGCTGGACGGCCGCTAGTGCCCGCCGTCGATCGGGGTGCGGTGGTGGGTCCGCATGGGCTATGCCGGACCGATATGGGTCCGGGTGGGTGACGCGCGCCAGTTGGCGTATCGGGCTGGGCGAATCTCAACGGCCATAGCCGGAATTCACGTGTCTCATCGCTGAGCGCGTACGCCCATGAGCCCGTTGGGCGCGCCCCCGCAGGGCATGTCGTAGCCCCGGCGCGCCGGCGTCGATGACTCGGGGCAGCAACCTTCAAGGCTGTGCCAGCGGGTTCTGGTGCCAGCGGGTTCGTGCCCACATTAATAGGGGAGGATGTGGCTGGATACTTTGCTAAATGTTCAGCAACTTGATCGCATCGTGCGGCCGGGAAAGTTCTTGGGCCGTTGTCTGTGTTGGAGTTGTCGGCCATCTCGTGTGCATTACACAACAGATGGCTGAGTTAGCGGCAGTCGCGCCGCTGGTATACCTTGATGAGGCCGCATTGCTGATAGTCCGGCAGTGGCTCGACAAACTCGCTGATCTGGAGGGTTAGGCAGCGAGAGGCGTCGAAGAATTCATGTCTGAGCAAATTATGACGAATGGACACACCGATGCAGGTCTCGCAGGGTCGACGAGAAATCACCAAGGCGCGGTTGCGCTCAACCGGCGTGGCGGCGCTCGCAGCGCTTGCCCTAGTGGCGCTTCCCGGTGTGGCCAGTGCCGATCCCGACGTGCTGCAGTCCACCGATCAGCTCGGCCTGCGTTTCGAGAAGACCAGCACACCTCAGCCTGAAGGTGCGACCACCACCATCACGGTGCGCACCGCCGACGGCAAGGTTGTGCAGACGATCTCCGAGCCGTTCAAGGGCTGGCTCGGCAACGCCGATGTCGAATTGCTCGATATCGATCAGGACGGCCGTGACGATCTGCTGGTTCAGGTCGACGCACGCGTCAAGGATGGGAAATGGGCCATCTGGCACGGGGTGGGGTCCAACCCCAAGCTGTCACGTGTCGGAGTGGTCGATGGACATCCCGAGAGTGCCGGACCAGGCCTGATCAGGACGCAGACCGAACAGGGCACCTTCTTCTACACCATCAAGGGCAACGCGCTGGCCACTGCGCCGGCACCGCCTGCCTGACGGCGGGTCTGATGCCGCCTCGTTAGCCAAATGTGCTGTGGTGCACTCTATTAGGTATGCCAGAGGCTTTGCATCCCGTCTTCCAGCCACCTTTTGAGACCGTTCTCGCACGTAACCCAGGGGAGTCGGAATTTCATCAGGCCGTCCTGGAGGTGATGGCCAGTCTGACTCCTCTGGTTGGCAGGACGCCCGACTACGACCGCTGGTCGATCCTGGAACGGATCTGTGAACCAGAGCGGCAGATCATTTTCCGCGTCCCGTGGATCAAGGACGACGGCGCCGTCGAGATCAATCGTGGCTACCGGGTGGAGTTCAATTCCGCGCTGGGACCGTACAAGGGCGGTCTGCGCTTCCATCCGAGCGTGAGCCTGTCGATCGTGAAGTTCCTCGGCTTCGAGCAGATGTTCAAGAACGCGCTCACCGGACTCCCGATCGGCGGCGGCAAGGGCGGATCCGACTTTGACCCCAAGGGCCGTTCGGACGCCGAGATCATGCGCTTCTGTCAGTCCTTCATGACCGAGCTGTACCGGCACATCGGCGAGTACACCGACGTACCCGCCGGTGATATCGGCGTGGGGCAGCGCGAGATCGGGTATCTCTTCGGGCAGTACAAGCGCATCACCAATCGCTACGAATCCGGGGTGTTGACGGGTAAGGGCTTGCCATGGGGCGGATCCCAGGTACGTACCGAAGCCACCGGATACGGTGTCGTGCTCTTCGCCCAGGAGATGCTCGCGACGCGCGCGCAGTCGCTGGACGGGAAGACAGTCGTGGTCTCCGGCGCGGGCAACGTCGCAATCTATGCGGTGGAGAAGGCGCAGCAGCTGGGCGCGACCGTCATCGCCTGTTCGGACAGCGACGGCTACATCGTCGACGAACGCGGCCTGAATCTCGAACTCCTCAAGGAGATCAAGGAGGTTCGCAGGGGCCGACTTTCGGAGTATGTCGAGGACCACGGCGGGGGAGCGCGTCAGGTTACCGACGGGAGCCTCTGGGACGTGCCCTGCCAAGTCGCGTTGCCGTGCGCCACGCAGAACGAACTCGATGGCAAGGACGCAGGCAAGCTCATCGAAAACGGTGTGCAACTCGTCGCCGAGGGTGCCAACATGCCGTGCACTCCCGAGGCGGTGAAGTACTTCCAGGACGCGGGCGTGCTCTATGCGCCGGGGAAGGCGTCGAATGCCGGTGGGGTGGCGACCAGCGCGCTAGAAATGCAACAGAACGCGAGCCGCGACTCGTGGTCTTTCGAGCAGACCGAGACCCGGCTGCGGGCGATCATGCGGTCCATCCACACCACCTGTGTCGAAACCGCCGACCACTACGGGGACCCCGGAAACTACGTGACCGGCGCCAATCTCGCCGGATACACACGGGTGGCCGATGCGATGGTCGCCCTCGGCGTGATCTGAGGATCGTGTTCGATCGTTCGGTTCCGGGCGCGCATCGGCTGTGTTATCAGTGACGTATGCGCAGGTGCGGCGCGTTGGTGCTGACGGCGATCGCGGCTTTGGCCGGTGCCGCGGTGGCGCGTGCCGACCGGGCTGAGCCGGTGCCGCTATATGGCACCTACGACACCTATCTGGATCATGCGCGGCAGACATTCGAGGGCAGGCCGGACCCTTCGGACCCGTCGACGCAGGCGGCACGCTTCACCACCGTGTATACCGCGCAAGGATGCATCGCCCATTGGCTGCGGCTGGCTGATCTGACCGACAATCCCAGCGCGCCGGCACTGTTCGACTACCGGTGGAACGGTGATCGGTGGGAATCGTCCGCGAGCTATCCGTTCCATTGCGGCGGTGGCGGCACGGTGACCGCGACCAGGTCAGACTTCCTGGTCCCGAACGGCGACGGCAGCTTTTACGGGGAGCGGACTTTCACGGTGGAAGCGCCGGGATGCCCGGGCGATGGTCCGGGTACTTACTGGCTGCCCTTCACCTTGACGCCGACGAGCTGAGGCGTCTTCGTCGCCGATTTGGTCGGTAGGTCCAGGTCACCTACACTTGGTCGGTTGCCTGGGCTGTGTCTCGCCCATGGCCGGTCGGTATGTGCTTTCAGGTTCTCATTTCGGGTTCCACGGAGAGCACTACCGATGTACGACCCCTGACCGAACCCGGTCAGATACGGAAGATCACTTCGCAGTAGGCCCACCATGGGATGTACCAGGCCCTTTACGGGAACCAGTACGAGCGTGCTGTATGGGAACCGCGGCGAGAAAGGTTGATGGACTCTGTCATGACTATGACCGATCCGATCGCAGACTTTCTGACACGTCTGCGCAATGCCAACTCGGCATACCACGATGAGGTGACCCTGCCGCACTCGAAGATCAAGGCCAACATCGCCGAGATCCTCAAGCGCGAGGGCTACATCACCGATTACCGCACCGAGGACGCCCGCGTGGGTAAGAGCCTGGTTGTCTCGCTCAAGTACGGCCCCAGCCGTGAGCGCAGCATCGCCGGTTTGCGCCGCGTGTCGAAGCCCGGTCTGCGTGTGTACGCAAAATCCACCAATCTGCCCAAGGTTCTCGGTGGCCTCGGCGTGGCGATCATCTCCACGTCCACAGGCTTGCTCACCGACCGCCAGGCAGCCCGTCAGGGCGTGGGCGGCGAAGTCCTCGCGTACGTCTGGTAGGGGAGGACAAAAACATGTCGCGTATTGGAAAGCAGCCAGTGCTGGTTCCCGCCGGAGTGGACGTCAACATCGACGGCCAGAACGTCTCCGTGAAGGGTTCCAAAGGCACTCTCGAACTGACAGTGAGCGAGCCGATCTCGGTGTCGCGCAACGACGATGGCGCCATTGTGGTGAGCCGTCCCGATGACGAGCGGCGCAGCCGCTCGCTGCACGGACTGTCTCGCACCCTGATCGCCAACCTGGTGACCGGTGTGACCCAGGGTTACACCACCAAGATGGAGATCTTCGGCGTGGGTTACCGCGTCGTCGCCAAGGGATCGAACCTGGAGTTCGCGCTCGGTTACAGCCACCCGGTGCTGATCGAAGCGCCCGAGGGCATCACGTTCGCGGTCGAGACCCCCACCAAGTTCTCGGTCAGCGGAATCGACAAGCAGAAGGTCGGCCAGATCTCGGCCAACATCCGCCGCCTGCGTCGCCCCGACCCGTACAAGGGCAAGGGCATTCGCTACGAGGGTGAGCAGATCCGCCGCAAGGTCGGAAAGACAGGTAAGTGACCATGGCTCAAACGAAGACAGAAGCGAAGCAGCACGAGCCCGTCGGCAAGAGCGTCTCGGAGGTGCGTCGCACCTCGCGTCTGCGCCGCCACGCGCGTCTGCGCAAGAAGGTGTCCGGTACGGACGCACGGCCGCGCCTGGTCGTCAACCGTTCGGCTCGCCACATCCACGTGCAGCTGGTCAACGATCTCACCGGCACCACCCTGGCGGCGGCCTCGTCCATCGAGCCCGATGTACAGGCAGTGGACGGCGACAAGAAGGCACGCAGTGCTCGGGTCGGTCAGCTGATCGCCGAGCGTGCGAAGGCTGCCGGCGTGGACACCGTGGTGTTCGACCGCGGTGGCTACACCTACGGTGGCCGGATTGCCGCACTTGCCGACGCCGCCCGCGAGAACGGGCTGGTGTTCTGATGTTCGTGACTTTCAACGGAAGGAATGCATGATGGCGCAGCGCAATTCGGGCGCTCCCGACAATGCAGGCGGCTCCAACGACGGTCGCGAGGGCGGCCGTGGACGCCGTGACAACCGCGACGACCGTCGTGGTGGGCGTGACAACGCCGAGAAGAGCAACTACCTGGAGCGCGTTGTCACCATCAACCGCGTCTCCAAGGTCGTCAAGGGTGGTCGCCGGTTCAGCTTCACCGCGCTGGTGATCGTCGGTGACGGCAACGGCCTGGTGGGCGTCGGCTACGGCAAGGCCAAGGAAGTTCCGGCCGCCATCGCCAAGGGTGTGGACGAGGCTCGCAAGAACTTCTTCCGCGTTCCGCTTATCGGTGGCACCATCGTCCACCCGGTTCAGGGCGAGGATTCCGCCGGTGTCGTCATGCTGCGTCCGGCTTCGGCTGGTACCGGTGTGATCGCCGGTGGCGCTGCTCGTGCGGTGCTGGAATGCGCCGGCGTGCACGACATCCTGGCCAAGTCGCTGGGTAGCGACAACGCCATCAACGTGGTCCACGCAACCGTCGCGGCGCTCAAGCAGCTGCAGCGTCCCGAAGAGGTTGCGGCCCGCCGCGGTCTGCCCATCGAAGATGTGGCACCCGCCGGCATGCTCCGGGCCCGTGCAGAGTTCGCAGCTGCGGCAGCACAGGGAGGCAGCCATGGCTGATCTGAAGATCACCCAGGTGCGCAGCACCATCGGATCCCGGTGGAAGCAGCGCGAATCGTTGAAGACACTGGGCCTGCGCAAGATTCGCCAGACCGTTGTCCGTGAGGACAACGCGCAGACCCGCGGCCTGCTCCAGGTGGTTCGCCACCTGGTCACCGTCGAGGATGTGAAGTAAGCAATGACCATCAAATTGCATCACCTACGCCCGGCCCCGGGCTCCAAGACCGAGCGCACCCGCGTCGGTCGTGGTGAGGGGTCCAAGGGTAAGACCGCGGGTCGCGGTACCAAGGGCACCAAGGCACGTAAGAACGTGCCGGTGACCTTCGAGGGTGGGCAGATGCCCATCCACATGCGGCTTCCGAAGCTCAAGGGCTTCAAGAACCGCTTCCGCACGGAGTACCAGGTGGTGAACGTGGCCGACATCGAGCGGCTGTTCCCCGAAGGTGGCGACGTGACGATCGAGGCCCTGATCGCCAAGGGCGCGGTGCGTAAGAACGAGCTGGTCAAGGTGCTCGGCAACGGAGACCTCAAGGTCAAGGTGTCGGTCACGGCCAACAAGTTCAGCGACTCGGCCCGCGAGAAGATCACCGCCGCAGGCGGATCGATCAACGAGGTCTAGTTCTCGCTTTTCGGAAAAGGGCGTCCACCTACGGGTGGGCGCCCTTTCTGTTTCGCCGAGTGTGAAGCCATGGCGACAACTCGGGCGTTTTCCCGCCGTACCTTCACTCTCGGCGTCAGGTCAGTTGTGGGATGACCTCGGTAGCGAGGCGTTCCATCTGCTCGCGGTCGGCAGCCACGTCGTCGCCGACGGGATTGAGCAAGACCATCTCCGCGCCGGCCTCGGCCACCGCGTGCAGACCCGCCGCCACCTCATCCGGGGGACCCCAGACCGGCACCGCGTCGATGCCCTTCATCTCGCCGTAGATCCGGTGCAGCCCCGCCTGGACGCGTTTGTGGGCGCGATCGCGGTCATCGTCGATCATCAGGTACACGCGCTTGCCGATGGTGTACCCGGCCGGGTCCTTGCCCTGGATCCCCAACTCCCGGTGGATGATCGTGACCGCCTCGGCGAAGGCGGCGGTCGTGGAGGACCCGGCGCCGAGGAACGCGTCGCCGTGGCGCACCGCACGGGCCAGCGCGGCCGGTGCGTGCCCGCCGAACCAGATCGGCGGATGTGGGCGTTGCACGGGCTTGGGCTGGATCGCGAGGTCGTCCATGTCGCGGAAGCGTCCATGGAAGGTGATGCGCTCGTCGTCCGACCACGCCAGCTTCATCAGATCGAGTCCCTCGGTAAAGCTCGAGATGAAGGTCTGCTTGTCCACACCGAACGCCGCGAAATTGCGGAAGCCACCGCCCGGGGCGACGCCGATATCCAAACGCCCGTGGCTGAGGCGGTCGACCGCGGTGACGGCAGAGGCCAGCTGGAGCGGATCATGCTGTGAGGCAACGAGTACCGCAACTCCCAGACGAAGGTGCGTGGTGCACGCCGCCGCGTAGGCAAGCAGCTCTAGTGGCGCGATGATCGGCGCAGAGCCAATGGTCTGTTCCAGTGTCCAACCGCCGACGAAGCCAAGCTCCTCGGCCCGTCCCAGGTAGGCGCGGACGCCGTCGGCGTCGAAGCTGCCGGTGTCGAACTGAGGGATGGAGATCGAGAACCGCATCTCACCACCGTACGTGCGGCTAGCGTTTTCGGTAGACGTCGGCGACCCAGGATTGCTTGCAGAATCGGTCCTGTGCGGTGGGTGGATCGATGCCCGCGTCGGTGAGCGCCTGGTTGCGCGCGGCCGCGCGGCCCGGTGGGTTGTCGTCGTAGTTGAAGGAGCACAGCGTGTTCCCGTTGGTGTACCAGGTGCGGGCGGGATCGGGCGGATCCGGCCAGTCCGCGGCCTGCACGAATAGCGAACCGAGCTCCACCACCTTGTCCTTGACGAACCGGTAGATGGAAACGCGGCCCGATCCCGCTCCGGTGCTGGCGTACAACGCGGTGAAGCGCTCATCGGTTATCCGGAAGTCCGGGTAGCCGAACACCTGGCCCGCGGACGCGAACTTCCCCGAATCCTTCTGGGCCCGCCAGACATCGAGTGTGTCACCACCCGATCCAACGTCGCTGACGACGATCAGTTCGTCGCGACCGTCCCGGTCGAGGTCGGCCAGCAGGGGTGGGGTTCGTTCCGGTTTGTTGACCGGGACGGTAAAGGTCTGGTTGAGCGTTCCATCGGGCTGGTACACCTTGATCGTGACCGGCGGGGTACCCAATGCCTCGAACGTCAGCTTCGCCGAATCATTGGATCGCAGTACACAATCCAGCGCCGGATCGGGATCGGGTTCGATGGCCTGTGGCTTGATCGAGGAACATGAGTGCAGCGAGTCGAGGCGACTGGGTGTGGCGCTGGTCGATGTACCGGCGCGATGGATACCGCCGTGCGTACATGCGGTCAGAGCTATCGCGGTCACGAAAAGCGCTGCAAAATAAGGCCTTTTCATGGGTTTATCACCGCGCGCCCTGCCGGTACAACGCGGCGACCCACGGCTGCAGGCAGAAATGCTCCTCGGCGGTGGCCGGGTCGACGCCCGCCGCGCGCAACGCATCCATGCGCGCTCCGAGTGCACCCGCCGGGTCATCGGACACGTTCATGGCGCACTTGACGTTGGCGTTGAGGCGCCACTTCGGATCGAGCGGCTTGTTGTCGACCCGCCTTTCGGTGTCCAGCAGCGCCAGTACCGACAGCTTGTTGTCCACGAACCGGAACAGTGCCGCCACACCGGCGTCGTTGCCGTTGCGCGAGAACAGCCCGATGAAACGATCGGAGGTCATCCAAAACCGCGGAACGCCGAAAATCGTTCCGGTCATGTCGAATTGATCGGAGTTGGGCCGCGCCCGCCATACGTCCATGAGGTCGCCGGCTGGGTTGCCGGTTGCCGTGACGACCAGTAGCTCTTCGCGCTTGTCTTGGTCCAGATCCTGCAAGAAGGGAAGGCGTTGGTGGAAGATCGGATTGGGAACCCGAATGGTTTGCAGCTGTGCGCCACTGCCGTTGAACACACGAATGATGCCGGCCGGGGCCCCGGTCACTTCGAAGATCGCGCCACTGCCGTCCGAGGTGCGGATGGTGCAGTCCAGCGCCGGATCTGGTTGCGCGTTCCCGGGTCGGGGCGCGATGGTGTCACAGGTGGGGAGTCCGGCCAACCGTGCGGCGTTCTGGTCCGGAGGCGGCGGTGCATGCTTGGCGTTGGCGATAGTGGTGGCCATCAGCTGATCAAGTAGGCCGGCGTCCGCCTGGTCGGTGCCTTCCACCTCGAAAACGACCCCGCGCACCCTGGCGAGCAGTACGCGCCGTCCCGGAATGCCCGTCGGCTGCTTGTCGGCCGAGGTGTCATCCAGGTCGGCGCTCGCGCTCGTATAGACGTATGTCTGCGTGCCGTCGACGGCCGGCCCCGGGGTAAAGGTGTCGGTGAGGTGCCGATTGCGCACGTCAGGCTTCGCGAATGTGGGGAATGCCTTGTCGTACTGGCCGCATTTCTTGATCCAGTCAGTGGTCAACGCGAACACGTCGGCGTTTTCCCGTTCCCGGTTCACCGTGACGATGATGTGGTTACCGGCGGGGTCCGACTCGTGGTACGTGGACGCCGCGTAGTAGAGGTTCCAGTCGGAACCGTCGGGCGTTCTGGAGAATGACTTGGCGAAGGGGGCGTAGAGGCACTCGGGCGGACGGGTCTCGCCGTCGGTTTGGCCATGCATGCCCAGTCCGGACCCGTCCTCGGAGGCGATATCAGGCGGACGCGTCACCCCTTGCGGGGGGAAGTCGGCGGCCACCGGCAGCAGACCGGCGAGTTCGGCGTTACTTCTCCCACCCAGATCCGAGCCATTGGGATGGAACTTGCCCCGATACTCCGCAGGCAGCCCGGGATAGCTGCGGGTAGGTGCCGCGGCCGTCGACGCCGTCGATTGCGATGGTGTCAGGTCGCGCGTTCCGGATGTATTCAGACATCCGGACACCCCCGGCGCCACGGCCAGCGCGAGTAGCGCGGCCATGCGGACCGCCTTCCGGACCGTCGTCTTCTGTACACGTGTCATCGTTGCCCCTCCGCCAGCGAATGGTTTCGACCCTACGCGCCGGGTGGTAGCGGAGCACGGATTTGTGGTCGGCAGGATTGCCCACTTCGTCGGTACGCTCAAGACATGCTTGCTTTCACCACGCCCGCGGACGTCCGCGACCTGCTGGCCAAGGTTGACACCGCACGTCACCGGGGAGTGCCGCGGGACTGCATCCTGGAACTCGACCTGCTCGAGGTGCCACCGGAATCGGTCAACTTCGACCCGCTGGGCCTCGTGCTCTCGGGTGCGAGCAGGCCACTGTCGCTGCGGCACACCATCACCGCCATCCACCGCGCCATCGACGATCCGCGGGTGGCCGGGCTCATCGCCCGGATACAGATCCCGGCAGCCTCGGCCGGAGCGGTACAGGAGCTCCGGGCCGCGATCGAGGCGTTCAGCGCGGTCAAACCAAGTCTGGCGTGGTCCGAGACCTACCCGAGCACGCTCGCCTACTACCTGGCGTCGGCATTCGGCGAGGTGTGGATGCAGCCGTCCGGAACCGTGGGTCTCATCGGGTTCGCGGCCAACGGGACCTTCCTGCGTGGTGCGCTCGACAAGGCCGGAGTTCAGGCAGAGTTCCTCACACGTGGCCAATACAAGTCGGCGGCAAACCTTTTCACCGAAGACGGGTATACCGATGCGCAGCGGGAAGCCGACGGGCGGTTGCTCGAGAGTCTGTCGGAACAGGTTCGCGACGGCGTCGCCGCGTCACGCAAGCTGGACCCCGCCGACGTGAGCGCGCTGGCCGATCGCGCACCGCTGCGCCGCACCGATGCGGTGGCCGGTGGGCTGGTGGACCGTATCGGTTATCGCGACGAGGCCTACGCGCGCATCGGTGAGCTCACCGGTGTGCAGGCGGACAAAGAGCCCCCGCTGCTGTACCTGGCGCGCTACGCACGGGCTGCCAAGCCGCAGGTGCCCGGTCTGCCGTCGCTACCGGGGCGTGCCGCGCGACCGTCCATCGGCGTGGTCACCCTGGCGGGTCCGATCGTGAGCGGGCGCAGCGGACCACGGCTCTTTCCGCCGGGACCGGCCAGCGGGGGTGATGTGATCGCCGACGCGCTACGCGATGCGGTCGCCGACGATTCGGTGGCCGCCATCGTGCTGCGCGTGGACAGCCCGGGTGGTTCGGTCAACGGTTCGGAAACCATTTGGCGAGAAGTGGTCCGGGCGCGCGAGGCGGGTAAACCCGTCGTGGTGTCCATGGGTGCGGTGGCCGGATCGGGCGGCTATTACGTCGCCATGTCTGCGGACGCGATCATCGCCAATCCGGGCACTGTCACCGGGTCGATCGGCGTACTGACCGGAAAGTTCATCACCCGGGGGCTCAAGGAGAAGCTCGGTGTGGGGGTGGACACCTTGCGCACCAACGCCAACGCCGACGCGTGGTCGAGCAACGAGCCGTTCACCGACGAGCAACGTGATCTCGTCGAGGCCGAGATCGACATGCATTACGACGACTTCGTGCAGCGTGTCGCCGACGGTCGCAACCTCACCGTCGATGCGGTGAAAGCGGTTGCACAGGGCCGGATCTGGTCTGGCAAGGACGCGTTGGAGCATGGCCTGGTCGATGCCCTCGGCGGCTTCCGGGAGGCGGTGGCCAAGGCCAAGGAACTCGCGGATATCGACGCCGACGAGGATGTCCGGATCGCGAACTTCCCCAGCTCGCCGTTGGCGTCGCTGCTGCGGCAGCGGTCGTCGTCACAGCCCGCCGCCGCGGCCGTCACCGACGCGGTACTGGGGCGGGTCGCACAGCTGGCGCTGGAAACGGTGCAGCGTGCGCAGCGGTCCATGGGCAGCGCTCAGGCGATGATGTTGGGCGACTACCGCTTCTAGCCGCTCCGGCGCGAGCACATTTCGCCGCGCCGGTGGCCGCACCGGCTAACGTGTCGTGTGCAGCCGGCGGAAGGGGCGTGGCGTGAACACCGAACTGACCGTGTTTCAGAGGCGGGTGCTCGCGGTTCTCACCGGTGTGGGCATCGCCTTCGGCGTCTACT
Source organism: Mycobacteroides franklinii (assembly GCF_001853795.1). Taxonomy (NCBI): domain Bacteria; kingdom Bacillati; phylum Actinomycetota; class Actinomycetes; order Mycobacteriales; family Mycobacteriaceae; genus Mycobacteroides; species Mycobacteroides franklinii. The sequence goes on from NZ_MLIK01000019.1 coordinate 1,795,599, forward strand.
TCCTGCGCGGATACTTCATCCTGATCGTGGTCGCCGCGGTGGCCGCGTACCTGTTCAGCCCGCTGTACCGGAGATTGGGCCGGCGGTTCGGATCGGGTGTCTCGGCCACCCTGACCCTGCTGTGCGCTTTGGGCGCAGTGGTGATTCCGGTCGGTGCGCTGGTTTACGTTGCGACGGTTCAGATCACCCGCATGGTCGACGGTGTCTCCAACTGGGTGGGGGACACCGATATGACCGCGCTCGGTCAGAAGGCGTTCGCGGTGGTCAACAACGTGTTGGCGCGGATCCCGTTCGTACACGTCCAGTTGACGCCGGACACGTTGCGGCAGTCGATCGCATCGTTGACGGAGAACGTGGGGCACGGACTGGTGCAGGTGCTGCAGAGCACTGTCGGCAGCGTCGCGGCGGGGGTGGCGGCATGCATCATCTTCCTGTACGTGTTCGTCTCACTCCTGGTCAAACAGGATAAGGTGCTCACCCTGTTGCGCCAGCTCAATCCGCTGGGGGAGGAGATCACCGATCTCTACCTCGACAAGATCGGCGCGATGGTGCGCGGAACAGTCAAGGGGCAGTTTGTCATTGCGCTGGCGCAGGGCGTTGCGGGCGCAGCGTCCATCTACGTCGCCGGCTTCCGGCAGGGCTTCTTCTTTTTCGCGATACTGCTGACCGCCTTATCGATCATCCCGCTCGGGGGCGGCATCGTGACGATTCCATTCGGCATCGGCATGATTCTCTTCGGTCATCCGGTCGGCGGACTGTTCGTCATCGCCTGGCACCTGCTGGTCGTCTCCAACATCGACAACGTGCTGCGCCCCTTCCTCGTACCCCGCGGAGCGCGCCTGGATCCGGCGCTGATGCTGTTGGCGGTCTTCTCGGGGATCGCGGCCTTCGGATTCTGGGGAATCATGTTGGGCCCGGTGGTGATGATCGTCATCGTCACCACGATCGACATGTATCTCGCCGTCTACAAAGGGGTCCCGTTCGAAAACACGGACACCGACGAGCCGGAGACGCCGAACCGGCCTTGGTGGAAGCGGCGACGCTCGGGCGTGACCGGCTAGCCGAGAGTGGCGTCGACGTACACGATATTGGGAAATATGGAGCGCAACAACGGGTTCGGGGGTTCCAGGTTCAGCCGGGTGTAGAGTGCGTCATTCTCTTCGGTAACCACCGTCCAGTCGTGTTCGGCCAGCCAGTCGGCAGCCATCTGGCGTTCTTCGGTGTAGACGAGTGACTCCAGGTCCAAATCCAGTGTTTCTCCCGCGAATTGGCGGGTGAGCTCGCGCGCCTTGGAAAAGTCGGCGGTGTCCAATCCGGGAACTTGCTCGCAGACCAGGCGGCTGCCGGGGGCGCTCAGCTCGGTGATCGATGCGAACAGTCGGTCCTGCGCCTCCGGCGGCAGATAGATCAGCAGCCCCTCGGCGGACCACACCGTCGGCTGATTGGGATCGAAACCGGCCGCCTTCAGCGCGGCCGGCCAGTCCTCGCGCAGGTCGATCGCGACAGTCCGGCGTTCGGCACTCGGCGTGGCTCCCAAATCGGCGAGGGTGTCGGTCTTGAACGCGATCACATCCGGCTGATCGAGCTCGTACACCGTGGTGCCGGCCGGCCACTTCAGGCGATAGGCGCGGGTGTCGAGCCCCGACGCGAGGATCACCACCTGGCGCACGCCGGCGGCCGTCGATGACTCGAATGCTGTGTCGTAATACCAGGTGCGGCTTGCCATCCCGTTGGCCATACCGTCCGCGGTGATGCCCAGCTGCACCAGACCCGCCATCTGCGCGGGGTCGAAATCGCCCGACGCCAATTTGGTGAAGTACTCGATGCCGACGGCCCGCACCAGCGGCTCCGCATAGGGATCATTGATCAAGGGGTTGGACACATGGCTGGCCAGCGCGCGCTGCGCGGCCACCATCGTCGCCGTCGCCCCAACGCTCGAGGCCAGATCCCAGCTGTCGTCATCGGTCCGCGCCATTGCAGGCTCCTTCGTTGTAGCGGTCGCCAGTGCCCCGACCATAGTGCGCCGCCGTTCGCGATCGCGCACCCTCGGGTCCGTGGCCTGCGCAAATTCAGTTGTGCGCGCCCCGGGCCGAGGTGTTTGCTGTTCCAGCACAGTGGGCGGCCCAGATGTCCGGAGGTGAACGTGGCCGAAACAGCAGCGCGGTCGCGTGCGGCCGCCACCGGAGCCGGCGTGATGAAGCTGCACCGGCACTCCGTCGTGCTCGACGCACGGCCGTATACCGTCATCACGCTGCGAGCCGACGCCGGTGTGCGATTCTCCACCAACCGTTTTCACGAGACCTGGCATGTGATCTCCGATGAGGCCGGCGCCAAGACGCTGGCGCGACTGCTGTGGGGCCTTGCGTATCAGCGGCATCCCGGGACGCTGGTGCTGATCGACAGCCGTCATTTGGATCCCAATCCCTTCGACGCGGAACCGGCGGACCCGGTGGTGCTGTTGCCATCGCACTCGACGGTGCTCACCAAGCAAGCCGCCAGGGCATTGCGTCGCCAGCCGTGGACCAAGCCCGACGGGACCGTGCGCTGGCGCACCCACGGGCTCGATACTCGAACCGCCGAGTTTCGCCGGTGGCAGGAAACACCTTATGGCCAAAGGGAATACCCGTTCATACCCGAACCCACCGGCTGGGAGACCGTCGAACGCATCGGTGGACTACTGGTGTTGGCGGGCAGCCCACAAACCCTGCGGCAATGGGCCGTCTACGCCCAACTGATGCGCATCACGGCACCCTGGGACACGGACTACGAGTATCTCGCCGACCGCGAGGGCGAGATTCAGATCTTTCGGAACTACCACCGCGAGGTCGGTATCGCGCGGCAGGCGCGGGCAGATATTCTCGGCGCGCCGCACTCCACCGACAGTCAGCTACTGCGGGAAGCGATTTGGGCGCGGGCCGCGCAGATCCGCGGTCAATACATCGAAACTGCCGTCGAAGGCTCACTGGTGGGTCCCGAATCACGGACGCGCGGTGGTACTTTCGGGCGGTGAGGGCAACGGGTTGGCTTGTCGTCGTACTGTCCCTGCTGCTGGCCCCGGTGGCCTGGAACGCGAGCATCCCCGTCGCGCGGGCGGCGCCCCAATGCCGTCAGCTGGACCCGGCACTGCCCTGGTATGGCGACGTCAGGCAGCGGTTACAGGCCGCCATCGACGCCAACAGCACCTGTACCGGCACCTGGAAGCGCCCCAGGAAAGCGGTCGCACTTTTCGACTGGGACAACACCGAAGTCAAGAACGACATCGCCGACGCCACCCTGGCCTGGATGCTGCGGCACGACAAGGTCCGCCAGCCGGCCGACTGGTACGACACCAGCCGTCACATCACCGAGGCCGCGGCCACGGCGCTGCGCACGGCGTGCGGTACCGCCACGCCAGCAGGCCAGCCGCTCCCGACATCGTCCAATGCCGCGTGCGCCGACGAGATCCTGGCCATCCGCGAAGGAAAGACCCACGACGAGCAGGAAGCGTTCACCGGATACAACCAGCGCTGGAGCAACGGCGCCTATGTGTGGACCGTCGCCCTGACCACCGGCTACACCGCCGGCGAGGTGGCCGAATTCGCGCAGGCCGCCAAGCGCGAGAACCTCGCCGCTCCCGTCGGTACCAGCCAGACCATCGGCAGCACCATGGTGCCCGGCTACGTGCGCGTCTACCCGCAGATCAAGGACCTCATCGCCACCCTGCAGGCCCACGGCGTCAACACCTGGGTCATCTCGGCATCCTCGGAGGTCATCGCCAAGGTGTGGTCACCGGAAATCGGCATCCCGGCCAGCCAGGTCATCGGGGTGCGCAGCGTCTACGACGCCAACGGAAAGCAGACCCCGCACGTGCAGGGCTGCGGTGGACAGCCCGACGGCGCCGACACTGTCATCACCTACATCGATGGCAAACGGTGCTGGGCCAACCAGGTGGTCTTCGGTGTGCGCGGACCCGCCGCGTTCGAACCCTACGACGTGAACAAGCGGCAGATTCTCGCCGCAGGGGACTCGACCACCGACGTAACTTTCGTCGAGGACGCGACGGCGGCGCACCTCGTCATCAACAGGAACAAGACCGAGCTCATGTGCCGGGCCTACGACAACGCCGATGGCAAATGGCTGATCAATCCGATGTTCATCGACCCGTATCCGCAGCACACGGACCCGTACCCGTGTGCGACCGACGGCAGAACCAACCCCGACGGCAGTACCGGCCCACTGCCAGGTTCCGACGGTACCGTCGTCCCCGACCAGAAGGACACCGTCTTTTCCACGGGTATGTAGCGAACTGTTAGTCTCGTACGCGGCCCGGGCGTGCCCTGACGGCCGCCGAAACGGTTACCCAACGCTGGGATCACCAGCTGATTCATCTAGCAGATCACGTGGCGAGCTGCCGGGTGCGCAGGAGGATGTGTGCTTTCCGCTTTTGTCTCTGCTCTCAGGACAGCTGACCTGAGGCGGAAGATCCTCTTCACGATCGGGATCGTGTTCATTTACCGGCTTGGTGCGACGCTGCCGTCTCCCGGGGTGAACTACGCCAACGTGAAGTACTGCGTCGAGCAGGTCAGTAGCGGTGACTCGGCACAGATCTACTCGCTGATCAACCTGTTCTCCGGTGGTGCGCTGCTGCAGCTGTCGGTGTTCGCGGTCGGCGTCATGCCGTACATCACCGCCAGCATCATCGTTCAGCTGCTCACCGTGGTCATTCCCCGGTTCGAGCAGCTGCGCAAAGAAGGCCAGGCCGGCCAGGCCAAGATGACGCAGTACACCCGCTACCTTTCGGTCGCGCTGGCGCTGCTGCAGTCCACTTCGATCGTTGCCCTTGGTGCCAGCGGAAACCTGTTGCAGGGCTGCGACCGCAAGGACGAGATCGTGGCCGACCAGTCGATCTTCGCGCTGTCGGTGATGGTTCTGGTGATGACCGCCGGATCGACCCTGGTGATGTGGCTCGGCGAAATGGTCACCGAGCGCGGTATCGGAAACGGTATGTCGCTGCTGATCTTCGCCGGTATCGCCGCGCGCATCCCGGCCGAAGGCAAGACCATCCTGGACAGCCGCGGCGGTGTGACATTCGCGGCGGTCTGTGTGGCGGCACTGTTGATCGTGGTCGGTGTCGTCTTCGTGGAACAGGGCCAGCGGCGTATCCCCGTCCAGTACGCCAAGCGCATGGTGGGCCGGCGGATGTATGGCGGTACCTCCACGTACTTGCCCCTGAAGGTCAACCAGGCCGGTGTTATCCCGGTCATCTTCGCCTCGTCCCTGCTGTACATCCCGGGCTTGATCACCCAGCTGGTGCGCAGCGGTGGTAAGGACAAGACCGGCTGGTGGGACCGCTTCGTCAGCACCTATCTGACCGACCCCAGCAACTACTGGTACATCGCCATCTACTTCACCCTGATCGTGTTCTTCACGTTCTTCTACGTGTCGATCACCTTCAACCCCGATGAGCGCGCCGACGAGATGAACAAGTTCGGTGGCTTCATCCCGGGTATCCGTCCCGGACGCGCCACCGCCGACTACCTGCGCTACGTGCTCAATCGCATCACGTGGCCGGGATCGATCTACCTGGGCATCATCGCGATCCTGCCGAACCTGTTCCTGCAGATCGGTAACTCCGGCGGTGCACAGAACCTGCCGTTCGGTGGAACTGCGGTACTCATCATGATCGGCGTCGGCCTCGATACGGTGAAGCAGATCGAAAGCCAGTTGATGCAGCGTAACTACGAAGGGTTCCTGAAGTGAGAGTGGTGTTACTCGGCCCGCCCGGGGCAGGCAAAGGTACGCAGGCGCAACTGATTTCGGAGAAGTTCGGCATTCCGCAGATCTCCACGGGCGACCTGTTCCGCTCGAACATCAGCGAGGGCACCGAGCTGGGGATCCAGGCCAAGCAATACCTGGACGCCGGCGACCTGGTGCCCAGCGAGGTCACCAACAAGATGGTCGAGGCGCGCCTTGACGAGGCCGACGCCGCGGCCGGGTTCATTCTCGATGGATTCCCGCGCACCGTGGACCAGGCCGATGCGCTGGCCGCCATGGAAGAGGCCCGTGGCGTCAAGATCGACGCCGTGCTGGAGTTCCGGGTGCCGGTGGAGGAGCTCGTGCAGCGGCTGCTGGGCCGTGGCCGCGCCGACGACACCGAGGACATCATCCGCAACCGGCTCAACGTGTACCGCGATGAGACCGCACCGCTGCTGGAGTACTACCAGGACGTGTTGCAGACCATCGACGCCGTCGGCACGGTGGACGAGGTGTTCGCGCGCACGTCGCAGGCTCTGGGCCGGTAGCAGGCGATTCAGTAGTGGTTCGTTAGTGGGTCTCTTCGGCCGCAAGAAGACGGTGGAGCAGCGCACCGCCGGTGAGCTCGACGCGATGGCTGCCGCCGGCTCCATCGTGGGCGCGGCGCTGGTTGCCGTGCGAGACGCCGCCAAGGCCGGCGCTTCGACTCTGGATCTAGATCGGGTTGCCGAAGCGGTGATCCGCGATGCCGGTGCGGTGCCGTCGTTCCTGGGCTACCACGGCTTCCCGGCGTCCATCTGCTCCTCGGTCAACGATCAGGTTGTTCACGGAATACCTTCGGCAACAGCGATTTTGGCCGACGGCGATCTTGTCTCCATCGATTGCGGCGCGATCCTGGACGGCTGGCACGGAGATTCCGCGTGGACATTCGCGGTGGGCACCGTCATTCCCGTCGACGAGGCGTTATCGGAAGCCACACGTTTGTCGATGGAGGCCGGTATCGCGGCGATGATCCCGGGGAACCGGCTCACCGACGTGTCCCACGCGATAGAGCTGGGAACCCGTGCCGCCGAGAAGCAGTTCGACCGCGCGTTCGGAATCGTCGACGGTTACGGCGGCCATGGCATCGGCCGCTCGATGCATCTGGATCCGTTCCTGCCCAACGAGGGCGCGCCCGGCAAGGGGCCGCTCCTCGCCGTGGGTTCGGTGCTCGCCATCGAACCGATGCTCACGCTCGGCACCACGCAGACCCGGGTGCTTGCCGACGAGTGGACCGTCGTCACCACCGACGGTTCCCGGGCCGCGCACTGGGAGCACACGGTGGCCGTCACCGAGGACGGCCCCCGCATCCTTACCCTGCGCCCCTGATTACTTGCCCTTGATCGATGCCGTGCGTTCGGTGGTAAAGGTGGCCACGCACGCGATCGCCCGATCCCCTTGAGCCCATGAACGTTTCGTCGGATACAGGTACGTGATCTGCACCGCGTCGTCATCGAATGCGTTCGGTGCGTAAGTCTCCAGTTCCGCGCCGCACTCGTCGTTGCCCTTCTGGTCCAGCACCGACTGCGACGGAAGTGAGCTACCCGAAAGCGGCACCACCGCGTAGACCTCGGCCTTGTGCGGCTGTGCGCAGGGAATGGCCTTGGTGGTGGTGTAGTAGCTCTTCTCGCCAAGGTCGGCGATGCAATCGCCCACCCGCAGTTTGGTGACGTCCATATCGCCGGACTGGGTGAGATGCCCCGATTCGTCACGTTTGGGTTGATCTTTGATGGCAAGTCCGATAGCCACCGCGACGCTGACGACCAGCCAGATGCAACCTAAGACGATTCCCGCGATCGCGAGACCGCGTCCCTTCTGCCCGGTCCGCTTCGTCTGATTCAGACCGATGATGCCGAAGATGAGGGCCGGGATGCCGTTGCAGCACGGGATGATGCCGAAAATCAGTGATGTGATGGCCAACCCGTTGGTGCTCTGCGCGGTCTCGATAGGCGGATAGGAGCCAGGCGTCGGATACCCATACGGTGACCCCGGGGGTGGGGGATATCCGGGCGGTGGCGGGTAACCCGCCGGGTTGACCTGGGGGTAGGACGGGTAGGGCTCGCCGCCTGTAGGTCCGGCCGGGGGGACGGGCGGATATCCGCCTGTCGGAGGCGCAACCGGTGGGTACCCGGGGCTCGGCGGCGACGGATACGGCGGAAACTCCGGTTGCCCTGGATCCGACGGCGGCGGCCCGGAAGGCGGTTGCGTCATGCAGCGACTTTAGCAAACACGCTATGGCGTTGGTGCCTGATCGATCAGCTGGAGAGGCCGTCCAGGAAGTTCTGTACGTCGGTAGCGACGGGGAGCAGGCCCGAATCCCTGGCATCCAGTAATGATGGTGCGGCACTGTCCTTTTCGGAAACAAGCAACGCCAGATCGGTGCCGTCTGGTCTACGGGTCGGCCATTGGATGCCGATGGTCGGGTCGAGCGGATCGATACCGTGTTCGCGGCCGGGGGCATATCCAGCGGAGCACAGATAGACCACCGTCGAGTCATCCTCGAGGGCGAGGAATCCGTGGCCGACTCCCTCGGGTACGTAGACGGCGCGGCGGTCTCGGGGGTCGAGAAGCACTGCGTCCCAGGCGCCGAAGGTCGGGGAACCCACCCGAATGTCGACCACGACGTCATATACGGCACCGGTCAGGCAGGTCACGTACTTGGCCTGTCCTGGCGGCACGTCGGCGAAGTGGATGCCGCGCAACGACCCCGCCGCCGACACCGAGCAGTTGGCTTGCTGAAGATCGAACGGATGCCCGATGGCCTCGGCAAGCGCTGGGCCCTTGAACAATTCGAGGAACACCCCGCGGCTGTCCTGATGCTGCACCGGGGTGATCTGGAAGGAGCCGGGTACCGAGAGTTCGCGGATCTGCACGTTATTGCCCCCTCGCGGCGTATTGCGATTCCACGCTGTCCTTGATGGGGCGCCACCAATCCTCGTTGCCCCGATACCAGTCGATGGTGGCCGACAGGCCGCCGGTGAAATCGCTATGTGTTGGTTTCCAACCCAATTCATCACGCAGCGGAGTCGGGTCGATGGCATAACGCAGATCGTGGCCGGCGCGATCGGTGACATGGTCGAAGTCGTCCCGGGACTTGCCCATCAGTTCGAGAATGGTGTGCAGAACCGACAGGTTGTCCCGCTCTCCGTCCGCACCAATGAGATACGTGCGCCCGATGGTGCCGGCCTCGATGATGCGCCACACGGCACTGTTGTGATCGTCGACGTGAATCCAGTCCCGGACATTGGCCCCGGCCCCGTACAGGCGAGGACGACGGCCGGTCAGGATATTGGTGATCTGTCGGGGAATGAACTTCTCCACGTGCTGATACGGCCCGTAGTTGTTGGAACAGTTGGAGATTGTGGCGCGGACTCCGAACGATCGCATCCAGGCACGTACCAGCAGGTCGGCCGAGGCCTTGGTCGCCGAGTAGGGGCTGGACGGGTTGTACGGCGTGGTTTCGGTGAACCGATTCGGGTCATCGAGCTCGAGGTCGCCGAACACCTCATCGGTCGAGATGTGGTGCAGTCGCACCTCATGGCGGCGTACCGCCTCCAACAGCGTGTAGGTGCCAATGATGTTGCTGCGCAGGAATGGTGACGGATCGGCCAGCGAATTGTCGTTATGCGTTTCCGCGGCGAAATGCACCACCACGTCACTGGCGGCGACCAGCCGATCGACCGTGTCGGCATCGCAGATATCGCCCTGCACCAGCGTGACCGCGGAAGCGACAGGTCCCAACGATTCGCGGCTACCCGCGTAGGTCAGCGCGTCGAGAACCGTCACCGAGACGTCGGGACGTTCGCGGACCGTCGCGTGTACGAAGTTGGCTCCGATGAAGCCGGCGCCGCCGGTCACCAAAATTCGCATGGCCTAACCCTAGTGGGCGACTACCGAAGCGTGTCCGCCAGCGAGGTCAACGTGTCGACCAGCCCCTTGTCTCCCAGCACCTGGATGAGGACCTGGTCCGCACCGGCGTCAAGGTGCTCGTTGAGGCGCACGGCGATCTCCTCGGCGGTGCCGTGTGCCACCACGGCGTCGATGAACGTGTCGCTGCCGGGGGAGGTCACGTCCTGCTCGCTGAAACCGAGTCTCTTCCAGTTGTTTACGTAGTTGCTCAGCTGCAGGTAGAAGTCGACGGTGCGTCGGCCGATCTCGCGTGCGCTGGAGGCATCGGTGCTGAGTACCACCTTGTGCTCGGGGATGAGCAGCGCATCAGGACCGATAATCTGGCGGGCCTGCCGAGTGTGCTCGGGTGTCGTCAGATAGGGGTGTGCGCCCGCGGTGCGATCCGCGGACAACCTCAGCACCTTGGGCCCCAGCGCGGCCAGCGCACGGCGTTCTTTGGGAACGCCCGCGGCATCGAGCCCGTCCAGGTACTCGACGAGGGCGTCGTAGGGCTTGCGGTATTCGGCCGAGGCCTCGGGGTGTCCGGCGCCCACCCCGAGCAGGAAGCGTCCCGGGTAGGCCGCCTCGATGCGGTGGAACGCAGCGGCTATCTCATCGACCGGCGAGGTCCAGATGTTCACGATGCCGCTGGCAACCGTGAGATTCTCTGTCGCGTCGAGCAGCGGCTCTACGTAGGCGAGGTCCGAGGTGAACACGCCCCCGATCCACACCGAGCCATAGCCGAGATCCTCGATGGCCCTGGCCTGCTCCGGCGTGACCGGACCGCCCTTCCACACTCCGTACCGATTCAGGTTCGATTCGCCCATGCTGCGTCCCAACTTCGCAGGAGATGTCGCTATTCCTGGGCCTATCCTTCCGGATGCGCCGCGGAGGTGGAGGCGGGGGACACGGGTTCCTTGGTCTGTTGCGCACGGTTGAGAAGCTCGGGTACGTCGATCCCTGAAACCTTGAGACTCTCAATCACTTTCGCCACTGCCTGCGGGCTTACCCCGAAAAGGGTGCCCAAGGCGTCCTTGGCATCGCCCGCGCCGCCGATGATGGACAGATTTTCGATCTCGCCGAGCGGTTTTGAGGCGGCCTCGGTGGCCTGCACCACCGAGTTGAGAATGTCCGGCAGGGTGAGCAGGCGCGCGGCCTCCGGCGTGTAGGCGTTGAGCGCAGCCGCCACCTCCTTCTTACCGTCGGCCTCGGCCAGCAGCTTGGCCTTGATGCCCTCGGCGTCGGCGAGCAGTTTGGCCTTGGTGCCGTCGGCCTCGGCGATGAGCTTGGCCTTGGCGCCGTCCGCTGCGGCCTGCTGTTCGACGCGGAACGCATCGGCGGCCGCCTTGCGGGCATCGGATTCGGCCGCGCCCTTCTGGCGCTCGGCCTCGGCATCGGACTGGGCCTTGAGGATGGCGGCCTGCCGGGCGCCCTCGGCGATAGCGATATCGGCCTGACGGCGTGCCTCGGCCGGCGCGATGACATCGGCCTGCAGGGCAGCCTGGGCCTGCTCGGTACGGCGCTGCTCCACCTCGGTGCGCGCCTGCATGCGCGCGGCCTCCGCCTGCTCGCGTGCGATACCCACGTCCTTTTCCGCGCGAGCCTGAGCGAGCGGACCGGCCTGGTCGGCCTGAGCGTTCTCCGCCTCGGTCTGTGCGCGCAACCGGGCCAGCTCCACATCGCGCTTCTGGGTTGCGGTGGCGATGGCGGTATCGGCCTCGGCCTGCGCGATGGCGCCGGCCTGACGGGCCTGGGCGGACTGGATCTGCGCGTCCCGTTCGGCCTCGGCGGTGCCGACCGTCGCATCACGGCGAACCTCGGCGATACGGCGCTGGCCGAGCGACTCCAGATACCCGTTGCGGTCGGAAATGCCGGCGATCTTGAGGACATCGACCTCCATGCCGATACGGGAGAGATCGCCGCCCGCCTCCTCGACCACGCTGCGCGCCAGTGAGTCCCGGTTGGAGTTCAGGTCCTCGACGGTCATGGTGGCGGTGATGCCGCGCAGGCTGCCCGCCAGGATTTCGTTGATCTGCCGCTGCAGTTCCGACAGATCCGAGGTCAGGAAGCGCTGCACGGCGGTCTGCACGGCTTCGTCGTTCGAGCCGATGCGCACCAGCCCCACTGCTTCTACATTGACCGGAACGCCGTTGTTGGACAACGCATTCTGCAGGTTGATGTTCACGTTGAAGGGTTCCAGGGACATGATGTCCACCCGCTCGATGCCCGGCATCTTGAACCGGGCGCCGCCGCGCACCACCTTCGGCTGACCACGGCCGGTGAACACCGCGACCTCGTTCGGTGGCACTTTGACGTAGTTGCGCACATAGATGAGCGGCAACGCCACGAAAAGCACCAGCGCCGCGATGGCGATGATGACGATGATGAGAAGCGAGCTCATGCGGGTTCCTTAGTGGTGTGAATTGGTGGTTCGAATCAGTGGTGTGAATCGGAGGGTGCATCTGGCGGTGCATCGGGAATGCTGACGACGTGCAGGTATTCGGAGTCCGCATCGGCGATGTAGACGGGGGCATTCTTGGCCAGCCCCTGGGGCTCATCGGTGATCGCACGCGAACGCACCCGGTTGCCGTCGACATCGACAAACGCGACCTCGCCCCAGCCGCCCCCGGAAGGCACCTCCAGGGTCACCGTGCCCAGCCTGCCGACATAGGATGCGCGCCCCGAGTGGGAGTTCGCTTGCTGGCCCCGCAGATACGTCAGGAAAAGTTGCAGGATGGACACCAGCGCAACAGCGCAGACGGCGGCGATGATGGCCGTCGGTAGTGCGCCGATACCCAGCGCCGAAGTGACGAATCCGCCGGCGCCGGCGCCCGTCAAGGCGGCGGAAAGGGAGGTCAGGCTCAGAAATGGCATCCCGTCGCCATGGCCGATATCGGTGAGCAGCAGTGCCGAGAGCACCGCGATCCCGCCGACCGCGAAGGCAGCCAGGTACCCGACCGTCAGACCGTCCACTCGACCCCCTCCCCGTTGTCCCCGTTGCTGCTGGCAATGTTCGCCACTACCGACATAGGTACCACGAATCCGCCCTACTGGCTATGCGCTGACATGCTCGGGCCTGCGACGTCGCACCAGATAGATCACCGCCACGATCGCGACTGCCGTGATGCCGATGCCCAGAGCGACGAGCGCCACTCGCAACACCATGGACATGGTGGTCGCTCCGAGAGTTATGTCGGACGACGAGGTGAAAGCCAAGGGCACCGGCAGTGAGCCAGAACCGAGGATGTCGGCGAGCGCACGCGCGGATTGTCGGGTGAACTGTCCGCTGATCTCGACCTTGCCCACGAGGATTGGTTCACGGATGGCGGGGGCGCTGACGACGTGGGTGTCCAGGACGAACGCTGTCTGCGCACCCTGCTGGTAGTAGCGGGTGGTGAAGTCGGCCCACACCTTGGCGGCTTTCGGGGTGAGCTCCATGCGCACCACGTATATGCCGCGCTGTTCATCCAGCCCCGAGGACGCCTTGGCGATATCGGCGCTGTCGAGGATCGATTTGTCGAGCAGGTACGCCGCTTCTCCGCCGACGCTGTCACTGCCGCAGGTGATGAGGGGCAGGTTGGGATCGTCGTTGTCCACCAACGGATCCGCGTCATGGCACCGTCCGGCCTGGAGCTGTAGCGCGAGCAGCTGTATGCGTGAGTCGCTGCTCTGCCGGATCTGTTTTTCGGTCGCGATCAGCGAGGGATCGGCGGGTTTGGCTGGGAGGGGCGGCGGGTCTTGCGGCTGCGCCGGCACCATCTGCACCACGGGTCGGATGTCGAGGCGACCGGTGGTGATCACGCCGCCCAGGGCAGCTGGCTTCACGTCATGACCCGGCACGGTGACGACGACATTCTTGCCGTCGACGGCCACGGTCGCCCCATGGCTTTTGAGTCGTTCCCTGACCACATCCGCGGTCGCCGTCATCATGTCCGTCGGCGGAGCTGAACCATCTGACGTCCGGGCGGTAAACGTCAGGCGGGTGCCTTGCCGGGAGTTGTGCCAGATATCCCTGGTGAGGAAGACGGCCAGACCGTAACCGAGGACAAATACCAGCAGCAGTGACACCACCAGCAGACGTACAGCTGTCGACGACCCACCATTGGGCCTGGTAGCCCCCGGATGGCCGAACTGAGGTTGCGGCATCGTCATCTGGCAGCCCCCTAGCGGGTATGTGATGGGCCCCAATATATGGACTGAAATCTCGATGGGCGCCCAATTGGCCTCGCGCGGTACCGTCATGGTGTGGCACACCTCGCGGCAGTTTCGGCAGACGCGCGCCGGGACATCACCGACGACGCCGTCGTGATTGTCGGCGGTGGTCCTGTCGGGTTGCTCGCCGCCACGGTGCTCGCGCGCCGGGGGATTCGCGTGGTAGTGCTGGAGGCCGCCGGTTCGAAAGAGCGTCAGCGGCACCGGAATTGCGCCACTTTCGTGGGGCATTCGACGCTGCGTCGATACGACCGCGTGGCACCCGAGTTGGGTGCGCGGCTGCGTGAATCGGCGCTTGCCGTGCACGGGGTGCAGACCTTCTATCAGGGCCGGCCGGTATTCGTCATGTCCTCGTACGCGCCATCTCGCATTCCCGGCCCGTGGAACCCGGCGGCATGGGGAATGAGCTTGTCGCAGCGCACCATTGAGGACGAGACGTTGGCCGAGGCGCTGGAACTGGGGGTGGAGTACCACCCGGGTACCGCCGTCACCGACATCAGCACCGACCACACCGGTGCGCGCCTGACTCTCGCCAGTGGTGACCGGGTGCGCGCCAGCTATGTCATTGCCGCCGACGGCACCAAGTCGGCGATTCGTCAGGCCTTGCACATCGGTATGTCGGAGCGGCCACCGTCCCCGGCGTGCGTGGTGATCGACGTCGAACCGCACCCGGATGGCGGCACGGTGGATCTGCCCGTCCAGATTCAGTACCACCACCCCGATCTGGGCGGACGGCATGCCATACGCCTGCCGTACCCGGATGGTCTGCGTCTGGATATCCAATACCTGTCCGAGGACGAGGCGACTCCGACGGCCGAACATGTGCGTTCCTGGGTGACCGCACTGACCCGCGACGAGTGGTACGCCGATCACATCAGATCGGTTGAGGTACATCAGACCGTCCAGGGTGTGGCCGCGAGCTACACCGACGTCAACCGTCGGGTACTCCTTGCGGGTGAGGCCGCCCATCAGTTCGCTCCGCTGGGCGGGCGCAGCCTCAATTCGGGCGTGGCAGACGCAGTCGTGGCCGCGGAGGCCATCGCGGAGGCGTTGGGTGAGTCCAGCGATCTGGCCGCGGCGTGGTTGGCGATCAACCGCAGCGCGCGGGAACGGCGCCGTTCGGGAGTGCGTAACCGGATGCTGTCCGCCAGGGCCCAGCGGGTGCTCGATGGCTCGGATGTATCGATGCGGGCCAGGCGCACCATGGCCGCCAAATCCGCACCCCACCTCTGGATCGCGGGAGCCTGGCTGACGGCGGGTCTGGTGCGGCCGACGGCGATTCCACATATCAGCAGGTCGGGAGTCACCTGGTCCTGAGCCGTGCGGGGGAGCGTGACCTCCTCGCCGGTTTGGTTTGGCGGCGTTACACGGGTATCCTTGACCAACGGTGCGGCTTACGTGCCGACTGTCTGCGTGCCCTGTCCTGGAATTTCCTGTCACCGGCTCACGTTCGAGGTCGGTGAGTGTTTGCCGTGTCATGCCGGCGACAGCCGGAGCAGGCAATCAGAATCGCGGAGGATATGGCTAAGAAAGACGGAGCCATCGAGGTCGAGGGCCGGGTGGTCGAACCCCTGCCCAATGCGATGTTTCGCATTGAGCTGGAGAACGGACACAAGGTACTTGCCCACATCAGCGGCAAGATGCGGCAGCACTACATCCGCATCCTGCCCGAGGACAGAGTGGTAGTGGAGTTGTCTCCCTATGACCTGTCCCGCGGTCGGATCGTTTACCGGTACAAGTAACAGAAGAACAGGATTGGGAACGTGAAGGTAAACCCGAGCGTCAAGCCGATCTGCGACAAGTGCCGCGTCATTCGCCGGCACGGGCGGGTCATGGTGATCTGCCAGGACCCCCGCCACAAGCAGCGGCAAGGCTAGTCAGGACTTCCGCAAGGAACCTGGCTGACCAGCTACATAACTGAATGATGACCTCCCAGAACCACTGACCGGGTACGCCGGTCAGACACCCCCGGAACGGAGGCCGGGGCCCCAACCTAGAGGGGGCGGACTGGGAACAGACCTTCGTTGAATGAAAGAGGAACTGCCGCATGGCACGTCTCGTAGGCGTTGACCTACCGCGCGATAAGCGTATGGAAATCGCGCTCACTTATATCTATGGCATCGGCCGGACCCGCTCCAAGGAGATCCTGGCCGCCACGGGCATCAGCCCCGAGCAGCGCAGCAAGGACTTGACCGATGATCAGGTGACGCAGCTGCGTGAATACATCGAAGCCTCTCTCAAGGTGGAGGGTGACCTGCGCCGCGAGGTACAGGCCGACATCCGCCGCAAGATCGAGATCGGCTGCTACCAGGGCCTGCGCCACCGTCGTGGCCTGCCGGTGCGCGGTCAGCGGACCAAGACCAACGCGCGTACCCGCAAGGGACCGAAGCGCACCATCGCCGGCAAGAAGAAGGCCAGGTAAACCAGCATGCCACCAGCAAAGAAGGGCGCGGCTTCCGGCCCCAAGAAGACGCAGAAGACTCGTCGCCGGGAAAAGAAGAACATCCCGCACGGTGCTGCGCACATCAAGAGCACGTTCAACAACACGATCGTCTCGATCACCGACCCCCAGGGCAACGTGATCTCCTGGGCGTCCTCGGGTCACGTCGGCTTCAAGGGTTCGCGTAAGTCGACCCCGTTCGCCGCACAGCTGGCCGCCGAGAACGCGGCCCGCAAGGCGCAGGAGCACGGTGTCAAGAAGGTCGACGTGTTCGTCAAGGGTCCCGGCTCCGGCCGTGAGACCGCCATCCGCTCGCTGCAGGCCGCCGGCCTCGAGGTGGGCGCGATTTCCGATGTCACCCCACAGCCGCACAACGGCTGCCGTCCGCCCAAGCGGCGCCGGGTCTAGGGCTAGAGAGGTAAAGAACTAATGGCTCGTTATACCGGACCCGTCACTCGCAAGTCCCGTCGTCTGGGTGTCGACCTGGTCGGTGGTTCCAGCGCGTACGAGAAGCGTCCCTACCCCCCCGGCCAGCACGGCCGCGCGCGGGTAAAGGAGAGCGAATACCGCACACAGCTGCAGGAGAAGCAGAAGGCCCGTTTCACCTACGGCGTCATGGAGAAGCAGTTCCGCCGCTACTACGCCGAGGCCAACCGGCACTCCGGCAAGACTGGTGAGCAGCTGCTGCAGATCCTGGAAAGCCGTCTCGACAACGTCGTGTACCGCGCCGGCCTGGCACGTACCCGCCGGATGGCTCGCCAGCTGGTCAGCCACGGCCACTTCACCGTCAACAACGTGAAGGTCGACGTGCCCAGCTACCGGGTGTCGCAGTACGACATCATCGACATCAAGCCGAAGTCGCTGAACACCCTGCCGTTCGAGGTCGCACGCGAGACCGCGGGCGATCGGCCCATCCCGGGCTGGCTGCAGGTTGTCGGCGAGCGCCAGCGCATCCTCGTGCACCAGCTGCCCGAGCGCGCGCAGATCGATGTGCCGCTCACCGAGCAGCTGATCGTCGAGTTCTACTCCAAGTAATCGCTTGTAGCGATCCTGCTACAAGTCCACTGACCGGCATCAAATAGCGGGTGCCGAGAAGGAGATACACAAAGAATGCTGATTTCTCAGCGACCCACCCTGTCCGAGGAGACGCTGGCCGAGAACCGGTCGCGCTTCGTCATCGAGCCCCTGGAGCCGGGATTCGGCTACACCCTGGGTAACTCGCTGCGGCGCACCCTGCTCTCGTCCATCCCGGGCGCGGCCGTCACCAGCATCCGGATCGACGGTGTGCTGCACGAGTTCACCACCGTTCCCGGGGTGAAGGAAGACGTCACCGACATCATCCTGAACCTCAAGAGCCTCGTGGTGTCCTCGGAGGAGGACGAGCCGGTCACGATGTACCTGCGCAAGCAGGGACCGGGCGCCGTCACCGCTGGTGACATCGTGCCGCCCGCCGGTGTGACCGTGCACAACCCCGACATGCACATCGCGACGCTGAACGACAAGGGCAAGCTGGAGATCGAGCTCGTCGTCGAGCGTGGTCGCGGTTACGTCCCGGCCGTGCAGAACAAGGCCTCGGGTGCCGAGATCGGGCGCATTCCCGTCGATTCCATCTACTCGCCGGTGCTCAAGGTGACCTACAACGTCGAGGCCACCCGTGTCGAGCAGCGCACCGACTTCGACAAGCTGGTGCTGGACGTCGAGACCAAGAACTCGATCGGCCCGCGTGACGCGCTGGCTTCGGCCGGCAAGACGCTGGTCGAGCTGTTCGGGCTGGCACGCGAGCTCAACGTCGAGGCCGAAGGTATCGAGATCGGGCCGTCGCCGGCCGAGGCAGACCACATTGCCTCGTTCGCGCTGCCCATCGAGGACCTGGACCTGACCGTCCGTTCGTACAACTGCCTCAAGCGCGAGGGTGTGCACACCGTCGGCGAGCTGGTTGCCCGCACCGAGTCGGACCTGCTGGACATCCGTAACTTCGGCCAGAAGTCCATCGACGAGGTCAAGATCAAGCTGCACCAGCTGGGTCTGTCGCTCAAGGACAGCCCGACCAGCTTCGATCCGTCGGAGGTCGCCGGATACGACGTCGCCACGGGAACCTGGTCTGACACCGGCTCGTACGACTTCGATGGCGATCAGGACTTCGCCGAAACCGAACAGCTCTAACTGGGCATATAACCCCGGGGCTTCGCCCGCCCGGATCCGTCCCGGCCCTACCTGATACGGGGGCCGGCCCCGAATAGGAGATAGTTGCAATGCCCAAGCCCAAAAAGGGTCAGCGGCTCGGTGGGTCGTCTTCACATCAGAAGGCGATCCTCGCCAACTTGGCCACCGCGCTGTTCGAGCACGGCCGGATCAAGACCACCGAGACCAAGGCCCGCGTGCTGCGGCCCTACGCCGAGAAGCTGATCACCCACGCCAAGAAGGGCGATCTGCACAACCGGCGCGAGGTGCTCAAGAAGATCCGTGACAAGGACGTCGTGCACGCCCTTTTCGAGGAGATCGGTCCGTTCTACTCCGATCGCAACGGTGGCTACACCCGCATCATCAAGGTCGAGAACCGCAAGGGCGACAATGCGCCCATGGCGATCATCGAACTGGTGAAGGAGAAGACGGTCACTTCCGAGGCCGACCGGGCCCGCCGGGTCGCGTCGACGAAGAAGGCCGAGGCTCCTGCCGAAGAGGCTGTCGAGGTTGAGACCGACACCGCCGATGACGCGGCCGCCGAGGACGAAGGTGCGGCGGACGCCGCAACTGACACGGCCGAGGCTCCCGCTGCTGAGGACACAGACAAGAAGGAGTGACCTTTGGTCACCTCTGACAACCAGCCCGCTACCGGAGACGGTGGCGGGCTGGTTCGTTTACGGCTCGACATCGCCTACGACGGAACCGAATTCGCCGGTTGGGCGACCCAGGTCAATCAACGCACCGTCGCCGGGGTGCTGGGTGAGGCATTCACGACCATTGTGGGCGAGCCGGTCTTGTTGCATGCCGCGGGGCGCACGGATGCGGGCGTGCACGCGACGGGTCAGGTTGCGCACCTGGACGTTCCGGCGGCATGCCTACCCGAATTGCTCGGCCGGTACCGCCCTGTTGGCGCTCCCGAGTTCGATCGTCTGATCCGGCGGCTGTCGCGTTTTCTGCCCAACGATGTGCGAGTCGTCGACATCTGCCGGGCCCCGGCACATTTCGATGCCCGGTTCTCTGCGCTGAGGCGCCACTACGAGTATCGCTTCTCCACGGCGTCGTTCGGTGTGCTGCCCATGGAGCGCCATGATGTCGTGGGGTGGCACCGCGCGCTGGATGTCGATGCCATGAACCAGGCCTCCCGGGAATTGTTGGGCTTGAACGATTTCGCGGCCTTCTGCCGCCACCGTGAGCGCGCCACCACCATCCGCGAGCTACAGCGATTCGACTGGGTTGCGGACGGACATCAACTGACCGCACATGTGAGCGCCGACGCCTTCTGCTGGTCGATGGTGCGCTCGTTGGTGGGCGCGGTGCTCGCGGTGGGGGAGGGCAGGCGGCCGGTGCAATGGTGTGCCGATCTGCTGAAGAAGGAAAGACGTTCAAGCGATTTCGCAGCCGCGCCGGCTCGCGGGCTGACGCTGGTCGGGGTCGATTACCCGCCGGACGACGAGATGGCGGCCCGCGTGATGATCACCCGTGATGTGCGTATCAGGCCATCCGACTAGCCTTTCGGCATGACAAACGTACGTTGGCTCGGGGTGGCCGCGGTCGCGGGCATGATGTGTGTCGCCGGGTGCGGGGGCGCAGCGAAGACGGACGTCCCACCCAGCATCAGCAGCTCAACCGCGACGACCGCGGCAAAACCTGCCAAGGCGGCCAAGGACTTGGTCCTCACCGCCGCCGAGCTGCCGCCGGGTTTGACCACGTCCGCGATTGAGAGCGAGGAGAAGCAGGCGATTCTGGATCAACTCACCGGTTCGGCGGATAAGGGCGCTGCGTTCGATCCCGCAGATTGCCGGTGGCCGTCGATGTTCGATGCATCGGCGCCGGTGGATGCGGCAAAGTTGGGTGTCGTTGTCGGAGAAGCTGGGCGTGGGTACTTCAACGAGGCTGTCGTGACGCAGCGGCCTGCTCTCGCCGAAATCCGTTCGTTCTTCGACAAGTGCAAGTCCGTGCGCGAGACACGTGAAGGTACCTCGATCGAGACCACCTACACCCAGTTGGATGGCGTGCAATCTAAGGCCGATGAGTTGGTACTCGTCGAAGAGAACGTGCCCGGAGCGGTGCTCAAACAGGATGCGTACACCGCATATGCGAGTGTGGACGGGAACGCCGTGTGGATCAGGATGAGGACCGTGGGGGGCGACGCGCCGGATCGTTCACTGTTCGATCAACTGGTCACCGCCTCGATCAACAAGGTCGTCAACGCGAGTTAGGCAGTGCGCCAGTACTACTCGGCTTCGCTTTCGCCGTGCCGGTTGAGTTTCGAGGCGACGAACGTCGCGGCCTCTGCGGGTAATCCGGTGCGCTCGTAGGACGTGTGGGCATCCCAGCTGTTGTTGGGCCCGGCCATGCAGATCGGGTCTCCTTGGTTGCAGAGATCAATTGCACGCGAACCGAATACGCCGGCGATGCCGCTCAGTGGGCCGCCGGTGCGGTGGGTGGCATTGCCGAATGTCGCGATCGCGACGATGCGATCGCCCACCGCAGGCGGCAGTGGGCGGTTGAATCCGATGCCGACATTCGGAACACCGATAATCGTGTCGATCACCTCGGCACCCATGGAGTATCCGCCGATGACGAGCTTGGTCCGCGGGCAGCTCGCCGCCACCGACTGCAGGTGATTGCTCAGGTCATTGGCCCCGCCTCCGGCCGAGAAGATACCCGCGTCGTAGTTGACGGGGTAGACGTTCATGCTGGCACCGGTGGCTTGGATGCGCGGCGTCAGGGAGTCGACGAACTCGTCGCCGACCCGGCCCACACCGACAGGTTCCTTGCGTCCCCGCGCAAAGGAGACATCGACATCCGAACACGGATCTGCCGACGCGTGAGGCGCCGCATAGACAAGCCCGACAACATTTGCCGCTGCCAGCGCAAACACCGTCAGGGCAACAAAGTAACTCAGGACAACGCCGACCCTCGTGCCCCGCTGATGCGTGGTCACATCACGATGTTACGGCTCAGGAAGTTCTCGCGCGCCGTTTCTGTGGGGTGCCCGCTGCTACAGCTTGCCCGCCACGAACGATGCTGCCTGTCCGGGCAGGTTGGTCTGCTCGTAGGTCTGGTGCGCGGTCCACGAGCGGCCGCCTTCCTGGCAGACCGGGTCACCGGGGTTGCACTGGTCGATCCACCG
Organism: Mycobacteroides franklinii; assembly: GCF_001853795.1. NCBI lineage: Bacteria > Bacillati > Actinomycetota > Actinomycetes > Mycobacteriales > Mycobacteriaceae > Mycobacteroides > Mycobacteroides franklinii. The sequence continues at coordinate 1,817,231 of NZ_MLIK01000019.1, forward strand.
TCCGGCAAGGGGGCCGGTCATCGCGCCTCCGCGGCGGTCGATGTTCCCGAATGTCGCGATTCCCCTGATCCGGCCGGCGACGTCCGGCGGCGGGTTGCCTGCGACGTCATTGACGACGGTTGCGCCCATCGAGTAGCCGCCGATCACGAACTTGGTGTTGGGGCATGACGCCGCGACCTGGCTGAGGTGGTTGCGCAGGTCGTCCGCGCCTTCTCCGGTGGAGAGCAGGCCGGCGCTGTAGTCCACGGCATAGACGTTCATGCTGCCGATCTTGGGCCCGAGCGCATCGACAAACGCTTGGCCCACGCGGCCGAGGCCGGGCGGCTCGTCACGCCCGCGGGCAAACGAGACATCCACGGCGGCACACGGATCGGCTGCTGCGGGTGCGGGCTGCGAAATGGCCACCAGGCTGGTGAACATGAGCAGTGCGGCAAGCAGGTATCCGGGCCGCCGGATGTACGAGACTGCAGGTGAAACAGCACTGTGCGTCGTCACAGGCGAATGCTACGGGTGAGTCAACCTAGTTGTCATATCGGTGCGGTATGGGCCACATCACCTGGGCGGAAGCGAGTCGAGGAACTCAACCATCGCATGGTTGACCGTATCTGGGCGCTCCATTTGCACGAAGTGCCCGGCTCCCTCGATGACCAGGACTGATCTCAGGCCGGGAACGAGATCGGCCATCGCGGTCATCGGGTCGCGGCCGAGCATTTCCAGGACCGGGTCGGCCGAACCGGCGATGAAGGCCACCGGTACACCGATGGGTTTGTCGTGCCGGTCTGCGTTCTGGGCCCACACCAGATCCTCGGCGCGGTACCAGTTGAGGCCGCCGGTGAATCCTGTCCGCGCGAATTCGGCGGCGTAGTAGTCGAGGTCCTGCTCGGAAAGCCAATTCCAGGGCAGGGGAGGAGGACCTGGAAGTACGTCTAGGTAGCGGTTGCGTTTCCCGTCCACCCGCGCCGGATGGTCCCAGCAATCCAGATAGCGGTTGGCTCCGCTGAGGGCGTGGAACAGCGTGGCCAGGAACAGCTTTGGCTGTGCGTCCAGTTCGGATTCGGCCACACCCGGCTCCTGGAAATACTCCAGATGTGTGAAGTGCTGAGAGGCAAGGTAGTTGAAACCGACGCTCGGCGTGACCGGAAGGCGACGGGTCCGTGGTACCGACAGCTGGATGAGCGCACGGACTCGATCCGGAGCCCACGCAGGCATGTCCCACACCAGATGTGCCCCGAAATCGTGCCCGCAGAACACCGCATCTCCGAGATGCAGGGCGTCTAGCAGCCCGACGAGATCCCCGACGGTGGTGGCGCGGTCGTACGCGGTGACATCCCGCGGGGCTGTCGTGCGTCCATAACCGCGCATGTCCGGTGCGATGGCCCGGTACCCGGCCGCGGACAGTGCGGCCAGTTGGTGACGCCAGGTGTACCAGAGGCCGGGAAAGCCATGGCACAGCACCACTGCCGGGCCCTCGCCCTGCTCGACGACATGCATGTCGATTCCATTGACCGACAGCTGATGGTGGGTGAGCTGAGGGGCAGTCACCCGGCCGAGATTAGTTGACCCTGGCGGCTGCGAAATCCGCGGCCTGGTTGATCAGTGCGGGCGGATACGAGGTATGTGATTTCCAGGTCTCGTTGTCTCCGGCCATGCAGACCGGATCGCCGTCATTGCACAGATCCAGCACCCGATCGCCGTACGCGCCGGCCAGATTCTGAACCGGTGCAAAGCGATTGACGATGTTGCCGAACGTCACAATCGCGCGGATGTGGTCACCCACCTCCGGAGGCACCGGGTTGTCGAAGGAGAAGAGGTTGCCGATCTGCACCGGTCCGGGCACTCCCAGTGCGGTGTCGACCACGCCGGCGCCCAGCGAGTAGCCGCCGACCACCAACTTGCTGTCGGGGCAGGCGTTCGCGGTCTGCTGCAGATGTGCGCTGAGATCATTGGCGCCGCCGCCCACATCGGTGTTGGCGTCGTACTGGACGGTGTACACGCCGACATCCTTGACGCGGTTGCGTAGCGCGCTGATGAACGCGTCACCGACATTTCCGGCGCCCGGCGGCTGGGAACGGCCGCGGGCGAACGACACCTCGACGTTGTGGCAGGCCGCGGATGCGGTGGCGGGAATGATGACCGCCAGCCCGGCTGTCAACATGACGGCCGCAACCGAAATAACCGCCGCGCGGGCGGCGGCGGTGAGCAACTTACTGGCTGGGCGTGGATTCGGTTGTAGCGTCACACACCGAGATTACGGATAATTCGCTGTCGTTGCCATGTGATTTCAATCCCGCAGGTAGAGAAGCTGTGAGTCCGGCTGTGCTGGATTCGGGCTCCGAAGGGGTATCTGAACCCCGGTGCGCGAGCACCAGTCCCGCGAGGATGACGGCGGCCCCGGCGTACTGGATGGGCGCAATGGTCTCCCCGAGTAGTGCCCAACCTGCGATTACGGCGCACAGCACCTCGGTGAGGGCGATCAACGACGCATAGCTCGGCTTGAGTCGGCCAATGGCGGCGATACCGGTGAGATAGGCGATGGCGGTGGTAACTACGCCGAGAACAAGAATGGGGATATACACCGGCGCATGCCAGTCGGCGACGTGCACGTCCTGGGTGGAGAAGGTCATCGGCATGATTCCGGTGAGCCCGAAGCCGCCGACGGCGATGGCTCCGACCAGCAGCCCGCTCGTTGTCAGCGTGATGGTTTGCAGCCCTTCGGCCTTGCCGCCCGCACGGTGCGAAGAGATGAAGTAGTACGCGGCGCATACCGCGGCTCCCAGTCCCCACAGGACTCCTACGGGCTCCGCACGAGATCCGCTGAAGATGTTGAGCACCAACAGCATTCCCAACAAGGCGAGGGTTGCGCCGGCGAGCACCCGGGTGTGCGGCCGTTGCCGGGTGTACAACCAGGTCCAGGCGATCACCAAGATGGGGCTCAGAAACTCCAGGAGCATCGCCACCCCGACCGACATGTGCCTGATCGCGCCGAAGTAGCAGAACTGGGCGCCGGCGACGGGGATGATTCCGTAGAGCACAACGACTTTGGCGTGCTTTCGGGCCTCCGAGAACCAGCCGGGCGCCACGATGCAAGCGGCCACGATCATGACCGCGGCGCCGGTCGCCAGGCGCGCGGTGACCACGGCGGTCAGCGACCAGCCCGCCGCCATGAGGGACTTGGCGAACGGGCCGGAAAACCCGAAGGTGGCGGCGGAGACGAGGGCGAGAATCACGCCGGCCCGGAAATTGGCCTTGTCGTTCACCGCACCTCCCGCATGTCATGAGTAAAATCGAATACGGTCATGACGGTATAGGCGAAGGATGTAAGGTGTCAAATGCTTTTCACTCATGACACGGAGCAGGGTTTGCGGTCGGCCGCCGAGCTGATCAACACCGGTCGCAACGACCGGGAACTGCTCCCCGATCTGGCGGCATTGCCGCCGCTGCTGGACCGGTACGGATGGACGGGCAGACGGGACGGGGACGACGCCGAGCTGGCGGCCGTCAAGGCGTTGCGAACCCGGCTGGGAGATATCTGGGCTCATATCAACGACGAGGAGTACGTGGTGCGGCAGGTCAACGCCCTGTTGGCCGATACTCATGCGTCGCCGTGGCTGACCCGGCACGTCGAGGAGCCCGATTGGCACCTGCACATGGCCGCCAGTGATGCGCCGCTAGCGGATCGCCTCGGCGCCGAGACCGCCATGGTGTTCGCTGACCTGGTGCGCACGGGGGAACAGCGGCGCCTGAAAACGTGCGCTGCCCCCGACTGTGATGCCGTCCTGGTTGACCTGTCGCGCAACAGATCCCGGATTTTCTGTGACACCGGCAATTGTGGCAATCGGCAGCATGTCGCCGCCTATCGGGAGCGTCTGCGCGACGAGCCTTAGTGCACGAAAACGCTACTGCGCGAAGGCCTGTATCGGCCGGCCCAGGTAGGCGAGCTCATCGCTCACCGTGACGAGGCGGACCTGGATGGTCTCGGAGCCCGCGGTCAGCAGAATGTGATCGCCGTATCCGTTGGGCTGGTCGATGATGACATCGGGCCGCGCCGGGAGTGCGTCGTACTCGCTGCTGATGATGTGCAGTGCGGTGCAGTTGCTGGGCAACGCGGTCGGCTGCATGCCGTCTACCACCGCCAGGCTGCATCGGGGATCGATAAATCCTGGGCCACTGGCGAATTGGATGCGATTGGCATCGCCGATCGAGGTCACCATGACATCCCACATATGCGGACGGTCGGTGTAGACGACGACGAGCGCTCCGATCGCGACCGCTCGGAGTACCACCTGCTGGCAGACGTACAACTCGGCACGTACCACCACGGTATGTACGCCCTGTCCGGACAGCCGCGCCGCGATGGCGCGGCCCGACATATCGGATCCGATCAGTTGACCGCAGCCCGATGTCGGCAGATGGATGCCGTCGAGTTCCTCGTTGCTCATCTCGATGCTGCGGGTCAGGTACTCCAACCCGATGGCGCCCACCGGAAGTCCGGCGAAGAACGCGTCACGCTGGCTGCCGTTAAGTGAAGTCATTCCGGTAGAGCGACGTACCGGCATCTGTTCGTCGGTGGCCCACCTCACCAGCGCACCCACCGAGGTGCGGCCCTTGGTGGCGGGGCGCAGCCGAACCGTCACGCTGGTTTCCAGCGTCGGACGGGCCCACAATCCGGTCAGGGTGGCATCCGTGATGTACCACGGGTCGATTCCCATGGCCACGTTGTAGGAGTCGATGAGCATGAGCCCACTCCACTCCTCGTGCATGGGCGCGCCCGCGTACTGACGGAGCATCTCGGCGCTGATGCGGTGAATCTGGCCGGCCTGCAAGATGGTGCTGGCGCAATGGGCCGTGGCCAGAGCGCGCCGGACGCGTGCCGTGGCGATGACGGCGCATCTCTCCGCGCCGCGACGGCCGCCCCCGCGGCGGAATACCGCGTCGACGTTCACGCCGGGGTCGAACCGCAGCACCACCCAGACGGTGCGGATGGCGACGGCCGGCAGCGGGCCTACCAGCCGGTCGTATCCACCCCGCAAGACCGTGCCTTGGGCGGTGCGCTGACCGTTGCTGATGACATCGATGCTTTCGAGTTCGATGTCGTTTTGATGCATGCACTCGCGCAGCACGCGCAGCGGCACCAAAGAGTCGGTGGCGCAGTGATCCGGGGTGATGACCGAGGGGTGGCGCTGGGTGGCACTGATTTCCAGGACGGTGATGAGTTTGCCGTTTTCCCAACGGGTCCCGGTCCAGCTGTCCTGGCTGCTGGGGGTGTCGGCGATGCTGCCCGAGCTTCGGTAGGTGCGGCCCGTCAGGTACTTGAACCCGGTAACTGCCCAATGCCTGACGGTCTGGCCACCCCATCGGCCGAGGACGAGTGCCAGTGACACGATGGCGATCAAGAGCGCAGCCCACCACGGCCAGCCGAACAGCAATGAAACCAGGACCGCGGCGAGCACCAGCAACTGCGAGATCACCATGATCTGGATCGGCATCGTCGCCCGGCGCACCTGCTCCGGAGCCGCCCCGCTCGAGGTCACCATTCCCCCTTCTGTCCCGCCATAACAGCGGTGGATATCGCCGCACGACCCGTTCGGTCACCATGGCCACCACCCGGGCCACCACCCGCAACCTATCGTGGTTGCCCAGTATTGCAATAGGCTGCATGGCCGTGTGGCCGGTACGTAGGATCTAACAAGATTTTGGGGCCGGCCTAGAGGCATCGCTTAGGTCGTAGATTCGATTTTCGCAGTATTTCCTGGAGGGGGGACGATGGCGCGACAACCGACAACCCGGCTGCAAGTCAGTGGGTACCGGTTCCTGGTGCGGCGCATGGAGCATGCACTGGTTCGCCGCGACGTCCGAATGATCCACGACCCGATGCGGTCGCAGTCGAGCTCACTCGTGGTCGGCATCGTGCTGGCCACCGTCATGGTTGCGGGTTGCGCGATCTTGGCCTTCTTTCGGCCGAACATGCCGTTGGGTGATCAGCCCATCGTGATGGGCAAGGACACCGGAGCCGTCTACGTCCGGATCCAGGACACACTTCATCCCGCGCTCAACCTGGCCTCCGCACGGTTGATCTCCGGCAACAACGAGAATCCCAAGCCGGTCAAGGATTCGGAGCTTGCCAAGGCGCGCCGCGGCCCGCTGGTCGGGATTCCGGGTGCGCCGGCATCGATTCCGGGGGCCTTGTCGGGTGACGACACCCTCTGGACGGTGTGTGACGTCGCGACGCCTCCGCCGAGCTCCACCGTCACCACCACCGTCATCGCCGGCAAGGTGACCCTGGAGAACGGCAACCAAGAGATGCCGAAGGACCGGTACGCCCTGGTGACCGTGAACAGCCAGATGTACCTGCTCTACGACGGAAAGCGCGCGGCGGTTGACCTGACCAACCCCGCCGTGACCCGCGCGCTGCGCCTGGAAGGCGTGACGCCCAGGCCGATTTCGATGAACGTGCTGAACGCGATTCCCGAGGTGCCGGCCATCGCTCCGCCGCCCATCCCGGACGCCGGGGCGCCGTCGCCCATCACGACCGCGGGTGTTCGGGTGGGGTCGGTCATCAAGATGAGCCGCGCGGATTCCGCCGAGTACTACGTGGTGCTCGCGGGCGGGGTGCAACGCATCAACGAGGTCACCGCGGATCTCATCAGGTTCTCCGACTCGCAGGGCGCACAGGACATCCTGTCCGTCGCGCCCGATGTTATCGCGGGCCACCCAAGCCTCAATTTGCTTGCGGTGCAGACATTTCCGGATCGCGCCGGGAAGATTGTGGACGTCCCGGAGAAGTCGGTGTTATGCAGCAGCTGGAAGCCGGGTCAAGAGAAGACCCAGGAGCATGCCTCCACCAAGCTTTTGATGGGTAGCTCGCTGCCGTTGAAAACCGACCAGGTGCCGGTGGTGTTGGCGCAGGCCGACAAGGAAGGCCCCAACGTCGACACGGCGTACATTCCGCCCGCCCACAGCGCCTTCGTCCGCTCGACCGGCCTGGGTGGGGATACCGGGCGCGCCGAGTCGCTCTACCTCGTCCTCGACACCGGTGTGCGCTTCGGTATCGGGAGCCTGGAGGCCGCGAAGGCCTTGGGGCTCACCGTTGAACCGGTCCCCGCACCGTGGCCCATCGTCGGGCTGCTGCCCCCGGGTCCGCGGTTGAGCAAGGAAGACGCACTCGTCGTGCATGACGGCATGCCGCCCGACAAGACCGGTCTGGCGATCAACCCGTCGACATCGGCCACCCAGGCGCCGTCCTAAACGGCCTCGCCGCCGGTCCCGACTGTCGCGCTACTCCTCTGGGGTTTCCCGGCTCTGCCGGAGCCGGCGAACCGGTGCCAACATCGCCAGGGCGGCAGCGAGAAATGCTGCGCAGACCGCTATTCCGATGAGTGCGACGCGTCGCGGCCGAGGGTCGGGCGGTGCCGGAGCAGGCGGTAGCACCAGCTTCTTGGCCGCGTTGGCCCGCGAGAGGTCGCTGGTGGTGCCCAGGTCATCGCTTACCGCCGCGAGCGCGTCCACCACACCGAAGCCCAGATATGGATCCCAGCCGCCGGGCGGGCGGTGCGCCGTGTTCTTGATGCGATCCATCACCTCGCGCGCACTCAGCTGAGGAAAGCGTGAACGCACCAGCGCGACAACGCCACTGACCACCGGCGCGGAAAAACTGGTGCCCTGAATGGGGACTGGCCCCTGGTCGCCCATGTAGGCGTTGGTCAGCGCGTCACGGTTGGGGTCCAGCGAGACGATGTCCTCGCCGGGAGCGGAGACGTCCACCCAAGGGCCACCGAGGCTGAATTTGGAGGGCTGCCCGTCCGGGCCTATCGAACCCACCGTGAGGACGAGGTCGTTGTACCACGCCGGACTCACGGTCTCCAGGACGGAGTCCCAGTCCGGAGTATTGGGGCGGGCCGGATCGGGCGGGGGATTCTGGCTTTTGCACTGCCCGTCGCCGACGTTTCCGGCGGCGACCACGACGACGACATTCTTGACGTCCACGGCGTACTGCAGTGCGGCGCCCAGCGGCCGATCGTCCAGGAACTGTTTGGCCGAGGCGCATGCCACCTCGGAAATGTTGATGACGGTCGCGCCGAGGTCTGCCGCGGTGCGCACCGCCATCGCCAGGGTGTCCACGTTTCCGACGCCACTGATCTTGGAGGGATCGTCACGATCGCCGCCGCCCTTGTTCTTCACCGCGAACTTGGCACTGGACTGACGAATGCTGATGAGGCTGACATCCGGGGCGATTCCGCTGAATGCGCTTGCTCCGGTGGGATCCGGTGCCGCCGCGATGATTCCGGCGACGATGGTGCCGTGGGCATCACAGTCCTGAGTGCCGTTGCCGCCCTCGAAGACGTAGTCACCGCCGGGGATCACGGGTGGCAGCCGGGGACTGCGGGCCACCCCGGTGTCGATGACGGCGACCGTCTGACCGGCCCCGCGGGAGAGCTGCCAGACCAGCGGCAGGTCGAGTCCGCGTTGTTGCGTGGGGACCTTGTTGAGATCGCGCTTGGGATCGATGCCCGGGAATCGGCACAGTTCCTTCTGCTCGGTGGGCTCGATCGGGGCGGGGGGACGCGGGCCGGGCAGCATGCTCGGGTCGACCGGAAGCGGGGCGAAGGCGTGCGCCGTCGCCAGCATGTGCATCGAACCTGTCGCCAGCTGTGACGACATCGCCAACATCGCAACGGCTCCAGCGGTGGCGATACGGCGGGCCACGCCGAGGCTCATGGCAGGTTCAATCCCCGCACGGCGCTGTACACGCCACACACCCAGACGGCCACCGGAACGATGAGAGACAACGCGATGTATTCAATGATCTCCACGGTACGACGCGCAACGGGTGAGTACTTGCGTGCCGACACCAGGAAACCCAGAGCGATGGCAGATCCGGCCGCGATGGCTGTCAACACGGTGGTGAAGACCGCGCCCGCCGGATATGCGACCGCGACGAACGCGAATGCCGCCACCGGAATGGCGATGCCGCCCAGGTTGATGGCCACCGTCTGCGCCAGGTCGGCATGCGACCGCGCGCGAAGCATCATCGCCAGCGCGATCAATCCGGCCAGCACCACACCACTGAACCGATGCGCACCAGTGGGGTGATGAGCGCCCGCCCCGGAGAAGGTCAGCGCCGCAAGCATGGCGCCCACGGCGGTGACAGCGGATGTTCCGCACACCAATCCGGTCAGCACGGCATGCGCCCGCAGCGCCTTCTCGCGAAGGTCGGGGAGCGGGGGCAGCGCCGTGGCGTCCTCCACGTCGTCGCCCTCGGTATCGAGTCCGTCCAGACCTTCGATGGCTTCGATTGGCGCCGTGGAATGTTCGGGACGAGATGGTGCGCCCTGGGTGGGCACCGGGGGTAGGGGGAGCCGGGCGAGGACCATCGCCACCCGCGGCGAAAGCGCTACCGCACAGATTCCCACCGAGCCGAGCACGGCTCCCAGGCTGTAAATCGGAGGCTCGAACAGCACGTAGCCCAAGGCCGCCGCGAATCCGAGAAATGATGCCGAGGCGACCGCGACCAGTGAGGTCGTGCCGGTGCCGGTCGCGCGCATGGCAAGGATGGACACGACCATCGCCACCATGAGCGCCAACATCGCATGTGGAGCGCCGTACTTTCCGGGCACGAATAGCGCGCCCGCCACCGCCGAAAAGCCGACGGCGCAATGACTCAGCATCACCGAGGCGAGTGAATCGTCGTACACCCTGTTCGCGAACACCGCGGCTGTCATCGCCACCAACGCGATGGCCACCGCGATGATGGGCAGGAGGAGGCCGGGGTTCGTGGCGCCGGCGCGCAACAACGCGGTAGCACCCAGCAAGGCAGACAGTCCACATACCGTCGCGCCGAGAATCCGAGCGGCGTTCCGGCTCCACGGATGAGCCGACACCGTACGGAATGTCGACACCGCGAGGAACACGTCGTCGAACAGCGGGTCCGGCGCCGCGACGTCGGACCGGGTGAGAATCAGCTGATCGCCATCGCGGACCTCGAGTTCCCCCAGGGTGCTGGACATCTGCAGCGGTGGCTGACCAGGCCGGGACAAACGCCAATGCGTTTCCACAGCGTCTTCGGGGCTGGTCAGCTCCGGGACACCGACATGCTGGTTGATGATGTCGACGACCGAGCCGACCAAGAGAGCCAGCGGAACACTCGTCGGCAGCGCCAGGTCTACCTGAGTGCGCTCAGCCTGAATGGAAACGCGGCACAGTTCGAGAACCGCCGAACGTTGCTCGGCGCCCGACTGCGCATGTGTCATGCTGTGCCCCCTGCCTGCCCCCACGATCATTGATCTTTGCGCATGCACACTAGCCGAACGCGACTGAACGCCGCCAGCGGTTCGGTGCATCCGGGCGGGCGTCAACCCGATGACCAGCGGTAGCGGCGATCTTATGGGCGAATTCGTTGCGGCACCGGATATAACGGCCCTATCCTGTAGCCCGCCGTGGGCTGGACGGTAGCGTGGACTCGGTAGATTGCCACGAGATGCGACGCGGGGGAACCGGAGGGCCAGGGGTGAGCACCGAGTGAACACCACAATCTTTATTCGGCGGCCTCGGCTTGCCGTGCCGCGCGTGCCGGGCGGCGAGGTCAATGTGCAGCCGCCACCGGAGATTCCACGGCCGGTGCCGTCACCGATTATCGCCAAGATCATGCCGCTGGTCATGGTGGTGGCAATGGTCGGCATGATCGCCTTTTTCGTCACCTCGGGGAGCTTCGGCGGTGGCGCGGGCGGTGGCATGATGCGCAGCCCGATGTTCATGCTTTTTCCGATCATGATGATGGTCTCGATGGTCAGCATGGTGTCCAACAGCGGGGGCAAGGGCGCCAAGACCAGCGAAATCAACGAGGACCGCAAGGATTACCTGCGGTACCTCGAAGTGGTGCGTAAGAACGTCACCGACACCGGCGGCGCTCAGCGCAAGGCCCTGCTGTGGAACAACCCGGATCCCTCCGCGCTCTGGACGTTGGCCGGCGGCCGCCGCATGTGGGAGCGGCGTCCCGGCGACAGTGACTACTGCCATGTGCGCGTGGGAACCGGCGATCAGCGACTTGCCGCGCAGCTGGTGGCACCCGAGATCGGGCCGGTCGAGGAGCTGGAGCCGGTCGCCTCCGTCGCGCTGCGCCGATTCGTTCGGACTCACTCGCTGGTTCCGGAGCTGCCGATCGCGTTGAACCTGAGAGGTTTTGCGGCCGTCACCATCGACGGTTCGCCCGAGGTGGCGCGAGGCATGTTGCGCGCCATGATCTGCCAGCTCGCGATGTTCCACGGGCCCGATCAATTCCTGGTCGCGGCCGTGGTCAACCGGCATGCTGCACCGCACTGGGACTGGCTCAAATGGCTTCCGCATTCCCAGCATCCGAGTGCCTTCGACGGCGTCGGCTCATCGCGACTGGTCTACCACTCACTCGGTGAGGTGGAGGAGTCGCTGGCATCACTGATCACCGAGCGTGAACGGTTCTCCCGGACCGCGCAGCCCTCGCCCGATCGGCCGCAGATTCTCATCGTCGTCGACAGCGGCACGCTGATCGGTTCCGAACGCCTCATCGTCGACCACGGCATCGACTCGGTGACCCTCGTCGAGATCGGTACCAGGGTCGATCCGCTCGCCGCGCGCCGCGGCATGCAACTGGAGCTGACCGAACGTGGGTTGGGCGCCAAGGGAAACGTCGGGTCCGAGGTCTTCGCCCACCCCGATCACCTCACCATCACCGAGGCGATGGCGTGCGCGCGCCGACTGGCGCCCTACCGGGTGCTGACGGGCAGCGGCGACGAGGTTCAGATCCAGACCGAGGTCAGCACGCGCTGGTCCGACATCGTGGGCATCGGCGATCCTGGGCTGCTCAACCCGGAAGTGGTGTGGCGCAACAGAGTTGGTCGTGACCGGCTGCGAGTTCCGATCGGCATCGCGGTCGACGGCACCCCGATGGAGCTGGATATCAAGGAAGCCGCCGAGAACGGCATGGGGCCGCACGGACTCTGCATCGGCGCGACCGGTTCGGGCAAGTCGGAGTTCCTGCGCACATTGACACTCGGCATGATCGCGACCCATTCGCCGGATGCGCTCAACCTCGTACTCGTCGACTTCAAGGGTGGCGCGACGTTCCTCGGCCTGGACCGAGCGCAGCACGTCGCGGCCATCATCACCAACCTTGCCGAAGAGGCAAACCTGGTGTCCCGCATGAAGGACGCGCTTGCCGGCGAGATGAACCGGCGCCAGGAGCTGTTGCGTGCCGCGGGCAACTTCGCCAATGTGACTGAGTATGAGCGCGCCCGCGCCGCCGGTGCCTCCCTCGCTCCGTTGCCCGCACTCTTCATCATCGTCGACGAGTTCTCCGAATTGCTGAGCCAGCACCCGGATTTTGCGGAGCTGTTCGTGGCGATCGGACGTCTGGGCCGGTCGCTACATGTCCACCTGTTGCTCGCTTCGCAGCGTCTGGATGAGGGTCGTCTACGCGGACTGGAATCGCACCTGTCCTATCGGCTCTGCTTGAAGACTTTCTCTGCCAACGAATCCCGTGCCGCCATCGGCGTGCCGGATGCTTATCATCTGCCCAACACCCCCGGTTCCTGCTACCTCAAAGACGACTCGGGTGAGTTGACGCGATTCCAAACCTCTTACGTGTCTGGCGCGTATGTGCCGTACGGACCGGCGCGCCGGGCCGTGTCCTCCGGCGGCGGGGGTGCGGCGCCGCGCCTCTTCACCGCGGCGCCGGTGGCATTGCAGATGCGTCCCACGGAAGTCGTCGAAGACGATTCACCGGCCGTGTCCGAAGCCACCGGACGATCTGTCATCGACACCATCCTCGATCGTGTTGAGGGACACGGTAATCCGGCACACGAGGTATGGCTGCCGCCGTTGGACGATTCGCCCACTCTCGGCGATCTGATCCCTCGTCATGGCCGCGCGGGTTTCGACGCGGTGGGCAGTTTGACTGTCCCGATCGGCATCGTGGACCGACCGTACGAGCAACGGCGCGACCCCTACATCGTCGATTTGTCCGCCGCCGCGGGCAATGTCGCCATCGTCGGTGCGCCGCAGTCCGGTAAGTCGATGGCTGTGCGCACCTTGGTGACGTCGCTGGCCATTACCCACAGTCCGGCTCAGGTGCAGTTCTACTGCCTGGACTTCGGTGGTGGAACGTTGACCTCGCTGGCCCAACTACCGCATGTCGGTTCGGTGGCCAGCCGATTGGAATCGGATCTGATTCGCCGCACGTTCGCCGAGATGTTGACGATCGTCAGGTCTCGCGAGAACGCTTTCCGCGCATACGGTATCGACTCGATGGCGGAGTACCGGCGACGCAAGGGCGCCGGTGATCCCCAGCTCGCCAGCGATCCGTTCGGAGACGTGTTCTTCATCATCGACGGCTGGTCAACTGTCCGTCAGGAGTTCGAGGCTCTCGAGCCGCAGGTCACCGCACTCGCGGCCCAGGGGCTCGGTTTCGGTGTGCACACGGTCGTGACGGCATCGCGCTGGGCGGAAATCCGTCCGGCCCTGAAGGACCAGATCGGTACGCGTGTCGAGCTTCGCCTCGGTGATCCGCTGGACTCGGACTTCGACCGCAAGCTGGCACAACTTGTTCCGGATGGCAGGCCGGGCCGCGGTATCACCCGCGACCGCCGGCACATGCTCATCGGGCTGCCGCGTGTCGACAGCGTCTCGTCGAATCAAGACCTCGGTGATGCCATCGCCGCTGCCGCCGCGAGCATGCGCCAGCGCAGCTCGGCGGAAGCTCCGCAGGTGCGTATGTTGCCGCACAAGATCGATTACGCCGCGCTAGTTCCGCAGGCGCCGCAAAACGATCAGCCCAACCTGCGGATCCTCGTGGGCATCAACGAGTCCGAGCTGGCTCCGATGTTCCTGGAGTTTGGCGAGCAGCCGCACATGATGATCTTCGGCGACAGCGAGTGCGGTAAGACCGGCCTCTTGCGCACCATGTGCCGCGAGATCGTCCGCACCACCACCCCGCAGCAGGTGCAACTCTTCATCGTCGACTACCGCCGCACCTTGCTCGGTGTGGTCGAGACCGAACACCTTGCCAAGTACGCGATGTCGAGCAACACCTTGGTCGATGAGGTGCCGGCGCTGATCGAGTTGCTCAAGTCGCGTATGCCGGGACCCGATGTGACACAACAGGAGTTGCGTGACAGGTCCTGGTGGTCCGGCCCCGAGATCTACATCTTGGTCGACGACTACGACCTAGTGGCGCTGGCCAGCGGAAACCCGCTGCTGCCGTTGGCGGAATACCTGCCGCACTCGAAGGACATCGGCCTGCACGTCGTCATCGCGCGCCGCACCAGTGGCGCTTCCCGGGCGATGTTCGAGCCGATGATGGCGCGCATGAAGGATCTCTCCTGCATCGGCCTGCAGATGAGCGGTAACAAGGACGAGGGCGTGCTGCTGGGCACGGTTCGGCCGAGCGAGCAGCCGCCGGGCCGGGGAACGCTGGTCATGCGTTCGGGTGGTCAGCAGCTGGTTCAAGTCGCGTGGAGCGATCCGCAGTGACTCTCGATCGCGACCCGCAGACTGGGCCGCGGGTAGCGATCGAAGTGACCGAAACCGCCGTCCGGGCGCGAACCGAGGGTGGTGTTCGAGAGGCCGGGCGCTCCGATGTCCGATCGGCGGTGGCCGCGCTCGACGATGAGATGGCCCTGCTGCCCGGTCGGGTGGTCCCGTCCCGCGCCCTGTGGGCGGCGTTGTTCGAGTCGCTGCTGACCGATCGGAATGCGCCGATCCGTCTCGATTCGATGGTGCTGATCCATCCGACGGCGTGGGGCCCGGGACGGCGCACCTTGTTGTCCAGTGCCGCGCGCATGACGGCGGCGACGTTGACCGTGCGGTCGCGGGCCTTTGCACTGGCCGAGCGCGGTGTGCGCGCCGATTTGTCCGGCCGCTCGTTGGTGGTGGTGGAAGTGTCGGCGAACGAGGTCGCGGTCATCGTGGTGGGGCACGGTTCCGACGGTGAGCCGGCGTCAACGGTTCGTCATCTCGAAGACCGGTCCTGGGAGACCAAAAGCGCAGCCGAGGTTGCGCGTGCGGTAGGGCGCGCTGTCGAGCAGGTGGTCCGAGATGAGCGACCCGGCGTCGCCGCGATTCTCGTCGATTCCGCCGACAAGGATTTGGGCGAGGCGATTGTCGACGCGATCGATCGGATCGGCCTGACTCCCGGGGTTTCGCAGGTGACCGCGGATTCGGTGTTCCGCGATATGAGTCAAGCG
This sequence comes from Mycobacteroides franklinii, assembly GCF_001853795.1. Classification (NCBI taxonomy): domain Bacteria; kingdom Bacillati; phylum Actinomycetota; class Actinomycetes; order Mycobacteriales; family Mycobacteriaceae; genus Mycobacteroides; species Mycobacteroides franklinii. The sequence continues at coordinate 1,832,443 of NZ_MLIK01000019.1, forward strand.
CCCCGTGGTTCGGCATTCATCGACCAGGTTGTTGACGAGCCTGCCGTGGCCAGAGTGTCCGAATGGATGCCCGCGGCGCCTGCACGATCTGCCCCACGGCTCCCGAGGTGGTGGCCGGCAGCCGCGATGGGTCTGGCTGCGGCGATTGTGGTGACGGGTGTGGTGTTGACCGTGGCGTCCACGCGGGAGCGGCAATCAGACCCATCGCGGCAGCCGGCGGCGCCCACGATGGCGACTTCGCTGCTGGTGGAGGGGCGCGTGCAACTCATGGTGCCCGCCGAGTGGGCGGTGCGACGGATACCCGCAGGTGGCGCCGGGTCGGCGCGGGTTGAGGTGATATCACCGGAGAATCCTGAGGCGATAGTGCACGTGACTCAGGTGCGGGTGAAGCCGACGGAGACGCTGGCGGCGACGGCCGAGACGTTGCGCGCTGCTATGGAGAAGGAGCCGCCGGGATCATTCACCGATTTCACCGCCGACGACAGGAAGATGGACCGTCCGGCGGTCACCTACACCGAGGTTCGGGAGGGCCATGACATCGCGTGGACGGTACTTCTGGACGGTGACCTGCGGATAGGCGTTGGCTGCCAGTCTGAGAAAGGTAGCTATGTTGATGTTCAACAGGCCTGTGAACTAGCAATTCGGACGGCTCATGCGGTAAAGTCCGGTAGCTAGCAAGATTGCTGAAAAAAACTTCAAAAAAGATGGAACCGATCTGACGGTAGGGCCATCGTATGTAGTTGTAAGGACAAAACCGGCCAGAAACCGGAAGTCACACCCGTGACTGGCCGGGCCTGGGGAGAACAGGGAGGTTATCGAATGACAATGGAGCAGGATCTCGGGGCGATCATCAAGGCCGAGTCGGATATCAATGGTCGGCATGATGAACTTTCAACGCTGACAACGCGGCTTCAGAATGAGTGCGAGAGCGTGCCTCACTCCGTATGGCAGGGCGGCGCACGGCAGTCCTTCGACCAGGCTGTGGCCCGGCTGCACGAAGAGATGCGCAAGACCAATCAGTCGCTCGCGATGATTGGCGAAGTGATGCAGGGCAACCGGAAGCACGTCGAGGAGGAAATTGCCAACCAGCAGCACTCCATCGGCGGCATCGCGCAGTAAGCGCCAATACATCCACGAAGGTAATGGGAGGAAATTGCAGTGAGTGACGTAATTACATATGACCACGCTCAGATCAACGCCCTGGTCGACCAACTGAAGAGTATCGCCAACAACTACTCGCAGACCCTTGCTGACCTTCAGCACGATGTCGCGCCGTTGGCCCATAACTTGGGTGACGACGCAGGTGCGTACCAAGAGGTTCAGAAGAATTGGCACCAGCAGGCCGACACGGTTCATCAGATCCAGAGCCAGCTGAATTCCGTTGTGGATCAGGCTAACTCGGACATGCACCAGACCGACAAGTCCAACGCGGGCCGCTGGCACGGCTAACCTTGCGTTAGGAAGTAGCTCTGTGGGGCCTTGGTGGAGGAGAGCCACCAAGGCCCCACAGTTTTTTGTGCACCAGCCCCCGTGAGCGGGGTACATGCAGGGCCTAGTAGTGGGTACGCTTCATGCGCTGAACTAATTCCGTCCAGGGGACAGTGCGCGCCTGCGCCAGGCGCCGCTGGAGGTCGGTTCAGCCGGGAGGGAAGGTATATCTTGATTCGAGGTTTCCGCACAGCACCGGCCGTCGTCGCGGTGGCCATTTTGCTTGCTTCTTGCAGCGGTACGACAGTGGCGGGGGAGGCGATTTCGCCCGTTTTCGACCCCAATAAGGCCGGCGGTCTGGTGGTCACCGAAGGGCCCAGCGGGATGCGCACCGGTGCAGCTAGCCCCTCCGGGACGGTCGATAACACCGACCACGGTGCAATGGACAAACTGGCGCTGCTGTCGGTCAACGACCTACAGGAATTCTGGAAGAAGGAATTCTCCTTCAAGGAAGGCTCATTCGAGGCCATCACTAACCTGGTCTCGTACGATTCAAACGATCCGTCGAGCCCTAATCTTTGTGGCAGCGCCACCTACGGCGAACCGAACGCGTTCTACTGCCACCGAAACCGAATGATGGCCTGGGATCGTGGCGCCTTCTTGCCTGCCGGGCAGAAGTATTTCGGCGACATTTCGGTCCCCGGGGTCATCGCCCACGAGTATGGGCATGCGATCCAGCGGATGGCGCACCTGGTGGGCTTGTTCACCCCGACCATCGTCTCCGAGCAGCAAGCCGATTGTTTCGCGGGCACCTACATGCGTTGGGTCGCCGAAGGTTCGTCGCCACGCTTCGCCCTGAGCACTGGCGACGGCTTGAACCATGTCCTGGCAGGGCTGATCGTGATCCGTGATCCCGTCTACACCCCCAAAGATTCCGACATGCTCAAGAACGGACATGGGACCGGATTGGATCGGGTCACCGCGTTCCAGATGGGATTCACCTCCGGGGCTCAGGCCTGCGCTGCCATCGACTACGACAACGTCAAGGAGCGTCGCGGAGACCTGCCGATGTCGCTGCAAGTCGGCGAATCCGGAGGCCCCCAGGGCGCCGAAGCCTCAATCGACAAAGACACCATCAAGACGCTGGCAGAGTTCCTCGCTACGACATTCAAACTGGAGAAGGAACCATCCATCTCGTACGACACGTCGTTGACGTGCAGCAGCGCCACTGCCACCCCGCCGGCGTCCTACTGTCCATCGACCAACACCATCACGATCGATCTCGACAAGCTCAAAGAGATGGGCTCGGCAGCCAACGAGTCCAAACACGTGCTGGTGCAAGGAGATAACACCGCATTCTCCATAGTCATGTCGCGGTACATGCTGTCGTTACAGCATCAGAAAGCAGGCTACGACCTGGACTCGACGGCGGCAGCTATGAGGACCGCGTGCCTGACCGGTGTAGCGCAACGCAAGATGGCCGAACCAGTGAAACTGCCATCCGGGAACAGCCTTCTGCTCGCGGCTGGTGATCTCGATGAGGCGATCGCCGGTTTACTGACCAACGGTCTGGTGGCAAGCGATGTCAATGGTAAGGCTGTCCCGGCCGGGTTTACTCGCATCCTGGCCTTCCGCGCCGGACTATTGGGTGACACCAACCAGTGCCTGAGCAGGTTCAAGACAGTATGACCAGCCAGCCTCCCTGGCCGCCACCTCAGCGTCGTCCCCAGCAGCGCCCGTCTGCGGGCATGTATGGGCCGCCGCCGAATCCCCTTCCGCCTGTGGGTGGTTACGGATATCAGCCCCCGCACCACAGGCCACCGCAACCGCCCCAGCTCGGGCACCATGCACCGCCTCCCATGGTCACATCGACACCCCCTACCGGGCCGCAGCCTCCCCGTCGCCGTAGATGGCCACTGATCGCGGCGGTCGTGGCGCTGATAGTGGTGACACCCGGCGGTGCTGAATGGCTCGTGCGACACAGCGCAACATCGCTGATCCTTGACAATGTCGAATGCGTTACCGGCGACACCGCCGATATTGCCTTGGGATCCAAATCCATGCTCTGGCAATACATCACGGGAACAATCGATGAGATAGGGATCCGCACCGCAGGCAATCGGGTCCGCGCTGCCCGTCAACTGAGAATCGAGGCGACCTTCACCAGCGTCAGCACCGCCACGCCACAGACAGCACGCCAAGTCGAGGCCACCCTGACCTGGCCCACCGCTGGGATTACCGCGACCATCGAGGAGAATCTCGGCTCGCTGGGCTCACGGATATCGGTTAGCACTGACAGCTCCGCCGGCCAATTCACTGTCAAGATCGACACACCCCTGGGCGATATCCCGATCAAGGCAACCCCAAAAATCACCAACGGCAAAGTGGGCGTTGAGATAACCAACATTCCCGCATCCATACCGATCCCCGGATTATCAGCTTCCACTATTCAGGCAGCCCTGGACTCGGTGGCTGACCGACTGACCGGCGAATACCCGTTGGGGCTACAAGCCGATTCCGTGGAAGTACTTGCCGACGGAGCACGCGCTCACCTGCGCTCATCAGGACCCGTGACCATCGCGAGCACAGGTTCGGCCTGCTACCAGAACAGCTGACCAGAAAGGAAACTGGCCAAATGACGCAGCCACCCCGCCCACCCCGCCCACCCCGTGACCCACGGCAAGGCTCCTCGGGCGAAGAACCCACCGTCATCACGGGCAGCAACTTCGGTAAGTCCGCGCCCGTGCGTCCACCATCGCCCGTCTCGCCGCGGCCATCAGCGCCCAGCACATACTCGGGGATATCGCCCCAACAGCGGCCCGGCGAACGCTCCGGTGTTGGCCCAGTGGCTCAGCCCTATCCGGCTGGACCTGGCCAGCAGCAACATCCGCCAGCAAGTCGGAACATGCCGCCGAAGCGCCCGGGTCCGTTGGCCAACCTGCCCCGGAAGCACCTGATAATCGGCGCCGGCGCGATCGCGTCTGTAGTGCTGCTGATTGTCGTAATTTCATCGCTATCCGGAGGCGGAGCGTCCGGGGGCAAGGCCACCAACGCCGCCGACGCCGTCAAAGGCTACCTAGAAGCCCTCGCCGCCGGAGACGCCAACCGTGCTCTGTCGTTCGGCGCCGATACCCCAGGATCGAAGGACTTCCTGACCGACGATGTACTCAAGCAGCAGATCGCCGTCTGGCCGATTACCGACATCCAGATTCTGGAGACCGACGTCGTCGACGCCTCAGATACAGGCAGAGTGCACGCCAGTGCAAAATTCGGAGACAGAACCTCTGACGAACAGATTTACGTCAAACGTGTCGACGGCGGGTGGAAGGTGCAACATTCCAGCACCAAACTCAAATTCGAGAACAGCGGCAAGAGCAAGATCATCAAGATAGCGCGGCTATTCGGTAAGTCAGTGGAAGAAAAGCAGCAGGCTTATGTGTTCCCGGGATTCATCGACTTGAGGTCCTCCAGTCCCAACATCGACCTGATCTACCCGCCCGATGACGCGCTACTCAAGAGCGTCGCAACCACGGGCGAAACCGACACCCAATACTCGCTCAAATCTCAGATGTCCGACAAGGGCAAACAAGCAACCCAGGGCGCGCTCAAAGCGGCGGTAGATGTTTGCGCGCGGTCCAAGCAACTCGATCCACCCAACTGCCCACAGGGGTTCCGCAGCATGGGGAACTACTACGTCGACGGCACTGTGACCTGGACGGCGCCGGACACCGCGCAAATGGATTGCCGATACGACCCCTACGAGCTGAACTGTTCCTACAGCGGATTGGAGGACTGGCCGTTCTCGGCGGATCAGAAGGATTACAACGGCACACCGAACGGGAGAAGAGAGAGCGGCAGTAGATCGGGGTGGATGTACACCGAGAAGATCGACCTGACCCAAACAGACATCAAACTCGTCTGGCAGAAACGTTAGAACCAAGCCCCAACTAATAAGACGGGCACCATGCCACAGCGTCCCCGCCAGCCCCATGGGCCCAGCGATGAAGAGCCCACTGTCATCACCGGCGGCAACTTCGGTATGCCATCGCCTCCAGTGCCCCCGGTGGGTGCGCGCGGTGACCGACCGCGCGGTCGGCTACCTGAACCGCCGCTCCCGCAGTACCACTCGCCATTCGGCGCCGCGGGGCCGAAGACACTCAAGTCACGAGTCAACCTGTCCCGCACGATTCTTGGCGCCGGCGGGGCCGTAATGGCCGTTGTCGCAGTCGTGGCGGGCGTCGCTCTGTGGCCATCACCGGACCAACAGCCAGACGCCAAACCCCAGGCGTACCAGACAGGGGATGCCAGCTCATCTTTGGCGGCGGCGAAGACACCCGGAGACGCGGTGAAGGGCTATCTGGAGTCGTTGGCGGCGGGAGATGCAGACAAGGCATTGAGCTACGGTCGCGGCCGGCCCGGATCAAAGGAATTCCTCAACGCTGAAATCCTGAAAAAGCAGATCAGTGCGTGGCCCATCACCTCCATCCAAGTCCTGGAAACCAGAGTTGATGAGCACGGTCAGACCAGGGTGCACACGAGCGTGAAATTCGGCGATAAGAGCTCCGATGAACAGGTTGCTGTTGTTCAAGCGGACGGCGGCTGGAAATTGCAATACCCGATATGGAAGCTGACATTTGCGGATCCCGATAGCATGAGGGTCGGGAAAATTACGCAGGTGTTCGGCAGGCCGGTGAAGGAAAAACAGCAGGTGTACGTCTTTCCAGGGTTCCTTGGGCTCACCGCGACAACACCGAACCTTGATCTGGTCTACCCGTCTGATGACGTGATGTTGAAGAGCATCGCGGGCTCCGCCGCGGAAGAAGCCTCGCCGATGATCACGGTAAAGCTGTCCGCGATAGGCGAGCGAAACATCCGAAGCGGGTTCAAAGCGGCCATTGATGCCTGTGCGCAATCCAAACTCCTCAAACCTCCAAACTGCCCTCAGAGCTTGGGTGGTGAGGCCATAAAAGATATCTATGTCGAAGGCAGTGTCACTTGGACTTCCCCTGACGTGTCGCAAGCCAACTGCACCTTCAACGAGCTCGAATTCACCAGCAAATGCTCAGACAAGCAGATCTGGAAATATGCGGTGGACCTAGCGGACGGTAGCGGTCGAGAAACCGGAACCAAACCAGTTCCGATGAACACAAAACCAATCGACATGAGGCCGCCCGAACTCAAGGTTGAAGTGCGGTCCTACTGAAGATCAGGTCGCAACGCGGCCACCCGACTAATGCACTGTCTGCCTGATCTGGCGGGCGATATCGATCGCTTGGGTCGTGATGTCCTTGGCGCAGGTTCGGGTATCGATGACCACGTTGGCGACTGTCGTGATGGCTCGCTGGCAGACCATCCCGTCGGCGGCAGGGTCTGGATTGGTGACGGTCAAGTAGTTGATGTCTTCTTTGACGCTGGTGGGGCCTATTCGGGCTTTATCTGCCGAGCCGTCGTCGTTGCGCAACGTCACGATTTTGCCATCGCACGAACCCCAATCGGCGACGCGTTGATCGAAGAACTTACGCGCTGCATCGGCATCGGCAAATGTTGAGACGACCTGTAACACGTTGTGTGAGCGCGGGCTGACGGGCTCATGGATGGCTTGCACCGCGATTCCGCTGGGCCCGCCATTGAACGCGCTGTAGGTGTTGTCTTCGCCAGGTAGGAAGGAGCCGGCGCATTCCTGCGGTGTGAAGGTGCCCGGCCTCAGCGCGCGTGAGTAGGTCTCGCTCGGGGGTGCAACAAGGTTCGTGGTGCCCATGATGGTGTTGATCGTGGCAGGTGCTAACAGCAGTGTATTGACGGCGCTGTTAGCTACCACCGTGGGCGGCGGCAAAGGTGCGGGCGGCGGTGGCGGAGGGGACGTTTCGGTGGTTGTAGCGGTTGTAGCGGCGGTGACGGATTCGACTGAGGCGACCGACGGTGAGGCGCTCGGTGAAGCGGACTTGGACTCATCGGTGGAGTACTTGACAGCGACCGCTGCAGCCGCGCCTACGACAACAACCACGATTCCCGCAGGAACCGCCCAGCGCCGCCATGCTGGATTCTGTGTGGGTGCAGCTGCAGGCGGGGCTTGTTGTTGCCATCCGGATGGTCCGCCCGGAGACGGCCATTGGGGCGGTGGGGGATACGACCCAGCTGGCGGACTGGGCGTTGACACCTGAGTGGGGTCCTCGCCCGGGCCCGCGGCTCCTGAGGTTGGTCCGTAAGGCGGTACAGTCATGGCCTCACCCCCCTTTCTGCAACTCCCCGCCGATATTCCGGCACGCTGTCTGCACGATAGCGCACTGAGAATTGTATATTTGCTCGGTTGACCAACGCCGCAACATTCGGCGAGGCAGAGGGGGCTGGTTTCGAATGCACGCACTGAACAGAAATCTTGGATGCTTGTTGGTGGCGTCGGCGGTTGTCGCCGGCGGGGTGGGATGCAGCCGTGATGTGGAGGGCGCGGCGACAAAACCCAGCGACGCGCCAGCGGGCGTCGACACCTCGCTGTTGAACACCGGGAGTTATCCAACTAAACCAGCAGCGCCTCTGGGGCCTGCCGGTAACGATGCCAACGGCCGTAAGCAGGAAGGCGCCCGGATCGCCTGGGTTACGGTAACCCCTTGGGAGGTTGATCCTGGCCTTGTCAAAGTGTGGCAGGACCCGGTGATCCTCAGGCCCGGCTCTCTTGCGGTGAATCTGGGGGAGCGCACCGGAAAAGATGTGTGGAACATTGCATTTGACGCTGGATTCGTTGCCGGGTTCGCAACCGATCGCAAAAACGCGGATCCCGCCGCCCCGAAGCAGTGGCTGCAGAACGCGGTGCTGCAGTTCCCCGACGCGCAAACAGCCTCCGCGACCGCCTCGGCTATGACGGACAAAATCCTGGCTGGCGGCGAAGAGCACCCTCGGCGCAAGATCCCGATCCCGGGGCACCCGGATTCCCTTGCCACCCAGACGGATTTGTCGACGTACGAAAAGCCAGGTGGCAGTAAAGAATCCGGAATCAGTATCACCTCGTTGACACCGAGTGGTTCGTTCATTCTGTATCAGCAGGCAGAGGCCGTGAGTAGCGATGTTGCGGCAGGCGTTGTCTCGGCGACACTGGATCAGCAGGTACGGATGATCGATGGATTCGCGCCAACGGAGGTGGCGGCCTTGTCGAGTCTGCCGCAAGATCCAACTGGGCTACTTGCCCGCACACTGCCCATCCCGGAAGGTAAGGGCAGCAACATAAATAGCAAGCTTGTATGGGACGCCCGTACCTTCCTGAACTTCCTTACCGATTCGCCGGTCGATATGAGCCAACTCTTCAAAGACACTGGTTTGCAGCTTGTTTCAACATCGCTGGCCGATCTCTATCAAACAGGAGATGCGCAGGGTGCCAAGCGGCTGCGTGATGCCCAAATCAAACAGCTCGGCGTCGGGCCCAAGGCTTACAAACCCTCGGACCGGGTGCAGTATCTGCCTGACAGCGCGTGCTTCGAGGCAACTTTTCCCACCACGCAGAAGTTCACCTGCTATAGCGTGTTCGAGAATTACACCTTCAACACCACCGCAGCTCAGCTCATCGACGCACAACAGCAATTGGCCGCGCAGTACCGCATTCTGGCCGACAAGTAAGAAGCCGAGCCCGGAGCCGGGTGCCGGCTGGCGTGCAGGAGTGGTGGAACACGGAAGGAATTGATGTGGCGCTAGACCCAGGATCGTTGGTGTCGGGATACCGGATCGACAGGGTCTTGGGCGCTGGCGGTATGGGGACTGTATATCTGGCTGACAACCCTGTATTGCCTCGAAAAGATGCCCTCAAGGTTCTCAGTGCCGAGTATTCGCACGACGGCCAATTCCGGGCCAGGTTCCAGCAAGAGGCCGATCTGGCTGCGGGCCTCGACCATCCCAACATTGTTACCGTCTACAACCGCGGTGAGTCGGCCGCCGGACAACTGTGGATCGCGATGCAGTATGTCGCGGGTAGTGACGCCCACAAAGAGCTGGACGCCGGTTTGATGACCGCCGCGCGTGCGGTCCGGATCATCGTGGAGGTAGCTAAGGCTCTGGACTATGCCCATCGCCGTGGCCTGATTCACCGCGATATCAAACCCGCGAACTTCCTACTTGCCCCCGACTCCCATGATGACGAGCGAGTGTTGTTGGCAGACTTCGGAATTGCCCGCCTGCGTGATGCCGGATCGCATCTGACCGCGACGGGTGCGGTGGTTGCCACAGTTGCATATGCGGCCCCAGAAGCGCTGTCCGGGACAGATATCGATCACCGGGTCGACATATATGCGCTGGGCTGTGCGCTGTACCGCATGCTCACCGGCAAGACACCGTTTGGCGGAGGCGGCAATGCCGCGACCGTCATCGCTGCCCATCTTTCCTCGCCGCCACCGCGGCCGACCGTGGACTGCCCTGGGCTGCCTCAGGCATTCGACGAGGTCATAGCCATCGCGATGGCCAAAGATCCCGCTCGGCGTTACCAAAGTGCAGGCCAGCTCGCTGCCGCCGCGACTGCCGCATTGCGCAATTCCGCGACAGCTCGGCCCACAATCCAAGAAGGGCCGACCGAGCAGGTCTATTCGCAGCGTCACCCGGTGCGTCACGCCGGCGAGATGCAGAGCTACCCGAGTGCTCTGTACTCGGTCACCATGCCGCAACCTTTCGGCCCGGCGCAGACCGCGCCCTCGTCCGGAACATTTCCGGAGCCACCATCGGAACCGCTTCCGCGCTCGGGCCGTGGTCGGTTGGTCTGGGCCGCCGGTGCGGCGTTGGCAGTTGTCGGGGTCGCAGTGACAAGTGTTCTCCTGTGGCCGACAGGCTCTCAATCGGCTTACCAGGCACAAACATTCAGCCACATCTACGGGCAAACGCAGGTCGTTGCCCGGCCCAACGCGCCGGCGGCGCTCGGTGCAGGTGATGCCGATGCGGTGGTGTCATTGGGTGCTTCGCCGTCAGTCCTGGCTCTGAGCAATTCGACACTGCCCGCGTGGCTTGAAAAGAGGCTGACCAACAAGCCCAAGATCGTGCCCAATCCGGCCGCCGCGGCGGTCGGTGCAGCCCAACCCGATGCGATCATCGCGACCAGCGACATCAACGAAGGCGCGTACAAGGACCTGTCCGCCATCGCACCGACTGTCGCGCGACCAGCAGATCATCCGGGCCCGGGGTGGAGCTGGCAAGACCAACTCACCTGGGCCGGCCGGGTTTTGGGTCGTGAGGAAGAGTCTCAGCGGCTTATTGACCAAGTCGATCAGCAGCACAGCGCCATCCGCAAAGAACACCAGGCATTCACCGGCGTGACGTTGGCCGTGGTCAACAACGCAGATGACGGAGTCAGCGCTTATCTCGACGACAGCCGGATCGCTGCCTACTTACGCGATATCGGGTTCAGCTATAGCCAAGGGCTCCGGCGCACCGCCAACGACGCTGGCGATGTTCGCGCAGGTGATGGCGCCCTCGGTTCGTTTTTTGTTGGTACCCCGACCGCTCTTATCGTGGTACGCAGCGACCGGAAGGCGGGCAAAGGTAGCTACGAAGGACTTCCTGCGGGTTTCACTCTTTTTCAAGGCCCTATCGTCATCGTGGACAGTCCGGATGTCATCACGGCTATCAGCTCGGGCGGCTATGCCGCAAGTGAGTACCTCGACTCAACACTGGTTACCGCCCTGGCGCAGCAGTTCAAGTAACGGGCGCGTGGGCCGTCGTCAGTTCGCCAGGTGGTTCAGCAGGTGGGTCAGCGCAACTTCATCAGCTGGTGCGACATCGGTGCCGGCCTCTGCGGCAGTCACCGCGTCTATAGGGATGGCTGCGGCTGTCGCCATTTCTTCCGCGGTCAGCCCGCTCAGATATCTTGTGGCATACAGCCGCTGGCTGAGATAGGCGCCACTGGACTGCGCAGCCAACAGCATCACCTTTCGGTATGCGCGGCGCACGTTGCTCAAGATTCTCGCGAATTCAGGGATACCGTGCGAATGCTGGGCAGCACGCTGGCAGAGTTCCTCGACGCGCCGTAAATCGTCGGTGATCGCGTTGGCCCGGGCGGGCAAGTCTGCGCTGTCGGCGCCGGGCAACGTATCGATTCTCGGCAGAATGGCTTGTAAGGCAAGCTGTGCAGCATTGGCGAGCAGCGGCACTTGTCCAGTGCTGGCCACCAGGCTGGTGGCGTCATTGTCGTCGGGGCCTTCGGTCCGGGTACGGCCGTCCCGGATCCGGGATAGCGTCCCTACCGGCCAGCCATAGGCTCGCTCAAGTTTGGCCAAGAGATCATCACCGGGCCAGAGTTCGTGCTCCTCAAGCCGAGTACTTGCGCCCGGATCCATCGTGCTCGCGTCCGCTAGACCCGGCAGGGTCGCATCTTCCTGATCGCTGAGCTGCGCTGCTGCCCGCGCCTCACGTAGGACGCCTGGGTCTAATTCTGTTGTTTGGCCACGGCGGTGGCTCTCCGTCAGAAACGTCACCGACTGTTCCTGTCCGGGAAAACGGCAGGTAACAGGCTCTACCACGCTGAAAGATGCCCGAAGCTGTCCATCGACGAGAACTTCTCGACCTGCGACCACGCCCGTCCAATAGGCGCCAGTCTTGCTCAGCACTACGTGCGCTCCGGGGAGAGAGTCAGGAGCGATCTGGATGCTGCCGTTGTCCCCGATTCCCACCACGAGCGACTGAGCGCTCGGGTGAAAGGTATGGGTGTCATCGCCAACAATGACCAGCAACTGTCCCAGTGGAGGTTCGATCACCACGGTTTCCTCGGTCAAGTGGTTCTCGTCTCTTTCCGATGTATTGCTTACATGTGTTCCCCAGTGAAGCATGGATGCATCATCGGGCTCTGTCGAGATCACTCATTTGGCTTCATTGGTCTCCGTTCTATCGAGTGTGAAATCACCGCTGATTCTTTGCGCGGTGGCGCGTCGCGGCACGTCAGAGCCGGTGTGTGATTCCGTGTTAGCCTGACGCTTGTTGAAGCGTCTCCGCCGCTGAGGGGAAGCTTTACGGAGGGGACGGGGAGTGAGGGGACGGGGAGTGGATGTCGAAATCAGCGTCGGTGCGGCAGGCATCGATAGTTTTGGGGCAGTGATGCGGGAGGAGTCCTGGTGAATTCGCCACGTGACGACGAGGAAAGAACACGTTTCATCCCACCATCCAATCGGCCGCCCCGCCGTCCGGAATCCGTCGATGACAGGACGACGGTCATTCCCCCGCGGCGCCCCGGCCCGTCTGGTAACTCAATGCCTGGTCCACCGAGACCCCCTGCGCCGCAGTATCATCCGCATCCGCCGCGCCCCTCCCGGCCTGCGGGCAGGGAACATGATCGGCTAGAACGTATCACCAGTGTCGTGCGAGCGGTGGTACCGCCGCGGCCGGCCGTGCCCCCGGTCAACGCGATAACCATTGGTCGCTCCACGACCAATACCTTTGTTGTTGACGACCCCGTTGCTTCGCGAGTACATGCCTTCTTGGTGCCCACTTCCGCGGGTCTGGAGCTGCGCGACAACAGCAGTGGCAATGGCACCTACGTCAATGGACATCGCATCACCGCGGAGATTCTGCGCCAGGGTGATGTCATCACTATCGGCAACACCGACCTGATTGCGCGGGGTAACACCCTTGAATACCACACCACCGCGCCGGATTTCCGTGGCGTTACTGGCTACGGAATCACTCTGGATATTGACGGCAAAACTCTCCTCCATGGAATCTCGTTCACCGCCAAACCCGGGACACTGACTGCGGTAATCGGTCCGTCTGGTGCCGGTAAGTCCACGCTGAGCAAGCTCGTGGCGGGCCTGTATACCCCCACCGCAGGGCGGGTTAGCTTCGAAGGCCACGACATCCATCGCGAGTATGCGTCGCTGCGCACCCGAATCGGCATGGTTCCTCAAGACGACGTCGTGCATCGTTTGCTGACCATTGAGCAGGCGTTGACATACGCCGCGCAGCTACGCCTGCCCGATGATTTGACCGACGCCGACCGCTCGCAGGTGATCGAACAGGTCCTTGAGGAACTAGAGCTGACCAAGCACCGACACACGCGCATCGACAAGCTCTCCGGCGGTCAGCGTAAACGTGCCTCCGTGGCCATGGAGCTACTGACCAGCCCGTCGCTGCTCATCCTGGATGAGCCGACTTCAGGCCTGGACCCCGCGCTGGATCGACAGGTGATGATGCTGCTGCGCAAGCTGGCCGACGCCGGTCGTGTTGTTCTGGTGGTCACCCACAACACGGCCCATCTAGACGTCTGCGACCAAGTGCTGCTGCTGGCGCCGGGCGGCAAGACAGCATTTGCCAATGCGCCAGCGCATATCGGTCGTGAGCTCGGCACCACGAACTGGGCCGATATCTTCGCCCGCGCCAGCGCCGACCCCGATGGGGTGCACCACGATTATCTGCGGCGGCACCCGCATCCGCCGACCCCGCCTATGCCTCCTGCTGGTGGCCCGCCACCGCATCCCGAGCGGCCCCCGTCGAACTTCTACCGGCAGCTGTGGACCGTCGCGCGTCGTCAAGCGCACCTGATTGCCGCGGACCGCGGATATCTGGCCGTGTTGGTCGGTATTCCATTTCTGCTCGGATTCGTTGCGCTCGCGCTACCGGGGGACCGAGGGCTCGGGATCGCGGACCCAAAAGACCCCAGCGAAGCCATCACGGTTCTGGCGGTGATGAGTCTTATCGCTGTATTCATGGGCACCGCACTGACGGTGAGAGATCTGGTTGGAGAGCGGCCCATCTTCCAGCGCGAGCAGGCGGTCGGTCTGTCGGCCTCTGTCTACCTTGGTGCCAAGCTGGGTATCTACGGTGCTATCGCCGCCGCCCAGGCAGCGGTGCTGACCATCATGTTCGTGATCTTCAAGGGAGGGCCGACTCGAGGAGCGGCGGCCTTGGGTAGCCCCACCTTCGAGCTGTACGTGACCGTCGCTGCCACGGCCATCGTGTCGGCGGTGTTGGGCTTGGCGCTCTCAGCGATTGCCAAGTCGGAGAACCAAGTCCTACAGATGATCGTGGGTGTCCTTATTGCCTCCGTCGTGTTCTCCGGCGGGCTTATCCCAGTCACTGGGCGCGCGGTGATGGAACAGATCGCCGGTCTTTTGCCCGGACGATGGGGATTTGCGGCATCGGCCTCCACCGCAGACCTTCGGGCCTTGAGCCAGTTCGCCAAAGATGATGTGCTGTGGACACATAGTGCTGGCTGGTGGTTCCTTGACATGCTCATGCTCGTCACTATTGGCTTGTTGCTGACTGGATTCGTCCGCTGGAAGCTGCGATTGCCGACCACTGGCACATCTTCGGAACAGCCTGATCCCGCGGTGATTGTCGGGGTGGCGGTCGCGCTCGCGGTGGGGGCTGCGGTGCTCTTGTGCGGCATCATCGTTGGCACTCGGAGCCACACGGACCGTCCGACCGATGGTGTTCGGCCCGCTGTCACCACGCCGGCTGTTACACCGGTGACCTGACCGTCACGTCGGATGTCAGTCAGGGTGAGCAGATGGGCCTCGGGAGCGACGGACCTACGCAGTGACTGCAAACCGCAGGAACGTGGCGTATCTAGTTGCGGCCACATTGATGTCGGTGATTGTCACCGTTAGCGGGGTTCTCACCTACATGTACACCGGCAGCGGTAGCGACAGAGCCACTTCGACCGTCGCCACGGGCCCACCTGTGGCGGCACCGACGACTGCTAGGGAAGTGAACCGTTTTCCCGTCGCGCGGCTGTCTACTTCTGGGCTCGGCGGGTTTTGTGCGGTGCTCACCACGGGTAGGGCTTACTGCTGGGGGCAGGAAGTCACGTCCTTCACTCCCCAGTTGGTTCAGATAAGCCCGGTTGAGCAGATTTCGATCGGATGGGTGACCTGCGTCATCAGCCGTGGTGAAGTGTGGTGTTGGCAGAACCACGGCGATGGAAAGCCGTCTAAGCAGGACGGCGTTGTTGGCGCGACGGCCATCGCGACGAGTGTGCATACCACCTGTGCGATTGCTGGGGGTGACGTTTACTGCTTGGGTGCCAACAGCGCCGGCACGGTTGGCGACGGCACCCATGAAACCCGCGACGCGCCTACCAAAGTCAACGGCCCAGTCGGTGCGACCGCGCTGACGCTCGACACCTCGACCGCATGTGCCGTGGCTAGTGAGGATCTGTGGTGTTGGGGCGATAACACGTTTGGGCAATTGGGCGATGGCACCAAAGCGGAGCCGCCGGATCATCCGGTGAATCGGCCGACGCCTGCCAAGGTCGTTGGGCTTGGCCGGGTGACGGGCGCCTCTACCGGTGGTGCCCGTACCTGCGCAATCAGCAATGGTGACTTGTTCTGCTGGGGCAGAAGCATGCTCCAGCTTTCGCTGGATAGTTTGACGCCCACTGTTTTGCCGGCGTTCGGCAAAGTGACTGCCGTGTCGGTGGGGCAGGAATCGATATGTGCGATCCGAGGTGATGGCGCTGTTGTGTGCGGGGGAGATAATCGTTGGGGCAGGCTCGGGGTCAGCGGGGAACCCAGGATCAATGAGGTTGTGGTGGTCAAGGGGATCAGCGAGGCGACCGCTATCGCGGCAAACGTCAGGTCTACCTGTGCCGCGACCGTGGCCACCACCTACTGCTGGGGCGGTAACGATGCTGGCCAGCTCGGTGACGGCACGACGACCAGCCGCAAGGAGCCGACATCGGTGCGGTGGCCCATCTGAAACCGAGAGAACCCCGGTTCGATTCGTGGGCTGTTGGATGTGGCAGGGGAGTGACCGCGTTTTGACCTGCGGCGACGTGTCCCGGTAAGCTTCCCCGTTGGCGTGCGGTATGTCATGCACACGAGGCTCGGGTCACCACTGGTCGCCGAGATCAACCTCCACCGCGCTCCGTGACCAGTCCCTCCGAACGGATGAAACCGTCCGGGGTTCCACCCGAGTAGACAAGGAAAGACTGTGCCTACCTACACGCCGAAGGCGGGTGACATCACCACGAGCTGGTATGTCATCGACGCCACGGATGTAGTGCTCGGCCGTCTTGCCGTTCAAGCAGCCACCCTGCTGCGCGGCAAGCACAAGCCGACCTACGCCCCCCATGCCGATGGTGGCGACTTCGTCGTCATCATCAACGCGGAGAAGATTGCCCTCAGCGGCAAGAAGCTCACCGACAAGTTCGCCTACCGTCACTCGGGCTTCCCGGGCGGTCTGCGCAAGCGCAGCATGGGCGAGCAGCTGGAGAAGTTCCCCACCCGCACGGTGGAGAAGGCAATCATCGGCATGCTGCCCAAGAACAAGCTCGGCCGTCAGATCGAGCGCAAGCTGAAGGTGTACGCCGGTGCCGAGCACCCGCACGCCGCACAGCAGCCGATCCCGTTCGAGATTAAGCAGGTGGCTCAGTGACCGATATCGCCGAAGAGCAGACCCCCGCAGAAGACGCTGCGAACACCGACACCGCTGACCAGGCGGTCGTCGAGGTCGTGGTTGAGGAGACTGAGGTCGTCAAGGCCGCTCCTCGTGGGCCCGTCGTCATCGACAAGCCCATCCAGACCGTCGGCCGCCGCAAGGAAGCCGTCGTTCGCGTCCGCCTCGTTCCCGGCACCGGCAAGTTCCACCTGGATGGCCGCAGCCTGGAGGAGTACTTCCCCAACAAGGTGCACCAGCAGCTCATCAAGGCCCCGCTGGTCTCGGTGAACCGCGTCGACAGTGTGGACATCTTCGCCCACCTGACCGGTGGTGGCCCCTCGGGTCAGGCCGGCGCGCTGCGCCTGGCCATCGCCCGTGCGCTCATCATCGTGGAGCCCGAGGACCGTCCGGTGCTGAAGAAGGCCGGCTTCCTGACTCGTGACCCGCGTGCGATCGAGCGTAAGAAGTACGGCCTCAAGAAGGCCCGTAAGGCGCCTCAGTACTCGAAGCGCTGATCGATCCTGTTCGTCCGCGTATTGCGCCGGCACACACCCTGTGTGTCGGCGCAATCGCGTTTATTGGGCCGGTTGGATGACCGGTTATGGAAGGTTTAGTGCATGGGCTCACTCTTCGGCACGGACGGCGTTCGCGGTGTCGCGAATGCAGACCTCACGGCCGAGCTAGCGATCTCACTGGGTTCCGCCGCCGCGCGATCGTTGGCGAAGGGGCAGGCCACCGCGGTCGTGGGCCGCGATCCGCGCGCCAGCGGTGAGATGCTGGAGGCGGCGGTTGTCGCGGGTATCGCGGCAGAAGGTGTGGACGTGCTCCGGGTCGGGGTGCTTCCCACTCCGGCGGTGGCCTACCTGACAGGCGCGTATGGCGCGGCGTTCGGTGTCATGATCTCTGCCTCGCATAACCCCATGCCGGACAACGGGATCAAGATCTTCGGCGCCGGTGGTCACAAGCTCGACGACGATGCCGAAGACGCCATCGAGGCGCAGCTCGAGGCTCCTGCGGTACGTCCGACCGGCGCGGGAATCGGACGGGTGCGTGATGCCGCGGACGCTCTCGATCGGTACCTGCACCATGTCGAGAACGCTGGTACCCACCCGCTGGGCGGGGTCACCGTGGTGGTCGACTGCGCGCATGGCGCGGCCTCCGATGCGGCACCGCTGGCCTATCGGGCGGCGGGTGCGCATGTCATCGACATCAATGCCGACCCCGATGGGCTTAACATCAATGACGGCTGTGGGTCAACACATCTCGGCCCGCTGCAGGAGGCTGTCCGCGCCCACGGTGCACATCTCGGGCTAGCGCACGACGGCGACGCCGATCGATGCCTCGCCGTGGATGCCGACGGGAGCGTGATTGACGGCGACGCCATCATGGTCGTGCTTGCCGCGGCGATGGCCGAAGCAGGCGAGCTGACCGACAACACCTTGGTCACCACGGTGATGAGCAATCAGGGGCTGCACATCGCCATGCGCGCCGCGGGCATCGACGTCAAGGTGACCGGGGTCGGCGACCGGTATGTGCTGGAGGAGCTGCGCGCGGGCCAATTCGCCCTGGGCGGTGAACAATCCGGCCACATCGTGCTGCCGTCCCTGGCCACCACCGGCGACGGTATTGTCACGGGCTTGCGGCTCATGTCCCGCATGGCGCAAACGGGTAAGTCATTGGCCGAGCTCGCATCCGCTATGCGCACCCTGCCGCAAACGCTCATCAATGTGCCTGTCTCGGACAAGCACGTCGTGGCGCAGGCGCCCGAGGTGCTTGCCGCCGTCGCCGCGGTGGAATCCGAGCTTGCCGGCAATGGCCGAATTCTTTTGCGTCCCTCCGGGACCGAACAGCTGGTCCGCGTCATGGTGGAAGCGGATGAGCAGTCGACCGCGCAGCGCCTCGCCGAGCGGGTGGCTCAGGTGGTCGGCGCGGTTTAGACGCGTGCCAGGGTGCGTGTGTACAGCGCCGAGCCCGCCGCGTCGCAGAGGGTGACGGTCAGATCGCCGCTACCGCCGTCGATGTCGATCTGCCCGAAGTGTTGATAGCCGTCCAGTGGTGACTGCTGATCGGCGGGGGCTGCGTGGACGAAATCGGCTCGTGGACCGAAGGTTCCGTCAAGCACGGCCTCCTTCCCGGCGCCCGCGTTGAGTGGACCCGAGACAAATTCCCAGAACGGGTCGAAATCTGCGAAGGCCGCTCGCGCCGGCGAGTATTCGTGCGCCGCGGTGTAGTGCACATCGGCCGTCAGCCACACCACGTTGCGCACCTGGCGCGCCTTGAGTTGCGAGAGAATGTGCGCCAGTTCGGTTTCCCGTCCGAGCGGTGGACCGTTGTCGCCGTTGGCGACGGCCTCGAAGTCGGTCTTGCCGTCGGGTACCACCAGCCCCAGGGGCAGGTCGTTGGCAACGATTTTCCATACAGCCTTCGATGAGGCCATGGCGTCGATGAGCCATGTGGTCTGACGGTCACCCAGGATGGCGCCGTGTTGCTGCCGGTTGGGGGAGTTGGGGTCTTTGTAGCTCCGCATGTCGAGAATGAACACGTCCAGCAGCGGTCCGTACGAAACCCTTTGGTATACGCGGCCGTCCACCGCTTCGCGGGGTTCGAGCGGTTGCCACTCGTGAAATGCCCGGTGGCCACGCTGGGCAAGTACGTCGACACGTTTCTCGGTGTACTTGTCGTTGTCGAGAACCTCGCCCGGATACCAGTTGTTGATCACCTCGTGGTCGTCCCATTGCACAAGCTGCGGCACGTGCGCGTTGAAGTACCGATAGTGGGCATCGCTGAGGTTGTATGCGTGCTGGCCGCGATACTGGTCGAGGGTCTGCGCGACAGCGCTTTTCGCCTCGGATACCTCGTTTCGCCAGATCCGCCCGTCGGGCAGGGGCAGCGTCTCCGGGATCGGCACATCCGCGTACGCCGTGTCACCGCTGTGAATGAAGAACTGCGGATTCCGCTCAGCCATCGTGCGGAAAACCCTCATTCCGCCGATATCGGGATTGATGCCGAATCCCTGTCCCGCGACGTCGCCGGACCAGATCAGCCGCACATCCCGTGCCGACGTCGGTGCGGTCCGGAAGACGCCCGTGAGCGGCTCGCTCAGCGTTCCTTCCGAGTCGAGCGTCACCCGGTAGTGCACCTCGGCGTCCGCGGGAAGACCGGTCAGGCGCAGCCGGCCGGTTCCGTCGGTTTCCGGGGTGAGGGCGGGGCCGGTGAAACGTTGCACATCCGTAAAGCGTTCGGTGGCAGCCGTTTCGACAATCATGGTGGCGGGCCGATCCGAGCGGGCCCAGATCACCGCGCCGTCGGTGCGGGGGAATCCGCTGGCGACTCCGTGCGTCAGCCTCGGCCGCGTTGTCACCAATGCGGGTCCGCACGCGGCCGCCGGGGCAACCGCGAGCCCCAGCAGGGCGGCACGCAGCACCGTGCGACGCGGGACGACTGTCATCCCACCACCTTCGAGGTGATGGGCGAACGCACGCCGAACGCTGGGCGAACGGCGCGCGAATCAGAGCAGCTCGCGCAGCGCCTCGACATGCTTGATCCGCCCTGCTGCGTCGGCCGCGAGCGGGGCCACGTTGAGAGTTGTCACGCCAGCCTCCTTGAAGGCGGCAACCCGTTCGGCGACAAAGCTCTTCGGCCCGATGAGTGAAATGTTCTTCACCAGCTCGTCGGGCACCGCGTCGGTGGCCTCGGCCTTCTTGCCGGCCAGGTAGAGCTCCTGGATGGTGTCGGCTTCCTTGCCGAATCCGTAGGCGGTCGCGAGATTGTGATAGAAGTTCTTGCCCTTGGCGCCCATGCCGCCGATGTACAGCGCGAGGCTCGGCTTCACGAATCCGTACAGCGCCTCCACGTCGTCGCCGATCGCGAGCGCGGGCCCGGCGTATACCTCGAGCTCACCCAGGGATGAGTCGCGCTTGGCCTTGCCCTCGGCCAGGGCCGCGCCCCACACGTCATTGGCCTTCTCGGGCAGGAAGAAGATGGGCTGCCAGCCCTCGGCGATCTCGGCGGTGAGCGCCACGTTCTTGGGACCGAGCGCGGCGATGAGCACCGGGATGCGGTCGCGCACCGGGTGGTTGATGAGCTTGAGCGCCTTGCCGAGGCCGGTGCCCTGCTCGGGGGGAAGCGGCACCGTGAAGTACTTGCCCTCGAACTCGAGGCGCTCGCGGCGCCACACCTTGCGGCAGATCTCGACGGTCTCGCGCGTGCGGCCGAGCGGGGCGTCGTACTTCACGCCGTGGAATCCCTCGATCACCTGGGGCCCCGAGGCGCCAATACCGAGAACGAACCGGCCGTTGGAGACGTAGTCCAGACCGGCGGCCGTCATGGCCAGCAGGGTGGGGGTGCGGGTGTACAGCTGGAAGATGCCCGACGCGAGCTTTACGGTGGATGTCTTGGCAGCGAGATATCCGAGCTGACTCGCGGCGTCGTACGAGTAAGCCTCGGCGACGAATGCGATATCCAGGCCGACTTTCTCCAGTTCAGCGAGTTCGTCGACCACTTCGGTGAATCCGCCGGCGTAGCTCAGCGTGGTTCCAATGCGCATGCGGCGACCCTACCCGACCAAGCGGTTGAACGGGAAGATGCTGTGAGCCACAGATCGGTGAAAAAAGATGGAACCGGAATCGGTAGGTACCCGTCGTAGTCAGTATGGGAAAAACCAGGATCGACGTCGCTGGTGTCCAGGGGGTCGCCGGAGAGTTCGACAACATAGCCGGTGAGCTGCAAAAAGCAATTGAGCAGCTGCGCGGTTTGTCCTTCGGTGGGGCATCGGCCGGGCGGTGGCACACCGCCAAGGGAGACGACGTCAGGAGTGGACTGCGTGAAGTGGTGACCCATCTTGAGGACTGGCATCGCACCAACACCGCGATCGCCGAACAGCTTCGTGCGACCGCGCAACGGTATGCCGAGCAAGAGGCCAAGACCGCGGAGAAGGTGACTCGCGTCTATGGCTAACAAGTGGGATATCGAGGCGCTGCGCGGCGAGGGGCTGGCGGCAATTGCGAACTCGCAGAACTACGTCACCGCCGCGATCCGGGGCAACGGCAAGTCTCCTGTCACGATCACGAACCCTGATCTGACTGCCAACGAGCGCCAGCTGTTCGATTGGTACGACATGGATGCCGGCATGGATTTGAACAAGCTCGGTGCGGATCTTGAGCTGTTCAAGAGCGCGGCAGCCACCATGAAGGCCGCCGCCGAACGTCAGCACGGACAGCTGCAGCAGCTCGTCGGCTTGTGGGAAGGCAAGGGCTCTGAGGCCGCGAATGACTTTCTGAAGACCCACAATTCGACTGCCGATTCGGTGACCGACGAATTCGGGAAGGTGTCCACGGGTCTGGACGGGCTGCGGAACGCCTTGTGGAACATCGTCGATCTGAAGAAGCAGGCCTCGACCATGGTCGACGGGCTGGTGACCGATCGCGCGCATTTCGACAGCGCCGTCGCGACCTACAAGACCGGCACGGGCGATAAGTCGAAAGCCGATGAGACCAATGCGACCATGATCGGTCCGCACGTCAAGAACAACGTCGAGGGCCAGTTGCTGCCCGCCCTCAAGAACGCGTGGCGGGCCGGAGGCGGAGCCTACGACACTCTGATCAATGGGCTGAAGTCGAAGCTGCCTCCCGGATTCAAGTTGCCGCCTGGTGTGTTTGGCCCGGAGGCGGACTCCGCCGACGATTCGACTCCGCCCAAGGACAAGGACAAAGTCAAAAAACGCGTCACGAACGACCAGGGCGCCGGTGGCAGCTCCGATGGAGGTGGCGGAGCGGCCAGTGGCACCGCAAGTGGCGGCATGCAGGGCACGGCCACACCGGCGTCCGCGATGGGCAATCAGGGTGGCCAGATGTCCAACGCCGGGCAACAGCAGGGTGCCGGTCAGGGTCAGGGCCAGCAGGGCATGGACCCGAGTCAAATGATCAGCGGTGTCACCGGTGCTCTCACGGGTGCGCTGAGCTCCGTCGGCCAGGCGGCAAGCGGAATCGTCAGCGCGATCACCGAAGGCCTCTCCAACATCCCGTTCGACCAGATGGGGGGACACGACGGCAATCCCGGGGACAAACTCGACGGTACGGCCGACGAAGCCGCCGACAAGAAGGACGAGGGCAAGGACGGGCGCGCCGACAAGGCCGACAAGAAGGATCCGGACGCCAAGATGGCGGCGGCCAAGGATGCCGCCATTCACGAGGCGCGTGCCGATGCCGGGGGCACCTTCGCGACGGACGGCAAGCCGGCACCGGGAGTCCAGCTCGCGGGTGCCGGCGGACTAGAGGCCACACCGCCCAGCACCCCCGGTCAGACCACCCCGGGTGCGCCGTTTGGTGCCACACCGCCCGGCACGGTTCCGCCCGCCGCCGGTGGGATGCCAGCGGCGCAGTCCACGGGTTCCACGGCTCCGGTGGCCCCGCATCCCGTCCAGACTCAGCAGCCGGCGCCGGCTCAGCATGCCGAGCAGCAGCCGTCCCCCTTGCCGTCGGTCGGACCCAACACTCCGTCGGCACAACCCCAGGCCGCCAAGGCTGACGCGGGGGAGACGCCCTGCGAGATCGCCGCGGACGAATTGCCCAAGGCCGGACGATGATCGACATCACCGAGGCGCTGGCGGGCATCGTCGCGGACTTCGAGAGCACGCTTGATCAGTTGCGTGACGAGGCCGACGCGGCGCACGGGGAGTCGGTGCCCGAGGAACAAGTCGCCGCGACGACGGTGAAGGCCGCCAACGAATTTCGCATGCCCACGCAGATCTACTTGACCGAATCCGATTTCGACGAGGACGACGTCTACCGCTGGCAGCAGTGGCGGCGCTGAGTTATCTCAGCAGCGATTGCATACGGTCGAGGTCGCTGATCTCCAGCTCGGCCGCCGCGGGCAGCGAGGTGTTCGGCAGCTCCGCGGCGGTGTCCGCGAAATCTCGGTAGCGTTTGTCGCCCGCCAGCTGGAACAGCAGGTAGCCGGTCAGCAGGGCGCGGGTATTGCGTTGGGTGGCGCGGTGAGAACCGCCGAGGCCGACGAATCGGCGGACCCAGCTGTGTTCGGGTAGGCCACCGGATTTCGCCTTCGCGATACAGCGCAGCTCGCCGCCCGGCCAGGCGTGCGCGAGAGCCACGGCATTGGATCGCAACGACTGCGCGTCCTCGGTGCTCGTCACCACGAGCCCGGGGACGGTCAAGCCGGCCGCGCTGTTCTCCACCGGCGGCTGCGTCCCGCTGGGAAACAGGGTCACCACGGCCTTGGCGCCCACCGGCCGATTTTTCTTGTCCACCAGGGCCGGGGTCCGGGTCGCCGCGAAGACCGCTGCGGAGGCACCCAGGCCGTGACCGGCGAGTGCCAGCTTGGTGGGATGCACGCTGATCTTGCCGTCGCCGAGGCGCACCCGAGTCACGATCTCGAGTGTTGTGGCCAAGTCGGCAGCCAGATTCAGGTGTGACGGGATCAACCCCTTCTCGGTGTCCGGGGCGGCGGCGACGATTCCCCAGGACGCGAGGTGTTCGAGGGTCCCTCGATACTTGTCTGTACCGGTCAGCCAGTCGTGGCCAAACGCCACCGCAGGCAGATTGAAGCCCGAATCCGGTGTGTAGACGACGCCGGTCACCCCCGCGAAGGCCAGGTCGCCGCGCAGAACCTTGTGCGGACCACGGCGGGTCAGGGCTTTGAATAGGGTGCGGGTGCTAGCCATGGGATGAGCCGCTTGCGCGAAGACCGACAACCATTGCATGACCGTAGCTGATCGCCGGCGTTGCGGACCGCAGCGGGAACTGAACTACCCTGGTGGGCTATGTGCGGAATCGTCGGGTACGTCGGCCACCGGGACGCTCTTGGTGTCGTCCTTGAGGCGCTTCGGCGGCTCGAGTACCGCGGCTACGACTCCGCGGGGGTTGCGCTGGCCGACGGCAGCGGCGGGCTGCTGGTGCAGCGGAAGGCCGGCCGACTGGCGAACCTGGAGTCCGCGATCGCCGAATCCGGCGAATCCTTCGCCGCGACCACCGGGATGGGGCACACCCGCTGGGCCACCCACGGTGCCCCTACCGACCGCAACGCCCACCCGCATCGTGATGCCACCGGCAAGGTCGCGGTGGTCCACAACGGGATCATCGAGAACTTCCCGGCGCTGCGGGCCGAGTTGGAGGCCGCCGGCGTCGAGTTCGCCAGCGACACCGATTCGGAGGTGGCCGTGCACCTGGTGTCGCGCCAGTACGAATCCGGGGACACCGCGGGTGACTTCGTGGCCTCGGTGCAGGCCGTGGTGCGACGGTTGGAGGGGCACTTCACTCTGGTCTTCTCCCACGCCGACGACCCGGGCACGATCGTGGCCGCCCGCCGGTCCACCCCGCTGGTTGTCGGCATCGGCGACGGTGAGATGTTCCTCGGATCCGATGTCGCCGCGTTCATCGAATACACCCGGGATGCTGTCGAATTGGGGCAGGACCAGGTTGTCGTCATCACCGCGGACGGTTACCGCATCACCGACTTCGACGGCAATGACGACACCGACAACGCGCGGGTGTTCAAGATCGATTGGGATCTGTCGGCCGCCGAAAAGGGCGGTTACGAGTACTTCATGCTCAAGGAGATCGCCGAGCAGCCCGCCGCGGTGTCCGACACCTTGTTGGGCCACTTCGACCTTGGCCGAATAGTGCTCGACGAGCAGCGACTCTCCGATCAGGAGCTGCGCGATATCGACAAGGTGTTCGTGGTGGCCTGCGGCACGGCCTTCCACTCTGGGCTGCTGGCCAAGTACGCCATCGAGCACTGGACGCGGCTGCCCGTGGAAATCGAACTCGCCAGCGAGTTCCGTTACCGTGATCCGGTTTTGGATCGCAGCACGCTGGTGGTGGCCATCTCGCAGTCCGGTGAGACGGCGGACACCCTGGAAGCGGTGCGGCACGCCAAGGAACAGAAGGCCAAGGTGCTGGCCGTCTGCAACACCAACGGTTCGCAGATTCCCCGTGAGTGCGATGCGGTGCTGTACACCCGCGCCGGGCCGGAGATCGGTGTGGCCGCCACAAAGACCTTCCTGGCGCAGGTGACGGCCAATTACCTTGTGGGCCTTGCGTTGGCGCAGGCCCGCGGGACCAAGTACCCGGACGAGGTGGCCCGTGAGTTCCACGAGCTGGAGGCCATGCCGGAGCTGATCCAGCGCGTGATCTCCACGATGGATCCGGTCGCCGATCTTGCCCGGCAGTACGCGCAGTCCTCCAGCATCCTGTTCTTGGGGCGCCACGTCGGATACCCGGTGGCGCTCGAAGGTGCGCTCAAGCTCAAGGAACTGGCGTACATGCACGCCGAAGGTTTCGCCGCCGGCGAGCTCAAGCACGGGCCGATCGCGTTGATCGAAGAGGGATTGCCGGTCATCGTGGTGATGCCGTCACCCAAGGGCATGGGGTTGCTGCACTCGAAGCTGCTGAGCAATATCCGTGAGATTCAGGCTCGCGGAGCGCGGACGATCGTCATCGCCGAAGAGGGCGATGAGACGATCCGCCCCTTCGCGGACCATCTCATCGAGATTCCCGCCGTATCGACGCTGTACCAACCGCTGCTGTCCACGATTCCGATGCAGGTTTTCGCCGCGGCGGTCGCGCAGGCTCGCGGGTATGACGTGGATAAGCCGCGGAACCTGGCCAAATCGGTCACCGTCGAATAGCTCTGGATCCGAACGACACGGTGCGCGCAAAAGCCGCAGGAACAGCGTGCATTACGCGTTCTCGGCGAAGATAGCGTGATGAGGCACTACTACAGCGCCCAACAGATCAGAGACGCCGAAGCCCCCGTGCTGGCTGCCCTGCCGGACGGGGCGCTGATGCGGCGCGCGGCATATGGACTGGCCACGGTCATCGCGGGCGAGCTGTCGCGGCGTGCGGGTGTGGTGGCCGGGCGCCGCGTATGCGCCATCGTGGGTTCTGGGGACAATGGGGGAGACGCCTTGTGGGCGTTGACGTTCCTGCGTCGGCGTGGCGTGTCGGTCAGCGCCGTGCTGCTGAACCCCGATCGGGCCCACCGTGACGGTCTGACGGCGTTTCGTAAGGTCGGCGGCCGGGTGGTGTCCGCAGTGCCCTCTGACACCGACCTCGTCGTCGACGGCGTGGTAGGCATCTCCGGTACCGGCCCGCTGCGGCCCGGTGCCGCCGAGATCGCCGATGCGGTCACCGCCGCGGGCATACCGGTGATCGCGGTGGACATTCCCAGCGGCGTCGACGTGCACACCGGGGTGGTGGACGGCCCGGCCTTTCGCGCCGCGGTCACGGTGACGTTCGGTGGGTACAAACCCGTTCACGCTCTTGGTGATTGCGGTGACGTCCGGCTTATCGACATCGGGTTGGAGCTGCCCGCGTCGACCCTGCGGGAACTGGATGCCCACGATGTGGCGGCCGCGTGGCCGATCCCCGGACCGGCCGACGACAAATACACGCAGGGCGTCACGGGCGTGCTGGCCGGATCGAGCACCTACCCGGGAGCGGCCGTGCTGTGTTCCGGTGCTGCCGTCGCCGCGACATCCGGGATGGTTCGTTACGCGGGAACGGCTGCCGCCGAGGTGGTTTCGCACTGGCCGGAAACGATCGCCACGCAGACGGAAGAGGCTGCCGGCCGGGTGCAGGCCTGGGTAATCGGTCCGGGGTACGGAACCGCCGAGCGTCAGACGCGAACCCTGCGCCGGGTGCTGTCGGGTGGCCTGCCCGTCCTCGTCGACGCCGATGCCCTGACGATCCTGGCCGAGCATCACGATCTGACCGAGCTGGTGGCATCGCGCGCCGCGGCCACCGTCCTGACCCCGCACGCCGGTGAGTTCGCCCGGTTGGCCGGCGCACCTCCCGGTCCCGATCGGGTGGGTGCGGCGCGGTCACTGGCCGCACGGCTCAGGGCCACGGTCCTTCTCAAGGGGAACGTCACCGTCATCGCCCAGCCGGATGGGACGGCGTATCTGAATCGGGCCCATGGTTCGTGGGCCGCGACCGCGGGCTCGGGTGACGTGCTTGCCGGGGTGATCGGGACGCTGCTGGCGGCGGGAATTCCGGCGCACAAGGCCGCCGCGATGGGGGCTTACGTGCACGCGCGCGCGGCTGCTGCCGCCGCGGCAGACCCGGGTCCGGGTAAAGCTCCCATTTCGGCTTCCCGTCTTCTTGGACATCTACGGTGGGCAATCGCCGAAATAGGGTGAGAATCGGCTTATGTCGAATACCCGCGATCAGTTCCGCCTCTCGGCTCATGCCGGCAAGATCAACGCCTCTTTGTTCAGCCCCGCCTATACCGGCCGATTGTCCACGGCACCCATCCCGGCACTGCGGCTGCCCGATGAGCCGATGGACCCGCAGGCCGCGTACCGGTTCATTCACGACGAGCTGATGCTCGACGGCAGCTCCCGGCTGAACCTGGCGACCTTCGTCACGACGTGGATGGATCCCGAGGCCGAGAAGCTGATGGCCGAGACGTTCGACAAGAACATGATCGACAAGGACGAGTACCCGGCGACCGCCGCCATCGAGTCGCGATGCGTGGCCATGGTGGCCGACCTGTTTCACGCCGAAGATCTGTCCACCGAGGACCCGTCGTCGGCGGTGGGGGTGTCGACCATTGGATCCAGTGAGGCGGTGATGCTCGCCGGGCTGGCCCTCAAGTGGCGTTGGCGCGCCAAGGTGGGTGACGACGGGAAGGGGCGCACGCCCAATATGGTGATGGGTTCCAACGTGCAGGTGGTGTGGGAGAAGTTCTGCCGGTACTTCGATGTCGAGCCGCGGTATCTGCCGATGGCCAAGGACCGGTACGTGATCACGCCCGAGCAAGTGCTTGATGCGGTGGACGAGAACACCATCGGTGTCGTCGGCATCCTGGGCACCACCTTCACCGGTGAGCTGGAGCCGATCGCCGAGATCTGCGCCGCACTGGACAACCTCGCCGCCACGCCCGGCAAGCCCGATGTGCCGGTGCATGTCGATGCCGCCAGTGGCGGTTTCGTGGTGCCGTTCCTGCACCCCGAAGTGCACTGGGACTTCCGGCTGCCGCGGGTGGTGTCGATCAACGTCAGCGGGCACAAGTACGGCCTGACCTATCCCGGAATCGGCTTCGTGGTGTGGCGCAGCAAGGAACACCTGCCGGAAGAGCTGGTGTTCCGGGTCAACTACCTGGGCGGTGACATGCCGACGTTCACCCTCAACTTCTCCCGGCCGGGCAATCAGGTGGTGGGGCAGTACTACAACTTCCTGCGACTGGGCCGGGCCGGATATGCCCAGGTGATGCGCTCCCTGTCCGAGACCGCGCGCTGGTTCGGTGATGAGCTGGGCAAGAGCGAGCATTTCGAGGTGATCACCGACGGCTCGGCGATCCCGGTGGTGTCGTTCCGGCTGAAGGGCAATCACCCGTACACCGAGTTCGATATCTCGCATTCGTTGCGTGCCTTCGGCTGGCAGGTTCCGGCGTACACCATGCCCGACGACGTCACCGATACCGCGGTGCTGCGGGTGGTCGTGCGCGAGGGCTTCTCGGGCGACCTGGCCAGGGCGCTGCGCGATGACCTCATCACCGTGCTCAAGGGTCTGGACGAGCTGAAACCCAATGGGCACTTCGACGAGGTGCAGCCGTTCGCCCATTAGCGAGCGGATGGGACAATGGAGCCGGTGACCACGACTTCGACGACTACGGGCGGCCTCCCGCCGAACACAGGCGAGACGACCGCACAGGCGGTCATCGACCTGGGTGCCGTCGCGCACAATGTGCGGTTGCTGCGTGAGTACGCGGGCCCGGCCCGGCTCATGGCAGTGGTCAAGGCCGACGGCTACGGGCACGGCGCGGTGCGGGTGGCGCGTACCGCGCTGGCTGCTGGGGCCGACGAGCTTGGGGTCACCACCGTCACCGAGGCGCTGCAGATTCGTGCCGCCGGTATCGACGCGCCACTGCTCGCCTGGTTGCACGCACCGGGAGCCGACTACGCCGCCGCGCTGAACGCGGATGTCGAGGTCGCGATTTCATCGCTCGATCAGCTCGGTGAGCTGCTCACGGCGGCGCGGTCCACCGGGCGACAGGCGATCACGTGCATCAAGGTGGACACCGGGCTCAACCGCAACGGAGTGCCGGCCGAGTACACCCGCGATCTCTTCGAGGCGTTGGCCAAGGCGCAGGCCGAGGAGTCAATCCGGGTGCGCGGCATCATGTCTCACTTCGCGTATGCCGATCAGCCCGGCAACTCCACCATCGACATGCAGATCGGCCGGTTCAACGACGCGCTCGAGGTGGCGCGCAGCTTTGGGTTGCGTTACGAGCTGGCGCATCTGTCGAATTCGGCGGCCACGTTGACCCGTCCCGATACGCGGTACGACATGGTGCGTCCGGGTATCGCGGTCTATGGGATCAACCCGATGCCCGGGGCCGTGGAGACCGAGCTGATCCCGGCGATGTCGCTGACGTGTGCGGTGTCCTCGGTCAAGCCGGTGCGGGCCGGTGAGGGGGTCTCTTACGGGCACGTGTGGACCGCCCCACGCGACACCAACGCGGCGCTCATCGGGCTCGGCTATGCCGATGGCGTGGTCCGCGGACTGGGCAACCGTTTCGAGGTGGCCATCGGCGGGCGCCGATACCCGAACATCGGGCGGGTGTGCATGGACCAGTTCGTGGTCGATCTGGGTGACAACGGGGCCGGAGTGCAAGCCGGCGATGTCGCAACGCTTTTCGGGCCGGGTGCGGCGGGTGAGCCGACAGCGCAGGAATGGGCGGAGCTGCTCGACACCATCGCCTACGAAGTGGTCACCGGCCCACGGGGCCGGGTGGTGCGGACGTACCGGGATTCCAGGACCGTTGAGCAATAAGTCGAACGCCTGGCTGGCCGGTGTCGCGGGGATCGGTGCCGTGGTCACTGTGGCCGGTGTCGGCACCGCACGCTCCATCGGTCGACGCAGCTTCGATGACCCCTATCGCGGTGAGGATTTCGATCTGCTGGAGACCGATCGCGGCAGCATCGTGATGACCGATGACGGTATCCCGCTTGCGGTTCGCGAGGTGGGACCATCAAACGCGCCACTGACCGTTGTGTTCGTGCACGGTTTTTGTCTGCAGATGGCGTCCTTTCATTTCCAGCGCCGCGAGCTGGCGAGCCGCTGGGGCGACAATGTCCGGATGGTCTTCTACGACCAACGCGGACATGGGCGTTCGGGCCTACCCGCCCCGGCGTCGTGCACCATCCGACAACTCGGCGACGACCTCGAGTCGGTGCTGCGCGTGCTGGTGCCGCGGGGCAACGCGGTCCTGGTAGGGCACTCGATGGGCGGCATGACCATCCTGGCGCACGCCGGGCGCCACCCCGAGCAGTATGGCCGCAGGATCGTCGGGGTCGGCCTGATCGCCAGTGCCGCCGAAGGTCTTTCACACACCGCGATCGGCGCGGGATTGCGCAATCCGGCGCTGCGCGTGCTGCGCACGGCCGTGCATTACGCGCCGCGGCCGGCTCACCACGGGCGCGGCGCCGTCAAATCACTCGTGGGCCCGGTCTTGCAGGCCGCGTCGTATGGGGGCCAGCGGGTGAGTCCCACGCTGGTGAGGTTCAGCGAGCGGATGATTCACCAGACGCCCGTCACCACCATCGTGGATTTCCTGCGCGCGCTGGAGGAGCACGACGAGACAGCGGCGCTGCCGACCATCGCGCCACTGCCCAGCCTGGTGATATGCGGCGACACCGACATGCTCACCCCGTACGCCCAATCAGAATCCATGGCAGCGCAATTGGGTCCCAGCGGCCATAATGAGCTGATCCTGGTGCGCGAATCGGGGCACCTCGTGCAGCTGGAACATCCGGGAATCGTCAACGACGGTATTGACCGGCTTGTCAGGCGTTCGACACCAACACTTTTCGCCGCCATCAAGCAGCGTCTGCGCGATCGGACCGGCCGTTGATCGACGAATCGGGAAGCGTCGCCTTGCCGACACTGCAGGACACGCTGGAGTTCGGCGCACGCATCGGCCGCGTCCTCGTCGCGGGTGACGTCGTCGTACTCAGCGGGCCGCTGGGGGCGGGAAAGACCGCACTGACCAAGGGGATTGCGCAGGGCATGGACGTCGATGGTCCGGTCACCTCGCCGTCATATGTGCTGGCGCGGGTCCACGAGGCGCGGCAGCCGGGGGCGCCGACGTTGGTGCATGTGGACGTCTACCGGCTGCTGGAACACCAAAGTGCGGACCTGCTGGGCGAACTGGACTCATTGGACCTCGACACGGAGCTGGACGACTCGGTGGTCGTCGTCGAATGGGGAGAAGGCCTGGCCGAACGGCTCTCGGCACACCACCTGGACATCCGGCTGGAACGCGCCGTCGACTCCGATGAGCGCACCGCAACCTGGCATTGGAGCCGTGAACCGTGAGCGTGATACTTGCCCTGGACACCGCCACCCCCGCCATCACGGCGGGGCTGGTGAGGCGCGCACCCGATGGATCGGTGCAGCCGCTGTCCGAACGAATCACCATGGGCGCCAGGGGCCATGCCGAGGCTCTCACGCCGAACATCGCAGCGGCATGTGCCGATGCAGGCGTCGGGGTCGGCGAGCTCGGCGGGATCGTGGTGGGTTGTGGTCCGGGCCCGTTCACCGGACTGCGCGTCGGCATGGCGACCGCGGCAGCCATGGGCCTGGCGCTGGACATCCCGGTGTACCCGGTGTGCACCCTCGATGCCATCGGCTACGGCACCACCGGCGGCGTACTGGTCGTCACCGACGCCCGCCGACGTGAGGTGTATTGGGCCGGATATCGCGATGGTGCGCGCATCAGCGGCCCAGCCGTCGATGCGCCGGCAGACGTATCGGTCCAGGGTTACGCCCAGGTAGCCGGATCACCGGATCACACAACGCTTTTCGATCTTCCGGTGCTGGACCGTCAGTACCCGTCGCCGTCCCGGCTGGTCCAGGTGGCCGACTGGGATGGGCCCCCGGGTGCCCTGACTCCGCTGTATCTGCGTCGCCCCGACGCCAAAGAACCCGGCCGATGACCATCGAGCTCGGCCCGCTGCGCCGCCGCGATGCCCGTCGGTGCGCCGAACTCGAGGCGATCCTGTTTCAGGGCGATGATCCGTGGCCGGAGTCGGCCTTCCGCTCCGAGCTCGCCGCGACGCACGTCTTCTATCTCGCGGCCAGGGACGGACGCACGCTGGTGGGGTACGGCGGCATCTCCCGCTTGGGACATCAGGAGCCGGAGTACGAGATCCACACCATCGGGGTGGATCTCGCCTACCAGAAACAGGGCTTGGGACGGCGTCTGTTGGATGCGTTGCTCGCGCACGCCGACCAGGATCCGGGCCCGGTGTTCCTGGAGGTCCGCACCGACAACGAGGCCGCGATCGCGCTGTATCACGGCACCGGGTTTGAGACCGTCGGCCTGCGCAAGCGGTATTACCCGGGCAGCGGAGCCGATGCCTTCACCATGAAACGCCCTGCACACGGCACAGTGAAATAGGCTGACGCTGCTATGACAGTCATCCTCGCCATCGAAAGCTCCTGCGACGAAACCGGAGTGGGTATCGCCGAGCTGACCCCCGACGGGTCGGTGGTGCTGTTGGCCGACGAGGTCGCCTCCAGCGTCGACGAGCACGCACGTTTCGGCGGGGTAGTGCCCGAGATCGCCTCGCGCGCACATCTGGAAGCGCTCGGTGTCACCGTGCGGCGTGCGCTGGACATCGCGGGGGTGCAGAAGCCCGATGTGGTCGCCGCGACCATCGGGCCGGGCCTGGCGGGTGCGCTGCTTGTCGGGGTCTCCGCCGCCAAGGGTCTCGCGCTGGCCTGGGGTGTGCCGTTCTACGGGGTGAACCATCTCGGCGGGCACATCGCCGCCGACGTCTACGAAAACGGGCCACTGCCCGAATGCGTGGCCCTGTTGGTTTCGGGCGGACACACCAGTCTGCTGCACGTGCGGTCGCTGGCCGAGCCCATCGAGGAGCTCGGCGCCACGGTCGACGACGCCGCCGGTGAGGCCTACGACAAGGTGGCGCGGCTACTCGGGCTGGGTTATCCGGGTGGCAGGGTCCTCGACGAGCTTGCACAACACGGTGATTCGTCGGCGGTTCTGTTCCCGCGGGGCATGACGGGGCCGCGCGACGACAGGCACAGCTTCAGCTTCTCGGGGCTCAAGACCGCGGTGGCCCGATATGTCGAAAAATATCCGGACTTCTCTCCCGCAGATGTGGCCGCGGGCTTCCAGGAGTCGGTGGCCGACGTGCTGACCATGAAGGCGGTGCGCGCGGCCACCGAGCTGGGGGTGTCGACCCTGCTGATCGCCGGTGGTGTGGCCGCCAACTCGCGGGTGCGTGCATTGGCCGAGCAGCGGTGCGCCGAGGCCGGCGTGACACTGCGGGTGCCCCCACCGCGGTTGTGCACCGACAACGGCGCGATGATCGCCTCCTTCGCGGCGCACCTGGTGGCCGCGGGCGCGCAGCCGTCCTCGTTGCAGGCCGCGGCGGACCCTGGGCTACCCGTGGTGAAGGGTCAGGTTCGGTGAGCATCGCCGACCGGCTCGCGATCACCGATCTGCTGTACCGATACGCCGAGCTGATGGACGCGGGCGATTTCGGCGGGGTTGGCGAGCTCCTTGGTCGCGGTTCGTTCGGCGGGGAACAGGGGAGTGTGTCCGGTGCCTCGGCGATCACCAAGCTCTTCGTCACCACCACCCGCCGTTATCGGGAGACCGGTGGCATGCCGCGCACCCGGCACTTGGTGCTCAACCCGATCGTCGACGTCGGCGGCGACGGCACGGCCTCGGCCCGATCGACGTTTTGCGTGGTGCAGGCCACCGAACAGCTGCCACTGCAGGCGATTGTCGTGGGCCGATACCGCGACACCTTCGGCCGCGACGAGCACGGGTGGTATTTCAGCTCGCGGCGGGTAGATGTCGAGATGGTCGGTGATGTGTCGGCCCATCTGCTCATGGATCCGGGTGCCTTGAGCGGTTAGGTCACGGCCCACTCTTGAGCGCTGGCACTCTCATGTATAGAGTGCTAGATGGCGATCGGTTGACGTCGTGTCGGCACCCGCGACGACGACGCGACACTCATCCGGCCGCCGAAACATCTATTGACAATCCAGGCTCATGGGCACCAGGCCCACCGAGCCACCCTGAGAGGGAAAGGGATCACTGTGGCCGTGAACATCAAGCCACTCGAGGACAAGATCCTCGTGCAGGCCAATGAGGCCGAGACCACGACCGCTTCCGGTCTGGTTATCCCGGACACTGCCAAGGAGAAGCCGCAAGAAGGCACCGTCGTCGCAGTTGGCCCCGGCCGCTGGGATGAGGATGGCGAGAAGCGGATCCCCCTGGACGTGTCCGAGGGCGACGTCGTCATCTACAGCAAGTACGGCGGCACCGAGATCAAGTACAACGGCGAGGAGTACTTGATCCTGTCGGCTCGCGACGTGCTGGCTGTCGTTAGCAAGTAACACCCTGTGACCGCCCCGGAAACCACCTGTATCACAGGCGTTTCCGGGGCGGCACGCGTTTTGCCCAAACCTGTCCAGTGCTGAATCAGCCGACTAGAGAGAACACATGAGCAAGCTGATCGAATTCAACGAGACCGCGCGCCGCGCCCTGGAAGCCGGGGTCAACAAGCTGGCCGACGCGGTCAAGATCACGCTCGGTCCACGCGGACGGAACGTGGTGCTGGCCAAGGCATTCGGCGGGCCCACCGTGACCAACGACGGCGTCACCATTGCCCGCGATATCGACTTGGAAGATCCGTTCGAGAACCTGGGCGCCCAGCTGCTCAAGTCGGTGGCCACCAAGACCAATGACGTTGCCGGTGACGGCACCACCACGGCCACGGTGTTGGCGCAGGCACTGGTCAAGGCCGGTCTGCGCAATGTGGCCGCGGGTGCCAACCCGATCGAGCTCGGCACCGGTATCGCCCGCGCCGCCGACGCCGTGTCCGAGCGGCTGCTGACAGTGGCCGCGCCGGTGTCCGGCGAGCACGCCATCGCGCAGGTGGCCACCGTGTCCTCGCGCGATCCCGAGATCGGCGAGTTGGTCGGCCAGGCCATGACCAAGGTCGGCGGCGACGGTGTCGTCAGCGTCGAGGAGTCCTCGACCATCAACACCGAGCTCGTCATCACCGACGGTGTGCAGTTCGACAAGGGCTACCTGTCGCAGTACTTCGTGACCGACTTCGACGAGCAGAAGGCGATCCTGGAAGACGCGCTGGTGCTGTTGCACCGCGACAAGATCAGCTCGCTGCCGGACCTGCTGCCGCTGCTGGAGCTGGTGGCCAAGGAGGGCAAGCCGCTGCTGATCGTGGCCGAGGACGTGGAGGGCGAGCCGCTGTCCACCCTGGTCGTCAACGCGATCCGCAAGACCCTCAAGGCCGTCGCGGTCAAGGCGCCGTTCTTCGGTGACCGCCGCAAGGCGTTCCTGGAGGACCTGGCGATCGTGACCGGCGCTCAGGTGGTCAATCCCGATGTGGGCCTGTCGCTGCGTGAGGTCGGCATCGAGGTGCTGGGCACCGCCCGCCGCATCGTGGTGAGCAAGGACGAGACGGTCATCGTCGACGGTGGCGGTTCCGAGGAGGCCATCAAGGCGCGTGTCGCGCAGCTGAAGGCGGAGATCGAAACCACCGACTCGGACTGGGATCGCGAGAAGCTGCAGGAGCGTCTGGCCAAGCTGGCCGGCGGTGTTGCGGTGATCAAGGTGGGTGCTGCCACCGACACCGCCCTCAAGGAGCGCAAGCACCGCGTCGAGGACGCCGTGGCGGCGGCCAAGGCTGCCGTGGAAGAGGGCATCGTAGCCGGCGGCGGTAGCGCCCTGGTGCAGGCTCGTTCGGCGCTGGACGGATTGCGTGTCGAGCTCAAGGGCGATGAGGCCAAGGGTGTCGACGTGTTCGAAGCCGCGCTGTCCGCGCCGTTGTTCTGGATTGCCACCAACGCCGGACTGGATGGAGCCGTCGTGGTGAGCAAGGTGGCCGAGCTGGATGCCGGGCACGGCTTCAACGCGGCGACGCTGGAGTACGGCGACCTGATCGCCGACGGCGTCATCGATCCGGTGAAGGTGACCCGCTCGGCCGTCATCAACGCGGCGTCTGCGGCGCGGATGATCCTGACGACCGAAACCAGCATCGTGGAGAAGCCGGCCGTGGAGGCCGACCACGGTCACGGTCACCACGGTCACGCCCACTAGATAGCAATGCAGACGCCCTCGGCCCACGGGTCGGGGGCGTCTTGCGTTTTGTGGCAACGGGGCCCGTACAAGACTGTGTGGGGGGCCTAAAACGGGGGTTTACTAAGCAGATGGCTCGTCACATGTCGCGGCTGACGGCGTTGGTTCTGGCCGGGCTGCTGCTCTCGGGGTGCGAGGCGCACTTCAGCGTGGGGTCGTCTTCCCCTGAGCTCACCAAGGCCAAGTTGGAGGCCGGGCTCAAGGACGCGATCAAGGAGAAGGCCGGTGTCACTGTCGGCAGCGTCAGCTGCGACGGGGCGTTGAAGGGTGAGAAGGGTGCCACTCAGCGGTGTGCGGTCGTCGACGGCGAGGGCAAGACGATCGGGGTCACCGTCAGGACCACCGATGTGCAGGGATCGCAGATTTTCTTCAACTGGAAGGTCGATGACCAGCCGGCGGGCCCCGTTACCTAAAGGCCCCCGCAAACGTCGGGCCCCCGCCACCATCTGGGTGCGGGGGCCCGACGTCTGCTCAGCGTATTACGCGGTGCGGCGTACTCCGCGGCGCAGAATCAGTTCACGTTCGGACTCCGAGAGCCCGCCCCAGATTCCATACGGCTCGGCGACGGCCAGCGCGTGTGCGCGGCACTGCACCAGCACCGGGCACGCCCGGCACATCTCCTTGGCCTTCATCTCCCGCTGTGCGCGGGCACGGCCGCGTTCACCGTCGGGATGGAAGAAGACCGACGAATCGACTCCTCGGCAAACGCCCTTCATCTGCCAATCCCAAATATCTGCGTTGGGCCCAGGCAACTGCTGTGGCTGCGGCATGTGGTTAACCCTCTCGCTGCGCGCGCAGTCGACCTGCGCGTGAGTGAAGTTGCACCAAACGTGTCGCCAATGACAAGCGGTGTACACAACGTAGGTGCGCGGTAGAAATCCAGTCAATAGGCGATGATCATGGCAACATCAGGGCATTAGGTCCAGAATTAACATCACGTTCATCGTCTTTGCTCATGACTGGTACGTAGCGGTCGCTCACCTGCGTGGTCAGCGGGTTTTGGCCGTGGGTTTTCCGTTTCCTTAATGCTGTGTTGGTGAAGTGTTCACAGGTCCGGTTGACATCGATTTAACATCCGCAGCATCAACTGTTAACGCCATATTTGACGGAATTGGTACGGTGGCCGCTCCCATGGTGACTTCCCTTACCTCCGAAACAGCCGTGCTCAGCAATGCCGCCTTCGGTCCGAGTCCAGCTACGTGGCCGCTGCCGCGCGCTTCAACACCTGAGGATGCCTGGTTTCGTGCCGTCGCGCTGGGTGGAGCGGGGCGCTATGCGGCGGCGCACGCCGAATTGAGCGGCATCGTGACATCGCGCCCCGGCAGACTTGCCTCGCTGGCGCTGAGTACACGCGCCTCACTCGTGCGTCAGCTCGGCTGGCATACGCACGCGCGCGGGCTGGATGGGCGCGCACTGACGCTGGCCGGCACTGACGCCGAGGCGCGGTCCGATGCGCTCGTGGGGTTGGCGGCGGATGCGCTGGGACT
Source organism: Mycobacteroides franklinii (assembly GCF_001853795.1). NCBI lineage: Bacteria > Bacillati > Actinomycetota > Actinomycetes > Mycobacteriales > Mycobacteriaceae > Mycobacteroides > Mycobacteroides franklinii. The sequence goes on from NZ_MLIK01000019.1 coordinate 1,870,851, forward strand.
GGGGCGATTTCCGCTTGCTCACGCGTTACTGGAACGGGCCGAGCCGCTATCCGCGCGCGGTGACGTTCGGTGGCCATGGCGCCTACCCCTGCGGTTGGCCTGGGTGCACGCCGAGCTGGCAATGGTGTCCGGCGACGGGGAGCGATCGCTGCGGTACGCCCGCACGGCCGAGCAGCTCGCGCGTGACGTGCCTTCGGTAAGACACCAGGTCAAGACGGCGATGGTGCTGGCCGCGGCGCTCAGCAGCGTCGGCGATATGAATGAATCGGCGGTTGTCGCCGCGCGCGGGCTGCAGGCCGCGACACTGAATGAGCTGGTGCCGCTGCGTTGGGCGCTGGCTGCCATGTTGTCCGGTCTGCCGTCGTCCGACGGGGCGGGACAACCTCGTGAAGACCTCGTTGCTGTTCGCCGCGAATGTGCCGCGTGGATAGCCCGCGCGGGTGGGCGTTGGCGCCTCGAGGTGGTGGACTAAATGCGCTGCCCCCTGATGTCCAACGCTATTGTCCTAGGTGACAGCACCACCACGGTGCACCACACGTAACGCTGGGGAATGCGCAGTCGATGACAAGTACGGAGAGCGGGCTCGACGACGTCGTTGCTGCTGCCGTCAAAGGCGATCGCGACGCGCTCTCTGAGGTACTTAGTGCCATCCGGCCCGTCGTGGTGCGATATTGCCGCGCTCGAGTTGGAACGGCGGAAAGAAGTGGTCTCTCCGCAGACGACGTAGCGCAGGAGGTGTGTCTCGCGGTGATCGCAGCGCTGCCTCGCTACCAAGATCAGGGACGCCCGTTCCTGGCCTTCGTGTACGGCATCGCTGCACACAAGGTAGCCGATGCGCACCGCGCGATGGCCCGCGACAAGTCCGACCCCGCCGAGACCCTGCCGGAGCAGTTCGACCGCCATGCGGGCCCCGAGCAGGAGGCGCTGAACTCCGAATCCTCGCGGCGCATGCAAGCGCTGCTGGAGGTGCTGCCCGAGAAGCAACGCGAAATCCTCATCTTGCGTGTGGTTGTCGGCCTGTCGGCGGAGGAGACCGCCGACGCGGTCGGCAGCAGTGCGGGTGCGGTCCGGGTGGCGCAGCATCGGGCACTGCAGAAACTCAAGGCAGAGATGACTCGGGCGGGTGATCACCGTGGCTGATGGACGCGGATGGTTCCCCGGCCCGCAAGGCTGGCAAGAGAACGAGGGGCCTGAAGACCTGGCGGCGCTGCGGCGCACCAACCGGATGATCGACGCCATCGCGGCGGATCTGCCGGTGGCCACGTCCGATTCCGACGAGTACGCCGTGGCGATGATGTTGGCGGCCTGGCGCGAGGATGTCGGGCGCGATCCGATGCCGGCGAAACCTACACTCGGGCAGGCGCGTAACGCACTGCGCGACCGTGGTGGCCGTTCACGGCTGCTGGCCACGACGGTGGGGTCGGCCGCGGCTGTGACACTGCTGTTCGGCGGATTCGGTGCGGCCGTGTACCAGTCGCATCCCGGTGACGCCTTGTATGGGCTGCGCACCTCGTTGTTCGGCACGGGCCCGACGGTGCGCACGGACCCGGTGGTGCTCTCGGCGCAAACCGAACTCGCGCAGGTGGAAAAGCTTATCTCCCAAGGAGATTGGGAAGGGGCGCAGCAGCAGCTCGGGGTTGCCGCCGCGCGCGTCAACGAGGTGGGCGACGCCCAGCAGAAAGCCGAGCTGGCCAGCCGGGTGCAGCAGGCCGAAGTCAGGATCGACGCCAAGAACCCGCAGGCGACCGTGCCGCCGGAGATGGTGACCGAGACGCCGCGCATCATGTTGTCGCCGCCGGCGATCGCACCCATCACGAGCACGACCAGTTCCACGACCTCGACGACGCCGGTAACCACCACGTCCGAGACAACGTCATCGACCACGACGTCGGAGACATCGTCCACGTCCACGTCGACGACGGAGACAAGCGGTTCGACATCGACGAGCGCCTCCAGCTCTACGTCGACGAGTTCCACGTCCACATCCGTCCCGACGTCCACGTCGACCACCGTGTCGGCCACCACGACGCCGCCGAGCTCCACGTCGGCGATCACGTCGACCCCGTCCACCTCGACGTCGTCCAGCGTGACGCTCACGACGACGGCACCCTCCGTGCCCACCACGACCGTCTCTGCCCCCGGAGTGATCGCGAGCACTACGGCGCCGTCGACTGCGTCCATCGTGACCGTCCCGACGACTCCGGAAGGGGTGACCATCGTCACCACTCGGCCCGGAGTTGTTGACACTCCAGTGATCACCGCGCCGACGACGATCGAAGCTCCGACGCCGATTACCCGTACTCCCGACAACCCGGTGCCGAACTATCAGGCACCCGTCAACACCCCGGGTTCGGGGAACATCCACGGGTATCCGGGCAGCGGCGGGAACGCGGGTTCGGGCGCCGACGGCCCGTCACGGCACATGCCGGTGATGACGTCAGCTCCGGTGGCTCCGGCCAATCCGGGAGGCGGGTCGGCGAATCAGGGAAGTGGATCGGGCTCGCACGTCGGCGGGTAGGCCGAAAAGCGAAAGATCAGCGGAATCCGTCGCGGTCCGTGGCGGCCTCGTTGAGTGAGGCATCGGCGTATCCGCGGCAATAATCCCAGGTCACATATGCTTCCGGCTCGGGATCGAAAGCCGGTTCGTGCGGGCGGACGGTACCGTCGACCAGCAGCTGCAGCAGATTCGCGCGGAGCATGTCCCAGTCGTGATAGTGATCCTGCTGGCATTCGTCACAGCAAACCACCAGGCCGCGGATTCCCTTATGGGCCAGCAATGCCTCGTAGACCGCGAGGTCCGCAAGATCCTCTTCGACCGCGATCCGCTCCTGCGGGTCGAGCGGCTGACCAGGCTCGATCGCGTCGAGCGCGGCCGACGGATCGTGGGGGTCGTCGGCGAACGGGTCCGGTGGCAATCCCGGCGGAAAGTGGTCGCGCACACTCTTAGAGTACGCAGTTCGCCGGTTCGTGCGCCAGCTCACGTGGGGTATGTCCGAGCACATATCCTTGGATATCGGAGCCGGAGCGAGCCGATAGGATGGATGCACTCCTTCCCATATCACCCCTGGGATGTATACGACGGCTATCTGGCATGGAGGCTCGAATGACCATTGCGGCAGGGTCCGTCCACACCGGCGGCGACGACCCGCACAAGGTCGCCATGCTCGGGTTGACGTTCGACGATGTGCTGTTGCTGCCGGCGGCATCGGATGTGTTGCCGAACGGCGCCGACACCTCCTCGCAGCTGACCAAACGGATCAGACTCAACGTCCCGCTGGTCAGCTCGGCGATGGACACCGTGACCGAGGCCAGGATGGCCATCGCGATGGCACGTGCCGGCGGCATGGGTGTGCTGCACCGCAATCTGTCGCTGGAGGATCAGGCCGGGCAGGTCGAGACCGTCAAGCGGTCCGAGGCCGGCATGGTCACCAACCCGGTGACCTGCTCGCCCGAGAACACCCTTGCCGAGGTCGACGCGCTGTGTGCACGGTTCCGGATCTCCGGTCTGCCGGTGGTGAACCCGCAGGGCGCACTCGTGGGGATCATCACCAACCGGGATATGCGGTTCGAGGCCGACCTGTCGAAGCCGGTCGCCGAGGTGATGACCAAGCCGCCGCTGATCACCGCGCGCCAGGGAGTGACTGCCGACGCTGCGCTAGGGCTGTTGCGGCGCAACAAGATCGAGAAGCTGCCCATCGTCGACGGCGACGGTCGCCTGACCGGCCTCATCACCGTCAAGGATTTCGCGAAGACCGAGCAGCACCCCAATGCAACCAAGGACAGCGACGGACGGCTTCTGGTCGGCGCGGCTGTCGGTGTGGGCGATGACGCGTGGACGCGGGCCATGGCGCTCGTGGACGCGGGTGTCGATGTACTGATCGTGGACACCGCGCACGCACACAACCGCAAGGTGCTGGACATGGTCGGCAAGCTCAAGGCCGAGGTGGGCGAGCGCGTCGACGTGGTCGGCGGGAACGTCGCCACCCGCTCGGGTGCCGCGGCGCTCATCGAGGCGGGCGCCGACGCGGTGAAGGTCGGTGTGGGCCCAGGCTCTATCTGCACCACCCGCGTGGTGGCCGGTGTCGGCGCACCGCAGATCACCGCGATTCTGGAGGCCTCCGCGGTCTGCCACCTGGCCGGTGTTCCGGTGATCGCCGACGGCGGCATGCAGTATTCGGGCGATATCGCCAAGGCGTTGGCCGCCGGTGCATCCACGACGATGCTCGGGTCGCTGCTGGCGGGTACGGCGGAGTCGCCCGGTGAACTGATCTTCGTCAACGGCAAGCAGTTCAAGAGCTACCGCGGCATGGGTTCCATGGGTGCCATGCAGGGACGCGGCGCGGCCGGGAACACCGGACGGAGCTACTCGAAGGACCGCTACTTCCAGGACGACGTGTTGTCCGAGGACAAGCTGGTGCCCGAGGGCATCGAGGGCCGGGTTCCGTTCCGTGGCCCGTTGTCGACGGTCATGCATCAGCTGACGGGTGGCCTGCGGGCTGCCATGGGGTACACCGGGGCGTCGAGCATCGAGGAGCTTCAGCGCGCTCAGTTCGTACAGATCACCGCGGCGGGGCTCAAGGAGAGCCATCCGCATGACATCACCATGACGGCCGAAGCGCCGAACTACTACGTGCGTTAACACCTCGGCACGGTAAAGGAAGCCAACATGCGTGACCTCGTCGAAATCGGCATGGGCAGAACCGCCCGCCGCACATACGAACTCGATGACGTGAACATTGTCCCGGCACGCCGCACGCGTTCATCGCAGGACGTGTCGACGTCGTGGCAGCTCGATGCCTACCGATTCGAGATTCCGGTGGTGGCGCATCCGACCGATGCGCTGGTTTCGCCGCGTTTCGCCATTGAACTCGGTAAGGCCGGTGGGCTCGGCGTCATCAACGGTGAGGGGCTGTGGGGCCGGCACGCTGATGTCGAGGCCCGCATCGCCGAGGTGGTCGAGGTTGCGCAGAAGGAGCCTGAGCCCTCCGCCGCGATCCGTCTGTTGCAGCAATTGCATTCGGCGCCAATCGATCCGGAGCTATTGGCGGCGGCGATCACCGAGGTGCGTGGGGCCGGCGTGACCACGGCGGTGCGGGTGAGCCCGCAGAACGCGCAGCTGCTCACCCCGCATCTGATCGCCGCGGGTATCGATCTGCTGGTCATCCACGGCACCATCGTGTCGGCCGAACGGGTGGCCCGCGACGGCGAGCCGCTGAACCTGAAAACCTTTATCTCCGAGCTGGATATCCCCGTTGTCGCCGGTGGCGTGATCGATCACCGCACGGCCCTGCACCTGATGCGGACCGGAGCCGCGGGCGTCATCGTCGGGTACGGGCAGACCGCGGGCGCGACGACCAGCGGAGAGGTGCTGGGCATCAGTGTCGCGATGGCGACCGCCATCGCCGATGCCGCGGCCGCCCGCCGCGAATATCTGGACGAGACCGGCGGCCGGTACGTACATGTCTTGGCCGACGGCGACATCCACACCTCGGGGGATCTTGCGAAGTCCATCGCCTGTGGTGCCGACGCCGTGGTGCTGGGGACCCCCCTGGCCGCGGCGCAGGAGGCCGCCGGTGACGGATGGTTCTGGCCGAACGCCGCCGCGCATCCCTCGTTGCCTCGTGGCGCGCTGCTGCAGGTGGCGGTGGGGGAGCGGCCGCCGTTGAGCGAGGTGCTCGGCGGCCCGTCCGATGATCCGTTTGGCACCTTGAATCTTGTTGGTGGGCTCCGCCGTTCGATGGCCAAGTCCGGATACTGCGATCTCAAGGAATTTCAGAAGGTCGGGCTGACCGTCAACTCTTAGACATGTGTCTACTTAGGGTGACCTAATTTACAATACCCCCCTCGTTGTATTCCATACTGGTCGGTAACGTGACCATGCGGAGGTAGGCCAACGATGTCATCACCGGTAGCAGTCCCTGTAAAACCTGAAGCAGACACCGACTTCGACGTGCTCATCGTCGGATCCGGATTCGGCGGAAGCGTCACCGCCATGCGGTTGACCGAAAAGGGTTATCGCGTAGGTGTCCTGGAAGCCGGTCGCCGGTTCTCCGACGAGGAATTCGCCGAGACGTCCTGGAATCTGCGCAAGTTTCTGTGGGCGCCCATGTTCAAGTGCTTCGGGATTCAACGGATCCACCTGCTGAGCAACTGCATGATCCTGGCGGGTGCCGGGGTCGGCGGTGGCTCGCTGAATTACGCCAACACCCTGTACGTGCCGCCGGAGCCGTTCTTCAAGGACCCGCAGTGGAAGGGCATCACCGACTGGCGGGCCGAGCTGTCACCGCACTACGAGCAGGCCCAGCGGATGCTCGGCGTGGTCAAGAACCCCACCTTCACCGACGCCGACCGGCTCATCAAGGAGGTCGCCGACGACATGGGAGCCGGCGACACCTTTGTCGCGACCCCCGTGGGCGTGTACTTCGGCCCCGATGGCGCCAAGACACCCGGCGTCAAGGTGCCCGATCCCTACTTCGGTGGTGCCGGCCCCGACCGGGTGGGCTGCACCGAATGTGGTTCCTGCATGACCGGATGCCGGGTCGGCGCCAAGAACACCCTCGTCAAGAACTACCTCGGACTGGCCGAATCATCTGGCGCCCAGGTCATTCCGCTTACCACGGTCACCGCGGTGCAGCAGGGTGCCGACGGGGTTTGGCGGGTGTCCACCAAGTCCACCGGCCGCTGGCTGCGTAAACAGCGCAAGACCTACACGGCCAAGCACGTGGTGCTGGCCGCCGGCACCTGGGGCACGCAGAACCTCTTGTTCAAGATGAAGGACAAGGGCCTGCTGCCCAAGCTCTCCCAGCGTCTGGGTGTGCTGACCCGCACGAACTCCGAATCCATCGTCGGTGCAGGACGATTGGAGTACAAGGACGATCTGGACCTCACCCACGGTGTGGCCATCACGTCCTCGTTCCACCCGACCAGCGACACGCACATCGAGCCGGTGCGGTACGGCAAGGGCTCCAACGCGATGGGCCTGCTGCAGACCCTGATGACCGATGGCGATGGCGAGAAGTCGCGGTGGCGCCAGCTCATCGAGGCCGCGCGTGCGGATCCGCGGGGCACCATGCGCATGCTCAACGTGACGCAGTGGAGTGAGCGCACCGTCATCGCGCTGGTCATGCAGCACCTGGACAACTCGATCACCACGTTCACCAAGAAGACGTTGTTCTGGCGGCGCCTGGACAGCAAGCAGGGCCATGGTGAGCCCAACCCCACCTGGATTCCCGCGGGCAACGAAGCGACTCGGCGCCTCGCCGCCAAGATCGACGGCGTCGCGGGCGGCACCTGGGGCGAGCTGTTCAACATCCCGCTCACCGCGCACTTCCTGGGCGGGGCCGTCATCGGGACGAGCCCCGAAGATGGCGTCATCGACCCCTACCACCGGGTGTATGGCTACCCGACCATGTACGTGGTGGACGGCGCGGCGATCTCGGCGAACCTGGGCGTCAACCCGTCGCTGAGCATCACCGCGCAGGCCGAACGGGCGGCGTCGTTGTGGCCCAACAAGGGCGAGATAGATCTGCGCCCGGAGCAGGGTCTGCCCTATCAGCGGATGGCGCCGGTGCCCCCGGCGCACCCTGTGGTCCCGGCCGGTGCTCCCGGCGCGCTGCGGCGTCTGCCGATCGAACCGGTGAGCTCGGTCAGTTAGATCCGGGATAGCTGCACCACTAAGCTAAGCCGGTGGCGCAAACGGAGCAGCATGGCGACCGACCGGTTCTGGTCATCGACTTCGGGGCACAGTACGCACAGCTGATCGCACGTCGCGTGCGTGAGGCGCGGGTGTTCTCTGAGGTGATCCCTCACTCGGCGAGTATCGAGGAGATCAAGGAACGTAATCCCCGGGCGATCGTGCTGTCCGGTGGCCCGTCGAGCGTCTATGAAGAGGGTGCACCCCAGCTCGACCCCGGCGTATTCGATTTGGACATTCCGGTTTTCGGCATCTGTTACGGCTTTCAGGCCATGGCGCAGGTGCTCGGCGGAACCGTCGCGCACACCGGCACCAGCGAGTACGGCCGCACCGAGCTGAACGTGGTGGGCGGAGACCTGCACGACGGTTTGCCCGACGTCCAGCCCGTGTGGATGAGCCACGGCGATGCGGTAACCGAAGCGCCTCAAGGCTTTACCGTGGTCGCCAGCAGCGAGGGCGCTCCCGTGGCGGCGTTCGAGAACCGGGCGCGGCGCCTGGCCGGGGTGCAGTATCACCCCGAGGTGCTGCATTCGCCGCACGGGCAACAGGTGCTCAGCCGCTTTCTGCACGAGTTCGCGGGCATTGAGTCGGCGTGGACGGCAGCCAATATCGCCGAGACCCTGGTCGAGCAGGTGCGCGCGCAGATCGGTGACGGCCGCGCATTGTGCGGGCTCTCTGGTGGGGTGGATTCGGCGGTGGCGGCAGCCCTGGTGCAGCGCGCCATCGGAGACAGGCTGACCTGTGTGTTCGTTGACCACGGTCTGCTGCGCAGCGGAGAGCGTGCGCAGGTGGAGCACGATTTCGTGGCAGCCACCGGCGCCAAGCTGGTGACTGTTGATGTAGCGGAGAAGTTCCTCGGTGAGCTCGCCGGTGTCAGTGACCCGGAAACCAAACGCAAGATCATTGGCCGTGAGTTCATCCGGGCGTTCGAGGGCGCTGTCTCCGATGCGATCGGCAATTCCGAGGACGGAATCGAGTTTTTGGTGCAGGGCACGCTGTACCCGGATGTTGTCGAGTCCGGGGGTGGCAGCGGTACGGCCAACATCAAGAGCCACCACAATGTGGGCGGGTTGCCCGAGGACCTGACCTTTACCTTGGTGGAGCCGCTACGGCTGCTGTTCAAGGACGAGGTGCGTGCTGTCGGCCGCGAACTGGGCCTACCTGAGGAGATCGTTGGCCGCCAGCCCTTCCCGGGGCCGGGTCTGGCCATCAGGATCGTCGGCGAGGTCACTGCTGATCGGCTGGATACCCTGCGCCGTGCTGATGCCATTGCGCGCGAGGAACTTACCGCGGCAGGCCAAGATCGCAATATCTGGCAGTGCCCGGTGGTGCTGTTGGCCGATGTGCGCTCGGTCGGGGTACAGGGCGATGGACGCACGTACGGGCATCCCATCGTGTTGCGACCGGTCTCCAGTGAGGACGCGATGACCGCGGACTGGACGCGGCTGCCCTACGAGGTGCTGGAGCGGATCTCGACGCGAATCACCAACGAGGTTCCCGAGGTGAACCGGGTGGTACTGGACATCACCAGCAAGCCGCCCGGCACCATCGAATGGGAGTGATCCTCTAACTGCGGTTATGCCGGGTCGGAACTGCCACCAGCGCAACGCCGATGGCTATCGCTATGGCGATGGCGACCCAGCCGAGCAGATCGCTGTGAATCAGCGCGACGAAGTCCTCGCCGGTGAGGGCCCACCCGCCGACGAGCACGGCGATCAGTCCGGACAGGGCAAGGGTGATGGAGGGCCTGGTCTTCTCGCTGTCGACGGCCTCAGGTGCGGATTCCGCCTGATTCTGCACCTCGGAGTCGGCACTATCGGCGTTGGTCACTGGTTCGTCGGTGTTCTCAGACACGTTGCACCTCAATACTTCCTACGTTGGCCGTGGCGTTGATGGTCAGTACCGGGCCGGCGCCGGCTGGTGAGGGCAGGCAGTCGAAACTGCCGACGCTCACCTCACATCTGCTTCGCACGTTCATGGAGGACGGAACCAGCACGTGGATATCGCCCATCCCGACGTCGAGGTTCACCGTCTTGTCGCCGGTGAGTGTGACCTCCGTCAGGTCAAGGGTGATGGTGCCGATGCCGACCTCGTAGTAGTCGTCGATCTCGGAAGCCTCTGTGACGCGGTAGCTTTGGTCGCCGATGTTGAGAGACACCTCCAGCGGGCCTATCGAGGATGCCACGATGACGAATCCGGCCAGCGGGACTGCCAGAAAGAGCAGGGCGTAGCCGCTGCGGAGCCAGGCACCCACCAGCATGCCCACACCCACGATGACCAGCGCCGCCGCGGTGACCTCCACCGGCGTCACCCAGCTGCCGCCGAGCAGTCCGATGGCCACGAGTACTGCGCTGACGATGAGCATCGCGCCGATGGTCACCGGGGCCACGCGGGACTTGGGTTTGGCCGGTGGTGCGGGCAGCGGAGTCGGATCGGGCAGATCCCAGGCGAAGGGCGACATTCCGGGTGGGTTCCATGTGGGCGGGGGCGGCGGCAGTGGTACCGACAGTGGCCCGGCTTCTGTTGTGGTCACGTCGACCGGGGCCGTCACGGTGTCCGATTGGTCATCCGTGGTGACGGGAGGCTGATCGGCAGAAGCCGCCGGAGCCGAGGGGGGTTCGGTCTGGCGCTGATAGAGCAGATACCAGCCACCGAGCAGGACCGCGGCGCTGACGAATCCCCATGGGTCGCGATCGGGGTCGATGAACGGTCCGCCGAGGAGCAGCAGGACGATGATCCAGAAGACCATCTTCACCTTGGACTCGTGATATGGGGTGGTGTAGCGGGCGGTGGGCATGAGCAGCCAGCACGCCACGTACATGATGGCGCCTGCGCCACCGAAAATCGTTGTGACCACGAAAATTACGCGAACCAGTAGCGGATCCACGTTGTAGCGGTAGCCGATTCCCGCGGCGATACCGGCGAGCTTGCCGTGTCCGGGCAGCCGCAACGGACGAGTCCGCCACATGTCTCCCAGCGTGGAGGACGGCGTCCGTTTGGTGGTGGTATCCGTGTCCATGACAGCTATGGTGCCCAGCCGCGGGCATGTCCGCCATCAGGATTCACCCTGATCTTTGCAATACGGCTTCAGGGATAAGCCCGATGCCATGCGGAGCTTTGCCATGGCAGTATCGCAGAGGTGAGTCCCAGGTTCCGGAATGCCTTCGCCGGCGGAAATCGGCTGACCGCCGCCCCGCCGCTGCGCCGGCGTACCGGTGGGCGAGTGGTGGCCGGTGTCGCCGGTGGGCTCGCCGATCATCTCGATGTCCCGGTGTTCCGGGTGCGGTTGGCCTTCGCGGTGCTCGGAGCCGCCAGCGGGATGGGCATCGTGGCCTATGGACTGCTGTGGATGCTGATGCCGCCGGGCGACGATGTCGCGGCCGTCAGCGCTACCGACCGCAGGCGGGCCACCGGGCTGTTGCTGTTAAGCCTTGCCGCGCTGATCATTTTGATGTCGACGGTCAGCGGTTCGGCGGCGTCATTGGTCTTCCCGACGGTGTTGGCGCTGACCGGTCTTGCAGTGGTGTGGCGCGAATTCGATGCGCAGGGGCCAAGTTTGGCGGTACTGGGAGCGCCCGGCAGGCCGTCGATACTGACGTTGGTTCGGGTGATCGCCGGTGCGGCGCTGGTTTTCGGCGGGATCGCAGTGGTGGTTCTGCGCAATGTGGACCTGTCCTCTTTGCGCGACTCGCTGGTGGCCATTGCGGCCACTTTGGTGGGCGCGGTGTTGTTGACGGTGCCGCTGTGGTTGCGGTTGTGGCGTGCGCTCGGCATCGAGCGCGCCGCACGTATCCGTACCGAGGAACGCGACGAGATCGCCTCGCATCTGCATGATTCGGTGCTCCAGACGCTGGCACTGATCCAGAAACGCACCGACAATCCCAACGAGGTGTTGCGCCTGGCCCGCAGCCAGGAACGGGAGCTGCGCAGCTGGCTGTTCTCCTCGGGGGCGTCGTCGGACTCGTCGCTGGGGCAGGAGTTGCGCACCGTGGCCGGGGAGGTCGAGGACACGCACACCGTGGTGGTCAATTCGGTGATCGTCGGCGATGCCGATCTGGCACGTGAGCCCGAGACCGGGCGTGCGTTGGTCGGGGCCACCCGTGAGGCGTTGGTCAACGCTGCCAAGCATTCCGGGCAATCGGATATCAACCTGTACGCCGAGGTGGAACCCGGCCAGATCAGCGTCTTCGTCAGGGATCGGGGTAAGGGGTTTGATCCCGACGAGGTGCCGCAGGATCGGCAGGGCATCGCGCGTTCCATCAAGGCCAGGGTGATGCGCCGAGGTGGGCAGGTGCAGATCAAGTCGGAGATCGGTAAGGGCACCGAGGTGCGAATTATCATGCCGTACAAGACCAACGACGTCGACGAGAGGGAAGAGTGATGCTGCGGGTATTCCTGGTCGACGATCATGGGGTGTTTCGGTCCGGGGTGCGGGCCGAGCTGGCCGGTGAATCGGATATCGAGATCGTGGGCGAGGCCGGGTCGGTTGTTGAGGCAGTCGCCGGGATTCGTGCCAGCGCACCGGATGTGGTGTTACTCGATGTGCACATGCCTTCTGGCGGTGGGGTCGCCGTCATCAACGGAGTCGGCGGCTCCGGCCCGGTGTTTCTTGCGCTCAGCGTGTCCGATGCCGCCGAGGATGTCATCGCGGTGATCAGGTCGGGCGCCAGAGGCTATGTCACCAAGACGATTTCGGGGAGCGAGCTCGCCGACGCGGTGCGCCGGGTGGCCGGTGGGGATGCGGTGTTCAGCCCGCGGCTGGCCGGATTTGTGCTCGATTCCTTCACCGGGCGCTCGAATAGCCCCGAGCCGGTATTGGATCCCGAGCTGGATTCGTTGACTCCGCGTGAGCTCGAGGTGCTGCGGCTCCTGGCCCGGGGATACACCTACCGGGAGATTGCCGAGGATTTGGTGATCTCGGTCAAGACGGTGGAAACGCACGCCTCCAATGTGCTGCGCAAGACTCAGCAGTCCAATCGCAACGCGTTGACGCGCTGGGCGCACACCCGCCAGCTCGACTGAAACCAGGCCCGTCGACCGCCGCCTCGTGGCGGACATGTGCGACACGAATCCACCGCAACGCGGCGTGTCGCCAGATAGCCTCTGCCCGCCTTGACGGTTGTCGGTGGCGAGGTGTTTACTCCAGGCATCGAACATACGTTCTAGTCAGGTGTGTCTGGAGGTGCGGTTGTGACGGCTGTGGCGGCCGCCGATGAAGCGCTGGTTAACCGTGCTGACCAGCTGCAAAAGCTCCGGCAGCAGATGGCGACGATATCGGGGAAGGTCGGTGGGGATCGGTCTTCGGCTGGCCGGTTTCAGGAGGCACTGCCGGACGCTCAGTCTTTGCTGCCGGGGTCCGATGCGCTGGCCAGATCGATAGGTCACGTGTTGCGGCGCGGCACGGTCGCGGTGGCCAGCGGGGCCCGGTCACTGCCCCTGGAGGTGGTGGCTTCGGTGACCGCCGCGGGCGGATATGCCGCGATTGTGGGCATGCCCGATGTGAGCGTGTTGGCGGCGGTGGAGCGGGGCGCGGACCTAAGCCGTCTGGCGTTGATTCCCCACCCGGGTCTGAGTGCGGTGGAGGTGGCCTCGGTGCTCATGGACGGGATGGATCTGGTGGTGCTGGGTCTGGGCGGCCGACGGGTGACCTCGACGTCGGCGCGCGCGATAGTGGCCCGGGCACACAGCAACGGATGCACGCTGCTGGCCGTCGATGGGGACTGGGAAGGCGCCTCGCTGCGATTGCGGGCGCAGGTGATCGGCTATGACGGGGTGTCGGCCCGCGGTCTGGGGCGGATCCGTGGGGTGCGAACAGCGGTACGGACGCGTGGGCGTGGTGGTCGGGAGGTGTGTGGCGGCCGTGGCGCGATCAGATCTGCCTGAAAGACCAGGGAAAGGACGGCGCAAAGCGCCACGGGTGCTGGCGATTTGGTGCCCGGACTGGCCTGCGGTGGCCGCCGCGGCGATGGCGGATCTTCCTGCTACCCGGCCCGTGGCGGTGACCCTGGCCAACAGGGTGACGGCATGCACTGCGGCCGCGCGGGCGCTGGGAGTACGCCGGGGTATGCGGCGACGCGAAGCCCAGGCTCGGTGTCCGCAGCTGCATATCGCGGTGGCCGACGCCGATCGTGATGCGCGATTCTTCGAACCGATGATCGCGGCAGTGGATGATCTGGTGCCGGGGGCCGAGATTCTGCGTCCCGGGCTGCTGGCACTGCCGGTGACCGGAGCCGCCCGGTACTTCGGCAGTGAGCAGACCGCGGCAGAACGGCTGGCCGATGCGGTGTCGGTGGCCGGAGCCGAATGCCAGGTGGGAATCGCCGATCAGATGTCCACGGCGGTGTACGCCGCGCGGCATGCGGCACTGGTGGCGCCCGGTGGGGATGCGCGATTCCTGGCTGCGTTGTCGATCAAGGAGATGTCCGCCGAGCCCAGTCTGTGCTGCCCGCAACGTGAAGACTTGGTTGACCTGTTGTGGCGCATGGGTATTCGTACCATCGGTGCTTTTGCGGAACTGGCGCGGTCGGATGTCGCCTCGAGGTTCGACGATGACGCGGTGCTGGCACATCGACATGCGCGAGCCGAACCACAGCGCCCGCCCTCGGGGCATGTGGTTCCAGCCGAGCTGGGAGTCGAGTTGTCCTGCGATCCGCCGATCGATCGAGTCGATGCCGCGGCCTTCGCGGGGCGGACGTTGGCGGTGAGCCTGCACGAGACGCTGTCCGCGGCCGGAGTGGCCTGCTCCCGGTTGGCTATTCACGCCGTCACAGTGGACGGCCAGGAGCTGTCTCGGGTGTGGCGGTGTGCCGAACCGCTCACCGAGGAGGCGACCGCCGACCGTGTGCGCTGGCAGCTCGACGGTTGGCTTGCCCGGCGACGTTCTCTGGATGGGCCGGTGGCGATGTTGCGGCTGGAGCCGGTCGAGGTGGTGACGGCCGAGGCGTTGCAGCTGACGTTGTGGGGGGCGGTGGGCGCTGAGGAGCGGCAGCGGGCGCGACGCGCGTTGACGAGGGTTCAGGATCTGTTGGGAGAGGAGTCGGTACAGGTGGGAGTGGTCAGCGGCGGGCGCGGTCCGGCCGAACGAATTACCTTGGTGCCCTTAGGGGATGAGCTGAGGCCGCGCGCCGACCCCGGCGCCCCATGGCCCGGGAAGCTGCCCGATCCGGCTCCGGTGGTGTTATCCGATGAACCGGTGGAATTGTTGGATGTCGACGGAGCGCCGGTGATGGTGACCGGACGGGGAATGTTCTCAGGAGAACCGGCCAGGGTCCGGCGGGGCAATGGGGGCTGGGAGTTGAGTTGGTGGGCGGGGCCGTGGCCGATCGACGAGAGATGGTGGGAGGAGCAGGAACCGCTCTTCGTTTCGGGTGATGAACCTCTGGGGCGTAAGGCCGCGGGTGTGGCGGCCAGGGCTCAGGTGCTACTCGAAGACAAGGGCGGTGGACAGGCGCTGCTCCTGCATTTCCGCAGGCAGCGTTGGTATGTGGAGGGCGTATATGAATGACGGGCGAAGGTCAGCTGGTTTCGTCGACTTTCCGTGCGAACGCGCTCACTCGCTCGATGAACCGCTGGAAGAACACTTCGGGATCGGTCTCCACCGCGATCTGCGCGTTGGGTTTCTGGCCCCACTGGCCCTTCCAGTCCGCGATGGTCATCGCGCGCGTCAGATCGCCCGTCAGCTCGACATCGACGGTTGCGGAACGGGTTTGGACGAGTGATGGATCCAGTGCCACCGCGGCGGCGAAGGGATCGTGCATATGCGCCAGAAAGCCTTCGTCCTGCTTCATGTGAAATTCGAAGTAGAACCGCGCCGCATCTTCGATGAACCGCAGCACCGAGTTGCTCGCCGAGGATCGGCTCGATGGAGAGTCGAGCACCGACAGCGGGGTGGTGGTAGCGCCCGCGGCATCGGCCAGCCTGACCAGATGCTCCGGTGTCATGGCGATCGTCTCGGTGAGATTCAGGCCGCACACGATCGGGAGTTCTTGTACGCCAGCGGCTCCCCAGGCGGCGTACACCTCTGCCGTGGCGCCCGGGTCCACGACGACATTCCATTCCGCCACCGGCGTGGTGTTGCCGGGGTAGTCGAAGGAGCCGCCCATGATCACGAGCCGTTTGAGAAGTTTGGGCAGTTCGGGTTCGGTGCGCAGGGCCAGTGCCAGATTGGTGAGCGGGCCGGTCGCCAAGCCCACCAGCTCGCCAGGGTGGGCACGCGCGGCTTTTACCCAGGCCTCGGCCGAATCATGATCGGTGAGCGTGCGGGTGGAGTCCGGCAGTGCGGCATACCCGATTCCGGTGGGACCGTGTGTGTCTTCGGCGGTACGTAGCGCCGCGCTCAACGGTTCGGCGACACCCTTGGATACTGGGATCTGCGGCGCCTTGCACAGCTCCAGCAGACCCAGATTGTTCGCGCAAACATGGTCCACCGAGACATTGCCCGCAGTAGAAGCGATACCGACGATCTCCACATTCTCGCTAGCAAGGAGATAGAGCAATCCCAGTGCGTCGTCCACTCCGGTATCGACGTCGGCAAAAACAGGAACCATGGACGTCAACCTACCGCCAGTTAGCTCTGTACACGGATTCGACAAGCGGTGGAGCGCCACGCATAGTAAAAGTCATACGACTGACTGAATGGTGGCTAGTACGGATTCGAAGACGCCGGCGGTGGGTATATGGCGCTGCTGGATATCGGTATCGCCGAGGTGGTCATGCCGATGCCTTCGGCGCCGGTTGGTGACATCCATTGGGCAGGTACCGAAACGGCGAGCGGTCACCCGGGTTATCTTGACGGAGCCATCGAGGCGGGTCCCCGGATGGCCCGGGAGGTCACCAATGCACTCCGGGGATGAGGCGTACCACCTTCATCACCGGACCTGGAACGCGTAACCGCGACACGGCCGCAACGCGTTTGGCTGCCCTGGGGCGGCGTCGTGAGGTCGACAGGTCCTGACGGTCATCGACGGGTTCGAGCCCACGGGCCGCCTTGGAATCCGGGTATGCCAGGTACATCTGATGCAGAACCCGCCGGCTCAGCTTCGGCGTGAGGTACTGCCCGATATCGGCGAAGGTGCCCATCGGGTGGTCGATGCGTGTCGGCTTCTCGATAAGACCGCGTACCACCATGGCGGCCGCGTGTTCGGGGGTGAGCCCGCGCACCACATTGAGCTTGTTCGAGGGCGCGATCATCGGTGTTTTCACCAGTGGCATATGGATATTGGTGAAGGTGATGTGATCGGATACCGTCTCGGTCGCCACCACATCGGCGAACGCGTCCAGCGCCGCCTTGGTCGGAATGTAGGACGCGTACTTGGGGTTCCGGGTCTGGACACCGGCCGTCGACACATTGACGACATGGCCGAATTTCCTTTCCCGCCAATGGGGGAGAAGGGCCAACACCAGCCGGACGGCGCCGAAATAATTGATCGCCATGACCCGTTCGTAGTCATGGAATCGGTCGACGGTGTTCACCACCGAGCGGCGAATCGAGCGGCCGGCATTGTTGACCAGATAGTCCACATGACCGAACTGGCCGAGGATGCTCTTGACGGTGTCGTCGACGGCGGCGTAATCGGTGAGGTCGCAGGGGAACGCGTGGGCCTTGCCGCCGTCCTCGCGAATCTCCGTGACCAGTTGATCGAGTGCCTCCCCGTCGCGCGCCACCACGAAGACCGTGCCGCCACGCTTGGCGACCGCGATGGCCGCGGCACGTCCGATGCCACTGGATGCGCCGGTGATGATGACGTGCCGGCCGACCAGTGGTCCGGCGGGGTCATCGCGACGGTACCGCTCGGGGTCCAGGTTCCTGCGCCAGTACTGATACAGCCTGCCGGCGTAGCTGCCGAACGACGGTACTTTAATTCCGCTGGGACGCAACGCTTCTTGTGTCGATTCGGAAACGAAGGTGGGCATGATCTCGGTGATGTCGATGATCTCGGGCGGGATGCCCAGCTGAGTGACCACCATGTTGCGCCAGACCTTGAGCGTGCCGCGGGCCCGTAGGAACGGAGTGGCCACGGCGTGCGGAAGTGAGCCGCGCATCGGCGGCAGGCCAGCGGCGGCTGCGATGCCGGAGTAGATGTCGCGCAGGTACGTCACTTCGGGGTTGGTCAGGTGGAAGGCCTGCCCGTCGCGCCCCTCCTGATGCATCAGCTCGACGGTGGCGTCGACGACGTAATCGACCGGAACAATGTTGGAACGCCCGGCCTTGGGCAGCAGCATCGGAGTGAAGTTGGGTAACTTGGCCAGCTTCGCGAAGACTCCGAAGAAGTAATACGGACCATCGATCTTGTCCATCTCGCCTGTTCTGGAATCGCCGACGACGACGGCGGGTCGGTAAATCCGGTAGCGCAGACCGGGTTCCGAGCGCACCAGCAGTTCGGCCTCGAACTTGGTCTGGTGGTAGGGCGTCGGCAGGTCCTGGTTGACGTCGAAGTCTTCTTCGGTGAATTCGCCTTCGTAGCTTCCCGCGACCGCGATGGAGGAGATGTGGTGCAGGGTGGCGTCGGCGCGCTTGGCAAGTGCGATGACCGATCGGGTGCCCTCGACGTTCGCGGCGCGCTGTGCCGCGTCGTCGACGGTGATGTCGTAGATCGCGGCACAGTGCACGATGTGGTCGGCGGTGATCGGATCGCCTTCGGTGGGCAGGCCGAGATCGGGCTGAGTGAGGTCACCGACCAGCGGCTGTACGCGGTCATCCCATTGTTCGGCGATCTTTTCGAAGCGTGACAGGGATTCGCGCCGCACCAGGACGGCGACGTCGGCGCCCGGTTGGGTCTCGAGGATTCGGGTCACGATCCGTCGTCCGATGAATCCGGTGCCGCCGGTGACGATGTATTTCACGTGCTTACCCCTGAGACTGTTAGGCCGCTTATCGGCCCGCCTGGAGTCATCGTTGCCGTTTTGGGGTATTTCGTCAACGATGTGTGACACGTTCGTCGTCGCCGAGTTAGCCGTAAGGGATACTCCAGGAATGTCGCGCATCCAGGTAGTCAGTGCTGCTCGCGTCACGGGCAACATTGCCTGGTGGGTATTCGTGGTTGCCGTCCTGGTGAACCGGGGATTGAGCCTGCAGGGCTGGGATTACGGGTGGACCGCGTACACGCCGCTTACCGACGCCGCGCCGCGCCGGTATGCCGATTACGTGCCGTTTGATCCCACCGTGCAGTTGGCGGGCGCGGTGGCCTGGGTTGCGTTCGGTGTGGTGGTGGTTGCGGCCATCGTCGAGTTGGTCGTCGTTCGGCGATGGACCGCGGGGGTGTCGGTGGTCATTCCGTTCGCCTCGTTGGGCCTGATCGCCTACGCGTTCGGCGAGCTCGACCATACGATCATCTGGTCGCCGGCCGCGGTGCTGTCTTTCGTGCTTGTGGCCGTCGCGATACGGCAGGTGTGGATGCATCGGTTCGCTCCGACGGTGGGGGATGAACGGTGATGGATGTGGTGTCAGCAGAGCGGGTGACGCCCAGTGCGCTGGTCGAACGCAGGGCCAGCAGATCGGCACCGGTGCTCTGGGCCATCCAATACGCACTGGCGTGCATCCCTCTGGTTGCCATGATCGCCGCGGTGTGGGCGGTGACCGCGTTACCCTCCGATGCCGCAACCCCACAGCAGCACGTCTTCGGCGCACTGGGGTTGCTGTGTATGTCATGCGCGGTGGTGTGGGTGGTGCTTCGGCCGCTACAGCGTTACCGGACGTATCGGTGGGGCGTGCTTGATGGCACTCTGGTGTATGTCACGTCGAAGACGTTGTGGCATAGGTCATTTTGGGTGATTCCGCTGGCGCTGGTGCGAACGGTGGAACTGCGGCAAGACCCGCTTTCACGTGTTTTCGGACTGGCCATGATACGGGTTCGGGCGGATCAAGGTGAGCTACGGTTTGTAGGGCTCGAGGTCGGCGTCGCGCGGCAGGTGGTCGAGTGGCTTTTCATCAGAGTCGACGAGGTTTCGGTCTATTGATGGGCAGAAGCAAGACTTTCTACATGATCCGAGCGGTAGGTACCGGCGCCTGGTGGATTTACGTAGTCGGCATGCTGACGGCGGTGCGGCCGTTCGGTAGCGGTTGGCGATTCATGAGTGTCGAAGATCTTGAACTCTTCGGGCATGGGCTGGGATCGTCGACATCGCCGCGCTACGCCGAGTATTTACCTGCGGGACTGGACGGGCCGATGATTCTTGCTCAGCTTGCGGGCATTGTCGTGATCGCTACCGCCCTGGCCGAGGTGGTCATGGTACGGCGTTGGATCGGGGTCGCGACGGTGATGATTTCGTGCGCTTCGCTGGCTCTAGTGGTTTTGGTACTGCGCCCGCCGCTGACCATGCCGGTGCTAAGCCCGCTAGGTGTGGCAATCGGCGTACTGACCGTATCCGCTCTGCGGGAGATATGGATGAGGCGATTCTCGTCCTCACCTAATTCGTCGGGAGGGTCGGCCCCTGACCGCTTGAGCGGTTGATCGAGATGTTCTGCGACAAGCTTTTCTTTTGTATCGCAACATCTTTGGATTGCGGAGACCCGTTCCGGCCTAGATCGCCGGGTTAGTGGACACCTGCGCCGAGCGCGCGAATCTCTGTGCATGCCCGAGCGAGCGCGACAGGGTCAGCTGTCAGCCCGCCGAGAATCGTGTGTACATCGGACATTCCGGCGCGATCAAGCAGGGCCTTCTCGTTGGTCACCCATTCGCCGCGTGCGGCCAGTGACGCGTGGGCATACTCCAGCGCCGCGACCGCTAACAGCCCGGCACACTGAGTTACCCGTCCGTGCGGTGCGTGATTCTTCTTCGCGTAGAGCAGGTTCAGCGCGGCGCGTGCCGACCACACATCGGGTGCCGATTCACGAAGCGCGGCAGGGTAATCCGGGCACGGCAGGATGCCGTGCAAGACCTTGTTGAGGGCAAGCTCGCCCACCACCAGGTAGCTGGGGATCCCCGCGAGGTGGAACATCAGCGGCTCGATGTGGAATTCGCCCCGCTCCGCGCGTATCAGCTGTTCCTTGGCGTGCGCCAGATCGCGATAGTGCACGTCGACGTCGCGGTCATCGATATGAAGCCACGCACCGCCGTTGAACACCCCGCCGCCCCACGCGCCGATTTCGGAGACCTCCCCTTCCCACCCGATCTGGCGCAGGTCCTCGGGGTCGAAGCCGCCGCGGTAGTAGATCGCCAGATCCCAATCGCTGTCCGGTCGATGGGTTCCCTGTGCTCGAGAACCGCCCAGTGTCACCGCTTCGACCGTGGGAAGTGCTGCCAGTTCGTCGGCGATGGAATCGAGGAACGTGGCGTCCGATGTGCTCATCGCGCCGCGACGCCTAAGAGGGCCTCGACTGTTGCGATGAGTGCGCCGCGGTGAACGGCCAGGCGTTCGGGGGAGAAGGGCTCAGACGTGGCGAGGCCGCGCAGGGCCGGCGATGCGCCGAGCCACGCGGTGGTCAGCCCGAGCGTGAGCGCCAAAATATCGGCGGGCTCCATATCGCCTGTGGGTAACCATGTCTCGGCGATGGATTGGACTTTCGCCGCGTAGGCCGCGGTTTCTGCCGGGCCGGCTACCGGCCGTTCCAGCTGTGCCCACGTGGCAAGTCTCAGGTGCTCGGGATGCTCGATGAGGTGATCGAACAGGGCGCCCGCGTAGCCGGGCAGATCGTCCGGGGTGAACGGGACCGCATCGGACATGCGCTGGATGGAATGCGCGACGACGGTATCGAACAGCGTTTCCTTATTGGTGAAGTACACGTAGAGCAGCCGTTTGTTGGCCTCGGCGGCGGCGCCGATCCGGTCGACGCGCGCACCGGCGAGCCCATGCTCGGCGAACTCGGCATATGCGGCATCGAGCAGACGCTTCTTGGTGGCTGAGGCGTCGGGCGGCATAGCTCTGAGCCTAGAGCCAAGCGGCCGCATGATTGGTCAGCGGCGCAGGTCGGGATGACGGTGAGTCCGCTGACCCCGACCTGCGCGTTGCGGGATGCAGGCTAGCCGGTTGCAAATGGAGTGAAGACTCCGCGGAAACGCACCTGCCCGGATACGAGACGGTCGTATGCCTCGGTGGCCTGATCCAAGGAGTAGGTCTGCACGATGGGCTTCACTCGCCCCTTTGCGGCGTAATCGAGCACTTCGGCAAGTCGCTGAAGGCCACCGTGCGTCGAACCGATCACCTTCTGTCGCATCATGTGAAAGGGCACACCTTCGGACGAGATCGAGAATGGGTGGTTGAAGTCCAGGCCGCTGAGAGCTACGCGACCGTCCGGTCGCAGTCCGGTCATGGCCTCCTGGGCGGCGGAGAACGCGTTTGTGGTGACCATCAGGATGTCGGCGCCACCCAGTTCGAACAGCTCTTTTCCGTTTGCGACGACATGATCTGCCCCGAGCTGCAGGGCCAGGTCTCGTTTATCGGGGGAGTGCGTGATCGCGATGGTCTCGAATCCGCTGGCCTTGGAAAGTTGGACTGCGACGTGCCCAAGACCGCCGATACCTACCACCGCCACCCGTTCATGCGGCTGCGGTGCGGCGTCCCGGAAGCTGCTCCAGGTGGTGTATCCGGCGCACATCATGGGTGCGGCCAGCTCGTAGGGGAGCCCGTCCGGCAAGAGCACGGTGCCCTCGGCCGCGAGTGCGACGTATTCGGCATGACCGCCCTGCGCGGAGAACCCTGAGGTTCGTGGGTTCGCGCAGTTCATGGCGGTTTGGCCGGTCAAGGGGCGGTTTTCCCGACAGTAGGCGCAGCGCCCGCAGGCAGATTGCACCCACGTGGCGCCCACTCTGTCTCCTAGCTGGCGGGTGTGCACGCCGGCGCCGACCTCGACAACTTCGCCGACGATTTCGTGGCCGGGGGTTTGTGGGTAGATGTCGCCGCCGAAGCCCTGGGTTGCCCAGGCATCGGTGTAGCACATGCCGGAGGCATGGACCTTGACCAGAATCTGGCCGGGTTCTGCGGTGGGGGTGGGCACCTCCTGTACCTGCCAGGGTTGGTTGGCGCCTGTCATGACAATGGCTTTCATAACGATCTCTCCTTGGCTGAGTACGTTCCGCAGGGTTGTCTGCCCCGTTGTCCTGAAGGCTAGCGAACGTATTCTCAAATATCAATAACTAGATAGTTACTTAGCTGAAAGCGGCATGTCGGAGATATCCAGCCGGGCATATCCGAACAAATGTTCGATATACTGATCGGGTGGGCTGGTCGCAGGGTCCGCCGACCTGGGCGGAAATGGAGCGGGTGCTTGACGGGCGCCTCAATAGTCACGCCCCGCCGGGTGACGGTGGGGATGGTCCGGCGTGGAGCCGCAAGCGCCCGCCCTACGAGCCGCCCACGCGGGAGCGCGGGCGGTCGGCGGTGCCTTACGCGGAGCTGCACGCGCATTCGGCGTTCAGCTTTCTCGACGGCGCCAGCCTGCCGGAGGAGATGGCGCAAGAGGCTGCGCGTCTGGATCTCAAGGCACTGGCCATTACCGATCACGACGGTTTCTACGGGGTCGTCCGCTTCGCGGAAGCCGCCAAGGAGCTCGGCCTGTCCACCGTGTTCGGTGCGGAACTATCTCTTGGGGGGCAGGGCAATACGGAGGACTCGGTACATCTACTGGTGCTGGCTCGCGGCCAGGAGGGGTATCGAAGGTTGTCGCGACAGATGGCGGCCGCGCACTTATCGGGCGGAATGCCCAAAGACCGAAAGGGTAAGCC
The DNA here is from genome assembly GCF_001853795.1 of Mycobacteroides franklinii. NCBI lineage: Bacteria > Bacillati > Actinomycetota > Actinomycetes > Mycobacteriales > Mycobacteriaceae > Mycobacteroides > Mycobacteroides franklinii. The sequence continues at coordinate 1,894,203 of NZ_MLIK01000019.1, forward strand.
GCGCTATGACCTTGATGCGCTCACGGAGGCGGCCGGAGGGCACTGGCACATTCTGACCGGGTGCCGCAAGGGCCATGTGCGACGAGCACTTTCCGGTGGCGGCCCCGCTGCGGCGGGCAAGGCGCTGGCCGATCTGGTCGCCCGATTCGGCGCCGATCGCGTCAGTGTCGAGCTCAGCAGACACGGCCACCCGGATGAGGATGAACGCAACGCGGAGCTCGCCGCGCTAGCCTCGGCCTTCGGGGTAGGTGTCATCGCCACCACGGCAGCGCATTTCGCCACACCGCAGAGCGGGCGCCTGGCCATGGCGATGGCTGCGGTACGGGCACGTAAGAGCCTCGATGACGCGGCGGGCTGGCTGGATCCGGTGGGCGGGGCGCATCTGCGTTCCGGGGATGAGATGGCACGGCTGTTTTCGCACTGTCCGGAGGTGGTGACGGCGGCCGCCGAGCTAGGGGAGGCGTGCGCCTTCGATCTACGGCTCATCGCTCCACAGTTGCCGCCGTTCGATGTCCCGGCCGGGCACACCGAGGACAGCTGGTTGCGGCATCTGGCTCTCGAAGGTGCCCGGCTCCGATACGGTCCCCGGGCGGGCGCGGAGAAGGCCTACGCTCAAATCGAGCGTGAGCTGGAAATCATTGCGCAGCTGAATTTTCTGGGCTATTTCCTGGTAGTGCACGACATCACCCAATTCTGCCGTCGCAGCGACATTCTGTGCCAGGGTCGCGGTTCCGCCGCCAATTCGGCGGTCTGTTATGCGCTTGGGGTCACCAACGTGGACCCGGTGGCCAATGGTTTGTTGTTCGAACGATTCCTGTCAACGGCCCGTGACGGACCGCCGGACATTGACATCGATATCGAATCGGATGAGCGGGAACAGGCCATCCAGTACGTCTACAACAAATACGGTCGCGAGTATGCGGCGCAGGTGGCCAATGTGATCACCTATCGTGGCCGAATGGCCGTGCGGGACATGGCCAAAGCCCTCGGGTTCGCACAGGGGCAGCAGGATGCCTGGAGTAAACAGCTGGGGCATTGGGGCGGCATGGCCGACGCGGCGGAGGTCGACGGCATCCCGCCGCGGGTGATCCAGCTGGCGCAGCAGATCAAGAATTTTCCCCGCCATATGGGCATCCACTCCGGCGGCATGGTCATCTGCGATCGGCCACTGGCGGACGTGGTGCCCGTCGAATGGGCGCGCATGGAGAACCGCAGTGTGCTGCAATGGGACAAAGATGATTGTGCAGCAGTGGGTTTGGTGAAGTTCGATCTGCTGGGGCTTGGCATGCTCTCGGCGCTGCACTATTGCATCGACCTGGTTCGCGAGCACAAGGGCATCGATGTGGACCTGGCCCACATCGACCTGAAGGAGCAGGCGGTCTACGAGATGCTGGCCCGCGCCGATTCGGTGGGGGTGTTTCAGGTGGAGTCGCGCGCCCAGATGGCCACGCTGCCCCGACTGAAGCCCAAGTGCTTTTATGACCTGGTGGTGGAGGTGGCGCTGATCCGGCCCGGGCCCATCCAGGGCGGCTCGGTGCATCCATACATCCGGCGGTTCAACAAGATTGACCCCGTGGTGTTCGACCACCCGTCCATGGCAGCTGCGTTGGGCAAGACGCTCGGGGTACCGCTGTTTCAGGAGCAACTGATGCAGCTGGCCGTCGATGTCGCCGGGTTCAGCCCCGCCGAATCCGATCAGCTGCGCCGGGCCATGGGTTCCAAACGGTCACCGGAACGGATGGAACGGCTGCGCGGCAGGTTTTATGAGGGCATGCGGGATCTGCATGGCATCACCGGTGAGCTGGCTGACCGGATCTACGAAAAGCTCTACGCTTTCGCCAACTTCGGGTTCCCGGAGAGTCACGCGCAGAGCTTCGCGTCGTTGGTGTTCTATTCGTCCTGGTTCAAGCTGCATCACCCGGCCGCGTTCTGCGCGGCCCTGCTGCGCGCACAGCCCATGGGCTTCTACTCGCCACAGTCCTTGGTGGCCGATGCGCGTCGGCACGGTGTCGCCGTGCACGGCCCCGATGTGAACGCCAGCCTGTCGTACGCCACGTTGGAGAAGGCGGGCCTGGAGGTGCGGATCGGCCTGGGCGCTGTCCGTCACATCGGCGGCGACCTGGCGCAGGCGATCGTCGAGGAACGAAAAGCTCATGGCGCGTTCGCTTCTCTGCTCGATCTGACTGGCCGCATCCAGCTGACCACGGCGCAGGTCGAGGCCCTGGCCACCGGGGGCGCGTTGGGCTGTTTCGGCATGTCCCGGCGTGAGGCGCTGTGGGTGGCGGGCGCGGCCGCCGCTCAGCGGCCCGACCGGTTGCCCGGTGTCGGAGTGTCCTCACGCATCCCGGAGCTTCCGGCGATGGGCGAGGTGACACAGGCTGCCGCCGACGTGTGGGCCACCGGGGTCACTCCCGACGCGTATCCCACCCAGTTCCTGCGAGAACACCTCGACGAGCTGGGTGTCGTTCCGGCCAAGGGGCTCTTGGACGTGCCCGACGGGTCGCGAGTGTTGGTGGCGGGGGCGGTTACTCATCGCCAACGGCCCGCGACAGCGGCCGGGGTGACGTTTATCAACCTCGAGGACGAGACAGGCATGGTGAATGTGGTGTGCTCGGTGGGTCTATGGGCGCGTCACCGCAAGCTGGCGGTGACCGCGCAGGCATTGATCGTCCGTGGCCAGGTGCAAAACGCCAGCGGTGCCGTTTCCGTGGTAGCCGATCAGCTGCGTCCGCTGGATCTTCGGGTCCGTGCTACCTCGCGGGACTTCCGTTAGACGCTGCCTTCGAAACCGTGCTGACGCCAGGCCTCGTACGCGACAATCGCGGCGGCATTGGACAGGTTCAGCGACCTGCGGCCGGGTAGCAGCGGGATGCGCACCTTCTCGGTGATGTGCGGGTCGGCAAGCACCTCGGGGGCCAGACCGGTGGGCTCCGGGCCGAACAACAGCACATCGCCGGGCTGATAAGCGATATCGGCATACCTGACGCTGGCATGCGCGGTGAAGGCGTACACCCGTTGCGGCCGCAGCGATTCCCAAGCAGCGGAAAGGCTTTCGTGGACTGTCACCGACGCCATGTCGTGATAGTCCAGACCTGCGCGGCGCACCTTGGCCTCCGACAGGTCGAACAGCGGGTCCACCAGATGAAGCTCGCACCCGGTGCCCGCCACCATCCGGATCGCGTTCCCGGTGTTGGGCGCGATCCGGGGTTCATGGAACAGTATCTTCCACACGACAGGCCATCCTCTCTCCATGCGCGTCCTCGGAAGAGTAGCCTGCCTCCACGATTATCTTGCTGCACCGTCCGATTGGGCAGGCCGACGGCAATACTGCCGCGTTATCTGCAGTGGTATCCGTACTTCGATGGTGCACTCGGCTACTGCAACGCGGTGTGAGGCCAAAGATGCTTGTCCGGCGGGTAATTCGATGATCGTGTCGCGCTTGCGTAGGCAGAGGACGACCTTCCTCTCAGCGGGCCGCGCCGCCCAGGGCCCGCGAACCCCGCCCACCGTAGTGTCAATTGCCTACTGATTTCCAACCTTTGCGCGCAGCCCGGCCACACCGCCGTCGGTTGGCCGGCCTGCGCGTGGGGTTATTCCGACTTGTTGAACATGTAGCGGGCGATTTTCCACGCACCGTTTTCTTTGTGGATGACAAACACCTCGCGGTTGGACTCGGCGCTTCGGGCGTCGTCGGACAGCACGGTCTGAGTGCCCTTGCTGCGAGTCAGGGCATACGCAATGTCGTCGCTCGCGACGACGAGTTCATCGATGGTGAACGTCACATTGAGGCGAATGGCATCGAAAATCTGTTCATATGCTTGGCGCAGTCCGTCCCCAGTCGCCGTGGGCTGAGCGGTCGGCAGGAAGACGCCGTCGGTGGCATAGCACGAGGCCGCCAAGGTCGCGTCGCTGTTGTTCAGTGCTTGCTCATACGTGGAGAGCAGTTCCCTGATGTCGTGCTCGTTGGTCATCTGGTTCCCATCTCATTGTCCGAGAATTTGTATTCCATGGAATACAGTACTCGAAGCGCCGATGATATATTCCATGGAAGGTAAAGTTCACGAGCTGGGCGGATGGGCGATGGCGAATTTAGAGCTGATCTTCAGTGAGCTGGTCAGATGGCAGATCGAACTGTGGAACGCAGTGGATGCGCGGTTGCGCACCGACTTTGATCTGCCACTGAGTCGCTACGAGCCGATGCGGGTCATCGAGAGACGCGGCCAATGTCGGGTCAACGACATCGCCACCGAATTGCTCATCACGGTCGGTGGCACCAGCAAGCTGGTCGATCGCATCGAGGGCTCCGGGCACTGTCGGCGACGGCCCAATCCCGAAGACGGACGTTCCTCGGTCATCGAATTGACGCCGTCGGGTAGCCGCCTGCTAGCCCAGGCGAAAGTGGCGCTGGAGGAAGAACTCTCCGCTCGTCTGGGTGTGGCGCTATCCGCTGGCGAGCTACGGCAGTTCACCACGATTTTGACCAAAGTCCGTGCAGTGGAAGGAAAGAGCGGAACGGTATCGTGAACATGACCATGCGGGCCATCGTGTTGGACGCCCCCGGGCCTTCGGAAGCTCTGAGAATCCGGCAGTTGCCGGTCCCTGAGCCAGCCGAAGGCTGGGTGCTTATTGCGGTGAAAGCGTTTGGCTTGAACAGATCTGAACTGCACACCCGCCTAGGCCTAGCGGAGGGGGTCACCTTCCCCCGGGTCCTCGGCATCGAAGCGACCGGTGTGGTGGCGGCGTGCCCCGGCGGAGAGTTCACGGTGGGCCAGCAGGTGATGGCCATCATGGGTGGCATGGGCCGGCAGTTCGACGGCGGATACGCCGAATACACCTGTGTGCCCGCCGCCCAAGTCACCGCGTTTTCCAGTGACCTGGATTGGGCCACACTTGGTGCCGTACCGGAGATGCTGCAAACCTCATATGGATCCTTGACGGTAGGCCTGGATGTCGCCGACGGTCAGTCACTCCTGATTCGTGGCGGCACATCCTCGATCGGTATGGCCACCGCAGTCTTGGCCAAACAGCGCAGTATGACCGTGTTCTCCACCACGCGGAACCCGGGGAAAGTCAACGCGCTAGCCAGGATTGGCGTTGACCACGTTCTTATCGACGACGGCCAGATAGCGCGCCAAGTCCGTGATCTTCTCCCCGGCGGTGTCGATACCGCTCTGGAACTTGTCGGCACCCCAACACTTCCCGACACCCTGCGTGCCACACGTGTGCATGGGGTGGTGTGTTTCACCGGGATGTTGTCCAACCAATGGACGGTGGATGAGTTCTACCCGATTGAGTACATCCCGCGGGGCGTCCGCCTCACCTCCTACGGAGGGGGTGCTGCCGACTTGCCCGCACACGTTCTGCAGGAATATCTCGACGGGGCCGCCGCCGGCGACATTGCCATTCCTATCGACCGTGTCTACAGCTTCGACCAGATCATTGAGGCGCACAGGGCGATGGAAGCGGGCCATGCGAGCGGGAAACTTGTCGTAACCACCACGTGATGCCGCCCCACGGCAAGACGTGGCGTGCCGTCACACCCGACCGGCATGATGGCAGTCATGGCCGAGCACTGGACTGATCGCGAGATCACCGCAGAGACCTTCTACGACGAGGACTTCCGTGAACTGCGCACCGAGCGTGTGGTTTTCACCGAGTGTGATTTCAGCGGGGCCAATCTCACCGAGTCGCTGCATATAGGTTCGGCCTTCCGGAACTGCACCTTCCGTCGGACATCTTTGTGGCATTCGGAGTTCCGGCAGTGCAGCCTGCTGGGCTCCACATTCACCGATTGCCGGGTGCGGCCGTCGAAATTCATCGAAACCGATTTCACGCTGTCCTCGCTCGGCGGCCTCGATCTGCGCGAGATGGATTTGTCGGACTGCCGCTTCCGTGAGACCAATCTGGTGGGCACCGATATGCGCAAGGCCAACCTTCATGGCGCCGACTTGACCGGCGCCCGCACCCAAAACCTCAAGCTCGACGGCGCCGACCTGCGTGGTGCCCGCATCGACCCGACGCTGTGGACCACCGCGACCCTGATCGCCGCCAAAGTCGACCTGCCCCAAGCTGTCGCGTACGCCGCCGGGCACGGCTTGGACGTGCACGGGGGTTAGGCAACCCCGCAGAAGCTCAGCCCTTCAGGCGGATGCGCCAGCGCACGAACCCCGCCATCACCAGCGCCAGCAGTGCCAGGATGCCCATGTCGAACAGCCATGTCCCGGCATCGTGGTTCCACAATTCGTCCTGTGGCCCTACCGGCACCAGCTTGCGTAGGTCGGTGGTCGAGGCCGTGGCCGCGAATCCCCAGCGCGAGGGGAACAGGAACGAGAACTGTTCCAGCCCCGCACGTCCCGTCACCGGGATGAGGCCGCCGCTGAAGACGATCTGCGTCATGGTGGCGATCACCAGCATCGGCATCACCTGTTCGGCGGAGGTGGCCAGCGAGGACAGCACCAGGCCCAGCACGGTGGCCGCGCAGGCGGTTGCGGCCACGGCGACCCACAGCTCGAAGTTCGCGTTCCCCAGCAGCACCGCACCCTGTGTCGGTCCACCGCGGACGATCACGATAACGGCCGTCATGATCGCCGACTGGACGATGGCGGCCCCGCAGTAAGTGATGATCTTGGCCAGCAGATAGGCCGTGGCCGACAGGCCCACCGCCTGTTCACGCCGGAAGATCACCCGTTCACCGATCAGGTCGCGGATGGTCAGCGCCAGACCCAGGAAGCTCGCGCCGAGGTTCGTCAGCGCCAGCAGCAACCCCGGTTCGTTGGGGTTATCGGGCAGGGCCACGTTGAAACCGGCACTTCCGGGCACCGATAGGACCAGTCCGGCAAGGACGAACGGCAGCAGTGCCAGGAAGATGAAGTACCCGCGGTCGGCGAGGATCAGTCGTCCCTGGCGGCGGGCCACCGTGGAGATCTGCCGCAGCAGGCTCGTTTTCGGGGGCTTTCCGAGGTCGCCGGGTTTCACCGGGGCGGTGACGGGTTTGTTCGCGGCGGGATGCCGGGCCAGGTAGGCCTGGTGCACACCGTCGGGGTCGGCCGCGGCGTTGGCGAAGATGTCGGCCCAGTCGGTGGTGCCCATCTCCTGGTTGATGCCGCGCGGAGGTCCGCAGTACGCGGTCTTTCCGCCGGGCGCCAGCAGCAGCACCTGATCGCAGTAGCTCAGGTATGTCAGCGAGTGCGTCACCACCACAACCACACGGCCCGCGTCGGCGAGTTGGCGCATCAGGCTCATCACCTGGCGGTCCAGCGCCGGATCCAGGCCGGAGGTGGGCTCGTCGAGGATCAGTAGCGACGGGCCGGTCAGCAGCTCCATGGCCACCGAGGCACGCTTGCGCTGGCCGCCGGAGAGCTTGTCGACGCGGGTCTCGGCGTGCTTGGTCATCTCGAGTTCCTCGAGAACCCGGGACACGACCTGCTCGCGGTCTTCCTTGGTGGTATCCGGCGGTAGGCGCAGTTCTGCGGCGTAGTGCAGCGCTTGGCTGACGGTCAGCTGCGGGTGCACCACGTCGTCCTGCGGCACCATGCCGATGCGGTTTCGCATCACGGCGTATTCGGCGTGTACGCCGTGCCCTTCGAAGGACACCTTGCCTGCCGACGGTTGGGTGTTGCCGACGATCAGTCGGGCCAGGGTGGACTTGCCGGCGCCGGAGGGGCCGATGACCGCGGTCAGCGAGCCGGGGCCTGCCGAGAAGCTGATGTCATCGAGTAGTTTCTTGCCGCCTTCGACGGTGAAGTCGATGCCCTGCACCTCGAGTCCGCCGACCCGGGTGGCCGTCGTGGGTTTGACCAGCGTGCCGTCCTGGACGACGAGGTCGACGTTACCGATGGTGACGGTATCGCCCTCGCGCACCGACGCCTGCTCGACCTGGACACCGTTGACGAAGGTGCCGTTGATGGTGTGCAGGTCCTGGATCTCCAGGCCACCGGGGGTGGGGAGCAACAAGGCGTGGTGACGCGAGGCCAGCACGTCGTTGACGACGATGGTGTTGTCCGGAGCGCGACCGACGGTAATCGCGCCGGGAGTCGGTTTGGGTGCGCCACCGATGCCCAGTACCCGCATCGCCCGGGTGCCGAAGGGTTCGACCGGCTCGCTGGAGTAGGCAGCCGGCGCCGGTGCGGGTTCGGGCGCGTACTGCTGGCGCGGCCGGGTGGGGCCGGAGGTGCTGGGCGTCCCGTAGGTATGGGCTCCCGAGGGCGGAGCTCCGTACGGATGCTGCTGGCTGGGCGGCTGACCGTAGGTCTGCGGGGCGGACTGGTAATCGGTGGGGTAGTGCTGCTGCGTGCTTTGGTAGGGCTGCTGCACACCGGTGTTGTGCACCTGCTGCGGTCCGGACAGGTAACCGCGCATGGTCGGGGGAGCGATACCGAGTTGCGTCTCGCCGCCCAGGCCGCCGAGCGCGAACGTCAGCCGCGGGCCGCCAGGGTCGCCGAGGTTGATCACGGTGTCATCGCGCACCTCGACCCAGCCCACCTGGCGCCCGTTGACAAAGATGCCGTTGAGGCTGCGTTGGTCCTCCGCGACCCACTTGCCGTCGACGAACCTGATTATCAAGTGGATACGCGACACCAGTGGGTGCGTGATGCGTACATCGGCGTGGATATCGCGGCCGATATGAATATCGTGCCCGGGTGCGAACTTTCGCTCGTCACCGTCGAATGCCACCGTGAGAGTGGGTGCTTCCCGACCAGTCATCGCTACCGACTGTATCGGTTCACAGCGAGTGGTCAGTCTTCCCGCGCCGGATGTTCACAGGCTCTGCAGCAGAAACAGCGTCCTGGCCAGGACCGCGGCGCACAGCACCGGCCAGTACCAAATGTGCCAGTGACGCCAGTGTCCGATGCCCATCGCTATGGGCGCGGAGATGCATGTCATCACCGTCAGTAGCGACCAGACGAACACCGCGGCGGCGGCGTCGGCCTGCTCGGGCACCGCGCCGCTGAATGCGAGCGGAAAGATCGAAGCGAACGCGACAATGCCTGCCGTCGCACTCGCGAGCACCCACAGCAGCCAGCTGACGACGGTCTCGGCGGTTCCCGGTCGTGGGCGCTGCGGCGCAGTCGTCATGACGGCGATGTTAGGTGAGCACGCAGTGAGTTTTGCTGAAAATTGTTGCCATGCATTGGTTGCAGTGCGTGCACCGTGAGTGGGTCTCCCGGTCGGCGGCCACCCGATTCACCAGGTCCGGATCGGCGAGCAGCGCGCGGCCCATGGCCACGAACTCGAAGCCCTCCGCCATCGCCAGATCCATCGACTCGCCGCCGGTGATGCCGCCCAGCAGAATCAGCGGCATGTCCAGTTCGGCGCGGAACTGGCGGGCATCGTCGAGCAAGAACGCGTCGCGGTAGGGGTAGGACCGGAAGAACTTCTTTCCCGTCAGGCGTACGCCCCAACCCATGGGTTTGGGGAAGCCCTTGGCGAGCTCGCGGATCGGCACGTCGCCACGGAACAGGTACATGGGATTGACCAGGGAGCTGCCCGCAGTCAGTTCCAGCGCGTCGAGCCCGCCGTCCTCCTGCAGCCACAGGGCCGTCTGTAGGGATTCCTCGATGGGGATGCCGCCACGGATGCCGTCAGTCATGGTCAGTTTCGCGGTGACGGCCAGCTTGTCACCCGCAACCTTGCGCACTGCCTGAACCACGGCGCGGGCCACCTTGGCGCGGTTGGCCAGCGAGCCACCGTATTCATCGCCTCGCCGATTGAACAGGGGGCTCAGGAACGAGCTCACGAAATATCCATGCCCCAAATGGATTTCGACGGCATCGAAACCCGCCTCGATCGCCAGCCGGGCCGCGTTCGCGTGTGCGGCGATGACGCCCTCGATATCGGAGGCGCTGGCCCGGCGCGCGAACTTCATTCCCAATGGATTGAAGAACCGGATCGGGGAGAGGGCCTGCGAGCCGTTGGATCGCGCGTTGGCCACCGGGCCCGCATGACCGATCTGCGCCGAGACGGCGGCGCCGGTGTCGTGGATCGCGTCGGTAAGGCGGCGCAAGCCGGGGATGGCCTGTTCACGCATCCAGACCTGGCCGTATTCGGTGCGTCCCTCGGGGGCGACGGCGCAATAGGCGACGGTTGTCATGCCCACGCCGCCGAGGGTGGGCCCGCGGTGATACTCGATGAGGTCGTCGGTGACCAGGGCGTCGGGGGAGGCGGCTTCGAACGTGGCGGCCTTGATTGTCCGGTTGCGCAGTGTGATTGGGCCGAGCCGCGCGGGTGCCAAAACGTCGGGAACTTCAGCGGCGTCACTGCCCATGAGCGGGAGACTACGCCGCGACGACGGGCCGCAAATTCTGGATGTGCACTCCTACTTTTCTGCCAGCCCAGGGGATGTACGTTCGTGTCATGACCTCTCTGAATCTGTCAGCCGACGAAGTTCTGACCACCACCCGTTCGGTACGTAAGCGCCTGGATTTCGACAAGCCCGTCGAGCGTTCGGTCGTCGAGGAATGCCTGAACATCGCGATGCAGGCCCCGACCGGCTCCAACTCGCAGGGCTGGCACTTCGTCATCGTCGAGGACGCGGACAAGAAGAAGGCCATCGCCGATATCTACCGTGACGGCTGGAACAAGTACGCCACCCTTCAGGGCCCCACCTACGCCGAGGGCGACACTCGTGGCGAGCGCCGCGACAAGGTAGTGGATTCGGCGAGCTATCTCGCCGAGAACCTTGAGCGGGCGCCGTTGTTCCTGATCCCCTGCATCGAAGGCCGTCTCGACAACCTGCCTGTTGTGGGCGGAGCCGGTTCCTGGGGATCGTTACTGCCGGCGGTGTGGAGCTTCATGCTCGCCGCGCGTAACCGCGGCTTGGGATCGGCGTGGACGACGTTGCACCTGATGGGTGATGGCGAGAAGCGCGCGGCCGACATCCTGGGCATTCCGTTCGACAAGGTCACCCAGGGCGGGCTGTTCCCCATCGCGTACACCGTCGGCACCGACTTCAAGCTCGCCAAGCGCCAGCCCCTCGCCGACGTCCTGCACTGGGACTCTTGGTGAGGGCTGGAATACTGGGCGTGTGACGGCGACTCGACTTGACGGCAAGGCCACCCGCGACGAGATCTTTGTAGAGCTGGCGACGCGCGCGGCGGCGCTGACGGCGGCCGGCAAGACGCCGGGTCTGGGCACGATCCTGGTAGGGGACGACCCGGGCTCGCAGGCGTACGTCCGCGGTAAGCACAACGACTGCGCCAAGGTGGGCATCAACTCGATCCGGCGCGACCTGCCCGCCGATATCGATCAGGCCACCTTGTGCGCCACGATCGACGAGTTGAACGCCAACCCGGACTGCACCGGATACATCGTGCAGCTGCCGTTGCCCAAGCATCTCAACGAGAACGAGGCGCTGGAGCGCATCGATCCCGACAAGGATGCCGATGGTCTGCACCCGACCAACCTGGGTCGGTTGGTGCTGGGCAAGGAGGCTCCGCTGCCCTGCACGCCTCGGGGGATCGTGTATCTGCTGCGTCGTTACGACGTCGAGCTCAACGGCGCGCACGTTGTGGTGATCGGTCGCGGCGTCACGGTGGGGCGTCCCCTGGGACTGCTGCTGACCCGACGCTCGGAGAATGCGACAGTCACCCTGTGCCACACCGGAACCCGTGACCTGGCTGCGCTGACCCGGCAGGCCGATATCATCGTGGCCGCCGCGGGCGTCCCGCACATGGTGACGGCGGACATGGTCAAGCCGGGAGCCGCGGTGATCGACGTGGGTGTGAGCCGCGTCGACGACCAGCTGATCGGTGATGTGGCGTCGGATGTTTGGGATGTTGCGGGGTACGTCTCCCCGAACCCCGGCGGAGTTGGGCCGTTGACCCGGGCCTTCTTGCTCACCAATGTGATTGAGCGGGCCGAACGTTCGTGACCTCAACCCGCGATATCTTCGCCGCAGCGTTGGATGCCATCCGCCGTTTCGCCCGTGAGCAGTGGCCGATTCTGTTGGTCTCGGTGGTCTTTCTGGTGGCGCTGGGGTTGGTGATCGCCGACCGTTGGCGGCGCGGCGCCCTGGTCGTGGGAATTGCCGTGGGGATCGCGGCGGCGTTGCGGTTGGCGCTTACCGACGAGACCGCGGGTCTACTTGCGGTGCGCAGCAAGACCTTTGATGTCGGCGCCCTCGGCGCGGTGGCGGCGGCGATGGTCTACTTGGCGTTGACCATCGATCCGCTGGGTACCGGCTAGGCGCTACTTGAGCAGTTGCACCGAGCGGGCGATGGTGTCGGCTTGCTCGCCGAGGAACTGCTCGGACGGTTCGCCATTGGCGCCGGTGCCATTGGTCGTGGCGATCTGCCAACGCTGATCGCCTTGCCCCACGAACGCCACATAGATCTTTGGTGTGGCAGCGACCGGCGGCTTGCCCTCAGCGGCTGGTGGCTTCTCCAGTTCCAGACTGGCCGAGGCTCCGGGCAGGTTGGGGCCATCCCACGAATCTCGTTTATCTGCAGTGACTTTCGTCTTACGAGTCTTGACGAAGTCGCTTACCGCGTCGGCGTTGGACGACGCCAACCAGCCCTTCACTTCCGGGGCGTCATCGGAGGGCACCAGCTTGCGGATACGCACGTACTGGGCCAACTCCGAGGATTCCCACTTGGGCCGGACCTGGTAGGTCACCAGTCCCTTGTTGTTGTGCACCCCGTCGGCGAAGGCCACCCAGTCGTTGGGGGTGTTGATGTAGATGCCCAGCTCGGGGATGAATTGGCGGGTGTGCCGTTCGGCGGGCGCGCTACTGGAGGTGGGCGCGGACTCGCTTGTCGGCTCCGAAGGAGCCTCACGGGAGCCACAGCTGGCAAGCGCCGGGGTCAGGAGTGTGGTGGTGACAAAGAGGGCTGCCAGCAGGCGGCGATCCGTACGCACGGGTACACCGTAGCGGCACCGGGCGCATTCGTCGCGGTGAATTGGGGCACCCGAGTTTTACTGATTCAGCGTCGCCCGGATGCTCACCGTGACATAGGGCAGCGCCAGGCCCGTTGACTGTGCCAGCGCCGGGTGGGTGGCCAGTAGCTCCCGAACCTGCTGCAGCGTCTTCTTGCGGGCGGCCTCGGGGGCCGTGATGCAGTAGCTGCGTGAGGCCACCATATCCAGAAGCGCTTGCGGGGTAAGGTAACTCGTCCACTCGACCTGATGACGCTCTTGCTCGGTGAATGGGGCGGGCAGGCTGACGGCGTGGTTGAACGGGTCGTTTTCGTTGCCGATGATCTTGCTGAGATCGGCCACCCAGCCCAAGCGCTCGTCCCGGGCGTTCCAGACCAGGCCCAGTCGGCCACCGGGGCGGAGCACCCGTGCCACCTCGGGGAGGGCACGCTCGGGATCTACCCAATGCCAGGCCTGCGCGACCAGCACCGCGTCCACACTGTTATCGGGCAGTGGAATCTCCTCGGCGGTGCCCAGCAACGCGGGCGTATCGGGGAGTGACTTGCTCAGTACCTCAAGCATTTCCGCCAGCGGGTCCACCGCCACCACGTTGAGTCCGCGTTCCACCAGCCGGGTGGTGAGCTTGCCGGTCCCGGCACCCAGATCCAGCACGTCGTGTGCTCCGCGCGGCAGCAGCCAGTCGATCGCCTCCGGCGGATAGGACGGCCGGCCGCGTTCGTAGGCAGCCGCCTGCGAACCGAACGAAAGCGATGGTTCTGCCTGTGCGTCCGGCATTCGCGCTCCCTTGAGATTCGGTGTTTACGAAGCCTGTGTTGCCTTGGCCAGTGCGAGCGTTTCCCGCACCAACTCGCTCACCGCATCGAACTCGATGAGGAACGCGTCATGGCCGTGTACAGATTCGACCACCCGCACGCCGGTACAACCGGGCAGCAGGTCTGCTAATTCCTCCTGCAGCCGCAACGGGTACAGCCGGTCGGAGGTGATGCCGCCGACGACGACGGGGATCGGGCAGCCGCGCAGCGCCTTCTCGACACCGCCGCGGCCCCGGCCGACGTCATGCCGGTTGAGCGACTCGGTCAAGATGACGTAGCTGCCGGCGTCGAAGCGCCGGACGAACTTGTTGCCCTGATGTTCCAGGTAGCTCTGTACCGCGTACCGGCCGTCCGCCCATGGGTCCTCGGGACCGTCCGGGCCGACCTGCGGATCATTGCCGAATCGGGTGTCCAGCTCGACCTCTCCGCGGTAGGTCAGGTGCGCGATACGCCGGGCGAGGTTCAGCCCCGTCTCGGGATGGCGTCCGCTGGCGTGGTAGTCGCCGCCGTGCCAGTCGGGATCGGCCTGGATGGCCGCGATCTGGGTGCTCTGCGTGCCGATCTGGTCACCGGTGGCACGTGCGCCGACCGCCAGTACCAGCGCCGCGCGCACCGAATCAGGGTGCATCACAGCCCATTCCAGTGCGCGTGCGCCGCCCATCGAACCGCCGACGATGGCGGCGACCTCGGTGATGCCAAGCTGCGCGAGCGCTGCGACATCGGCGTCTACCTGATCGCGCACCGAGACCTCGGGGAATCGTGAGCCCCAGGGCTTTCCATCGCCGGCTGGGGAAGTCGGCCCGGTTGTACCCCGGCAGCCGCCCAGGACATTGGTGGCGATGGCGCACCAATGATCGGTGTCGATCGCCGCGCCCGGGCCGATGATTCCTTCCCACCATCCCCCGGTGATGTGGTCGGGTCCGGCTGGTCCGACCACATGGGAATCGGCGGTGAGTGCGTGGCAGACAAACACCACGTTGTCGCGCCGGGGCGAGAGCTTTCCCCAGCTCTGTACCGCGACGGTCACGTCATCGAGGACAGCGCCGCTTTCCAGCGTGATCGAACCAATGGGCACATAGGCGATCTCGTCGCCCTGGGGGAGGGCGACGTTGGGGCGCGGAAGCTGCTGGTCGGCGGATGAGCCGCTGGCGCGAAGATCGTCGGTCAAGGTCACGATGATGCCACCGCCGCGGGCTGTTTGAGTCGGCGTACGGCCGCGAATCCGGTATCCAGGTCGGCCAGGATGTCGTCGATGCCCTCGATACCCACGGCCAGCCGAACCAGTCCCGGGGTGACGCCGGAGGCAACCTGTTCGGCGGGTGAAAGCTGTCCGTGCGTCGTCGTCGCGGGATGGATGACCAGCGAGCGCACATCACCGATGTTGGCGACCTGGCTGTGCAGTGTCAGCGAATCGATGAATGTCGTCGCCGCCTCGACGCCGCCGTCCAGCTCGAAGGCGAGCACCGCACCGGCGCCCTTGGGCGCCAGGGCCTTCGCGCGCTCATGCCAGGGTGAGGTGGGCAGCCCGGCGTAGTTGACGCGGGTGACTTCCGGCTGGCCCACCAGGTAATGAGCAACGCGTTCCGCATTTTCCACATGGCGCTGCACGCGCAGGCTCAACGTTTCCAGGCCCTGTGCGATCAGGAACGCGTTGAACGGCGAGATGGCGGGTCCGAGGTCGCGCAGCAGCTGCACGCGCGCCTTGAGGGCGTAGGCCGGTGCGCCCAGGTCGGCGAAGACGACCCCGTGGTAGCTCGGGTCGGGGGTGGTGAATCCGGGGTGGCGGCCCTGGGTCCAGTCGAAGGTACCGCCGTCGATGATGACGCCGCCGATCGCACTGCCATGTCCGCCAAGGTATTTGGTGGCCGAGTGCACCACCACGTCGGCGCCGTGCGCCAGTGGCTGGATCAGGTACGGGGTGGCGACGGTGTTGTCGACGATGAGAGGTACGCCCGCCGCGTGCGCGATTTCGGACAGGCCGCGGATATCGAGAATGTCGTTCTGCGGGTTGGAGATCGACTCGGCGAACAGCGCCTTGGTCTGTGGGGTGATGGCCCGGCGCCAGGACTCGAGATCGTCGGGATCGTCGACGAAGGTGGTCGAGATGCCCAGCCGCGGCAGCGTGTAGTGCAGCAAGTTATAGGTGCCGCCGTAGAGACGCGGACTCGAGACGATGTTGTCGCCGGCCTCCGCGATGTTGACGATCGCCAGAGTCGCCGCGGCCTGCCCGGAGGCCAGCAACAGCGCCGCCACGCCACCCTCGAGGGCAGCGATGCGCTGCTCGACAACATCCTGGGTGGGATTGCCGATGCGGGTGTAGATGTTGCCCTCTTCGGACAACCCGAAGAGAGCCGCCGCATGTGCGGTGTCATTGAAGACGTACGAGGTGGTCTGGTAGATCGGCAGGGCGCGCGCATTGGTCGCCGGATCGGGGGACTGGCCCGCGTGGATCTGCTTGGTCTCGAACGCCCATTGTGCGGTGGGATCGATATTGGTCATGGGGCTCTCCTGGAGGTAGTCGGGTGAGGCAGTCAGGGCTGGTGACAACAGCGACAGCGACAGAGACAGTGCTGATGAGCCGTTGGCGCGAAGTGCAAACCAAACCGACAACAGGAACGCAGGGAATTACCCCCGGGTGACGAATACTCCATCGGGCCAACCTGTCTTCTCGGGGCCCGCCATCGGACCCGCGCTTGCCGTGTGGCCGACTGTTCCGTCAACAACCTGTCAACAGCGCAGTCCGCTACTCAACCTGGTCAATCACCCGGGGCACCCCACCGCGGTTGGAGGGTTGCCGACCAGCGAGCCGGGGCTTGACGCTGGTACTCATGACCGACTAGAAGCCTATCGCAATTCACCGAATGGTTGCCACCAGGTAGTCCAAGCGCATATGGGAGCGCGATCACAAGCCGTCCGCCCGCCTAGGCTCGGAGGCGACGTGATACTGAATAGGCATCCGTGTGACCCACGGGGTGCCTGAGATTTTGACCGACCAACAAGTCCGATCAACGATGCCGGGAGTGACCATGAGTGCGCAGCAGCCGACCATCATTTACACGCTGACAGACGAGGCGCCGCTACTCGCGACGTACTCCTTCTTGCCGATCATCCGGGCCTTCGCCGGACCCGCCGGTATCGACGTCCAAACCAGCGATATCTCCGTTGCCGCGCGCATCCTCTCCGAGTTCGCCGAGTACCTGCCCGAAGACCAGCAGTTTCCGGACAACCTGGCCGAGCTGGGCCGCCTGACGCAGCTGCCGGAGACCAACATCATCAAGCTGCCGAACATCAGCGCCTCCGTACCGCAGCTGCTGGCCGCCATCAAGGAACTCCAGACCAAGGGCTACAAGCTGCCGGACTACCCCGAGGACCCGAAGAACGACGAAGAGAAGGCCATTCTGGCGCGCTACACCAAGTGTCTCGGTAGTGCGGTGAACCCTGTTTTGCGCGAGGGAAACTCGGATCGCCGCGCACCGCGTGCGGTCAAGGAGTACGCGCGCAAGCACCCGCACAGCATGGGGAAGTGGTCGCAGGCCTCGCGGACTCACGTCGCCACCATGAAGGAGGGCGATTTCTACCACGGCGAGAAGTCGCTGACGCTGGATCGCGCCCGCAAGGTGAAGATGGTGCTGACGACCAAGAGTGGTGAGGCCGTCGTGCTCAAGTCCGAGGTCAAGCTGGGTGAGGGCGACATCATCGACAGCATGTTCATGAGCAAGAAGGCGCTCTGCGACTTCTACGAGGAGCAGATCGAGGACGCCTACAAGACCGGCGTGATGCTGTCGCTGCACGTCAAGGCCACCATGATGCGGGTCAGCCACCCCATCGTCTTCGGGCACGCGGTCAAGATTTTCTACAAGGACGCCTTCGCCAAGCATCAGGAGCTGTTCGACGAGCTCGGCGTCAATGTCAACAACGGCATGTCCGACCTGTACAGCAAGATCGAGGCGCTGCCCGCCTCGCAGCACGAGGAGATCATCCGCGACCTGCACGCCTGCCATGAGCACCGGCCGGAGCTGGCCATGGTGGATTCGGCCAAGGGCATCTCGAACTTCCACTCGCCCAGCGATGTCATCGTCGACGCCTCGATGCCCGCCATGATCCGCGCGGGCGGCAAGATGTACGGCGCGGACGGCAAGCTCAAGGACACCAAGGCCGTCAACCCGGAGTCGACCTTCTCCCGGATCTACCAGGAGATGATCAACTTCGTGAAGACCCACGGCCAGTTCGATCCGACGACGATGGGCACCGTTCCCAACGTCGGTCTGATGGCGCAGAAGGCCGAGGAGTACGGCAGCCACGACAAGACCTTCGAGATCACCGAGGCCGGTGTCGCCGACGTCGTCGACATCGATACCGGCGAGGTGCTGCTGACGCAGAACGTCGAGGAAGGTGACATCTGGCGCATGCCGGTCGTCCGCGACGCGGCCATCAAGGACTGGGTGAAGCTGGCCGTCACACGTGCCCGCGAGTCCGGTATGACCGTGGTGTTCTGGCTGGACACCGAGCGTCCGCACGAGAACGAACTGCGCAAGAAGGTCAAGGCCTACCTCAAGGACCACGACACCGAGGGCCTGGAGATCCAGATCATGCCGCAGGTCTGGGCGATCCGGTACACCATGGAGCGGGTCATCCGCGGACTCGACACCATCTCGGCCACCGGCAACATCCTGCGTGACTACCTGACCGACCTGTTCCCGATCCTGGAGCTGGGTACCAGCGCCAAGATGCTGTCCATCGTGCCGCTGATGGCCGGTGGTGGCCTGTACGAGACGGGTGCCGGCGGTTCGGCGCCCAAGCACGTCAGCCAGCTGGTCGAGGAGAACCACCTGCGGTGGGATTCGCTCGGCGAGTTCCTGGCGCTGGCTGTCAGCCTCGAGGACCTGGGAATAAAGACCGGGAACGCGCGGGCCAAGATCCTGGCCACCACGCTGGATGCGGCGACAGGCAAGTTGCTGGAGAACGACAAGAGCCCGTCGCGCAAGGCCGGCGAGCTCGACAACCGCGGCAGCCAGTTCTACCTGGCCCTGTACTGGGCGGCCGAGCTTGCCGCCCAGACCGAGGATGTTGAGCTGGCCGAGCTGTTCGCGCCGCTGGCCAAGCAGCTGGTCGAGAACGAGGACGAGATTGTCGCCGAGCTCGCCGCCGTACAGGGCAGCCCGGCCGATATCGGTGGTTACTACGCGCCGGATCCCGAGAAGACCACTGCCGTCATGCGGCCGAGTCAGACGTTCAACGCCGCCCTGGCGTCCGTCGAGGTCTAGTCCTTCCACACCGAACACGCCGACACGCCGCGTTCTGACGCGTTTCCCGAGAGGGACGCGCAGAACACGGCGTGTCGGCGTGGTTTCGGGGCTTTACCCGGCGTCGGAGGCGGCGCTGCGCTTGGCGGCGATCAGCGGATCGATCAGGTCGGTGATCACCTCGGTGACCTGACCCGGCGCCTCGAGCATGGGCACATGTCCCATGCCCGCCAAGGTGATCCGTCGGGCGTCGGAGGGCAGGCCCTGACCGATGAGCTTTCCGAACCGGCCCGGCGGCACGATCTCGTCCTTCTCGCACAGCACGAGCTGCGCCGGCACCGCGATGGTGTTCAGGTTCTGTAGGCCGGGCGCGGGCAGGATCGACGTCAGCGACGCGAAGTACGCCGGGCAGTGGGTGATGTCTTCGAAGATGCTGTGGAAATCCGGCAGGCTCAGCGACTCGGTCTCGCCGCACAGCATGCGGGCAGTGGCGAACTTGACGAACGGCAGTCCTGCCGCGCGACGGCCCAACAGCCGCGAGAACGCCAGCCAGGGGAGCATGGCCGCGAACTTCACCACGATCTCCGCCTTCAGCGCCGAGTACTTGGTCCAGCCGCCGGCGGGAGCGATGGCGGTGACGCTGCGGGCGCGGCCACGCTGCGCCAGGCCCAGGGCGATCCAGCCACCCAGTGAGTTGCCCACCAGATGTGCTGTTTCCCAGCCCTTTTGGTCCATGATCTGTTCGATCTGGTCCAGGTACACGTCGACCGACCGCTGCGAGAACGGGGGCAGCTTGGGCATCGGACCGCCACCGTTGTGCCCGGGGTACGTCGGGGCGAACACCTCGTACCCGGCGTCCGCGAGCTGCTCGGCGACCGTCTCCCAGACCGACTGCGACAGCATGAACGGATGCAGCAGCAGCACCGGCTCGCCTTCGCCCATTTCGATGGGTGCACGCCGGCTCGACGGCTTCGACAAAATGGCTTCCAGCATGCGGTCCTCCTAGTGCGCCAACATCTGCGTTGACATTACTGTCTGTTGCGTCAATTTACAGTGCCCTGTTTTCTCACCCATTCAGGACTGTCACACCGCTCGACTATCGTCGGCGACCGATGAGCGCCAAGAAGATCACCGTCACCACCATCAACGTCAATGGCATTCGTGCCGCCGTCAAGGAACGGTCGACAGAGAACCGCGGACTGCTGCCCTGGCTGGAGCAGATGAGCTCCGACATCGTGTGTCTGCAAGAGGTGCGCGCCGAGGCGGACCAGCTACGGGAGGCGCTGGCCCCGGCCCTGGATGCCGGGTGGCAGGTGGTGAGTGCCGCGTCCAGCGTGAAGGGGCGTAGCGGCGTGGGGATTCTGAGCCGTGTTCCCGCGGCGTCCACGCGGGTGGCCCTGGACGCCGACGGTGGCGAATTCGATGAGTCGGGCCGGTACCTGGAGGCCGAGATCGGCGATCTCACCGTGGCGAGCATTTACCTGCCCACCGGTGAGGCGGGCACCGAGCGCCAGGAGGAGAAGGAGCGCTTCATGGCTGCTGTGGGCGCCCGGATGGCTGCCCTGGTCGCAGGCGGTCGCGACACGGTGATCTGTGGTGATTGGAACATCGGCCACACCGAGCGAGATATCAAGGCGTGGAAGGCGAATCAGAAGAAGGCGGGCTTCTTGCCGGAGGAGCGGGCCTGGGTGGGTTCGCTGCTGGAGTCCGGCTGGGTCGACAGTTTCCGGCTGCTGCATCCTGAGGTCGACGGGCCGTACAGCTGGTGGTCGTGGCGCGGCAAGGCGTTCGACAACGATGCCGGCTGGCGTATCGACTATCACCTGGCCACCGCCGACCTGGGCCGACGTGCCCACTCGGCGCGGGTCGAGCGGGCCGATGCCTATGCGCTGCGCTGGTCCGACCACGCGCCGGTGACCGTGGAGTACCGGTAAGCCGCACGCACCACGGGCGGCAGGCAAATTTCGCGTTGACCGGTCATGCCAGGATGGACGCACTATGACTGCCGACAGCACCGTTGATGCCGCCTCCCGGGGACGCCTGTTCTCCGGAATCCAACCCACCGCCGATTCCCTTCACCTCGGAAACGTGTTGGGCGCGGTGCAGCAGTGGGTGCGGTTGCAGCATGAGTACGAGGCGCTCTTCTGCGTCGTAGATCTGCACGCGATCACCGTCGCGCAGGACCCCGAGGAACTTCGGCGACGCACCCGCGCGGTGGTCGCGCAGTATGTAGCGCTCGGCGTCGACCCGGCCGAGAGCGCGATCTTCGTGCAAAGCCACGTTCCCGCGCATGCTGAATTGGCTTGGGTGTTGGGGTGTTTGACCGGTTACGGGGAAGCCGCCCGGATGACCCAGTTCAAGGACAAGTCCGCCAAGCAGGGCAATGACGCGACCACGGTCGGCCTGTTCACCTATCCGGTGTTGATGGCCGCCGACATCCTGCTGTACCAGACCAATGTGGTGCCGGTGGGCGATGATCAGCGCCAGCACCTCGAGCTGACTCGTGATGTGGCACAGCGATTCAACGGCCGGTACGGCCAGACGTTCGTGCTGCCGGAGACGTTCGTACCGAAGAATGCGGCCCGGATCTATGACCTGCAGGACCCGACGGTGAAGATGAGCAAGTCGGCCTCGACTCCGGCCGGGCTGATCAACCTGCTGGACGATCCCGCGGTTTCGGCCAAGAAGGTCAAGTCGGCGCAGACCGACAGCGATCGGGAGATCCGGTTCGATCGAGAGGCCAAGCCGGGTGTCTCGAACCTGCTGAGCATCCAGTCCGCGCTCACCGGCGCCGATATCGACACCCTGGTCGACGGGTACGCCGGTCGCGGTTACGGGGATCTGAAGAAGGACACGGCCGAAGCGCTGGTCGAGTTCGTCACTCCGGTCCGTGATCGGACGAATGAGCTGCTCGCCGATACCGCGGCGCTCGACGACATCCTGGCTTCCGGCGCGGCGCGCGCCAGGGAGCTGGCGGAGAAGACTCTCACCGAGGTCTATGACCGGATAGGGTTTGTCCGGCCCGCGAGGTAGCGAACAGCAGAGGCGGTGAGTGGTGGCCGAAGACGATAAGCCTGGGATTCTCGACCGCTATCGCGCACGATTTCCCTGGTTCGACCACATCATGCGCATGCAGGAGCGGTACGGGAAGGTAAACGGCAACTTCTTCGCCGCGGGAATCACCTATTTCACCGTCTTTGCGCTGTTTCCCCTCATGATGGTCGCCTTCGCGGCCATGGGGTTCGTGTTGTCCCGGCGGCCGGACACGATTGCGGAGCTACGTGGACGCATCAGCGGCGCCATCTCCGGCGAGGTGGGTAACCAGCTAATCAATTTGATGGATACCGCGATTGCCTCGCGCACCAGCTTGGGTATCGCAGGTCTGGCAACCGCGGCCTGGGCCGGGCTGGGCTGGATGGCCAACGTGCGGGCGGCGCTCAGTGCCATGTGGGAGCAGCCCAACGACTCGGAGAATTTCGTCAAGGGCAAGCTGTCGGACCTGCTTGCCCTCGGCTCTACGTTTGTGGCGCTCGCCCTCACCATCGCGGTGACCGCCGTCGGCGACGAGAAAACCATCCTGCGAATACTCGGCTGGATGGGATTGCACGATGTCACCATCCCGTCGATTCTGCTCAAAGTCGTGACCATCGGGATAGCAACCGTGTTGTCGTGGGCGTTGTTCACCTGGATGATCTCGCGGCTGCCCAGGGAGCGGTTACCGTTCTCGAGTTCCGTGCGCGCGGGGCTCATCGCCGCGATCGGTTTCGAGCTGTTCAAACAGGTGGCCTCGATTTATTTGAGCGTCATCATGCACGGCCCGGCGGGTTCCACCTTCGGACCGGTGCTCGGCATCATGGTGTTCGCCTACATCACCGCCCGCCTGCTGCTGTACGCCACCGCGTGGGCGGCCACATCCGACGAGAACCGGGCATTTGTGTATGTGCCACCGCCCGAGCCCGTGGTCATCACCACGCGGGTCGAAACCGTCGACCGCGCGTCGCGGTTGGGAGTTGTCGCCGCGTTCGGGGCCGGAGTTCTTGGCGCGATAGGTATTTCGTGGTTGGGCCGCGGTGGCGACTAGGCCTGCCTGCGGTTGAGTGACCTCGCCGCGAGAATGAGGCCAAACACGATCATGGTGCCGATGATCGTCACGCCAACCCGGACGGGGACGCTGTTCACCGCCTCAGCGGGCAGGCCCGCCGCCTGTGCGGTGGGCGTGTCATTGGCATGCGGTCTGGTCAACAGCGACGGGTCTGGATCGACAAGCTTGCCGATCGACGCGTCGCGGGGAGTGGAGAACCCATAGTCGAGCAGATGGGCGGCCTGCTCCCACGGCGCGATCGGCAGACGAGTACCACGCAGCATGGTGACCACCAAACGGCGACCGTCACGTTCGGCCGCGCCGACAAAGGTTTGTTGCGCGTCATCGGTGTACCCGGTCTTGCCGCCGAGTGCGCCGGGATAGTTGTAGAGCAGCTTGTTGTCGTTGGTCATCTCGTACGCCGGATGGTTATCGGGTTCACCGGGTTTGGCGGGGTGGCCCGGGAAGGTGGCCTTCGGCGCGGATACCAGATCGGCGAAGGTGGGGTCGGCGAACGCGAACTTGTAGAACAGGCCCAGGTCGTAGGCGGAGGTGCTCATGCCCGGACCGTCGAGACCGGAGGGGGTGGCTGCCCGGGTATCCCGCGCGCCCAGTTTCTGCGCCATGTCGTTGATCTTGCTGACGGTCTCATCCATGCCGCCCAGCTGAACGGCCAGCGCGTGTGCGGCGTCGTTACCCGAGTTCATCAGCAGGCCGGTGAGTAGCTGCCGGACCGTATAGGTGCCGCCAACGTCGACGCCGACCCTGGTGCCCTCGCTGTTCGCGTCGTCTTGGGTTCCGACCACCGCCTGGTTGAGATTCAGGTTGGTGATGGCCTCCATGGCGACGAGCACCTTGATGACGCTGGCGGGACGGTGCCGGGCGTGGGGGTCCTTGGCGGCCACCACGTTTCCGGTGTTCAGATCGGCGATGAGCCACGATTCCGCGGAGACGTCATTGGGCACCGGCCCGGCGCCGTCCGGGGTGATCACGTCGCAGCGTCCGAGCATGTCGCCGCCGATGGGCTTGGCCGGTACCGGCAGCGGTGCGGGCGGGTCGCCGCCTGCCTTGGGTACCTCGGAGGTGTCGACGGCGGGTGGGGTGACCACCTTGTAGGGGCAGCCGCTGGTGTCCGGTGGTGTGAATCCGGGCTCGGCGCTCGCGAGTGGCGGCACACTCAGCGGGAGGACGGCGACCATCAACCCGGCGGCGGTCGCCGCGGCGAGGCGCGTGGCGGCTGTCCGCGGCGACGGGCGGCGGTCGGGCGCAGGAGTCCAGGTGGTCATCGCCTTGCCACACTAAGCGAACACCACTCTGAACTGGGGGATGTTACGCCTGTGTCGGATGTGACCTAGAGGCTCGCTACGGGGGCGGGGGCGATATCGGCCAGGCTGATGTGACCGACCGCCGATGAGCCGATGCAGCCCATCCAGAGACGCCCGGCCGATTCGACGACACCGGTGACGGTGCGCAGATCCCGTGACGAACCGCTGATGTTGGCGACCACCGCGCCGGTGTCCGGGTTCACCGCGATGACCCACGGATCGGTTTCCGTGCTCGGCAGCAATGCGTCGGGCAGCTTCCATAGGGCTTTCCGAATTGCCGGACAACGGGGGAGCAGCCACTCGGCCAGCGCGTTGCGCGGGCTGGCCAGCGTGACCCAGATGCGGCCGTCCGCGCCGGTGCTGATGTTGTCGGGCATGCCCGGAATCTCTTCCAGGATCGGCGTCAGCGTGCCGGCGTCGGGGCCGGTGAGCTGGTACCTACTCACCCGGCGACCGACGGTCTCGGCGATGATCAAGGCGGACTCGTCGGCGGTGAGCGTGACCCCGTTGGTGAATGCCAGCCCGGTGGCAATGGTGCTCACCGTGCCGTCCGGATCGCGGCGGAAGACCCGTCCGGTGGGGCGTCCCTCCAGGATGGCCGCCATAAACTGCTCGAACGGGAAGCGCGCCGTCGATTCACTGAAATAGATTGTTCCATCGGCTGATTCGGTGACATTCGAGCAGAAGATCAGCGGCGGTCCGTCGACCTTGGTGACCAACGGCTCGATCTCCCCGGAGGCCGGGTCGAGGGCCAGCAGCTTGTCGCGGCTGCAGATCAGCACTCGGCCGTCGCGTGCGATGTGTAGGCCCAGCGGTGGATGCTCGGTGGTGGCGACATGCGTGACCACCGTGTCTGCCGCGCCGTCGGGCGTGATGCGCAGGATCTTTCCGTCTGCCACACCTGCCCAGATGTTTCCGGCGGCGTCGGCCACCACATCTTCGGGGCCGTGACCGGGCAGCGTCACGATGCTCAGTGGTGGCAGCGGCTGCGGGCTCAGGGACAGCGCGCGTACTCCTGGCGGCTGCCAGCGGACGGGGTCGATGGACGGCTTGGCCATGGGCTCACCCTATTGCAGGCCTAGTCTGAAGTGATGTCGGTTCACGCTGGCGATCGCACCGATGAGTTCGAGGCGTTGCGACCGCGACTGCAGGCGGTGGCCTACCGGCTCACCGGCAGCGTCGCCGATGCCGAGGACATCGTTCAAGACGCCTGGCTGCGCCTGCATTCCGCGATTGTCGAGATTGAGGACTTGCCGGCCTGGCTGACCACGGTGGTTTCCCGGCTCGGCCTGGATAGACTGCGGTCGGCTGTCTATCGCAGGGAAACCTATGTGGGGGAATGGCTTCCGGAACCTGTGGTCACCGGCCTGGATGGCAATGATCCACTGGCCGCGGTGGTGGCCAGCGAGGACGCACGTTTTGCGGCCATGGTGGTGCTGGACCGGCTGGCCCCCGATCAGCGCGTCGCCTTCGTCTTGCACGACGGATTTTCGGTGCCGTTCAAGCAGATAGCCGAGATTCTCGGCATCACCGACGTGGCCGCGCGCCAACTGGCCTCCCGCGCGCGGCGGACGGTGACCGACACCCCGGCGCCGGTGGCCGACGGCGAGCACAATGAGGTGGTGGGCAAGCTTCTGCAGGCCCTCCTGTCCGGCAGCGTGGAAGCCGTTGTGCGACTGCTGCATCCAGATGTAACGATGACGGGCGATTCCGACGGCAAGGCACCGACCGCGGTGCGCGTCATCCACGGTCCCGACAAGGTGGCGCGTTTCCTGCTCGGCCTGATGGAGCGTTACGGCCCGAACATGACGCAGGCCATGAACCTGGCGCTGGTCAATGGACAGTTCGGGATCTATCTGACCGAGACTCCGGCAGATGCGGACACCGACGCAGGCTATTGGCCGGTGTCGCCCCGGGTGAGCGCATTCACCGTGCGTGGCGGGCGTGTGCTGGCGGTGTGGGATGTGAGCAATCCCGACAAGTTCCGTGGCACGCCGCTGCGCAACAACTAGGCGTCTTCTGTTGCCCAGGGGACATGGCAGGCATCACCGGAGTTGAAGCCCTGCTCGGTGATTCCCAGTGCCGCGTAGGTGCGGGCACGCATGTTCTCGACACCGATCTGGTAGGTCAGCTCGATCACCCCGGCATCGCCGAAGCGGCCTCGCAGATCCTCGATCTGGTGGTCGGTGATGTCGTGTGGATTGCCGGTCATCGCGTCGGCGTACGCGATGGCAGCCCGCTCGTCATTTGTGAACAGGGGAGAGGCCGCATAGTCGTCGATGGCCTTGAGACGATCCACATCCAAACCGTCCAGGCGCTGCAGCATGGCGCCGAAGTCGACGCACCACGAGCAGCCCACCGTCCTCGCGGTCCAGAACACCGCCAGCTCACGGACGTTGGCAGGCAGGACCCGCGATGCACTACCCAGCATCTGCTCGTGCACGGCGGCCGCAACCATCAGCTTGGGATGGTGGGCGATCACCGTAAATGGTTCGGGCACTTGGCCGAACCGCCGCCTGCTGACTCGATACATGATGCGAGTGAGCAGCGAGGACTGGTGCGGGGGGACGGGCTTGATACGCGTTGTCTTGCGTGGTGTCTCAGTCATATCCATCTGACGAGATGGCCCACGAATGTGTGACAGACGTTGCGGTACAGAAAAAACTGCCGGGGGTGAGCGTAGGTGCTCACCCCCGGCAGTGCAGACAGATATCGGCTAGCGCGCGAACATCAGTGCGCGCTTGACCTCTTGGATCGCCTTGGTGACCTCGATACCGCGCGGGCAGGCGTCGGTGCAGTTGAAGGTGGTGCGGCAGCGCCACACCCCGTCGACGTCGTTGAGGATGTCCAGACGCTCGGCGGCGGCCTCATCGCGGCTGTCGAAGATGAACCGGTGCGCGTTGACGATTGCCGCCGGGCCGAAGTAGCTTCCGTCACTCCAGAACACCGGGCAGCTGGTGGTGCAGCAGGCGCACAGGATGCACTTGGTGGTGTCATCGAAGCGTGCGCGGTCGGTCTGGCTCTGGATGTACTCGCGCGTCGGCTGGTTACCGCTGGTGATCATGAAGGGCTTCACGGCACGGTACGCGTCGAAGAAGGGCTCCATGTTGACCACGAGATCCTTCTCCACGGGCAGACCGCGGATCGGCTCGATGGTGATGGTCAGGGTCTTCTTCGGGTTCTTGGGCAGCAGATCCCGCATCAGCACCTTGCAGGCCAACCGGTTTACGCCGTTGATGCGCATGGCATCCGAGCCGCACACACCGTGCGCGCACGACCGGCGGAAGGTGAGGGTGCCGTCGAGGTAGCCCTTCACGTACAGCAGCAGGTTCAGCAGCCGGTCCGTCGACAAGCAGGGCACGCGGAACGTCTGCCACCCGGCGGCGTCGGGGTCTTCGGGGTTGAAACGCTGAATCTTCAGATCGACCATGACTGCGCCCTCGGGGACCGGAGGCAGCGGTGGGTCGCCCGCTTCGGCTTTCTCGATAACCGCGGTCATCTCAGTACTTCCGTTCCATCGGCTCGTACCGGGTCTGGACAACGGGCTTGTAGTCCAGCCGGATGTCGGACAGCAGCTCGGCACCTTGCTTGTACGCCATGGTGTGTCGCATGTAGTTGGTGTCGTCGCGGTTCGGGTAGTCCTCGCGGGCGTGTCCGCCGCGCGACTCCTTGCGATTGAGCGCACCCACCACCGTCACCTCGGCGAGTTCGAGCAGGAAGCCCAGCTCGATGGCCTCGAGCAGGTCGCTGTTGTAGCGCTTGCCCTTGTCGTGCACCGTGATTCGGCTGTACCGCTCCTTGAGTGCATGGATGTCGTTGAGCGCTTGCTTGAGGGTGTCCTCGGTGCGGAACACCGCGGCGTTGTTGTCCATCGACTGCTGCAGCTCGGTGCGGATGTCGGCCACTCGCTCATCGCCGTGCTCGGACAGGACGTCCGCCACCCATTCGGTGACCATGGTCGCCGGGTTCTCCGGTAGGTCGATGAAGTCGTGGGCCTCGGCGTACTCGGCCGCGGCGATACCCGCCCGGCGACCGAACACGTTGATGTCCAACAGCGAGTTGGTGCCCAGCCGGTTGGCACCGTGCACCGAGACGCAAGCGCACTCGCCGGCCGCGTACAGGCCGGGGACAACGTTGTCGTTGTCGCGCAACACCTGTCCCTTGATGTTGGTCGGGATGCCGCCCATCACGTAGTGACAGGTGGGATACACCGGAACCAGCTCGGTCACCGGGTCGACACCCAGGTAGGTACGGGCGAATTCGGTGATGTCCGGGAGTTTCGCTTCCAGCACGTCGGCACCGAGGTGACGCACGTCGATGTAGACGTAGTCCTTGTTCGGTCCGGCGCCGCGGCCCTCCAGCACTTCGAGAACCATTGACCGCGCGACGATGTCGCGAGGCGCGAGGTCGACGATGGTGGGTGCGTAGCGTTCCATGAACCGTTCGCCGTCGGCGTTGAGCAGACGACCGCCCTCACCGCGCACGGCCTCGGAGATGAGAATGCCCAGGCCGGCCAGGCCTGTCGGGTGGAACTGGTGGAATTCCATGTCCTCCAACGGAAGTCCCTTGCGGAACACGATGCCCAGGCCGTCGCCGGTCAGGGTATGCGCGTTGGAGGTGGTCTTGTACATGCGGCCCGAACCGCCGGTGGCGAAAACAATGGCCTTGGCGTGGAACACGTGGATGTCGCCGGTCGCCAGCTCGTAGGCGATGACACCGGTGGCCACTGGGCCGTTCGGGGTCTCGGTGAGTGCGATGTCCAGTGCGTAGAACTCGTTGAAGAACTCGACATCGTGCTTGACGCAGTTTTGGTACAGCGTCTGCAGGATCATGTGTCCGGTACGGTCCGCGGCGTAGCAAGCCCGGCGCACCGGCGCCTTACCGTGATCGCGGGTGTGACCACCGAAGCGGCGCTGATCGATTCGGCCCTGGGGTGTCCGGTTGAACGGCATACCCATCTTCTCGAGATCGAGGACGGCGTCGATTGCTTCCTTGCACATGATCTCCACGGCGTCCTGATCGGCGAGGTAGTCGCCGCCCTTGACGGTGTCGAACGTGTGCCATTCCCAGTTGTCTTCCTCGACGTTGGCCAGCGCGGCGCACATACCGCCCTGGGCGGCGCCGGTGTGGCTACGCGTCGGGTACAGCTTGGTCAGCACCGCGGTACGGGCTCGAGGTCCGGCCTCGACGGCGGCGCGCATACCTGCTCCGCCTGCGCCGATGATGACGACGTCGTACCGATGTTCCTGGATGGTTGCCTCAGATTTAGGCGAAGACATAAAACGGTGCCCCTAACCGATGTTCGGGTTGAAGGTCAGTAGGACGTAGGTGCCGAGCACCACGGTGAAGATGATCGACAGTGCCAGCAGGCAATTGAGCCAGAACCGGGTCGAGTCCTTGCGGGTGTAGTCGGCGATGATCGTGCGCATCCCGTTACCGCCGTGCAGCTGAGCCAGCCACAGCATGGTCAGGTCCCAGGTCTGCCAGAAGGGGCTTGCCCAGCGCTGTGCCACGAAGTTGAAGTCGAGGCGGTACACGCCGTTGTCCCACATCAGCATGATGAACAGGTGGCCCAGGGCCAAGAAGATCAGGACGATGCCCGACAACCGCATGAAGATCCACGCGTACTTCTCGAAGTTGGGCATACCCGATGCGCGTCGGGGCGCGCGCGGATTGTCCAGTGCCGCAGGGCGGTCGTAGTTGCGCTCCATCACGGGAGCTGGGCGGCCGCTGGCGCGAACGCTCGTGTGCGAACCGGTCTGAGGAGTTGTCATAGGAAACGCTCCGCCATGTGCATGAGAATCCGGGTCACTGCGGGAACCATCACCACGAACCAGACTGTGCCGATGACCCACAGCATGAGGCGTTGGTAACGCGGGCCCTTGGACCAGAAATCGACGAGGATGACTCGGACGCCGTTGAGCGCGTGGTACAGGACCGCCGCTACCAGGCCGAGCTCCATCAGACCCACGATCGGGGTCTTATAGGTCTCGATCACCGAGTTGTACGTCTCGGGGCTAACCCGTACGAGAGCGGTATCCAAGACGTGGACAAAGAGGAAGAAGAAAATCGTGGCACCGGTAATGCGATGCAGGACCCAGGACCACATTCCTGGATCACCACGGTATAGCGATCGCTTGAGGCGATTACCTTCACGGCCAGATTTGGCCGTCTCGGGCGTCGCAGTCGTCACGTGGGCCTCCAACACCAATGGTGGACTGGGGCCAAACGGTGCGGTAAATGGGGGCGTCCATGACGCGCATCCGATGGCCCAACGGTGGTCGGCGAACCGTCTTCCGAACTCTAAACCCAATCCGATCTGGCGCCGAAATCGCATGAGCACGAAAAAGCGCCGAAATGCACCGTACTCCAAAGTAAGTTAGGTAAACCTTGCACGAGCAAATGATGAGCCGATGCGACTCTGTTGGGGTCGACGGGGAGGTCTCGGGGTCATGAAAATCGAATGGAATGAATTGCGAGACAAGGCATATGCGGTAACCAAGCATGCATATGCGCCGTATTCGAAGTATCCGGTGGGGGCCGCCGCGCTTGTCGACGACGGTCGCGTGATCGCCGGCTGCAATGTGGAGAATGTCTCATATGGGCTAGGTCTCTGCGCGGAGTGTTCAGTGGTGTGCGCCCTGTTCGCCACCGGCGGCGGCCGGTTGGTGGCGCTGTCCTGTGTCGATTCCCGCGGTGAGCCGCTGATGCCGTGCGGCCGATGCCGTCAGCTACTTCTCGAACATGGCGGACCTGGTCTGTTGATCGATCACGCGGACGGGCCACGACGCCTTTCGGAGCTGCTCCCGGAGGCGTTTGGCCCCGACGATCTGGACCGGGGGCGTATCTGATGGCAAACCCCTACGCGTTTGATATGCCGTCCATCATCGCGACCAAGCGTGACGGCGGAGAGCTGAGTCTGGGCGCCATCGATTGGCTGATCGAGGAGTACACCCGCGGCGGCGTCGGTGAGGAGCAGGTCGCCGCGCTGCTGATGGCGATCTACCTGCGCGGCATGAACAGCACCGAGACGACGGCGTGGACCGCGGCGATCCTCGCCTCCGGCGAGCGGCTGGACCTGTCGGGGCTGTCCCGGCCGACCGTCGACAAACACTCCACGGGAGGAGTGGGAGACAAGATCAGCCTGCCGCTGGTCGCCGTCGTGGCCGCCTGCGGCGCGGCGGTTCCGCAGCTTTCCGGACGCGGTCTGGGACACACCGGTGGCACCCTCGACAAGCTCGAAGCGATCGCGGGTATCCGCGTCGACCTCACCAATGAACAGATATGTCAGCAGCTTTCCGATGTCGGGGCGGTGATCTGTGCCGCCGGAGCCTCGTTGGCGCCGGCGGATCGAAAGCTCTACGCGTTGCGGGATATCACCGGCACCGTCGAATCGATACCGCTCATCGCCGGGTCGATCATGAGCAAGAAACTGGCGGAGGGAACCGCTGCGCTGGTCCTGGACGTCAAGGTGGGCGCGGGCGCGTTCATGAAGTCCGAGCAGCAGGCCCGTGAACTGGCAGCGGCGATGGTAGAGCTGGGCACCGCGCATGGCGTCGTCACCAGCGCCCTGCTCACCGCGATGGATACGCCCCTGGGTGCTACCGCGGGAAACGCGATCGAGGTGCAGGAGTCACTCGACGTGCTGGCCGGGGGAGGGCCCGATGACGTTATCGCGCTCACCGTGGCGTTGGCCCGCGAAATGCTCGCCGCAGCCGGTATCGATGACAAGGATCCTGCCGCCACGCTGACGGACGGCACCGCGATGGACGTGTTCCGCGCGATGATCCGCGCGCAGGGCGGCGACCTCTCGGTGCCGCTGAACCTTGGGCAGTGTCAGGAAACGGTGCTCGCCCCGGCCGACGGGGTCATGCACCGTATCGACGCGATGCCGGTGGGGATCGCGGCCTGGCGCCTCGGCGCCGGACGTAGCCGGCCCGGAGAGACGGTGCAACACGGCGCGGGAGTGCGTATTCACCGCCGCCAGGGCGAACCCGTCGTGGCGGGAGAACCGCTGTTCACGCTGTACACCGACACCCCGGAACGGTTGCCCGCGGCGCTCACCGCCCTGGAGGGTGGTTGGGAGATCGCCGCGGGTCCTACCGATGAGCGGCTCGCGCGAAGAGGCGATAGCACCGTCAGGCCGCTCATCATCGATAGACTTTCGGTGTGACGGCCGAACTTGATTTGGTGTCAATCACCAGGGCTCCTAAGGCGCTTCTGCACGATCATCTGGATGGGGGTCTGAGACCCAGTACCGTTCTGGAACTGGCGCGCGAATCGGGGTACGAAAACCTACCGGCCGAGGACGAAGGCGCACTGGCGTCATGGTTCCGTACTGCCGCCGACAGCGGTTCTCTGGAGCAGTATCTGGAGACTTTCGCGCACACCGTGGGTGTCATGCAGACGGCGTCCGCACTGCATCGGGTCGCCGCCGAATGCGTCGAAGACCTCGCCGCGGACGGAGTTGTGTACGCCGAGATCCGGTTCGCGCCGGAGCTGCACATCGATGCGGGACTCACTCTCGATGACGTCATGGATGCCGTGCTGGCCGGATTCGCCGACGGTGAGCGGCAGGCCCGCGCTGCGGGCAAGCGCATCACGGTGCGCACCCTGGTCACCGCGATGCGGCATGCCGCGCGGTCACGCGAGATTGCCGAACTCGCCGTGAAGTTCCGCGACCGCGGCGCCGTCGGCTTCGACATCGCCGGAGCCGAGGCGGGTTATCCGCCGAGCCGCCACCTGGACGCCTTCGAATACATGCGGAATGCCAACTCCCGGTTCACCATCCATGCCGGTGAGGGATTCGGATTGCCCTCGATCCACGAGGCGATCGCCTTCTGCGGCGCCGATAGGCTGGGCCATGGGGTGCGCATCGTCGACGATATCGACATCGACCCCGACGGCACAGCCCACCTGGGCAGACTGTCCTCGCTGTTACGGGACAAACGAGTGCCGTTGGAGCTGTGCCCGAGCTCCAACGTGCAGACGGGAGCGGTCGACAGCCTCGCCGATCACCCCTTCGATCTGCTGGCGCGGCTGAGGTTCCGGGTGACGGTCAACACCGACAACCGGCTGATGAGCGATACCTCGATGAGCCGCGAGATGCTGCGCCTTGTCGAGACGTTCGGCTACGGCTGGAGTGATCTTCAGCGGTTCACCATCAACGCGATGAAGTCCGCCTTCATCCCGTTCGATGAGCGGCTGGCGATCATCGACGACGTGATCAAGCCCGGCTACGCGGTCCTGATCGGCTAGCTGCGCGCTATTCGCGCCGCAGCCGTGCTTCCATCGCGCGCTCCAGGGTCCGCCAACGGTCGGCGGCGTCCGCGAACGGGCCCTTCGGCTCATCGTGCTTCTCCGGCTCGAGCAGATGCCCGACCAGCTTGCCCAGCGGGGTGTCGCTGTCCAGCTCGGCGTCGACACTGTCGTCCTCGGAGTATTCGGCGACATCGGTGAGCAGCTCGACGGCCAGCTCAAGCTGATCCCGGTCCACCTCGTCGACGCCGTCCTCCAGATCGTCGGCGAGCCCGGTGAACACGTAGATGTTGTCGTCGGTGATGTCGATCCGCAGCGAGCCGTCGGTGGCGGCGGTGCGGATGTCGTCGTAGGTGCTCAGGTCGGACAGATCGTGATCGTGCTCGTCGGCGAGATACCGGGCCAGCGCGCGCTCGGAGCCGAACACGCTGATTCTTCCGTTGCGCCCCAAGAAGATCGGCTCGTCGTTGAGGTAGCAGCGCAGCGTGTAGAACGTTCCGGAGTTGGTGATCATCTGGATCGGGTCGATACCGACTTCCAGCCAGAAATCCTCGTCACCGCCGAGGATCAGGTCCTCGCCCTCGACGTCGTCATCCTCGGCTTCTTCGTCCGCGTCCTCATCGGCATCGTCGGTCTCGTCCTCGGCGCTGTCAGCGTCGTCCGAGCTCTTTGCGTCCGAGTCGGCTTCCTCGTCGAGAAGATCCAGATCGTCGTCATCCTCGAGGTCGTCCTCGTTGTCGACGGCATTCTCGGCGGCAGCAAGCAGCTCGGCGTCCGCGGCCGCCGAGAGCTCCTCATCGACGTCGGGTGTTGCGGCGATTTCGTCAATGGCATCGACCACGGAGTCCCACGACTTGCCGACGATGGCACCGATCTGGTTCCAGCGCTTCAATCCGTCTTTACCCGTGAAGCTTTCGGCCCCGCCGGACAGCGTGCCCAGTACCGGGTTGCCATTGATGAGCTTGTTGATGGGTGCCAGCTCGCAGACCGCGCCAATGGAGGCGACGATGGCCAGCGTGGCGCGCAGTGTGTCGACAGCGTCCTCGGTGGGCTTGTCGGCAACCAGCTCCGGCACGCCGATCAAGTCGTAGCGGTTGTCGTCGTCTGGCTCCAGCTCGTCGGCCGACAATGCCCCCAGCGTGGACCATGCCGGGTGATCGACCAGGTCGTTGTCATTGTCGGTTCGCACGAAAGCCACCAGATCGGCCACCGACTCGAACACGTACAGATCGTCGTCCTTGCCCAGAAACGCTTCCCATTCGTCTCCGGCGTCGCGCCACCGCGGGGCCCACAAGGTGACCACGTCACCTTCGGTGAGCCCGAGTTCGATGGGAACGATGTCAGCAGCCATGCGGCAAGCCTAGCCAGAAGGTGCGGCGCGAGGGAAAGACCCACCGCCAGAGTCGACGTGACCGCGGCAACACGCGCCGGCCGGCCTACTGCTCGATGTCCGCTGCCGGTGCGGCGGTGAGGGTGACCAGTCCCGCAAAAGCGTTGTCGTGCAAAGCGAATTTCGTCGCAGAGACATGCACCCGCAGCCAACCGCCGGAGATGGCCCGCAGCCGCAGCACCCCGGTGGTTGCGCCCGCTCGCAGCTCGTCCCGCATGTTCCGCGCCACTGCTTCGTCGTCGGGGTGGATGTTCTCGGGCCGATCCGGGTCGTAACGCCAGGCCAGGTCCGGGAATGGCGCGTCGATCCACTTGAGGACGGCGAAGGTGTCGACATTGAGCAGCATCCGGTGCACGCCGGGGGTGGCGACCGCATCGAGGATCTGCTGCGCCAACCCCACCCGGGGCTCGGCCGGCCGGTTCTCCACCCGGGTGCACACGATCCTGTTGATGCGCGCCACGGCCCCCGCCGGATCTATTTCCTTGGATGCCCGTCCGGCGTAGTGAACTTGGAGGGTGTGCCCTTGATGGTCGGCGGCCAGGCAGGTTCCGCAGAACGTCGAATCAAGCTCAGGGTTCACGACGTGCGCCATCAATTCGGCGTTGCGCGGACTCGGTAGGACGGGCGCGAGACCTTCGGCGATGGCCTGCCTCTCGGACCTGTTCTGCGGATCGAAACCCATCACCTCGAAATACTCCGCGGTCAGCGTTGTCAGCGACGTATCAAGATCGCCCAGGCATGCCCCGGCGATGGGTCGCGGCGGCGGCTCGATATCCGCCGGCCCGAACCACACCTGAACGCCGTGGACGTTCACCTTCCCCATGGAAATCGGGTGCACGCGCACCACGCGGTCCCGCGCGGGTGTGAAGGCCACCGTGAGCTCGCCCGTGCGGCGGCAGTCGGCGATCGCGGTCTCAATGAGGGGGCGGTGCCGGTTGCGGCGCAGCACCGATTCGAGCGGCGCCATGTTGCGCGCCTGCAATCCGACGGCTATGACCGTGGGTTCATCGCCCAGGGTCTCTAGCAGCATCCAATCGCGTGACATGCGCGGATGTTAGCAATGTGGGGTGATGCCGCGCGGCCCGATTCCGGTCTGGGTCGAGAAGGTTAGCGACGCCGGTGGGTGACCAGCGCGACGGTCGCATCCTCGTTGAGCCGCACCACCTGGGTGGAGCAGTGCAGCGATTCCCAGCTGTCGTCGTGGCACCGGAATCTGATCACCGCTTCGGTGACGCCGAACAGGGAGTTGTCGATCATGAAGTTCAGATTCGCCTCGTCGTCCGGGTGAACCTTGGGCCGGCCCTGCGGGTCGAATTCCCAATGCCATTCCGGCGCAGGCGGATCAATCCACTTGATCAATGTGCGCGACGCGATCATGACCAGCGCGCGATATGCGCCCGGTTCGGCGGCGGCCTCGAGGACCTGCTGTTCCAGTAGCGGAACCGGTGGTGCGGGTCGGCCCACCCGCAGATTGATCGCGCGCCCCAGACGCTGGGGGATGCCCTCGCTGTTGGGTTCTAAAACAAGTCGGCTTGCGAAGTGGCACAACGTGGGATTGCCGTGGCTGTCCACTCCGGGCCAGGTGGCGCTATAGGTCATGCCGGCAGTGGCGGTCACGATGAGCCCGAGGACGTCGGTTTCGCCGGGATTGGGCGACAGGTAGCGGTAGAGCTCGGGCATGCTGATTTCGGCGTGCGGTTCACCCGCGGCCATCCCCATGGCCAGGGCGGCGCCGTCGCTCATGTGCAGGACGCCGGTATCGGCGTTGAGGACCACCGCACCGCCCTCGGCGGGCGGGTCGGCGGGTGGCGGTGTGGAGCCGGTCCACAGCCACACTCCGTGCACCCGGCCGTCGGGCATGGCGACCGGACGGATATCGATCACCGAGTCCGAATCGGGGAGACCGATGGTGGCGGCTTTGTTTGCCTTTGTCGCGGCGGTGATAACCCGGCGAAGCAGACCGAGATTTCGATTGCGGCGAAGGAACGTGCCGAGGGGAACCATGTTCCGCGGCTGATTGCCGGAGGCGATGACAGTTGGCTGTTCGCCGAGTGTTTCCAGGAGAAGCCACTCGCGCGCCACATGCGGATGTTATCAGCGGGGCGTGCGTGGCAGTCGATCAACGGCCGGTGTGGGGGCAATGCGGCGAGTATTCCAAAAGGGTTGCGAAGAGCAGGTCAGACGCGATATTTTCGGCTCGCTCCCGCGATCGGCGGGCTAAGTACGGATCCTGTGTCTTCGGGCCGTGCCCGCAGCGTCGATGAGTTGTGCCCGTCGGTCACGTGGCCGCGGACGAAGTTCATCACATTGGTCGCCGCGAGCACCTACCGGTGCAGATACGAGGGGTCGGTAGGTGTGACGGCGACAGTAAATGTCGATGGCGCTACTGTGCCCACGTGGGCATGCCGGCGCTGAGATTGGCGCAAACCTATCTGCCGTTCCTGCGGCCGCTCAAATTTGGCGCGTACAACATGGGTACTCGCCTGTTCGGATGGCGCGTCGACCCGGAGTTCCACCTGTTGAGCCGGGTGGGGCCGATATCGGAAGCGATCGATATCGGAGGCAACTGGGGCCAGAGTATTTGTGCGCTACAACGGGCGGTGTCACCGCGGCGGATCGTGAGTTTTGAGCCGAATGCTGTTCTGGCCCAGCGACTTAAGCGCAGATACGAAAGCGCGGCCGTGCAGGTGCATGCCTGCGGGCTCTCCGATGCGGACGGGACCTTTGATCTCTTCATTCCCCGATACCGCAATTTCGTGTACGACGGTTTGGCCTCGCTCGATGAGAATGAGGCGCGCGGTTGGCTCAACCCCGAGACGATGGCGCGATTCGACGAATCCAAACTGACGATCGAGCGCCATCCGGTGCAGGTCCGCCGGCTGGATGACTTCGGCCTGAACCCCCAGGCGATCAAGATCGATGTGCAGGGGATGGAGGCGGCGGTGATTCGCGGTGGGCTCGCGACCATCACGGCCTCGCGGCCCGTGATGATCGTCGAGACGCCCTCCGACGAAGTGGTGTCGCTGTTGGAGCAGGCGGAGTTGAAACCCTATGCCTACCGAGATGGTCGGCTCAGCCATGGCTGGCGTGACGCCGAAAACACCGTGTTCCTTACCGATTCACATCGGCACCGTGCGGGGCTGTAGCCCGAAATCGGTTACGGCTGCGGGTTCTTGAGATCCACCATCAGTTGGGCGAACACTCGCTCACGATGATCAAAGGCTTGGCCCGCGGCCGCTGCGGCGGTGGCCACCACGATCTGTCCGACGATCTTGGGCGACAGCTTGGTGACCGAGTCGTCGAGCTTCAGATTGGTCAGGGCGCCATTGCCATTGGCTTCCGCCTCGACATGCCCTTGCGCCGAACGTGCCCACCCGCGAAGGTCCTTCAGCTCCTCCACCGCGCCGTTGAGGATATGGCCGCCGGCGCGGGCCTTCGCCATGGTCTCCTGATACTGCTGTTCGAGTGCCTTGAAGAAGTTGAGGTCTGGCTCCGTCATCAGGATCTCCGTTCCATCTGCTCTTCGGATTGGCGCAGTTCAAGGTCGGCAACCTGGGCGGGTGTCGCCAGCCCCAGCTTGTCCAGGATGTATTCCGGGATGCCGGTTTCGGCGAGTTCTTCGCGGCGGGCCGCTCCGCAGCGCGCGGCACCGAGTTGACACAGGTTCATGATCTCCCGTGCCAGTGCCGACGCGCCGCGGTTGAGCATGTCCGGTTCGACCTGAACCTCAAGCGGCAGACCGAATTCCGATACCTTGACCCGCAGCGTGTGAGCACGATTCGTCATGTCGATGCTCGCACGCGGCTCGGGCCGCGGCACTCCCGAACTAGGAAGTGGGTCGGAAGAATCCATGGAATCCCTGCCCGGCGTTGGTGGTGCGGATCGGCGAGATCTGTACCGGGTCACCGGCCTCCACCATCATGCCGTTGCCGATCACCATGGCGACGTGGCCATCCCACACCGCCAGGTCACCGGGCATGACTGATCCCTGATCGACGTGGATACCGACACCCTGTTCCTGGGCGAGCCGGGGGATGTTGACGCCGGACTCTCCGTAGGCCCACTGGGTCAAGCCACTGCAGTCCAGGCCGACGCCCGGCTTGGTGCCACCCCACTCGTAGGGCACACCCACCTGGCTGAGCGCCTTGCGCACTGCCTCGGCAGCTGCGGCGTTCGGTGCTTGGCTGGTGCTGCCATCCGGGAGGAACAGCTGCGCGCCCTTGCCCATGCTGCGCGGGTCGAGCAGCATCTTGGCCGCGCCGGCGTTCGAGCTACCCAATCCGCTG
This sequence comes from Mycobacteroides franklinii, assembly GCF_001853795.1. NCBI lineage: Bacteria > Bacillati > Actinomycetota > Actinomycetes > Mycobacteriales > Mycobacteriaceae > Mycobacteroides > Mycobacteroides franklinii. The sequence continues at coordinate 1,933,471 of NZ_MLIK01000019.1, forward strand.
GAGCTACCGCCGGCAGTGCTGGAGGCGTGGCCGCCACCCGCACCGAACGGGTTGGCGAGGGCACCCGCGGCGATGCCGCTCATGCCGGAGCCGCCCGCCAGCGCGCTGGCAGCACCGCTGCCGCCGCCACCGCTGAACATGCCGGTGAGGGCCTGCGGGATCTGACCGAGGCCCTGCCCCATGGAGCTCATGGTTTGGGTGACGCCACTCGCGACGCCGGACAAAGCCTGGGTGCCGGCCTGCAGGCCGCCCTGCATGGCCGACATCGCGGGCTGGGTGGCTCCAGACGCGGGGGTGGCGGGGTTGCCCATGTCGGCACCCGCCATACCTGTCAGCTCACCGGCCTGTCCGGTGAGCTCACCCTCGAGCGTCGCGGTGTACGCCGAGACCTTGGTGGCGCACTCGGATGCCGCTTGGGCGAGCTCGGCAGCAGCGGGAGGGAAAATGCCGATCAGCGGCGTCAGTGCCTCGGAGGTGTGCTGGAACTGCTGCAGGGCCTCCGTGATCAGGGCGCTGGCGCGGCCGGTGGACTCGGATGCCTGTCCGACATTGGCGCCCATGGCGCCGCTACGGGTGGCCATGCTGCTCAGCGCCTGGCCGGCCATGCCGGCGAACTGCCCCAGAGCCTGAGCCGCCGCACCGGCGAAGGAGCCGATGAGCTGGCTTCCCGCCTGCATGCCCTGCTGCATGACCTGCTGCATGACCTGCATGCCGCCCTCCAGCATCTTGCTGGGGTCCTGGCCCTCTTTGAACTGGCCGTTACCGACAGTGCCTGCCATGTCTAAAGCCGGCCCGATCAGCCCCGCGGAGAAGGGGTTGTTCTCGAAGCTCGGGTAGTTGGTGTTGGTCGCCGAGGACAGCTCGTGGCTGCTGCTCAATGGTGTGGTGTCAACCATGATCAGGCCTCGATTCCTTCAGTAGTGGCGGTAAAGCCCTGGCTGAAGTGGTCTTCCGTGTTGTCGTAGTCATTGCTACCGACTGTGGTGCTGACGCCGGACTCGGTGACGCCCATTGCCAGCTGACCGACGTCCAGCCCTTGCTTGGCGGAGGTTGCGGCGAATGCACCCAGGTACTGGGCGCCAATCGGACCGAAGATCGGCGCCAGTGCGGCGACCGGAAAGATACTGACTGCGGTGCCCACCGCCGCGAGCGTTCCGCCCATGCCCATCTGCACGCCGGCAACGCCGCGCAACATGTCTGTATTGGCCGACAATTCCTCTGCCATGTCCCCTCCATCTCCTCGGTGGTTCGGCTACCGCCTGTTTTCGGGCAGTTTTCGCCTTGTACTTAGATACGACGGGGGTGGTCGCGATTCGGTTCCATCTTTCTCAAAATTTTTGAAAGATTTTTTGGCAACCTGGCCACCCCGTCGTATTACCTGCTCAGCATAGCTTGTTGAGCTTTGCTGGAAACAATATCGGCGTATGTGCCTGCCGAGGGGCCCCGGTGATGCCCATCACACTCGAGATCGCCGGGATCGATGCTTGCTGCTTTAGGGTCGGTCCATGCATGTGCACGTAGTCGAGCATCCGCTGGCCGCGGCCCGGTTGACCAGCCTCCGCGATGCCCGTACCGACAATGCGGCATTCCGGGCTGCGCTGAGGGATCTGACACTGATGCTCGTCTACGAGGCCACCAGTTCGGCGCCGGTGGAGTCGTTGACGGTGCGCACGCCGGTAGCGGAGACGACGGGATACCGGTTGGCCAATCCACCGTTGCTGGTGCCGGTTCTTCGGGCGGGTCTGGGCATGGTGGATCAGGCCCATGCCCTCATCCCTGAGGCGCGCGTCGGATTCGTCGGGATGGCGCGCGATGAGGAGACCTGGCAACCCACCCCGTACTTGGAATCGCTTCCCGCGGATCTGTCGACACAGCCGGTGTTCGTGCTGGATCCGATGCTTGCCACTGGGGGGTCGATGGTGCACACGCTCGATCTGCTGCACGCGCGAGGTGCCGCCGACATCACCATGTTGTGCGTGGTCGCGGCGCCGCAGGGGGTCGCGGCGGTTCAGGAGTGCGCCACACGCTTCGGTCCGTCCACGTCCGTCCGGCTGTTCACTGCCACCATCGACGAGGGCCTCAACGAGGTCGCGTACATCGTGCCCGGCCTGGGTGATGCGGGTGATCGGCAGTTCGGGCCCAGATAGCGCCGGCCGAGCTAGATGTTGCGGGCGTACGCCTCCAACTCGGAGACCACCACGCCCGCCCAGATCCGCGCGACGGTGGGATCGGTGATGACGGGCTCACGGACCTCGATGTAGCACTTGACCTTTGGTTCGGTTCCCGACGGGCGCATCACCAGCCGGATGGATGACCCGCCGATTTCGCCGGACAGGATCACCGCATCGGTGCGTTCCTGCCCGCGCCGTTCCAGCAGATCCTCCGCGGTGACCGGGAACCCGGACAGAGCGGAGGGGATGTTCTGGCGCAGTCGGGTCATCATCGCCGTGATCTCGTCGAGCGAGTCCATGCGCCGCGACACCTGCGAGGTCACGTGGATGCCGTGCCTGATCGCCAGATTCTCGAGCTTCTCCTCCGCGCTGGTACCCAGCTCGCGAAGGTGTGTCACCAGGTCGCAGGCGAGTACCGCCGCGGAGATGCCGTCCTTGTCGCGTACCGCCGCCGGATCGACGCAGTGCCCGATGGCTTCCTCGTAGGCGTAGACCAGGTCGAAATCCGCCGCCCGGGCAAGCCACTTGAATCCGGTGAGGGTTTCCACGTACCGAGCGCCGAGCGATGCCGCGATCCGCGAGAGCAGGCGAGAGGACACCACCGTGCTGGCCACTACCGGCGGAGTGGATGAATGCGGCTGCGTCGAGAGAATGTAGTCGCCCAGCAGCCAGCCGGTTTCATCCCCGGACAGCATCCGCCAACCGGTGGTGGTGGGGATTCCGATGGCGCATCGATCGGCGTCTGGGTCGAGTGCGATGGCCAAATCGGCGTCGACCTCGGCGGCCCGGGCCAGCACCGCGTCGGAGGCTCCCGGTTCTTCCGGATTCGGAAACGCGACGGTGGGGAAGTCCGGATCCGGCTGGAACTGCTGGTCCACCACGTGGATGTCGGTGATGCCCGCGGCGTTCAGGGTGGCCAGGGCGGTGGGCCCGCCTACTCCGTGCAGTGCGGTGAGCGCGACGCGCAGGCCGCCGGAACCCCGGCGCACCGTCGCGGCACGTTGGATATAGGCATCCACCAGGGAGTCGTCGGCCGGAGCGACGGGGGTTCTCGGGATCTGATCGGCGAAAGGCGCCGTTGCCGTGGCTGATTCGATATCGCGGTCGGTGGGGGAGATGATCTGAGCCCCGCCGGACCAGTACACCTTGTAGCCGTTGTCGGCGGGAGGATTGTGCGATGCGGTGACCTGGATGCCGGCGGCCGCGTCGAGGTGCCGGACCGCGAACGCCAGCACCGGGGTCGGCAGCGGGCGGGGTAACAGCACGACCTTGAACCCTTCGGCGGCCAGGACTTCGGCAGCGCCCTGTGCGAACTTCTCGGATCCGTGTCGGGCATCGCGACCCACCACCACGGTTGACCCACCGAGGCATCGATCTTTGAGTACCTTGGCCACCCCGTAGGTGGTGCGCAGCACCACGGCCAGGTTCATTCCGTTCGGGCCGCCCCGGACCGGGCCGCGTAGGCCCGCCGTGCCGAACGCCAACGGTTCGGAGAAGCGCTGCGTGAGCTCGTCTTCGGAGCACGCGCGCAGCTCGGCCACGGTCTCGGGATCCGGGTCGTGGTCGATCCACTCCTGGATCGTGTGCGCCGCCAGCGGGGACTCCGTCATAACCGACCAATCACCGAGCGTAGAAGTTGGCCCATGCGAGTCGCCGACGCACGCCCGGCCGCCAGTACCTCCTCATGATTGAGGGACTCCCCGGTCATTCCGGCCGCGAGATTGGTCACCAGGGATACCCCCAGCACCTCGGCCCCGGCCGCCCGTGCCGCGATGGTTTCATGCACCGTCGACATGCCCACCAGATCCGCGCCCAACGTGCGCAGCATCCGGATCTCCGCGGGGGTCTCGTAATGCGGGCCCGGCAGACCCGCATACACACCCTCGGCGAGGCTGTCGTCGATCTCCCGGGCCAGTGCCCGTAACCGCGGTGAATACGCGTCGACAAGGTCGACGAACTGCGCCCCCACCAACGGCGAACGGGCCGTCAGGTTGAGGTGGTCGCTGATCAGTACCGGCTGACCCACCGTGTAATCCTCGCGTAGCCCGCCGGCTGCGTTGGTGAGAATGATCGTTTGCGCGCCGGCGGCGCAGGCCGTGCGCACCGGGTGGACGACGTGGCGCAGGTCGTGGCCCTCATAGGCATGGATCCTGCCCAGCAGGACCAGCATGCGCTCGCCACTCTCGCCGATGGCCACCGACAACACCGAGCCGCCGTGTCCGGCCGCGCTCGGTGGGCTGAATCCGGGGAGATCGGCCATCGGAATCGTGCTGGCGGGAGTTCCGAGCTCCTCGGCTGCCGGGGCCCAGCCCGATCCGAGAACCACCGCGACGCGGTGGGCGGCGACGCCGGTGCGGGCCGCGATTTCCGCGGCCGCGAGAGCCGCTGCGTTGTCCGGAGACTGAGGCTCATCGGTGTTGTCACCTCTTCGCGCAAGCCGCTCATCGGTGTTGTCGCCACTTCGCGCAAGCCGCTCATCGGTCACAGCTACGGAGCCTAACCATGATGGGATACTCATCTAATGCCGTTGACCACCGGAGCGTCGTCCGCCCCGCATGCCCAGACCGCCAGCGCGGCCGTGGATGCCGCGGCGACAGATCTGGTCGCGCTGTCCCATGACATTCATTCCGAGCCCGAGCTGGCGTTCCATGAGGTTCGCAGCGCCCTGAAAACGCAGCGGCTACTCGCCGAGCGCGGATTCGAGATCGTCACCGGTCAGGGCGGTATGGACACCGCATTCCGTGCCACCTATGGGGATGGTCCGCTGGTTATCGGAGTGTGCGCCGAGTACGACGCGCTGCCCGGGATCGGCCATGCGTGCGGGCACAACATCATCGCGGCCTCTGCCGTGGGCACCGGGTTGGGTCTGGCCGAAGTCGCCGACGCCCTCGGACTCACCGTGGTGGTTGTCGGTACCCCGGCCGAGGAGTACGGCGGCGGCAAGGCACTGCTCCTCAAGGCCGGCGCCTTCGACGACATCGCAGCCGCGGTAATGCTGCATCCCGGGCCGATCGACATCGCGGGGGCGCGGTCCCTCGCGCTGACCGATGTGATGGTCACGTACCACGGCAAGGAGTCGCATGCCGCGGTCGCGCCGCACCTGGGCATCAACGCCGCGGACGCGGTCACCGTCGCCCAGGTCTCGATCGGTCTGCTGCGTCAGCACCTATCACCCGGGCAGCTGATTCACGGCATCGTCACCGAGGGTGGTGAGGCGGCCAACATCATTCCGGGCCGGGCCGCGATGCAGTACACGATGCGTGCTGTCGAGACGGCATCCCTGCGCGAGCTGGAGGAGAAGGTCTACGCCTGCTTCGCCGCGGGCGCCTTGGCGACAGGTTGCAGTCACGAACTCGTCGAATCCTCGCCCCCCTATCTGGAGCTGACGCCGGATCCCTGGCTGGTGGAGGTGTTCCGCGAGGAGATGGAATCCTTCGGCCGCGCGCCGGTGCCCGCCGAGTTCGAGGCCGCGGTGCCGCTGGGCAGCACCGATATGGGCAACGTGACGCAGGTGCTGCCCGGTATCCACCCGGTGATCGGTATCGATTCGGGCGGGGCGGTCATCCATCAACCCGATTTCGAAAAAGCGGCCAGGGAGCCGGGTGCCGACCGGGCGGTGGTTGAAGGAGCGAAGATGCTGGCGCGCACGGTGATTCGGCTTGCCGAGAACGAGGCCGAGCGATCTAGGGTGCTGGATCGACTGGCACGCAGGACGGTGACGGTATGAGTGAATCCCTGTCTGCCGTAGCGCAGCGATGGCTTGCGGAGAACACAGACTCGCTGGTGCGCTGGCGCCGTCACATCCACGCCCATCCCGAATTGGCACGCCAGGAGCACGCCACCACCGAATACGTGGCCGCACGTCTGGCCGAGGCCGGGCTCAATCCGAAGGTCTTGCCCGGCGGCACCGGCGTCACCTGCGATTTCGGGCCCGAGGACGGGCCGCGGGTGGCACTGCGGGCCGATATGGACGCTCTGCCGATGCAGGAGCGCACCGGCGCGGCCTACTCCTCGACGGTGCCGAACGTCGCGCATGCCTGTGGGCACGACGCACACACCGCGATCCTGCTGGGCGCGGCCATGGCGCTCAATTCGGCGCCGTCGCTGCCCTCCGGGGTGCGCCTGATCTTCCAGCCCGCCGAGGAGGTCATGCCCGGCGGTGCCATTGACGTGGTGGCCACCGGGGCCATGGCGGGCATTACGAGAATCTTTGCGCTGCACTGTGATCCACGGCTCGAGGTGGGCAAGGTGGCGATCCGCGCCGGTGCGATCACCTCGGCGGCGGACACCGTTGAAATCACGCTGCATTCCCCGGGAGGGCACACCTCGCGGCCGCATCTGACGGCCGACCTGGTGTACGGACTCGGCACCGTCATCACTGGGTTACCGGGGGTGCTGAGCCGTCGGATCGATCCGCGAGCCGGCACCGTGATGGTGTGGGGTGCCGTCAACGCGGGTCAGGCCGCCAACGCCATTCCGCAGATCGGCTCGCTGGCGGGCACGGTGCGGACCGGTAGCCGTGATGTGTGGATCACGCTGGAGGACACCGTCCGCGACGTGATCGCGGGGCTGCTGGCGCCGCTGCGCATCGACTACACCCTCAACTATCGGCGCGGAGTTCCGCCCGTCATCAACGAGGCCGAATCCACGCATATCTTCGTGCGGTCCATTCAGGACATCGGGCTGGACGCGCTCGCCGAGACCACGCAATCCGGTGGCGGCGAGGACTTCTCCTGGTACCTGGAGGAGGTGCCCGGCGCGATGGCGCGACTGGGTGTCTGGTCGGGATCCGGGCCGCAGCTCGATATCCACCAGCCCAACTTCGATATCGACGAACGGGCCCTCGGCGTCGGCGTGCGGACGCTGGTCAACCTGGTGGAACAGAGCGCGGTCTAAAGCCCCGCCTAGCTCGTTCCCGGGCCGATGTTGCGCGAGGCGCGGGTGCGCAACCCGTGCACGTAATCGTCTGGGGCACCGGCAATTTCCGCGGCGTCGGCCATCACACCCAGGTATCGGGCGGACGGTAGGCCACCCTCGTAGGCGTTGACGACGTAGAGCCAGGCCAGTACCGGGTCGGTGTTGGTGTCGGAAGACTCACGATCGATCCGGCAACGGATCTTGGTGTGGATGCCGAGCTCGGATCCTTCCCAGCGATCGAGGTTCGTCTCGTCAGCACCGGTCATGTCGTAGAGCACCACGAAAACCTTCGAGTGGGGGTCCTGCACGACGGTCGCCAGCGCGCCTTCCCAGCCGATGTCTTCCCCGCCGAAGGTCAGCCGCCAGCCATGTAGCCAACCGGTGCCGGCCATGGGCGAGTGCGGCGCCCGCTGCAACATCTGTTCGGGATGCATGTTGGAGCCATAGGCGGCGTAGAGCGGCACGGGGGCAAGCCTAGTGGTCCTTGATCCATGGTGATGCGTCACTCGGGCTAAGAACCTGCGACCAGGATGGCAAGCCGGGCCCTGAGAGTGCTTGTAGGTTGTTTGCGTGGCTACGCGCATCGTGATCATTGGTGGAGGACCAGCGGGATACGAGGCGGCACTTGTGGCCGCGGCCCATGAGCGAAGCACCACCGAGGTGACGGTGATCGATTCGGACGGCATCGGCGGCGTCTGTGTGCTGTTCGACTGCGTGCCGTCCAAGACATTCATCGCCTCCACCGGTGTGCGCACCGACCTGCGGCGCGCGCCCAACCTGGGCTTTGACATCGACGTGGAGCACGCCAAGATTTCGCTGCCGCAGATTCACAGCCGCGTCAAGCGACTGGCCTCCGAGCAGTCGGCCGATATCGCCGAGCGGCTGCGCAATGCCGGGGTACGGCTGATCGCCGGGCGCGCCGAGCTGGTCGATCACGTGGTCGGGATGGCGTTCCATCGGATCAAGGCCACCACCCAGGACGGGACGAGCACCATCCTGGAAGCCGATGTGGTGCTCATCGCCACAGGTGCCAGCCCACGTGTTTTGCCCCACGCCCGCCCCGACGGCGAGCGCATTCTCACCTGGCGCCAGCTCTACGACCTGGAGGAGTTGCCCGAGCACCTCATCGTGGTGGGTTCGGGTGTGACGGGCGCTGAGTTCGTCCATGCGTACACCGAGCTGGGTGTCCAGGTCACGGTGGTGGCCAGCCGCGACCGCGTGCTGCCGCACGAAGACGAGGATGCCGCCCTGGTCTTGGAGGACACGCTGGCCGAACGCGGTGTGACGCTCGTCAAGAATGCGCGGGCCGACTCGGTGACGCGAACCGACACCGGTGTGCGGGTTTCCATGGCCGACGGCCGGGTGGTCGACGGCAGCCATGTGCTGATGACGGTCGGATCCGTGCCGAACACCACGGGCCTGGGCCTGGAGCGGGTCGGAATCACGCTCGGTCCTGGCGGCTATCTCACCGTCGACCGGGTGTCGCGCACCTCGGTGGCCGGTATCTACGCCGCGGGAGACTGCACGGGACTGCTGCCGCTGGCGTCTGTCGCCGCCATGCAGGGCCGCATCGCCATGTATCACGCACTCGGTGACGCGGTGCAACCCATCAGGCTGAAAACCGTTGCTGCTGCAGTCTTTACCCGTCCGGAGATCGCAGCCGTGGGAGTGTCACAGGCCGCCATCGACAACGGTGAGGTGCCGGCGCGGACGGTCACGCTGCCGCTACACACGAACCCGCGCGCCAAGATGTCCGGCCTGCGGCGTGGTTTCGTGAAGATCTTCTGCCGCCCGGCCACCGGCGTGGTGATCGGCGGTGTGGTGGTGGCCGCGAATGCCTCCGAGCTGATCCTGCCCATCGCCATCGCCGTGCAGAACCTGCTTTCGGTGAACGACCTGGCGCAAACGCTGTCGGTCTACCCGTCGCTATCGGGTTCGGTGACGGAGGCGGCGCGCCAGCTGATTGCCCACGACGACCTGGATTGACCGGCGGCGATGTGCGCCACGGCGGCGTACATCACTGACGGGAGCGCTACCGGCCGGTAACGTGGCTTTCTGGAAGGAACTCCGGGGCCCCAATAGTGGGCGTGGAAGGGAGCAGTCGTGAGTGACGCAACCAGCCCGTCGGGATCTCGCGGACCCACATACACGTTCCTTGGACCGCAGGCCCGTTCGCTGAACTGGGAACGCCTGGGATCTGAGCAGTTCGACGTCATCGTCATCGGCGGCGGTGTCGTCGGTGCCGGATCGGCCCTCGATGCCGCTACCCGCGGGCTGAAGGTGGCACTGGTGGAGGCGCGTGATTTCGCGGCCGGTACCTCGAGCCGTTCGTCGAAGATGTTTCACGGCGGCCTGCGCTACCTGGAGCAGCTTGAATTCGGACTGGTTCAGGAGGCGCTGCGCGAACGGGAGCTGTCGCTCTCGACACTGGCGCCGCATCTGGTCAAGCCGCTGCCGTTCCTGTTCCCGCTCACGAACCGCTGGTGGGAGCGCCCCTACATTGCCGCGGGGATCTTCCTCTACGACCAGATGGGCGGCGCGAAATCTGTTCCCGCCCAAAAACATCTGACCCGTGCTGGTGCGTTGCGTCTTGCGCCCGGGCTGAAGCGCAACTCGCTCATCGGCGGCATTCGCTATTACGACACCGTGGTGGACGACGCGCGCCACACCATGAACGTGGCCCGCACCGCGGCTCACTACGGTGCCGTGGTCAGGACGTCGACACAGGTGGTGTCCTTGTTGCGGGAAGGCGACCGGGTGGTCGGTGTGACCGTGCGGGACACCGAGAACGGCGCCGAAACAGAGGTTCGCGGGCATGTCGTCGTCAATGCCACCGGGGTGTGGACCGACGAGATTCAGGCGTTGTCGCGCACGCGTGGCCGGTTCCGGGTGACCGCATCCAAGGGTGTGCACATCGTGGTGCCGCGGGACCGGATTGTCAGCGAAGTGGCGATCATCCTGCGAACTGAGAAGTCGGTGCTGTTCGTGATTCCGTGGGGCAACCACTGGATCATCGGGACCACCGACACCGAGTGGAATCTCGATCTTGCGCACCCCGCGGCCACCAAGGTGGATATCGACTACATCCTGAACAAGGTGAACACGGTGCTGGCAACGCCGTTGACGCACAACGACATCGATGGGGTGTACGCGGGCCTGCGGCCGCTGCTGGCAGGCGAGGATGATGACACGTCCAAGCTTTCCCGCGAGCACGCCGTCGCGGTGGCGGCTCCGGGCCTGGTGGCTATCGCCGGTGGTAAGTACACGACCTATCGCGTGATGGCGGCCGATGCCATCGATATGGCAAGCGAATTCGTGCCGGCCCGGGTGGCGCCCTCCATCACCGAGAAGGTGCCGCTGCTGGGCGCCGACGGGTACTTCGCGCTGATCAACCAGACCGAGCATGTGGGGGAGACCTACGGCCTGCATCCGTACCGGGTGCGGCATCTGCTGGACCGGTATGGCTCGCTGATCGGTGAGGTGCTCGCCTGCGCGGGCTCCGATCACACCCTGTTGCAACCGATCACCAAGGCGCCGATGTATTTGAAGGTGGAGGCGCTCTACGCGGCGGTGGCCGAGGGCGCCCTGCATCTGGAGGACATTCTCGCCAGGCGTATGCGCATCGCCATCGAATACCCGCACCGCGGTGTCGACTGCGCCCAAGAGGTCGCCGAGCTGGTCGCTCCGGTACTCGGTTGGTCGGCAGAAGACATTGTGCGAGAAGTGGATACGTATCGGGCGCGGGTCGATGCGGAGGTGCGTTCGCAGCGCCAGCCCGATGATGCCTCGGCGGATGCCCTGCGGGTGGCAGCGCCCGAGGCGCGGTCGTACATCGTCGAACCGGTGACCGACGTATTATCGCCCTCCAAGTAAGACCCGGCTCTAGGTCGCGCCGATGAGCCCCAGAAGACGGGCTCCTGAACCTCCATTGCCGGTGCGGGACGGCTTGGGGCCTGTGCGGATCCGGATCCGCACAGGTGGCCGTGTTCTTGATGAGCTGGTATCCCGATTCGGTGGCGCCGCCGCCGAGAAGGTGAGCCGCGGTGAGGTCGTGGACGCCGCCGGCGTGTCGATCACATCAGAGACGCATCTGCCGGCGGGTGCGGTCGTGTACACCTATCGCGAGGTGGCGGTAGAGATTCCCGTGCCCTTCGCCATCGACGTGTTGCATTGGGACGAGAACGTCCTGGTGGTCGACAAGCCGCATTTTCTTGCGACGATGCCGCGCGGGCGCCATGTCACCGAGACGGCATTGGTGCGCCTGCGCAAGATGTTGAACCTGCCGGAGCTGGCGCCCGCGCATCGCTTGGACCGGCTCACCGCAGGCGTGTTGCTATTCACCGTGCGTCGCGAGGCGCGCGCGGCCTATCAGTCGTTGTTCGCCCAGCGGGAAGTGTTCAAGACCTATGAGGCATTGGCCCCCGTCGATCCCGGCATTGCCCTGCCGGTGACGTTGCGGAGCAGGATTATCAAGCACCGCAGCATCCTTCAGGCGGTCGAGGAGCCGGGGCCGGTGAACGCCGAGACGCACATCGAGCTGCTCGACCGGAAAGGTTCGGCAGGCAGGTACCGTCTGACACCGAGTACCGGCCAGACACATCAGCTGCGCGTACACATGAACAGCCTGGGTATTCCGATCGCCGGCGATCCGCTCTATCCGGACATCGTCGAGGTGGCGCCGGACGATTTCACGCATCCGTTGCAACTGTTGGCGCGCACGCTGGCTTTCCGGGATCCGTTGAGCGGCAAGGATGTTCGCTACAAATCGACGAGGTCCCTCGGCGGCTGACCGTCCCGATCGGCGGACACGGGGTTCATTGTCGTGCGGCTTCGAGTTCGGCGATTCGTGCCCGGAGTGCCTCGATTTCTGCGGTGAGCTCGGCCTCCCTGGCGGCGGCCTTTTCCTGATAGGCCTTACCGAGATCGGTGAGGTACTGCTGGTCATAGCGGGGGATGATGCTGCGCGAGCAGTTCCAGTCGAACGCCTCCACCCTCACCTCGATCTCTCGGCGTTCCCCGTCGTACACGCTGCCGCGGCCAAACACCTTGAGACGCTGCTTGCGCGGGTAGTCGACGAAGAACATCGCCAGTCGGTCGTCAGCGGTGAGGTTTCCGAGCGTCACGAACTGGTTGTTGCCCGGAAGGTCGATGAACCGCAAGGTGTTGTCGCCGATGTGACGCACGAATCCCGCAGGGCCGCTGCGGTATTGCAGGTATGGCCATCCCGTTGGCGTCACCGTGCCCAGGCAGAATTGTGTCGCGTCGGCGATCATCCGTAGCTCCCGTGTCCCCAGCTCGTCGGGGCCGTCGTCGGGTCGTTCCAGGTGCGTGCCGTAGGCGACGTAGCTGCCGTTGGCCCGCTGCCGCTCGATCGCGTCCGCGCCGAAGGCGAGGTAGTGGTAGTGGTTGTTGGTCACGGGTATACGGCGATCTCGATGAGGTTTCCATCAGGGTCGCGGCAGTAATGCGATGTCATGTCGCCCAGTGCGCCGACCTTGGTCACCGGCCCCCGCTCGACCTGTATCCCGCACGCGTTGAGATGCTCGCGAACCTCCTGGGGGGAGGCATCGGTGATGAAACAGACGTCATCGGAGCCCGCCGCGGCGGCGATTCCGGTGAACCACTCGTCCTGGGTGGCGCTGATGGGCCGCAGGTTGATCTTCTGTGCACCGAATGTCAGTGCCGTGCGTCCCGCCGGCCCGAATGTTTCGCGGGTCATGCCCAGGACGCGTTCGTACCAGGCCGCGGTGGTCTCGACGTCGCTGCAGTTCATCACGATGTGGTCGAAGCGGGTGACTTTCATCGGGTTGTTTCCTCTTCACGCAAGCGGCTCATCGGCGAATCCTCAGTCCTCTCGGTGTCCGTGCGAAACCGGCCTCGATCAGTGCCGCGATGACCGGCGACTCGCCGATATCGAAGACCGATCTGCCGTCCACTCTTTCGATCACCAGACCGTCGAGCCCGCCGTCGCGTACCAATCCCATGGTGCCCAATGCCGCGGCGTGCAGCACCGTGGGGTCGGTCACGAAGCTCAGCAGCGACTTGCCACCGCGTTCGATGTAGAGAGCCAACTCGCCATCGACAAGCACGGTGAGCGCCCCCGCTTTCCTACCCGGCCGATGACCGGAGTCGGAGACCGCCCGCGGCCACACCAGTGCCGCGCCATACGGATTGGCGGGATCCGTCGCCGCCAACACCATGGCCCGATGCGGTTTGCGCGCATCATCGACGGTATCGAGGTACTCACGCAGCCTGTCGACGGTCGCGGGAGAGGCGAACTGTGCACCACCCAGGGATTCGACAAAGTATCCCCGGCGGCAGCGCCCGTTGTCCTCGAATGTCGACAACACCTTGTACAGCCACGCGAATCCGCCCGCGACCCCCTCGGCGACGACGCTGCCCTTGGTCACCACGCCGTACCTGCCGAGCAGCAGCTCGGCCTGCATGTGCGAGCGTTCGGTACCGTCGGCGAGTCTTTCCGGCAGTATCGACCAGCGGCCGGCGACGGCGGGATCGACCGGCGCCGTGGTGGGGATCGGGGTGTAGGCGCGCAGTCTCGGTGCTCGCCGATTCCGGTGCGCGGTGCGCGATTTGGTGCTGGTACCCAGCAGTGCACGCACCGGTGCGAAGGTGTCTCCTGTCACCAGGCCCGCCCACACCAGGTCCCATAGCGCGGCCCTGGTCGCGGCCTCACCGAATTGGCGGAAGAAGTACCCGCCGCCGGCCGCGAGTCCGTCGAGAATCGTTCGGTGGGCCTCATCGAGAACAACGGGATCGGTGGCGGCCAGCGTGGCGGGCGCAACACCGCTGGGGTGCAACGCGATCCAGCCATCTTGTGTGGGGATCGAGCCATGCCCCGACCACACCGCCTCTCCCGCGGCCAGCAGCTCGTCGAGCATCTGGGGGGAGTAGTCACGGACGCGACGTGCCAGGATCAGCGGTTCCCACGCGGACGCGGGTATCGGCACCCCGGCGAGCTGATCGATGACGGTAGCCACTCCGTCGACGCCGCGCAGGCCCGAATCGAGGTACTGCCAATCGGGCAGGAACCGCGCGAATGCCGACGTGCTGACGGGTTCCACCTGGGCGCGTAGCGCGGCCAGCGACCTGCGGCGCAGAATCCGAAGGACCTCTGCATCGCACCATTGTTCAGAGTCTGTTGCAGCCGAGTTGAATTGGCTGGTGAATTCACCACGCACCAACTGGCCGCGCGACGCCATCGCCGACAGGGCGTCCGCGGCGACCCGGACTCCGATGCCGAAGCGCTCTGCTGCCTGGCCCGTGGTGAATGGGCCATGTGTCCTTGCGTACCGACCTAACAGTTCACCGAGCGGATCGGCCGCGGCGTCGGTGAACGCCGCCGGTACGCCGGGCGGCACCGGCACCCCGAGCGCGTCACGCAACCGCGCCACATCCTCGACGGCGGCCCACCAGGTGCGTTGTCCGTAGTGGGTCTCGACCACTCTTCGGGCGCCGATGAGTTCATGCAGCCAGTCGGTGCCGAGGCCGGCGCAGCGCGTGGCGATCTCATCGGTGGTGAGGGGGCCGAGAAGCCGGAATAAGTCGGCCAGGGCCTCGGCATCGCGGGCCTTGCGTTCCTCGGCCAGATGCTGCAGTTGGTGTTCGGTTGCTTCGATGACAGTGGGGTCGAGTAGTTCCCGCAGTTCGACCCGTCCCATCAGCTCGGCGAGCAGACCGGTGTCCAGCGAGAGGGCGGCGGCACGCCGCTCGGCCAGCGGCCGATCCTCGTCGTACATGAATCCGCCGATATAGCTGAACAATTGAGCGGCCGCGAAGGGCGAGAGTGTGTCGGTCTGCACCTCCACGATCCGGATCCGGCGCTGCTCGATACCCGACATCAGCCGCACCAGAGTTCCGATGTCGTACACGTCTTGCAGGCATTCGCGCAGTGCTTCCAGGACTATCGGGAAGTCGGAATGCTTGCGTGCGACATCCAGCAGCTGCGCCGACCGCTGTCGCTGCTGCCATAGCGGCGATCGGCGGCCGGGGGTTCGTCGGGGAAGCAGCAGGGCGCGCGCAGCGCATTCGCGGAACCGTGCGGCGAAGAGCGCCGACCCGCCGACCTCCCGCGTCACGATCGCCTCGATTTCCGTGGCGTCGAAGACGAAAAGACTTGCTCCGGGCGGGTTGTCATCGGTGTCGGGCAGTCGCACCACGATGCCGTCATCGGTGGCGGTGGGTGACTCGCTGACACCGTAGCGCTGTTGGAGCCGATCGGAGACTGCGAGCGCCAGCGGGCCGTTGACCCTCAGCCCGTAGGGAGAGTGCAGCACGATGCGCCAGTCGCCGAGCTCGTCGCGGAATCTCTCGACGATCAGCGTGGTGTCGGTGGGGACTGCGCCCGTCGACTGCAGCTGGTCAGTCAGCAGCGTCCGTAGATTCCCCATCGCGAAGTCATCGAATCCCATGGCAGCGCAGCGCTTGTCGAATTCGGCGTCGCGTGCGGCCGCCAGTTCTCCGGTGAGATGCCCCAGCGCTATGCCAAGCTCGGCGGGGCGCCCAACCGAATCTCCGCGCCAGAAGGGCAATCTGCCCGGTTGGCCGAAGGCCGGAACCACCACCACACGCTCATGGGTGATCTCGGTGATGCGCCAGCTGGTGGCGCCCAGTGAGATCACGTCTCCCGGCCGCGACTCGTAGACCATTTCCTCGTCGAGTTCACCTACTCGCGAGGGTTTCTCGCCCTCGGCACCGGCATACATGTACACCGTGAACAGGCCGCGATCGGGGATCGCGCCGCCGGACGTCACCGCCAGTCGTTGTGCACCGGGCCGTCCGGTGAGCGTGCCTTCATCCCTGTCGTATACGACACGTGGACGAAGCTCGGCGAAATCGGTGGACGGGTACTTGCCGCTGAGTAGATCGAGCACCGCGTCGAATGCGCTGCGCGGCAGGGATGCGAAAGGGGCGCTGCGTCTGACGACATCGAACCATGTCTCCACGTCCACGGGGTCGAGGGCACAGGCGGCGACCGTGTGCTGGGCCAGGATGTCGAGGGGATTGGCGGGCACTTGCAGGGTCTCGATATCGCCGTCGAGCATGCGCCGCACCGTGACCGCGCAGCCCAGCAGGTCGGTGCGGTGCTTGGGGAAGAGAACGCCCCGGGATACCTCGCCCACCTGGTGTCCGGCCCGGCCGATGCGTTGTAACCCGCTGGCCACGGACGGTGGCGCCTCCACCTGGACCACCAGATCCACGGCGCCCATATCGATTCCGAGCTCCAGGCTGCTGGTGGCCACCACGCATTTGAGCCGTCCGGTCTTCAGATCGTCTTCGATGTTGGCGCGCTGCTCCTTGCTCACCGAGCCGTGATGCGCCCGCGCCAGCAAGGGCGCCGCACCGTAGGTCTGCCCACTGCCCATGATGTGCGCCGGGGGTCCTCCGGGTACCCCGGGATTGGGTGCGGGGGTGAGGTCTACGCCGAGGCGCTCTGCGTGAATCTCGTTGAACCGGGCGGTGAGCCGTTCGGCGAGGCGGCGCGAGTTGGCGAAGACGATGCTTGACCGATGTGTCTCGATGAGGTCGACGATGCGTTGTTCTACATGGGGCCAGATGGTGTTGGTGCCGGCGTTACTGGCTTCGGCGTCGGGATAGGTGTCGGGGGCGCTCATATCCGGGACAGGTACGACGACGGACAGATCGAAGGTTTTGGGGCTGGCGGGGGCGACGACCGCGGCGGGCGCGCGGCCGGAGAGGAATCGAGCGACCTCCGCGGCGGGTTTTACCGTGGCTGACAGGCCAATTCGCTGTGCTGGTTGAGCAAGGCGTTCATCCAGCCGCTCAAGTGAGAGCGCGAGATGAGCGCCGCGTTTGGTACCGGCGACCGCGTGCACCTCGTCCACGATGACGGTCTGCACCGTGTCGAGGGTTTCGCGCGCCGCGGAGGTCAACATCAGGAACAGCGACTCGGGGGTGGTGATGAGGATGTCCGGGGGAGACGTGATCAATGCGCGGCGCCGCTGTGCGGGTGTGTCCCCGGAGCGCACGCCGATGGTGATCGAGGGCTCGGGCAGGCCCATGCGTGCTGCGGTTCGGGCAATCCCGGCCAGCGGGGCACGCAGATTGCGCTCGACGTCGACGGCAAGTGCCTTGAGGGGTGAGACGTACAGGACCTGTGTTCCCTTGCGGGCAGGTTCGGCACCGACCAGGCTGTCGATGGCCCACAGAAATGCCGCGAGCGTCTTGCCGGATCCGGTGGGTGCGACGACGAGGGTGTTGTTGCCGTCGGCGATGGACTGCCACGCACCGGACTGTGCCTGCGTGGGCGCCGGGAATGATTCGGTGAACCATTCTCGCGTGGGTGCGGAGAACCGGGCGAGCGGACCGGACTCGCTGCTCATTAGGCCATCGTGCCAACAAGGACCGACAATTAATCGGCACCCATGAGATCGACCACAGCCTTCGGGATGTTCGGCACGCGCCGCACGGCGTCGATCATGGCGTGCGCGGAGGTGTCGGCGAGCCAATCGACATCGAGATCCGGGTTGATGGCGCGTTGGCGAGCCAATTCCTGGTTGAACGTCAGCCACGCCCGGATGACCACCCGCAGGATCGTGACAAGATCCGGCGTCAGTTCGTCGCCGGCGACATGTTCGACGACAGCCATGATCCGGCCGGTCTGCTTGTCGTACTCCTGCTGTTCGATGGCCGCCACGGTGGGATCGGCCGAGTCGATCATGCGAAAGACGGTCACCGGCGCGTAAGGATGCTCTTCCTGGTAGTGCAGGTACACCAGCAGGGTGCGCCGGAGCCGCTCGAAACCGGTGAGCGCCGGGTCCATGTCCAGCGAGATCGTGGCGTCGTAAAGCCTGTCGTATTCGGCCTGCATGACCGCGGTGTAGAACGAGCGTTTGTCGGGAAAATAGCGGTAGAGCAGCGCCCGTGAGACACCGGCCTGTTCGGCTACCTCATCCATGCGGACGTCGTCATAGTGACGTTCGCCGAACAACTGAGTACCGAACTCCAGGAGCTCGGCGCGCCGATCTTCAGGCGTGAGCCGACGACGGGGAGATGCGGCCGCCGCGGGCGAGGGGGAGCCCCAGCCCGCGCGAACTGCATCGGAGTCGTCGCTCATCCACCCGATTTTACTAGTCGGCCCGGTCGCACTTGGCGAGATCGGCTAGCCGGGTCGATTAGCCCGTCGATCAACCGCTGCTGGCTCGGCGGCCGTCATCAGACCGGCGATTACGAGAAGTCCTTGTCGCCTCATTACACTGCGTCAGTGGCTGAGCACATCGACCCAGCGGACATGGCCATCTTCAGGCGTGTCTTGGATCGGGCTGCCGAGCTTCCGCCGGAGCATCCCGATTCAATTGCTGCGCAACGCGCAATCGCAAAGCTCTTCAAGATTCGCAAGAGGCGGCGCAGGCGTGAGGCACGTCAGGCCGAGTTGGATGCCGACCGCGCTGTGATCGGCGCCACCGCCACTGGTTCGGCCGCCCGGATCGACGATGAGACGGCCGGGCTGCCACTGCGTGGCGGTGACGCCGTGGGGACGCTGCGGCGCCCGCAGCATTGCTATATCTGCAAGGCCAGATACACCGAGATCGACGCCTTCCACCACCAGCTGTGTCCGGAGTGCGCGCCTGCCAACAGATCCCGGCGTGATCAGCGTACCGATCTGACCGGGCGGCGGGCGGTGCTGACCGGTGGCCGCGCCAAGATTGGGATGTACATCGCGTTGATGTTGTTGCGCGATGGGGCCCGCCTCACCATCACCACCCGGTTCCCGCGGGACGCGGCCCGCCGATTCGCCCAGCTTCCGGATGCGAGCAGCTGGCTTGACCGGCTGAGCATCGTCGGTATCGACCTTCGTGACCCCGCGCAGGTGGCACGCTTCGCCGATGAAGTTGCCGCACAGGGTCCGTTGGACATTCTGATCAACAACGCCGCCCAGACGGTCCGTCGCAGCCCCGGCTCCTACACGTCCTTGGTTGACGCCGAGCAGGCGCCGCTCAGCGGTGCCGCTGCACGCGTTCCGATCACCGCGATGGGCGATTCCAGCGAATTGCATCCGCACACCCTGGCACTGGGTGAGGGATCCGAGGCCGCTGCGCACTCGCTGGTGTCGTTGGCGTTGACCGCGGGCTCGGCCGCACCGGACCGGATTGTCGATGGCACTGCCGTCGATGCCGGTGGGCTGCTGCCCGATCTGGTCGACACCAACAGCTGGGTGCAGACGGTCGATCAGATTGATCCACTGGAACTGCTTGAGGTGCAACTGTGTAACAGTGTGGCGCCGTTCATTCTGTTGTCACGGCTGCGGCCCGCGTTGCGTGCCTCAACCGCGCGGCGCAAGTACGTGGTGAACGTATCGGCGATGGAGGGCAATTTCTCACGCGGCTACAAAGGGCCCGGACATCCGCATACCAACATGGCCAAGGCCGCGTTGAACATGCTGACCAGGACCAGCGCGGGTGAACTGTTCACCGAGGGCATCCTGATGACCGCGGTGGATACCGGCTGGATCACCGATGAGCGTCCGCACAGCAGCAAGATGCGTTTGGCCCAGGAGGGTTTCCGGGCGCCGCTGGATCTGGTGGACGGTGCCGCCCGCGTGTACGACCCGATTGTCCAGGGAGAGCGTGGCGTCGATCTGTATGGCTGTTTCCTGAAGGACTTCCAGCCTTACCCCTGGTAGCGCATGGTGGCGGCCACCAGGGGCCAACCCGATCAGCCGAAGTGAACCCCTTGGGCCAACGGCAGTTCGGTGGAGTAGTTCACGGTGTTGGTGGCGCGGCGCATATATGCCTTCCACGAGTCGGAGCCCGACTCGCGGCCACCGCCCGTCTCCTTCTCACCACCGAACGCTCCGCCGATCTCGGCTCCCGAGGTGCCGATGTTGACGTTCGCGATTCCGCAGTCGGAACCATCGGCAGCCAGAAAGCGTTCGGCCTCGCGCATGTCCAGGGTGAAGATCGCCGAGGAAAGACCCTGGGGTACCGCATTGTTCAGTGCGATCGCCTCATCGAGGGTGTCATAGTCAAGCACATACAGAATCGGGGCGAAGGTCTCCCGGTGCACGACATCGCCCTGTTCAGGCATCCGCACCACGGCAGGGGTGACGTAGAAAGAACCGTCGCCAAGTTCGCGGCGCTCACCACCGATGACTGTCCCGCCTTGCGCGCGAGCAGCTTCCAGCGCATCCTGCATATCGCGAAATGACTTCTCGTTGATCAGAGGCCCCACCAATGTCTGCCCGTCGAAGGGGTCGCCCACCGGAAGCTGTCCATACGCGTTGACGATGCGCTCGACCAGCCCATCGGCGATGGATCGGTGAACTATCAAGCGCCGCAGGGTGGTACACCGCTGGCCCGCGGTGCCCGCGGCGGAGAACACGATGCCGCGTACCGCGAGATCCACGTCAGCCGACGGGGTCACGATCACCGCGTTGTTGCCACCCAATTCGAGCAGCGACCGGCCGAAGCGAGCGGCCACCCGTGGGCCGACCTGCTGACCCATCCGCACCGAGCCGGTCGCGCTCACCAAGGCGATACGGGGGTCGTCCACAAGCTGCTCACCGACGTCGCGCCCGCCCTGAATCAATCGGCTGACCTGCGGTGGTGCCCCTACGTCGGCAGCGGCACGCTCCAGAAGTGCCTGGCAGGCAACGGCAGTCAGCGGCGTCAGCTCGGAGGGCTTCCATACCACGGTATCGCCGCAGACCAGGGCGATCGCGGTGTTCCACGACCACACCGCGACCGGGAAGTTGAACGCCGAGATCACCCCGACAACGCCGAGCGGATGCCAGGACTCCATGAGGCGGTGCCCCGGGCGCTCGGATGCCATCGTCTTGCCGTACAGCTGCCGGGACAGCCCGACCGCGAATTGGCAGATGTCGATCATCTCCTGTACCTCGCCGAGGGCCTCGGAGACGATCTTTCCGGCCTCGATGGTGACCAGTTCGGCCAGATCCTTTTTGTGCTCCGTCAGCAGCTCACCGAGGCGGGCCACCAACACGCCGCGCACAGGTGCGGGAGTGGTCCGCCATAGCGAAAATGCATGGGCGGCTTCGGAGATTGCCTCGTCGACATCCTCTTGCGAGCTCGCCGTGAGCGTGAACAGGGTGTCGCCGGTGATGGGGGTCCGGACCGCGACGCCTTCAGCGCCCGCCGCTTCCGTGCTCAGCTCCACATCCGCGCCGATCCAACGCAACGCGTTCTGGGCCCGCGTGCGCAATTCGTCGGCCGAGGGCAGTACACCGGGGGAGGAGGTGGGCAAGGTGGCGGTCATCGGTTGGCTCCTATCGAGAGGTCAGATTGTGCGGTGATAGCGGAGTAGAGGGCGTACGGATCGTGGATATCCCGGCCGATGGCACCGGACATCCATTCCTTCGAGTAACCGGCGGCATCCCCCTCGCCATGTGCGCCGTCGTCATCGAGGTTGGACCGGAAGATTCCGGCCGCCGAGCGCGGTAGGAAGTCCTCGTACACGACAGGGCTGCGGACGATTTCGCCTCCGGGGCCGGCCTCGGTGCGGAAGTACGCGAGTTCCCGCTCGGCCAGGCCGGCTTCGGTATCCGGAAAGTGGTTCGCCCAAATGGATGCTGCCTGTTCGGGATTTGCTTGAGCGGAATCGATGGCGGCCATGGCATCGTCATAGCAGGTACGGCCCGCGGGGGTGAGGGCAATGCCCCGTGCCTCGACCTCGCCGAACCGGACCCGTAGCGTGTCGCTGACCACGGAACCATCGTTCATGCGGAAACGGCGCGGTTCGGCGAGCGCCCGAAATGACGTCTGCCGCAACAGAACATCGGGTCCATGCCACCGGGGAGGGCCCTGGATCGCATCGATCATGGTGATGCCGCGTGCCGTCATCCGTCGGTAGAGGTCATCGATATCGAGCACGCGGGGTGTCAAGTGGTTGATATGGGTGCCACCCACTCCGGCGATATCGGCGGCGACGGGTGAGACGGCGGAGAGCTCGTCGTACCAAACACGGTCGATGGGTGCGGTCGAGAGCGCGAATGCCTTGACCGCCTCGGCGATGAAGTCATCGGCCTGCACCGGGGTGCAACCGCCTGTGGCGCTGATCAGTCGCGCGTGCGCCAGCAGTGCCGGATCGAACAGCTCTCGCTGCTGCACGAAGTTCTCCACCCGGGTACGCAAGTTCGCATCGAAGAACCGGCGATCGGCGGTCGCCAACATCGACGTGAACACGCGAAATGGGTTGAGTGCCAGCTCTTTTTCGTCAATAGGCCGGAACGCGGTCGAGACCACGGGGACGGGGGACGCAGCGTCGCGCAGGTCGTAGAAATCGACCGGATACATTCCGAACGCCTCGAACAGGTCGGCGACGGCGGCAAGTTCTCGGGGGCTGCCTACCCGGATGGCACCGTGACGTTCGGCGGTCACGCGCTGGACAGATCCGAGTCGCTCGGCATCCGGATGTGTTGTGGCGTAAGTCTGGTTCACCGCGGTACTTACGTCGACCAAGGTGTTGTACGCGGGAACCTCTGTCCCGTACATCTGCGAGAGCGCCGCGGCAAAGCGTGCACGGAGCTCCCAGGGCTGAATGAGGTCCGTCATCGAACTCGTCCTTTGGTTCGTCCCACAGTTGACGTGATTGGCCTG
This sequence comes from Mycobacteroides franklinii, assembly GCF_001853795.1. Taxonomy (NCBI): domain Bacteria; kingdom Bacillati; phylum Actinomycetota; class Actinomycetes; order Mycobacteriales; family Mycobacteriaceae; genus Mycobacteroides; species Mycobacteroides franklinii. Next base: position 1,956,152 of record NZ_MLIK01000019.1, read on the forward strand.
CGCAAGTCCGTTCCCTGTTCTGCCTGGTCGCGGTACTCTGCCCCCGTGACTGTGGATTCCGAGAGGACGCCGGACCGCCCGCTCGACGATGTCGATCGAATTCTGGTGCGCGAGTTGGCTCGCGATGGCCGGGCAACTCTCGCCCATTTGGCCGCCAAAGCGGGGCTGTCGATCTCGGCGGTGCAAACCCGCGTGCGGCGGCTGGAATCCCGGGGTGTTCTTGCCGGGTACGCGGCGCGGGTCAACCCGGAGTCGGTAGGCCAGCTGTTGTCGGCGTTCGTGGCAATCACCCCTCTCGATCCTTCTCAACCCGATGATGCTCCGGCGCGCCTCGAGCACATCGACGCCATCGAGTCCTGCTACTCGGTGGCCGGCGAGGAGAGCTACATCCTGCTGGTGCGGGTGCCCTCGCCGCGTGCGCTCGAAGAGCTGCTGCAGCTGATCCGCACCACAGCCAACGTTCGCACGCGAAGCACCATCATCTTACAAACTTTTTACGATGGTCGCCAGCTAGTGCCGTAAAAATTCTTGTCCTTATGTAGAAAAGTCGTAAATACTGCGTTAGTGTGGCCCTATGACCGCACTGATCTTTCCTGGGTTCCAGGCTGGTTCTACTACCGATGACGAGGTAACGGGCCCCGAATCGGTGACACCGGACCGGGTGCATGAGGTGCTGCGGCGCAGCATTCTGGCCGACGGGATGGATCTCGTGCTCGATCTGGAGCGTTCCCGTGGGGCGCACCTGGTGGATGCGCGCGACGGCACCACCTATCTCGATATGTTCACGTTCTTCGCTTCGTCGGCGCTGGGAATGAACCACCCGATGCTCGCCGCCGACAGTGAGTTCCGTGCCGAACTGACCGCGGCCGCCATCAACAAGCCGAGCAACTCCGATATCTACACCGTCGAGATGGCCCGGTTCGTTGACACATTCGTACGCGTGCTGGGTGATCCGGCCCTTCCGCATTTGTTCTTCGTCGACGGCGGCGCACTTGCCGTCGAGAACGCACTGAAGGTGGCTTTCGACTGGAAGAGCCGTTGGAACGAGGCGCACGGAATCGATCCGGCGTTGGGTACCAAGGTGTTACACCTGCGTGAGGCCTTCCATGGTCGCAGCGGCTACACGATGTCGCTGACCAATACCGACCCCAATAAGGTGGCACGGTTCCCCAAGTTCGACTGGCCGCGCATCGATGCTCCGTATCTGCGCCCCGGCGCCGATATCGAGGAGTTGGAGGCGGCGGTGCTGGCGCAGGCGCGGCGCGCATTTGCCGAAAACCCGCATGAAATAGCGTGTTTCATTGCCGAGCCGATCCAGGGGGAGGGCGGTGATCACCACTTCCGTCCGGAGTTCTTCCATGCCATGCGCGCGTTGTGCCACGAGAATGACGCCCTGTTCATCTTCGATGAAGTGCAGACCGGGTGCGGACTTACTGGAACGGCCTGGGCATTTCAGCAGCTGGGCGTGACCCCCGACATTGTGGCCTTCGGGAAGAAGACGCAGGTGTGCGGCGTCATGGCAGGCGGTCGCGTCGACGAGGTCGAGGACAATGTCTTCGCCGTCAGCTCGCGCATCAATTCCACCTGGGGCGGAAACCTTGTCGATATGGTGCGCTCGCGGCGCATTCTGGAAGTTATTGAATCGCAGCGGCTTTTCGGGAACGCGATGAGGATGGGTGAATACCTGCTCGAGCGCCTGCAGACCCTGGCATCGCGGCACGACGAGGTCGGTGACGTCCGGGGCCGCGGATTGATGTGCGCGTTCAGCCTGCCGACCGCCGAGGAGCGCGACCGCCTGGTGCAACGCCTGTGGGCGGATGAGCGGGTGATCCTGCTGGCCAGCGGCACGACCAGCGTCCGGTTCCGCCCGCCGCTGATCGTCAGCGCCGAGGAGATCGACGCCGCGGTGGCCGCGGTATCACGCGTGCTGGCGCAACGATGAGCGTCTTGCGCGAAGGGCGCAAGGTCGGGCACCAGGCGTAGGTCTCACCAGGCGTAGGGGGAGTGCTCTCGCGCTGTCCGCAGCGCGGAGGCCCACCAGGCCAGCTCATCGAGCATGGTCTTGGCCGCGGTCTCGGCATCGCGGCTGTCGACGAGCCGACCGTCATCGTCGAACTGGCTCCAGACGCCGTGGAAACTCACCACATCTCGGGTTGTCACGGCATGGAGCTCGGCGAACACCAGCCGCAGCTGCTCGATGGCGCGCAATCCGCCCGACATCCCACCGTAGGAGGTGAATGCGACCGGTTTGGCCTGCCATTCGCTGTGATGCCAGTCGATCAGGTTCTTCAGCGGGGCGGGGAAGCTGTGGTTGTACTCCGGTGTGACCACAAGAAATGCGTCGGCAATGCGTAACCGCGCCGTCACCCGTGCGAGCTGGGCGGTGTCCTGTGCCTCCGACCGCCGGGAAAGATGAAGAGGCAGAGGGTAATCCGCGAGGTCGATGTATCCGACGTCAAAGGCCGAGTGGGTACGCGCGCTCTGCGCGATCCAATTCGCCACGGTGGGTCCGAACCGACCGTCGCGGGTACTGGCGCAGATCACGGCGAGGCGCAGCGGGGTGGTTGACGTGTTCACGCGCCCATCGTCATACCTGAAGTGCACTCGAGGTCAAGTGGTTTCTTTCCGTCACGCGGGTACGTAGTTTCCGTACGCCTTGAGGACCCCGAAGTCGTAGATCAGCAGCTGGTTTACCCGGGCGTGGGTGACGTATTCGGCTTCTGGGTAAGGACGATCGTGACCGAGCTTGTCGTCATGGGCCAGTACGGTCCCGGCTGGGCCGGTGCCGTGGCGGGCACGTAATAGTTGGATCAGATCCTGGCCGACGTCACCCTCGGTGATGGTTGCCTCAGTCTCCAGCCCCAGCCAGAACGGGTGCGGTCCGAACACGAACAGCGAGCACCGAGGATCGCGTCGGAGATTTCGGGTCCGGACCAGATTCGGTGCGCCGGTGGCTCGCAGACGTCCGTCGACCACGCAGATCTCGATACGTGCCATATGTGGTGTTCCGTTGTCGCGCAGTGTGATCATGGCGGCATCGGGATGCTTCGTGACGAAGTCGACGAGCTCCGGAGCGAGCGGCATGTCAGCAGTATGTCAATTATGCTGACATAAGTGCAACTGTATTTAGAGCATGGCGTCGGCGAAACGTCGCACCGCCGCCACGGCCTCCTGCTCGGCGTCCTGTGATCCGGGGTAGTCGTCGCGGGCCCGTGACTGAATGTCCGCGGTGGCGGGGTCGAGTCGCACCTCGGCCACCATTTCGGCGGTTGTGGGCTCGCAGACGGCCCAGCTGTACAGGCGGTCGTTGTCCCAGTCGGCGGCACGCGCGGTCACGTAGTCCGTGTCGTCGACACCCAATGACGTCAGTGCCGGGCGGTCGTCCATCCGTTCGTCGGCGCGGATGGCGCGCAGGTACCACGCGCCCGCATTGATCTCGATGGGTTCCATATGTCTCCTCACGCCGAGCCTGAGCGGTCAGACAACGAAAAACGCCGAGCGTGCGCACGGGGGCTCACACTCGGCGTTTCCGCACGACGTATTACTTGATTTCTGCGATGACCGTGCCCTGGGTGATGGCGGCACCGGCCTCGACGCTCAGCCCGGTGATGGTGCCGGCCTTGTGCGCGGTGACGGGGTTCTCCATCTTCATGGCCTCCAGCACCACGATCAGCTCGCCGGCCTCGACCTCCTGGCCCTCTTCGACGGCGACCTTGACGACGGTGCCCTGCATCGGCGCGGTCACCGAATCACCGGTGGCGCCGCCGCCGCCGTGGCCGCCGCGCTTGCGGGCCTTGGGCTTCTTCTTGATGACACCGTTGGCGCTGCCGCCTCCGCCGCCGAGCGAGATGTCACCGGGCAGTGACACCTCAAGGCGACGTCCACCAACCTCGACGACCAGCTTCTGGCGGGGCAGGGCCTCGTCCTCTTCGCCTGCCTCGCCGTCAGCGGTGAACGGCTCGACGGTGTTGTTCCACTCCGTTTCGATCCAGCGGGTGTGGACGGTGAAGCCGTCCTCGTTGCCGATGAAGGCGGGGTCGGCAACCACCGCGCGGTGGAACGGGATGACGGTGGCCAGGCCCTCGACGTTGAACTCCGCCAGTGCGCGACGTGAGCGTGCCAGGGCCTCGTTGCGGTCGCGACCGGTCACGATCAGCTTGGCGAGCATCGAGTCGAACTGGCCGCCAATTACCGATCCGGCCTGAACGCCCGAATCCAGGCGCACGCCGGGGCCGGTGGGGGTGTCGTACACCTTGACCGGACCGGGGGCGGGCAGGAAGTTGCGGCCCGCGTCCTCGCCGTTGATGCGGAACTCGATCGAGTGGCCGCGCGGCTCGGGGTCCTCGGTGAACTGCAGTGCCTCGCCGTTGGCGATCTTGAACTGCTCCAACACCAGGTCGACGCCTGCGGTTTCCTCGGTGACGGGGTGTTCCACCTGCAGACGGGTGTTGACCTCGAGGAACGAGATCAGCCCGTCCTGGCCCACCAGGTATTCCACGGTGCCGGCGCCGTAGTAGCCGGCCTCCTTGCAGATGCGCTTGGCGGACTCGTGTATCTCCTTGCGCTGGGCGTCCGTGAGGAACGGTGCGGGCGCTTCTTCAACGAGCTTCTGGAAGCGGCGCTGCAGCGAGCAGTCGCGGGTACCGGCGACCACCACATTGCCGTGCTGGTCGGCGATGACCTGGGCCTCGACGTGGCGCGGCTTGTCCAGGTAGCGCTCCACGAAGCACTCGCCACGGCCGAAGGCGGCGACGGCCTCACGGGTCGCCGACTCGAACAGCTCGGGCACCTCTTCGAGGGTGCGGGCCACCTTCATGCCGCGGCCGCCACCACCGAAGGCCGCCTTGATGGCGATCGGCAGACCGTGCTCCTTGGCGAAGGCGACGACCTCGTCGGCGTTCTTCACGGGGTCCGGGGTGCCGGGGACCAGCGGGGCCTGGGCCTTGGCGGCGATGTGGCGGGCGGTGACCTTGTCGCCGAGGTCACGGATGGACTGGGGGCTGGGCCCGATCCAGATCAGCCCGGCGTCGATGACGGCCTGGGCGAAGTCGGCGTTCTCCGACAGGAAGCCGTAGCCGGGGTGGATGGCGTTGGCGCCGGACTTTTCGGCGGCTTCCAGGATCTTGCCGAAGTCCAGGTAGGACTCGGCGGCGGTGTTACCGCCGATACCGAAGGCCTCGTCGGCCAGGTGGACGTGGGGGGCGTCGGCATCGGGTTCTGCGTAGATGGCGACGCTGCCCAGTCCAGCGTCCTTCGCCGCGCGGATTACCCGAACCGCAATTTCGCCGCGGTTGGCGACGAGTACCTTGCTGATCTTCGAGCTGGCGTGATTGGGCACCGGGCCTCCTGTTGTTTGTTCTTCGCGCAAGCGGCTCATCCGGGACTTACTTCCTGAGTTTTACCGCTTTCTTAGAGTCTCGGAAGTGAGTTTATGCATCCGTGGCATCAAACACACATCCGGGATGGGGTGTGCCGCCCCTGTTTTTACCTACTGATGAGTAGGTTTTAAGACAGTCTTCGCTTGATCCTGGTCAACATCGCCGACATGCCGCGCAGCCGCAGCGGGCTGATCAGCGCCGCCAACCCGAGGTCGGCGTAGAAATCGTCGGGTACCGCCAGGATCGCATCGGCCGACTGGCCGTCCAGGCCCTGCTGCAGGATCGAGGCGAACCCACGCGTCGTTGGGGCCTCGGCAGGCGCACTGAAGTACAGCCGGACCTCATCGCGATCACTGGCATCAACGTCCAGGAACAGCGGTGACTGGCACTCCGGCACGGGCTCCATCGCCGCCTGTTCCAAATGCGATGGCAACTCGGGTAATTCGCTCGAGAACTCCAGCAGCAGCTGGAGCTTGTCCTGCCCGTCGACGGCCTTGAAATCGGCGACGATCTCGGCGAGTTCGGCGGGGAGGCTCATGCTGCAGGGGGCGCGCCCGGCTTGTCGCCCTTGACGATCGGAGTGCGGACCCGGTTGCCCCATTCGGTCCAGGACCCGTCGTAGTTGCGCACGCCCTCGACACCCAGCAGATGAGTGAGGACGAACCAGGTGTGGCTGGAACGTTCGCCGATTCGGCAGTACGCGACGATATTGCCCTCTGATTTGTCGCCCTCGGCGATGACGTCCCCGTAAATCGCATCGAGCTCGCCGCGGCGCCGGAACCGGCTGTCTTCGGCAGCGGCCTTGGCCCAGGGGATCGAGACGGCGGTGGGGATGTGCCCGCCGCGCAGCGCGCCCTCTTCCGGGTAATCGGGCATGTGGGTGCGTTCGCCGGTGTACTCCGCGGGTGAGCGCACATCGACGAGCGGACCATGGCCGAGATGGGCCAGCACGTCATCGGCGTAGGCGCGGATAGGAGCGTCATCGCGCTCCACCACGGGGTAGCCCTCGGTGTACTTGGATGGAACATCGAGGGTGGTGTCGCGTCCCTCGGAGATCCACAGATCTCGTCCGCCGTCGAGCAGGCGGACATCGGGGTGACCGAACAGGGTGAACACCCAGAGTGCGTAGGCGGCCCACCAGTTGGACTTGTCGCCATAGATGACGACGGTGTCCTCGCGGCGAATTCCCTTGCGGTTCATCAGCTCTGCGAACTGAACTCCGTCGATGTAGTCCCGGACCGTGCCGTCGTTCAGGTCGACGTGCCAGTCGATCTTCACCGCGCCGGGTACGTGCCCGATGTCGTAGAGAAGAACATCCTCGTCGGACTCCACGATGGACAGTCCGGGAGTGCCTAGGTGTCCCGAGAGCCAGTCGGCGGAGACGAGGCGTTCGGGGTGGGCGTAGGCGGCAAATTCGGGGCTGGGGTCGGCCGGGAGGGTCACCCTTTGAGCCTAGTCGCGTTCGCGGGCAGTCGGCTCATCGAGCTGGATACCGAGTTCAGATACGCGGTGCGTTGCTGGTCGCGGTGCGAGAATTCGCCAATGCCGGACTGGACATATCACCCGCTGAGCCCCATCGCCTCGTCGGTTCTCGGCGAGCGCAGGACGCGGGTATGGGCGATGAAGGTCCTGGCGGCGCTGGTGACGCACGCCGGGGGCAGGCATTGGATTCCCCGGGTGTTCGATCATGCGCCGATTCCACCGCAGTGGCAGGGCCGGTTCGGGGCGACCGTCCCGCCCTCGATCGCGGGTGAGGCCGTCGCGGTGTTGCCGGTACAGGGGGCCGGGGTCGTGGAGATCGGGCCGGTGGGCCTCGCCGATGTGGAGACGGTGCGCGCGGCGACTGTCGATCGCAGCTGCCGGGTGATTGCGGTCGCCGCCACGCCCGAGGTGGTCGATGCGGTCGCGCCCTACGTGGACGCGGTGTCGGTGTCCGGCGATGACGGGGTGGTGCGGCTCACCGAACCTTCGATCGAGGCGGCGGTCCGTGCGTTGGCCGATCCGTCCGCGACGGTGCTCGCCACGCCGGCGGTGCTGATCGACGCCGGGCCGGGCTGGTTCAACCGGGTGATCGAGGCCGCGACGCCGACCACGCCGCCAAAGGCGTTGCGCGATATCGGGTTCGATCCGCGGGGCTGGCCGGCGTGGATATGGGGTGCGCTGGTAGGGCTCGGCCTCATTGTCGCCGGCATCGGCGCGGCCGCCATCGCGTTGGGGCCGGTCCTGTTGTGGTACGACCGCGACTACCTCGGTCTGTCGGTGCACGACCTGAACGGCGTGAACCATCACCTGGTCGGTTTCCTGCAACACGACCGGCTCACCATGGCGGGCAACATGATTGGTATCGGGATCTTGTACCTGGGGTTGGCCTGGGGTGGGATCAGGGAAGGGCGCCGATGGGCCCGCAATGCGCTGTTGATCTCCGGACTGTTCGCCTTTGTGACGTACTTCTACTTCCTGGTGACGGGGTTCCTCGAGCCGTTGCACACGCTCGTGGTGGTCGCGCTGTTCCCCATGCTGATACTCGCCGTGTGGCACGCTCCCTCGGAACCGCATTGGCCGCCCGTCGTGGAGGGGCCCGAATCGCAGCGTCGGCGTGCCCTGTGGGGACAGCTGTTCATGATCGCCGTCGGTGGCGGACTCTTCGTTGCCGGAGCAGTGATTTCGACGGTCGGGCTGACAAAGGTGTTCGTACCCACCGATCTCGATTTCCTGGGCACCAGGTCCGACGCGCTGCGTGCCGCCAACCAACACCTGCTGCCGTTCATCGCGCACGATCGGGCAGGTTTTGGTGGCGCATTGATGGGGGCCGGGCTGGCGGTGTTGCTGATCAGCCTGTGGGGCTGGCGCCGCGGCGAGCGCTGGGTGTGGTGGTCGCTGCTGCTGGGATGTGCGTTCGGCACGGTGCCGGTCCTGGCGGTTCACTTCTCCATCGGGTACACGCATTTCGAGCACTTGCTGCCGGTATACGTATTGGTTGTGGTGACGGTGGTCGCCCTCGCGTTGTCGAGGCCGTACCTCACCGCGTCGCCCGATCAGTCGCCGCGTATCAGCCGGTAGGTGGTGACCACACCGCCGCTTTGGTCGCTGGCGTCGATAGCGCGCCGCCACATTGACTGTGCGGCATGGGAAAGTGTGGCATCGACGCCGACTTCCTCGCTGGCATCGATGATGTGTTGGGCTCCGGCGTCCATCATCTTGAGCATCGCGATATCTTCCACGCCGCCGACCTTCGCCGCCTCGGCGAACTGCACCAGGAATTCCTTCAGTGAGTCCATCGATTTCACCGCGTAGCCGACATAACGCTCGGTGTCTGCGCCGGAACGCTCGACCATGGCCAACGCCTGTTCGAAGGAGAGCATGACGGGGTGTAGCAGGGTCAGGCCCGCTTGGTAATACACCTGGGAGAAGCCGTAATCGGGTCCGACGTAGTGCACCGGGCTCAACACGTTGAGTAGTTCCTCATGCGTTGTCACGAGATCCTGCGGACCGCTGACGATGAGATACGAGAGCGGGTGCGAGATGTCATCGCCCTGGGACATGTATCCGGCGGATACGAATGCTGCGCCACGCTCGGTCACCCAGGCCGCACCTTCGCGAGCTTTCTCGGGGGAGTCGGAGGACAGGTTGACGATCGTCTTGCCGTCGAGTTCGGGGACGGCCTGGCCCAGCACGTCGTACATCGCCGCGTAGTGGGTCAGGCTGAGAAATGTCACCGCGCCGGCGTCGAGCGCCTCGGCGACGGTCGACGCTTTTCGTGCGCCAAGTTCCACCATGGCATCGGCCTTGCCCGAGCTGCGATTCCACACGGTGACGTCGTATCCGGCCCTCAGGAGCGATTCCACGGTGGATTGACCCATCGGTCCGAGCCCGACCACGGTGACTGATTGTGTCTCAGACATCTTGTCTCCCTTACGGATTGAATGTTCTGTGGTGGATTCCCTGGAGCCAATCGTGTCGGGATCGGTAGGATCGCGCTAGAACGCACTTTGTGGTGGGTCACTTACCGCGAGGTTGGAATTACCGTCAGGAGGCCGCCGTGACCGCGCGCAGTGACACAGATCATCTCTGCGGAATGTCCTTGGCCATAGATGCGGTCGGCGGTAAGTGGAAGCTGCACCTGATGTGGGTGCTGGCAGACGGGCCGGTGCGTTTCGGTGAAATTCGGCGCAAGCTCGACGGCGTGAGCGAGAAGGTGCTGTCGGAGAACCTGCGGCAGATGGAGGCGAGCGGCATTGTGCACCGCGAGCTCTATCCGGAGATTCCGCCGCGCGTGGAGTACTGCCTGACGGCGCTCGGCAAGGATCTGAGCGCCGCCTTGGAGCCCTTAGAGAAGTGGGGCGACAGGAACCGCGCAGAACTGCTCGGCCGCAACTGTTAACAGCTGTGGTGGGGGTATCCATTCGGTGGTGCCGTCTTTGCGTTTTCGGGTGGTCCAGCCGTGGCCTAGGAGGCGGTGGTGTGGTCGGCAGGCGAAGGTGAGGTTGTCGATGTCGGTGTGTCCGCCCTGGGCCCATTCGGTGAGGTGGTGGACCTCGCAGAGGTATCCGGGCACCGAACATCCGGGGTGGGTGCAGCCGCGATCCTGGGCGTGTAACACGATCCGCTGATCCGCCGACGCGATCCGCTTGGCACGACCGAGATACAGGGGACGGCCGTCGTCGTCGACGATCGTCAGGTAGTGGTGAGCATGCGCGGCCATCCGGATCAGGTCCCGCATGGGCAGGCGGGTGCCCGCGCCGGTTGTCGCGATCCCTGCGGCGTTTTCGATCTCGGACAGTGTTGTCGACACGATGACGGTGACCGGTAGGCCGTGGTGTGAACCCAATTCGCCGGAGGCCAATGTGGATCGCAAGCAAGCACGGAGTGCGTCGTGGTTGCGTTGCGCGCTGCTGCGGGTGTCGTGTTCGGCGGCTTCCGGCGTGGGATCGCCATCCACGAGGGGTGTTTGATCGGCCGGGTTACACATGCCCGGTGCGGCCAGTTTCGTAAACACCGCATCCAGATAGGCCCGCGTCTCCGGATCCAACAAACCCGAGATGGGTGACATGCCATCGAAACCTTGTTGTCCGATGCTGACCCCGCGGCGCCGCGCCCGATCCACATCGCTGAATTCCCCGTCCGGGTTCAGCAGCGCCATCATCCGTTCAGCACCGGTGCGCAACTGTTCGGGCCGAAACTGGGAAGCCATCGCCGCCAGCTGCGCCTCGGCGGCGTCGCGGGTCGGGGCATCGACCACCACCGGTAGCCGGTCGAAGAACTGCCGAATCACCCGCACGTGTTCCTCGCCGATATCGCCGCGCTCCAACGCTTCGGCGGTGCGCGGTAGTTGAGGTTCAAGTCGCTCACCGGTGATCGCCCGCCGCGGCGCCAACCGCTGCGCATCGGCGATCCGGCACCGCGCCGCACCCTTGCCGATATGCAGCCGACGGGACAACACATCAGCATGCGACGTGCCCCCAAGCTCTATCGGTGACGCCTCACCCGTCACCATGGGAATCAAACCCACACCGCGGGCAGACAATCGGCGCTGTACAACCTCCAGGCGCGCCAACACCGTCAACGCCTCAGCGGCGGTGAACTCATCGACCGAATCAGCGCAGAAGACGTCGACAGCCGCCTCCACCACTTCAATCGAACTCATGTTCGAATTGTAAAGACACCCGCCGACAAAACCGTCGAGTTTGTGACAGATGAGACTACTGCGGCACAAGTGAATTGGAGCAGATCAGCGGTTGAGGTTCACCACAAACTGCTGCACGTTGTACGGGTTGTTGAGGTCGGTGTTCCACTGACTGACCAGGATGACCGTCCGGTCCAGCGTCGAGCCAGGCACGATGTAGCCGCCATAGTTCTGCGGGACGTCGGCCTGGGTGGCGACGATGGTCAGTGCACTGTTATCCGGATTCAGCACCTGGGTCGGGTCATCGGCGACACGGACCTCTATGTTCCCCGTGTCCGCATTGAACCCGGACAGCACAGACTTGCCGTCGATCTCTCGCAGGCTGATCTCGCCGTAGCGGTCATCGGACAGCGGGGTGGGTGCCACATCCCATTTCCAATCCCCGTCATCGCCGATTCCCCATGCATGCCACCAGTTTCGGTCGGTGAACTTTTCGGCGGGCACTCGGTAAAGCCAGACGGGACGCTGCCTGTCGAATCCGTCGGCGACGATATAGACCCAACCGTCGGCGGCCTGGTATCCGCTGATCTGTGTCTGGTTCCCGTCCTGCCAGTCAGCTCCGCGTAATGAACCGGGCACCGTGGGCCAGTGGGGGTTGTCCGGGTCGATGCGAACCAGCCGCGTATCGATGGGTTCCAGGTTGTTGACATTGGCGATGAGGGCGTAGTCGATGCCGTACACCGAGATGGTGCCTGCGGGCAGCTGGCTGTTGGCCTGTGGTGGCCTGGCATCCGCGTACAGGGTGCCGTTCCCGCCGAACGAACGGTCGAACTGAATGAGATCGCTGAGCGTGCCCGGCCGGACATGTAGGCCCAACGAGGGGCTCCAGGCTCCCTGAAAGGCGCCGTTACCGGCAAAGGTGTCGCCGGCGAGCGCAACCTGACCGCTGGGGGCTATCTCGCAGAGGTCGGTGGCACCGGCGCCGAGTGCCGCGGTGGGTGAATCTGTTCCCGCGATGGGGCCCAGATTGATGGCTGTGCCGGGATCGGGCTGCGGAGGCGCCGCCCTGTCGATGGAGAATCCCTGGACATTCGCGCGTGGTGGCAATGGCGGTGCAGGGCTTTTGGTGAGCGCAAACGGGGGAGGCTGTCGCTTCACGGGCTTCTTGGTGGCGGCGGCGCGTTTGCGGGGCGGAGCTGCTTTGGCTGCTGCAGCCTTGCGTGCCGGGGCGGCCTTCTTCGCCGGGCGCGGTTTGGCATTCTTGCTGTCTACAGGATTGGACATGATTACCCCCTGTTGGCGACGTATACCGACGTCACCAAAATTACCGCTAGCTGACGCGTTCCGCTTGCTGATTAGCCGAGGCCGCTGACCTCGGCGACAATCTCCAGCGACCGTAGCTGCAGTTTCCGATCGGGTGCGTTGGGCACCACGATGAGCTCGTCGGCATCGGCCAACTGCGCAAAATCGTCCAGGTAGGCACCCACCTGTTCCGGTGTTCCGACCGCGAAACACTTCGTCATCGCCTGAATCTGCTGTCCAGCAGGAGAATTCAGGGCAGCGAGGGCTTCGTCGTCGGTAAGGCGTGGGCCGCCACCGCGATGCAGGAAAAGCTTGGCGCGTTCGATCAACGCCGCGCGATGCTGATCCTGTGCGGTGGCCTCGTCGTCTGCGGCGATCACGTTGACGCCAGCGATGACATAGGGGGCATCGAGCTGCTCGGAGGGTTGGAATTCCCGTCGGTACAGCGCGACGGCGTCCTGCAGGGCAGGGGGCGCGAAGTGTGAGGCGAAACCGTAGGGCAGGCCCAGTACCGCGGCCAGCTTCGCACCGAACAGCGATGACCCGAGGATGTAGAGCGGTACGTGCGTCCCGCGCCCGGGTGTCGCGGTCACACCGGGAACGCGGCTCTGCTCGCCCAGGTATGCCTGCAACTCGATGACGTCCTGCGGAAAATGCTCGGCGTCGCCGGGACCATGCCGCAGCGCGCGCAGCGTCACCTGATCCGTCCCCGGCGCGCGGCCCAGCCCGAGATCAATACGCCCGGGATGCAGTGTTTCGAGCGTGCCGAACTGCTCGGCGATCTGCAGGGGGGAGTGGTTGGGCAGCATGATGCCGCCCGCGCCCAGCCGGATGGTCGAGGTCTGTGTGGCTACGTGGCCGATCAGGACGCTCGTCGCCGACGACGCGATGGAGCGCATGTTGTGGTGCTCGGCGTACCAGACCCGATGAAACCCCAGCGCTTCGGCGTGCCGGGCAATCTCCACGCTGGCAGCGAAGCTCTCTGCCACCGTTTCGTGTGGCGCCACCCGCGCCAGATCCAGTATCGATAAAGGTCTTGCCATGACTTCGAGCAACCGCCGGCGTTTCTTCGCTATTCCCCCGTCGGACCCACCATAGAAGGTACAAACAGATGGTGCCCTTCATTCCGACCGCAGCGGAACTGGCGGGTGCTCTCGCCGAACTGCTCGGCGACCTCCAATCGGAGCTGCCCTCGTCCTCGGTGCATCGCGCCCGCGTTGGCGCCAACATCGCCAGGATTCTGCAGCGAGAACTGACCCTGCCGACGGTGTCACCCGCCGAGGATCCTTCCTGGGAGAATTTGGTCGAGGACGTACGCACCGAACTGGCCGTGGTCAAACCCGGCTACGACAGCTGGGCGGGCGAATGAGCGATCTCTCCGACGGGCTTACCCGCTACCTGCGGGACGAGTTCGGCAAGGAATTCACGGTCTCGGGTGTCGTCGGGGTCTCGGCCGGGGCCCGACGGCGAAATGTGCTGCTGGATGCGACGTTCGAGGGCGAGACTCTCGAATTGGTGGCGACGATTGTGCCCGCCGTCGTACAGCAGGTACCGGTGAGCAGCGAGGCCGGAGTGCGTGAGCTGGCGCGGAGCAATGGTGTTCCGGTGCCGCGGGTGCGCGGCGTCTGTTCGGAGTCATCGTATGTGGGTTCGCCCTTCATGATCTCTGAGCGCATTGCGGGAGAGACTGTGCCGCGCAAGGTGCTTCGGCTGGTGCAAGCCCAGGGCAGCGGTGATCTGGTCGCCCGCCAACTCGGTGCGGCCATGGGGCGGCTGCACGGGATCGACCCTGCGATGGCGCCGCCCGATCTGCCCGGGGATCCGGAGTCCGAGCCCGCGGTCGTGATGTTGGAACAGATGCGTGAGGGAGTTGCGGGATTGCTCGCGGATCGGCCGGTGTTCCAGCGCACGCTGTCCTGGCTCACCGAACGCATGCCCGGGCCGCCCGCTCGGCGGTGCCTGGTGCATACCGACATTCGCAACGGCAATGTCATCGTCGGCGAGGACGGGCTACGTGCCGTACTGGACTGGGAAGGCACCACCCGCTTTGGCGACCCCATGCGCGATGTCGGCTGGACGGCGCTGCGCATGTGGCGATTTGGTCTTGACGACCGCGAGTTCGGTGGCTTCGCGGGTCGCGACGCGTTCGTATCGGCCTACGAAGAATCCGGTGGGACCTTCGACTTCGAGCGGTTCCAGTGGTGGAAGGTCCTGGGCACCCTGTGGTGGGGTGTTGGCCTTGCCGCACAGGCGAAGTCGTACCTGGACGGGAGTGTCCGAGACATCGTGATGGCTGCCAGTGGTCGACGGATACCCGAGATCGAATGGGACCTGTTGATGTTGACCAAACCATAGACGAAGTCATAGGTGCCGGAAGGAACCAGATGAATTTTGAACTGCCGCCCGAGCTTGTCGATTACCTGGCCGAGCTCGACGCGTTCATCGAACGTGAGATCGTCCCCCTCGAACAGTCCGATGACAACATCCGATTCTTTGATCACCGGCGCGAAGACGCCCGAACCGATTGGGACCGTGGCGGTCTGCCCAACGGTGAGTGGGAAGCACTGCTGGGAGAGGCTCGCAGGCGGGCCGATGCCGCGGGCCACTTTCGGTACCCGTTTCCCGCGGAGTTCGGCGGACGAGGCGGATCCAACCTGGATATGGCCGTCATTCGCGAGCATTTGGCGCGTCGGGGCCTCGGGTTGCACTGTGACCTGCAGAACGAACACGCCATCGTCGGCAACAACGTGGGGCTGCTGCTCATGTTGGAGTACGGCTCCGCGGAGCAGAAGGCCGACTGGGTAGAGGGACTCGCCAGCGGCACCAAGGTCTTCGCGTTCGGCATCACCGAGCCCGAACACGGCTCCGATGCCACCCACATGGAAACCCGGGCAATCAGGGATGGATCGGACTGGATCATCAACGGCGAGAAGACCTGGAATACCGGTGTGCACATCGCCGATGCCGACCTGATATTCGCCCGCACCTCCGGTGAACCCGGCGACGGCCGGGGCATCACCGCCTTCCTGGTACCCGCGGATGCCCCTGGCTTCAAGGTCGAGGAATACCTCTGGACCTTCAACATGCCGACCGACCACGCCCACATATCGCTGACGGACGTGAGGGTGCCCGATTCGGCGATCTTCGGCGGAGAGGGGCGCGGACTGGGCGTGGTGCAGCACTTCTTCAACGAGAACCGGATCAGGCAGGCCGCCTCCAGTCTTGGCGCGGCACAGTTTTGTATCGACCGGTCCGTTGAGTACGCCAAGGAGCGCAAGCCGTTTGGGAAACCACTGGCTTCCAACCAAGCCATCCAGTTCCCACTGGTCGAGCTGCAGACCCAGTGCGAGATGCTGCGAGCGCTGATCCACAAGACCGCCTGGTCCATGGACACCTATGGTGCGTTCTCCGTCTCCGAACAGGTGTCCATGTGCAACTACGTCGCCAACCGGCTGTGCTGTGAGGCCGCGGACCGCGCCATGCAGGTGCATGGCGGGATGGGCTACTCACGGCACCTGCCGTTCGAACACATCTACCGACACCATCGGCGTTACCGGATCACCGAGGGCGCCGAGGAGATACAGATGCGTAGGGTAGCTGGGTACATGTTCGGCTTCATGAGTCAGAAGGCACCCAAGGGGGTTTAGTGACCCGCTCATCGGTACGGGCGTCGCCGCCCATCGTGGTGGTCATGGGCGTGGCAGGGGTTGGCAAGACCACGGTCGCACGGCTGCTGGCGCAGCGGTTGGGTGCCCCCTATGCCGAGGGCGACGACTTTCACCCCGAGGCGAACATCGCCAAGATGGCGGCGGGCATCGCGCTGGACGACGCCGATCGCGGGCCCTGGTTGCAGCGGATCGCCGATTGGATGTCGGAGCGAGGACGCGAGGGGACAGGCGCGGTGGTCACTTGCTCGGCGCTCAAGCGCCGCTACCGAGACATTCTCCGTACCGGATGGCCGGATGCGTTCTTCCTGCACCTGACCGGGGACCGGACACTTGTCGGTGACCGGATGTCGCATCGTGCAGGACATTTCATGCCCACGTCCTTGTTGGATTCGCAGTTCGAGATCCTCGAACCACTACAGCCGGACGAGAAGGGTGCCGTGCTGGATGTGGGTACCGGACCGGATGAACTGGTGGCGGAGGCGTTGAAGCAGCTCGGCGCATGACCGCCGGCCTGCTGCTACTGGCCGAACCGGCAAAGATCCCGCACACCACTAGTGATGTCCGGCTGCTCACCGCTGTCGTGCTGAGCATCGGCGTGATCATCTTGCTGATCACCCGGCTCAAGCTGCATCCGTTCCTGGCTCTGCTGTTGGGGTCGGGGACACTCGCCGCCGTCGCGAGCGTGCCGTTCGACAAACTGCTGGGTTCCTTTGTGACGGGCTTCGGCTCGACCATCGCGGGCGTTGGGCTGCTCATTGGTCTGGGGGCCATGCTGGGCCGTCTACTGGCCGATTCCGGCGGCGCGAACATCGTGGCCGATGCCGTGCTCGCACGGTCCAGCCCCCGCATGCTGCCGTGGGCGGTGGCCCTGATAGCAGCGGTGCTGGGACTGCCACTGTTCTTCGAAGTGGGTGTGGTGCTGCTGATTCCGATCGTGCTCTTGGTCGCGCGCCGGGGAAATGTGCCGCTGCTGCGGGTCGGAATCCCCGCGCTGGCCGGCCTGTCTGTGTTGCACGGATTGGTTCCGCCGCACCCGGGCCCGTTGGTGGCGGTGGATGCGTTGAAGGCGGATCTGGGGGTCACCCTGGCTTTTGGTCTCGTGGCGGCGGTGCCGACCTTGATCGTGGCAGGGCCGCTCTACGCGCGGGTGGCGGAGCGCTGGGTGGGGCCGTTGGCCATTCCCACCGCGACGGCACCGGAGGCCGAGCGCACGGGGCCCGCTCCCAGCGTTGCCGCCGTGCTGGCGACCATCTTGCTTCCGGTGTCGTTGATGCTGGCGAAGGCGCTCTCCGATGTCGTCATCGATGACCCGAAATCATTGGTGCAGAGGATTTTCGACACGGCCGGCACACCTCTCGTGGCGCTGCTGGTGGCCACCATGGTGGCGATGGTGACGCTGGGTAAGGCTTCGGGGCTTGACCGCACGGGCGTATCGGGGGTCATCGAGAAATCACTGGGACCCATCGCGGGCATTGTCTTCATTGTCGGCGCTGGAGGTGGATTCAAGCAGACCCTCATTGACGTGGGGGTGGGGGACGCCGTCAGCAGTTGGTCGGAGAAATGGCAGATCCCCGCGCTGGTGCTCGGCTGGCTCATCGCCGTGCTCATTCGGTTGGCCACCGGGTCGGCGACGGTTGCCACCATCACCGCCGCCGGCATCGTCTCGCCACTGGCGGCCGACATGTCCACTGCCCATGTGGCGCTGCTGGTCCTCGCCGTGGGCGCCGGGTCACTCTTCTTCTCTCACGTGAACGACGCCGGATTCTGGCTCGTGAAGGAGTATTTCGGGATGACCGTGGGCCAGACGCTCAAGTCGTGGTCGGTGATGGAAACGCTGATCTCGGTCGTCGGCTTCGCGATGGTGCTGCTGCTGAGCGCCTTCGTCTAGCCCTTTATGGCGCTGACGAACTGCGATAGGCCGCGGACTTCCTGATCGATATCGCGGAAATCCGCTGCGCGCAGCACCGATGTGATGTCGGACCGGTCGAAGCCGTGCAGGCCGCCCAGCGCGGCCAGTGTGACGGACACCGACCGCAGCGGCGCGGGGCCACGGGTGCAGCTGGTCATCACCGCGATACGGCCGCCCGGAGCCAGAACCCGCATCATCTCGTCGAGAACCTTGAAAGGCTCGGGCACCAAATAGAGTGCGGCAAAACAGCACACCGCATCGAAGCTCCCGTCATCGAAGGGCAGGGTACGCGCGTCCGCACGTATGTAGCCGACACTGTCGGCCACATTGGTCCGGACCGCGCGTCGCAGCATGGGTTCGGAGAAGTCGAGCCCGACCGCCAGTCCTTCCTGGTCCAGTTGTCGCCCAAGGTATTTCGTGAAATTTCCGGGCCCGCAGGCGACATCCAGCAGTCGCTGGGTGCCCCTCAGCTGCAAGGCTGCCGCCGCGCGGCGTCGTTCGGCAGCAGGGGTGATGCCGGTGTAGGCGACGGTCTGGCCCCAGCGCCATGGCCCCTCGTAGACCGCGACCACCGCGGGATTGTTCATGGCGCGCTGTGCACCGCGCTGGGGCTGGTCCGAGGGCGGCGGCAGCAGATCCAGGTACCCGGCCGTGGAATACGCGCTGCCACTGAGTGCGTCGGGCCGGACGATCTCGCGGAGCCGATCCAGTGTCGTCGTGGTCGTCATGTGGCCTCCTGTAGCCGGTTGTCGTCGCGAAGATGTTCAGCGAAAAAGGTGTAGACCCGTTGCCATGCGTGCGCCTCCGCTTCGGGGGAGTATCCGAATCCGGCGATTCGCATCAGCGGCTGCATCGGTAGTTGGTTGGCGAAGCTGTGCCCCGCGTCGTAGGTTTTGATGTCGTGCTCGATGTCATGGGCGTCCAATGCTTTTCGCAGCCGGGGCTCACCGCGGGGCACGAATGGGTCCCGTGTTGCCAGGCTTGCGACGACGGGACACGATCCCTCGAAATGATCCCCGTAGGGGCCGGGCATCGCACCGTAGAAGGGCGCGGCGGCATCGAACCCCTTGGTCGCGGTGATCATCACGAATCCGCCCCCCATGCAGAAGCCGGCCACCCCGACTGACGGTGTGGTGTACGGCAATGCTTGGACGTAGTCACGCGCGGCCATTACCTCCTCGACAGCCCGCCCGCGACGAGTCGCGAGATTGGTCAACACCCTGGCGATGCAACGGATCCGGCCCCGTGAATAGAGATCGGGGGCCAGGGCGACGTAGCCGTTGGACGCCACGTTCTTGGTAATGCGGCGCAGGTCGGGGGTCGATCCGTTGATGTCGTGAAGCACCACGATCGACGGCCAGGGGCCATCACCCTCGGGTGTTTCCAGAATCGCGTCGATCTCCCCATTGGGGGTGGGTATTCGGATGTCGGTCATGCCCGCCTGGCCTCCATGGAATAATTATTTAACACTGACGTCAAATTAAATGAAAGGTATGCTCCGGCGTGATGTCTGTCAATGCCCGGCGGTCCCGGGGGCGCCCGCCCCAGACCGACGAGCAGCGTGCCACAACGCGGGCCCGCATCCTGGCGGCGGCCGGGGCGGTCTACGCCGAACATGGCTACCGGGGCGCCACGGTAGCGCGCATCGCCGAGCGCGCCGAGCTGTCGAAACCCACCTTCTATGCGTTCTTCGACGGTGTGGCGGAGGCGATTACGGCGCTGGTCACGGAGAGTCAGCAGCAGATGCTGACGCAGTGGGAGCCGGTGGCGAATGTCGGCGGCGATCTGGTCGCGCAGGTCGGCGCGGGACTGGATGCCTACCTGGAGACTGCCGAACGCGGCCGTGACGCATGGCTTGTCTTCCACATCGAACAAAACGACCCGGCTTCACCGGCCCGGCGACTGCGAGCCGCGTACGAAAGGCGCCTCATCGAGGTCATGCAGCAGGCCCTGGTCGCCAGCGGCAGGCCGGCTCCCACGGCGGAGACGCTGGGCGTGTTGTTGGCCGGCATGCAGGCGGGCTGCTATCGGTATCTCTCCACTCCCAGGAGTGGTCGTCCGGCGGTGCGCACCGCGATGCTGCGCAGCGCGCTCGCGTTGGTGGGCACACCGCAGGACTGGCGAGACGTCGCCGCGCACCCGGAAGTGTTCGGCGAGGGCTAGATGCTCAGGTACTGGGGTGCCAACACAATGGAGTACAGAATCGTCCGGTACGCGCGGGTTGGGTCGGTAACCCATTGGCTCACCAGGAAATACAGCGTTTGGGTGCCCTCGGGGTTCATCGTGATATTGACGACTTGAGGGCCGTACGGCTGCAGTAGCTTGTGCGGATCGCGGGATATGAACGGATCATCCGGCCGGGGATCGGACGGGTCGTTGCGGATGAGCACCGTCATGGGCTCGCTGACCAACTCCTGCGGAGTCCGGAACAGCTTGAGTCCGATGTGCGCATCGCCCGAACCATTCGAATCGAGCAGTCCGAAACCGCCTGCGGGCAGGGCGAACAACTGATTCTCGCGATCGCCGCCGTCCTTGATCTCGCCGACCTTCTCCCACGCCGATGAGTCCAGGAAGGCCGGATCGTC
This sequence comes from Mycobacteroides franklinii, assembly GCF_001853795.1. Lineage (NCBI taxonomy): Bacteria > Bacillati > Actinomycetota > Actinomycetes > Mycobacteriales > Mycobacteriaceae > Mycobacteroides > Mycobacteroides franklinii. The sequence continues at coordinate 1,976,617 of NZ_MLIK01000019.1, forward strand.
GATCGGTGGGGTGAGCCACGCGAAACGCGGTGCCCAGGGGCCGGTTCCGACGTTTCCGGCCACCAACATCCGGCGGTCGGGCACCGAAACCCCGCTCGGTTGGGAGATGCCGGCCATGACGCCCATCGGCCGGTAGGACGCCTTACCCGGCTCGCTCACGTCGTACACGATGGTGTCGGCCGATACAAAGGTGCTGCATCCGGGCGACGGGATGCATGAGGCGAACAGCAGCGAACGGTGCGCCAACTCCGCGGATCCGGTCGGCAGCAGCCGGGCACCGTCTTGTGCATCTGCAGGCAGCACAAGGGGTTTGGAGCGTCCACCCAGTGCGACCGAAGGGCTGGCGGGGTCTACGGGAATCAGCTGTATGCCGTCGCCGGTGTTCAGGTAGTCGCCGGTCCACAGACAGGCGCCACGGTTGGTGTGCACGCCGAGGTCAAAGGAATCGTTGCTGCAGGCGGTATGGAAGCTGGTGTTGACCGACGGCATATGCGGAATCGGATTGCCCTGGGCGTCCTTGAATTCCTGCTGCTGGGTAGGCCCGACCATCACCAGCGAGTCGAACAGCGCCACCATACGCGGTGGCAGCGCGGGCGCGGGGGGTGTGTCCGGGTGGAACGGCTTGGGCGGCACATGTTTTTCATGGCGAACCCACAGTGACGAAGCGCGTACGCCGAGCTTGTCCAGCAATCGGCCGACCAGCGGCACGCTGACTCCGATGACATTCGACGGATCGCCGTCGATACCTTCGACGAACCAGCTCCCCAGGCCGTCGAGGGTGAATGCCCCCGCGACCTGTAGGGGTTCGCCGGTAGCCAGGTACGCTTCCAGGTCTTCCGCCGATGGTGTGCCGAAACGCACTGTGGTCGAGCGTGTTTCGCTCACACGCGCGGTGGGTTTACCGTCGATGACCCGCACCAGGCAGTGCCCGGTGAGCAGCTCGGCGCTGCGACCGGCCATCAGTCCCCAGCGGCGGCGTGCCTCCTCGACGGTGCCCGGCTTGCCCTGCAAGGAGCCGTCGAGCAGGAGCATCGAATCGCAGCCCAGCACCACCGCATCGGCGGCCACCTCACCGGCCAGGGTCGTCGCGACATCAAATGCCTTGGCGCAGGCCAATACCTCCACGGCACGTGCGGGGGCGGTACCCGAGGGCTGTGTCGCCATGACGAGATGCTCGTCGACGTGCGACACGATGACGACCGGATTGAGGCCGGCCTGCTCCAAGACCCGCTCGCGCGCGGGGGACGCGGAGGCCAGGACAAATGCGGTCATGGGGGACCGGTGACGACTATCTAGAACTTGCCTTGTGGGCGCGCCAGCTTCGCGCGCTCGTACAGCGTGACCCGCTGCCAGCTGTGCGGGCTGTAGCGCAGCATGTCGATCGGCTCGGCCCACAGGTTCCGGGGCCTGAGGTCGGCGGCCTCGGCCTTGGACGCCAGCGCGCTGAGTGCTGCGACCAGGGCCGCGATCTCCGCATCGGTCGGGTTGCCGTTGAGCACCTGGATGTCGGCAGCCTTGACTCGGCCTTCCTCGGCGGGGTTCGCCTCAGCGGTAACGGTTTCGCTGCTCTCGTCAGTCACGGACGCACCTTCTTCATTCGTCACAGCGGAATGTTTCCGTGCTTCTTCGGTGGGAGCCGCACGATCTTGCGATCGAGCAGGCGCAACGACGTGGCGATGTAGCCGCGGGTGTGCGACGGCGGGATGACCGCATCGACGTATCCGCGCTCGGCGGCGATGTACGGGTTCACCAGGGTGTCCTCGTACTCGGCCTGCAGCTGAAGACGCAGGGCGTCCACGTCGTCACCGTTCTTGGAAGCCTCGGTCAGCTGTGAGCGGTATACGAATCCCACGGCACCCGACGCTCCCATCACCGCGATCTGCGCGGTGGGCCAGGCGACGTTGACATCGGCACCCATGTCTTTGGACCCCATCACGCAGTACGCGCCGCCGTAGGCCTTGCGGGTGATGACGGTGATCTTCGGAACGGTGGCCTCGCCGTAGGCGTACAGCAGCTTGGCGCCACGCCGGATGATGCCGTTGTACTCCTGCTCGGTACCGGGCAGGAAGCCGGGCACATCCACCAGGGTGATGATCGGGATGCCGAAGCAGTCGCAGGTACGGATGAACCGCGCGGCCTTCTCGGAGGCGTTGATGTCCAGGCAGCCCGCGAACTGGGTGGGCTGATTGGCGACGATGCCGACGCTGCGGCCGTCGACACGGCCGAAGCCGACGATGATGTTCTGCGCGTAGCCGGCCTGCACCTCGAGGAACTCGTCGTCATCGAGGATGCGGGTGATGACCTCGTGCATGTCGTACGGCTGGTTCGGGGAGTCCGGGATCAGCGTGTCCAGCTCGACGTCCTCGTCGGTGAGGTGGTCTTCAATGGCACCGTCGGTGGGCTCGGGGCCCGGGTGGCGCGGGGGCTCGGAGGCATTGTTGGACGGCAGGTAGCTCAGGATGTCGCGGACGTAGTCGAAGGCGTCCTGCTCGCCGGAGGCGACATAGTGCGCGGTCCCGGACTTGGCCTCATGGGTGTGCGCTCCACCCAGTTCCTCCATGGTGACGTCCTCGCCGGTGACGGTCTTGATGACGTCGGGACCGGTGATGAACATCTGGCTGGTCTGGTCGACCATGACGATGAAGTCGGTCAGCGCGGGCGAGTACACGTGGCCACCGGCCGCGGGGCCCATGATGAGCGAGATCTGCGGGATGACGCCCGAGGCGATGATGTTGTTGTGGAAGATCTGGCTGTACAGACCCAGGGAGACGACACCCTCCTGGATGCGGGCGCCGGCGCCCTCGTTGATGCCGATGAGCGGACGGCCGGTCTTGAGCGCCAGCTGCTGCACCTTGACGATCTTCTCGCCGTACACCTCACCGAGGCTGCCGCCGAACACGGAGACGTCCTGGCTGAAGATGCACACGTCGCGCCCGTCGATGGTGCCGAAACCGGTCACCACGCCGTCGCCGAGGGGGCGCTTGTCGCCCAGGCCGAAGTTTGAGCTGCGGTGCTTGGCCAACGCGTCCAGTTCCACGAACGAGCCCTCGTCCAGCAGCGCGAAGATGCGCTCGCGGGCGGTCAACTTGCCCTTGGCGTGGATCTTGTCGACGGCGGCCTCGCCGACCGGGTGCAATGCTTCCTCGCTGCGCCGACGCAGATCGGCGAGCTTGCCCGCGGTGGTGTGGATATCGGGCTCGGTGGTCGTCATGGGTCCCGATGTTATCGCGCTCCACCCGGCAGAACGCGCATGGGCCTTAGAGAGTTCTCAGAAATTTTCTCGAATGGATGTCCACCGATCGAGGTACATAGAACGAGATGGACAAACAGCCTGCACTGGACGCCGACCTGGTCCTGATGATCGTGTCCCATTTCGACCAGCTTGATGCGGCAGATGTCGAGGCCGCGGTGCGTTCGGCGGAGGAACTCGCCGGGTGCCCGATCGGTGTCCGGTGGTCCGATGGCGCAGAGCCCACGGTGTGGCTCGAGCGCGAGGGACCGGCTCGCCCCGCCGACGAGCTTCTCCTGCACCGTCTGCGCCATTGTCTGACCCGGAGTGCGCCTGCCCAGACGCCCGCCGCCCTGCGGATGGACGATCCCGCCCTCATCGAAGTGGTGTTGTCCGGGGCCGCCGAACCCGAGGATCGAATGCGCGCCGTGCGCCTTCTCGGATTGGACGACACCCGTGAGCTGCGGGTGCTGGCGATATCCGCTCCCGCCGGTGCGCGCCAGCTCCTGGCTGAGGCATTCCCTGGTCACGTGATCCGTGCGGCCACTATCGGGCGGGTCGGAGCCCTGCTGTGCCAGGCAACCGGGGACACAAAGACACTGTCGGATCGTCTGAACGACGTGACAGTCCGTGAGTTCCCGGCATCGCCGTACTCGGCGCAGGGTCCCTGGATCGGGATTGGGGCCAGCGTCGCCGTCATCGACGCTCCCAGGTCGTGGAGCCAGGCGCAGCGTGCGTTGCGCTTCGCCTCGTCCACGGGCTTCGGCCGGCGTGTCATCGCCTATGAGCGGCTCAGTCTGCTGGAGGTGCTGGCGGATATTCCGCCGGAGCGCGTGCAAGAGATCGATGACGTGGTGCGTATCGGCCAGATCGCGTCCACGGCCGCCGGTGCCGCCGAGGTCGACACCCTGGAGGCACTCTGTCAGTACGGCACCTTGCGTCGCACCGCCACCGAACTGCATCTGCACCACAGCACCGTCGCGGCACGTATCGGGCATGTGGAGCAGGTGATGGGCTGGGATCTCGACGACCCCATCGACCGGTTCCTGGCGACCTTCGCGCTGATGTTGCGACGCATATCGCTGTCCACCACCGAGTTGGCGGGCGGCTAGCCCGCCACGTGGCGGATCTGGCGCGCGTATTTTTCGACAGCTGTCGGGTGACATCGGATGTGGCCGGCGACACCATTGATCCATGGCAGTCATCGACACCGAACGAACCTGGGAACTGGTCGAAAAGCGGCTTGCCGCAACGACAAACGAGCGGCACCGGGTGGTGCTGGGTGCTGTGTTGCACCATATGAAGCTCGAGCGCGACGCCGATCTCGATGGGCTGATCGACACCCTTAGCGCGAACCCGAACTACCACTTTTGGATGGATGGTCAGGATTTCGGGCCCAAGGGGCGCGATGGGGTCCGCACCTATTACGCGGGGCTGGTGCAGGGACGGATGAGCGTCATGGAATTTGAGATGGATCGTCTTCTTGTCGACGACGATTGCGTTGTCACCGAGGGATTCCTCAAGCAGATCTATCCGGGCGCGGTGGCGCAGAGCATGGGGTTCCCGATCGAGGATCCCGGCGCCGACTATCTGCTGGTGTTCCGCCAGTTGGTGCTGTGGCCCGTCGATGCCGACGGCTTTATCGAGGGCGAGGACTCGTATCACTCCGGACCCGTGCGCATCACCAAGCTGACGCCGGAGGAGCTGCCTCAGGAATACCGGGATCTGATGGGTGCATCATCGGCGCTATGACTGCTGAGTCCATTTCCCCGGCGACATCGCCTCGAGGCGATATCGCGGCCATGCTCCTGGATCGTGTGGGCGATAGTCACCTGGGGCTGCGCACGCGTGATCGCGACTGGACGTGGGACGACGTTGTCGGCGAATCCGCCGCGCGGGGTGCGTTGGCGCGGAAACTCAGGGCCGACGGGCCGTTTCATATCGGCGTGCTGCTGGAGAACGTGCCCGACTTCATCTTCTGGCTGGGCGGTGCCGCGCTGACGGGGGCCACCATCGTGGGGATCAACCCCACGCGTGGGCCGGCGGAGATGGCCGCCGAGATCCGGCACACCGACTGTCAGCTGATCGTCACCGACACCGAGCACCTCGGTCGCCTACAGGGTCTTGAGCTGGGGCTGACCGCGGACCGCTTTCTCGTGATCGATAGGCCCGAATACCTCACGCTCATTGACGAGAACCGCACCGCGGCAGTGGCTTCCGATGGCGTGGGCGCGGAGTCACTGCTCCTGCTGCTGTTCACCTCCGGCACTACCGGAGCCTCCAAGGCGGTGAAGTGCAGCCAGGGGCGGCTGGCTCAGATCGCCCACCTGGCCACCGAGAAGTTTGGGCATGTGCGCTCCGATGTCGACTACTGCTGTATGCCGCTGTTCCACGGGAACGCGTTGATGGCGTTATGGGCCCCCGCATTGGCCAACGGTGCCACCGTGTGTGTGACGCCCACCTTCTCGGCGTCTCGGTTCTTGCCCGATGTGCGGTATTTCGGTGCAACGTTTTTCACGTACGTCGGCAAGGCGCTCGGATATCTGTTGGCCACACCGGAGCAGGCCGACGACGCCGACAACCAGCTGGTGCGTGGATTCGGTACCGAGGCGTCTCCCGAGGATCAGGCCGAGTTCCGGCGACGGTTCGGTGCGGAGCTGTTCGAAGGCTACGGGTCCAGCGAGGGCGGGGGAGCGGTGGTGCTGGACGCCGAGGCGCCCACCGGCGCGCTGGGGCGCCCGGCCCACGACGGCGTGGCGATTGTCGATCCGCTGACGTTGCAGGACTGTGTCGCAGCAGTTTTCGACAGGCATGGGCGTGTTCTCAATGCCGACGAGGCGGTCGGTGAGATCGTCGACAAACAGGGTCGGCGTGGTTTCGAGGGCTACTACAAGAATGACGATGCCGACGCCGACCGCATCCGCAATGGGTGGTACTGGACCGGCGATCTCGGCTACCTCGATGCTGCCGGGTTCATCTACTTCGCGGGCCGTCGCGGTGATTGGATTCGGGTCGACGGCGAGAACACGTCGGCGCTGACCATCGAACGGGTGCTGCGGCGTCACCCCGCGGTGATCGCCGCAGGGGTGTATGCGGTACCCGACCCGCGCTCCGGTGATCAGGTGATGGCCTCCATCGAGGTGGCGGATCCGGATTCATTCGATGTGGAGGGGTTCGCCGAGTATTTGTCGGCTCAGGAGGACCTGGGCGGCAAGGGCATTCCCAGGTTCCTGCGGGTCTCGGCCGACTTGCCGGTGACGGGCTCCAACAAGGTGCTCAAGCGTGAGCTACAGGAGCAGCGCTGGCACACCGATGAGCCCGTGTTTTGGTGGACGGGTAGGGGTGCACCGGAATTCCTGCGAATGACGTCGGAGGACAAAACCGCACTCGATGCTCAATTCATGGCATATGGACGACAACGGCTGTTGTAGCGCGCAGTATGGAAATGAGTCAGCGAAAGGACAGCCCCATGCAGTCTGACGATGCGATTCGCGAAATCTATAGTGGCGCACCGATGACCAGGTTTGCCCGGGGATGGCACTGCCTGGGTCTGGCCGAGTCGTTCCATGACGGCCAGCCGCACGGTATCGAGGCGTTTGGCACCAAGCTGGTGGTGTTCGCCGATTCGCACGGCGACGTCAAGGTGCTGGACGGATACTGCCGGCACATGGGTGGCGATCTGTCGCAGGGCACGATCAAGGACGACAACGTGGCCTGTCCCTTTCACGATTGGCGTTGGGGCGGTGACGGTAAATGCAAGCTGGTGCCATACGCCAAGCGCACCCCGAAGCTCGCGCGTACGCGCAGCTGGCCCACTCTCGAGGTAAACGGTCAACTGCTGGTGTGGCATGACCCGGAGGGCTCCGTGCCGCCACCCGAGTTGGCCCCACCCACGATTGTCGGCTATGAAGAGGGGAAATGGTCTCCCTGGCAATGGAATTCGATTCTGATCGAGGGTTCGCACTGCCGGGAGATCGTCGACAACAACGTCGACATGGCGCACTTTTTCTATATTCACCACGCCTATCCCACGTATTTCAAGAATGTCATCGAGGGGCAGACTGCCAGTCAGTTCATGGAGTCCAAGCCGCGTCCCGACTACGTGCCAAACCCTGAAAAGCTTTGGGAAGGAACGGGTGTGCGGTCAGAGGCCACATACTTTGGGCCGGCGTACATGATCGACTGGATTCACAACGACCTCGGCCCCGGATTCACCGTGGAAGTAGCGCTCATCAACTGCCACTATCCGGTGACGCACGATTCCTTCGTGTTGCAGTGGGGCGTCGCTATCCAGGAGATGCCCGAGCTGCCGCCCGACAATGCGCGCAAGCTTGCCGCCGCGATGGCCAAATCTTTCGGCGACGGATTCTTGGAGGACGTCGAGATCTGGAAGAACAAGACGCGCATCGACAATCCCTTGCTCACTCAGGAGGACGGTGCCGTGTACCAGCATCGCCGCTGGTATGAGCAGTTCTACGTGGACCTGGCCGATATCACCCCGGACATGACGGAACGGTTCGAGATCGAAGTGGACACCACGCATGCCCATGACGTGTGGGTGCACGAGGTCGAAGAAAACCTCGCGGAACGCGCCGCCGCGGCGTCGCACTGACGTCTCAGCTGGCGCCCACCCCTTCGGCCAGCTGCGAAACGCCGACCACCGCCAAGAGGGTCACCATGATCTGCCAACGGTAGGTCCGCACCCAGTCGTGTAGTCGTCGCAGCGCGGTCTCGGTTCTTGCGGGTGCGGCCACGTAGCCGATGAGGATCATCTCGACGACCGCGTACATCACGAGAATGAAGGCGACAGAAGCGCTTATCTGGGCGTCGATATCCGCCCGTGACGCCACGACGATGGCGAGGATGATGAGGATCCCGTCCACCGGTACCGACACGAGGCCGATCACCCACGCCACCCACAGGGCGCCGTTGTCCCACGCGTCGTGAATGCGATGCAGAAGACGCCGGGGTCCTGATGCCGCGGCGGCAGGGGCATCCCCGTCGCGGCGCAGCAGCCGGGGAATTGTGAACGTCGTGTCCATCTCTGTCTGGCCGGCTCTTTGACGTATGAGGGACCGCAGGAGAATCACCCCGGCGATCGTCAACCCGAGCACACCCACGCCGATCTGGATATGCCCGAGGGTGGCGCTCCTGGCTGCGGTGGCCGAACCGGGTGAGAACGACCCGAGCACGGGGGTGAAGTGCAACAGCATCACGGGAACGAGTAGTTCGGGAACGCACACGGTGAGACAGCCGAGCCAGTAGGCGAATAGATTCGGCCCGGGGCGTGGGCGCGAGATCATCAGGAGTGCAAGGCCCAGCCGTACCGGGTTGAGTGCGGCCAACATGGCCAATCCCAGCACCGATCCCCACATAGCCGAATTAGTGCCTGTGCTCGTGGGAGTCCGGGTTCCGGTGGTCGCGGATCATGGCGCCCAGCATAACCATAGCGCCATTTTCGTTGGGTGCGAATCCTGCCGCTGCACAACAGTTTCCCGCCGACTTCTATGTCATTAGACAGTTGTTGGGAATGCGGCTTCGCGACGTAGCCCGCCGTACAACCTGCTGCCGGTCGGTCTCAATGGCCTCGCACGAGGGACTCTGTCGAGCAGCTACAGTTAGACGGGGGTTGTTACCCGTGGCAGCCATGTCCCAGGCCGTTATCAAGCAAGCATCTGTGCGCGTCGGCATCTTCCCGATCTAGCTCGGCGCTCAAGTGGCGCACGGCCTTTCCCAGATATTGCCAGGGGTGAATTGCCTGGCTGTAGTGCAGGGGGGCTTGGTGCTGTCACACTCGCTCGCGCACTTCCGGGTCGCGCCAGTGCCTGACGATCCGGGTGGGCTTGTACGCAACAAAGATCCGGACCTCAATGGGCAACGTTGAGCGGACTTTTTGAGCAAACATTTGAAGTGGCTGACTTGGGGTGGAAACGAGGCGGTGGAGCCCACTGGATGACCTCAATGGGAGCGCTCGTTGAGAGTTGTAGTTTTGCTGGCCAATGAGACGCGTGATGACTGCGGGAACCCGTTATGTAATAACGAAATTCTGGATAACGCCAGATGCCTCAACGGTCCGTTGAAAGTCTGTTAACAGGTCGTAATCGGGATGCGGAATGGCCGCCACGGGCTGCTTCAAAGCTTCGAATTACCTGTAGCTCGCCTGAAAGTTTCGCAAATTTCTGGCGGGGTACAGCCAGTAGCTGTTAAATCTTCAGATGATGACTTCAAGATCCAGACCAAGCGCATCGTGCGTGTGGGCCGGATGACACGTCGGTCCGCATAAGCGATTAGTCATGCAGTGCTGCAACTGTATTCGGGTCGCGTGTAGCGCTATCGAAGTTAGTTGTCTCGATATGAAGGGCGAATAGCGGGAGCTCGATCCGTTCGGGGATGGCAGGTGCAGGGCAGCGCACGCCGGACCGGCGATGTGCAGACAGCCTGAGCACGAATGACGGTAAAGCTGGGAGGACTCAGTGGAACTCGAAAATCGGGCGCTTCCGCTGACACGAGAGCAACGGGAAATCTGGCTGGCACAACAAACGGGCCGTTGTGATACGGCGTGGCAGCTGGGTGTGCTGGTGCGGATCGACGGCGCCGTCGACCGTGATGTGCTTCAGCAGGCGATTCGTCATGTGGTCGGCGAAACGGAATCGTTGAGAGCATCCATCCTCGAGGTGGATGGCACGGTTCTGCAGACGGTGGTCGATGGCCTCGACATCGATATGGCCTTTCATGACCTGAGAGGCTCACGCGATCCGGCGCAGGAAGCCCGTGACCTGGCGGCTGCGATCCAGCGAACGCCGATGCCGCTCACAGGCCCACTCGTCTCATTCGCGTTGTTTCGAACGCGGGACGACGAGTACTACTGGTTCGCGTGCCCGCACCACATATCCCTTGATGGGCTGGGTATTGCCTTGGTGGGCAGGAGGATTGCGGCTGTCTACTCGTCGCTGGCGGCAGGTACGCCAATCTCACCGGCCTTCTTCGGTTCGCTGCGCGACCTCGTCGGCGGTGAATCGGATTATGTGGCGTCCGCCGAATACCTCGAAGATCAGGACTATTGGCTGGGAAACCTTCCCTCGGGGGCGGAAACCGGCCTGCAGCCGCCCGATATCGCCGACCAGCAGGACCCGTACGCCCCCTCTGTGCCGGTTCAACTGGACTCGTCGGTGGTGGACGGGGTCAAGGAGCTCTCCAAGGCGTTGCGAGTCCGCAAATCGTCGGTACTCACCGCGGCCTGTGCGCTCCTGGTGCACGGATGGAGCGCCGGCGGTTCCGATGAGGTAGTGCTCGACTTTCCGGTGAGCAGGAGAGTTGATCCACAGTCGAAGGTACGTCCCGGGATGCTCGCTGGAGTCGTACCGCTGGTCTTGCACGCGGGGGCGGGAATCACGGTCGCCGAATTTTGTCGACAGGTCGACAACAAGTCGCGAGAAGCGTTGCGGCACCAGCGATTTCCGGTTGGCGCCCTGACTGCCAACGACGAGTTTCGTGGCCCGAGACAGGCGCCCAATCGGGTGGTGGTCAACTTCGTGCCGGCAAGGCTCACCCTGGATTTCGGCGGCGTGCCGGGGAGTGCCACCTATACGACCTTCGGGCCGGTGGGGCATTTCGGTCTGTTCTTTCTGGGGTTCGGTGACGAGCAATACGTGAGCACGGTGGGCGCCGGGGAGCCCTTCGCGAGCTTTGCGGGCGCCGATCTGGTGGCCCGTTTGGAGCGACTGCTGTCCTCGATGAAGTCTGACCCGGAGCGACTGCTGTCATCGATGGACCTGTTGGGTGCCGGTGAGCAGGCCACGTTGGATCGGCTCGGCAACCGGACCGTGCTGACCGAACCGGCGTCCGCACCGGCCGCCGTTCCCCAGCTGTTCACCGCACAGGTGGCGCGCATTCCGGGGGCGCCGGCTCTGACATTTCAGGGCAGGTCATTGACCTATCAAGAGCTGGACAGCTCGGCTAATCGTTTGGCGCACTTCCTGATAAGTCGGGGCGCGGGTCCGGGGCGGTGTGTGGCGTTGATGTTGCCGCGATCGTCACAGGCGGTCATGGCAATCCTGGCGGTACTCAAATCGGGCGCGGCGTATCTGCCGATCGATCCGGCACTGCCGCCGGAGCGGGTCGCGTTCATGGTTGCCGATGCCGAGCCGACGGTGGTGGTCAGTACGGCGGATCTGGCCGGCAGATTCGACGGGTTCGGCGTGCGGCTGATCGATGTCGACGACCCCGCCGTGGACGCGGAAACCGCCACCGCGCCACCGATGCCGCACCCCGACGATCTTGCCTACCTGATCTACACGTCGGGCACCACGGGTGTTCCCAAAGGTGTTGGGATCAAACATTGCAACGTCACACAGCTGTTCGCTTCGCTGGACGCAATCCTGCCACCCGCGGGGGTGTGGTCGCAGGCGCACTCCTATTCCTTCGATTTTTCGGTGTGGGAGATCTGGGGTGCGTTGTTGCGCGGTGGCCGCCTGGTGGTGGTACCCGAGGAGGTAACCCGCTCGCCGGAGGAATTCCACGCTCTGCTCATCGCCGAGAAGGTCACGGTGTTGAGCCAAACACCCTCGGCGGTACAGGTTTTATCACCGCAAGGGCTGGAACGGGTGGCGTTGGTCATCGGGGCAGAGGCATGCCCAATCGATGTGGTGGGCCGGTGGGCGCCCGGACGACTGATGGTCAATGCCTACGGCCCCAGCGAGACAATGATCTGTGCGTCGATCAGCGCGCCCCTGACTGCCGAGTCCGCGGGGCCACACGGCGTACCGATCGGTTTCCCGGTACCCGGGGCCGCGCTGTTTGTTCTCGACGAATGGCTGCGGCCGGTGTCCGCCGGCGTGGTCGGCGAGCTATATGTGGCCGGTGCCGGGGTGGGAGTCGGATACCTCGGCCGGGTGGGCCTGACCGCATCCCGCTTTGTGGCCTGCCCCTTCGGGGAGCCGGGCGACCGGATGTATCGCACCGGGGATCTGGTGCGATGGCGCACCGATGGACAGCTGGATTACCTGGGTCGTGCCGATGAGCAGGTCAAGATCCGCGGATATCGGATCGAGCTCGGTGAAGTGCAGTCCGCGCTGGCAGAACTGGACGGGGTGCGGACGGCGGCGGTGATCGCCCGCGAGGATCGCCCTGGCAGTAAGCGGCTGGTCGGTTACATCACCGGTTCAGCGGACCCGGCCGAGACGCGGCGCGCGCTGACCAAGCTGCTGCCGGACTACATGGTGCCGGCCACGGTGATGGTGCTGGACGCACTCCCGATGACGGTCAACGGCAAGCTCGATATCCGCGCGCTCCCGACACCCGAGTTCACCGCCGGCGAGTACCGGGCGCCGGCGGATTCGGTGGAGGAGATCCTCGCGGCCATCTACGCCGAGGTGCTCGGTCTTGAGCGCGTGGGTGTGGACGAATCCTTCTTCGAGCTGGGGGGCGACAGTATCTTGTCGCTGCAGGTGGTGGCTCGCGCGCGGGCGGCGGGTCTGGCCTGCCGCCCGAGGGATGTCTTCGTGGAGCAGACCGTCGGGCGGCTGGCGAGGGTGACCAGCTCCGTCGGTGGTGAAGCTCAAGTGATCGACGAGGGCGTCGGGCCCGTGCGGGCGACACCCATCATGCGCTGGCTGCATGCGGCGGTTGGACCGACCGATGAGTTCAACCAAACAGTGGTGCTGCAAGCACCAGCAGGCACGGTCGAAGCCGATGTGGTCAATGTCCTGCAGGCTCTGCTGGATCGCCACGCCATGCTGCGGTTGCACGTCGGCGATGACGGTGCCGGCGGCTGGTCATTGCGGACGGCGGACGTGGGCGCGGTGAGTGCCCGCGAGTGTCTGCGATCGATGGATGTGCTCTCCGATGAGGCGCTGTTGGAGGCGCGGGCGCGGTTGAACCCCCGCGACGGGGTGATGCTCAGCGCGTTGTGGATCGAGGCCCCGGGTGAGCTGGTGATGATCGTTCATCACCTTGCCGTCGATGCGGTGTCGTGGCTGATCTTGTTGGAGGACGTGAACGTCGCATGGGCGCAGCACCGTGTGGGGCAGTCGCCAGCATTGCCCGCGACCGGGACGTCGTTCGCCCGCTGGGCGGCGGCATTGGCCGAACACGCGCGCCATCCGGACGTGGTCAAGCAGGCAGGTGCCTGGAAGGCGGTGGCGAAGACCGCCTCCGCGCTGCCGGTAGCGCCTTCGCTGACCGATACCTACGCCACCGCCGGACGTCTGTCGGTGGAACTGGACGCCGAGACCACCGGGATGCTGCTCGGTGAGGTCCCGACGGCGTTTCACGCCGGGGTGCAAGACATTCTGTTGATCGCGTTCGGTCTGGCTTGGGCCGAGTTCCTGAATGGGGCCGCACCCGCGATCGGTATCGATGTCGAAGGTCATGGGCGGCACGAGGAACTGGGCTCCGATCTCGATCTGTCCCACACAGTGGGGTGGTTCACCAACAAATATCCAGTGTCACTGCCTGTTTCTGATCTGCGCTGGCTTCAGGTGGTGACGGGGGAGGCCGCGCTCGGGACGGCGATCAAGGAAGCCAAGGAACATCTTCGGGCGCTTCCCGATGGATTGGGCTACGGGTTACTGCGCTATCTGAACGACGATGTCGACCTGGAGGCACCAGACCCGTCGATCGCGTTCAACTATCTGGGACGGCTGGGAACAGCGACCGGATCCTTCGGAGATGGGTGGCGCCTCAACCACGATGGGCTGGCGGTGATCGGCGCCGCCGAGGCGGTACCGATGCCGTTGACACACGCCGTCACGCTGAATGCGGGTGCGATAGACACCGACTCCGGGATCCGACTTCATGCCGAATGGACCTGGGCGACATCGATTCTTGACGACAGCGACATCGGTGCGCTCGGCGCGCTCTGGTTCGAGGCACTGGCGGGTATCTGCACCCATGTGCGATCGGGCGGGGGAGGCCTGACACCGTCCGATATTGCCCCGGCACGTCTGAGTCAGACGCAGATCGACGAGCTGGAACGGCAGCACGATATTGCCGACATCCTGCCGTTGACGCCATTGCAGCGAGGACTGTTGTTTCACGCCAGTACCGCTCAGGCCGGGAACGACATGTATGCGGTGCAGTTGGATTTCACGCTTACCGGCCCCCTGGACCCTGACCGGCTACACAATGCGATGCGCACCGTTGTTGCCCGGCATCCACATCTGGCGGCGCTGTTCAAAGATCAGTTCGACGAGCCGGTTCAGATCATTCCCGCCGACCCGGTGGTGCAGTGGCGGTACGTCGAACTCGATGATGACGATGCGGAAGTCGATGAACTGATCGATGAGTTGTGCCGCGCGGAACGCGCCGCGGTATGCGACCTGACCAACCAATCTGTATTTCGGGCCGCAGTGGTTCGCACGGCGACACATCGGCACCGATTCGTGCTCACCAGCCATCACATTTTGCTCGACGGTTGGTCGTTGCCGATCGTGCTGCGAGAGATCTTCGCCAGTTACTACGGGCAGCGGTTGACCGCGGCCGGTTCCTATCGTGCGTTTCTGACGTGGCTGGCCGACCGGGATCTCGATGCTGCCCGCGCGGCGTGGGGTGAGGTACTGGACGGCCTCGATACACCCACACTGGTGGGGCCCAAGGATCGGTTGGAGCTGGGGCGCAGGGGGTTTGAGTCCTCCCGGGTGTGTGAGCAGACCACGCGTGCCCTCGGTGAACTGGCACGTTCCTGCCGGACCACGCTCAGCACCGTGTTGCAAGGCGCCTGGGCGATGGTGTTGACATCGCTGACGGGTCAGCACGACGTCGTCTTCGGCACTCCCCGGTCGCGCGTGGGCCAGCTGGAGGTGGCGGACGCCGAATCGATGGTCGGACTGCTGATCAATACCGTCCCAGTGCGCGCCAACATCAGCGCCACCACAACCACCGTGGATCTGTTGGCTCAGCTCCAGGGTGCCCATAACGACACACTTGAGCACCAGCACCTGGCGCTCAATGAGATTCACCGAGTGACCGGTCACGAACAGCTATTCGACACGCTCTTCGTCTACGAGAACTATCCCATTGACAGTGGCACGATGTTGGGCGCCGATGGTTTGGCGATCGCGGAATTCACCAACCGGGAGTACAACCACTACCCGCTGACGGTCGAGGTGCTGCCCGGCAGCGAGCTCGGCCTGCACGTCGAATACGACGCCGATGTGTTCGACACCGTCGGTATTGAGGCGCTCGTCGAACGGTTACAGCGAGTGCTGCTAGCCATGACAACCGACCCGAATCGGCGGCTGTCGTCGGTGGAGCTGCTGGACGGCGCCGAGCGTGAACTGCTGCTGTCCGGACTGTCCGGCGCGGGTGAGACGGCACCGGTAGGGCTGGCTCCGCAGCTTCTGAGCGCCGCGGTGGCCGCACATCCGGATGCGCCAGCGGTGCTACACGGCGAGCATGCGATGTCGTATCGGGAGTTGGACGAGGCGTCGAACAGACTGGCCCGCATGCTGATCGAGGCCGGCGTGGGACCGGAGCGAGCGGTGGGCGCGGCGATGGATCGGTGCGCCGAGCTGGTAGTCGCATGGTGGGCGGTGGTCAAGGCCGGCGGTGTGTATGTGCCGGTGGATCTGGATCATCCTGTCGAACGTATTTCCACCGTGCTGGACGCGGCGGGCGCGGTGTGTGTATTGACCTGTGGCGCAGCTGATGTGGATATCGCTGGGCAGCTTCCGGTAGTGCGGGCCGACGGTTCTGACATGTCCGGATACTCCGCCGAGGCCATCAGCGACACCGATCGACTGTCGGCGTTGGGAGTTACGGACACCGCCTACGTGATCTTCACATCGGGTTCGACGGGCACACCCAAGGGAGTGGCGCTCAGTCATGCGGGCCTACTCGGCTGGGCCGCCGCCCAGCGCGATCTGTTCGGATTGAGCCACGACGCAAGAGTCTTGATGGTGGCCTCGCCGACCTTTGACGCCTCGGTTGGCGAGATGTTGTTGGCGGCCGGCTCGGGAGCCGCGTTGGTGGTGGCACCGCCGCAGGTCTACGCGGGTGAGGCGCTGACCTCCCTGCTGCACAGCAGAAACGTCACCGCCGCGATACTGACACCCACGGTGCTCTCGACGCTTGATCGGGCCAGACTCGTTGAGCTGCAGACACTTATCGCCGTCGGCGAGGCTTGCCTGCCGGAGCTGGTTGAAGCGTGGGCTCCGGAACGGCGGATGTTCAACGGGTACGGCCCCAGCGAAACCACCGTCTGGGTCACCTGCGCGCGGTTGCGGGCGGGACAGCCGATCCGCATCGGGGCCCCGATCGCCGGGGTGCGTGGGATGGTGCTCGACGCCTGGCTCAATCCCGTCCCGGTGGGGGTGGTGGGCGAGCTGTACTTGAGCGGGCCGGCGCTGGCCCACGGCTATCTGGGCCGAGTCGATCTGACCGCGGAACGTTTCGTGGCGAGTCCTTTTCCAGGATCGTATGGCGCTCTGGGGGAGCGGATGTACCGCACCGGCGACCGGGTGCGCTGGACCCCCGAGGGAACCCTGGACTACCTCGGGCGTGCCGACGGCCAGATCAAGCTGCGGGGTCAGCGCATCGAGCTGGGCGAGATCGAGAACACCCTGCTGGCGTGCCCGCAGGTGACGCAGGCGGCCGTCACGGTGCAGGACGGTGCTACCGGCTCCCACCTGGTCGCGTATGTAACGCTCGATTCCTCGGCTACCGTCGACGACGATGCCGGAGACGTGCAGGAGTGGCAGCACCTCTACGACGAGTTATACGGAGCCCACGTCGAGTCCGGTTTCGGTATGGACTTCCGGGGCTGGAACAGCAGCTACACCGGTAATGCGATCCCGCTCGACGAGATGGTCGAATGGCGCAGCGCCACAGTCGATCGGATCATGTCGCTGCGGCCGAGCCGGGTGTTGGAGATCGGTGCGGGGTCGGGGCTGCTGCTGGCGGAGCTCGCCCCGCGATGCGACGAGTACGTGGCCACCGACTTTTCGCCGGTGGCCATCGCCAATTTGACACGTGCGCTGCACGAGCTGCAGGCCCCGTGGTGCGAGCGGGTCCGGCTGCTGACGCAGCCTGCTCATGTCACCGAGGGGCTGCCGCGAGCGCACTTCGATGCCATCGTGCTCAACTCGGTGGTCCAGTACTTTCCCAACGCGGGATATCTGGCGGAGGTTATCGACAGTGCCATGGAACTGCTGGCCCCCGGCGGGGCGGTGTTCATCGGCGACGTGCGTAACCACACCCTGCAGGGCGCATTCCAGACCGGCATCGCGCTGGGCCGCAGCGCCACCACCGATGCCGCCGAGGTCCGCCAGCGCGTTCGTCACGCCATGCTCGGCGAGACCGAATTGCTCTTGGCGCCAGAATTTTTCACCACATGGGCCGATTCGCGGCCCTCGGCGGGCGGGCTGGATATCCGAGTCAAACGCGGCTGGGCCGATAACGAACTGAGCCGGTACCGCTACGACGTCGTCATCCACCAGGCGGGCACATCCACACGTTCGGTGGCCGGCGCGCCCGTATGGACCTGGGCAGACGCGCAGGGACTGCGCGACGCGTTGATGTCCGAGCGCCCCACGACGGTGCGGATCATCGACATTCCGCACATCGGGCAGATCGACGATGTCCGCTTGGAGGCCGCGCTGACCGCGGGACGGCCCCTTGCCGACGCGCTATCCGGAGCCGGCGCGGCCTCGGAGGCCGTCGCCCCCGAAGAGCTACATCGTCTGGGCGAGGACGCCGGGTATCACGTCGCGGTCACCTATGGTGCCCAACCCGGCACTGTCAGTGCGGTTTTCATTGCCGGGGACGGCAGCGGTGGGGCTCCGGTACTGACTGATCTTTATGTGCCGGCGGTGGATGCCCAGCAGCGCATCAGCCACGCCAACGATCCTCGAACCAACACCAAGATCGGTGAGGTGCGGCAGCGGTTGAGCGCTTGGTTGCCGGAGTACATGGTGCCCACTCATATCGTGGCACTGGAGGAATTCCCGCTGACGTCCTCGGGCAAGCTGGACCGCAGGGCTCTGCCGGCCCCCGAGTATCAGGATGCGGATCGTTACCGTGCGCCGGTCGGCGCGGTCGAGGAGATCCTGGTCGGTATCTACGCGCAGGTTCTCGGTGTGGAACGGGTGGGCGTCGACGATTCCTTCTTCGATCTGGGTGGCGATTCGCTGTCGGCGATGCGCCTTATTTCCGCCGTGAATGCCAGTCTGGGTGCCGATTTCGGGGTCAGGGCAGTCTTCGAGGCGCCCACTGCCGCGGAGCTGGCGGGCCTCGTGGTGGGAGACGCCCGCCGTGGCGAGCCGTTGGTCGCGAGGGACCGGCCGGCACTCATCCCGCTGTCGTACGCGCAGAACAGGCTGTGGTTTATCGACCAATTGCAGGGTCCCTCACCGATTTACAACATTGCGGTGGCATTGCGCCTGTGCGGTGACCTCGATGCTGATGCGTTGCGCGCGGCTCTCACCGATGTGGTGGCCCGTCACGAAAGTCTGCGGACCGTGTTCGCGGCGACCGGCGGAACACCACGACAGCTAGTCCTGTCCGTCGAGGAGGCATGCTTTGTCTGCGAGATGGTGGACGCCCGGGGCTGGACGGAGGACCGGCTGCGGACAGGTATCGATGCCGCGGCCCGCTACACGTTTGATCTGAGCGCTGAAAGTCCTTTACACACTGAGCTGTTCACTGTCGGCGAGGACGAGCACGTGCTGGTTGCGGTGGTTCATCACATCGCCGCCGATGGTTCGTCGATCACTCCGTTTGCCCGTGATTTGGGGGTGGCCTACGCCGGTCGACGGGCCGGGCGGGCGCCCGACTGGGTACCCCTGGCTGTGCAGTACGTGGACTACACGCTGTGGCAGCGTGCGCATCTGGGCGACCTGGAAGACGCGGACAGTCGTATCTGCGCGCAGCTGGACTTCTGGCAGGATTCCCTGGCCGGGCTGCCGGAGCGCTTGCAACTGCCCACCGACCGGCCCTACCCGCAGGTCGCCGACCATCGTGGTGCGCGAGTTGCGGCTGACTGGCCGGCCGAGCTGCAACAGCAGATTCGCCGGGTGGCACGCGAACACAACGCGACCAGTTTCATGGTGATCCAAGCCGCTTTCGCCGCAATGCTATCGAAGATCACGGCGAGCTCCGATGTGGCGGTGGGCTTCCCGATCGCCGGTCGTCCAGATCCCGCGCTGGACGAGCTGGTCGGCTTCTTCGTCAATACGCTGGTGTTGCGCATCGATGTGGCGGGCGACCCCACCTTCGCCGAACTGTTGGCGCAGGTACGCCGACGCAGTCTGGCCGCTTACGAACACCAGGACGTGCCCTTCGAATTCCTGGTGGAGCGGCTCAACCCGGCCCGGAGCCTCAGCCATCACCCCGTGGTGCAGGTGCTGTTGGGCTGGGAGAACTTCCCCGGGCACGGGAACCACCCGGCCGCTGCCATGACGCTGGGCGACTTGCAGGTGACACCGATCTCGGTGCACACCGACACGGCGCGTATGGATTTGGCGCTCTCGCTGGCGGAACGCTGGACCGAAACCGGTCAGCGGGCCGGGATCGCCGTCACGGCGGAATTCCGTACCGATGTCTTCGACGCCGGCACCATCGAGGTGCTGATCGATCGGCTGCGACGGGTATTGGCGGCTGTCACCGCCGAACCGCGGCGTCGACTGTCTTCGATGGACGTGCTCGATGGTGTCGAGCATGCACGGCTCGCGAAGTGGGGCAACGAGGAGGTGTTGACGCACCCGGCGGCACCGTCGACCGTCGCCGAGCTGTTCGCGGCCCAGGCTGCCCGCACTCCCGATGCGGTGGCGGTCACCTTCGAGGGTCGGTCCATGACCTATCGCGAGCTGGATCACGCCGCAAACCGATTGGCACATATGCTGATAGGACACGGCGCGGGTCCGGGAGAGTTCGTCGCGCTGTTGTTCTCGCGCACGGCCGAGGCGATTGTGGCCATCCTGGCCG
Organism: Mycobacteroides franklinii; assembly: GCF_001853795.1. NCBI lineage: Bacteria > Bacillati > Actinomycetota > Actinomycetes > Mycobacteriales > Mycobacteriaceae > Mycobacteroides > Mycobacteroides franklinii. The sequence continues at coordinate 1,996,766 of NZ_MLIK01000019.1, forward strand.
TGCTGAAGTCCGGGGCGGCCTACCTGCCGATTGATCCGGCACTGCCGGATACCCGGATCGAGTTCATGCTCACCGATGCGGCACCGAGGGCCGCGATCACCACCGCAGCGCTCGCGGGAAGGCTGGGTGGATTCCACATTCTCGTCCTCGATGTGAACGACCCGACCCTGGACTTCATGCCGAGCACCGCGCCTCCGGCACCGTCGCCCGATGACCTGGCCCACGTCATCTATACCTCGGGTACCACCGGTGTGCCCAAAGGTGTTGCGGTAAACCAGCACAACGTTGCCCAATTGTTCGACAGGCTGGATATTGGCGTGCCACTGTCCCCTGAGCAGGTGTGGACGCAGTTCCACTCGTATTCCTTCGATTTCTCGGTGTGGGAGATCTGGGGTGCGCTGTTGCATGGTGGACGTCTGGTGGTGGTGCCCGACACCGTCTCGCGCTCGCCGGAGGATTTTCATGCGCTCCTGGTCGGCGAGGGCGTGACGGTGCTGACCCAGACCCCGTCGGCAGTGGGCATGCTGTCGCCGGAGGGCCTGGGATCCGTGGCACTGGTGATCGGGGCCGAACCCTGCCCGCCGGAACTGGTGGACCGATGGGCTCCCGGCCGGGTGATGGTAAATGTCTATGGCCCAACAGAAACCACCATGTGGGCATGCAAGAGCACACCGCTACACGCAGGATCCGGCTTTCCGCCGATCGGCTCACCGGTGTCGTGGGCGGCATTCTTCGTCCTCGATGAATGGCTCAGGCCGGTGCCCGTCGGAGTGGTCGGTGAGCTGTATCTGTCCGGAGCCGGGGTCGGTGCCGGGTACTGGCGGCGTTCAGGTTTGACCGCGGCGCGATTCGTGGCATGCCCGTTCGGTCATGCCGGCGTGCGTATGTACCGCACCGGGGACCTGGTGTGCTGGGGCTCTGACGGACAGCTGCGCTATCTGGGGCGCGCCGACGAGCAGGTCAAAGTCCGTGGATACCGGATAGAACTCGGTGAAATCCAATCCGCCCTGGCCGATCTGGACGCTGTGGAGCAGGCGGTGGTGATCGCCCGTGAAGACCAGCCGGGCGACAAGCGACTGGTGGGCTATGTCACCGGATCGGTGGATGCGGCCAAGGCGCGTGCCGCGCTCGCTGACCGGTTACCCGCTTACATGGTGCCGGCCGCGGTGGTGGTGTTGCCGGCACTGCCGGTAACCGTCAACGGAAAACTCGATACTCGCGCTCTGCCGGCCCCGGGATACCAGGATGTCGATCACTACCGTGCCCCCACCAATCCCACCGAGGAGATCCTGGCCGGCATTTACGCCGAGGTGCTCGGCGTCGAACGGGTGGGCGTTGACGACTCGTTCTTCGATCTGGGTGGCGACTCGCTGACCACGATGCGGCTTATCACCACGATCAACGCCGCTCTCCAATCGGATCTGGGCGTGCGTGCGGTGTTCGAAGCGCCCACGGTCGCGCAGTTGGCGCCGCGCGTCGACGAGGGTGCCGGCGGGGTGGAGCCGCTCGTGGCAGGGGAGCGGCCACCCGTTGTCCCCTTGTCATTCGCGCAGAACCGGTTGTGGTTTGTCGATCAGCTGCAGGGGCCCTCGGCCCTGTACAACATGGCGGCCGCCCTGCGGTTGCGCGGGCGTCTCGACACCGAAGCATTGCGCGCGGCGATATCCGATGTGGTGACCCGTCACGAGAGCCTGCGCACGGTGTTCCCGGTGTGTGATGGGATGCCCCAGCAGGTCGTCATTCCCGCGGAGCAGACCGATATCGGCTGGGACGCAGTAGACGCGATCGGCTGGCCGGAGCATCAGCTGGTCGAGGCCGTCCAGAATGCCGCTCGCCACACGTTCGATCTGGCGACCGAGATACCGCTGCGGGCAATGCTGTTCCGTATCGGCCAGCTCGAGCATGTGTTGGTGATCGTGGTGCATCACATTGCGGCCGACGGCCTGTCGCTGGCGCCGCTGGGTGCCGATCTGCGGTTGGCCTATGCCAGCCGGTGCGCGGGGCAGGCGCCGGGCTGGCCCGAGTTGTCGGTGCAGTACATCGACTACACGCTGTGGCAGCGCGCACAATTCGGCGAGATCGATGACACCGGCAGCCGCATCGGCGCTCAGCTCGCCTACTGGCAGGATGCCCTCGCCGGGATGCCGGAACGGCTGCAGTTGCCCACCGACCGTCCCTACCCGCCGATGGCCGATCAGCGTGGTGCCACCGTGCAGGTCGACTGGCCGGCCGAGCTGCAGCAACAAGTACGGCGAGTCGCGCGGGAGCGCAACGCCACCAGCTTCATGGTGGTGCAGGCCGCGCTGGCCGTGCTGTTGTCGAAGATCGGCGCCAGTAACGATGTGGGGATTGGTTTTCCGATCGCAGGACGCCGGGACCCCGCGCTGGACGAGCTCGTCGGGTTCTTCGTCAACACCCTGGTGCTGCGGGTCGATCTAGCCGGCGACCCCACCTTCGCGGAACTGCTGGGCCGCGTGCATGCGAGCAGCCTGGCGGCATTCGAACATCAGGATGTGCCGTTCGAGGTCCTCGTCGAGCGGCTCAACCCCACCCGGAGTCTGACCCATCACCCGCTGGTGCAGGCCATGCTGGCGTGGCAGAACTTCGCCGGGAATGACGATCCCGCGGCCGGCCTGGCCCTGAGTGGCCTCGATGTCTCCTCAATGCCGCTGGAAAACCATTCGGCACGTATGGATCTGGTGTTCTCGTTGGCGGAGCGCTGGAGTTCGGCGGGTGATCCGGCCGGGATCGGCGGGCACGTGGAGTTCCGCACCGATGTGTACGACGCGCACACCATCGAGATGCTGGCCGAACGGTTGCGGCGGGTGTTGGCTGCCGTGACCGCTGACCCCGATCGTCGGCTGTCCTGCGTGGACCTGCTCGACGAGGGCGAACGCCTCCGGTGGGACGAACTGGGAAACCGTTCGGTCCTCACCAAGGCGGCACCCGCGCAACAGTCGATTCCAGAGTTGTTCGCCACGCACGTGGCTCGCGTCCCGGATGCTGAAGCGCTGGTGTGCCAGGACACGTCCATGACATACCGTGAGCTGGACCAGGCATCGAACCGGCTGGCGCAGAGACTGATTGGTGCCGGCGTCCGCCCGGGCAACCGTGTCGTGCTGCTGCTACCACGCTCAGCCGGGGCCCTGGTGGCGATTTTGGCGGTCCTCAAGTCGGGGGCGGCATACGTTCCCATGGATCCGGCGCTGCCCGCCGAACGGATCGCGTTCATGCTCGCCGATGCCGCGCCCACCGCGGCGGTAAGCACCGCAGGCCTGTCCGACCGACTGAGTGGCCACCACGTGGTGGTAGTCGATATCGATGATCCGGGGATCGCAGGTCAGTCCGATGCGACGCCGCCGGCACCGGACGCCGCCGACGTGGCCTATCTGATCTATACCTCGGGTACCACCGGTGTACCGAAAGGTGTTGCCATCACGCATCGCAACGTGACGCAGTTGTTGCAGAACCTGGACGCGGGCCTGCCCCCGGCCGGGGTGTGGTCGCACAGTCACTCGCTGGCGTTCGATGTTTCCGTCTGGGAAATCTTCGGTGCACTGCTTCGCGGTGGCCGCGTGGTGGTGGTGCCCGAGTCAGTGGCGCGCTCGCCCCAGGACTTTCATGCCCTGCTGGTTTCTTACGAGGTGAGCGTGCTGACGGAGACTCCGTCGGCGGTCGCTGTGCTGTCCCGCGACGGGCTGGAATCGGTGTCGCTGGTGATGGCCGGTGAGGCCTGCCCGGCCGAGGTCGTGGATCGCTGGGCCCCAGGCCGGGTGATGATCAACGCCTACGGGCCCACCGAGACCACGATGTGTGTGGCGATCAGCACGCCCCTGACGGCAGGTTCTGGTGCGCCGCCGATCGGGTTCCCGGTGCCGGGCGCGGCCCTGCTGGTGCTTGACGAATCCCTGAGGCCGGTACCGGGCGGGGTTGTCGGCGAGCTGTACGTGGCAGGTCACGGTGTGGCCCAGGGGTATATCGAACGGGCCGGTTTGACGGCCTCACGATTTGTCGCGTGCCCGTTCGGGACAGTCGGCGCCCGGATGTACCGCACGGGTGATCTGGTGCGCTGGCGTGCCGACGGCCAGCTGGACTACCTGGGCCGTGCCGACGAGCAGGTCAAGATCCGCGGGTACCGCATCGAACTGGGCGAAATCCAGTCCGCGCTGGGCGGTCTCAACGGTGTCGAGAACGCGGTGGTCATCGCCCGTGCTGAGCAGGCCGGGGGGAGGCGCCTGGTCGGGTACGTGACCGGGTCGGTTGATCCGGCCGAGGCACGAGCCGCACTGGCTGAACACCTCCCGGCGTATATGGTGCCGGCGGCGATTGTGGTACTTGACGTGCTGCCGCTGACGTCAAACGGGAAACTCGATATCCGTGCCCTGCCTACGCCGGTATACACCACCGGCGAATACCGAGCTCCGGAAAATCTCGCCGAGGAGATCCTGGTCGGGATCTACGCCGGGGTGCTCGGAGTGGACCGTGTTGGCGTCGACGATTCATTCTTCGACCTTGGCGGCGACAGCATTTCGGCGATGCGTCTGGTCGCCGCCGTCAACGCGAACTTGGGTGTCGGCCTGGCGGTCCGCACCGTGTTCGAGGCTCCGACCGTTGCCCAGCTCGCCCCCCGGATCAATGAGGGTGTGGCAGGGCAGCAGCCGCTGGTGGCCGGGGAGCGGCCCACGGTGGTGCCGTTGTCGTTCGCGCAGAACCGATTGTGGTTCTTGGATCAGCTGCAGGGACCCTCGCCCGTCTACAACATGGCCGTGGCATTGCGGCTGGACGGGCCGCTCGATGCCGGGGCGATGGGCAGGGCATTTGCCGATGTGGTGTCCCGGCACGAGAGCCTGCGCACGTACTTCGCGGCGCCCGACGGAACACCACGGCAGGTCGTGGTGCCTGCCGAGCTGGCAGATTACGGCTGGGGCATTGACGATGTGAGCGGCTGGAGCACCGGCCGGGTTGGCGAGGCCATGGGTCTGGTGGCGCACCACACCTTCGATCTCGAAAACGAGATACCCATGCGAGCCAGGCTTTTTCGCATCGCCGACGATGAACACTTGCTGGCCGCCGTGGTGCACCATATCGCCGCGGACGGTATGTCGGTCGCGCCGTTGGTCCGTGATCTGGGGACCGCCTATGCCGCCCGGTGCTCGGGTCATGCCCCCGACTGGTCGCCGTTACCCGTGCAATACATCGACTACACCCTGTGGCAACGCGCCCAGTTCGGTGATATCGACGACGTGACGAGCCCCATTGGCGCACAGCTGAGTTACTGGCGCGACGCGCTGGCCGGAATGCCGGAGCGCCTGCAACTGCCCACGGACCGCCCATACCCGAATGTCGCTGATCAACGCGGTGCCACGGTACAGGTGGACTGGCCGGCCGAGGTGCAGCAGCGGATCACCCGGCTGGCGCGTGAGTACAACGCGACGAGTTTCATGGTGATGCAGGCGGCCCTGTCCGTGCTGTTGTCGAAGATCGGCGCCAACTCCGATGTCGCGGTGGGCTTCCCGATCGCGGGACGTCGCGATCCCGCGCTCGATGACCTTGTCGGGTTCTTCGTCAACACGCTGGTGCTCCGGATCGACGTCGGTGGAGATCCCACATTCGCCGAGCTGTTGACGCAGGTGCGTCGGAGGTGCCTGGCGGCCTTCGAGCATCAGGATGTGCCGTTCGAGGTGCTGGTGGAGCGGATCAACCCCACGCGGTCGCTGACCCATCACCCGCTGGTGCAGGTGACGCTGGCGTGGCAGAACTTCGCGGGTCACGACGATCCGGCAGCCGGGCTGTCCCTGGGCGATGCGCGGGTCACGCCGATTCCCGTCGACACCCACACCGCCCGCATGGATTTGGTGTTCTCCATGGGCGAGCGCTGGGGGGAGTCCGGTGATCCTGCCGGGATCGGGGGGACGGTTGAATTCCGCACCGATGTCTTCGACGCGGCGTCTGTCGAGGCGTTGATCGCACGGCTGCAACGGGTATTGATGGCCATGACGGACGATCCCGCCCGACAGCTGTCATCGGTGGATCTGCTCGACGATGTCGAGCGCACCCACCTGGATGCCATCGGGAACCGGTCCGTGCTGGCCGGGCCGGCGGCGACGCACGCATCGATTGCCGAGGTGTTCACGTCGCGGGCGGTCAGCACTCCAATGTCCATCGCGCTGACCTTCCAGAACCGGTCCATGACCTACCGAGAGCTTGACGAGGCGTCGAACCGGTTGGCGCACCTGCTTGTTGACCAGGGTGCTGCTCCGGGCCGATGTGTGGCGCTGATGTTGTCGCGGTCGGCCGAGGCCATCGTGGCGATTATGGCGGTGCTCAAATCCGGTGCCGCGTATCTGCCCCTGGACCCGGCGCTGCCGGCGGCGCGGATCGGGTTCGTCCTCGCGGACGCCGCGCCGGTCACAGCGATCAGCAGCACCGACCTGGCCGAGCGGATCGCGAGCCACGGTGTGACGGTGATCGACGTCGACGATCCTCGAATCGGCACTCAACCCGGCACCGCCTTGCCGGGGCCTACACCCGAAGATATCGCCTATCTGATCTACACCTCGGGCACCACCGGAGTCCCTAAAGGTGTTGCGGTCACGCATAACAACGTGACCCAACTGCTGGCGTCGGGAGACTCCGGGTTACCGCCGGGGCGGGTGTGGTCGCAGTGGCATTCGCTGTCATTCGATGTTTCCGTCTGGGAGATTTTTGGCGCACTGTTGCACGGCGGGCGACTTGTGGTGGTGCCCGAAGCGCTGACGCGTTCACCCGATGATCTGCACGCGCTACTGGTCGCCGAACAGGTGAGTGTGTTGAGCCAGACGCCCTCGGCGGCGGGTGCGTTGTCGTCGACCGGCCTGGACTCGATGGCGTTGGTGGTGGCCGGTGAGGCGTGTCCCGCGGAGGTCGTGGATCGCTGGGCTCCGGGCCGGGTGATGGTCAATGCCTACGGGCCCACCGAGACCACGATGTGCGTGGCGATCAGCACACCGTTGACCGCCGGTTCGGGAGCACCGCCGATCGGCTCCCCGGTACCCGGGGCGGCGCTGTTCGTGCTCGACGAGGCGCTGCGACGGGTGCCCGCCGGGGTGGTCGGTGAGTTGTACGTCGCGGGAGCCGGTGTGGCCGCCGGGTATCTCGGCCGCGCCGGGTTGACGGCATCACGTTTCGTGGCCTGCCCGTTCGACGGTACCGGCGCACGCATGTACCGGACCGGGGATTTGGTGCGATGGCGTTCCGATAGCCAGCTCGACTACCTTGGCCGCGCGGACGAGCAGGTCAAGATCCGCGGCTACCGCATCGAATTGGGCGATGTCGGTGCGGCGCTGGCCATGCTCGACGGTGTGGATCAGGCGGTGGTGATCGCCCGAGAGGATCGTCCCGGAGACAAGCGTCTGGTCGGATACATCACCGGAACCGCCGATCCCGCTGCCGCACGTTCCGCACTGGCCGAGCAGCTACCGCCTTACATGATTCCGGCGGCGGTGGTGGTGCTCGACGCGCTACCACTCACCGCGAACGGCAAGCTGGATGCGCGTGCCCTGCCCGCACCGACATACCAGAGCCTTGATCGGTATCGCGCGCCCGATACCGCGATCGAGGAGATATTGGCGGGCATCTACGCGCAGGTCCTGGGACTCGACCGCGTGGGCATCGACGAGTCCTTCTTCGAGCTTGGCGGGGATAGCATTTCGTCGATGCAGGTGGTGACGCGGGCACGTGCCGCGGGTCTGACCTGCCGGCCGCGCGACATTTTCGTCGAACAGACGGTCGCACGGCTGGCCCGCGTGGTCGAGGCGTCCGATGGGTCGACAGGCCTGACGGACGAGGGAGTCGGGCCGGTGCCGACCACCCCGATCATGCGCTGGCTGCAGGCCTCCGAGGGGCCGATCGATGAGTTCAATCAGACGATGCTGGTGCAGGCCCCGGTGGGAGCCGACGAGTCCGACGTGGCAATTGTGTTGCAGGCCCTGCTGGACCGACACGCCATGTTGCGTCTGCGTGTTGACCCCGAGGCAGACGGTTGGTCGTTGACGGCGCCCGAGAAGGGGACGGTGGATGCCCGGGACTGCCTGCAATCCGTGGACGAGCTGACCGATGACCTGATAGTGCAAGCGCGTTCGCGGTTGAACCCACAAACGGGTGCGATGCTCAGTGCGATATGGGCGGCAGGCACCGGACAATTGGTGGTCATCATCCATCACCTTGCGGTCGACGCCGTGTCCTGGCGGATCTTGTTGGAGGACTTGAACGTCGCGTGGGTTCGGCATCGCGCTGGCCAACCGGTGGTGCTGCCTGTCACCGGAACTTCATTCGCCCAATGGGCGACCCGGCTATCGGAGCGGGCAACCCATCCGGAAGTCGTGGACTGCGTGGACACCTGGAAGGCGGTGACGGCAGCCCCCGCGGCGTTGCCCGCCGTGCGTCCCGACGCGGACACCTTCGCCACCGCCGGACATCACGCCGCCGAGCTGGACGCCGATACCACCAGCATGCTGATCGGTGAGGTTCCGACGGCATTCAAGGCCGGAATCCACGAGATACTGTTGATTGCCTTCGCTTTGGCCACAGCGGAATTCGTGGGCAGCGGCGAGGCGGTCGGCATCGATGTCGAGGGGCACGGGCGCCTTGAAGACCTCGGTGGCGCAGCCCCGCGCGATGTCGACCTGTCCCGCACCGTCGGCTGGTTCACCGCCAAATACCCGGTCTCACTATCAGTTTCAGGTCTGGACTGGGCGCACGTGGTTTCCGGACACGGGGTGCTGGGGGCGGTGATCAAGGACGCCAAGGAGCAGCTGCGCGCCCTGCCGGAGCCGCTCACCTACGGGCTGCTGCGCTACCTGAATCCAAACGTCGATTTAGCGGGAGCCGACCCGACGATCGGGTTCAACTACTTGGGACGCCAAGGCCGCGCGGCCGAGCTTTCCGAAGCCCTGTGGCGGCCGGGGCCGCAACGCTGGACGGGCGCCGGTGTGGCGGCAGCGATACCCATGCCGCTGCCGCACACCGTGGAACTCAACGCGGTCACCATCGACACCGATGCCGGTCCGCGGTTGCACGCCAACTGGACGTGGGCGCCATCGGTTCTCGAGCGCGAGCAGATCAGCCGGCTGAACCGTCTATGGTTCGAGGCGCTGACCGGAATCTGCGCCCACGTGCGCACGGGCGGCGGCGGACTGACGCCATCGGATATCGCCCCCGCGCGCCTGAGCCAACGACAGATCGATGAGCTGGCGGACCAACACCGGATTGCCGACATACTGACACTGACCCCCGTGCAACAGGGGCTGCTGTTCCACGCCAACACGGTGGCCGGAAGCGACGATCTGTACGCGGGACAGTTGGATTTCACCCTGACCGGGCCCCTTGACGCCGACCGTCTGCGTGATGCGGTGCAGACCATGATCACCCGGCATCCGCATCTGCTGGCGCGCTTCTGCGGGCAGTTCGACGAGCCCGTGCAGATCATTCCGGCCGCCCCCGTTGTGCCGTGGCAATACCTCGAACTCGACGGCGACGTGGACGTGGAGGTGGACGCCGAGATTCGGCGGCTGTGTGCTGACGAGCGCGCTGCGGTATGCGATCTGGGCAATCGGCCGGCCTTCAGGGTCTCGTTGATCCGCACTTCGGCGCAGCGTCACCGTCTCGTGTTGACCAACCACCACATCGTGCTTGACGGATGGTCGCTGCCAATCCTGTTGGGGGAGATATTCGCCGGCTACTACGGGCAGCGGTTGTCCGCGCCCGTGCCGTACCGGGGCTTCGTCACCTGGCTCGGCGGCAGGGATCGCGATGCCGCGCGTGCGGCGTGGCACCGAGTGCTGGGGGGCTTTGACAATCCGACATTGGTCGGCCCGCAGGATCGGTCCAGGGTCGGAGCACAACGAGCCGAGCTGGTTCAGCTACCCGCCGATCTTTCACGGTCCGTGGGCGAATTGGCGCGCGCGTGCCACACGACCGTGAATGTCGTGCTGCAGGCCGCGTTCGCGCAGCTGCTGTGCTGGCTGACCGGTCAGCGCGATGTCGTCTTCGGCACCACGGTGTCCGGCAGACCGGCCGAGGTGCCCGGCGCCGAATCGATGGTGGGCCTGATGATCAACACGGTGCCGGTACGCGCCAACATCGCCGCGTCATCCACCACCGTGGACCTGTTGGCGCAGTTGCAGAACGATCACAATGACACCCTCGAGCATGAGCATCTGGCACTGGGTGAGATCCACCGAATCACCGGACAGGACAAGCTGTTCGACACGCTCTTCGCGTTCGAGAACTATCCGATCGATGCCGCCGCCCTGGCCGGCGAACATGAGCTGGCCATCACCGATATCACCAGCAGGGAATCCACTCACTATCCGCTGACGGTCCAAGCGCAGCCGGGTCAGCAGCTCGGCCTGCGCATCGAGTACGACACCGAGGTATTCGATCCGGACAGCATCGCCACATGGGTGGAGCGCTTCCAACGGGTGTTGGCGACAATGACCGCCCACCCGCGGCGCAGGTTGTCGTCGTTCGACGTACTGGATGACACGGATCATCGGCAGCTAGATGTGTGGGGTGACAGGGCGGTATTGCGTCAGGGGGCGAGGGAGGCCTCGCTACCGGCCCTGTTCGGTGAGCAGGTGGCCCGGACCCCGCACGCGGTGGCGGTCACCTTCGAGAGCGGCTCGATGACCTATCGCGAGCTCGACGAGGAAGCGAACCGGCTGGCGCACCTGCTGGAATTGCACGGAGCCGGCCCTGGACGATGTGTGGCACTGCTGTTTCCCCGCTCGGCTCAGGCCATCGTGGCGATTCTTGCCGTCCTGAAGACCGGCGCGGCCTATCTGCCGATCGATCCCGCACATCCGCCCCAACGCATCGAGTTCATGGTGGCGGACTCGGAGCCGGTCGTGGCCATCACCGTGGCGACACTGATGGACCGGTTCGCGGGGTTGAAGCTGCCCGTCGTCGATGTCGACGATCCCGCAGCGCGGTCTCAATCATGCCTGGCGCCAACGATTCCTGCCGCCGATGACCTGGCCCACATCATTTACACGTCGGGTACGACCGGAATCCCTAAGGGGATGGCAGTCACCCACCGCAATGTGACCCGGATGTTCGACGCGGCAGCCGTCGGCGTGGAATTGGCACCACACCAGGTGTGGGCGCAGTTCCATTCCTATGCCTTCGATTTCTCGGTATGGGAGATATGGGGCGCGCTGCTGCACGGCGGCCGTTTGGTGGTGGTGCCCGACGCGGTGGCACGCTCGCCCAAAGACTTCCACGCGCTGCTGATCGCGGAGAAGGTGACAGTGTTCAGCCAGACTCCGTCAGCGGTGCGGATGCTGTCGCCGGAGGGATTGGAAGCGGCGGCGTTGGTGTTGGGCGCCGAGCCCGTCTCACCCGACCTGGTGGACCGATGGGCTGTGGGCAGGACGATGTTCGACGCCTACGGTCCCACGGAAACAACGATATTCGCGTCGATCAGTGTGCCCCTGACGGCGGGATCGGGTACGCCGCCGATAGGCTCCCCGGTACCGGGTGCGGCCCTGTTCGTGCTGGACGGGTGGATGCGCACCGTGCCTGCCGGGGTGGTCGGTGAGTTGTATGTCGCCGGTCACGGTGTGGGTTGTGGTTATGTGAACCGGTCCGCGCTCACCGCGTCCCGGTTTGTCGCCTGCCCGTTCGGCGAGCCCGGCACTCGCATGTATCGCACCGGCGATCTGGTGCGCTGGGGCGGCGATGGTCAGCTGCAGTATGTGGGCCGTGCCGATGAGCAGGTCAAGATCCGCGGGTACCGCATCGAACTCGGCGAAATCCAGTCCGCCCTTGCCGATCTGGACGGGGTGCAGGCCGCGGAGGTGATCGTCAGGGAAGACCGGCCGGGTGAGAAGCGCCTGATCGGCTACGTCACCGGGACCGCCGATCCGGCTGTGGCGCGCGCCGCATTGGGCGACCGCCTGCCGGCGTACATGGTTCCTGCCGCGGTGGTGGTCTTGACCGAGCTGCCGGTGACACCCAACGGGAAGCTGGACAAACGGGCACTACCGGCTCCCGAATACGCTGCGGGTGAATACCGCGGCCCTGCCAATCCGACGGAAGAGATCCTTGCCGGCATCTACGCCCGGGTGCTCGGGGTCACACGTGTCGGAGTGGACGAATCATTCTTTGACCTTGGCGGCGACAGTATTTCGGCGATGCGCCTGATCGCGGCGATCAATACCGCGCTGGACGCGGATCTTCCCGTCCGCGCGATCTTCGAGGCCCCCACGGTAGCCCAGCTGGCGCCACGTGTCGGGGAGTGCGCGGGAAGTGCCGAGCCGTTGGTTGCGGGCGCGCGGCCCGACGTGGTGCCGCTGTCGTTCTCCCAGAATCGACTGTGGTTTATCGACCAATTGCAGGGGCCCTCACCGGTTTACAACATCGCCGCCGCGTTGCGGCTGAATGGTCCGCTTGATGCCGAGGCGTTGGGTGCCGCGCTTGTCGATGTGGTCGCCCGCCACGAGAGTCTGCGTACCTTGTTTGCGGCGCCCGGCGGAACGCCGCAACAGGTGGTGGTGCCGGTCGAGCGGGTCGATTTCGGTTGGGAGGCTGTTGATGCCAGCGGGTGGTCGGCGGACAGATTGACCGACGCAGTCGGCGCGGTGGCGTCCCACGCGTTCAATCTGGAGTCGGAGATCCCGTTGCGGGCATGCCTGTTCCGGACGGCCGAGGACGAACATGTGCTGGCGGCGGTGGTGCACCATATTGCCGCCGATGGCTGGTCTATCACCCCTCTGATGCGTGATATGGGAGTGGCATACGCCGGCCGGTGCGCGGGACAGGCTCCGGACTGGGAGCCGCTGGCCGTGCAATACGTGGATTACACCCTATGGCAGCGCGCACAGTTCGGTGATCTCGACGACAGCGACGGCCGTCTCGCGACACAGCTGGCCTATTGGGAAGACGCGCTGGCGGGGATGCCCGAGCGATTGCAGTTGCCCACCGATCGTCCCTATCCGCTCATGGCAGATCAGCGCGGAGCCACGGTCGAGATCAATTGGCCGGCCGAACTGCAGCAGCATGTTCGGCGGGTGGGGCGTGAGTACAACGCGACAAGCTTCATGGTGATGCAGGCCGCCTTGGCGGTGCTCCTCGCGAAGATCACCGCCGGCGACGATGTCGCAGTGGGCTTCCCGATCGCCGGGCGGCGCGACCCCGCGCTGGACGAGCTGGTGGGCTTCTTCGTCAACACCCTGGTGCTGCGGGTCGATGTGGCCGGGGATCCCACCTTCGCCGAACTGCTCGCCCAGGTACGCAGACGCAGTCTGGCCGCCTTCGAGAACCAGGATGTGCCTTTCGAATTGCTGGTGGAGCGGCTCAATCCGGTCCGGTCGCTGAGCCATCATCCATTGGTTCAGGTCATGCTGGCCTGGCAGAACCTCCCCGGAAACTCCTTCGACTCGGGGGTCGGGCTCTCCCTCGGAGATGTTGAGGTCACGCCGCTACCGTCGGACACCCAGTCGGCGCGGATGGACCTTACCTTCTCGCTCTCCGAACAATGGAGTGAGGCAGGCGATCCCGCCGGAATCAGCGGCAGAGTCGAGTACCGCACCGACGTTTTCGACTCGGACACCGTCACGAAGCTGACCGACCGGCTGCAGCGGGTGCTGACTGCCCTGACCGCAGACCCGAATCGGACGTTGTCCTCGGTGAATCTGCTCGACGATGTCGAACATGCGCGGCTGGATGAGATCGGGAACCGGTCCGTGCTGGCCCAACCCTCGATATCAATGTCGATTCCGGCGCTGTTCGCCGAACAGGTGATGCGTATCCCGTCGGCGGTGGCATTGACCTGCGCGGGACGTTCGATGACGTATCGGGAGCTGGACGAGGCGTCGAACCGGCTGGCGCACTTACTCGTCGATCGCGGAGCGGGCCCGGGTCAGTGCGTGGGTCTGCTGACTCCGCGTTCGGCACAGGCCATCGTCGCCATCCTCGCGGTGCTGAAAGCCGGCGCGGCGTACCTGCCGATCGATCCGGCGCTACCGGGCACCCGTGTCGGATTCATGCTTGAGGACGCGGCGCCCTCGGTGGTGATCAGCACCGCCGAACTGGCCGGGCGGCTCAACGGCCATGCGCCGGAGGTCATCGATATCGACGGCCCCCTCATGCAGACGCAACCGGCCACGGCCCTGCCGGTGCCGTCGCCGAGCGACATCGCCTACCTCATCTATACCTCGGGTACCACCGGAGTTCCCAAAGGCGTTGCGGTCACGCATCAGAACGTGACACAGCTGGTGGCATCGACCGGTCTTGGGCTGCCGTCTGCTGGAGTCTGGTCGCAATGGCATTCCCTGGCCTTCGATGTCTCGGTGTCCGAGATCTTCGGTGCCCTGCTGCGTGGCGGACGGCTGGTGGTGGTGCCCGAGGAGATGGAGTGGTCTCCCCAGGACTTCCACGCGCTGCTCGTGTCCGAACAGGTCACCGTACTGAGCCAAACACCCTCGGCCGCCGGCATGCTCCCGATGGTCGGTCTGGAGTCGGTGGCATTGGTGGTCGCCGGTGAGGCATGCCCGGCCGAACTGGTGGACCGCTGGGGTCCGGACCGGCTGATGCTCAACGCCTATGGCCCGACGGAGGCCGCGATCTATGCGGCGGTGAGTGCGCCGCTGAAGGCGGGATCGCGCGGTGTGCCGATCGGTTCGCCGGTTCCGGGAGCGGCACTGTTCGTGCTGGACGGATCGATGAAGCCGGTGCCGTCCGGAGTTGTGGGTGAGCTGTATGTCGCGGGTGCCGGAGTCGGGGTTGGGTATTGGCACCGTTCGGCGTTGACGGGGTCACGGTTTGTGGCGTGCCCGTTCGGTGGTGCGGGGATGCGCATGTACCGCACGGGGGATCTGGTGCGCTGGCGCGCCGATGGGCAGCTGGACTATTTGGGCCGCGCCGACGAGCAGGTCAAGATCCGTGGATATCGGATAGAACTTGGTGAAATCCAGTCTGCGCTGGCCGATCTGGATGGTGTGGAGCAGGCGGTTGTGGTGGCACGGGAGGATCGTGCGGGCGACAAACGTTTGGTCGGCTACATCACCGGAACCGCCGATCCCGGCGCGGCGCGTGCGGCGCTTTCGGAGCAGTTGCCGGGCTACATGGTGCCGGCCGCGGTCATGTGGCTGGACGCGTTGCCGCTGACGCCCAACGGAAAGCTCGATAAGCGAGCGTTGCCCGTTCCGGAGTACCAGGGAGGCCAGTATCGGGCCCCGGTAAGCCCGGTCGAGGAGCTGTTGGCCGGTATCTACGCCCAGGTTCTGGGGTTGGAGCGGGTCGGCGCCGACGAGTCGTTTTTCGAGTTGGGTGGGGACAGCATCCTGTCGATGCAGGTGGTGGCACGGGCGCGGGCTGCGGGTTTGATGTGCAGGCCCCGAGATGTATTCGTCGAGCAGTCGGTGGCACGGCTGGCCCGCGTCGTGGTGGTTGATGACGGCGTGAATGTTGCGGCGGACGACGGCGTCGGACCTTTGCGCCCGACCCCGATCATGGCGTGGCTGCAGAACGTGGACGGCCCGATCGATGAGTTCAACCAGACCATGGTGGTGCAGGCCCCGTCGGGGGTCACCGAGGCCGATGTGGCGATTGTGTTGCAGGCCTTGTTGGATCGTCACGCCATGCTGCGGCTGCGTATCGAGGACAGTCAGGATGGCCGCGATGGCGGGGACGGTTGGTCGTTGACGGTAACCGAGCCGGGGACCGTGGCTGTCGCGGAGCATGTGCAATCGGTGGATGAACTCACGGACGAGGCAGTGCGCGAAGCACGCGCACACCTGAATCCTCATGCCGGTGTCATGCTCAGCGCGTTGTGGGTACCGGCCACCGGACAGCTGGTGGTAATCATCCATCACCTGGCCATCGATGCGGTGTCCTGGCTGGTTCTGTTGGAAGACCTCAACATCGCCTGGGCCCAGCACCATGCGGGTCATCCGATCGTTCTGTCCGCGCCCCGCACCTCATTCTCGCGGTGGGCGCAGCTGCTCGATGAACATGCCCATGAGGCGGAAGTTGTTGCCCAGGCACAAGCCTGGCGGCAGGTGACCGATACCCCGGCGGTTTTCCCGGCGGTGCACCCGGAACAAGACACCTACGCCAATGCGGGCCGGCTGTCGCTCACCTTCGATGACGCCGAGACCGTCAAGGTGCTGCTGGCGGAGGTGCCCGCGGCATTCCACACCCGGATCCACGAAATCCTGCTCATTGCCTTCGCTCTCGCCACTACCGAATTCACCGGCAGTGACACCGTGGGCATCGATGTCGAAGCCCACGGGCGCCAAGAAGAACTCGATCCAACCGTCGACCTGTCCCGCACCGTGGGCTGGTTTACCGCGAAATACCCAGTGGCTCTGTCGGTGTCCGGTCTCGATTGGTCACAGGTTGGTGCGGGGGAGGCCGCGCTCGCCGCCGTCGTCAAGGACGCCAAGGAGCAGTTGCGCCGGCATCCGGACGGGATGACCTATGGCGCGCTGCGCTACCTGAACACCGATGTCGACGTGAACGGGGCCGACCCGGTGCTCGGGTTCAACTACTTCGGGCGCCAGGGCGGCCCGGGAACCGATATGGCCGCCGATGGCTGGCGGATATGCCAGGACGGATCGTCGGCCACCCGCGTGGCCACGGCAATACCCATGCCGCTGATGCACACCGTGGAGCTCAACGCCGTCACCATCGACACCGGCGACGGTCCGCGCCTGCACGCCGACTGGACTTGGGCGCCTTCGGCTCTCACCGAAGGCCAGGTACGTCGGCTGAGCCGACTCTGGTTCGAGGCCCTCGCCGGCATCTGCGCCCTGGTGCGCTCCGGTGGCGGCGGGTTCACTCCGTCGGATATCGCACCGGCCCGCCTGAGTCAGCACGATATCGACCAACTTGCGCGCCTGTATCGCATCGATGATGTGCTGCCGCTGACACCCCTGCAACAGGGATTGTTCTTCCACGCCAATGCCATTCGTGGTGCTGAAGATCTGTACGCGATGCAGATGGACATCGGTCTGCGCGGTCCGCTCGACCAGCTCCGCCTCCGCGCCGCGATGCAGGCGGTCATCGTTCGCCATCCGAATCTGGTCGCCCGGTTCTATGGCCAGTTCGAGGAACCGGTGCAGGTCATTCCCGCCGATCCCGTAATCGCCTGGCGTTTTGTCGATCTTGGTGGCGAGACCATTCATGACATCGATGCCCAGGTTTTCCAGGTATGCGCGACCGAGCGTGCGGCGGTATGTGACCTCGCCAACGAACCGGTTTTCCGGGTGGCGTTGATCCGTACCGGTGAGCACCAGCATCGGCTGGTGCTCACCAACCACCACATTGTTCTCGATGGTTGGTCGATGCCGATTCTGTTGGGTGAGATTTTCGCCGGCTATTACGGTCATGCGCTGCCGGAGGCGGCGCCCTACCGCGGCTACGTGAGCTGGCTCGCGGCACGCGACACCGAGGCTGCGCGCGCGGCCTGGCGCGAGGTGTTCGCGAACCTCGACACTCCCACTCTGGTGAGTCCGGGACACCGGCTGGGACGAGGCTTGCGTGGCAGTCGATCCTGCGAAGTACCGGCCGACACCGTTCACGCGCTATCCGCATTGGCCCGATCGTCCCGGACGACCGTCAACACCGTGCTGCAGGCGGCCTGGGCTGTGGTGATGGCCTCGCTGACAGGGCAGCGCGACATCACGTTCGGTACCACCGTCTCCGGTAGGCCACCGGAGGTGCACGGCGCGGAATCCATGGTGGGACTGCTGATCAACACCGTCCCGGTGCGTGCCAACCTCACCGCGACAACCACCGTCAGTGACCTGCTGGCGCAGCTACAAGATGCACATAACCTCACGCTGGACCATCAGCACCTCACGCTCAACGAGATTCATCGAGTTACCGGCCACGATCAACTCTTCGACACGCTCTTCGCGTTCGAGAACTATCCGACCGACACCGGGGTGGCGCTGGCCGACAGGGAGCTGGCCATCTCCGATGTTGTCAGCAGGGAATCCACCCACTACCCATTGACGGTGCAAGCACAGCCCGGGCGCGAGCTGGGACTGCGCGTAGAGTACGACACCGAAGTATTCAGTGCGGACACCATCGAAGCGGTGATCGGCCGACTACAGCGAGCGCTCACGGTGATGACCGCCGATCCGGCGCGGCAGTTGTCGTCTGTCGATCTGCTTGATGCCGGCGAGCATGTGCGGTTGGCGGACTTCGGAAACCGGGCAACTCTGACTTGCCCCGAAAGCGCACGCATCTCCATACCGGAGCTGTTCGCTCGACACGTGGCGCGCATCCCGAATGCAGTAGCGGTCGTCGATGCGGGCCGGTCCACGACCTACCGCGAGCTCGACCGACTGTCGAACCGGTTGGCGCACATACTCATAGCCAACGGAGTCGGTCCGGGGCAGACTGTGGCGCTGTTGTTGTCGCGCTCGACAAACGCGATTGCGGCCATGTTGGCGGTGCTGAAAACCGGAGCCGCCTATCTGCCGATCGACCTGGCGTTGCCGACGGATCGGATGGAGTTCATGCTCGCCGACGCCGCGCCGGTGGCGGTGCTGACCTCGTCGGATCTGCGGGCTCGGCTGCTGGGCCACGATCTCGCTGTTATCGATGTCGACGATCTCGCGGTGTATGTGCAGTCCCCGGCGCCGCTGCCGTGGCCGGATGCGGCGGGTGTCGCTTACGTGATCTACACCTCAGGCACCACCGGTATACCCAAAGGTGTTGCCATTACTCATCACAATCTCACGCAGCTGTTGGGTTCCCTTGAGGCTGGACTGCCGAAGGCGGGTGTGTGGTCGCAGAGCCACTCGTATTCTTTCGACTTCTCGGTGTGGGAGATCTGGGGCGCGCTGCTGGACGGTGGACGGCTGGTGGTGGTGCCGGATGCTGTCGTGCATTCACCAGAAGATCTCCGCGCCTTGGTTATCGCCGAAAAGATCGACGTCCTGTGCCAGACCCCATCGGCAGCCGGTGCCCTCTCACCCGAGGGCTTGGAGTCGGTGGCACTGGTTCTCGGGGCGGAGTCGTGCCCAGCCGATCTGGTGGACCGCTGGGCGACGGGGCGGGTGATGATCAATGCCTACGGTCCGACCGAGACCACAATCTGCGCCTCGGTGATTGCAGGCTTGACTGCGGGATCCGGTGTGGTGCCCATCGGATCGCCGGTACCGGGCGCGGCGCTGTTTGTCTTGGACGGGTGGTTACGGCCGGTGCCGCCCGGTGTTGTCGGTGAGTTGTATGTGGCCGGCGACGGTGTCGGGCCCGGGTATCTGCGTCGTGCCGGATTGACCGCCTCGCGGTATGTGGCCTGCCCATTCGGAGAACCCGCGTCGCGGATGTATCGCACCGGAGACCTGGTCCGCTGGCGAGCCGACGGGCAGCTGCACTATGTGGGACGCGCCGATGAGCAGGTCAAGATTCGTGGATATCGCATAGAGCTCGGCGAAATCCAGTCCGCGCTGGCCGAATTGGAGGGAGTCGAGCAAGCGGTCGTGGTCGCTCGTGACGAGAACCCACTGAGTACACGGTTGGTGGGGTATGTCACCGGCACTGCCGATCCGGCGGAGATCCGCTCGCTGCTGGGGACACGGTTGCCCGCATACATGGTTCCGGCGGCGGTGGTGGTACTCGGCGCATTGCCGCTGACCGCCAATGGCAAGCTCGACACAGGTGCGCTGCCGGCGCCCGAATACGTCGTTGGCCAGTACCGTGCGCCCGAAGGACCTACCGAGGAAATCCTGGTGGGTATCTACGCCCAGATTCTCGGCGTTGACCGGGTAGGTGTCGACGACTCCTTCTTCGACCTTGGGGGAGACAGCATTTCGGCGATGCGCTTGATCGCCGCGATCAATACGGCGCTGGACGCCGACCTTCCGGTGCCCGTTGTGTTTGAGACACCCACCGTCAGGGGCTTGAGCCAACGGCTGGGTGTGGCCACCGGCGATGCGCCGACGATAGCGCCCGTCCAGACCCTGCACGACGCGTCCGGCGTTCCGCTGTTCTGCATACATCCCGCCGGCGGGGTGAGCTGGCCCTATCACGTCTTTGGCAGCTACCTGGACTGCCCGATCATCGGAATTCAGCAAGCGCCATCGGACCAGCCGTCGTCCATCCGCGATATGGCGATCGACTACGCGAACAGAATGGAAGAGCTTTATCCCACAGGGCCTTACAACCTGCTCGGCTGGTCCTTTGGTGGAGTGGTTGCGCATGAGGTCGCCGTCGAGCTGCAGCGGCGTGGACGCACGATTTCGCGTCTTGTGCTGCTCGATGCGCAGCCGGCCATCGACGAGACCTTGTTATCCGGGGTTTCCGCCCGGCCTCAGCCTGGAAACGACGAGCAGATGGCGCAGCTGCTGCGCGAAGCAGGACTAGCCGACTTGGCTCGATACAAGCGAGTCTTCGCCTTATTCATGGAGAACATCAACGACAACATCACGAGATATCGGCAGCACCTTCCGGGCGTGTTCGACGGTGATGTAACCCTGTTCTCTGCCGAGCGCGACCAAGACGACCGCGCCTCGTTCCTCACGCGGTCGTGGGCACCGCACTTCTCGGGCAGCATTGTCATCGAGTCGGTCGACTGCACACACGACGAGATGTTGACCAACGGCTCGGCCGCCAAGTATGGGCAACGACTGTGGGGTCTGCTCAGCAGCGAGTGACCGGTTGGCACTCAGGGGCGTTCACGCCGCGTGGCGGCGTCAGAGCTTTAGGCTGGGGTCGTGACTTCGGACAGACTGACCCTCACCGACAGCCCCGGCGGACACTGGCGGCGCATCGACATCGTCGACGAAACCGGATCCACCAATGCCGATCTGGTGGCGCGCGCGGCGGCAGGGGAGGACATCGACGGCGTCGTGCTGCTCGCCGAGCACCAGACCGCCGGCCGTGGCCGCCACGGCCGCAACTGGGGTGCGCCCGCGCACACGCAGTTGTCGATGTCGGTCGGCATCGGAGTGGGCGAGGTACCGCCGGATCGGTGGGGGCTGGTGCCGCTACTGGCCGGGGTGGCGATTGTCGACGCGGTCGCCGAGGTCAGCGGAATTCAAGCGGGGCTCAAATGGCCCAACGATGTGCTTGTCGACGGGCGCAAGTTATGCGGAATCCTGGCCGAGGTCGCGACGCCCCATTCGGCCATCGTGCTTGGTCTCGGACTCAATGCCACCTTCACCCAACACGAATTGCCCGACCCCAATGCGACATCTCTGACGATCGTCGGTTGGGCCAACCCGGACCGCGATGAGTTGGCACGCGCGGTGCTTCGTGAGCTGGGCGGCCGTGTTGAGCACTGGCGGACGGCGCGGGGTGTCGACGAGCGGTTGTTGGAGGACTACCGGGAGCGCAGTGTCACCCTGGGTTCCCGGGTGCGTGCGGAGCTACCGGGCGACCGCGAACTGGTGGGTGTTGCCGTTGGGCTCGGCAACGACGGACAACTGTGCATCGAGGGTGCCGACGGCACCGTCACCGCGGTCACGGCGGGCGACATCACCCATCTACGCCCGCTGAACGACCAGTAAAGTCGCTGCACGTGGGGTATCCGGAGAACGTGCTCGCCGATGACGAACAGGTGGTGTTACACCGCCACCCGCACTGGAAGCGGCTGATCGGCCCGACGGTGGTGTTGATGCTGTCCACGGGCGTGGCCGCCTTTGTGGCCGCGATGGTCGACAACACCGACTGGCAAACTACCGCGAAGCAGGTGGTGATGATCGCCATCGGGGTGGTCTGGCTGGTGTTGGTCGGCTGGCTCAGCGTATGGCCGTTCCTGAACTGGTTGACCACGCACTTCGTCATCACCGACCGGCGGGTGATGTTCCGTCACGGATTGTTGAGCCGCTCGGGGATCGATATCCCACTGGCGCGGATCAACAGCGTCGAATTTCGGCATGGCCTGGTGGACAGAATTCTGCGCACCGGCACGCTGATCATCGAATCGGCGTCACAGGACCCGCTGGAATTCCATGAGATACCGCGAGTGGAGTACGTCCACTCGCTGCTGTATCACGAAGTCTTCGACACCCTCGGTTCGGAAGAGGGCGACAGCCGCTCCACCGGGCGCGGCCGGGAACGGCCGCCCGCCACGTGATGCGCTGAGCCGTACAAGCCGCGTCCCACCTCGGTGCCGTGATGTGCGGTGGTGCTGCTGGGCAGCCCCGTGTGCGGGTGTAGCGGGGTGACATTTTCCGGGTCAGCGTCCGATTCCTCGTCCGCCTCTGTGGCGACGAGAGCAATCGGGTCCTCGCCCTGACGCCCGAACTCGTCGGGGAACACCCAGCGGCGGAAGGCCCAGAACCGGAAGGCCATCTGCAGCAGGTTGCCGATGATGTAGGCGCTGATGAAGTCGGCGATGTTCTCCATCGTCAGGCTCACGTTTGGTACGCGCAGTTCAAAGACGTAACTCGACACCCACAGCGGGATCATGGCGAGGATCACGCCCATGCCGCTGACCGCGAAGAACAGCAGTGCTTCGTGGTGGCGCTCCCGGCCGCCGCGGTCCCGGAAACTCCACTCCCTATTAAGGATGTACGAGGCGATGACAGCGATGATGCCGGAAATGATCTTGGCGGTGAGGGGCTTGGGTTCCAGGATCGTCAGCTTGAGCGCATAGAAGATGCCGGAGTCGATGATGAATGTGGTGGCGCCGACAATGCCGAACTTGATCAGCTCATGGTGCCGCTCAGCGACAGGCCGGATGAACCGGGGCAGCCGGGCGATGGTGGCATCGGCGAAAGACACAAATGGCGAGTGTACGGAAGATGGCAGGGCAGTGCGAAGCGGTCGGCCGAGCTCGTCGAGTATTGGCCCCTCGTTCAGTTGCCGCTACGGGTCGCGCCGCCGCGCAGGTTGCGCCACGTGCGGGGACTCATCCCACGATGCGCGCGGAACCACCGGCTGAAGTTGCTCGGTGAGGAAAACCCCAGCATCTCGGAGACCTCGGTGAGGTTGTGCCGACCGCGTGTCACGAGGTGGTCGGCCAAATCGAGCCGGGTGGCATCGAGTAGAGCGGTGAAACTGGTGCCCTCGCTGGCCAGCTGCCGATGAACGGTGCGCCGGTCGACTCCAAGGCTCCGGGCGACATGATCGACCGAGCAGCGACCGACGGGCAGCAGCAGCTCGATGAGATCTCGGACACGATCGACGGTCGTCGCGTCTCGCGGCCGTTCCGATGACTCCAGGACCGCCTGGCTGTACTGATGCAGTAGCGGGTCGAAACGGTCGTTTCGACGATCAAGATCGGACGTATATACGACGATCTCGTCGCGCTGCCGCATGAACTCGATGCTCGGTCCGAAGGCCCGGTGATGTATCGCGGGGTCGGAGGGATTCGCGCGGCGAAGATTGACCCTCACCGGGTGCCATGTGTTTCCCAGGAACGTGCGCAGCACCCCGACAAGCACCGCCAGCGCCAAGTCGGTGGACTGCGTGCCGGCTGTTGCTTCGCCCACGTCGAGAACCAGCCGGATGGCGGCGATTCCGTCGCGTTCCACGACACGGATCCGCAGGGACTCGTTGTACATGGACTCGTGCCGGCACAACATCGTGACGACATCGCGCACTGTGGGTTGCTCCCGCAGCACCAAGCTGAGCGGACCCAGGCTGGACAGTCTGCGCCGTTCGGCCAGTCTGAGGCCGAAGTCGTCCAGCCCGCCGGCATCGGCGGAGGCCTCCAGGAGTGCGGCGACGGTGCTGGCGCTCACCCAACGGTCGGGTTGCGTTATGCCCGCTGGGTCAACCCCGTGCTCCCGCATCAACTGCGCCGGATCCAGCCCGGATGCCCTGGCCACCTCGACGTACCCGCTCAGCGCAGCGAACCGTACCTGTCGGCTGTCCATGGTGTCCCCAAAAGAATAGAAATCAGTCCCGCAAAGATAAGTATGCAGGATGTCGCCTGCCTAACGTCGGAGATGTACCCAGAGATCAGACGAAAGGCGGGCCATGGCCTACGCAGTGCGGATCCACGAGACCGGCGGACCCGAGGTCCTTCGCGGGCAGAACGTCGAGGTTGGTGAACCCGGTCCCGGCGAGGTGAGAATCCGGCATCGCGCCGTGGGGCTGAACTTCGCGGATACGTACTTCCGCACGGGCGTGTATCCCGTCGCCCTACCCGCAGGCATGGGTGTGGAGGCCTCCGGTGTCATCGAAGCCACCGGGCCCGGCGTATCGGATTTCGGCGTGGGCGACCGCGTCACCTATACGGGCAGCCCGCTGGGCGCCTACAGCACCGAACGCGTCATGCCCGCCGAACATCTCATCCGTCTGCCGGACGGTATCGCCTTCGACACCGCATCGGCCATCACCATGCGGGGGCTGACTACCGCGTACCTGCTGCGACGGATCCATCCGCTGCGGGCGGGTGACACCGTGCTGCTCCACGCCGCTGCGGGAGGAGTCGGGCTGTTGTTCCTGCAATGGGCGAACCTACTGGGCGTCAACGTCATTGGCACCGTGTCGAGTGAGAAAAAGGCCGAGATCGCCCGGGCGAACGGCTGTGCCCATGTGCTCGTCTACCCGCGTGAGGACGTGGCCCGGCGAGTGCGCGACATCACCGGTGGAGCGGGTGTCCCCGTCGTCTACGACGGCATCGGCAAGACCACGTTTCGATCCTCGCTGGACTCACTGGCCCGGCGCGGGCTGCTGGTGTGTTTCGGCACGGCATCGGGCCCGGTGCCACCGATCGACGCGATGCAGTTGGCGGCCAAGGGATCTCTGTTCGTGACCAGACCGGCGCTGGCCGATTACATCGCGGACCCGGCGGAGCGCGCGGAGCTGGCCGGCGAGCTTTTCGGGCATATCGCCGCAGGCCGGATCCGCGTCGATATCGGGCGCCGCTACCAACTTCAGGACGCGGTGGCGGCCCATCGCGATCTGGAATCCGGCACGTCCATCGGTCAATCCATCTTCTCGCTGTGAGCTGTAGGGAAAGGAAGCTGTCATGAATAGTGTTGCCCCGCTGAGTAAAGTCCGTGTGGAGCCTTTGACGTGCACCATTGGCGCCGAGCTGTTCGATGTCGATCTGGCCGAGGCATCACGCAGCGATGAGCTCTTCGGCGAGCTCAGGAAGCTGCTGCTGGAGCACAAGGTGCTGTTCGTACGCGACCAGAACATGACCCGCGCCGAGCATGTGGCACTGGCGCAGCGATTTGGGCCACTCGAGGACCATCCGGTCGCCGATAGTGATCCTGACCACCCTGGCCTTGTGCGGATCTACAAGGAGATCGACAGCGCCCCGGAGCATTACGAGAACTCCTTTCACTGCGATGCGACCTGGCGGGAGAACCCGCCCATGGGATGCGTGTTGCGCTGCGTCGAAACACCGCCCGTCGGTGGCGACACCATCTGGGTCAACATGGCGGAGGCCTACCGGCGGCTACCCACGGCGGTGCGCGATCAGATCCGTGGCCTGCGCGCCCGGCATTCGATCGAAGCCAGCTTCGGTGCCGCCATGTCGACGCACCGGCGCCATGAACTGCATGAGCGATACCCGGACGCTGAGCATCCGGTGGTACGTACCCACCCGGAAACGAGGGAGGAGATCCTTTTCGTGAATTCCTTCACCACGCACCTGGTGAACTATCACCGTCCGGAGAACGTGCGCTTCGGCTTCGACTACGCGCCCGGCGCCTCGGAACTGCTGCAGTACCTGGTGCGTCAGGCCTCCGTCCCGGAATTCCAGGTGCGATGGCGTTGGACACCGAACAGCGTCGCCATCTGGGACAACCGGTCAACGCAACACTATGCGGTTCAGGACTATTGGCCCGCCGTACGCAAGATGGAACGCGCCGGAATGTGCGGAGACAGACCGTTCTAGCTGGGCACGGCGGCCAGCATGACACCATATGTCTGTGTCTGATCGTCTTCGCGCAAGCGGCTCATCCGTGTCCGCGACTCCGGTGGTCACCATGATCGGTGGCGGTCAGCTGGCCCGGATGACCCATCAGGCGTCGATCGCACTCGGTCAGACCCTGCGGGTTCTGGCCCACGCCGCCGACGAACCGGCGGCCCAAGTAACCCCCGATGTAGTCCTTGGTTCGCATACCGATCTGGACGACCTACGCCGCGCGGCCAAGGACGCCACCGTGGTCACCTTCGATCACGAGCATGTCCCCACCGCGTTCCTGGAAACCCTGCAGGACGAGGGCGTCAACGTGCAGCCGCCGCCGTCGGCGCTCATCTACGCACAGGACAAGACGTTCATGCGGCGCAAGCTGCGGGACATCGGTGCGCCGGTGCCGGGATTCGCCGACATCCGGACCGTCTCCGATGTCGAGCGATTCGCCGCGGAAACGGGAGGCCAGGTCGTACTGAAGGCGGTCCGCGGCGGATACGACGGCCGGGGCGTGTGGATCACCGACAACCTGGACGAGGCGCGCACGGTGGCCGCCGAGCAGCTGGCTGCGGGTGTCGAGCTTCTCGCCGAGGAGCGCGTCGACATGCGCCGTGAGCTGTCGGCCATGGTCGCCCGCTCACCCTTCGGGCAGGGGGCCGCCTGGCCGGTGGTGGAAACCGTTCAGCGCGATGGCATTTGCGCTGTGGTGATCGCTCCGGCGCCGGAGCTGCCCGAGGAACTGGCCCTGCAGGCCGAACAGCTCGCACTGCGGATCGCCAGCGAGCTTGGCGTGACGGGGTGCCTGGCGGTGGAGCTGTTCGAAACCAATGACGGCCGGCTGCTGGTCAATGAATTGGCGATGCGGCCGCACAACTCGGGACATTGGAGCATGGACGGTGCGCGCACGGGGCAGTTCGAGCAGCACCTGCGTGCCGTGCTCGATTACCCGCTCGGATCCACCGAACCGCTGGCCCCGGTCACCGTCATGGCGAACGTGCTCGGTGCGCGCGAGACGCCCGCGATGTCGCTCGACGAACGGATGCACCATCTGATGGGCCGCATCCCGGAGGCGAAGGTGCACCTGTACGGCAAGGGCGAGCGTCCGGGCCGCAAGCTCGGGCATGTGAATATTCAAGGCCGCGTGGATGGTTCGCTGGCGGATCCGCAGTACGTGGCGGAGGTGCGTGAGCGCGCCGAGCGGGCGGCGCACTGGTTGTCGCACGCGGTATGGACCGATGGATGGGAAGGACACTAGAACGTGAGCGCACGGGTCGGCCTGATCATGGGCAGCGACAGCGACTGGTCGGTGATGTCGGATGCCGCGAACGCCTTGGCGGAGTTCGAGATTCCCTTTGAGGTGGGAGTTGTCTCCGCGCACCGCACACCGGGACGCATGCTGGAGTACGCGCAGTCGGCGGCCGGGCGGGGTATCGAGGTGATCATCGCCGGCGCCGGCGGCGCGGCGCATCTGCCCGGCATGGTGGCCTCTGCCACGCCGCTGCCGGTGATCGGTGTTCCGGTGCCGCTGGCGCGGCTGGACGGCCTGGACTCGCTGCTGTCGATCGTGCAGATGCCCGCGGGCGTGCCGGTCGCGACGGTGTCCATCGGCGGCGCCCGCAACGCCGGACTGCTTGCCGCGCGAATCCTCGGGGTGTCCGATACCGCACTGCGGGACAAGGTCGTTGCCTTCCAGGCGAGCATGGAAGCCACCGTTTTGGAGAAAGACGAGGCCCTGCGGCGCAGACTGTTGGAGGACTAGATTTGAGCGTGACGTACAGTTAACGGCGACTAACTTTGATCGACTCTGGAGGCTGTGATGGCTGGGAACCCGTCGTTTGACCTGTTCAAGTTGGGCGAGGAGCACGACGAGCTGCGTGCGGCCATCCGGGGACTGGCCGAAAAAGAGATCGCACCGCACGCCAAGGACGTCGACGAAAAGGCACGATTCCCGCAAGAGGCCCTCGACGCGCTGGTCGCCTCGGGCTTCAACGCCGTGCACGTGCCCGAGGAGTACGACGGTCAGGGCGCCGATAGCGTGGCCGCCTGCATCGTCATCGAAGAGGTGGCCCGGGTCTGCGCCTCGTCCTCGCTGATCCCCGCCGTCAACAAGCTCGGCACCATGGGTCTGATCCTCAACGGCTCCGATGAGCTCAAGAAGCAGGTGCTGCCCTCGATCGCCAGCGGCGAGGCCATGGCCTCCTACGCGCTGTCCGAGCGTGAGGCAGGCAGTGACGCCGCGAGCATGCGCACCCGCGCGAAGGCAGACGGCGACGACTGGGTCATCAACGGTTCCAAGTGCTGGATCACCAACGGCGGAAAGTCGTCCTGGTACACCGTCATGGCGGTGACCGACCCCGAGAAGAAGGCCAACGGCATCTCGGCGTTCATGGTGCACAAGGACGACGAGGGATTCACCGTCGGACCGCTGGAGCACAAGCTCGGCATCAAGGGCTCGCCGACCGCCGAGCTGTACTTCGAGAACTGCCGCATCCCGGGCGACCGGATCATCGGTGAGCCCGGCACCGGGTTCAAGACCGCGCTGCAGACGCTGGACCACACCCGCCCGACCATCGGCGCCCAGGCGCTCGGTATCGCCCAAGGTGCACTGGACCAGGCCATCGCGTACACCAAGGACCGCAAGCA
Organism: Mycobacteroides franklinii; assembly: GCF_001853795.1. Taxonomy (NCBI): domain Bacteria; kingdom Bacillati; phylum Actinomycetota; class Actinomycetes; order Mycobacteriales; family Mycobacteriaceae; genus Mycobacteroides; species Mycobacteroides franklinii. The sequence goes on from NZ_MLIK01000019.1 coordinate 2,025,225, forward strand.
GTTCGGCAAGTCCATCAGCGACTTCCAGGGCGTGCAGTTCATGCTGGCCGATATGGCGATGAAGGTCGAGGCCGCGCGCCTCATGGTCTACACCGCCGCCGCCCGCGCCGAGCGTGGCGAAAAGAACCTGGGTTTCATCTCGTCGGCGTCCAAGTGCTTCGCCAGCGATGTGGCCATGGAGGTCACCACCGATGCCGTGCAGCTGTTCGGTGGCGCCGGATACACCACCGACTTCCCCGTGGAGCGGATGATGCGCGACGCCAAGATCACCCAGATCTACGAAGGCACCAACCAGATTCAGCGCGTCGTGATGAGCCGCGCGTTGCTCACCTCCTAAACTTGCGGTTCATTCCTCATTGCCGCGCAGCTAGTGCGTGTGAGAGGTTGCTGGCTGCTGCAGATGTCCATCGATGACTATTTCCGAATCGTCGTCGGCATATATCGAGGTTCTCCTTGTACAAGACAAATGCATCGATCGACTGGTTAACAAGTAGGTAGGCCTCGGCGAGATGGTTCCGTGACGTAAGAGTGTCGAGATGGTCAAGACCTTGAGTTGACTCGCGTAGCGAGAGGTTTTCCTCAAAAATCGGTATTGCGCGGTCGTAATGCTTGGCAAAGGTATACGCGATCGCAACGTTTTGATTGGCCGTAAGCGTATCTGGGTGTTGTTCTCCTAGGCTCCGCTTGTATTCGGCTTGAGCGCGAACGAGGAAGCGAATCGCGATATCTGCATACCCGGCGAACATGTAGGCATTACCCAGATTGTTGAGCGAGCACAGCGTATCGGCGTGTCGTGGCCCAAGCGTTCTCGTTCGATCGGATAGGACCCTGGCTAGTTGCGGTATCGCGATACCCGCTTGGCCCGCTTTAGTGTAGGCGCTCGCCAGATTGTGCCTGATTGACATGGAGGTTGGATGGTCGTAGGTCAGGCTCTGCATCGCATGATAAAGATTCGTCTCATGTAGGTTTACTGCGCGTTGGACGTTTCCATAGATTTCCAGTGCCCATGCGAGATTTGCCCTGGACGCAATAGTGTCAAGATGATCTAGGCCAAATACGCGCTCCCTAAATAATAAATTATTGGTGAGCACTTCGATGGCTTTCTCGAGATCCCCTGACTGTATGTACACGATTCCTATACTGTTAATTACCATTCCAGCGAGAGGATGCGCCGGATCGAGGGATTCTTCGCAGCAAGTTTTTATTTTGTTCAAGTCTTCAATTGCTTTCCCGTAGTTGCCTAGAGAAGCGTGCACTCTTGCTAGATTGTTTCGAATAAGCAGTCTGATGGGGTGATCGTGTTCTAGATCTGCTTCAGAAGTGCCCAGTATTTCTTCGTACATTGAGATGGCGTCTTGATGTCGATTGTTGAGCCACAGCGATCCAGCAAGATTACTTTTGATAGCTAGTGTATAGGAATCCGTCGGGACTGGCATCTGGTTGATGAAGTCAAGAGTCGATCTATAAAATAATATCGCTCTCTCGAGTTGTCCAGAATCTTCATATGCGGTGGCTAGACTGCTTTGAAATATTACAATGTGGTTGGGATGAGTATTTGCATATTTTCGGGCATAGTCGAGGTTCTTTTCATGTAGCCATATAGACAACCTTAGTTGCCCGGTCAGCCTATATGCATTTGCCAAATTGTTTCTTGATATGAGAGTCTCAATGTCATCTAAGCTGGCCCAGTTGGTCCAAGAGATAACATTCTTTGTATGCAGCGGAATGGCCTCGGCGGGCTTGCCGGCCCGCTCAAGGGCCGATGCCAGGTTGTTGCGTGCTACCCGACTTATTCGATGGTTCACGCCGAGTAAATTCTGACTTGTTTCTAAGTTTATCCTGCCAGCGGCGATTGATTGCTCAGTTTGTGCAATTTCGGTTAGTTTGGCGACTGCCCATAGGCGTGCCGCGAACGCCCGCTGGAGTATTTCATCGTTGATGCTTCGATCAATCAGTTTTGTATTCCAGATGGCTTCAATCTGATCGGCGTTGTAAGCCACCTCGTGGCGGTTTTTCCACGCATCGTCCGTGCTAAACAAATGGGGTTCAATTACTTTCAGGCTATGCTCAATTAAATGGGAGCGATCACCTGGGCTTGTTGTTCGTTCACGTAGCGTGCGGGCAACAAGCCGATGCATGATAATAGAATCGCCAAGTCTCGACCAGGAAATAAGTGACGAAGCTGCACATTTTGTCAGTATCGCGCCTAGATTTCCGTCTATATCTGGCAGATATGAGTGTTTTATACCGGTCGGAGAAAGCATAGCGATTATCGATAGAACTGAATTTCCTGGCCGATATCCAATGGAATTCTCCAACGCTTCAACTGACAGTGTCAGTGCGCGGCGCAATGAGATCGGATAGTCATGTCCGGGCGTTCGTGAGAGGGTATCCGGGAGCTTGTAATTCAAAAAAAACGATCGGTATGTTTCGAAATTTAAATGGCGATTTACAATCGTAGACGCTGCTGCCGATAGGGCGAGTGGAAGGTCCCCTAGGTCCTCCGCGACAAGGCCTGCACCGTCGCTATCATCTAAACCTGTCGAGCTGCACAAATATTGCTTTGAGTCTTTACGGTCCAATGGGCCAAGATGAATCTCTCTACCCAGTGAATGAAACGATCGATCTGTACTCGTGATGATAATCCGGACTGACCCAGTGGAAGGAAGAAACGGCCTGATGGCGTCTGGATTCTTTGCATTGTCGAGAACTATCAGTGCAGAATCTGTCATGCTAGAAAAGTAATCGCGAAGCCTCGCTGCGGATATTTCGGGGTTTCCGTGAGGATCCGCGACCCCTAGTCTTTCTGCGACTTCTGAAAGTCCGGACGCTAATTTTTCTGGTGATTCCGAGTTTATCCAGGCTACGATATTCGAGCCAGACTCGATCTCTAGCCTAGCGACTGCACCGGCGAGTTGTGTTTTCCCTACGCCGGGCATTCCCGTTAGGGCGGCAATTCTATCACTGCATATTATGTCGACCAGCCGGCTGTATTCAGCTCGTTCAATAGGGTTAATTGGAGTTTGCGGGATTTCTCCAGAGACGATCTGTCTTGGTTGTATTAACGGCTTACCAATGATATTCGTAATTATTATATCTCTCGCATGGACCTGGCCCAGGCTGAGGGTTTGCTTTATAGTTTCGACCGCAGGCGCAACATCCTTTGCAATGCGCGCCTCTTCTAAAAAGGGAGGCTGTCGCCATCCCGACGTGCCTTTATCTCCCGGATTACTAATTCGTCATCTGCATGAGCTGCCCGGATGGATACATCGTTCCCGATGGAACTTATGTCTTCGATTTTGATATTTTGTCCGCTTATGTCATTTATTGTTACTCGGGGGCTTGGCGGATTTGATTGGTCAAGTGCCCCGGTTTCAACGTTTTGCTTGTGTGCCAGCCAGAGTGTGGCGCCAAAGCTTGCGATCGTTGCGAACGCAACTGCGCTCCAAACCAAGGTGGACGAATGCGCAGTGGCATATCCGGTAGCTAATGCAACTCCTGTGGCTGCTAATGCGACGCATAGAGTTGGAACGACGACCCTCCATGCGAAGGGATTTGTTGGCATAGATTCCCCCAATCACACTGTTAGATCACGCGCGTCATCACAGTTTAACTTGCCTGATCCAAAATGTGTCGCCAGTTGATTGCCAGGTGTCCATGCTCGCGCTCAGAGGAGGGTGCTAAGGGAGGGTCTTCGTGACCTTCTCGGACACAACCCGCCGTTTCTGTGCGGCGGCATCGGGATTGGCCACCTGAACCAGCGATGCCCCGGCGACGAGTACCGCCAGCAGATTGTCGATCAGCGTCTCGGGGGTGTTCCAGGGGCCCGAGCTCAACACTCGGTCCTGCGTCGTGATGCCTTGTGCTACAGCACTTTCTCGTGCGGAAGCGGCCACCTCGTCGACGCTTCGGCCATCCAGCGCGGGTCCCGCGCCGGCAGGAGAGAACCGGTCGCCGTGCACCCGGACCGCCGTCGAGTAGTCGGTCAGCCCGAGCGGCAAATTGAGCACGGGGCGCCCGAATGCATCCAGGGATAGCACGCAGATCTCGTCCGCGTCCGGTTCGTCGCCGGCTGCGCAGAATGCCACATCGGTGGTGTCGTCACGAAAAACCACTTCGGCACCGGCCCACCAGATTCCGAGAAGCACGCCCGCAGTCTGCCAATGCGCCGGCAGGCGCACCGCCACCGTGGACCCCGGCCCCGCGCCCAACTCGTCACGAAGCATATTGGCCGTCTTGGCCGCCCAGTTGGCCAACGTCACCGTCGAGAGTTCGATGCGTTCGCCGGTGGCATCGTCGTAGTAGGTGATCCGTGGGGCGGGATTGTTCACATCGCCCAGCAGGAGTGCGGTCAGCGTTGTCATCAGTTGACGCAACGCGGTCCGTTGGCCGCCGTGAAAATCGGCGACGGGGGCGGAGGGGGTGAGTCTTGTTCGGTGGAACCGGTTTCCGAGGCGGCAGGCGTGGTCTCACGACCGGACCCGGGACCGTGGTAGTCGTTGGACAGCACCACCCGGACGGTGCGTTCGGGCAGGCCCTGCTTTTCCACCACGGGTAGCCCCAGCGCCTCGCCGACCGCCTTGGCGCCGGGGTCATCCTGTGAGGCGGCCTGAACCTGGCTGCTACCCGCGTGATCACGGTCGTTGTTGCCGACCTTGCCTGCGGTGAATCCCTTGCCCGACAAGAGTTCCGACACGGCGGCGGCGAGCCCGTTGATCTGGGTCTCGTTCACCACGTCGGCGGTCGTCTGATCCTTGGAATAGGTGGCTTCCTCGGCCTTGCCCTGCGCCTGTTGGTCCAACAGCCCGGACACCCAGCTACGTACCTGGTCGGGGTCCACCTTGACGACGCTCTGCGAGCCGTCCTCGGTCCAGCCGTCCTCGCGCAGGATCGGGATCGTCGCGAATGCCATGTTGCCCCCGGACAGTCCCTGGAGCTGCTGGATGAAGTCCATGACATCCCAGCCCTGGCTGAGCACCACGGTGCGGGTGATCGCGTCGCGCAACTTGCCCAGCGTGGTGGTGTTTGTCAGGGTGCCGCCGGAGAGCGCCGAATGCGCCAACGACGACATCACGACCTGCTGCCGCACCACCCGATCGAGGTCGCCGCGGGGCAGGTCGTGGCGCTGTCGCACGAAGCTCAGTGCGTTCGGGCCGTCGAGCGTCTGCGGGCCGGCAGGGAAGTCCGCACCCGACATCGGCTCGTTGACGGCCTCGTTGAGGCACACGTTGACGCCGCCCAGCGCATCGGTCATCAGCACGAACCCGAGCATGCTGACCTCGGCGTAGCGATCGACGGTGACACCCGTCAGCTTGCCGACGGTCTGGATGAGCGCCGAACGCCCGGCATCGACTGATTCACGCTCGGCGGCCTCCAGCGTCTCGCCGGATTCGACACGCTTCCTTCTGTCGTTTTCCTTGGCCTCGCCGTAGACGCCGTTGATCTTCCCCTTGGTGCCGTCGGGAATGGTGACGTACGAGTCACGCGGGATGGAGATCGCCGTCGCCGACTTCCCGTTGTTGGGGATGCGGATGAGGATGATGGTGTCGGTGTTGGTGGCGGTTTCGTCCCCGGCGCGCAACATCGACAGTTCTTCCTGCGAGAGCGGGTTGCCGTGCGCATCGCTACGGCTGTCGACACCTACCATCAGAATGTCGATCGCGCCGTCATTGGGCTTCCCGGCGTTGCCGAACAGACCGGGAAGGTCGAACCGGGCGATGTTCGGATCGATGTTGCCGATCTTTCCCCAGGCCGCGCCGGTGATCACCATGACGGCTACCGCTGCCAGCGTTGCAATACCCCGCCACAAGGGGCGCGGTGGCTCCGTCTGCGATGAGCCGCTCGCGCGTAGAGCGTGCGGGTCAGTCACGATGTCGGTCCATTCCTTCCGGCCGGGCATTTCGCCGGGCAACGAGTCGCAAGCCTGGTCCAGGCTACGTCGGGGTGATGCCCATCCCTCGGAAGCGAACTCGGCGTGCCAGACTCTAGATGTGCTTGTTATCACCGGAGCGGGTGGCCAATTGGGCTCTCATCTTATCGCCCGCGCGGCGCGGCGCGGTCTGCCGATCAGGGCGCTGAAGTCCTCTGATTGGGATATCACCGCTGGTGATGCGCCCGACGGTGTGGTTGCTGAGGGAGACACCGTCATCAACTGCGCGGCCTACACCGCCGTCGATGCCGCGGAATCCGATGAGGCCAGGGCATATGCGGTCAATGCCACCGGCGCAGCCAACGTTGCGCGGGTGTGCCGAGATGTCGGCGCCAGGCTCATCCATATCTCCACCGACTACGTGTTCAGCGGTTACTTCGCGGATTCCTCGCCGGCCCCGTACCGCACCGATGCCGCTACCGCCCCGGAGGGCGTATACGGCCGGACCAAACTTGCCGGGGAGCAGGCAGTGCACGAAACGTTGCCGTCTGCGCATGTGGTGCGTACGGCCTGGGTGTACACCGGTGTCGGCGGCGATTTCGTCGGGGTCATGCGCAGGCTCGCCGGGGGCGACGGGCCGGTGCGGGTGGTCACCGACCAGACGGGGTCTCCGACGTATGCCGCCGATCTCGCCGAGGGACTGCTGGACTTGACGGCGGCAGAAGTCGACGCCCCGATCCTGCACGCGACCGGGGGCGGGGTGGTGAATCGCTTCGACTGGGCGAAGGCGGTATTCGACCTGGTCGGGGCCGATAGTTCGCGGGTCCAGCCGTGCCTTTCCGCCGATATGCCGAGGCCGGCTCCGCGCCCGCCCTACTCGGCGCTCGATGGCACCCAGTGGACCGATGCGGGTCTGCCGCCGCTGCGTCCTTGGCGGGAGGCGCTGGCTGAGGCGTTGGCCACACACTAGGGGTAGGTACCCTCTAGCACCGTGCTGGATCCTCATCGCGCGAGCGACTCTTCGGTGACCGATCAGGTCGCCGTGGTGACGGTGACGTACTCGCCCGGCGAGCACCTACACCGCTTCCTCCGAACGCTGCGCCATGCCACGGATCGGCCGCTGCGGGTGATCCTGGCCGACAACGGCTCGACCGACGGTGCACCCGAGGCCGCCGCCGAGGAGCCCGATGTGGAACTGCTCCATACCGGCGGCAACGTCGGTTACGGGAAGGCCGCCAACCTGGGGGTCGCCCAGGTTGACCTCGCTGCCGAATGGATTGTGATCGCGAACCCCGATGTGCAGTGGGGCCCCGGAAGCATCGACGCCCTCCTGGAGGTCGCGCAGCGGTGGCCTGCCGCGGGCGCACTCGGACCGCTGATTCGTGAGCCCGATGGAACCGTGTACCCGTCGGCGCGAGTGGTGCCGACCTTGACCGGGGGCGCGCTCCACGCGCTGCTGGGCTCGGTGTGGCCGGCCAACCCCTGGACCGCGGCCTACCGTCAGGACCGGATGGAACCGTCGGAACGCATCGTCGGATGGCTGTCGGGTTCCTGCTTGCTGCTCCGACGCACGGCATTCGATGCCATCGGCGGATTCGATCCTCGTTACTTCATGTACATGGAGGACGTCGACCTGGGGGACCGGCTCGCGCGTGCGGGCTGGCAGAACGTGTATGCGCCTACCGCGGAGGTTGTGCATGCGAAAGGTCATGCGGCCGGACGCGATCCGGCGCGCAGCCTGGGCGCACACCACGACAGCGTCTATATTTTCCAATCCGATCGGCATCCACACTGGTGGCAGGCGCCATTGCGCTGGAGTATCCGGGGCGCGCTGGCGGCCCGTTCCGCCATCGTGGTGAGCGCGGCCATCCGCGCCAATCGGCGCCGAGACAAGCAAGGAGGGTGATATGTCTGACCATGTGAAAGCCGATGCGGTCATCTTGGTGGGTGGGCAGGGCACCCGGTTGCGTCCGCTGACCCTGTCGGCGCCCAAACCCATGCTGCCGATCGCGGGTTTCCCGTTTCTGACCCATGTGCTGTCGCGGGTCGCCGCGGCCGGGATCGATCATGTGGTGCTCGGGACGTCCTACCGGGCCGAGGTGTTCGAGTCCGAGTTCGGCGACGGGTCCAAGCTGGGTCTGCAGATCACCTATGTGTATGAGGAGGAGCCGCTGGGAACCGGCGGTGCCATCCGGAATGTGCTGGAACACCTGCGCTACGACACCGCCCTGGTCTTCAACGGTGATGTGCTGTCCGGTCTGGATCTGAAAGATCTGCTGGCGCAACACGAACAGACCCAGGCCGATTTGACATTGCACCTGGTTCGGGTCGGCGACCCGCGTGCGTTCGGTTGTGTGCCTACCGATTCCGACGGCCGAGTCACCGCGTTCCTGGAGAAGACCGAGGACCCACCCACCGATCAGATCAACGCCGGGTGCTACGTGTTCCGGCGTGAGCTGATCGAGCAGATTCCGTCGGGTCGTCCGGTTTCGGTTGAGCGGGAGGTCTTTCCAGGACTGCTCAGCAGTGGAGCCAAGGTGTGCGGCTACGTGGACACCAGTTACTGGCGCGATATGGGAACGCCCGAGGACTTCGTGCGTGGATCGGCCGACCTGGTTCGCGGCATCGCGCCGTCACCAGCGATCCCCGAGCACCCGGGCGAGGCGCTGGTGCATGACGGTGCCTCGGTGGCACCGGGGGCGGTGGTCATCGGTGGCACCGTGGTGGGTCGGGGTGCCGAAATCGGGCCCGGTGCACGGCTTGACGGTGCGGTTGTGTTCGACGGTGCGCGCATCGAAGCGGGTGCGGTGGTGGAACGCTCCATCATCGGATTCGGCGCCCGGATCGGGCCGCGCGCGTTGGTGCGCGACGGGGTGATCGGCGACGGCGCCGACATCGGCGCACGATGCGAGCTGCTTCGCGGTGCCCGGGTGTGGCCCGGAGTCACCATTCCGGATGGCGGCATCAGGTACTCATCGGACGTGTAGACCATGCGCGGTGTGCGACTGTTGGCGTGCGGGGCAACCGCTCTCGCGCTGATCGGCTGCTCGGGCAAGGTTGATCACGAGCAGCAGGTGCGGGATCTGCAACGTGCTCGGGACAACCTCAAGAAGGTCGAGCTCACCATTCCCGACTCCTACAGTCTGGTCTCGATGACGTACTTCCCCGAGCCGTTCGTGGGTCAAGGCTGGCGCTCCGGAGCCTTCGAGTCGCCGACCTCGCCGCCGGCACCAATACTCCTGCGCGGTAATCCAATCCGAACCGAACCCGTAGCCTGCGACCGCATACCGCAACGGACCGACCCTGACTGGTTGAAGGCCGGATTCAACTGTGACATGCCCAACGGCCGCTATGGCGTCGCCGACAGCATGTACGGCATCAGCGTGTTCACCGGCGAGCTGCCCTCCGGTAAGTCACGCATCTATCTGCGCGTCGAGGGGCACTAGCGCAGGCGGGTACGTGCCCGCTGGGCCAACACCGCCACTGAGTGATCTTCCTCGGGGATGTGCTCGATGGGCCACCAGCGCAGGTCGAGTGATTCCTCGCTGACGGAGATCTGTGCGCCTTCCGGTGCGCGCGCCAAGAACTGCAGATCGAGATGGCGGGTTGGTACACCGAGTGAGCAAGTGATCGGATGTACATGTATCCCAAGTAGATTCGGCTCCAGGATGAGGTTGGCTATCCCGGACTCCTCGGTCGCCTCTCGCAGGGCGGCGTCCCAGATGGTGGAGTCCTCTTCCTCGCAGTGGCCACCGAGCTGTAGCCACTTGCCCACCCGGGGGTGCAGGGTCAGTAACGCCTGCGATCCGTCGTGGTTGACCACCAGTGCCGAGGCGGTGATATGACCGGCGGCGCTGCGGCGACGGCAGGCATCGGGGTTGGCGTCGAGAAATGCCAGCACCGAGTGCCGCAGACTGTCTTGCTCGGCGTCGGGGGCCTCCCATGAGGAGAGCAGTTCGACGGTGGAAGCTCGTAGACCCGAGACCGCCTGATGTTCTTCGCTCATCTGGCTCATCACAGCTCCACCAACATCTGGCCCGGCGGCAGGGGAGTGCGCGGGTCCAGTCCTTCCTCCGGGTAACCGTAGGGATAGCCAATGGCGATGGCGCCCATGGGTTCCCATGACGCATCCAATTTCAGCTGGCGGCGCACGACGTCCCCCGCGAAAATGGTGGATCCGATCCAGCAGCTCCCCACTTCTCGTGCGGCGAGTGCGACCAACAGTGCCTGCACGGCCGCGCCGACCGCAACGGTGAACATGGTGCGCTCCGCGGCGGTTCGCCGCTCGTCCGGATAGTCGTGGGCGCCGTCTGGCACCAGGAATGGGATCACCATTTCCGGTGCGTCATAGAGGATTTGGCCGCGCGCCACCCGCTTCTCGACGGACTCCGGGCTGCGCCCGTCGGCGGCGAGGTCGGTCGCCCAGGCCTGCTTCAAGGCGTCCAACAGTGCACGGCGCATCGTGAGATCGCGCACCCATACGAATCGGACCGGATGGGTGTGATGCGGGGCGGGGGCCGTCAGGGCCTCGCCGATCGCTTCGCGTAGTAGATCGGGATCGACTGCGGTGTCGGCGAATTGCCGGATGGAGCGGCGCACGAGTACCGCCTCGCGGCGTCCCTGCGCCAGGGCCTCGTTGGTGCCCAGCCAGAACAGGTCGTCCGGCCCCGAGCGCAGCAGATCCTGGGCGGCGCTGCCGTCATCGGGCAAGGTCAGGCCACGCACCACTGCGACCGGTACATCGGTGAGCTTGCCCTTGACCAGGTCGGCGGCGGCCGAGATCTCGTCGGCGATGGCGACTTCGGTAACCTGAAGTTCGTTGCCGTGCTTATCTTTTGCACCGGCATAGCCGTAGAGGACGGGTATGCCCGCGGAGCCGATGGCCGCATCGGTCTGGCCGTTGCGCCAGGCCCGACCCATGGTGTCGGTGATGACCACCGCGACATTCACGCCCAGCCGTCGCGAGAGCGCTGCCCGGATCGCCGCCGCACTGGCGTCGGGGTCGGTGGGAAGCAGAACCAGTTCGGCGGTGTCGACGTTTGATGCGTCGATGCCCGCGGCGGCCTGCACGATGCCGATGGTGTTCTCGGTGATCAGCGTCTTGCCCTTGCGGGCCAGCACGCGTACCGACTCCGAATCGATCAGCTTGCGCCGCAGGGCGTCCCGTGCCTCGGGGTCGGCGGGTGCGGCGACGATCCGGCCCTCGGCCTTGGAAACGATCTTGCTAGTGATGACGATCACATCGCCGTCGCGCATCCACGATGCCGCCTCCGCTACGGCTGCGGCCACGTCGTCGCCCGGGCGGAATTCGGGTAGTCCCGTTACGGGTAGGATTTCGACGGGAGCCGCCGAACCATGTTCCGGTGCAGGAGAATCCGCAGGTGGGGTCATAAAGTAACTCCGGCCAGGTCTAGTCCCGCACGTACCATCGCGGCCGTTGCGTCGGGGTCGGTCATGAGCAGCGGAACCGACCGTACCTGAACTCCCGCAATGTGAGCGGCGTCACCCTCGTCGACAAGCCAGCCGTCGAGGATGCCGGTCTGTGAGCGGGCGCCGAAGTGTTCTCCCACACCTTGGGAGCTGACCTCGACACCGATCACGCGCAAACATTCGTCGGCCATTCCGCGTAGCGGCTTGCCCGACACGATCGGCGAGTACCCGATGACCGGAGCGGAGGTCGTGCGGAGCGCCCCGCGAACTCCGCCGACCGCCAGGATGGCCCCGACGCTCACCACCGGATTGGACGGCGCCAGCAAGACCACATCGGCCTCGCCGATGGCCTCGGCAACTCCCGGGCCGGACTTTGCTTCGTCGGCGCCGACAAAGGCGAAGCTGTGCGTCGGAACCTGCGCGCGGTGCTGCACCCACCACTGCTGGAAATGGATGGCGCGCTGCTCGCCGTCGGCCGGGTCGGTGATCACCACGTGGGTCTCGCAGCGGTCGTCGCTGGCGGGTAACAGCCGGACTCCGGGCTGCCATCGATTGCATAACGCTTCGGTGACCGCCGATAGCGGATAACCGGCTCGCAGCATTTGGCTGCGTATGAGGTGAGTGGCCAGGTCCCTGTCGCCGAGTGAGAACCAGTCGGGCTGGGCGCCGTAGGCGGCCAGTTCCTCCATGGCATTCCACGTCTCGTCGCGGTGCCCCCAGCCGCGATCCGGATCGACTCCGCCGCCCAGGGTGTACATGCAGGTGTCCAGGTCAGGACAGATCCTGACACCGTGCATCCAGGCGTCGTCGCCAATGTTCACGATGGCGTTAATTTGATGCTTGCTGGAATCTGATCCGAGCAAGCGCTGGACGCCGAGCAGGAAGCGCGCTCCGCCGACGCCGCCGACGAGGACGGTGACTTTCACGTTGACCGAGACTAGTGCGCCGGCAATGGCGCGACACGCCACGAGGGCGCCACGCCGTTTTTGTCGGTCGCAGATGGTATGAATTTTCGTCCTTCGCTTGACCCCGGCAGCGAACACGTGTGTAATCACACCAGTGTCATTCCTCGGGCTGAGTTTGTAAGTCGCAGGCGCAGACCGGGATTCGATCAAGTGTTCGAATGGAATGGCCGGGAAACGAAGATGTGGGCACGAAACCGGGCAATACGGGCTGTATTTGGATGCAAGAGGAACAGTGAGGAGGCGGGACGATGCTGTTCGGGCGCAATGAATTCGGCGTACACGACGAGCTGAGTTCCGGCGTTGGCACGGGTGCGACGGGCTTGCCGCCCGCACGTCCACATCTAACGTTGGTGCAGAACGATTTTGACGCGATTGCTGGTGTCACTGACGATCAGTGGCAGGAAAAGGCGCTGTGCGCACAGACCGATCCCGAGGCCTTCTTCCCTGAAAAGGGTGGGTCGACTCGTGAAGCCAAGCGCATCTGCCAGGGCTGCGAGGTCAAGGACGAGTGCCTTGAGTACGCACTGGCCAATGACGAGCGGTTCGGTATCTGGGGCGGCCTCTCCGAGCGTGAGCGTCGCCGCCTGAAGCGGGGCATCATCTAACTCCGCGTTCGACCAGGGCGGAGTCAGTCGCCCTCGTCGGTGATGGTTGGGTCGATCACCGACGGCTCCACCCCCAGGTGGGTGGCAACCTGCGCGACCAACAGATCGTGCAGCAGATCCGACAAATCTCCAGATTTCTTCGCGCGCAATTCGATCGGCTTGCGGAACAAGACAATTCGCGCCCGGGTGGTGTTGCCCCGGGTGTCGACGCCAGCAGGAATCAGCCTCGCCAGCGGTATCGGTCCGTCCGCGATCACCTCCGGCGGCCACTGCACCGAATCCGGGTCCTTGGGCTGGATGCGCGGAATCTCATCGACCGCGACGTCCAAACCCGCTAGCCGCGACTGCCAGGCCCGCTCAATCGGCTCGTAGGCCTCCAGCACCGCCATATCGAAACGCTCGGCGCGTGAGCGCCAGCCGGGAACGGTCGGCGGCAGCAGGGGCCCGCGGAAATCGCGCCCCCTGCGCGAGCCCTGCGAGCTCGATCCCCCAGAGGTCCCGCCGCGCCGTCCGTCACGTGACATACGAAAGATGGTAACGGTGTGACTCCTGTGATTGACGAATCACAACGAGCCGATCACCGGACGGTCTCGGTCGGTGCACAGCGCGTGTCTGCGGGTCGGAACGTGTTTGCGCACGCTAGCCTCAACGTTTGTGAGAGCCCCCCGTCGCTGCTGTCGACCCGGGTGCCCGAGTACCGCCGTGGCGACGTTGACGTTCGTCTACGCGGATTCGACGGCCGTGGTTGGGCCGCTGGCCACGTCCAGCGAGCCGCATTCGTGGGATCTGTGCGCGCAACACGCGAGCCGGATCACCGCGCCCCGCGGATGGGAGCTGGTCCGCTACAACGGTCCTTTACCGTCCAATCCAGAGGACGACGACCTGGTTGCCCTGGCAGACGCGGTGCGCGAGCCCGCCGGTGTCCGGGTGGCCGCGGCCGGATTCAGCGAGCCGGCGTTCGATGTCAGCAGCCCCGCGCCCAATGCCGCCCCGCGGCCCGTCCATCCGGCTCCGGTGGGGCGGCGCCGTGGACATCTGCGGGTTCTGCCTGATCCTGCCGAGTGAGGCCGGTCCGAACGAGTACTTGTCCCGGAATGAGGCTGGTTCGCGCGAATGCCGATATCGGGTAGCTCTGATTAGGCAGTTTCGGCGCGGCCTGATTACATTCTGTAGCCTCTCGCCGGACGTTCACGTTGGGCACTCGCCGACCACTAGGCTGGCCAGCGATACCTAACGTCCGGCTTTCAACAGATCAATAGGAGTGCTCTCGTCATGGCCCGGTCTGCCGACGCTGTCCACGCTGTCATCAAGGCGTACGACGTTCGTGGCCTACTGGGCGAGCAGATCGACGAGTCCTTCGTCTTCGACGTGGGTTCCTCGTTCGCACGTCTGGTCAAGGCCGAGCGAGACGACCAGTCCAGGCCACTACGGATCGTCGTGGGCCGCGATATGCGTGACTCGTCGCCCTCCCTGGCGCAGGCGTTCACGGACGGCGTCACCGCCCAGGGTGTCGACGTGGTGCAGATTGGCCTGGCATCCACCGACCAGCTGTACTTCGCGTCCGGATTGTTGGACTGCCCGGGCGCGATGTTCACCGCCAGCCACAATCCGGCCGCATACAACGGAATCAAGCTGTGCCGCGCCGGGGCCAAGCCCGTGGGCAAGGACAGCGGCCTGTCCGTCATCAGCGATGAGCTCATCGGCGGAGTGCCCGGTTACGACGGTCCCGCGGGTGCCGTCACCGAGCGCGATGTGCTCGGCGAGTATGGCGAGTTCCTGCGGTCACTGGTTCAGTTGAGCGCGGCGCGCCCGCTTCGGGTGGCGGTGGACGCCGGTAATGGCATGGCCGGGCACACGACACCCGCGGTGTTGGGTTCGATTTCGTCGATCACGGTCGCGCCGTTGTATTTCGAGTTGGACGGCAACTTCCCCAACCACGAGGCCAACCCGCTCGATCCCGAGAACCTCAGGGACCTGCAGGCCTTCGTGGGTGCCGAGAGTGCCGATATCGGTCTTGCCTTCGATGGCGACGCCGACCGTTGTTTCGTGGTCGATGAGCGCGGACGCGCCGTATCACCCTCCGCCGTAACCGCTTTGGTGGCGCGTCGGGAGTTGGAGCGGGAGATCGGCGGCACGGTCATCCATAACTTGATCACCTCGCGCGCCGTCCCGGAGCTCGTCATCGAGCATGGTGGAACCCCGGTGCGATCCCGGGTTGGCCACTCGTTCATCAAGGCGTTGATGGCCGAGACCGGCGCGATCTTCGGCGGTGAGCACTCCGCGCACTATTACTTCCGGGATTTCTGGGGCGCCGACTCCGGCATGCTGGCGGCTCTGCATGTACTGGCGGCTCTCAGCGAGCAAGATCGGCCGCTGTCGGATCTCATGTCGGACTACGAGCGCTACGCGTCCTCCGGCGAGATCAACTTCCGCGTCTCGAATGCCAAGGCCTGTGTCGACGAAGTGCTGAAGTCATTTGGCACCCAGATAGTTTCGATCGATCACCTCGACGGTGTCACCGTCGATATCGGTGCGGGAACCTGGTTCAACCTGCGCACGTCCAACACCGAGCCCCTGCTGCGGCTCAATGTCGAGGCGCGCACCGATGAGGACGTGGCCGCCGTAGTCGCGCGTGTCACCGATTTGGTGGACCACACAGAGGCTGCCACCTGATGAACGCCACCATCGATCTGGACGACGCCGAGGGTCTCTTGGCGGCGGACCGCGATGGGGCGCTGCAGGCAGCGTCGATGGCCGGATCGCAGGTGCGTGCCGTGGGCACTGCCATCGCCGAGGGCGCGCTGGAACCATTGCGGTCGGAGGATCGATCGCGCGCGGTCGTGTGGGTCTCCGGGCGCGGTACCGCCGCCACTGCGGGAGCGATTCTGGCTGGGGCGCTGGCAGATACGGTGAGCCTGCCATTCGTGACTGCCACCCGGGCGCCGGTTTGGGTGGGCCCGCTCGATGTGATGGTGATTGCCGGTGACGATGCCGGTGACCCGGCCCTCAGTGCCGCGGTATCGGTGGGTACTCGCCGGGGAGCGCGGGTGGTCATTGCCGCCCCGGATGAGGGACCTCTAGCGGATTCCGGTGCCGGCCGGGCGATTTCGCTGGCGCCTCGATTGCGCGTACCCGACACCTTCAGTCTTGCCCACAATCTTGCGGTGGGCGCCGCCGTGCTCGGCGCGCTGGACAGGGCCATCACACCCGACGTGATGACCATCGCCGACGAGATAGACGGTGAGGTGTCCCGGAACACCGTGGGACGCGAGGTTTTCACCAATGCCGCGAAAACGATCGCCGCGCGCTTGACCGGTGGCCCCGCGGTGTTGTGCGGGGATCGGTCGGTCACCGTGGCGCTGGCGGGGCACGCCGCGGCGACGCTGCTACGACTTACCCAGCGCACCGTCACCGCCTGCGGCCTGCCGCAGGCGCTGGCCGCGATGCGGGATGCCTTGTCGGGTAGGAGTTCTGGTGAGAGCTCGTTGTTTCACGATGAGTTCATCGACGGTCCGCGTAGCGATGGTCCGCCGCGAATACTGGCGCTTGCGACCGACACCGACTTCCAATCGGTTGCCGCCAGGATCGAGGGTGTCGACGAAGCCGAGTTGGTGAGCACCACGGACCTCGGCCTGGAGGCGGCCCGACCGTCGGAGCTCGCGCAGTTGCTGATGCTCTCGACCCGGTTCGAAATGGCCTCGGTGTATGCCCGGCTTGGTGGGGGGAGATCCGGGCTGTGAATCTGCTCAGGGGGGCGATCAGGACGTACGCCTGGGGTTCGCGGACGGCCATCGCCGAGTTCACCGGACGCCCCACGCCTACACCGCATCCGGAAGCCGAGCTGTGGCTGGGCGCGCATCCGGCCGACCCGGCGTACCTGGAAACATCCAGCGGCGCAAAGTCATTGCTCGATGTGGTGGCAGCCGACCCGGCCGGTCAGTTGGGGCCGGCGTCGGTGGCAGAGTTCGGGGATCAGCTGCCCTTCCTGTTGAAGGTGCTGGCGGCCGACGAGCCGCTTTCCCTGCAGGCGCACCCCAGCGCACAGCAGGCGGCCGACGGGTACGCACGCGAAGAGGCGGCCGGTGTACCGCTGAACTCTCCGGTGCGCAACTACCGCGATCGCAACCACAAGCCGGAACTCGTTGTGGCCCTGGACCGTTTCGAGGCGCTGGCCGGCTTCCGTGATCCCGGCGACACCGTGGAACTGTTCCGTGCACTGGATGTCGACGCGCTGACCCCATACGTGAACCTGCTGGCCGGTCAATCCGACGCCGACGGGCTACGGGCCTTGTTCACCACCTGGATCACCCTTCCGCAGCCGAGTCTGGATGTGTTGGTGCCGGCCGTCCTCGACGGAGCGGTGCGCTACCTGTCCTCCGATGACGGACGCTTCGTCGGCGAGGCGCGCACACTCCTGGAGTTGGGTGAGCGCTATCCCGCCGATGCGGGAGTGCTCGCCTCGCTGTTGTTGAATCGGCTCACGCTGGAACCGGGGGAGGGGATCTACCTGCCTGCCGGAAACCTGCACGCCTACCTGCGTGGCCTGGCGGTGGAGATCATGGCCAACTCCGACAACGTGCTGCGGGGCGGGCTGACGCCGAAACACGTCGACGTCCCCGAATTGCTTCGGGTGCTGGATTTTTCACCCGCGGCCGAGAAGCACTTACACGTCGAGACGGTCACCGATGGTGCCGAGACTCGGTACCGCACGCCTGCCAGGGAGTTCGCGCTCTCGCGCTTCGATCTCGTGGACGGCGAGCCCACTGCGGTAGGGATCAAGGGGCCGCGGATACTGCTGTGCACCCAGGGCAGCGTGAGCCTGGACGGTTCGGGGACCGACCTCGAGGTGCATGCCGGACAGTCGGTGTGGGTGCCCGCCGATGGCGGGAGTGTCACGCTGACCGGGCGGTCCGATGCCCGGGTGTTCATGGCAACCGTCGACGCGGACGCGTAGCGGTCGACCGGGCGGAAACAGAAGGAGAGTCGATGTCGGCAGGCGGCAGTAAGAGAGCGATCATCGCGGCGCTGGCCGCCAACGCCGGTATCGCCGTGGCCAAGTTCGTCGGCTTCGCGATCACCGGCAGTTCGTCGATGCTCGCCGAGTCCGTGCACTCGATAGCGGACACCTCCAACCAGGGTCTGCTGCTCTACGGACAACGCGCCGCGAGCAGGGAAGCAGATCGCCTGCACCCGTTCGGATATGGACGCAGCCGATTCTTCTACTCCTTTGTGGTCGCGCTGGTGTTGTTCACGCTTGGCTCGGTCTTCGCCCTGTACGAGGGCTATCACAAGATCCATGCGCCCGAGCATCTGCAGTCACCGATCGTGGCGATCGTCATCCTGGCGGTGGCGATCGTGTTGGAGGGTTACAGCTTCCGTACCGCATTCGTCGAGTCCACGCCGCTGAAGGGCGGCGCCAGCTGGTGGCAGTTCATCCGGAACTCGCGTAACCCCGAGCTTCCCGTCGTACTACTCGAAGACACCGGCGCGCTACTGGGGTTGGCCTTCGCATTGTTCGGCGTTGGTATGACGATCGTCACCGGTGATCCGGTGTGGGACGGGATCGGCACGATGGCAATCGGTGTGCTGTTGGGCATCATCGCGATCGTCCTCATGGTCGAGATGAAGAGCCTGCTGATCGGCGAGGGCGCGACGGCGGCACAGGAGCAGGCCATTCTGGGCGCACTGGCGGGTACCGAAGACGTCGAGCGGGTAATCCATTGCCGGACCCAGTATCTGGGTCCGGAGGAGTTGTTGGTCGCGGCCAAGATCGCCATCGCACCGTCTGCGGATTTGCCGCGGGTCGCTGCCACCATCGACGCCGCCGAGCGGCGGGTGCGCGAGGCGGTGCCGATAGCGCAGGTGATCTACCTAGAACCCGATCTGGACCGTTCGGCCGCGATTTCTTAGCTAGCCGGTGTGATCAACAGTCGTGAGCATGGGGGTTGTGCGAGACTGCCGTAATGCCAGGTAGCGGATTGTGGCGAACCAAGTCTGTCGAGCAGTCGATCGCGGATACCGATGAGCCGGAAACGAAGCTTCGTAGGGACCTAACGTGGTGGGATCTCACCGTTTTCGGGGTCTCGGTGGTCATCGGAGCCGGTATCTTCACCGTCACCGCATCGACGGCGGCCAATGTCACCGGGCCCGCGATCTCGCTCTCCTTCATCATGGCCGCGATCGGGTGCGGGCTGGCGGCGATGTGTTATGCCGAATTCGCCTCCACCATCCCCGTTGCCGGCAGCGCCTATACGTTCTCGTACGCGACGTTCGGTGAGTTCGCCGCCTGGATTCTGGGCTGGGATCTGATCCTGGAGTTCTCGGTCGGTGCGGCCACTGTCGCCAAGGGCTGGTCCAGCTATTTAAGTACCGTATTTGGGTTCTCCAGCGGCACAGTTCATCTCGGGTCGGTCAAGATCGACTGGGGTGCGCTGCTCATTGTTTCGGTGTTGACGGTGCTGCTCGCCGTCGGTACCAAGCTGTCTTCGCGGGTGTCGCTCGTCATCACGACCATCAAAGTTCTGGTGGTGTTGTTGGTGATCATCGTCGGCGCGTTCTTCATCAAGACGTCCAACTACACACCGTTCATCCCTCCGGCCGAGGCGGGAAGTTCCAGCAGACAGGGATTGGATCAGTCCCTGTTCTCCTTCATTGCCGGCGGTACCGGCAGTCAGTACGGCTGGTTCGGTGTGCTGGCGGGTGCATCGATCGTGTTCTTCGCATTCATCGGTTTCGATGTCGTCGCCACTACTGCCGAGGAAACGCGGAATCCGCAAAAGGATGTGCCGCGCGGCATCATCGCCTCGCTGGTCATCGTGACGGTCCTGTACGTCGCGGTGACGGTGGTGCTTTCCGGGATGGTCAAGTACAGCGATCTGCGGGCCGCGGACTCGCACCCGAACCTGTCCACGGCATTCCACCTCAACGGTGTCGACTGGGCGGCGAAGGTGATCGCGATCGGTGCGCTGGCCGGGCTGACCACCGTCGTCATGGTGCTGATGCTCGGGCAGATCCGGGTCATCTTCGCGATGTGCCGCGACGGGCTGCTGCCGCGCGAGCTGGCGCGAACCGGATCGCACGGCACGCCGATACGGATCACCCTGATCGTGGGCTTTCTTGTGGCGATAGCTGCCTCTCTTACTCCGATCGAGGGTTTGGAGGAGATCGTCAACGTCGGCACACTGTTCGCGTTTGTGCTGGTTTCGGCCGGCGTTGTCGTGCTGCGGCGGTCCCGGCCGGATCTGCCTCGCAGTTTCCGGACGCCGGGTGTGCCTTGGCTGCCGGTTGTCGCGATCGTGGCGTGTGGGTGGTTGATGCTCAACCTCGCGGTGCGTACCTGGATGTTCGCATTGGGCTGGATGGCCGTCGGCGTGATCGTCTACTTCGTCTACAGCCGCCGGCACTCCGTGCTGGGGCAGCGCGTGGCCGTCGAGAAGTAACTCTTCTTTCGCGTTTCCTTCCGTGCCGACACGCCGTGTCGTGCGCGCCCGTCTCGGCCGTTGCGTCGAAAACCGTGGTCTTGGTGACTGTGGGTGACGCGCGCCACCAGGTGCTTTACAAAACATGTCGATTTGTCTAGACATGCGACGAAACATGTCCTATCGTCAAATCTGTTCGGTGACGTACCTCACGCAGATATCGACGAGGAGAAGTGACGATGACGTCAAACCTTGAAACCAGCCCGGCGCAGCCCGTCCAGTGGCGCGACCGCAAGCGCTACATGTGGCTGTACGGCATGATCCCGCCCACGGCGATCTTCATCGCGACGGCTTTGGTCTACGCGATGAACCAGCTCGGCTGGCAGCAGTTCTCGCCGATCTTCTTCTGGATCGGCCCGCTGTTGGTCTACGTGATCCTGCCGCTGCTGGACCTGAATTTCGGGGCCGATGGCGAGAACGCGCCCGATGAGGTGATGGAGGCGCTGGAGAACGACAAGTACTACCGCTACTGCACCTACATCTTCATTCCGCTCCAGTACGCCAGCTTCTTCGTGGGCGCGTACTACTTCACCGCCACCGATCTGAGCTGGATCGGGTTCGATCACGGCATCAGCTGGATTTCCAAGCTGGGTATCGCGGCGTCGATCGGCGTGCTGGGTGGCGTGGGTATCAACACCGCCCACGAAATGGGACACAAGAAGGACGAGCTGGAACGCTGGCTCTCGAAGATCACGCTGGCGCAGACGTTCTACGGTCACTTCTATATCGAGCACAACCGCGGCCACCACGTGCGCGTCGCGACGCCAGAGGATCCGGCCAGCTCACGCTTCGGCGAGACCTTCTGGGGATTCTGGCCGCGCAGCGTGTGGGGCAGCCTGAAGTCCTCCTGGAACCTGGAGGCCACGCGCATGAAGCGGCTGAACCGCTTTGTGTTGCACCCGAGCAACGATGTGGTCAATGCCTGGCTGATGTCGGTGGTGCTGTTCGGGGTCACCATCGCGATCTTCGGCACCGCGGTCATCCCGTACCTGATCATTCAGGCGATCTATGGATTCACCTTCCTGGAGACGGTGAACTATCTCGAGCACTACGGTCTGCTGCGCCAGAAGGTTGCGGGCGGTCGGTACGAGCGCTGCACACCCAAGCACAGCTGGAACTCCGATCACCTGGTGACCAATATTTTCCTGTACCACCTGCAGCGGCACAGCGATCACCACGCCAACCCGACTCGGCGTTACCAGACGCTGCGCAGCATGGATGGCGCGCCCAACCTGCCCAGTGGGTACGCCACGATGCTGACCCTGGCCTATTTCCCGCCGCTGTGGCGCAAGGTCATGGACCACCGGGTGCTGGATCACTACGACGGCGATATCACCAAGGTGAATGTTCAGCCGAGCAAGCGCACAAAGATTCTGGCCAAGTACGGCGTGACGGACGAGGCGGCCTGACATGTCGCAGTACCGTTGCCCTGTATGTCAGTACGTGTACGACGAGAGCACGGGAGCCCCTCGCGAGGGGTTTCCGGCCGGGACGGCGTGGTCGGCGATTCCCGACGACTGGTGCTGCCCCGACTGCGGAGTGCGCGAGAAGATCGATTTTGAGGAAGTAGTAGGAGCGGACTCATGAGCGACGACTACAAGCTGTACGAATGCATGCAGTGCGGCTTCCAGTACGACGAGGCCCTTGGTTGGCCGGAGGACGGACTCGAGCCGGGCACCCGCTGGGAGGACATTCCCGACGACTGGAGCTGCCCGGATTGCGGAGCGGCCAAAGCTGACTTCGTGATGGTAGAGATCGCGCGGCCATGACGGACGTCCTGCCCGGCAGGGACGCATTGACGTCGGCCAGCACCGCTGTCAGGCTGCCCGGGGTGACGCCTCGAGTGCCGTATGCCGAGGCCGCGCGGGCGCTGCTTCGCGAATCGGTCCTCGATGCCCTTGGCGATCTGTTGCGCCAGCGGGACTGGTCGGCGGTCACGATGTCCGATGTGTCCCGCCGGGCCGGGGTCAGCCGTCAAACGCTCTACAACGAGTTCGGTTCCCGGCAGGGGTTGGCTCAGGGGTACGCCCTGCGGCTGGCCTTGCGTCTGGCCGACTCCGTCAATGATGCGATCTACGCCAACGTCGGCGACATCCACGGCGCGTTGCACCAGGGATTCGCGGCCTTCTTCGCCGAGAGTGCCGCAGACCCCATGGTGATCTCGCTGTTGACGGGTGAGGCCAAGCCTGAGCTCATGCGCCTCGTGACGGTCGACAGCGCGCTGATCGTGCTGCCGGCCTCGGCGCGGCTGACCGAGTCGTTCGCGAACAGCTGGGTGGCCGCCAGCGAGGAAGACGCTGCGATCCTCGCGAGGTCGATTGTGCGGCTGGCGATTAGTTACGTATCGATGCCGCCGGAATCGGATCATGACGTGGCGCTCGATATGGCGCGGTTGTTGTCGCCGTTCGTCGAGACCAACGCGCTTGCCGACAGGGCGTGACCTGCACCTGCGTAAATCTCGGTACCTGATCTAACTATCAGTCGCTCTCACGCGCTAACCTGGTGACGGACCCGTGTATGTCATGGGGATTGACATACTTCAGAGACTTGATTGAGGTGGCGATGACCGAGCTGGTGGCCGACGTACGCAACGGCATTGATTACAAGGTGGCCGATCTTTCCGAGGCCGAGTTCGGCCGCAAGGAGATCCGTCTCGCCGAGCACGAGATGCCGGGCCTGATGACGCTGCGCCGTGAGTACGCAGATGTGTTGCCGCTCAAGGGCGCTCGCATCTCTGGCTCGCTGCACATGACGATTCAGACCGCGGTGCTGATCGAGACGCTTGTCGCGCTCGGTGCCGAGGTGCGCTGGGCGTCGTGCAACATCTTCTCCACCCAGGACCACGCGGCGGCGGCTGTCGTCGTCGGCCCGCACGGCACCCCGGAAGAGCCCCAGGGCACCCCGGTCTTCGCCTGGAAGGGCGAGACGCTGGAGGAGTACTGGTGGGCTGCCGAGCAGATGCTCACCTGGCCCAACGAGCCGGCCAACATGATCCTGGACGACGGTGGCGACGCCACCATGCTGGTGCTGCGCGGTGCGCAGTTCGAGCAGGCCGGTGTGGTGCCGCCCGCGGACGAGAATGACTCGGCCGAGTACAAGGTCTTCCTGAACCTGCTGCGTGAGCGGTTCGAGACCGACAAGGACAAGTGGACCAAGATCGCCGAATCGGTGCAGGGTGTCACCGAGGAGACCACCACCGGCGTGCTGCGCCTCTACCAGTTCGCCGCCGCCGGCGAGCTGGCGTTCCCGGCCATCAACGTCAACGACTCGGTGACCAAGAGCAAGTTCGACAACAAGTACGGCACCCGGCACTCGCTGGTCGACGGCATCAACCGCGGCACCGATGCGCTCATTGGCGGCAAGAAGGTGCTGATCTGCGGCTACGGCGACGTGGGCAAGGGCTGTGCCGAGTCGCTGGCCGGTCAGGGTGCGCGCGTGCAGGTCACCGAGATCGACCCCATCAACGCCCTGCAGGCGCTGATGGACGGCTACGACGTGGTGACCGTCGAGGAGGCGATCGGCAACGCCGACATCGTCGTGACCGCGACCGGCAACTTCGACATCATCCTGCTTGACCACATGAAGGCGATGAAGGATCACGCGATCCTGGGCAACATCGGCCACTTCGACAACGAGATCGACATGGCGGCGCTGGAGAAGTCGGGCGCGGTCCGGCTCAACATCAAGCCGCAGGTCGATCAGTGGACGTTCGGCGACTCGGGCAAGTCGATCATCGTGCTGTCCGAGGGCCGTCTGCTCAACCTGGGTAACGCCACCGGACACCCGTCGTTCGTGATGAGCAACAGCTTCTCGAACCAGGTCATCGCGCAGATCGAGCTGTGGACCAAGAACGACGAGTACGACAACGAGGTTTACCGGCTTGCCAAGCACCTCGATGAGAAGGTGGCGCGCATCCACGTCGAGGCTCTCGGCGGCTCGCTGACCAAGCTCACCAAGGACCAGGCCGAGTACATCGGCGTGGACGTGGAGGGCCCGTACAAGCCGGAGCACTACCGCTACTGATCGTCGCTGGGCGACGTAGAGGCCCCTTGCACTCCGGTGCGGGGGGCTTTTGCGTAGGCTGACCAGCCGTGGGCCAACTGATTGCGATCGAGGGTGTCGACGGCGCGGGTAAGCGCACACTCACCGAGGCGCTGACCAAGCGCTGCGTGTCCGACGGGTTATCCGTTGCGACGCTGGCCTTTCCGCGTTACGGACAGTCGGTGCATGCCGATCTCGCTGCCGAGTCGCTCAAAGGGGGGCACGGTGATGTGGTGTCCTCGGCGTACGCGATGGGGCTGCTGTTCGCGCTGGATCGCCGTGATGCGCTTGCGGAGTTGACGGAGCTGACGCGCGCTCACGATCTGGTGATCCTGGATCGGTGGGTGGCCTCCAACGCCGCATACGGTGCGGCGCGGCTGCATCAGGATGGTGATGGCGACATGGCGCACTGGGTGTACGCGCTGGAGTTCGAGCGCTTCGGGCTACCCCGGCCGGATTGGCAAGTATTCCTTGATGTTTCGCCCGAGCTGGCGGGGGAGCGGGCCCGCGGCCGCGAGCAGCAGGACAGTGACCGCACCCGCGATACCTACGAGCGTGACGCGGATCTGCAGTCGCGGGTATCCGCGGCGTACGCCGATCTGGCGCAACGCAACTGGGGTGGACCCTGGGTGGTCACCGATGGTGCCGAACCGGAAACGCTGGCGGCGGAGCTCCTTCGGCGAGCGTGAAGCTACTGCGGGAAATCGATAGAAATTGCGCAGTAGCTTCACGCTCGGCCAGCCGCTACCACTCGCTGGATTCGACTTCTTCCTCACGGCCGACGTGCCAACGCACCGATGAGACCGCGGGTTCCATGGACAACCGGCTCACCGCGGACTCCAGCAGGGAGTCGTTGCGCTCCTCGGTGCTCAGCTTCGCGACCACCCGAACGTGCTTGCCGTCCTCGACGTCGTAGGATCGCACCGATTGCAATGCGAATTCCGGCCGGTTGACCGCTTGCACGGTGAGCGCCCGGATATGCGCCTCGGTCTCATCGGTGGTGGTGACCTCGAAGAGATACGCG
The DNA here is from genome assembly GCF_001853795.1 of Mycobacteroides franklinii. Taxonomy (NCBI): domain Bacteria; kingdom Bacillati; phylum Actinomycetota; class Actinomycetes; order Mycobacteriales; family Mycobacteriaceae; genus Mycobacteroides; species Mycobacteroides franklinii. The sequence goes on from NZ_MLIK01000019.1 coordinate 2,050,637, forward strand.
GCGGGCGCGGATTCGCGACCGATTGCGGGCTGACGGTCCAGTAGGTGGCCCACCGGGCGTAACAGCAGGTTGGCCAGCACAATTGCCGCCGCACCGAGGACTGCCACCTCGTACATTCCGCCACCGGCCAGGGCGCCGACAGCGGCAGTTGCCCACATGGTGGCAGCGGTGTTCAGCCCGGTGATGGTGGCGCCTTGCTTCATGATCACGCCGGCGCCGAGGAAGCCGATGCCTGAAACAATCTGTGCCGCAACGCGAGTGGGATCGGCGCCGGGTCCGTGGAAGCTGTAGGCGCCCATGATGACGAATAGTGTTGCGCCCAGGCACACCAGGGCGTTGGTGCGTAGGCCGGCATTCTTGGCGCGCCACTGCCGTTCTACTCCGATGGCGCAACCCAGGCCAAATCCGAGTGCTATGCGGATGATGACATCCCAATGGCTCATAACGGGTCCTGTTCTCTCGCAGTGATTTCCAGGTGCACAAAAATCGGTGCAACAAGAGCGCCTTCGAGCGTGAACCGGGTCTGCGTTAGAAGGCGCTGTGAATACTCGGAGGTTGACTATCGGACATAGTCGCGTCACCTCCTAGTCGTGGGCGCAAAGCGCACATGAATCACTGCTGAACAAAGCGTCATCATTAAACACCCCGCCACCGGCGACCGGCAAGGTACCGCGTCGTTCGGTGATATGTACACCGCACTGGGCGCGGGACGGCAGGATTGGTACGTGTACTTCGATCTAAGCGTACGAGATTTCCTGGACCGTGCCGAGTTGGTCTACCCCGACCGCATCGGGGTTGTCGACGAACCGGTGCAACCGGCGCCGTCTTGGGGCGAGTTGACCTACCGGCAGCTCGCCGCGCGGGCTCGTGGACAGGCCGCGGTGCTCGATGCTCTCGGAGTCGCACCGGGGGAGCGGGTGGCCATCGTTTCGCAGAACAGCGCGCGCCTGCTCGCCTCCTTTTTCGGGGTGTCCGGATGGGGACGCATCCTGGTGCCCATCAATTTTCGGTTGGCCCCCGCCGAGATCGAGTACATCGTCGGGCATTCGGGCGCGTCGGTGCTGATCGTCGACCCGGAGGTACGGGGCCTGCTGGACACCGTGCGCGCGACCCACAACTTCGTACTGGGCGAAGACGATGCGGCGATCTTCGGGGAGATGGGAGAGGGTGAGTCGCTGAACTCCGCGAATCCCAACCCGTGGTCGTGTACCGAATCGGACACAGCCACACTGAATTACACCTCAGGCACCACCAGCAGACCCAAGGGCGTGCAGCTCACACATCGCAATATCTGGATCAACGCCGTCGTCTTCGGGCTGCACGCGACCTTGCGCGATGACGATGTGCTGCTACACACATTGCCGATGTTTCACTGCAACGGATGGGGTTGGCCGTACGCGGCCACCGGAATGGGTGGGCGCCACATTGTGCTGCGCAAGGTCGACGGCGACGAGATTCTGCGACGCGTCGCGTCGCATGGCGTCACTGTGATGTGCGCGGCACCAACGGTCGTCGACGCCGTGCTGGATGCGGCCGCACGCTGGCAAGGGCCCATTCCAGGCCGGGACCGGGTCCGCATCATCGTCGCGGGGGCGCCGCCACCAACACGCACCATCGCGCGGGTGCGGGCCGAACTCGGCTGGGAATTCATTCAGATCTATGGGCTTACCGAAACCGCACCGCTGATCACCATGAATCGTTTTCGCTCCGAATGGGCCGGTCTCGACGAGCAGGAGCAGGCCCGCATGCTGGGACGTGCGGGTGCCCCGGCGATCGGGGTGCGCGTTTCCGTCGCCGAAGACGGTGAGGTGCTCACCCAGTCGAACACGAATCTCGACGGATATTGGGATCAGCCGGAGGCCACCGCGGAGGCATTGGCGGGCAATTGGTTTCACACCGGTGATCGCGGATCGGTGGACGACGGATATCTCACCATCTCGGATCGCAAGAAGGACGTCATCATCACGGGCGGGGAGAATGTCACCTCCATCGAGGTTGAGGACGCGTTGATATCGCATCCCGCCGTTCGTGAGGCCGCTGTCGTCGGGATCCCCGACGAGAAATGGGGAGAACTGGTCACGGCGGTCGTAGTGGTGGTCACCCCGGCCGACCCGCCGACCGGGTCCGAACTCATCGCGCACTGTCGGGACAGATTGGCCGGGTACAAGTGCCCCAAGCGAGTCGAGTTCGTCGAAGCCCTGCCCAGAACGGCCACCGGCAAGATCCAGAAGTTCAAGATCCGTCAGCAGCTCGTCTAACTGCCAGATAGATTCGCAACTCGCCCCTTGGGTACCCCGGTTTTGTCACGATCTAGTGACACGATGGGATCTATGAGGCAAAGGATCCTTGTTGTCGACGATGACGCGTCATTGGCGGAGATGCTCACCATCGTGTTGCGCGGGGAGGGCTTCGAGACGGCAGTTGTGAGCGATGGCACCCAGGCGCTCACCGCCGTTCGGGAGCTGCGGCCCGATCTGGTCCTGCTGGACCTCATGCTGCCCGGGATGAACGGTATCGATGTCTGCCGCGTGCTGCGCTCCGACTCCGGTGTGCCGATTGTCATGCTCACCGCCAAGACCGACACCGTTGACGTGGTGTTGGGCCTGGAGTCCGGCGCAGATGACTACATCATGAAACCGTTCAAGCCCAAGGAGCTCGTCGCCCGCATTCGTGCCCGGCTGCGCCGTAACGACGACGAGCCCGCCGAGCTGCTGAACATCGCGGGTATCGAGATCGATGTGCCCGCGCACAAGGTGACGCGCGAGGGCGAACAGATCTCGCTGACCCCGCTGGAGTTCGACCTGCTGGTGGCGCTGGCACGTAAACCGCGCCAGGTGTTTACTCGTGATGTGCTGCTCGAACAGGTGTGGGGTTATCGTCACCCGGCCGATACCAGGCTGGTGAACGTCCACGTGCAGCGTCTGCGGGCGAAGGTCGAGAAGGACCCGGAGAATCCGACCGTGGTGTTGACCGTTCGAGGAGTGGGATATAAGGCCGGACCCCCGTGATCTTCAGCTCGAAGCGGCGCATTCAGCGGCGATCGGCACCACTGATACGCGGACTGAAGGCACTGAGTCGAGCGGTCGGGTTCACCTGGCGCCGTTCCCTGCAGGTGCGGGTGGTGGTGTCCAACCTGGCGCTGTCCTCACTGGTCATTCTGATCCTGGGATTTGTGCTCACCAGCCAGGTCACCGACCGCATCCTGGAATCGAAGATCCGGGTCGCGACCGAAGAGATGGAACGTGCGCGCGTCATCGTCAGCGACGATGTCGGCGGCGAGGAGACCCGTTCGGTACAAAGCAGCCTGGAGCTGGCTCGTAACCAACTGCTGAACGGCAGCAAGGGTTCTGACGGCGGAGGCGCCGGCGCGTTTGACGCGGTCCTGCTGGTTCCCGGTGATGGCCCCCGCGAGGCAACTTCGGCGGGGCCGGCCACCCAAATTCCGGGCCCCTTGCGCGAATTCGTCAAGGCCGGACAGGTCAGTTACCAGTACTCGACAGTGCACACCGAGAGCTTCTCGGGGAAGGCTCTGGTCATCGGTTCGCCGACTACCTCCTCGAAGGTGACCGCCCTCGAGCTGTATCTGGTCTTCCCGCTCTCGAACGAGGAAAGCACCATTTCGCTGGTGAGGGGCACCATCGTGACCGGTGGGGTGGTGCTGCTGGTGCTGCTGGCCGCGGTGGCGCTGCTGGTCGCTCGTCAGGTGGTGCTGCCGGTGCGGTCGGCGTCGCGTATCGCCGAACGATTCGCCGAAGGGCATCTGTCCGAACGCATGCCGGTGCGCGGCGTCGACGATATGGCGCGGCTCGCGGTGTCATTCAACGACATGGCCGAAAGCCTGTCGCGTGAGATCACCCAACTGGAAGAGTTCGGAAATCTGCAGCGCCGCTTCACCTCTGACGTGAGCCACGAACTACGCACACCGCTGACCACGGTGCGGATGGCGGCCGACCTCATCTATGACAACCGCGAAGAGCTGGATCCGGCGCTGCAGCGCTCCGCCGAGTTGATGGTCAACGAGCTCGATCGATTTGAAACGCTGCTCAGTGACCTGCTGGAAATCTCGCGGCACGATGCCGGTGTCGCCGAGCTCACCGTGGAGCAGGTGGATCTGCGCGACACCGTCAAGGCGGTGGTGGCCTCGGTCAAGCACCTGGCCGACGAGTTGGACACCACGGTCGAACTCGACATGCCCGACAAAGAGATCATCGCCGAGGTGGATCCCCGTCGCGTGGAACGCATCCTGCGCAACCTGGTGGCCAATGCCATCGACCACAGCGAGCACAAGCCGGTCACCATCCGGATGGCCGCCGATATCGACAGCGTCGCCGTCACGGTCCGTGACCGCGGAGTCGGCTTGCGACCCGGCGAGGAAAAGCTGGTGTTCAACAGGTTCTGGCGTGCCGACCCGTCGCGTAAGCGTCATTCCGGGGGCACCGGGTTGGGGTTGGCCATCAGCGTCGAGGACGCCCGGTTGCATCAGGGACGCCTGGAGGCGTGGGGCGAACCGGGCAATGGTGCGTTGTTCCGCCTGACGGTGCCGTTGGTACGCGGGCATAAGGTGACGACGAGCCCTCTTCCGTTGAATCCGACCAGCCGTCCGAGTTCGGCTGTGCGCCGGGCGACTTCGCGCGGACCTCATCCCGGTGAGCAAGAGACCACACCCATGCGTACCTCGGGTGCCAAGATCGAGCGCGTGCGGGAGTCGTCGGGCGGCCGTGGGGGAGATGCATCGTGATGCGCCGCAAGGTGGCCGCCGCCTTGGCTGCGATAACACTCGGGGTCTCCGGCTGTGCCGGGGTGCCGTCCTCGTCCTCGCCGCAGGCCATCGGCACGGTGCAGCGCCCGCTGCCTCCTGGGGTGCCGGCACCCACGCCGGGCATGGAGCCGGAGACGGTGCTCCGTGAATTTCTGAAAGCCACGGCTGAGCCGTCCAACAGACACCGGGCGGCCCGCCAATTCCTCACCGAATCCGGCTCGCGGACATGGGATGACGCGGGTGACGCGGTGCTGATCGAGTCGCCGGTGTTCGCCGACCAGCGCGGTGTCGACCGGTGGACCATCAATGTCCGCGCCAACAAACTGGGCACCCTGTCCGATATCGGGGTGTTCGAGACTTCGCAGGGCGACGTCCAAGCTCCGCAGTTCACGTTGGTAAAAGTCAACGGCGAGTGGCGAATCGATACCCTGCCCAACGGGGTGTTCCTGGACTGGGCACAGTTCCAGACCACCTATCGGCGATACACCGTGTACTTCGCGGATCCCGCCGGCCGTACGGTGGTGCCCGACCCGCGGTATCTGGCGGTCGCTGATCCCGAACTGTTGGCCACCGAGCTCGTATACAAACTGCTGGCCGGCCCGCGCCCGGAACTTGGTGGGGCGGTGCGTAATCACCTCAGCGGTCTGCGGTTACGCGGCCCGGTGACCCGCGTCGATGGCAGCAGGGTCGATGTGGGGCGCGGATATGGCGGCGTGCGGGTGGAACTGGAGGGCGATCTGACACCGGATCAGCGGACCCGGCAGTTCCTTGCCGCGCAGGTGATTTGGACGTTGTCGCGGGCCGGTGTTGCTGGACCGTATGTGCTGCAGGTCAATGGTGCTCCACTCGATGAGCAGCTGGCGCAGGGCTGGAGCACTCAGAATGTCGCATCGACGGACCCTGGCGCGTCGGAGGGCGCAGGGGTGGGTCTGTACGGGCTGCTCAACGGTTCGCTGGTATCGGTTGATCGCGACACTGCGGCGCCGGTGCGGGGTTCTTTCGGTCAAGTGGGAAACCAGGTTTCCGCGGCGCTGTCACGCAGCGGCCGTCAGGTGGCGTCCGTGGTGCGGGTGCAGGCAGGCGATGACCCGCAGATGTCGATGTGGGTGGGTGCCAATGGCGCAAACGGCAGTGAGGCGGTGGGCGGCAAGACCCTGACCCGCCCGACCTGGGCGCTCGACGACGCGGTGTGGGTGGTCATCGACGGCGGCCGAGTGGTCAGAGTGATCCAGGAGGCCACCACGTCCATGGTGGCGGTGCTGCCGGTCGAATCCTCGGCGGTGGCACAGAAATACAAGGGACTGATCACCGAACTGGCGTTGTCGCGCGATGGCACCCGAGCGGCGATGATCATCGACGGCCAGGTCATCCTGGCGACGGTCGTGCAGACCGACAGTGGTGACTACGCGTTGGTGCAACCGCGGCGGCTGGGCTATGGCCTGGGAAACTCGGCGGTCTCGCTGGCCTGGCGCACCGGTGACGATATCGCGGTGGCCCGCAACGACGGATCGCACTTGGTGGCCAACGTGAACCTGGACGGCGTGAACTCCGACCTGGATGATCGCAACCTGTTGACCCCGGTGTCCACGATCGTCGCCTCGCCGGCGATCATCTACATCGCCGACGCACGCGGAGTGCTGCAGCTGACGGGACTGGGCACTCCGGAGGAGCGGTGGATCGAGGTGCGCCCGCTCATGATGCCCCAAACGATTCCGGTGCTCACGGGCTAGTTGTCGGGGATCATCTCCGTGGCGAGTAGCGCCTCGGGAATCCCGAAGGCGTCCACCAGGGTTCCCAGGTGCGGGCGCAGCTCCTCACAGAGCTGGTTGACGCCGCGCCGGATCGCCTTCGCACGTTCGGTCGAGACATGCCGGTGCATGAGGAACCATGACAGGTCGGCCTCGAGGACGCTGTAGACGAACAGATCGCACAGCTTCTCCAGCAGTTCCTGTGCCGACTTGCTGTCGCAGCTGTCGATTGCCTCGATGAAGGCTTCCAGCACCACCCGCTCGGTGTGTGCCGAGCCGACCTTGAGGATGTGGTCCTGGGCGGAGTTGAAGACCTCAAACGGATCCTCATCATCGGATTGAGCGCGCTGCATTCGGGTGGCCGCGGTGCGCAACAGATGGTCTTCGCGGTTACGCAGCAGCCGCAGCTGGGTGCCCCGGTTGCTCAGATCGGATTCCTCGACGTCCTCGTCAGAGGAGTCCAGGATGGTCTGGATGACCTGCCGTACCGCGGAACGTTCCAGGATCACGTCCCGGGCCATTCCGGCGATGAATCGGGTCCAGCCCACGGCATTGAGGCCGCGCACGTCCTCGGCGTAGGCCGACAGGAGCTCCTTGGCCACCAGCTGGGTGAGCACGGTGTTGTCGCCCTCGAAGGTGGTGAACACGTCTATATCGCGGCGCAGGATCGTGAGCTGGTTGGCGTCCAGGTAGCCTGCGCCACCGCACGCCTCGCGGCACACCGTGATGGTGTTCTGGGCATGCCAGCTGGTCATCGCCTTCAAACCCGCTGCGGCACTTTCCAGCTGGCGTTGCCGGTCCGCGTCCACCTCGTCGGCGGTCTGTACCTCATGGAGCTCTTCGGTCAATTCATTCTGCGCGAATGCCAGTGCATAGGAGCGGGCGATCAGGGGCAACAGCTTGCGCTGATGCACCAGATAGTCGGCGATGATCACCTCGTCGCTACTGTCCGGTGTGTCGAATTGCTTGCGTACCAAGGCATAACGCGAGGCGATGGTCAATGCCTTACGGGCGGCTGCGCCGGAGGTGGCGGCGACGCTCACCCGGCCGCGGATAAGGGTGCCCAGCATGGTGAAGAACCGCTTGTTCTCGTTCTCGATCGGTGAGCTGTAGGTACCGTCCTCGGCGACGTCCGCGTACTTGTTCAGCAGATTGGCGCGCGGGACCCGCACGTTGTCGAACACGATGCGCCCGTTGTCTACGCCGGCGAGCCCACCCTTGTACCCGCAGTCGCTGGTGGTGATGCCGGGCAGATCGTTGCCGTCGGCGTCGCGGATCGGCACCACGAAGCAGTGCACGCCGCGCCCGCTCGCCTCCTCGCCGGGCCCGCCCGTGACGAGCTGTGCGAATACCGCGGACACGGTGGCATGCTCGGCGGCACCGCCGATGTAGTCCTTGCGGGCCAGCGAGCCCTCGGAGTTGAGGATGAAGTCGCCGGTCTTGCTGTCATAGGTGGCGACGGTCTGCAGCGCCTGCACATTGGAACCGTGACCGGTCTCGGTCATGCCGAAACAGCCGAGCACATCGAGATTGATCAACGGGACCACGTACTGCTCGTGATGGGTTGCGGTGCCCAGGTTTTCGATGGCGCCACCGAACAGGCCCCACTGCACGCCGGCCTTGACCATCAGCGAGAGGTCGGCGTAACCGAGCATCTCGATGCCGACGATCGCGGCCCCGACATCGCCGGTGCCACCGTGTTCCTTGCGGAATCCGGCGTGTGGCAAGCCATGTGGCACCAGCTCGCGCATGATCTGCAGTGATCGTGCGCGCGCCTGCTCAAGGGTCAGTGCCGGGTCGGGGAGCAGGTCGGCTCGGTTCAGATACTCACGCGCGGCATCGCGGATCGGACCGAATCGTCCGTCGAGCGCGACGCGCAGGTTTGAGGTGAGAACTTCGGGATCGGCGGGTGCTGTCCGGGTCTCCATGAATCCGAGCCTAGTCAAATCGGCTCCACTGCTCGGCGTTCTTGCGGTCGCCACTTGCCTTTACCGACCATTGGTCTAGTATACCGACCAGTGGTCTGTTCAGGCCGTCCGAGAGGATATCGCGACATGGATACCGCGTTCACCACGATCGATCCGGCCCCGCGCACGCGTGCATTCGCACGGGTCATCGGCCCCTTTGTCGCCACCGTTACCGGCATCATCGCCGTGCGTGCGGGGGACTTGAGCTTCCTGGGCGAGAGCTTCTTCAAGGACCCGATGTGGTCGTGGCTGTTCGGCGCGCTGCTGTTCTTCTGCGGGCTGATGATCATCGCGTTTCACCAGTTCTGGCGCGGGCTCGCGCCGGCAATCATTTCGCTGTTCGGCTGGTTTCTGGCACTGCGGGGATTCGTACTGTTGGCGTTTCCCCAGCTGATGCAGAAGGGCGTCGACGCCTCGATACCGGCAGTCGGGCCGGTCCGGGTCTTCTTCCTGTTCATGGCGGCTGTCGGTCTGTACCTGACTTACGTCGGCTGGATCAGGAAGCGCTGAGCCGTGCCGCGTGTGGTGAAGCATCCGGAGGTGCGCCGGGCCGAATTACTCGATCTGGCGATGGCCCTATTCCTGGAGCGCGGCTACGAAAAGGTCAGTCTCAATGATCTGATCGCGACCTCGGGGATGTCGAAAGGTGCTTTCTACCACTACTTTCCGTCCAAAGAGGCTCTGATGTCCGCGCTGGCCAAACGTAGCGCTGACCAGGCCTTCGAGGCGTTGAGCCCCGTCTTCGCAGAACCGGGGAAGGGCGCCTTGGAACGGCTGAATACTGGTCTGAGGGCCAGCTACGAGGTCAAAATGGCGCTCGGTGCACCAGAGAGCATCGCGGCGATGGCGTCGATGCTGCGACCGGAAAACCAATCGCTGCTGCGCAGGATCTCGGCGATTTGGGAGGACAAGTTCCGCCCGGTGCTCACCGAGTTGATCACCCAAGGAGTCGCCGAAGGAGTGTTCGAGACCTTCGATCCTGAGGGCGTCGGTGACATGATTCAGAGCCTGGCGGCCACCATGGGCGCCACGGTGCACCGGATCATGGTCGCCCCGGATGCGCGGGCGCGCGCGGAGGCGATCGACGCTGCCGTGCTGCGTCAGCGGCTCTACGGCATGGCCACCGATCGCATTCTGGGGCTGCCCGACGGAACTGTCGAGGTGCTGGATCGCACTCAGATCGACAGGCTGGTCGCCGCGCTCTAGCGCCGGGAAACCGCGTTGAGATGTCGGACCCCGCGCGCACAGTGGTCGCATGCTCGATCTGGTGCTGCCACTGGCCTGCGGTGGTTGCGGGGCACCATCGGTCCGTTGGTGCGCGGCCTGCGCGTGTGCGTTCACGGCGGAGCCCGTGGTGGTGACCACCCGGGTCGATCCCGGAGTTCCTGTCCTGTCGCTCGGACGGTATGCGGGCGCGCGGCGACAGGCGATCGTGACGATGAAGGACCGCGGTCGCCGCGATCTCACCGTTCCGTTGGGGGTGGCACTCGCGCGGGGAGTGGATCAACTACTGCGCTGGCACGTGATCGAGCGCCCGGTAACGCTGGTGCCGGCTCCGACTCGATGGACCGCCGCACGTAGCCGAGGTGGAGACCCGGTGACCGCCGTCGCTACCGTCGCCACCCGGATTCCGGGCGTGCGCGTCGCATCCCTGCTGCGTATGAAGATGGGTGCGCGAGATTCGGTCGGGCTGTCAATTTCTGCCCGGCAGCGCAACGTCGCCGGGCGTATCGCGCTGCGCCGAACCGCGCGGCCGGGCACGGAATTGGTGCTGGTTGACGACGTCGTGACCACCGGGGCCACTGTTGCCGAATCGGTCAGAGTGTTGAAATACGCGGGATTTCACGTCGCGGCCGTGCTCACGCTGACCTATTCCTAAACACATGTTCGATGCTCTTCGCCTGATCGGCTCATCGTGAGTGTGACGATCTCGAAACGACTCTCACGAATCGGTGGCAAGGGGAGTGAACACGGACTACCGTCGGGGCCAACAAGCTATGAACGTTCCGAGTTTGGGCGGTCAAACTGCTCTCCAAATACGGAACGCCTGCTTCCCGTAGGGCGGAGGAGGTGGTTGCCAACCCCAGCGCCGGCGGGCTGCCGTCTCAGCGTTTCAGGCGACTCCGGCGTACTTCAGATATCAAACATGGGCGCCGTCAACATCTTTAGTCCCTAGCGGGCGGGTTGAGCGCAAGCGCACTCTCAGTATCGGAGGTATGACTTGTCAAGCACATCAAAGGCATCCGTTGCACTCGAGGACGATGAGCGAACGGCCCAAGCCGATATCGTCGTCAAGGGCCGAAACGTAGAAATCCCCGATCACTTCCGAATCTTTGTGAACGACAAACTGTCCCGTCTGGAACGTTACGACAAGACCCTTTACCTTTTTGATGTAGAACTCGAACACGAACGCAATCGTCGCCAGAAGAAGAGCTGTCAGCGCGTGGAGATCACCGCGCGGGGCCGCGGACCGGTTGTCCGGGGCGAGGCATGTGCCGACACGTTCCACAGCGCGCTCGAAGCTGCCGTCGCCAAGCTGGAAAGCCGGCTGCGGCGAGGTCGTGATCGCCGCAAGGTTCATTACGGAGACAAGACGCCGGTATCACTTGCCGAGGCCACTAAGGTCCTGCCGGCCGATGCCTTCACGCCGCCCGCGGCGGTGAATGGCGCGCACAGTCACAACGGCGCTGTGATCGAGGACGGGCACGGCCCGGGTCACATCGTGCGAACCAAGGAACACCCGGCCAAGCCGATGACGGTCGACGACGCGCTGTACGAGATGGAATTGGTCGGTCACGACTTTTTCCTCTTCCACGACGAGTCGTCTGGTCGCCCGTCGGTGGTGTACCGCAGGCACGCGTATGACTACGGCCTGATACGCCTCGGGGAGTAGGGCGCGCGGTCACCGCGCAGAGAATCCCCGCACCGGACCGCAACCGGTGCGGGGATTCTCATATGTGCAGCCGCTACGTTTTCGCCCTGCCGGTGAGCTGACGGCAAGGCGGTGGCCACCGTGACCAGCACCATGACGCTGCGTGGCGACCGGACGGCCGTGCGACAGGGGGCTGGGATGGGGCCGTACCCGGTCCAGCGCGTCCAGGGCACTGCGCATCCATCAGCGGCGCGGAAATCGCCCTCCCGGACCCCGTCGACGCTCCGTTGCGGGTCAATTCCCGCCGTCCGGTCACGCGGAGTGGAGAGCATTGGGCGGGGTCTGTTGTTCCGGCTCGTGACGGCCAGAATCGGACAGTGAACCCCTACTGGGCAGACATTGGGCGGTGCAGCTTGGGGCGACGCCTACGATGGGACTCGCTGAATCTGACAAGTCCTAACGAGTACAGGGGATATTGACGTGCTGTCGAAGTTGCTGCGCCTTGGTGAAGGTCGCATGGTCAAGCGTCTCAAGGGCGTGGCCGATTACGTCAACACCCTGTCCGATGACGTCGAGAAGCTCTCCGATAGCGAGCTGCAGGCCAAGACCGGCGAGTTCAAGGGGCGCCTGGAAAAGGGCGAAACCCTCGATGACCTGATGCCCGAGGCATTCGCCGTCGCCCGCGAAGCCTCCTGGCGGGTGCTGAGCCAGCGTCACTTCGATGTGCAGATCATGGGTGGTGCCGCGCTGCATGCCGGGAACGTCGCCGAGATGAAGACCGGTGAGGGCAAGACGCTGACGTGTGTGCTTCCCGCGTATCTGAATGCTCTCGCCGGTAAGGGCACGCACGTCGTCACCGTCAACGACTACCTGGCCAAACGTGACTCGGAGTGGATGGGCCGCGTACACCGCTTCCTCGGCCTGAACGTTGACGTGATCCTGTCGCAGATGAACCCCCAGGAGCGGCGCGAGGCCTACAACGCCGACATCACCTACGGCACCAACAACGAGTTCGGCTTCGACTACCTACGCGACAACATGACCCACTCACTCGACGAGCTGGTGCAGCGCGGTCACGCATTCGCCATCGTCGACGAGGTCGACTCGATCCTCATCGACGAGGCCCGCACCCCGCTGATCATCTCGGGTCCGGCCGACGGCGCCTCCAACTGGTATCCCGAGTTCGCGCGGCTTGTCCCGCTCATGGAGAAGGACACCCATTACGAGGTCGACATCCGCAAACGCACCATCGGTATCCACGAGGTCGGGGTGGAATTCGTCGAGGACCAGCTGGGCATCGACAACCTGTACGAGGCGGCCAACTCCCCACTGGTGAGCTACCTCAACAACGCCATCAAGGCCAAGGAGCTGTTCAACCGCGACAAGGACTACATCGTCCGCGACGGTGAGGTGCTCATCGTCGACGAGTTCACCGGCCGCGTGCTGATGGGCCGCCGCTACAACGAGGGCATGCACCAGGCCATCGAGGCCAAGGAGCGGGTGGAGATCAAGGCCGAGAACCAGACACTGGCCACCATCACCCTGCAGAACTACTTCCGTCTCTACGACAAGCTCGCCGGCATGACCGGTACCGCCCAGACCGAGGCGGCCGAGCTCAACGAGATCTACAAGCTCGGTGTGGTCTCCATCCCGACCAACCGGCCGATGGTGCGTAAGGATCAGTCGGACCTCATCTACAAGACCGAGGAAGCCAAGTACATCGCCGTCGTCGACGATGTGGTGGAGCGCTACGAGGCCGGTCAGCCGGTGCTGATCGGTACCACCAGCGTGGAGCGCTCCGAGTACCTTTCGCGGCAGTTCACCAAGCGGCGCGTGCCGCACAACGTGCTGAACGCCAAGTACCACGAGCAGGAAGCCGGCATCATCGCCGAGGCCGGGCGCCGCGGCGCGATCACGGTGGCCACCAACATGGCCGGCCGTGGTACCGACATCGTGCTCGGTGGCAACCCGGACTTCTTGGCGGACAAGCATCTTCGTGACCAGGGCCTGGATCCGGTAGAAACCCCGGACGAATACCAGCAGGCCTGGGACGAGACGCTGCAGAAGTTCAAGGACGCGGCCGAAACCGAGGCCAAGGAGGTCCAGGAGGCCGGCGGTCTGTACGTGCTCGGTACCGAGCGTCACGAGTCCCGGCGTATCGACAACCAGCTGCGTGGACGGTCCGGACGTCAGGGCGACCCGGGCGAATCCCGCTTCTACCTGTCGCTGGGCGACGAATTGATGCGGCGCTTCAATGGTGCTGCGCTGGAGACGATTCTGACGCGCATGAACGTCCCGGACGACGTGCCGATCGAAGCCAAGATGGTGACCAGCGCCATCAAGAGCGCGCAGACGCAGGTTGAACAACAGAACTTCGAGGTCCGCAAGAACGTCCTCAAGTACGACGAGGTGATGAACCAGCAGCGCAAGGTCATCTACGCCGAACGTCGCCGCATCCTGGAGGGCGAGGATCTGCAGCCGCAGATTCAGGAGATGATCACCGACACTGTTTCCGCCTACGTCGATGGTGCCACCGCCGATGGCTATCACGAGGATTGGGACTTCGACGCTTTGTGGACAGCCCTCAAGACGCTGTACCCGGTGAGCCTGAAGCCCGAGGAACTCATCGCGTCCGACAAGTACGGTGAGGCCGACGAGCTGAGCCCCGAGGACCTCAAGGCGGCCCTGCTCGATGACGCCAAGAATGCTTACAAAGCAAGGGAAGTCGAGATCGACGGCCTGGCCGGTGAGGGCTCGATGCGTCAGCTGGAGCGCAACATCCTGCTCAGTGTGATCGACCGCAAGTGGCGCGAGCACCTCTACGAGATGGACTACCTCAAGGAGGGCATCGGGTTGCGGGCCATGGCGCAGCGCGATCCGCTGGTCGAGTACCAGCGCGAGGGCTTCGACATGTTCACCGCGATGCTCGACGGCCTCAAGGAGGAGTCGGTCGGCTTCCTGTTCAACATCAACGTCGAGGTTCAACAGCCGGCAGAGGGAGCGGTCGTCCCGCAGGCGGCACCCGAGGGTCTGGCCGAGTTTGCTTCTGCCGCAGCGCAAGCCGCGCAGGGAGAGCTGCGGGCCAAGGGCCTTGACGAGTCCACCCCGGAGCTGACCTACTCGGGTCCGGCAGAGGACGGCTCGGCGCAGTCCCGGCATGAGGGCGGCTCGGCCGCGGCCTCGGGCGGCGGCACACGCCGTGAGCGTCGGGAAGCGGCACGTAACACCGGCCGCACCGCCAAGCCGGCACGGTCGCGCCGCAAACGCTAGGCGTCAGCCGAGCTGCAACGCGACCACAAGCCAGTTGCCGCGCACGGATTGGATCCGTCCGGCGAATGCCTTGACGCGCCCACCGCGTTCGAATGTCCCGAAGATCTCCGCGGTGTCGTCTGCGCAGCGACGCACCCGGACCTTGCTGAGCCGCGCCGCGGTGGTGGCCGGGGCGCGCGCTGAGCGCGCCATCACCGCGCTCAGCGGTCCGTCGGCAAGCAGCGGGCGCAGCTGGACGATGGGCCGGCGCCGGTCCATGACTTCCAGGACACGGCGCATTGCGGCATCGGCGAACGCAACCGCCTGCGGCGGCGGAGATTGTTCGCGCAGATGTGCCTGACGTTCGATACCCGCTGGCCGAGTCCGGGATTGGTGCAACCTCGCGGGCCGCGGTGAATGGCAGGCCGCCGGCAGGCTGGCCAGCACAGGCGCCGGTTCATAGTCGGCAACCCGGGTGATGTAGCGATGAGACATGTTCCCCTCCAGTGAATGAGCCCCCTCATTTGCTCTGCTGGAGAGTCGCAGATCATTGCCGATCATGATCGCACAGCCGATGTCCAGGGCGCCAGGGTACGGTTGGCAGAACGTTCGACACAGCGGCGCCGCTCGGTACAAGTGGCGAGGTTTTAGGGGAAGGCGGCGCGGATTGTGGTGAGCAGGTTGTCCGCGCTTGACGCATCTTTCTACTCCAGCGAGGACAGTTCGACGCCGATGCATGTCGGCTCGCTGGCGATCATTCGTAAGCCCCGCGGCGGCTTGACCTACGAGGACCTGCTGGCGCTGGTGGAAAGGCGCCTACCGCAGGTTCCCCGCTACCGGCAGCGGGTGAAGGAGATCGGGTTCGGGCTGGCCCGTCCGGTATGGCTCGACGATGTCGACTTCGATATCACCTACCACATCAGGCGCTCGGCGTTGCCGTCCCCGGGAAGTGACGGGCAGCTGCAAGATCTGGTGGCCCGCTTGACATCTCGCCCGCTGGATCGGTCGCGACCGCTGTGGGAGATGTACTTGGTCGAGGGGCTGTCCAAGAACCGGCTGGCCATCTACACCAAGGCGCATCAGGCCCTGGTGGACGGGCACTCCGCGCTCAGTCTTGGCCAGGTCCTGTTCGACGGGACCGCGCGCACACCGGATTTCGAGGAAGACATCTGGGTGCCGGAGCATGAACCGAGCTCCAGTGAGC
Source organism: Mycobacteroides franklinii (assembly GCF_001853795.1). Lineage (NCBI taxonomy): Bacteria > Bacillati > Actinomycetota > Actinomycetes > Mycobacteriales > Mycobacteriaceae > Mycobacteroides > Mycobacteroides franklinii. The sequence continues at coordinate 2,066,436 of NZ_MLIK01000019.1, forward strand.
TCATTGCCGGGGCCGTCTCGGAATGGTTGGCACGTCCCGGTGCCCGGTTGGAGGCGGTGCGTAACACCGTCGCCGACGTCGCGTCGCTGACGGGCGAGATCGGCGATTTGGGCGACCGTATGGTCAAGGTGGTGCGCACGGCGGCTCGCGGTGCCGCGCCACGCGGGCCCCTCAATCAACGCGTATCGCGCAGTCGGCGGTTCGGCGTGGTGACCACGAAGCTGTCCGACTACCGTCGGGTGCGTGCCAAGTACGACTGTGACGTCAACGATGTGGTGTTGGCGACAATCGCTGGGGCACTGCGTAACTGGTTGATGAGCAGGGGAGAGCCGGTCACTACCGCCTCCACCATCCGGGCCATGGTGCCGATGTCGGTGTACCGGGACGGCGATCTGGATGTGGATGGAGAGGGAGCTGCGACCACCGAGGTGTCGCCGTTCCTCGTCGATCTTCCCGTCGGTGAGGGCAACACCGTGGTGCGGCTGTCTCAGATCGCGCATGCCACCGAATCACATTCCGCGGCATTTAGTTTGGTCGATGTCCCGAACATGGCGGCGCTTTCCGGGTTCGTGCCGCCGACCTTGCATGCGTTGGCGGCCCGCGTCGCGACGACACTGCCGAGCCGCCTGTTCAATCTGTTGGTCACGAATGTGCCTGGGCCGCAGTCCCCGATGTATCTGGGCGGGGCGCGGCTGGCGGAGATCTACCCGGTGCCGCCGCTGCTGCGTAATCAGGTGTTGTCGATCGGACTGACGTCCTACAACGGCGCTGTGTATTACGGAATCAACGCCGATCGTGAAGCGATGCCCGATGCTGACATGCTCCCGGTGCTCATCACCGAGGCGCTCGACGAATTGTTGGAGGCTGCCCAGTAATGCCCATGCAGGTCTATATCCCGGTGACGCTGTCGATGCTGCGCACACTGGTGGCCGACGGTGAGTTGTGGCCGGTGAACGGCACCGCCTTCGCGGTGACACCGGCGCTGCGCGAGGCGTACTCCGCGGGTGATGAGGACGAGCTGTCCGAGGTGGCGATGCGTGAGGCGGCACTGGCCTCGCTGCGGCTGCTGGCCAATGAGGACGGTGACGACGGGTTACCGGCCCGACGGGCGGTGCTGGTCGCCGATGCCGACGATGCGAAGCTGCGGCCCGATCTGGACGACGCCGTGGTGCGGTTGGCGGCCGCGGTGCCGATATCGGCGGTGGTGGCCGCGCACGTGGATCTGGCGCAGGCCGAACCGGACGTGGTGCGCGCGGCCGAGGTGATCGACGCCGCGGACCTGGGTGATGAGGATGCCGAACTGGTGGTCGGCGATGCGCAGGATCACGATCTGGCCTGGTACGCCACCCAAGAGCTGCCGTTCCTGCTCGACCTGCTGTAGGCGGCAGGACGTGGCCGATTGGCCTGTTTCTGGCCAGTAACCTACGGTAGCGTAGGTTACGCCTCGCTGGGCATCTCCGTCATGAATGGAAGGTCATCGGCTGTGAAACTGGCTTCCTGGCTAGACGCGTCCGCCTCGGGCGCCCCCAAGTCACGTCATCCGGCGGTAAACATCTTGCGTGGCTTGGCTTCCCGCATCACGACGCCACTGCTGCCGGACGACTATCTGAGCCTGGCCAACCCGCTGTGGTCGGCCCGCGAGCTACGCGGCCGGGTGGTCAGCGTGCGCAAGGAGACGAGTGACTCCGCCACCCTGGAGATCAAGCCGGGCTGGGGCTTTCACTTCGACTATCACCCCGGTCAGTACGTCGGCATCGGCGTGCTCATGGATGGTCGCTGGCGCTGGCGGTCGTACTCGCTGACCTCCGCGCCTGCGATGAGCGGCTCGCGCGAAGAGCGTCGGGCGCTGCATGCCGGCGGCTCGGGGCGCACCATCACCATCACCGTCAAGGCGATGCCCGAGGGATTCCTCTCGACCCATCTGGTCAACGGCCTGGAGCCGGGCACGATCGTGCGGCTCGCCGCCCCGCAGGGCAACTTCGTGCTCGACGATCCCGCACCGCCCGCGATCTTGTTCCTTACCGCAGGCAGCGGCGTCACCCCGATCATGTCGATGTTGCGCACGTTGGTGCGACGCTCGGCCGCGGCGGGCTTGCCGCTGCCCGACGTGGTGCATCTGCACTCGGCACCTACCGAGGGGGACGTGATGTTCGCCGGAGAGCTGGCGGCGTTTTCCGAGGCGCACCCGTCCTATCACTACCGGTTGCGGACCACGAAGACCCAGGGGCGGCTGGATCTCTCCGCGCTGGCCACCGAGGTGCCGGACTGGGCGCAGCGCCAGACATGGGCGTGTGGGCCGGAAGGCATGCTCGACGATGCCCAGCGGGTGTGGACGGACGCCGGTCTTGGCGAGCTGCTGCATCTGGAGAGGTTCGCGGTTTCCCGTGCCGCGCCGCACGGACAGGGCGGCGTGGTGACTTTCGCGCGCAGCGGTAAGCAGCGCGAGGCTGATGCGGCCACCTCGCTGATGGAAGCCGGGGAGGACGCCGGCGTGCAGATGCCCTTCGGATGCCGGATGGGGATCTGCCAGACCTGTGTGGTGTCGCTGGTGGAGGGGCACGCGCGGGACCTGCGAAACGGCGCCGAGTACGAACCTGGGACGCGCATTCAGACATGCGTGTCCGCGGCATCGGGGGATTGCGTTCTCGACGTGTGAGGTTAACGGCCTAGTAACCTACGGTGCCGTAAGTTACGCTATCGTAGGCACGAACCGGCGAAGGGAGCTCACGGATGGCGATTTCGGATATCCAGGAATTCGCGCACCTCACTGAGGCTGATGTCGAGGCACTCGGACATGAGTTGGATGCGATTCGTCGTGATGTCGAGGAATCGCTCGGAGCCGCTGACGCCCGCTATATCCGTCGCACCATCGCTGCGCAGCGCACCCTGGAGCTGAGTGGCCGTGTGCTGCTCGCGGCGAGCAAGAAGCGGTCCGCCTGGTGGGCGGGGGCGGTGACGCTCGGTGTGGCCAAGATCGTTGAGAACATGGAGATCGGTCACAACGTCATGCACGGCCAGTGGGACTGGATGAATGATCCCGAGATCCACTCCTCCAGCTGGGAGTGGGACATGGTGGATCCGTCCTCGCACTGGAAGCAGACCCACAACTACATCCACCACAAGTACACGAATGTGCTTGGCATGGATGACGATGTGGGCTACGGACTGCTGCGCATTACCCGCGATAAGAAGTGGACCCCGTTCAACCTGGGCAACCTGGTCTACAACACGCTGCTGATGCTGTTGTTCGAATGGGGCGTTGGCGCACAGCATTTGGAGCTCGGAAAAGTAGCCCAGGGCCGTGCGGACAAGGCGGAGTTCCACGCCAAGCGGAATGAAGCGCTGGCCAAGATGGGCAAGCAGGTCGCCAAGGACTATGTGGCGTACCCCGCGCTGAGCGCCCTCTCGCCCGCGGGAAGTTATCGCAAGACGGTCACCGCCAACCTGTTGGCCAACGTGATTCGCAACATCTGGTCCAACGCGGTCATCTTCTGTGGGCACTTTCCGGACGGTGCGGAGAAGTTCACCAAGCAAGATCTGAAGAACGAGACGCAGGGACAATGGTATCTGCGACAGATGTTGGGCAGCGCCAACTTTGACGCCGGCCCGGCGATGGCATTCATGAGCGGCAACCTGTGCCACCAGATCGAGCACCACCTGTTCCCGGATCTGCCGAGTAACCGCTTGGCCGCCGTATCGGTACGGGTGCGCGAGCTGTGCGACAAGTACGACCTGCCGTACACCTCCGGGCCGTTCCTGGTGCAGTACGCGAAGGCGTGGCGGACCATCGCCAAGCTGTCGTTGCCGGACAAGTACCTGACCTATACCGCCGATAACGCACCAGAGACGCGCAGCGTCAAGATGTTCGACGAGTTGGAGCCGCGCGAGCGGCGCGGGCTGAAGTCCGCGTTTGCCGCCGTGCGTGCGCGGCGAAAGGGTCGTCGCGGCGTCAAGGTCTGACGAGGAAACGCAAAAGCCCCCGAACGCTCAGTGCGTCGGGGGCTTTTGCGTTCAGTAGCGGCGAGGAATTATCCCCGGCCGGATACGGAGACCCACATGGTGGCCCAGGCGGCGACGCCGCAGGCGAAAATGGCTGCCACACTGGCGATTCTACGAACGTAGCTCGTCATCTTTAACCCCTGACCCTTCGTTGGCTGTCTCCGTTGCAGCCACTAATGGAAACGCTAATAGGCGTGTGCCGATATCGCGATTCGGGAAGACCCCCGCAACCAAGAGTTAGGCCGTTGTTAACGCAGAAAGTAACTGGCGAACAGCGGTTACCCGTTTGGCTGATGACCCGGTCAGCTCATCAAGAGCACATTCGGGATCAGCGGGCGGGCCCAGGTGCTGGCAACCGCGTGGGCAGTCTTCGATGGCCTCGGACAGGTCGCTGAACGCGGCCAGCACGTCGGCGGGCTGGATATGGGCCAGGCCGAAGGACCTGATGCCCGGGGTATCGATGACCCAGCCCGACGGGTGTAGCGGAAGTGCTATCGACTGGGTGGAGGTGTGGCGCCCCTTGCCCACACCCGTCACCTCGCCGGTCGCGCGATGAGCCTCGGGAACAAGGCGATTCACCAATGTGGACTTGCCCACTCCGGAATGGCCGAGTAGCGCGGTGAGACGGTTCGCCAGTATGTCCATGATGGGTTCTAGCGGCGCATCGCGTCCAGCCTTGATGACCTGCAAGTCGAGATCGGCGAACTGCGCGGCGAACTCATCAGGATCTGCCAGATCGGTTTTGGTGAGTGCCAGGATTGGGGTGAGGCCGCCCGCGTAGGCGGCAATGAGTGTCCGTTCCACCAGGCCGGTGCGTGGTGGGGGATCGGCGACTGCCACCACGATCAGCAATTGGTCGGCGTTGGCCACAAAGATGCGCTCGAAGGGGTCGGTGTCATCGGCGGTGCGGCGCAACACCGTTCGGCGATCTTCCAGGCGAACGATGCGGGCAAGTGCGTCGGGGCGCCCGGACAGATCGCCGACCAGGCTCACGGTATCGCCCACCACAATCGGAGTGCGGCCGAGCTCTCGTGCCCGCATCGCGGTCACCTGCTGGGTGGGATCCGGCGTTGAACCATCCTGCAACACACAGCCCCAGCGGCCGCGGTCCACGGTAGTGACCATCGCGGGCACCGCATCGGCATGCTCGGGACGATTCTTGGTGCGAGGCCGCGAGCGTCGGCCCGGCCGGATGCGGGCGTCGGACTCGTCGTACTCGCGTGGACTCAAGAGGCGCGACCGCCCGATTGCGCGAGCATGTCGGCCCACATTCCGGGGAAGTCGGGCAGTGTCTTGCTGGTGGTCGCGATGTCGTCTACGGACACCCCGGGTACTTTCAGGCCGACAAGTGCTCCGGCCGTGGCCATCCGGTGATCCGCATACGAACCCCACACCCCGCCGTGCAGACCGGCGGCGACAATGCGCAATCCGTCTTCGGTCTCCTCGCATTGCCCACCGAGGGCATTGATCTCGTGGGCGAGTGCCTTGAGTCGATCGGTCTCGTGTCCGCGCAGATGCGCAATCCCGCGCAGTATCGAGACGCTGCCCGGTTCGGCAAGGGCGGCCAGCGCGGCGACCGTGGGGGTGAGCTCGCCCACCTCGCCAAGGTCCAGATCGACAGCGCCGTAACCGGTCTGGCCGGTAACTTCGAGGTAGTCGTCCGTCAGCGAGACCGTCTGGGCGAATTGGCGCACCACATCCTCGATCTGGCGCGCGGGCTGGGTGGATTGCCTCGGCCAGCCGGTGATGCGCACAGTGCCACCGGTAGCCAACGCGGGCGCGATGAAGGCCAGTGCATTGGACAGATCCGGCTCGATTGCCCACTGGTGCGCGGGAATCAGTTGTGGATCGATATGCCAGCGCCCGGGGGTGGAATCGTCCACCGCGATACCCGCCTCGCGCAGCATTGTCACCGTCATGACCACATGCGGACCCGACGGCAGCACGTCCGCGGTGTTCACCGCCGTCAAGCCATGGGCGAACGCGGCGCCGGAAAGCAGTAGACCGGATACGAATTGGGATGATCCCGATGCGTCGACGCCCACCTCGCCGCCGCGAACCTGGCCGGCACCGGCCACCGTGAATGGCAGATGCTGCCTGTCGATACCCACTCCGATGGACCGCAGCGCGTCCAAAAGGGGAGCGATGGGTCGGGCACGTGCCTGCTCGTCTCCGTCAAAAACGGTGGGGGCGGCGCGAAGTGCGGCTACGGGTGGCAGGAATCGCAGCACGGTACCGGCGAGCCCACAGTCAACCGTCGTCGGATGGCCGTCTCCGGCTCCCGGCGAGACGGTCAGATCGGTGCCATCGCCGGTGACATCGAACCCGAGCGCGTGCAGCGCGCCGATCATGAGATCGGTGTCGCGGCTGCGCAATGCACCAGACACCGTCGACGTGCCACCCTCGCGCGCTGCCAGCGCTGCGAGCACGAGCGCGCGATTGGTCTGGGATTTTGAGCCGGGCATGGTGATGGTCGCGCTGATGGAACCGTCGATCGTCGGTGCCTGCCAGAGTCCGCTCGTCACCGACTCATTGTCCCGGACGACCACCTGCGGTGTCGGCCCCGGGTGGCACGATGGCCATATGTGCGGACGGTACGCGGTGACGATCGACCCGGCGCTGCTTGCCGCGGAGATCGACGCGGTCGACGAGATAAGCACCAGGAATCAGGCCCCGGGTTCCGCGCAGCAGCTCCCCACCATCCCGAACTACAACGTCGCACCCACCGACCCGGTGCTCACGGTGGTGGCACGGCATCGCGAGCCCGGCGACGTTCCCACCCGTCGAGTGCGCGCGATGCGCTGGGGGCTGGTGCCCAACTGGACCAAGGCCCGCGAGGACGGCCGACCAGAGTCCAAGGGGGCCCCGCTGATCAACGCCCGGGCGGAAACTCTCACCACGGCCGCTACCTTCCGGGTCGCGGCCCAGTCCAAGCGGTGTCTGGTGCCGATGGACGGCTGGTACGAGTGGCGCAAAGAAGAAGGCGCCAAGACCGCCTTCTATATGAATGCGCACGACGGGAAGCGGTTGTTCGCGGCGGGACTGTGGTCCGTGTGGAAACCCGCCGGTCAGCAAGGGCGCGATGCGGCTCCTCTGCTCAGCTGCACGATCGTCACCACCGACGCGGTCGGCCCGTTGCAGGAGATCCACGACCGCATGCCGTTGATGCTCGGTGCCGATACCTGGGACCGCTGGCTGGACCCCGATCGTGAGCTGGATCAAAGCCTTCTGCGGGTCCCGGGCACGGCAACCGGTATCGACACTCGACAGGTGTCATCGCTGGTCAACAGCGTCGCGAACAATGGTCCGGAGCTGCTCGTGCCGGACGACGGATCCCCGGCCGTGGGGCAACAGATCACCCTGCTGTGATGGGTGCTGTCACCGCGTTCGTGAGCCCGATCAGATCGCCCGGTGCCAGCGCCATCTGCAGTCCGCGCTTTCCGGCGCTGCACAGGATGCGTTCCCATGTCAGGGCAGACGAATCGATCACGGTGGGCAGCCGCTTGCGCTGTCCGAGGGGCGAGATCCCGCCGACCACGTAACCAGAACTGCGTTCGGCGGCCGCAGGATCGGCCATGGTGGCCTTGGCCCGGCCGAGGGCGGCCGCAGCGGCCTTGAGCGATAGTGTCGCGGGTACCGGAATGACCGCGACCGCCAGATCAGATCCGCGATCCAGCGAGATCAGCAGTGTCTTGAAGATCTGTTCGGGAACCAATCCGGAGCCCGTCAGCGCGCGTACCGCCTCGTCACCGAAAGCGTGCTCCCCGGGGCGGTGTTCATAGGGCAGCAGTTCGTAGTCGACTGCGGCAGCGATCAATGCGGCGACTGCCGGAGTGGCAGCTTTGACGGCCTTGGAACCCACAACTGGGACAGTAGTGGGCGGCGATGAGCCGCTTGCGCGAAGAGCATCGGGCCGGGTCCGGTGAATTTCGAGTTGACAGTCGAGATACTTTGGGAAATACCCCGGCATGTATCGGTGTTGAGATGTCTGTCCGCAGCGAGCGGACTATGGTCCTCAACACGGAAGGGGTATTGCAGGTGACAATGGCGTGCCTCGAACGTCCGATGTCGGTGCCGATCCGTATGGTCGGTGTCGCTACCGAAAGGACCGCCGTGACAGAGATTGCAGATCCCGCCAATCAGCCGATTCACGTGGAGACTGAGGCCGAGCGGGTCGCGCGGTTCGAACGTGATGCGCTGCCCCTGCTGGACCAGCTCTATGGTGCCGCCTTGCGGATGACGAGAAATCCCGCAGACGCTGAGGACCTGGTACAGGAGACGATGGTCAAGGCATATGCCGGATTCGGGACCTTCAAAGAAGGCACCAATCTGAAGGCGTGGCTGTACCGCATTCTGACCAACACGTACATCAACATCTATCGCAAGAAGCAGCGTCAGCCGGCGGAGTATCCGACCGAGGAAATCACCGACTGGCAGCTGGCCGCGAACGCAGAGCACACCTCGACGGGGCTGCGGTCAGCGGAGATCGAGGCGCTCGATGGACTGCCTGACGATGAAATCAAAGAGGCGTTGAATAAGCTGCCGGAAGAATTCCGGATGGCCGTGTACTACGCGGACGTCGAAGGCTTCCCGTACAAGGAGATCGCCGAGATCATGGACACCCCGATCGGCACGGTCATGTCGCGTTTGCACCGCGGCCGCCGTCAGCTGCGCGAATTGCTGTCTGAAGTGGCCAAAGACCGTGGCTTCCTGCGCAACAATGAGTTGGCGGAGGGCCGGGCATGAGCGACGGTGGACTCAAGAAGAGCGGCAACTGCGAGGTATCGGGTTGCGCTGAGGTGATTGCGGAGGTGTGGACCCTCCTCGACGGTGAGTGCAGCCCGGAGAGCAGTGCTCGACTGCGGCATCACCTCGAAGAGTGCCCGGGCTGCCTGCAGCATTACGGCATTGAAGAGCAGATCAAAACACTCGTAGCCCGCAAGTGCGGTGGAGAAAAGGCACCTGACGGGCTACGTGAGCGTCTTAAGTTGAAGATCAGCCAGACCACTGTCATCGAGCAGCGGGCTGAAAACTCCTAGCGACTAGCTGTTGGGACGCTTGCCGTGGTTGGCGGCGTTGTGCTTGCGGCTGCGCTTCTTACGACCACGCTTGGCCATGGGAATCTCCTTAGCGATCTAATGGGTTCCGGGTCTGAACCCGGCTGACAGCCCAGCTGCGCGTGGTGCGCGCTGGTGTGTGTATCCAGTCTCTCATGCCGGTAAGGGTGCTTGAAAGCGTGGATGCCCTACGTGTGGTTCGATACTGAGGACCGGTACCGGATGTTGACGAGAGCGAGGTGGCGCGCAGGTGGCCGAGGAAGTACACGCCGAGATCGTGGCCAGCGTGCTGGAAGTACTCGTCAAGAAGGGTGACGCGATCGCCGCAGGAGACACCATCGTGCTGCTGGAGTCCATGAAGATGGAGATTCCGGTGCTGGCCGAGGTGGCGGGAACCATCGGCGACGTGAGTGTTTCGGTCGGCGACGTCATCCAGGCCGGCGACTTAATCGCCGTCATCGACGACTAGATCGCCACCGGATGTCCACTCTCGGTGATCTCCTTGCCGAGCACACCATGCTGCCGGGTGATGCCGTTGATCACCTGCACGCGGTAGTGGCCGAATGGCAGCTGCTGGCCGACCTTTCCTTCGCCGATTATCTGATGTGGGTGCACCGTGAGGACGACGCCTTCGTCTGCGTCGCGCAGTGCCGGCCCAACACCGCGCCCACCATCATCGATAACGACGCAGTCGGCACTATTGCCAAAATTGCGGACGTTCCGTTGGTGGAGGCGGCGTTCACCTCGGGTGCCATTGAGCGCGAGAGCGACTCGGATCTGACCGAGTATGCCTCCGAACTGAACGTGGAAGCGGTCCCGGTGCGCTGCGGCGACCGGACGGTGGCGGTGTTGACTCACCAGACAGCCTTGGCCTCCAGGCTCAAGAAGGGCACGCTCGAACGGGCCTATCTGGAATGCGCGGGCGACCTGCTGCTGATGCTCACCGAGGGCACCTTCCCGAACGTGGCGGACCAGGCGATGTCTCGGTCCAGCCCGCGCGTGGGGGACGGGTTCATTCGCCTCGACGTCTCCGGTGGGGTCAGGTATGCCAGCCCCAACGCCCTGTCGGCCTACCACCGCATGGGTCTGGCCAGCGATTTGCAGGGCCACAACCTCATGGATGTCACCAAACCACTGATCTCCGACTCCTTTGAGGGCCAGGAGCTGGCGGCGCACATCCGTGACGTGCTCGCCGGCGGCCCCAGCATGCGTATGGAGGTCGATGCGGGCGGTGCCGCGGTGTTGATCCGCACGTTGCCGCTCATCGCGCGCGGTACCTCCGAGGGGGCACTGCTGCTCACCCGCGATGTGACCGAGGTCAAACGCCGCGACCGGGCGCTGCTGTCCAAGGACGCCACGATTCGCGAGATCCATCACCGGGTGAAGAACAATCTGCAGACCGTGGCGGCCCTGCTGCGCTTACAGGCTCGCCGCACCCCCAATGACGAAGCCCGCGAAGCACTTTTCGAATCGGTGCGCCGGGTGTCGTCCATCGCGCTGGTTCACGACGCCTTGTCGATGTCGGTGGATGAGGAAGTCAACCTCGACGAGGTGATCGACCGGATCATGCCGATCATGACCGACGTCGCGACCGTCGACACCAAGGTGCGTGTCTCACGGGAGGGCGCGCTCGGCGTGCTCGACTCCGACCGCGCGACACCGCTGATCATGGTGATCACCGAGCTGGTGCAAAACGCCATCGAGCATGCCTTCGAGGAGGGCGCTCAGGGCCAGGTGATCATCAGGGCGGAACGGTCGGCACGCTGGCTCGACGTCGTGGTGCATGACGACGGGCGCGGACTACCCGACGGATTCAGCGTGGAGACCTCGGATCGGCTGGGATTGCAGATCGTCAGGACGTTGGTATCGGCGGAGATCGACGGATCGCTGGATATGCGGAGCGATCCGGAGGGCGGAACAAATGCGGTGCTGCGGGTTCCGTTGGGTCGACGTGCCCGCTTGATGGCCTAGTTACACACTCGGGGCGAAAGCCCTTGCACAGCAAAGAACCCGGCACCAATTTGTGCCGGGTTCTGCTTGCTGCGGCGTTTAGACGGCGCTGCGGGCGCGAGCGCGGGCGTTGCGACGCTTGAGGGCGCGGCGCTCATCTTCACTGAGGCCACCCCACACACCGGCGTCCTGGCCCGACTCGAGCGCCCAGGTAAGGCATTCGGTCGTCACGGGACAGCGGTTACAGACGAGCTTTGCGTCAGCGATCTGGGCAAGGGCCGGTCCGCTGTTCCCTACGGGGAAGAACAGTTCGGGATCCTCGTCGCGACAGACCGCCTTATGGCGCCAATCCATAGTTGTGCACTCCTTTTTCATCGCGCGCGCCACAAGCGCACGAGATTAATGTTTTTCGGCTGTTAACGCGTGCGTACCAAATGTTTCTGCACTGTTGCTTCCGATCGTTTCACAAGCTCAGCAGAAGTCAATAGCGTGAGTTAACACGTGGTCAATCTCACTCGGGGGTGGTGTCTGCAGACGCCACATTCGTTTGTACTACACTTAACCGATCTGCGCCTTGAATCTGGCGAGATTCCCTCGTTTTCCCAGGTGGCATGGTGCTACCCGTGAGTAACATCACCGCCCGGCGAGACTCAACTACGTGAAGTAGTACATCCGATTTGATCAGAATGTGACGTGCGCCGCGCTGCGGCTGTGAGTCGGCTGTACCTGGAACGGGCTGGCGCTCAACACTATTGCGCTTCGGATAAGTCTCAGGATGGGGCGCCGGCGGGTTTTGCCGGGGCTACCACGTCCAGAACGTCGGGTACGGCGGTGAAGGTCAGATCACTGCGCATCCCGAGGAAATCGCCGTCGACCTGCGTGGCGATCGGCGCCGATGCGTGCACATGGACCCAGGCGATGTCGTCCTCGCGCAGCAGGTGCTTGCCCGCCGGCCGGTCGGGACGCGGTGCTCCCACCATGTGGCGCACCAGGCGGAGGTTCGCGAGCACGTTCATGCTCTTGGCCGCGAAGACGCCCAGGCCGCTCTCGAATCCCGTGCCCGGATTGGTCCAAATGGCCCGCTCGTTGGCGTACGTCCAGGGGTTGGAATTGCTGATGAAGGCGAAGTGGACACCCGACTGCGGCTCATGGCCGGGCAGCTCGACGGTCAGCGTCGGCTGGCGCCGGGCGGCGCGAAAGAAACTCAATACCGCGCGCGTCACATAACGCCCCGCGGTGACTTGCTTGCCCTTGTTGCGGTGGGCCTCCATCGCGGCGACCACCTCGCCGTCCAGGCCCATCCCCGCGTTGAAGATGAACCAGCGCTCGCCGCAGTGCCCAAGGGCGATACGGCGCCATCGCCGCTGCTCGCGGCGATGTTCGTCGAGCAGATCGACCACTTGATTGGTGGCCTGAGCGGGGTCGGCGGACATGCCCAGCGTGCGGGCGAACACATTGGCAGAACCGCCCGGCACCACCGCGATCGCGGGCAGTGGACCCGGCGCTGGGTGACCCGGCTGGCCAAGTAGCCCGTTCACCACTTCGCTGACCGTGCCGTCGCCACCGTGCACAACGATGACCGCCGCCCCCTCGTCGGCAGCGCGACGGGCCAGCTCGCTGGCGTGTCCGCGATGGTCGGTGTGCAGAACCTGTAGGTGGACACGACTTTCCAGCGCATGAGCCAACAGGTCACGCCCGGCCGCCGTTGTCGAGGTGGCATTGGGATTCACGATGAGGACCGCACGCACGGGGCATGAGCCTAGTCGGATGTTCGTCACGCAAGCTGCTCATCACCGCCGGGATGAGGCCACATAGGCTTGCCCGGTGACCACAGCTGTTCCGAACACCGTTCGCCGCGCCGGAATGATCGTTGCCGGTGAAGGTGCGGTGGGATTGGTGATCGCGCTGGTCCTGGTGGTGCGGGCGGCCAGCGGCGCCGATCAGCATGTGGTCAACGGGTACGGCACGGCCGCGTGGTTCGCGATATTCGGCACCGCCGTGCTTGCGGCGGGCCTCGCGCTTGTCGCGGGGAAGCGCTGGGGCCGGGGTATCGCGGTGATGATGCAGCTGTTGCTGCTACCCGTGGCCTGGTACGCGGCCGTGGGATCGCATCGGCTCGCTCTGGGCGTACCGATTGCGATTGTCGCGGTCGCCGCGCTGGTGTTCTTGTTCAGTCCCACCGCTCAGATGTGGGCCAGTGGTGACGAGGTCGATACCGACCAATCGGACTAGCGTCAGCGGTCCGAGGCCAGCTCCACCAATGCCGGGCCTTGCAGCCGGTAGGTAATCCAATCCGATTGTGGATTGGCGCCGATCGAGTCGTAGAACTTGATGGACGGTGTATTCCAGTCCAGCACAGCCCAATCCAGCCGGGTATAGCCGTTGGCTACGCATTCGGCGGCCAGTGCCGACAACAACGCCTTGCCTAGCCCGGTGCCGCGCTGCTCGGGCTTGACGTACAGATCCTCAAGGTAGATGCCATGGTGTCCGGTCCAGGTCGAGAAATTCAGGAACCACACCGCGGTACCGCAGACCGCGCCATCGGCCTCGGCAACGTGTGCGAAAAGGGCTGGATTCGAGCCGAATAGCGCCGTGCGCAGCTGTTCGGGGGTGATACGGCACTCTTCGCGTGCGTTCTCGTACTCCGCGAGATCTTCGATGAGTCCGACGATGGCGGGCACGTCGGCTTCGGTAGCGCGGCGAATCTGGGTGTTACTCAATTTCGGCTCCTAACCCTGCCAATACGGTCCGGAATTTGACGGTGGTCTCGGATAGTTCGTCCTGGGGATCCGATTCTGCGACGAGTCCGCCGCCGGCGTAGGCGCGGATCGCGGTGCGGTCGGCGGACAGTTCGGCACAACGGATCGAGACGGCCCACCGACCGTCTCCGTTGCCGTCGCACCAGCCGACCGCGCCCGCATAGAATCCGCGATCGCCCTCGATGCGCGCGATCAGGTCGGCCGCCGCCTTGGTGGGGGTGCCGCACACCGCGGGAGTGGGATGCAAGGCCAGGGCCAAATCAAGTGCCGTGGTTGAGCTTTGACGTAGGCGGGCGCTGATGGCGGTGCTGAGATGCCAGAGCGCGGCGGTACGGCTCAGCGTCGGTTCCGGCGGCACCTGCACGTCGACGCACAAGGATGCGAGATCCTCACGCAGCTGATCGATCACCACGGAGTGCTCGTGGCGGTTCTTGTGTGAGCCCGCCAGGTCTTCGCCTGTCTGCCGATCCAGAGACGGGTCGTTGGATCGCGGGGCGGAACCGGCGAAGGGATGACAGATCACCATGTCCCCGCGGCGTTCCACCAACAATTCTGGACTGCAGCCCACCATGGTGTGCCCGCGGAATCGGTCACCGGCCGCGGAGAGCTCCACACAAAAGCTGTTGGCATCGGGGTCGTTTCGGATCAACCGATGTGTCAGTACCAACGGGTCCACGGGTGCGTCGGCCCGCAGTTCCAGCACACGTGCCAGGACAACCTTGGATAGTCCTGCGCCGCTGTCGCGGAGCACCTCGACCGCTTCGGTGACCCGCCGCAGATGTTCGGAGGGCTCCGGTATCTGTTGTGTCACATGGATATTCGGCATAGTGCCGTAGAACTCTCGCGGCTGTCCGCGTTGAACCGTGACCGGAACCGTCAGCGCGGCGGGTTCGGTGGTGTCAAAAGGAAGGGCGCCAACCAACATGGGATGACGACCGCTGCGTAAGGCCTCCGCCGCGTTGGAGACGTCGTCGTAGGTGATGTCCCGGCCATACGCGTACAGCGCATCGGCCGCCCGCGACATCACGAAATGTGGGTGCTCGGGGGAGTTGGTGGCCGTCATGTCAGCTTGACGGTACCGGGTGCTGATACCCGGTCAGGCCAAGCGCGGCCACCTGGCGCTGACCGTGCTCATGACCGCCTACGGCGACGGAGGCCGTGGCCATGCCGAGTCGAGTGCCCTCTTCGAGAGGCAGATCGATCCACCGGGTCATCAGAGCGCGCGAGAAGTGGCCATGGCCCACCAGCAGCACATCGCGTTGAGCGAGGTCAGTGGTGATCTTCGCGATCACCCGATCGGCTCGGGCCTGTACCTGTGCCACGGACTCGCCGCCGGGGCAGCCGTGCGTCCAGACCAGCCAGCCCGGGTCGTCCACGCGGATCTGTGGCGTGGTTAGGCCCTCGTAGTCGCCGTAATCCCATTCGGCCAGATCGTCCCAGACCTCGGCGACGTTCAGTCCGGCCAATTCGGCCGTCTGAATCGCGCGCCGGCGTGGGCTGCTCAGCACCAGCGGGTCATTCAGATCGAGATCCTTGAGCACCTCGCGGGCCGCCACAGCCTGGGCGCGACCGATTTCGGTGAGATCAAGGTCGGTGCGCCCGGTATGTCTGCCGATTTTTGACCACTCGGTTTCGCCGTGACGTAGCAACAACATTCGGTGCTGGGATGAGCCGCTCGCGCGAAGACCTTCGGGAATGGGGGCAGACACAGGTTGATTGTGCCGTACCGACTTCCGTCGTGATTGTGTTCGGCATGCCAGTATGTGGGCGTGACTAACCGGGACGATCTTCGCCCAAGCGGCTCATCGCGGGTGCTGGCGGTAGCCAATCAAAAGGGTGGGGTGGCCAAGACCACGACGGTCGCGTCGCTGGGTGCGGCGTTGGCGCAGGCCGGTAAGAAGGTTCTGCTGGTCGACCTCGATCCGCAGGGCTGCCTGACGTTCTCGCTGGGACAGGATCCGGACCGGCTGGGGCTTTCGGTGCACGAGGTGCTGCTGGGGCAGGCCGATATCAAGGAAGCGCTGCTAACTACCAGTGAAGATCTGACGCTACTGCCCGCGAATATCGACCTGGCCGGTGCCGAGGCGATGCTGTTGATGCGCGCGGGCCGCGAATACGCGCTGAAACGAGCGCTGGAATCGCTGGGCGACGAGTTCGACGTCGTGATCATCGACTGCCCGCCCTCGCTGGGCGTGCTGACACTGAATGGTTTGACGGCGGCCGACTCGGTGATGGTGCCACTGCAGTGCGAGACACTGGCACATCGTGGTGTCGGCCAGTTCCTACGGACGGTCACCGATGTTCAGCAGATCACCAATCCCGGGCTGACGCTGCTGGGCGCGCTGCCCACGCTGTACGACTCACGGACCACGCACAGTCGCGATGTGCTGTTGGACGTAGCCGATCGCTACGAGCTCCCGGTGCTGGCTCCGCCGATCCCCAGGACTGTGCGGTTCGCCGAGGCGAGTGCCTCGGGTGCTTCGGTGCTGGCGGGCCGCAAGAACAAGGGGGCGCTGGCCTATCGCGAGCTGGCGCAGAGCCTGGTGAAGCACTGGAAGAGCGGCAAGGCCATGCCGACCTTCACCCCGCCCGTCGACTGATTTCACTGCGCGTTCGATTCAGATTGACGCTAACCGTGGATCTGAATCGCCTCATTCCGCAAGCTTGCTGCCGCGGAGAGTTACGAGGAGCGCAGATGTATCAAGGCCGGAGCGATGCGGCGACGAGAGCGATCCTGGTGGTGGAGATTCCCGAATTTCCGGCGGACATGCGTGATCGCGCCGTCGCGCTGATGGACGAATTCGGTGAATACCTGCGGTACCGGATGCCCGAGATAAAGGTCGCCAAGACCGTCATCGCGGGCGCTGCTGCCGGTCCGGCCCCGGTACCGACAGTGGGCCTGAGTATCGACCGGCTCACCCGCCAGGTCAAGGTCGATGGTGAGCTGATAGGGCTGGCGTACAAGGAGTTCGAACTTCTTGCCTACCTGGCCCAGCATCCGCGGCGGATTGTCTCGCGCGGCGAGCTCATCGAGAATGTCTGGGATAACGAGTTCGCCTCGCTGCGGACCATCGATACTCACGTTCGTCGCATTCGGGTAAAGCTGGGCCGGCACGCGATGACATTGACGACGGTGCGTGGCAAGGGCTATCGATTCGATCCGCATCCGTCGACACGGTTCCGCGGCCAGCGCCCGATCCGCTCGGCATAACGATCAGAACGCTGCGGCCACACGAGTGCCATATGCGCGCGACAGAAACGTCCTGACGGCGTCCGAGTTGAGGGCCGAAGCCAACAGCGAAATGGGGCGACTGTCGGCGTTGTCGGGCCGGGCGACAAGGTACTCGGCGAAATCCGGATTCGCCGTGTCGCAATGCAGAGCTGACGTGAGGTCGATCTGTCGGTCCATCGCGTAGTTGCCGAACAGGAACACCACGTCGAAGTCGTTGAGTACGTCGGTGAGATGCGCGCTGGCGATCTGTTTGAACAGCAGTTGCCTGGGATTGTCTGCAATTGATTCGATTGTGGGCGTTCGCATCTCATCGTGCTCCAAGGTGATGAGATGCTGATCGTGCAGAATGCGCAGAGCCCGCGCCGCATTGACCGGATCACCCGGCAGCGCCACCTCGGCGTATTCGGGGATTGCGTCGATGGTGTCGATGGACTGCGAATAGAGCGCAAACGGTTCGATGTGCACGGCGGTTACCGCGACCAGATCGTTTCCGGTCGATCGGTTGAACTCCTGCAGAAATGGCAGATATTGAAAGAAGTTGGCGTCGATATTCTTGCGCACCAGCGCACGATTCGGCTCGTCGAACGTCTCGAATACTTCGATATGCAGGTCGACGTCCACGCGGGCAAGATCATCGCGAACATGGTCGAGGATTTCCGCGTGCGGAACCGGAGTTGCTCCTACGCGAAGCACGGTTCCCGCACCGCGAAGTGATCGGACTGTCGCCATGGGCTCAGCGTACCGATCGGGGATAGGGCCGGGCACCGCTTCTGTTACCGAATGTTACTTCCGGTGAGCCCATGAGTACTACCCGCTGGGCTGCTGTGGTCACTCCCAATATCGTTTCTGTTCAAGATAATTAGGTCGACGTTGGGATCTGTCAGTGACGGCACAACACGAATTGCCGGTGGGCGCGGCCGAGGCGCGCGATGAGTCGGGCCGGCGCCTGCGCGGTAATCTCGGGATACTCGCGGTGGTCTTCATGGTGCTTGCCGCCGCCGCACCCCTGGGAGTGATCGGCGGACCCGTACCTCTGGGCATCTCCACCGGCAATGGCGCAGGCTTTCCGGCCACGTTCGTCATCGCGACGGTGGTGCTGCTGCTCTTCGCACTCGGATTCACCGCCATGACCCCGTATGTGCGTGAGGCGGGCGCGTTCTTCTCCTATGTGCAGCTGGGCCTGGGGATACCACCGGCGATCGGAGCAGCTTTCGTGGCGGTCGTGACCTACGCGTCCATGGAAGCCGCCGTTTATGGTCTGCTGGGTCCGCAACTGGGCAGTCTGGTCGAACTCATCGGCGGGCCGCACCTTCCGTGGGGGGCATGGGCGCTCGCGGCCCTCGCCGTCGTCACATTTCTCGGTTACCGAAACATCGAACTGTCGAGTCGGGTACTCGGTGTCCTGTTGGTCGCCGAGATCGTGGTCGTGGCGGTTCTCGACGCTGTCGTGGTCTGGCGTGGTGGTGATCACGGATTGTCGACAGGGGTGTTCGATCCAGCTGAGATCTTCTCGGGGGCACCGGGAATCGGGCTTCTTTTCGCCATCATCTCCTTCCTCGGGTTCGAGGCGACGGCGATATTCCGGGACGAGGCCAGGGACCCGGACCGGACCATTCCCTACGCGACGTACATCGCCCTCGCGGTCATTGGGCTGTTCTATACGGTGTCCAGCTGGGCGCTGATATCGGCGTGGGGTGACAGGGAAGCCGTGGCGCGAGCGACGAGCTCCGGTGACACCATGTTGGTTGACACCGCACATCGGTATCTGGGGGTGCTGGGCGCCGACACCATCCAGGTGCTCTTCGTGACGAGCCTGTTCGCCTGCATCCTGTCGTTCCACAACGTGGTGTCGCGGTATCTCTTCGCATTGTCGGTACGCGGCCTACTACCAACGAGATTTGGTCGTCCGCATCATCGGTTCGGCTCACCGCACATCGCATCGCTGTGGCTTTCGGGGGCGATCCTGGCGGTGGTGCTGGTGGCGGCACTGATCGGCCTCGACCCCGGTGCCCAGTACTACACCTGGCTCTCCGGCATCACCACCGTCGGAGTGCTTGCGCTGCTGGTACTCACCAGTGCCGCGGTGCTGAGCTACTTCGCACGTGATCGGCACGGATACTCATTGTGGCGCATACGGATTGCGCCCGCGCTGGGACTCGTAGGTCTGATTGTCTTCTTTGCGCTGATCATCACGAACCTGCCGGATCTGGTGGGCGGCTCCTCGATACTCGCGGTCGCGGTGGTGTCCGTCCTGGCAGTGAGTTTCGCGGCGGGTGCGCTGCTCGGCTACACACGTGTGCGCCGCGGGGTTCCGGCATCGGCACAGACACCTGGTATTCAAACGGAGGAAACCGATGTCACTGACAAGTGAGCTCGAAGCGAGCACGCATCAATCCGAGTTGGCAGGGCGTATCGGCGCCGGCGAGATAACCGAGATCGAGGTTGCGTGGAGCGATCAGTTCGGCCATGCGCTCGGTAAGCGCATTCCCGCGGATCTGTTCCTGCAGCGCGCGCTGACAACCGGTTTCGGCTTCTGCGACGGTGCGCTCGCCTGGAATGCCGACGCACGCGTCATCGAGAGCCTGCGGCTCACCAATTGGGACAGCGGCTATCCGGATGTCTTCGCGTTGCCCGATCTGTCGACGTTCAAGGAGATCCCCTGGCGTCCCGGTGTGGGACACGTGATCTCCGATATCGTCACCCACGATCGTTCGCCGTCACGACTGGATCCCCGCGCTGTTCTTCGGCGTGTGATCGGCAGGCTCGGCGAGCTGGGATACACCGCGAAGATCGGCGTTGAACTGGAGTTCTATCTGCTGAACCCCGACGGGTCGACCTTCCAGGACGCCATTCAGACCTATTCCCTGGAGAACGCCAACACCTTGGAACCCGTTATGGGTGAGCTGTATTCGACATTGCGGGCTTTCACCAGGCTGGAGGGAATTCAGACGGAATACGGTCCGGGCCAGGTCGAGGCAAATCTGATCTACACCGATGCGTTGTCCGCGGCCGACGACAGCGCGCGCCTGAAGTACGCGGCCAAGGAAGTCGCGCGCCGCAACGGCAAGATCGCGAGTTTCATGCCCAAGCCGTTCTCCGAGCACTCCGGCAGTTCGGCGCACCTGCACATCTCCTTGTGGCGCGACGGCGAGCCGGCCTTCGCGGCGGAGACCGGAGCCGAAACTGAGATCGGCCGATACGCCATTGCCGGCCTGCTGGAACACCTTCCGTCGATCACGTTGTTCGGCGCACATTCGGTGAACGCCTACCGGCGCTATGCTCCCGGATCGTTCGCTCCGGCGACGTTGACGTGGAGCCGGGACAACCGCACGTCCTCGGTGCGTTCGCTACTCGAAGCTTCCCCGGATGCGACCCGTATCGAACTGCGGACCGGCGCCTCGGATGCAAACCCCTACTGGCTCGTCGCCTCGGCGCTGGCCGCGGTGATCGCCGGTCTGGAAGCGCGGCAGGAGCCCCCGGAGCCACTTACCGGCAATCTCTACGAGGTGGGAGTGCGCCTGCCACAGTCGTTGAGCGTGGCCATCGCGTTGGCCAAGAGCGATGACACGATCCTTGAGATCCTCGGTGCCGACTCGGTGCACGATTTCGCCGAGATCGCGCAAAGCGAATGGGATGAGTACTCGGGCACGGTCAGTAACTGGGAACTCCGTCGCTACCTCACCAACTCATGACCACGATCGCCCGACCGCGGTTCGGTGTCTGGGCACCGGTATACGGAACCTGGGGCGCCAGAACACATCCCGACGAGAAGCCCGATGCCAGCTATCGGCGTACGCGGGATCTGGTGGTGCGTGCCGAGGAGCTGGGCTTCGACTCGACACTCGTCGCGCAACATGTGCTCCATCCCGGTGATATGGAACACGATGTGCTGGAGACGTGGTCGACACTGGCCGGAGTGGCCGAGGCGACCAGCCACATCGAGCTGATCGGGGCCATCAAACCCCTGCTGTTCAACCCGTTGGTGTTCGCGAAGGTGGCCGCCAATATCCAGGACATCGCCGCGCAGCGCTTGGCGGTCAACCTCGTCAGCGGCTGGTTCCTCCCGGAGCTGCAGGCCATCGGTGCGGAGGCCGATCACGACGAACGTTATGCGTATTCGCGAGAGTGGCTCGAGGCCGTCGGCTCACTCTGGGAGGGTGCACCGGCCGCTGTCGGGGCCGAACTTGTGGGTGCGGGCGCCCGGCTGCGCCCCGTTCCGGAACGTCGCCCTCGCGTGTATCTCGGGGGCGAGTCGGAGCCCGCGCGCCAGCTCGCGGCCTCCCACTCGGATGTGTTCTTCCTCAACGGTCGTCCATTGGCCGATGCCGAGAAGATCATCGCCGACATGCGCGCACGCGACCGGAACGGCAGGGCACCCTTGGAGTTCGGCCTCTCTGCGTTCGTCATCGCACGGCCGACCACGCAGGAGGCGCAGCGGGAGCTCGATTACCTGCAGGGTCTCGTCAGTGGATCGGGTCAGCGGGATCGCACCACGGGTGCCGATCCCGCGACCGCGATGCTGAAAGTGCATGAGGGGCAGTCCCGGGTGGGCACCAACGGTGGCACGTTGGCGGGCCTGGTCGGTAGTTACGAGGGCGTGGCACACAGGATCGATCAGTTCGCGCAGGCCGGCATCAATTTGTTCATGCTGCAGTTCCAGCCGCTGGAGGCGGAAATGGAGCGGTTCGCCGCGCATGTCCTGCCGCTGCTCAAATAACGCGGAAAAAGAGGAAGTCAATGACTGCAACGGAATTGGTGGGTGGAACCACCGTCGACCGGCGCAACCAACTACGCCCGGTCCTATCAGACCTCGGCAACGAGGACGCGTCGTACGAGCGGGACAGGACGCTGCACCACGAATCGGTGCGGGCGATCGCGGACACCGGTGTGCTTGCCTTGCGGGTGCCGGTTGAATACGGCGGCCCGGGTGGCTCCATCGTGGATGTCATCGAGACCGTGATCGACATCGCTTCCTCGAGTTCGAATGTGGCACAGGCGCTGCGTGCTCATTTCGGGTTCGTGGAGCGTCTGCTGGGCAATCGTGGAGACGACGCCACCCGGACCCGATGGTTCCCGGAGATCCTTGCCGGGAAGGTCGTCGGGAATGCGATCACCGAGACGGTGGGCCCTAGTCCGGCGTCATTGGGAACCACCTTGCAATCCAGCGGCGGGGGCGGGTATCGCCTGGATGGCAAGAAGTTCTACTCGACGGGAACCCTGTACTCGGATCTGATCGCGGTATCGGCGAAACGCGAGGACGGACGCGAGGTGCATGCGATCATCCCGGCGGACCGCGAAGGAGTGGGTCTGCACGACGATTGGGATGGGTTCGGTCAGCGCTTGACAGCCAGCGGTGCAACGACTTTCGAGTCGGTTCTGGTGTACGAGGATGAGATTTCGCTGGTACCCGAAGAGCACCGTTTGGCGCACAGCCAGACATTTCTTCAGCTGTACCTCACGGCCGTGGCGGTGGGAATAGCCAAAGGCGTGCTCCGCGATGCGATTTGGTATGTGCGTAACAAGGCGCGTCCCGCCGCGCACTCGCTGGGACGAGTCGCCGCCGAAGATCCGTTCGTGCTGCAGGCGGTAGGGGAGATCGCGGCATGGACGTCGGCGGCCAGTGCCGTGACCGTGGATGCCGCACGCACGCTCGACGGCGTGGTCGATGACGGCCGGATCGATGACCAGACGGCGATCGGCGCCGCCGCGATAGAGGTGGCCAAGGCGCAGTTGGTTGCCGAGCGTCTCACCTTGGACGCCGCGCAACGACTGTTCGATACCGGAGGCGCCTCCGCCACGTCACGTGCGCTCAATCTCGATCGGCATTGGCGCAACGTGCGGACCGTAGCCAGCCACAACCCCCTTGCCTACAAGGCATGGGCGACGGGCGATTACGTCGTGAACGGCACACTCCCGCCTAACAGTGGATACTTCTGACGATGACCGATCCTTTGGCCGTCGTGGTGCCCCGGAGACTGTCGACCGGCGCGGACCCACGGATCGTGGCGGCGAACCGCCTGTTCGACCTGATCGTGGCGCTGGCCGAGGATGTCGGGCTCACACCGATCGTCACGGACGATCCGGACTACCCACTAGAAGGTGTCGGCGGTGTGCTGTTACCCGGCGGGGGAGACGTCAATCCGCGTCGGTACGGCTGCACATCGACGGCCGCCGTGTATGACGTCAACGAGGAGCAGGATCACCTGGACTTCACGCTGACCGCCAGGGCGCGCGAAGCGCAGCTGCCGATACTGGGCATCTGCCGTGGTGCCCAAGTGCTCAACGTCGCCTACGGCGGAGATCTGCAGGTGGATCTGGCTGCGGGGTCAGTGGACCACGGCGCAGCGGTGTTCTCCTGGCACCCGGTACATCTCGCGCCTGGTACCCGCGTTCGTGCCGCGCACGGCGCCGACGAACTCGTCGTCGCGTCCGCGCACCATCAAGCAGTGGCATCCCTTGGAGCGGGCCTGGTGACGACGGCATGGGCGGACGACGGCGTCATCGAGGCGTTCGAAGCCGAGACCGGATGGGTTTTTGCGATCCAGTGGCACCCGGAGGCTCCGGGAGTGCCCAAACATCTTCAGCAGGCGCCCTTCAAGGCGTTCGCGGATGCGGTGGCGCAGTCGGGTCGGGGTGCCCTGTCAGCCCAGCGCGAAGATTCGTGAACCGCGCTGCTCCACCACTGTGTTGCCGACGACGGCGCTGATGACGGGGCTCTTCTCGTCGGCCGGGTCACGTTGCACCGCAATGGACTTGCGGAACTCGCCGGTGGTCATGTTGAAGACGTCGATGCCGCCCTCGACGGGGACTACGAGCTCACCCGCCATGTTCGTGCCCGGCCCCAGGGGCCTTTTGGTGGTGGGCAGCACGAATCTGTAGGACAGATCGGAAGCGCTGAGCACCAGCACCTGATTGCCCGTCCACCATGTGATGACATCACCGGCTTGGGCGGCGGCATTGGTCTGGGCAATCTCGCCCGGCAGCGCTGTCGCGCCGACACGCGTCCCGCGGTCGTCGAACACCACCAGCTCGTTGCGGGTCCCCGGCAGATAGACGGCCGAGCGGGTGTCCGCGACCGCGAGCACCTTGGCCGCGGAACCGCGTTCCACCCCGGGCAGGACCGCCGAGTAGAGCTCCTCCGGCTTGTCGTTGTCCTTGGGCGTCGGCTTCTGCAATGTCAGCCGCAACGTGGGGTCCTGAGGGCAGGTTTCCAGCACCGCGAGCACGCTCGCCCCGACCGCGCCAGACTTCAGTGTGCAGTCCACCCGCGGCTGACTGTTGGGATTCAAGGGTGCGACGACCCGCCCGTACTCGAGGGTGCGCACCATGTCCGAACGCCACAGTTCGAGCCGGGTGCTGCCGAGCGCCAACACATAGGTGCCGTCGGTCGACAGCGACACCTTCGGGTCATTGGGACTGCTGCGCAACGGGCCTCGGCGGCCGGTCTGCCCGTCGATCATGGTGACCTGACCGCATCCGCGTGCGTCGCGGTAGACCGCAACGGCGTCGTCGATGAAACCGATCGCGCCGCACAGATCGCGGTTGCGGCGGGCGTACGACCACAGCTGCGCACCGGTCACCGGATCGTGGGCCACCACATCGTGCCCGTCGGCGCTGACGATCGCACCACTGGCGATGACGGGGCCCTTGGTGGCCGCGCTCGCGGTCGACCACAGCTCGCGCACGGAGTCGGGAACCCGGCTAGCGCTCATCGGACGTTTGATGTCCCCGGCGGCGGGGTGGCTGACGGTGGCGCGGGCATCGCTGGTCCACCAGATCGTTGTACCGGTGACGGCGACCACGACGGCAATCACCGCCGCGGCAATGATGTCGGCCCGGGTGCGCCGCTCCGGTGCGATCACGCCGAGGCGGTGGTCGCGGCCGGGCGCCGCCGCCTACGACGGCGGGCAGGAGCGGCCTGGTCTCCATCAGCGGTGGCCACCGGAGCTGGTGCTTCGGTGGCTGACCCCTCGGCGGGCTCACCGGCGCGCGTGCGCCGACGGGTGCGGGTGCGCTTGGGCTTGTCGCCCTCGGCGCGCTCGCCGCGCTCGGCCCGCGGTGCGCGGCGCTTCGGGCCACCGGAGAACTTCTCACCGATGGAACCGGTGACATCGGTGGGGATGTTCAGCTCGGTGAACAAATGCGGTGAGGTGGAATAGGTTTCGTCAGGATCGGGCACGCCGAGGCCGAGCGCCTTGTCGATCAGCTGCCAGCGTGCGATGTCGTCCCAGTCGACGAGAGTGACCGCGATACCGGTGCGCCCGGCGCGCCCCGTGCGTCCAATACGGTGCACGTAGGTCTTGTCGTCCTCGGGGCACTGGTAGTTGATGACGTGGGTGACATCGTCGATGTCGATACCGCGCGCGGCCACGTCGGTGGCGACCAGCACGCTGATCTCACCGGAGCGGAAGGAGGTCAAGGCCTTCTCGCGGGCGATCTGACCAAGGTCGCCGTGCACGGCACCGACGGCGAAACCGCGCTCGGCCAGCTCGTCGGAGACCTTCTGTGCGGTCCGCTTGGTACGGGTGAACACCATGGTGGCGCCGCGGCCATCCGCCTGCAGGATGCGGCTGACCAACTCGATCTTGTCCAGGGCGTGTGCCCGGTACACGAACTGCTCGGTCGAGTCGTGCACCGACGATGAATGAGGAGCCTCGGCCCGGATATGGGTCGGGCGATTCATGAAGGTGCGGGCCAGCGTGATGATCGCATCGGGCATGGTCGCCGAGAACAGCATCGACTGGCGACCCGACTCTGCGGATGGTGCCAGCGCCAGAATCCGCTCGATATCGGGGAGGAAGCCCAGATCCAGCATCTCGTCGGCCTCATCCAGAACCAGCATGGCCAGACCGCCCAATTGCAGGTGTCCCTGTTGGGCGAGATCCAGCAGACGTCCGGGGGTGCCGATGACGACGTCAGCACCGGCACGAAGCGATGCGATCTGTGCCTCGTACGGCCGGCCGCCGTAGATGGAGACGACGCTGAAGTCACGGTCGCCCGCAGACAGGTACTTGGCAGCCTTGGTGAGGTCGTCGAAGACCTGGATGCACAGCTCGCGCGTAGGCACGACGACCAGGGCGCGGGGGGTGCCGTTGAGCGGCCGGTCCTCGACACCGGTGGCGATGCGGTGCAGCAGCGGTACGCCGAATGCGTAGGTCTTGCCCATACCGGTACGTGCCTGGCCGATGAGGTCCGATCCGGCGAGAGCGAGCGGGAGGGTGAGTTCCTGGATGGCGAACGGATGCTCGATCCCGACCTCGCTGAGGGCCCGGACTATCTCGTCGCGGACGCCGAGTTGGGCAAAGGTGTGTTCGATATGACTCATGGTTTTGGGTACGTGCCTTTCGTGTTTTCGCTCAGCGCGCACGATCGGTAGGTCGGATTCCTAAAGATTCCAAGGGGCCGGGCTCGCGTTAATCGGCGAAGGCGGCACGTGCACGCACATTTCCTGTGGGAGAACTCCTGTGTACTTCATGGTCAGGGCGGTAGTCCCGCCTCCATGGTAGCGGGTGAGCTGCGATTTTCCGATTCGCCATGGTTTGCCGCGCGGATCGGTGTCCTCGACCGGGGGCCCGACTAGAGTTCCAGGCATGACTGAGCCCGATTCACTTGGCGCAAGCTGGGGTTCCCTCCCGCCTGCGGGGGCATCATCGACGGACGTCGATCCTCCTGGTGTCAATCAGCTGTTCGCGGTGATCGCGTACGGCGAGGTCGCGGCCTTCTACCGGTTGACCGACGAGTCCAAGATGGCACCCGACTTGGCGAGCAAGATCGCCATCGCCAGCATGGCCGCCTCGCAGATGCGTCACTACGAGGTGCTTCGGGATGCGATGGAGGCCAAGGGGGTTGACGTACTGGCGGCCATGGAGCCGTACGTCAAGACGCTCGAGAACTACCACTCGCTGACCCTGCCGCGCACCTGGTTGGAGGCCATGGTCAAGACCTACATCGGCGACTCGTTGGCCGCCGATTTCTATGGCGAGGTTGTCGACTCGCTGCCGGGCGAGTCAGCGGCTGTACTCAAGTCGGTGTTGGGCACGACGGGGCACTCGGAGTTCGTCATCGCGCAGGTGCGCGGCGCGGTCAAGGACAACTCGCAGCAGCGCAACCGGCTCACCCTGTGGGGGCGCCGGCTGCTCGGCGAGGCCATCACCCAGGCCCAGCATGTGCTGGCCCAGCACGACGAACTCGCGGACCTTGTGCTGTCCGGCGGCGCCGGTCTGGGGAACCTCAACGAGTTCTTTGAGCGGCTGCAGAGCGCCCACGCCGAGCGGATGGCTGTCCTCGGGCTGGGGTAGGGGCTGGGAATGGGCGACGTGCCGATACCGCCGTTCGCGGATGGCGCGTCTGCGCGCCGGTTCTGGCGGTTGCTGTTGTTGTTCTTGCACCAGGCGAAGCGTCCCGGTGAGTCTGTGTCGCTCCACCATTTCCTGCTGGCGATGACGATCGATGAACATGCCCCGGATCGAGACGGTGCGCGGTGTTCATCATGCACGCAGCCGTACCCGTGCCGGACGGTGCTGCGGGTCGTGCTTTTCGCCCGATTCCCCGTCGACTGGACCCCGCACGGTCTGTCGGCGCTGCTTGTCGACGTGGGGTTGCTCAGTCATTCCGCGACGTTCACGCCCACGAGCTGGGACTGGTATGACAGTGACTATTCCGAGCACATCAGCCGGGACGCGGACACCGGTGAGTGGAGTCGCCGTCGACACGGTAAGGGCGAGAACTACGAGAACGTGTTGCCGGTCGGTGATGACGCGGCGATGTGTCGGTACATCGCGGGCTACACCTTCAGCAGCCACCCATTTCCCTTCGGGTGGGCTGTCGATCCGCAGGAGGTCACCGATGCTCGCGCCGGGACACCGGCCGCGCTTCAACATTGGGGCGAGCATTCGCAGTACCCCTACATTGGGAGCCACATCGATTGTGGGACCGCGGAGTCAGATTCGTGAAACAGGCGTGGCCGTCTACCGGCTGATGCCTACTGCCACTTGACGTTCCAGCCCATCGACTTGTAGCGCTTGATTTCGGCTTCCTCGCGGCGCTTCTCGACTTCGTCATGCTCGGACCAGTCGCCGATAACGCCTGGCGAGGCCTTTGGCAGATTGCCGAACAACTCGCTGCCGTCGTCCATGTTTATGAGGTAGTCGGGGAGTTACTTGGCGCAGCGGGCGATGATGCCGTTGTTGCTCTGCACCGCCAGCATCTGGTTCGCGCTGTTAGTGATCGAGCAGTTGACCTGGCTGGCGAAGCTTGTCGCGGTGATCGAACCACCGGTGATCCCGGGACTCGGGGTGACGATCATCGTCCATGGCAGGGAGGCGCCGAGCACCGTGCGGGTCACACCGTTGCCATCGGTGTAGGTGATCGTCAGCAGATCGCCCGGGGTCTGGTTGCCCGTCACGTAGTACGCGAACGCAGCAGGTGTGATGGGCCGCTGGCCTTCCGGCGGCAGCATCGGGTTGGACGGCGGCGGCTCGGGCGGGGGTGCCTCCGTGGAGGGTTCCACAGTCGGTGTTTCCTGCACGGGCGTGCTCGTCACGGTGGTCGTGGAGGGTTTCGCGGACGACGTCGCGGACGGGGGCGGCGGAGGGGGAGTGGTCGTCACCGGTGTCAGCGAGGGCACGGGCGTGGTGACCGCAGCGGCGGGTGGTTTGTCGTTGCCGCCGCTGAGCACGACCGCCGTCGCGATCACGGCGATGGCGAACACGGCCCCGGCTATCGACGCGACCCATTTCCAGTTCTCGTTGGAACCCGGCGGCCTGTACTCGAAGTCCTCGTCAAGACCCGAGTACTCCGTGTACTGCGGGGCAGTCTCGGAGTTGTACGGATCGTCGTGGGGCTCGTAGTCGTGCGAGTACCGAGAATCTCCGCGATAACCGACCATGATCAGCGCCTCTTCTCAATGTTAAACCTGGTACGGATGTTACTGCTGTGACTAACGGTCGGCTGCGATCATGCGAGGTGTGTCGGCCCAGACGGCGTCGGCTAACCTCTGCAGTACACGCTCAATGACCTGGAAGGTACCCTGGTGGAGATCAAGATCGGTGTCACAGATAGCCCGCGCGAGCTGGTCATTTCTAGCGATCAGGCCCCGGCTGACGTCGAGAAGGTCGTATCGGCGGCGCTGGCCAAGGAGTCGGATGTGTTGCAGCTCACCGACCAGAAGGGGCGCAAGTACCTGATCGCGGCAGCCCGGATCGCCTACGTGGAAATCGGTGTGGCTGACGCGCGTCGCGTCGGCTTCAGCGGCTAGCCCAGCGGCTGAAGCGGCACGTGTGAGAGCCCGCCCCAGGCGAATCCGACGGTCGCGTTGACGGCGTCGTCCTTGGAGATGGGCTTCTCATTGTCCAGCCAGTACCGGGCGCTGACCTGGCTGATCCCCACCAGGCCGACGGCCACCATGCGGGCATGGTGGGGATCCAACCCGGAATCGTGGCTAACCAGGTCGAACACCGCATCGGTGCAGGCGCTGATGGCGCCCTCGACCCGCTCGGTGACCTGAGGGACACCCACGAGATCGTTCTCGAAGATCAGGCGGTAGCCCTGGCTGTCGTGCTCGACGAAATCGAAGAATGCCATCACGGCCGCGCGTAGCCGCTGACGGTTGTCGGTGGTGGTGCGCAGCGCCTGTCGCACGCTGGAGACCAGATTGTCGGCATGCTTGTTCAGCACGGCCAGATACAGCTCCAGCTTGCTCGGAAAGTGTTGGTAGAGAACGGGTTTACTTACGCCCGCGCGTTCGGCGATCTCGTCCATGCCGGCGGCGTGATAGCCGCGGTCGACGAATATCTCGCTGGCAGACCCGACCAATTGGCCGCGCCGCTCGTCGCGGGGCAGCCGCCCACCACGACGTGTGTTTCCCTGAGTTGAATCCTGCGTCGCCACCGTCGAGTTCACCGCGCCCCGACGCCCGGCCAGATTCGCAAGATCACGCATGTCCTTATCCTCTGCGCGCACACGACTACATGGTCGCCTACGCCATCTCACTCAAGCGGCAATTCAATCCGCTTAAACCCGAACTACAGACAGTACTCCTGGCGCCTGGCGGCGTGCCCGAGGCAGGATGGCCTGTCGCTATGCCATTCTTGCTGCGTGACCTACGACCGGCACCAATGGGCGCATAATCGTAGGTCCATGCCAGAAACCTTGGACGACTCCCTGCGCCCAGTCGGCTCATCAATGGGTCGACTGTCGGTACAGGAGTCCGCCGAACGCTATGAGCCGCTGCGCGCCCAGCGCGATCCGCTCGCCGAGGGCAGTGGACGAGTCCGCTCTGATCGGCGCGACCGCGAACGGTGGCGCAAGCAGACCTGGCTCGGGCGTTTCATCTCCACGTATGGGTGGCGCGCCTACGCCATCCCGCTGCTGGTCGCGCTGACCGTTTTCGTTGGCTACCAAACCGTCACACAGCGTGAACATGTCCACGGCGGTGCCGACGGCCCCAACGAGCCGGTGGCTGATCCGCCCTCTATCGGAGCACTGGGTGACGCCATCATCGGCGCGCCGCCGAAGGGGCTCACGCAATTCGATGCGAGCCTGCCCGACGGGGTGCTGCCGGAAGGGGAACCCTTCACTGCGCAGGGTGCAAGGACGTGGCACATTGTGCCGGGTACCACGCCCCAGGTCGGACAGGGCGCCGCAAAGGTCTTCTCGTACACCATCGAGGTCGAGGACGGCATCGACACAATGAGTTTCGGTGGCGATGAGGCATTCGCGCGGATGGCTACGCAGACCTTGGCCAGCCAGAAGAGCTGGACGCACAATCCCCAATTCGCGTTCATTCGAGTTGATTCCGGCACGCCCGATTTTCGTATCTCGCTGACCTCGCCGGACACCGTCCGCGAAGGTTGTGGATACGAGATTCAACTCGAATCCTCTTGCTACAACCCACGATATGGTGAGAACGGCGATCATCGTGTTTTCATCAACGAGGCACGCTGGGTGCGCGGCGCGGTCCCGTTCCAGGGCGACATCACCTCCTATCGCCAGTACGTCATCAACCACGAGGTCGGCCACGCCATCGGCTACCGCAGCCACGAGCCCTGCGAGCAGGACCAGCAGCTGGCGCCGGTGATGATGCAGCAGACGTTCAGCACCAGCAATGACGTCGCGGCGAAATTCGATCCCGACTCGATCAAGCCCGACGGCAAGACCTGCCGCACCAACCCCTGGCCGTATCCGATTCCGTAGCGGTCCCGGTCCTGACTCCGGGAAGGGTTGGCATCCCGATACTGTTGATGCAGCTGTAGCCCTCACACCACCCCAGGAGTCACGGTGCCCACATTGCCGCCGTTGGTAAGTCCCGCCGCGGAACTGACCCGCGAAGAAGTCGCCCGGTACAGCCGGCATCTCATCATTCCCGACCTTGGCGTGGACGGGCAGAAACGCCTCAAGAACGCCAAGGTGCTCGTCATCGGCGCCGGTGGCCTTGGATCCCCGACGCTGCTCTACCTGGCCGCCGCAGGCGTCGGCACCATCGGCATCGTCGAGTTCGACGTGGTCGACGAGTCCAACCTGCAGCGCCAGATCATCCACGGCCAGTCCGATATCGGCCGGTCCAAGGCTCAGAGCGCGCGAGATTCGGTGTTGGAGATCAACCCGCTCGTTGAGGTGCGGCTCCATGAGCTGCGGTTGGAGCCGGATAACGCGGTCGACCTGTTCCAGCAGTACGACCTGATCCTGGACGGTACCGACAACTTCGCCACGCGCTACCTGGTCAATGACGCCGCGGTGCTCGCCCACAAGCCGTATGTGTGGGGTTCTATCTACCGCTTCGAGGGTCAGGTGTCGGTTTTCTGGGAGGACGCGCCCGACGGGCTCGGCCTGAATTACCGCGATCTGTACCCCGAGCCGCCGCCTCCGGGCATGGTGCCTTCCTGCGCGGAGGGTGGCGTGCTGGGCATCCTGTGCGCCTCTATCGCTTCGGTGATGGGCACCGAGGCCATCAAGCTGATCACCGGAATCGGTGACTCGCTGCTCGGCCGGCTCATGGTGTACGACGCGCTCGACATGACGTACCGCACCATCAAGATCCGCAAGGATCCGGCGACGCCCGAGATCACCGAGCTCATCGACTACGACGCGTTCTGCGGCGTGATCAGCGATGAGGCCTCCGCCGCCGTCGCCGATTCCACCATCACCCCCCGTGAGCTGCGCGAATTGCTCGACGCCGATAAGAAGGTGGCGTTGATCGACGTGCGTGAACCGGTCGAGTGGGACATCGTCCACATCGACGGTGCCGAGCTGGTTCCCAAGTCGACCCTTGAGTCTGGCGACGGGCTCGCCAAGCTGCCGCAGGACCGTCAGGCGGTGCTGTACTGCAAGACGGGCATTAGGTCGGCAGAGGCGCTTGTGGCCGTGAAGAAGGCTGGTTTCGCGGACGCGGTGCACCTGCAGGGCGGCATCGCCGCCTGGGCCAAGCAGGTGGACCCCGACATGGTCATGTACTGATCGATTCGAGGACAGCAACAGTCACATATCGCAGGACTAACTCTCTGTGACTGCCGACACGAACACCGAGCGAACACAACCCAGTTCATTGCAGGCGGTAACGTATCCCGCGTGACAGTGGACCGCCCACCCGAGCACGTGCTCGCGACTTACGGGCTCAGCGGCGTCAAGCCAGTCCAGCTCGGCCCCACTTGGGAGGGCGGCTGGCGCTGCGGTGAAGTGGTGTTGTCCCTGGTAGCGGACCATGCGCGTGCTGCGTGGTCGGCCAAGGTACGCGACACTCTGTTCGTCGACGGGGTGCGGCTGGCGCGGCCGGTCCGCTCCACCGATGGACGGTATGTCGTATCGGGTTGGCGCGCGGACACATTCGTCGCCGGTGCGCCCGAGCCCCGGCATGACGAGGTCGTATCGCTGTCGGTGCGTCTCCATGAGGCCACCTCCAAGCTGGAGCGTCCCCGATTCCTGACCCAGCCTCCGGTGGCGCCGTGGGCTGATGTCGATGTGTTCATTGCCGCCGATCGCGCAGCCTGGGAAGACCGGCCGCTGCAGTCGTGGCCTTCGGCGGCACGGGTATCGCCCGGTTCGCCCGACGGTCAGCGATCCATCGACCTGATCAACCAATTGGCGAGCCTGCGCCGGCCCACCAAGAGCCCGCCGCAGCTGGTGCACGGAGACCTTTACGGCACTGTGCTTTTCGCGGGTGCTGCCGCACCTGGCATCACCGACATCACGCCGTACTGGCGTCCCGCCTCCTGGGCGGCCGGTGTTGCCGTGGTGGATGCGCTGTCGTGGGGTGATGCCGATGACGGTCTCATCGAACGTTGGGCGACGCTGCCGGAGTGGCCTCAGATGCTGTTGCGGGCGTTGATCTTCCGGTTGGCCGTTCACGCACTGCATCCGCGTTCCTCGTCGCAGTCCTTCCCGGGGCTGGCACGGACCGCGGCTTTGGTGCGTCTGACCCTCTAGCTCTTCGGCGAGTGCGAGCATCTTCGTGACGTAGAGCACACCCTGCTCACGCTCACATGACAGACTGATGTGAGCGAGATGTGATGGCTCGGTCATCGCCAGCAGCGCCGCCGCAACAAGATTTTCCTACCTTGCTTGCATGGCGAACAAAACGGCAGCAGCCCCAATTGCACGGCGCGGACGCTGGATTGAGAACTGGGATCCCGAGGACGTCGTCGCCTGGGACAACGGTGGCGCGAAAGTCGCGCGACGCAACCTGATCTGGTCGGTGGTGGCCGAACACGTCGGATTCTCGGTGTGGTCCATCTGGTCGGTGATGGTCCTGTTCATGCCGCAGAACGTCTATCACATCGACGCTGCGGGAAAGTTCTTCCTGGTGGCCATGCCGACCCTGGTAGGCGCGGTATTGCGCTTGCCGTACACCTTCGCCACCGCATGGTTCGGCGGTCGCAACTGGACCGTCTTCAGCGCCCTGGTCCTGGCGGTCCCCACCTCGCTGACGCTGTATTTCATGGCGCACCCCGAGACCTCGTACACCACCTTCATGATCGTGGCCGCGGTCGCTGGATTAGGTGGCGGAAACTTCGCCTCCTCGATGACCAATATCAACGCCTTCTACCCGCAACGGTTCAAGGGCTGGGCCCTTGGCCTCAACGCCGGCGGCGGGAACATCGGAGTGCCGGTGATCCAGGTCATCGGCCTGCTGGTCATCGCCACCGTCGGGAACCGCTCACCGCATTGGGTGGCCGCCATCTACCTCGTGTTGATCGCATTCGCTGCTGTGGGTGCCGCACTGTTCATGGACAACCTGGCCAACCAGAAGACCGATGGCCGCTCGCTGATCGACGTGATGAAGTTCCGCGACTCGTGGATCATCGCCTTCCTCTATATCGGCACATTCGGTTCCTTCATCGGGTTCAGCTTCGCGTTCGGTCAGGTGCTGCAGCTCAACTTCCTTGCCGGGCTGGCGCACAGTGGCTTGACCCCGGCTCAGGCCGCGGCGCAGGCCTCACTGCACGCCGCCCAGATCGCCTTCATCGGACCGCTGCTCGGCTCACTCGCCCGTCCGTTTGGTGGTTGGCTGTCGGACCGCACCGGCGGCGGCACGATCTCGCTGTACGCATTCGTCGCGATGATTTTCGGTGCCGGGATCCTGGTGGCGGCGGGAACGGTGAGCGACCGCGCGGGCGGTGCGCCCTCCGGAGCCATCATGACCGCCTACGTCACCGGATTCATCGTCTTGTTCATCGTCTCCGGAATCGGCAATGGCTCGGTCTACAAGATGATTCCGTCGGTTTTCGCGGCCAAGGCGCGCAGTGCCGGGCACGACGAGACCTGGTCTCGGACCATGTCGGGGGCGTTGATCGGGGTGGCCGGAGCGATCGGCGCACTGGGTGGTGTCGCCATCAACCTGGTGCTCCGCGCCTCGTACCTCAGCGCCGCCAAGTCGGCGACCATGGCCTTTTGGGTGTTCCTCGCCTTCTATGTCGTCTGCGCCCTGGTCACCTGGTACGCGTACGTGCGTCGACCCGTCGGCGAGGGTGTGGTGGCGACGCCCAGTATCGGTGCGAAAAACGAAGTGGCGGTGTGAAACTTATGAACAAGAAAGCTGTTGTCATCGGCCACGGCATGGTCGGTCACCGATTCGTCCAGGTCCTGCGTGAGCGCGATGCCACCGATCAGTGGCAGATCACCGTTCTCGGCGAGGAAACCGACGCAGCCTACGACCGGGTGGCGCTGTCCTCGTACATCGACAGCTGGAACCGGGACACGCTGGCGCTCACCGGAAATGACTACGCCGACGATCCGATGGTGACACTGCACCTCGGGGACCGGGTGGTCGGTATCGACCGGGTGAACCAGACCGTCACCACAGCAGCGGGCACCGTGCTGGACTATGACGCCCTCGTCATGGCCACCGGGTCCTACCCGTTTGTGCCGCCGGTACCGGGCGGCGACGCCGACGGCTGCTTCGTCTACCGCACCATGGATGACCTCGACGCCATCAAGGCCGCCGCGGACAGGTCTCCGGGCAGCGCGGGTGTCGTCATCGGCGGCGGGCTGCTGGGACTGGAGGCGGCGAATGCTTTGCGCCTCATGGGTTTGGCACCGCATGTTGTGGAGCTGAATCCGCGACTCATGCACTTGCAGGTCGACGAGGGCGGTGGCGCCCTGTTGACCCGGCTGGTGACCGATCTGGGGCTTACGGTGCACACCAGTGTCTCCACGCAGGCCATCGAGAGGGCGGAGGACGGGACGCTCTCCATTCAGCTGTCGGACGGATCGGCGATCGAGGCTTCGGTTCTGGTGTTCTCGGCCGGCATCCGACCGCGCGACGAGCTGGCCCGCGAGTGCGGACTAGAACTGGCTGAACGCGGCGGCATTTTCACCGACCATGGCTGCCAGACAAGCGATCTGCACATCTACGCTATCGGTGAGGTCGCGGCCATCGAGGGCCGCTGCTACGGACTCGTCGCGCCCGGATACACCACGGCCGAGATCGTCGCGGACCGGCTGCTCGGCGGCGACGCCGAGTTCCCGGGCGCCGACCTGTCCACCAAGCTCAAGCTGCTCGGGGTGGACGTCGCCAGCTTCGGTGACGCCCACGCCGCCGCCGACGGCGCACTGGAGGTCGTGTTCAACGACGCCACCAAGGGCACTTATGCCAAGCTCGTGGTGTCCGATGATGCGCGAACCCTGTTGGGCGGCATCCTCGTCGGTGACGCCAGTGCCTACGGCACCTTGCGGCCCATGCTCGGCCGGGAACTGCCGGCAGACCCGGCCTCGCTCATCGCGCCCGCCGGAGCGGAAATCGGGGTGGGCGCGCTGCCCGACGATGCCCAGATCTGCTCGTGCAACGCGGTCACCAAGGGTGCGATCTGCGGAGCCATCTGTGACGGCGCCACCGATGTGCCCGCCCTCAAGGCCGCGACCTGTGCCGGAACCTCCTGCGGTAGCTGCATTCCCATGCTCAAGCAGATTCTTGCCGCCCAGGGCGTCGAGCAGTCCAAGGCGCTATGCGAGCACTTCACGCAGTCGCGCGCCGAGCTGTTCCAGGTGGTGCAGGTGACCGGCATTCGGACCTTCTCCGAGCTGATCGCCAAGCACGGCACCGGAACCGGCTGCGATATCTGCAAGCCCACCGTCGCGTCCATTCTGGCCTCCACATCCAGCGATCACATCCTGGAAGGGGAGCAGGCGGCGCTGCAGGACACCAACGATCACTTCCTGGCCAATATGCAGAAGAACGGTACCTATTCGGTGGTGCCGCGCCTCCCGGGCGGTGAGGTGACGCCGGAGAAGCTCATCGTGATCGGTGAGGTGGCCCAGGAATTCGGGCTGTACACCAAAATCACCGGTGGGCAGCGCATCGATCTGTTCGGTGCCCGTGTTGAGCAGCTCCCGCTGATCTGGAAGCGCCTCATCGACGCGGGCATGGAATCCGGTCAGGCGTACGGCAAGTCGCTGCGCACGGTGAAGAGCTGCGTGGGATCGACGTGGTGCCGGTACGGGGTCCAGGATTCGGTGGGCATGGCCGTCGAACTCGAATTGCGTTACCGTGGTTTGCGTTCCCCGCACAAGCTGAAGATGGGTGTATCCGGGTGCGCGCGGGAATGCGCCGAGGCACGTGGTAAGGATATCGGCGTCATCGCCACCGAGAACGGCTGGAACCTGTACGTCGGCGGCAACGGCGGAGCGACTCCTGTGCACGCGAAGTTGCTTGCCGGCGACCTGGATTCGGAGACGTTGATCAAGTATATCGACAGGTACTTGATGTTCTACATTCGTACCGCGGACCGGCTGCAGCGCACCGCGCCCTGGCAGGAGGCCATTGAGGGCGGCCTGGACCATATCCGGGCCGTGGTGTGCGAGGACTCGCTCGGCATCGCCGACGAGCTGGAAGCCGCGATGGCGCGCCATGTCGAGGGGTATGAGGACGAGTGGGCGGCGGTTCTGGCCGACCCGGACAAGCTGCGTCGCTTCGTGTCGTTCGTGAACGCGCCCGATGCGCTGGATTCGACGATTGCGTTCGACGAGAGCGGGCCTCGGAAGGTTCCGGTGTTGCTGGGTACCCCCGGATTCCGGTCCGTCACCGAGTCCGCAACATGACGCCCGGACCGCGGTAATACCCGGGTAACACAAGCCCGGTACACATGACATATCAGGTAGAAACACCGAGTAGAAAGGCCGGAGATGACAATCGTGGACGCTCGCCCTCGACTGAGGCGGTACCAATACGTGTGGTCGACGGTCTGTGCGGTGGATTCGCTCACCCCGGGCAGGGGTGCTGCGGTTCTCCTTCCGGATGATGTGCAGGCTGCCTTGTTTCTGCTGCCCAGTGGGGAGCTTTACGCAGTCGGTAACATCGATCCATACGGTCAGGCCGCCGTCATGTCGCGCGGTTTGACCGGTGACCGTGGCGGGGAGCCGACAGTGGCATCGCCACTGCTCAAGCAGGTGTTCTCGCTTATTGACGGGCGTTGCCTCGATGATGCGTCGCGCCGGTTGCCAGTCTTCGAGGTGCGGGTGATCAATGGAAACGTCGAAATCGGAATGCTCAGGAGCCGACACCGGAACGCGGTCGCCGCGTAACGAGCAAGAGCGTCGGCTCGACGGGTTCACGATCGGTGTCACTGCTGCGCGCCGTTCGGAGGAGCTGATCGCGCTTTTGGAGCGCCGCGGGGCTGCCATTGTGTATGCCGCGGCCATCCGCATCATCCCGTTGGCCGACGATGCCGAGCTTCGGCAGGCCACGGAACTGGTCATTGCCAACCCGCCCGATGTGACGGTGGCTACCACCGGAATCGGCTTCCGCGGCTGGATCGAGGCCGCCGACGAATGGGGTGTGGCCGACAGTCTCAGGTCTGCGTTGGAGTCCGGGCGTTTGGTGGCGCGCGGACCCAAGGCCACCGGAGCGATCCGTCAAGCGGGGCTCCGTGAAGAGTGGTCGCCCGCATCGGAGTCGTCGGCGGAAGTTCTGGATCGCCTGCTCGAAGAGGGTGTCGAGGGTCGGCGTATCGCCGTGCAACTCCATGGTGCCGCTACCGAATGGGAACCCATCGCCGATCTGTGCGAGGCGCTGACAATCGCTGGTGCACAGGTGATCCGGGTGCCGGTGTACCGCTGGGAACCTCCGGAGGATCAGCGGCCGATGGACCGGATGATCTCCATGGCGATCAACGCGGAGCTGGACGGGATCAGTTTCACGAGCGCTCCCGCAGTGGCCTCAATGCTTGGCCGTGCCAAGGCAACTGGTCGATTGGATGAGTTGTTGGCCGCGCTGCGGGCCAGGGTCGCACCGCTGTGTGTCGGGCCGGTGACGGCTGCGCCGCTGGAGGTACTGGCCGTCCCGACGACGCAGCCTGAACGTGCGCGACTGGGCGCGTTGGCCAGGCACATCGCCGACGAATTGACCAGGCGGGCGCCACGTTTCCACGCGGGCGGGCATATCGTCAGTGTGCGCAGCTGCGGGATCGCGATCGACGGTGAAACACGACAGATCTCCCCGGCGGGTATGGCGCTGATGAAGCGGCTGATGGTGCGTCCCGGCCAGGTGGTGTCCCGCGAGGACCTGTTGGCCGCGCTGCCCGGAGGCGGAGACGACACCCATGCCGTCGAGACGGCGATGACCCGTCTGCGGGCTGCCCTCGGTGCGCCGAAAGTGATTCAGACAGTGGTGAAGCGGGGTTACCGGTTGGCGATCGATCCGACCACGATTGGGGAATGTCATGGCTGAGCTGGTACTGGTCGCCCACGGAACCCGCTCTGTCGCCGGTGTGGAGAACATCGCCGCTCTCGCGGAGGCGGTGTCGGGACGTGTCGGTTCGGTCCGGACCGCCTTCGTCGATGTGCTGGGTCCGACGCCATCAGAGGTGCTCTCGACGATCGATGGCCCCGCGGTGTTGCTTCCGGCCTTTCTGGCATCGGGATACCATGTGCACCACGATATTCCGCAGCACATTGAGCTGAGTGGGCATCCCGACGTGGCCGTCACGCAAACGTTGGGGCCCGATCCGGTGTTGGCCATGGTCATGACGGAGCGGTTGCGCGAGGCCGGGTGGTGCCGTGGTGATGCGGTAGTGCTCGCTGCGGCAGGATCTTCGGATCCCGGTGCCCGCCATGAGGTCCACACCGCGGCCAGCATGTTGGCACGCCACACCGGCCCGGTAAAGGTGGGCTACATCGCGACGGGGGAGCCGCGAGTGTCCGACGTGGTCGCGGAACTGCGCGCGACGGGCCGGCGCGTCTTCATCGCGTCGTACCTGCTGGCGCATGGGCTGTTTCAGGAACGCCTCACCGAAGCCGGTGCCGATGGTGTCGCGCAACCGCTGGGTGTGCATCCCGAGATCGTGAATCT
Organism: Mycobacteroides franklinii; assembly: GCF_001853795.1. Taxonomy (NCBI): domain Bacteria; kingdom Bacillati; phylum Actinomycetota; class Actinomycetes; order Mycobacteriales; family Mycobacteriaceae; genus Mycobacteroides; species Mycobacteroides franklinii. The sequence continues at coordinate 2,106,210 of NZ_MLIK01000019.1, forward strand.
GATGGTGCGGCGCTTCGCCTCGGCCGCGGTGGTGGCGGGTGCGCTAGAAGCCGTGGCGGACATCGCGTAGCGCGATCCGTCCGTCCACGGCCAGTACGCCCTCGGCCCTGAGCAGTTCGAGCTGGCGGGTCCGGATATGTGGTGCGGGGCGCCCGCTCGCGCCGATGACGCGATGCCAGGGCAGATCCGCCGAGTCGGTGCGCATAATCCAGCCCACGATCCGTGCACTGGAAAGTCCTGCGGCGTCTGCGATATCACCGTATGTGGCCACTCGCCCGGCCGGTATGGACGCGACCAATGAGCGCACGAGCTCGACTTGTTCCTCGGTGACGGTCGCCATGATTACTCCAGGTGTGACCGTATCGCGGCGGCGGTCTCGGTGGGTCGGGATTGCGACACCATGTGATCGCAGTCGATGTCAATCAGTTCGAACCGGTCGCCGAGCGTGGCCCGCAGAGCATCCAGAAGTTCGGATGTCACGTAGGCGGGCGAGGTGCGCGTGGCGCGTAGCAGGGTGACACGAATGATGTTGGCGGGTAGCGAAATATCGCGGGCCAGCTCGCTCCACGCGGTGACCACGGCGGGCAGATTCATCCGCCAGCCCCATCGGCCGTTTGGCAACGGGATCAGGTGCTCGTCCAGTTCGGCTTCGATGACGTGATCCGGTACGTCCGACCACGCCCCTGCGACCTTGTCCGACTTGGCCTCGGCACGGTCGGTGTAGTCCGGGTAGGCCACCATCTGGTCGGCAATCTGCCGCATCCAGTCGCCGTCCAATCCGATTGCCGGGTCCAGCAGTACCAGCGACTTCACTAGGTCGGGCCTGCGTGCCGCGAGGTGCAACGCGGTGGCGCCGCCAAACGAGTGCGCCACCACCACGATGGGCCCGGTCTGCGCTTCGTCGAGCACGGCCGCGACCGCATCGGCGTGTGCTTCCAAGGACCACGGCGCGGTCGCGGGAGAGTGTCCGTGCCCCAGCAGGTCCGGTGCCACGGCGGACACATCGGTGAGGTGTTCATCGAACAGCGGCGCCCAGCGTCTGCCATGCCCGGTGAGTCCATGCAACGCCAGCAGGCGTGCGGGTTCATCGGGTCCGTATCGGTGGGTCGTCAGCGTCGGTGTCACTCGCGGAATCCTGCCACGATCCTCGTGCGATCGTTGCGCGGGATCGCCAGCTCAGATCCACTTGTCGGACCCTCGTGCTGTGATCTGCACATGCCGACGCCGCACCCTTCGACCCGATCCTGGGGCGGCGCGGCGGCAGAGCTGCTGGACCCCGCTGGTAGAGGCCGATTCGTGGTGGTCGGTGGCAGCGGAACCGGCAAGACGAGCCTGCTGGTCGATATCGTGGCCGCTCACACCGCTGCCGGCGTGAGCCCGGGGTCCATTCTTGTGCTCACCGGTTCCAACCGGGCGAGTGCCGATCTGCGTAACCGGGTCTCGGCCGCGGTGTTTGAACGCGGTGCCGCCGTCGCGATTCGTGAACCCATGGTCCGCACCGTGCATTCGTATGCCTTCGCCGTGCTCGCTGCGCACGCTGCCCGTCAGGGCAATCCGCCACCGCGCTTGATCACCGCAGCAGAGCAAGACAGCATTGTGCGGGAATTGTTGTGCGGCAACGCTGAAGACAACAGTGGCTCATGGCCCGCGTCGCTCCGGCCGGTGCTGACGACGGCCGGTTTCGCCACCGGTGTGCGCGATCTGATGGCACGGTGCACCGAGCGTGGCGTGGATGCCAGGGAGCTACGTGCGATCGGACGGCGGCACAGTCGTCCGGAGTGGGTCGGGATCGCCGATCTCGCGCGAGAGTACGAGCAGGTCATGCTGCTGCGGTCCGCGGTCGGTATGGCGGCTCCGCAGGCCACGGTGCCCGCACTCGGTGCCGCCGAGCTTGTCGGATCGGCATTGGAGACCTTCGCCATCGAGCCGGAAATTCTTGCGATGGAACGCGATCGCATCGATCTTCTCCTGGTGGACGATTCCCAGCATCTCGACCCACAGGCGGCGCTGCTGGTGCGGCTGCTGGCCGAAAGGGCAGGCGTCTGTGTCATCGCCGGCGACCCCAATCAAACTGTGTTCGGGTTCCGTGGTGCCGATACACAGCTGTTGCAGATTGGTGCCGACAGCAGCGCCACGATGATCGAACTCCAGGGTTCGCACCGCTGCGCCGCACCCGTCGCCGAACTTGCCAACGCGGTAGCCCAGCGGCTCCCCGGCAGCTCTCCGGCACGGGTCATCCACGGGGCAGAGAACCCCGCGGCCGCTGTTCGTCTTGCCGCGGTGCTCACCGAAACCGTCGAAGCGTCGCTGATCGTCGACCTCCTGCGCCGATCGCATTTGATCGACGGTGTGCCGTGGTCGCAGATGGCGGTGATTGTCCGGTCGGTCCCGCGCAGCGGTGCGGCCCTGCGCCGTGCCCTGCAATCGGCAGGAGTTCCCGTGCACGCGGAGTCGCACGACGGGCCGGTGGCTGCGGTTCCCGCCGTGCATGCGCTGCTGCTCGCGGTCTCTGCCGCTCAGGGGGATGTGCACGACGAGGACGCGGCGACACTGGTAACCGGTCCGTTCGGGCGGGTTGATCCCGTGGCGCTGAGGCGGTTACGACGCCAACTGCTGCGTGCCGAGGAGGCCCGGGGCGGTGAACGCAGCAGCGCGGAGCTGCTGCGTGTGGTTCTCGTCGACGCCGATGACGCACACCTGGCGGCACTCACGGATATCCAGGCTGCTCCGCTGCGACGCGTGCGCGCAGTGATCGCGGCCGCTCGTGAGGCCATCGCCGCCGGGGCCAGCGTTCTGGACGTGCTGTGGTCGGCGTGGACTCGGTCCGGTCTGCAGCGGCGCTGGGATGGGTTATCGCAACGCGGAGGTCCGCTGGCTGCCCAGGCCGATCGGGATCTCGATGCCGTGTCGGCGCTATTTGACCTTGCCTCCGAGCATGTGGCGCGCACACCCGGTATCGGCGTGACGGGTCTGATCGACCACATCCGGTCATTGGCGCTGGCCGGTCGGCGCGCGACGCGACTCGAACCCGATGCCGTCGCCATCGTCAGCGCGCATGCTGCCGTGGGCAGGCAGTGGGATGTGGTCGCGATCCCCGGCGTCCAGGAAGGACTGTGGCCCAACACCGCGGTGCGGGGTGGGGTGCTGCGTACTCAGCAGCTGATGGATGTGTTGGCCGGCATTGATCACGCCGCACACGTCGACGGAGCGGCCGTCGCACTCGCCGAGGAACGCCGCCTGCTGCTGCTGGCCGTGGGCCGGGCGGCCCGCCGAGTTCTGATTACGGCCGTCGACAATGAGAACGCCGATATGGGCGGCGGACCCGCGATGGCGTCACGTTTCCTCACCGAACTCATGGTGGCCCATCCGGAATGGGTGATGCCCGAATACCGTCCGGGCACACCGGAATCACGGGCGCTGACCGCCGCGAGCCTCGTCGGCGAACTGCGCGCCGTCGTCACTGCCGCACACGGAGAGGTGAGTGAAACTCGCCGCCGCAGCGCGGCCCGACAACTGGCCCGGCTCGCGGACGCCGGAGTGCCCGGTGCGAATCCGGAAACCTGGTACGGACTTGCCGATGTCAGCAGCGAGCAGCCGCTGTGGCAAGCCGAGGACGGTCCGGTCCGTTTGTCGCCTTCCAATGTCGAGACACTCATAGCGTGTCCGCTGCGCTGGCTGCTGGAACGGCACGGTGGCACCGACCTCACCGATCCGCGCCGGGCGCTGGGCACATTGGTGCATGAGCTTGTCGGCGTGCACTCCGCAGATCCGGACACGATGCGTCGCGAGCTCGACAAGGCCTGGGAATCAATGCCGTTCGACTCGCAGTGGTACGCGCGCAACGAGCTGGCACGGCATCAGGAGCTTTTGGAGGCATTCACCACCTGGCGTGCGTCGACCCGTGGTGAACTCACCGAGGTCGGCCGCGAGATCGGTGTCGATGGAATTCTCTCGCGCGCTGGTCACCCGCAGGTGCGACTGGTCGGCCGCATCGACCGGTTGGAACGGGATGCCGAGGGGCGCCCCGTCGTCATCGACATCAAGACCGGGAAGAGTCCCGCCACCAAAGACGATGCGCAACAACACGCTCAGCTCGCCGCATATCAGGTCGCTGCCGCCGAGGGGCTTATCGACGGTCAACCCGCGGGTGAACCCGGTGGCGGCCGCTTGGTGTACATCGCCAAGCCCAACCTCGATGTCGGTGCCACCCAACGCCATCAGGATCCGTTGACCCCGGAGGTCCAGGACACCTGGCGTGAGACCATCCACCACGCCGCGGCCAACACACAAGGTCCGGTGTTCGTCGCACGAGTCAACGATGGCTGCGGGCATTGCCCGCTGCGGACCTGCTGCCCCGCACAGACCGATGGGCAGGCAGTGTGTCAGTCGTGAGCGCTTACTCGCCAGCCGAATTGTCGAAGGCCCTGGGGCTGTTCGAGCCGACCGATGAGCAGGCTGCCGTCATCGGGGCGCCCCCCGGTCCGATGGTGGTGATCGCGGGTGCTGGTGCGGGCAAGACCGAGACCATGGCCGCTCGGGTGGTGTGGTTGGTGGCCAACGGCTATGCCGCGCCCGCCCAGGTGCTCGGGCTCACCTTCACCCGTAAGGCAGCGGGTCAGTTGTTGCGACGCGTCAGGTCGCGGCTCGCCCGATTGGCGGGCAGCGGGATCATGGCACCGGTCAGCGCCGACGAACCCGATCCCGTCATCGCCACCTATCACGCCTATGCCGGAACGTTGCTCCGCGAGCATGGGCTGTTGCTGCCCATGGAGCCCAATGCGCGTCTGCTGACCGAAACACAGTTGTGGCAGATGGCTTTCCGATTGGTCTGCGATTTCGATGGGGATCTGGATACCGAGAAGACGCCCGGCGCCGTCACCGCTCAGGTGCTGGTGCTGGCCGGCCAGCTGTCCGAGCATTTGGTAGACACCACCGACCTGCTGTCCTCGCATGACGAATTGGAACAGTTGATTCACACCCTGCCTCCGGGCCCGCGTCAGCGCGAGGGCGGCCCGAGCGCGTGGCTGCTGCGATTGGTGGAAACACAGCATGAGCGCACGCAGCTCCTCGCGATCGTGGAGCAGCTGATTGCGCTGATGCGTGCCCGCGGGGTTCTCGATTTTGGTGCACAGATGTCGTTGTCGGCTCGCCTAGCCGCGGATCATCCTGTGGTCGGACAGACTCAGCGGGATCGCTATCGGGTGGTGCTGCTCGATGAGTACCAAGACACCGGGCATGCCCAGCGCATCTTGTTGTCGTCCTTGTTCGGTCGGGGTGTCGACCCCGAATTGGCGTTGACCGCCGTGGGCGATCCGATCCAATCCATCTACGGCTGGCGTGGCGCATCGGCGACTAATCTGCCCCGTTTCACCACCGACTTTCCCTTGCCGGACGGATCGCCAGCGCCGACAAAGGAACTGCGTACCAGCTGGCGCAATCCGCCCGAAGCCCTGCACCTGGCCAACGCCGTGTCGGAGGAGGCGCGTCGGCGTTCGGTAGCGGTGCGACCGCTGCGGCCCCGGCCGGACGCCACCTCCGGGCACATCGCCTGTGCACTGCTCGGTGACGTCGCCGCGGAACGGGAATGGGTTGCGACACAACTTGCCTCGGTGTACCAGCAGGCGCACCGCGAGGGAAATCGCCCACCAGCATCGGCGGTGCTGGTCAGGCGCAACAGTGATGCCGCTCCCATGGCAGAAGCCCTTGTTGCACAAGGTGTTCCAGTTGAAGTAATCGGATTGACCGGACTGCTTGGTCTTCCGGAGGTCGCCGACACCGTGGCGATGCTGCGCCTTGTCGCCGACCCGACGGCCGGCCCGGCCGCCCTACGAGTGTTGACCGGCCCCCGGTGGCGCCTCGGCGCCCACGATCTGGTGGTGCTGTGGCGACGGGCTACGGGATTCGGTCGCGGCGGATCAGGGAAGGCCGGGGAGGACATCGGGGAAGAGGCCGACGTTCCCTGCTTGGCCGACGCCATCAGCGATCCCGGCACAGCCGATGAGTACTCGCCGGAAGGCTGGGCGCGCCTGGGCGCGCTGCGACGGGAATTGTCCGCGTTGCGCGCGCGCCTCGGTATGCCGCTCACCGACCTGATCTCCGAGGTGCAGCGGGTGCTGGCACTGGATGTCGAACTCGTCGCGGCGCAACGCAGCGGCGGCTTGGACCAACTGCGTGCCTTCACCGACGTGGCCGCAGGATTCGCCGAGGCCGCCGATCAGAGCGATCCGGTGGGGGTAGTCGCCGCGTTCCTGCAATACCTGGACGCCGCGTGGGAGATCGAAAAGGGCCTCGCACCTGTGGAAGTGGCGACAAGCCCGGGGCGAGTCCAAATTCTGACCGTACATTCGGCCAAGGGGCTGGAATGGGACGTCGTCGCCGTTCCGCATCTGAGCGCCGGAGTGTTTCCGTCGGGTGTGGCCGCATCGACCTGGTTGACGAGTGCCACGGAACTTCCGCCGTTGGTGCGCGGTGATCGTGCCACCCAGGGGGATCGTTTCGGAGTTCCGCAGCTGGACACCGAGGGCATCACGAACCGCAAACAGCTCTCCGACGCCATCGCGCGCCACAAGGACAGCCTGGCCACTCGCCGGATCGATGAGGAGCGCAGGCTGCTGTACGTGGCGGTGACCCGTTCGGCCGAACAGCTTTTCGTCTCGGGACACCATTGGGGCCAAACCGGACTCAAACCGAAGGGCCCGTCGGACTTTCTGATCGAACTGCGCGATGTCATCGAAGCCGCCGCTGCCGAAGGCATTCCGTGTGGAACTGTCGAGCAGTGGGCTACCGAGCCGGCGGCGGGCGAACGCAATCCCATGCTCGATCAGACAGTCGAAGCGCAATGGCCCGCCGACCCGCTTGCGGGCAGACGCGGTGGACTTGAGGCGGGTGCGCAGCTGGTGCGGGAAGCGCTCGCCGGTAGGGCCCCGCTGACCGAAGCCGACGAGGACGATCCGGACGGGTGGGGCGCCGACGTCGACGCGCTGCTGCGCGAACGCGAGCTGGCCCATCGACGTCCGGATTTGACTCTTCCTCAGCACCTTTCGGTGACAAGCCTGGTGGAGCTGCGTCGCGATCCGCAGTCCCTCGCGCGCCGGCTGGCGCGCCCGAGACCCACCCGTCCGGACCTGGAAGCTCGTCGCGGCACCGCCTTCCACTCCTGGGTGCAGCGTCACTATGGGTCGGTGCGGCTCATCGATTTCGAAGATCTGCCGGGCGACGGCTACGGGAGTTTCGAGGATGCCGAGGATTTGGCGGCGCTGCAGTCGGCCTTCCTCGATTCGGAGTGGGCGGACCGAACCCCCGCCGAACTGGAGGTGCCGTTCGAGATTTCTGTCGCCGGGACTGTCGTGCGTGGACGGATCGATGCGGTGTTCGGACCCGATGGCAGTACAGAGGGCACCTGGACAGTCGTCGACTGGAAGACCGGTCACGAGCCGTCGGGCGCCGAGATGGAGGCCGCCGCGGTGCAGCTGGCCGTGTACCGGCACGCGTGGGCGGCATTGCAGGGAATCGATCCCTCACGGGTGAATGCGGTGTTCCACTACGTGCGTACGGGTCGCACGGTGGCCCCGGGCGAACTGCCCGAATTGCCGCACGCGGAGGAGCTCGCAGAGCTGACTCGAGATTGATATCTGCCCAAACTTTTGCCGGTATGTCGCCAGCCAACGCGAACCACGGGCGCCATATGAGTAGATTGACACCCGTGCAACCGGTGAGTCGGACGCGATCGGCGTATGGCAGGTAAGTTCCGCCAGCGGTTTCGCGGCCTGGATGAGACGCTGACCGCACAGCCAGACCATGCGTTGGTCGGTGTTCTGCGTATCCCCGAAAATACGGCCAGCCCATGGCGAGCGATCGGCAAGCGCATCCTGATAGCGCTGGGAACACTCTTCGCGGCCGTGCTCGTGGTGTACGCGGATCGCAGCGGCTACCGCGATGTCGCGTCCACCCCGGAGGAGAGCGACCCGCTCAGCTTCCTGGACTGCTTCTACTACGCCACCGTCTCGCTTTCGACCACCGGTTACGGCGATATCACTCCGTATACCGAGGGTGCGCGGCTGGTGAACATCCTGGTGATCACGCCGCTGCGGCTGCTGTTCCTGATTGTTCTGGTCGGCACCACGGTGGAAGCGCTCACCGAACGTTCGCGTCAAGCACTGAAGATCCAGCGATGGAGGGCCCGCGTGCGCAACCACACCGTTGTCGTCGGATACGGCACCAAGGGGAAGACCGCCGTGCAGGCGATGCTCTCCGACGGCGCCGCTCCGTCCGAAATCGTGGTCGTCGATGAAGACCAGATGGCCCTGGATGCCGCGGCCTCTGCCGACCTGGTGACGGTGCGAGGCAGCGCCACCAAATCCGATGTGCTGCGACTCGCGGGTGTGCAGAACGCCAAGTCGATCATCGTGGCCGCCAACCGCGACGACACCTCGGTGCTCGTCACGCTCACCGCTCGTGAACTTGCCCCCAACGCCAAGATCGTCGCCGCGATCCGCGAGGCCGAGAATGTGCACCTGCTGCGCCAATCGGGCGCCGACTCGGTCGTGGTGTCCTCCGAAACAGCGGGTCGGCTCCTGGGCATCGCCACCACCACACCGCGGGTCGTCGAGATGATCGAGGACTTGTTGACCCCGGAGGCAGGATTCGCGATCGCCGAACGCGAGGTGGAGCGCAGCGAGGTGGGCGGCTCACCACGCCACCTCTCGGACATCGTCCTGGGGGTGGTGCGTGACGGCACCCTGCACCGGGTGGACGCCCCGGAGGTGGATTCCATCGAGGCAACCGATCGTCTGCTCTACGTCCGCAACGCCGGAGCGTGACATGACCTTCCGTCTTCGCAACATCCCCTTGCTCTCGCGCGTCGGGCTGGATCGCGCCGACGAATTACGTTCAAACCCAGAGGAATTGGCCAAGGGCTGGTCCGAGGCGGGTTTGATCACCCTGGACGTTCGCGGCCGCGTGAACATCGTCGACGGGCAGGTGGTCCTCGAGGATGCCGCCCGCTCCGGGGATCAGCCGCCTGAGCACGCCGTGTTTCTTGGGCGCATACCGGGCGGCCGCCACGTGTGGGCGGTGCGCGCCGAGCTCGATGACGACAGTGCACCGCTGCTGGATTTGCGCCGTTCCGGTCAGTTGTTCGACGACACCAGTGCGGCCCTGCTGGCTACGGCGATGGCCATGCTCTCCTGGCATGACAGTGCCGGCTACAGCCCCGTCGACGGATCGCCCACCACCCCCGCCAAGGGCGGTTGGGTTCGGGTCAACGCAACCACCGGGCAAGAGGAGTTCCCGCGTACGGATCCTGCCGTCATCTGCCTGGTGCACGACGGCGGCGATCGCGCGGTGCTTGGCCGTCAGAAGTTCTGGCCGGAGCGGATGTTCTCGCTGCTGGCAGGGTTCGTCGAGGCCGGCGAATCGCTGGAGGCGTGTGTGGCCCGCGAGATCGCCGAAGAAGTCGGCCTCGAGGTCACCGATGTGCAGTACCTGGGCAGCCAGCCCTGGCCCTTCCCGCGGTCCATCATGTTGGGCTTCCATGCGATCGGTGACCCGTCGCAGCCGTTCTCGTTCAACGACGGTGAGATCGCCGAGGCCGACTGGTTCACCCGCGATGAGGTGCGCGCGGCGCTCGAGTTGGGGGATTGGACCACGCCATCCGACTCCCGGCTGATGTTGCCGGGGTCGATTTCCATCGCCCGGGAGATCGTCGAATCCTGGGCGTACGCCGGGGACGAGCCGCCTGCGGGAAGACCGTAGGCGAGGACTAGTCCCCCACAGGTGGGAGGTGCCCCCCGCCGAGCTTGGCCTTCACCTGGGCCAGCGACGGATTGGTCAGTGCGCTGCCATCCGGGAACTTCACGGTCGGTACCGTCTGGTTGCCTCCGTTGACTCCTCTGACATAGTCGGCCGCTGTCGGATCCTCTTCGATGTCGACCTTGGTGTAGTCGATACCGGCTGCCTTCAGCTGCGTCTCAAGTCGACGGCAGTAGCCGCACCACGTGGTGGAGTACATGGTCAGGCCGGAATCGCTCGCGGTAGTCACATCGGCATTCAACGTCATACCCCGCCGGGGTGTTCCTTCGGGGTGTGAGATCTGTCAACAGCGGGGTGGGGGCCGGGTGTTGTCGGCGGTTGCTGAGAGGATGGCCCGGTGGCGCGCTCTCTCCTTGATGGTCTCGACGACGAGCAGCGCGCCGCCGTCACCGCGCCGCGCGGCCCGGTCTGTGTGCTCGCGGGCGCTGGAACCGGTAAGACACGCACCATCACCCATCGCATCGCCCACCTGGTCGAATCCGGCCATGTCGCGGCCGGTCAGATCCTGGCGGTCACGTTCACGCAGCGGGCGGCGGGGGAGATGCGGGGCCGTCTACGCGACCTGGGCGTCGGGTCCGCGCAGGCCGTCACCTTCCACGCCGCCGGGCTGCGTCAGCTCCGGTACTTCTGGCCGCTGCTGGTCGGCGACACCCGTTGGGAGTTGATCGACAGCAAGTTCACCCTGGTCGCCCAGGCCGCGAATCGCGCGAAACTGAGCACCACCACCGATACCGTGCGTGACCTCGCCGGTGAAATAGAGTGGGCCAAGGCGTCTTTGATCAGCCCGGAGGCCTACCCGGCGGCCGCGGCCAAGTTCGGCAGGGACACGCCGGTTCCGGCTGAACAGGTCGCCAAGGTCTACGCGGGCTACGAGAAACTCAAGGCGCGGCCCGACGGGTCCACGCTGCTCGATTTTGACGACTTACTGCTGCATACCGCTGCGGCCATCGAGAACTCGGAGGCTGTCGCCGACGAGTTCCGGGACCGCTACCGCTGTTTCGTTGTCGACGAATATCAGGATGTCACCCCGCTGCAGCAGCGGGTGCTCGACGCGTGGCTGGGCCCTCGCGATGACCTGACGGTGGTGGGCGATGCCAACCAGACCATCTATTCGTTCACCGGGGCCACTCCGCAGTACTTACTCGGCTTCTCCCGCCGTTTTCCCGATGCGACGGTGGTTCGTCTGGAACGTGACTACCGCTCGACACCGCAGGTGGTTTCGCTGGCCAACCGGCTGATCTCCGCGGCGCAGGGCCGGGTCGCGGGCAGCAAGCTCCAGCTTATCGGTCAGCGGCCGGCGGGGCCCGCCCCACGGTTCTCCGAGCATGACGACGAGGCCGCGGAGGCCAAGTCCGCGGCGAAATCCATTGCGGGATTGATCGAATCCGGAACCCCGGCATCGGAGATCGCGGTGCTGTACCGCATCAATGCGCAGTCCGAGGTGTATGAAGAGGCGCTCACCGAGGCCGGCATACCGTTCCAGGTGCGTGGCGGCGAAGGTTTCTTCACGCGCCAGGAGGTGCGCCAGTCGCTGGTCGCCCTGCAGCGTGCGGCGGACCGCGAATCTGCAGAATCACCTGTACCGCAACAGGTTCGGGAAGTCTTGGAACCGCTGGGATTGTCCGCGGAGGAGCCACACGGTACCCAGGCGCGTGAGCGCTGGGAATCGCTGCGTGCCCTTGTCGAGCTCGCCGAGGAGGAGTGCGTCCGTCAGCCGGAACTGGATCTGCCCGGTCTGGTCCGTGAATTACGGGTACGGGCCGAGGCGCGCCACCCACCCACGGTGCAAGGCGTGACGCTGGCCTCGCTGCATGCGGCCAAGGGTCTGGAATGGGATGCGGTGTTCCTGGTCGGGCTGGCCGACGGCACCCTGCCCATCTCCCATGCCCTGTCGCGGTCCGGCGATATCGAACCGGTGGAGGAAGAGCGCCGCCTGCTGTACGTCGGAATCACCCGCGCGCGTGTGCATGTGAACCTCAGCTGGGCACTCGCGCGGGCGGCCGGTGGTCGCAAGTCGCGCAAGCACTCCCGATTCCTCAACGGAATCGCCCCGAGTGCACAACTTCCCGCGGCGGCCACGCCGCGCCGCCGGGGAAATGGTGCACGCTGCCGCATCTGCAATGCGTCGCTCAGCACTCCGGCCGCGGTGCTGCTGCGGCGCTGCGAGAGCTGCCCATCCGATATCGATGAGGAACTTCTTGCCGTACTGAAGGACTGGCGGCTCCAGACGGCCAAGGAGATGAAGGTGCCGGCGTTCGTGGTGTTCACCGACAACACCTTGATCGCCATCGCCGAACTGCTTCCCGGCGACGATGCCGCCCTCGTTGCGATTCCCGGGATCGGTGCGCGCAAGCTGGAGCAATACGGCCCTGACGTGCTGCGTTTGGTGCGTGCTCGATCCTCGTGAGCCCTTGTTCAACACGTGTCTAGCGCGGATCGTGATCTCGTCCTAGGCTCGCCCCATGGCCGACGATGACCTCCGCGATTTCGAAGCAGGCACCTTCACTCATGAGGGCGAGACCAAGATCGTGTTGCGAAAGGGCAGCGGACCGGCGGTGATCGTCATCGCCGAGATGCCCGGGATAACTCCCAAGGTCGCCGACTTCGCGCGCAAGGTCGCCGATATCGGCTGCACCGCCGTCATGCCGCATCTCTTCGGGAATCCGGGGCAGAACCCCGACCCCAAGGACGGCGGCTGGTTGCGCACCGCCACCTACATGGCGTCCTCGATGTTCCGTGGCTGTGTGAGCCGCGAATTCACGGTGCTGGCGACAGGGAAGACCTCGCCGGTGATCAACTGGCTGCGCGCGCTGGCCCAGAACGAACATGAGCGCAACGGCGGCCCCGGGGTGGGCGCCATCGGCATGTGTTTTACGGGTGGATACGCGCTGGCCATGGCCGCCGACGACCGCCTGCTGGCACCCGTGCTGTCGCAGCCGTCGATGCCCGTCGGCCTCAGCAAGAAGGCCCGGTACAACATCGATATCTCGCCGTCGGACCTGGCCAAGGTCAAGCATCGCTGTCAACACGACGGGCTCAAGGTGCTCGGCATGCGTTTCACCAGCGACAAGCTGGTGCCGGCCGAGCGGTTCCAGTTCCTCAGGGATGAGCTGGGCGATGCGTTCATCGGCATTGAATTGTCCGGCAAAGTCGCCAACCCGGATTCACCGATGCCGCCGCACTCGGTGGTCACCGAACATCTCATCGATGAGCCCGGCCAGCCCACGCGCGCTGCGCTGGATCAGGTGTTGGACCTGTTCCGCTCGCGACTGCTGACATCCGTGTAGACCGAAAAAGATGCCAGTTCGACGAAACTGGTTTCGAAGTATTGCCGCAGGTCAAAAATAACTTGTCAACCGAATAGGCGACCTTTTACTCTGGGCGTCAGGAATTCGTGAGGATTCCACACAGACCTGTTCACGTGCGAGTAGACGGAAGGAGGAGCGAAATGAACACACCCATGAATTACGGAGACACCTTGTGGCGTGATGCCCATGGTGCCTTTGTCGTGTTGCCGATCGCTCCGCCGTCGCTCCAGACGCCTACCGCCGTTAAGCCGGCGGTAGCTGCCATGTCGCTGGCTGGCTCGGCTCCTGCGATTAAGCACCGTGCCGCTGCCGCCGCAGCCGCCGCGTATGTCGCGTCCGTGAATAGGGGATACATCTAGGTAGCCCCACAACTGCCTCCCAGGCCACGGACCCGACACCACCGGGATCCGTGGCCACATTTGTTTGAGCCTCAAAACCTCAGACGTGGTTCCGGATCTCGATCGATAAGACACCGATACGAGACCAGCAGTTTTACAGGAACCGAAGAGGAAGCAGGTGAACGGACACATGATGACCGTCGAAGTGGAGGCCCGAAGACTCGCGCTGCCGTGCCATGTCGCGGATGCGGACCTGTGGTTCGCGGAAAGCCCCGCCGACCTGGAGCGGGCGAAGGCGCTGTGCGCGGACTGCCCGATCCGGTCGCAGTGCCTGGCCGCTGCGCTGGATCGCGCAGAGCCGTGGGGCGTGTGGGGTGGCGAGATCTTGGAGCAGGGTTCCATCGTGGCGCGCAAGCGGCCCCGTGGACGTCCGCGCAAGGACTCACTGCCTGACGCAGACACCGCCGCGGCATGACGCGGCATATCGCGGATGCCGCAGGCCTCGATAACCAATGCTCCCCATCGCCACGGTGCGATGGGGAGCATTGTGTTTAGACAGTTTTCGCGTGGGGTGCGAAGAAGCCCGGCATCCATTCCTCGGCGATCGCCGCATAGTTCACGTGGGCACCGAGTTGCACCAGCACGCCGATCATTCCGCCGAGTGTGCGCAGCAGCATGACATAACCCGGCGGCACCGTCATCTGGCGTGCCAACTTGAACCGGTCCGCGAATCCCTCATCCAACAGATCGGTTGAGGCCACCGCGGCCTGCTGGAACCATTCACGGGTGAAGTGGAATTCGCCGGAGCGCAACGGATCCACATAGGGCCACAGCGGCCTGATGTAATCCATCACTTGATTCCCGGACAGCTCTACCTCTGTCGGCATGAACCCGAGCTGTTTGATCAGCCGGATCACCTGATCCCACTGCTCGTCCCGCGCCCAGCACAGCACTTCACCGAATTCCGGCGGAATGCCGCCGGGGTGCTCGGAGACCGCGCCGAAATCGATGATGCCGAAACGGCCGTCGGGCAGCAGCATGAAGTTTCCCGGGTGCGGGTCGGCGTGTACCAGACCAACCATTTCCGGTGACTTGACCGTGAATTCGAGCATCAGAGCGCCCGCGGAGTCCCGCTCCTCGCGGGTGCCCTCGGAGATGATCTTCGAGATCCGACGCCCCTCCATCCACTCGGCGATGATGACCTTGGGTGCGCTGGCGACAACCGCCGGTACGAAGAATTTCGGGTCGTTGGTGAATGCCTTCGCGAAGGCGCGCTGGTTGGCCGCCTCCTGGCGGTAGTCCAGTTCGGCCTCGATACGGTCGCTGATCTCGGCCACGAGCCTGTCGATATCTGCTTTGGGCGCAATCTGTTTGGCCAACGGCGTCATCCGTTGAATGAGCTTGAGGTCGGCGCGCAGCGCGTCGTCGGCGCCGGGGTACTGGATTTTGACGGCGACCTCGCGGCCGTCCTTCCAGATGCCTTTGTGTACCTGACCGATGCTGGCCGAGGCGACGGGGGCGTCATCGAAGAACTGAAAGCGTTCCCGCCATTTGGTGCCGAGCTGCGCGTCGAGCACACGATGTACCTTCGCCGCAGGCAGCGGCGGGGCCTCGCTCTGCAGCTTGACCAGGGCCTCGCGGAACGGATCGGCGAACTGCGGCGGTATCGCCGCCTCCATCACCGAGAGGGCCTGACCCACCTTCATGGCGCCGCCCTTGAGCTCTCCGAGCACATTGAACAGCTCGTCGGCTGCCTTCTCCAGGAGTTCGGCGTTGACCTCGTCGGCCGATGTTCCGGTCAACCGTTTGCCGACCCCCAGAACCGCGCGCCCGGCCATGCCTGCGGGCAGGCTTGCCAGTTTGGTCATTCGGCTGAGTCCGCCGCGGCGAATATCTGCCATGTCACCTCATATCTTTGAGTGTGGCGCCGTTGCCCCCACGTCTTCTCGGAATGCTAGCCGTCGCTAGCTGGCGGCGACGGGCTCGTCCATCCGAAAACCGGGAACCCAGTCGCCGATGATTCGCGCGTAGGGCACCGTCGCGTCCAGCTGGGCCAGGATTCCGGACAGGCTACCGAGCACCCGGAACATCATGAGGTACACCGGTGGCAGGTCAAGATGGCGGCCGGTTTGGAATTGGGCTCCGCGCACGTCACTGGATTTGGCGGCGACGCGCTGCATCCATTTCCGGGTGAAATGGAACTCGTCGGATTTGAGCGGATCGATGAACGGCTTGAGATATTCGTCGATGTCCTCGGGCGACACGTCGGTGCGCGGCGGGATGAATCCTTCCTCGCGCATGAGGGGGATGAGCTCATCCCACATTCCGTCCCGCTCCAGACGCCAGATGGGTCCCAGGTTGGGAGGGAATCCGCCCTCGTGAGTGGCGCAGGCGCCGAAGTCCATGACGCCGAGCCGCCCATCCGGCAGCAGCATGAAGTTTCCGGGGTGGGTGTCGGCATGTAGCAGCCCGCAGCGGTAGGGGGAGCTGACGGTGAATTTCAGCAACAGGCGTCCGCACTCGTTGCGTTCGTCTTCGGTTCCGCCGCTGATGATTTCGGAGAGCTTGCGGCCCTCCATCCATTCGCTGATGACGACCTTGGGAGCGGAGGCGACGACGGGTGACACGCAGAACTCGGGGTCGCCCTTGAAGGCCTTGGCGAAGGCGCGTTGGTTGGTGGCCTCGATGCGGTAATCGAGTTCTTCCTCGGTGCGTTCGATGAGTTCGTCGATGATGCTTTTGACGTCCGCGCCGGGGACGATCTGTTTGAACAGCGAGGCCAGCCGCTGCATGGTCTTGAGATCGGAGCGCACGGCCTCGTCGGCGCCCGGGTACTGCACCTTGACCGCGACCACGCGACCGTCGCTCCATACAGCGCGGTGCACCTGGCCGATGCTGGCCGACGCGACGGGCTTGTCGTCGAAGGACTGGAAGCGTTCCCGCCATTTGGTGCCGAGTTGCGCATCGAGGACGCGGTGCACCTTGTCGGCGGCCAGCGGCGGGGCATCGCTTTGCAGTTTGGTCAGGGCGTCTCGGAAGGGTTCGGCGAAGGCCGGGGGAATGGCGGCTTCGAACACCGACAGCGCCTGCCCGAGTTTCATGGCCGCGCCCTTCAGCTCGCCGAGCACCTGGAACAGCTGTTCGGCGGCCTTTTCCATCATCTCGGCGTTGACCTCGTCCTTGGACTTGCCGGTCAGACGTTTCCCGACGCCGAGTGCGGCGCGACCGGCGATGCCTGCCGGTAGCGATGCGAGTTTTGCGGCGCGGGCGGCGCGGCCGCGGCGGATCTCAGCCATGCGTTACATCATGCCGGGGGCCGCGCGATTCTGACAACGCAGGTTTTCCTGTCGGGCTAGGTGGCCGCCGGGGCCTTGCTGTCCTCATGGAAACCGGGAACCCATTTGTCGATGATGGCCGCGTAATCGACCG
Organism: Mycobacteroides franklinii; assembly: GCF_001853795.1. Classification (NCBI taxonomy): domain Bacteria; kingdom Bacillati; phylum Actinomycetota; class Actinomycetes; order Mycobacteriales; family Mycobacteriaceae; genus Mycobacteroides; species Mycobacteroides franklinii. Next base: position 2,123,095 of record NZ_MLIK01000019.1, read on the forward strand.
GGGCATCGAGCTGCGCGGCGATACCGATCAGGCCACCGAGGACCCGGAAGAACATCAGGTAGTTCGGCGGCAGGTTCATCTGGCGGCTGGTCTTGAAGGACTCGAGGAACTCGTCGCTACGGAAATCGGTGGCCTTGGCGGTCAGACGCTGCAGCCACTTACGGCTGAAGTGGAATGTGTCGTAGTTGAGCGGCTCGATGTACGGCTCCAGGTACGAGTTGACCTCCTCGTGCGAGACGGAGGTGGCGCTGGGCGGAATGAAGCCCTCCGAGCGCAGCACCTCGGTCAGCTCTTCCCACTTCTCGTCGCGGGCCAGACGCAGGATCGGTCCGAAGCCCGCGGGCAGGCCGCCCTCGTGCGAGGCGCAGGCACCGAAGTCCATGACGCCGAACCGGCCGTCCTCCAACAACATGAAGTTTCCGGGGTGGGTGTCGGCGTGCAGCAGTCCGCAGCGGTAGGGGGAGCTGATGCTGAACTCCAGCAGGAAATGAGCGCATCTACTGCGCTCTTCCTCCGTGCCGCCGGCGATGATTTCCGAGAGCTTCCGGCCTTGCATCCATTCGGTGATGATCACCTTGGGGGAGGAGGCGATGACCGAGGGCACGTAGAACTCGGGGTCATCCTTGAAGGCTTTGACGAAGGTGCGCTGGTTGGTGGCCTCGATGCGGTAGTCGAGTTCTTCCTCGGTGCGCTCGATGAGTTCGTCGACGATGCCTTTGATATCGGCACCCGGCGCCACCTGTTTGAACAACGACGAGAGCCGCTGAATGGTCTTGAGATCGGAGCGCACGGCCTCATCGGCGCCCGGATATTGCACCTTGACCGCGACGACGCGTCCGTCCTTCCAGACGGCCTTGTGCACCTGGCCGATGCTGGCCGAGGCGACGGGCTTGTCGTCGAAGGACTGGAAGCGTTCCCGCCATTTGGTGCCCAGTTGGGCATCGAGGACGCGGTGGACCTTGTCGGCCGCCAGCGGGGGAGCGTCGCTTTGCAGTTTGGTGAGCGCTTCGCGGTAGGGCTCGCCGAATTCGGGCGGAATGGCTGCTTCCATCACCGAGAGCATCTGGCCGATCTTCATGGCCGCGCCCTTGAGTTCGCCGAGTACCTGGAACAGCTGTTCGGCGGCCTTCTCGACGAGTTCGGCATTGACTTCGTCTTTGGACTTCCCGGCCAACCGTTTCCCGACACCGAGTGCGGCGCGGCCCGCTATTCCGGCCGGGAGCGATGCGAGTTTTGCGGCGCGCGCGGCGCGGCCACGACGGATCTCTGCCATGTACACATCATGCCCGGTCGTGATGAAGTTAACAAAAGGTGGTGCTTCGTCAATTTCAGGTGAAGTAGGCGCCACATGGGCACAGCGGGTGAGCCGTCCAGTGGCGTGCGGTCAACGCGTGGGTGGCCAGGTCGAGTTCGAGCGTTGTGTTGAGTGTGACCAGCGGTCCGGGCGCTTGCCCGCGCATCGCCGACAGCACCCGATCGATCTGTGCCAGCGCCACCGCGACGGTGCCCAACACGGTGGCCGGAGCGGCGACGCCGACGGTTCCGGTGAGCTGCGCGGCGACCGCGGGCCACTGCTCGTCGCGGTCGTGGCGATGGCGGTCGGCGCATTCCAGACAGCTGGTGACGCCCGGCAGGACCATGGGCCCAATGAGGCCGGTGCCGTCGCGCGCACGGACCGACAGGTGCGGCACCTCGGCGTCGGTCAACATCCGCAGCAAGCGGGTATCGGCGATCAGGTCATCGGCCAGGATGGCCAAATCCACGTGGTGCCAGGATTTTCCATGCGTCGAATGGGTCGTGTGCTGGATGCGTGCGGACGTATGCCGCAGTGCTTCAGCGAGGGCGTCGGACAGCGGGCCGCGGCCGACGAGCCGAATCATCGGTGATGCATGTGCCGCAGGCCGGGTGCGACGGATGACGGCTCCGGCGTCGACCAATTCGTCCAGCAGCGATCGGATCTCATCGGTATCGCGAAAATCCTTGGCACACTGGAGATTAAGGATTTGCCCCCAGGTGAGTTCATCGCTCAGGGAAGTCAGTAGCTCCCGCACCGCGTGGGCAGGGGCGCCCGCTCCGGGGCGCACGATTACCGCGTGGCGCGGCATCCAGCCGATCTGAACCCCGTCGTCGGGCCGGGGCAGCACGGGACGAGCCGGGTCGAGGGTGAACGTCGGCTCGCTGGACATGACCCACTGTGGCACATCGAGCGCGCGCGGCAGGCCTCTGAAAACCGTTTATCCACACCCCGGTTCGGGCTGTGACCAGCGCCTAGTGCACGCGCGGCGGGTTTCTCAGTCTTCTGGGTTTTCCCGCTTGTTGTCAGCGTCCGAATCGAGCTTCTCGATCTGCGCGATCGGGTCGTCGACGGCATCGGAGTCACCGCCGATGATCCGGTCGATGAACGCCGCCGGATTGTCCAGATCGCTGGCGTCGGGCATCAGATCGGGGTGTGCCCAGACCGCGTCGCGCTTGTCGATGCCGACGGCGTCGGTCAGCCTGCGCCACAGATCCGCCGCCTCACGCAGCTTGCGTGGCCGCAGCTCCAGGCCTACCAGGGTGGCGAAGGTCTGTTCGGCCGGCCCGCCGGTGGCGCGGCGACGGCGCAATGTCTCGCTGAGGGCCGCGGTCGCCGGGATGCGTTCGCCGAGCGCATCGGTCACCACGGTCTGCACCCAACCCTCGACCAGAGCCAGCAGTGTTTCCAGGCGCTCCAGGGCCTGCTCCTGCTGCGGTGTGGTCTTAGGTTCGAAAATGCCTTGGGACAGAATCTGTTCCATATCGGACGGATCGCCCAGTGCGGCGGGATTGAAACCGCGCGCGGCCTCCTCGATGGCGCTCATGTCGATCGAGATGCCCTTGGCGTACTGCTCAACGGTGTCCATCAGCCGGATGGTCAGCCAGCCCACGCCGCTGAACAGCCGATGGTGTGCGGCTTCCCGAGCGGCCAGGAATGTCATGATCTCTGCCTTGGACTGCTCCAGGCCCTCGGAGAATGTCTCGATGGCGCCCGGCAATAGCGCCGCAGTTCCGCGCGGGCCCAAGGGCAGCCCGATATCGGTGGAGGTCAACACCTCTCGAGACAGCTGACCGAGGGCTTGGCCGAGCTGAGATCCGAAGGCCATGCCACCCATCTGGGTCATCATGCCCAGCAGCGGACCGGCCATACCCTTGGCCTCGTCCGGGAGGTTCTCCGCCCACATACCCGAAATCTGTTCGGCCACAGGGTCAACGAGCCGCTTCCAGTTTTCCAGGGTGTTGTCCACCCAGTCCGTCGCGGTCCAGGCCGCGGTTCGGATGGCGCCGGCGGGCAATGCAGTGGCACCGTCGAGCCACGTGTCGGCCAGGTGCACCGCGTCGGTGATGGCCGATGTGGTGCCCTCGGTGATGGGGGCGACGAAACCGATTGAACTTGAGGCCAGTTGCCGGGCAATGTCGTAGTTGACCGGGCCCGCGGGCTGGCCGCTGGACGCGCTGGCGGCGGCACCGCTGAACATCTGTCCTAGCTGCGTAAAGATCTGGCCCAGATCGGCGGGATTGAATCCACCAGATCCGAAGCCGAAGGGGTCTGCGCCAGACGGACCTGAGCCCGACGAGCCGCGACCGGCATCGCCCCGCTCACGGTCGGGGTCGTCGCCAGCAGCGAAACCAAAGGGTAGGTCGGCCATATCTCCACGGTACCGCTGGTAGAGGCGGCCGGATCACGCTGACGGCGTAATCGGCCGAACGCGGCACTGCGGTGTGGATCAGGCCAGGAAGCGCGCGCGGACCTCGGGCGGTGGCACCGGGCAGGTGTCGTAGCGGCCGAAGATCCGGTATCGGGTGCGCGCCACCAGCCGGTACAGCCCATCGCGCACCGGACGCGGCACCAGCCGCGCGATGAGGGCGGCCCGTCGGGGCCCGCCCAAGTAGTCGATGACGCGGAGCACTGCATCGGAGCGGATGTGAATTCGTTCGTCGGGCCCGCCCGGGTTGTCGACGATCACGAACGAATCGACGCCGGCGAGTTCGGGGTGCCGCTCGATCACGTGGGCGCCGTACTCGCTGTCGAGCGCTGCGAACCGCATGGTCCCGATCTGGTCGTCGCGCAGGATCTTCTTGACCGCTCCGTTGCACAGCGCACACACGCCGTCGTACAGCAGGACAGGGGCTTGCTCGCTCATCGAACCTCCGCCCTGGAGACTACCGGCGGGGTGTTGATCGCCGGTTGCCATAAGGTGCAGGCATGAATCGCCGCGTTGCGACGTTGCTGGTCGCGCTGATCCCGATTGTTGTCTTCGGGCTGTTGATGTCGGTGATCGCCGTGCCGTTCGTATCCCTGGGGCCGGGCCCCACCTTCAACACCCTCGGGCAGGTCCAGGGCAAGGAAGTGGTGGATATCAAGGGCACCAAGGTCGATCCGGTGTCCGGTCATCTCAACATGACGACGGTCTCGCAGCGGGACGGGCTGACGTTGGCCGATGCGCTGCGGTTGTGGGCCAGCGGCAGCGAGCAGCTGGTGCCGCGGGATGTGGTGTATCCGCCGGATCGGTCCAAGGATCAGGTGGACAAGGACAACGACCTTGAATTCAAGAAGTCGGAGGAGAGCGCGGAGTTCGCGGCGCTCGGGTACCTCAAATATCCCACCGCGGTGACCGTCCTGACCATCAGTGATGACGGGCCATCGAAGGGCAAGCTGCAGGAGAACGACGCCGTCACCGCCGTGAACGGGCACCCGGTGGCGACACTGGACGAATTCACCGGACAGCTCAAGCAGACCAAGCCGGGCGATGTGGTCACGCTGGACTACAAGCGCAAGAATCCTCAGGGGAGCGACAAGACGGAAACGGTGAAAATCACGCTCGGCAAGAACGGGGATCGTGACTACGGATTCCTGGGTGTGGGCGTGGTGCAGGCGCCGTGGGCGCCGTTCACCATCGACTTCAATCTGGCCAACATCGGCGGCCCTTCTGCCGGCTTGATGTTCAGCCTCGCGGTGATCGACAAGCTGACACCCGGTGAGCTTGATGGCGGAAAGTTCGTCGCCGGAACGGGAACAATCGACGCCGAAGGCAAGGTGGGTCCCATCGGGGGCATCACGCACAAGATGTTTGCCGCCAAAGACGCTGGAGCGACGGTGTTTTTGGTGCCCGCGGCCAACTGCGCCGAAGCCAAGACCGACGGTGGGCAGGGGCTCACGCTGGTGAAGGTCGGCACCTTGACCGAGGCGGTTGACGGACTCAACGCGCTTAATCGCGGTGATCAACCGCCCAGTTGTTAGCGAACCTCAGCACAATTGATGCAAGACAGGCCCGGCCCTTCTGCGGCTACAGTGGGGCCTGGGTTTTCTTTAGCGAATATTGAGCGGTTCGACACTCTCAGTAGACACTCGACGAGGAGCGTAGCGACGTGGGAATGCGGCCAAATGGGGCTCTGCCACGACTGACCCGACGAAGCCGGCGACTGGTCGCCGCATCGTTGGTCATCGTGGTGTTGTTGTTGATCGGGCCGCGCCTGGTCGACACGTACATCAACTGGCTGTGGTTCGGTGAGCTCGGATTCCGCGGCGTATTCACCACCGTGCTGCTCACGCGGCTCGCGTTGTTCCTGATCGTTGGAACCCTGGTCGGTGCCGTGGTTTTCGCGGGCTTCGGGCTGGCTTACCGGGCTCGGCCCGTGTTCGTGCCCGCCAAGGGGCCGGGCGACGCGCTGGCGCAGTACCGGGCACTGATCCTGTCGCGGGTGCGGCTCTTCCTCATTGGTGTTCCCGTGCTCATCGGAGTGCTGGCCGGCGTTGTGGCCCAAAGCTATTGGATGCCTGTGCAGCTGTTCCTGGAGGGCGGGGACTTCGGCATCAAGGATCCGCAGTTCGGATTGGATCTTGGCTTCTTCGCCTTCGATTTGCCGTTCTACCGATTCGTGTTGACCTACCTGTTCATCGCGGCGTCCATCGCGCTGATCGTCAACGGCTTGGTGCACTACATCTTTGGTGGTATCCGGCTGTCCGGGCGCTCCGGCACCCTGTCTCGCCCGGCCCGCATCCAGCTCGTGACCTTCGCCGGAATCCTGGTGCTGCTCAAGGTTGCCGCGTATTGGCTCGATCGCTACGAGCTGCTCTCGCACACGCGGGCCGGCAAGCCGTTCACCGGCGCCGGCTACACCGATATCAACGCGGTGCTGCCGGCCAAGCTCATCCTGCTGGCCATCGCGGTGATCTGCGCGGTCGCGGTGTTCTCGGCACTGGTGTTGAAGGATCTGCGGATTCCCGCCATCGGACTGGCGCTGCTGCTGCTGTCCTCACTGGTGGTCGGCGCCGGGTGGCCGCTCATCGTCGAACAGTTCAGCGTCAAACCCAATGCGGCGCAGAAAGAGAGCGAATACATCGCGCGCAGCATCAAGGCGACGCGCGACGCGTATGGCTTGACTGACGACGTCGTGACTTATCGGGACTACAGCGGTACGGCCTCGGCGCCCACCGGCAGCGAACAGCTGGCCAAGCAGGTCGCCGCCGACCGCTCCACCATCGCCAACATCCGGGTCCTGGACCCGAACATCATCAGCCCCGCCTTCACACAGTTGCAGCAGGGCAAGAACTTCTACGCCTTCCCCGATTCGTTGTCGATCGACCGGTATCAGGACAAGGGCGGTTCGCTGCGCGACTATGTGGTCGCCGCCCGCGAGCTCGATCCGGCCAAACTCCGTGACAACCAGCGGGACTGGATCAACCGGCACACCGTGTACACGCACGGCAACGGATTCATCGCCGCCCCGGCCAACACCGTCCGCGGGGTGGCCGATAAACCGGACGAGAACGGCGGGTACCCGGAGTTCCTGGTGAATGCCGTCGACGACAACGGCAAGATTCTGTCCGACGGCCCGGCGCCGCTGGCTCAGCCGCGTGTCTACTACGGCCCGATCATCGCCAGCGATACCAACGACTACGCGATCGTCGGCAAGAACGGCAACGACCGTGAGTACGACTACGAGAACAACGCCGGAACCAAGAACAGCACCTACACCGGTACCGGCGGGGTTCCGGTCGGCGGTGCGCTGGCACGTACGGTTTTCGGCCTCAAGTACGCCGAGCGGAACTTCCTGTTCTCCAATGTGATTGGGGACAACAGCAAGATCCTGTTCAACCGCGATCCGAGCCGACGGGTGGAGGCGGTGGCCCCGTGGCTCACCGTCGACAGCGGGACCTACCCGGCCATCGTGGACAAGCGCATGGTGTGGGTTGTGGACGGCTACACCACGCTGGACAACTACCCGTACTCGCAGCAGACATCGTTGTCGGAAGCCACCTTTGACAGCCAGGTAGGCAAGACCGGGGGAGCGCTGCCCAACCAGCAGGTGTCCTACATTCGGAACTCGGTCAAGGCGACCGTAGACGCGTATGACGGCACCGTAACCCTGTACCAGCAGGACGAGAAGGACCCCGTACTCAAGGCGTGGATGAAGATCTTCCCGGGAACGGTGAAGCCCAAGAGCGACATCTCGCCCGATCTCGCCCGGCACCTGCGCTACCCGGAGGATCTGTTCAAGGTGCAGCGGACGCTGCTGGCGCGTTACCACGTCAATGACCCGGTGACGTTCTTCTCGACCAGTGATTTCTGGCAGGTGCCCGATGACCCGAATGCGCCCACCGGGTCGCAGCCGCCGTACTACATCGTCGCGAAAGACATTACGAAGAACGATAATTCGGCGTCATTCCAGCTGACCAGCGCGCTCAACAGGTTCCAGCGTGACTTCTTGGCGGCCTATGTCAGCGCCAGTTCCGATCCCGAAACCTACGGCAAGATCACTGTTTTGACGGTTCCCGGAACGGTGCAGGGCCCCAAGCTGGTCAACAATGCGATCACCACCGACAACCAGGTGTCCTCGCATGTCGGCATCATCAAGAACCAGAACATCCTGCGGTGGGGCAACCTGTTGACCCTGCCGGTGGCCAACGGCGGACTGTTGTTCGTCGAACCGCTGTATGCCTCTCCGGGCCAGGGTGATCAGTCCTCGTACCCCCGTCTGATCCGTGTGGGCATGTACTACAACGGCAAGGTCGGCTACGCGACCACGGTCAGGGATGCCTTGGACATGGTGTTCGGGCCCGGTGCGGGCGCGACGGCGACTGCGCCGGCCGTGGAGCCCGGCTCCGTCGTGCCGCCGCCACCGAGTGGCCAGAACGTCCCTGTGGTGCCTCCGGTGGCGCTGCCGCCAGTGGGCGGGTCGTCGGAGCTGTCCGCGGCGAAGGCGGGCGCGCTGCAGGAGGTTCAGCGGGCCATTGGCGAGGTGAAGGACGCTCAGAAGAGTGGGGACTTCGCGCGGTACGGGCAGGCTCTCAAGAGCCTCGACGACGCGATGACGAAGTTCACACAGGCCAAGTAGGAAGGCTGGTCCCTGCCACTGTGTGAAAGCGCAAGTGGCAGGGACAAAGACGCCGACGGATGTCGAGAACGTGCAGGCCAGGTAAACGATTTGGCGCCAGCGCACTGCGCCCGGTAACCTGATATTCACCACCGCGGGGTGGAGCAGCTCGGTAGCTCGCTGGGCTCATAACCCAGAGGTCGCAGGTTCAAATCCTGTCCCCGCTACTAGGTCCCCAGGCCAGAGGCATTAATTGCTTCTGGCCTGGGGTATTTTTTTGGACTCGCTTCTGGGTCGCGCGAAAGCATTGGGCGAGTGTGTTTCGACGCTTGTGGCTGCGTGGGGTACGCCCTAATCGGGATGTGCGAGTCGTGACATCAAACGTGCGCTCGCTCTTCGTGGGTTCGTGTTGACCGGAGCATCTGTGAAGTCTGACGCGATCAGACGTCGGCCCAGGCGCCTCTCGGCGCAACCGATGCACAGGTGCCCCGTCGTATGGGGATTGATTTCTAGCCATAGGTCGTGGTGGAGCATGTAGTACTCGTCATGACCGTGTCCGTCGACGTTGTCGGTATCGATCCCGCAATCCAGGCAAGACCAATCGATCACCGGCTTCAACGCCGGCCTTTCGGTCACGGGTTCGCTCCTAACTTCTGTGTTTCGGTGCAGATTGTGAACGTGCGCACCGCATGCGGGAAACCCCCGGTCGGATATCCAACATTTGTGGTGGTGTTCACGATGAGATTCATTGGCTTCTCTCGGTTCAGGTGCGATCGGTCGTCGCAGGTGAGGCGGGTGGCTTCGTACTTGCCGATGCTCAGGCAGCTGCCGCGTCCCCAGTAGTAGTCAAGGCACACTGTCCCCACGGAGACGTCAAACCGTTCGTCGGCGGAGGCGGCAAGCCGGGCTCGCGGCATGGGTACCGGCCTATCGCCGGCGGAACATCCGGCCGGCGGCCGCGCCCCATCGCCGAAAGCGGCCGCGTGAATGGTGCAGTGCTGCTTGCGAAGCGTTGAGTACGCCGAAGTCGACATGAATTCCCACGGGCAGGTTCTTGGCGTCATAACTGGCCACGATCGGGTGGCGGGACTTGTCGATCACCGTTTTGCAGGTGATGACTGTCGCACCTGCTGAGGTGTAGACATCCGAATAATCCCTGTCGCTTTCCCATGCGCGCTCCCAGCTGCGATCCAGTGCCTCAAATTCTTTGGCAGAAACAGACTCGGCGTCGTGGACCAGAATCATGCCCAGATCGGTGGAAACGCTGATTCCGTATGGGGGAGCTGGTTTTCCGTAGAGGTCTTCGGGGAAGTCGATCCGCGTGCGGGGAGCATCAGAGAGTTGAATCGACAGATACGCCGGCCGAAACATTGGAGCCCCGGGCTTCGTTCGAATATTGAGCTCGGTGGACCACACGCGATAGTTCCCTGGGTCGACATTCAGAACCACTTGCGGGTAGTCGAGATCGTAGACGTCGCGAATCGCCAGGCGCCCCGATGAAACTTCGATCCGGCCCAGTTCGATGTTCCGGAACAGGGGAGGTGGGCAGTACCACGGAGCGAAGCGTGATGGATCAACAAGAGACATTCGCCGGGCACCCCTCCACTGCTCGCACCGAGGTAGTTACTGTCCTCGGCCGCCACGATCCTTGATTCGTCGGTAATCGTGACATAGGCGGGTTTGACTCGAACGGAGCTCGGTCAAATCTCGCGGACTCACTATGCGGCCGAGCGGAGGCAAGGTCATGGAATACCGCGGGCCAGAGACAATGTCAGTCTCTGGCCCGCGGTACTTGCAGAGGCAAGAATGCCGAAGCTACCGGCACTGAACCCCGGGGTTGTTGCAGGACTTGCCGATCCCGTTGCTGTTTCTGCCGCCGCCGATGTTCTGCGGCTGACCGTTGATCTGCCGCGAATCCGGCGTGTAAATGTTCATCGCGTCGTTTCCGGTCAGGAACTCCGTCTCATCGTCCCAAGGGTCCGCGCTGTAGGTAATCGCGGGCGCCGTGCCGCTCTGGACATTTCCGTCGTCCACAAGGTTCACGCCAACAGCGGTGGTCACGCCTAAAAAGGCGAAGATTAGTAACCGCGCAAAGGCGGACTGTGTGCTCATTGCGATTGCACCCCACTTCCTAGATTCAATTGATGGGACTTACCGCGACACCGCAGCGTTCCTTGAAGTCGGTGACCGGCTGGCGGATACCGTCGAGGTCGGCCTTGACGTCCGGGTTCGCGGCCATGTATCCGTCAATCGCCGAACGTATTTCGCTTCTCGATTTGCCCTTGAAGCCGTTGAAGAAGTCGTTCACGTCGGGGTGCGTGTGCAGATAGACCGATTCCGAAGCCGCCACGCCGGATGTCACGCCCAGCAGATCCGCGGGTGTGCAATTTGGGGGATCTTCCGCTGCGGCCAGTGGCGCGCCGAGAGTGGACACCCCCAGGGCGGCGAGGGCAATTCCTGCGTAAGCCACAAATCTTGGTATGGACGACATGCCGACTCCTATTCGTGAGTAACTGACCCTGTATTGGTTTACATCGCCGTTGGCCACATTGCCATACGGTGCCAGGGTATGGCAGCGCAACGGGCTGCGCCGGTTGGGCGACGTGAATGCGTGGCGCGGAGGGTTGACGGGCCTGCTGCCGAGGCATGGAATGGGATGATGCAGAAACGCTCGATTGATGCATTGATACGTCAGCTGTTCGAGCGCGCCAATGACGGGCACAATGCCGCGGACACGGTGGTCGGCGGTCATGAACGGGTATTGCGCCAGACGGTGATCGCCCTGCGCGAGGGGGCTGAACTTGGTGAGCACGAGAATCCGGGCGAGGCCACCATTTACGTCGTTCAGGGTTTGGTACGCCTGGTCGTCGGCGACGAACATTGGGACGGTCGTGCAGGTGACCTGATCGAGATTCCCGATGCCCGGCACTCGCTACAGGCGTTGGCCGATTCAGCGGTGCTGCTCACTGTCGCGAAGCATCGCTGAACCGCGCGGTGAGCGGCGGGCTATCCGTGGCAGGTGGCCGCCGTCTGGCCCGTAGTGGTGTTCTCGACCTTGACCTTGCCGTTGATGATCAAGCGGCACGTCAAGGCAGCCCCGCCGGATTGGGCACTGACGAAGTACGGCGGATCGGTGACGTCACTGGTGAAAGTCCAGGCCCAGGTGCGCTGAGTGCCGTCGACAGGCTGATCACGCATGTGCCCAAGGCTGTCTCTCCACGTGATTGCCGTGATCGGACGATCTGAGCTGATGACGTAGAGGACAGTGTCCGGAGTCTGCGGAGCAATGGCGAGTGAAGCGCCGAATGCGGTCGCGCCGACTGCGGCAGTAATCAGAGTTGCCGTGAGTGCCACAGGTCAGCCCTCGCAACTCTGCGGGATCGAAACCATGAGCTGCATTGCCCATCCTTCTTGTCTTGTTGTGCTGAGGGCACGGTACGCCGAATCAGCCTCCGTTCGTGGTGGTTTGGCAGTTTTTGTCCGACGGAATTGGTTCCCGTGGTGCGCGCCTCGCACGCCTCGACACATTTCCGAACACGGTGTTCATGAATATGGGAGCAAAGGAGTCGGGCGCGGGGCCCGGTGCCTGCCGGCCGGGGTTCGCCGCTGTTAGCGAAGGTTGTCGGCGAGCTGTCCTTGTTCGCCGAACAGCCGGGTGTTCCACTGCTCGATCAGCTCGGCGTTGGGGACGTCATTGGGGTGGAATCCCGGGCGGTTGTAGGCGCGGATACGTGCGATCAGCTCGCGGCTTGCGAACGGTGAATGGCGCAGCGCGGCGATGCTCCTGAATAACCGCCGTGGGTTGTAGGCGGCCCGGTCGCGAGCCAGGGAGGCCAGAATGTTGATGAAGGCGCCGATGACGAAGTCGGCTGTGGTCAACCGCATGGCCCAGATGCGGAGGCGCTCGGTACCGCCGACAGTTCGGTAGACATCGAAGGCTACGGCGCGGTGTTCAGATTCCTCCAACGCGTGCCAGAGCAGCGTTGACCGAACTTCATTCTCGCCTAACAGATCCTGTGCTCGGGGATCGGTGAGTAGCGTTTCGGCGATCACGGCGGTGTAATGCTCCATCGCGGCGGTGACGGCGAGGTTGAGGTGCGGTGGGAAGTGTCGTGTCAACCAGTTCAGCGTGCGGGAAGTCAGTCTGTCGAAGAACGCTGTCGGGTAACCCATCTCCTGTAGGCGCACGTTGAGTTCACGGTGTTCGCGTCCATGTGTCACTTCCTGGCCGATGAATCCCGCTACTTGCCTCTTGAGCGCCGGGTCGGTGATCTGGTCGGAAAAGTGCCTGACAGAACGGATGAAGTAGTCCTCCCCTTCGGGGAACACCGCGGACATCATCGCGACGATGTGACTCATCATGAGATCGCCTTGCACGTAGTGGCGGTCCAAAGACCCTGTGGGGTAGCGAAATGTGATGCGCCGGACGGTGATGGGCCTGGCGTCGATGTTGGTGTCGACGGTGTTCATTGGGACTCCTCTGGGTGTGTTGACGGGGCAGGCTGCAGCCACATGCTCCTGACGAAGACGTAGTGCGCGATGAGGCCAATTCCCCATCCGAGTAGTGGGTATATGAACCACGGATAGGCAGTGCCGTGGTCGAACTGCCATGTCAGGGCCCAGATGGCGATCAAGAGCACTTGGGCGGCGACGAAAACGCTGGCATGGATGCGGAACGCGGTGCGGTTGAGCGTCCGCGTGCGTTCGTACCGTTCACGCTGAAGGCGACGATGCTCTTCCTCGGCTCGGCGTTCGGCGCGTTCTACTGCTCGATCGAAGGCGTCACCGTCCATTATTTGGTTCCTTCCCTGGGTTTTTGGTGTGATCAAGCTCTGTTATCTCCGTAGCGGCGTGGTCCAGGATCGCCTCGACCGCCGCTGGGTCCACCCGGCCGGCCAACGGCGTGACCCGGGCGGCGAAACGGGCGAGGACCTTCTCCAGTGAGTCGCCGCCGCCGAAGCGCACGCCCGTGCGCAGCTCCACTCCAGCGAGTACATCGATTCGGCTGCCCAGCGCCTGCTCGCCTTCTTCGGATGCGCTGTAGACGGTCCGGCCCTCGTGCGTGTGTCCGGTGAGCAGGCCCTCTGCGGCCAGTGCATCCACCGCGGGATAGACGGTCCCGGGTGAGGGGCGATAGCCACCGGTGCTGAAAAGGCGTGATAGCTCGGACATCAGCTCGTAACCGTGCATTGGCCGCTGGGCGAGTATTGCCAGGAGCACCAGCGGTAGTTCACCGTGACGGAAGAACCGCGCCACTAGATACGTCCCCTACGTGCGTTGTTGTGCCAGAAAAAGTCAGCCAAGGCGACCCGCCTCCCATGCCTACGAAACTATTACGCAGAAGCTATATCGAAACTATTACGAAGTCAACGGTTGGGAAGTAGGAGATTTGCCCGCGCGGGTTACCGGGGCGGACGCTGTCGCGCTCGGTCGGTGGCTAGGCAATGATCTGTACATGGGTCTCATCTCGCTGCCTACCGCCGTGCTGTCCGACGCCGATATCGCCGACGTGTTGAGCCGTGCGGTCCGGATAATCAACCCGGTGCTCACGGTGCTGGCGGAGTCCGATCCGTTCGGCCTCAAGGAACGCACCTACGACTTGGGCGCCGGCGAGGGGGTCGCCGATAAGGCACTGGACGCCTTGGCTTGTGCGTTGAATGCGGCGACGACGCCCGGCACAAAGGCGTGGGACATGCTGGACGCCCGTGGGAAGGCGCATTGGTGGGTGCAGCGCGTCGGGGCCATCAACACCGTATTCGTTGCTTTCCCAGGTGTTTTCGGTGCCCTCGCGGCGCGGTTACCCGTGCAGGACCTGCTCGGGTTTTCCAACCAGGCCATCGTGTTGGTTGCCATCGCCCGGGAACTCGGAATCGACGATCATCGGGAGCAGGTCCGTCTGCTTGCGCAGGTGCTGTGTCATCGCACGCTCAGTGATGAGGCGTTGGCGGGTGCCGACGATCGGGAGCCGGAGAGCCCGCGCAGCTGGTCGCCGTTCGCCTTGGCGCGCACACTGTGGCATCTCGCGGGCATCCTGCGGGCCGTCGGCGACGAACTGGAAAAGCGTCCGCAGCCCAAGTCGATTTTCCGGTATCTCGGCATGTTGCCTGTGTTGGGCAGCCTGGCCGGATACATCGGTGAATACGGAGCCCTGCGACGGACTGCCCGCGCAGGTGAGCAGAGTATCGCGGTGCAGTCGCAAGCGGTGTCCGCCTAATCGCCTAGGTTCTCGTCCAAGTGCGCCCGGACGTTGTCCCAGAGGTCGAGAACATCGACGCTGAGCCTCTCCCAAATCTGGATGATGATGGGATCCGCCGCATCGACGAGACCCAGGAGTAGATGCCCCGTGCAGATTTCCGTATGCCGGCGGCTCTCCGACGCCGTCATGGCGAGCTCAAGTGTCCGTTGGGCGCCCGGAGTGAAGGCAATCTTCTCGCCGGGCGGCTCCTGCCCCAACGGGACGAGCTGCTGAATCACCCGTGTCGCGTTCTCGAATCGGACCCCCGCGGTCGCAAGTAGGCGGGCACCAAGCCCGGTTCCTTCGCCCACCAGGCCCAGCAGGAGATGTTCTGCTCCGAGGTAGTTGTGCTGCCGTTCGCGCGCTTCCTCTTGTGCGATCACGATGACCTGCCGTGAGCGCTCATTGAACAGATGGAACATGACCCTCCCTATCTCTGCGTCAACGTACATCTTGCCGGAGTGAGTGCGACGATGAGCTACTGTCACGGCATGACCGCTCTGAAGGTGTTGGCTGGAACAGGTTTCGCGGCAGTCGCGCTGCTGGCGGGGTGCTCGGGCATCGTCAACATGGGTGGCGACACCAAGTGCAAGGACTTCATCGCCGCCGAGGAGCAGAAGCAGAACGACGCGGTGAGCAAGATGGTCAAGGACGAACGCGGGCGCGACGCGTCGAACCTGGAGATCTCTGCGACGCGTACCTCGGTCACGATGTACTGCAAGACACTTGGGAACGACAACAGCAAGATTCGCGAGGCGCCCCACATCTAGGGAGGGCCGCGCGGTCGGCGCCGCATGCCTGCCGAAGACTCGAATCATCTTGGGCGCGAGGTGGATTGCCGGGGTCTACCGGCGATGGGTAGCCCGTGGTGGGGCGTCCGCGCAGGGGAAGCGAACTCAGTCGCGTCTCCGGGGGTCCGTACGGTTGATGATTTGCCACTCGGCGGCGTGGTGCCGAGGTGGTGGGTAATTCGCTCTGGCCTGCGTTCGGCAATCTGGTCACGGTAGTGACAAGAGCCACAATCGTTCTTCGGCAGTGATGCGCGTCATCGGGTACGCTCGCGCGATGCATGACCGAAAACCGCAGGTAGGACTAGTATTATGGTCGCTGATGTAATTAGTTGCGACAAGTTGCTCAGGCACCCACGCGGGCTGGTGTGGGAGCTGATCAGCTCACCCGATACGTACCCCATGTTCTTTACCGGGGTTGGTTCCTGCGAGACCTTGATCGAGAGCACCGAGGCGGGCCCGGATCCCGAATACCTGGTGTTGTCCGCCAAGGCGAAGGCTCGCGTTCGGCTGATTCTCAGCAACACCAAGGAAAGTCTTGCGATCGAGGGCGTCGATAACGACGGGCTGATTTCCGTGCGATTGTTCGAGGAACGGTCTGCGCAGACCCGAGTCCGTATCACGGTGTTGCGGGCGGCATCGGTATTGCCCTCCGGCATCAAGAAGCCGAGTGTGGCCGTCAACCAATGGTTGATGGACGGACTGGACAGAATCGATGACTATCTCTCCGGCGCGCCTACTTCCACCGTGTCCAACTCCGGTGACAACGGAAATCTTCAAGTCAGCATCGCCCGGCTGATGGTCGGCGTCGGTGTGGTGCGGATTCCGCGCCCCGACCGTGGACTTCGCCAGTTGAGTTCACTGGCCCGGTGGGGATTCACCCTCCAGGGTGGCTATGCGGCCGCCGCGGCGCGCGCCCCCAAACAGCTCGCGGTCGCCGACGACGCCGGACAACTGACCTTCGAGCAACTTGATCGACGCGCAGAAGGGCTGGCCACCGGGTTGATGCGTGCCGGCATCAACGAAACCTCGAAGATTGGCCTGCTGGCCCGCAACAACATTGCCATGGTCGAGTGCCTCATTGCCTTCGGCATGCTCGGCGTGGACGTGATGCTGCTCAACAACGCGCTCGCAGCAACTCAGATCCAGATTGCTGTCGCCCGCAACAACCTCACCAGGGTGTTCGTCGACGATGAGCTCGATGAGCTCGTCAGGTACGTGCCGTGGGAGGTCGAGCTCGTCAGCACCGGCCGGCGCAGTGCCATCAACGGCCGCCGTGGACTCGATGACTTCGTGGTAGCCGACAAGCCCGGAGTGTTGCCACCTACCCGCCCCGGCCACCAGGTGGTGCAAACCTCAGGAACCTCCGGAACACCCAAGGGGGCGTTGCGGCCCACGCCACGCGGGTTCGCCGTCATCGCGGCAATGCTTTCGCGGATGCCCATGAAGATGAACGAGACCATGCTCATCTCGGCGCCCATCTTCCACGCCTGGGGGTTGGGCTGCCTGCAGATCAGCACACCGCTGCGTGCGACGGTGATCCTGCAAGAGAAGTTCGATCCGGAAGAGTGCCTGCGCGCCATCGCCACCCGCAAGGTCACCACGATGATCGCCGTGCCTGTCATGCTGCAGCGCATCGTCGACCTGCCCGCAAAGGTGCGTCAAAAGTACGACACATCGAGCCTGCGATTGGTCGCCTGTAGCGGTTCGCCGCTGAATGCCTCACTGGTACAAAGGTTTACCAACGCGTTTGGCGAGGTGCTCTACAACTTCTACGGATCCACCGAGGTGTCATGGGCCACCATCGCCGATCCCGAGGATCTTGCGATCGCGCCCACCACCGTCGGACGGCCGCCGCTGGGCACCACCATCGCGATTCTGGATGCCGACCGGCGACCGGTGCCGCGCGGTGTCACGGGCCGGATCTTCGTCGGCAATGAGATGTTGTTCGAGGGATATGTGGCAGATCCGTCACCGGCGTCGGTGAACGGTCTGCTCGATACCGGCGATCTGGGCCACCTGGACGCCGATGGCCGCCTGTACATCGACGGTCGCGATGACGAGATGATCATCTCCGGCGGTGAGAACGTCTTCCCGCGGCCGGTGGAGGACGCATTGTCCTTCCTGCCGCAGGTTGCCGATGTCGCCGTCGTCGGGACCTCCGATGACAGCTTCGGGCAGCGACTGTCGGCGTTTGTCGTGCTGCACAAGGACGCCGGCCTCGACGGCGATATGGTGCGCGCCTTCATCAAAAACCGGCTCAGCAAGTTCCACGTGCCGCGTGACGTGTACTTCGTCAAGGCACTTCCGCGCACGTCGACCGGCAAGGTCATCAAGCGGCTGTTGCTCGCCGATTGTGAGCGCGACGGGATCAGGCCTCAGTAGCCGAGGCTGCCCATCCGCTCCAGTGGGAAACGTCGGTCAGTACCATCGGGCCGGTTGGTGGTGTCTCTCGATACTGCCGGTATTTGTTGGCCAGCAACGTGATCCAGCCGGCGTCGGGCGTATCCAGAACGCGCGCGATGCCGTCGGCGCGCACCCACCACAACGCAGCCCAGTCCTCGTCGTAGCGATCCACTAGAAAGCTGACCGCAGGGTTCGCGGCGATATTGCGCACGCGCTGTAGGTCGTTGCGTGACTTCGGTTTGTGATCGACGGCCCAGCAGATGACATCGTCGGCGATGGCGAAGGTCACCGGAACCAGATGCGGCGCACCGGATTCGTTTACCGTCGCCAGCCGTGCCACCGCCGCCGCCCGGAAGCGGCCACGTGCCTCGGCAGGGTTGAGGCGCACGCCTAGTGCCGACCCCCATTACAGATGTTCGCCAGTACGTGGAAGTTGTTGGCGCCGTCGAACAATAGGCCGCCGACCGCCCCGCCGCGATCGACGATGTCGGGGGAGGAACGCACCTCGGGGGTAGCGGCTAGCCACGTTCCCGCCAGGTCGTAGGCGCCGCTGAGGCCGTCGGCGTAGGCAGTGAGCTGCTGGCGCGCTCCCGGCTCGGTGACACCATCCAGGTTGGCACGCACCGCATCGTTGTTGCGTCCCCACATGTCCCGCGCCTGGCCGATGGCCTCGACCTGTCGGTCCAGGCCGGAGTAGGCGGGATTGTCGGCGCGCAGATACATCAGTGCCTCGGTGACGATCGGCCCGTTGTTGGCCGGGTCGTCGATCGTCTTCGACATCTGATCGATCGCAGCGCAGGTCGACTCATCCGCGTTGGCAACCGGAAGGCCGGCTCCGAACGGAACGAGGGCACAGCTCACCAGGACGAGCCGAGCGAGCAGACCTGACCGAACCCACATGGTTGTCCTCCCTGAAGTGATGCGCTGCACCGATCGAAACGGCAGCTTAGCTGGCTTCGTCGCTTCGCGCTCAAGTGGCTCGACGAAAAGGGTGCGGCCCCTCCGGGGGAGTCCCGGAAGGGCCGCAATGGATCTTGGTCAGCGCATCACTTGAGCTCTGCGGAGCTCAGCCCCAGCAGGCGGCGTGCCACCACCAGTTGCTGGATCTGCTGGGTGCCCTCGAAGATGTCCAGGATCTTCGAGTCCCGGCCCCACTTCTCCAACAGGGTGCGCTCGGAGTAGCCGGTGGTACCGGCCATTTCGACGGCCTTGAGGGTGACGTCGCTGCCGACGCGGCCGGCCTTGGCCTTGGCCATCGACGCTTCCATCGAGTTGGGGATGTTGTTGTCGGCCTGCCATGCGCTACGCAGTGTCAGCAGGTACGACGACTCCCAGTCGGCCTCCATCCGCAGGAACTCGGCGGCGGCGGCGTGCTGGGCGTGTGCCGGTCGGTCGTAGGAGATCTCGATGCCTGCGTCCTCGAGGATCTTGCGCAGTTCCTCCAGCGACGCGCGCGACACACCCACGGCCATGGCGGCCACGATCGGGCGGGTGTTGTCGAAGGTGCTCATCACACCGCCGAAACCCTTTTCCGTGTTGATTTCCGGATCGGAAAGGATGTAGTCCTTCGGGATCCGGGCGTTGTCGAAGCGGATGACCGCGGTATCGGAGGCCTTGATGCCGAGCTTCTCCTCGAGACGCTCGATCGTCACGCCGGGGTGTTCACGCGGCACCAGGAAGGACTTGATGGCGGGGCGGCCCTTGGTCTTGTCCAGGGTTGCCCACACCACGATGTGGGTGGCACGCGAACCGGCGGTGACGAAGATCTTCTCGCCATTGATGACGTACTCGTCACCGTCGAGCTTGGCGGTGGTGGTGACCGCCGCCGAGTCGGAACCGAAGCCGGGTTCGGTGATGGCCATGGCGGCCCACACCTTGCCGAACTTGTCGGCATCTTCCTTGCTGGTCACGCTGGACACGGCGGCGTTGCCCAGCCCCTGGAAGGGGATGGTGAGCAGCAGGCCGCAGTCGCCCCAGCTCATCTCGAGGGCGTTCAGCAGCGCGGACATGTTGGCGCCGTTGACGTTCTGTTTCTTGGTGTTCTCCTCGGCGCGGAAGGCCTCGGCGCCGGCGAAGGCGAAGGTGCCGGCCGCGGAGACGCCCGCGAACAGCGTCTCCAGGGTCTCCAGCTCGACGGGGTAGGTGTGCTCGGCCAGGTCATACTTGCGGGAGATGGGCCGTACCAGCTCGGCAGCGCCCTGATGCCCCTTCTCCTGAACAGCCTGCAACTTCTTGGGGAGTTCCAAATTGATTGCCATGGAAAGACTTTCGTTTAGTAGATAAGACTATGGGGAGGGGACGGCTACAGGACCACAACGCCTTCGGCGACACCGATTGCGCGCAGGTTGCGGTACCAGCGCTCCACCGGGTGCTCCTTGGTGAAGCCGTGTCCGCCGAGCAACTGCACACCGTCGAGGCCGATCTGCATGCCCTTGTCGGTGGCGAGCTTGCGGGCCAGTGCGGCCTCGCGGATGAAGGGCAGGCCCTGCTCGGCACGTGAGGCGCCGCGCAGCGTCACCAGGCGCAGGCCGTCGAGCTCGATGGCGATGTTGGCGCACATGAAGGCAACGGCCTGGCGACGGGCGATGGGCTCGCCGAACGCCTCGCGCTGCTTGACGTAGGGAATCACGTAGTCGAGCACCGCTTGGCCGGTACCGACCGCGAGGGACGCCCAGCCGAGGCGGGCCAGCGCGATGGCCTCGGAGTAATCGGAATCCGCGACACCGTCCTCACCGAGCAGGCCGGAGGCGGGAACCGCGACGTTGTTGAGGTTCAGCCGGCCCAGTGCCGCGCCGCGGATACCCATGCTCGGGTCCTCTTCGACGGTGATGCCCTCGGTACCGGACTCGACGATGAACAGCGTCGGGCGGCCGTTGTAGTTGGCGGCCACGATGAACAGCTCAGCCTGCGCGGCGGCCGGAACCAACGACTTCACACCGTTGAGGCGGAAGCCGCTGGGGGTGCGGGTGGCGGTGGTCTTGAGGCTGAACGGGTCGAACAGCGCCTGCGGCTCGGCGACGACCACCGAAGCCTGCGGCACGTTCTCGCCCGCGAACTCCTTGAGGTAGGTGGCCTGCTGATCGGCGCTGCCCCAGTTGGTCAGCGCGGAGGCCACCCCGGAGGGGGCCAGGATCGGCAGGGCCAGACCCATGTCACCGTACGAGAGAGCTTCGGCGACAAGGGAGTTGGTGACAGTCGAGCGCTGCGAGGCGATGCCGTCGAAATCCTCGGGGATGTTGATGGCGGTGACGCCCAGCTCGGCGACCTTGCCCAGCAGATCGGCGGGGTAGTTCTTGTTCTTGTCCGACTCGTAGGCGGCCGGGCGGATGACCTCGACGGCGAATTCCTTCACCGTGTCGGCGATCATCTTCTGCTCGTCCTCGGGGTTGAGGTCGAAGTAGTCGGCGTTGGCCTTGTCGAGGCGCTTGGGTGCACCCTTGCTGCCGGTGACCTTCTTGAAGGTCCGGTTGGCAACGCCGAGGGTGGTGAACAGGCCCTTCGTGGTCTCGAAGATGCCCTTGTTGAAGGCTCCGCGCAGGTTGTACTTGTCCAGCAGCTCCGAACCTGCGATCGGGGTCAGCACCGCGATGAGGATGTCGATCGCGCCGCGCTTGTGCTTCTGAAGGCCGACGCCGGTCTCGTGCCGTGCCGGGCTCTTGCTCTTGGCGGCCTTCTTCTCGTCGCGCGGAGTCAACGTGTTGGTCATGTCACCAGCCGTTTCTGGGGTTAAAGGGGTTCTGCCGGAGTATCTGGCCGTTACCTTACTCCGAAGTAAGAACCGTATCTTACTAAGCGGTAAGATCCTCAGAAAACGAGGTGTATGTCACACCCGTCGTCGCCCGGTGAGCAGACGATTGTTAGAGCGAAACCCCAGGTTGGGCCTGCAATACGTGTCCGCTCGCGGGGAGTGGGGCTGTGTAGGGGGCGCTAGTCGAGGGTCTTGAGTACCTCGTCGTGCAGCAACCCATTGGTCGCCACCGCACTACCGCCGTGCGGGCCGGGCTCGCCGGCCAGATTCGTGAACCGGCCGCCCGCTTCGCGAACCAGGATGTCCAGCGGGGCCAGATCCCACAGTGAGACCTCGGGTTCGGCGGCGATGTCGACCGCGCCCTCGGCCACCAGGCAGTAGGAGAAGAAGTCTCCGAACCCCCGAACGCGCCAGATCTCGTCGGTCAGCGCGATGAACCGATCGCGTTTCCCGCGGTCCGCCCAGCCCGACAAGCTGGAGAACGACAGGCTTGCCGACGTCAGCTGATCCACTCGGGAGACATGGATGAGCCGATCCTCGCCGGACCCGACCCGGGTGTGAGCGCCGAGCCCCTCGGCCGCCCACCAACGACGGGACAGGGCCGGAGCGCTGATGACACCCACGACGGGTACGCCGTCCTCAAGCAGTGCGATGAGTGTGGCCCAGATGGGGACGCCCCGCGCGAAGTTCTTGGTGCCGTCGATGGGATCGATAACCCACTGTCTACCGCTAAATACGGCCTCGCCGCCGTACTCCTCGCCGACCACCGAGTCCGCCGGGCGCGATCGATGCAACAACGAACGCAGGACCGATTCCACCGAGGTGTCCGCGTCGGTCACCGGTGTCAGGTCGGGTTTAGTGTCCACCCGTAGATCGAGTGCGCCGAACCGGGACGTGGTGATTTCGTCGGCGGCATCGGCTAATTCGAGTGCGAGCCGACGATCTTCGCGCAAGGACACGGTGGGCGTCATGCCTGCAGTCCTACCATGACAGTGTGTGGGAATTCTTGGTGCTACTTCTGGTCGGCGGCTCGCTGGCTCTCCTGATCATGCAGATGCGCCGTGGCAGGCAGGCGCAACCGGGTATGAACGCCGTGCAAGGGACCCTGTTGGTGACGGGTGTCAGCCCTCGTCCCGAGGGGGTCACGGGGGAGCAGCTGGTCACAATCACAGGTGCGCTCAACGGTCCTACGGTCGCCGAATATGTCACCTACCGACAGATCGTGCGCGATGTCAATGACTGGCCGCGCATCGGTGACCTGATCCCGGTGCTGTACCCGCCGAAGAATCCCGATCGCTGGGGTGTGCTGCTGGCGCCGCCGGCCGGTCCGCAGCAGTATCCGAGTGGGCCGCCGTCGATCGAAAACATCGATCCGGTGCCGCCACCGCCGTCCACACCTCCGCCTCGACCGGGGCCGGTCGAGGGGCCATCGTCAACGGAGGATCCGGCCAAGAAGCACGAGCCGCCGCCGAGGTATTACGAACCGCCGCCGCTATGAACGAGGCGGTCCGAACCAGGCGTGTAGCGCGTCGTTGAGCCCGGTTGTCGTACCGTCGCCGACCCAGGCGACGTACCCGTCGGGTCGGATCAGCACCGCATTGGGCGCTTTGACGGCACCGATGACGGGAAGCTCGAAGGCGTCTTCTGTGTGAACGTATTCGGCGTCGACGGAATCGACCCGATGTGACCAACCCGAGGTGCCGGTCATGGGTGTGCCCAGGTTCAGGAGCACGCCGCGGGCATCGTGCAGCAGGGTGAACACGCGCACGATGCGATCGCCGGTGCGCACATCGAGGTCCGGCATACGTCGCCCGAGCAGGGGATGGTCGGGGCCGGTCTGCGGGCCTAGGCAGTAATGGATGTCCAGTCCGCTCATCATCGCCGCGATGCGCTGACGTGGCGCGTCAAGAGCGAGCAGCTCAGCGATGATGTCGCGCAATGCGTCAACCCGCTCGCCGGCGCGGCTCAGTGCGGTCTGTGCCATCGTGTTGTGCAGTACCCGCTCCGCGACAGGGTGCCGTTCGGCGTGATAGGTGTCCAGCAGTTCCTGGGGTGAGGTGCCATTGACGACTTGGGCGAGTTTCCAGCCGAGATTCACGGCATCCTGGATTCCGGTGTTGAGACCCTGCCCGCCGATGGGGAAGTGCACATGCGCCGCGTCTCCCGCCAGCAGCACCCGCCCCTTGCGGTACGTCGCCGCCTGCCGTGTCACGTCGGTGAACCGGGAAATCCATGTGGGACTGTGCATTCCATAATCGGTCCCGCGTGCCGCGATCAGCGCCGTACTCAAATCACCCAGGGTCGGCTCACCGGTGCGTCCGATCTCGGGCTCGGTCACCAAGACCCGAACGGGGCCGTCCTCCTCGAATCTGAAGATCGAATGCAGCGCGCCGTGGCGGTGGATGCCCCACTGTGGTTCCTCGGTCAGTTCGACATCCGCGACCAGGCAGCTGGTGGACGGATCACATCCGGGGAAATCGATGCCGGCGGTCTTGCGCACCAGGCTGCGTCCGCCGTCGCAGCCAACCAGATACTGCGCCCGCAGCGCCGAGCCATCGGAAAGATCGACATCGACGGCGTCATCGGATGCTTTGAACCCGTTGACTTCACGCCCTCGGTAGATCGGTACCCCATGTTCGGCGACCCATTCGCACAGGGTGCGTTCGATGCGGTACTGCAACAACATCAACCCAAAGGCGTGTCTGGTCGGCTGGTCGGTCATATCCAGCAGGAGCGCGGAAAAATGCGCGATGGGTGCGGTGAGTCCCTGGGGCAGGAACCGGTCGACGATCCCGCGTTGATCGAGCACTTCGAGGGTGCGTGACGTCATGCCGCCCGCGCGCGAACCGTCCAGGTCGTGGGTTGCGCGCCGCTCGACGATGGCTACATCGGCGCCGGCGAGGGCCAGCTCGCCGGCGAGCATGAGTCCGGTTGGGCCGCCGCCGACAACCACCACGTCATGTTCGGTCACTCGTCACACTCCTCGGGGCTCGGCCAACCCGGACCAGCTCGACGGTACCCGAAAGATAAGAAAAATAAGAGATTTCTAAGGTAACTCTAAGGGTGTGTGCCTCTGCGATGGCCGTTGCGCGCGTTCGGCATGTTCGCGACGCTCACTCGGGGTGAGCGCGCCCCAGACGCCGTGTGACTCATCGTTCACGAGCGCGTACGTCCCGCATGGCTGCTGTACGGGGCAACTGCGACAGATGCGTTTGGCCCGCATGTCGTGGAGTTTCTTGGCATGCCCCCTTTGATAATCGGGGGCGAAGAAGATATCGGTGGGCATGCCGCGGCAACGTGCGTCGAGCTGCCAGGACTGTCCCATTGCGTCGGTGGCCTGAGCCTGGTCGTTTCTGGTCTTCACCATTAATCCTTTGCAGCGCAGCGCTTCAGAAGCCGGTTCGGGCCAACGCCGAACCGGCCGCTGAAGTGACTGGTGATGACGAATCAGCCCGTGATGCTTTGTGTGATCTTGACGACCACCAACACCACCGCGATCAGCAGATACCCGCGCAGCGCGACCATTCCGGCGGTCCGCAGAGGTGACCATGCCGGACGGTCCAGTGTGTCCAGTGCGGGGGTTCGCCAGGTATCCCGTTCCTCTTCCAGTACCGCGCGTCGCAATGCACGGTCGTGGGGCCGAGCATCCAAATCCTTTACCTGACCGGGATCGAGCCCACCCAGCTCGGCGGCTACCGCTGCCGCTGTCTTGCGATCCGCCCGGGATTTGGCACCCGCGATCACGAATCCGCCCGCTATTCCGACCAGCGCCCCGATACCGAAGAACATCTCGAGCTGCTCGGTAGTGAGGTCGGGGAAGAACGTCGCGCCGGTCAGTGCCAGCGACAACAACACCAACGACCAAACAATCACGCCCGCAACGATGTTCTGACGAGTGGTGTTGACCCACGGCCCAAGTACTGCCCTGTCATTGCAGAGCAACACCAGGAACACGGTTGCCGAGGGCAGCAGTACGCCGGCCAGTGCCTGGACACCTTGGGTGAGCAACCCCAGCACATTGTCAGGGCTGAAGGACACGGCGGCGGCCACTGCCAACAACAACGCGTAGCCGACGTAGAAGGCGGGGGCCTCACCGATCTTCCAGTGCAGCGAGTGCCGCCTGCGGAAGGTATCGCCGAGGGCATAGGTGGTGGCCAAACCCACTGCGTTGGCGCCGATGAGGGACGCGTCGAGCAGCAGAATCGCGAACAGTGCGCCGACGGTTGGTCCCATGCGGTCATGCAAGAGCTGGGCAACCGCACCGGCATCTGTGAACTGGCCGACGGCGTCGGTACCGGCCAGGCCGAACGCCGCAGCCGCCATGATCGCGACAGCGCCAATCATGACGACGACGATTCCCACCCACAGGTCGATGCGCTCGTACCGGATCCATCGCGGGGTCAGCCGCTTGTCCACGATGTTGGACTGCTGGAAGAACAGTTGCCATGGCGCGACAGTGGTGCCCACGATCGCAACGATCAGCAGCAGCAGCTCAGAGTTCAGACCGCCCGGGAATGAGGGGATCACACCCTTGGCGGTTTCACTGATGGACGGGTGCACCATGATTGCCATCGGGATCATCACGATGTTGATTGCGATGAGTGCGAACAGGAATCGTTCCCATCGACGGAATGACCCACCGGCAACCACGGCGAACAACAAGACGGCGGCCAGCGGCACCGAGATCGATTTCGGAAGTCCGAAGTAGCTCAATGCCAGTGCAACTCCGATGAATTCGGTGACGATGGTCAGAGCGTTGACGATGAACAGATCGCCCACGCTGAACGCACCCCAGAATTTTCCGAACCGGGCGAAGATGAGGCGCGCGTGGCCGACGCCGGCCACCGCGCCCAGCCTCACCACCATCTCCTGATTGACGTACAGCACCGGAATCAGCAGTGCGAGTGTCCATAACAGCGCCATGCCGTAGTTCTGTCCGGCCTGGGCGTAGGTCGCGACGCCGCCGGCGTCATTGTCGCCGACCATGACGATCAAGCCAGGGCCGAGGATGGTCAGGAGCATTCGGAATCGCTGCCAGCGGGTACGGCCGGCCGTCGTTTCGTCGTGGCGAATAGTGCCGAGGGCTCCCACGATGTCACCAACATGAGCGCTGTCCATGACTGCCCCCGGCGGATGAGCCGCGGCGGCGCCACCGGATGCGGTGATGTGATCGGGGGCTGGCGCGGATGCGCCGCGGCCAACCATTGAGTACAGGCGTGGAACGCCGTTGAAGAACGCCATCTTTGGGTATTGCCTTTCGGAAAGTCTTTGGTGCGAACCGTTACAGGTCGCAGATAACTGCCAGTGGGTTGTTCGCGATCTGCCTCTTGAGGCGTGCTTCGGGTGTGGCGTTGACGCGGGCCGCCACCCAGCCGATCGCGCGCCGCAACGCGTCAGACGCTGCGGGGCGCCGTGGAGTGATCACGATGTGACGAGACATGGCAAGGCTCATAGCGAAGCTGCTTTCTCAAACGGAAATTCAGCCTCGCAAGGCACACCGGGCATGCAGCTCTCACTCGGTTCGTTCGACGACGAAACCGATTACGAACTACGCCTGGTCCAGGAGGCTGTTAGGGAATACGTACTGTGATATGGACTTCCGCCGGACGTCATATCGTCCCCTCACCTCCTTCACGCCAGGACGCATCGCGTCATCTTCACCACACCACCAGGTGCGCCCACGACAAGAAGGAAAACCGATCTTGTGATCAAGAACCGGCTCACACCCCTCTCGTCAGAGCTTCGGCACTACACGACGTAATCCGGCTACACCGGAAGCCACTTCGGATCACCCCTTAGGCCGGGGAGATCTGTCCTAACCCTGGGCGTCTCTCGACGTCGTCGGATCAGTGGCCTATGTTCGCGCAGGAGCCTCGCCTAGCGAGGTGCTAACAGCCGAACTGTAAGCCACCCACGTATCACGGTCAACCCGAGACTGTTTCGAGCCCATCTACGTGTCTCGTGGCGCCGTGGAAATGCGGAATCAAGATGCTCGAGAGGTGGACTACCCCTCGGCGACTTCGATGACTTCGCCGATCTCCTCCAGGACCTTGTTGTGGTGATTGCTCGCCAAAATGTGTCCCGCGGCGATGGCAGCGGCTACCGGCCATTCGATGATCTCCAAGGCGACCAAAACCACCAAACCGCCGAAGTACGCCACCTGATCGGGGCGGGGGATGCGCACTCGGCCTACGAGGGGCAGCTCGACCGCGAAATCCTTTGCCGCTTGTACCCGTTCGACGGCCTCGCGATGAGTGGTCGAGTGTCGCGTCTTTTCAGCCATGGGTTGCCTCTCCGTAACTTTCAGTTCTCCGTCTCGCCGGACACACCTGTCACAGTGGTTACCGTGTCGAGCAACGATGTTCCGGCTGTTGACCCACTGACCGGATTGGCCGCGGAAGTCTTGACTCCACCATTTCGCCAGTTGTACGCATTGTTGTGGCGTGTAGGTGTGGTGAAAATCGTCGATTGATCTGGTGATGGGCGGTCTTCCTGCAGTGGCAACAATTTGGCCACCGGTATCCACCGTGAGATCGAGTCGGGTGCAAAGGCCGCCAGGGCAGTCGCACCGGCGGCGGCGCCCAACGCTTGGAACCATCCGACTGGTCCCAGCGGTGTGCAGCCGAGCAGCTGACTGACCCCGGGCGTACTGACCAGCACCGCCAACGTTCCCAGGGACCCGGCAGCGGTTGCGATGACCAGCGGGCTGTGCGAATCAAGCAAGGTTTGGCCCAACTGCGTAGACACCAGGGCGACCAGTCCCACGGTGGAGGCCCGCGTCGGCCGTCCGGTGAAGCGGCCGGCCAACCACGCGGATGTCGCGGCGGTCGCGGTAATGCCGCCCCGAACGGCGACGGTTTGCCACAAGGCTTCTTCGTCCGGACCGCGCATACCACCGTTGTCGGTAACCCGTGGTCGGCTCACCGCCAGCGCAGCGGCCGGCAAGGCATCGGTAAGCATGTTGACCAACAACAACTGTCGGGCGTTCAGTGGTGCGCGACCACTGATCGCGCTCCCGGCGATTGCGAACAGCACCTCTCCGGCGTTGCCTCCCAGCAGCACCGAAACCGCGGCCTGCACCCGCTGCCACAGCTGGCGCCCTTCTTCGAGCGCATCCAGTAAGCAATGAACCTGCCCGTCGAGCAGGACGACATCCGCGGCGGAGTGCGCGGGATCGCTACCCCGTGAGACCACACCGATTCCGACGGTCGCGGCGCGTATCGCGGCGGCGTCGTTGGCCCCGTCGCCGACCATGGCGCAGACTCGGCCGGTGCGCTCCAGCGTTTGTACGATCTGCACCTTGTTCTCCGGCGACATACGGGCGAAAACAATGCGATCGGCGACGGCTTGTTCCTGGTCCTTGCGCGACAACGCTTCCCACTGAGCTCCGCTGATCACCTGGTCCAGGGTCACGGGCAGGCCGAGTTCACGGGCGATGGCGGCCGCCGTGATCGGGTGGTCACCGGTGATGAGGCGTACCGCGATGTCCTGCTGTGTGAGCTCCGCGAGCATTCGCGCGGCCTCCGGACGCGGAGTGTCGGAGAGCCCGAGCAGTCCGGCGACTTGTAGTTGCTCCGTGCACAATTCGGCGACAGCGTCCGAATCCTCTTGAACCGCCCGCACTTGTTCCGGCGTCAGGCTTCGGCGCGCGACTGCGATGACACGTAAACCGTTGGCGGCCAGTTCCGCGACAGTTGGTTCGATGCTTGAGTCCGGATCGGGACACGCCGCCAGCAGGACTTCCGGTGCGCCTTTCACGGTCAGTTCATCTCCGATGACGGAAGCGGAGAATGGACGGCCTGGCCGGAAGGGCAGATGTACCAACGGTGTCGGGGTGTGGTCGGCCGCGGTATGTGCGGCTTCGGCGATCGCGGCGTCCGTGGCGTGGGCGTGCCGTCCGTCGTGGGCGGCCGGGGTCGCGTTCCCGGCATACAGGAGCACGGCCTCCCGGGACACGCCCGTGGCCGTGTAGACCTGTGTGACTCTGAGTCGGTTCTCGCTCAACGTGCCGGTCTTGTCAAAACAGACCACATCAACTCGGCCAAGAGCCTCGACCGATCGTGGTGTACGCACTAGAACCCCTGTGCGCGTGAGTCTTCGGGCCGAGGCCTGCTGCGCGAGGGTAGCCACCAGTGGCAGGCCTTCGGGGACGGCCGCCACCGCGACCGCTACTCCACTGGACACGGCCTCGCGAATTCCTGTACGCCGGAACAGCGCGAGACCACTGACCAATCCGCCACCGATCAAGCTGACAGGCAAAGCCCGATTGGTCAGCTTGCTCAGCTGGTGCTGCAGGCCGAGGCTCTGGTGGGCATCGCCGGCCAGCGCGGCGGCACGCCGGGCCTCGGTCTTGTCCTCGACGGCCGTCACGATCGCCAATGCGGTCCCTGCCATCACCGTGGTGCCCGCATAGAGCATGCAGCGCCGATCGGCCAGTTCGGTACCGGGAGTCGCACTGAGCTGCTTCTCGACGGGCAGTGATTCACCCGTTAAGGACGATTCATCAACCTCCACGTCGTAGACCTCGATGAGCCTGGCGTCGGCGGGCACGACCTCGTCGGGCCGCACCTCGATGACATCACCCGGACGCAATGACTTCGCGTCGACGCTGCGATACTTGCGTGTCCCGCTATCCGTCTCGGAGACCGTTCGAGCAGGTGGAACTTGTTGGTGTAGAAGACGATCCAGCAGTTGCTCGGAGTGCAGACGTTGCACCGCGGCCAGCAGCGCGTTGCCCACCAAAACCGAGCTCACGAGCACAGCATCAACGGGTGAGCCCAGTACGGCGCTCGCCGCGGCACCGACAGAAAGAACGGGTGTCAGCGGATCGGCCAGCTCGGTTCCGATCGCCTGCGCAAACTGCCAAAGTCCCCGGCCCGGAGCCGCCGCCAAACTCGGCACGCGTTCGAACAGTCCGGGCGACGGGGCGGCGAGGTCCTGCTGCGGCAGGAGTGCGCGCACCTGGTCGGCAGACATGGCATGCCATTCGTGGACGATCTCCGGCTCCGGTGCGTCCGAGCGAACAGCCTTGCGCGCCAACCAGTACCCGGTGAACAACCCGGTTCCGGCACCGGCGGTCACGGCCTCCGGGCCGCGTCCGCGAACTCCGGGAAGCATGAGTAAGGCGCCCAACGCGGAGGCGCCCGTGGCTATTTCGATGCCACGGCGACTGGCGGTACGGGCGGCAGGCATAGCGTGGAGTACCCGCCATGCGGCAGATAGATCGTCGAGAATGAGGTCGCTGTTCCAGGGCGGCCGAAGTTCGCCCGTGCTGGGCATGATGCCGAGTGCTAGGTCCGCGATCGACAGGGCTTTCGCTGCCGACGACGACAGGACGGCCACTGATTTGCCGTCACGTTGCAGATCTTCGGTGGCCTGTGCGATGGCGTCATCCACGGAACCGTCTACCGGAAGTATTTCGTCCATGGCCGAACGCAGTTCGCCCAGTCTGGAATCGTCGACGGACACAATTGCCAACCCTGAGCTGCGTGCTTCGGCGATCACCGCAGCGGCCATGGGCAGGTGTGCGTACTGCACCAGCACCTCGGCAGGGTTGTGTGGTGCGCCGACTCGGTGCCAGCCGGGTGCCAGATCTTCTCGAGCGAGTCGTTCCTGGGCGACATGCCACGCTGCCGCGATATCGGGTCCCTCGACTCCGCGAATCCGGGACAGCCGTAAGTTGCTTGAGCACAACACACGTGGATCGAGAACTAGCGTGTCTATCTGGTCGAGGCGGCGTAGACCCTCGGGACGCAACGGTAACGCCGAGTGGCTATCGGCAAGCCCGCGGCCAAGCGTGGCCGCGAACGATTCGCGGGCAGCGCGTGCACCTTTCGGCGCCGTGACGGAGGCGGCAGTGCCGGCTATCGCCGGATTCTGGGTTAGCGCACCCAGCGTGGCCGAGCCCAGGGCCTGTACCCACGCGGAACCTTCGGCGTGTCGGTCGACCGATCCCTTGCGGCGCGGGGCCGCCCGTTGGTGGCTGTCTGGGCAGTCCGCGTGGCGTGCCAACACTTCCTCGCGTCGTGACCATTCGCGAGCCCCGGCAAGAGATTCCGCGGACTTCAGGAGGTTCATCGCCAGATCTACGGCCAGAGAGGGCTGGGAGAACGTGACGGTGTTGGCGGTGGTGGTCAGCAGACCGATCACGGTGTCTGCGGTTGTTTGTCCGAGTCTGTCTTCGAGGAGTCGCCTGAACCAGGGCTGGTAGTCGACCGCCACCACTACTCCGACGAGGCTCGCGGGCAGTCGGGGGAACAGGAGTGTCTGCCCGACGGTGGCAATCCCAAGGCCGGCCGCGTTGGCTGCCGTCGTCAAGATCTTCTGAGCGAGCAGCTTTCCGTCACCAGGTATTTCGGTGAGCGGGTGGTGCGATGTCTTGCCGCCGCCATAGCGTGACTCGAGTTGGTCGAGGACTCCGCAGAGCGTGCGAAGTGGCGTCGGAGCCGAACCTGGATCTGTTTCCAGTTCCACGACCAGGCGTGACAGCGGGTAGTTGAGCACCGCCGATATCACTCCAGGGTGCGTGCGGGCCGCCTTGAGTATTTCGGTGCTGAGTCGGGGCGCGTGCGGTCCGTCCAGATCCCGGATTTCGATCCATACGCGCCGGTCGTTGGAGGAGCACTGTCGGCCGAGCACGAGTTCGGACCACTGACGGTTGGCCGCCCGTGCGCTCTCGTGAAGCGGGGCCGTGATGGTCTTGATACCGACGTTCGTCGCCGTGACGGCGGCGGAAGCTACGAATTGAGCTGAGGCTTCTGCAAGCGTGGCAGCAGTTTTGATCCCTAGTGCGACGGCACGCAGGGGAGAAGGTACAGGTTTTCGCGGTGTCAATTGAATCGATTACGAGTGTGGCCGGGGCTGGCGTGCGGGCTGTTTCGCCGCAGACTTCCTTGGTCGTGCTGCCTTCGTGGCGGCCGACGTGGTGGGCGTGGATGTCGCGGGCTTCGCGGGCTTCGCGGCAGGTCGTGCGAGGGGAACAACCGTAGACGGCTCCGTGGAGGCCTGTGCCACTTCGGAATCGCTGTTCAACTGGCGCAATATGAGAGCGGCACCGCCCACTACGAGAACTACCGGCCATTCGATGAGCCCGGTGACGGCGAGCGCCCCGATGACGGCTGCTGCTGCCGGTGTTGAGTGGCTACCCTCGCTAAGACCGCGACGGACCCCTGCGGCTGCACCGGCAACCGCACCGATGGTGCCGCTGATGGCCGCTCCGCCAATGGCACCCGCCACCGATGTTGTGGCCTCCGCGGCCTTGCCCACGCTCTTCGCCACGCGACCGATAAAACTCACGACCACTCCAGCCCTAGTTGACAGATTTCCTTCGATTCTTCCTAAATTGTGCAGCATCCGGTCATGGGATGTTCATGTATGGATCACTAGGAAGCGATTTCGCAGATATATTGGCCGTGTGCCGGCGCGTATCGCCCGCTTAATGCGCACAGCAAATACACAGTCAATTCACACCATTCAATTCGGCACGCCTGTTGTGCGGGTTGCCTGGTCTCTCGGCATGAAATCGCTCCGTATCTGGCAGCGGCAGTACCCTCTCGGCGATCTGAGGGTGGTGAAGGACTGCCGGCGCTGACGTTCTCTTAACGGGTTTCGGGTTGACCGGTTCCGTGAATCTGTGTCACGCTTGTTATTGCAAGCATCTCGATAGGTGAGGCGTCTGCACGGATATAGGCCACTGACCCCGAACGTCGAGAGACGCCCCGGGTCAGGACAGCTCTTCCCGGATTAAGGGTTGAGCCCAAGTGGCTTCAGCGAGTCTGATACGCCGTGTGGTGCCAAAGCTTTGACGAGGGGATGCGGCTCACGTGTGATTCGACGTGTGCTCTTCTTCCCAGCGCTTGATGACGGTGTTGTGGCGCGTGTGCGCCCTGGCTAGGAGGAGGTGAGGACCACATGGGAACTGGCGACAGTAGCCCTTATCGAAGTCCTCGTACATCGTCTTCTGGCCAACGCGCGCACCCCTAGGGGAGTGCATGTTTGACCGGGACAGCCTGAGCCATCAAGGAGTTCCGTCATGGCA
This sequence comes from Mycobacteroides franklinii, assembly GCF_001853795.1. Taxonomy (NCBI): domain Bacteria; kingdom Bacillati; phylum Actinomycetota; class Actinomycetes; order Mycobacteriales; family Mycobacteriaceae; genus Mycobacteroides; species Mycobacteroides franklinii. The sequence continues at coordinate 2,156,643 of NZ_MLIK01000019.1, forward strand.
AACGTATTGACTTTCCCTACGTCCCTTCTCGACTTCGGCAACCGTGTTCCGGAGAAGGTGACCACCGTTGCGGCACCGCGCAGCGACTACAACACCGAACTGTCCATTGCATTGACCCGATTCGAACTTGCCGTAGGTGTTGGTTCGGTGGTCGGCGGGCTCGTCGGCCTCGGTCTCGGTGCCACCGCCGGGTGCCTCGTAGGTGCTGCGCCCGCAGGTGCGGTCGGAGCCATCGTCGGCGGTGCGGCGTTCGGAATTCCGGTTGCGGTGTATAGCTGGATGCAGATGAACAACTCGCTGAACTGTGCCGAGTCTGCGGCCTAGCTCAACGTCACGGCTGATCGTGCCGTCCCGTCGCGGCCAACAATTCGGGCACCGTTTCGAGCTTCACCCGGGGGCGTCCTTGTGGTTCACCGGTCGCCCGTTCGTGCGAATCGATGGTGAGCCAATCGGATTGGGACACGATGTGCGGCTCGTGCCCCAACAGCCATTCCTCAAGGGCCGCAACATCGGGCGCGGCCCGCAGTGCTGCGGTTGCCAGATCGGCGAGCAGGGTGTCGACCGTCTCCTGCGAGTCGCTCTTGTTGGTTCCGATAACGCCAACCGGGCCACGCTTGATCCAGCCGACCACGTACTCGTTGTCGCGGCCCTCGATACGCCCCGCATCATTGAGGATGACCCCGCGCCGGGAGTCGAAAGGTAATCCCGGCACCGGAACCCCGCGATATCCGATGGCGCGCACCACCAGATGGGTGGGCAGTGTTTCGCGTTCGCCGGTGTCGCGGGCAACCAGGTACCCGTCTTCTTCGACTAATTCGTTACGGCCCACAGTGATTGATTCGACTTGGTTCTCGCCAGTACCGTTGCTGTGCAATTCAATGGGGGAGGTGCGGAACCGGAACACCACTCTGCGATGGCCATCGGTATGCGGCCGCTCCGAGAACTTGCGCAAGGTGTCGATGTTGGTGCGGGTGGGCTTGGGGGCCGCCGCTAGCTGCTCGTCGGTGATGCCGGCCAAGTCCTCGGGGTCCACCACCACGTCGACGCCGGGCAGCTCGCCCATCTCGCGCAGCTCCAGCGGAGTGAAGGTCGCCTGTAGTGGTCCGCGCCGCCCGATGATTACCACCTCACGGATCGCGTTGTGGTCCAAGGAATCCAATGCCCGATCGGCAATATCGGTGGTGTGTAGCGACTCCGGATCCATGCCGAGGATGCGTGCGACGTCCAGTGCGACGTTGCCGTTGCCGACGACCACGGCGCGTTGACCGGACAGGTCGACCGCCACCTTCTGGTAGGTGGGGTTCGCGTTATACCAACCCACGACGTCGACGGCGGCGATACAGCCGGGCAGCTGATCACCCGGGATGCCCAGTGGTTTGTCGGACTGGGCGCCGACCGCGTAGATCACCGCGTCGTAGCGAGATGCCAGCTCCTCGGCGGTGATCTGCACTCCCACCTCGATGTTGCCGAAGAATCGGAACCGCGGATGCGTGGCCGTCTTCTCGAACACCGCGCTGACCGACTTGATCTTGGGGTGGTCGGGGGCCACCCCGGACCGAACCAAACCCCAAGGAGTCGGCAGCATTTCGAGCATGTCCACGTGGACGTCGAAATCGGTGTGTTTGAGCAGCGATCCGGCGGCAAAGAACCCCGAGGGGCCCGCACCGACGATGGCGACGTGAACGGCGCGCACCCTCGTACATCCTTATCTGCCCGACAGGGCAGCGGCTGTCGTCGGCTATGGGCTGGCCGACAGGGGGCTGGCCGCGGTCCTGTCCGGACGGGTTACCCCACCGATGCTAGCGACGGAAACGAGTGTGCGCGGGTAGACCTGCGGACTAGGCCCGCATTTCGTACGCACCGGAGAGCGCCTCGATCCGATTCCAAATCTCATCGAAGCGTTCGGAATTGAATACCGGTTCTGAAATGACGTCCTTGGCCCACTGCCGTTGGGTGGCCGTGGCCTCGCGCTTGCCCAGTAGATCGACCGCGTAGGTGGAGAAGTCCCGGTTGAGGAACTCGAAGATCTGGTCGATCAGCACCGAGTCGGTGCCGCGCAGCTTCGCCTGCTCCAAGATCAGACCGCCGTACACCACCAGGGTGAACAGCTCGCCGATGCTCAGCTGCAGGTCCAGGCCGGCGTTCTTGATCGCGTCCCGCTCGCTGGCGACAAGCGTGGCCAACGCCTCGGCACGCTGGGTGAAGGCCGCGACGTTCGGGATGCCGGCATTGTCCGCGAAGGGCTTGCGCCAGTCGTGGAAGCGGACTTTGCCCAGGCCGCTGGCCGGTCCCTGACGGAACAGGAACTCGTCGTCGCCGGGCTGCAGCTGGACGCCGGGCACCGGAAGGTCCTGCGCATCATGCAGGTAGGCGGGCATGAACTTGAGGATCAGTGCCAGGTTCACCGCGACGGTGCCTTCGAGCTTGGGCAGACCGGCCACATCGATGCGAGCGGCAGTCGTGTAGCTCTCTGCCTCGAAGGCCTTGGCCGACATGACGTCGGCGAGCAGTGCCAGCACCTTCTCGGCTTCGGTGGTGGCCTTCATCTTGGTGACGGGGTTGAACAGCAGGTAGCGCCGGTCCTCGGCATTGGCGGTGCGGAAGTAGTCGACCGCACGCTCGCTGAAGAGCTTCATTGCCAGCAGGCGGGCGTACGCGTCGACGAACTCGCGGCGCACATGGTCGAACTTGGTCACCGGGTTGCCGTAGAGAATCCTGTTGTGGGCGTGGGTGATTGATTCGTAGAAGGCGTGAGTGGACAGGCCGATGCCGCCGAAGCACAGGTTGAACTTGCCGATGTTGACGGTGTTCAGTGCCGCGCTGAAGGCATCCGCGCCCACGTGCAGGATGTCGTCTTCGCTGACCGGATACTCATCGAGCGCGAACTCGGCGACGTACATCTGCGACGGCACGACGTTCTTGATCACCTTGTAATTCGGGTGCTCGCTGTCGGCGAGGAAGAAGACGTACTGATCGAGTCCGTCACGGCCCTGGACCCGGCCGAACACCGAGACGATGCGGGCACAGTTGCCGTTGCCGATGTAGTACTTGGGGCCCGAGGCCTTGTAGCCGCCACCTTCGAGTGGGGTCAGCACCATGTCGGAGGAGTAGATGTCGGCACCATGGGCCTGCTCGGACAGGCCAAACGCGGCGACGGCACCACCGTCGAGCAGATCGGCGGCCCGCTTGCGCGGGTCGGCGTTGGCGCTCTGCCATACCGGGCCCAGGCCCAGCACGGTGACCTGCCACGGATACCAGTAGTTCAGGCCGTAGAAGCCGAGGATCTCCGAGAGCTTGGCCACTCGCGCGGTGTCCCAGCGCTTTTCGGCGTTCCCGGCGCCGTCGGCAGCGGGGGTCAGGAAGGTGGCGAACAGTTTTTCGCGCGCCGCGAAGTCCAGGAAGTCCTGGTAGAAGACCTTGTCGACGTAGTCCTGGAGCAGCCGTGTCTTTCCACGTTCCTCGAACCAATCGACGGTTGCCTTGAGGAGCCGACGCGTTTCGCCGTCGAATTCGGCGAAGTCGTCCGCAGTGGGGTGAAGCAGTTCGGTCTTGGGGGCGGCGTTCGTATCCTGACTCACGGTCAGGAACCTACCACCGCGTCAGTTTGGATAGGGAGGGACGGGGATTTGAACACCACGTGCACAAGCGGTTCGGGTCGCGTCAGTTGGCCCGGAGCGCCGGTGGGACGGCGGATACGTCTCCGTCGTGGAGGCAATGGCGGTGACGCTGTCGCCCGAGGCGGGCCAGCGCCATGAGCGCGAGGTCGTCGGCGTCCATCGCAGGGCGGTGTGGAACAAAGTCGTCCAACAGGGCAACCTCGACATCCTGCCGAAGCAGGCCGTCGCGGAGGCCGGCCGTGAATGTCGAGTCGGCGCGGTGTAGTGGTGTGCCCTGGGAGATCGATTGTGCGGCCAGTGATTTCACCATGATTACGGCTCCCTCGCCGCGATCGGCGATTCGTTGCCCGAATCGGTGGGTCAGGTAGAGCGTGCGCAACCGATTCAGGGCAGATTCACCACAGCGGCCGCCGGTGGCATCTTCGTCGGTGATGCACACCAGTAGGCCCACCTCGATATCGTCTGTCGCCGCGGCGAGTTCACCGGTAAAGACGTCGGGTGAGGTGGTCCGGACGCTCACGCCGGCAGTCATGGTCAACGTGTACGCGTCGGCCCGTCCGCCATGCGCCGCCAGGACGATGTTGATGCCGTTTGCCGCGATGTGGCGCGCGAATGCGGTTGCGGTTTCGGTCTCTCCGGCGGCAATGACCGCCCATGGGCCGTACCGTGATCTTGGTAGCGCGGCTAGCTGCTTGCCAAAGGAGTACATGTCGAGCGGGACCCCCGGTAGCCAGGTAGTTAAGTATTGTATTTCTTGTTCGAATTCGATATATCAAATTCACTGAAATATTAGCAGCCAGACGTTTGGATTGGGGGGTAAATGACGAAGCCCGCACCCGCTGTGGTGCGCGCCGCGCAGATCCTCGACCATCTGGCGGGCCGACCGACTCAACCGTTGTCGATGACCGAAATCGCCGAGGCCGTCGGGGTCAATCCGGCATCCACGCTCGCGATACTTCAGGCACTCACCGAGGCGGGCTACCTCGTTCGGCACCCCCGGCACAAGACGTACTCGATCGGCCCGTCCATGCTGATTACCGGGCATGCGGCGCGGCAGCGATTTGAGATCGCCGAGGTGGTGGACACCGAGGTGAAGCGACTCGCGACCCGGTTCGGAACGGCATGCACCGCCTCGATGATCGCGGGAGAGGACGTCGCGGTCATCGCGTCACACGGTCGGTCGCCGACAGGCGGCAGTTATCAGGTGGGTCAGCGGATCAGGCTCACTGCGCCGGCTGGTCTGGTGTTCATGGCATGGGCGCAGGACGAGGACGTGCGGCGCTGGCTGCTGCGGGCGACTCCGACGATCACCGATGAGCTCTGGGACGGGATGCAGGCCATGCTGGCCGGGGTCCGCGAGCGGGGCTACTTCGCGTCCGTGCAGAGCGACCGTGTCGACAAGTTCTATATGCAGCTCAGTGAGCCGGCCGGCCACGGCACCGTCGGCCAGCGACTCGACACCATTCAATCCATGTTGGCAGCCTTGCTCGCCCGTATGGGTGAGCCGATCGATTTCAGTGAGCCGCGACGCATCGGCTTTCTGGGCGCGCCCGTCTTCGACGGCAATGGCGAGGTCGCGGTGATGCTTAGTGTGCTGGGAACACCAAGCCACCTCACTGAAGCCGAGGTCGCGGACGCGGGAAATCAGCTGCGATTCTGTGCCGACCACATCACCTCGATCACCCACGGCAGGCAGGGCTCCGGCACCTAGCCATCGGGTGGCAATAGGACCCACGCTCTGCCCGGTAGCCTGAACAGTTGTGGATCTGGACTGCCAAGCCGACATCGCCGACCTCGACACGACTCTCACCACGGTGGAGCGGGTGCTCGACGTCGATGGCCTGCGTGCCCGGATCAAGACGCTCGAAGAAGCCGCCGCCGACCCCAACCTGTGGGATGACCAGGCGCGCGCCCAGCAGGTGACGAGTCAGCTCTCGCACGCACAGGGTGAGCTGCGGCGCGTCGAGGCCCTGCGGCAGCGGCTCGACGATCTGCCGGTGCTCTACGAGCTCGCGGAGGAATCCGAAGACGCGTCCGTTGTCGCGGAGGCCGATGCCGACCGCGCCAAGCTGCGCGAGGACATCGAGGCCATGGAGGTCCGGACCCTGCTGTCCGGCGAGTACGACGAGCGTGAGGCCGTGGTCACCATCCGGTCTGGCGCCGGCGGTGTGGACGCCGCGGACTGGGCCGAAATGCTCATGCGCATGTACATCCGCTGGGCCGAGGCGCACAAATACCCGGTCGAGGTGTTCGACACCTCCTATGCCGAAGAAGCGGGCATCAAGAGCGCGACCTTCGCCGTGCATGCCCCCTTCGCCTACGGCACCTTGTCGGTGGAGCAGGGCACACACCGCCTGGTGCGCATCAGTCCGTTCGATAACCAAAGCCGGCGACAGACCTCGTTCGCCGATGTCGAGGTACTCCCGGTGGTGGAGACGACCGATCACATCGAGATCCCCGAAGGCGATCTACGCGTTGACGTGTACCGATCGAGCGGCCCGGGCGGCCAGTCGGTGAACACCACCGACTCCGCGGTTCGCCTCACGCACATCCCGACTGGCATCGTCGTCACCTGCCAGAACGAGAAGTCGCAGCTGCAGAACAAGGTCGCCGCGATGCGCGTGCTGCAGGCCAGGCTGCTGGAGCGCAAACGGCAGGAAGAGCGCGCCGAGATGGATGCGCTCAAGGGCGATGGCGGCAGCTCATGGGGTACGCAGATGCGCTCCTACGTGCTGCAGCCGTATCAGATGGTCAAGGACCTCCGCACTGAGTACGAGGTGGGCAATCCCGCGGCAGTGCTCGACGGGGACATCGACGGATTCCTCGAGGCGGGGATCCGGTGGCGCAACAGGCGCGATGATTAAAGCCGCCGAATTCAGTGCGGCGAGCCTTCGCCTAGCAGAACGCTGGAATTCCTTCTGGTCCAGCCAGATTGGACGCTGGCTGCTCGACAATGGGCTGCGCATCGTCATCGCCATCCTCGGTGCGATGATCCTGGTCCGCTTCATCAATTGGGGTGCTCAGAAGATCACCCGACGGTTGGATCGCTCGTTCACGCAAAGCGACGCGCTGGTGCGTTCGGAGGCCAGCAAGCACCGTCAGGCGCTGGCCTCGGTGGTTTCCTGGATCGTTGTGGTGCTGGTCGTCGTCATCACGACCGTGCACGTCGTTGGGGTGCTGGGTATTTCGATCGGCGGCTTGGCAGGTCCGGCCGCGGTGCTCGGTGGTGCACTGGGTTTCGGTGCGCAGCGCGTGGTCCAGGACCTCTTGAGTGGATTCTTTCTCATCACCGAAAAGCAGTACGGCTTTGGTGATTTGGTGGAGTTGTACGTGCAGGGGCAAACCACGGAGTCGCGGGGGACCGTCGAGGAGGTCACGCTGCGGGTCACCAAATTGCGCTCGGGCGACGGCGAGGTGATCACCATTCCCAACGGGTTGATCGTCAAGGCGGTCAACCTCTCCAAGGACTGGGCCCGCGCGGTCGTCGACATCCCGGTGCCGACGAGCGTCGACCTGGCTCGGGTCAATGATGTGCTGTACGACGTGTGCCAGCAGGCGCTGGTGGACCGCGACCTTTCGCAGCTGCTGCTCGATGCCCCGTCACTCATGGGTGTGGAGAGCATCGAGGTGGACCGGGTCAACGTGCGCATGGTGGCGCGAACACTGCCGGGCAAGCAGTTCGAGGTGGGGCGCCGGATGCGGGCCAAGGTGATCGCCGCGCTGGCGAAGGCAGGTGTCGCACTGGTAGGGGATAGCCGCCCGACGGTGCGGACGATGTCGTCGTCGAGTTCGGGCGAGCTCAAACGCGACGCCAAGCGCGACGAAGCCAAGAACGACAAAGAGGGTGTCGATACCAAGCCGCAGCCGATTGTGAAGGCGGAGGAGCTCACATGAGCGAATCCCGCCAGGAGCCGTTCTGGGAGAAGGTGCTGTCCCGCGCCAAAAAGCTCCGCGAGAAGGTGCGGGTCAGGACGTCGACCGTTGTGCTGATCCTCGCTTTCATCGCCGCGAGCTGGCTCTACGACATCACGCGGCCTGAGCCTGCGCCGCCGCAGCCGCCGCCGGGGTACACCTGGGTGCCGACGCCCAGCGTCACGACGTCCACGCCGAGGCCGGTGCAGACCACCACGAGGCGTCCGACGACGACCACACCGACCACCACCACGTCGACCGAGCAGACGAACACGATCGTGACGACGTTCCCGACGTCGACGCCCAGCGGCGCGCCGCCGACACCCCCGACGACGACAACGCCTCCGCCGCCGGGCATATTGCCGCCCTGGCTGGTCCCGCCGCAGCTTCCGCCGCTGCCGGGCGCACCTCCGCCGCCTGCTCCGAACCCCGTGCCCTAGTGCGTCCTCACGGTGATCACGGTTTTCCCGGCTACACTGGCGTGCCGTGATCAGCCTCGAAAAGGTAACCAAGCTCTACAAATCGTCGGCTCGGCCCGCGTTGGACAACGTGAGCCTCGAGATCGACAAGGGTGAGTTTGTGTTCCTCATCGGTCCTTCGGGTTCAGGCAAGTCGACATTCATGCGTCTGCTGCTGGGTGAGGAGCTGCCGACCAAGGGCGAGGTCCGGGTCTCCAAGTTCCACGTCAACAAGCTGCGGGGCCGGGAGATCCCGCACCTGCGGCAGACCATCGGCTGCGTGTTCCAGGACTTCCGGCTGCTGCAGCAGAAGACGGTGTACGAAAACGTCGCCTTCGCACTTGAGGTGATCGGCAAGCAGACCGACATCATCAACCGGATCGTGCCCGAGGTACTGGAGATGGTGAACCTGACCGGCAAGGCGAGCCGCCTGCCGTCGGAGCTCTCCGGTGGTGAGCAGCAGCGCGTCGGTATCGCGCGGGCCTTCGTGAACCGTCCGCTGGTGCTGCTGGCCGACGAGCCGACCGGAAACCTGGACCCCGAGACCAGTGAGGACATCATGGCGCTGCTGGAGCGGATCAACCGCACCGGCACCACCGTGCTGATGGCGACACACGACCATCACATCGTCGACTCGATGCGGCAGCGTGTGATCGAGTTGGAACTGGGCAAGCTGATCCGCGACGAGCAGCGCGGTGTCTACGGAGTGGATCGATAAATGCGTTTTGGATTCCTGTTCAACGAGGTCCTCACCGGCCTGCGCCGCAATGTGACGATGACGGTGGCGATGATCATCACGACTGCCATCGCGATCGGGTTGTTCGGCGGTGGTCTGTTGGTGATATCGCTGGCCAAAAACTCGAAGGCCATCTACCTGGACCGCGTCGAGACGCAGATCTTCCTTACCGAAGATCTGTCGGCCAGCGACACCAATTGCAGCAGTGATATCTGCAAGGGTCTGCGTGACGAGATCGAAAAGCGTTCCGATATCAAGTCGGTGCGCTTCGTGAACCGTGAGGATGCCTACGCGGACGCGGGACGGCGGCTGCCGCAGTTCCAGGATCTGATGAAGGATGTCAGCAAGGACGCGTTCCCGGCCTCGTTCATCGTCAAGCTCAAGGACCCCGAGAAGCATGCCGACTTCGACGAGGCATTCGTGGGCAAGCCCGGTGTCCGCGGTGTACTCAACCAGAAGGACCTGATCGACCGGCTGTTCGCCGTCCTGGACAGCCTGCGTGACGCGGCGTTCATGATCGCGCTGATTCAGGCCGTGGGTGCGGTCTTGTTGATTGCCAACATGGTTCAGGTGGCCGCGTACACCCGGCGTACGGAGGTGGGCATCATGCGTTTGGTGGGTGCCACCCGCTGGTACACCCAGTTGCCGTTCCTGTTGGAGGCGGTCATCGCGGCGCTCGCCGGCGTGGCGCTTGCGGTCATCGGCCTGATCATCGCACGGGTGACCATTCTCAATGGGGCTCTGCAGCAGTTCATTCAGGCCAACCTGGTGGCACCGATCACCTACGGTGACGTGTTCCTCGCGGCCATCCAGATGGCGGCTCTGGGCATCCTGCTCGCCGGTGTGACCGCCTATGTGACGCTTCGTTTGTATGTCCGGCGATGAGTAAGAAACCGACCGACGGGCGCCAGATCATCGCGTCCAATCGCAAGGCGCGGCACAACTATTCGATCCTCGACGTCTATGAGGCCGGGGTGCAGCTGGTGGGCACCGAGGTCAAGACTCTTCGTGAGGGCAAGGCATCCCTGGTAGACGCCTTCGCCACCATCGATGACGGCGAGGTCTGGCTGCGCGCGCTACACATCCCGCAGTACGACCACGGAACCTGGACCAACCACGCACCGCTGCGGAACCGGAAGCTGTTGCTGCACAGGGCGCAGATCGATCAGCTGGTCGGCAAGGTCCGCGACGGCAACCTCACGCTCGTGCCGCTATCGCTGTACTTCCTGGACGGCAAGGTCAAGGTGGAGCTGGCCTTGGCGCGCGGTAAACAGGCACACGACAAACGCCAGGACATCGCCAAGCGGGACGCCTCGCGCGAGATCACCCGTGAGCTGGGGCGGCGCGCCAAGGGCATGTGACCCGAACGGATTACGCGGCTACGGCGCGCGTCATCTGGTGTCTGCGTTGCCGTTCCACCGTGACCAGGTAGAAAGCCCACGCAAAGGCAAAGCTGGTGAACAGACTGGATACGAAATAGAGCCATGGGCGCCGAATGCCGCGGCGATATCCGTCGATGATCGTCATGAGCGGCAACAGGATCACGTTGCCGATCGTGTAATCCTGCCCGGCCGAGCCTGCCGCGGGATTGGCGAACATCAATTTGATGTAGTCGACCCAGCCCGTTATGGGGTTGGACACGTGGTACTCGGCGACGTATCGGATGTTGAAGTACCACCCCAGCACAACCGACGCGATGCCGACGACGTAGTAGACGACCTCCAGCAGCGATACGGCGGGACCCGTTGCGGGCCGGGCGAATATCGACCGGTTCGCGGCAACGATGAACGCGATGACGGCGATTCCCAGGATCGCGTGGACGATGAGCGACACCATGTCGGGAGCCTCGCAGTGGCATCAAGTTTTGTCAATAGTGACATAACTTGTGGCTGGTCGTACGTGGGGTACCTTTCGAGGATGGCCAGACCTGCCCAGACTGTGCGTAGCGAACGGACTCGTGCGGCGCTTCGGCAGGCCGCGGTGGTTCGCTTTCTCGGCCAGGGCATAGAGGGCACCTCGGTGGAGCAGATCGCCGCGGACGCGGGCGTCTCGATGCGAACCTTCTATCGCCATTTCGAGTCCAAACACGATCTGCTCTTCATGGACTACGACCTCGGTCTGGAATGGTTCCGCAACGCCTTGGATGCGCGGTCGCCGGGTGAGCCCATCCTCGAATCGGTGGAGTCCGCGATCTTCAGTGCTCCCTATGACGTCGATGCGGTGGTCAAGATCGCGACGCTGCGTAACCAGGAACTCGATCGGGCGCGCATCGTGCGGCACATCCGGCAGGTGGAGGCCGAGTTCGCCGAGGTGATCGAGGAGCATCTCGTGCGTGATGGTGGCGGCGATACGGATCCTGATGTGCGGCTGCGCAATACCGTGACAGCGCGCTGTATCGCGGCGGCGGTTTTCGGTGCCATGGACGCGTGGATGCTGGGCGAGGATCGCTCGCCCGATGAGCTTGCGCGGCTGAGTCGCACCGCGCTGGACTCGTTGAAGGCAGGAATCGGCGATATTTCCTGACGTCAAGTTTTGTCACTATTGACAAAACTTGACGAGCCGTGCCAGCGTGGGGTGATGGCGGACTTCGAAGCGATCGTGATCGGTGCCGGACACAACGGTCTGACTGCCGCGGCGAAACTGCAGCAGTCAGGGCTACACACGGTGTGCCTGGACGCCAAGCTGTATGCCGGCGGTATGGCCTCGACGGTGGAGCTGTTCGACGGATACCGATTCGAGATTGCCGGATCGGTTCAGTTTCCGACGTCCGCCGTTTTGAGTCGCGACCTTGGCCTCGATACCCTGCCGGCGGTCGACCTGGATGTCGTTTCGGTGGCGCTCAGGGGGATTGGCGACGATCCGCTGATCTACTACAGCGACCCGATGAAGTTGTTGACCCATCTCAATGACGTGCACGGGGCCGAGGCGGTCAACGGCATGGCGGGGATCATGGCCTGGAGTCAGGCGCCGACCAGGGCGCTGGGGCGTTTCGAGGTGGGGCAGCCCCCAAAGACTTTTGATGAGATGTATGCCTGCGCGACAAACGAATTCGAGCGGTCAAGCATCAACGAGATGCTGTTCGGATCGGTGACCGACGTGCTGGACCGTTACTTCCCCGACAAAGAGAAGCACGGTGTGCTGCGCGGCATGTTGGCGTTCCTGGCGCTGAACATGACCTACCGCGGCCCGGAAACCCCGGGTAGCGCCGCGGCGCTCGCGTTCGGGTTGGCCATGCCGGACGCGACCGCGCTGCAGATGAAGAAGCTGCGTGGTGGCATAGGTGCACTGACATCGCATCTGCATGCTCGATTGGTTGCGCACGGCGGTGAGGTTCGACTCCGTAGCAAGGTGACCCAGATCCTCACGTCGGGCGGTCGGGTGACCGGCGTCGCCTTGGAAGATGGATCGACAATTACCGCGCCGGTGGTTGTTTCGTGTGTCGCACCCGATCTCACCGTCGTGGAGATGTTGGATTCTTCGGCTGTCCCATCAGATCAGCGTGACCGATTCGCGCGGGTGGATCACCGTGGCAGTTATCTACAAATGCACTTCGCGCTCGACGCGCTACCGGAGTTCGTCGCGCCCTACGAGATCCTGAACGATCCGGGGTTGCTGTCGACGGTAGGGATGTACAGCACGCCGGAAGAGCTGCAGGCGCAATGGGAAGACTGTCGACGGGGGATCGTGCCCGCTGATCCTGCGGTGGTGTTTCAGATTCCGTCCTTGCATGACGTACAGCTGGCGCCGGAGGGCAAGTACGCGGCCTCGGCATTCGCGCTGTGGTTTCCGGTGGAGGCCGGGCATGCCAGCTATGGCGAGATGAAGGCGGAGATGGGGCAGCGGGTGATCGATAAGATCTCCCGGCTGGCCCCCAATTTCGAGGACGTTGTGCTGCGGCACACCACGTTCACGCCGCGGCACATGGGCGCCATGTTCGGTGCGCCGGGCGGTGACTATTGCTTCGGGCTGGTGCACGCGGACCAGATCGGTATCAACAGGCCGGGGCCGCGCGGATACCGCGACCAACCGTTGCCTGTCGGCGGCCTGTACCTGGGGAGCGCGGGATGTCATGGAGGACCGGCAATTTCCTTCATCCCCGGATACAACGCGGCGGTGGAAGTGTTGGCGGACGCGCGCTAGCTCCCTGCGTGCCCTCTCCGTTCTCGTCGAGACCGACGTTGTGGCGGATTCGTCTCGCATTTTGTCGCCACAACGTCGGTTTCGACGACGAGGCTAGAAGGCGCGACTGACGGCGGGGGACAGCACGAATCCGTGCGGACCGCCGCCGGAGAAATTGTTGGGCAGTACGCAGATCGTCTCGTGCTGCTCGCTGATGCCGCATGTGATCACCTTGTCGGTGCCCTTGAGGCCGTAGGTGATTTTCTGTCCGGGCGCCAGCGGCCGATAGACGCTGGGGTCGATGGATGCCGGGCCGGCGGGGGAGGCGTCGGGTCGGGCGATGATCTCCTGCTGGCCCAGGTCCGGCATGTGGCTCAGGCTCGCGGTAGAGGTATTGAGCGACACCGTGGCGAAGTTCTCGTCGCCCGTCACACCGGGGAGCTTGCCCCAGCAGGCTCCGTCGACGCCGGTGGCGCGGGAGTTGGCGGTGATGCGGCAGTGCAGTCCGTCCGGAGTGAGGAACTGCACACCCGAGGTCGCATAGGCGGAGTAGGTCTCAAAGGCGGTGGCCTCGACCGGTGCGTAGCCGTCAAGGTTGGGCACCGGCGGATCCGCGGAGGCTTGACCAGCGAATACGGTTGCGCCCGCCGTAACGGAGACACAGGTGATCAGCAGCATGCGCATGGTGATGACTCCCGAAGTTGGCGACGTTTGGCTGACGCTACCGTGGGGTGGGCGGGTAATTCGGTGGCTTCGTGGATATACGGCGGTACGATGGAGTGTCCCACCGAAGGTCGGTGGGGTGACGGGGCTGAAAGGTTTCGACAGCGAGTCTCGACTTAAGGGAAGCGTGCCGGTGCAGGCAAGAGACCACCGTAAGCGTCATTGCAACCAATTAAGCGCCGATTCTCATCAGCGCGACTACGCACTCGCTGCCTAAGCGACTGCGTGTCTGTCAGACCGGGACCTCCCGCGGCCCGGACCCTGGCATCAGCTAGCGGGATCAACCGGTGGCTTCGGCCGCGGAAGTCACCGGGACATCAAACAGCGGCTGGGATCGTCATCTCGGCTTGTTCGCGTGACTGAGAGATCCGAGTAGAGACACAGCGAACTGCGCACGGAGAAGCCTTAATGAACGGCCGTTGGACCCGGGTTCAATTCCCGGCAGCTCCACAAGAGAAGACCCCCCGAATATTCGGGGGGTCTTCTGTTTTCAGGGGTCCGACGGCGGCCGCAATGCCCGCTCGTCTCGGGCCGGGCTACACCATGGCAGCGACCGTGTCGAAGTACACGCCTTTGGCTGCGCCTGAGCTGTCCCTGATCCCGTAGCCACCGCCATCGCCGGCCGTGTCCTGGTAGCAGAAGAACCACGTGGGCGGGTTGGTGGGATCCTCATTGGCCAGTTGCCATGTCAGCCAGTCGGACGCGTCCGCCAGGCTGACTTTGGCGGGTGTGATGTAGCCGACCTCGGTGAAGGCCATCGGCCGGGAGTCTCCCTTGGACGCCTGCGCAGCCTTGAGCGCGCTGATCTGCGCGATGCCGAACGGCGTTGTCCGCGGGTCCACGAAGGTGGCGTTCTGGTCGTCCTTGATGCTGTACGGGTGGTAGCCCAGCAGGTCGTAGTCGCCGCTCTCGCCGCCCGCGTACATGCCGTTGAGCCAGTCCACCGGGGACCGGTTCGACTGGAAGGTCGGGTAGGCCGCCATACCTCCTGAGATGACCTGTGCCCCAACGGCCCTGATCTTCGGCGCCGCGGCCTTGAGGTACGCCACGTAGGTCGCCGGGCTGCCGATGTTGAACGCGATGAGGTTGGGTTCGTTCCACACCTCGTAGTACGGAATGCTGCCGAAGATTTGCGTGCATTTGTTCACGAAGTTTCCGAACGCGCTGGCGCTGTGAGTGAACGGATAGTGGATGCCCAGGCAAGGCATGGGGGTCAGGCCGCGGGCGGTCAGCGCGTTCTTCACATTCTGGACGGGGGCGTAGTTGGTCTGGCCGAGGAAGTTGCTCAGATAACCCCAGTCGACCGCGAATCGCACCGTGGTAAAGCCCATCGCGGCAATGCCGTCCAGTGTGGTCGCCAGATTGGATGCCGACAACTGGCACAGATTGCTCTGGTTGATACCGATGGTCACATCAGTTCCCTTTCTTCGGTGCGCGCATGTCTTGGCGGTAGGTGACATCGTCGGACTGAGCGCCCGCATCTGGCTCGAGGATTGGCGGCGCGGTGGCCAAATTTCGCCGCGCTTGCGGCGAAAGGCGTTGCCACAGAGAGGGTTACTCCCGTGGCCAGAGTCTCGACTACTGCATAGATGGTGGGCTTCATGTCCCCCGCCTCCCCGCGATCTTGAAATGACCAGGGGAATGTACATGACTTGAAGATCACTCACGGCCGTTTCGCAGCTCGATTCTGCGCGGCCTCTTGACGGTGATTGGGTCATCTTTCAACGCGTCGCCGCCGTCAAGGATCCGGTTCAACTGCTGGTAGCACCGGTCTGGAGTGCGGCCGGACTTCGATCGGATGGCCTCATCGTCGATCCGTCGGCGTGCCGCTAAATGTATTCGAATTCAAGTACTTCGGAGAAGACCCCCCGAATGTTCGGGGGGTCTTCTGTTTAGCGTCGGGCAGATTCAGGCGATCCAGACCGTCTTGATATTGCAGAACTCGCGGATGCCATGGGCCGAGAGTTCGCGGCCGTACCCCGAGCGTTTGATGCCGCCGAAGGGGACCTCCGGGTAGGACACCGTCATACCGTTGATGAAGACCTGTCCGGCGTCGAGCTCGTTGATGAAGCGTTGTTGCTCGGCTTCTTCGCGTGTCCAGGCGTTGGAGCCCAGGCCGAAAGATGTGGCGTTGGCGATCTCGATCGCTTCGTCGATGTCGGTTGCGCGGTAGACCGAGGCGACCGGACCGAACACCTCTTCGCCGAATATTGGCATGTCCTGGGTGATATCGGTGATGACGGTCGGTGGGTAGTACCACCCTGGGCCGTCCGGGCGTACGCCGCCGCAGCGGACGGTGGCGCCGGCCGCGACGGCCTGCTGGACCTGCTTGTCGACCTCGTCGCGTCCCTGCTCGGTGGCCAGGGGCCCGACGTCGGTGGCCGGGTCCGTGGGGTCGCCGACGCGTAAGGCAGCCATCTTCTCGACAAAGCGCGACAGGAAGTCATCGTAGATATCGCGATGGACGATGAATCTCTTCGCGGAGATACAGGATTGGCCGTTGTTTTGGACTCTGGCCGTGACCGCGGTCGATACCGCCTGCTCAAGGTCCGCCGACGGCATCACGATGAACGGGTCGCTGCCGCCCAGTTCCAGCACGGTGGGTTTCACTTCATCGCCGGCAATCGCGGCCACTGAGCGCCCCGCTGGTTCGCTTCCGGTGAGCGTGGCGGCCGCCACTCGCGGATCACGCAGAATCCGTTCAACCGCACCGGCCGGCACCAGAAGCGTCTGGAAGCAGCCGTCGGGGAAACCGCCGCGAGCGATCACATCGGCGAGGTACAGCGCGGACTGCGGCACATTCGACGCATGTTTGAGCAGGCCCACATTGCCCGCCATGAGTGCCGGAGCCGCGAACCTCACCGCCTGCCAGAGGGGGAAGTTCCACGGCATCACCGCCAGTACCACCCCAAGGGGTTGGTACTGGGCGTAGGCTTGTGATGCTTTGACGGCAAACGCGTCTGCCGATTCCGGAGCGAGCATGGATTGCGCGTGCTGTGCGTAGAACCGGAATCCCTTGGCGCACTTGAGTACCTCGGCCTTAGCCGAGGCCAAAGTCTTGCCCATTTCCAGCGTCATCAGGGCGGCAACATCATCGGCCTCCGCCTCCAGGAGACCGGCGGTAGCTACCGCCCAGGCCGTGCGTTCGGCGAAACTTGTTGTGCGGTACTGCCTGAACCGCTCGTGTGCGCGTCCGATGGCAGCGTCGATTTCCACATCGGACGCTGGTACGAAGGTTTTGATCGTCTCTCCGGTGGCCGGGTTGATCGTTGCGATAGGCATGTCTCTAGCGTGCCACTACCGTAGGAAAGATGAGCACAGCTGCCCAATTAATGGTGAAGTGTTTGGAAAACGAGGGTGTCTCCGTGGTCTTCGGGATACCGGGGGAGGAGAACATCCGGTTTATCCAGGCACTCGCGGCATCGGACATCCGCTACATCCTTACCCGTCATGAGCAGGGCGCGGCATTCATGGCGGAAATGTATGGCAGGGTCACCGGGCGTGCCGGGGTGGTATCCGCCACGTTGGGTCCCGGGGCAATCAACCTGCAGCTGGGAGTCGCCGACGCATCGACAAACAGCACGCCCCTAGTCGCGATCTCAGCCCAGGTGGGGCAGGACCGGGCTTATAAGGAATCTCATCAGTATGTGGACCTGGTGGCGATGTTCCGCCCGATTACCCGCTGGGCGGACGGTGTTCCCACCGCCCGCGCGATTCCGGAAATGTTCCGCAAGGCCTTCAAACTCGCGGAGACCGAACGGCCGGCGGCCGTCTTTCTGGCGGTGCCGGAAAATATCGACGCTGATGGCGCCGATTATGAACTGAATCCGCTGCCGCGCAATGTGGTACACGCCGAGGCGCCGATGGCCGGCCAGGTGCAACGGGCGGTCGATATCCTGCGGCGGGCGCATCGGCCGGTGGTGCTGGCCGGTCACGGCGCCGCCCGTGGCAATGCGACCGCAGCACTCATCCGGTTCTCCGAGGAGCTCGGCGTGCCGGTGGCCAACACCTTCCACGGTAAGGGCGCGATGCCCGATGATCACCCCAATAGCATGGGGACAGTTGGTTTCATGCGGCGCGACTACGCCAATTTCGGCTTTGAGCACGCCGATGTGATTGTCGCGGTGGGGTATGAGCTGCAAGAGTTCGACCCCGTCCGTATCAACCCGCTCGGTGACAAGGAGATCATCCACATCCATAGGTTCCCGGCCGAAGTCGATGCACACTACTCGGTGTCGGTGGGAATCATCGGCGATATCAGCGCGTCGGTCAACGCGCTCACCGACGACCTCGCCGGACATCGGTTCGACTGCAAGTCCGCTCCCGGATCCGCCTTGCTGGTCGAGGAATTCGCTCGGGGACAGCAGGATTCACGATTTCCCATGGCGCCACAGCGGATCGTGGCCGATATCCGGGCCACCCTGGGGCGCAGTGACATCGTGCTTGTCGATACCGGCGCCACCAAGATGTGGATGGCGCGTCTTTACCCGACCTACGAACCCAACACCTGTCTTGTGTCCAATGGCTTGTCCACCATGGGTTTCGCGTTGCCCGGAGCACTCGGTGTCAAGCTGGCCCGTCCCGACGCGAAGGTGCTCGCCGTCGCGGGTGACGGGGCATTCCTGATGAACTCGCAGGAAATCGAGACTGCCGTACGCGAGCGGATTCCGCTGGTGGTGCTGATCTGGGAGGACGGGGGCTACGGGCTCATCGAATGGAAGATGGACCTCGAACTTGGCGAACACCATCATGTCTCGTTCACCAACCCCGACATCGTTTCCTACGCGGAGAGCTTCGGAGCCAAGGGCTATCGCATTACCGCCGCGGACCAATTACAGCCGACGTTGCAAGCCGCTCTTGACGATGATGGCGTTTCACTGATCGCCTGCCCGGTTGACTACTCAGAGAATCTGAGACTTACCGACCGGCTGGGGCAACTGGACGCGACGCTGTAGT
This sequence comes from Mycobacteroides franklinii, assembly GCF_001853795.1. NCBI lineage: Bacteria > Bacillati > Actinomycetota > Actinomycetes > Mycobacteriales > Mycobacteriaceae > Mycobacteroides > Mycobacteroides franklinii. Next base: position 2,175,164 of record NZ_MLIK01000019.1, read on the forward strand.
AACTGTCGCGGCTATGGTCGCGGTTGCTTCCCGGACAGGATGGGAAGCACGTGTTCTGTGAGCAGCGGCGCCAGATCTGTCGGGTATGGCTCGTCGAGCAACTGCCAGCGCAGTTCTTCGATTTCGGCGGCGGGTTGACTGACCGGTACCGGCGGATGCGCGAACACCGTTGACTCAACATCGAATCCGGGTTCGTTCGCGGCCGCGGCCCGAAAGACTCCAATCGGTTGCAGTGCGGCGGGTTCCAGATCTATCGAGAGCTCTTCACGGACCTCGCGCACGGCAGTCTCCGCGGCGCTTTCACCAGGGTCGGGCTTCCCGCCGGGCAACATGAACCGACTACTCCCGCGTTTACGGACGGTCAGAACCGCTCCTCGATCGTCGCGCAGTATGACGGCACTGACCCGTATGGTCGGCATGGTTTCGCTCCTGCTCACGTTGCCAGCATAGAAACCGTCAGACCTCAAATGCCGCCGCCACGAAGGCGTCGTCGGCGACATCCATCCCGCCGGGATCCCGAACGTGAAGTCCTGTGTATCGAGCATCGCCAGCTACCTTGCGTCACTGCCGATTTAACGCACCCTACTTGCCTAGGGTAGCTGGCGCATCTGATTACCTGCGGGCCTCCGGCAAGATCTTCGCCACCCGGAGTTTCCAGTGCGTGTGGCTCATTTCGCTGCGCGCTTGCATGCCACCGTGATGTAGGCGATCTGGTGGTCGATGTCATGGGACCAGGTGACGCCTCCGCGGGTGCCGGGACCATCACCAACGCCGCCACCGGCCTTGGTCTGTGTGGTGGTGTCCGCCCATACCGCCGGACCTATCCGAGTGCCGACCACCGATCCGGCATCCAAGGCGCAGTTGCCAATTCGCTCGTACTGAACTTTATAGCCCTGCGATTGGAGCTCAGCACCGAGTTCGCTGGGTTTCTGAGGAGATTGAGGTCCTGCGGAGGCGGGCGGCGCGCACAGCAACGCGAGAGAAGTACACGCCGCGGCCGACAAGCCGAGGGTAGATTGGAACATGCCACACCTTCCTGGAGTGGTTCTGAAGGCGTTGGCGGCGGGAGACTTTGGCGAGACGACCGCCGCCAACGCTTCTGTGAGATTTCACCGCTACGCACAACGGCAGCTGAGCTCCATGCATTCCCCGATCGGCGAGGCCACGCTCACATAGCCGTTTTCCGGCGTCCGGATGTACTCCAAATATGGTTTGCTGCTTTCGAATCCAACGTTGTCGGCGATCACCAGCGCGCCCGGGGCCAACTTGTCTTCCAGGATCTTCAGGATCGGCAGGTCAAGATCCGGCCAGCCATCCAGCAGCAGAAATTCGATCGGTCCGTCAACGGCTTTCAGGGTTTCACGAGCGTCGCCTTCCAAGATGGTGATGAGGTCGGACACCCCGGCGTCGGCGAAGGTCGCACGTGAAGCGGCGATTTTCGCCCTGTTGAGCTCGGTCGTGATGACGCGGCCAAAACCGTTGTCGCGAACGGCTGCGGCCGAATGCAGAGTCGAGATCCCATAGGAGAGTCCGTACTCGACGATGGTCTTCGGCTTGGTGGCACGGATCAGGCTGTAGAGGAGTCGTCCGGCATCGGGTGCGATCGGAACGTAGACGTTCTGGAAGAGCTCGGCACGTTCTTCGACGGACTTCTTGTGGAAGGTGTCGCGGTCCACGGGAACCGCATCGTGCGAAGCGTTCTGGAAGAGCCGGTCGACGATCGTGGCGAATTCGGGTTCGTGAAGTGTTGTGGTCATGATTCCTAGAATAGACGCAACGTATCGTCTAGTCTAGGGTGGTGATTCGATGGATGTTGTGAATGAGATGGCGAGGCCCCAGGGGGTAGACGACTCGCGCCGTCACTTCGGCAACCGGCATGGCCGTAGTGAGACCGCACGCGAGGCGGTCATTCACGCCGCCGACGATCTGCTGGTCGCCAAGGGCTACGCCGGGGTCACCATGGAGGGCATCGCCAAGGCGGCGGGCGTGGCCAAACAGACCGTCTACCGATGGTGGAGTTCAAAGGCCGAGGTGCTGATGGATGTCTTCCTCGAAGACGCCGCGTCCCAGCTGGACCCACCGGATCTTGGCGGCCTGGCTACCGATCTGCGGCACCATCTGGGCGCCACCGCGCAATTTCTGACGACCGACGATGCGGGTGCGGTGTTCCGCGCCCTGATTGGTCAGTCACAGCATGACGCACAGCTCGCGGATACATTCCGGGCTCGCTATCTGCGCGAACAGCAGGCTCGCGACCAGATTCCGCTCGCCCGTGCGGTGGCGCGAGGGGAATTGCCTGCCGACGTGGATGTTGCTCGCCTGGCTGAACAGCTGGTGGCGCCGTTGTACTACCGCGTCATTGTGACTGGCGAAGCGGTGGATGACGCCTTCCTCGACGGCCTGGTCGGGGATTTCGTGCGTCGATTGAAATGATGTCGATAAGACTCACATTTCACGCCAATATCATTGCCGGCGTGTTGTAGTACCACCGAATACGAACGCACGACCAGCCGAGTGAATCCGGGTGCTGGGACTCACCCGCACGGATTAGCGGGCGGCCGTACCGGATCCACAACCACCTCACAGTTAGAGGACTCGCCGGAGAATCCGATGCCCGGTTGTCGGGTTTTGGACGACTATTGCAGAACAATGGTCAATTGTTATGGGCAAGCTACAGTCTGACCAGTCGCAGCGCTGGGTGCTGTCGAAGGGCCGCCTGGTTGTCGGTACGGCTGCCGCATTTGTCATGGCCATCACGGGTTTTGGCTGGGCTGGGTACAACACGACGGTGGGGCAGATCATCACTTCGCATGTGCTGCCTGGAGTGCTCACTCCCGTCGGCCAGGACCAGAACATTCTGCTCATGGGGCTCGATAGCAGGCTTGACCAGAACGGGCAGCCGCTGCCACAGGAAATGTACGACGCACTGCACGCCGGTGACGAGACATCGGGTGGGTACAACGCGAATGTGCTGATTGTGGTGCACATTCCCGGCAACGGCGGTCCCATCAGCGCGGTATCGATCCCGCGTGATGACTATGTGAATCTGTCGGGCTGCCCCGGGTCGGTCTGCAAAGGCAAGGTCAAGCAGGCCTACGGATTTGCCTACCAGCAGGCGCTGGATGCGCAGGCGAACGGCAACTCAGATGCCGCGGGCGCCAAAGATTTGACCGCGCGTGAACAGGCCGCCCGTGAGGCGGGGCGCAAGGCCGAGATCGACACCGTGAGTGACTTCCTGGGTGTGCAGATCGATCACTTCATTGAAGTGACACTCGCCGCGTTCTTTCAGATTGCCAAGACTGTGCAGCCGATCACGGTGTGCCTCAACCACGACACGATCGATGAGTTTTCCGGCGCCAACTTCCACGAAGGCGTTCAACAGATCGACGCATCTCAGGCGATGGCCTTCGTCAGGCAGCGACGGGATGAAAACGACGGGTCATTCACTGATATGGACCGAACCCGTCGTCAGCAGGCATTCCTGGTATCGCTTCTGGCCGCAGTGCGCAAGGGCGGGGCGATGTCGGACCCCGGCGCGATACGGAACATCGTGAACGTCGCACACGACAATGTCGCGATCGATTCCGGCCTGAACATTGTCGATTTCGCCGCGCGCGCCTCGGAATTGACCAAGAGGCCGACGTCCTTCTACACGCTGCCCATCTCCGACTTCGGCGAGGATTCGAACGGTTCGGACGTCAACATCGTCGATCTCCCGACGGTCCGGCAGATCGTGCACGACCGCTTCTCTTCCGATGCCGCGCCCGAGGCGCCCAGTGCCGGCGCGGCTTCCCCGCCGCCACCGCTTGCGGCGCCCGTGGTGCTCAATGTTGTCAACGCGACATCGCGCGACGGACTGGCAGCCGCGGTCGAGGATGCCTTCACGGCGCGTGGATTCACCCGTGGCCGTGCCTCCACGGCGGAAACCCAGTCAACGGAGAGCTCCATTGTCTACGGATCGGATGCGCAAGAGGGAGCGCAGGCCCTCGCCGATCAACTACACCTGCCGATGGCGGAATCCGGTGCGGTCGCACCCGGAACCGTCCAACTGACCGTGGGGTCGCAACTCCCCGTGGACGACTACATCGCGCATCACAGCGCCGGGGCGAAGAGTGGCTCGTCGGCAGACGCCAGTCCCGCCGACAAGATGACCGCAGTTGCCGCCACGGGCACCGGCATTCAGGCACCCACCCCTACCGACCTGAGTCAGCTCACCGCGAACGGCGTTCCATGCGTTAAGTGATTCGCGTGCGGATCACGGCTGCGTACGAAACCGGACGTGCAAGGCGCGCACGTCGTCGGCGAGATCCGGTGCGGGACCGTCGGTCTCGATGCCGGGTGCCACCTCATTGATGGACAACGAGGCAACCGGGCTCGAGGGCGCGCCGAGCTCGGTGAGCCACTGTGTCAGCTGGGCAGAGGAACTGGCGTACACAATGCGCCCCAGTCCCACCCATGCGTGCGCTGCCGAGCACATGGGGCAATGCTCTCCGGAGGTGTAGACCGTGGAGGATGCGCGGTCGGTGGGCGACAGATTCCCGGCGGACCATCGAGCAAGTTCGAATTCGGGGTGACGGGTGGAGTCTCCCGCGCCGACACGATTGCGATCCTCGGCCAGTACGGCTCCGTCGGGCCCGGTGAGTAGCGACCCGAAGGGCTCGTCTCCGGCGTCGAGCGCCTCGGCGGCAAGCTCGACGCAGCGACGCAGATGTCGGATGTCGTTGTCGTCCATGATCTTCCCATCGTAGCTCCGGTGGCCTCACTACCCGCCGGTGATTAAGCCCGGTAGCAGGCATTTCGGCGGTTCGTCATAAACTGGTCTTATGGCTCTTCCTCCGGGCACCCCCGACCTCGGTGTGCTGGACCTGTTGGTATCCGTGGCCGAGGCGGGCAGCCTGGGTGCGGCGGCACGTCAGCACGGTATTTCACAGCCCGCCGCCAGTATGCGAATCCGGGCGCTTGAACGCCGCCTGCGGCTGGTGCTGCTGGAACGCGGCCCCACAGGTTCACGGCTCACGGACGCTGGGCTGGCGGTGGTGGGTTATGCCACGCCGGTGCTTGCCGCGGCACGCGAGTTCGTCACCGGGGTGGCTGCGCTGCACTCCGATCAAGCGCCGCGCTTGGTTGTCGCCGCGTCGCGCACCATTGCCGACCATCGGATGCCGTTGTGGCTCACCGCTCTTCGGGCACGGCATGCCGATGTCGCGGTATCCCTCGAGGTTGGAAACACACAGCAGGTGTGTGAGCTGGTGCGGGGCGGCGGGGCGACGCTGGGGTTCATCGAGGGACCGCATGCACCGCCAGGCCTGGGCGGGGAAGTGCTGGGTGCTGACGAACTGGTCATCGTGGTCGGACCCACACACAAATGGGCCCGTCGGCGCAAGCCGGTGACGCTGCGCGAGCTTGCGATCACCCCGCTGCTCATGCGCGAGCCCGGATCCGGCACCCGCGACACCGTGTGGGAGGTGTTGAGTGAGGTGTGTCAGCCCGCGGCACCGGCGGCCGAGCTGGGCTCCGCGGCCGCGATCAAGGCCGCCGCGGCAACAGGATTGGCGCCGGCGGTACTCAGCCGCCTCATCGCGGCGCCTGAATTGTCGGCAGGAACACTCATCGAGGTCACGCCTGCCGACGGCACCGTCTTCACCCGCCAATTCCGTGCCGTATGGCTGCCGGGCACTCCGCCAACGGGACCGGCGCGGGCATTGGTGGACCTTGCGGCGCTGACGGATTAGGACTGCAGTGACCGTAGGTAGCGACGGCGGAAGGCCTTCTGTGCCACTAGAAGTACCGGGAACGCTTGCCGCCAGAGACCGGATGGCGCGGCCTGCGTCAGGGATCGAAGCGTGAGAAACACGGTGCCGTCAGCGTCGCGGTGGACGATGAACGCCTCCTCGCCCGACACCGGGTGTCCCGGCAAGGTGCCATAGGCGAATCCGCACCGGACGTCGGTGTCCGCGACGGCAACAATGCGCACGGGCTCGTGGACGGCGAGCGGCCCCCAGCCGAAGCTGATCTGGAACTCGGCGCCGTCGCTCACCGCGATGTCGGGGACAACGCGGAACCCGCTGCGCTGTTTGACTTCCCAGTTCAGAACCGCATGGGTGGCCGCACGCCAGAAGTCATCGCCGCGGCCGATGGTGATGGTCTGTTCGAATCGTCGTAGCCCGGGGGGAGTGGCGGGCCACCTCTCGTGACCCGGGCGTGTCGCGCCTGCGGGTTCGTAGGTCAATACGTCGGAACTCATGGAACCTGTCCAATGCGGCGGGGGGTGAGGTCATCGAATGTCACTGGCTCTGCACAACTTTGGCAAGTCGGCTGGACATGCAGCGCCGATCCGCATTGGTGTTCCCAAACGCTGGGTGGGGGCCCCTGCGTCACGAACTTGTCACCCCACTCCATCAGTGCGAACAGCACAGGTCGAAGAGCGCGCCCCGATTCGGTCAGCAGGTATTCGTAGCGGGGAGGGCGCTGTTCGTACTGACGTTTCTCCAGAACGCCCGCGTCCACGAGCTTGCGCAGTCGAGTCGCCAGGATGTCGCGGCTGGCGCCGGTATTGCGGACGATCTCGTCGAAGCGCCGATTGCCCAGCATGATCTCCCGCAGGGCCACTAGGGTCCAGCGTTCCCCGACGACGTCGAGGGCATTGGCTATTGAGCAGGTTCTCATAGTCGTGAAACCCAACTTAGCACGGTATGCGGTCGATCACAGTTAGTTGTGATTTCCAACTAACTGGGCGTATACCGGAAGAACAGGAGTTCAACGGCGAATCCAGGAGGTAGGTCATGAGAGATGCAGTGATCGTCGACGCGGTGCGCACACCCGTCGGCAAGGGCAAGCCGGGCGGGTCACTCTCGGGCGTACATCCCGTCGATCTGCATGCGCATGCCATCCGGGCGCTCGTCGAGCGGACGGGAATTGACCCTGCCCTTGTCGACGATGTGATCAGCGGTGCCGTGGGACAGGTGGGCGAGCAGAGCTCCAACACGGCACGCTGGGCGGCCTTGGCCGCCGGACTTCCGGAGACGGTTCCCGCGGTGACCGTCGACCGCCAATGCGGCAGTAGTCAACAGGCCATCCACTTTGCCGCGCAAGGAGTTATCGCCGGCGCCTATGATGTGGTGATTGCCTCTGGCATCGAGTCGATGAGCCGGGTGCCCATGGGTAGTCAGAGCCTGGGTAAGGATTTCTTTGGTACCGAGGTGGCCGCCCGCTACCCGGATGGGCTTGTCCCGCAGGGCATCAGCGCCGAGTTGATCGCGGCGAAGTGGGGGCTGTCGCGCGAGCAGTTGGATGCCTTCGCCGCCGAGAGCCACCACCGCGCCGCGCGGGCGTGGGACGAGGGGCGGTTCGCGCGTGATGTGGCGCCGATCAAGGCCCCTAACGTGAATGGTGAACTGATCGAGGTAACCACCGACGAATCCGTACGGCCATCAACCACCGTCGATGTTCTGGCCGGCCTCAAGCCCGCGTTCCGTAATGAATTGTGGGAGCAGCGCTTTCCACAGATCGATTGGAAGGTCACGGCAGGCAACTCCTCGCCGATCAACGACGGTGCGTCTGCTGTGCTCATCACGTCCAGTGAGACCGCGCAACGTCTTGGCCTGACACCCCGCGCCCGCGTGCATTCGGTCGCGGTAGTGGGCGACGACCCGTTGTACATGCTGACCGGAATCATCCCGGCGACCGCGAAAGTCCTTGATCGTGCCGGGTTGTCGTTGGCAGATATCGATGCCTTCGAGGTCAACGAGGCCTTCGCCTCGGTGGTCCTGGCGTGGCAGGCCGAGACCGGCGCGGACCTGTCCAGGGTCAACATCAACGGCGGAGCCACCGCGATCGGGCATCCGCTGGGGGCCAGCGGCGGACGGCTCATGACGACGCTGGTGTCGGTGTTGGAACAGACTGGCGGACGCTACGGCCTACAAACGATGTGCGAGGCAGGCGGTTTGGCCAACGCCACCATCATCGAGCGGTTGTAGGTAGGGGGCGGAACCGATCACGGAAGGGTCGTGCGCATCAACATCACGTTGTACGCAGACCACAGTGAGAGGTTGAAGTAGAGCTCCTTGCCGGTGGTCCACGGATGCAGGTACGGCGCGTAAGGCCCGCCCGGCATTTGGGACTCGGTGACGATGACCTGCGGCGGGCTCCAGGGGCCTTGGGGTGCGGGGGAGGTGGAGAGCAGCACGTCTCCCTGCTTGTCGCCATACATCACCAGATACTTCTTCAGATAGGTGTTGTACTGCGCGGACATCTCACCCACCGGACCCGAGAGGATCGGTGTCGCGGCATTGGGATCTCCCGGCACCCAGGTTCCCCGGTCGGTGTTCCAGAACTCGTGCTGGCGGGCGTCGGGCAGGTTTCCGGGCAGCGCGCGCGACACGAAGCCGGATCCGCTTCGCCCGGCAGGGGTTCCGAAGATGTAGATGTATCCGTCGTTGCCCTTGACGTAGGCGGCCTGTTGGAAGTTTTCGTTCCCGGGGGTGAACGGCACCTGGCTGATGGCGTCCGGAGATGCCGGGCGGATGCTCTGCGGGAAGGTCTTCCAGTTCTGGCCGTTGTCGTTGGACACCGCGGTAGCCGAGTAGTTGGTGGTCCACTCGCCGGCGCTATCCCAGCTCTTGATGGACATGTAGTTCATGTACTGGGACCGGCCGACGGAGATGGCGGCGGTGGGGATGATGCCGCGTTCTTGGGCGGCCCATTTGATGGGCGGGATGATCTGCTTGGAGTAACCCGGGCGGGACTGCGGGGAACCGGCGTACGGGTTGGATGTCGATCCCTCCGCCACCGCAAGGCCGTGGGAGAGCGACTTGTCCTGGGTGCGCAGCAGGGTGTTGTAGCGCCACTGTTGGCTGCGCATCCCGCAGTATCCGTAGGTGTCGCCGAAGGCCATCAATACCTGGCGGCCGGCGTTATCGCCGTTGTCCCACATGATTCCGAGGTCGGTGCCGGAGATGCTGAACTTTTGAAGTGTGTTGGCGCCGGTGTCCACACCGGTCACCCAGCCGACCACTGATGTCGAGGGGGAGACGGCGGCTGCGGGGGCCGGGCCGACGGCCGGTGCCGGAGGAGCGGGAGCGACGGCGGCGGCCTGCCGGTCTTGCAGGTCGTTCGGAGAGCCCGGCTCCGGCGGGTTGGGCAAGCCCGGGTGCGCCAGTTCCTGCGCCCACCCGGACGCCTTCTTCGCGCCCTGTTGAGGCAGGACCTGTTTGAGGATTGCCAGGGGCAGCTTGCCCAGCTCTGGTAGTGGGGCCTTGTCGTTGGCGCCGGCGGGCCTGCGGCCGATCGGGGGAGCCTGACCGGGTATGCCGTCGTCGGGGACCGGAGTCGGTGGCTGAAGTCCTGCGGCGGGACCGGTGCAGGGGTCGGCGTACGCCAAGGGGGCGATATCGACCGCAACGCTTGATCCGATAACGGCCGAGGTCATCAAAACCACGGAGATCCGGCGGCGCGTCGACATGTCAGACCTTCCCGGGGCAGGACGTCACATCGACGTCAGCAATTGACTCCCGTGACAATAGTGGCAGGTGAGGCCAATGTGGCTATTGGTGCATCGATAGGTACGTTCCCGTGACCGGGCCGAAACCGAGGGCGTCGGCGCCGTCCGATTTCTGGATGTGATGATCAGTTATCTCTTGTTGATGGTGCGGGTGCTGGCGAATTACCTGGATCTGCCGCATCGGCGCCGCATCTGAGGTCGATGACAGCTATCTTGACTCCCATGGCTTCAGGGTCGAAGACGCCCACTGTCCGTGTCACCACTCCCAACGGGACCGTCGAGGGATTCGTGCGCGGAGGTGTGCGCCGCTTCCGGTCCATTCCCTATGCCCGTCCGCCGATCGGGTTGCTGCGTCTGCGTGCACCACAGCCGGTGTTGCCGTGGGACGGAGTGCGCGACTGCACCGAATTCGGCGCAGCGGCCCCACAACGACGCCGCTACCGCGTGCTGGGACCGGGTCGTGTTCAGCGCGCAAGCGAGGACTGCCTGACGGTCAACGTCGTGACACCCGATCGTCCATCCAACGATCCGCTGCCCGTCATGTTCTTCATCTACGGCGGCGGCTATCTGCTGGGCAGCTCGGCGACCCCGCTGTACGACGGTGCCTCCCTGGCTCGGCGTGGATGCGTCTATGTGTCGGTGAATTACCGCGTGGGTGCACTGGGCGCCCTGGACTTGTCGTCGCTGTCCGATCGCGATCACACCATCGACGGGAATCTGTTCCTGCGCGATGTGGTGCTGGCATTGCAGTGGGTGCGCGAGAACATCAGGACATTCGGCGGCGACCCGGGCAACGTGACGATCTTCGGGGAAAGCGCGGGGGCCCACTGCGTCGAGACGCTGATGGCCACCCCTGCTGCCGCGGGTCTGTTTCACCGTGCGATCTGCCAAAGCACCGCCAGTGGCATGGCAGTGCCGGCCGAGTCGGCTGCCCTGTATGCCCAGAAGTTCGCGGAAATTCTTGGTGCGACAACGGAGTCAGCTGCGGATGCGGTGCTGCGGGCGACCCCCGCCGAACTCGGCGCGGCGCTGGACGCGCTGATCGCCGACATCGTGACCAACATGCCGGGCGGCTCATTCGCGATAGGCCCATGCATCGACGGGCACTACCTGCCACGCCATCCCGTCGAGGCAATGGAACATGGTGAGGCACATCGGGTCCCATTGATCGTCGGTCACAATGCCGATGAGGCCAAGCTTTTCACCCGGGTACTGAAGATGATGCCGCTGTCCGAGTCGGCGCTGGAAGGCATGCTGGCACGAGGCGGACCGGGTCATCGCGATCGCATCGTGGCGGCATATCCCGGGTATCCGGAGCGCTCCGCTCGCGTGAAGCTGGCCGGTGACATGAACTTTTCCACGGCCGCCTGGCAAATGGCCGAGGCTCACCATCGCTATGCGCCGGTGTATTTCTATCGCTACGACTACGCGCCCGGGGCGCTGCGGATGGCCGGGATGGGCGCCACCCACGCCACAGAACTGCTCGCCGTGTTCGATAGTTATCGTGGCGCCATGGGCACCATGATGGCGGGCGCCATCGGTCGTCGTGATGCCGTGCGGGTGAGCAATGACGTGCAACGACGATGGCTTGCCTTCGCGCGCAGCGGGATTCCCGGTGACGGTTGGCCCACCTATGAATCGCCGGATCGTGCGGTGATGGTGTTCGATCACGCCACCCGCGTGGAGCTGGACCCGGAGGCCACCCGGCGCGCGGCATGGGAAGGATTCAGCCTCACTCTCTAATCAGGCATTGTGGGCCAACCGGTTGGTTGCCTAGGATGTGCCGATGGCAAAGAAGCCCATCCGCATCAATACCGCCAACGGCACCGTCGAAGGATTCACCCGGGGCGGTGTACATCGTTTCCGTGGGATTCCCTATGCCGAGCCGCCGGTGGGTCTGCTTCGCCTGCGTGCACCTCGCCCGGCTCAGCCGTGGACGGGGGTGCGCAAGTGCCGTACGTGGGGCGCTGCCTCCATTCAGCAGCAGCGCTACGCGATCATCCTGCCCGGCAAGCCGCAGAAGCTCAGCGAAGATTGCCTGACCCTGAACGTCGTCGCCCCCGAGGGGCCGATCAGCGGGCCGCTGCCGGTCATGTTCTTCATCCACGGCGGCGGGTATTTCTTGGGCAGCTCGGCCACCCCGCTCTACGACGGGGCGAGCCTGGCGCGGCGGGGCTGCGTGTATGTCTCCGTCAACTACCGGCTGGGTGCCCTTGGCTGCGTAGATCTTTCGTCGCTGTCGGATGACAAGCACACCATCGACAGCAACTTGTACCTGCGCGACTTGGTGTTGGCGTTGCAGTGGGTGCACGACAACATCGGTGCCTTCGGAGGCGATCCCAACAACGTGACGATTTTCGGGGAGAGCGCCGGATCACACGCGGTGAACACGCTGCTCGCCGTGCCTTCGGCGGGGGGCTTGTTCCACCGGGCGATCTGCCAGAGCACCGCCACCGGGCTGGTGGTCAACCCCGAGGATGCCGCGATCAATGCTCGTCAGTTCGCGAAATACCTGGGCGCTACCGACGCGAACGCCGCCGAAACTGTGCTGTCGGCGAAGCCGAAGGATTTGGTGAAGGCGCTGTTCCGTCTGATTGGGTCGGCCAAGCATGTGCCGGGACTGTCGTTGCGGATCGGGCCCAGTATCGACGGCGATGTGCTGCCGCTGGATCCCAACGAGGCCATGGAACGCGGTGAGGCGCATCGTATTCCGCTCATCATCGGGTACAACGCCGAAGAGGCGACCCTGTTCACGAAGATCCTCAAGATTCTGCCGATCACCCCGCAGGCCCTCGAGCACTCGCTGTCCAAGGGCGGACCTGATTTCGTCCAGCGCATTGTCGCGGGCTACGACGGGTATCCGGCGCCGAAGGCGCTGCTGAAGCTGGCAGGGGATCTGGCGTTCGGTTCGGCGGCGTGGCGCGTGGCCGAGGCACATAGCCGTCACGCGCCCACGTACTTCTACCGGTACGACTACACGACGCAGGCATTGCGCCGTTACGGGTTGGGACCCACCCATGCCATCGAACTGCTCGCAGTCTTCGGCACGTACCGGACTATCGCCGCGCCGTTCCTCGCCGGCCGCAAGGACCGGGCGACAGCGCGCGCTGTCAGCGATGAGATGCAAAGCCGCTGGCTGTCATTCGCGCGCACCGGGGTGCCCGGTGACGGTTGGCCCACCCATACGGTGCCCGATCGTCAGGTGTTGATCATCGACAACCCGTCCCGTTTGGAGGCCGATCCTGATGGGGATCGGCGCCCGCTGTGGCAGGACGTCGCCTCCATCGCCTAGCCGACCCGCGGCGGTACGTTGGGGTCATGATCATCGTGACGAGCAACGACATCCCCGGATACAAGATCGGCGCGGTTTTCGGTGAGGTCTTTGGCCTCACCGTGCGGTCGCGGCACATCGGCTCCAACCTCGCGGCCTCGTTCAAGTCGATCGCCGGTGGCGAGCTCAAGGGCATCACCCAGTTGCTGCACGAGAGCCGCCGCGAGGCACTGTCCCGGCTGGCGGCCGAGGCGGAATCGAGGGGCGCCAATGCCGTCGTCGCGTTCCGTTTCGAGACCACCGAGTACGCCAACACGGGTGTCGAAGTGTGCGCGTACGGGACGGCCGTCGGCATTCAACCGATCCAATAGCGGCCATTCAGTAAGACACGGTTCATCTGATCCAGGCAGAATCAGGTGCGTGAGCAACGCGCGCGCCGGACAGCCTGCCCAGCCGGAAGATCTCATCGACATCGCCCACGTGGTGACCGCCTACTACGCGATAGAGCCCGATCCGGGGGATGTGGCGCAGCAGGTCGTGTTCGGGACCTCCGGGCACCGCGGGTCCAGCCTCGACGGTGCCTTCAACGAGGCGCATATCCTGGCGACCACCACGGCGATCGTCGAGTATCGGGCCTCGCAGGGCATCGACGGTCCGCTGTTCATCGGTCGTGATACTCATGCGCTCTCCGAGCCTGCGTGGACCAGCGCGCTGGAGGTGTTGGTGGCCAACGGTGTTGTGGTCGCGGTGGATTCGCGGGACCGATACACGCCGACTCCGGCGGTGAGCCACGCCATCCTGCGGCACAACCACGGTAAGACGACGGGGTTGGCGGATGGGATCGTGGTGACTCCCTCGCACAACCCGCCCCGGGATGGTGGGTTCAAGTACAACCCACCACATGGCGGGCCCGCCGACACCGATGCCACGGGTGCGATCGCCGCGCGCGCCAACGAGATTCTGCGTTCGGGCTGGGGTTCGGTGAAGCGGATCCCGTTGGTGCAGGCACTCAAATCGGTGCAGCGCTACGACTTCCAGCAGACCTACGTGGACGATCTGGCCAACGTGGTCGATCTGGACGCCATCTCGGGTGCCGGAATCCGGATCGGCGCCGATCCGCTCGGTGGAGCCAGCGTCGACTACTGGGCCGCGATCGCCGACCGGTGGTCGCTGGAGCTGACCGTGGTGAACCCGCTGGTGGATGCCACCTGGCGGTTCATGACCCTCGATCACGACGGCAAGATCCGGATGGACTGCTCCTCGCCGGATGCGATGGCCTCGTTGGTGGCGTCGCGCGATAAGTACCAGATAGCGACCGGGAACGACGCAGACTCCGATCGGCACGGCATCGTGACTCCCGATGCGGGACTGATGAATCCCAACCACTACCTGGCAGTGGCCATCGATTACTTGTTCAGTCACCGCGATGGCTGGGCGGCGCAGACGGCGGTCGGTAAGACGCTGGTGAGCTCCTCGATCATCGATCGGGTGGTGGCGGGGCTGGGCCGGACCCTGATCGAGGTGCCGGTCGGCTTCAAATGGTTTGTGAACGGGTTGATCGACGGGACAATCGGTTTCGGTGGTGAGGAGAGCGCCGGGGCATCCTTCTTACGTCGCGACGGCTCGGTGTGGACCACCGACAAGGACGGCATCATCGCCGCCCTGCTGGCCTCGGAGATTCTGGCAGTCACCGGGTTGACGCCGTCGCAGCGGTACGCGCAGCTGACCGAGAAGTACGGCGCCCCAACATATGCGCGCGTTGATGTGCCGGCGAGCCGTGAGCAAAAGGCCGTGCTGAGCAAGCTCTCACCCGAGCAGGTGAGCGCCACCGAGCTGGCCGGCGAACCCATCGTCGCCAAGCTGACCAACGCGCCCGGTAATGAGGCGCCGATCGGTGGGCTCAAGGTTGTCACCGAAAATGCCTGGTTCGCGGCCCGGCCGTCGGGCACCGAGGATGTATACAAGATCTATGCAGAATCATTCAAGGGTGCCGAGCACTTGAGCCAGGTACAGGACGCCGCACGGGAGGTTGTCTCCGCGGTGATCGGTTGAGTGGCTGTCCCGACTACAACGAGGTCAACGCGGCGGTAACGCCACGTCTGCCGTGGGAGATCTGGGTTCTGGTTGTCGCGAGCCTGGTGATCGCGCTCGGATTCGGCGTGGTGGCGCCGGCGCTGCCGCAGTACGCCCGCAGCTTCGGGGTGAGCGTGACCGCGGCGACCGCGGTAGTCAGTTCCTTCGCGGCCTTCCGGCTGGTGTTCGCACCCGCGGCCGGAGCGCTGGTGCAGCGACTGGGGGAGCGCTGGGTCTACATGACCGGCCTGCTGATCGTCGCCACGTCCACCGGCATCTGCGCCTTTGTGCACAGCTATTGGCAGCTGTTGGTGTTCCGGTCACTCGGTGGGATCGGTTCGACCATGTTCACCGTGTCCGCGGCCGCGCTGCTGGTGCGCATCGCGCCCGAGCAGATCCGGGGCCGCGCCCAGGGGCTGTACGGCTCGAGCTTTCTGCTGGGGATGGTGGCCGGGCCCGCGGTGGGCAGTGCTGTTGTGGGCCTGAGTCTTTCTGCTCCCTTCATCATCTATTCGGCGGCGCTGGTGATCGTCGCGGCACTGGTCTACTTCGGGCTGCGGCGCTCCACACTGCTGGAGGTTGCCGACGAGCATCACATCACCCCGGTGACGTTGACGTCGGCGCTGCATCACCGGACATTCCTGGCCGCGTTGATGTCGAATTTCAGTGCGGGATGGGCGATCTTCGGGATCCGTGGGGCGCTGCTGCCGCTGCTGGTGGTCGAGGTGCTGCATCAGCGGCCGGGTGCGGCCGGGCTGGTGTTCGCCGCATTCGCGGCAGGGGATGTGTCCACGGCCTTCCTGGCCGGGTCGTGGTCCGATGACATCGGTCGTAAGCCGCTGGTGGTCGCCGGGCTGCTGGTGTGCGGTTCCACCGTGGTCGCGATGGGCTTCGTGTCGTCGCTGCCGGTACTCATCGTGCTCTCGCTCATCGGCGGGATCGGTGCGGGCTTGTATGCGTCTCCGCAGCAGGCCGCCGTGGCCGATGTGGTGGGCAGCAGGGGCAGGGCGGGGACGGCGCTGGCCACCTTCCAGATGACCTCCGATATCGGGCTGGTGATCGGGCCCGTCGTGGCCGGGGTTATCGCCGAGCAGACGTCCTACGGGTGGGCGTTCGTGGTGGGCGGCGCGATGCCGCTGATCGCGGCCGTGGCGTGGGTATTCGCCCCCGAGACGCTGGGGAGACTTGCGTCACCGCAGGTTAGGAGTATGCAGGAAGTAGCAGAGGATGTCGGCGGTCCCGAGCGCTGAGATTTTGAGAGCCCGTCGCCGTGGTGTAACTTCGTGCGGGCACGCAGAACTAAACATGGGGCTATGGCGCAGTTGGTAGCGCACCACACTGGCAGTGTGGGGGTCAGGGGTTCGAATCCCCTTAGCTCCACAATAATCCCAGGTCAGACGACCTGGGATTTTTTGTTGCTCGGGCCAAGATGTCCCCAAGGGGACCCCAAAGGGACACTAATTCGCGCGACGCCGAAGTATGCAGGTCCAGCACGGTCCAGCCCCTGCCGTTGGGCCCTACGGGCCAACTATCACCAGCCAAGCCCTCAATTCAACTACCGGTACGGGCGACTTCGGACTCAGGGTCAGTCAGTTCTGGAAAACCGGAGACGCCACCCACGCATACGACCCCCGTGTCTACAACACCACCTGCACCATCCAATAGGAGGAGCCCGCGATGACTCAAACACGAAGGACCCGTATAGCCCAGGTAATGTGCGGCGCCGCACTAATAGCCGCATGCCAACAAACCACTACCGCGGCCGCCGAACCCCCCGGCTTCCCCGACCTAAACACGTACGCTCAAGTGTCAGTGGACTCCTATGTCCAGGCGGCCAGCAGAGGAGCGTCGGCCATCGGTTTCTCGACGGCGGAGGGTGTTAGCTGCAGTATGAGTCACCCACCGCATCCAGCTGGCCAGAATCAGCTCATCAGCTGTTGGGGCCCGTTGCCGGGGCTTCAAGATATTCACGCCATCGGCTCGGGACCCTGCGATACGGGTCTTGTAAACAAATATGGCGATAACACGTACGGCATATCCCATAAGAAGGACGAATGCAAAAAGTATCCACCTTCGTCAAAACTGCTTAATCCGGGGCAGAAGATTTCCTACGGCGATCAGACCTGCGGGGTCGGCGACGGTGGATCGGTGGCCTGTATCGATAGATCTATAGGCGAGAATGGGTTTGTGTTGCAGCCCTCCGGGTCATTTTCTTTCTAACCGAAGATGGATGAAAAGTGCAACGGTGCGAGGTGCTGCGGTACACAAGTATCGCCGCAACACGCCGCGTCTGAAAACAGGGGAACTTCTTTGCTAAAGACGGTCGGGGTTGTCGCAAGCTTGTGCATTTTTGTGGCCACCGGATGCGCTAGTGCCGCTGATACGCCGCAACCGAAGTCACCTGCCGCACACCAGGAGTCGACTGATTTTGCGAACATTCCCGGCCAGTTCCCGTCGCCGGGGTCGCTGACGGCTAATGGTCAGGCCGAGGCTCCGGTGGGTGGATGTGTGAATTTGGGCGGCGAGCTGGTGAATGCGTCGTTGACGGTGGTGGATTGTGGCTCGGACCGAAATACCTACCGGATCGTTCAGCGTGTGAATGTTCCGAAAGAATGCGGCGACACCGATCGATCCTTCTACCACGACTCCGAAGCCACCGGGCAGTACACCGCGTGCCTGGACTTGGCGTGGGTCAAGGACTCTTGCATCAGTCTGGGGCAGCCTGTATCGAAGGTTGCCTGTACCGACACCAACGCGCCCAAACGGATCAAGCCGCTCAAGATCATTCTGGACACCACAAGCCTTGATGGTTGTCCGAGCGGCGGCTATAAGCATCCGCAGCGTCGGTTCACAGTGTGCACTGAGGCGCAGCAGTAGCCTGTGACTCGGTGCCATGAGCGCGTGTCCGCACCGGGTCGCGTTGTCGCCCTGGCGTCCCCGCTCAGCGAGCACCGAGTCGGGTGCCGGGTGAGTGATGCATGGCCCGATGATCATGGGCTCGGGCGGGTCGGTTGACGATGCGAATGATGTTGCGGCACATACGCTCGAGCTCGTCTCAGACGCGGTCAGGGGTTCAAATCCCCTTAGCTCCACAATAATCCCAGGTGAGAGGGCCTGGGATTATTTGTTACTCGGGCCAAGACCCTTGTCTTCGTCTCGCCTGGTAGATCGCGGGCACTCTTAACTCCCCACGCTGAAGGTTATGGTCAGGCTCAGTCGCTGCGTATTCGTGAAGGAGCTCCCCATGTCTCGCGTAGAGGATCGTCTCGCTATCGCCGACCTGTTGACGGGCTGGTTGCACCGCGACAATGGCCAGTGGGATGAGCTCGCCGCACTGTTCCACGAAGACGCGACAATATCGGTGACATGGTTCTCCGGAGCGGCACGGGATTTCGTCGCTGCCTCGCGTGATCACGGCGCCGGCAATGCGCGCAACAAGCATCTCATCGCTAGCCCGTATGTCACCTTTCATGGGGATCGCGCGCTCGCCGAGACGAACATCATGATCGTGGCCGACAGTCCAGAGGCGAGACTGGGCTGTGTGTCGCACGCTCGCTTCTTTGATCGGATCTCGCGGCGCGACGGGGTATGGCGCATCGAGCAGCGCAATGCGATCTACGACATTGCCGCGTTCACGTATCCCGATGGCCCTGTCGATGTGGACCCGGAGGCGCTCGCACGTCATCCGAGGGAGTACGCCGCATTCGCGTACTTCCTCGAGCTGACCGGCAGTGCGGTCGTCGTAGTGCAACCAACACGAGGCAGCGACCAGGAGGCCGCGATCAAAACGACAGGGCATGAGTGGCTTAGGGCTTGAGCACCGAATCGGTAGCGTTGGTTGATGGGCTATTTGGGATCGCACGGGAAAGGCATCACGACGATGCGTCGAGTTCTGGAACGACCCCGCTACGGCCTATTCGTCGTCCTGGCGCTGATATGTGCGCTATGCGCTTCACCTGTCGCGTCCGCGGACACCGTTCAGATCTCCCCGGCGAATGAACGTCGGCTTCAAGAGCTGCTGACCGAACGAAACCGCCTCGCGGCCGAGAACCCCGCGCAGCTGAGCGCCGGGATATCGGCCTTCTTTCTGCAGGTGCCCTACGGAGCCGACACCCTGGTTGGATCCTCTTCCGTCCCGGAACAATTGGTTGTCGAGCTCACACGCGTGGACTGCTTCACATTCGCCGACTATGTCGAAGCACTGAAGCGGTCCAGTAACCGTGCCGATTTCCTGGCGCAGCTGACCCAGATCCGTTATCGCGCAGGAGAAGTCAGCTTCACACAGCGCCGCCACTTTTTCACCGACTGGGCCGCCGATGCGCCCATCAACGCCACCGACGTGACGGCGAGTCTTGGGGCGCCCACGGAGCAGGTAGCCAAGATGCTCAACCTGAAGGATTCCGGTGGCAGTTACCTGCCTGGGCTTGTGCCGCGGCCACGCACAATCGTCTATGTGCCGAGTGCCCGTGTCTCCGACGGTGTCATCGCGAATCTTCGCGACGGTGATTACCTGGGCGCCTACGCGACGGCCGGCGGGCTCGACGTCACGCACGTAGGGATTTTCTTGCACACGCCAACCGGGCCGGTATTGCGCAACGCCTCGTCGTTGAAGGTGAACAACCAAGTTGTGGACACACCGCTGAGGGAGTACCTCGCTACGGTCCCGGGGATTGTGGTGCTACGGCCGACTCGCTGACCCTGCGACAGGACTGAGGGCGTCCGCCGAAGTCCGTACTCCCGAGATGCCGCCGGGAGCGTTGGGCGGAGCCGGAGGTGGTGCCACGGGGCTCAGTGCGTCGGCCGATACGGATACGCCCGAGCGTGCCGGGGGAAGCAGCGGAACCCCGATCGCCGCGGGGTATCCCGGTGGCCCGTACTGCAATGGCCCGATCACCGGCGGGGGTGGGGGTGTTACGGGGCCGGGGTCGGCGTGTGCGATACCCGTACCCACGGACAATGCCAGGATGGAGGCTACGAGCAGGGCGGCACCGTGATATCGGGGAATTCTGTTGAACAGCAACATTTGTCGCTCCTAGTTGAGGACGTAGGGATCGCCGTATACGGACAACTGCGTCTGCTGTACGGCGCTGGCAACGGCGAATGTCGCGTAAGAGCGCACGGTCACCGGTCCGCCACAGGCATCCACCTTCACATGAACGTCTTGCATATCCAGTCGCCCCATGCCTGCCGTCACGGGCATGGTGCCCATCGCGATGGTGGTGATCACGCCCGGCTGCAGGTCGGTCTGCACAAAGCCGCCGATCGCGCCGGTGCCGCCCACCTGAACCCCCGGCTGGCCGCTGATGGTCGCGCCGACCGATCCCGCCAGCTGACCGGTGCCGCCAATCTGAAGACCCTGTGACACGTCGACCTGGCAGCCGACTTGGTAGCCCGCGACGAAATTGGCCGCGGTGACGGGATTGCTGCCGCTGCCACCGATATTCGCTTGCGCGGACAGCGTCATGAACGCCTCGCGAGAGTTCTGCGCACCGGCCAGATTGGGGACCGCGTTGATCACCTCGCCCGAGAGGGCAACCGACAGGTGCCAGCCATCGATGGTGGTGCGTTGGCTGGATTGCGGAGCCATTTCGACGGGCTCGGCCCAGCTGGTTGCCGATGTGGTGAGGGCCAAGCCGATCGCCACCACGGTTGCTCCGGCGATCAAGCCGGGCCGGTTCGATCTGTTCACAGTGGGTTCCTCCAATCAAATAGTTTGAGTAGAACTAACGATTTGATTAAAGCAGATGATACGGATGTATGTACTATTGGGGCCATGAGCGAGTTTCCGCCTGAGGATCACCCCAGCCCAGCGGGGTTATTCGGACCTCTGTTCGAGATCCTCCTGCGACGCATGCATGTCGAAGTAGCTGCCGTATTGGGTAAGCACGAACTGCGGCTGCTGCATATGGGTGTGCTCAACGTCTTGACTGCTGCCGGCAAGCAGTCGCAGGCGGACCTCGCGGAAGCCCTGCGTGTGGACAAGACCACCATGGTCGGGCTTTTGAACGACCTGGAAGCCGTTGGCTTCGTCGAGCGGCAGCGGTCCCCGGAGGACCGTCGCCGTCACGATGTGGTTATGACGCCGGTCGGTAAACGCCGGAACGCCGAGCTAGTAGAGGCGCTCAGGGGAGCGGAGGGTCGGGTGCTGTCCGCCCTGAGTGCGACACAGCGATGTGAGCTGTTTGCGCTATTGGAACAGGCATTTCTGGCGGGGGCCGCAGACCCGCGGCCGGTGTGAATCGTACGCGTCGCCTGATGGATGTCATTCCGGGACAGGAGTATTGATCACCTAATCGGCGGCCCAGGCTTTCGCGCGGTCCAGCTCGTCGAGACCGAACAACGAGATCTCACCGGGCACCATCCACGCGAGCGCGTGCAGGGTGTGCGCCACCCATTCCTTGTCGGTCACCACTGCGATCTTCTTGAAGGCCGAATGGTGCTGGAATAGCATTCCGAAGCCCAGTTTCAGGTCTGCGGCGAGCCCGCCGGGTCCAAAGCCCTCGTAGTCGCTCGCGATCACCTCGACGATCCGCAGCTCATCGCCCGTCAGGGACTCTTTTATGGTCGGAGCGAGCTCGCGTAGCTCATCGCCGGCCACCTTGCCGGACACCCGGAACCCAACCACTCCCTGAGGCAGATCGGACAGTACTTCGATCATCGTTTCTCCTCGCTGAAGCTGCGGGCCTCGTTCCATCGTAGGTCTGACGAGCACCTTGAGGTCGGTCGAATGCGGGGCAAATCCGTGGGAAGGTGAGACACATGACCAAGGTCCCCGAGGAACTCGTCGCCGCCGCGTCGACGGCGCGTACCGTCGCGGTACTCACGGGCGCGGGCATGTCCGCCGAGAGTGGGCTGCCCACATTCCGTGATGTTCAGACGGGACTGTGGTCGAAATACGACCCGATGACGCTGGCGACACCGGAAGCCTGGAACGAGGACCCGGGGCTTGTCTGGGCCTGGTACCAGAATCGGCGTATCCAGCTGCTGGACGTGCAGCCGAACGACGGACATCGTGCGCTGGCGCGGTGGGGATCTCACCGCGACATCCGGATCGTCACTCAGAATGTCGATGACCTTCACGAGCGCGCGGGCAGCACGGATGTGACTCACGTTCACGGCAGCCTGCTCAAATCGCATTGTGACACCTGCCAGACCGGTTTCGAGGCGACGGTCGCCGCCCCCGAGTCCGAGCGGGTCGCGCCGCCCGAATGCGGCTGTGGCGGAAAGGTCCGACCCAGCATTGTGTGGTTTGGGGAGATGCTTCCTGAGGTCGAATTCGGTCATGCCGTCGCGCATTCGCAGAACTGCGACCTGATGCTGCTCATCGGCACGTCCGGGATCGTGTACCCGGCGGCGGGACTCCCGCAGTTGGCATTGAGCCGTGGCGCCACCGTCGTCGAGATCAACCCGCATGAGACCGATCTGTCCGATCGCGCGGACCTGGTCTGGCGGGCCACCGCGGCCAACGCACTGCCGGCGCTCGTCGAGGCGCTTGCGCTGTCCTAGGTCGGGCGCTCGGCGCTACCCGCGCGCTCATCCAAGATCACCCTTGCGCCACATCCGTTATTTCCGATAACGTATCTGACGAGGCGAGGATTCAACTCAACGTCGAGATGAATTCGGATGGAGGCGTGCGTGTTTGAGGCTGTCCATGCTGCGGGCTTGCTGGTGCACCAGACCGCCCGGTACGTCGTGGACCGCATGCTTCCCGACCGCGCGATGCCAAAGACGGCCCACGATGTCACCCCGGAGTGGATGGCGACGGCGCTGGGTCTGCGCTCCGGAGACGTCGAACGTGTCACGGTCGCCGATGAGCATCACGGCACCGCGAGCCGCGCCCGCCTTTCCCTGGGTTACCGAACGCCCGCCCTCGGTCCGGAGACGGTCTTTCTCAAGTTCGCGCCCACCGCGTTCGTCGGTCGGCTGTTCCTGAATGCCCTCGGGCTCGGCGAGCGGGAAATCGGCGTCTACCGGAAGGTGCTCGGCGAGCTTCCGCACATTGCTCCGAAAGGCTATGTTGCGCAGTGGGATCGGCAGCACGGCCGGGGAGTTCTGGTCATCGAGGATCTCACCGCGCGCGGATGCCGGCTCAACGATGTTCGCTCCGCCTGCCCACCGCAGGATGCCAGTGGGGTCCTTGCCACCCTCGCGATGGTGCATGCCCGCTACTGGAACAGTCCCCGCTTTCAGGGTGACCTGCGATGTCTCGTCAACTCAAGCGGCCAGCGCGCTATCGCCGAGCGGGTGAAGGCTGCGGCGCTCAAACGCTCCATAGACGGTGTACCGCAGGATGTTCACCGTGCGGCCCGGGTGCTGGACCGCCGTAGCGACGCAGTCGACACCTTCTGGGGAAGCCTGCCAGGCACTTTGACACACGGCGACACTCACCTGGGCAACATCTTCTTCAATCCGGACGGCAGCGCCGGTTTCTTCGACTGGCAGGTGGCCACTCGCGGTCCCGCGATACGAGACGTCGCCTATTTCCTGATCTCCTCGCTGTCCCCGGATGCCGCACGCTCCCATGAACGCGAGTTGCTCGACGAGTATCAACACCGACTGGTCCAGTGCGGCGGTCCGGATCTCGAGAGCCGAGAGTTGTGGGACATGTACCGAGCGGCCGCCACCCATTTCTACATCGGCGCCGTCGTCACCGCAGCCTTCGGAGATCGTCTGCAGGCGGGGGATATTGCCCGTGTCGGTGTGCAGCGAGCCGTCGCCGCCGTCACCTCACTCGACTCCTTCGGCGTCCTGCGCCGCTTCCTCGACTGATCGGAGAATCCATGCGCTTCGGTATCGCGCTGCCACACTTCGCGCATTTGGCCGCGCCCGGTCCGATCACCGAGATCACCCGTGCCGCAGAGGGCAACGGGTACCACTCGGTGTGGGCGAGCGATCACGTGATCGTGCCTGCGGGAACGCCCTTCCTGCCCGATGAGCTGACCGAAATTCTGGCCACCCTGGCCTATCTCGCGGGTAAGACCACGCGGCTCACGCTGGGGACCAGCGTTCTCGTCGCCCCCTACCGGCCCGCGCTGTTCACTGCCAAATACCTCTCAACACTGGACGTTCTCGCCGAGGGGCGACTCGCCGTTGCGGTCGGGGTGGGGCGGCTGGAGCCCGAATTCGAGGCGCTGGGAGTCGCTTTCGCGGACAAGTGGTCGCGGACCGATGAGGACCTGCGCGTATGGCACGACCTGTGGACCACCGATACCTCGAACTTCGACGGTCGATGGACCAGCTATCACGATGTGCGGATGTTCCCCACGGGACACGGCGGAAGAAATGGGCCACCGGTCTACTTCGGCGGGGGTGGTCCGCGCGCCATCCGCCGGGCAGCGCACGCCGACGGTTGGCATCCCATCGTGCTGGGCACCCCCGAACCGCCACCGGAGATTTCGCAGTACGAACAGGCCTGCCGCGACGCCGGACGGCCACGGGGGCACGTTCAGGTGCGGTACATGGCGGGGTACCCGACCGTCGACATCGACGCATGGCCGTTCAGCGGCAATCAGGACGAACGCCGTCAGCAGGCGCAGCGATTCGCCGACGCCGGTGTGGACGAGCTGATCATCGACGCCACCATGCTTGCCCTGTCGAATCTTTCGGCAGCGCAGATTGTCTCGCTCTTGGAGCGATTCGCACGTGAAGTGATCGAGCCGATGGGAGCAGTCAATGAATGACATCCGATTCGATGGGCGGGTGGCCATCGTCACCGGTGCGGGAGGCGGGCTCGGGCGTGAGTACGCGCTGCTGCTGGCCAGCCGGGGCGCCAAGGTCGTGGTCAACGACATCGGATCGCCGGACGAGCTGCTGGGCACCGGCAGCTCCGATGCCCCGGCCAGCTCGGTGGTGGCCGAAATTCTGGCGCTGGGCGGTGAAGCCATCGCCGATACGCACACCGTCGCCACCGGAGACGGCGGACGCGCCATCGTCGGCGCCGCATTGGACACCTGGGGGCGGGTCGACATCGTCATCAACAATGCGGGAATCGTCGGGCCCATCAAGGCTTTCGCCGAACTCACCGATGAGGACGTGGACACCGTCCTCGGTGTTCAGCTGCGCGGGCCGTTCAACGTGCTGCGCCCGGCGTGGAAGGCGATGGTTGACCAGGGATACGGGCGAATCCTGAACATTTCGTCGGGCAGCATGTTCGGGCAGGGGGAGGCCTGCACCTATCCGACCGCAAAGGCCGGAATGATCGGCATGACAACCAATCTGGGCCTCGCGGGACCGGCGTACGGCATCAAGGTGAACGCGCTGCTCCCGGTGGGGTTCACCCGAATGGTGGAGAACATGCCCGAACCGGCGCTCAGCTGGCTTCGCGATACCTTCCCCGCCGCAGCTGTGGCACCGGTGGCGGCCTTCCTGGTATCCGATGACGTGCCGTGTTCGGGCGTCAGCTTCAGCGCCGGCGGCGGGCGATTCGCGCGGGTCTTCCTCGGCGAGGCGCAGGGTGTTACCTCGGCTCAGCTCACCATCGAAGAGGTGCGCGACACATTCGGGGCAGCGATGGAGACCGACGGTGCCGCGACCATCGCCAACGTCGGTGACGAACTCGCGCTCTACGCGGCCACATTGGCCGGGTAGTCAGACCTCACGCCGGGTAATCCGGCAGCACCTTCTCCCAGCCTTCGATCTCTCCGTGAACCGGCCGGAAGATGGGATGCGGGCGCAGTCTGCGGGGGTTTTCTGCCGCGAGTAGATCCGGATCACGGTGTTACAGATTCACCAGCTCGCCGGAGCGCCGCCACAGTTCTTCTTGCGCCTGCTGGTTGGAACGGATTCGTACGGCAGGCAAGAGGCCCAGTCCCGGGGTGGAGGTGAAGAACTGCCCGGTGATACTTGCGAGATCCTCATCGAGCACCAACCGGATTCCCATCTTGGCGCCCTGATCGGGCCGTCGCACGAATGGTGTGCGCGAGGCAAGGCCCGCCGCTGCGGTGAGCACGAGGCTGTCCCGAACCAGTCCGGTCGACACCATGCCGGGGCAGAAGCAGTTGACCGTCACGCCGGTGCCCTCCAGGCGCCGCGCGAGTTCCTGGGTGAACAAGATGTTCATCAGCTTTGACTGGCCGTACCGAACCTCCGAGCGGATCGCGTTGTAGCGGCGTGGTTCTGCGAATCGCTCCAAGTCGATACGCGGCCACGACCGATGCGCCTCGGAAGCGGTGATGACGATGCGCGCACGATCCGCGGCGATGATCGGCTCAAGCAGCAGGTTGGTCAGCAGAAACGGCCCGAGGTGATTGGTCGCGGTCATCAGGTCAAAGCCGTCCGCACTGGGCTTGCCCGTGAGGGAGTGCATGCCGGCGTTGTTCACCAGCGTGTCGATCCGGGAGTGTGTCGCGGCGATCTCGCGTGCTGCGGCCCGCACCGAGTCCAGGTCGGCAAGGTCGGCCTGGATGTACTCCGGCGCCGTGATCGCGCCGTTCTCGGCCGCCAGTTCACGGACCGTCTCGGTGGCCTTGTCGGGATCCCGGGCCAGCAGCGTCAGCAGCGCCCCGCGCCGCACCAGAGCCCGGGCAATCTCTTTCCCGATTCCGTTGGTCGCGCCGGTGATGACGATCCGGGAACCGGCGATAGGGCGATCTGGATACGTGGCCATGACCCTCCTCAATGAGTGAACTCGGTGCATTCAAATTCTATTGACATGCGAATGCTGTGAGCATCTCAATGGAGTGTCGCCGTGTCAAGAGGGGGCGAATGGCGGCGCGAGGCCGGACCGGGACATGGGGAGCCGGCCTGGGTCAAGTCGATCGAATTCGCGCCGCGTCCGTGCCAGGAAGACGGCTGTGCGGTGATGTCCGCAGGTGCGGCCTCGCGAAAAGAATGCCTGGTAATGCTCGAAAGGTGCTGCTGCGCCTTAGGTTCCGAAAGTCAGGGTGATCTTCGCGCCCGGTTCGAGGTGAGCCCCTGCCGCGGGGTCCTGTGCGAAGATCCGGGATTTCTTACTCGGGTCGTCGACGGGAACTTCCTTGGTGGCCACGTTGACCCTGCCCAACTTGCGCAGCAGGGGCTTCACGTCACTCCACTGCAGTCCGGCCAGATCGGGCATGACACCCGGTTGAACTGTGGGCACCGTGACACTCGGCGCGCTCGATGGCCCCTCCTGTGTGGCGGATGTCGAACACCCTGCCAGTAACCCCGCGGCAACGCAGATCGCGGCCACCGTCCTCATTGAGCCCCCTCCCAATATTTCTGGCGCACCA
Source organism: Mycobacteroides franklinii (assembly GCF_001853795.1). Classification (NCBI taxonomy): domain Bacteria; kingdom Bacillati; phylum Actinomycetota; class Actinomycetes; order Mycobacteriales; family Mycobacteriaceae; genus Mycobacteroides; species Mycobacteroides franklinii. The sequence continues at coordinate 2,202,216 of NZ_MLIK01000019.1, forward strand.
GTCCTTTGGCGAGCTTACCGGTGGGGGTGCGCGGAAGGGTATCGGTGAAGTCAAAGCTACGGGGCACCTTGTACCGGGCGATGCGCTCACGCAGAAATTCGGCGAGCTCGGCGGCGAGAGCCTCCCGATCCACCGAGGGATCCTCGGGCTGTACCACCGCCTTTGCCAATTCACCCATCTCGGCATCGGGCACCCCGATGACGGCGACATCCAACACGGCAGGGTGCAGCGCCAGCGCATTTTCGATCTCCTGGGGGTAGATGTTCACGCCCCCGGAAATAATCATGAACGCCTTGCGGTCGGTCAAGAACAGGAAGCCCTCGTCGTCGACGTAGCCGATATCGCCCGTCGTCGTCCACGTCCCATGATTGGGATGGCAAGCGCTACGCGTCTTTTCATCGTCGTTGTGATAGGCGAACGGCAACTCGTCTCGCTCGAAATACACCAGCCCGGCCTCGCCGGTGGGGAGCTCGACGCCTTCTTCGTCGCAGATGTGCAGTACCCCGAGTGCGGGGCTGCCGACCGAACCCGGCCGCTTGAGCCAGGTCTCGCAGTCGATGAAGGTGACACCATTGCCCTCGGTGGAGGAGTAGTACTCGTACAGGATCGGGCCCCACCAATCGATCATCGACTGTTTCACCTCGATGGGGCATGGCGCGGCGGCATGCACGGCGACCTTGAGTGAGGAAACGTCGTATCGGTCCCGGATTTCTTTGGGCAGCTTCAGCATTCGCACAAACATCGTCGGCACCCATTGGCTGTGGGTGATCCGGTGTCTCTCGATGGCCGCCAGCGCCTCTTCGGCGCCGAAGCGTTCCATGACCACCGCGGTGCCACCCATCGACTGCACAAAGCCGCAAAACCGCAGCGGTGCAGCGTGATAGATCGGTGCCGGCGACAGATACACGGTGTCGGCGTTGAATCCGTACAGATGGGCAAAAAGCATCGCGAATGGACTTGGCTCATCGATCTGCCGGTCCATGAGCGGAACCTTGATTCCCTTGGGCCGACCGGTCGTTCCCGAGGAGTACAGCATGTCCGACCCGGCAGGCTGTGAGGGGAGCGGCTCGTCGGCGGCATTTTCGAGCGCCTCTTCGTATGAGTCGTACCCGGGCACCTCGCCGCCGAATGCCAGGCGCAGCGTGACTGCCGGAATGTCGTCGAGGATCGCCTCGGCCTGCTCTCGCACACCGGCGGCGACCACGAGTGCCGTGGCGCCGGAATCGTTGACGATGTAGCTGACTTCCGTGGGCGCCAGGTGATGGTTGACCGACGTGATGTACAGCCCGGACCGCAGTGCGGCCCAGTACACGACGAATACTTCGGGAACGTTGTCGCTGAGCAGCGCGACGTGATCGCCTCTGCGCAGACCGCTGTCATACCAGTGACGGGCCAACCGCCGGGACTGCTCGTCCAACTCTCCGTAGGTGAGCGTGGCCCCGGAGCCTGCCATCACGACGGCGGGCTTGTCAGGGAACTGGGCTGCGTGGGTGCCTGGATACACGGGACGAGGACCTTCCGACGGCGTTGTCTACGGGCGTCGTCGACTGTACTTGACAGGGTGTCAAGTTTGATCCGGGGCCCGGCCTCAACTCAATACGAGCGGATGTCTTGCGGGCCTGGTGGCGCACCAGAAAGATCTCCGTCCGTGACCGACGAACAGTCCGGCGCCTCGGCACCCGCCGCGGACCAGCCCACAACATCTCTCATCGCGCGCATAGGCGTCGACTGGTGGGCAACCATCATCGCCGGTGTGATCGTCCTACTGGCCGTGGCCAATGTGCTGCCGAAGATTCCGTGGTGACCCGATGACTTCAAAGACCGAGACACAAACCGCCGACGAGGCATACGAAGACCCTGAGGCGAGTTTCACCTCGCACCGCCCACTCGACTACGTGCCCGGCATCCTGCTGCTCATCGGGGTGGGTCTCCTGGGCAAGTACGCGCAGATTTGGTGGAAAGATCTGGCCAAGGCGCAGCACTGGACGGTGCCCGACATCGAATATGTCTTGTGGGCCATCGTGATCGGCCTGCTGATCACCAACACCATCGGGCTACATCGCATCTTCCGGCCCGGGGTGCAGACCTACGAGTTCTGGCTCAAGATCGGCATCGTGGCGCTCGGTGCGCGATTCGTGCTGGGCGACGTCCTCAAATTGGGTGGCACCAGCCTGGTGCAGATCCTGGTGGACATGACCGTGGCCGGTGCCATCATCTTGTTGGCGGCCAGATGGTTTGGGCTGAGCGGAAAGTTGGGATCGCTGCTGGCCATCGGCACCTCGATCTGCGGGGTATCGGCGATCATCGCGGCCAAGGGCGCCATCAGGGCCCGCAATTCCGATGTCAGCTATGCCATCGCATCCATTCTGGCGCTCGGCGCGGTGGCATTGTTCACTCTGCCGGCGATCGGGCACGGGCTTGGCCTGACCGACTACGAGTTCGGCTTGTGGGCGGGCCTGGCCGTCGACAACACCGCCGAGACGGTCGCCACGGGGCGCCTCTACTCCGAACATGCCGGTGACATCGCAACGGTCGTCAAATCCACCCGCAACGCGCTCATCGGGTTCGTGGTGCTCGGTTTCGCGCTGTACTGGGCGGCGCGCGGCGAGGCGGACAACGTCGCTCCCGGGCTGAAGGCCAGGGCCGCGTTCGTGTGGGACAAGTTCCCCAAGTTCGTTCTCGGCTTCTTGGCCGTATCCGCCGTCGTGACCCTGGGGTGGCTGACAAAGGGGCAGGTCAACAACCTGGTCAATGTGTCCAAGTGGGCATTTCTGCTGACCTTCGCCGGAGTGGGGCTGAACACCAATTTCCGGGAGATCGCTCGCAGTGGCTGGCGCCCGCTCGTGGTCGCGGTGATCGGTCTGGTGGTCGTGGCGGCGGTGTCCCTGGGCTTGGTTCTACTGACATCACGGGTGTTTGGCTGGGGCGCGCACGTCTAGGTCCTTCGGTATCGAACCGGGAGGTGTCGTCACGCACACGTAACCGGTCTGGACCGCGCGTGCAACATCGTGCCGAGATCCTGTGCGTCGATGGCCACAGAAGTCGCTGCCTCGTCAGATGCCACTGCCGTTGGCACCCCCGAATTGGGGAGCTCCGAGTACGAGAACGAACCGGTTCCGCAACACGCGCGACGAAGCCTGATCTCCGTTGGCGCGGTGTGGCTCGGGTTCCCGATGATCCTGACCTGCGCCGTATTTGGCGGGCTCGTCGTCTACTCGTTGGGCTTTGGGCGCGGGATGTTGGCGATCGCATTGGGCAACGCCGTGCTGACCGGTTACGTCGGTGCATTGAGTTACCTGGCAGGCAAGACGGGAAAGAACTTCGCGCTCATCGCGATCGGGACATTCGGGACGCTCGGATACCGGGTGGTCTCTGGCTTCCTGGCCACCGTGGTGATCGGCTGGTTCGCGTTCCAGACGGGTCTTACCGGATCGGTGTTGGCCAGCAGTGCAGGATGGGACGCGCGGTGGACGGCTCTGGCCGCGGGCATCGGCTATGTGGCGGTGACGCTGCTCGGCATCAGGGCGCTGTCGGTGATCGGCCTGGTTGCCGCACCGCTGTATCTGCTGCTGGGTACGGTGGCTATTGCTCTGGCCCTGCATAATTCGACGCTTGCGGACGCCTTCGGCTATGGCGGAGGAGCGGGCGGGGCCGCGATGAGCATGGGCGCCGCGGTGACCCTGGTGGTCGCCTGTTTCATCGATTCCGGGACCATGACCGCGGACTTCACCCGCTGGTCTCGCAGTGGGCGCCAAGGCTTTTGGGCCTCTTTTGCGGCCTTCCCGCTCGGCAACGCCATTGCCATGGTGATCGGCGGCCTGATCGTTGCCTTGGGTGCCGCACCTTCACCCGGTACGGACGGCGGCAATTTCCTTGGCGCGCTGATCGGTGCGGGCGGTTGGCTGGTGCCGGTCTCCATAGCGTTTGTTTTCGTCAACCTGGGGTCGGTCTGCACGCATTGCCTGTACAACGGCGCGGTCGGCTGGAGCCAACTCACCGGTCAGAAGATGCGGCTGCTGGCCGTGCTGCTCGGCTCGGTCGGGGTGTTGTTGGCGGTGCTGGGTGTGTGGTCGCAGTTCGAGCAGTGGCTGACCCTCTTGGGTGTGGTGGTTCCGCCCATCGGGACGGTGCTCATCCTTGACCAGTTAGTGCTGCCGCGTTTCGGATTCACGACGGGTGACGCGGCGATTCGTTGGGAGTCCTTCGGGGCCTGGGTCGTGGGCGCGGCGTCGGCGTTGGCCGCACATCTGTGGGCGCCGCAGTTTTCCGATGCTCTGGTGGGAATGGTGACCGCCGCACTTGTCTATGTCGCGATACGCCACGCGCGGCGCGGGGTGTCGGCATGACGGGGCAGGTGGACGCACAGCCGTACCCGTGGCCGTTTGACGGCCCCGTGGACCCCGCGCACACCGCCGTGCTGTGCATCGATTGGCAGGTCGATTTCTGCGGTCCCGGCGGGTACGTCGACACCATGGGTTATGACCTATCGCTGACGCGTGCAGGTTTGGCACCGACGGCACGTGTGCTCGCGGCGACACGGGCCGCAGGGATGACCATCATTCACACTCGCGAGGGCCATCGACCGGATCTCTCGGACTTGCCGGCCAACAAACGGTGGCGGTCTGCCCGGATTGGCGCCGAGATCGGCGTGGCGGGGCCTTGCGGGCGGATCCTGGTTCAGGGGGAACCAGGTTGGGAAATTGTGCCGGAGGTGGCCCCGCTGCCGGGCGAGCCCGTCATCGACAAGCCGGGCAAGGGGGCCTTCTACGCGACCGATCTCGATTTGGTGCTGCGTACCCGCGGCATTCGGTACATCGTGCTGACGGGCATCACGACAGATGTCTGCGTGCACACCACCATGCGCGAGGCCAACGATCGAGGCTTTGAATGCCTCATCTTGTCCGATTGCACCGGTGCGACCGATCCCGGAAACCACGCTGCCGCGCTCAAGATGGTGACCATGCAGGGCGGGGTGTTCGGTGCCGTCGCGGACTCGGATGAGCTGCTCTCGGCGCTGTAGAGGTCCGCAGATCAGGGGGTCTTCACACCTAAGTCCACGCGATAGGCGACCATAGAGGGGTGAACTGTCAGGAAGTGCGCGAGCAGCTGTCGGCGTGGGTCGACGGTGAGCAGGCGAGCGTCGCGCGCAAGCGTCTGGATGAGCATGTGCTCTCCTGCGCGTCCTGCCGGGAATGGCTGGGACGGGCGCGCGGACTGGATCGTCAGTTCGCCTACGCGCGTTCGGCCCCGACGCGCGACCTCACCGGACAGATCCTGGCAGCCGCGGCCGTCGAACCCCTCACGCCAATGGCCCGGTACGCGCACTGGGCGCGTCAGAACATCAACCGGTGCGCACTGGTGCTCATCGGGCTGCTTCAGCTAGGTGTGGCCGGGATGCAAGTCGCCGGAATCGACTTCGGGATGGTGTCGTCGCATCACCACGGTGCGATGACCGGCGAGCATCTCATGAACGAATCCACCGCCTGGGTGGTGGCCCTCGGCGTGGCCATGGTGATCGCCGGTGTGCGCCCGGCCGCCGCGGCCGGAATGGCAACGGTGCTGGGCGCATTCGCGCTCGTGCTCACCGGGTACGTGATCAACGACGCCGTCAATGATCAGGTGACATTGGCGCGCATCATCAGCCACTCGCCGGTACTGCTCGGGTTGATTTTCGCGCTGCTGGTCCTGCGTGACTACCGTGCCGGACGTACCCCGCCGAACCAGCATCGTGCCGTGTTCCTCGACGAGGTGGCTGCGGGGGAGCGGCATCTGCGCTCCACCGACAACTCAGCCGCTTGACGCCCCGGCGCGGCGGTTCGCCACGAACCCCCAGACAAGGTCGACGGCGAGGAACGCCGCCAGTGAGATTCCCAGCAGCGGCATGAACCAGCCGGTTCCGATCACAACTGCCGCCACCCCGGCCAATTCCAGCGGTTTGAGCGCGAGTAGGCCGCCCCGCCGCGGCGGGGCGGACCAGCGGCCACTCTTGGTCGGGCGCCTACGCCACCACATCAGATAGCCGCGGGTGATGACGGTGATGAGACCAATCACGATGAGCGCGACCAGAATCTGATTCGGGATGCCGAACAGGACGCCCATGTGGCCGTCGATCGCCCACTCGGTCGACTTCTGCAGTAGCGACCACTCCGAGAAATTACTGCGCCCGGTGATCTCCCCGTTGGCGGCGTTCACGGTGATGGCGTCCAGATACGTGGGGATGTTGCGCTTGCGCTCGGAGACCAGCCATGCCGTGTTGGGCTCGGGCGGCGGTGTCATCCACAGCGGGCCACGCAGCCCGGCCTCACGCACCGTCTGCAGCACCGTGTTGACACCCGCCAGCGGCTCGCCACCTGACATCGCGGCGGCGCCATGATGCTCATGTCCGGTCATCGGCGTGGCGGCAGCCGGGTTGAGCTCGGTGGACAGCGCCGGGCGGATGGCCTGGGTGAGATCACCGATATTGGTGCCGGCATAGCGCGACCAGGTGAGCCCGGTAACCGAAAGCGCCAGCAGCCCAAGAACAATCCAGACCCCGACCGCGCCGTGCCAGGTCAATCTGCGCCGCCGCGGGGTGGCGTCCCGATCGGGGAGCGCGATCCTGCTCAGCCGTCCGGTACGGCGGCGGTAGCCGATCCACAGCAACAGCCCACCCAGGGCGACCACCCACAGCCAGCTGGCCGCAAGTTCGCTGTAGTTGCGCCCGAACGCGCCCAGATGCAGGTTCCGGTGCAGCTCGTCGAACCAGGCACGTACCGGCAGCCATTCGCCGTACGTGGTCAAGGTGCCGCGGATCTCCCCGCTGTACGGATCGACGAACACCGTGCGCGAGTAGTCGGCGGGAACGGTGTTGTCTTCGGGAACGGCCAGCACCACGCGGGTCGTATCGTCCGGCGCCGCCGGCGGGCGAATCGAGGTGACCGTGCCGGACGGCTGCGCCGCGGTCGCGACCGCCAGCTGTTGCGATAGCGGCAGCTGCTGGGATCCGACGGAATCGACCTTGAGCTCATGGCGGTACACCACGGCATCGACCTGTCCCACCAGCGCGTACGCGAGTCCGGTCAGCGCCGCGATCAGCAGGAACGGGCCGACGAGGAGCCCCGCGTAGAAGTGCAGGCGCAGTACGATCGGTGCGAATCGTCCCCACACGGTGTTCGTCTGGGACTCGCGAGCATCGGGTCGGTCCTCGGTATAAGTCACGAAATATTGGTCGGATGAACCGGTTAAAGAGTTCCCGCTGTTCACCTGTGAACGTCTACGACATAGAGTAGGACTCGTGGCCACCGGCACCGACGACGAGCAGCTGCTTGAGCTTGCGCTGTCCGCCGGTCGTGGTGACCAATCCGCCCTCGAATCTTTGGTCAAGGCGACCCAGGGTGACGTGTGGCGATTCGTCGCCTACCTGGCCGATACCGGTGTCGCCGACGACCTCACCCAGGAGACATACCTGAGGGCCCTCGGCGCGCTGCCGCGGTTCGCCGGACGCTCGACGGTGCGCACCTGGCTGCTGTCGATCGCGCGCCGCGTGGTCGCCGACCATATTCGTCACCTGAAGTCCCGGCCGCGTATTGCGCACGGTGCCGACCTCGAGGAAGCGTCGCTGCGCCGCCCGACGCATCGGTTCGAGGAGTTGGTGGAGCTCAAGTCGCTGCTGGCCGCGCTCGACGACGACCGGCGTGAGGCGTTGGTGCTCACGCAGGTTGTGGGCCTGTCCTATGCGGAGACGGCGGATGTCTGCGGCTGCGCGATCGGCACCATCCGGTCGCGTGTGGCCCGGGCCCGCGATGAGCTGATCGGCTGGTCCGAGCCCGAGAATTTGACCGGCTAGCGCGACAGACGCTCGGCGATCTCGCGGAGGTTGGACTCCATTCCCACCTGCCATTCCTGCAGGCGGCGTGACACGATGCGCGCTTCCTTCTCGGGCATGGCCTTGAGCGCGGGTGTCAATCCCGAGGGGCCCGGACCGAGGCGCCCCCATTGCCGCACGATCACTCCGTCACTGGCCGGTTCTACCTCGAAACCCCAACTCGCCGCATACGTCCCGCCCTCGGAGAGCACATTCCACACCCAGCGAGACTCGGGCTCGACCTCGGTGATCTCCGAGACGGTTTCCCACCGGCTGCCATCCCCGCCGTTGGTGCCCTTGAATCGCGCGCCCACCGCGACCTTGTCGGCGCCGTCCAGCCACTGGACGGCGATGAGCTCTCCCGTGCAGTAGGTGGGGAAGGAAATATCGGTGACCAGAGCCCACGCTTCGGCGACTGTTCCCGACATCCGTTGTGACACTTCGACAGTGGGACAGTCGCGGTATCGCATAGGCTGATCCTACGTCTGCGATGGAGGGTCGGATGCGAATTGGCGTGACGATCGAGCCGAGGTTGCCGGGTGCTGCCGACTTCGCGCGGCGGGCTGAGCGGCTGGGTGTGGCCTCGCTGTGGGTGCCCGAGGTGTGGGGGTATGACGCCCTGACCGGCCTTGCCTACCTGGCCGCCCACACCGAGACCATCGGCCTGGGGACCTTCGTGGTTCAGCTGGGCTCGCGGTCACCGGCGCTGCTGGCGACGTCGGCGCTGAGCGTCCAACAGCTCTCCGGCGGGCGCTTCATCCTCGGGATGGGTGCCTCGGGCCCGCAGGTGATGGAGGGCTGGCACGGGGTGCGCTTCACCAAGCCGGTGCAGACCACCCGGGAAACCATCGACATCGTCCGGATGGTGGCCCGGGGGGAGCGGCTTCAGTACGAGGGGCAGGTGTACACGTTGCCGTTGCCGGGCAGTTCCGGAAAACCCTTGCGGCCCATGGTGGCACCGCAGGGCGTGCCCATCTACATCGCGGCCATGGGCCCGGCGAATCTGGCACTCACCGGCGAACTTGCCGACGGCTGGCTCGGTAACTCGTTCATCCCGGAACTCTCCGAGGTGTTCCTCGGCCCCATCAGGGAGGCAGCGGTGGCCGCCGGACGCTCGCTGAGCGATATCGATTTGGTGGCACCGGTTGCCCTCGAATTCGCCGATACCGCAACCGATGCCGCAGTCGCGATCAAGCGTCACGCTTCCGGATATGCCTTCACCATCGGCGCCATGGGCGGGTCCGGGCGAAACTTCTACAACGAGGCATTCACCCGGCTCGGATACGGCGATGGCGTGCGAACGGTGGAATCGCTGTGGCGTGCCGGAGATCGGGAAGCGGCACGAGACGCTGTTCCCGAGGACCTGGGTCGGCTGACCAACCTCGTCGGCACCGACGAGATGATCGCCGAACGACTGGAACGCTATCGCGCGGTAGGCATCTCGACGCTGCTGGTCAAGTTGGACACTCCGTACGACGAGCAGCTACGCACCCTCGATCGGCTATTCGCGTTGCTCTAGAGCGAGGCCACCGCGCTGGTGATCGGTGTGGGCCCTTCGGTGAGGAACAGCACCTGGTGTGTTGTGTTCGGAGCTGTCAGCAGCCCTGCCACCACCGTCGCAACATCGGCCCGCGAGACGGACCCACGTTCGATCGTGCTGGACGACAACGTAACTGAACCGGTCGGTGCCGCGTCGGTGAGTAGGCCCGGGCGCAGGATCGTCCAGTCCAAGTCGTCGCGTGTGCGCAGGTCTTCCTCGGCGGCCGTCTTCGCGATCACGTAGGCGATCCACGATTCGTCGCCCTCGGTCGGCGCGGGCTCCCCGGCGCCGAACGCACTGATCTGTATGAACCGGCGCACCTGCGCGTGTTCTGATGCGCTGGCCAAGAGAACGGCAGCGGCCCGGTCGACGGTGTCCTTACGGGCCGGCCCGCTGCCCGGTCCGGCACCGGCGGCGAAGACCGCCGCATCGGCCCCCGCCAGCGCCGCGGCAACTGTTTCTGTGTCGGCCGATTCCAGGTCTAGAACCAGCGGCTCTGCACCCCATGCCCGGACATCGGCGGCGTGATCGGGGTTGCGGATCAACGCGACGGCAGTATGGCCGCGTGCCGCCAGCAGGCGGATGAGATGCGCGGCGATCTGACCGTGACCACCGGCGATGACGACCTTCTGCGGCATGGTGTTCCCTTCGTGAGCCCTCGAGCGACAACTCCGACGGTAGTTCGGGCACTCCCGGGCGGGGGAGTCTCACAAGGTGCACTTGTTAGCTGTCAATCATCTTTTGTTGGCTTTGGTTAGGGCGACCCCATAGCGTTGAAGCTTGCCCGGCACGGGCGACGGACTGCTACGAGGAGTAGACATGGTCGACATCCCACAGACAATCGATCCGGTTCGGCCCTATCGGCCGCAGGAGCGGCCGCTGGCGGGGAAGGTCGCGGTGGTTACCGGGGCTTCGGCCAACATGGGTGCGGCACTCGCACAGACGCTGGCCTACGACGGCGCTCACATCGTGGTGCACTACCGCAGCGATGACAAGGCAGCGAAGGCCGCGCACGTCGTTCAGCAGATCCAGGAGTCCGGCGGCGAGGCGGTCAGCTTCCAGGCCGACCTTTCCGTTCCGGAGAACTGCACCAAGCTCGCCGACGCCACCTTCGCGGCGTTCGGCCGCTGGGACATCCTGATCAACACCGCGGGGATGATCGTGCGGAAACCCTTGGCGGATATCACCGAAGACGAATATGACGGTGTTTTCAATGCCAACGCCAAGACGGTGTTCTTCATGATGCGCGAGGCGGCGCGCCGGATGGCCGACAACGGGCGGATCCTGAGCTTCGTCACGACCATGGTGGGGGCGCTGGCGCCCACCTACAGTGCCTATGCCGGATCCAAGGCCCCCGTGGAGCATTTCACCAAGGCGCTGGCCAAAGAGGTTGGTGGCAGGGGGATCACCGTCAACTGCATAGCGCCCGGCCCCTTGCAGACGAGCTTCTTCTATCCCGCCGAATCCGACGCGAACATCGGATGGCTGGAGTCGATGAGCATCAACGGCCAGATCGGTCGCGGCGATGACATCCTGCCGGTGGCCAGGCTGCTGGTGCTTCCGGAATCGGGGTGGACCACGGCCCAGACGATTTTCGTCAACGGCGGCATCATCTCCACCATCAACTAGTTGACGGGCTTACTTACACTGGCACTGTGCGGAGAAGTGTCGAGAACATAGCTTGATCCCGGTCACCATCGTCTCCGGCTTCTTGGGCGCCGGTAAGACAACGCTGCTGAACAACCTGTTGCGCAACACCCTGGGCGTGCGAATCGGCGTGGTAGTCAATGACTTCGGTACCATCAACATTGATGCCATGCTGGTCGCCGGTCAGGTCGACTCGACCATGACGATGTCCAACGGATGCCTGTGCTGCGCCGCCGAGGACGACGAACTGGGCGCCATGCTGGCCACCCTCGCCGGCCGGGATATCGACGCCATCGTCATCGAGGCGAGTGGGCTCGCCGAGCCACTGCCCTTGGTGCGGATGGTGCTCGCCGCGACGGCCGAGGACCGCCGGATCGGTTACGGAGGGCTGGTCACCGTCGTCGACACCGCCCAGTACGAGGACGTCGCGGCCCGGCATCCCGAGATCGTCCAGCACCTGGACTTGGCAGATCTGGTGGTTCTCAACAAGATTGACCTGGCCGACGCGGGAGATCGCACTCACCTGCGTGCCGTCGTCAAGGAACGTAACCCGCGTGCGTCGATCGTGGAGACCGCCGGGGCCGATGTGGACCCCCGGCTGTTGTTCGACAAGAAGGAACGCCCCGCGCCGGTCGGTCAGCTCTCGCTTGAGGACCTCATTCGCGAGGACCACGGTCATGAGCACCACGCGCACCACCACTACGAGACGGTGGAGTTCGCCACCGAGCAGCCGCTGCATCCGCGGCGGCTCATCGAGTTCCTCGACAGCCAGCCCGCCGGTGTCTATCGGATCAAGGGCCTAGTGCGGTTGGGTGACAAGATGCTGGCCGTGCACACCGTGGGAGACCACATCAGTATCGACAAGGTGTCCAAACGAACCGATTTCTCGTCGGGGGCGAGTCTGGTGCTCATCGGCACCCACCTGGACGGCGACACGATCACCGAACGTCTGCGCGTCCTCGTCGACGATCCTCCCGATCCCGACCACGAACGATCGATGCTGGTCCTGGGAAAGTATTTGCGCTAATCAGACGCCGCGTCTACTGTTGTTTACGTGTTGTACTTCTCCGGTCATCTCGTAGTAGCAACCCGCAGCGGGGTCTGATCCAGACCGACCCCTCGCTGTGGGTCGAAGCTACTACCTGTCGGTCACCTCCAGCTCGGATGAAAGACCGGAACATGTTCTCCCACACAACAATTTCCCCGCAGATCGATCCGTTCACGGCCCGCTTCGGCGTCCCGCTGCCACGCGGACTGCGCGAGGAGGCCAGCGATATGTCCTGGGCCTCGTTCTGTCAGACCTATGAGCGCAGTGGCGGCGCGTTGAAGCTGGGCCAGTGGTCCGAGGCCAACGGCACCTACCAGGCGACGCTGGCGATCGACGAGTGCATCGAATCATCAACGGTCAGCGCCTGCGGGCCCATGGCGGCACTGACCGCCATGCTGTCCGAGCGTGGGATACAGATGGAAACGCTCAGCTTTCACCAGATGCACGACGGCGATGAGACGTGCACCTTCGTCTACGGCACCAACGGCAGCGGCACCGCGTGGGCGATGGGCCGCGCCCACGACGCCACCACGTCCTCGCTGAAGGCGGTCACCGCCTGTGCCAACCGTCTGGCCTGCTAGCGAGCCACGCGCTCAGTGCAAGGGACGCAGGACTATTGGCATGCCGTCGATGGGCAGCGGCATGCCGGCGTAGTCCCACTTGGCCTGGTAGTCGGGGTGCGCCAGCTCAAACCGGTACCGCCGGAGTAGTCGATGCATGATGGCCTTGATCTCCAGCTGACCGAACACCATGCCGATGCACTTGTGCGCACCCCCGCCGAACGGTGAGAACGCGTAGCGGTGACGCTTGTGCTCGTTGCGCGGTTCGGAGAAGCGGTCGGGATCGAATGTGTCCGGATCCGTCCACAACTCGGGCAACCGGTGGTTCATGCCGGGCCAGATGTTGATCATGGTCCCGGCCGGGATGTGGAATCCGAGCAGATCGGTATCGCGCACCGCGGAGCGGATATTGAACGGGAGCGGGGTGACGAGGCGCAGCGCCTCGTTCATCACCAGGTCCAGGCTCTCCAGCTTCTCCAATGCGTCGATGTCCAGCGGGCCGTCGCCCAGGCGGTCCGACTCATCTCGAACCCGTTCCTGCCATTCGGGATTGGCGGCCAGGTAGTACGCCATGGTCGTGGTGGTCGACGTGGTGGTGTCGTGCGCGGCCATCATCAAGAAGATCATGTGGTTGACGATGTCGGTGTCGGAGAAGGCGTCGCCCTCGTCAGTTTCGGCGTGGCACAACGCCGTCAGCATGTCGGCACCCGAATCCTTGCGGCGGGCAATGCCCACCCGCTCGGCGAAGTACTCTTCGAGCAGCTTGCGGCCCTGTAACCCCTGCCACCACTTGAAGGGCGGCAGGCCGAACCGGAAGATGGCGCCACCGGCGCGAGTGGTCGCCACGAATGCCTTGTTGACCTTCTCCAACCGCTCATGCTGAGCATGCGGCTCGTTGCCCATGAACACCACGGACGCGACATCCAAGGTCAATTCCTTGATGGCCGGATAGAACAGGAACCGGCTGTCGTTCGTCGGCCACTCGGCGACGATCTCACTTGCGACCGAATCGATCTGCTCCACATAGCCCGCCAGCCGGCTGCGCAGGAAGGCCTGCTGCATGATCAGCCGGTGCTCGCGGTGCTCCTGGAAATCCAGCAGCATCAGCCCACGGCTGAAGAAGGGGCCGATCACCGGAACCCAGCCCTGCTGGGAGAAGTCTTTGTTCGCGTTGCTGAACACCGCCTGGGTGGCGTCGGGACCCAGCGCGGCGACGATCTTGCCGATCGGGGTCTGTGACCAGCTGACCGGGCCGCGCTCCTGGTACATGTTGAGCACCCAGTCGATGCCCCCGCGGAACATCTCGACCATGTGGCCGAGCAGCGGCAGCCCCTGATCGCCCATCACCGGCTTCAAACCGCTTCCGGGTGGCGGCGCGGCCAACTCTTTGAGCGGCCATTCGCGATTGTTGAGGTAGTTCTCGACGTAACCCATCCCCGGAAGGGTGTTCATCGTGGGAAGACGGCGTTTGGCCTGGTCGATGAGGTAATCGGTGCTGTTGATCGTCGCCATTGGGCGTCGCTCCTTCGCTCGCGGCAAGCACGTCAATGTGCTCCAGCTCATCTTCGCCGCAGAACTTGACGGGTGTCAAGTTCTGTTCATACCGTGTTTCAGTGCAAACTGTGCAGGTGGTCAGTCCAGCGCGCAGTGGCACGCAGACCCGTGGTGATCGCCAGCGGGACGCGATCATGACGGCCGTTGCCGAGCTGATCGCGGAAAACCCCAGCTTCGCGGACCTCTCGGTCAGCGCGATCAGCGAGCGCGCCGGCGTGGGCCGGTCGGGGTTTTATTTCTACTTCGACAGCAAGTACTCGGTGCTTGCGCAGATGGTCGGCAATGCGTTCGCGGAACTCGACGAGCTGACCCACTACTTCGCGCCGCGCGGAGAAGACGAGACCCCCGAGCAGTTCGCCAACCGCATGGTGGGCAGCGCCGCCGCGTCATTCGCGCACAACGACCCGTTGATGAAGGCGTGCCAGGAGGCGCGGATCACCGACCCGACCATCGCCGGGCTGCTCGACGACCTCACCGACGTTGTCATCGAAAAGATCCTCAAGATCGCCGAGATCGAGGTGAATGAACGCGGCGCGCAACCGATCTCGGACGATCTACCCGCCTTGGTGCGGTCCCTCGTGGCGCTCACCGCGTCCACCGTCTCGGGTGACAGCTCGTTCGTCGGGCGTGACACCGACCCGGCCCGGGCGATCGCGACTATCGAAACCCTATGGCGTGTCAGTCTTTTGGGTCGCTAGCGGCGCCGTATCGGATCGGCGTTGCAGTACCGCACGGCGGACGCCGTAGCCGATTCCGCCGAGAACGGCCAACGCGCCGAGCCAGGGCAGTAGCAGTCCGAAGAGCAGCAGCACGTTGTTGCTCGCCGCGACGAGCCCATCCCAGCCGCGCTCGATCTGCCCGAAGAACCCTTGGTACTTGGGTGGTGTCGGCGGCAGGCCCACTTCTTCGGCGAGGAACGTAACGGTGACCGAGCTATAGGCGACTTGCTCTCCGAGCTGGTTGCGTTGCGCCCGCAGACTGTCGAGGTCGGCCTGACGCTTGGATAGCTCGGTTTCGGCCTTGATCAAGGCATCGGTGTCCTTGGAGTCGCGCATGATCCCGAGCAGCCGGTCGACGGATGTCTGCAGGGCCGCGATCCTCGCGTCCAGGTCGACCCGCTGTGACGTTACGTCATCGCTTTTGGTGTCGGCCGACTTGACCTTTCCGAGTTCTTTGAGGTCGCGCAGTACGCCGTCGAGCTTAGCCGCCGGGATCCGCAGCACGATCGACGTCTGCGCACGGCCCGATCTCGATCCCGCGTCCTCCGAGCGGCTCTCCACTCGGCCGTTGGCCGATTCGGCCAACCCGGCCGCCTTGTCGGCGGCATCGGACGGATTGGACACGATGATCGTCATGGTCCCGGTCTTGACGATGTCCCGTTTGGCGTCCGTCGGCGGCCCGTGTTGCGGGGCCTGTTGCATCGAGTCGCGCATGGGGGCCGCCGGGGCCTGGGTGTACGTGGAGGCGGCGGCGGGGGCGTCGTCTGTGCCTCGCAAAAGGTGGGTGGAGGTTCCGCCCGCGCATGCCGTGGTAGCTATCACCACTACTGCAATTGTAGTTGCCCACGGTAACCAACTGCGGCGAGATTGCGTGCTATCAACCGTCATATTCCGAAGGTACCGTTTGCTATTGGACCGCGCAGAAATTTAAGAATGACGGCCGGTACGGTTCAGTAATGGCATACGACTTCACCGGTAAGCGATGCTTCGTCACCGGGGCCGCCAGCGGGATCGGACGGGCCACCGCGCTGCGTCTGGGCCGCGAGGGCGCCGACCTGTTTTTGACCGACCGTGCCGTGGACGGACTCGAGTCCGTGGTCGAGGAGATCAAGGCTGCCGGAGGGAAGGTCAGCGCCTACCGGGCGCTCGATATCTCCGACTATGACGCGGTGGCCGCCTTCGCCTCGGACATCCTCGCGACGCACCCGAGCATGGATGTTGTGCTCAATATCGCGGGCATATCCGTGTGGGGGTCCGTCGACAGGCTCAGCCATGAGCAATGGCGCTCGGTGGTCGATATCAACCTGATGGGACCCATCCACGTCATCGAGAGCTTCGTGCCGGCGATGATCAAGGCCCGCAGCGGTGGTCAGATCGTCAACGTGTCCTCGGCGGCCGGGCTGGTCGCGCTGCCCTGGCATGCGGCTTACAGTGCCAGCAAGTACGGGCTGCGTGGCGTCTCGGAGGTTCTGCGCTTCGATCTGGCGCGCTACAAGATCGGCGTCACCGTGGTGGTGCCGGGCGCCGTCAACACTCCACTGGTGCGCACCGTCGACATCGCCGGAGTGGACCGCGACAACCCCGACGTCAGTAAGTGGGTGAACCGGTTCGTGGGGCATGCCACCTCGCCCGAGAAGGTGGCCGACCGGATCCTGCACGGCATCCGCCACAACCGCTACCTCGTCTACACCGGGGTCGACATCCGCGCGCTGTACCTGTTCAAGCGCACGCTGTGGTGGCCCTACAGCGTCGCGATGCGGCTGGTCAATCACGCCTTCACCAACGCACTGCGTCCCGGATTTCAGAGGGCCGGGACGAATCCGCCGTCGACGGATTCTTAGCGCCACCAGCCGTCGAACGGGGTGACCGGCACGGTCCGCTTGTGCCGGGTCTGCAGGTACCAGCGTTCGATACGGTCGGCGGCCTCGACGGTGACCGCCTTGCCCTCCAGGTAATCGTCGATCTGTGCGTACGTGACGCCGAGTGCGACCTCGTCGGGAAGCGCGGGCCGGTCATCTTCTAGATCGGCGGTGGGCACCTTGTGTGAGATGCTCTCCGGAGCACCGAGGTGGGAAAGAAGTTGTGCACCTTGACGTTTGGTGAGTCCCGTGAGCGGGGTGACGTCGACGCCACCATCGCCGAACTTGGTGAAGAATCCTGTGACGGCCTCGGCGGCGTGGTCGGTGCCGACCACGAGTAGCCGGTGCTGACCGGCGACGGCGTATTGGACGACCATGCGTTCCCGGGCCTTGATGTTGCCGCGCACGAAGTCCGATGGTGTCTCGCCGAGTGCATCGGCCACCGCATCCACCGCGGCATCGGAGGTGTCTTTGACGTTGATGACGATGGAGCGGTCGGGGTCGATAAACCTAAGAGCCACTTGGGCATCGTTCTCGTCGGCCTGTACACCGTAGGGCAACCGCACCGCGATGAACTCGGCCTCCGTCCCCTCGAGCCTTGACTCCTGCGCCGCCAACTGGCACAGCCGCCCGGCCAGGGCGCTGTCTTGCCCGCCGGAGATTCCGAGGACGAATCCCGCTGTCCCGCTGACTCTTAGATAGTCCTTGAGGAACCCCACCCGTCGCGACACCTCGGCGGCCGGATCGATCGTGGGGGAGACGTCGAGGGCGGACCGGATCTCTTCGCGAAGGCTGCTCATTGCCCGACTGTAGAACGCTCGGTCAGCGTGCGCACACCTTGCACACCAGGTCCTCCCACGCGTCGCCGAGCCCTGTCAGTGTCTGGCCGTTGGCGCTGGTGGCGAAGTGCACGTAGCCGGGATCGATGATCGACATCAGGGCATGGGTCTGTGTATCGAGGTCTCCGGTGCATTCGAGCTGGGCCAGCAGCATCCGGATATGTGCGCGGACGAGCAGGGTGGGCGGGGCGTTGTGCCAGGCGTCGGCATCGGCGGTGGTGGCTCGTGCGAGGTCGAGGTGCCGTTCCAGGAAGGCGAGCCGGGCCCGCCCGAACGCGATGAGTCGGGTGAGTGGTGGGGCATCGGGGCCAAGAGGGGGCGGTCCGAACATGAATGCCTGCTGCTCGATGTGCTCTTCGTGGTCGAGCAGTGCCAGTAACAGTCCGGTGCGGCTGCCGAAACGACGAAACAGCGTGCCCTTGCCCACGCCTGCCGCGTTGGCGACGGCATCCATCGACATGCCGTCCGGGCCGACCTCGTCGAGAAGCTGGCGGGCGGCGTCCAGCAGTAGCGCGCGGTTTCGGGTTGCGATGGCTCGCTCGCGAACGGGTCCTTGTGCTGGATTTTGCGCAGAGTCGACAGAAAGCAGGGGGATTTCTTGACCAGGCATAACACATTGATAGTAGCCGTTGGGAATCAAACGGACCACGGTCCGTATTATAAAAGATGACAAAGAAACAGGATGTTGGTGCGACAAACGCGCCGCTCTGATGAAAGGTGTTCCCCATGGCAGAGAAGAACGTGCTGGCAATCGTCGGAAGCCTGCGCAAAGCATCGATCAATCGGCAGCTTGCGGAGGCGGCAGCGGAGAACGCGCCGGCTGGGGTGAGTGTGAGCATCTACGAGGGTCTGGCCGATCTTCCGCACTACAACGAGGACACCGACGGTGGCAGCGCGCCCGCTGCCGCCGAGGCCCTGCGCGCCGCTGTTGCGGGCGCTGACGCGGTACTGCTGGTCAGCCCCGAGAACAACGGCACCATTTCCAGCTCGCTGAAGAACGCGATCGACTGGCTCTCGCGTCCCTTTGGCTCCAGCGTCTTCAAGGGCAAGCCGACTGTGGTGATCGGCACCTCGGCGGGCCGCTACGGCGGTATCTGGGCGATCGACGAGACCCGCAAGGCTGCCGGGATCGCGACTGCCAACGTGCTCGAAGAGGTCAAGCTCGCCGTGCCGTCCTCGGCCTTCGATGGCAAGCACCCGCGCGAGCATGCCGAGACGGTCGCCGAGCTGACCAAGGCGTTGGACGCGTTGACGGCGGATAACTGACGGAAGCTGGTTGCCCGCCATCGCGTTTCGTTGGCGGGCGGTTCAGTGCTCAGCTCCGGCCCATGTTTCTTTCATGCCGGAGACGGACGCGACGCTGATGGCGCAGATCGTCAGCAGCATCAGGCCGACGGCCCAGCTGCCCAGAGTGTTCTGCAATGGACCGGCGATCAGTGGGGGGATGGCACCGCCGAATACACCGGCCACGTTGAACGCCACTCCGGTGCCGCTGTAGCGGGTACCGACGGGATAGGACTCCGGCAAGAAGCTCGCCATGGGCCCAAAGGCGAGCCCGAACAGCACATAGGTGAGCACCATGGCTGCGAGGTAGGCCCAGAACGGGCCGCTGATCATCAGGGGAGTGACCAGTAGCGTCCACGGGAGCATCAGGCCCATGCTGGTCAATATCACTCTGCGCCGGCCCAGTCGGTCGCTGAGGATTCCGCCGGCCGCTGCCGACACCATGAGAACGATCGCCCCGAGCGCGCCGGCGGTGAGTATGGCCGCGCGGGAGAAGTGCAATTCGGACCGGGCGAATCCCGGGAAGTACGTGTTGGTCATGAAAGACAGCGTGAAGATGATCAGCATGGTGCCGCTGGTCAGTACCAGGGTGCGCGGGTTCTCTTTCATCACCTGTCGCAGTGGCGATTTGACCAGTTGGTGGTGAGCCTTCGCGTCGACGAACTCTGGTGTCTCTGCGATATGGAGCCGGATGTACAGGCCCACCGCCACCAGGAGTCCGCTGGCGATGAAGGGCACCCGCCATCCCCACGACAGGAATGCGGGGCTTTCTTCCCCGACCGTCACGCTGACGATGAGGAAGACCAGGCTGCTGAGCAACAGCCCCGTTGAGGTTCCGATCGGCACGGCGGTCGCGGCGCGGCCGCGATCGTGGCTTGGCGAGTACTCGGCGGAGAGTAGTGCCGCGCCGCTCCACTCGCCGCCGACCGCAATGCCTTGCACGAGTCGCAACAAGACAATGGCCGCCGGTGCGGCCGCCCCGATCGAGGCGGCGCCGGGAACCATGCCGACCGCCATGGTGGCCAGCCCCATGGTGATCAGGGTGACCACCAAGGTGCCTTTGCGGCTGAAGCGGTCGCCGTAGTGGCCGAATATCGCGGCGCCGATTGGCCGGGCCAGAAAAGCGGTGCTGAAGGTGGCTATGGAGGCGAAGAGCGCCAGGGAATGGCTCAGATTCGGGAAGAAGACGGCGGGGAAGACCAGTGCGGCCGCCGTGCCGTAGATATAGAAGTCGTAGAACTCGATGGCTGAGCCGACCGCGCTTGCCATGAACACTCTGCGCGGGCTGACGTCTGTGTGCGTCATCCGCTGCGGTGGTCCTGCGGGGGATGACGTCATCGTGGGACTACCTCCGGTGATGGTGATTGTCGCGCCGTTGGGTAAACCGGCAGTCCTTGGCGTGGGAGCTTAGCCTGCCCACGTCGGCCGTTCAGGGAGCGCCGATACTGCTCCGGCCCGCTTTCTGGGCGTCGGCGAACAAAGTGGCGGCCGGGCTGACCAGGTACCCCGGTACCACTTTCGTGTCGTGGGTGGCCGACAACCAGGGGCTCTTCCGCGGAATCCGGATCTGTCCCCAGATTCGTCCACAGAACTTCACAGTTTCCACAGACTCGCCGGGCGAAATCGTTTGCCCGGCGGTGGGTGGTCTGCTAGCCGGTGTCGGTACCTGGTGGTAGACACCCCATATGTTCCAGCCACCGCCGCGCGCCCGAACACGCGGCGGTTGCGACACGCCGGAATTTCATGGGTGGCAGGTCTCACGACCAGGGAATTTCATGAATGTTGTTCCGAACATCTTGTATGAGTTCCGATTGTCGGACACTAGGTGTAGTGTCTGGAACACCGAAAGGCCGGGAACGAATCCGGGCCGCCCGGCCCGGATTTTCGCCAGATATTGTGGCCAATCCCGGCGCTCAGCCACCACGGGCGGCGCGGAATTTTCCCGGGCGCTGGACTGCTGAAAACTTTGTTGAGATGTCTACGATCGATTCGCTGAGGAGCTACGCATGAGCATCACCGTCTACACCAAGCCCGCCTGCGTACAGTGCAACGCGACGTACAAGGCCCTCGACAAGCAGGGCATCGAGTACAACATCGTGGACATCACCGAGGTGCCCGAGGCACGTGACTACGTGATGGCGCTCGGCTACCTGCAGGCGCCCGTGGTCGTGGCCGGTGACGATCACTGGTCGGGTTTCCGTCCGGACCGCATCAAGGCGCTCGCCGGCGCCGTCGCCGTCTCTGCCTAATAAGTAGTAAGCAAGTAGTGCGGGAGCCGGGCATGGCCCATCTGGTCTATTTCTCCAGCGTGTCGGAGAACACCCACCGCTTCGTCCAGAAGCTGGGTGTTCCCGCCACCCGGATCCCGCTGCGCGGCGATATCGAAGTTGGCGACCCCTACGTTCTGATCGTGCCGACCTATGGCGGCGGGCATCCGGTGCCCGGTAAGGCCGGGGGATACGTTCCCAAGCAAGTCATCAAGTTTCTCAACAACGAAAACAACCGATCCCTGATCCGCGGGGTCATCGCCGCCGGGAACACCAATTTCGGCGCCGAGTACTGCTACGCGGGCAAGGTCATCTCGGCCAAGTGCGACGTGCCGTATCTGTATCGCTTTGAACTCATGGGCACCGCTGACGATGTGGAGCAGGTGCTCGCCGGACTCGACGAATTTTGGAAGGACACACCGTGGCGCCAACCGCGACAACTGCAGAACCAGTGACCTCTGCGCACGGCTCGGCTCACGGCGAGCTGGACTATCACGCCCTCAACGCGATGCTCAATCTGTATGACGCAGAGGGCAAGATCCAGTTCGACAAGGATGCGGCGGCTGCGAGGCAGTACTTCCTGCAGCACGTCAACCAGAACACGGTCTTCTTCCACAATCAGGACGAGAAGCTCGATTACCTGATCGAGAAGGAGTACTACGAGCGCGAGGTGCTCGACCAGTACTCGCGTAACTTCGTGAAGTCGCTGCTGGATCGGGCCTACGCCAAGAAGTTTCGGTTCCCGACCTTCCTCGGCGCGTTCAAGTACTACACCTCGTACACGCTGAAGACATTCGACGGAAAGCGCTACCTGGAGCGCTTCGAGGATCGTGTTGTCATGGTGGCGCTGACCCTGGCCGCCGGTGATCTGCAGCTGGCCGAGAAGTTGGTCGATGAGATTATCGACGGACGGTTCCAGCCGGCCACCCCGACGTTCCTCAACTCGGGCAAGAAGCAGCGCGGCGAGCCGGTGTCCTGCTTCCTGCTGCGTATCGAGGACAACATGGAGTCCATCGGGCGTTCCATCAACTCGGCACTGCAGCTGTCCAAGCGTGGTGGCGGTGTTGCCTTGCTGCTCACCAACATTCGTGAGCACGGCGCCCCGATTAAGAACATTGAGAACCAGAGCTCGGGTGTCATCCCGATCATGAAGCTGCTGGAGGACTCCTTCTCCTACGCCAACCAGCTCGGTGCGCGCCAGGGTGCCGGTGCGGTGTACCTGCACGCGCACCACCCGGACATCTATCGTTTCTTGGACACCAAGCGTGAGAACGCCGACGAGAAGATCCGCATCAAGACCCTCTCGCTGGGTGTGGTGATCCCGGACATCACCTTCGAGCTGGCCAAGAAGAACGAGGACATGTACCTGTTCTCGCCCTACGATGTCGAGCGCACTTACGGAGTGCCGTTCGCCGATATCAACGTCACCGAAAAGTATTACGAGATGGTCGATAACGGCCAGATTCGTAAGACGAAGATCAAGGCGCGCGAGTTCTTCCAGACCCTCGCCGAGCTGCAGTTCGAGTCGGGCTACCCGTACATCATGTACGAGGACACCGTGAACCGCGCCAACCCCATTGACGGCAAGATCACCCACTCGAACCTGTGCTCGGAGATCCTGCAGGTGTCGACGCCGTCGCTGTTCAATGACGATCTGTCCTACGCCAAGGTGGGCAAGGACATTTCGTGCAACCTTGGCTCACTCAACATCGCCAAGACGATGGATTCGCCGGATTTCGCGCAGACCATCGAGGTGGCGATCCGCGGGCTGACGGCGGTGTCGGATCAGACGCACATCTGGTCGGTGCCGTCGATCGAGCAGGGCAACAACGACTCTCATGCCATCGGCCTGGGACAGATGAACCTGCACGGCTACCTGGCGCGCGAGCGGATCTTCTACGGTTCCGAAGAAGGTGTGGACTTCACCAACATCTACTTCTACACGGTGCTGTACCACGCGCTGAAGGCGTCGAACCGCATCGCCGTCGAGCGCGGCGCGAAGTTCGGTGGCTTCGAGAAGTCGAAGTACGCCAGCGGCGAGTTCTTCGACAAGTACACCGAACAGGTATGGGAACCGGCGACCGAGAAGGTGCGTCAGCTCTTCGCCGACGCCGGGATTCGCATTCCGACACAGGACGATTGGTTGCGGTTGAAGGAGTCGGTGCAGCAGCACGGCATCTACAACCAGAACCTGCAGGCGGTGCCGCCGACGGGATCGATCTCCTACATCAACCACTCGACGTCGTCGATTCACCCGGTTGCCTCGAAGATTGAGATCCGTAAGGAAGGCAAGATCGGACGGGCCTACTACCCGGCGCCTTACCTGACGAACGACAATCTGGAGTACTACCAGGACGCGTACGAGATCGGCTACGAGAAGATCATCGACACCTACGCCGCGGCCACCCAGCACGTGGATCAGGGTCTGTCGCTAACACTGTTCTTCAAGGACACCGCCAGCACGCGTGACGTGAACAAGGCGCAGATCTACGCCTGGCGCAAGGGAATCAAGACGCTGTACTACATCCGGCTACGGCAGATGGCGCTGGAAGGCACCGAGGTCGAGGGTTGCGTTTCCTGCATGCTGTAAGAGTTTTCGGGTAGCAAAGTGGGCCAGGGAGAACACTCCCTGGCCCACTTTGTTGTCGGCATTCGGTCTAGTCGAATTTTACGCTTGATGGGCGACGCCGCCCGTAGCTACTCGCAATGCAAAACTCGATCGAAGCCGGCGAGTGTCCGACTATGGGGCCAGACTTGCGCTGTGGCGCCAATTCGTCGTACCCCTAGGTTGCCCCGACCACGCCAGGGAAGGCAGTGCTTCGGACTTGGGCTTTGTTTGTAGTTCGCTGCCCACCGCCTGGCACACTGGCGGTCATGGGTAGGGAGGGGTTTTGGATGAGGCGAGGGTTGCCCTGTGTGGCGCTGGTGGTCGTCATGGGTGGGTGCGGACAGGCGAGCGAGCCGCGTCCGATCGACCCGGGCCCGGTTCGCCCTTCGAACGTGGAGCTGGCCCGGTTCCTTCCGGTCCTGGCCGACTATCCCGGCCCGTCATGGGACGTCACATTGACTGCCGGAGCGTCTGACTGGATCCCGGGCCCGTACATCGGCCCAAACACCACTGTCGAGCCTTCGGGCTGCGCCGATATCCCCTTCCAGCGCAGCGACCTGGTGGCGGCCAGCTCGGCCGGCGTCGTGCAGAACGGGATCGCCGGCAACGCCGGGGAGGCGGCAGTGCGCATCATGCGTGACCGCCTTGGCACGGATCTGATCTCCGACTCGTTGGCCTGGGCCAAAGGCTGCCACCAGTACCGCGAGACATACTCCGGTGCAACACCTGGCGACCCTTCGATGGGAAGTCCCACTGCTGTCAGCGTGCTCCCGCCTCGAAATCTGGAAGGTGTTGAGGTCACACGGCTTCATCTCACCGACAACCGGGATCACCGCGATCAGGGCGAAGGCACCCGGGAAAGCGTGATTTCGCTGGCGCGGGTGCGCGGTGTTGTCGTCGTTGGATACCGGCATGATCGTGCCGGTGAAGCCGACGCGATTCTGGCGACCACTATCCGGCGGCTCTCATCGGACCGGCCAGCATCAAGACCATTGTCCGACAAGGCCGATGCCAGTGCCCTGACCACACGCACCGACAAGGACCTTGAGCAGTTGCTGCCCTCAATTGTCGACGCACCTCCGGGCTGGACTGTCTTGCAGAGCTCGCCGATCGTGCCGTACAGCACCGAGGACGGCGAGAGCGCCACGGGCTGCAGCCGATTGCCCTTCGCGGACGAAGTCGGCAACCGCTCCGATTCACATCGGAATTTCCGCAAGATCGCTTCGGTGTCCATGTCACGTAAGGCCGATAAGGACACATACTCGACCGACACCGTGACTCTGGGACTTGAGCATTCTGGATCTTCGGTAATCGACGAAACAATCAAGTGGGCCAACCAATGTCACTTCGCGAGCGTGCCCGCCCCCCAGCTCGACGGCATCAACATCACTAGCTTTCACATTCCCGGCGATCGGACCGATACAAACGGCCGGACAGTATCGCTGTTGCGGGTTCGCGGGCTGCTGGTGATCGCAGAACCTGCTTTCAGTCAACAGGACACCCAGCTGATGCGCCAGAGCGTCGAGAACCTACGGCACGCCAAATTCGAGACTCGAGCAACCGGCCCCGACTCGATGCCAACTCCTTCCGAACTGACTGCGCCAGCGCCCGGCGACGTGAAATTCCCCCAACCCACTGCCGATGCGACGGTGAAGCTGGCCCGCGTTGCGCAAGGCACACTGGTTGACCCGGGGCCTTTTCACATGGGCGGCTACCTGCCCGAGGATTCCCCGACCGCCAGCTCGCCAGATTATCTGCACTTCCGATCGCCTACCGGCGCGATCATGTGCACCTGGCGTAAATACATACTCGTCTGCGATGTCCCACGCGGAACATATCCACGGACACCAAAACCCGTTGATTTGCTGGGCAATTGGCAAGACTCGGTCACCACGTTCGGGTTTGAAAGCCTGCAAAACGGCATCGCCGCACCAGATCCGGTCGTCTACGCGGTGTCGAACGTGCTGGCGTACGGCTCAACGATCAGGCTGACGGACGACACAGAATGCCGGATGGATACCGGCGGCTTGACCTGCGTTGAATACGGCAAAGACATCGGTTTCCATCTGAGCCGTACCGACTTGACGCCATTGGCGGCGACGTCGGCACTCATCAATGACACTCGGCCGCAACCGCATTAGCGCCCGCGAATCAGAATTACAGATGTTCCATCAGGACCAGCCCCGGCGACTCGGTATGAGGTAGAGCAAGTGAACAGCGACAGTAACGAACCGGCCGCCGATGGAATTGTCGCCGTCGCAGACGAGCGACGGCGTAGGGCTATCCGCGCCCTGGCGGTACAGGACCTGGACCGCCGCGGCCTGAGCGTGCAATCGGCCGCTCACGATGCATCCGGCGACGATCGGCTGGTCGATGATGCCGGGCACCAGTACTGGCTGCATAACCTTCAGCTTCAATGCGCCAAGCTGCCCGAATCTGAATGGGCTGGGGCAGTCGAGTTTCACTTCCGGCAGCAGTTCGCGGCCCGTGAGGCTCCGCGAGTGGGCGACCTGGCTTATGTCGAGTTCCTCGCGCAGGTGCGCACCCGCCTGCAACAACCGGATACCTCCGGCATGTTGTCGATGAACTACGCCCGGCCGGCATTTGGCGGGCTTGTCGCAGAGTTGAGCCGTGACCTACCGACCGCTGTCCGCACCGTCAGCGACAGCGATGTCGCCGGTCGCGACCTGGATTTCCTGTACGAGGTCGGGCAACGCAACACCGATGCCGAGCCAACGACCATTGATCGCCTCGATCACGAGGTGTTCGCGTTGACCGGCGACTCGTTCTTCATTGCGTCCAAGGCCTTGAACATGCCGCATCTGATTGACACGGTGCTCGGTGGCCGTGCACCGCTCGGGGTCCTCTTCGGGGTGCCGTACCGAAGCGTGTTGTTGCTGCACGCGGTTGGTTCCGCAGCGCCGGGGGAGGCTGTGAGCTTGCTCGCGTCAGCGACCCTACGCCAGGCCTACGATGCGCCCGGCGGTACGGTCAGCCATAACACCTATTTCTGGCACCGCGGCACCGCGCAATGCATCACCCGCATCAATCCTGATACCCAAATCCTGGAAATCCTTGTCGATGGTGCATTCGGCGAGGTCTACACGGCAGCAACGGGGCAACACGCCGCCGGCAAGCGGGAAGCCTAGAAGGATGGGAAAGGCGAAGGCTAGCTTGATAATTGGTGCGTCACTGCTGGGAACGACCGCATTAACTAGCTGCTCGGCCTCGGCCAATGTGGACACGACAAAAGAGATCTCGACAGAGGAGCTGGCTAGCGGTGTCTCAAATGCCCTCACCACCAAGGTCGGATCACTCCGACCTCCTCGAAATGCGGTGGCCCCTGCGCGGCGAGAAGGGCGTAACCCAGCGATGCTGGATAAGCGACAGTGGGGGCCAGGTCTATTGCGTGAATGTCACCGCGACAATACTCGAGGGTGATCACATCAAATTCGCCATCGACGTTGATGACAAACTAACGAGCCGGCCCGTATTGGGTGAACTCCTCTAGGAGCGTTCCCGTCCCCACTTATCCACTTCAATATCGCACTGGCTGCAGGTGCTTCCACCCCACATCGTTTGTCGGAAAGATCTCGGTGCCCGGATCTGTGGCATCGGCACGCCGCACTTCGGGCACCGGGGTGCAGACAAGCAGATGCCCCAGTCGTTCTTCTTGACGGTGCCGTGAACGACCAGCGCCGAACCAACACACGTCAGGATGAACAGCGTCGCTGCGAGAAACACGACCGTCATAGCGGAAGTCGGACGCCCGGCGCCGCGGCTAGGTGTTCGATGAGTGGGTTCATTGAGACTCCCTGTCGGTTGAGCTGCGAAGTGTGGCTGTTGCCGGGCGGTGTGCTCTCATCTAGGGATACACGTTCGTCGTTGCTGTGCGATTCTTGCGCACCGGCGTCCATGTCGCAAGGTGAATGTTTGCTATCCGCGTGGACAGCTGTTCCTGGCTGGGCGTAGTGTCACTTCCCTGCGGGCTTTGCGGAAGTTGACGGAGGCGACGTGTCGGGGAACGAACGATCAACTGAACAGCTGACTGCGGTATCGGAATGCCGTGATCTGGCGCATTCCGCTGCACTGACGCAGGAGTTGCCCGTACGTGATGGTGCTCACGAATCCAGACTCGAACACGACACCTGGCGCCGCATGGCAGCCTTCGCTGTCGGGGGCGTCCTGGTGGTAGGCGCGGTGGCTGCACTGCACAACCTGTACCGCAGTGGTGATGGTGCCGCAGACCTGATCAGCTGGGCTGGGTTGTTGCTGCTGGGTATGACGGCCCTCGGCGGCGGAATCAAGCTCGCGATGTGGGGTGCCCGGCCGGTCATCGCGGCGCTGTTTGATGGGGCGAAGGAACGTTTGACGGAGCCGGTGTTGGCGGTGGCCGCGTCGGGGGCGGTCATCGTTGGGGCGCTGGGCATGTGGTGGACGTTCCGCGGCGGTTACGCCAGCTGGTGGCGGGACCTGACCGGTGAAAGCCAATGGTCATTGTCGCTGGGGATCGGCCAGATGCTGGTGGCGGTGCTGGCTGGCGCTGCGCTGTTCACCAGCGGCCAGTACCTGACCGGCTTGGTCAAGCAAGCCCTCACTGACTCCGGTCTGCTCATCGAGCGCGACCGCACGGTCGGCAAGCGCCGCACGCCAGAAGGGTTGTGGCATCCGGGCCTGGTGGCCGCCCTTGTTGGCGGTGGTTTGGGTTTGGTGTTGCTGACCGCTGGGATCACCCCGCGGTTGTATGTGTGGATCACCGGCCCGGAGGTATTGCCCGCTGTCGCCGCTATCGCCGCGGTCCTGACGTGGGCTATCGGGTCGAACCTGGGTTGGTGGAAAGGTCTTGCGGGTCTGTGGAAATGGGCTACCGATGCCTCGCATAAGGCGGCCGCAACCTCGGGTGTTGTCGCGCTGTTGATGTTCTCGGCCGGGGGGTTGGGGTTGGGTTGGTTCACTCCGGCTACGGTGCCGCAGGCGCATGCGCAGTGCCCGCCCGATTGCGGGGGCGGGTCGAATGGATCGAACTCGTACGGTCCGGATGCCTCCCAGTTTCAGCCGCCGCAGATGCCCAACCAGATGCCGGACTATCAGGGCGGTAACTACGGCTCCAATCAAGCCCCGCTAGATCAAAATTCGGGTATCTCGATCTACAACACTCAGGCTCCGTCGGTCAGTAACAACGGTGTTCAGGGGTCCAGTGGGCAGCAGGGGCCGCAGCAGGGTTGGGATCAGCCCGCACACGGCACCCAGATCCCTGACTATCAAAATGCCACCCCGTATACGCAAGGGCCGGGCAAGCCGAACCCAGATTTCAACGGCGGACAGGCCAACCCCGGATCGCAAGGCGGTCAATCGAATCAGGGTGTGCAGCAGCCTGCGCAACAACCGCAGCAGGCACCTGAACAACCGTCGCAACAAGATGCTGGGCAGCAGCCGAACCAGTCGTCGGATCAGCAGAAGATCGATGACCTGACTCGCCAGCTGCAGCATCAACAGCAGCAATCCACGCAGGATCGTCAGCGCATCGACGACATGACTAGGCAGCTGCAAAACCAGCAGGGGCAGCAGAAGCAGAACGGCAATCAGAAGCTGCCTAAGTTCCCGTCTAAGGACAAGAAGAAGGACGATCAGCAGGATCGCGACAAGCAGTCCGGTGACAACGATCTAACCGCGCTGTTGCTTGGTGCAGCATCGACACGGCGCCGCAAGCAGGACAAGCAGGAACAAAGCCCAGACACCCAGGCGCTCGGTCAGGATGCATCCCAAGCGGTGCAAGGCCTTCCGGGTGATGTGCAGACCTATGTGCAGTCCGGTCAGCAGATCGGGCAGTCGTCGGGGCAGGCCGCGCAGGGCTTTGGTTCGGCCGCGCAGGCTGGTGTCTCGCTGGCCTCGTCGGCGCAATCCGGAGCGGTGAATCCGCAAGACGCTGTCACGGTGGTGCAGGGTGTCTCGCAAGGCATTCAAGGCACCGCCGACGCGGTGAATGCGGGTAGTCAGATTGTGAAAACCGCTCAGGGAGAAGCGGACCAGATCGCCCAGGCGGTCGGGGACGCCAACCCACAGCTGAAACCGCAGACGGAGCAATTCACGCAACTCAACGACACCGTGTCGAAAGGCACTGAAGGTGTCGGGCAGGTGGCCAGCGGCGTCTCCCAGCTCTCCGGTGTGGTGAATTCGGTGAGCAGCATGGGTTCGGGCGGAGTGCCGACGGACGCGGCGGGTGAAGCGCCAGCCGAGATGGTTGGGTGGGCGACTTCAGCAAGCGGCCCAGCTGGCAGCGGGCCAGCTACCTTCGGCGGCCCGCAGCCGGGGCTTCCCGCGCCGGCTGATCCGCCTTCACCTGATGTGCCGATTGATGATGTGCGGGTCCCGTTGATCGAAGGGCAGCCCATCAACATCAAGGATGGTGTGAGCCTGCAGAACCCGGACCTGCTCGCGGTCGGGGATGGCAGGTTCGTGCCGATTTTCGGGACAGACTCCGGCCCGGCGATTTTCACTTGGACATACCAGGGAGCCGGGCCTACCAACGTATTAAGCCAGACCACGAATGTGTGGGTGAACGGTCAGAGGGTCGGGGATCCGCTGATCACCCAGTCCGGAAACATTTTCAATCTGACGTTGCCGAATGTCAGTGACGGTGACGAGATCAACTTCCGCCAAGATGCCGTGCTGGAGTGGACCACGGGTGATGTTGTGCGCACCGCCCCCGGTCATCTGCAGGGATGGCTGGTACCTCAGGTCGCGCCGGGGGATGCGGTCAATGTGCCAAAGGCCACAGCGGGCGAGCTCGGCAAGCAAGGAATCAACGCGGTGGGGCTTGGACAGAACACCACCCGGATAACGCCGGTCACACCGTCCAAGGCGACGTATCGTGTCCCAGACGTTCTCGATCGCCAGGCAAGGATGATTGGTGAGGTCAAGAATGTCAGCAAGCAGGCACTGACCGCCCAGCTCCGCGACTACCTTGCCTACGCGCAAGCTAATGGGCTCACATTCCATTTGTTTGTCCGTCAAGGTGATGGCACAACATTGACGGGACCGCTGCAGGCGCTGGTGGACTCCGGGGCGATAACGCTCCATAAGGTGATATGACGATGACTGAGCTCGACCACACACGTGTAGGAGTCGATGACGACGAGTACTACACGCGTCTAGATTTCCAACCCCTGGAAAAGGCGATACCCGTACAGGACGCCTGGCTTAGTTTGATGTTCGACACCATCAATTCGATGACTGGTGCTGAAGCCCGGAGCCTGGACGATTTACAGGTTGGCGGATCTCGGGAGGCCGTTCCGGTTCTGGCTTCGTATCTTTATCGGATACCAAGCAGGAATCTCCAATGCGGGATCCTATCCGTGCTCGGCAAGAAGCAGTATCGGCCAGATTCTGTCGACGCGCTGATCAAGGCGTACCGAGATTTCGCGGGTGCCCACGACCGTGGCGGTACTCGGATGCAGTGGTACATCTCCGATGCCATCGACGGCCCGGTAAGTGAGAAGCAGATCGAGGAGATCTTCGGTCTTATCGACGCACTTCCCAACAAGCTGGATGCGGATTTCTTGTTGACAGCGGTTGCCCGGACCAAGAAGCAACGCGAACGTGCCGTCTTGTTGATCAAGGAAGTGCTGGAATCGGCTCTGGCCAACAATGACAATCCTGATGACCCAGCGCCAGTTGCCGCTGGTATCGCCGTCGGCGCTGCGGGGAAACTGCGCGACCCACGGCTCTACGCACCGCTGAAAGTTATGGCGGACACTCCGAATTCGTGGATGCGCGATAGGGTGAAACGGGCACTGGCGCAATGCGAACCGAAGCGGGAGAGCGAAAGATGAGTTGGCGGGAAAACGCAACTGCTGGCGCGCAGGAGGCGCTGGATACTCTGCTGAGCACCGCTATTGACTTGGCTGTCCAGAATCTGCAGAACGTCGACAGCTTCATTCCGTTCGCCGTCACCGTCAACGCTCAACAGGAGTATTCTTTACTCTCCGGCGCGGGCGAGGACGCGAAGGAGACCATCGCGACCCTGGAACGCGAACTGGCTTCGCAGAAGGATCATCTCGTGGCCTACGCCTTGGCATACGACACCCGCGTCGCCGCGTTGGGATCTGATGCCATCGAGATCCACTTACAGCACCGCGAAGGCGCTGCTATGACCGTCCAAGCCCCGTACACAAAGACGGGCAACATCGTTGAGATCGGCGAACTGGTTGCACAGTCGGCCACTCGCGCCATCTGGTAGCAACAGGCGGTGCATAACCGCTCGGTGGCCGCCAGGAACTGAGCTACCGGGCACAGGCGGGTATGGATACGCATTCCCATACGGTTGCTGCACTGTTGGTTTGCTTCGCCGTGATGCGGTGATGATGAGCACGATGATTCCAGCGCGTACAAGCGTGAGACCGGTGGTAGGGCCCTGCGAAAGTGGCTGTGATGGCGCGGGTTCCGGCGGATAGCTCAAGTCCGCAGGGAGGTCTAAATAGCCGGCGTAGCTGACGATGTAGTTGCCCGTCTGCTGGGCGCGCACCACGTAGAGGGCATGCCATTGGTTGATAATCAGGGAGCCGTCGTACCGGCTGACGGTGGCGGCGTTGTTGTTTCGTCGCTTGCCACGCAGCGTGTGTTCTGGGTCAGTCTCGGCATGGGTTCGGCATCGGCGACATATATGATCATCTCGTCTTCTGAAGCGAATTGCGCAGTAGCAGAGCCGTTTGCGCCGCACTGGCTCGTGGGCCCTTCGAGAGTCTTCGAGTGCAAGCGCACCTAGCCTTCGGTAGGTTGCTGAACTTCGCTATAGTTCGTGGTTATGGGGATTTTTGCGGGGTTGGATGGGTTGCTTAGCGAACTGGGTGCCGATGCTGTCAGTTTGAAACCTGAGCCGGGAGACCCTGATATTCGGTCGTCGTACCTGGGCGGGCATCCGTATTGGCCAGAAGGCAGCCAGTGGCCGGACTACCGCGGCGAGCCGATGTCGTTCGTGTGCCAGATTAATTTTGCGGACGTTCCGCGCTTACCGGGATTCCCCGCTGACGGACTGCTGCAGTGGTTCGTCGGGAGCGACGACGTGGCGGGTATGACGTTCGATGACACCCAGGGCACGAAAGGGTTTGAAGTCAGGTGGATCACCGACCTGAGCGCTCCGTCGACGCGCTATGTCTCCTACCCGACGCGGCCGTACGGCGACTGCGGCCAAGAGCTTTTCGGTGAGGTCGGCCGTTGCCCGGGCTATGACGCACCGTACAGCTTTCAAGAACTAAACCCGCTGCCGTATCGCATTGTGTTCGAACGGGTGAGGACTCTTCCGGGCGATGTAGACCGGTTTACCGAGCAGCAGCGTCAAACCTTTTGGACTGCACTCCAAGACGCAGGACTGGCCGGTGACGAGGATCTGCTGAGTGAGCCGCCTCCGTATTACGGACTGTCGATTGCCTGGGGGCAGCACGTCTACTACAGACTCTGCGATGAGGGTGCCTTCTGGTCCGATGACCACGTTGGCGGCCACCCCAGGTTCATCCAGCGAGATGTTCGAGGTACGGGAAACTATGCTGCCGTGGACGATCCGGCGTCGGCCGTGCTGTTGAGCATCGGCGGCGGCGAACTGTGCGACTGGTGGTCTGGTGGCACGGCCAGCCTGTTCGGTGATCCGTGGGCGCTTGCCGCCGCAGACCTCAGTCCGATCCGCTATTACACGGACCGCTAACTGTCGTATGCCTGACGTTACTGCGCGCCAGAGGGACTAACGAGATCATGATGAGAAACACGCCGCCAGCTGGTGGCCTGCTCAGGCCGATCCACGTGGCAATCATGAACAACGATGCTGCGGCTTTCCGCACGGAGGTCGCCTCTGGAGTGGACATCAATCTGCCTGGACCAGAGGATACGACGCCGCTACATATAGCTGCTGATCGCGGAATATCGAGATCGCCAAGGAGCTACTGGATGCCGGTGCGAACATCGACCCGATCAACGTGTGGGGCAACACATCGTTGTGGATATCTATCAGAAAACGCAGGAACTGTCCTGACGGTTCGATGATCAAACTACTGTTTGAGCACGGCGCTGATCCGAACATCAGCGAGTCCGAGAGTCCGCCTGCGCCGACCGTCAGGCTCGTGGCCGGATTTCCGGACGAATGGGCGCAACTCGTCGAAGCCAAAGCGGCGGAGCTGAAAGGGCGCGATGATCTCAACGGTCAGCGTGTGGGTTGCGATCGCTGCGTTTGGAAGTCCTCGCTTTCACTCTCGTTCGGTGTGTCCCAGACGGGACATTCGCGTAGTGAACAGAGATGTGGGTGGAGCGTCGCCGACGTGCGAAATTCTGTTTACTATAGCGTTATGACTCAAGGGGTTTCGCGCCGGTGGCCCAGGGAATGGGCTGGGCTTGCCGTCTCTGTCATAGCGGTGACGATCGCCGCGGGAGTCGGTGGTGCTGCTGCGTCGAGCGCTGCGGAAAGCTACGGCCGTCTGCAACAACCCGGCTGGGCCCCACCGGCTTCACTATTTGGCCCCATGTGGACAGTGCTGTACGTAGCGATGGCGATATCGGCGTGGTTGGTATGGCGATCAGAGCCGTCACGGGAAAATCGTGTGCCGCTAATCGTGTACGGGGTGCAGCTTGTCCTGAACATGGCGTGGACGCCGCTGTTCTTTGGGCTTGGATGGCGGGGAGTGGCATTCATCGAGATTCTCGTGCTGTGGGGATTCATTGCCGCAACGGTGATGCTGTTCTGGCACCGAAGCCGTTGGGCCGCCACCTTGTTGCTTCCCTACTTAGCATGGTCGACGTTCGCGGCGGTGCTGAATTTCTCGGTGTGGCAGCTGAATAGCTAGTGGTCTTGCCTGGAGCGGTACCGGTGCAGTGCGATGTTCCTCTCCTCTGCGTGATCGAGGATGGGTGGCGGGTACCCGCGCGCATGGCCGTCGGGGTGCTTCCAGGGTGTGATAGCCGAGGCCCCGGGCAGGTGCTGTAGTTCCGGGATGTACTTGCGGATGTATGCGCCGTTCGGGTCGAACTTCTGTGCCTGAGCCGTGGGGTTAAAGACTCGGAAGTACGGCGCAGCATCGGTGCCCGTTCCTGCAACCCATTGCCAGCCGTGGGTATTGGATGCGCTGTCGGCATCGATGAGGTGGTTCATGAAGTGCTTGGCTCCGTGCGGCCACCAGATGTGGAGATCCTTGGTAAGGAAGCTCGCGGTGACCATTCGTACTCGGTTATGCATCCAACCTTCGGCAAGTAGTTGCCGCATGCCGGCGTCAACCAACGGGTATCCGGTTTCTCCGCGTTGCCAGGCCGTGAAGCCCTCGCCGGGCTCGGTATAGGTCAAATGCGCTAGTGCATCGGTCAGGTCGGCGTGCGCGGAGTGTGGTTGGTGGTAGAGCACGTCGGCATAGAAATCTCGCCAGGCTAGCTCCGAGGCGAACTTGGCGGCGTCTTGGCCCGCGATGGATGCTAGGTCGGCGAGCAGTGTGCGGGGGTGGATCGCCCCGACTTTGAGGTAGGGCGAGACCCTGGATGTGGCGTCGACGTCGGCGCGGTCACGACCTACGGCGTACCCAGTGAGGTCGTGCGTGAGGAAGTGTTCCCACCGCATGCGGGCCGCACCCTCACCCGCGGGAGGCAAAGTGATGCTGCAGCTTTGGGTGAGTTCGGCAAGTAACGACCTGGCGGGGCCTGATCGTGCGGACCGGGGAGGCTTCGTCCAGGAAGGGCTGGATTTCAGCTGGGCGGGGCGCGGCCAGTGGTGCTCACGCCAGGCGCGTTCGAATGCGGCGAACACCCGATACGCAGTCCCGTCTGATTTGGTGATTCGGCCCGGCGTCACTGCGTAGGGTGAGCCCGTCTCGATCCAGTCCACACCAATCTTGGCCAGCGCAGTCGATACCAACCTGTCCCGGCGCCTGCCGAAAGGGGTCGTCTCCCGGGCCACGTGCACTTCAGTGGCACCGACACGTTCAGCCAGCTCTAACAGGACCTGTTCCGGCGCACCGGAACAGAGGCAGAGCCGTCCATCGAGTTGTTGGTCAAGGTCAAGAACGTTGGCGGCAAGCCACGCATCTCGCGGGCGGTCTGCGCTGCGAAGCAACTGCGGGTCCAGGACAAAGACGGCAAGTACATCACCGCTCGCGGCAGCAGCCTGGAGCGCGGGATTGTCGGCCAACCGCAAGTCGCGGCGGGCCCACCAGATAACGGTCACGAGCTGATCTGACTTCCCAAGAGATGCCCCAAGGCGGGACCGATACTCGGAGTCCGGAAAACATGCTGGCGGTCCAATAGTGTTGCGGGAGAGACACGCTGACTTGCCATCGCGAGTTCTTCGGCACCCTCGCGTCCGAGTAGCAGCGCCGGGCCGAAGGCTGGCACGGGTAGGAGCGCTGGGCGATGGACTGCCTGGGCCAGTGCACGTGTGTAGTCGATGTTGCGAACCACGCCGGGGGCCACGGCGTTAACCGGGCCTGATAGTGAAAGGTCCCACAGGCATCGGTGATAGATGTCTACCAAGTCGTCGATGCCGATCCAGGGCAACCACTGGGTGCCGGAGCCCAGGCGTCCGCCCAGGCCGGCCCGGAAAAGTGGGAGCAGGAGCTTGAGCGTTCCGCCGCGTGGTGACTGAACGATGCCGGTGCGGACGGTGACGACACGGGTCCCGGCGCTCTCGCCTGTTAACGCTGCCTGCTCCCAACGAGCGACCACGTTGGAAAGGAAGTCTGCTGTCGGCGGGGGAGGGCTTGTCTCAGTGAGCGTTTCATCGTCTCGGTTCTTCCCGTAGTACCCGACCGCTGAGGCGCTGACGAAGGTGCCGACACCTGCGGATGCGGCGGCTCGGGAAAGGAGGCGAGTGGGCTCGATTCTGCTCGATGCGATGAGTTCTTTGTGCCGTGGGGTGAAGCGTCCGGCGATGGTGGCACCCGCCAGATGGATTACGGCATCGACGCCCTCCAGTGCGGCCGGGTCCGGATCATCGGGTTCCCAGTTGCGGTCGGTGCGGTTCTTGGGTTCTCCGCGGACCAGGCGGATTACGCGGTGCCCACCCGTGCTCAGGAACGCGGCAAGAGCGGTACCCACTAGGCCCGATGCCCCGGTGATTGCCACTGTCGAGGCATTCATTCCATGGTCGGCCGCTCTGCGGTGCGCGGCCAGATCCCCGGTGAGTTGCCGGTGTCGATAGGCGATGAGTTCGGTGAGAAGCAGCCCCGGGATAGGAGTTTCGATCGTGTCGCGTACCCGAGTGCTGTTATCGCCGACGGGCTCGAAGTCGTGAATATGCCGCCAGGGCAACACACCACTGACCGCCGACCGCAGTCCCGTCGCGACCCCTTCGTCGACGAATCGTCGGCCGGGCAGGAACGCCTCTTGATCGTGCTGGGCGACCCAGCGTAAGCCTCCCGGTAAATCCAGTACAGCGGCCCCGTCGCGCAGCGAGGCGGCTTCGGTACGCAACTCGACGGGCGCCCACGGCGCCGCCAAGCGATTGAACGCGCCCGGCCTGGAGTACCAGGCGAACACGTCCTCGACGGGCGCGTCGACAATCACCGAACCACTGATACCCATAAGTCTCCGATCGTCGGGAAGTCTAGTTCCGGCGTCCTCTGCGTGGTCGCTCAGAAGGCGTCGTCACCCCGTGCGTTGATGGGAACTGCAATCTCGTTGCGTCGAGCGCACGAGAGTGTCCACGGCGGGTCGTAGAACCAGGCTTGGGGATCGCCCGATGTCTTTATGTTGTTTTCGTGCAGGGTATTAAGCAACTCGTCGGTTCGCCTGGCGACGGTGGCCGCCGATCGGTCACCGCTGAAGCGCAGCACCGCGAGTGTCTCGGCGGGCACTTCGGTGAGCCGGATGCTCTCATCGCCGGGAGTGGGCAGGGTTGCTAGCGTCCATTTCGCCGGCATATAAAACCGGATTATTGAACCGCCAGTAGCACTTGACAATTGGCCCACCGGGGCCGTCATGGCAATGGTGTCGTTTTGTTGCGCTACGGGTGCGGTCATGGCGATCTTGGCCTGCCGGTGGTTCTTGCCGAAAATGTAGCCCGCAAGGCGGCGAAAACCCTCGCTGCGGGCTCGGTCGTCATCGGCCAAGACGGTGGTTTCTGCCGCGACTCGGCTGTTGTACTGCCTGATCTGCACCGAAGCGGTCAGAGACCGTGACGAGTATTGCGGTTCTTCGGTGCCCGAACGGACTCCGAAGATGTTGCCCGCGGCTTTGAGCAGTTCAGCCCCCAGGGTCCACAGCGGCACGATGGCACTCAATGTCCAGCTCCTTTCGGCAATCGCTAGTTCTTCAGATACGGGAGGTGCAACTTGGGAAGGGTGAATTGGGCGACGTCGATGTAGCCGATGCGGAAGTAGTTCGCACATCCGGTGAGGTACTTCATGTAACGCTCGTACACAACCTCGTCCTGGATGGCGATGGCCTCGTCCTTGTGTTCCTCGAGTGCCGCCGCCCACAGGTCCAGGGTCTTGGCGTAGTGCGGTTGCAGTTGGTGTATTCGTGTGCAGCTGAAGCCCGCCCGCTCGGCATGCTCTCGCGCCATCTCGATGGTGGGTAGCCGCCCGCCGGGGAAGATTTCGGTGATCATGAATTTGATGAAGCGCGCCAGCTCGAAGCTCAGCGGCAGGCCCTTGGCGGTGATGTCGTTGAGATGCAGTCCGGTGATGGTGTGCAGCAGCATTACGCCGTCATCCGGTAGTGCGTTGTAGGCGAACCTAAAAAAGTCGTCGTAGCGGTCAAAGCCGAAATGTTCGAACGCGCCGATCGACACGATCCGATCGACCTTGCCGTCGAACTCCTCCCACCCGTGCAGCTGGACGATCTTTGACCGAGTGCTCGCTGATGCCGCCAAAAGCTTTTCGACGTGTGCCTTCTGATTCTTACTCAGAGTCAACCCGATGACGTTCACGTCGTACTTTTCCAATGCACGATTGAGCGTGGCGCCCCAACCACACCCCACATCCAGCAGCGTCATCCCAGGCTCCAGGTGCAGCTTGCCCAACGCCAAGTCGATCTTGGCCAGTTGGGCTTCCTCGAGAGTCATATCGTCGCGCTCGAAGTAGGCGCAGCTGTATGTCTGGGTCGGGTCAAGAAAAAGGCGGAAAAAGTCATCCGACAGGTCGTAATGGGCCTGAACATCGGCGAAATGTGGGCGAAGCCGCGGTTTTTCTGACATCTGGGCAGAACCTTTCGTGGGCGGTGCGGGGAACGTCTATCTGCCGGCCCTCCTTCTGCGGGCGCACTGGAATAGCCGCACTTCGGGGGGGGCATGTGTGCGGCTCTGTACTAATTCGGAGCCGAAAGTCCTCCGGATGGGTCGGCTGCGTAAAAGGCCGAGCCCGCGCCGAGGCGCCGTCCGAGAGAGGCAATACCCATCCGCGGGCCGGTTTACTCCGAATACGGGGTGTGAGTGAGATATCTGGCCCCGGCGGGGCACGGTCGGTCGCCGTCATCGGCAGTGGTGTGGCCGGATTAACCGCAGCTCACGTGCTCTCTGCCCACGACCGGGTCTCGTTGTACGAGGCCGATGGGCGTTTCGGGGGCCACGCTCACACTCAGTTCGTCGACGCCGGCCACGGTGCGCCCACTGCGGTCGACACCGCATTCCTGGTGCACAACGACCGGACCTATCCCACACTGTGCCGATTGTTCGACGAACTCGGCATTGCCACCGCCGAGACGGATATGTCGATGTCGGTGCGCGATGACAGCACTGGGCTGGAATACGCCGGCGCCAGGGGCGTGCGCGGCCTCTTTGCGTCGCCCGCGACGGCGAATCCTCGCTATCTGTGGATGCTGGCAGAGATCAAGCGGTTTCATCGCCACGCCCGCCGATTGCTGGCTGCCCCAGAGGCAGACGACAAGGCTCTGAGTCTCGGGGATTTTGTTCGGCGGCTGGGTTTCTCACAGTTCTTCCGCGGCCGCTTCCTGACACCACTTGTGGCCGCCGTGTGGTCGTGCCCGCCCGGGCAGGCCATGGCGTACCCGGCGCAATACCTGTTCAGATTCCTGGACCATCACGGCATGCTGTCGGTATTCGGGTCGCCGCAGTGGAAAACAGTCACCGGGGGTTCGCGCACATATGTCGATGCCGTGGTGCGCGGCCTGCACGAGGCGTTCACCGGTTCCCCTGTCGCCCAGGTCAGAAGGATTCCCGAGGGCGTTGTGGTGACGGCCGCGGGGCACCCGCCGAAGGTGTTCGATGCCGCCGTGATCGCGACGCATCCCGATCAGGCGCTGGCTCTGCTGGCACAGCCCACCGCTGCCGAGCGTGCGGTGCTGGGAGCCATTGGCTACGTGAGCAATTCCGCGCAACTACACACCGACGAGTCGCTGTTGCCGCGATATCCACACGCCCGCGCGTCGTGGAACTATCTGTGCAGCGGCGGCGCCCAAGGCGTCGTGGTGACGTATGACATCACCCGGTTGATGAGATTGCCCGGCCCGCGCCGGTTTCTGGTCACTCTCGGCGGCGAGCATCTGGTAGCCCCCGGGACGGTACTTGCCGAAATGACTTACCAGCACCCGGTCTATACGTCGCAATCCGTTGCCGCCCAACGCATACTGCCACGCCTCAA
Source organism: Mycobacteroides franklinii (assembly GCF_001853795.1). Lineage (NCBI taxonomy): Bacteria > Bacillati > Actinomycetota > Actinomycetes > Mycobacteriales > Mycobacteriaceae > Mycobacteroides > Mycobacteroides franklinii. Next base: position 2,242,546 of record NZ_MLIK01000019.1, read on the forward strand.
CGATGGCCGCATCACGTTCGCCGGTGCGTACCACGGATGGGGTTTCCACGAGGACGGTGCCGCCTCGGGCCTACGCGCCGCACAAGCACTGGGCCGGGACTGGCCGGTTGATGCGGCCGGTCGGTGCGAGCATCGCGTGGGAGCACGATGAATTCGGCGACGATGGTTCCCTGCCTATACCGCACCCGGATCATCCATGTGCGGCGTTCGCCGGTGACACACCGGTTCGCCTATCGTGGCTACTGCTGGTACATCGATATCGACAAACCGCCGCGCCTGCCCTTCGGTCTGCGCACCTTCGCCAATTTCCAAGCACGGGACCATCTCCAGGGAGATGTCGACGACACGCTGCGCCAACGCGTGGACCGGTTCTTGGCCTCGCACGGGGTAGGACTGGGCGGCGGTACGGTCACCGCACTGCTGCAGGCGCGGGTGTTGGGGTACGTCTTCAACCCGCTGAGCCTGTACTGGTGCCACGACCGCCAGGGCGACCTCGCCCACATCATTGCCGAGGTCCACAACACCTACGGCGGACGGCACGCATACCTGCTGCCCCCGACCGCCAATTCCACAGTGGACAAACAGCTTTACGTATCGCCATTCAACGGCGTCGACGGGCGATACCGAGTTCGTGCTGCCCGCCCCGGCAAGACGTTGAACATCAGTATCTCGCTGCAGCGCAGCGGCCAGCGGCCGTTCTTCGCCGCGGTGCGCGGCACCCGGCGCCGGGCCCGAGTCGGTGAACTGTTGTGGTTGCAGGCCGTCGCGCCCCTGGCGCCACTCATGGGTGCGCTGGCCATCCGTAAAGAAGGGATCAGGCTGTGGTTGAAAGGGCTACCGGTGGTAGAGCGCACATCTGCACACGAGAGGGAAAGGAGAGCGTGAACGGTCATCTCGACGGCGCCACTGCCGATGTGCGCGATATCAGATCGCATCGCCGGTTGCATATCGCGCCGGTTCCTTCCGGGCCGCTTGCAGCGGCACGAGCGGTAGTGGCTGATAAGCTGCTGCGCCGTGCGGCCGCGCGGCTCCCGGTGCGGGTGTTGTACCCGGACGGGTCTGTTGTGGGGGCAGCAGATAGGTCCCTGCCCACCATGAGAGTTCGGCGGCCGACGGCACTGGCACGACGTCTAGGTCGCTCCGGCTTGATTGGATTCGGTGAGGCCTACATGGACGGAGACTGGGATTGCGACGATCTGGCAGGCTTTCTCACCCCGTGGGCAGCATCGATGGGGGAGTTGATTCCCCCTATCTTGCAACGCTTCCGGCATCTTGCCGTGCCGCGCGTCCCGCAAGCTCAGCGCAACGAGCCACCACAAGCCCAGCGCAATGTTGCGCATCACTATGACTTGTCGAACGACTTTTTCTCCCTGTTCCTGGACGAGACGCTGACTTACTCGTGTGCTCTGTTCGACCACATCCCGGGCTCAGCAGAGAGGCTGTTGGATGCCCAACACCGCAAGATCGACCGCTTGCTGGACCACGCACAAGTAGGCCCCGACACCCGAGTTCTCGAGATCGGTACAGGTTGGGGGCAATTGTGCTTATCGGCCGCCGCGCGCGGGGCGCACGTTCGGTCGGTCACTTTGTCGAGCGAGCAACAGAAACTGGCACAGCAGCGGGTGCGAGCCGCCGGGCTGTCCGACCGAGTGCGGATAGAGCTGTGCGATTATCGAGACGTTCAAGGCCAATACGACGCGATCGTGTCGGTAGAGATGCTCGAAGCGGTCGGGTTCGATTTCTGGACAACGTACTTCCAAACCATCGACCGATTGCTTAGACCGGGCGGCCGGCTGGCCCTTCAAACCATCACCATGCCCCACGAGCGGATGGTGGCCAGTCGCAACACCCACACCTGGATACAGAAGTACATTTTCCCTGGCGGCCTACTTCCCTCGGTGCGGGCAATCACCGAAACGACCACTGATAGAACGCATTTGCGGACCATTGAGACAATGTCCCTGCGGCCGCACTATGCCGAGACACTGCGGTTATGGAGTCAGCAGCTGGCGGCTCGGCGTGAGAGCGTGTTGGCGCTGGGATTCGACGACGCGTTCTATCGAATGTGGCAGCTGTATCTGGCGTACTCGGAGGCCGGGTTTCGATCCGGGTATCTCGATGTCCACCAATGGATTTTCCAGCGAGGTCGACAATGAACTTCTTCACCGTGATGGCGTGTTCGCTGTGCGCTGTGGTGGCCGTGCACAGTGTCACTTTCCTGATCGGCCACCGCATCGGGCGCTACAACGTGGTCGACGTCGCGTGGGGCCTTGGGTTCATCGCGGTGGCCGCGGTGTGCACCGTATTCGGTGGCGGTGACCGGCAGCGCCAGCTTCTGCTGCTCGCGCTGGTCGGTATATGGGGTGCCCGGCTCTCATGGCACATGTTGGTGAAATCGGCTGGGAAAGGCGAAGATCCGCGGTACCGTGATCTGCTGGGTGGCGATTTCTCGGTGCCGCATGTGTTGCGCAAGATCTTCGTCATCCAGGCGGGCGCTACGTGGTTGGTATCCCTACCCATCCAACGCTCAGCCGTTGAAGGACCAACCCCCGAGTCGCTGCGTCCCGTGGTAGCCGTCGGTATCGGGTTATGGCTGCTTGGAATGCTTTTCGAAGCAGTGGGTGATTTTCAGCTGCGCCGTTTCAAACAGGATCCAGCCAACAAGGGCAAGATCATGGAGCAGGGACTGTGGGCCTGGACTCGGCACCCGAATTATTTTGGCGATGCCTGCGTGTGGTGGGGGCTCTGGTTGATCACGATCACCGGTTGGCAATCGTTCGCAACGGTGCCTTATCCGGTGCTGATGACCTACTTCCTCGTTTACGCCACTGGGGGTCGCCGCACCGAGAAGGCAATGGCCGGGCGGCCCGGATTCGCTGACTACCAACGCCGGGTTTCATTTATCCTGCCACGTCCCCCGAAACGCGAATCGTCATGAACAATCTCCGCGATGCGTTTAGGCTCACGGGCGTGCCTGGCGACCTGGATGCCCTGTTGCGCAATGTCGCCGACCGCGATACCGCGGCATTCGCCGCGCTCTACGATCACACCCGCTCGCGCGTGTACGGGCTGGTGCTGCGGGTATTACGGGATCCTGGCTATAGCGAAGAGACAACGCAAGAGATCTACCTACAGATCTGGCGTTCAGCCCAAAGCTATGACCCGACCGCCGGATCGCCTCTGGCTTGGATCATGACGTTGGCTCATCGCCGCGCCATCGACCGCGTGCGCTCGGAGCAATCTGCGGCCGACCGCGAGTCGCGCTACGGCGCCACCACTGTCGAGCGTGCCGCCGACCAGGTCACTGAATCGGTGATCCGTAACGAAGAGCAGCGGCAAGTCACCGAATGCCTCGAAACACTCACTGATACGCAGCGCCAATGCCTGCATCTGGCGTACTACGACGGTTTGACTTATAACCAAGTCTCGCAACGGCTTGCCGCGAATCTGGCAACCATAAAATCTCGGATGCGTGACGCGATCAAAGCGCTGCGCCGATGCCTGGGGACACCATGACCGAACCCAACGACCTCATCACCGCCGCCACCCCATACGCACTGCATGCGCTGCCCGACGATGAACGAGACCAGATCGACAGGTGGCTGTCAGTCGGCGCCGCCGAACAAACCCTCTCCTTTACCCAGGAAGTGCGCGCTACACGGGAAACGATGGCGGCCCTGGCGGCAAGCACCGCGGTTGAACCTCCGGCCCGGCTTCGCCCGCGACTGCTCAAGATCGTGGCCCGGGACATCCAAAGAGATTCCGGGGCAATAGATGTCAACCGCTGGAGAGCGCCTCTGATCGCGGTGGCGGCCGCCACCGCTATCGGGCTGGCGGCAGCTGGGATCGGCACTATTCTGCGGCCTCCGCCTCCGACCGCGCAGCAGGTCTTCACCGCAACCGACGTGCGGACCGTCACCGGTGACATCCCCACCGGCGGTACGGCAACTGTTGTCTATTCGCGGCAGAAGAACACGGCGGTGTTGGTGATGAACAATGTGGCGCCACCACAACCCGGCACTGTTTACCAAATGTGGCTGATCGGCGACAGCGGGCCGGAGTCAGCGGGAACCATGGATGCTCAGGCCGTGGCACCGTCGACGACAGCGGTCATACCCCGACTCAACGACTCCACCGCACTGGCATTCACCGTCGAGAAAGGCCAGGGTTCGGCCTCGCCGACGGGCCCGATCATCGCGAAACTGCCGCTGAACCAGTAGCCGACGGGCAGCAGTTGATCTCTAACGGATCAACGGGCCTTGTCCGCCCGCAGCGCCTTCACGCGTCGCTCCTCACGGAGCACGTTCTGATAGCTCTCGCGTTCCGCGACCAGCCACTCGGGCTTCTCCTCGAGCAACTCGTTGATCTGCTCGGTGGTGAGCGGACCATCGACGCCGCCGCGCGCGAGACCGGAGATCGAAACACCAAGCTTGGCTGCCACGAGGTTCTTCGGGTGCGGCCCGTCCTTGCGGAGGTCCTTGAGCCACTGCGGTGGGTCAGCCTGCAGCGCCGCGAGCTCGGCGCGGGTGATCGGGTTCTCCTGGAACTCTGTGGGTGTCGCTTGCAGGTACACGTCCAGCTTTTTCGCCGCGGTGGCGGGTTTCATGGACTGCGCGTTGGGCCTGCTCATGGGTTCAGCTTATCGGTAGCCTGAGGCGGTGACCTCGCCCTCACTCACCCTCGGGTACGTCCCGGGTGGAACTCCTGCGAAGTGGGCACGAATCTGGGCCGAGCGTCATCCCAAGGCCCCACTGCGGTTGCGCGCCGTCGCGGCGGCAGATGCGGCCGACGCGCTGCGGGACGGCACCGTGGACGTCGCGTTGCTCCGGCTGCCGGCCGACACATCTGGACTTGCCGTCATCCCTCTCTACGAAGAGATAACGGTGGCAGTGGTGCCCACCGATCACCTGCTCAGTGCCGTCGACACGATCACCGCCGCAGACATCGACGGCGAACCGGTACTGCTCCCACTCGACAACGTCCTCTTCTGGGTGGGCGCTCCCGGCATTCCGGTCGATCACCGGCCCGAGACCACCGAGGACGCAATAGAACTCGTCGCCGCAGGGCTGGGTGCGCTTATCGTTCCGCAGTCGCTGGCACGGCTGCATCACCGCAAGGACCTCACGTACCGTCCAATCACTGACGCACCCACATGCCCTGTCGCACTTGCCTTCCTGGAAGGGCAGCAGCCAGCCCTGGTCGAGGAGTTCATCGGAATTGTGCGGGGTCGCAAGGCCGATTCATCGCGAGGGCAGACCGAGCCTGCACCGAAACGTACGGCGCGGGAAAAGACCCTCGCCAAGCAGGCGGCCCGTGCCGCCGCGGGCAAGGTCGCCCGCAAGCCGGGACGGACCGAGCGCGGTCGACGCTGACGCCTATGGCCGCGTAATCAGCTAGGCGTCTTCCGAAACCGGCTCCGGTGGGGCAGGCGCAGGTGTGGGTTCCTTGGGCGCTGGCGGAGCCGGTGCGGGGTCAGGCATGTGCCCTGGCTCGTCGGTGGGCACGGTGTCTGCGCGCAGATCGTAGGTTTCATCACTGTCGACTCTGTCCGGCACCTGGCCGCCTGGGTAGTAGGTGCAGTCGGTGGTGCCCCAATAGCCGCTGCTGTAGCAGCTGCTGCTTGGGTTGCGATAGTGGGCAGGAATGCCGATGACCTTGCGCCGCGTCCAGGACCCATCTTTTCGGATTGGCTGGTCGCAGATCTCGCGCTTCAGCGAGCCCAGGAAGCCCCAGGGGACCTGCTCGCAGTTGGGCGGATTATCGGCGTTGGCGGCGGGCGCCTGGATAGCGGCAGCGCTGAAGACCATTCCTAGCCCGAGTAGAAGGCGCGCACAGCGGGCACGGCGGATGTTCATAGGACTCCCCCTGGAGGCTCACAGTAAAAAGACAGACTGAACTTACTAGAAGTAAATCGATTGACAAGTGGTATTTTCGGACTAGGGATCGCCGGGTAATCACCCCGCTGACCACGCTGTTTTGTTGAACGCCGAGTGCAAATCTCACGACTCTCTTCGGCCCGAAACCGTCGCGAGATTCAGGCCCGGCGGTGGTATGACTAGTCGGTGACGCCTGATCAGTGGCTCGAAGCACTACGCAAAGGGGCGGCGGCCGTGGCTGCGACCCCGCCCGAGTACCTGGACCGTGACGTACCGTCTTGCCCGGGTTGGACGGCGCGCGACGTAGTGGCTCATCTTGGGGGAGTACACCGCTGGGCTGTGGGAGTCCTTGTCGGGCAAAAGGTTCCATATGCAGACGTCGACCCGGATGCCCCGGCGGGGGAGCAGATCCTCGGTTGGTACTCCGAGCGTGCCGACAAACTTGGCGCTGCATTGACGTCGAAGGACATCGATACGTCAACGAAATCACTGTTCGGTGAGCGGCCGGTGCGGTTCTGGTATCGCCGGCAGGCGCAGGAAGTGGCCGTGCACCGCTGGGACATCGAGCACGCCTATCGCGGCTGGGATGCTGACCCGATCGATACGGCGCTGGCCGCGGACGGCATCGCAGAGTGGTCAGAGCTCTTCACGCCCAGGCTCCTCGGGCGTGGCGGCGGCACGCCGCAAGATCTTCAGGGAGCGCGGATACTCCTGCGGGCCAATGACGGCGGCGGGTCGTGGCTGTTGCGTGCCGACACGGGCAGCATCGGTATCGTGGACGACGACGCCACAGTGGACGCCACGATTACGGCATCCACCTCCGATCTGCTGCTGGCACTATGGCACCGAGTTCCGTTGTCACGCTTGACGGTCGAAGGCGGAAGCGCTCAGGTGGAGCGGGTGCTGGATCTAGTCCGGATCTAAAACCGCAGGGATCGACCGCTGCACCAGCCACGTGGTGAACGTGGCGATAGCCAAGAGCACCAAGCCAATCCACAGGGCGTCCAGCCCGATGCGGTGATATGTCGCGGCGCCTAACACGGCGCCGATCGTCAGCCCGGCCCACAGCGTGACGTAACGCAGCCACACCCAGCGAGGGCCGCCGAAGAACGCGTCGACCAGCCGTTGTCCGGCCTTCACCACCGTGCCGGTGATGTAGGTAAGGCCAACCTGGACCTCACCGGAGCGCTGGAAGACCGAGTTCATGGCGCCCATCGCCAACGCGGTGACAAGTAGTGCCGCCACACCGGCCCCCAGTTCCTGGGTGATCGCGGCTGCGGCAACAGTTGTCGAGGCGACGGCCAGCACGGCCACTCGCTCGTGTTCACCGCTGACGCGTGAGGCGATCGCGCCGACCATCACGCCGATGAAGAACATGCCGATCAAACCGGCTGCCTTATACGCGGATTCCCACTGTTGGGTGGCCGTGGACGCGGCCATTCGGGTCGTGTTACCGCTCATGAAGGACAGGAAGTACCCACCCAGATGCACAAAGCCGATCGCGTCCAGAAAGCCTGCGACAGTGGACAATCCGGTGGCGAGCACCATCTCCCGCCGACGGATTGACCACACGACAGATCAGTGCTTGTGGCCGGGGCCCTGAGCCCGCTTGTACAAGGTCTTGAGCATGTTGTCGCGGAAAGTCGCGTTGTCCATCAGCTTGATGCCCTTGTCGCATAGCCACGGATTGCCCAGGACCCGGTGCATGATGCGGCCGCGCCGGTATTCCCGGCCCCAGGCGTCGTTCATCCGCTGCTGGTAGTTGGTGAAGTCTTGCGGACCGGCATTCTGCAATGCCGCCACCGCGCATTCGCCTGCGGCCAAGCCGGATTCGAGCGCCTTGGAGATACCGGCACCACTGACCGGCTTACCCGCGCCCAGCGCGTCACCGGCGAACAGCACACCGGGCCGCCAGGGTGGCCACGCGGTGAATCCCATGGGCAGGCGCCAGGCGCGCACACCCTTGTTCTTGCGCAGTTCGGCAAGATCGGGCAGCTCCCACTCGCGTGGCAGCTTCTTCATGTAGGTGTCGAGAACCTGTGCGGCGTTGACGTCCTGCCACTTCTTGTAGCTGTTGACGTACCCGATGCCGATATTGATTCGTCCGCCGCCGAGTGGGAAGACCCAGCCGTATCCGATCAACGCGTCATGCTTGTGGTGCAACCGCAGGTCGATGTCGAGCATGTTGGAGTCTTCACGGTTGGCCTCCATCTCGGCGCGGATCGCAATCGCGGTGTATCCCTTGACCTCCGAGTCGATGTTCATCGCGCGCTTGACGGGGGAGTAGGCACCGTCGGCGACGATCACCGCGTCGGCCGAGATGGTCTCACGCGATCCATTGGCGGTCTTGACCTCAATGCCCTTGACCAGATCGCCATCGCCGATCGGACCGACTGCCTCGGTGGACTGGCGCACTTCGACGCCCGCGGACTCGGCGTGCTTGAGCAGCAGGGTGTCCAGCTCGGGGCGGCGCACCACATGCCCGTGATTGGGCATGCCGGGACGCTTGGGGAAGGTGAGTTCCCACACGCTGCCGCTGTCGACGCGCACACCGTCGACGCGATGGAACTGGGCGACCTCATTGGCCAGACCCATCTTCTGCAGGTAGCTCACCGCGCGGGCGGTCAACCCGTCGCCGCATGGCTTATCCCGCGGGAACTCGGCCTTGTCGACGAGCACCACGCTGGCGCCCGTACGGGCGGCCTGCCAGGCCGCAGATGACCCGGCCGGGCCCCCGCCGACTACCGCAATGTCGTAGTGCTTCTCGCTCACATATCAAATAGTAAGGGCCGCGAGCGGGTCTATTCGCCGTCGGGTTTGGTCACACCCAGGCTCGACCCGGCACGGTTCTCGTACGCGCTGCGTGCGTTGGTATCGATATCGAGGAACACGCGGTCGGTTCCGGCCTTCTTACTCATGAATCGGCGCACCGTGGTGGGCAGCGAATTGACGATCGTGGTCACCGCGCCGAGCGGCTTCGGGACCGTGACCTGGACACGCGGTTTCTCGATGATCCGCACCACGGCCGCGGCGATGTCTTCGGGTTCGACGGGTTTCTGCGCACCGGTCGAATCAGTGCCCGCGATGAGTTCGGTGTTGGTAAAGGTCGGCAGTACGGCGCTGACCTGGACTCCTTGCGGTGCGAACTCGTCGCTCAGCGCGCGGGACAGGCCGACGACGCCGAACTTGGACGCGTTGTATACCGCCATGCCGGGTGCCGCCATGAGGCCGGCCACGGATGCGATGTTGACGATCTGGCCGCCACGGCGTGCCACCATCTCGGGAAGCGCCAGGCGACACCCGTTGATGACGCCGTAGAGATTGACCTCCAGCATCGAGCGGATCGCGCCGTCGCTCGTGGCCAGGAACGGGCCGATCGGCATGACGCCTGCATTGTTGATGAGAACGTCGACCGAGCCGCCGGCGCCGGCGGCCTCCAGGAATCGCTTGAATGAGGCCGGATCGGTGACATCTACCGGATGGGCGTCGACGTTTCCTTCTTCTTTGAGGCCCTCGACGGCGGCTGCGAGCGCCTCGACATCACGGTCGCCGATGACCACCCGCGCGCCCCGGCGCAGCAGTGCGGTGGCGGTGGCGTAGCCGATACCGCGCGCGGCACCGGTAATGGCGATGTTCTTGCCCGTGATTTTGTCCATGACCACGGACTTTACATGTGTCAAGTTTGCGTCACTAGGGATTCTCGGGATTCGGCTCGACACGCTTAACCACAACACGTTGTGTTGCGCCATGATGTCGGCCCCCAGGGGTAGTGTCTGTTCCACAGTCAGCGAATCCCGCGAATCTGTTTGACGTTCTCCAGGAGTGGTCTCGTGAGTGAAAAACTTAAGCTGGTCAGCCGGGTCTCGGCGATCAACTGGAACCGGGTTCCCGATGAGAAGGATGCCGAGGTCTGGGACAGGCTCACCGGTAACTTCTGGCTGCCCGAAAAGGTGCCGGTATCCAATGACATCCCGTCGTGGAACACCCTCACCGATCACGAAAAGCAGTTGACAATGCGGGTTTTCACGGGCCTGACGCTGCTGGACACCATTCAGGGCACCGTCGGCGCGGTCAGCCTGATCCCCGATGCGATCACTCCACACGAAGAAGCGGTGTACACCAACATCGCGTTCATGGAGTCGGTGCACGCCAAGAGCTACAGCTCGATCTTCTCGACGCTGTGCTCCACGCGGGACATCGACGACGCGTTCCGGTGGTCGGAGGAGAACCCGAACCTGCAACGCAAGGCCGAGATCGTCATGGAGTACTACCGGGGTGACGAGCCACTCAAGCGCAAGGTTGCCTCGACCTTGCTGGAGAGCTTCCTGTTCTACTCCGGCTTCTACCTTCCGATGTACTGGTCCAGTCGCGCCAAGCTCACCAACACCGCCGACATGATTCGGCTCATCATCCGCGATGAGGCCGTGCACGGGTACTACATCGGCTACAAGTTCCAGCGTGGTCTGGAGCGCGTCGATGAGGCCAAGCGTGCAGAGATCAAGGAATACACGTACGACCTGCTCTACGAGCTGTACGAGAACGAGACCGATTACACCGAAGACCTTTACGACGAGGTCGGGCTCACCGAGGACGTCAAGAAGTTCCTGCGCTACAACGCCAACAAGGCCCTGATGAACCTGGGTTATGAGGCGCTGTTCCCGCGCGAGGAGACCGACGTGAACCCGGCGATCCTGTCGGCGCTGTCACCGAACGCCGACGAGAACCACGACTTCTTCTCCGGGTCGGGTTCCTCGTACGTCATCGGCAAGGCCGTGAACACCGAAGACGAGGACTGGAACTTCTGACGTCCGTATCTGCTCAACAGGCGCTTAGTGCGCGCAAATCGCAGGTCAGGCGTGCACTAAGTGTCTGTTCACCGGGCACAAATGAACGACCGGTGAACTGTGCTCATGTCACCTCGCGCTGTGAACCTGCTGCGGGGACACTATTACCGTGACGAGCACATCGATTATTGGTTCGATTGTTTCCTGGCTGTCTGCGGGATACCCGGAGGGCGTTCCCCCGACCGATCGGTTTCCGCTGTTGGCGCTGCTGCGCCGCACGCTGACCGAGGAGCAGGTCAAGGAAGTTGTCGCCAAGCTGACCGACCCCCAGTCGGCCGCTCAGGTCGATGGTGTGGTGAGCAAGGACGAGATCGAGAAGTTCATCTCGGATGTGACCAAGGATGAGCCGACCACTCAAGACATTTCGCGTGTCGCCTCGCGCCTGGCAGCCGGCGGCTGGCCGCTCGCGGGTGTGGACGCCACCGCACTCAACGCGTAACTAGAACGCCCAGTTGCGTTCTGGGCTCATCACGAATCCGTGTGTCTGGGACGATGAATTGAGGACACACGCCGTAGTCGCCGGTTCCACAACGGCGCAGACGACATCTGCCGTCATCTGGATGGTGTGATTGGTAGGCAGTTGCCGTACGCCAGTGGGACTCTCGGCGACCGGGCTGGCGTAGATCGTCGCCGGTAGATCGTCTCTGCGTGCGTAGGTGCTCATATCGAGGATCGCACGATTCGAGCCGACCGTTGTCCCAGCGCATCCCACGCTGTAGTAGGGGTATCGGCCGCGCCCGAAACAGACCAGTCCATCGGGTGTGATGAATGAGTGTCCGGTGTAACTGCGGTGCTGGTCTGCGTCAACGGCAGGCAGACCGCTGAGGTCAGGGAAGCTCGGTGGTGGTTGGGCCGCAGCGGGCGAGGGGCTCGTGGGCATCAGGCACAGCATCGCCGCGCAAGCGATGAGCAGGCGCTGCGCCCCCTTCGGCATACACGGAAATCTACCTCTGCGGGCAGTGACCGGTACAGGAGTTCTATCGCCCGGACGTAGGCGCCGGCGCCGTGGACCCCGATGACGACGGCACGGTGGATGGCCGATCGATGATCGTCGAGAGCGGGCCACCGATACGGTACTGGGCGCCCCGATGTTCCTTCGGTAGGCGATCGCCGTTGCCCAGCAGCTTGTGCCGCAATGTTCCTGGCGTATAAGAATTTTGATAGGCGCCACGTGCGGTCAGCACCGGTACCACGTACTCGATGAAGTCCTCGAAGGTACCGGGTGTAATCGCGTAGGCCAGGTTGAAGCCGTCGACATCGGTTTCCTCCACCCACTCCTGCAGGGTGTCTGCCACCTCGGTGCCGGAGCCGACGACACGTGGTCCCATCCCGCCGATCTCGCCCCACTCGGCGATATCTCGCACCTTCCATTCCCGGCCGTCGGCGGTGGCGGCCTGGAATGCCGCGACCGCCGACAGGATGGCGTTGGAGTCCACGTTTCCGATCGGTTCATCGAGGCCGTAGCGGGCCAGGTCCACGCCCATCCAGCCGGACATGAACACCAGCGCGCCCTCGGCGCTGCCGTAACTCAACAGCTCGCGGTGCTTGGCATGTGCCGCTTCGGAATTCTCTGCGGTGACCACCGTCGTGAGGTTGAATATCTTGGCGGAGTAGGGATCTCGTCCGGCAAGCTCCAGTTCGCGACGGATCGTGCTGACCGTCTGGCGCAACAGCTCCTTGGTGGGGGCCGCGGTGAACACCGCCTCGGCATTCTCCGCGGCGAAACGCACCCCGCGCGGGGAGGAGCCGGCCTGATAGATCACCGGAGTGCGTTGCGGTGACGGTTCCACCAGATGCACCCCGGGAACGGTGAAATGCGTTCCCTCGTGGCCGATGTGGTGCACCTTCTCGGGATCGGTGAAGACACCACGCGCGGCATCGCGGACGACCGCGTCGTCCTCCCACGAGCCTTCCCATAGCTTGTAGAGCACCTCGAGGTATTCATCGGCGTGGTCGTATCGCGCATCGTGCGCGGGCTGGTCGGTTTGACCCATGTTGCGGGCCGCGGCGGGCAGGTACCCGGTGACCACGTTCCATCCGACCCGCCCGCCGGTGAGGTGGTCGAGGGTGGATAGCCTGCGCGCGAACGGATATGGATGCTCGAATCCGGTACCCGTGGTGACGCCGAAGCCGAGGTGTTCGGTGACCAGCGCCATCGCCGAGACCAAGAGCAGGGGATCGGCGACCGGGATCTGCGCGGCCTGTCGGATGGCCGCCTCATCGCTGGCGTCGTAGATGTCGTAGGTGCCGAGAACGTCGGCGATGAACAATCCGTCGAAACGGCCGCGTTCGAGCAGCTTGGCCAGGTTCGTCCAATAGGACAGATCCTTATACCGCCAGGACTGGTCATCGGGGTGCCGCCATAAGCCGGGGGATTGGTGTGCAACGCAATTCATGTCGAACGCGTTGAAACGGATGACGCGTGTCATCCCCTCAGCATCGGCACCCCGACGACATCAGTCACCGGTTGTACTCGGGATGAAACTTACAAAGTGGCGGTGTCGATTACGAAGCGGTACCGCACATCGCTGGCCACCACACGCTCGTAGGCCTCGTTGATGTATGAGGCATCGATGACCTCGATCTCCGAACCGATGCCATGCTTGGCGCAGAAGTCAAGCATCTCTTGGGTTTCCGGGATACCGCCGATCAACGAACCCGAGATGCTGCGCCTGTTGGTCAGCAACGGGAAGCCGGGGACCTCGATGGGGTGCTCAGGCAGGCCCAGCTCCACCAGGGTGCCGTCGACACCCAGCAGCCCCAGGTACTTGCCCATGTCCAAGTTCGAGGACACGGTGTTCAGGATCAGGTCAAAGCTGTTGCGCAGCGACTTGAAGGTGTCCGGGTCGGCAGTCGCGTAGTAGTGACTGGCGCCCAGGCGCAGACCGTCTTCCATCTTCTTGAGCGACTGGCTCAGCACCGTTACCTCGGCGCCCATTGCCTTGCCCAGCTTTACGGCCATGTGGCCGAGGCCGCCGAGTCCGACGACGGCAACGCGCTTGCCCGGGCCCGCGTTCCAGTGCCGCAGGGGCGAGAAGGTGGTGATACCGGCGCACAGCAGCGGGGCCGCTGCGTCCAGGGGGAGGCTGTCGGGGATACGCAGCACGTAGTTCTCGTCGACGACGACCGCCTGGCTGTACCCGCCCTGCGTCTGGGTGCCGTCACGATCCTTGGCGCCGTAGGTGCCCACCATGCCGCGCTCGCAAAACTGTTCCAGTCCGGCGAGGCAGCTCGGACACTCACGGCAGGAATTGACGAAGCAGCCGACGCCGGCGTGATCGCCCGGCTTGAATTTGGTTACCTCGGAGCCGACCTCGGTGACAACACCGGCGATCTCGTGACCAGGGACGATGGGGTAGTTGGCGCGGCCCCATTCGTCGCGGACTGTGTGGATATCGGAGTGACAGATACCGGCGAACTTGATGTCGATGAAGACATCGTGCGGACCGACCTCACGACGCTCGATTGTGGTGGGGACCAGGGGGTCCTTACCGGATGTCGCGGCATACGCCGACACGGTGACCATATATGCATCCTTTTGCGATAGTTAACGAAGCTACCGATTGAAAGCCTACTCGGCCCCGCTTATTCCCGCCCCGATCGGTGATAGCTCCCAACGCCCCTCGGATTCCAGCTGAAGTTTCTGATTGTGGTGCTGATCGATGGTGCTGCGGTGGCCGACGCTGATGAGTGTGCAGTGGGGCACCTCGCTGCGCAGGAGGCGATAGAGCGAGAATTCCAGGCCCTCGTCCAGTGAGGATGTCGATTCGTCCATGAAGACCGCCTTGGGCTTGATGAGCAGGATGCGCGCGAAGGCGACACGCTGCTGCTCGCCGGGAGACAGCACCTTGATCCAGTCGGATTCCTCGTCGAGCCGGTCGACTAAATGGCCGAGAGCCACCTTGTCAAGAGTGGTGCGCAATTCCTCGTCGGAGAACGTCCCGGACGGCGCCGGGTAGCTCACCACGGCACGCAGATCGCCCAACGGCAGGTAGGGCATCTGCGATAAGAACAGCGTCTCGTATTCGCCGCCGGGACGGGTCCAGTCGCCGTCGGTGTACGGCCACAGCCCGGCCAGTGAGCGCAGCAGGGTGGTCTTGCCGCCGCCCGACGGGCCCTTGATCAGCAGTGCGTCGCCCGCGGCCAGACTGAGGTTGAGGTCGTCGATCAGACTGTCGCCGTTAGGCTTACGGACGTAGATGTTGTGCAGTGTGACGCCGTCTTCCTGGTCGCTGGGCTCCAGCATCGGCAGCTCGCGCGATTGTGCGTCGGCTTGTAGTAGGCCATCCAGGCGCATGACGGTAGCGCGATACGCGGCGAAGTTGTCATAGGCATTTCGGAAGAACGACAGAGAAGTTTGCAGTTGGGCGGATGCACTGGCGCTCTGGCTCACGTCACCGTAGGTGATCTGCCCCGCGATCAGTCGTGGCACCTGCAACACGGAGTTGAAAACCGCCGCGGTTTGTGACACCGCGAAGTTCCAGCCGGTGAAACCCATGCTCCGGTACACCAGCTGCCAGAAGTTGCCTATGATCGCGTCGAAACGTCCCTTGAGCTGCTTGGACTCGGCCTTTTCGCCGCGGTAGAAGGCGACGGCCTCCGAGGTGTCGCGCAGGCGTACCAGTGCGTAGCGGAACATGGCGTTGAGGCGTTCGTTGAGGAAGTACCTGCGGATCAGCGGACGTCCGATCCGGAAGGCGATCAGCGTGGTCACGATGACGTAGATATAGGTAAGAAACACCAGCGCTCTGGGCATTTCAAATCCGAAGATATTCAGCGGACCCGACAGATCCCACAGGATGATGGTGAACGACGGCAGTGAGATGCAGGCGTTGACGGCGCCGAATGCGAGATGCAGCGACGAGCTTTGCAAAGCCTCCGGCGCGCTCGACATGGCGACAAAGTTGTTGATATCAGCCTGAATTCGCTGATCCGGGTTGTCGATGGTGTTGTCGATGAATCGCGATCGGTAGAACGCCCGCTTCGACAGCCAATCCACGGAGATACGGTCGGTGAGCCACACGCGCCACCGAATGATGAACGCCTGCAACAGATAGAGGTCAGTTACAACGACCGCGATGTTGATCCCTGCCAAAAGGCAGAACCGCCGGATATTGAGCCAGAAGAATGCCTTGGCGTCCGGCATACCCTGGCCATCGCGCGCCAGCGCCTGGACGATGTACTGAATCGACGCTGACATGTCGTTGTAGTAATAGGTGAATACCACTGACAGGCGGACGTTCACCACGACGGAGAGCAGCACGAGCCCCAACAGAACCAAGCCGCCCCGCCCCGCACGGGTGGTGAAGTACTGGCCCGTGATGCGCCAGAATTGGCGTCCCCACTGGGTGAACTGAATGATCAAGAAGGCGATGATCACGAAGACCGCCGCGGTGAGCGGCCAGACCCAACCGATCCATACCAGCGATCGCCATAGCTCGGTTCCCCAGTCGGTCGCTGTCTTCATCGATCAATGTCCTCCGCATCCGTCACTATCTAGTTGTTCGCGGAGTGTACGGGCACAGACTGAGCACGTCCTGGCAAGCGGGAAGAGCCCCGCTAGGCGACGGGTACGAACCTTACGAAGGGAATGGCCTGGCCGACCTCGCGAAAGTCCTCCGCGGAGCCGTCGACCTCAAAACCCATCAGGCGGCTTAGTTGCCGTGCCGAACGCGGGTGTTTCATCGCGTAGTGCGCCATGAGCTCACCGCCCTCTTCGGTGGATAGCGTGATCGCCCGTGCCCGGTGGACCCGGGTGCCGACTTGCACGGTGACCTCGGGTGTCTTGCGAACATTCTTGTACCAGTCGGCCGCCGCGCCGAAGCCCGATGCCGCGATGATGCTGCCGTCGTCACGGTGTTCGACCACCTCAAGCGCGGCCTGACGGCGCTGACCGGAAGCCCGGCCGATATGCGTCAGCAGCATGATCCGCTTGCCCACCAGAAATCCGAGGTGGGCCCGGAAGAGCCTGATGGGCAGGCGCCACAGCAGGCGCTGGAATCCCGTTGTCGGATTAGGCTTTTGGAGCTTCTTCATGAGTTACCTCCTCGTCTAGAAGGCTTTTGAGTAGCGAAAATGCCTCGGCGGTCTCGATATGGGGATCAACGGAGTGGTGTAGTACGAGGCCGTCCATGAACGCGATGATCAGTGTCGCCATTCCGGTGGCTCGGCGGCGTGACCAGTCGGGGTGCCGCAGCCGGATGTGGTCGGCGATCTCGGCGCGTAGCTCTCTGAGTTTTGCGCCGAGCACGGCACCCAAAGCGGGCTCGCGGGTGGCGCCGGCGATGAGTTCCACCGCCAGCCGCATCGCGTTCTCGTCACCGGCGGTTTGGGGGAGTGCGTCGCGCATCGCGTCCAGGGCGGTACGGGTATCGGGTGAGTCCAGGAAGGTGGTTACCAGCGGGCTGATGACCAGCTCGCATGCGTGCCGGGTCACCGCGGCATGCAGTCCAGGAAGGCCCCCGAAGTGGTAGTGGATCAGGCCCGGGTTGGTCCCTGCCCGGGTTGCCACGGCGCGGGTGGTGATCGCTGGCCAGCCGCCCTCGCCGAGCAGCTCGATACCGGCATGGACCAACTGCTCACGGCGACGATCACCCCGTGCCGATATTGGTCGATCGGCCAAGTTAGTCATATGGCCAAATTATCACGACGTTCGCCGGGGCTGAACGGAAAGGTGCGTACGACGAGAATCAGGCGGTGCCGGTCACGCTCGGCGGTGAGTCCCGGCGCACGGCGACGGCCACCACGATCGCGAGGATGCCGAGTAGCTCTGGTGTGCTGGGAATCTGGTGCATGACGAGTACGCCGATCGCGGTTGCCGAGAGCGGTAGGAGCGCCAGCAACACTGCGAAGTAGCTTCGGCCCGCACGTCGCAAGATCACCTGGTCGAGCCCGTACGGGATGACATTGGACAGCACGCCCATGAGTAATCCGAGTACGAGGATGTGGGCGATCGGGATGTCCGCACGCGCGCCGGCGATTCCATAGGCCAGGACCGGTGCGGTCACGATCATGCCGACGGTGAAACCGACCGCCAGAGATTCGGCCGGATTGCCTTGTAAAGCAACGCGTTTTCCCAGAACTATGTACCCGGCCCAGAACAGCGCGGCGAGCAATGCGAATGCCATTCCCGCGGGTTTGGCGGCGAGCTGCACATCGGCGATCAGGAGCACACCGATGAGCGCCGCGAGCACCGAGAACGCTTCTCGGACAGAGCGAGAACCGATCGCCGCGACCGCGATGGGCCCCAGGAACTCGACGGCAACCGCAGTGCCGAGCGGCAGTCGATCGATGGCCAGATAGAACGACATGTTCATCAGCGCGGTGACCACCCCGAAGCCGCCCGCCCACCACAGGGCACGGCCCCGCCAGGCCGCGCGCCGCGGACGGGCGATGGCGAGGAAAACCAGTGCCGCACCGCATATCCGCAGCCAGGCCACGCTTGCGGGGTCGAGCCATCGGAACATGCTGACTCCGGCGGCCGCGCCGATGTACATCGATGTTCCGCTGATGAGCATGAGCGCGGGTGCGAGGAGCCGGTGGCGACCGCGTTCAGTCATCGTGATGCCAACAGCGCACGGACCGCCTCTGCCAGATCTTCTTCGAGCCATCCGGGTAGCGCGGGCATATGGCGACGTACTGCGGCATACGGCAAGTCGACCACGGCGCGCATGAGCCGGTCGCGCGATCGCGCGTCACCGCGGCGGTAGATGGTTCGCGTCAGATCCCGCATGGCGGTGAACAACGGTGCGTTCAGCTCGTCGAGGGTAGAACTCGCTTCGGCGCCAAGGACGTCGGCGCTGCGCAGGGAGAGCAGCAATCGGGCGTCATCGGGATAGGCGCGCGCGAACGCGGGCACCGAAAGCGCCAGTGCCACGGCGATTTCAATAGAGTCTTCGCCGGAATGTAGTGCGCGATTGGCGTGCTCGTGAAAACGTTCGACCGCGCGTAGCCATGTTGCCGACATGATCGCCTCGCGATTACCGAAACGGTGGTTCAGTGTTCCGGGCGGTGCGCCAGAGGCTCCGGCGATGGCTGCGATGGTTGCGGCGCGAGGGCCGCCATCGAGCAGCAGCGACCGCGCCGCGTCGAGAATGGCATCGCTGGTGTGTTTTCGTTCGGGCGCCATCTGGAATATTCGTCCTAGTTCTGGTAGACCATAAGATATGGAACATCTATCCTATATTGACGAGCATGCGATCCGCATCGACGCGCCGCGGGGCCGAGTGTGGGAGGGCCTGCAGGGCTACGTCGACGCGTTTTTGAGATCTGCTGAGCACAGTGCGCTCGGCGGATTGTTGGGTGCGCATCCGCGCGCGGGGTTTGCAGTCGACGGTGTGGAGCCCGAACATCGGCTGAGTTTGGCCGGACAACATCACTTTTCGCGATATGAGCTGGTGTTCGAGCTTGGTGAAACCCGTGATGGCGGTACCCAGCTGCGTGCGCAGACCTATGCGGACTTTCCGGGGCTGCGTGGTCGGCTCTATCGTGCGCTGGTGATCGGCACGCGCGGACACGTGTTGGCGACCAACCACATCTTGCGCTCGGTGAAGCGCCAGGCCCTCGGCTCGCGCCAGCGCTGAACCCGACTCGCTACGAATGTAATTCGCGCCGAGCCGATTCCGCGGCGAGGGCCCGCTGGAAGCTCCGGACAAATCCCACCTGTGTCTTCTTGAGCTGTCGCTCAAGCAGTCCCGGTAGTCGGATCTTGAGATCGAGGGAGATATCCGCGGTCAGCCGGGATTGTGGCTCATCGGATACGACGGTGAATCGGCTGACGTTGTGGCGCAGTGTTCTGCTTTCCACCAGCGTTAGTCGGCACCCGTCGGGAAACCACTGGTACTCGGTCAGGGAGTCGTCCGCGATCCCGAGTGTGGAACTCACTGTTCGCACCAGCCGTGGGGAGCCGTCGTCAAACGACTCGATGACGGTCATGGTGCTGGTGACTGGCGGCCATGCCGGTAGATGCGGGCGAAGCCAACCGTCGACGGATTCGACGTCCTTGAGTACCTCGAGGACGGTCTCCGGCCGTGCGGCGACGGCGATGTCGATGCGTTCCTGGATCACGTTCCATCCTTCCGCGGGCTGCGGGGAATGTTAGCCCAGAAGCGGAAGAATTGAGGCACTTATGCAACTTTTGCCACAAAGTACCTGTTAAAGACTGGTACCAGGGGTACGGATACTGTCCGTAACGGATAGCTTTAAGCGGCGCGCTCCAGGGCGAAAACCCTGATCTCCCGTCCGGTGCGGCCCTTGTATGCCGAGTACACCTCCAGCATCGCCTCGAAACGCCGGTAGTAGTCGTCGCGCTCGGGGCCCTCAAGGAGGGTTGCGACCACGTCGATGGTTTGGCCGGCCAGCGTCACCTTGGCGCGGGGATTGGCCAACAGGTTCGTGGTCCATGCCGGGTGCTTTTCCTGGCCGAAGTTACTGCCGACCAGGGCGATTCGATCCCCATCATGGAGGTAGAGCAGGGGCGACACCCGGGGCTGGCCCGATTTGCGACCCGTCGTGGTGAGCAGCAATGTCGACAACCCCAGCGGGCCCAACACGGTGTAGCGGCTGCCTGTGCGCTCCATCACCGCCCGGTCCAGCGGGGTCAGCTTGCGAATGGTCCACGAACCCGGCTTGGTGGCCGCGAACTTGGCGGCGATCCGGGACAGCGTGCTGTCGGGGTTGCCCCAACGATTCTCGGGAAAACCCAGGTCGCTCATGGGATTATCTCCGCCTTGCGGCCCGCGTTGAAGCCGGTTCGGGTGTACTCGGCAACCCCGGCCGCGGTGTAGGGATCGGCGGCGATCAGGGCCTCGGCCTGCTCGGCGCTGATGTCACCGGTGATCAGAATGCCGCCGGTACCGGCCTCGTTGCGGCCGCTGATCAGCAAGGTGCCGGCCGCGATCTCTCCGTCGAGCCACTCCAGATGTGCGGGGCGGACACCGTCCACGACATCGATCGGTTGGGTGTAGGTCAGCTGCAATACGTGGTACATGCCGGGAGCGTAGCGCCTGGGGCATCGGGCCGGAGCGGTGCGACCGGGGGAGCTAGTTGATGGGCGCGTTGACCCACTGCAAGTCGTCGAGAATCCCGCGCGCCGCGACGATTCCGTCCCCGGTCTGCCAGATCTCGTTGTTGACCGCGAACACCCGGTTGTCGTGTGTGGCGCCGAGCGCCATCCAGGGCTTGGTGCCGAAAATCCGCGCGGCGCGATCCTTGGCCGACGGGCTGGTGAAGGAGACGTAGACGATGTCGCCGTCGGCCGCTGTGAAGTCCTCGGTGCTGATCTCGACGAACGGGGTATCGGTAAACCGTTGGGTGGCAGGGCGATCCAGTCCCACGGTGGCAAGCACCGAAGCGGGGAAGTTGTTGGCGCCGTACACCCGCACCGTCTGATCGGTGAACTGGACAATCGAGGCCTGGAAATGGGTGGCGTCGTTCTCGCGCCCCACCTTTTTGGCGGCGTCGACGAACCCGGCCCACAACTTGTCGGTGTCGGCGGTTCGCCTGGTGGCCTTGCCCACCAGGCGAACGTGCTCGGCGAGGTCGTGTCCCGACACGATCACGGTGGGTGCGATGGCGCTCAGGTCGAGGTAGGAATTCTGATCGCCGGCCGAACTCAGGATCAGGTCGGGCTTGGCGGCCCCGATCTTGGCCAGGTCCGGTGATGTCATGGGGCCGATCGGGGGCAGGTTGTGGATCGTGGTGCCCAGGTAGGACGGGGGAGCGGTGGCGCGGTCCGCCAGCCCCACGCCGACGATCCGGTCTTGCAATCCCAACGCGCACAGCGTGTCGATCGCTCCGGCATCCAGCACCACGATGCGTTTGGCGTCCTCGGGAACTTCGGTCTCGCCCTGGGCATGGCGTACCTCGCGCGGTGCGGACGGGTCGACGGCCGCGGCATCCTTCGCGCAGGACTCGTCGGGCTTGCGTGCATTACCCAGCACTCCCGCGCCGGCGATCTTCGTCGTGCTGGTGGCCAGGGGGCTCGGGGTCTCATTGGTGGGTTTCTCGGTACAGCTCGCCACCGTCACCGAAAGGAGTGCTGCCAACGTGGCTGCGGCCCCCTTGAGCCTCACTGTCTGCACCCGTCTGAACTTACCGGGCGGGGTCACGAACACGCGGGTAGGACCGCGAAAGGGCCCGGTGACCACGTTCGGATGGTTCAGATTCGACCCCAAGTACGACTCTGTGTAGGACCCGCTCCGCGATCGGGGGTGACGCGGGCTAGGATTCACGGCAGACATGCAGTCACTAGATCGACTGCGCGCTACAAGGAAACGGAGGAGCCGTGACCGCCGAAGCACCCCCGATTGGTGGATTGCAGGCCAGCCGCCCGTTCCCGCCCCGTATGGGCGCACGGGGCACGCTGATCTATCGCTTGCTCACGACCACCGATCACAAGTTGATCGGCATCATGTACCTGGTCGCGTGCTTCGCGTTCTTCCTCATCGGTGGCTTGATGGCGCTGTTCATGCGCGCCGAGCTCGCCGTGCCCGGGTTGCAGTTCCTGTCCAACGAGCAGTTCAACCAGCTGTTCACCATGCACGGCACCGTGATGCTGCTGTTCTACGCGACGCCCATCGTGTTCGGGTTCGCGAACGTGGTGCTGCCGCTGCAGATCGGCGCCCCGGACGTCGCCTTCCCGCGTTTGAACGCTTTCTCCTTCTGGCTCTTCCTGTTCGGCGCCCTGATCGGTATCGCCGGCTTCATCACCCCCGGTGGTGCCGCCGACTTCGGCTGGACCGCCTACACGCCGCTGACCGATGCCATCCACTCGCCGGGTGCCGGTGCCGACCTGTGGATCATGGGCCTGGCCGTCGGTGGTCTGGGCACCATCCTGGGCGCCGTCAACATGATCACCACGGTCGTGTGTATGCGTGCCCCCGGCATGACGATGTTCCGGATGCCGATCTTCACCTGGAACATTCTGGTGACCAGCGTGCTGGTGCTGCTGGCCTTCCCGCTGCTGACCGCCGCGCTGTTCGGTCTGGCTGCCGACCGCCACCTGGGCGCCCATGTCTTCGACCCCGCCAACGGTGGTGTTCTGCTGTGGCAGCACCTGTTCTGGTTCTTCGGACACCCCGAGGTGTACATCATCGCGCTGCCGTTCTTCGGCATCGTCTCGGAGATCTTCCCGGTGTTCAGCCGTAAGCCGATCTTCGGTTACACCACGCTGATCTACGCGACGTTGGGTATCGCGGCGCTGTCCATCGCGGTGTGGGCGCACCACATGTACGCCACCGGCGCCGTGCTGCTGCCGTTCTTCTCCTTCATGACGTTCCTGATCGCGGTTCCGACCGGTATCAAGTTCTTCAACTGGATCGGCACCATGTGGAAGGGGCAGTTGACCTTCGAGACCCCGATGATCTTCTCGGTGGGCTTCCTGGTCACCTTCCTCTTCGGTGGTCTGACCGGCGTGCTGCTGGCGATGCCCCCGGTCGACTTCCACGTCACCGACTCGTACTTCGTGATCGCGCACTTCCACTACGTGCTCTTCGGCACCATCGTGTTCGCGACCTACGCCGGCATCTACTTCTGGTTCCCGAAGATGACGGGCCGACTGCTCGATGAGCGCCTCGGCAAGTTCCACTTCTGGCTCACCTTCATCGGCTTCCACTCCACATTCCTGGTGCAGCACTGGCTGGGCAACCAGGGCATGCCGCGCCGGTACGCCGACTATCTGCCCACCGACGGCTTCACCTTCCTGAACTCGTTCTCGACGGTCGGTGCCTTCATCCTGGGAGCCTCGACGCTGCCGTTCCTGTGGAACGTCTTCAAGAGCTACCGCTACGGCGAAGTGGTCACGGTCGATGACCCGTGGGGCTACGGCAACTCCCTGGAGTGGGCCACCAGCTGCCCGCCGCCGCGGCACAACTTCTCTGAGCTGCCCCGGATCCGTTCGGAGCGCCCGGCGTTCGAGCTGCACTACCCGCACATGTCCGAACGCATGCGTGCCGAGGCGCACGTGGGTGGCGGTCACAAGTAGCAGGTGGCGATACCTAGCGTCACGGTTCTTGTCACCGTCACCGGAGCCGATAAGCCCGGTGTCACCTCGGTGCTCATGGCGGTGTTATCCCGCCACGGTGTCGAGCTGCTGAATGTCGAACAGGTCGTCATCCGCGGCAAGTTGACGCTCGGGGTGCTGGTCAAGGCGCAGGGCCGCAGCGAGGCAGTCGAAGCGCTGCAAGACGAACTCGAAGAGGCCATGCACACCCTCGGGTTCAATGTCGACGTCGAATTCGGCGGGGACAGCTCGGTGATCAAGGACCCCTCGACGCACACCATCGTGGTACTGGGCCGGCCGGTGACGGCGCGCGCGTTTGCCGCGGTGGCTCGGGAGCTGGCCGCTCTGGGGATCAATATCGACTTGATCCGTGGCATCGCCGACTACCCGGTGACGGGCTTGGAACTGCGAGTTACCGTCCCGCAAGACCAGCTCACCGATGTCGATCTGCACACCGCCATGGCCCAGGTGGCGGTTGACGAGCCGGTGGATATCGCGGTCGAGCACAGCAGCCTGGACCGGCGCGCCAAGCGGCTCATCGTGTTCGACGTGGACTCGACGCTGATCCAGGGTGAGGTCATTGAGATGCTGGCCGATCGGGCCGGCGCACGTGAACAGGTCGCGGCCATCACCGAGGCCGCCATGCGCGGAGAACTGGACTTCGCCGAATCGCTGCATCAGCGAGTGGCCACTTTGGCCGGGCTTCCCGAATCGGTGCTCGATGAAGTCGCCGATGAGTTGGTACTCACCCCAGGTGCCCGCACCACCATCCGGACCTTGCGTCGGCTGGGCTACTCGTGCGGTGTGGTCTCGGGTGGGTTCCGGCAGGTGATCGATCCACTGGCCCATGAGCTGGCTCTCGACTTCGTGGCTGCCAATGTGCTGGAGATCGTGGACGGCAAGCTCACCGGCCGGGTGATCGGGGAGGTCGTGGATCGTCCCGGTAAGGCCAAGGCGTTGCGCCAGTTCGCCTATGAGGCCGGCGTTCCGCTGGCGCAGACTGTCGCCGTCGGAGACGGTGCGAACGATATCGACATGCTTTCCGCGGCGGGACTCGGTGTGGCCTTCAATGCCAAACCGGCACTGCGGAAGGTAGCCGACGCCTCGGTAAGCCAGCCATATCTGGACGTGGTGCTGTTCATCCTCGGTATCACCCGCGCCGAGATCGAGGCCGCCGATGCCGTCGACGGTGGCGTGCGCCGCGTCAACATCCCCGACGACTGAGCGTCCCGGCCGAGCGGGGCGGCCGTTAGCCCACCATCGTCGAATCGGTAATCGGCAGAGCGCCGGTGACGGTGTGCCAGGCTTGAGCCAGTAACTCCACACCGCGCAGTAACTCATCGTCGTGCTGTGTGAACGGCACCCGCACAAAGCGTTCCAGCGACCCACCCACCCCAAACCGTGGGCCGGCGGCGATACGGACGCCGAGGCGTGCGGCCGCGGCGGCAAGCGCGGTGCTCATCGGGGCCGGCAGCCGGGCCCAGATACACAGCCCGCCTTCGGCTTCCTGTAGCTCCCAGTCGGGGAGCCGACGGTGCAGCTCGGCCACCACTAGCGTGCGGCGCGCGCGAAGAGTTTCACGCTGTAGGGCCTCCACCTCGTCCGCACGTTCCAAGAGCTCGGCGGCGGCCAGCTGTTCAAGGATCGGGGTTCCGGTGTCCATGGCCGCACGTGCCGCGGCGAGCCGGGCGATGGTGGTGCGGTCGGCGCGAACCCAGCCGACCCGCATGCCGCCCCAGAAGGACTTTGACATCGATCCGATGGTGACCACCAGATCGGGACGGGATACCAGCGAGGCCATCGGCGCGGGCGTCGGCGCCTCATGCCAGACCCCGACGAGGGACTCGTCCACAACCGTGCGGGTCCTGGTCTGGGAGATGATGTCGGCCAAAGCCTTTCGCTGTGCCAGCGGCATCGTCAGGCCGGTGGGATTGTGGTTGTCCAGCACCAAGTAGGCCAGATTTGGGGCCGTCTGGCGGATGGTGGTCTCCATACCCGCCATGTCCCAGCCCGATTCACGCTCGTGCGTATGCATCGGTACGGGAACCGGACGTGCACCGCGTTGGGTGATTGCGTCCAGCGCGCCGTGATAACTCGGCTGCTCCACCAGAACTCTGTCACCGGGATCGACGAAGGCGCCGAGAAGTAGTGCGATGGCCTGCTGGGCGCCGCAGGTCACCATGATCTGGTCCTCGATCGTGGGCAGTCCGCGCCGTGTGAACTGCTCAGCGATCCGGGGGCGTAGTTCCGGAATGCCCACCAATTCATGACCGATTCCTCGAAGGTGCGCGGGCAGTTTGGTCAACGCCACCTGGTAGGCGTCAAGCACCGCCGCGGCCGGCGCGGCGGTGGCGGCATTTTGCAGATCAACCATGGGGCCCATCAATCCCGTTGTGGCCGAATGTGACGGGTCAGGACCGGGGAGAGCGGTGGTGCTGCGTGCACCCTGGCGGCCGCGCAGGTATCCGTTCTCACGCAGTTCGGCGTAGGCGGTGGTCACGGTGGTGCGGCTGACATGAAGGGCGCTCGATAGTGCTCGTTCGCTCGGTATGCGGGCGCCTAAGGGCAGCCGCCCGTCGATGACGAGAAGCCTGATCGCGTCCGCCAGTGCTCCGTACGCGGGACCTGCGGAGCCGGCGGTGCGCCATTGGCCGAGGTGACGGGCCAGGGTCTCGGCAGTAACCACGCGATCGGGCATAAAAGCCAGTGTGGCTCAACTGGCTATTGAATGACAAGCCAGTTGGCCGGGAAAATTGTGTCGTGACCGGAAAATGGATTGGTTGGGGTGCGCGTGGCACCGCGCTGCTGGTGGGTCTGTATCTGTACGGGGTGTCGATGGCGCTCATGGTGCGCGCCGGACTGGGCTTGGATCCGTGGGATGTGTTCCATCAGGGATTGTCGATGCGTACCGGAATGAGCATCGGGCTCGCCTCGGCGGTGACCGGGGTCGTGGTGCTTCTCATGTGGATCCCCTTGCGCAACAAGCCTGGTATCGGAACCATCGCCAACATCATCGTTATTGCGATCGCCGTCGACAGCACCCTTGCTTGGCTACCGGAGTCGCCGTCCATGGCGATCCGGGTGTCGTTCCTGATCGGCGGTGTGGCGCTCAATGCCATCGCGACCGTGCTCTACGTCGGCGCAGGGCTTGGTCCCGGGCCTCGCGATGGACTGACAACTGGACTGGTGCACCGCACCGGTCGATCCGTGCGGCTGATCAGGACCATCATCGAGGTGCTTGCGGTGGGGACGGGGTGGCTGCTCGGCGGGAACGTGGGCGTGGGAACCGTGCTCTACGCGTTGGGTATCGGGCCGCTCATCCAGCTCGTACTGCGGTTGGTGCCGCGGCGGCTGCTGGCCGTCAGCGGCTGGGGTTCGGTGTTGAGTACGCAGCGCGATGCCGAGTCACGCTCCGCGTCGGTGGATTCGCCTCAGGGCGTCGCTGCCTGATTGCGCCGGTCGAACGACTCCGCCTCGGTGAGCAGTTGATCGCTGATGGTGGGCGGCAGCTCGAGCAGCTTTGATGTCAGCTC
Source organism: Mycobacteroides franklinii (assembly GCF_001853795.1). NCBI lineage: Bacteria > Bacillati > Actinomycetota > Actinomycetes > Mycobacteriales > Mycobacteriaceae > Mycobacteroides > Mycobacteroides franklinii. The sequence continues at coordinate 2,269,799 of NZ_MLIK01000019.1, forward strand.
GGCTAGCGCCGGGTTCTGGGCCAGTTCGAGTGCCGCCAGATCTGCCTCAAGCTTGTCGGCGTAGCCACTATCGATGAAGTAACGGACATCGATCCGAAAGGCGTGGGCGATGCTTTCCAGCGCCTGCAGCGAAGGCCGCCCGCGCTGCCCGTTCCGCAACTGTGACAGATAGGGCGCCGAGACCACGGTGCCCCCGGTTCGCATGAATACTAGAAATTCGCTGTTCGAATATGGCCCGCGTCCGGGCGAGTGCAGTACCGCGAAGACCCGGTTAAGCCTGGATACGAACTCCTCCTGGGATCGCGAATCCTTGAAGGGGTGGAGCGTATTGCGGTTGCTCTCCACCGAGAAATCAAGTTTTGAAGTGCTGCTATCGGTGTCTTGATCCAGTCCTCTTATTCGCCGATTGGCATCGATCAAGCGTCCCAGGGCTGTGGTATCGCGGCGCAACTGGGAGTGAAACGCATCAACTCGGCGACGCCATACCTTGAGGTCATCCCATATCCACGATCGATCTTCGCCATCAGATGCACGTTGCTGAATATTAGTTGCCTCGGCATCGAGCTGAGCGATGAGTCGATGGTTAGCAAGCCCGATGCTCTGCACCGTGTCCAGGTAGGGATCCGGATCGAAATCGTTTGTCATGTGGTTGCCTAGAGTCCCCTCCGAGATTGCTGACGTAGGACTGAGGATACGCGATACGGGTTTGGACGCATGTCGGAGACGACTCCCGAGATGGCTCCCGCTCACCGCTCGCCGGGCGCGATGCGGCACGATGGCCCAGTGGCCGATGAGCGCTTGCGCGAACAGCATGACCCCGAAATTGATCCGGACCTTCTGCTCGATTTCCGCGATGTGCTGCTGCGCCGCGATCGCAAGGTGCTGGTCGGCCCGGTCACTTGGTCGGTCGAGCTCGACGAACGATGGGTGGTTCTCGGCCCCAACGGTGCCGGGAAGACGTCATTGCTGCGGATCGCTGCGGCCATGGAGCACCCCACGTCTGGTTACGCGGCGATCCTCGGGGAGCGACTGGGCCGGGTCGACGTCTCGGAACTCAAGGCGAGGATCGGCCTGAGTTCTGCCGCGCTGGCCCAGCGGATCCCGGATAACGAGGTGGTCCGCGACCTGGTGGTCTCGGCCGGATACGCGGTGCTCGGGCGTTGGCGCGAGGAATACGAGGAGATGGACACGGCGCGTGCGGTGGACATGCTCGAAACCCTTGGCGCCGAGCATCTGTCAGAACGTACGTACGGGACGTTGTCCGAGGGTGAACGCAAACGGGTACTCATCGCGCGTGCGCTGATGACCGACCCCGAGCTGCTGCTTCTCGACGAACCGGCCGCTGGTTTGGACCTGGGTGGGCGTGAGGAATTGGTGGCACGATTGGGCGAGCTTGCCGCCGACCCGGACGCACCCGCCATGGTTCTGGTGACCCACCACGTGGAGGAGATCCCGCCCGGTTTCAGTCATGCGTTGTTGCTGTCTGAGGGCGGAATCATCGCTCAGGGTCTGCTGGCGGACGTCATGACCAGTGAGAATCTGTCCCATGCGTTCGGTCAGTCGATCGTGGTTGAGATGATCGACGGACGTTACTTCGCGCGACGCGCCCGCGCCCGGGCCGCCCACCGTGCGCACTAGCGCGCACAGCAAGGAAGTCTCCCCATGACAGCAGTGACACCACCTGAGCCGAAACCCGCGGCCACCGTCGTATTGATTCGCGACGGCGCCGTTGGCGTCGAGGCGTTTCTGATGCGCCGCGACAACGCCATGGCCTTTGCCGGCGGGATGACCGTGTTCCCGGGCGGTGGCGTGGACGGCCGCGATCTGCGCGCCGACCTGCCGTGGGTGGGCCCGGACGTCGACTGGTGGGCGGGGCAGTTTGGCGTCACACCCGAGCTGGCGTCGGCGTTGGTGTGTGCCGCCGCTCGCGAGACCTTCGAAGAGTGCGGAGTGTTGTTCGCGGGCACCTCGGAGACCGAGATCGTGGGGGACGCGGCGGCCTACCGCCAGGCACGTCATGACCTGTCGGACAAGACGCTGTCGTTCGGCGAATTTCTGCAGCGCGAAGGCCTGCTTTTGCGGGCCGACCTGTTGCGTCCGTGGGCCAACTGGATCACCCCGGAGGCCGAGCCGCGCCGCTATGACACGTTCTTTTTCGTGGCGGCGTTGCCCGCCGGGCAGGACGCCGACGGCGACAACACCGAGGCCGTCGCCTCGGGGTGGCAAACCCCGGAGGCCGCCATCGCGGCATTCACCGAGCGGCGCAGCTTCCTGCTTCCGCCCACCTGGTCGCAGCTCGATGCCGTCTCCTCCTCCGGTGCGACGGTCACCGAGGTGCTGGGCGTGGCGCGGAGCATTGCTCCGATCATGCCGACGCTGACCGAGCAGGACGGTCGGTGGTTCGTTCAATTCGATGACGTGGACCGGTACGAAGCGGCCCGGCAGGGTGCGGTCGAGGTTCCCGAGGCGACAGGACCGGAGCTGTCATGACCGAGCCCGAATTCGTCTCGGTGCGCACCGCGGCCGAGCATCCAGGCATCGGCACCATCGCGCTGTCGCGACCGCCGACCAACGCGTTCACCCGGCAGATGTACCGCGAACTCGCGCAGGCCGCCGCCGAAGTGAACGCGCGTGCAGACATCAGGGTTGTCATCGTCTACGGCGGACATGAAATCTTTTGCGCCGGTGACGATTTGGCCGAGCTTTCGGAGTTGTCCGCCGACGAGATGGCGCGCAGTGCCGGTGACCGCCAGGCCGCACTCACCGCGGTGGCGGAGCTGGCCAAGCCCACAATCGCCGCGATCACGGGATATGCGCTGGGCAGCGGCCTGGAACTGGCGCTGGCGGCCGACTGGCGGATCGCGGGCGACAACGCCAAGGTGGGTTCACCGGAGATCCTCGTCGGCATGATCCCCGGCGGGGGCGGGACCGTTCGATTAGCTCGGGTGGTGGGTCTGAGCCGGGCCAAGGAGATGGTTTTCAGCGGCCGCTTCGTGGACGCCAAAGAGGCGCACCGGCTGGGCCTGCTGGATCAGATCGTGGCACCCGACGATGTGTACACCGAGGCGGCGGCATGGGCGCGACGTTTCGTTGATGGACCGCCGGTGGCGCTCGCCGCTGCCAAGCAGGCCATCGACCATGGATTCGACAGTCCGCTGGCCGAGGGACTGGGCAGGGAACGCGAGCTGTTTTGCCAGGTGTTCGCGACACAGGACCGTGTGGACGGGGTGGCCGCTCAGCTGGAGATCGGCCCAGGGACGGCCCGGTTCAGGGGAGCCTAACCAGGCGTTAGGCTGACGGCCATGACGGAGATTTCCGAGCCGACGACCAAGGCGACTGCCGAGCAGGTCGCTGCCGCTTTTGAGGACAACAAACTCGCCCAGATTCTCTATCACGACTGGGAAGCGGAGACGTACGACGAGAAGTGGTCCATCTCGTACGACCAGCGCTGCATCGATTACGCCCGCGGCCGGTTCGACGCCATCGTGCCCGTCGAGGATCAGCGCGAGCTGCCCTATGACCGCGCCCTGGAGCTCGGTTGTGGCACCGGCTTCTTTCTGCTGAACCTGATGCAGTCGGGCGTCGCACGCCGTGGTTCGGTCACCGACCTGTCGCCGGGCATGGTCAAGGTCGCGACCCGCACCGGCAAGGAGCTTGGCCTGGATGTCGACGGCCGGGTCGCCGATGCCGAACGGATTCCGTACGACGACAACACCTTCGATTTGGTGGTGGGCCACGCCGTGCTGCATCACATTCCCGATGTCGAGCTGTCGCTGCGTGAGGTGCTGCGGGTGCTCAAGCCGGGTGGACGGTTCATCTTCGCCGGCGAGCCCACCACCGTGGGGAACTTGTACGCCCGCGCGCTCGCGAATCTGACGTGGAAGGCCACGGTCCAGGCGATGAAGCTGCCCGGACTGGAGAGCTGGCGGCGTCCGCAGGAGGAGCTCGACGAGAACTCGCGTGCCGCGGCCCTGGAATGGGTCGTCGACCTGCACACCTTCGATCCGGCCGACCTGGAGAAGATGGCCGCCAATGCCGGCGCCGTCGCGGTACGGACCGCCAGTGAGGAATTCACCGCCGCCATGTTGGGGTGGCCGGTGCGCACGTTCGAGTCGACGGTGCCCCCGGGCAAGTTGGGCTGGGGCTGGGCGAAGTTCGCGTTCGGTGGTTGGAAGGCGCTCAGTTGGGTGGACGAGAACGTGTGGCGTCACGTGGTGCCGAAGGGCTGGTACTACAACGTGATGATCACCGGGATCAAGCCGTCTTAATCTCGCGATAACCGCTGGTGTTCGACCTTTCCGGCGTCGCATATCTGTCGTCGGAGGCGGGCGCCGCGGATCTGGCGTCTGCGTCCGCGTACACGTTTTCTGCGGGCACGCTGGTGGCCGACACCGCGGCATTGCGCTCCGAGTTCGGCGATCGGGCCGCGGTCTTGGCGCAGACGGTGCAGCTGCGCCGTAAGGCGGCAGCCAAGCTGGGCGCGGTAGATCACTGGCTGTTCACCGACGATGCGCTGCAACAGGCGACCCCGGCCGCGGTGGCCAGACATCGGGCTGCGCGGCTGGCCGGCTTGGTGGTGCACGATGTCACGTGTTCGGTGGGGGCCGAACTCGCCGCGCTCGATGGGGTCGCCGCGGTGGTGATCGGCAGCGACATCGACCCGGTGCGAACGGCGATGGCGCGTCACAACATTGGCGAACGGGTCCTGGTGTGTCGGGCCGATGCGCTGGCGCCGTCCAGTCGCGCGCAGGTGGTGATCGCCGATCCTGGGCGCCGCTCCGGCGGACGCCGCCGGTTCGATCCGTCTGCGTACTCACCGCCCCTGGACGCCGTGTTGCGAACCTATGCCGATCGCGACGTGGTGGTCAAATGCGCTCCGGGACTGGACTTTGTCGAGTTGCGCGAACAGACGGGCTTTGACGGCGAGATCGAGGTCGTCTCGCTCGACGGTGGCGTGCGAGAGGCGTGCCTGTGGTCGGCGGGGTTGGCTCGTGTGCGCCGTCGCGCCACCGTGCTCCTGACAGCAGGCGACGGTTACCAGCTGACCGATGCGGACCCCGATGACTGCGCGGTGGCCGAGGTAGGGGAGTGGATCATCGATCCCGATGGCGCGGTGGTGCGGGCCGGTCTGGTGCGGCACTATGCCGCGCGACATGGCTTGTGGCAGTTGGATTCCCACATTGCCTACCTGTCGGGGAATTCGGTACCACCCGGTATGCAGGGCTACCGGGTGCTCGATTCGCTGCCTTACAGCGAGAAGCGATTGCGCCAGGCGCTCGCCGCCCGGGACTGCGGATCGGTCGAGATCACCGTCCGCGGGATCGATGTTGATCCGGCGGTGCTGCGTACCAGGCTGAAGTTGCGTGGCCGTGTGGCGTTGTCGGTCGTCATTACCCGAATGGACAGTGGCGCTAAAGCTTTCGTTTGCGAGGCTAGGTCCCCGGGCGGAATCCGTACACCAGACCCTCGCTCAGCGTGACGATGACGCGTTGGTCCGGTCCGATGGAAATCCCCACCGGGAAGCCTGCGGCGTCCGGCAGTGGATAACGATTGATGGTGGCTCCGTCCGGGGTGTTGAACACCACCAGGGCCAAGCCCTTGTCTCCGTCCTTGACCACGGCATAGCCTACGTTTCCGGCTGCCTGACTCGACGTCGAGAGCGGAACGAGATCGTCACGACGCCAGGCAATCTCGCCCTTGCTGCCCGAGTCCTTGATGCCCACCAGGGTGGCCTTGTCGCCGGTTCCGGCGATGATGGTTCCGTCGGGAGCAACCGAGGGGGGCGTCGTTGCGTTGAATCCCAAGGGAACCGACCATTTCTGGCTGCCATCGAAGGTGTGCATCGCGTGTAGCGAGCCCTTGCGGTCGTTGATGTAGACCGTTTCGCCGTCATGGGACATGACGGGAGAGCCGATCACGCCCTCGTCGATGATCTTGCTGGCCCACTTGTGTTTCAGGGTGATTCTGCCGTCGGCGTCGTAGGTGATTCCCAACAGCACCGGCACCGGTTTGTCCGGCTGCCACAGAGAGGTGACGATGGTGCCGGTGTCCGGGTCGTAGGCCGGGGAGGCCGACACCGGGCACTTGGGCCGCGCCGCTTCGCAATCCTCGAGACCGCGACGTGGATCGGCCGGGTCGACCCCTTCGAGCAGATCCATCGGCGTACCCACGACGTCGCCGCGCTGGGCGTCGAAGATCAGTATCTGGCCGAGGTGCGTGACGATCAGTAGCCGGCCGGGCTCGACGATCTTGGGCGTGGTGGGGGCGCCGATAACGGGTTTGCGCCAACGGATCCACTGGGTGGGCGGGAACGAGACCACGGCACCGGGCTGGCCCATGTAGAGGTTGTTGTAGCCATCGGCGAGGGGGCCCGACCATGGGCTCCCGGTGATCATCCGGGTACACCAGCGCTGGCGCGCGGCCCTGTTGTTCTCCCACTCCATCAGCGTGCAGCCGGACGGGGTGTCGGCGCTGACCGCGATGAAATTGTCGATGCCGATCGCGGCGGCACTGCGTATCTGGCCCTTGGTGTTCCGGCTCCACTCCAGGGTCAGCTCGCGGGCGCCCTCGGTGGGTGTGTAGCTGCTGTTGTGCGCGTCGGCGTAGGTGGCAGACCATCCGGGTGCCGCCTTGATGTTGATCCAGGAATCGTCGCCGGAACAGCCGCTGACGGTGAGGAGCGCCGCGAGGGCAATGCTCGCGAGTACTCGTGCCCGGGAAAGCACGGTGAGGCACTCCTTCCTTAGGGGGCGGTCCGGCCCATCGCAGGGTAGCGTGTGCCCTCCGCCGCGTCCCGTAGGCTGTGCGGCCATGACGACGATGTGGGGCGCTCCCCTGCACAAGCGGTGGCGCGGACAGCGCCTACGGGACCCGTTGCAAGCCAAATTTCTCACCAAGGCCTCGGTGCGATGGGTGATCGCGAACAAGGCGTACACACCGTGGTACCTGGTGCGTTACTGGCGACTGCTCAAGTTCAAGCTCGCCAATCCGCACATCGTCACGCGCGGCATGCTGTTCCTCGGCAAGAACGTCGAGATCCATTGCACGCCCGAGTTGGCGCGGATGGAGATCGGCCGCTGGGTGCATATCGGCGACGGGAACTCGCTGCGCGCCCACGAGGGTTCCTTGCGCCTGGGTGACAAGGTGGTCTTCGGTAAGGACAACGTCGTCAACGCCTACATCGACATCGAGTTCGGCGACTCGGCCCTGATGGCCGATTGGTGCTATGTCTGCGACTTCGACCACCGGATGGAAGACATCACGTACCCGATCAAGGACCAGGGCATCATCAAGTCTCCGGTGCGCATCGGGCCGGACACCTGGATCGCCACCAAGGTGACGATCCTGCGCGACACCATCGTGGGGCGCGGCTGTGTGCTCGGCGCGCACGCCGTGGTGAAGGGCGTCATCCCGGACTACTCGATCGCGGTCGGCGCGCCGGCCAGGGTCGTCAAGAACCGGAAGGTGGCCTGGGACGCCTCGGCCGCGCAGCGTGCGCAGCTGGCCGAGGCGCTGGCCGATATCGAACGCAAGAAGGCGGCCGCTAACTCACCGGAGTGAGCGTGAACAGCGGGAACACCCGTGTGGTGCGGGTCGTGTACTCCGCGTAGGGCGGGAAGGCCGCCACGGCACGTTCCCACCAGGTCGCACGCTCGGTGTCGTCCGCGATTTCCTGGGCGCGGACGGTCTGCACGTTTTCACCGTCGCGCAGCTCGAAGACGGGGTTGGCGCGCAGGTTCGCGACCCATGCGGGGTTCTTCGGAGCGCCGCCGATCGAGCCGACCGCCAGGTAGATGCCCTCGTGTTCGACGCGCATGAGCGGCGCCTTGCGGATCTGTCCCGACTTCGCGCCGACCGTGTAGAGGATCACCACGGGGATGCCCTCCAACGTGGTGCCCTCGACACCGCCGCTGGATTCGTAGACGTCGATCTGCTCATCGACCCATTGCGGGTTCTTGGCGATGTATTCGAACGTGAATTGGTTGGTCACCGTGGCTGCAACGCGCACCGCGGGCGCACTATTTCACCGCCGTGGGCTAGGTGAGCTCGCCCAGCAGGTCTTCGATGCGGTTGTAGCTCACCTGCATGCCGACCTCCATACCGGAGGCGACGTGTCCGTCGCGATGTTCCTTGCAGCTGTGCTGCACCAGGACGCGCATCGTGGTGACGCCATCACGTTCGTCCAGGGTGGTGGAGACAAGTGCCTCGGCGTCGGGGATTCCCTCGAACACCTCGGTGCTCACCAGCAGGCACGGCACGTCGATCTCGCGATACTCGCCGTGGAAGGCGACTTCCATGTCCGGCTCGGATTCACACGGCTGGCGCACCACGTACCGCCAGGTCCCGCCGACCCGCAGATCGATCTCGCAGACCTGCCACTGGGCGTCTTCGAATCCCCACCAGCGCTTGACCAGCTCCGGTTCGGTGAGCGTCCGAAAGATCAGCGCGGCGGGCGCGTCGAATGCTCGGGTGATGAGAATCGTTGTATCTGAGGGTAATTCGACTGTGGCACTGCCATAGCGGGTGCTCATGGTTGTTCCTCCTTGAGTTCGGTGAGAAGTGCGTCGAGCCGGTCGAGGCGCTCGTTCCAGGTGCGTTCGAATGCGGCGACCCAGTCATGGACGGGACGCAGGGCCGCGCCGTTCACGCGATAGAAGCGATTTCGCCCGTGTGAGCGCACCCGTACCAAGTCGACGGCGCGGAGCACCCCCAGGTGTTTTGACACCTGGGGTTGACCCATTCGGGTTTGTGACACCAGGTCGTTCACCGTGACCTCGCCGGTGCCGATGGCGCTGAGGAGGTCACGTCGGCTCGCCTCGGCGATCGCATTGAATGCGTCTGCTGTCGTGGGGGTGCGGGCCATGAACAGAACATATACCTATATAGGTATATGTCAAGCCATGAGTCATCGGGACGCCACCGGCTTGCGGTACCCTGAGCCACGTTGGCAGTGTTCAGTGGAAGGCCAACCGAGATCAGTCATTGCGGGGTAGTGGGAAGCTGAGTATGGACAGGCCTATCAAGACCCGCCGTATCAAGTTTCGCTATCAGCCGGGTTCGCTGGAACGTCATTTCGTGCAGGGTGACCTGGTATCAAGCCACATGATGGCGATGCTGTCGGCGGTGTTCCCTGAGGGTGAAGAATTCTTCATCCGCTCGGTCCGGCGCTATTCCGACCAGATCACCGATCCCGAGCTGAAGAAGCAGGTCGCCGGCTTTATCGGCCAGGAGATGACCCACGGGCGTGAGCATCGTGAACTCAACGAGCGCCTACAGGAGATGGGTTATCCCACCGCCTTCGTCGAGCGCCTCGCTCGCCGGATCTTCAACTTCCAGACCCGGAACTATCCGCCGATCTACACGCTGGCCGTCACCGCCGCACTGGAGCATTACACCGCCGTACTCGCCGAGACCCTGCTGACCGATCAGCGTGCCCTGGACATGCTCGGTGAGAGCGAGGTGCGGTCCATGCTGCTCTGGCACGCCTTCGAGGAGGCCGAGCATCGCTGCGTCACGTTCGACGTCTACCGCGCCGTCGGCGGCAGCGAGCGGTTGCGTATCTGGGTGATGCGACGCACAACCATCGCGTTCATCTACACCACATTCTTCGAGACGTTGATCTCACTGTTGCGTGACAGGGCCGCCTACAACCCCGTCCGGTTGGTGAAAAGCATTGTGGCGTTGCGGCACTTGCCGTTCCTGAGCCGCGAGGTGCGGCGCCGTATCGGTGAATACAACCGCCCGGGATTCCACCCCAACGATTCCGACAACACCGAACTCATCGAAAAATGGCATGCCGAGCTCTTCGGGGAGAACGGACAGCTGACCGGCCATCTGCACTAGGTGAGTGATGGTGGAACGGGACATCAGGACCAGACGGATCACATTTCGCTATCCGGCCGGTTCCATGGGGCGCCACTATGTGCAGGACGACTTGGCTATGAGTCACGTGGTGTCGGTGCTGTCGGCGGCGTTCCCCGAGGGGGAGGCGTTCATGATCCGATCGGTGCGTGCGGTCGCCGACCAGATCACCGATCCGGAGCTCAAAAAGCAGGTCGCCGGCTTCATCGGCCAGGAGGCCACGCACAGTCGTGAGCATCGCGAGCTCAACGAGCGCCTGCAAGAGATGGGTTATCCGGCCGCGTTCATCGATCGAGCGACCCGTCGGGGACTGGAAGCGCGCACCCGCTACTCGTCGGCCAAGTACTGCCTTGCGATGACCGCGGCGCTTGAGCATTACACCGCCATCCTCGCCGAGACGCTCCTGTCCGACGAAGGTGCTCAACAGATGCTGGGGCAGGGCGAGGTGCGGTCCATGCTCCTATGGCATGCCTTGGAGGAATCCGAGCATCGGGCGGTGGCGTTCGATGTCTACACGGCTGTTGGCGGCACCGATCGCATGCGGGTACTCGTAATGTTGTTCACCACATTCGGGTTCTTCAGCCTTGCCGCGTGCGCGTCGTTCATGTCGTTGGTCCGGGACCCGGATTTCTACAACCCCAGGATCTTCTTCCGGAGCGTTGCCCGATTGTTCCGATCGCCCTTCTTCTCGGGTGAGGTCTTTCGTCGACTACTGTCTTACAGCCGCAAGGATTTTCATCCTGACGAGGTAGATAACACCGCGCTCGTCGAGAAGTGGAACACCGTCTTGTTCGGCGAGCAGGGGCAGATCGCCGACCATCTGCACTGATCCTCACCCGGTCAGGTATCGCGTCAGCATGCCGACCAGCTCGTCTTCGAACGATCGCGGGTCGATGGGACGCGGACCTGCGATCAGGCGGTGTACCAATGACTCGATGGTCGCGACGACCATCCTTGCCGCCGTGGCTGTTTCGGCTACCCGGACATCGGGGTGCGTGGCCAGCAGCGCTTCGGCCGCCGCCACAACGGCATTCTCCGACTGGTGCAGCATCGCCAGGAACTCCGGTGGGCGTGGCGCCTCCTCGAACAGCACTCTGTGCAGCCTGGGGTTGTCACGGTGGTTGTCGATGACGGCTCTGACGAAGATGCGCAGGGTGTCTTCGATCGAATCCGGTAGCCCCGCGGCGAGATGCCGCTGAATGACCGCAAATCCTTCCCTGGTGTGCGCGTTCATGAGCTCGACGAGGATCGAATCCTTGTTGGGGAAGTACTGATACAGCGACCCGATCGAAATGCCTGCCTGCTCGGCGATGCGATTGGTGGTCCCGGCGGCATAACCGAAGTCCGCAAAAACGTGAGCAGCGGCATCCAGGATGCTTCGCCGGGTCGCTTCCGCGCGGTCCTGTCGCGGCTGCTTGCGTGGCTGTAGCCGGGTGCTGGACATGATGCTGGCGCCTTCCTCAAAAGCGAGTACCGATAATGCGAGTAATTACTCATAATAGTGGTTGACCAGGCAATATGGAAGGGAGTGTGGATGAAAACCGTCTACCTGGAAACTGAACTACCCACCGACGCCGAGCGGGTGTGGAGTGCCATGCAATATGCCGGCACCTTCCTGTACCTGTGTCGCGGCCTGTTCGGCATTCCCGCGCTGTCAGGGCGCACCGAGCCCATGCGGGTGGGCGAGCACGGTACCGCGTGGCTGTGGGGGCTCCATCTGATTCCGTTGTACCGCCACACCATTCACGTGATTGAGGTCAACGAGGACACCCGCACCGTGCGCACCAATGAGCGCGGCGGAATCCTGCGCACCTGGAATCACACCCTGCACGTGGAACCGGCCGGGCAGGGGCATAGTCGCTACAGCGATTCGATCGACATCGACGCGGGGCCCCTGACCGCGCTGGCCGTCAGAGGTGCGGCGGCGATCTTTCGTTATCGGCAACGGCGCTGGCACAAGCTCGTCGATAAGCAACTGTTGCCGGAGGGGCCGACCTACACGCGCCAGTAGATCTGTGTCACAACGACTCTCGAACCGTTCGGTCTACCAGGATGCTTACCTCGGAGTGCGTAGGGCACGTGAAGGTGCGTACTTGCCGGCGCGCGGCCTCGCGCCCACGATGGGCCGATGACCTTGACAACATCAGTGACGTTCCTCGGCCTCGGCGAGATGGGGCGGACGCTTGCCGCCGCCGTCGCGAAGACGAGCACTTCGGTCACCGTGTGGAACCGTACGCCGGGCAGGACGGGTGAACTGGCGGGCGCAACCGTCGCCAACACCGTCGAGGAAGCCGTGGCGGCGTCACCGGTCATCGTGGTGTGCCTCTTCGATCACGCGTCCGTCCACCAAACCCTGGACCCCGTGGTGTCCCAGCTGCGAGGCCGTGCGGTGGTCAACCTCACCACCACCAACCAAGACGAGGCCCGTGAGTTGGGGCAGTGGGCGGCGGCCGCGGGCATCGAGTACCTAGACGGCGGAATCATGGCCGTGCCGGCCATGATCGGCGGCCCGGGATCTGAAATCCTGTACAGCGGCTCGCGCGAAGCCTTTGAGCGTTACCGCGAGATCTTCGATACCTGGGGAACCAGTTCATATTTCGGTCCCGACGCGGGTCTGGCGTCCCTGTACGACCTGGCGCTGTTGGCTGGGATGTACGTCATGTTCGCTGGCTTCTTTCAGGGCGCCGCCATGGTGAGTACTGCGGGGGTGTCTGCACGCGAGTTCGCGGAGAGATCCGCTGCCTGGTTGTCGGCGATGACGGCCGGATTCGCCGAATATGCCGCGGTGGTGGATGGCGGCGACTACGCGGCGCCCGGGCAGCAGAGTCTTGAGTTCTCCGACCTGGCCAAGATGATCGAGGCGACGGCCGCGTTGGATATCGGTGCTCAACCAATAGCCATGGTGCAGAGTCTGATTCAGCAGCAGATCGACGCCGGATATCGCGCCGATGGGCTCCCGCGGATCTACGAGAGCATCAGGAATCCGGGATGAGTCGGGGGAGCGGCTATCCGCGGGGCTGCTTGCCCTTGAGACTGCAATACCCCTCGCCCTTCATGGCGAGCTTGCCGTCGACCCATAGTTCGCAGCGAAAGTTGGGATTCCACCAGATGTTTCGCACCGAGACATAGGCCGCGTCCCCGTACGGGTCGTCCAGGGTGGTGGTCGCCTCCCAGGGGTTGTCGGGACCGATCCAGAAGTTCTCGTAGTGCGTCCCGGCCCAGTTTTCTGTAGGAGAAGCGATCCGGTAATGAATGGTGACCTCGCGGTCGCCATCGGCGGTCACCACATAGCGGACGGTGTGCTCGGCCTCGTCGGCCCAAGCTCGGGCCGCCAGCGCGGGGAGAAGGATCGCAATGGCGATCCCGATTCCTCCCAGCCTCATTGCTATCGAACGTGCCACAGCAGCTCCTCTGGCTTCTTTATGAACGCGGAAGGTTTATTTCAGCTATCGCGTGGGGGAAGGCCGCGTTTGCCTGCGCATTCGCCATGGAGCACCGCGATCGAATCGTCGACTGTCTGCACCTGGCTCGCCGCCGGCCGGCCGTCCATCACCGTGCTCTGGAGGTCGAACATCGCTGCCATCAGATCCCGGGTCTGCGGACGAATGTCTGGACTGCCCCAGACGTTGGGGTACCAGAATGTCGCATAGCCAACGGTATTGAGCTGCGGGATCACCTTCCCGTAGTAGTCGACCAGTCTGTCGACGTCGCGAGGTGTGTACGCGCCACGCATCCTTTCTGACGCTACGGCGATGCCGGGAGCATGTGTCTCGATCAGATCGCACCAGGAGTCATAGGCACGCGCCTCCGGCGCATAGGCGATGCCAGTCGTCATCAGGGTTACGCAGACAATTCCGGTCGCCAAACGTCCAGATGCTTTCACGGTGACCTCCGAAGCGACGCGCATTTGTGATGACTGTAGCCGCCACTTACGTCGACTGCCAGCTACTGAATAATCATCCTCGGCTCCCAAATTTTGGTATTTCTTTTGTTTATTACTTGAATAGGAATAATCTGGTCGTCAAGGTTGTCCGATGTGTTCGGGTAGCTTAGAGTCGGTCCGTGAAAGCCGATTCCACGAGTACCGATCATGAGTCGACACGAACCTTTGGATCGAGTTTCTCAACATTGGGGCGGACGGCGACGCTTGCGGCATCGGCGCTGCGTCATCTCGTCACCGATGTGGTGCGGTGGCGTTTGCCGGCGCGCGACGTGATCCAGCAGGCGTGGTTCTTGTACACGGTTACGGCCTTTCCGGCACTGCTGATGGCGATCCCCTTTGGTGTGATCGTCAATCTCCAAATCGGAGGTCTGCTCAACGACGTCGGTGCGCAATCCATGACAGGAGCCGCGGCCGGCATTGGCATCCTGCGCCAGGGTGCACCCATTTGTGCCGCATTACTGATGGGCGGTGCCGCGGCGTCGGCCATCGCATCCGATCTGGGCACTCGGTCGGTGCGTGAGGAAATTGACGCGATGCGTGTGCTGGGTATCGACCCCGTCCAGCGCCTGGTGGTCCCGCGACTGCTCGCGATGTTCATCGTCGCGCCGATGATTCTGGCGACCGTCATCCTCGCCGGAATCGGCTCTGCGTACATGGTCGCGGTCACCTTTGGCAACGTAAGCCCGGGCAGTTTCTGGTCGTCGTTCGGAACCTACGCGACCACCACCGATTTGATCTTCGCGCTGGTGAAGGTGTTGGTGAGCGGGTTGCTGGTAGTCATCATCAGCAGTCTTCGGGGCATGGAGACACGTGGTGGCCCGCGTGAAGTGGCCGAGTCGGTGAACGCGGCGGTGGTACTGAGCATTGTGGCAAGTGTGTTCACGGTTTTGGCATTGACAAAGGTCCAGAACATATTCGCCGCTGGACCCTCGGCATGATGGCGTCAGTGGTGGGCACGGACTCAGCTCATTCCCCGGACCCCGCACCGTCGTTCGTGGAGCGGACTGTGGTGCGGCCGATCGAAGACTGGCTCACCAACCTGGGGCGCTTCGTCATTTTCGTCGGACAGTCGTTGTGGTACCTGCCCGCGACGCTCCGGGTCTATGGCAAGCAAACCTTGAGCGTGCTCCACAACTTGGCGTGGGGGCGTGGTGTGCTGGTCCGCGGTGGCGTGGTGTCCACCATGCTGTTGCTGGGGTTCGCGATCGGTGCGGTGATGGCGATCGAGACCTACGCCGGACTGGACACCGTGGGGTTCGGTGCGCTTACCGGTGCCGTTGGCGGCCTGGCGAGTGTGCGCGAGATGGCGCCCATCGCCGCCGGGGTGGCGTTTGCGGCGCAAGCCGGTTGCCGCATGACGGCGGAGGTCGGTGCCATGCGGTCATCGGAGGAGCTGGATGCGCTCGAGGCGCTTGGCATCCGTTCGATTCCGTTTGTGGTGGGAACACGGCTGATCGGCGGAATGCTCTGCGTTGTTCCGGCCTTCTTGGTGACATTGTTGCTGAGCTTCATCGTCAGCCGGGTGCTCGTCACGGTGGCCAAGGGGCAGTCCGTCGGCACCTACAACCACTATTTCATTCAGTTCGTCGATCCCCGAGATATTGTTTTCGCCACCATCAAGGTGCTGATATTCACCGCGGTAGTCACGATTATTCATTGCTATTACGGTTTCTTCTCCGACGGTGGTCCTTCGGGCATAGGTGTTGCGAGCGGCCGGGCAGTGCGGGCCAGTCTCGTGGTAATTATTCTGCTCGATATGCTCATCACAATCGTCCTGTGGGGACTCGTTCCGTCCTACACATTCCGCGGCTAAGGCTTTTCGGCGCTCTCGGTTTTCGGACTTTCTTCTTACGGCGCCGGAGTCACATGAACCGTGAATGCGCCGGGAGCCTCGGCGGTCGACATCGACGCGTCGAGGAGTCGGCTCACATCGAGGGTGGCAAAGGCACTCGCCGTCGCCTGCATCGGCGGCAGCAGCGGGTTGGTGAAGTTGTACATGTTGAGGTTGGTGTCGTCGGAGAATTTGATCAGCCGGTTGATCAGCGGCTTGGTGCCGTTCGCGATGTACTCCGGATAGTCGCCGGCGTACAACAGCGCGATGATGGTCTCTACCATGATCTGAATCTGCTGCCCCAAATCAAATGTCGGCGCCGCCATGGTCGGCAGCACCGCCTCGACGGTCCCGGTGTTGTGTAGCAGCGCCTGGGTTTGGCTGAGGATATTGCGCAGTGCGTCTTTGTTATTCGCGATGTCATCGCGCAACTTGGTGCTCGCGTTGGCGATGAGCGGGACTACCGAGGCATCCGACAACGCGGTGTTCAGCTCCTCGATCACACTATTGATCCGCGTGGGCTCAAGATCTGTCAATAGCCTTGTCGCCGCGACGATCTGCTCACCGAATGTGCCGGCGACCGTCTTGTCGTCGGCGATGATCTGTTGGTTGTCGGCAAGTGCCGGGCCGCTGTCACTCTTTGGCTTGATGGACAGATATGCCTCGCCGAGTACGGACAGGCTGTCGATCTGGAATGCACTGTCGAGTGGTATCCGGATGGTATCCGGATACCAGAATCGCACGGACACGCTGTTCGCGGCGGCCTGCACGGCGGCCACCTCGCCGATCGGAACTCCACGCAGTAGTACGCGGGAGCGAGGTACCAGTCCGTTCGCGTCGCGGACGACGAGTGTTGCCTCCGTGCGATTCCGGGTGGTGCTGAATACGGTGATTCCCTGCTGCCAGTAGGCCGCAAGGGATCCCACGAGGATGGCAAGAAGAGCCGTGAGGGAGATAACGGTGCGTCTCATTGGCCTAATCCCAGCGCCTTTCGTGCGTATTGGGTCTCCGCGGTCGTGCCGTCGGGCTTCGTCACCCCGGTGATATCGACCCTGGGATCGGCCATGAACGGAAGTAATGCCTGGTTGGTGAATCCGTTGACTTGCCAGCCGAATTGGACCGGATCGACACCGGACGCACCGAACTGCTCCAACGCGTTCGACGCGGAATCCATCACCGGGATCAGCCAGTATCCGTTTTTCACGATATCGCCCATGCCGGGGATGATGCGGATGATCAGGTCCGCGGATTTGTCGATACGTTCCCAGTACGTGACACCCTCTTCGGTCAGCACGGTCTGGATGTCTTCCTCATGGTTCCGGGCTATTTCGCCCACCTGGCTCAAGCTGTCCAGGCTGCGGTCGATCTGATCGCTGTTGGCGGCCACACCCTTGAGATTGGATGTCAGGATCGAGGCCGCCCTGCGGGACTCTTCCACCGACTTCGGGAGGGTTTCCTTGATGCGCTCCAGGGACCCCTGTACCTGTTGGATTGATCCGCCGCCGATGAACGAGGACACCGTGGTCAGCATGTCTTCCACAGATGTCGCGGGCAGTGTGTGGTCGGCGGTGATCAACCCACCATCGGCGAGTGGGGGAGCGGTGTCGCTGGTTTCGCGTGCGCGGGTGAGCCGAATGTACGGATCCCCGAGCACGGTCTCTTGGATGATGGCCGCGTTCGCGTTGTCGGGCACCTGGGCGTCGGATTTCAGTCTGACCCTTACGTTCGCGACACCGTTGCCCAGCCCGATATCACGAACCGTGCCGACGTCTACGCCTTCGAACGTGACCTTGGCGCCGGTCGGCAGGTTGAGGGCGTTTGCGAACTGGATGGTTGCCGAGAAACTGTCTGTCGAGGTGTCCGGCATCCTGATTCTTGCCGGATTTATCGAGCAACCCGAAAGTGTCACGGCGGCAAGGATCGTCAACGTGGCGATGGGCCTTCTCACGGCGGGTTACCTTCCTTGAGTACTTTGACGAGGACGTCGATGGTGTTGATCTCCTCGGGCACCCCGTAGAAGTACCCGCAACGGTCCTCGCCGACGGGGGCGATGCGCGAGCACACCATGCCGTTGTCTTGCGGGCCCGCGTTGACCCGGTTGGACTTCACCGGTTCCGGGCGCGCCCGCAGCCGGTAGTAGAACCCGCGGACGCCGTCCGCGATATTGGGCAGCGTTCCGGCGTATGTCGTGAAAACGCCGGTATGTTCGGAAAGCAGCCGGACCGTGTAGGCGGCGGTATCCATTGAGGCCCACAGCTCGCCGCGGTACTCGGTCGCCATGTCGTACGCCATCCGTGTAAGCGTATTGACCTGTGGCCCAAGGATTCCGTACAACGTGGGCATGAGTGTCCGGGCGGACAGCGACATCGCTGACACCGCGTGCTCGAGCACCGTGTTCATGTCATCGGAATTGGCGTTGAGTGTCGAGAGGGAATCCGAGGCGTTTTTGAGCAGGTAATCCAGGGAAGGGGGTTGGGCATCCATCGCGCCGACGATGTTCGTCATACTGTCGCGAATGACGGCTCCGTTGCCCTTCAACTGGGTGCTCAACGATCCGAGAGCGCGGTTCAGGTTCTCGCCGCGCCCCTCGCTGGTGAGCTGGCCCAGCAGTCCCGTCATCGCTGACGCGTTCTCGGAGATGGTCTTGGCCACCGCCGTTCGCTCCAAGGGGATGCATGTTCCGGGCGCGAGCCGGCCCGCGACCGGGTCACCGTTGATCAGCTCGAGGCTGCGGTCGGCGAGGATGGACGGCGCGCGGCTGACCGCGGTGACCATTTCCGGGACAGCGGCATCCGAGTCGATCGAGAAGTTGACTCGCACCGACATGGTGTCGGACACGACTCCGTCAATCTTCCCGATGCGCACGCCCTTTCGGGTGACGGCGTTACCCCGGTACAAGCCGCTCGCGTCGGAGAGTACGGCGCAGAACCCCGTGGTCTTCGCTGATCGGTCGAGCAGTCCGCAGGCAGACGAGGTCGCAAGTAGCGTGGCGGAGAGCACCATCACGAGTGCCGTTCTGGCGACACGTCGCGCCGTGATCGGGGTCAGCATGAGCGACCCGGCATCGGGACACAGAAATCTGATGCGAGCAGATGATCCTCGATGGGCTGAGGCCCCTTGGGGGAGATCATACTGCGAATGTCGTTCACGAAATTACCTAAGTTCCAAATCATTCGAGGAAAGTCGGTGTTGACCACATTTAGCGCATTGGTGGTCCGTTGCAAGATGTCGAGCAGCCAGTCGCGGTGCGAATCGTAGAAGTTCGCCACGCCCATCACCGTCTTGACCGCCTTGAGTAGCGGCGGCAATGCCTGCTGAAGCTGGACTTTCACATTGTCGACGATGGTGATGAGGATCGCCGCCTTGTGCAGCACCTCGTTCATGTGTTCCTGATTCTTGGCGGCAGTGCGGGTGAGTTCCTGGCCGACGTCCAACATTGTTTGCAGTTGACTCTTCTGGTGCGTGACGATGTCGGACACCTTTTTCATCGCGTCGACCATGGTCGTGATGCCATTCGGGCTGGCGTCCATCATGGTGGACAACCGGTCCAGACTCGGACCCAACTGGCTGACGTCGATGTCCTTGACCTTGTCGGTTCCGGAACCGAGGAGCTCGGGCAGGCGATACGGCGGGCGGGTACGCGAGGCGGGTATCTCGTTGTCTCCCAATGCCTTGTTGCCGGCCGAGATGAGGTCGACGTAGTAGCCACCGGCTGCCGTGATCATGCGAACTTCGACCGATGTTTGATCACCGAGGTAGACGTCGTTGTCGACCGACGCCTGAACAGTGACGTTGTCGTTGACCAACCGTACGGAATCAATTGTGCCCACGGGCCATCCGGCCACCTTCACCTCGTCTCCGGGCTTGATCGCGGCACCGTCGGTGATGGCGAAGGTGACCGCGCGGTGTCCGAGTTGCCATACATGGTTCGCCCCCAACACCACCACCACCGCGGCGATCAGTAGACAGACCAACACTCCGATGATCTTGTGGCGTCGATCCTGCCCGGCGAAGAGACGTCCGATCCGTGCTCTTACCGCCGGCATAGCGTCACCTGCTGACCACTCATGAATACCTTGAGCATCGGAGGAACCGCCATGGTGCCGTTGAGGCAGCCGAAATCGCTGCCGGGGTCATCCATGGTGGGCTTGAGCCCGTTGTAGAAACCGGGGAGGCGCTCGAAGAACTCCGGCACCCGATACAGGTTGGCGTGCAGTACATCGAATTTGGCGTTGAAGTCGGTCTTCTCGTCCCCGCGGAACAGCGATGTCATCCGGTTGGCCGCAATGGCGAAATTGGGTCCGTACTGGGCGAGTTCGATGAACTTGTCCTGTATCGAGCTCAGGCTCACCACCATGTTGCTGATGTTTGTCAGGACTTGAAAGAGCTTCTCCGTCTTGCCTTGTGCTTTTTGGGCGGTGACCGACAAGTTCTGTACCAGCGCCTTGAGGACTCCCTGCTTGTTCGCGGCCTTGTCGGCGATGGCGGTGAGGCTGCTCATGAGATCGGCGGTGCCCGTGCCATCCCCGTTGAGAAACACGGTCAGCTTGTCGGTCAGATCGTTCACGTCGGCGGGATCAAGCGTTCGGAACACCGGGGCCAGCCCCTGGAAGATCACCGTGATGTCAAACGATCCCGTTGTCTGCCCCACCGGGATCCGGGAGATGGGTTCGGGGTTCGACGTGTTCTCGTCGCTGATGTCGATGAATCGGACGCCGGCCAGGTTCTGGAATTTCACCGCGAGGTGGGTCGCCGTGGTCACCTTCTCGCTCTTGGCCAGCTCGAGTTCAACGTGAGCGAGATTGGTGTCACCCGACCGGACGACCTTGATGGTTTTCACCTTGCCCACTTGAACGCCGTACCTGCGGACGTCCGAGCCCGGCCGAAGGCCGGAAACGTCGTCGAATGTCGCTGTGTACTGCGCGGTGTCACCCGCGATCGGGTTGCGGATGCCGTTGACGATGAGCACGTAGGCCAGCACGGAGCAGAGCGTTGCGACGAACAGGCCGAGTACCGATTTCTTGACTGAGCTCACTGGCCCGCTCCCGGTTGATGGGCGTGGGCGTACTGCGGGCCGGTATCCGGCTGGTTGGTGGGGTCCTGTGGCCCCGCGGGCAGCGCTCCCGGGGGATATGGCTCCCCGGCCGCGGCAGGTCCTCCGGTGCCGTCCGGTCCGGTAGAGAGCGGCGGAAGCGTGGACTGGAAGACCGGGAGCGGCTCGAGCATGACGCGAAGCCTGACCGCTTTGGCGCCTTCATCATTGGGGTCGGCCGCCGAGTACGCGGTCTGCAGACCGGCCAGCAATCTATCGATGCGTACACCCCCACGTGAGAACTCCAACTGAGTGCTCAACGAGTCGGCGAAGGATCTCGCGATCTCGGTCGCCGGCCCGGCAGCCACACGTGGACGCGCCAACGCCGCCGCGGCAGGTCCCAGGAGTCCATCGCCTTGGACAAGTGTCAGGACCGACAGCACGTCGGGCCAGCGCTCGATGAGGGCTTCCCGGCCTTTGAGTGTGTACATGTTGTGCTGAGTCGTCAGCATGACCTCGGTCAGACCTGGCAGTGGTTGCAGCAGCGTGCCCACTGTGCGCATCGTCGTGCCGGCGTCGACAGTCTGGGTCTGCAGCAGGAGGTTGGTGAAGACGAAGCCGGTCTCGATAAGCGGCATAAGCGCATTGGTGTACTGCACGCTACGCAGAATGGATTTGACCATCGCGTCGGTGACAACACCGTTGATGACCGTGGAGGTATTGCTCAGCAGTTGCGCCATCGTCGCATTGGCCTCAGGGCCCCGTTCGATCCGTAGTCCGTCGGCCAACGGGCTTCCGGAGCCGCGCGGTATGAGATTCACCACCGACTTTCCGAGCATGTTGGCCGGGCGAAAGTCATAGCCCAACGAATCGTTGACTCCCTGTGCCACGTCCCGGTCGATGCCCAGGGTCACCTCCGAGACGGTATCGTTGCGGGTGATCGATGTCACGGTGCCGATGACGACGCCACGCAGCATCACGGGGGAGTGGTCGCGAATACCCTGGCCGACAACAGGTGTCGACAGGGTGATCTCGACGGTGTGCGCTGGTTTCCACCGCGGGATTGCGGTGATGCCGACAGCGCCCACCACCGCCAATGCGACGACCGCGAGACCAGTGCGGCGCATGACTCGGTTCTGCCGATTCCGGTTTCCCGCCAACAGTTCGGACATCTGGTTGCTACTTTCCCGCCCTCATGGCCGAGTCGACCCCGCCCACATCGGTGATGACCCAGTTGTCCTTCGAGTTGATGGTCACGGTGTAGGTGGCTGTCGATTGAACTCCGTTGGGCGCCTGGACATTTTTGGTCATGACGCTCAGAAAGCTATTGACCACGTACACCCCGTCGCGCTCGGAGCGGACCGCCGAGGTGATCGGTGTCGGAGTAGACACCCACTGCAGGGGAACCACGATTTGTTCCATGGACGTGGCGGCGTCCTTGAGTTTCTTGGTCAGCTCCGGAGAGGTGTTGGCGGTCAGGCGTTTCGTCCACGCCGGAATATCCTTGAAGTCCATCTCGGCGGCACCGCGGGAATAGTCGAGGGCGATTTGTTCGGACCGTTGCCGGGCGCCGGCGGCATCCTGCATCGATACCAGGGCGGCACGCGCCTCACGTTCCGATCGTTGGCTGCTGTGCAGGGACCACGCGAGGAGGCCGATCGTCACGGCGGCCGCGACGAGCAGCGCCGTGGAAATCAGCGACCGTCGCAGGAGAACGTCAAAGACGCGCCGTGGCGGGCTTGCGTCCTTCGTGGTGTCTTTACCTTCATCTACAGCGGTGGACGATTCCTCGCCGGACTCCGGTTGCCCCGTCTCGTTCTCGTGTTCTGCCACCGCAGAATCCAATTTTGTGGTCACTGGAATGTCCCCATCGGTTGGGCGTCGCGCCGGTAGGCGTCGACGATCTCTGCGGAAATCCTGCCGTGCGCGGCGACAGGACGGCCATTGCGCTGCGCCCACTCGCGAATCGCTTTGCCGCGACGACGATCCGTCGTGGTTCGCCGGCGTGGGCCAGACTGCTGGCCCCGCGGAGCGTGCAAATGCATCCTGCGTGCGCGCTCGATCCATACCGAGAATTCGTCGCGCAGTCGTTCCGCATTCTTGGCTGACAAATCGATGGCGTAGTAAATGCCATCGAGTTCGAACTCAATGGTCTCGTCAGCATGCGCCACACCGTCGAGATCGTCGATGAGCGTGACGGTTACTCGCTTCGCCATGTTGGATGCCTCTTCTTCGGGGGGCGCCCGGTAACCGCCAACGCGGCAGGCACCGGGCGCTGTCCCAATCCGGACTGGTGACTAGCCCAGGTCGTCGGAGTACTTGCGGGCGTAGATCGCGTAGACAACGGCGTCTTCGGCTTCCTCGATCGCCGACAGGGCGACGTCGATCGCGTACGAGGCATCGGACTCGGCGAGGTCGGCTTCTTGCGCGGCAAGCTTGGCGTCGAGCTTCGCTTCCTTGGCGCTGAAGTCGCTCTTGACCTTCGAAACGTGAGTGTTCCAGCTGTCTTTCAGGTCAGACCAGGCAGAGCTGGCCTTGTCCTCGGCGGCACCCACCTTCGCCTCGACGTTCTCGTGGTGGGCCTTGGCTTTGGCCTTGGCGGCGTCGACGTCCTGTTGCAGGTCGGCCTTGGCCTTGTCCTGCGCGGCCTCGAGGTGATCCTGCCCCTGCTTGGCGCGGTCGACGAGGCCGTTGAAGCGATTCTTCAGTGTCATGTTTTTCCTTACCTGATAGTGGTTTTCGTGAATTGGTCGAGAACTAGACCCAGACGGGATCGGAGGAGCCCTGTGGGCCGACCACGGGGTAGCCGCCGAGACCTTCCCAATGACCGGGTGTCTTCGAATAGGTGATGCCGGGCTCGAGACGCACATGCCGGCCGAACGCGGAGCTCAACTCCAGCCCGTCGGGCAGGATGGGTTGGTGCTCAGGCTTCTTCAGAGACTCTGCGACATAGTCCGGGTTGAAGACGCCAAGCTCGGAGTACCACATGGAGAATCGCGACAATGATGTCCGTACGTGATAGCTGCCTCCGTGCTTTGCTCGGAGTATCAGTGCCGCAAGGACTCCCGCACTGGTGAGGTACCCGGCCAGGTAGTCGTTGAGGATGACGGTCGGCGGCAGCAACGGTTTCTCGGGTGACCCTTCCAGCGTGGTGTACCCCGTGACGCAGTTGGCGTCCATGTCGAAACCGCCGCGATCGATCCACGGGCCCTCCCAGCCGAAGCCGCGGACGGAGGTGTAGATGATGCCCGGCCGGGCCTCGGCGACCGCTTCCGGCGAGAACCCGAAGTTCGCGATCTTGCGCCCGCGATAGTTTTCGACAAAGACGTCTGCGCCCTTGATCAACTGCAGGGCCTGGTCTCGATACTTCTGCTGATTCAGGTCGGACCATGTGGACCGAGCGCCCAGATGACAGTCCTCGACCAGAGCCTCGTACTCCACAGCGGGATTGGACAAGTCGAGAACTTGAGCACCCTGCTCGGCAAGTACGCGCCCGACCACCGGGCCGGCGATGACGTGCGTCATGGCGGCGGCCTTGATACCCGACAACGGGCGGTTGGGATGTGTCAGCGCGGGCAGCTCCGGATCCGAATCGCCGATCTTGACGATTTCGATCATGGGCGTCTGGGCCAGGTATTGACCCTGTGGATGTGCGTACCACTCCTCGGGGGTACGACACATCGCGCCGATCATCCCCTGGGCACCGGCCGCATCCTCGAGGTCCTGGGCGTTCCACTGACCGATGGCCTGGCCGACGGACTTCGCGTCAAACCCGGATTTCAGGAGGCCCAGCCATTGCAGGAGTGCCTTGGGATAGACGGCGGTGGGCAGGTACCAGCGGTCATCCTTGGTCGGATAGATGCTGAAACCGAATGGATTCGCTGTCGCCGCGGCGGGAAGCATCGCATACCCGCCCACGGTTGGGGCGAAGTTGTAGGTCGGGTTGATATGCGCTACCGCGCGCCGCAGATCCACCGACAGGTCCTGCTCCGGTCCGCCTCGCAGGCGGTACAGGATCTGTGTGGCGACCGCCGGGGCCATCATGCCCATCGCCATGATGGCGCCCAACCGGTGGTTGCTGGGCAGGATCGGATCCTGGCCGGTGAAGGTCACCTCTCCGCCGGTGTCGGCGATGTCCAATTGCAGCCCCGCGAGCAGCTTGTTGAAGTCCGCCGAAATGTCCGGGGAAGCTGTCAGATCACGCTGGATAGGTACAGACGTCATTGCTTTTACACTCTCCTGGTAGCCATGGGATTGATGGATTGCGTATCTGCTTAGTTCTCGAATCGACTATCGATGAAGTCCTTGACCTGCCCGGTACGGCGCTTGAGCTGAATGGCATCAATTACCTGCGCGACGCCAATTGCGATGAGCCAGATTCCGGATACCAGGGCCAGCGTGGCAATGGAGTCAGCGGGGTAAACGATCAGAACGATGCCGCCAAGGGTGAGCACCACGCCGAGCAGTACGGACCAGCCGCTGCCGGGCGCCCGGGTGGCGAAGCCGGCCACCACCCGGCCGATACCGGTGATGATCCAGCCCGCGCCGATCCACACCGCGAGGAGCAGGACGGATTCCAACTGATCTCGCAGGCAGATCACCCCAAGAACGATGGACAGGATGCCGGTGATGACGCTGACGAATCGTGTCCAGCCGCGCAGGTGCGGCGCGAAGGCGAGCACGATCTCCACGAGGCCGCTGAGCAGCAAGTAGATTCCAAAAAAGACACCCAGAACAAGCAAGGTTCGGCCCGGCCATGCCAAGACAATTGCACCTACGGCAATTGCGGCAATCCCCAGACCAAGGACGTAAAGCCAGGCGTTCTTGGCGAAGTTCCTCAGTGGCGAATCGTCTACATCGGTCGCTGTATCGGTCATTTCTTACCCCTTCTCGTACGTTCTCAACTTTGTATGCCCCGAAATTGGGAGAGATTGGAGCCCGTTTCCGCACCGGCATTCGGCCTGGTATCCGTGCTGCCCGGCCGCTTCGTCAAGCGGCCGATCCTCCACTGCGGCAGGAGGGTGGCCATTGAGTGAACAAAAGATGTAAATAATGTGGCCTACATGCCCCTCCGCTGCGATTTTGCAACCCGATCCAATAGCTATTTCAGCTAACTGGCTCGGCTGCTGAAACTATCACGCAGTTTTGCGAACTTCTCGGCGACGGTGTTTCCAATTCGGCAACACTGTATTTCCAAAACAGGAAGAATGGGAGCTGTCCTGAAGCCACCATCTGGGTAACGCTCATATATTATTCTGCTGTGAGTCATGGCCGTCCGGATGTTTACGACCTAAGATGCTTTGTCGCGGTCGCGGAGAGGCTGAGCTTCACACAGGCCGCCAAAGCGCTTTGTGTTTCTCTTCCGCCGCTGAGTCGAAGAATTCGCGATATGGAAAACGCGCTACAAGTGCGGTTGTTTATTCGTGATACCCGTCGCGTGGAACTGACCAGGGATGGTGCCCGTCTGGTCCCCGTCGCGCGGCACATTCTCTCGCTTTTTGACGAGCTTCCGAAGCTGGCGGCGGAGCGCTCTGTGCTGAGTTCGGCCAGGTCGGTGACCTGTGGTGTGCCGCCTCTTCTTCATCCTGACCTGCGTAAGAAGTTGATCGATATCGAGTTGTGCATTGATGGGACGAGGTTCGGCATATCACCCCAGCTGAGCAGCGAAATACTCGTGGGCGTTCGGCGCGGGGAACTGGCTTTTGGGCTGATCAGGCCGCCCTTCGACACCTTGGGTCTGATTGGCGAGGTGGTCCATGAGGAGGAGATGGGCGCAGTGCTTTCCAGGTCCGACTACGGAACCCGGCGATCCGTCTACGCCGCAGAACTGTCTCAGATGGCATATGTCAGGCCGACGGGTGATTCAGATGCGGAATTTGGTCGTCAGTTCGAGCTGAACCTCGAGGCGGCTGAAATTACGCAATCTTCGATGCCGTGCGATGCCGAAACTGCCACTGAACTTATTGAGATGGGCGCGGGGTTTACGCTCGCGCCGTTGTCGACTTTCAATAGTTCGAAATATCTCCAGAAAAATGAGATATGTCTGCCAGTGCGGGGACTGGAGACTTGGATATCTACTTGTCTTGTCTGGCGGCAAGACCTTCCGGAGAATGATCCTGAGTTATATGAGACCGTAAAAATTGTGCGGTCCGTATTTAATGCTCGTTGCACGCATATAGTATCGCGATAGCAAACGCATACAGTCGAAGGCTAAATGCGGGAGCGACACTTTGAGCGCGGGGCGGGGATGGGGGCTGCGCCGCGCCGGTGACCTGCCCTGGTGTCGGGACTTGCGTTTAGCTCCGCACGTCTGCCGAGCAACCCTATAGTCACGCTGTGGAGTCCAGCACAGTCAGACTGTCGAGTCAAGATAATCTGAAAATCTCTGTTACCAAATTGGCAACAGAGAAGCACGGACGCCGACATACCCTAGATGACCTGCTGGATGCGGCACTGCCCACCGTCGCCACGCTGGGTTTCAGATCCGTGACGATGGAGCAGATCGCTGAGGGCTCCGGTACCACCAAGCAGACGCTGTACGCACACTTCGGGAGCAAGGACGCGCTGCTGGAGCAGCTTTTCAACCGCGAGTACGCACGCGTATGGGACGCGGTCGAGGCGGCGATGGGAAGCGCCTATGTCGCTGCTGACCCCACCGATTCGTTCCATCGGCGGATTTCGCCCATCTACGCGTACGTTGCCGAGCACCCCCACATCCTGCGGTTGCTCCTGGATCCCAACAGTCCCAACGGCCGGCATGGTGGTCAGGCAATCGTCAACGAGGCCATTCGCCATGGGCTCCTTGAGGCGGCGTCGACGACACCCGCGCTCGACGAGAAGGTGCGCGTTGTCGCTCTGACATGCGTGCCCATGATCGCGGCCGCGGTATCGGCCAATATGAAGGCGGTGCTGGACTCGGGGGCGGACTCGGATATGGCGGCACAGCTGACCGCGGCGTTCCTCGGCGGAGGCGTCGGCGCGACTCAGGCGCTTATCGCCAGTTGGGGCAGCTAGCTGTTTGTTACGCCGTCTTCGGCTTCTTGGTTTGCGCCCGGTGCTCGCCGGCTCGCCGATCAGGTGAGGTGCTCATCTTGTCCTGCTGCAAGATCGCCGAATCGACAAGGCTGCCGATGATTTCGTCGGTGCTGAAATCGCTGAGCCATAGATTCGGGACATCGGTGCGGTGCAACATCGCGACGCCGTGCAGTGCGACGGACAGAGCGGCGGCGATCTTGCCCGATGCGGCGCTCGCGCGTGCCTGCTTGCCGCGGCATGCCAACAGGCCCCGGGTCACGATCTCGAGTGCCTGTTTGGCGGCCGAGGGGATATCGGCAGATTGGGTCATCAGGGCATATCGCAGTGGGTAACGCTGTGCGAATGACACGTACGCCTGGCAGCCCAATACAAGGCGGTCACGAGGGGTACTTCCGGTGCTGCTGCGCTCGGCGATTTCCTCGCATACCTGTGCCCAACTGGACTCGGCGACCGCATCAAGCACGTCATCGCGGTCGTCGAAATGTGAGTAGACGGACGGGGCGGCAATCCCTGCCGCGCGGGCGATGCTGCGCAGTGATACCTCGCCCTCGGTCTGGGCGTCGTCGATGACACGTGTGGCCGCGGAGAGGATTTCGTCACGCAGAAGCGCACCCTGACCTCGCGAGTTACGCTGGCGGGCTTGCTGAACCATGCTCATATGTTAACACCCGTAAAGTCAGCTTTCCTTCGTTTGCTCGAGCGCGAGGGTGGGCTCACGCTCGGGGTTTGGTGCGTCTACCTGGTGGCCGGCGCCGCGTGACGCACGTCAACTTTACAGTTGTAAGTTTATGGCCGTAAGGTCATCTCTCATGCTGTCGGCTGAAGATCGAAAAGTGTGTGGACGCAGCGTGATTTACGCTGAGGTCTGCACTGGGAGCCAGCGATGAAGCGGCTATTGGGCGCATTGGGCCGAATGTGGATTGTCCTGGTGATCGTCGCGGTGGCCGGAGTGGGTGGGCTGGTCATCCACCGGTTCCATGGAAAGTTCGGATCCGATGTACACGCGGGCGGTCAGGCTCGTGGAGAGAACATTGTGTCGACCGTCCCTAAGTACGTGACATACGAGGTGTACGGACCTGCGGACACTGCCGGACTGATCAGTTACATCGACGAACGCGCAGAGTCGCGTGACACCCATTTCACGGCATTGCCCTGGACCCTCACCCTCACCACCACTGTGCCCAGTGTCTTTGCGAATATCATTGCGCAGGGCAATGGTTCGGCGTTGGGCTGCCGTATCACCGTGAACGGTGAACTGCGCGACGAGCAGGCGTCCGATGGTTTCGGTGCATCGACATCGTGTCTGGTGAAGGCGGCATGAGCGTCGCCCACGCATCTGCCCGGCGATCGCGGTACGCCCGCTGGGTGCGCGTACTGTCCGTGCCGATCATCCTGTTCTGGTTGGCGGCGGCAGCGGCCACCAATCTCTTGGTGCCGAAGCTGGAGATCGTCGGCAAGAACAACGCCGTATCACTGTCACCGCAAGACGCGCCATCGGTCATCGCTATGAAACACATTGGTGAGAAGTTCGGCGAATTCAGTTCTGACAGTGTGCTGATGGTCGTGTTGGAGGGTGACGAACCACTCGGTGATGTCGCGCACCGCTATTACGACGAGCTCGTGCGGCACCTGGAGCGCGATACCGAGCATGTCGAACACGTTCAGGACTTTTGGGGTGACCGGATCACCTCGGCCGGCTCTCAGAGCGAGGATGGCAAGGCAGCGTACGTCCAGGTGCATCTGGCGGGGAACCAGGGCTCCACTCAGGGTGTGGAATCGGTGGACGCCGTGCGCCGTATCGTCGAGGACTCAAACCCACCCCTCGGCATCAGGTCCCATGTCACCGGCCAGGCGGCGTTGGTCGCGGACACCAATGAGGCCGGCGACAAGAGCATGACGAAGATGACCCTCGTGACCTTGGTGGTCATCGCGATCATGCTGCTGGTCGTCTATCGCTCGGTTGTCTCTACCGGCATCGCGTTGGTCGTAGTGCTCACGGAGATGAGCCTGGCGCGAGGTCTCATCGCTGTGCTCGGGTCGGTGCACGCCTTCGGCTTGTCGACGTTCGTCGTCAGCATCCTCACCGCGCTCGCCATCGCCGCGGGCACGGATTATTGGATCTTCCTCGTGGGCCGTTATCA
Organism: Mycobacteroides franklinii; assembly: GCF_001853795.1. Lineage (NCBI taxonomy): Bacteria > Bacillati > Actinomycetota > Actinomycetes > Mycobacteriales > Mycobacteriaceae > Mycobacteroides > Mycobacteroides franklinii. The sequence continues at coordinate 2,299,642 of NZ_MLIK01000019.1, forward strand.
CGAGGCGCGCAATGCGGGGGAGGATCGAGAAACTGCCTATTACACAACACTATCCAGCGTCACCCATGTCATTCTCGGCTCAGGCTTGACGATCGCCGGTGCGATGATGTGCCTGCATTTCACCCGGTTGAACTACTTCAACACATTGGCGGTCCCGTGCACGCTGGGAATGCTCGCCATCCTCGCGATGGCGCTGTCCTTCGCGCCCGCGGTGCTTGTCATCAGTAGCAGATTTGGACTGCTGGACCCCAAGCGGGAAAACAAGACTCGGGGCTGGCGCAAGCTCGGAGCCGCGATAGTGCGGTGGCCGTTGCCTATTCTTGCCTCTGCCGCCGCGGTGGCCCTGGTGGGTGTGCTCGCGTTGCCCGGTTACCGGACCAACTACGACAATCGCCTCTACCTGCCGTCAGATGTTCCTGCAAATATCGGCTATGCCGCGGCGGAGCAGCATTTCACCTCGGCCAGAATGAATCCCGACATGCTGATGGTGGAGGCCGATCACGACCTGCGAAACCCACGCGACATGCTGGTGCTGGATCGGATCGCCAAGAACATCTTCCGGGTTCCGGGAATTGCCCGCGTTCAGAGCATCACCCGACCACTTGGGCCGCCGATGGAACACGGGTCGGTACCGTTCCAGATGAGCGTGCAAGGCGTATCTATGCGAGAAAACCTGCAATTCATGAAGGCGCGACTCGACGACACCCTGAAGATGGCCGATCACCTCACCGCGATCATCGCCATCATGCAAAGACTCCATGACCTAACAGTCCAGCTGTCCGATGCGACTCATGGTGCTGCGGCCGCCACCCGCGACATGCAATCCACCACTGCGGAACTCCGGGATCAATTTGCGGACTTCGATGACTTCTTCAGGCCCTTGCGCAACTACTTCTATTGGGAGCAACACTGTTTTGACATTCCGGCCTGTTGGGCCATGCGGTCGGTGTTCGGTGCGCTGGACGGCTTCGACAAGTTATCGGATAACACTCGGGCACTCGCCGACCAAATGGACAAGGTCGAGGCGGTGACACCGCAGATCGCTGCCCAGATACCGCCGATGATCGCCATCGCCACCGAGGTGCGGGACCTGATCCTGACGCTGCACAGCACCTTCGGGGAGATGCTGACCCAGATCACGCAATTGACCGATACTTCCGCGGTCATGGGACAGACGTTCGACGATGCCAAGAACGATGACATGTTCTATCTGCCACCGGAGGCATTCAACAGCCCGGATTTCCAGCGTGGCATGCAGCTGATGCTTTCTCCCGACGGGAAGGCGGCACGCATCATCATCACCCACGACGTCGATCCTGCGATGCTGGAAGGCATCTCACATGTCGGCGCCGAACTGCAAGCGGCCAACGAAGCGGTGAAGGGAACGCCGCTTGCCAACGCGAAGTTCTACCTGGGTGGCACCGCCGCCACCTACAAGGACATACAGGAAGGTGCCCACTACGACCTGTTCATCGCCGCGCTGGCCGCGATTATTTTGATCTTCATCGTGATGCTGCTGATTACAAGGGCTTTCGTCGCATCGTTGGTCATCGTGGGAACGGTTGTGCTTTCGTTGGCGGCCTCTTTTGGCCTCTCAGTTCTTATCTGGCAGTACATGTTGGGTATTGAGCTGCAGTGGCTGGTGATCGCGATGTCCGTGATAGTGCTGCTGGCGGTGGGTTCCGATTACAACCTGCTGGTGGTATCCCGGATGAAGGAAGAGATCGGTGGCGGCCTCAAGACCGGGCTCATCCGTGCGATGGGCGCCACGGGCGGTGTGGTCACCGCGGCCGGCATGGTGTTCGCATTCACGATGATCTCCATGGTGGCAAGCGACTTGCGTTCTGTTGGCCAGATCGGCACCACGATCGGTCTGGGCCTGCTCTTCGACACCCTTGTGGTCCGCTCGCTGATCACTCCGTCGGTGGCGGCCCTTCTCGGGCGGTGGTTCTGGTGGCCGCTGAAGGTCAGGAGCAGGCCCACTCCCATCGATCCCGTTACCGCCCCCATGCCAGTGCTGGTAAGCCAGTGACCCGGAAGGAACGTCCATGACCGAAACCACCGCCGTCGACAGTCCCTTTGCGACATTGACGGCTCTGTATGACCACGGATTGGGACACCACGTTGCGGTCATCGACCCGATCTGGACCATCGGGCCGAAGGTTCACGGCGGCTGCATGATGGCGGTGTGTGCCGCCGCGGCCCGGCGCACCATGGTGAACGCGGGCGCACCAACAGCGTTACAGCCGGTGGCGGTGAGCGCCAACTACTTGTACGCGCCGGACCCGGGCGAGGTGCGCCTGGTCACGACGGTGCGCAAAAGGGGTACCCAGGTGTGCCAGGTGGACGTGCAGCTGTCACAGGACCACCGAGTCGCGGCCTCGGCGGCTGTCACCTTGGGCATGCTGGACGCCGGAGAGCCGATTCATCGAGAACCCCATGCCTTGTCCCAGATGCCCGTAGAACCTTCGGCGGAGGCGATTCGAGTGACCGCCGACCACCCGATGGGGCAGGTGGTTCATGTGGCACAGGGGTGCGATTTGCGGGTAGACCCCGCCACGGCTGTGTTCTTGAAAGGTCAGACCGGTGACCCGATTAACCGGATGTGGTTGCGCCCCTTCGAAACAGATGAGGCCGATCCGGACACCTCGCTGCTCTTCGCGCTGATGGCGGGCGATATCAGTGCGCCGGTCACGATGAACCGCGGGATGTTCGGCTGGGCACCGACCGTGCAACTCACCACCTACCTGCGCCGTCGGCCCGCTCCTGGCTGGCTACGAGTGATGGCACATGCGACGGTTCTCGGTCCGACCTGGTTCGAGGAAGATCACCTCATTCTGGACTCTGCCGGTCACGTGGTCGTGCAGAGTCGCCAACTGGCGATGATTCCGAAGGGCGCCTAAGCCAGGTTGGTGATGAGTAAGCATGCGAGAGTGCCGACCACGATACTGAGCACCGCGTTGCGTCGCCAGATATGTACGCCCACCGTCATTACCACCCCGACGATGGGTCCGGCACCGTGCGTCGGCCCGGCGATGTTGATGGTCGACAGGCAATACACCGCGAGAATGGCGGTGGCGCCCAGCGGTATCCAGCGCCCCAGGTCGGCGGCCAGCTTGCTGTTCTTGATCGCATTGCGGGCGGCGAACGGTATGGCGCGCAATGCGAACGTGACCGCTACGGCAGACGTCAAAGCCGCTGCGATATAGGCGGGTTCAGGCATGGACGGGCCGGCCTTTCGCACGGGAACCACGGGTGAGGTGGTATCGGGCAATCAGCGCCGCCGTGTAGCAACACATGGCCACGAGCACCATCGCGCCCGGCGCAATCACCAGCGCTGCGAGTGCCGCGGTCACGGCGAGTGCCACGCACGGGATATCGGGGCGGGAACGGTAGGTATCAAGGGTGAGCACCAAGAACATCGCGATGAGTACGAAGTCCAGCCCTTTGAGTCCGCTGAGGACGGAGGCTCCGGCAAGACCGCCCGCAGTTGCCCCCGCAACCCATGAGAGGTGTAGTCCGCATTGGGTCCACAGGATCCGGCGTGAGTTCAAGGCCCGGCTGCCCAGCGCGGTGATCAGCGCATACGCCTCGTCGCACAGTGCGAACATGCTGTAGGACTTGCCGATTCGTCCGTTGACCTGGTCGAGGGGGAAAGACATTCCGTAGAACAGATGGCGGGAGTTGACGAGGAAGGTGGTCAGTGCGATCGCAGGCACCGAGGCGCCGGCCGACAGCATGCCGATCAAGATGAACTCGACCGAGCCGGCGAACAACACCCCGGAGATGATCGGCGCAAGCCACCACGGGAGTCCGTGTGCGGTGAGAACGACACCCAGTCCGATGCCGAGGGCAAACAATCCCGTCCAGACCACGCCTGCGTGGCCCGCGGCTTTGGCCAGCTCACCCCGCTGACGGGGCTTCGTGGCAAGGCTTCCGTGAGTCATGGAGCAATCATAGGGAGATAAGCGCGCATGATGCTTGTCAATATTGCTGATTAGACGCACTGAGTGGCAATATAAATGCATGGATCATCTTGATCGCGCAATAATCGATCAACTGCAGGTTCAGGGCCGGTTGACGAACCAGGAGTTGGCGGACCGGGTGGGCCTTACTCCGGCGCCGTGTCTGCGCCGGGTGCGCCGATTGGAGGCCGAGGGTGTCATTACCGGCTACACCGCTCTGGTGAATCCAGCGGCGCTCGGGCGCGACTTCGAGGTGATCATTTACGCGGATCTCGTCGCCAAGGACCTCGCCACGGTCGCGTCATTCGAGGAGCGTCTTGTCGCCATGGATGAAGTCGCCGAACTCCGGCGCATGTTCGGTATTCCTGACTACTTCATCCGGGTGCAGACGGCCGACCTCGCCGCCTATGAGCAGTGGTTGAGTATCAAGCTCATGGGTGACCCTGCCATCGCGCGTGTCGACTCGCGGCTCACGATGAAACTGCTCAAGTCGCGCCGCTGAGGGGAGTGAAGCCTGAGCCCCTTGCGGTTACAGGAGCCCGTGGGCCCGTAAATCGGATATGTACTTGGCGATCAACGCGCGATCGATCTGCGGAATGTCGGCGCTGTCGCCACCGATGTTGTTTTCCTGCACGGCTTTCCGGAACACGCTGGTAGGTGCGGTGGCGCCACGGCGAGGATTGCCCGGTACCCGGTAGGCATCCAGGAGCGGAAGCACCGAGGCGCGCCTCAGCTCGTCCGGCAGCCCGCGCAACGCCGTCTCGAATCGGGACAGCCATTCGTGGTAATCGTCGATGATGTCGATGGAATGCCCATCTTCCACCAGCCAGTCGACGAAGGTGTCCACGGAAATGCCGTCATCGTGAGGATTCATCACGTCGTATGACCAGAATCCCTCGGTGGTGGACAGGCCGAGGCTGGTAATGGCCTCCGTGACGAAATCGACTGGCAGCCCCTCGTAATGGGCACGCGGCCGAGAACCGCTGCCGTCGCCCTGATAGAAGCTCCGCGGCGCGATACCGGTGAGGACCAGGCTGAGCAGCATGCGCGTGAAGGCGTCGGTGACATTGAGCTGACCGCTATAGCGGCGGTGCGTGAGAATCATGTCGGAGCGGAAGACGCTGGCCGGCAGGCCGCACAGATCATGCGCCTCCCGCAGCAGCACCTCACCGGCCCACTTGCTGTTGGCATATCCGTTGGCGTAGCCCGTGTCGATGTGCCGGGTGGGGCTCACCGTGCGGATATCGCCGTCCTCATCGAAATCGGGCACCGTCATGGCGACGGCCATCGTCGAAAGATAGGTGACTGGCTTCATCCGCGCGGTCAGCGCCAGGCGGATAATCTCTGCCGTGCCAAAGACGTTGGGTCCGAACAGCTGGTTGTAGGGCAACACGTGATTCACCAGCGCGGCCGGATGGACGATCTTGTCGACATCGTGAGCCAGCTGCTCCCACGTGGCGTCGTCCACACCGAAGCGCGGCTCGGCGATGTCGGCGGCAATCACTCGCAGATGGCGCCGGGCCAAGGCGCGGAACTCGTCCAGTAGCGCTTGATCGGTTTCGCCGTACGCGGCTTCAAGACGGGCCAACGCCTCCTCGTCATTGTCGCCGCGCACTAGGCATATCAGCTGTCCATCCGTCCGCGTCAGACGTTGCAGCCACTCCAGGCAGAGGAATCTTCCCAGGTACCCGTTGGCGCCGGTGAGTAAGACGGTGTTGACGGCGCTCACGGGCGGATCCAGTTCCGCAGCCTTGCGGAGTGTTTCGGCATCGATGAACTTGTCGAGCGTGAGCTCTGCCGCGTTGATGACAGATGCGCCCGCCCCGTGCACACTGGCGGCGGTGGCCGTACTGCTCTCGCGCTCGTGCTCGATGTAGAGGGCGAGCTTGCGCAGATCGGCCGCGGGACCGGTGATCACGCCGACGGGAACCTCGACATCGAAGAGATCCCGGAGGAGATTGGAAAACGTCAACGCGGACAGTGAATCCCCGCCGAGGTCGATGAAATGGTGCTCCGGGCGGACCGCGTCCGCGGACATGCCGAGGAGGGCCTGCGCGGCCTCGGTGACGGTATCGATGACCGGGCGTTGTTGCGCCGTGTCGCGTAGTTGCCGTAGCTCTTGGACACGGGCCTCGGCGAGATCGACATAGAGTTGCTCAAGCCGGTCACCATAGTGCTCAATCATCTTGGGGCGTATGGGCTTACCGACCGCCGCGAGCATCCCGCTCTCGATGGTGAACGGGGTGGTCTCGATGATCAAATCGGCCGGTAGTTCATACGAATGCAAGTGGTTGGCGCGTGCGGTCCGCTGCAGTGATTCCCGGATTGAATTCTTCAACTCGGCGGGATCTGGGTGAACACGCAAGGCTTCTTCGGTAGGCACCACCACCGCGAGCAGGTACGAGCGTTCACTGTTGCCGTAGACGAAGATCTGGCGCACCAGCGGCGCGCCGACGTATACCGTCTCCAGGTTCGCGACCGCGACGAACTCGCCCTGGGCGAGCTTGATGACGTTGTTGCGCCTGTCCACGTACACCAGCTGATCTGGCGCGACCTCCGCCATGACATCGCCGGTTCGGTAGTAACCGTCGGCGTCGAACACCTCGGCGGTGACATCGGGGCGCTTGTAATACCCGGGGGTTGCCGTGGCGCTCTTGACCAGCAATTCGCCACGGGGATGCGGCTTGTCGGTGGTGTAATACCCGAGTTCGGGAACATCGACGAGCCTGTAGTCGAGCACCGGCGGTCGGGAGATCTTGCCATCCCGGAAGACACCGCCGACCTCCGTCAGGCCGTAGAGGTCAAGCAGGTGGAAGCTTAGCGAGGATTCCAGGAAGGTCTTCATCTCGGGCGACAGTGGCGCCGTCGCGAGCATCCCGGCGATTACCCGTCCACCCAGGACATCTTCGCGCAGTTCGGTTTTGGCCAACCGATCGGCGGTGTCGGCGTCGGCTCCATCGGCTACGAGTGCGTCCACCCGCGTCTGGTAGTGCTGGAAAAGCATGTCGACCACTCGGGGAACCACGCCCATGTGAGTGGGACGTGCCAGCTGCCAATCCTCGAAGAGCGTGGACAGATCGCTCTCGGGGACGAAGTAGCAGGTGCCACCGGGGATGAAGGCCGTCAGTAGCCCCACCCGGCCGGCCAGGTGGTTGAGCGGCAGGAAGTTGACGTTGATGATCGGGGTGTCCCGGTTGGGTGCGGCACCCGAGGACCAGAAGCGGGTGACCGTCCACTCCGTGAACATCGCCCCCTTGGGGGCGCCGGTGCTCCCGGAGGTGTACATGATCAGCGCTGTGCTCTGATCGTCGCCGTCGGTGTGCAGCGCGGGCTCGGGCAGATCCCGGCCCTTCGCGATGACCTCCGCGAGCGGCTCCACGACCACGTGCATGCCGGCCGCCTGCAGGCGTTCCTTTGCGGCAATGAGCTTTTCGCGATGATCATCGGTTTCGGAGCGGTAGTCGAACACCACCACCCGCCGTAGATCGGGCAACCCGATCGCGGCCTCCACCGCGAGATCGAGACTGTCGGCGCTTGCCGCCACCAATCGTGGGCTGGTTTCCTCCAGCATCATGCGCAGCTGGGTTGCCGATGTGTTGTGTTGCAACGGAATCGATACCGACCCATTCATCAGCGTGGCCAGGTCGAGGGTGACGTAGTCGGGACTGGAGAAGCCAATGGTGGCGACGAAGTCGCCGGCCCCGATGGCATTCTCGCCGTGCTGCCACTCGGCGAGAATGGCCGAGATGTCGGCGAGGAGTTGCCCGTAGGTGATGGTTTCGAAGGCCGGGAGGAGGCGGTCGACCGTGCGCCCGGTGGTGGGGTCGACCACCGACTCACGAGACCGGAAGCCCATGACCGGACGATCCGCGTAACCGGTCAGCAGAGCATGGAGCACCTGCGACAAACGCAAGCCGGGCGCGAGCAGGGAGTCCATCACCTCCGCGTCGGGCATGGCGGCCCGGAACTGGGGGTCGGACTCGAACAGTTCAGCAGCGCGAGCCGCCGCACCAGCCGTCATCTGCGGCTCACTTTCTGTTGCTTGCGGATGGCTGGTTTACCTGTCCGGCAGTGGGCGCTCGACGATGACGCTGCGGCCCAGGGGCTCTCGCTCGCGGCGCTTGGCTGCCAAGTACACCTGTGCGGTTTCATCGGCGACGGTGGCCCAGTCGAAGTCCGCGGTGAGCCGGGCCCGCGCTGCGACGGCGCGCTCGGCAGCGGCGGCGGGGTCGTCAAGGGTGCGCTTGACCGCATCGGCGATTCCCGCCACATCGCGTGGTGCGAAGGACAATCCGGTCTCACCGTCGATGACGGCCTCGCCGAGGCCACCAACGGTGGAGGTCACCAGGGGGGTGCCCGCAGCCGCGGCTTCCAGGGCCACGATGCCGAACGGCTCGTAGTGGCTGGGCAGCAGGATGGCGTCGGCGCGATGCAGCCACGCCAACAACCCCTCATGATCCAGGTTGCCGAGGAACTGGACGGACTTGAGGACCTTGTGCTTGCGTGCCTGTTCGAGCAGCCAATCCTGTTGCGTGCCATCACCGGCCACCGCCAGCACCGTTCCGGGGTGTGCCCGACGGATCTTGGGCAGGGCCGCGATGGCGTCGTGGATGCCCTTCTCGTATTCGAGTCGTCCCACGAAAAGTACCACCGGCGGAGTGTCGTCTGCGGGCAGTCGGGGAGCGAATACCCAACGGGTGACATCGATTCCGTTGCGGATGACGTGCACCTGCGGCAGTTCCGGCCCAAATAGTTGGGTCACCTCGTCCAGCATCGACGCGGAGCAGGTGATCAGCGAGTCCGATTCGCGAGCCAGCCACCATTCCACCGAATGCACCTGTCGGCTGATGCGCCCCGACACCCAGCCGCTGTGCCGGCCGGCCTCGGTGGCGTGCAGCGTCGATACCAGCGGCACATCGAAATGCTCGGCGAGGGCGATCGCCGGGTGGGCCACCAGCCAATCGTGGGCATGGACCACATCGGGACGCCAATCGCCAGATCCCTTGAGGCCCAACGCCAATCCCGCACGAACCATGGCATGTCCCATGGCCAGCGTCCAGGCCATCATGTCGGTGCCGAAGTCGAAATCGTGTGGATCCTCGGCAGCCGCGACCACCCGGACACCTTCGGAGATCTCGTCGGATGTCGGGTGGCTGGCCGGGTCGGTGCCCGACGGGTGCCGGGTAAGCACGACGACGTCGTGCCCGGCGGCGGCCAGTTCGGTGGACAGGTGATGCACATGGCGGCCCAGCCCGCCGATCACCACCGGCGGGTACTCCCAGGAGACCATCAAGATTCTCATCGCGGAAGCCTCCTGGCATCGAGCGCGCCGAACAGTCCGTCCGCGCGGTTCCAACCGTCCGCCAGCCGAGTTGCCGCGTCGTGGCGTCCGCTGGCCAGTGCGGCGGCGATCTCGCGGGTGGCGTGGGCGTGCAGGTGAGCGCGGTAGCGCGCGTAGTCGGCGGCCGAATCCTTGCTGACCATGAACGGCCAGTCGCTGGATACGGTCAACAGTGCCTCGCGCAGGATCTGATCTGCCACCCGATTGCGGGTATGCGGCGCCGGTTGTTCGTTCAGTGCCTTGTCCACCGCGGTGAGAGCGGTATCGACCACCTCGGTGTTCAGCTGCACCAGATCAGCGACCTTCTCGCCGTTCCACACGTGCCAGTCCTTGCCGGAACCCCATGAGCTGGCCGGCAAGTCGAAGGGCTTGCCCACGAAACCCCGCTCGCGGGCCTGTTCCAGCGTGCCGACCTGTACGCCGGCTTCCGGCAGTGCGCGCAGCACGCGTTCGAGCCAGGTAGGCCCTTCGTACCACCAGTGGCCGTACAGCTCGGTGTCGAATGCGGCGATGACATGCGCGGGGCGGCCGATCCGGTCGGACTCGTCGATCAGGCGCTGACGGACGGTCTCGACGAAATCGCGGACATGGACATCGATGGCGGCATCGGCGCGCTCGGGATCGTATGGCGCCTTCGATTCGGACGGCACATTGCGCCCCGTGACGCGGGCCGGCTTGAGACCGGTGTCATGGTCGTAGGTGTGGAAGTCGCGGTACGCGGCATTGCCGGGATACCCGGACTTCGGTGACCACACGCGATAACTCACCGTCAGGTCGCGGCCGAAGGCAACCACGTCGGAGTCGCCCACCGGGCGGCCCAGTGACGTATCACCTTGCAGGGACGGGCCATCCACCATGAAGTGCTTGACGCCCGCCGCCGCGTAACCTTCCTCCATGCCCGGGGCATACGCGCATTCCGGTGCCCAGATGCCGGTCGGGGCATGCCCGAAACGTTGTGCGGCATCGGCCAGCCCCTCACGCAGCGCGAATTCGCGCAGCCGGGGGTGCAGCAGCGGTTGGAACGGGTGAGCGAGCGGGCCGCCCAGCAGCTCAATGGCGTTTGCATCGATGAGACTGCGCAGTGGGCCGCTGCCGCCGTGACGCCAGTACACGTCGAATTCGTTGAGGGCGTCTGTCGCGGTTCGGTGTTCGCGAACCCCGAAAGCCCGCAACATTTCCGGGCTCGATGCGGTGCCCGGCTCGGCATCAGTGCTGGCGATGGTGGCAGCCTCGAACGCGCGCAGCTGCCAGTTGGCCAGCCAGCTATGCAGTCCGGTGAGGCAGTGCGGATCATCCAGTTGCGCGGCCACCACCGGGGTGATGCCCAGGGTGATCAGATTTTCCCGGCCTTCGGCGGCCAGTGTCCGCAGCACCTTGAACAGCGGCAGATACGCGGCCGACCAGGACTGGTACAGCCATTCCTCGCCCACCGGCCAGCGTCCGTGGTTGGCGAGCCACGGCAGGTGCGTATGCAGCACCATGGTGAAGAGCCCCGGTACGGGCTTCGTGTATTCCGTCACTCGGTCACCGGCTATCACCGGGAATCGTGGCAATGGACACCAGATCCAGGCTTTGGTCGATATCGCGTTCCGTCGCGTCGACAATCTCGAAATCGGCGGTGGTCAAACCCGCGATGTCCGCCAGCAGGTCCGCCGGCCACGGAGCGCCCGCGACCGCGCGCTCGATCTGTGCGTCGATGATGGAACCGCCGTACTTCGCGTCCAGCTCACGCAGCCGTGGTCCGTGAAACACGCCATTCATCGACTGCACCGAAAAACCGTTCTCCTCAAGGAGTTCGGTGAGCTCGGCGCCATTGAGCTCGCGCGTGTGGAACGGATTGAGTGGGGTATCGCGGCCGGGGGAGAAGGTGATCCGATTCGGGGTACTGATCAGCAGCGAGCCACCGGGGCTCAGCACCCGAGCGCACTCACGGATGAACTGACCCTGATCCCACAGGTGTTCGATCACCTGGAAGTTCACCACCACGTCCACCGAACCGTCGGCGAGCGGAAGGTCCGCGAGGTTCCCGGCGCGCATATCCACGCGGGGGTAGCGAGCTTTCACATGCGCGATCGCGGACTCGTCGTAGTCCAGTCCGATGACATGTTCGGCCACCTGGGCCAGCATGTCGGCGCCGTAACCCTCGCCGCTGCCGGCCTCCAGCACCCTGCGGCCCGCGCAGAGGCTGCGGAGCCGTTCGTAGACGACCTCGTGGCGGCGGAACCAGTAGTTTTCCTCGGCGATGCCGGGCACGGTCCGCTCCCCGGTCAGCGCCAGGGTGGCGTCCGGATCGCCGGCTGATGGGCCGCTTGCGCGAAGAGGATCAGCCGGGTGCGGGTCGGTCAGGTGCGAGTTCATTGTTTGGCAGGCTATCGGGTGAACACCGTGTCTTAATACTGGTGGCCCAGATCACAGGCCGGAAACCAGGAGTGAACCGGTTATGGTGTACGGGCGAACTCCGTATGTTACCCGTGAGTAATAAGATCAGCCGGATTAGTCACGAAAATGTGACAGTGCGACCGGCCGACGTGGGTCCGCGGGGAAGCACAGAGCAGATGGCCAGCACACCGCTGGCAGACAGCGAAGAGGAAGGACGATCGGAGACTTATGACGAACATCGCGGTCCTGATCAAGCAGGTCCCAGATACCTGGTCAGAGCGCAAGCTCACCGACGGTGACTTCACGCTCGACCGGGAAGCCGCCGACGCGGTGCTGGACGAGATCAACGAGCGTGCCGTCGAGGAAGCACTGCTCATCAAGGAGCGCGAGGGCGGCGACTCGGTCGTGACCGTGGTCTCGGCTGGTCCCGAGAAGGCCAGCGAGGCCATCCGCAAGGCTCTGTCGATGGGTGCCGACAAGGCAGTTCACCTGCTCGACCCGGGCCTGCACGGATCCGACGCCATCCAGACCGGCTGGGCCCTGGCCCGCGCGTTGGGTCAGGTTGAGGGCGTCGAGCTGGTCATCGCCGGTAACGAGGCCACTGACGGCCGTTCCGGTGCCATCCCCGCGATCATCGCCGAGTACCTGGGCCTGCCCCAGCTGACTCACCTGCGCAAGCTGACCGTCGAAGGTGGCGTCGTCAAGGGTGAGCGCGAGACCGACGAGGGCGTGTTCGAGGTCGAGGCCACCCTGCCGGCCATCGTCAGCGTCACCGAGAAGATCAACGAGCCTCGCTTCCCGTCCTTCAAGGGCATCATGGCCGCGAAGAAGAAGGAAGTCGCCGTGCTGACCCTCGCCGAGATCGGTGTGGATGCCGACGAGGTAGGTGTCGCGAACGCCGGTTCCACCGTGCTGTCCTCGACCCCCAAGGCCTCCAAGACCGCGGGCGAGAAGATCACCGACGAGGGCGAAGGCGGCACCAAGGTCGCCGAGTTCCTGGTTGCGCAAAAGATCATCTAGTCGACCCCCTAATACAGAAACGAGAAAGCAAAGTTATGGCTGAAGTACTTGTGCTCGTTGAGCATTCTGAGGGTGCGCTGAAGAAGGTGAGCGCCGAGCTCATCACCGCCGCCCGCGTCCTGGGCGAGCCCTCGGCCGTCGTTGCCGGCCCCGCCGGCACCGCCGCGCCGCTGATCGACGGCCTCAAGGAAGCCGGCGCCGCCAAGATCTACGTCGCCGAGTCCGACGTGGTCGACAGCTACCTGGTGACCCCGAAGGTGGACATTCTCGCCAGCCTGGCGGAATCGGCCAGCCCCGCCGGCATCCTGATCGCCGCCACCACCGAGGGCAAGGAGGTGGCCGGACGTCTGGCCGCACGCCTGGGCTCGGGTCTGCTGACCGACGTGGTCGAGGTCCGTGAGGGTGGCAAGGGTCTGCACTCGATCTTCGGTGGCGCGTTCACCGTCGAGGCACAGGCCAATGGCGACGCCCCGGTCTTCACCGTGCGTCCTGGTGCAGTCGAGGCCGCGCCGGCCGCCGGTGCCGGCGAGCAGGTCACCGTCGAGGTGCCCGCGCCCGCCGAGAACGCCACCAAGGTCACCTCGCGCCAGCCTGTGGTCGGTGGCGATCGTCCGGAGCTCACCGAGGCCAGCATCGTCGTGTCCGGCGGTCGTGGTGTCGGTAGCGCCGACAAGTTCAGCGTCGTGGAGGCCCTCGCCGATTCGCTCGGCGCCGCCGTCGGTGCCTCGCGTGCCGCGGTCGACTCGGGCTACTACCCGGGTCAGTTCCAGGTGGGCCAGACCGGTAAGACCGTGTCGCCGCAGCTGTACATCGCTCTGGGTATCTCCGGTGCCATCCAGCACCGCGCCGGTATGCAGACGTCGAAGACCATCGTCGCGGTCAACAAGGACGAGGAAGCTCCCATCTTCGAGATCGCCGACTTCGGTGTGGTGGGCGACCTGTTCAACGTTGCACCGCAGCTCACCGACGCCGTGAAGGCTCGTAAGGGCTAAGTAGCCCTGATATGGAGCCTTGGAGCCACCCCGAGGGCGACATCCAACCCCGGGGGGCGGCTTACGGTACGCCACTGGACTATCCAGAGCCTCGACCACCGCGTCGAGCGCCCTGGATAGTCCTTTCGGCGTTTATGGGGATTCTCGTCCTGGGGCTCGTTGTCGCGGTCGTCATCGTCGGATCCCAGCGCAGCATCACGGGTATCGCCGTCATGTCACCCGGAGAGTCCCCGCTGGCGCCCAGCCGCGCGACGATGCCCCCAGGGGCGACTCCGGGGGTGATTCCACCCCCTAACGGGTCGACGGGGTCGCTGGGTGGCCCGACATACAGTCCGGGCGAAAAGCTTGTGCCTATCTCGATGCCCACCTACCTGCCGTTCGATTTCAACCTCCCGGACGGGTGGGGATGCACGCACACGGAGAACAAACCGTTGGACAAGCGCATCACCTGCATGGACGAGATCACCACGCGCGGAGCAGCCGGCTGGATAGGGTCCAGTCGGTGTGCCGACGGGTGCGCGCGGCCGGCGCAGGACAAGGTGCGCGCAAAGCTGCCTGTCGACGCTCAATTCTGGAAGCCTGTCGACGATGTCACGGCGTACGCCCGGGTGACGGGCACTCTCGGGAACGGCATGCGCGTGGTTCGGATCGCGATGACGTGTTCCTTCGCGTCTACCTCCGGCGCGTCCCGCGATACGTTGGCGGTGGCCATGCTCACCGGCCCGCCTGAAACCGAGAACACCCTGCAGAAGATCGCGAACGAACTACGTTCACGAGTTCCGGCGTAGCCCGCCTTCCTGAGATGCCTCTGCTGCGCCGTCAGTGCGTCGGTCGAGACGGCAGTGAAATGACGGAACGTTTCCGAATTCGGCGTCGAGCTGCGACCGTGTATGCGTGACGAGAAAGGTAATCGCACAATGAAAATCACAGTTGTGGGTGCCACCGGCCAAATCGGTTCCCGGGTGGCTTCTTTGCTCACCGCCGACGGTCATGAAGTGGTGTCGGCGTCGTTGTCCTCTGGCGCGAATGTGTTGACCGGTGACGGTCTGGTGGAGGCGCTCACCGGATCGAATGTGGTTATCGACGTGGTCAATTCTCCCTCGTTCGAGGACGGACCCGTGATGGATTTCTTCACTGCCGCGGCACGCAATCTCATTGATGCGGCGAACCAGACTGGCGTCGGCCACTACGTCGCACTTTCCATTGTCGGTGCGGATGGCCTGCCGGACAGCGGGTATATGAGGGCGAAAGTGGCGCAGGAGAACATCATTACCGAATCCGGATTGCCGTACACCATCGTGCGGGCCACTCAGTTCCAGGAGTTCGCAGAGTCCATCACCGACACACTCGTCGTCGGCGACGAGGTTCGTGTACCTGATGCCAGAATTCAGCTGATTGCCGCAGACGACGTGTCCGCACAGGTGGCTCAGGCCGGGGAGGCGGAACCGCGCAATGGCATCATCAATATCGGCGGCCCAGAAAAGTTTTCGTTCGCCGAGATGGCACAGGCGGTGCTTGACGCACGTGGTGACGACAAGACGGTGGTGGTCGACCCAGGCGCCACCTATTTCGGGACACCCGTGGATGGCTTCAGCCTGGTCACCGGTGATGACGGGGTGCTGACGCAGACGAGATTCGCCGATTGGATCGCCCGGCGATGACCTGCGAGCGAGTGTCTACGTAGCGTCTGTTAGCTCCGCGTTTGCTTTAGCGATTTACTTCCGCAAGCACGCATTTGGCGTACTGAACGCCGCAATTAACTGATCGTGCATGGACACGACACGCTTCCGATGCCGTTCCGCCGCATAACTCCGCGAATCTCGCAGTCATGAGTACCGCGTCAGTTCTCATCGCCGCAGATCAGTCCATGCCAGAGGTAGCGGGGAAAAACGGGGAAGCTCCGCTGGGCCCCCAGTACACCCTGCTGCTGTCGAACGATCCCGCCGATATCGATGCCGTGCAACGGCTTCGATACGACGTGTTCAGCAGCGAGCCTGGGTTCCAGCTCGCCAGTACGCCGGAAGCGTTCGAGGGACGCGATGCCGACCGTTTCGATGAGCACTGCGATCACCTGCTGGTACGCGAGGACACCTCGGGTGACGTGGTGGGCTGCTACCGGATGCTTCCTCCGCCCGGCGCTATCGCGGCCGGAGGGCTTTACAGCGCAACGGAATTCGATATCAGCGGACTGGACGCGCTGCGTCCTCAGCTGGTGGAGATGGGTCGCGCCGTGGTGCGGGGCGATCACCGCAACGGTGCGGTGGTGCTCTTGATGTGGGCGGGAATCCTGGCTTACCTCGATCGCTGTGACTACACCTACGTCACCGGATGCGTGTCGGTTCCGATGCAGGACGGTCCCGAACATGCGCCCGGTAGCCAGGTGCGTGCCGTGCGTGACTTCGTGATGAAGCGGCATGCCGCGGCCCCGGAGTACACGGTGCGTCCGTACAACCCGGTCGTTGTCGACGGGATGGGCCTCGACGACATCGCCCCGCCCGCCAAGGTGCAGGTTCCCGCGTTGATGCGCGGATATCTGCGGCTCGGCGCCAAGGTCCTCGGCGAGCCCGCACACGATCCTGATTTCGGCGTGGCCGACTTCATGGCGCTGCTCAACAAGGACGAAGCCGACGTGCGGTATCTCAAGCGGCTGAGATCGGTTGGTGCGGCCTCCGAAATCGGCACTGCAGCGGTGTCCTCGGAATCGGAATAACGATGGCACCCGAATACGCTCACGCCTGGTTGCCCAAGGCAACCTGTGACGACAGCTGCATGCGGGCCAATCCCATCGACGAACCCGGACCGGTAACGCGGACCGTCCGGACCACGACGCGTATTGCCATGGCGATCACGTTGTTGACACTCGCGCCACTGCTCGGGATCCCGCTTCCCGGGCGGGTGCGTTGGCAGCGCGGTTACTGCCGGCTGATGCTGCGCTGCCTTGGCGTACGCATCTCGGTCTCAGGCGGGCCGATTCGCGATATTCGGGGTTCTCTCGTGGTGGCGGGTCACGTGTCCTGGGTCGACGTCTTCGCCATCGGTGCGGTTCTTCCGGGCTCGTTCGTCGCCCGGGCGGATCTGATCGATTGGCCCGGTCTGGGTGTCATCGCCCGGATGATGCGGGTCATTCCGATCGAACGAGGAAATCTGCGGACGCTGCCCCGGGTGGTGGACACCGTTGCCTCGCGGCTGAAGACCGGTCAGACGGTGGTGGCATTCCCGGAGGGCACGACCTGGTGCGGTCGCGCGTACGGATCATTTCGTCCGGCCATGTTCCAGGCGGCCATCGATGCACAGCGACCGGTGCAGCCGCTACGGCTCACGTACCACCATCGCGGTGGGGAGCTCTCGACCGTGCCGGCCTACGTCGGTGAGGACACCCTGATGGCGTCCATTCGCCGGATCACCGCGACGCGGATGACGGTGGCGCATATTCAGGTGGCCGGGTTGCAATTGCCCGGTGAGAGCCGCCGTGACCTGGCGGCCCGCTGTGAGGCCGCCGTGCGCGCCGGAGACCTCACGCCCCAATTCCACAGCCACCCCGAGCACCCGGAGCCGATCGCAGCCTGATCGGCAGCCACCGGGTGCGTCAGGGCGAATGCCAAGATGCCCGGCTACGAGCGACAACGCGGATTCGCGGGACAGTGTGTCGCTCAGAGGCGGGCGGCCGGACGGTAGTCTGCAGCGGCGGGTCGGTAGCGACAGGGCGAAGATGCTCGCCTCCGTCGAATCTGACCACGGGGTACCCGCCCGCTATCCTGGATGCGTTATGCCCCGATCGGTCTACTTGGACCATGCCGCCACCACCCCGATGCGCCCCGCTGCCATCGAGGCGATGGCTGCCACCATGGCGCAGACCGGGAACGCCGCCTCGTTGCACGGCTCCGGGCGCGATGCGCGCCGGCGGGTAGAGGAATCGCGTGAGTCGATCGCCGCGGCACTGGGGGCCCGCCCCTCGGAAGTGATCTTCACCGCCGGCGGAACCGAGAGCGACAATCTCGCCGTCAAGGGCATCTACTGGGCACGACGCGACGCCGACGCGCGGCGCATGCGCATCATTTCCAGCGCCGTAGAGCACCACGCCGTGTTGGACGCCGTGCAGTGGCTCGCCGACCACGAGGGCGCCGAGGTGACGTGGCTGCCGGTCGACGATGCAGGCACCGTGACGCCCGGCGCACTGCGCGCAGCCCTTGCCGAGCATGACGACGTCGCACTCATCACGGTGATGTGGGCCAACAACGAGGTCGGCACCATCAACCCGATTTGCGAATTGGCTTCCATCGCTGCTGAGTTCGACATCCCCATGCACAGCGATGCTATCGGTGCGGTCGGCCAGCTCGACGTCGACTTCGCGGTGAGCGGACTGTCGGCGATGAGTGTGGCAGCGCACAAGTTCGGCGGCCCGATGGGTGTGGGCGCTCTGCTGCTGCGGCGTGAAACCGCCTGTGTTCCATTGCTTCACGGGGGCGGACACGAGCGCGACATTCGATCGGGCACGCCCGACACCGCCGCCATCGTGGCGATGTCGACAGCACTCGTCGCGGCCGTCGCGGAACGGTGTGAGGGATCGGCCGCGCTGGCGACACTGCGGGATGCCCTGATCGATCAGGTGTTGACGCAGATCGAGGGTTCCACCCTCAACGGTGCGTCCGGCTGCGGCAGACTGCCCGGGAACGCACATTTCACCTTTGCCGGATGCGAGGGTGACTCCCTGCTGATGTTGTTGGATGCCAACGGCATCGAGTGTTCCACCGGCTCGGCGTGTACGGCGGGTGTGGCGCGTCCCTCGCATGTGCTCATCGAAATGGGAATCGACCCCGAAGCTGCCCGCGGCTCGCTGCGCTTCACCTTCGGCCACACCTCGGTGGCATCGGATGTGGATCGTGCGCTTGAGGCCTTGCATGCCGCCGTTCCTCGGGCCCGGGCCGCTGCCCTGGCCAGCGCAGGGGGCCGGTCATGAGAGTGCTCGCCGCCATGAGCGGAGGAGTGGACTCCTCGGTCGCCGCCGCCCGCATGGTGGACGCCGGGCACGATGTGGTGGGCGTGCACCTGGCGTTGTCGGCCGCGCCGGGCACCCTGCGCACCGGATCCCGGGGATGCTGTTCGAAAGAGGATGCGGCTGATGCGCGCCGCGTCGCCGACATGCTCGGAATTCCTTTCTACGTATGGGATTTCGCCGATCGATTCAAAGAGGATGTCATCGACGACTTCGTCGAGGCATATGCCGAGGGCCGTACCCCGAATCCGTGCGTGAAGTGCAACGAGAAGATCAAGTTCGCGGCACTGGCCGATCGGGCCATCGCCCTGGGCTTCGACGCGGTGGCCACCGGTCACTACGCGCGCCTGCAGGACGGCCGGCTGCGTCGCGCGGTCGACGCGGACAAGGACCAGTCGTATGTGCTCGGGGTGCTGACACCGGAACAGCTGAGCCGGGCGCTGTTCCCGGTCGGGGACAGCCCCAAGCCCGACATTCGGGCGGAGGCCGAGCAGCGTGGGCTACTCGTGGCGAACAAGCCCGACAGCCATGACATCTGCTTCATCCCATCCGGAGACACGCAGGCGTTCCTGGGCGCGCGCATCGGTGTGCGCCGCGGGAATGTGGTGGATGCCGACGGCAGTGTGCTGGCCACCCATGCGGGCGTGCATGAGTTCACCATCGGTCAGCGCAAGGGGCTGGGGCTGATGGGTCCGGCCGCGGACGGCCGTCCCCGGTACGTCACGTCGATCGACGCCGATACGGCCACCGTACGCGTGGGAACCGTTGAGGACCTTGAGATCTGGGAGTTCGGGGGAGAGCCGGTGGTGTGGACTTCCGGCCAGGTTCCGGCCGAGCCCATCGAATGCCAGGTTCAGGTACGCGCGCACGGATCGGTGGTCGACGCGGTGGTAGATCCCGAGGCCGACCGGATTCAGGTTCGGCTGCGCACGGCCCTGCGGGGCGTTGCTCCCGGGCAGACGGTCGTGCTGTATCGGCCCGATACCGAGGGCGACGAGGTGCTCGGCAGCGCCATCATCACGCGGTAGTTCAGCGGTTGATTCAGAGCGCGGGCACCAGTCGTGCCTGCGCACACGTGAGTGTCTCGTCAAGGTGTTCGAGTGAGAGCCCATTGTTCTGCCCGAGGTGGATCTGTATCTGATATTCGGGTTGGCCATCTTGCCCGAAAATCGGCAGTACCACGAATTCTGTTGTCGAAAGCTCACTTTCAAGTATCTCAGTCACCGATTGCAGACTGACGATGGTCATGAGGGTGGTGAGTTGGCGAGCGAGGCGTGAGGTTGAGTCGACCGACTCCAACATCGCCGTCAACCGCTCGTGTAGTCCGGGATGGTCCTCGTCGAATCGCCACGCGCCATAGCCGCGAGCTCGGATGTCGGCGAGCACGCGCACATGCTGGTCGACGTCGGCGCGGGTCAGTCGCGGTTCGACCTGGCGCAGCCATTGGTCGATGGCCGGTTGGTCGCGCCATGCCATGGCCACCAATCCGAATGGCGGGTCGATGGGAAAGCGCTGTCCCAGGTCGAGTTCTGCATCGCTGGGGTGTCCCACCGCGTCGATCACCGAGATGTTCCTCGAACCGATCTTCGACAACGAGCACGCCGCGCCCAGCGTCTCGTGAAGAAACAGCAGCGCATCTCGACCCTTGTCCAAGAGGGGGTGTTGCCGGCGAAGGCCATGGACAATGGGAAGTAGCCCACTGCCCAGGGCATAACGTCGGTCTTCGCGTCTGTGTACCCATCCGCGCTGTTCCAGATCATGCAGGAGCAGCGAACAGGTCGACGTGGTGATCGCGCAGGTCCGCGCCAGCTCGGTCAATGTACTTGCCGATGGTGAATTGGCCAGTGCGGTAATGATGTCGACCACTCGTTGGGTGGGTGGCGATTTGACCGTTGACATCGTCTGAGGTCCTCCCTACGATCCCTCCGATTATTTCGAACTGGCTCTAAATATTAGGAGAAACATGATCAAGGTTGGCGTGTGGGGTCCGGGTTCAATGGGTGTCGTCGCACTACGGGCGGTGATCGACCATCCCGACCTCGCGTTGACCGACGTCGTGGTGCACAGCCAGGCCAAGGTGGGTCGCGATGCGGGAGAACTGTGCGGGACCGAGCCTGTCGGTGTCCTTGCCACTGCGGACCCGGATTCGCTTGTGAACAGCGATGCGGATGTCGTGGTCTATGCGGCGGCAGCCAACCTGCGCCCACTCGAGGCCATCGCCGACATGGTCTCGCTTCTGCGCGCGGGCAAGAACGTGGTGTCCTGCTCGGTGGTGCCCTTGGTTTATCCAGAGGCCGTCGACAACGCACTGACCCAGCCCCTTGCTGACGCTGCACTGGCAGGTGGGTCATCGTTCTTCACGACAGGCATCGACACAGGATTCGCGAATGATGTACTGCCCCTGGCGCTGTCCGGAGTCTCGCGCTCCATCACGTCGATTCGGGTGACCGAGATGTTCAACTACGCCACCTATCCGGACGCGGGCGCGGTCTACGAGATTCTCGGATTCGGAAAGCCTCCCGAGTTTGCGGCGTTCGCGGCGGCACCGGGCATCTTCACGTCTGGTTGGGGTCCGACCGTGCATCAGATTGCTCATGGCCTTGGTTGCGAGATCGAGAGAATCGAAGAGAGCGTTGAACGGCTCGTTGCCGAAGAATCATTCGACACCCCAACGGGCCGTGTCGAAGCGGGAACCGTTGGCGCGATGAGATCGATCCTCACCGGGTACGTCGAGGGTGGCCGAACTGTCGTCGTCGACCATGTCAGCCGAATGCACGACGATCTGGCGCCGCATTGGCCGCAGCCGCGGATATCCATGGCGCCCAGGGATCTCGGTTTCGGTGGTGCCAGTGGCCGCGGCGTCTATCGTGTCGAGATCAACGGATCGCCGGACATTCTCTGTGAGCTCGAGCTGGCGGAAGACCACGACCACGACCTCGGTGCGCGTATTGCCGGTGCCGCGCGCATGGTCAACGCGATCCCGGCTGTCTACGCGGCGAAGCCAGGATTGTTGTCGGCGTTGGACCTTCCGATCATCACCGGTGTCGGGCTGATGGGTATCGATCCCGGATCTTCCCCCGACAGCCGTCTGGTGGGGCGCGGTTAAACCCCCGCCGAGCGCATCGCGATGGCTACGCGCTCGGCGACATACTGGCGGCCAGGAGCGGTGGGGTGCATGGGAATTCCCTCATCGCCGGCGCCGGTTCCGGTCATCGAGACGTAGCGCTGGAAGTCGGCGGCACACACGCTGTGGTCGCTACTGGTCGCCGGGATAACCGGTGTGAAACCCGCCTTGGCGGACTCGGCGATGATCGTGTCATTGAGCTGGCGCTGCAGGCCATTGAGGAAGGTGATGGTTTCCTGGGTGTTGATCAGTCCGACCAGACATCCCTTGGCATCCGCGGGCAGGATCGGCAAGTAGCCGACGGTGAAGACGCGCGCATTCGGCGCCGCCCGGCGTATCGCGGCGTACGCGCCCGTCAGTTTCGGGCCCACCGAGGCCACGTTGGCGCTGAACTGCGCCTTCTTTTCCGGCGGGCAGCTCAACGCGAACAGGCAGTCGGTGGCGATCTGCTCGAAGCCGGCGTCGTTGCCGCCGATGGACACGATCGCCACCTTCGTATCGGGGGACAGTCCAACGATCTGCGGGCCCCGGGTCGAGGTCGTGAACACATCGGTGGACAGTGCACCCACGCACGAGTAGTCGGCGAATGTCATCTGCGGGAACGACGAAGCCACCAAATGCGCGACGTTGTCTGTTGCCTGGTTGCACGCGGTGCCGACGGGGCCGGTGATTGCGGCGGCATTCGACCCCGCGGCCATGAACGAATCCCCGATCGAGACCAGCTGGGCACCCGCGGCAGGCTCGGCCGAAGCGATCGAGGGCACGCCCGCGGTCGCCGCCACCACCGCGGCAATACCGATCACCGCCGAGAGCATCCCCAACCCGCGCATGTGTTCCCTCTCCTGGCCGCAGGCCCGAAGATGGCCCCGATCAATGGTACTGAACGGCCTATCGCCGTTTGCCCACGTCGGCGTTACGTCAGAGGGTCACACCTTGGCGGCCTGGCGCTCGGCGCGCCTGGCCTGACGTTCCAGGTACCTGGCCTTGACCTCCTCGAAGTCGGAGGCTGTCTTCTTGAGGTCGGTGATGATGCGGTCCAGGTCCTCGCGGTACCACTCGCCCTCGCCGCTGATGTCATCGCGCTCGAAGATGTGCCACTTGCGCAGCACGGGCTGCACCACCTCGGCGAGGTGCAATTGCGGGTCGTAAATGCCGCCGGTGGCGATGGTGACGGCGTTGCGGCGGAATCCGGGGATCGTGTAGCCGGGCATCGTGAAGTTGTCGAGCACCTTGTGGATCGACTTCAGGGCCTGATCTGGCGCAATTTCGAGACCGGCCTCGACCATGTTGCGGTAGAAGATCATGTGCAGGTTCTCGTCATGGGAGATGTGTTTGAGGAGCTCCTGGGCGATGGGTTCTGCGCAGGCGACGCCGGTGTTGCGGTGCGAGACGCGGGTGGCCAGCTCCTGGAATGACACGTACACCACCGAGTCGAACAGGCTGTCGGCGAACATATGATCGCCGCCCTGGCGGTTCTGGCCGGGGGAGAATCCTCGGGTCATCTGTTCCATGCGTAGCTTTTCCAGCTCCACGGGATCGACGGAGCGGGTGACCACCAGGTAGTCGCGGATGGCGATGCTGTGGCGGTTTTCTTCTGCTGTCCAGCGGTTGACCCAGGTGCCCCAGGGCCCGTCCATGGTGAAGTTCATCGCGATCTCGCGGTGATAGGCGGGCAGGTTGTCCTCGGTGAGCAGGTTGGTGACCATGGCCACCCTCGCCACCTCGGAGAGCTTGCATTGCACTGGATCCCAGTCCTGACCGCCGAGGGCCTTGTAGTTCTTGCCCTCGGTCCACGGGACGTAATCATGGGGGTTCCACTCTTTGAACACCCCGAGGTGGCGATGGATGTTCTCCTCGACCACGGGTTCGAGCTCATGCAAAAGCTCACGGTCGGTGAATTCCTTCTGCGGCATGGATGCGGTCCTCGGTTTCAGGGTTATCTGTGTCTAAAAGTGACACTTACATTTGATCGAGTGCCCGTATGGCGCCGCTAGTGACGAAGGTCCTCTGCCGGGAGTGGAAAGTCCTTCCTCGTCGGCGAGCCCGGAGAGCGGTTCCGTCGGGCGGCAGGTAGCCACGGCCTGTACGTTCAACGGCTATGACTGCGCTCCTGGACCGGTTCTTCCGGATAACTGAACGGCAGTCGACAGTCGGGCGCGAGGTGCGTGGCGGGATCGTCACCTTCTTCGCGATGGCCTACATCGTGGTGCTCAACCCACTCATCATCGGTGGTGAGCCGGGACGCGCGCACAACGTCGACGTGCTGGGTCACGTGCTGCCGGTAGGGCAGGTAGCGGCGGTCACGGCCCTGGCCGCCGGGGTCATGTCGATCCTGTTCGGATTCATCGCCAACTATCCGTTTGCGCTTGCCGCGGGGTTGGGTATCAACAGCCTTCTCGCGGTGTCGTTCGCGTCCCAGATGAGCTGGCCCGAGGCCATGGGCTTGGTGATTGTCGACGGCATTATCATTGTGGCGCTGGGTATCTCGGGCTTTCGCGCCGCAGTCTTCCATGCGATTCCCGACGAGCTGAAGGCCGCCATCGCCGCCGGAATCGGGTGCTTCATCGCGTTCATCGGGTTCGTCGACGCCGGCTTTGTGCGGCGCATCCCCGATGCCGCGAATACCACGGTGCCCGTGGGTCTGGGCATCAACAACTCGGTGGCCACCGTCCCGACGCTGATCTTCGCCGTGGGTGTGCTGCTGATGGGAATCCTGGTGGTGCGCAAGGTTCGTGGCGGATTACTGATCGGCATCGTGGCGATGACTGTCGTGTCGATGATCGTGCAGGCCTTGTTCGACCGCGGTGCCCAACCCGCCGACACCAAGGGGTGGAATCTCACGGTGCCCAACTGGCCGATGTCCGCGGGCGGTATGCCGGATCTGAGCCTGCTCGGCCAGGTGGACATGTTCGGCGCCTTCACCCGGGTGGGGGTGCTGTCGGCGACGGTGCTGGTTTTCGCGTTGGTGCTCTCGAACTTCTTCGACGCGATGGGCACCATGACAGGCCTGGGCAAGGAGGCCGGTCTGGCCGACCAGCACGGCACCCTGCCGGGAATCGGGCGGGCGCTCAGCGTCGAAGGGGTGGGCGCCGTGATCGGGGGTGTCTCCTCCTCGTCGTCCAACACCGTGTTCGTCGAGTCGGCCTCCGGGATCGCCGAGGGCGCCCGAACCGGACTGGCCAATGTGGTGACCGGACTGCTGTTCCTGGCGGCCATGTTCTTCACACCGCTGTATTCGGTTGTGCCGCTGGAGGCTGCCGCGCCGGCACTGGTGGTAGTCGGGGCGATGATGATCGGTCAGCTTCGCAGCATCGACCTCACCCGATTCGACTACGCGCTGCCCTGCTTCCTGACCGTGGTGACCATGCCGTTCACGTATTCGATCGCCAACGGCATCGGTGTCGGGTTCATCAGCTGGGTGGTCCTTGCCCTGGTGTCGGGGGAGCGCGGGTCTCGGCTTCGTTCCGTGCACCCGCTGCTGTATGTGGTGGCGGCGTTGTTCGTCGTGTACTTCGCCAAGGGGCCGATCGAGGATCTCCTGGCACGCACCGCCTAACGTTCTTGTCTGTGACTACATGGGCGAACGGAACGGGTGTCGGGTCCTGGCCGGGCCAGCAGGTGCGGCCCGCGACCGAGATCGTGACGGCCGAGCTGCCGCTGGCCCATATCGTGGAGCTGCCGGCACGTGGGGTGGGTGCCGATCTGATCGGGCGGGCCGCCGCGCTGTTGGTAGATATCGCCATCGATGTGGTGCCCACCGGGTATCGGACCACCGCTCGCCCTGGTGCGGTGGTCCGGCGGGCGCGTGGATTCCTGGACGAGGACGTGGACGCGCTCGAGGAGGAGTGGGAGCGCGGCGGCCATCGCGGCAGCGACCGCGCCGTCAAGGTGCAGGCGCCGGGGCCGGTGACTCTGGCGGCACAGCTGGAACTGCCCAATGGTCACCGTGCCATCACCGACCCGGGCGCGGTCCGTGATCTCGCGGCGTCGTTGGCCGAGGGTTTGGCCATTCATCAAGCCAACCTTTCTCGTCGGCTCGGCGCACGCATCGTGGTGCAGCTCGATGAGCCGTCTCTGCCTGCCGCACTGGAGGGCAGGCTCTCCGGGACCAGCATGTTCTCACCGGTGCATCCGATCGATGTGCCCACCGCGATCTCGTTGTTGGATCAGTGCGCCGAGGCGGTCGGTGGTGAGCTGCTGGTGCATTGCTGCGCGGCCGAACCTCCCTGGGAACTGTTGCGTAGAGCCAATATTCGTGGGATTGCGGTAGATGCCGCCTATCTGGCCGACGCGCAGGCGCTCGATGGTTTGGCCGCGGTGCTGGACACCGGTAAGGCCGCTGTGCTGGGCGTGATTCCGTCCAGTGCGCCGAGTATGCCCGTTTCGGCCGAGGTGCTGGCCACCCGCACCGCCGCGCTTGCCGACAAACTCGGCTTCGGGCGGGCGGTGCTGCGCGATCGGATAGGCATCAGCACCAGCTGTGGTTTGGCCGGTGCCGACTTCGAATGGGCGCGCACGGCAACCGAATTGACGCGCAAGGTCAGTGACCTTATCAACGCGGACGCGGAGGCGCTGTGATGGACGTCTATCAGGCCATCGCCACTCGCCGGGACGTGCGGGCCGAGTTCACCGGGCAGGTCATCGACGATGCGACGTTGATGAAGCTGCTGCAGGCCGCCCATCGCGCGCCCAGCGTCGGGAACAGTCAGCCATGGGACTTCGTGGTGGTGCGCGAGACCGAAGCGCTGGACACCTTCGCGGCGCATGTTGCCGATCACCGACAAAGGTTCGCCGACAGTCTCCCGGAGGAACGACGAAACACCTTTGATCCCATCAAAATCGAAGGCATCCGGGAGAGCGGCACCGGCGTGGTCGTCACGTATGACCACGGGCGGGGCGGCCCACACATCCTGGGGCGCCACACCATCTCCGATGTTGGCCTGTTCTCGGCGGTTCTTGCCATCCAGAACCTGTGGCTTGCGGCGGTCGCCGAGGGGATCGGTGTCGGCTGGGTGTCCTTCTACGAGGAACAGTTCCTGTCCGAATTAATCGGCGCGCCACCGCACATCCGGCCGATCGCCTGGCTGTGTGTGGGGCCGGTGCACGAGTTCGCGGAGCGGCCCGATCTGGAGCGATTCGGCTGGCGCAGTGGGCGCCCCCTGCAGGATGCCGTGCACTGGGGTAGGTATCGCCCCTAACGTCCCTTGAAGTCGGGTTCCCGCTTCTCGAAGACCGCGCCGATGGCTTCCTGGAGGTCCTCCGACGGCAAGAACGCGGCGTTCCAGGTCGAGACGTACTTGAGGCCGTCGGCGACGACGTTCTCGCGTTCGCGGCCCAAGACGTCCTTGACGCCCTGCACCACCAGCGGCGGATTGGCCGCGATCTCGGCGGCGGTGGCGTGTGCGGCCGCCAGGGTCGCCTCGGGGGTATCGAAAACGTCGTTGACCAGACCGATCTTCTCGGCCCGGGCGGCGTCGATGTCCTTGCCGGTGAACGCCAGTTCACGCAGGTGGCCGTCGCCGATGATCGGCGGAAGCCGGTGCAGCGAGCCGATATCGGCCACGATGGCGACCTTGGCTTCGCGCACGCTGAACTTCGCCTCGGAGCTTGCGTACCGGATGTCGGCGGCCGCGATGAGGTCGACGCCGCCGCCGATGCACCAGCCCTGAATCGCGGCGATGACCGGCTTGCGGCACTCGGCGACGGCGGTCACCGAGGCCTGCAGCCGGCGGATCTCGTCGAGGAAGTCGGTACGCGGTTTGGCCAGTGCCTTCTCGGCCAGCAGCGGCATGAAGGTGCCTGCCATGGCCGCCAGGTCCAACCCGTAGCTGAAATGCGCACCCGCGGCGGCGAGAACGACCGCCCGTACCTCCGGGTCGGCATCCAGCTCGGTGAAGATCAGCGGCAGTTCCCGCCAGAAGTCCGGTCCCATCGCGTTGCCCTTACCGGGGCCGATGAGGGTGACCTGGGCGATGTGCCCGGTGATCTCGACGGTGAAGGCTTTCCAGTCAGACATGGCCTGAGCCTACGGGTCCGGATAATCGACGCTCAGGCGGGCAGCAGGCCGGTGCGGTCCTCGCGCAGCTGTTTGATCACCGACGGCCACGACATTGCCCAGGACTGCACATCGTCGCCGGACTGGCTCGTCATGAAACCGCGAATGATGCCGACGAGCACCGTGCGGTCGCCGACGTGGGTGTAGACCGGGCCGCCGGAATCGCCCTTGCCGATCACCGGGCCGTTAAACCTGAACCAGCCGTTGCCAAGTCGCGTCACCGATCCGCACGCGTCGCCGGTGGTGTGACCGGTCCGGCAGACGGGCATGCCGACGTCGGGAGCGACCGTGTCATCGCGTTCGAGGCGCTGACCGTTGGCCAGGACGTCGTTCAGCGGCAATCCGTCATCGATGGAGATGGCCTCGTAGTCGATCGTGTACTCGTTCTCGTAGACCGGGCCCTCGGGGGGACGGTTGTCATGTGCCATCACCTTGTGCCCCACGGCGGCACCGTCGCCGTTGCGGATGATGCCGTCGCCGTTGAAGCAGTGCCCGGCGGTGATACCCACGCGGAGTCCGGGATCGACATAACCGAGCGTGCAGCTGAGCGAGCCCTGGTAGATCAGCATGCCGGGATATACGAGCGGGGGATCGGCATGTGTCGGCGCTGGATACACGGCGGGGAGCGCGCACAGCACCGCAACGATGGTGGTTATCCACAAAAACGGGCGCATGAGTGTTAGGGGACAACAATTCTCGCGGGACCGGAGGGCCGGTCATCTGAGGGCGCGGGCGGCAGGACCATCGATGGTGCCTGCGGGTTGATCGCGACCGGCGGTGGTGCCTGGGGGCTGATCGCGACCGGGTTCGCGACGCTGCCCTCGCCGGGGCGGCGCGCGGCCGCGATATCGTCCCGGATCTGCTGCTGCACCGTGGGCCAGGACAGCGCCACGGTGGATTCGCGATGGGTCTGGTTGGCCGTGAAGCGCGCGCTGACGATTCCGACGATGGCCGCGTTGCCCGGTGAGGTGACGGTGTACACGGCGCTACCGGAGTCTCCGTGGTCGGCGGGCAGGCCGTCCACCAGGAACCAGCCGTTGCCGAATCCGGCGATGGCGCCGCACGCCTCGCCGGTGGTGATACCCACTCGGCACACGGGCAGGCCGTCCCGGGGCACGACCGCCGGATCAACTCCGAGTCGCAGCCCGTTGGGCAGCACATTGTTGATCGGTACGCCGTCGTCGAAGGCGATGCCCTCGTAGTCGATGCGGTAGTCGTCGCGCGACAGCGGACCCTCGGGCTGGATGTTGGACTGGGCCACCGCGAGCTGTCCGATGCGGAGGCCGTCGTTGGTGAACACCGGACCGTTGCCACCGCAATGCCCCGCGGTGACGCCAACGCGCGCGGCCGGGTCCACGAAACCGAGCGTGCAGCTCAGCGATTCCTTACCGGGTGGGCGCTGGATGATTTCCATACCGGGGTAGATCAGTGGGTCCGCATGTGCCGCAACCGGGTTGGCAAGACCAACGCCGGTCAGAGCGGTGACGGCCGCTGCACACACCGTCAGCCGTCCCCATGGGCCGGTCCGTCGACTCTCATCGCCGACACTGGTCACGCCGTAGCTCTCTGTCTGCCACGTTCACCGTCAATAAAGCCCGACCAGCATCAGGAGAGCACGCGGCACGACTCTCTGTGTCGCTACGAGCCTATGCGAATCGGGCGTCCTGTGGTGCAGGAAGTGCGGTTGGGGCAGGTGAATCCCCAGGTGGCGGGGTGGCGTCGGGTGATTTTTCGAGGTCTTCCCGCAGTTGATTGAGCACAGTCGACCAGGAAATCGCGGTGGTCTGGACCACGCCGGTATCGATGTTACGGGTGATGCCGCGTGCGATTCCGACGATGGCGCCGTGCCCTGGCGAGGTGATCGAGTACACCGCGCTGCCCGAGTCGCCATGGTCGGCGGGTAGTCCGTCGATCTCGAACCAGCCATTGTTGACCGTGGTGACGGTGCCGCAGGCCTCGCCGGTCGTGACGCCGTTGCGGCAGACCGGCAGCCCGGTCTGCGGCTGGATCCCGCTACCGCGTTCGAGTCGAATCCCGTTGGGGAGTATGTCGTTGATCGCCACGTCGTCACGGAATTTGATGGCCTCGTAGTCGATCACGTACTTGGTGCCGTCGATCCGGTCGCCGTCGTGAAGGTTGGAGCCGGCGATGACGAGGGCGCCGATGAGGTCGCCTGCCGAGTCGTACACCGGGCCGTCGGTATCCATGGCGCAATGGCCCGCGGTGAGACCGATCCGGGCACCGGGATCGACGTATCCGAGCGTGCAGCTCTGGGTTCCCTGAATGATCTCCATCCCGGGAAACACCAGAGGACCGTCGGCGCGTGCGGAAGGCGCCGCGGCGATGGCGGTTAGTGCCGCCCCGGCCAGGACACTGCAGAATCGATTGGCAACAGACACTGTGCGCCCCAGCCTGTCTCTGTGAGTGGTAGGCAAATTTTGAGGTAGAGCGGGGGGATTGTCAAAAGGTTCTGTCGTCCTGATCCAGCAGCTTGAGCAGCCGTTTGGTGGCGATCAAGCGGTATGAGGCATCCAGGAGCTCGGCGACCTCGTCCCAGTCCACCTCGGAGGCGGTGAAATCCAGTCCGAGCCAGCCGTAGGGCCCCATGTACGCCGGATAGTAGAAGCGTTCGTCCTGTAAGAGTGCGGTGCGTTCGGAATCGTCCACCTTGATCAGTACCGAGTACGGGTAGGCGGTCATCTCACCCTTGGTGGCGCCTTTTGCGTTGCCGCCGAACATCGCGAAGATCTTGCCCGCCTTGAAGACGGGTCGGCCCCACGAGATCTGTTCGGCCGCTTCCGGCAATGCGAGCGCCAGTTCGCGCAGTTCAGCCAGGCCGGGATCGTGCTCGGTGAACATGATGGGGTGTGTGCCCATGGGCACATCGTAGGGTTCGGGAGCTGTCGGGTGGGTCCGTTAGCCTGCCGGGTATGGATTCCGACATCCAGCGCCAATGGGGCGAGCTGGCCGACGAGGTGCGTGGCCATCAGTTCCGTTACTACGTCAAGGACGCCCCGGTTGTCTCGGACGGCCAGTTCGACGAGCTGCTGCAACGACTGACGGCGCTGGAAGAGCAGTACCCCGAGCTGCGTACACCGGATTCCCCCACACAGCTGGTGGGTGGTGCGGGTTTCGTCACCGAATTCAGGTCGGTCGATCACCTGGAGCGAATGCTGAGCCTGGACAACGCATTCAGTTCCGAGGAGCTGGTGGCCTGGGATGCCCGGGTGCGCGGCGACATCGGGGAAGAGCCGGAATATCTGTGTGAACTGAAGATCGACGGCGTGGCGCTCGCGCTGGTGTACGAGAACGGCGTGCTGGTGCGTGGGGCCACCCGCGGGGACGGGCGCAGCGGCGAGGATGTCACCCTGAACGCCCGGACCATCGAGGATGTGCCGGAAAGGCTCACGGAGTCAAAGGAATACCCGATACCCGCGCTCCTGGAGGTGCGCGGCGAGGTGTTCTTCCGGCTGGAGGATTTCGAGGTGCTGAACGCTTCCCTGGTCGAGGAGGGCAAACCGCCGTTCGCCAACCCGCGCAATAGCGCCGCGGGCAGCCTGCGGCAAAAGAACCCGGCGATCACCGCCCGGCGACGGCTACGGATGATCTGCCACGGGCTTGGCCGCGCCGAGGGTTTCTCGCCGGAGAGTCTGCATGACGCCTACTTGGCGTTGGGAGAGTGGGGTTTACCCGTCTCGACGCACACCACCAAGGTGCGCGGTATCGCCCAGGTACAGGAACGCGTGAACTATTGGGCCGAGCACCGCCACGACGTGGAACACGAGATCGACGGCCTCGTGGTCAAGGTCGATACCGTGGCGCTGCAGCGCCGCCTCGGTAGTACCTCGCGCGCGCCCCGCTGGGCCATCGCCTACAAATATCCGCCCGAAGAGGCGACGACCGAGCTGCTCGACATCCGGGTGAGCGTGGGCCGCACCGGACGGGTCACCCCGTTCGCGTACATGACCCCGGTGAAGGTGGCCGGATCCACGGTGTCCTTGGCCACCCTGCACAACGCCTCGGAGGTCACACGCAAGGGTGTGCTGATCGGTGACACCGTGGTGATCCGTAAGGCCGGTGACGTCATCCCCGAGGTGCTGGGGCCTGTCGCCGATCTGCGAAATGGGTCCGAGCGCGAATTCGTCATGCCCACAACATGTCCCGAATGCGGCACCACGCTGGCACATGAGAAGGAGGGTGACGCGGACATCCGTTGCCCCAACTCGCGTAGCTGTCCCGCGCAACTGCGTGAGCGGGTCTTCCACGTGGCGGGGCGTGGCGCATTCGATATCGAGGCCCTCGGTTATGAGGCGGCGATCGCGCTGCTCTCGGCCGGCGTCATCGAGGACGAGGGCGATCTCTTCAGCCTTACCGCCGATGACCTACTGCGGACCGATCTGTTCAAGACCAAGAGCGGGGCGTTGTCCGCCAACGGAAGTCGGCTACTGGACAACCTGGACAAGGCGAAACAACAGCCACTGTGGCGGGTGTTGGTGGCGCTCTCGATTCGCCATGTCGGCCCCACCGCGGCCCGTGCGCTGGCCACCGAGTTCGGTGACCTGGAGGCCATCGAGGGTGCGTCCGTCGAACAACTGGCCGCCGTCGAAGGCGTGGGAGCCACCATCGCCGCGGCCGTGGTGGATTGGTTCACCGTCGACTGGCATCGGGCCATCGTCGACAAGTGGCGCACCGCGGGTGTGCGGACTGCCGATGAGCGTGACGAGTCGATACCGCGCAACCTGGAAGGGCTGTCTATCGTCGTAACCGGCTCGCTCCCAGGGTTTTCCCGTGATGAGGCCAAGGAGGCCATCATCGCCCGGGGTGGCAAGTCCGCGAGCTCGGTGTCCAAGAAGACGGCGTTTGTGGTCGTCGGTGACGCGCCAGGGTCCAAGTACGACAAGGCCGTCGAGCTAGGGCTGACCATCCTCGATGAGGACGGTTTCCGGGCCCTGCTGGCCGACGGGCCGCCCGCGTAGTGCCGGGTGGCCCGTCGACGCCTGGACCTCTACGACTTCGGCGGAATCGAGAGATCGAACACTCGTAGATCACCGTAATCCTTGGAGGAGAAGTGGGTCTCGACCCACTTCTGAACCTCGTCGGCCACCCGCTTGGTGTCGTCGTCCTGCTGTGGTTGTTCCTTCTGCTTGTCCTTGTCTTTGTCCTTGACGGACTCGGCATAGAACTGGACGGCGCCGTCCTGGGTGTATTCGATGAACTGCTGCAGGGTGATCGGGTTATCGCGCCCGGAGAAC
The DNA here is from genome assembly GCF_001853795.1 of Mycobacteroides franklinii. Taxonomy (NCBI): domain Bacteria; kingdom Bacillati; phylum Actinomycetota; class Actinomycetes; order Mycobacteriales; family Mycobacteriaceae; genus Mycobacteroides; species Mycobacteroides franklinii. The sequence continues at coordinate 2,332,763 of NZ_MLIK01000019.1, forward strand.
CCGCCAATCGCCATCACCGGAGCATTCGTCTCCAACTGAATGGGCGCGGCCGTGCGGGTGTTGGTGGTCGCCACCGGCCATCGGGCGCCCGAATCCTTGATCTGGGCGGCCAATGCGGGATCTAGCGGCTCGGGTGGCTGACCGCCGAACTTGTCGTCCTTGGCGATCGCCGGTCCCGACGAGGACAACCCGCCCACCTTCGGGGTGGTCACGTTGGCGATGGTGAAGGCGAACGAACCTCCCAGTGAAACCACAAGCGCCACAGCGGCGATGGCGTAGCGCAGGCGGGCGCTGCGCTCCAGTGCGCCGAGTGCGAGGACAACCGCCACCACGAGACCGCCGATCAGCAGAACCCACCGCAGCCAAGGCAGCCAGGCCGGAATGCGCCGCAGGAGGACGAACGCCATGATGGTGGCGCTGAGCGTGAGTGCGCTCAGCCCGAACTTGCCGATCCGCTCGGACCGATGCCGCCACAGCAGTACCGTGCCGATCGCCAGGGAGCCGGCGATGGCCGGAGCCATTGCCGAGGTGTAGTACGGATGGAACTGCTTGGCCATGTAGCTCAGGATCACGTAGTTGGACACCATCCAGGTGCCCCATAAAACGAGCCCTGCCCCGGCGGGATTGGTGGTGATGGCGCGCAGGCGGCCCGTCCAGCCCGCCGTCTGCGGTGTCTTGCCGACGATGATCAGTCCGAGGATCAGCGCGATGAACGCCGTGGGAAGAAGCCACGCGATGTGATCGGCCTGAGTGTCCTGGAACAGCCGGAAGATGCCCGGGGTGCCCGAGAATCCGGGCCCGCTGCCGCGGCCGCCGCCCATTCCATTGGAGTTGTCGCCCAGCAGGCGATCCAGGCCGTTGTAGCCAACCGCCAGTGTCCACTCACTGTTGTCCGTGGAGTTGTCGACGTACGGGCGACTAGCCGCTGGGGTCAGCGCGACGGCAGCCATCCACCATCCCGACGAGGCCAACAGGGCGACGCCGGCGCCGATGATGTGCAGAAGTGTTGTCTTCCAAGGCCATTTCGCGGACACCAGGTAGGCCAGGAGTAGCGCGGGAGCTACCAGCAGACCTTCGAGGGTCTTGCATAGAAACGCGAATCCGATGCCGACTCCGGCCAGTGCCAGCCAGCCGGCGGCGCTCCGCGCGCGCTCGGAGTCGATGGCGCGCGTGGTGAAGTACGCGGCCACCACCATGCCGAACACCATCGGTGCGTCGGGGTTGGAGTGCCGGAACATCACCGAGGCCACCGGGATGAGAGCGAATAGGGCCGCCGCGAGCAGGCCCGCGCTCGGACCTGCCTGCCGCCGCACCGCGGCGCGGATCAGGGCCGCGCTGGTGATCGCAAGGACAGCCTGGGGGATGAGCATGCTGGCGCTGGAGAAGCCAAAGAGCCTGGCAGACAATCCCATCAACCACAGACCGCCGGCCGGCTTGTCGACTGTCACGTAGTTCTGCGGATCGAAGCTGCCGAAGAACCATGCCTTCCAGCTCTCGCTGCCCGATTGGACGGCTGCCGCGTAGAAGGCATTGGACCACCCGTTCTGGCTGATGTCCCAGAGGTACACCACGGCGATCGTCAGCAGAATGGCGGCGAAGATGAGTCGTTCCCTTGTCCGGCTCATGGACGCGTCGATGTCAGTCACGTCAGTGAGTGTGCCGCGCGATTCAGGGAATTGGCTGTGCCGTTCCTGTGAACCGACCGCTACCGCACCAAGGTTGCGACGATCCCGGCCAGATAGCCCAGACGCGCCACTTCCGAGGGCCGGAACTCCGGTCCGCCGGGACGGCCCAGCACCACCGCGGTGTCACCCGAGCCCAGCGGCGCGGCCGCCAGTGTGGTGTCCATGTCTTTCCACAGTTGGGGCACCCAATCTGCGGTCGGGTCGAGAACCTGCGCGCGGCTCAGCGGTAGCCAGGGGGCGGAGGTGGCCTGGGTTTCCGGGGCCCCCGCGCTGCCGGCCACCCGAATGAAGCCGGTGCCGTCTTGCCGCACCACGGTGCACCAGTTCGCGCGGAGTACGTGGGGGGCTTCGTGAGCGAGCACCTCGAGGCGGGCGGATGCCCCCGCGGCGGCCACCCTGTCGATCAGTTCCAGCTCGCGGTGCGCTTCCAACAGGCCGGTGTGCGGGCGGATGGAATGCACATGCACCCCGTTCAGCGCCTCGGCGGCGGTGATCAATGAATCGGGCATGGAGCCCGGTGGAAGGTCGATGACCAGGTCGTCGATGGCGTAGCCCGGACCACGTTCGACGACGTCCAGGGACAAGATGTCCGCACCCACCGTGCCGAGCGCGACGGCGACCGACCCCAGACTGCCGGGGCGGTCGGCGAGCTGGAGGCGCAGCAGATATGACGGCACGTCCAACACTGTGGCATAGGTCGGGCAGTGCCGCCCTCTAGGCTGTCTAGCCGTGAGCGCCATATCCCGTGACGAGGTCGCGCACCTGGCCAGACTGGCCCGGCTTGCGCTGACCGACGCTGAGCTGGACGGATACGCCGGGCAACTCGACGCGATCCTCGGCCACGTCAGCCAGATCAGTGCCGTTTCCACCGATGAGCTGGACGAGGTTGATGCGACGAGCTCCCCGCTCGATGCGGTCAATGTCACACGGCCTGACGTGATTGCCGATTGCCTCACCCCTGATGAGGCGCTGGCGCAGGCCCCTCGGGTGGCCGAGGGCCGTTTCGCGGTGCCGCAGATTCTTGGGGAGGAATGATGAGCCGACCGGCCTCTGAGCTCATTAGGCAGGACGCCGCCGCACTGGCCGCGTTGATCCATTCCGGCGAGGTGTCATCCGTTGAGGTGACACGCGCGCATCTGGATCAGATCGCCAGCACCGACGCGACCTACCGGGCCTTCCTGCACGTGGCGGGAGAGCAGGCCCTGGCCGCCGCCAAGGACACCGACGACGCGATAGCGCGCGGTGATCAGCCCGCTTCTGCTCTTGCCGGTGTTCCGCTGGCGCTCAAGGATGTCTTCACCACCCGGGACATGCCGACCACGTGTGGGTCGAAGATCCTGGAGAACTGGGTACCGCCCTACGACGCGACCGTGACCGCGCGGCTGCGCGCGGCCGGGATCCCGATCCTGGGCAAGACGAACATGGACGAGTTCGCGATGGGCTCCTCCACCGAGAACTCCGCGTACGGCCCCACCCGCAACCCCTGGGACGTCGAGCGGGTGCCGGGTGGTTCGGGCGGTGGTAGTGCTGCCGCGTTGGCGGCCTTCCAGGCGCCGCTGGCCATCGGTACCGACACCGGTGGCTCGATCCGCCAGCCCGCGGCGCTGACCGCGACGGTCGGGGTCAAGCCCACCTACGGCACCGTCTCCCGTTACGGGCTGGTGGCCTGCGCCTCGTCGCTGGATCAGGGCGGCCCTTGTGCACGCACGGTTTTGGATACCGCGCTGCTGCATCAGGTGATCGCGGGCCATGACCCGCGCGACTCCACCTCGGTCGACGAGCCGGTGCCCGATGTCGTGGCCGCGGCTCGCGCCGGTGCCGCCGGTGATCTCAAGGGTGTTCGTGTCGGTGTGGTCTCGCAGCTGCGCGGCGACGGGTATCAGCCGGGCGTGATCGCATCGTTCGATGCCGCCGTCGAGCAGCTGACCGCGCTGGGCGCCGACGTGGTCGAGGTGTCTTGTCCGCATTTCGAATACGCACTCCCGGCCTACTACTTGATCCTGCCGTCGGAGGTGTCCTCCAACCTGGCCCGATTCGATGCGATGCGATACGGCATGCGGGTGGGGGACGACGGAACGCATAGCGCCGAGGAAGTCATGGCGCTTACCCGGGCGGCGGGCTTTGGTCCAGAGGTCAAGCGGCGCATCATGATCGGCACCTACGCGCTATCCGCCGGCTACTACGACGCCTACTACGGCCGGGCGCAGAAGGTACGTACCCTGATCAAACGTGACCTGGAGCGCGCCTACGAGCAGGTCGATGTGCTGGTCACCCCGGCCACGCCTACGACCGCATTCCGGTTGGGGGAGAAGGTCGATGACCCGCTGGCCATGTACCAGTTCGACCTGTGCACACTGCCGCTGAACCTGGCCGGGCACTGCGGAATGTCGGTGCCCTCCGGTCTTTCCGCCGACGACGGGCTTCCGGTGGGGCTGCAGATCATGGCGCCGGCGCTCGCCGACGACCGCCTGTACCGGGTGGGTGCGGCGTATGAGACCGCCCGGGGCGCGTTGCCCGCGGCGCTGTAGGAATCCACAGCCAACTGGCAGTTGAAATACGACGGTTATCGGCAGTCGGCTGCGTACCGTGGAGGCATGCCGCGCGTGCCTTCCTACGTCGCCACCCTGGCGTTGTGTGGTGTACTCGCGGCCGCGCCGGCGGTCTTGGAGACTCCCGGCAGTGACTCGGCGCAGCGGGTGACCTGCTCGGTGCAGACCGACAAGGCCTGTATCCACTCCAACGATCCGCATATGAGCTCGGCGCCCGATCCCGATAACAAGGCGCCGCTGGCAACGGTGCCGGCAACCAAGACGCGTCCCACGGTGATTCAACCGGGCCGCTAGCCGGCGGTGCTGTCGGGGCGATCACCCGCGGTGGGCAGGTACACCGTGAACGTGGTGCCCGCTCCATGTCCCGCGCTGTGTGCCTCGATGCGCCCATCGTGCGCTTCGACAAGCGCTTTGGCGATCGACAACCCGATGCCTGCTCCGCCGTGCTGTCGATCGCGGGCGGCGTCGGCGCGATAGAAACGATCGAACAGTCTGTCCAGATGTTCGGCCGGGACACCGTCGCCGGTATCGGAGACGGTGATCGTCGTACCGGCGCCGGTGGCCGCCGCCGTCACGGTGACGTGCCCACCCGGGCCGGTATGGCGCAGGGCATTGTCGAGCAGGTTGCTCAATACCTGGCCAATCCGCTCGGGGTCGGCCCATACGTCCGGTAGTGCGTCCTCGGCGTGGGCCTGCAGGACAACTCCCTTTGACTGGTAGCGCGGCACGAACGCGGCGACCGTCGTGTTGACCAAGTCGTTGGGTGATACCAACCGCGCGTCGATCGATGTGGTGCGGCTCTCGGCCACCGAGAGGGCATTGACATCGATACTGAACCGCGTCAGGCGACGGGTTTGATCCCGCAGTGTGGCCACGGTCCGTTGATCCAGTTGCTGCACACCGTCTTCCACTGCTTCCATGTACGCCTCAAGCACCGCGACCGGAGTTCTGATCTCGTGCGCCAGGTCGGCCAGCATCTGCCGGCGCGCTTCGTCCACGGCGCCGAGTCGCTGCGCCATCTTGTTGAAAGCCGCTGCGACAGCGTCGAATTCCTTGCCCAGCAGTGGCGGTGGCACCCGAATGTCGTAGTGCCCGTCGGCAACAGCGGATGCCGCCTGTGACAGTGAAGTGGCCGAGCGATGTACCCGTCGACTCAGATACCAACTCAGGGTGAGTGCGGCCAGGGCCGACACCACGACGGCGAACCCGATGGACATCGCGGTGGCATGGCGGAAGGCGCGCTCGTACGGGTGATCGTTACCGGCGCCGGGTGCTACCTGCTGATCCATCAGGCGGCGGAACATCGGGGGCCCCACGATGGCGGCGACCACGCTGGTGGTGGCGATCCCGGCGAGGACCACCACCGAGTTCACCACCAGTAGCCGTAGTCCGATGCCGTATTGGGGACGTGTCACGATCCGGAACCCATGCGATAGCCGACGCCGCGCACAGTCGCCACGTATCGCGGCAGTGCCGGGTTGTCGCCCAGTTTTTGGCGCAGATGCCCGATGTGGACATCGACGATGTTGTCGTTTCCTACCCACGTGTCGCCCCATACCGCGTCGAGCAATTGCTTTCTGCTCAGCACGATGCCCGGCCGGGACGAGAGGGCCGCAAGTACGTCAAATTCGGTGCGAGTCAGCGTGACTGGCGCTTCGCCGACATGTACCTCACGGCCGTCCACGTTGATACGCAACGCTCCGAACACGCGCGGCGGGCTCAGATCCGGAGCCAATTCGTCCGACGGTGCGGGCACGCGGCGGGGTCGCCGAAGCATGGCGCGCACCCTGGCGACGACCTCCCGTGGGCTGAAGGGTTTGGTGACGTAGTCGTCGGCTCCGACGGAAAGCCCGACGATGGTGTCCACCTCGGTGTCCCGCGCGGTCAACATCACCACATAGGCGTCGGAGAAGACGCGAAGCTGCCGGCAGACCTCGATACCGTCCACGCCCGGCAGGCCGATATCGAGGATCACCACATCGGGATCGACCTCACGCGCCAAATCGAGTGCGCGACGGCCGTCGTGGGCGAGGTGAACCTCGAACGACTCCCGCCGGAGATAGCTTGCGACCACCTCGGCCAGCGGTACCTCATCGTCGACCACCAGGGCCCGATAGTCCGGGGCAGGCACCGCTGCGGCATCGTGGGAAGAACCGTGCATGTGCCCATGGTGCACTGACCGACCCGTCCCCGTCGAAGGTCGCTGTGCCTCGGGGACACTTCTTCATCGAAACTTCAGAGTTTCCTTGGCGCACCGATAGCGCCCGGCGGCGATTCCGGTACCGAAACTGCTGTTCATGGCCCTAATTGGGCCTGTGGTAGCCCGCCGATTTCTCCATCGAATCTTCAGTGGGCGCTCAAAGAACACATGCCTTTCGCGCCGAGCCTTGTGATGTCGCCGGAAATGGTCCCGCGGCACAACTACCAAGGAGCGCCATCATGAAGAAGTTCGCATTCGCCGCCATTACCGCTTCGGCTTTCGCGGCGGCTGCCGTGGGGTTGGCCGGGACCGCCACGGCGTCCACGAGCACCGGCGGCGGTAACGCGGGTGACACGGTGACAAATCTGCAGAAGCAGGGGTATTCGGTGCAGATCAACGGCAGCGTATCGGCGCCGTTGTCGCAATGCACGGTGACGGACGTGCACGGGGTGTCCGCCGGCCAGACCAGTGCGCTCTCGTCCACCACCGCATATGTCGACGTCTCCTGCCCCGATCTGAACAACTGATGGAAACTCGTTGCCAAGTAGGGAATTTGGTGCGCGACTAGCGCTGGGCCGTGGCCCCCGCTAGGTTCGCTCCCATGGCACCGGCGCCCCTACGTGTAGCGACAACCAGTGGTGAGATCGAAGGTTTCGTGCGGCGCGGCATGCGGCGCTTCCGCGGTGTCCCGTACGCCGAACCGCCGGTGGGACCGTTGCGGATGCGGGCGCCGCGTCCCGTCCAGCCGTGGGCGGGGGTGCGTACCTGCCGGCGTTTCGGTGCCGCGCCGATTCAGCCCAAGGTGTTCACGCCCCAAAAACGGCGCAGCGAGGACTGTCTGACGCTCAATGTGGTTGCCCCCGAGGAGCTGCCCGACGGACCGCTGCCGGTGATGTTCTACATCTACGGCGGTGGCTACTTCCTGGGCAGTTCGAGCAGCCCGCCGTACGAGGGTTCGATCCTGGCGCGCCGTGGATGCGTCTATGTGTCGGCGAACTACCGGGTCGGCGCGTTGGGGGCCTTCGACCTGTCGTCGTTGTCCGACGGCGAACACGTCATCGAGAGCAACCTGTACCTGCGTGATCTCGTGCTCGCCCTGCAATGGGTCCGCGACAACATCGGTGCCTTCGGCGGCGATCCGGACAACGTCACCATTTTTGGTGAGAGCGCGGGCGGCAGCGGCGTCGAGACCCTGATGGCGACGCCGGCCGCCGCGGGTCTGTTCCAGCGCGCGATCATCCAGAGCACGGCCAGCGGCCTCGCCGCGAGCGCCGATGCGATCGCACACGACGCCCGGCGGTTCGCCGAATTGCTTGGTGCCACGGCCGATGACGCGGCCGCGACCGTCATGAATGCCTCACCGCGGCAGCTCCTACGCGCCCAGCGCAAGTTGATCGCGCTGGGCGGGTTCCCCTTCGGGCCGTCCGTCGACGGTAGTTATCTCCCGAAGCCTCCCGTGGAAGCCATGGAAAGTGGTGAAGCGCAAAGGGTTCCATTGATCATTGGCAGTAACGCCGATGAGGCCCGGCTCTTCACCAAGGCCATCAAGGTAATGCCGCTGTCCGAGGCCGAGCAGCAGGAGATCCTTGGGCGCGGAGGGCCCGGTTACCGGGAACGGATCATTGCCGCCTATCCCGGATACCCCTCGAGGGAGGCGCGCCTGCGGTTGGCGGGGGACATGTTCTTCACATCCTCGGTATGGCGGATTGCCCGTGCCCATCAACAATTCGCACCGGTGTACGTCTACCAGTTCGACTATGCGCCCTGGACGGTGCGGGCCGCCGGTTTGGAAGGATCCCACGCCACCGAGCTGCCGGCGGTTTTCGGTAACTATCGGGGTCCCGCCGGCCCCGTCTTGGCCGGCAGCTTTACCCACCGAGATGCCTCGCGGGTCGTCGATGACGTGCAACAACGTTGGGTGGCGTTCGCGCGCAACGGTGTTCCGAGCCAGGACTGGCCGCAATACCGCGGTCCGGACTGGCCGGTGATGGTCTTCGACCGGGAGCCGCGTGTCGAGCAGAACCTGGGCGCCGACCGCCGCGCGGTATGGGCCGGGTTCAGGCTGAACATCCAGAGCCGCCTACCCAAGGCTTCGTAGCGCTGCCGTCTGACCGGCTCACGGGCATGATGGGGGCTATGCGTATCGGAGTGCTTACCGGCGGCGGTGACTGTCCTGGCCTGAACGCTGTCATCCGTGCGGTGGTGCGAACCTGCGCCAACCGCTACGACTCGCAGGTCGTCGGATTTCAGGACGGGTGGCGGGGTCTGTTGGAGAACCGGCGTATCCAGCTGGCCAACGACGACCGCAATGATCGGCTGCTGACCAAGGGTGGGACGGTGCTCGGCACCGCACGCACCAATCCGGACAAGCTGCGTGCCGGGCTGGATCAGATCAAGCAGACCCTCGACGACAACGGGATCGATGTGCTCATCCCGATCGGCGGCGAGGGCACTCTCACCGCGGCCAGCTGGCTGGCCGACGAGAACGTGCCGGTCGTTGGTGTGCCCAAGACAATCGACAACGACATCGATTGCACCGATGTGACTTTCGGGTTCGACACCGCGCTGACCATCGCCACCGATGCCATCGACCGGCTGCACAGCACGGCCGAATCCCACCAGCGAGTGATGCTGGTCGAGGTGATGGGCCGGCATGCGGGCTGGATCGCGCTGCATTCCGGATTGGCCTCAGGTGCGCATATGACCCTGATCCCCGAAGTGCCGTACGACGTGGAAGAGGTGTGCCGCCTGATCAAAGGGCGCTTCCAGCGCGGCGATTCGCATTTCATCTGTGTGGTGGCCGAGGGGGCCAAGCCGGCCGAGGGGTCAATGGAGTTACGCGACGGCGGAATTGACGAGTTCGGGCATCAGCGGTTCACCGGGGTGGCCCAGCAGCTGGGAGCCGAGATCGAAAAGCGCATCAACAAGGAGGTGCGCACCACCGTCCTCGGTCACGTGCAGCGCGGCGGCACCCCGACACCATTCGATCGGGTGCTCGCGACGCGCTTCGGCGTCAACGCCGCGGACGCCGCACACGCGGGGGAGTACGGCGTGATGGTGTCGCTGCGTGGACAGGACATCGGGCGGGTGCCGCTGTCGGAAGCGACCCGTCAGCTCAAGCTGGTCCCGAAGAATCGCTACGAGGACGCCGCCGCGTTCTTCGGCTGAGATTCCGGTGCTTACCACCGCACATGGTGATCTAATGCGCGCATGGAATCGTCAATTACGTATGTAATCGGGAGGGTGGCGATGGGGGCCGTGCTTTGCGCCGGTCTGCAGCTGTCGGCGCCGGGTACTGCCTTTGCTGCCACGTCGATCGAGTTCGAGCTGTCGGGGACGTTCGGCGAGGGCGTGATGGTCGGCTACAACGGACCCGATGGTGGGTACGCCGTGGACACGGTCGGCTTGCCCTGGTCCACGAGCTTCGACTACGACGGTGACGGACAGTCACTGGTGTTCTCGGGTTCACACCCCGGGGATGATCCGGGGTCGGTGACGTGCCGGGTGAAGGTGAATGGCCGCGTGGCGGTGTCACGGACGGACAACGCGCCGAGGACCGCCGGGCACGGCGCGGTCTGCCATCTGATCAGGAGCGGCTCGAGCTACGTCGGCAACTAGCGGTCAAATCCACCGTTCGACGGCGGCGACCGTGTCGGTGGGCACGGTGTTGAAGCAGATCGTTGCCTGGGGTGCGTGCTTGTGGACGACGTTGAGCACTGTCTCGAAAAGCTGAAGGTTCGAGGGCATGGTGCGTATGCCGGCGCCGATCACCACGCAGTCCGGTGACCGCGTCTCGAGGGCCTGGGTCACCTGCGCGGTGACCTCACCCAGTGCCAGGCTGATGAGGCACAGTTCAGCGGCATAGCCCTCGGCATTCAGGATCGCCGCCGACTGTTCCAGACCGGACTGGATATCGTCTGCGGTCAGCTCCACTGTGGCGAAGTCCGGCGTGGTGAAATCGATCAAATACGGATCGATGCCGATGACCAACACGTTGTGGCTCATGAGGCGACCGTACCCGCGAACAGACATGTAGTGCGGGCGCTACCTGCGTTTTCTGTGCAATACATGTCTGCTCGGCCCGCAAAGCCGACCTATTAGGATCGCAGCATGACAGAACTGCTGGACTATGACGACGTGCTGACCCGATACGAGCCGGTGCTCGGCATGGAGGTTCACGTCGAGCTGTCCACGGCCACCAAGATGTTCTGCGGATGCCCCACCACATTCGGCGCGGAGCCCAACACCCAGATTTGCCCCGTATGTCTGGGCTTGCCGGGCTCGCTGCCGGTGGTGAACGAAAAGGCCGTCGAGTCGGCCATCCGCATCGGTCTGGCGCTGAACTGTGAGATCGCCCCGTGGGGCCGGTTCGCCCGCAAGAACTACTTTTATCCGGACCAGCCGAAGAACTACCAGATTTCCCAGTACGACGAGCCGATCGCGTTCAACGGCTACCTCGACGTCCCACTGGAGGACGGCACCATCTGGCGGGTGCAGATCGAGCGCGCCCACATGGAGGAGGACACCGGCAAGCTGACCCACATCGGCGGTGAGACCGGCCGGATCTCCGGCGCGACCGAATCTCTCCTGGACTACAACCGGGCCGGAGTTCCGCTCGTCGAAATCGTCACCAAGCCCATCGAAGGCACCGGGGAGCGGGCGCCCGAGATCGCCCGCGCCTATGTGACGGCACTACGGGACCTGTTGCGCGCCTTGGATGTTTCCGATGTGCGCATGGATCACGGATCCATGCGCTGCGACGCCAACGTATCGCTGATGCCCGCCGGTGCCGACGAGTTCGGTACCCGCACCGAGACCAAGAACGTCAACTCGCTCAAGAGTGTCGAGGTGGCGGTGCGCTACGAGATGCGGCGCCAGGCGGCGGTTCTGGACGCGGGCGAGGAAGTCATTCAGGAGACACGGCATTTCCTGGAGCAGGACGGCAGCACCAGCGCCGGACGCCGCAAGGAGACCGCCGAGGACTATCGGTACTTCCCCGAACCCGACCTCGAACCCGTGGCGCCCAGCACCGAGCTGATCGAGCGGCTGCGTGGCACTCTTCCGGAGCTGCCCTGGCTGCGGCTGGGTCGCATTCAGCAGGAGTGGGGCGTCTCCGACGAGGTGATGCGCGATCTGGTCAACAACGGAGCCGTTGAACTCGTGCAGGCCACCGTTGCCGAGGGTGCCAGCAGTGAAGAGGCACGCTCGTGGTGGGGTAACTACTTGGTGCAACAAGCCAATTCGCGTGAGGTCGAGCTGGCCGAGCTCCCCATCACACCCACCCAGGTGGCTGCCGTTGCCGCCTTGGTCAAGGACGGCAAGCTGTCCAACAAGCTGGCGCGCCAGGTGGTCGATGGTGTTCTTGCCGGCGAGGGCGAACCCGAGCAGGTGATGAACGATCGCGGTCTGGTCGTGATGCGCGACGACTCGGTGATCCAGGCCGCCGTCGACGAGGCGCTGGCCGCCAATCCCGATGTCGCGCAGAAGATCCGCGATGGCAAGGTGGCGGCCGCGGGTGCCATCGTCGGCGCGGTGATGAAGGCCACCAAGGGGCAGGCCGATGCCGCGCTGGTCAAGGACTTGGTGCTCAAGGCCTGCGGCCAGGGCTGATTAGTCCAGGTCGTCGTTCGCGCGGGGGAATCCGCCGCCCTTCGGGAACAGCGGGAACACCACGTCCTCGGTGTCGGTGGCGGTTCCGAAGTCCTTGTTGATGGAACCGCCCCAGACATTGCCGTCGGGGGAGAGCTTCAGCGCCCGCACGTGGCCGTGCTGTTCCTTTTGCCGCAGCACCTCAGGATCGCCGGTGACCGCTCCTGTTTCGGGGTTCTGGCGCACCACAACGGTGGTCTGATTGAACACCAGGTTGACCATCACCGAGCTGTCGAGTGCGGCGCATCCGGCCACCCCGGGCTTATCCGGCCAGGTCCACACCGTCGAGATCTTGCCGTCCTTGGTGAGCTTTTGCAGCCGGTCGCCCGCCGGGGATCGATCGGTGACATAGAGCGTGCCGTTGGCGGCGTCCACGCACATGGCGCCGCCGTCACCCAAACCGCTGATCGCGGTTGTCGGCGGCGTCTGCCCCACGGTGGTGGGTTGCTCGATGCGGATCACCTTGCCGGCCAAAGAGTTCGGATCATTCGCTGCACCCGCGTTGCCGCCGGTTCCGGTCTGGACGACCAGCGTGGTGGGGCTGGTGAACGCCAGTGATCCGGCATTGCCGGTGGGACCCTTGGGTATTCCGGTGAGAATGTCCTTGGGCACGTCACCGTCGGCGACGCGAACCACCCGGTTGTCGGTCGGGGTGCTGATGTAGGCGTACATCAGCCGGTCCTGTTGGTAGGAGGGGGAGAGCACGATATCGGACAGGCCGCCGTCGCCGGACGGGTCGACCGGGATGGTCGTCTTCACCTTCGGCTCGGCGCTCGTCGCGATCTCCTTGATGGCACCGGTCGCGCGCTCGGCGACCAACGCCGTCTTGCCGTCGCTGCCCATGATGAGTCCGCTGGTGGCTTCCAGGCATCCCTGCATCACACCGTCGGCGGGGCATTGCTTGGGGAACGGTTTACCCGGTAACGGCGGCGGTGGGGTGGTTGTGGTCTGGGCGACCCCCCGGCGAGGCACCTCGGTAAACGGCTGATCCTGGGTGGGATCGAACCGGACACAACCCGAGAGCAGCGTCACCGCTGCGGCCGCCGTCGCCATCGAACCGACTAGCAGTTTTTTCCCCGATGGCTCATTGGTCGGTCCCGTCACGGGGCTGGAGCGAATGAGCATGCCCGCAAGATTACGGACCTTACGGCGTTGCTCGCCACATTCGGGCCTCCAATGGACTTAGTCTGGGGCCCGTGACCGGTCATTCGGACGATCCGCAGGTGTGGCGTAAGCCGCCCGAATTGGTCGACCCTGAAGACGATGTGCCGTCGGCTACGTACGGCGGCGACTTCGAGACCACGGCAATCCCGCATTACCAGGCGGAGAGGCTGACGAGCTCCCACAATGTGAAAGAGGTTGGACCGTTGTACGATCCAGCGCCGCTGCCTTACGCCGAACCTGCCACTACCAAAATATCGTCCGAGGCGGTGCACGCGCGCCATGCTGCGCCGTGGGGCACCCAGGACCCTGCGGGCGACCGTCGTGGGACCCAGGATCTGGGGCTGTTTTTGCTGCGTGTCGGGGTGGGCGCGGTGCTCATCGCCCACGGTCTGCGCAAGGTTTTCGGCTGGTGGGGCGGGACAGGGCTCAGCGGGTTCGAGGCGACACTGGGTGACCGCGGCTTCAAATACGCCGACATCCTTACTTATGTCGGTGTGACGGCGGAGCTGGGCGCCGGGGTGCTGCTGGTTCTGGGCCTGCTGACCCCGCTGGCGGGTGCGGCCGCGTTGGCCTTCATGGTCAACGTGCTGCTGTCGGACATGGTCTCCGATAAGGCCAACCGTTACGCCATCTTCTGGCCCGACGGGCACGAATTCGAGCTGCTGATGATCGTGGCGATTGTCGCGGTGATCCTTGTCGGCCCTGGTCGGTACGGGTTTGACGCTGGTCGCGGCTGGGCCCGCAGGCCGTTCATCGGTTCCTTCGCCGCGGTGCTGCTGGGCTTCGGTGCGGCGGCCGCCATCTGGGTGTTCCTCAACGGGACGAATCCGCTGGCCTAGTTGTCCCTTCCTGCGCCGACACGCCGTATCGCGCGTCGGCTTCTCGGGAAATGCGTCGTAAACCGTTGTTTCGGCGGGTCGATCCCACGTCAGCCCTGTTGCGGAATTCGGTGTCGGAACGCGCTACCTAAACGAATTCCGCTCATCTTGGGCGAAAGCGCAACGGAAAACGTATTCTGCTGCCCATGAGTTCAGACATCCCCGTCGAGAGCAAGGGTCTTAAGGGCGGAGCGCTGGGGCTGTTGTCCAGCGTCGTGGTCGGTCTCGCCTCTACCGCGCCCGCGTACAGTCTGGCCGCGACCCTCGGGTTGATTGTCGCCAGTGGGGGTGCGCTGCTCGCCGGGGTGAAGGCGCCCGCAATCGTGCTGATCTCCTTCATTCCGATGTATCTCATCGCGGTCGCCTATCAGGAGTTGAACAAGGCCGAACCCGACTGCGGCACCACCTTCACCTGGGCCTCACGGACCTTCGGGCCGATCGTCGGGTGGCTGGGCGGCTGGGGCATCATCGCCGCCGACGTCATCTGCCTGGCCAACCTCGCTCAGGTCGCCGGGGCCTATTCCTTCACATTCGTCGGCGACCTCGGCTGGTCGTCGGCGTCGGGCCTGGCCGACAGTGTGCTGTGGTCGACGGTGGCGGGTGTCATCTGGATCGTGATCATGACCTACATCTGTTACCGGGGCATCGAGGTGTCGGCGCGGTTGCAGTACTGGCTGCTGACCGTCGAAGTGGTGGTGTTGGTCGCCTTCGCGATCGTGGCGCTGATCAAGGTCTATACCCATAACGCCGAGGGCTACTCGCTCATACCGTCGTTGTCGTGGTTCTGGCCGGGCGGCATGGATTTCGGCACCGTCATCGCGCCGGCAGTCTTGACGACGATCTTCATCTACTGGGGCTGGGACACCGCGGTGGCCTGCAACGAGGAGTCGGACGATCCCGGACGCACTCCCGGTCGTGCGGCGGTCATCTCGACGTTCTTGCTGCTGGCCACCTATGCGTTGGTGAGCGTGGCCGCGGTGGCGTTCGCCGGTGTGGGCACCGAGGGTATCGGGCTGGGAAACCAGGAGAACGCCGCCGACGTGTTCAAGGCCATCGGTCCGGAATTGTTCGGTAACAGCTTCCTTGGGCACCTCGGGATGCTCTTGCTGTCGGCGTCCATTCTGACCTCGGCCTCCGCCTGTACTCAGACCACGATCCTGCCGACGGCCCGCACCACGTTGTCGATGGGTGTCTACAAGGCACTGCCGGATTCATTCGCATCGATTCATCGCACGTATCTGACGCCGTCGACGTCCACGATCGCGATGGGTGCGATTTCGATCGTCTTCTACGTGTTGTTCACCGCGATCAGCACCAACCTGCTGACCGCGCTGATCGGCTCGGTGGGCCTGATGATCGCCTTCTACTACGGGCTGACCGGTTTTGCGTGCGCGTGGTTCTACCGCAAGACGCTCACGGACAGCTTCCGCGATCTCATGATGCGCGGCGTCATGCCGCTGGTCGGTGGAATCACTCTGACCATCGTCTTCATCTACGGACTCATCCAGTACGCCAAGCCCAGCTGGCTCATCGACGACGCCGGTAACAACGTCACCGTGTTCGGGGTCGGGGCCGTCGCGGTTGTCGGCGTTGGTGCCCTGATTCTCGGTGTGGTGCTGATGCTGCTGTGGCGGGTGGCGGCTCCGCCGTTCTTCCAAGGCGTGACGCTGCCGCGGCGCAGTGCCGACCTGGTGCTGGCGCCCGCCGCGCCGACAACCCATTTCGGGTTGCCCGACGCGGTCGAGGCGCAGCACACCGTGATCGCGGGCGATCTGTCCAATCTCCCGCAAGGTGAGGTCGCGGTGAACCCGCAGACGGGTGAGGAATTCACCAAGGACTAGAGGGCGGCGAGTGCCGCCCCGGCGGCGTCATAGTCGGGAATCCAGTTGTCGGCAAGGATTTCGGTGAGCTGTGCCGCCTGCTGCTGCGCGGTCAGGTCGACGGAGCGATAGACGCGTCCCGAGGCACGGGCATTGCGTTGCACCCGGCTGGTGCGGTCACGGCGCAGTGATTCGTACAAGGACAGGCGTCGGGGAACTTCGGTGATCGGTGCGTTGGCGAGCACGGTGGCCAGCACAACCCCGTCCTCAATCGACATGTTCGCGCCCTGGCCGAGGTGCGGCGTCATCGGATGCGCGGCATCACCCAGAAGTGCGATGCGATCGGTGGTCCAGCGGTTCAACGGCTTTCGGTCATACAGCCCCCAGCGGAAGGTCTCCGTCATCCCCCCGACGACTGTGAGCACCGGCTCGTCCCAGCCCTCGAACTGGTGCGCCAACTCCGCCACATCGCCGGGGGCGGTCCAGGATTCCTCGGCATCGAGATTGCTTGGGGTGAAGGCCACCACGTTGAGCAGCCGGCCCTGCGATACCGGATAGATCAGGAAGCTGCGCCCCGGGCCCAGCCACATTTGCATGGAATTCAGATCGATGGCGCCCTCGAGGCGTTCGACGGGGATCAAGCCGCGGTAGGCCATGACGCCATCGCTGGACAGCTCGACCGGATCTGCCACCACGCGCTGCACCACCGAGTGGATACCGTCGGCGCCCACGGCGACGTCGGCTCGTTCCTCGGATCCATCGGCGAAAAGGATTCGAACCTCGTCGGCAGTCTCGACGATGTCGTGGCATGGACGCCCCAGATGGACCGTTCCCTCCGGCAGCGCGCCGAGCAAGGCCTGCTGCAGTTCGCCGCGGTGCACAGGCAGGGAGGTGACCGGGCGATCGGGGCTGACCGATGGCCACGCGGCCGGTACCGGAACGCTTTCTCCCTGCCAGGTATGCCAGAGCGTGTGACCGATCGGGGTGCCGATCGCACGCACTCGATCGCCCAGGCCCACTTCGTCGAGTGCGCGCAGACCGTTGCTTGCGACGACCACGCCCGCGCCCACTTCGCGTAGTTCGTGCGCCTTCTCGTGGACGACGACGTCGATATCCTTGGTGCGCAACGCCGCTGCTGCGGTGAGCCCACCAATTCCGGCGCCGATGATCGCTACCCGCATGTGTCTGTCCTTCCGCTGGCTTCGTTCATAACGTTAGCATGCTAACTATTATCATGCTAACCCTTACACTGTGGGTGTGCCAGGACAGCCGAGTGGGAACAGTGCGCGCGAGATCGAAGAGCTTGTGGCGGCCACGGACGCGCTCTACTTCGCGATGCGCAGGGGGCGGACATCGCCCGCGGGCACGCAGGCGGGCATGAGCCGCTCTCAGCTTGAGCTGCTGGCGCCGCTGCTTGACCGGGAGCTGATGTCCGTGAGCCAGCTCGCCGGGACAGCGGGGGTCGCGGTGCCGACGGCCACTCGCGCCCTCAAGCAGCTGGAAGAGCGGGGAGTGGTCGAGCGCACCCGTTCGTCATCCGATGACAGACTGGTCTTGGTGGGTCTCACGACGGACGGGCGTGCACGGGTGATCAAGGCGCAGTCAGCCTTTCGGGCACGGCAGCACGAGGTCTTCGTGGAGCTGACCGGTGCCGATCGCCGTGCCATCACGTCCAGCCTTACCCGGCTCGCGGCGATTATCAACCACAATTTGGACGCGCCGGCCTAGCGCTTCGCGAAAATTATCCGGTGCCAATCCTTGTCGGAGACGCCGTTGATATCGCTCATGACATGTTTGACGGTGAGGTACTCCTCGAGCGAGTAGTCCGACATGTCCTTGCCGAACCCGGACGCGCCGAATCCGCCATGGGGCATCTCGCTGATGATCGGGATGTGGTCGTTGATCCACACGCAACCCGCCTTGATTTCCCGTGATGCTCGCTGTGCCCGGTACACATCGCGTGTCCAGGCCGAAGCGGCAAGGCCGTAGGCGGTGTCATTGGCCTGCCGTAATCCGTCATCGTCGTCGGTGAACGAGCGCACCGTCAGCACCGGGCCGAAGATCTCGTCGCGGTAGACCTCGGAGGTCTCCGCGACATCGGCGATCAGCGTGGGCCGATAGAAGGAACCCGGTAGATCGGGAGAGCTGGCGCCGGTGACGATTCGGCCGCCCTGCGCCGGCGCGCGGTCCACGATGCTCGAAACCCTGGCGCGATGCGCGGCCGAGATCAACGGCCCGATATCGGTGTCGGGATCACGAGGATCGCCGACGACGACCTTGTTCATCACCTCGCCGACCCCGGCGACGAAGTCGTCGTACACATCGCGGGCGACGATGGCGCGGGTGGCTGCCGTGCAGTCCTGACCGGAATTGATGATGGCCCCCGCGACGGCCCCCTGGATCGCGGCGTCCAGATCGGCATCGTCAAAAACCACGAAGGGGGCTTTGCCGCCGAGCTCCAACTGTGTTCGATGGCCGTGAACTGCCGCTGCTGCCATGACCTTTCGGCCCACCGCCGTGGAACCGGTGAAGGTCACCAGATCCACGTCGGGGTGGCCCACGAGCGCGCTGCCGACATCATCGCCGCGCCCGGTGACGACGTTGAGCACACCATCGGGCAGCCCGGCCTCCGCGGCCAGACGTGCGAGGGTGAGTGTGGTTAGCGGCGTCAGCTCGCTCGGCTTGATCACCACCGTGCATCCCGCCGCGAGCGCGGGCAGCACCTTCCACACTGCCATCTGCAACGGGTAGTTCCACGGGGTGATCGTGGCCACCACACCGGCGGCCTCCCGCCGGATGCTAGAGGTGTGGTCGGCCGAGTATTCGGCCGTCGCCTTGCCCTCCAGATGCCTTGCGGCGCCGGCGAAAAATTCGACGTTGTCGATGCTGCCGGGCACGTCGAACTCGGTGGCCAAACGCACCGGTTTGCCGGTCTGCGCGACTTCCTCGGCTACCAGTGTGTCGGCATTGGCGGCCATGACCGCGGCCAATTTGACCAAGACGGCTGAGCGGTCGGCGGGTGTCGACGAGGCCCAGGCGGGTCCGGCGGCCCTGGCCGCCGACACCGCCGCATCCACATCGGCAGGAGTCGCCAGGGCCAGGTCCGCGATGGCCGAGCCCGTCGCCGGGTTGATCACACGATGCGTTTCTCCGCTGGTCGCTACCGGGTTGCCGTTGATCCAACTGCTGGGAACGCTCACCCGGCCACCGTATCGAAAATCGGCGCGTGAAGCCACGGATTCCATCGCGGATTGTTCGTTTTTCGTGGGTATCCGTCGTAAATCATTGCGAAAAACGATGGAATCCGTGCACAATCGAGCTCGTGGCCAATACGACACGAGGTTTGATGCGGGGCCAGCTACGGGTTGCAGACCCGAGTAGCGGGTCCGCGGCGTTCCAGCTCGACGATGCATCCAAGGCGATCGTCGAGGAACTTCAGCAAGACGGCCGGCGTCCCTACGCCACGATCGGAAAGTCGGTGGGCCTCTCCGAGGCCGCGGTGCGGCAGCGTGTGCAACGCATGATCGACGCCGGCGTCATGCAGATCGTCGCGGTCACCGATCCGATGCAGCTCGGATTCAAACGCCAGGCCATGATCGGCATCAAATGCTCCGGCGATACCACCGAGGTCGCCGATCGACTGGCCGAACTGGCCGCCGTCGACTACGTGGTGCTGACTGCCGGGACCTTCGACGCGATCGTCGAGGTGGTCTGCGAAGACGACGACGACCTGCTGGACCTGCTCAACAAGCAGATTCGTGCGGTGCCTGGGGTCACCTCCACGGAGACCCTGGTCTATCTGAAATTAGTTAAACAGCAATATAATTGGGGTACACGGTGACATCCGTTGATATAGCACAAGACGTTTCTGGCGACCTAGAGGCGAAGGCGTCTCGGCATCTGTGGGGGCACTTCGCCCGGCACGGTGCCGGTATCGCACCACCCGTCATCACACGCGGCGAGGGGGTGAGGATCTGGGATGACCGCGGTAAGAGTTATCTGGACGGCCTATCCGGACTGTTCGTCGTGCAGGCCGGGCATGGCCGCGCCGAACTCGCGCAAGCGGCTGCGCGGCAAGCCGAGACGCTCGCGTATTTTCCGCTGTGGTCCTATGTCACCCCGCCGGCGATAGAGCTGGCCGATCGCCTCGCCGCATACGCGCCGGGTGACTTGAACCGCGTGTTCTTCACCACTGGTGGGGGAGAAGCGGTGGAAAGCGCGTGGAAGCTGGCCAAACAGTTCTTCAAACTGACCGGGAAACCCGGTAAGCACAAGGTGATTTCGCGTGCCATCGCCTACCACGGAACCCCGCAGGGCGCGTTGGCCATCACCGGATTGCCCGCGTTCAAGGCGCCCTTCGAGCCGCTTACCCCGGGTGGCTTCCGGGCTCCGAACACCAACTTCTACCGGGCACCGGAGCCATATGCGCATGACCCCAAGGCGTTCGGCCGCTACTGTGCCGACCGGATCGCCGAGGCCATCGAATTTGAGGGGCCCGATACCGTCGCCGCGGTGTTCCTGGAGCCTGTGCAGAACGCCGGCGGTTGCTTCCCGCCGCCGCCGGGTTACTTCGAGCGGGTGCGCGAAATCTGCGACGAGTACGACGTGCTGCTGGTGTCCGACGAGGTGATCTGCGCCTTTGGCCGCATCGGATCGATGTTCGCCTGCGAGGACTTCGGATACCAACCCGACATCATCACCTGTGCCAAGGGCATGACATCCGGGTATTCGCCCATCGGTGCGATGATCGCCACCGACCGACTGTTCGAGCCCTTCAATGACGGCAAGACCACCTTTCCGCATGGATATACCTTTGGCGGCCATCCGGTTTCGGCCGCAGTGGCGCTGGCCAATCTGGACATCTTCGAACGTGAAGGGCTCAACGATCGGGTGCGGCAGAACGCGCCGGTGTTCCGCGCCACGCTGGAGAAACTCCACGACCTGCCGATCGTCGGTGACGTGCGCGGGGAGGGGTACTTCTACGGAATCGAGTTGGTCAAAGACAAAGACACCAAGGAGACGTTCAGTGGCGAGGAAAGCGAAAGACTGCTGCGCGGCTTCCTGTCCACGGCGCTCTGGGATGCGGGCCTGTACTGCCGTGCCGACGACAGGGGTGACCCGGTGATTCAGCTTGCGCCACCGTTGATCAGCGGGCCGCGCGAGTTCGACGCGATCGAGCAGATTCTGCGCGGCGTCCTCACTGAGGCCTGGGCCCGGTTATAGCCATGCGGGTACTCATCGTTGGTGCCGGGGGAGTAGGCAGCGCCGCCGCGTTCATCGCGGCGCGGCGGGAGTTCTTCGACGCGCTGGTGATCGCGGACTACGACATCGCACGCGCGCAGGCGGTGGTGGATCGACTCGACGACCCCCGATTCACCGCGGCCCGCATCGACGCCTCCAGTGCCGATGATGTCGCTGCGCTGTGTCGAGAGCATCGAATCACCCACGCGCTCAACGCAGTCGATCCCCGGTTTGTCATGGGCGTCTTCGACGGATGCTTCGCCGCCGGGGTGACCTACCTCGATATGGCGATGAGCCTGTCGCACCGCCACCCGGACAAGCCCTATGAGCTGCCCGGCGTGATGCTCGGCGACGAACAGTTCGCCGCAGCCGAAAAGTGGCAGGCCGCAGGGTTGTTGGCGCTGGTCGGCATCGGCGTGGAGCCGGGCCTCAGCGATGTGTTCGCGCGGTACGCCGCCGATCACCTGTTCTCCGAGATCGACGAGCTCGGTACCCGTGACGGGTCCAACCTGGAGGTGCAGGGCTATCGGTTCGCCCCGTCGTTCTCCATCTGGACGACCATTGAGGAATGCCTCAACCCACCCCTGATCTGGGAACGCGGCAAGGGGTTCTTCACCACCGAACCCTTCAGTGAGCCGGAGGTTTTCGACTTCCCGGGTGGTATCGGGCCCGTCGAATGCGTCAATGTCGAGCATGAGGAAGTGGTGCTCATGCCGCGTTGGGTGAACGCCCGCAGGGTCACGTTCAAATACGGTCTTGGCGCCGAGTTCATCAACGTGCTGCGCACTTTGCATCTGGTCGGTCTGGACAGCACCGCCCCGGTGAGCGTGCACGCGAACGGCAGTAACGCGGCCGTCAGCCCACGTGATGTGGTGGCGGCATGCCTGCCGGATCCGGCCGGGCTTGGGCACCTGATGAGCGGGGCCACCTGCGCGGGGCTATGGGTCACCGGCACCGGGAAGGACGGCCGGCCCCGGGAGGTCTATCTGCATCACGTCGTCGACAACGAATGGACGATGGCCCGCGACGGTGCGCAATGTGTGGTGTGGCAGACGGCGGTGAACCCGGTGGTGGCTCTGGAGCTGCTTGCCGAGGGCGCCTGGAGCGGTGCCGGTGTACTCGGGCCGGAAGCGTTCGACAGCCTGCCGTTCCTGGATCGGCTCAATACGTTCGGTGCGCCGTGGGGCATTCAGGAGCGGGCGGTCGCGGCCTAGCGCTGAACACCCTCATAGGGGTTGGGCACGCGGCCGTTACTGGCGGCCGACAGGATCGGCAGCGTCGAGAAGGTGACGCCGGGCAGTCGCATGGTGGTGCCGTCGGTGAGATTCGCCTGCGCCCACGCGTGCCTGTCGAAGCTGAGTCCCTCGATATCCGACCACGGCACTGTCCGCGTGGACGTCAACGTGCGGACCTGTGCGGACTCGGTGTCGACGGCGGTCCGGTACCTGGCGATCGCGTAGGACAGGGCGATCGGGATGAGGAGCACCGGCGCCAGGATGGGGAGAGCGAGGACGAAGCTCAGCATGCCCAGCGCCAGAAACCCCGTCACGAAATGCGCCATCGGGGACGTGCGGATCACTGTGCGTTTCGCCTCGGCCATTCATCCATTGTCGCCGACAGTGAAGCGGTTGCGGAAAATCGGTCCGGATCCCGCAGTGGCTTCACGCTCGGCGAAGCCGCTCTTAGCAGGGATTTGACTCGGACCTCCAGAAACGGCTACCGTACGCGGTGTGAACAACCCCGCCTTGCTCGTAGTAATCGGTATGCGCGTCGACGCGTAGCCCGAGTCCAAGGCAACTCGCGCACACTCGACGCGCAACCCTCGTACAGCAGACCGCTGGCGGGGGTTTTTTGTTGCCATAGGTTTCAGTACGAACACAACAGGGTTTTAGAACAGTAAGGACTGAGCACCATGAGCGCACCTGCAAAGCCCAAGCCGGCTTCTGCTGCTGGGCCCGCCCCAGCAGCAGCCCCGGAAGCGAACACCGTCGCACCCCAGCGCGTCACCGGCGCGCAGTCGGTAGTGCGGTCGCTCGAGGAGCTCGGCGTCGAGGTCATCTTCGGTATTCCCGGCGGTGCGGTGCTGCCTGTGTACGACCCGCTCTATGACTCGGTCAAGGTCCGGCATGTCCTGGTGCGGCACGAGCAGGGTGGCGGGCACGCCGCCAGTGGGTACGCACACGCCAGCGGCAAGGTCGGCGTCATGATGGCCACCTCCGGCCCGGGCGCCACCAACTTGGTCACCCCGCTGGCCGATGCGCAGATGGACTCCATCCCGGTGGTCGCCATCACCGGGCAGGTGGGGCGGGGCCTCATCGGCACGGACGCCTTCCAGGAAGCCGACATCTCCGGTATCACCATGCCGATCACCAAGCACAACTTCCTGGTGAACAACGCCGAGGAGATCCCCCGGGTCATCGCGGAGGCCTTCTACATTGCGCAGAGCGGTCGGCCCGGTGCGGTCCTCGTGGATATCCCCAAGGACGTCCTGCAAGCGCAGACGACATTCAGCTGGCCGCCGCAGATCTACCTGCCCGGCTACAAGCCCGTCACCAAGCCGCATGGCAAGCAGGTCCGTGAGGCGGTCCGGCTGATCGCCGCCGCCAAGCGTCCGGTGCTGTACGTCGGTGGCGGTGTCATCCGCGCGGACGCAGCTCCGGAACTGAAGGAATTGGCCGAACTGACCGGCATCCCCGTCGTCACCACCCTTATGGCGCGCGGTGCATTCCCCGACAGTCACGAGCTGCACATGGGTATGCCCGGGATGCACGGCACCGTCGGCGCGGTGGCAGCACTGCAGCGCAGTGATCTGCTGATCACCCTGGGCGCGCGGTTCGACGACCGCGTCACCGGGCAGCTGGATTCGTTCGCGCCGGACGCCAAGGTGATTCATGCCGATATCGACCCCGCCGAGATCGGTAAGAACCGCCACGCCGATGTGCCGATCGTCGGGGACGTGAAGAACGTCATCGCCGAGCTGACCGAGGCAATCCGGGCGGACCGAGCTGCTGGCACCGTGGCGGATCCTCTGTCCGAGTGGTGGGAGTACCTGGGCGGTATCCGCAGCACGTACCCGCTGGGATACGACGCACAGCACGACGGCAGCCTGGGCCCGGAGTTCGTCATCGAAACCCTGGGCAAGATCGCCGGCCCCGACGCGGTCTACGTGGCGGGTGTCGGGCAGCACCAGATGTGGGCCGCGCAGTTCATCAAGTACGAGAACCCGCGCACCTGGCTCAACTCCGGTGGTCTGGGCACCATGGGCTTCGCGGTGCCCGCTGCCATGGGTGCCAAGATGGCGCGGCCCGAGGCCGAGGTGTGGGCGATCGACGGTGACGGCTGCTTCCAGATGACCAACCAGGAATTGGCCACCTGCGCCATCGAGGGCGTGCCCATCAAGGTGGCGCTCATCAACAACGGCAACCTGGGCATGGTGCGTCAGTGGCAGACCCTGTTTTACGACCAGCGCTACTCGCAGACCGACCTGGCGACACACTCGCGTCGCATCCCCGATTTCGTCAAGCTGGCCGAGGCGCTCGGCTGCGTCGGATTGCGTTGCGAGCGTGAAGAGGACGTCGCCAAGGTGATCGAAGAGGCGCGGGCCATCAATGATCGCCCGGTGGTCATCGACTTCATCGTCGGTGCCGACGCCCAGGTGTGGCCGATGGTCGCCGCAGGCACCAGCAATGACGAGATCCAGGCGGCCCGGGGCATCCGGCCGCTGTTCGACGATGATGAAACTGCGGAGCAGGAAGGGTCACGATGACCAGCACCCATACCCTGAGCGTTCTGGTCGAGGACCGTCCCGGTGTACTCGCCCGTGTCTCGGCGCTGTTCTCGCGGCGCGGCTTCAACATCGCGTCGCTGGCGGTGGGCCCGACCGAAGTCAAAGGTATTTCGCGCATGACAATCGTCGTCACCGTCGACGATTTTCCGCTCGAACAGGTCACCAAGCAGCTCAACAAGCTCATCAACGTGATCAAGATCGTCGAACAGGACGAGGACAACTCGGTGGCGCGCGAGCTGATGCTCGTCAAGGTGCGTGCCGATGCGACGGTGCGCGCACAGGTCATCGAAGTGGTGAACCTGTTCCGCGCCAAGGTTGTCGATGTGTCGCCGGAGTCGGTGACCATCGAGGCAACAGGCACCCAGTCCAAGCTGGATGCACTGCTGCGGATGCTGGACCCGTACGGTATTCGGGAGATCGTGCAATCCGGTGTGGTCGCGTTGTCGCGCGGCCCGCGGTCCATCGCCGCCGCGAAGTAATACTTAAAAGTGAAGGTAAGAAGGGAAAAGCACTGTGGCAGTTGAGATGTTCTACGACGATGATGCGGACCTGACCCTGATTCAGGGACGCAAGGTCGGCGTTATCGGGTACGGCAGCCAGGGACACGCGCACTCACTGAGCCTGCGCGACTCCGGCGTTCAGGTGAAGGTCGGTCTGCGCGAGGGTTCCAAGTCCCGCGAGAAGGTCACCGAGCAGGGCCTTGAGGTCGACACTCCTGAAGAGGTCGCCAAGTGGGCCGACGTCATCATGGTCCTCGCGCCTGACACCGCGCAGGCCGAGATCTTCACGAAGGAGATCGAGCCGCATCTCAAGGACGGCGACGCGCTGTTCTTCGGACACGGCCTGAACATCCACTTCGGTCTGATCAAGCCTCCGGCCAACGTCACCGTCGCCATGGTTGCCCCGAAGGGCCCCGGCCACCTGGTGCGTCGTCAGTTCGTCGATGGCAAGGGTGTGCCCGCGCTCATCGCCGTGCACCAGGACCCCAAGGGTGAGGGCCAGGCGCTCGCGCTGTCCTACGCCAAGGGCATCGGTGGCACCCGCGCCGGCGTCATCAAGACCGACTTCAAGGAAGAGACCGAGACCGACCTGTTCGGTGAGCAGGCCGTGCTCTGCGGCGGCACCGAGGAACTGGTCAAGACCGGTTTCGATGTCATGGTCGAGGCCGGATATGCCCCCGAGATGGCGTACTTCGAGGTGCTGCACGAGCTCAAGCTGATCGTCGACCTCATGTACGAGGGCGGCATCGCACGTATGAACTACTCGGTGTCCGACACCGCCGAATTCGGTGGATACCTGTCGGGTCCGCGTGTCATCGACGCCGGCACCAAGCAGCGCATGAAGGACATCCTCACGGACATCCAGGACGGCACCTTCGTCAAGCGCCTCGTCGCCAACGTCGAGGGTGGCAACAAGGAGCTCGAAGGTCTGCGCAAGGAGAACGCCGAGCACCCGATCGAGGTCACCGGCAAGAAGCTGCGCGACCTGATGAGCTGGGTCGACCGGCCGATCACCGAGACCGCCTAGTCTCTGTTTATCTGAACGCAAGGCCCCCGCACTCTTCGGAGTGTCGGGGGCTTTGTGTTTTCAGGCGAACCCTTCGCCGCTACGGTATTCGGTATGGCAGATGAGCCCCAGAGGGATGGCGACCTCCCGCCCTCCGGTTATCTTCCGCCCCGCGAGAATCGACCCCCGCCAGGTTTCGCGGAGCAGTCCGCGATGCCGCTATCCGGGCCTATCCCTTACCCAGCGGATGGCGTACGCGGCGTCCGGCCATCCAGCCATTTGGGCTGGGCTATCGCGTCCACATTGCTCTGCTGCATTCCGGCGGGAATCGTCTCGATCGTGTATGCCGTGAAGGTGAACACGCTCTGGGACAAGGGCGACGGGAAGGGAGCGGCGTCGGCATCCAAGACCGCCAAGGCGTGGGCGTGGTTCAGTTTTGGCTTGGGAATCGCGGGCAACATCGTGATCTTGGCTCTCGATCCCAGCAGATACGGCCTATGAACCGATGACAACCTTCCACCGGCCCTCCTTGGTCTCCCGGCTCGCTGCCCCCGCCGCCGTGGCGGGCGTGACGGCCGCGGGCTGCGCGGCTGTGTGGCTCGGAGACCCGACGACGCCCGGGGGAGTGCTCCCGGTATGCCCGTTCAAGGCACTCACCGGCCTCGACTGTCCCGGCTGCGGTGGCCTGCGCATGGTCTACTCGCTGATGCATGGTGACGTGCTGGGCGCATTGCGCTACAACGCGGTTGGCTTGGTGGCCCTGGGATTCCTCGCGGTCTGCTTTGGGGCGTGGACGGCCAGCCGCTGGCGGGGGGAATCCGGCTGGAATCCGCCGTGGCTGCGCGGGTGGGTTCCGGCGATCACCCTGGTGGTCTTCGTGGCCTGGTTCATCATCAGGCTGATCCCCGTCGCGCCCTTCACCGCGTTACGGGTGTGAGTCGCTAGGCCGAGCGCTCCATGAGCTCGCGAGCGTTCTCTCCCAACGTAATACCGTCATCGCCGATGAATAGCCGAGAGATCTTGCGGGCCACCGGCTCGACCGTGAACGGAACAAATGCGGGTTGTGCCACTCGC
Source organism: Mycobacteroides franklinii (assembly GCF_001853795.1). Classification (NCBI taxonomy): domain Bacteria; kingdom Bacillati; phylum Actinomycetota; class Actinomycetes; order Mycobacteriales; family Mycobacteriaceae; genus Mycobacteroides; species Mycobacteroides franklinii. The sequence continues at coordinate 2,360,316 of NZ_MLIK01000019.1, forward strand.
AGCAGCATGGCCAACACCGGGTCGGCGATCCGCGGAATTCCCAAATGGCGCCGTACCTTTGGTGGCACCACCGCGACGGAGGGGACGGCGGTGACGAGGGTAATTGCGGCGACCGCGGCGGCCGTCAGTCCGCCGAAGCCTCGTGCGTTTCTGATCACCGACAGTGCGAACCGCGCGCCGCCCGGCACGAAGCCTTTCACCATCCGGTACTCGGATTCGATCGAGTCGTAGTAGGCCGCCACCTCCTCGGAGGTCACCGGCACCGTGTCGGGGTCGGCACCCATCAGTTCGGCGAACGTCTTGACTTCCGAAAAGAATTGATCCCGTTCGGCTTTGGGGAGGCGCCGGGGAATGAGCCGTCCCGTTGCGGGCGTGTTCTCGTAGATTCGCAGCGCCGCATGCATGATCGTGACGTGCGCGAAGAGCACCAGCGCAGGGCCCTGGGCGTCGTAGGTTCGGTCCGTGCCGGGAATGACACCCTTCATGTTGCGGTGGTAATGGCGTAGATGCGCCGAAAGGGCGTCGGCGCTTGCGGTATCCCCGAAGATGATCGGTATCGGCACGCCGGCGGTCCGCTGAATGCGTTTGACGGTGTCATCGAAGTCGATCTGGTTGCTCTTACTCTTGGTGAACACCGGATCGTGGTTGATCTCGACGGCTTGCAGTCCTTCGTGGCTGCCCTCCAGCAGTGCCGTCACCAGGACGATCATCGGGGCCACGGAGGGATGCAAAAACACCTTCCAGGTGACCGAGCCGGGGCCAAAGTAGCCGTAATCCGGGTTTCCATCGGGGCCCGTACGTTGACCGGCGGGGGTGGCGCCGTCTCCGCGTCGCCAAATCCGAGTTTTGGCATCACCTCGTGGCGGCATACCCGCCGAGCGCGGTGTCGTGGCGTGTGCAGCTGTGCTTGGCATCGTTGCCTCCCAGGGAGCGGTTTGCTGCCTACTATTGGAGACGTTAACAACGCCAGTTGTCAACAGTGGCGCGCACAACTGTTATCGAGGTGAGCCCCTTGCCGTAATCGCCGCTGCTGGTTACCGGCGGTTCGCGTCGATCAGATCCATTCCCAAAGCGGTGGCGTCGTGAATGACGGCCTTGCCGTCGCGGCGGCTGCGTACCAACCGGGCTTGCCGCAGCGTCGATGTGTGCTCAGAAGCCGACGCGGGACTGATGCCGAGCTCGCGCGCGATATCGCCGGTGGTGTGCTCCTGCGTCAGTGCGCGCAGCACGGCCGCCCTGGTCGATCCGAGTATCGCCGCGAGCGGGTCGGATTCGGAGTCAATATTGAGGGTCAGGTCGATGGGTGCGGGATACGCGAGGACCACCGGTTGATCGTCAAGCTCGCCGACGAGCGGTGGCCCCGCCCAGAAGACGCTAGGTGTCAATACGATGCCGCGACCACGCAAGGCGATGGTGTGCCGTTGTGGGCTGTCGATCTCGAGGCAGTCGCCCTGCCAGCGCGCGCCCGGGATGATCATGCTCAGCGCGGCCCGCACGCCGTGGCGTGCCATCATGCGCCCCTGCCTGACGAGTTCGATCTGATGGTTCGCCTGGATGTCGGGCCAGTATGGTTCCAGCACCGCTCTGTATGCGTCTTTTGTCATGCGCCCCAACGCCAAAGTGGCCTCACGGTCGCCTGCGATGGCATACCGCAGATAGTGTGGCGCGCCGGCGCCTTCGGTGGGGCCGCGCCCGAAGGCCGCCAGCTCCGCCCGCGCCTGCTGCTGGTCCAGTTCTTGCATGGACTGCATGCCCTCATCGAAATTGTCCCCCAGCACGGTGGGTGACAACGACCACGAAAAGTGACTCACCACTGTCCGTCCTGGCGCGGCCGCGATGGGGAAAGCGGCCAGCGCACGACAGCGCCACCGTTCACCCCATGGTGTGCGAATCCCATGCCGCAGTGCACGTGTCGCGAATTTCAGCTCCAGCAAGGGAGCAGGCATGGGGAGGAACCGAGTCAGAGCAAGGTCATTCGCGGTGAAATTGAGGCGCAGCACGCTGACCTACTACCCGGTGCGGACCACGTGGGCGAGCATTCCCACACAATATGCCCTTACCTTTCGGTACGCCTATGAAACATTGCCCCGCGTGAAGCTGTCTGGAACACGGACAATGCGATGAACATTTCGGTGTCGGTCGAAAGGTTGTACCGCTCGTGGGCAGCGCGGTTCAATCGGGACGGCGGGTACCGGCGGGCGAGGGCGTTGATCGGCGGCAATTCGGATGGCTGGTCGACCAATCGCGGCTCGCCGGTTGCCCCGACAGCTGAAGCGAGGGGCAGTCATGAGTGTCGATCCCAGCCGGACGTTGTTGTCGTTGGATCTGCTCGACGACGACGAGCATGCTCAGCTTGCTGCGTGGGGCAATCAGGCGATGCTGAAGGAGCGACCGGAAATTCGGCGGTCGATTCCGGGGGTTTTCACCCAGCAGGTTGAGCGTGCTCCCGACGCTCTGGCACTGACCTTTGCGGGCCAATCCATGACATACCGGGAACTGGACGAGGCTGCCAATCGGTTGGCGCACTTCCTCGCCGCCGAGGGCGTGCGGCCAGGACAGTTTGTGGCGCTGCTCTTTTCGCGATCGCCCGAGGCCATCGTGGCAATACTGGCGGTGCTCAAGGCCGGGGCCGCATACCTACCGATCGACCCGGCCCTGCCGGCCGCCCGGATCGAGTTTCTGCTCGCTGATGCTTCCCCGGTTGCCGTGGTCACCACCGCTGCTTTGCTTCACAGGCTGGACGGGTTCGGTGTGCGGGTATTTGATGTCGACGACCCTGCCGTCTACGCGCAGTCCTGTGCGGCACCACCAGCGCCATCCCCCGATGACCTCGCACACCTCATCTACACCTCCGGCACCACTGGTGTTCCCAAAGGTGTTGCGGTGACCCAGCACAATGTGGTTCAGCTGTTCGACGAGCTGGATATCGGCGTGCAACTGTCTCCGGATCAGGTGTGGACGCAGTTCCACTCGTATGCGTTCGATTTCTCGGTGTGGGAGATCTGGGGTGCGCTCCTGCACGGCGGCCGGTTGGTGGTGGTGCCCGACTCGGTGGCGCGCACGCCGGAGGACTTCCATGATCTCTTGGTTGGTGAGGGTGTCACGGTGTTGACCCAAACACCCTCCGCGGCGGGGATGCTCTCACCGGACGGGCTGGAGTCGACGTCGTTGGTGATCGGTGCCGAGCCTTGCCCGCCCGAGTTGGTTCGTCGGTGGGCCCCGGGACGGGTGATGGTCAATGTCTATGGCCCGACCGAGACAACCATGTGGGCCTGCAAGAGTGAGCCGCTGCGCGCGGACACGTCGGGTCAACCGGTGCCGATCGGTTCGCCGATCGCGCACGCGGCGTTCTTTGTGCTCGACAGGTGGCTGCGCCCCGTGGCCGACGGTGTTGTCGGCGAGCTGTATCTGGCGGGTTCCGGACTCGGATCCGGCTATTGGCGCCGTACGGCGTTGACGGGGGCGCGGTTTGTGGCCTGCCCGTTTGGGAAGCCGGGCGACCGTATGTATCGGACCGGGGATTTGGTGTCGTGGGGCTCGGACGGGCAGCTGCAATATTTCGGGCGGGCCGATGAGCAAGTGAAGATTCGCGGATATCGGATCGAACTCGGCGAGATTGAGGCCGCACTGGTGCGACTGGACGGGGTGCGGCAGGCGGCGGTGATCGCCCGTGAAGATCGCCCCGGTGACAAGCGGCTCGTCGCCTACATCACCGGCACCGCGGATCCGCTCAGCGCTCGTGCCGCACTGGCCGAGCAACTCCCGGCATACATGGTGCCGGCAGCGGTGATGGTGATGGAGACGTTGCCCCTGACGGTGAATGGCAAGTTGGACAAGCGCGCGCTTCCCGCACCCGAATACCGCAATCTCGGTGCGGATTACCGAGCACCATCGACCCCCGTGGAGGAGGTGTTGGCGGGGATATATGCCCACGTGCTCGGTGTTGATCAGGTCGGCGTGGACGACTCGTTCTTCGACCTGGGCGGCGACAGCATTTTGTCGATGCAAGTTACCTCCCGTGCACGCGCAGCGGGTGTCTTGTGCAGGCCCCGTGACATCTTCGTGGAGCAGACCGTGGCCCGGCTGTCGAGGGTGGTGACGCTGGCCGACAACGACACCCGGAATGTCGATGAAGGCATCGGACTCGTCGAGCCGACTCCGATCATGCACTGGCTCCACAGCGTGCAGGGCCCCGTCGACCACTTCAACCAGACGGTGGTGCTGCAAGCCCCGATTGGGGCCGATGAGGCCGACATCGTCGTTCTGCTTCAGGCGCTGCTGGACCGACACGCGACTCTGCGGCTGCGCGCCGAGAGCGGTGATGGCGGCTGGTTACTGCGCGTGCCCGACAAGGGTTCTGTCGATGCCCGAGCGTGCATTCGCACCGTCGAAGCGCTATCCGATGAAGCGTTGGGGGCAGCGTGTTCGCGGTTGGATCCGGGAGCCGGAATGATGCTCAGCGCCGTGTGGGCACCCGGCGGAGGCCAGTTGGCGTTGATGATTCACCATCTCGCGGTGGATGGGGTGTCATGGCGAATCCTGTTAGAGGACTTGAATATTGCCTGGATGCAACGCCGCAACGGTCAGGACGTGGCGCTGGCGGGTTCAGGGACGTCGTTCGCTCGATGGGCGTCTCTGCTGCACGAGTACGCACGACGTGCGGGTGTGGTGGAGTCGGCGGATATCTGGCGATCGGTATCCGCGGTTCCGTCGGCGCTGCCTGTGGTGCGGCCCGGCGTGGACACCTACGTCACCGCCGGCTCGTTGTCGGTATCCCTGGATACCGACGTCACACGGATGCTGCTTAGCGAGGTTCCGGCGGCGTTTCATGCTGGGGTGCAAGATATCTTGCTCATCGCGTTCGGATTGGCGTGGAACGAATTCCTGGGCGCAGGGGGAGCTCCCATCGGTATCGACGTCGAAGGCCATGGCCGCGCCGAAGAATTGGTCACCGATGTTGATCTGTCGCGGACAGTGGGATGGTTTACCGCCAAGTTCCCGGTGGCACTTTCGATGGGCCAGCTGACATGGTCGCAGGTGATCGATGGCGGCTCGGCTCTGGGCGCCGCCGTGAAGGCCGTCAAAGAACAGCTTCGGGGCCTCCCGGATCCACTGACCTACGGCCTACTGCGGTATCTGAATCCGGAAGTCGGCCTTCCGGATTCAGATCCGACCATCGGCTTCAACTATCTCGGACGCCTGGGGGCAGGAGCGACAGGCATCTCCGACGACCTGTGGCGAATCAGCCAGGAGAATTTGCTATCGACCGGTGCATCCTCAGCGGTACCGATGCCCATGATGCACACCGTGGAGGTCAACGCCGGCATCCTGGAATCAAGTGCGGGGATGGGGCCGCGGCTACAGGCGGGCTGGACATGGGCGCCTTCGGCGGTTGACGCGGTTCAGGTCCAGCGGTTGAGCCAGTTGTGGTTCGAGGCTCTCGCGGGGATCTGCACTCATGTTCGCAATGGCGGCGGCGGACTGACCCCGTCCGACATCCTTCCCTCCCGCCTGACTCAAGATCAGATCGACGAACTGACGAAGCGCCACCGCATCGCTGACGTGCTGCCACTCACCCCGGTGCAGCAGGGTTTGTTGTTCCACTCCACCATCGCGACGTCCGCGGCCGGCACCGAGGCGGGCACCGCCCTCGGCGATGTCTACGCGGTGCAATTGGATATCACGATGATCGGTGCCGTCGACCCGCACCGGCTGTACGACGCGGTGCACGCCGTCGTGAAGCGGCATCCGAATCTGGTCGCGCGATTCTGCACGCAGTTCGGCGAGCCGGTACAGGTCATTCCAGCGGACCCCATGATTTGTTGGCAACACACCGAACTCGAATCCGCCGAGGAGATCGAGCGGCTGTGCGCCGCCGAGCGCATTGCGGTGTGTGACCTTCTGGCCGGGCCAACATTCCGGGCGGCTTTGGTGCGCACCGAAGGAAACAAGCACCGGTTCGTCCTCACGTTCCACCACGTCGTGATCGACGGGTGGTCACTGCCGATTCTGTTGCAGGAGATCTTCGCAAGCTACTTCGGACAGCCCCTCCCGCCGCCGCGGCCGTATCGCAGTTTTGTCGGCTGGCTGGCCGATCAGGATCGTGACGACGCACGTGCGGCGTGGGCCAAGGCTTTGGAGGGATTCGACACGCCCACTCTGGTCGCCCCGCCTGGCGCACCGGGTCCGCGCGGTGTCGAGTCGTATCGCATGTCGGCCGAGATCACCCAGGCTCTGGGTGATCTCGCGCGCTCACAGCACACCACGGTCAGCACGGTCTTGCGCGCCGCATGGGCACAGTTGCTCATGGTGCAGACCGGTGCGGATGACATTGCTTTCGGCACAGTGGTGTCGGGTCGACCGGCGTTGTTGACGGGGGCCGACGAAATGGTGGGTCTGCTGATCAATACGGTGCCGGTACGGGCCCGGGCCGGCGCGACCACCACGGTGGCTGAGCTGCTGGACGACATGCAGAGCACCCACAACGACCTTCTTGAACACGAACATTTGGCGCTCAACGAGATTCATCATCTCGCTGGTCATGATCGCTTGTTCGACACCCTTTTCCTCTACGAGAACTATCCGGTGGATGCCAGCACGTTCATCGGCGCGCATGAGTTGACGATCACCGAATTCGCCAGCCGCGAATACAACCATTACCCACTGTCGGTGATGGCACTGCCGGGCCATCAGCTCGGCCTTCGCGTCGAATACGACAGGGCAGCATTCGACCTGGCTGATGTCGAAGCGCTGATCGAACGACTCCGACGGATTCTGGCAGCCATGACGGCCGACCCGGCGCGGCGAGTCCAATCGATCGATGTACTCGATATCGACGAGCACGAACGACTCGACAGCTGGGGCCATCGGGCAGTGTTGACTGGGCCCGCAGCGGCATCGGGTTCGATTCCGGCGATGTTCGCGCGACAGGTCGACCGTGCGCCGCACGCGGTGGCGGTGACGTTCCAAGGTCGGTCGATGACCTATCGCGAACTCGATCACAAGGCCAACCGGTTGGCGAACCAGTTGGCCTCGTTCGGTGCCGGGCCGCGAGAATCGGTGGCGCTGTTCATTCCGCGCTCCGATGACGCGATCGTCGCGATCCTGGCGGTGCTGAAGACGGGAGCCGCCTACGTACCGATAGATCCAGCGGTACCGACGACACGGCTGGAATTCATGCTTGCCGACGCCGCACCGATCGTCGTGGTTACGGCGGGCGAGCTTCGGGCTCGCTTGGTCGGAACGAATGTGCCCGTTCTCGGAATCGACGAGCGCGCTGTCGATGAGCCTGCCGGGGTGACATTACGGGCGCCTGGGCCGGACGACATCGCCTACACGATCTACACATCCGGTACCACGGGTGTACCGAAGGGCGTGGCCGTCACCCATGGCAATGTCACCCAATTATTGGAGGTGTTGCCCGTCAACCTGCCCTCGGGGCCGGGCCAGGTGTGGTCTCAGTGGCATTCGCTCGTCTTTGACGTTTCCGTCTGGGAGATCTGGGGCGCGCTGCTGCATGGCGCACGGCTGATGGTCGTACCGGAGACAGTGGCGGGCTCGCCGCGGCGTCTGCTCGATCTCCTGGTTGCCGAAAAAGTCAGCGTCCTGCACCAAACACCTTCTGCGATAACAATGTTGGACCGGGATGGTGTGGACAACATGGCAGTGGTCGTAGCCGGCGAGCCGTGCCCGGCCGAGGTGATGGACCGATGGGCGACCGATCGCCTGATGCTGAATGCCTACGGCCCGACGGAAGCGACGATCTATGCCGCCATCAGCAAGCCTCTGCTACCCGAAACAGGTTCGGTGCCCATCGGCTCACCGGTCCGTGGCGGTGCGACGTTTGTTCTCGATGACTGGTTGCGGCCCGTGCCGCCCGGCGTCGCCGGCGAACTGTACTTGGCGGGGTCGGGACTGGGAGTCGGCTATCTGCGTCGATCGGGATTGACCGGATCACGTTTTGTGGCATGCCCGTTCGGGAACCCGGGCGCGCGGATGTATCGCACCGGCGACCTGGCGCGATATGGCGACAACGGTCAGCTTGAGTATCTGGGCCGCACCGATGAACAGGTCAAGATTCGGGGGTATCGAATCGAGCTCGGCGAAATACAGTCGGCGCTGGCCGAGTTGGACGGGGTGGAACACGCGGCGATCATCGTCCGGGAGGACCGTCCCGGTGACAAGCGCCTCGTCGGTTACGTCACCGGAACCGCAGATCCGACCTCGCTGAGAACCCTCTTGCGGAAGCGGCTCCCGCAGTACATGGTCCCGGCCGCAGTGGTTGCGGTCGAGGCAATGCCCCTCACCGTCAACGGGAAGCTCGACAAGCGCTCACTGCCTGCGCCCGTATATCGGGACGCGGCACGTTACCGGGCTCCGGCGAACGCCGTTGAGCGGACCATCGCCGACATTTATGCTCACGCACTTGGTATTGATCGGGTCGGGGTCGACGATTCGTTCTTCGATCTCGGTGGTGACTCGATCTCAGCGATGAGGGTCGTCGCCGCGATCAACACGGCTCTCGACGTCGACCTGGCGGTGTGGACTCTCTTCGAGGCGCCGTCGGTGAGAAGCCTGAGTACCCACGTGGATGGTGCCGCGTGCTCGCCGGCCGTCGCCGAAACCTCGAGAACGAGCTGTGCATCCGTGCATGGGAGGGGAGCAACTCGGGTGAGTGCCAGCGATCTCACGCTGGACAAATTCATTGATGTCGCAACACTGGCCACCAACCACACCCGACCACATGCGACGGGCGGCGCGGCAAAGGTATTGCTCACCGGAGCCACCGGATTCCTTGGTCGCCATTTGGTACTGCATTGGCTGAACGAGATGGCGCGGGCTGGAGGCACGCTGACCTGTTTGGTGCGGGCGTCATCTGATGAAGAAGCGCGTCGGCGTCTCGAGAAGTCTTTCGACAGTGGCGATCCAGAGTTGATGGCCCACTTCGACACGCTGGCCGTCGGTCGGCTGGAGGTTGTCGCGGGTGACAAGGGCGAGCCCGATCTGGGGCTGGAGACGAAGACATGGCAGCGACTGGCTGAATCCGTTGACCTGATCGTCGATTCGGCGGCCTTCGTCAACAGCGTCCTGCCGTATGACGAGCTTTTCACACCCAATGTCGTCGGGACCGCCGAACTGATCCGACTCGCGCTGACGACGAAGCTCAAGTCCTACTCGTTCGTATCAACATCAGATGTCGGCCGTCAGATCGAACGGCCAAAGTTCACCGAGGCAGCCGATATTCGCGATATCAGCCCCAGCCGCGTGGTGGACGCCAGTTATGCCAACGGCTACGCCAACAGCAAGTGGGCCGCCGAAGTTCTCCTCAGGGAAGCGCACGACACCTTCGGGCTGCCGGTCGCGGTGTTTCGTTCCAGCATGGTCATGGCCGATACAAGCTACGCGGGTCAACTGAACGTGGCCGATATGGTCAGCCGAATGGTGTTGAGCATCATGGCTACCGGCATCGCGCCCGGATCGTTCTATCAGCTTGATAGGCACGGCCATCGGCAGCGTGCGCATTTCGACGGGCTTCCGGTGGAATTTGTCGCGGCGGCGATTGCCACCCTGGGTGCTCAAGTGGTCGACGGGTTCGAGACCTATCACGTGATGAACCCGCATGACGATGGCATCGGGATCGACCAATACGTCGACTGGTTGATAGAGGCGGGTCATTCGGTCGAGCGAATCGGTGACTTCGGAAATTGGCTGCAGCGGTTCGAGGCCGGTCTACGTGCGTTGCCGGACCGACAGCGCCAGAGTTCCGTACTACAGATGTTGATGGTGTTGAAACAGCATGGGCAGCTGCGGGCGCCGGAGCCGACACGCGGGTCGTACGCCCCGGCCGATCGCTTTCAGGCTGCCGTGCGTCGTGCGAAAATTGGTCCACACCAGGATATTCCGCACGTCTCGGCGCCGGTCATTCTCAAATACGTCACCGATCTGCAGTTGCTCGGGTTGTTGTAGCTGCGTAGACGAAAGCGCGCCGCGGCATCAGCTAAATTTGGAAACGCAACGGAATGCTGCGTGGTCCGCGGATGGCGGGAGTGTCGCGCCAACTCACGGGGCCGGTGATCACCGGTCTGCGCGCCAGGATCTCGTGAAGGGCCACCGTGGTTTCCAGCCTGGCCAGCGCCGATCCCAGGCAGTGGTGTGTGCCGTATCCGAAGGCCAGCGGCGGGGTGCTCTTGCGATCTGGCCGGAACTCAGCGGGTTCCACGAACACCTGCGGATCGCGGTTTGCGGCGGCGATGGCAATGAGAACGGTCTGGCCCTCTTGGATCGTGTTGCCGCCGAGATGGTGTTCTTCGGTCGCCACACGCGCCGTGGCCAATACCGGACCGTCGAGTCGAAGCAGTTCGGTGATGACTGCCGGATCATCCGGGTCGATGTGGTCGGCCAGTTGCGAACCGTCTTCGCGTGGCGCCAACAGACGGACCATGCTTGCCCCCAGGAGATTTGCCGTCGTCTCGTGGCCCGCTATGGCAACCATGAAGGCCATGGTGACGACGTCTTCGAGGGACAGATTGGTATCGGATGCGATCAAGCTGAGGAGATCATCACCGGGGTGTGCTCGCCGATCCGCCGCCAGAGGCAGCAGTTCGGTGGCGAGGGTGGCCCCGGCCGCGGTGCCCGCCATGACGGTATCGACGTCGGCGAAGGCGCCCAACATCTGGATGATGATGGGGGATTCCTCGCGCAGGACGGCTGACGACGAGTCGTCGAGGCCAAGCCATTCACCGATGATGGCGATCGGTAGCGGCAAGGCGATATCGGCCATGAAGTCGAAAGATTCGCCTGTCAAGGGGTATTCGACGACGTGTGAGGCGATGCACTGCACGCCCTCGCGCAGACCGGCGATGAATCCGGGGGTGAATACGTCGCGGACCGAGCCTCTGAGCTCGGTGTGGTCCGGCCCGTCGGCGAAGAGCATGTTTCTACCGAAGTTGGACATGTCGAGGTATTCGGGGGCCGCGGCGCGCATCTGGGGGCTGGCCAGCGGGTCACTCGACCAGCCGCTGCCGCCCAGCACCTCGCGGGCGGCCTGATAACCGAGAACCAGCCAGGTACCGGCATTCTCGTCCCAGACCACGTCGCCGCGTGACCGCAGGTTTTCGTAGTACTGGTAAGGGTCCCTTGAATCCCAGGGGATCCGCGGGGCGATGGGGTTAGCGGTGGTCATGGCGATCCAATCCGAAGGGCAGGCCGCGATCACGCACCCATGCGACATGCTGTTTACCTAGTGGGGAAACGGGTTCGGCGACACCGTCGAGATCATCCAGCAGCGCACGAGTGTGCCCGGTCGCGTTGAGCGTTGCCGACAAGGCGCTGATGTTCAGGTTGATCCGGGCCAGGAACACCAAATCGCTCGGTATCGACATCTGATGCAGCGTCTGGAAATTCAGCAGGGATCGGGTGGCGTTGGTTGACACCTCACGGGTGAAGGTCACTGGTTGCGGGGCACGGATGTCTTGCACGGTTGCCCCGAGCCATTGAAAGACGTCCTGCGCTGACAACGGCGAATCGATGGCGAAGTAGCCGGCCTCGACCATCAGCTGGCGCAGGTCTTCTCCGCGTTCATCGGCGGCGGCCCGAATCATTTGTACGAGCCGATACCGCAGGGACTCGGGGACCACCTTGATGCAACCGAAGTCGACGAAACCGACCGAACCGTCCATCCCGAACCGGTAATTGCCCGGGTGCGGGTCGGCATGAAACAGATTGGCGTGCCGAAACGATCCGGTGCTGAAACGCCAGATGGCCTCCACCCAGACATTTTTGAGGTCCTGATCGGCTTGTTGTGCCGCCATCCAATCCAGGCCGTCGAGATATGTCATGGTGAGTACCCGATTGCCGGATGCTTCGGGGATCACCTCGGGTATCCGGATGAATGGATGGCCCTCATACAACGCGGCGAAGGCCTGAATATTGGCGGCCTCGTGCCGGTAGTCCAATTCCTCGGATATCCGCGCGGCGACCTCATCGGCCATCTGCCGGTGGTCCAACTGCGGCTTAGGGCCGGCAATCCCCGTCGCGAAGCGCAGGAAGGTGGCCATGAGTTCCGCGTTGGACAGATCATGCCTAATGGCATGTGCCACACCGGGGTACTGGATCTTGACGGCAACTCGGCGGCCGTCATGCAGGGTCGCGCGATGCACCTGTCCGATCGACGCCGCAGCCATCGGGCCGTCGCTGAATTCGGAGAACAGCTCCTCGATCGATGTACCGAGATCCTCTTCAAGGGCTTGGCGTGCCAGGAGGGGATGCATGGGTGGTGCGTCGGCCTGTAGCCGCGTCAACGCATTCTGGTAGGGCGAGAGTTGTGCGTATCCATGGGAGGCGATATCTGCGACCGAGAAGATCTGGCCGGCTTTCATGAGGACGCCTTTGGAGTGTCCGAGTAGCTCGGTGTAGCGCTCAGCGGTGCGCTCGTGGAAACGGTCGACGGCTCCGGCGTCGCCGGCCTTTTGACGTAGGCCTGCGACGAGTCGTCCGCCTGCGGCGCGGGCGGTGAAGCCCGCCAGTGGCATGGTGCGCCGGATTCGGCCGTGGGGAATCTGATTGTTGCTCACGGTCGGGCACCAACTTCTGACTGGCCCCGTGGTTCCAGTCCGAAGGGCAATCCGCGTTCACGCACCCACGCCACATGCCGAACGCCCAGGGGAGTCTCAGGTTCCGCGATTCCGATCATGTCTGCGGCGGCCGACCGCGCGCTGACTGTAGCTCCGAGCTTCGACATTGCGGACCGAACGCCAAGCGGAAAACGCACAAGATAGATCAGGTCCGGTGGAAGAGAGATCCGTCGTGAGAGGGAGCTGTCGAGCGCGTTGAGGTTACGGTCTATCAATTGAGGCGTGTAGGTGACCGGTTGCGGAAGCGTTGCGTCAGTGTTGATGTCATTCATCCACCGCAGAGCTTCTTCGTTGGACATAGTGGACTCGGCAGGGAGGAAGCCTGCTTCCTTCATCGTGGAATAGAGATCGGCTGATCGCTGCTGGATGCTTGCGGCGACCATTCGAATCCAGGCGAGACGATGTCTCTCGGAAAGGGTCTTCACAGATCCGAAGTCCACGATCCCGAGGCTGCCGTCCAGTCCGAACCGATAGTTCCCTGGATGCAGATCCGTGTAGAAGGCGGAGTCGTGTTGTAGCGGTGCGAGACTGAATCGCCAAAGTGCCTCCGCCCAATTATTTTTCAGATCCTGGTCGGCTTGTTGCGCTTCGGCCCAGTCGATCCCGTCGACATAGGTCATCGTGAGGACTCGCCCTGTAGACAGTTCGGGCACGGCTTCGGGTACTCGGATGAACGGATGGCCGCGGAACAGTTGGTGGAACGCGGATATGTTTGCCGCTTCCTGCTTGTAGTCCAGCTCTTCCTTGATTTGATGTGAGATATCGCGTGCGGTTCCGGGCAGGTCAATCGCGTACCTACGGTCCAGCAGTGCAAAGGTGACTCGCAGGAATGTGGTGACGAGCTCGGTGTTCGCGAGGTCGTCCTGAATTGCTTGTGCCACACCGGGGTACTGGATCTTCACGACGACATCACGGCCGTCATGAAGTGTCGCGCGATGGACCTGCCCAATCGAAGCCGCAGAGATCGGCTCCTCTGTGAACGTGGCGTATGCCTGACGTACCGGCATGCCGAGCTCCGATTCGAGGACGCTGCGTGCCAGTGCTGGCTCCATAGGTGGGGATTGGGTCTGGAGCCGAGTCAATGCCCGTTCGTAGGGGGAAATCCTGCCGTCGTTGGAACCGCTCATATCGATACTGGAGAAGATCTGGCCGGCTTTCATGAGGACGCCTTTGGAGTGGCCGAGTAGTTCGGTGTAGCGCTCTGCTGTCTTTTCGTGGAAGCGGTCGACGGCTCCGGTGTCACCGGCTTTTTCGCGTAGGCCTGCGACGAGTCGTCCGCCTGCGGCGCGGGCGGTGAATCCCGCCAGCGGCATGGTGCGCCGGACCCGTCCGTGTGGAATGTGTCTGTCACTCATAGTCGGGCACCAACCTTTGGCTGATCTCGCGGTTCTAATCCGAACGGGAGCCCTCGCTCTCGCACCCAGGCCACATGCTGGATACCAAGGGGAGTGGAGGGCTCGTCGACACCCGCCATGTCCGACAGGATCGCGCGCAGATTGACCGTCGCGCCGAGCGTCGTCATCGAGGAGGTAACACCCATGGTGATGCGGCTCAGCATGAACATTTCGGGCGGGATGGTCAGATGGCGCGATCCGGCATTGGGGTTGGAGATATTCACCGCGGCAAGGAATTCCTCCATCAGCTCGGGTGTGTACCGCACTGGTTGTGCCAGGGACAGCCCCGGGCTGAAGCTGGTAATCCAGTGATGCACCGCGTCGGCCGAAGCCGTGGAATCGGCAGGCAGGACGCCGTACTGGACTGCTAACCGGCGAAGCCCTCGCCTGTCGTCCTGGAACATTGCCTGACCCATCAATGTCCAGCCGTACCGCCTAAATTCTTGAAACTCTTTGACACAGCCGAAGTCGACGACGCCGATGCTGCCGTCTAGGCCAAAACGGTAGTTACCGGGGTGCGGGTCGGCGTGATAGAGCGATGAGTGCTGGAAGGACCCGTAGACAAAGCGCCACAGGGCCTCTGCCCAGGTATCCTTGAGCTCTTGATTGGCGCCCTGCGCCTCGCTCCAACCCATTCCGTCCACGAACGTCATGGTGAGCACCCGGTCGCCGGATGCCTCGTCAACCAGGTCAGGCACCCGAATGAATGGGTGGTCGCGATACAGGTTGCCAAAGGCGCGGATGTTGGCGGCTTCATTGCGGTAGTCGAGTTCTTCGCTGATCCGGTCGGCGATCTCAGCGGCGATGCCCCGTATATCGGCCTGGCTGTCAATCCCTGTCGCCGATAGGGCCACCCGCAGAAAGGTGGCGAGTAGCTCGGTGTTGGCAAGGTCATCCCGGATGGCCTGCGCTACACCGGGGTACTGGATCTTCACGACGACATCACGGCCGTCATGAAGCGTCGCGCGATGGACTTGGCCGATAGAGGCCGAAGATATTGGCTCGTCGTCGAAGTCTGCGAAAAGCTCACCTAGACAGAGATTTAAGTCGTCCTCGAGTACCCGGCGGGCCAAGCTGGAGTCCATCGGGGGCGATTGCGTTTGCAACCTCGTCAGCGCGCGGGCGTACGGAGTCAGGGAGCCACTGAGGCTGGTGTCGAGGGTGGAGAAGATCTGGCCGGCTTTCATGAGGACGCCTTTGGAGTGGCCGAGTAGTTCGGTGTAGCGCTCTGCTGTCTTTTCGTGGAAGCGGTCGACGGCTCCGGTGTCACCGGCTTTTTCGCGTAGGCCTGCGACGAGTCGTCCGCCTGCGGCGCGGGCGGTGAAGCCCGCCAGTGGCATGGTGCGCCGGATCCGTCCTCGGGGGACTTGACCGTTTGTCATGACTACCTCCTACCGGTGACCCAAACCAGCTGTTAAAGTACTCACTGAGTGACACTAAGTGATTACTTGGGAGACGTCAATGGTAGAGATTTCCACCAAAGAACGCCTGGTCGCCGAGGCCATGCGGCTCTTCGGCGAGCAGGGTTACAAGGCCACCAGCGTCGCGCAGATCGAGAAGGCGGCTGGCCTTACTCCCGGATCGGGCGGGCTCTATCACCACTTCAAGTCCAAGGAAGCGTTGCTCGAGGCCGGTATCGATCGTCAGCTCGATCGCCGTCGTGCGATGCGTGACATCCGTGCGCTCTTCGGTGGGCTCGGAGACCTGCGCAATGAGCTGACGATGATGGGCCGGTACTTACTGACGGTGCTCGATGAAGAGTCGCAGCTGCTGCAAATCGCGTCGAGTGTTCCTGCTGGCCATCTGGCCCGCCTCGACGACGCCTATGCCGCACTCTTCGACGGTCTCTATGCCGAGCTGACTGATTGGGTGCATGGCTGGGCTCCCGGTATCGGCAAGCGGGAAGCGGAATCGATTGGGGCACTGGGTGTCAACGCCCTCTTGGGGAAGCGGGCGACGAGCACCGTCTTCCGTGCGCCGACCGCCACCATCGCCGACGAGGACTACATCGCCGAATGGACGACCGTACTGGCTGCGAGGATTGAATCGCTGCGCTGATCTTCGCCGGTGGCACACACGTCGGTCGGGATCACCGTTGGTGCGTTGAAGCAGGCGCCAACGCAATGGCCCTGATTCTTCTGGAGTGTGAAATCACTTCTGTCCCAATAACTTCATTGGTAACAAATGCTGCAGTTTTGTCGGTGGACGTCTTTATGATTCGAACATGAGTTCGGTTGAGGTGTTGGAGGCGGCGGTTGATGCCGTGTGCGCTGACACCTTGGACGGGTTCTCGAACTCGGAGCTGCTGGCGGTATTGGCGCGGGTGGAAGTGGCCCAACGGCGGCTGCTGTCTGCCTCACACGCCGGGATTGCGCAGTTGGTGCGGCAGGCGTCTCCGGTAGAGCTTGGGGGCACGTCGTTTCCGGATGTGTTGTCCCGGCGCTTGCATATCAGCAGGGGTGTGGCCCGGCGGCGGATCGCCGACGCCGAGCATCTCGCCCCGCGGCGGGCGATCACCGGTGAGGTGCTTGAACCTCAACTACCGTGCACCGCCGAAGCGTTGGAGCGCGGCGATATCGGCGAGGAACACCTCCGAGTCATTCGGCAGTTCTTTGACCGGCTGCCGGTGGTGGTCGATGCCCCGACCCGCCAAGCGGCCGAGGCGCAGTTGGCTGTCATGGCCTCCCAGTTTCGGCCGGAACAGTTGCGTACCGGTGCCGGCCGGATGATGGCGTTGTTGAATCCGGACGGGGAATTCTGCGATGTGGATCGGGCGCGGCGCCGCGGGGTGAGTATCGGGCCGCAGGGTTTTGATGGCATGTCCCCGATTTCGGGTTTGTTGGATCCGGAGACCCGGGCCTATCTGGATGCGGTGTTTACGAAACTGGCCGCCCCCGGCATGTGTAATCCGGCCGATCAAAGCCCACAAGTGGATGGTGAGCCGTCACCGGAAGCTGCCGAACACGACACCCGCACCCCGGCGCAACGCAACCACGACGCCCTGAGGGCTTGCCTACGATCCACTCTCACCTCTGGTGAACTCGGTTCGCATCATGGCCTACCGGTGACCGTCATCGTGTCCACCACCTTGCGAGAGTTGGAAGACGCGGCCGGTATCGCCACTACCGGCGCCGGCATCCGCCTGCCTATGCGAGAGCTGATCCGCGCGGCATCGCATGCTCACCACTACCTGTCGATCTTCGACGACGACGGCAGACCCCTATATCTGGGACGCACCAAACGCATCGCCTCCCCGGATCAGCGCATCGTGTTACACGCCAAGGATCGTGGCTGCACCCACCCAGAATGTTCGATCCCTGGATATCTCTGCGAGGTCCACCACCTCACCGAATGGGCCCAGGGCGGACCCACCGACATCGACAACCTCACCTTCGCCTGCGGACCACACCACCGCCTGCTCAATCACGGCTGGAACACCCGAAAACGCAAAGACGGCACCACCGAATGGATACCCCCACCACAACGCGATATCGGTGAGGTAGCCACTGGCTTCCGCGATCACGCCGAGTTATCGACACTCGGTACGGACTGATTGATATTTGCCCAGGTGCGAATAGGCTGTGCGCGTGGGCAGGATCACAAGCCGTCGGGGATTTCTCACTACGGGTGCAGTTGTCTTGTCGGGTTTAATTATCCTTGCGTGCTCGACTCCGAAGGCCCTACGCAAAGCCACACGGGGGAGCAGCGTAGTGGAGTTCGCTGGGAGGCTTCCAGATCCGGCGGAACTGCGCAGGCGATGCCGCGTGATCGCGATGCTCGATGCTTTGGTCGAGGGCCGAGTGCTTGGTAAGGGCGATACCGGCACTGTCTACCAACCGAATTGGCGCCCCGGCGACGATCTCGTGAAGTACACGGACGGGGGCGGTGACGACTGGTCGATCATTTTCTCGGCCAAGGAGGGTGTCTTCATTCGCGGCTTTGACCACGAATCGGAGTTGAGTACCTACAACGAAGACGACTACTGGTCGGGCCTCGTCGGTGATCTGCCGGGGCCGTTCAAGTCGGATCTGAAGAACCCCGACTTGTATGACTACTACGACGGCGCCCCACAAATGACCGTCTGTGTGTGGCGCAGCCCGGCGGATATCGCATGGCGCCACGGAAGCCCGAAGCCGACGCAGTGGGGCTACTACGGGAACGGCGGTGAGGACCTGTTCGAGCCGCTTGTCGTATGGCGGGCGTCCCGGGAGCTGGACTGGCTGTACCCCGCGCAGGGCCACGTCATACCCGAGTCCGCTGTACAGCGGGTTATGGACCAGGCGGCACTGACTGACGAGCTTGTTCGCGCATTTCACCCCAATCCTGACGTCGGGGCGCTGCGCGCCGAGGCCACGCGGATCGGGTACTAGACCAGGTGTGACGTGAGCCTCGTCGCACACGGCACTAAGCTGTGACGACGTGAGCGAACGTCCAGTCGTGCTGATTGCCGACAAACTTGCCCAGTCGACCGTCGAAGCACTTGGTGATGGTGTGGAGGTGCGCTGGGTCGATGGCCCCGACCGCCCCGCGCTGCTGGCCGCGGTACCCGATGCTGATGCACTCTTGGTGCGCTCGGCCACCACGGTTGACGCCGAGGTGTTGGCCGCCGGAACCAAGCTCAAGATCGTCGCACGCGCCGGCGTTGGACTCGACAATGTCGACGTCAAGGCCGCTACCGCCCGTGGTGTCCTGGTGGTCAACGCACCCACCTCCAACATTCACAGCGCCGCCGAGCACGCCGTCACCCTGCTGCTGTCCACCGCGCGGCAGATCCCGGCCGCCGACGCGTCGCTCAAGGCGCACACCTGGAAGCGCTCGTCGTTCAACGGCACCGAGATCTTCGGCAAGACCGTCGGCGTCGTGGGCCTGGGCCGCATCGGGCAGCTGTTCGCGCAGCGGCTCGCCGCGTTCGGCACACACATCGTCGCGTACGACCCCTACGTGTCGGCCGCTCGCGCCGCCCAGCTGGGCATCGAGCTGCTGACCCTCGACGAACTTTTGGGTCGGGCAGATTTCATCTCGGTGCACCTGCCGAAGACCCCGGAGACCGCGGGCCTCATCGGCAAGGAGGCGTTGGCCAAGACCAAGCCGGGCGTCATCATCGTCAACGCCGCACGCGGTGGGCTCATCGACGAGGCAGCGCTGGCCGACGCCATCCGTAGCGGACATGTCCGCGGCGCCGGGCTCGACGTGTTCTCGACCGAGCCGTGCACCGACAGCCCGCTCTTCGAGCTCGACCAGGTCGTGGTGACCCCGCACCTGGGCGCCTCCACCAGCGAGGCGCAGGATCGCGCGGGCACCGATGTGGCCGCCAGCGTGAAGCTGGCGCTGGCCGGCGAGTTCGTACCGGACGCCGTCAACGTCGGCGGGGGAGTTGTCAGCGAAGAGGTCGCGCCGTGGCTTGAGGTCGTGCGCAAGCTCGGTGTGCTCATCGGAGCCGTCTCCGAGCAGCTGCCCACCTCGTTGTCGGTCGACGTACGCGGTGAGCTTGCCTCCGAAGATGTTGCGGTGCTGAAGCTTTCCGCGCTGCGTGGACTCTTCTCCTCGGTGATCGAGGACCAGGTGACCTTCGTCAACGCTCCGTCGATCGCCGAAGAGCGTGGTGTGAGTGCGGAGATCAGCACTGCCACCGAAAGCCCGAACCACCGCAGTGTCGTCGACGTGCGCGCTGTGTACGCCGATGGTTCGGTGATCAACGTGGCGGGCACCCTGTCCGGCCCGCAGCAAGTGCAGAAGATCGTTCAGATCAACGGGCGCAACTTCGATCTGCGTGCCGAGGGCGAAAACCTCGTCATCAACTACGCCGACGTGCCCGGTGCCCTCGGCAAGATCGGCACCGTGCTGGGTTCTGCCGACGTCAACATCCAGGCCGCGCAGCTGAGCCAGGACGCTTCCGGCGAGGCGGCCACCATCATCCTGCGTATCGACCGCAGCGCCCCGGATGCCGTGCTGGACGAGATCCGCGCCGCCGTCGGCGCGACAACCCTTGAGCTGGTGGATCTTTCATGACCAAGCTCGCGATCATCGCCGGTGACGGCATCGGTCCCGAGGTCATCGGCGAGGCCGTCAAGATTCTCGATGCCGTACTGCCCGGTGTCGAGAAGACCGAATACGACTTGGGTGCCAAGCGTTACCTGGCCACCGGCGAGCTGATGCCCGATTCGGTGCTCGACGAGCTACGCGGCCACGACGCCATTCTGCTTGGCGCCATTGGTGATCCATCGGTGCAGAGTGGAGTACTCGAGCGCGGTCTGCTGCTGCACACACGTTTTGCGCTGGATCACCACATCAACCTGCGGCCGGCCAAGTTGTACCCGGGCGTTACCGGGCCGCTGGCCGGCAACCCGGCCATCGACCTGGTCGTGGTTCGCGAGGGCACCGAGGGGCCGTACACCGGTAATGGCGGTGCGATCCGTGTGGAGACCCCGCACGAGGTGGCCACCGAGGTCAGCTTGAACACCCGGTTCGGGGTGGAGCGCGTGGTACGCAACGCCTTCCAGCGCGCCGAGGCCCGGAGCAAGAACCTGACGCTGGTGCACAAGAACAATGTGCTCAAGTACGCCGGATCCCTGTGGACGCGGACGGTGAACGAAATCGCCGCCGAGCACCCCGATGTGCAGGTGTCCTACCAGCACATCGATGCCGCCACCATCCATATGGTGACCGATCCGGGCCGCTTCGACGTCATCGTCACCGACAACCTGTTCGGCGACATCATCACCGATCTGACCGCCGCCGTCACTGGTGGAATCGGTTTGGCCGCAAGCGGAAACATCGA
Organism: Mycobacteroides franklinii; assembly: GCF_001853795.1. Classification (NCBI taxonomy): domain Bacteria; kingdom Bacillati; phylum Actinomycetota; class Actinomycetes; order Mycobacteriales; family Mycobacteriaceae; genus Mycobacteroides; species Mycobacteroides franklinii. The sequence goes on from NZ_MLIK01000019.1 coordinate 2,381,120, forward strand.
TGGTTCAGGTAAGAACCCGTCGATGTTCGAACCCGTGCACGGCAGTGCGCCCGATATCGCGGGCCAGGGGATCGCCGATCCCACCGCCGCCGTGGTGTCGGTCTCGCTGCTGCTGGACCATCTCGGTGAGACCGAGGCCGCTGCTCGCGTCGAAAAGGCCGTCGAGCAGCACCTGGCCACCCGAGGCGAGGAGAAGCTCTCCACCTCGGCGACCGGTGATCGGATCGCCAGCTTCCTGTAGTCCTGATCGAGTGCGAGCCTCGCGCGGAAATCCAGTCGGAAATCCGCGTCAGGCTCGCATTCGGCGTTAGTGGGCCGGACGCTCCAGCTTCACCGGCACCAAACCGACTGCCGCCAAGGGGAACAGCGCGCACACCGCGAATACTGCCGAGAATCCCGCCACCGACGCCAGCGCTCCGAAGACCGGGGGAGCGACAGCGGCCGTGAGCAGCTGACCGGTGTTCTGCGCACCCAGGGCGCGGCCACTCCAAAAGGGTCCGGCGATCTCGGCGATGGAGGTGTACGCAAGGCCGTTGTCCGACACGGTAATCACCGACGCGGCCAGCATGACGACGACGCTGATGGACCAGTCGAGCTGGTTGGTGATGGCCAGCAGTGCCATGGTGGCGGACGCTGCCGCGGCGATGGTCCGGATCGGCTTCATGCGTGAACCCCAACGGTCGGACCACATTCCGGCCGCGACCCGGCCCAGGGCGCCGACCAGCTGTGCCACGGTCACCATGACGCTGGCCGCCCCGATGCTCCAACCCCTGTCGGTCACCAGCCACACCAGCGTGAAGGTCCACACGACCACCTGCGGGACCACCAGCAGCACCGACACCGCGTGGATCAGCCACAACATGCGGGACCCGCGATAGGGATTGGCCAGATGCTCCTGGGGTGCTTCCGAACGGGGCGGTCGCGGTGGGTCGATGATGCCGACCAGGCACACAACGGAGGACACCGCGCACACGACCGCCGGAAAGAGCAGTGCCGTCGCCACGCCGTGGCTTTCGGCGATGCGGGGAATGACCAACGCACCCAACGCGACGCCCAAGGGCTGGGCCATCTGACGGATGCCCATGACGGTCCCGCGTTGATGTGGCGGGAACCACCCGACCACCACGCGGCCGCTGGCCGAATTGCATGCCGCGGCAGCCGCTCCGCCCAACAGCAGGAAGACACCTGTGATCACCAACGACGGTGCCTCGGCTGCGGCGAATGCCGCGAGCGCCGTCAGCGCGAGCCCGCTCACCAGCGCGATCCGCTCACCGAACCGGTCGACGAGTGCGCCCCAGGCGATGAGCGTCAACACCATCCCAAAGCTGGGCATGGCGGACAGCAGACCCGCGTTGGCGAGGTTGAGCCCACGCTCGGTGTGCAGGGCCGGTATGAGGAATGCCACACCGTTGATGAAGACGTTCGCACCGGCCGTGGATCCCAGGGCAATGGCCAGCATCGCCCAACGGCGCGCTGTGCCAACCTCATCGACGTGAACCATGGTGACCATGGTTCCACATCCATCCCAGATTGTTGAATGGATGTCTCAATATATGAGATGTGTCAGCTTGCCGTCGCGAGTCTGTCGTGTCGCCGGTACGTGCGATCCCCGCCGGATTGCGACATGCCCTGCGAGACGATCTGCCGTCGTGCGAACTGGCCGATCTCCTCGCTGATACGGGTCATGCCGGGCAGAACATTGCGGCGCTCGAAGAACCAGTTCACGACCGAGGTGCCCACGACGGCCGCCTGCATCGGTTTGTTGTCGGGTAGGCCCAGTCGATCGGCATTGGTCTTGCCCAGGATGAGCCTGCTGTACGACGACAGGTAGGTGCGCGAGAGCCGCATGAACACCGGCTCGCCGGGCAGCGGGGCATGCAATGCCTGGGTGAGCGCATACGAATCCTCGTCGGGAAGGAATTCGGTATCGGCCTCCAGCCAGAACAGGCGCCACGTGTCTTCCTCGCTAGTGGGTACGAGCTCGGGGTGAATTCCCATGAGCAGCCCCACATACCGCCAGAAATGGAACACGGACTCGCGCTCGGTGTCGGAGAAGCTCATTCCCATGGCCTGGCAACCGGCGAGATTGGCCAGTGAGAAGAGCATGAGTGTGCCGGCGAGCTGAATCTGGTTGACGGGGGCGTCCCAGGCTTCGAAGTCCCAGTCGTCGCGCCGGTTCATGGCCGCGCGCACCAGCGCGTGCATGAGCCGTACGCGTGGAATTCCCTTGAACCCGGCCGAGAATCGATCCAGTCCGTTGGGCGAGGTGACATCGATGAGCCATTGCGCGGTCTCGTTGAGCCTGCGTGGGGCCATCGCCTGTAGATTGCCCGTGCCGACGAGGGGTTTGTCGGCACGAGACGACAGATACCCGCCGGTCAGTGCCAGGCCGGGAAGGGCCAGGCCAAGTCCCACCACGCCGGTGCGCATGCTGACCCGTGCGGCCAGTTCGAGTTTCTTGTCATCGAGCCAGTACGGCCGTGCATCGATCTGTTCGAAGAAGGCGATGAGCTCTTCGGGTGGGTTCTCGACCGCGTCGATGCCCTCTTCGACTGCGGTTTCGAACATGCGACGCCCCTGTCCGGCGGGGAAGCGGGCGAACATCGCGACCACGGCGTCGGCGAGCGGGTCGCCGATATGCGCGAAGTGCCGGAATGACTCCCGCTGCTCAGCGGTTGCGCGGATGTCGCGGCCGGGCAGAAAGCGCGCGAACACGTTGAACGGGAACTCGCGAAGCTGCGGTGGATTGGGCAGCTTCTCCCGGCTCGAAGCCGTCTTTGACCCCATCGGGGCGTCCTTTCCTCGTCGAAAGCGACCATCTGGTGACAGGTCTCACCATCTGGTGAGAATCATCACCACAAAAACCCGTGAGGTCAAGCACCGTAGTGCGACAATCGGCGGATGCCATCCCGGACCTATGGCGGAGCCACATCCGGTGAACGACGCGCACGACGACGCGCGGCGCTGCTGGATGCCGCGCTGGACCTGGTCGCCGGCAGCGGTGTGAAGGGTCTGACGGTCCGTGGCGTATGCGCCGAGGCCCGACTCAACGATCGGTACTTCTACGAGAGCTTTCGCAGCACCGACGAGCTGGTGCTCGCGATGCTCGACGAGCAGATGCTCGCGGGATCGGCCGCCATCATCGAGGCCATCGCCAAGAGCTCCACATCGAAAGATCCGGTGGTGCGCACGCGTGCCGCCGTCGGCACCGGCCTCAGGTTCCTTACCGCCGACCCGCGCCGGGGAAGGCTGTTGGTCGAATCGCAGGCCACCGAGGGGCTGGCCGCGCGCAGGCGCGATCTGGTCAAGACCCTGGCGCAGGTGATGGCCGACCAAGGGCGTGTGTTGCTTCCCGCCGATGACGCGTTGGATCCCGACCTGGACCTGGCCACGTTCACGCTGGTTTCCGGCGGGCTGGACCTGGTCACCACCTGGTTTCGCCATGAGCTCGACATCACCCGCGACCGGTTGGAGGATTTCCTCGTGGCGTTGGTCACCCGCGCCAACATCCGGGGTGATACACCGGCGGAGGACGCTAAGACGGACACAGCGGAAGCCGCAAAGCCTGGCAACTAGGCTCATGTAAATGCGCCTAGGACGTATTGCCAGCCCAGACGGTGTCGCCTTCGTCAGTATCGAAGGAGAAGACGGCACCGAGACCGCCCGGGAGATCGCCGAGCACCCCTTCGGTACCCCGACCTTTACGGGGCGGCAGTGGCCGCTCGCCGATGTCAGGCTGCTGGCACCGATCCTGGCAAGCAAGGTGGTGTGCATGGGCAAGAACTACGCCGCTCATGCCGCCGAAATGGGTGGTGCCCCGCCGGAGTCGCCGGTGATCTTCATCAAACCCAACACGTCGATCATCGGTCCGGGTCTGCCGATCCAGCTGCCGCCCAGCGCATCCGAGGTGCACCACGAGGGCGAACTCGCCATCGTGATCGGCCGGCCGTGCAAGGACGTTCCCGCTTCCCGGGCGGCCGAGAACATTCTGGGATACACGATTGGCAACGACGTGTCCGCGCGTGATCACCAGCGAGCCGATGGTCAGTGGACACGAGCCAAGGGGCACGACACCTTCTGCCCGCTGGGGCCGTGGATTGTGACGGATCTCGACCCCTCGGATCTCGCCATCCGGACCGAGGTCAACGGCCAGGTGAGGCAGAGCAGCCGAACCTCGTTGCTGTTGCACGATGTCGGAGCGATCGTCGAGTGGGTGTCCGCCGTGATGACCCTGCTGCCGGGCGACGTGATCCTCACCGGAACTCCCGAGGGCGTCGGGCCCATCGTCGACGGCGACACGGTGAGCGTGACCATCGAAGGCATCGGAACTCTGTCCAATCCCGTTGTGCGGAAGGCGAAGTAACAATGAGTGACACCACTGGATCCAACAAGGTCCGGGTTCGTTTCTGTCCTTCGCCGACGGGCACCCCGCATGTCGGTCTGATTCGCACCGCACTGTTCAACTGGGCGTACGCGCGACACTGCGGGGGCGACTTCGTATTCCGTATCGAGGACACCGATGCCGGGCGTGACAGCGAGGAGAGCTATCTGGCGATCCTGGACGCGCTGCGGTGGCTGGGCCTGGACTGGGATGAGGGTCCCGAAATCGGCGGTCCGTACGCGCCGTACCGGCAGTCGCAGCGCAAGGAGCTGCATCTTGATGTGGTGCGCAAGCTGCTGGAGGCGGGGGAGGCCTATGAGGCGTTTTCCACGGCGGAAGAAGTAGAGGCCCGGCACCTCGCCGCGGGGCGCAATCCCAAACTGGGGTACGACAACTACGACCGTGATCTCACCGATGAGCAGCGCGCGGCGTTCCGGGCCGACGGGCGCGATCCCGTCGTCCGCCTGCGGATGCCCGATCACGACATCACCTGGAACGACCTGGTGCGGGGGGAGACCACGTTCGCGGCGGGTGTGGTGCCCGATTTCGCGCTGACCCGTGGCAACGGAGATCCGTTGTACACCTTGGTGAACCCGGTCGACGATGCGTTGATGAAGATCACGCACGTGCTGCGTGGCGAGGATCTGCTGCCGTCGACGCCGCGCCAGATCGCCTTGTATGAGGCCATGATCCGGGTCGGGGTGGCAGATTCGATACCCACGTTCGCTCACCTGCCGTCGGTGCTGGGCGAGGGCACCAAGAAGCTCTCCAAGCGTGATCCCCAGTCCAACTTGTTCCTGCATCGCGATCGAGGATTCATTCCCGAGGGGCTGCTGAATTACCTTGCCCTGTTGGGGTGGTCGATCGCCGACGACCACGACATCTTTTCGCTTGCCGAGATGGTCGCCGCCTTCGATGTCGCCGATGTGAACTCGAATCCGGCACGGTTCGATCAGAAGAAGGCCGATGCCATCAACGCCGAGCACATCCGGTTGTTGGCCCCAGAGGAGTTTGTGGCGCGGCTGCGCAGCTTCTTCGCCGCGCACGGATACGAGCTCGGACTGGACGACACCGCCTTCGCGGTGGCTGCGGATCTGGTGCAGACGCGAGTCGTGGTGCTGGGAGACGCCTGGGGCCTGCTGAAGTTCCTCAACGACGACGTGTACGCGATCGACCCGGGATCGGCTCGCAAGGAATTGGGGGAGGCCTCGCTGCCCGTTCTGGAGGCGGCTATCGGTGCGCTGGAGTCGCTTCAGGGGTGGACTACCGCGGCCATCGAGGAGGCGCTCAAGGGCGCACTCATCGAGGGGCTCGAGCTCAAACCCCGGAAGGCATTCGGGCCGCTGCGTGTCGCGGTTACCGGTGCGACGGTGAGCCCGCCACTGTTCGAATCGATGGAACTGCTGGGCCCCGAGCGCACCTTGACGCGGCTGAGAAACGCTCGGACCTGGGAAAATGGGGGTGAGGGCCAAACCGATTCGGGTTAATGGCCCTTGGTTTGGTAGTCTGCTCGTCGGCTCCAAAGTCCGCTGTCAGCGCGCTGACCTGCGGTTCTGCGAAGCCATTGGGGTATGGTGTAATTGGCAACACAGCGGTTTCTGGTACCGCCATTCTAGGTTCGAGTCCTGGTACCCCAGCGCAAATCATTTGCACGACAAGTGATTTGGTGGATGTGCCCCGGTGGGCTAGACTGTCAAGTCTGCGCGCCACGCGCATTGCACGGAATGTTCTAGCCCCCGTCGTCTAGCGGCCTAGGACGCCGCCCTCTCACGGCGGTAGCGTGGGTTCGAATCCCATCGGGGGTACCAGCTCTTCATGCGGAACCTATAGCCAGCTCTTGGCTCGATAATCACCCAATGCGCGTAGCGCCTCCTCGGTCAATTCGGGATGGCGCTCACGCAGGGTCCAGATCACGAATTTGCGCGCTTGAGTCGTGCCGGCCTTCTCGACGTCCACGTCGATGTCGAGGGTCTCGGCGCACAGCTCGCGGACCCGATCGTCATGTTGTCCGGCCTCCGCACCGGAGCCCAGGTGGTGGACCAGCGCGTCGCTCAATGGCCGTTTGATCTTCTTATGCCGCAGACCCTCGCGGAAGGAGTCGAACGCGTCGCGCGCAAGCTGGCCCACAGTCGCACCTACTGCTGCGGGGCGGTGGAGCCGCCGAGCGGCATCGCGGGCAGACCGAGCTTGCGGTGATCCCAGGACCGGATGCGGGCGGGGCGGACCCGGACCGCGATGCGCTTGTTGAGCATCGTCTCGACGATGGGCTTCATCTCTTCTGTGTACGGCGCGGTGTAGCGCTCGAAGACGCTGATGCCCACCTGGAACAGCACGTCCGGATCCTCGACGATCTCGGCCTGGCCCTCAATGGAGACCCCGCGCAGGGTGTCGTAGGTGAGTCCGTCCTCGATAAGGCAGGTGATGGTGGGATTGCGCTTGAGATTGACCACCTTCTGCGACTTGGCCTTGGTTTCGAACCACACCTCGCCGTCGAGCACCGCGTACCACATGGCGACCAAATGCGGCTGCCCGTCGGCGCCGATGGTGGCCATGGTCGTGGTGCGTGAGTTGTTGATGAACTCGGTGATCTCTTCGTCGGACATGACGATCTGCGAGCGCTGATTGCTTCCCATATTCGGAGCTTAAAGCCGGGCCGTTATCGCCTCGGAGGCGGCAACGAGATCGGCGGCCCAGCGTGCCCCCGGCCGCCGGCCCATCCGATCGATCGGACCGGAAACCGATATCGCGGCAATGACATTGCCGTGTCGATCGCGAACGGGCGCCGATACGCTGGCGACTCCGGCCTCGCGCTCGGCCGCGCTCTGGGCCCAACCCCGCTTGCGCACATCGGCAAGCGCGCGTTCGGTGAACGTCGCGCCGGGGAGCACCGCCGCCTGCGTGGCCGGATCACTGTGGGCAAGTAACACTTTGGCGCCCGACCCGGCGGACATGGGTAGCCGCGAGCCGACCGGGACGGTATCGCGAAGCCCCGCTGGTGGTTCGAGTGCCGCCACGCATATCCGTACGGTGCCTTCTCGCCGGTACAGCTGCACGCTCTCGCCGGTGATTTCGCGCAGCTTGGGCAGCACTTGGGCGCTGGCGCTCAGCAGCGGATCGTTGACATGGGCCGCGAGTTCGGTCAGTCCGGCGCCGAGCTGCCACTGTCCGTCGCCGTCGCGGGACAGGAGTCGGTGCACTTCCAACCCCGCCGCGAGTCGGTGGGCGGTGGCGCGGGGCAGTCCCGTGCGATCGCACAATTCGGCGAGCCCGCAGGGCGAGTCGCCTATGGCGGTCAGGACCTGCACCGCTTTGTCGAGGACGCCGATGCCGCTATGCTGTCTCACAGGACGATACTAACGTTCCAAATATTGAGACGCAATCAGCACGGAGCCAATGATGACTAGTGTCCAACAGCCCAGGACCCTGGCAGAGAAGGTCTGGGACTCCCACGTAGTGGTACGCGGAACCGGTGAGGGCGAGGCGCGTGAGCCCGACCTCATCTATATCGACCTGCACTTGGTCCACGAGGTGACCAGTCCGCAGGCGTTCGACGGTCTGCGTCTTGCCGGACGCCCGGTGCGCCGTCCGGATCTGACGATCGCGACCGAGGATCACAATGTGCCGACGATCGATATCGACAAGCCGATCGCCGATCCGGTGTCCCGCACTCAAGTCGAGACCCTCCGGAAGAACTGTAAAGAATTCGGTATCCGCCTGCACCCAATGGGAGACGCGGAACAGGGCATCGTGCACGTGGTCGGACCGCAGCTGGGTTTGACCCAGCCGGGTACCACTGTCGTATGCGGTGACAGCCACACCTCCACGCACGGAGCCTTCGGAGCACTGGCGATGGGCATCGGGACCTCCGAGGTCGAGCACGTGCTGGCCACGCAGACCTTGCCGCTGAGGCCATTTCGGACCATGGCCATCAACATCGATGGCCCCCTCCCGGTCGGTGTCACCAGCAAGGATGTCATTTTGGCGGTCATCGCAAAGATCGGCACCGGTGGCGGTCAGGGATACGTCCTGGAGTACCGAGGGCAGGCCGTCGAGGAGATGTCGATGGAGGCCCGAATGACCATGTGCAATATGTCTATTGAGGCGGGCGCGCGAGCGGGGATGGTCGCTCCCGACGAGACGACATATGCCTATCTGAAGGACCGCTCGCACGCGCCCAAGGGTGAGCTGTGGGATGCCGCTGTGGCCGAATGGGACTCGCTGCGCACGGACGAGGGCGCTCAGTTCGACGCGGAAGTGCACATCGATGCCAGTACTTTGACGCCCTTCGTCACCTGGGGCACCAATCCGGGTCAGGGAGTGCCCCTGAGTGCCGAGGTGCCCGATCCGGAGCAGATGGCTGACGAAGAGGAGCGGTCGGCGGCCGAGAAGGCGCTGACCTATATGGATCTCACGCCGGGTACCCCGATGCGTGAGATCCCGGTGGACACCGTGTTCGTCGGGTCCTGCACCAACGGGCGGATCGAGGATCTGCGGGCGGTGGCGGACGTGCTACGAGAGCGGAAGGTCGCCGATGGGGTCACCATGCTCATCGTTCCCGGCTCGATGCGGGTGCGCGCGCAGGCCGAATCCGAGGGGCTGGGTGAGATTTTCACCGCCGCGGGCGCTCAATGGCGCCAGGCGGGCTGCTCGATGTGTCTGGGCATGAATCCTGATCAGCTCTCACCAGGGCAACGGTGCGCCTCGACATCGAACCGAAACTTCGAAGGGCGCCAGGGTAAGGGCGGCCGGACTCACTTGGTGTCACCGGCCGTCGCCGCGGCCACGGCGGTGCGGGGAAAGCTCTCATCGCCAGCTGATTTGGCAAAATCCGCGCTCTAGGCCAGCAGGGAGAGGAAATAGTGGAGGCATTCGACACTCACACCGGAATTGGTGTGCCGCTGCGTCGTTCCAACGTCGATACCGATCAGATCATCCCGGCGGTGTACCTCAAGCGTGTCACCCGAACGGGTTTCGAGGACGGACTCTTCGCCGGCTGGCGTACCGATCCCTCGTTCATTCTCAATCTGGAACCGTTCAACCGAGGCAGTGTGCTGGTCGCTGGGCCTGATTTCGGCACCGGATCATCCCGTGAGCACGCCGTGTGGGCGTTGATGGACTACGGATTTCGAGTAGTACTGTCGTCCCGTTTCGGAGACATCTTCCGGGGCAACGCCGGTAAGGCCGGTCTGGTTGCGGGACTGGTGGATCAGTCCAACATCGAGCTGCTGTGGAAACTGATCGAGCAGAATCCAGGTTTGGAACTCACTGTGAATCTTGAGGATCGGACAGTGACCGCCGGAACGGTGGTGGTGCCGTTTGAGATTGACGACTACACCCGGTGGCGGCTGCTCGAAGGATTGGACGATATAGGCCTTACGCTGCGAAAAGTCGATGAAATTGCGGCTTTTGAGGCCTCGCGACCGGAGTTCAAACCCCGCACTTTGGAGCCTTCTGAGTAGCTGATTGGGCGCCCTTGGGGGGCAAGGGCATTGCTTTTGGTCGGCATATGGCCCGATAAAAAGCTCAGAGAATTTTGCCGAAATTACGCGTGGCACTTGGAAATCACGTGCAGTTGGGTTTACCGTGTTCGAAGTCGGTTCAAAGTGGACCACTGGCTTCGGAGGGTTTTACATGAACAAAGCAGAGCTCATCGACGTTCTGACACAGAAGTTGGGCTCGGATCGCCGGCAAGCCACCGCTGCGGTGGAGCACGTCGTCGACACCATCGTTCGCACCGTGCACAAGGGTGAGAGCGTGACAATCACCGGTTTTGGCGTTTTCGAGCAGCGCCGCCGCGCCGCTCGTGTCGCCCGCAACCCGCGTACCGGTGAGACTGTCAAGGTGAAGCCGACGTCGGTACCGACGTTCCGTCCCGGTGCACAGTTCAAGGCAGTTGTCTCTGGCTCGCAGAAGCTTCCGGCCGACGGTCCCGCTGTGAAGCGTGGTTCCACCGCCGCCCCGGCCAAGCGTGCCGCCGCCAAGAAGGCCGCCCCGGCCAAGAAGGCTCCGGCCAAGAAGGCCGCGCCTGCCAAGAAGGCTGCTCCGGTCAAGAAGGCAGTTGTCAAGAAGGCTGCTGCTCCGGTCAAGAAGGCAGTCGTCAAGAAGGCTGCTCCCGCGAAGAAGGCTCCGGTCAAGAAGGCCGTGACCAAGGCTCCCGCCAAGAAGGTTGTGGCGAAGGCTCCCGCCAAGAAGGTTGTGGCCAAGGCTCCCGCCAAGAAGGCCCCGGCCAAGAAGGCTCCGGCCAAGAAGGGCCGCAAGTAGTTTCACAAGACAACATCGGGTCCCACCGTGCAGGTGGGGCCCGATGTTGCTTTGTGGGCTAGTGCTGCTGCCAGCCGACGGCGGGCAGGGGGCTGTCCAGATGATCTGCGGCCAGCAGCTTCTGGCCGCAGATCGACAGCACCCACATGCTGCCCTTGCGGTTACGCGACTTATCGGGGCGGACACCGTCGCGCTGCGCCCACCACTCGATGAGGTCCGGGATGACCTGACCTTGTGTGCATAGCACCCGCACGCCGTCCAATCCCGCGATTTCGAGAATTCTGCGATGCGCCCGCTTGCGGTCTGCCCAATAGGCCTCTTCACTGAGCGCCGGCTCGCTGAATATCACCGTGTTCAGCTCCTCGGCAAGCGGTTCCACGGTCTGGCGGCAGCGCAGTCGATCGGCGGCATGAATCGCACTGGCCCCGAATGCAAGTAATTGGCCGGTAAGCGCCTCGGATTGGGCGCGGCCCTTTTTATCCAGTGGCCGCAGGGTGTCGTCCCCCGAATAGCGTTCCTTTCGCCCCGCCTTTGCGTGGCGCACGATAATCAATGTCCGGGTGTCAATTTCATGCTTTGCGAAGTTTCGCAGTACTTTCCGGTCTACCGCATAGCTGACCGTTTTGATCGCAGTTGCCACGGGAAGCCACTTGATCTCGTCGACTTCGTGATTGGCCTCGAACTTGCCGTCTATGGCCTGCGCCGCCCAGTATCTGACGCGCTTGGTTCCCTGGCTCACCGGATAACTCACCGACGGCAGTCGACGGCCGAGACGAGCGGTAAATCCGGTCTCCTCGGCGATCTCCCGGACCGCCGCGATCGCCGCCGTCTCACCGGGGTCGAGTTTCCCTTTGGGTAGTGACCAATCGTCGTATCGTGGTCGGTGCACCAGGGCCACTTCGATGGCGCCGGCAGCGTCCTCCTGGCCAGGGCTGTCCTGGTACCGCCAGAGGGCGGCTCCGGCGGCAAGGACCGCCGCACCGGTCCGCGTGGTCGGATCGGGCACGAAAGCTCCTTCAGGGGAGAGTTGTTCAGCCGGGAGAACCTGGTTTATGTCACGTTTTGCGAGCGGTGCCGTTTCATCATTTCGACCTGATGGTCGCGCACTTCCTCGCCGTCCGCAGGCGAGGCCAACCACTGGCCATCGGGCTGCAGCTCCCAGCAGCGGGTCCGGGAGTCCAACGCGGAGGTGAACATATCGTCGAGCTGTGCGGTGAGCTTCGGGTCGGTGACGCGTGCGAGGACCTCGACCCGTCTGTCCAGATTACGATGCATCATGTCGGCGCTGCCGATCCAGAATTCGTTGATGGCGTTGAAGTGAATGATGCGCGAATGTTCAAGGAACCGGCCGAGAATGGATCGTACGGTGATGCTGTCGGAGTACTCGGGAACCCCGGGTCGCAGTGCGCAGATCCCACGCACCACCACCTCGATGGGGACTCCGGCCTGGGAGGCTCGGTAGAGCGCATCGATCACCTGCTCGTCGACCAACGCATTCATCTTCAGCCGAATTCGGGCGTCCTGGCCGGCTCGGTGCGCAGCGATCTCGCGGTCGATGCGGTCGACGATTCCGGCGCGTATCCCGTGCGGCGCCACTAACAGGTTGCGGTAGGAGACCTTTCGTGAGTACCCGGTCAGGGAGTTGAACAGGTCGGTGAGGTCCGCACCGATTTCTGGTGCGCTGGTCAGCAAGCCGACATCTTCGTAGAGCCGGGCGGTCTTCGGGTTGTAGTTCCCGGTGCCGATGTGGCAGTACCGGCGGATGGCAGATCCCTCGCGGCGCACCACCAGGGCGGTCTTGCAATGTGTCTTGAGACCGATCAAGCCGTAGACCACGTGCACGCCGGCATCTTCCAGTGCGCGTGCCCACTTGATATTGGCCTGTTCGTCGAAGCGGGCCTTGATCTCCACCAGGGCGACCACCTGTTTACCGGCCTCGGCGGCATCGATGAGCGAGTTCACGATGGGGGAGTCGCCGGAGGTCCGGTACAGCGTCTGTTTGATGGCCAGTACCTGTGGATCGGCGGCGGCCTGCTCGATGAACCGTTGCACACTGGTGGAGAACGAGTCGTAAGGGTGATGGACGAGTACGTCGCCGTCCCGGAGCGTCGAGAAGATGCTCTTCGGGGTCTCGCCCTGCCCGAACGCCGGATGGGTCGCCGGCACGAATGTCGGATCCTTGAGTGCGGGGCGATCCACCCCGTAGACCTGCCACAGGCACGACAGGTCCAGCAGCCCCGGAACCTGCACCACATCACCAGGATCCACATCCAGCTCGCGTAGCAGCAGTTCCAACATGTGCTCGGTCATGTCATCGGCGACCTCGAGGCGTACCGGCGACCCGAACCGTCGTCGGGCCAATTCTCGTTCGAGCGCCTGGAGAAGGTCCTCGTCCCGATCTTCCTCGACCTCGAAATCGGCGTTCCGGGTGATGCGAAACGCGTGGTGCTCGATGATGACCAGGCCGGGGAACAGCGCCGAGAGGTGCGCGGAGATGAGCTCTTCCATCGGCAGGAAGCGCGCGGTCTGGGTGGTCCCGGTTCCGTCGGGGCTACGCAGCCGGACAAAACGATCCACGTTGTCGGGCACCTTGATTCGGGCGAAATGCTGACCGCCCGTCTCGGGGACCTGAACGGTGATCGCCAGATTCAGACTCAGACCGGATATATAGGGGAACGGATGCGCGGGGTCGACGGCCAGCGGGGTCAGCACCGGGAAGACCTGGTCGGTGAAGTACGAGGAGAGATAGCTCCGCTCGTCTTCGGACAGGTCGGCCCAGGTGACGACGAAGATGCCGTTCTCGGCCAGCTCGGGGCGTACCGAGTCACTGAAAACCCGCGCGTGCTGGATCGAGATCTCCTGCGTGCGCTCGCCGATCAGCTTCAACTGCTCGCGCGGCGACAGGCCATCGGCTGAACGCACCGACAGCCCCGTCTCGTCGCGACGTTTCAGGCCGGCGACGCGCACCATGTAGAACTCGTCAAGGTTGGACGCGAAGATCGCCAGGAATTTGGCGCGTTCCAGGATCGGCAGCGATTCATCTGCGGCAAGTGCGAGTACGCGCGAGTTGAAATCCAGCCACGAGAGTTCCCGATTGAGGTACCGGTCTTCGGGCAGCTCCTCACCGGAGGTGATCGTGGTTGCGGCCGGGGGGACACTCGGTGTGGTCACCCTTGTGATCATAGAGTTATCGGACCGGCTCAGAGTGGTAGTGCGGCGCCCAGCTCGCGCGCCACGGCCAGATCTTCCGGGGTGTCCACGTCGCAGCGCAATCCCGGCCAGTCTCCGGTGAGCTCCACGGCCCCCGAATCCCGGTGGCGCCGTGCTGAATCGATTCCGAACAGCGGGTTCAGGTCGCCGTCGGTGCTGAAAAGTGCCGCGGTGCCGGTGCCGTGCCGATCGGCGACGAAACTGCGTGGGTATCCGCGTGCAGAGGCCAGCGCCGAGGCGAATTCTTCGTTCGTCACCACCGGAAGGTCGGCTTGCAACACAACAAGATTCGGTGACGATGCACGTAGCTGTACCGCTGCGCTGCGCAACGCGTTGTTCAGCGGATCTAGGTGGCCCTCGGGGGTGTCATCGAAGATGAACCGTGCTCCGGCTCTGCCGGCAGCCGCCTTGGCGGCAGGATCGGGGCTGACCACCGCGACGGTGCCGGCGGCGCTGAACGCCACCGAGATGGCGTGCCTCAGCATGCCCAGCACCAACCGCTCTCGCTCGGGTCCGGTCAGGGATTGGGCCAGCCGGCTCTTCGCGGACGCCAGGTTCTTGACCGCGATGATCACGCCGAAGTCCGCGTCAGCCTGTCTGCCCACGTACTCCATGGTGCCAGCCCCCGCTAGGGTGTCTGCCATGGCCACGGATGAGCCGCTTGCGGGAAGACGATCAGTCAAAGCTGCGGTGATGGGTGCTGGTTCCTGGGGGACCGCGTTAGGCAAGGTGCTTGCCGATGCGGGCCACGATGTCCGTTTATGGGCACGCCGATCCGAATTGGCTGATGAGATCAATGCGACGCACCGGAACTCCGTGTACCTCAGTGATGTGGATCTGCCGTCCTCGATAGTGGCCACCGGGGTGGCCGAACAGGCTCTGCAGGGTGCCGAGCTGGTGCTGTTGGCGGTGCCGTCGCAGTCGCTGCGCGCGAATCTGACCCCGTGGGCCGACCTCATCGAGCCTGGGTCTTCGGTGGTGAGCCTGGCCAAGGGCATCGAGGTGGGCACGCTCATGCGGATGAGCCAGGTCGTGACGCAGGTGCTGGGTACCGACCCCAGTCGGGTCGCGGTGCTGACCGGTCCGAATCTGGCCAGTGAGATCGCCGCGGGCCAGCCCGCCGCCACCGTGATCGGGTGCACCGATTCGACGAGGGCCGTCGCCCTGCAGCGCGCGTTCTCCACGCGATACTTCCGTCCCTACACCAATTCCGATGTCGTGGGCTGTGAGGTGGGCGGCGCGTGCAAGAACGTGATCGCCCTCAGCTGTGGCATGGCCGCCGGAGTTGGCTTGGGGGAGAACACGATAGCCACCATCATCACCCGGGGATTGGCCGAGATCACCCGGCTGGGACTGGCGCTGGGAGCCAGCCACACCACCTTGGCGGGGCTGGCAGGTGTCGGAGATCTGGTGGCCACGTGCACGTCGGCACATTCTAGAAACCGGACTTTCGGTATGCGGCTAGGCAACGGTGAGACGTTGCAGGAGGCGCGCAACGCGGCCGGCGGTAGGGTCGCGGAAGGAGTTACCTCGTGTGAGTCCATCTTGGCGCTGGCATCGAGCTATGACGTCGAGATGCCCCTCACCGAGGCTGTTCATGGCGTCTGTCATCGCGGACTGAGCGTCACCGATGCCGTCGCCCAACTGTTGGGGCGCAGTACCAAACCGGAGTAAGAACATGCCAGAGCCAGGGATATCTACCCGGGCCGTAGTGGCCGCCACCGCCGAACCCGTTGCCGGACAACCCTTCCTTGCGGGGCCGGTATTCGCCTCTGCCTATCATCTGCCGGTTCCCGAGGATGACTCCTTGGACACCTACGGGCGCGCATCGAATCCCTCGTGGAGACAATGGGAATCGGGTCTGGCGGCACTGGAGCACGCCGATGCCGCGCTGGTGTTCGGCTCCGGAATGGGCGCGATCGCCTCGACATTGCGGGCATTGGTCCGTCCCGGGCAGACCCTGGTGGTCCCGGAGGACGGCTACTACCAAACCCGGCGATACGCCACGGAAAACCTTGCTGCGTTGGGGATCAACGTAATCGCGGCACGTTCGGATCAGATGGTGGCCGCGGCCGCACAGGCCGATGTGGTGGTGGCGGAGACCCCCTCGAACCCTCGGCTCGATGTCGTCGACTTGGCACTGTTGGCCCGCCAGACCCATGCGCGCGGCGGTGTGCTGGTGGTCGACAACACCACGGCCACCCCGATGGGTCAGCGGCCGCTCGAGTTGGGTGCCGATCTGGTGGTCGCCAGCGCGACGAAGGCACTCTCCGGGCACAGCGACCTCATCGCCGGATATGTCGCGGGATCGCGTGAGGATTTGGTGTCGGCCGTCGCACAGGAGCGATCCCGGGCCGGCGCCATCCTGGGTCCGTTCGAAGCCTGGCTGGGTGCGCGCAGCCTCGCCACTGCCGGGTTGCGATTCGAGCGCCAATGCCAGAACGCGCTCGCGCTCGCGACGATGCTGCGTGAACATCCCGTGGTGGCCTCGGTGCGGTACCCGGGTCTCGCGAGCGACCCATCACATCCTGTGGCATCCGCGCAGATGAGCAGGTTCGGTTCGCTGGTCTCGATTGAACTGGCCAGCGCCGAGGCGGTGCACACGCTGATCCAACGCAGCGAGCTGCTGGCTTCGTCGACGAGTTTCGGCGGTGTACACACCTCGGTCGATCGCCGGGCGCGCTGGGGAGACGCGGTTCCGGAGGGGTTCGCGCGGATCTCCCTGGGCATCGAGGACACCGACGATCTGCTGGCCGACATTGAGTCTGCGCTCACAGCCGGTACGGTCTGACACTGTGAATTCCTCGGGGAGCCGCGCGCGCGAAGACCAACAGCGGATCAAGGTCGCGCTCGTCTTTGGCGGTCGCAGCAGTGAGCACGCGATTTCGTGCGTGTCCGCCGGCAGCATCCTGCGCAATCTGGACCAGCTCGCCTACGAGGTGGTCGCGGTGGGGGTTACTCCCGAGGGCGGCTGGGTGCTGACCGATGGCGACCCGTCACAGTTGGCGATCAGCGATCGCAGGCTGCCGCAGGTCACCGATGCATCCGGTACCGAGTTGGTGCTCGCCACCGATCCGCGTCGTGCGGGTCAGCTGGTCAACGTCGATTCGAGTGCCGCCGGCCAGGTGCTGGCCTCGGTGGATGTGGTGTTCCCGGTCCTGCATGGTCCCTACGGCGAGGACGGCACCATTCAGGGACTGTTGGAGCTGGCCGGAGTGCCCTATGTGGGCGCGGGCGTGCTCGCGAGTGCGGCCGGTATGGACAAAGAGTTCACCAAGAAACTGCTGGCCGCCGAGGGACTTCCCATCGGCAAGTACATCGTGATCCGCCCGCGTGACACCACCTTGACCCTGGATCAGCGGGAGGACCTGGGGCTGCCGGTGTTCGTCAAGCCCGCTCGGGCGGGCTCGTCGTTCGGTGTTTCTCGGGTGAGCACCTGGGAGGAGCTGCCCGCCGCGATTGCACACGCGCGTCAGTTCGATCCGAAGGTGATCGTCGAGGCCGCCATCGTCGGTAGAGAACTGGAGTGCGGGGTGCTGGAGTTCCCCGACGGCGACATCCGGGCCAGCGTGCTCGGTGAGATTCGGGTCGAAGGCGTGGATCAGGGTGAGACGGCTGCGGGCGCCTTTTACGACTTTGAGACCAAGTACCTGGACGACACCGCCGAATTGGATGTGCCGGCCAAGGTCGACGACGACGTGAGCGATCAGATCCGTGAGCTGGCGGTGGCGGCGTTCCGCGCGATTGACTGCCAGGGGTTGGCCCGGGTGGACTTCTTCCTCACCGAGGACGGCCCGTTGATCAACGAGATCAACACCATGCCCGGATTCACCACCATTTCTATGTATCCCCGGATGTGGGCGGCCACCGGTGTGGACTATCCGACACTGCTGGATGCGATGGTGCGCACCGCGCTGGCGCGCGGCACCGGCTTGCGTTAACTCACCCCGTGAGCATGCTCAAAAGTGCGTGGAATGGTCCGATTGCCGGATATTCGGGCATGTTCGCGGTGGGGTGCCACGCCTGATTCAGCGAGGCAGGGGATTCGGGTCGGGTTTGACGGCGGGTAGCGCTTTGGCGATGGCGTCGGACATCTCGACCACGGGCTCCGAACCCGAACCATCGGGCATGGTCAGCGCGATATAGACGCCGCGGTCCACGGCGAACCAGGTCGTGGTTGCGATCGCGGCATCGGTGACCCGAAACCACTGCACGGAGTTGACCTGCTCTACAGAGGTGCCGACGGCGAACTCGGCAGGCCGGTCGACGCCGCAGCGTGCGACCAGGGAATCTTTGCCCCGGCGCCATGCGGCCGTGGCCGGCGGCTTGGGTTCGAGGATCTGCGCCCGCTTCCAATCTCCCGCCATGTTGCCGGGATACGCCTTGGTCATGTCGATACACAGCGGTGAATTGGCTTGTGGTGCTGGGATGTTGGTGACCGCCAGGGGCTTTTTGTCGTCCTGGAACTGTGCGAACTTCAGCACACCGAAGAGCACGGCCAAGGCGGCGACGGCACCGAACACCGCGATGCCGATGAGGAGCTTGCGTGGTGGGCCGTCTTCGGATTGCACGGGCCTACACTAACCGAGTGCCAAATCTGGGCGATACCGGCGAGTTCGGCGTGATCAGCCGTCTCACCGCGGGTCGTGATCTCAGTGCCGACGTGTTACTCGGTCCGGGGGACGACGCCGCGGTGGTTGCCGCGCCCGACGGTCGAGTGGTGGTTTCCACAGATATGTTGGTGCAGGACAGGCATTTTCGGTTCGAATGGTCGTCCCCTTCGGATATCGGCCGAAAAGCGGTGGCGCAGAACGCCGCGGATATCGAGGCGATGGGCGGGCGGGTCACAGCCTTCGTGGTCGCGGTGGGTGCACCCGCCCAGACGGATATCGAGTTCCTTGACCAGCTCAATGAGGGAGTCTGGGCCGAGGCGACCCGGGTGGGGGCATCGATCGCGGGTGGAGATTTGGTGAGCTCGCGTGAACTGGTGGTCTCGGTGACGGTGCTCGGCGACCTTCAGGGGCGCACACCGGTGACGCGTAGCGGAGCCACGGTAGGGGATACCGTCGCGGTCTGCGGCGTGCTGGGCACCTCAGCGGCCGGACTCCGGTTGTGGCAGGACGGGATTGACGAATTCTCTGAGCTGCGACGGGTGCATCTGGTGCCTGAGCCGCCGTACGGACAGGGGCCGGCCGCCGCGCTGGCCGGAGCGACGGCGATGACGGACGTCTCCGACGGTCTGTTGGCAGATCTGGCACATATCGCGGAGTTGAGCGCGGTCCACATCGACCTGAGCACACCGAGCATGGAGCCGTACTTGGCGCCGTTGGCCGGTGCCGCGGCGCTGCTCGGCGCCGATCCCTGGGAGTGGATCTTGACCGGCGGAGAGGACCACGCCCTTGTCGCGACGTTTCCGGGGGCCGTCCCGGCGGGCTGGGTTGCCATCGGCCGGGTGACGGTGGGGGATGTGGGAGTGACGGTCGACGGTGCCGCGTGGACTCGAGCAACCGGGTGGGACTCGTTCGCTTGAGGTCTTCGCGCATGCGGCTCATCCGGACCAGAGGTCTTCGCGCATGCGGCTCATCCGTGAGCTAAGTTGACTCTTCGTGACCGCCCGACCTCTCGCCGAGCTGATTGATCCGGGCTGGGCCGACGCGCTGCGCCCCGTAGCCGATCAGGTGACCAAGATGGGAGAGTTCCTCCGCGAGGAGAATTCCTCCGGCCGCGGATATCTACCCACCGGGGCAAACGTGCTGCGCGCCTTCACCTATCCGTTGGCAGACGTTCGGGTGCTCATCGTCGGGCAAGATCCCTATCCGACGCCCGGGCACGCCATGGGGCTGAGTTTCTCGGTGGCGGCCGATGTGCGGCCGGTGCCGCGCAGCCTGGCCAACATCTTTGACGAGTACCAGAGCGATCTTGGTCTGTCCAAGCCCGCCAACGGCGACCTCACGCCGTGGTCGCAGCAGGGGGTGATGCTGTTGAACAGGGTGCTGACGGTGCAACCAAGCAGCCCGGCCTCACACCGCGGTAAGGGCTGGGAGACGGTGACCGAATGTGCCATCCGGGCGCTCGTCGAGCGGGGCACACCGTTGGTCGCCATTCTGTGGGGACGCGATGCGGCCACACTCAAGCCGATGTTGGGGGCGGGGGTGCCCACGATCGAATCGGTACATCCGTCGCCATTGTCGGCCTCACGCGGATTCTTCGGCTCCAAGCCCTTCAGCCGGTCCAACGAACTGCTCGTCGGGTTGGGTGCCCAGCCGATCGATTGGCGGTTGCCGTAATGCGTTGGTCGACAGGAGCATTGGCGGCCCTGGGCGGTGCGACGGCCGCCCTGGCGACGGGCGGTACCGCGCTGCGCAGCCCGGCCGTGGTGGATCGGCTCAACGACTGGGCCGCGCGCCGGCTCTCAGCCGAACAACTCGCCGACCCCTACTCGGCCATCCTTCCGACGCCGATCACGGGCGACGACTTCTACAGTGATCCAGGCGATCTGAGTCTGCTGCAGCCGGGGGAGGTCATCCGTACCGACCAGGTGTCGCCGCGCCTTCCGCTACGCAGGGCGACCATGCAGCGGATCATGGTGCGCTCCACCGATACCGCCGGCAATGCCGTGCCCGTGACCGCGGCGCTGATCGAGCCGGAGCGTCCGTGGCATGGGCCGGGTTCGCGTCCGGTGGTGGTGCGCAACCAGGCGATCAACTCTCTGGGACTGAAGTTCACGCCGTCCTATCGCTTGACGCACCTGTGGTACCGGGACAACCCGCCGATGTTCCCGTTTCTGTCGGCACAGAACTATGCAGTGCTGTTCCCGGATCACGAAGGCCCGCGAATGTCGTATGCGGCCGGGAAGATGGCGGGACACGCGGTACTGGACTCGGTGCGTGGAATGCTTTCCGAAAGACCAGATCTCGCGGACTCGCCGATCGTCATGCATGGATACAGCGGTGGAGCAATCGCCACCGCGTGGGCGGCGCAGTTGCAGCCGACGTACGCACCGGAGTTACGCATCGCAGCCGCAGCCGCCGGAGGAACGCCTACCGATTACGCCCTGCTGTACGGCAGCATGAACCGAGGTTTGGGGGCGGGGCTTTTCGCTGCCGCCACCATCGGTCAGGCCCGCGAGTTCCCGGAATTGGTACAGATTTTCGGCGACTTCGCGCTCTACTGCGCAATCCTGGCCAGGGACATGCCGCAGCCTCCACTGGCCGCGGCGGGTCTACTGCGGTTCGATCTCGACCTGCTCTCGGCGATAACGAAGCCGTTCGAATCGGAGCTGGGGCAACACGTTATCGCCGCCAACCGGCCGGGTGCCCTCACCCCGACCATGCCGGTGCTGCTGTATCACGGCTCACGCAGCAAGGCGATCGGCGATTTGTTCATTCCCGAAGAGGGAGCCTTGGCGTTGCGCGATACGTGGCGTGCCAATGGCGCTGAGGTCGACTATTGGGCGCTGCCCGGTGAGCATGTCACCGCGGATATGGTCGCGATCCCGTGGGTTGTGAACTGGATTCGCAAGAAGCTGCGGGGATGAGCGCTTGCGCGAAGACCGTCGAACGGGGATGAGCGCTTGCGCGAAGACCGTCGCGGTCAGCTAGATCAGGGCCAGACGGGCTTGCGCTTGCCGACGAAGGCATCGACGCCCTCGATACCCGTCGGGCTGACCGACGCCTCGGCGATGCTGGCCTGCTCCAGGTCCAGTTGTGCGTCGAGGGTGTTGTTGGCGCTCAGACGCAGCAGCCGTCGGATACGGTTCTGCGCCTCGCGGGGACCGGCCGCCAGCTTCTCGGCGGTGGCCACAGCGGTTGCCTGGACTTCGTCGTCGGCGACCACGCGGCTCAGCAGCCCGATGGACAGTGCCTCAGAAGCCTCGACAACCCGGTCTGTGAGCAGAATGTCGGCGGCGCGGGCCTTGCCGACAACTCGGGGCAGTGCCCAGGACATGCCACCGTCAGAGGAGTACCCGATTCCCGGGTAGGCGGCGCGCAGCTTGGTTGATTCGCCACCGATCGCGATATCGGCGAGTAGCACCAGGCTCAACCCGCCTCCGGCTGCCCATCCGTGCACCGAGGCCACCACGGGGCGATCGGCGGCATCCACCGCGCGGACGAAGTCATGCAGTCGACCGGCGAGGTCGTCGAGCTTGGCTGCCCGATCTTCGGCAGACGCGAAGTCGCGCACATTGCCGCCCGCGCAGAAGTTCGCTCCACTGCTGTTCAGCAGGATCGCACCGACCTCGGTCGGCAGATCGCGCAGCAGTGGTACTGCCGCATCTACACCGGCGAAGTCCAGTGACGTACCAGCGGCCGCAGTAGCGACGGTGATGTGCAGAACGCCGTTGTGAACGGCGACGTAATCAGCAGACTGCGAAGACACAGTGGTTCACGCCGCTTACGCGCCGCGGACTACCTTGCCGGCCTTGATGCAGGAGGTGCAGGCGTTGACGCGCTGCTTGTTGCCACCGGGGGAGGTGACGGCGTGAACCGTCTGGATGTTCGGGTTCCAGCGACGGTTGGTACGCCGATGCGAGTGCGAAACCGACTTGCCGAAGCCGGGTCCCTTGCCGCACACGTCGCAGACGGCAGCCATAGTGAAACTCCTCAAACTCGCGATTCCGGCCAACGACCTGTTCAGTCAGGGTGGCCCACAACCCTGCAAGGATAGCTTGACCGGCCCGTGAACACCAAAATGGGTGTAGAGGAGCCGCTGAGGCGAAGATGATGTGGGTAAAGATGAGGCCTCCGGCGGAGGGCGGATCCCCAGCTTCGTCGAGACCATTCAACTCTGTCAGCTCCGGTAGATAGGCTTTCCCACATGCGGCTCTCGGTATTGGATAGCGCCGCGCTGCTCGATTGGGCGCGCGCCTCTGTCGAGGGACTGATCTCTCGCAGCGACGAGATCAACCGATTGAATGTGTTCCCGGTCGCCGATGCCGATACCGGCACGAACATGCTGTTCACCATGCGCTCGGCGGTCAACGCTGCCGAGGCGCTGGGCGAGGGCGCCACGGTTGCGCAGGTCGCCGCGGCGCTGGCCCGAGGCGCAGTTCATGGCGCCCGCGGCAACTCCGGGGTCATCCTGTCGCAGATCGTGCGCGGCATCGCCGACGCCGCCGATGATCAGGACTTCATCGGGGCCGAGGTGGTGCGCCGCGCGCTGCGTCAGGCGACGCAGTTCGTCATCGCCTCGATGAGCACGCCCGTCGAGGGCACCATCGTGTCGGTGCTCGCCGCCGCCGCCGAGGCGGCTGACCGGGTCGCCGATGGCGCCCAGGCGGACGATCTGCCCGTGCTCGTCACCATCGCCGCCGATGCCGCGGTGTCCGCGCTGGAGAAGACGCCCAAGCAGCTCGATGTGCTTGCCGACAACGGTGTGGTCGATGCCGGGGCGCGAGGTCTGGTCGTCATCCTTGACGCCCTGGTATCCGTGGTGGCGGGGGAGTTACCGACCCGCCGCGAGTACAGCCCGTCACCCCCGAAGAGCGCACCCTCACAGGTGTGGGTGTCCGGACCGGCGCGCGGTTCGGGCGGCCTGAACCTGGATCCGCCGCGTGAGCTGCCACCCGAGTTCGAAGTCATGTACTTGCTGTGCGGCTGTGACGAGCTGCAGATCGCCGATCTGCGCACGCAGCTGGACGCGATGGGGGATTCGATTGCCATCGCCGGTGACGGCTCGATGGGGTACTCCGTACATGCGCACGTCAATGACGCCGGGGCGGCCATCGAGGCCGGGATGAAATTCGGCGTTCCGCAGTCGATCCAGATCTCCTCATTGCGCGGTGATGTGGGCGGGGGACATCACGATGGGCGGCATCGGCACCGCCGGGTGCTGGCGTTGGCGGAGGGCGACGGCGCAGCCACGCTCTTCTCCAGCGAGGGTGCCCAGGTGTTGCGTGTCGATGAACCGCCGGCGAGTGCGAAACGTCTGCTGGATGCGGTAGTTGACAGTGGGGCACACCAGATCATGGTGTTGCCCAACGGTTTGATGGCAGCCGAGGAATTGGTGGCGGTCTGTGCGGCGGCGCGCGGCTGGGGAATCACGGTGATCCCGCTACCGTCGGCGTCCATGGCGCAGGGGCTGGCGGCGTTGGCGGTGCACGACCCGGAACGGATGGCGGTCGACGACAGTTACACCATGGCGCGCGCCGCGGGTGCCACCCGATTCGGGTTGGTGCGGGTCGCTACCGAGCGGGCTCTCACCTGGTCCGGCACCTGTGAGCCGGGTGACGCGATGGGCATCATCGGCGACGAGGTGCTGGTGCTCAACCATGACGTCGCCAATGCCACAAAGGCTTTGGTGAGCATCATGCTGTCCTCCGGCGGTGAGCTGGTGACGGTGCTGCTGTCGGACAAGGTGGATGAGTCCCTTGCCGAGTCATTGATCGAGCACACCCGATCGCACCACGGCGGCGTCGAGGTGATGATCTATCGCACCGGGCAGCACACCGATATTGTCCACATCGGTGTTGAGTGACGGGGCACAGTGGTAAATCTTTCCGACCGCCTGGATCATGTGTTGGGCCACAAGGCCTCCGACGTCCTCGATGCCGAATTCGGTCTGCTGACGGTCGAAGACCTTCTTCACCATTACCCACGCCGATACAGCACTGACTTCAGCCTGCGTGACGAGCAGGACGGGGAACGCGCCAAGCCTGGGGAGCACACCACGCTGGTGGGTTTCATCACCTCGGCGGAACTGAAGAGCATGCGTAATCGCAAGGGCCAGTTCCTCTCCGTCATGTTGGGCAGCGCGCCACATGCCGTGCAGGCCACGTTCTTCCACCCGCACAAGGTGAAACGCGACCTGGAGGTGGGCAATCGGGTGATGCTTTCGGGTGCGGTCGGGGAGTTCCGGGGTAAACCCCAGTTGACCCACCCCGACTATCTGGTGCTCGAAACGGCGCTGGGGGAGAGCACCGAAACGCGCGGCAGCACCGCGCTACGCGGTATCGCCGGTGGGGCACACGACGCATCCGCCGCCATTTCGGCCTTCCAGCGCAATGTGTTTCCTATCTACCCCGCAACCAAGAACCTGGAAAGCTGGGATATCTACCGCTGTATCGACCAGGTACTCGCTCAGCTGGACCCGGTGCCTGAGGCGCTGCCGCAAGCCGTGCTGGAAGAGCACAACCTGATGTCCCTCGACGAGGCGTTGCGCAAGATCCACACGTCGGAGGATGCGTCCGAACAAAAGCGGGCACGCAGGCGTCTGGCATTCGATGAGGCGCTGGGTCTGCAACTGGCGTTGGCCATGCGGCGCGGGAGCGATATCGCCTCCGCCGGTCCGCCAATGCCGATCAGCGACGCGGGGCTGCGCGCGGATCTGCTCGGTCAGCTGCCCTTCGAGCTCACCGAGGGGCAGCATCAGGTTGTTGCCGAAATCGGTGACGACCTTTCCGGGGTCAAGCCGATGAACCGGCTACTGCAGGGTGAGGTGGGCTCGGGTAAGACGATCGTGGCGCTACTGGCGATGATGCAGGCGATCGACGCCGGATATCAGTGTGCTCTGCTGGCTCCCACCGAGGTTCTCGCGGTTCAGCATGCCCGATCGTTGCGAGCGATGCTCGGATCTTTAGCCACCGCAGGCGAATTGGGTGCTCCCGACGATGCGACCAGCATCGCGCTGCTTACCGGTTCGATGTCGCCGGCGGTCAAGAAACAGATCAAGGCTGATGTGGCGACCGGACTGGCGGGCATCGTCATCGGCACCCACGCGTTGCTGCAGGACTCGGTGGACTTCCACAAGTTGGGCCTGGTGGTCGTGGACGAGCAGCACCGTTTCGGTGTCGAGCAGCGAGATAGGTTGCGGGCCAAGGCTCCGGAAGGCATCCTGCCGCACCTGTTGGTGATGACGGCCACTCCGATCCCGCGTACGGTCGCACTCACGGTGTTCGGCGACCTGGAGACCTCGACGCTGCGGGAACTGCCCCGGGGGCGCCAACCCATCACCACGACGGCGGTGTTCACGCGCGAAAAACCGGGGTGGCTTGCCCGGGGCTGGGAGCGGATCGCCGAAGAGGTGGCCGCGGGCAGGCAGGCCTATGTGGTGGCCTCCCGGATCGACGCCGACGATAAAGACTCGGGACCGGAGGAGGCGGAGGAAAAGCGTCCGCCCCCGGTTCCCGTCACCGAGTTGTACGAGACCATTCGTGGCTCATTGCTGCCGGGGCTGCGGATCGGACTACTGCACGGACGGCTGCCATCGGAGCAGAAGGATGCCGTGATGACGGCGTTCAACGCGGGTGAGATCGATGTTCTGGTGTGCACCACGGTGATTGAGGTCGGTGTGGACGTTCCGAACGCCACCGTGATGTTGATCATGGATGCCGATCGGTTCGGCATCAGCCAGCTGCACCAGTTACGCGGTCGCGTGGGTCGTGGCGGCAACAAGGGCCTGTGCCTGCTGGTAAGTCCCTGCAGCCCGGCTGGTTCGGCGGGTCGCCGACTGCGGGCGGTGCAGGACACACTGGATGGGTTCACCCTGGCCGAGTTGGACCTGCAGGAGCGCCGCGAGGGCGATGTGCTGGGACGTGACCAGTCCGGCCGCGCGGTCAATTTGCGGCTGCTGTCACTTATCGATCACCGCGACATGATCGAGACCGCTCGGGACATGGCAGCGCGGGCCTGTGCCGACGATCCCACGCTGACGAAGCAACCGGCGCTGGCCGCGATGGCGCGCCGTTTCCTGGTCACCGATCAGATCGAGTACCTGGACAAGTCGTGAACAGTCGCACCCTTCTCATCGTCGCCATCGCCGCGGCGATCGCGATGGTGGTGGCATATCAGGTATCGACTCGTTACCGGCTACAACGTGCCAATGCCATTGCCGGACAGTCAAACATGCCGACTCTCGCCCCTGGCCAGGATCCGTTGACAGGTGTGGCCGTAGTGCCCAAACGGGTGCGGAGCAAGGATTACCAACGCAGCGAGTTCGGTGATGCCTGGTCCGATGACACCGACGCGCCGGGCGGGCACAACGGCTGCGACACCCGCAACGACATCCTGAATCGCGACCTGGGTGACAAGAGTTTTGTGTACACGCGCAGATGCCCTCAAGCGGTACGTACAGGCACCCTGCTCGATCCGTACACGGGAGTGCACGTGGCTTTTACGCGTGGGCCGAAAAGCGGTGAAGCCGTGCAGATCGACCACATCGTGCCGTTGGCCTATGCATGGGATATGGGTGCACGAGACTGGCAACCGTCGATGCGTTGGCGCTTTGCCAACGATCCCGCCAACCTTATCGCGGTACAAGGGCAGGCCAACAAGGACAAGGGCGATCAGGCGCCCGCGAGCTGGATGCCGCCGAACAAGGCGTTTTGGTGTCAGTACTCCATGCAGTTCGCGGAAGTGGTTCGCGGATATCACCTTTCGATAGACGAACGGTCGGCCAACACGATCCGTGAGGCGGCGCAGAGCTGCCCGCGGTGAGTGCTTACGTGCGCTGACAAGAGAACTGCTGTGTCGTCGAGGGCTGTGGCTGCTGCGATACCACCCGTGTTGTGCCGTTAGCGATACAGGTCTTCGATTTCTGTCGCGTATTTAGCGGCGATCTGCGTACGCTTGAGTTTCATGGTGGGTGTCAGCTCGTCGCCGCCGGGCCTCCAGGTGTCTGGCAGAATCGCGTACTTCTTGACCTGTTCGGCGCGTGACAATCTGGCGTTGGCCTTTGCTACGTTGGCTGCGACTTCAGCGGCGACCAAAGGATGATTGCGCAATTCGGCTAGCGATGAGATCCCGAGATCGTTTTGTGCGGCAAATGTTTTCAGCTCTGCTTCATCGAGGGTCACCAATGCTGTGATGTAGGGGCGCTGTTCACCGATGACCACCACGGCGCCGGCGAGCCGACATGCGACGGTCATCGTGTTCTCGATGCGGGTAGGTGACATATTCTTGCCTGAGGAGTTGATGATCAGCTCCTTCTTGCGATCGACGATCTTGACGAATCCGTCTTGGTCGATTGTTGCGATGTCGCCGGTATGAAACCAGCCATCGGAATCGATTACTTCTGAGGTTTTTTCGGGATCATTGCGGTAGCCGCGCATGATTTGCTTGCCGCGTACGAGTAGCTCGCCGTCCTCGGCGAGTCGGATCTCAGCGCTTGTGAGTGCTTGTCCGACGGTACCGATCCGCATGTTCCCGGGTTTGTTGATGGTGACTATGGCACTCGTCTCGGTCAATCCGTACGCCTCACAGACCGGGATGCCTAGGCCGAGAATGAAGGTGTGAACTTCGGGCGGGATCGGTGCGGCGCCGGATGCCCCGAGCTGTACGGCGTCTAGACCGAGTGTTGCGCGCACCTTTGACAGCACGAGCCTATCGGCGAGGGCGTGTCGTACGCGTGACCACGGTGTCGAGGGCTGTTGGTCGGATTGACGGCGGGCGCTATCCTGGCCGACTCGTAGTGCCCAAGCGGTAAGTCGTCGTCTGAGGGGGTTGGGGTCCGCCGCTACCTGGGACTCCAATCTCGACTTTATCTTGACCCAGATCCTAGGGACACCCATA
This sequence comes from Mycobacteroides franklinii, assembly GCF_001853795.1. NCBI lineage: Bacteria > Bacillati > Actinomycetota > Actinomycetes > Mycobacteriales > Mycobacteriaceae > Mycobacteroides > Mycobacteroides franklinii. Next base: position 2,409,479 of record NZ_MLIK01000019.1, read on the forward strand.
AAGATTGTCGGTCGAATCTCTTTGAGCGCGTTGATGATCTCGCTGATATCGGCCAGGGTTGTAACCTGCACCCCCAGAAGCAGACTTGCGTAGTGGCCAACCCATCTGTTCGCAGCATGCGCGTCTGGTAGGTAGGAGACCACTCGATCGTGCGGACCGATCGGTGCGAGTTCTTTGAGGGCTTCGGCGTTGGTCATAAAGTTTTCATGGGTCAGCTCAGCGCCCTTGGGTAATCCTGTGGTGCCTGAGGTGTAGACGATGGTCAGGATGTCGGATGCCTCTACTGCCCGCCATGTCGCGTCGAAGTCGAAGGTGCTCTCCCGCATGTCTTCTACAGAAGAGAGACCGATCGTTCCGTCAACGCCGTCTTCGACGCAGATGATGCGTTCGACGTTCCCTCCCTGCCGCATTGCTGCGCGTACCTGATCAACGAACTGCGTTTCGCAGATCACTATGCGGTTGCGCGCGTTGTCGAACAGGTGGGCAAGTACTTCCGGTGGGTTGGTGTTGTACATCGAGAAGGGAGTGGCCCCGGTATGAAGCACCGCGGTGTCGCACAGATGGAACTCAGGCCGATTCGTGAGCATCAACGCGACAGTGTCACCGGCCTTTACGCCAAGTGCGGCGAGGCCGGCGGCAATGTCATGAACGCGTTCACCATACTCACGCCAGGTGATGCTGACTGAGCCGCGCGGGGTTCGTATCGCGACGCGATTCGGGTAGGTGCTGACGTTGTATTGGAATGCTTCACACAGCGTGCGATGTGTCGTGCGCGTGGTTGCCTCCGGGAGCCCGGCGGCTGCACGCGTAGGTGAGGCGGCCCTGTCAACATGACCGCGGTTTCGGGGGAGGCCCACATGCGACGGCCCGTGGGCGTCACGGCTCGTCCATCCCTTCGCCATCGGAAAGAAGATTGCAATCAAGGATGCAACCTTTTTCCCCTGATGCAGGCGCTGTGTTTCGTTCTCTAGCAACTGTTTGCGTGCCATGTGTCGGGTGCGCATCGAAAATCTCCTAGACGGGATAGTCATATGTAGTTATAGTCAATAATATGACTATGATCCACACATTGAAAGGCTTTTGACGTGACGACCCTTGATCTTTTCCGCGCCGCAGTTGAGGCTCGTGACGTATCTGCACTCGAGCCGCTGTTCATCGAAGACGCTCGGTTCTACAGTCCGATGAAGTTCTCCGCTTTCGTAGGACGTCCGGTGGTGCTCAAGGTATTCGGCGTGCTCCTTACCCAGGTATTTGAAGACTTTCGGTACGTGGGAGAGCTGGCGGGTACCGCCGAGACTGCTGGGGGAAACAGTGTCGAATCGCATTTGATGGTCTTCCGGGCGACCGTGGGGGATAAGCAAGTTCACGGCATCGACTTGGTCCAGCTGGACGAGGCCGGTCTGATTCAGGAATTCACCGTGATGCTGCGGCCGCGCAGCGCTCTGGACGCAGCGGCGCAGAAGGTCGCGGCCGGACTGGTGGCGGAAGGGCTGCTACCTGCGTCCGCACTCGCATTCTGAACATATCTCGTCCATGTGTCTTTGAACTCGCAAAAGACCTTGAACATGACTCGCTGCAACGCAATTCAATGTCATCACAACCCAAGGAGATGTACCTGTGCCAAATCTTGATGCCTATATTCCGAAGGGCGCTCTATCGCCGGATGCCGAGCGGGCGCTCATCGCGAGACTGACCGATATCGTGTTGCGACACGAAGGTGCCGATCCGGCAAACCCGCTGGTTCGGTCCATAGCGTGGGTCTCAGTGCACCGCCCGGAAGAAGTCTATGTAGGGGGGAAGCCCGCGACGGGAGCCCCACGCTATCGGTTCTATGCCGCTGCCCCTGAGGGCCAGTTCACCGATGACCGACGCAGGGCGATGGTCTCGGACATCACCACGGCGGTGTTGGATGCCGAGGAGGGCGACCACCCGCGTGACCCTCAACGGGTATGGGTGTTCACACCCGACATCGCTGAGGGCACCTGGGGTGCTGCGGGACAAATCGTCCGGCTGGCTGACATCCTCAGCTTCGCGGTGGGTGACCCAGAAGTCGGTCGCAAGCTCGCAAACAAGGCGCTCGCCCGGAGCCGCAACGGAGCTGCGGCAGGCTAGTACAAGAATCGCCAAACTAGCTGCACCTCAACGGTACTCAACACCAACGCCAGATCTTTCGGAGCATCGTAGGTGGCCAGAATCTCCGGGCACCCTGCGTTAGATATCCCAATGGACCCCAATTCGCGCTATGCCGTGACTATTTCGCGAGCAATGGCGCCACACCAGCCAACAAGAGGAATGCATGAGCGCCACAACCGCCAGCTCGACAGCGACAGGGCTTGTCGACCTACCCGCCGCGATCGCCGAGGCACGTACTTGGGCACACGAGTTTGCCGAAAAGTACATACGGCCGGTCGGCTCGGAGTACGACGAACGAGAGGAGACGCCCTGGCAGGTGATCCGCGAGGCAGCGGCGGCAGGGCTGTACTCACAGGAGTTTGCACTTCAGTCCCGTGACGATTCCACGGGCCTGCTCATGCCTGTCGTGGCCGAGGAACTTTTCTGGGGTGACGGTGGGATCGGCCAGGCCTTGGTCGGCACCTACCTGCCTGTCTATGCGCTCTTCGGTGCCGCCACCGAGGAACAGATCCGGCAGTGGCTCCCGTCTTTCTTCGGCACCTCATCCGAACCTGCCGTCGCTGCACTGTGCGCCAGTGAACCCGGCGCGGGAAGTGATGCCGCCGCAATCCGGACGCGCGCGAAGTTTGATCAAGCCACCGGCGAATGGGTACTCAACGGGGTAAAGACGTGGGCTTCCAACGGCGGCATCGCAGATGTTCACGTTGTGAACGCGGTAACCGACCCAGATCTCGGCGCCCGAGGCCATGCGCTCTTCTACATACCGCCCGGAACACGTGGACTTCGGCAGGGGCAGAAGTTCCGTAAGCATGGAATCCGCGCATCGCACACCGCCGAGGTGCTCCTCGAAGACGTACGGATTCCTGCCGATAATGTCCTGGGCGGCAAGGAGCAGCTCGAAGAACGGCTGGCCGCCGTGCGCGAGGGCAAACGAGTGCGCGTGCCGGCAGGCATGGCGATTTTTGAACGAGCTCGACCAGCCAACGGCGCAATGGCCATTGGAATCGCGCGTGCCGCATATGAATACGCGCTGGAATACGCAAGCATGCGTGAGCAATTCGGGCGACCGATCATCGAGAATCAGGCCATTGCTTTCGCCCTAGCTGATATGGCGACCGACATCGACGCCGCGCGCCTGCTGGTATGGCGCGCCGCCTCGATGGCGGCCCTTGAACGCCCGTTTACGCGTGGCGAGGGAAGCATGGCTAAGTTGCGCGCAAGCGAGGTGGCAGTTCGCACCACCGAGCGTGCAATCCAGATCCTCGGCGGAAATGGGTATACGCGTGATTACCCGGTAGAACGGTGGGCTCGAGATGCAAAGATCTTCACGATCTTTGAGGGCACAAGTGAAATTCAGAGACTCATGATCAGCAGCGCGATCGCGAAGCGCAGGATCCGATGAGCACACGCCAATCCTCGCTCGCTGGAAAGACCGTTGTCGTTACCGGAGGTGGGCGCGGCGTGGGCCGAATGATCACCGAAGGGCTACTACTGCAGGGGGCCACTGTCTATATCAGTAGCAGAAGGGGGGACGAACTACGTTCAGCTGCCGAAGAACTGGCGGCCTTGGGTGCAGTGCACGCCATACCCGCCGATCTCGGCACGACTATTGGTGTAGCGAAGCTTGCCGCTGAGTTCGGCGAACGGGAAGACAAGTTGCATGCGCTGATCAACAATGCCGGCGCCAACTGGGGTGCACCATTTCAAACCTTCCCGGCTGACGCGTGGGACCGTGTGCTCTCGGTGAACCTCAAGGGAGTCTTCCTGTTGACTCAGTCGCTGACGCCGCTCCTCATGGCGGCCTCCAGCCCTGACGATCCCGCACGAGTTGTGAACATCGGTAGCATCGACGGACTTCGCGCACCACAACCGGGTATTACCAATTTCTCCTACAGCGCCAGCAAGGCTGGTGTGCACATGCTCACACAGCACTTGGCCGGTGAATTGGCCCCAGCGATTCTCGTCAATGCCATTGCGCCTGGCCTGTTCCCGTCGAAAATGACAGCTCCGCTACTGGCTTTTGGTGAAGACGCCATCGCTGCTCAGATTCCGTTGCGTCGGGTCGGTCGCCCATCGGACATCGCGGGGTTGGTGGAGTTTCTGCTCGGACCCGGAAGTACATACATCACCGGAGCGGTCATTCCGGTCGATGGCGGCGTAACGGCTAGGCGGTGAATCATCAGCCGAGCCTGTCGGACTCAACGGAAATGACATGTCGATATGTGGCCCTCGGCGACAGTCTGTCGGAGGGCATTGGCGACACCCCGTGGCCTGATGGGCGGGCCAAGGGGTGGGCAGATCGGTTGGCGCAAAAGATGGCAAACCATCACGGCGAAGTACTGTACGCAAACCTTGCTGTGCGCGGTAAGCGCGCAGAAGAGGTACTCACCGAACAGCTTGAGCCTGCCCTGGCGCATCTCCCGAACTTGGTGACTGTGACAGCCGGAGTCAACGATGTACTGCGCCCGGGTGCAGACCCCGATGCTGTGGTAGCTACTCTCGACCGCATTGTGCGTCCTCTGCGGGCCAGACAGATAGACGTGCTCGTGATCTCCGCGCCTGACCTTGCGGCGCTGAGCATTCCGGGTCGGCTCCTGGCGCGACGAGTATCAGCACTAAACGCCGGAATTGCTGCCATAGCTCGCCGGTATGGTGCCCAGGTGCCCACGCTGCCAGCGGGCTCAGTGTTCGAGGACTTGCGTGCGTGGTCACCCGACCGACTGCACCTAAACTCGCTCGGGCACGAACGTCTCGCATGTTGCGTTGCATCCAGCCTCGCGGTGCCGGGATATGAGGACTGGGCTCAGCCTCCGCCGGGACCACCTCCCCAGCGTGGCCTGGTCACCGAAACCCGCTGGGCAATTGGTTATTTGGCGCCATGGATCGGCCGCCGAATCCGTGGGGTCTCCTCTGGTGACGGGCGCCTAGCGAAAATGCCGACACTCAACTGTCTCAAGGCCGAATGACTACGTCGGGGTCTGCGGCCGATCATTGCATCCGCTCGGCCGTGCGCTGGACGCCAGGTCCGGTCAATAGTGCGGTTGAGGTGATTGAAACTCCCGCCGCATTAGCGTGAGACATACCAGCGCTGGGCGCATTGATATGTTGATTGCCTGAGGGAGGCTTTGATGGCATTGCGGCATGCCGTGCTGGCGGCATTACTAAACGGTGAACAAAGCGGCTACCAGCTGGCCAAAGCGTTCGACATCGGTGTCGCCAATTTCTGGCAAACCGGTCCCCAGCAGCTCTACCTGGAACTGAATAAGCTCGAAGACCAGGGCCTGGTCACGGGGCGGCAGGTAATTCAGCAACAACGCCCAAATAAACGGATGTTCACCGTAACGGCCGCGGGAATCGAAGAGCTGGAGCATTTCGCGGCCGCGGCGTGTAAACCCTCGTTCATCCGCGACGACCTGATGGTCATGGTGCAAGCTGCTGATGCGATCGATCCAGCCGCAGTGGTGAAGCAACTCGAAGAGCGAGCGCAGATCGCCGCCGGGAAGGTTGCTGCCTACGACGGTCTGCTCGACACCATGCGGGGTGAACTCGACGAGGAATCCTTCCTACGCAAGTCTGCACACGTAGGTCCCTATCTGACGTGCCTGCGCGGCCGCGCATTCGAAGCCGAAAACTACGCGTGGTGCGAGCGCTCCGCCGAAGTGTTGCGCTCCAGATCCTCAAAGCCAGTTAAGCAATCACGCGGTAACACACGAACAGAACTTCAGAGCTAACACAAGGCCTTTGGGTATTCGGCCTCAGACGTGTTCATCGGTGGCGGTATCTCGAACTGAGTACCGCAGAATAGGGCGCTCTGGTGCCGATATTCCGCACAGTTCGCGGAAGTGGTTCGTGGATATCACCTTTCGATAGACGAACGGTCGGCCAACGCGATCCGTGAGGCGGCGCAGAGCTGCCCACGGTGAGTGTTCCTTGAGCGCTTATGAGAGAACTGTGGATCGTTCATGGACGGTGGTGTCAACGCGCCTATTTTCATACGCGTAACTTACGTTTTTTGTCTGATTGCCTACTGGTGAAGGTTCGCTGTGTCGGTCGCCGGAAATTGCTGAACCACAACATAAATCGGCAGATTCTCCCGATCGGCATCAGTTGCCACGGGGCGTAGGTGAGACGGCGCACACCTGTCCACAACCGTTGAATCTGTGGTAAACAGGGACGGAAGCCCGGACAGGTGGTGGTCGTTAATGAAGAGAGTTCGGTGGGGCTGGTTACTTGCCATTGTGGTGATGTCTGCCCTCATTGGTTCGCCCATTGGCATTCCGTCCGCAGTTGCTGCTGCGTGTCCCAATGTCGAGGTCGTGTTCGCGCGCGGAACTTTTGAGCCGCCAGGCGTCGGCGGCACCGGGGAGGCGTTCGTCAATGCCCTGCGTGCGCGGACGAAGGGTAAGTCGGTTGAGGTCTATCCCGTCGAGTACCCGGCATCCTTGGCCTTTGCCACCGCTGCCGACGGTGTCATCGATGCCAGCAACCGCGTCAAAGACGTTGCCGCACGGTGCCCCAATACCAAGATCGTGATGGGCGGGTTCTCGCAGGGCGCGGCCGTTGTCGCTTACACCACCGCCGATGTGGTGCCTCCGGGCTTCGAGCTGCCGGAGGGGATCACCGGACCGATGCCACCCGAGGTGGCCGATCATGTCGCGGCGGTAGCGCTGTTCGGCAAGCCCTCCAGTGGGTTTTTGCAACGCATCGACAACACGGCCCCTCCGATCAATATCGGGCACCTTTACGCGAGCAAGACCGTCGATATGTGCGCCCCCGAGGATCCGATCTGCTCTGTGGACGGCACCGACAACGCCGCGCACGGCTCCTATGGAGACAACGGAATGACCAACCAGGCCGCGGATTTCGCGGCGCGGGAGATCAATTCGCCGGATACGCAGACTAACGCCGCTGGATGAGTTCGATCGTCGCTTCGATCACCGCGATATCGGAGGCCCCCGGGACGAGGATGAACTCATCCAGCCCGGCTTCCTCGGCGCCGTCGAGGGTGCGGCTCAGTGCGTCAGCGTCGAAGTTGGTCAACGTCTTCGGGACGTTCTCGGCTATCTGAGCTCCGAAGATCGCGAGGTAGTCGCGGGTGAACTGCTTGAGCTCGGACTCGGCGTCGGGAATGCCCAATGTGTAGAAGCAGCCGCTCGAGAGCACCGGCGGTTCGGCGTGCCCTGCCTCTTGCCAGGCGGCCCGGGCGGCCCCGGCGGAGTAGGCAAGCTCGGCAGGCGCACCGGAGACGCTGAATCCGGTGATGCCGTCGGCCCAGCGCGCCGCGCGAGCCAGGGATTTCGGGCCGATGGCGGCGGCCACGATGGGCGGACCACCGGCCTGAACGGGCGCCGGGCCCACCGGGTCGGCACCCTCGAACGGGGGCTCACCCCGCCACAACCGGCGCAGCTCGGCCACCTGGTCATCGAGGCGCTGATGGCGGCGCTCGAAGGACGCGTCCAATGAGCGGTAGTCGTGTTCGCGGCCGCCGACACCCACCCCGAGGGTGAACCGGCCCTCGGACAACACGTCCAGCGTCGTCGCCTGCTTGGCGACCAGTGGCACCGGATGTGCCGGCAGCACAGAAACATTCGCGAGTATCCGGACTCTTTCGGTGACTGCCGCCGCTGCCGCGAGCGTTACCCACATGTCCTGGTTGTGATACGAGATGCGTTCACCCGAGGAGATCGTGGAGAACGGTCCCTCGTCGGCGAGGCGGGCCCAGGTGATCGTCGACTCACGGGTGTACTCCCGGCACATGAAAGGCAGGGCAATGCCGATATCCATACCGGCAGCCTAGGAGTTCTCGCTACGGTTGTGTCGTGAGCCCTTTCCGCGACTTCGCCCTGCGTGCCAGCACCGCCGCGACACCGCATATCCCGACTCCCGTTCGACGGGCCATGGCCGGTCGTCAGGTGATCATCGACGGCAACATCCTCGACCCGACAACCCAGCTCTTGCTGCGCGGTATGGAGCTCATGGGCGAGGGGGAGATATCCCGCGGTGAGGACGTCGCGGCGAACCGGGCCGGCATGCGCAAGCAGGCCGGCCTGTTGCAGTTCAGCACCCCGGTGGGGCAGGTGCGCAACTTCTCCATTCCCGGGCCTGCCGGGCCCATTGCGGTCCGGCACTACAAGCCGGTGACCGACCACACCCAGGCACTGCTGGTGTTCTTCCACGGCGGCGGTTGGGTGATCGGTGACTTGGACACCCACGACCAGCCATGTCGGCAGACCTGTCGTGACGCCGGCGTCTCGGTGTTGTCGGTGGACTACCGGTTGGCTCCCGAACACAAGGCTCCCGCCGCCGCGCAGGACTGCCTGGCCGCGTACCTGTGGGCCGTCGAGCATGCCGCCGATCTGGGTGTCGCACCCGGCAGGATCGCGGTGGGCGGTGACAGCGCGGGCGGCAACCTGGCGGCGGTCGTCGCACAGCAGGCGCGTGACAGTGGCGCGCAGCTGCCGCTGCTGCAGTTCTTGATCTACCCGGCCGTCGACTTCACCGTGCGCAGGCCGTCACGCGATCTGTTCGCCGAGGGTTTCTTCCTCACCAAGGCGGCCATGGACGGATTCGAAAGTCATTATCTGGACGGGTCCGAGGTTGACAAGGAAGACCCCCAAGTGTCACCGATTTTGGCCGCGGACTTGGCCGGATTGCCCCCGGCGCTGATCACGACGGCGGGCTTTGATCCGTTGCGCGATGAGGGCAACGAATACGCCGAGAAGCTACGGGCCGCCGGAGTGCCGGTAGACCTGCGGGTACAGGGTCCGTTGATTCACGGCTTCTACAACATGGCCGGATTGGGTGGGGCGCCATCGGACGCCATGGACGAGCTGACGTCGGCGCTACGCGCTCACCTGTCCCGCTAATTCTGCCCGGTAGGCTGTTCGCGTGGCCAAACCGAAGCAACCACCTAGCTACGACCTCAAGAAGGCAGAGCAGCGCCGAAGCCAGCTGATTCAGATCGGGCTCACGGCGATAGTCGTGCTGTTCGCCGTGGGGTTGGTCGGGTTCATCGTCCTCAGTAACAAGAAGGACCCGGGCCCGCCCGCGCCGCCCGCAGGCGAGGTCAAGGCGATCCAGGTGGTCACTCCGGGCCCGGCCAAGCTCATCACCAAAGAGGGAACCACCGAACCGAAAGTGGTGCTGACCCTCATCGAGGATCCGATCTGCCCCGCCTGCGCCATGTTCGAGCAGGAATTCGGGCCCACCGTCAGGAAGCTCATCGATGCCGGCGCGGTGCGGGCCGACTATGACATGGTCGGCATCCTGGATGTGCCCAGGCTCAAGCGTGACTACTCATCGCGGGCATCTGCGGCGGCCTACTGCGTGGCAGACCAGTCCAATGACCTGTTCCTCAAGTTCCACTCGCTGCTGTACGACCCCAGTAAGCAGCCGGACGAGGTCAACGCCAAGACCTGGCACGACGACAAGTGGTTGATCGATCAGGCCAAGAGTGTGGGTGCGTCCGATGCGGTTTCCACGTGCATCAAGGACAAGAAGTACCTCAACATGGTCAAGGAACTCGGTCCGAAGCTGAACATCCAGGCCACACCCACCATCCGGATCAATGGCAAGGACTGGGAAATCGGCAAGGGCACCACGCCGGATGACCTGATCAAGGCCGTCACGGATATCACCGGACCTGTTCCGGGCCTGAAGTGACGCTTCGCCCCGCGACCGCCTGGTACGTCCTCGTTGCCGGGGTGGCCGGGCTGGCTGCCGCGCTGGCCCTGACCATCGAGAAGATCGAGATCCTGCTCGACCCGACGTATGTCCCGTCGTGCAGCCTGAACCCGATCATCTCCTGTGGCTCGGTGATGACCACCGAGCAGGCCTCGGCCTTCGGGTTCCCCAATTCGCTTATCGGCATCGTGGCCTTCACCGTGGTGTTGGTGACGGGAGTGCTGTCGGTTGCCAAGGTGGAGCTGCCGCGCTGGTATTGGGGTGGTCTGGCCTTCGGCAGCCTGTTGGGGGCGGTCTTCGTGCACTGGCTGATCTTCCAGAGCCTGTACCGGATCGGTGCGTTATGCCCGTACTGCATGGTGGTCTGGTCGGTCACGATTCCGTTGTTCGTGGTGAGCACGTCGATTGCCCTGCGGCCGTTGGGATCTCAGCGCTGGGCCAGGGTGCTGTATCAATGGCGGTGGTCGCTGGTGGCCCTGTGGTTCACCGGCGTGGTGCTGGCGATCCTCGAACGATTCTGGGATTACTGGATCACACTCGTCTGAGTTGATTTGTGAAATTGAGCGGACGCGCGTTCGCTCAATCCTCACGGTACGGTCAGTGACTATGTTCTCGAAGGTTCTTGTCGCCAACCGCGGTGAGATCGCGATCCGTGCATTTCGTGCCGCCTATGAACTAGGTGCCGAAACAGTCGCTGTCTACCCATATGAAGACCGCAACTCGGGTCATCGGCTGAAGGCCGATGAGGCGTACCAGATTGGGGAGAAGGGCCACCCGGTCCGGGCCTACCTGTCGGTATCCGAGGTCGTCAACGCGGCCAAGAACGCCGGTGCCGACGCCATCTATCCCGGTTACGGGTTTCTCTCCGAGAATCCCGATCTGGCCGCCGCGTGTGCCAAGGCCGGTATCACCTTCGTCGGACCGCCGGCCGATGTCCTGGAGCTCACCGGCAACAAGGCACGTGCCATTGCTGCCGCGCGTGAGGCGGGGCTGCCGGTGTTGGCGTCTTCGCAGCCTTCGGCATCGGTCGAGGAGCTACTGACCGCTGCCGAGTCCATGGAGTTTCCGGTATTCGTCAAGGCAGTCGCCGGAGGCGGTGGCCGCGGCATGCGCCGGGTCGCCGAGCGCGAGCAGCTGCGCGAGGCGATCGAGGCGGCCAGCCGCGAGGCGGAGTCGGCATTCGGAGACCCGACGGTCTTCCTGGAGCAGGCCGTCATCAATCCCCGGCATATCGAGGTGCAGATTCTCGCGGACACCGCGGGAAACGTCATACACCTCTATGAGCGCGACTGTAGCGTGCAGCGGCGCCATCAGAAGGTCATCGAGCTCGCCCCCGCACCCAACCTGCCCGCCGAGCTGCGGGCGAAGATCTGTTCGGACGCAGTGGCTTTCGCCCGCCACATCGGCTACAGCTGCGCCGGTACCGTCGAATTCCTGCTCGACGAGCGCGGTCACCACGTCTTCATCGAGATGAATCCCCGCATTCAGGTGGAACACACGGTGACCGAGGAGATCACCGATGTGGACCTGGTGGCGAGTCAGCTGCGCATCGCCTCCGGTGAAACACTCGACGATCTTGGCCTGCATCAGGATTCGATCAAGCCACGTGGTGCGGCGCTGCAGTGCCGGATCACCACCGAGGACCCGGCCAATGGTTTCCGCCCCGACACCGGTCGGATCACCGCCTACCGCAGTCCCGGCGGCGCCGGCATCCGGCTCGACGGCGGCACAACGCTGGGTGCCGAGGTAGGTGCTCACTTCGACTCGATGCTGGTGAAGCTGACCTGTCGTGGACGGGACTTCCAGACCGCGGTGGCTCGTGCCCGCCGCGCCGTCGCCGAGTTCCGGATCCGCGGTGTTGCCACCAATATTCCGTTCCTGCAGGCGGTTCTGGATGACCCGGACTTCCGTGCCGGGCACGTCACGACCTCCTTCATCGAGGAGCGTCCGCAGCTGCTGACGGCGCGGTCCTCGGCCGACCGTGGCACGAAGATCCTGAGCTACCTGGCCGATGTCACCGTCAACAAGCCTCATGGGGCCAAGCCATCCAAGGTGTATCCGCATGACAAGCTGCCCGCGGTCGATCTGTCGGCGCCCCCGCCGGACGGGTCGCGTCAGCGGCTGTTGGCCTTGGGGCCAGAGGGTTTCGCCAAGGCACTGCGCGAGCAGAAGGCGGTCGGCCTGACCGACACCACCTTCCGTGACGCGCATCAGTCGCTGCTGGCAACCCGGGTGCGCACCACCGGCCTGCTGGCGGTCGCACCCTATGTGGCGCGGCTGACTCCAGAACTGCTCTCGATCGAGGCCTGGGGTGGGGCCACCTACGATGTGGCGCTTCGGTTCCTGAAGGAAGATCCGTGGGAGCGGCTCGCTGACCTGCGTGAGGCGGTTCCCAACATCTGTCTGCAGATGTTGTTGCGCGGCCGCAATACGGTGGGGTACACACCGTATCCGGAGACGGTGACCAGGGCATTCATTCGCGAGGCGAGTGCCACCGGGGTGGACATCTACCGAATCTTCGACGCGCTCAACAACATCGAGGCCATGCGCCCCGCAATCGACGCGGTGCGTGAGGTCGGCACCTCGGTGGCCGAGGTGGCGATGTGTTACACCGGCGATCTGTCGAACCCCGGTGAAAACCTGTACACGCTGGACTATTACCTCAAGCTCGCCGAGCAGATTGTCGAAGCGGGCGCGCATGTGTTGGCGATCAAGGACATGGCAGGTCTACTACGCCCGCCGGCGGCCGCGACTCTGGTGACGGCGCTGCGCTCGCGGTTCGACCTGCCCGTGCACGTTCACACGCATGACACCGCGGGTGGACAGTTGGCCACATATCTGGCGGCGTGGCAGGCCGGCGCCGACGCGGTGGACGGTGCCGCGGCACCCATGGCGGGAACCACCAGCCAGCCCTCGTTGTCCGCGATCGTGGCAGCGGCCGCGCATAGCGAATACGACACCGGGGTCTCGCTGACCGCCGTATGCGATCTGGAGCCGTACTGGGAGGCGCTGCGAAAGGTGTACGCCCCGTTCGAGTCTGGGCTTCCCTCACCGACCGGCCGGGTGTACACGCACGAGATTCCGGGTGGGCAGCTGTCGAACTTGCGCCAGCAGGCCATCGCGCTGGGCCTGGGGGACCAGTTCGAAGAGATCGAGGCGCGGTACGCCGCCGCCGACCGGATGCTGGGTCGTTTGGTCAAGGTGACGCCGTCGTCGAAGGTGGTGGGCGATCTGGCACTGGCGTTGGTGGGCACCGGTGTGAGCGCCGACGAGTTCGCCTCCGATCCGGGACGCTTCGATATCCCCGAGTCGGTCATCGGATTCCTGCGCGGCGAACTCGGCGATCCGCCGGGTGGCTGGCCCGAGCCGTTCCGTACCCGTGCCCTGGAAGGGCGTGGATCGGCCCGTGCCGAGGTGGCGCTCACCGCTGAGGACGAGGCGGCGCTCGACGGCGACAGCGCGACCCGGCGTGCGGCCTTGAACCGGCTGCTGTTCCCGGGGCCCACCAAGGAATTCCTGGCGCACCGGGAGCAGTACGGCGATACCTCACGGCTTTCGGCGAACCAGTTCTTCTACGGTCTGCGTTATGGCGAGGAGCACCGCGTCAAGCTGGAGAAGGGCGTCGAGCTACTCATTGGGCTGGAAGCGATCTCCGACGCCGACGAGCACGGGATGCGCACGGTGATGTGCATCCTCAACGGGCAGCTGCGTCCGGTACAGGTACGCGACAGGAGCATCGAGAGCGCGGTGGCCAGCGCGGAGAAGGCCGACCGGGCGAATGCCGATCATGTGCCCGCGCCCTTCGCCGGTGTGGTGACGCTCAACGTGGTTTCCGGCCAAGAGGTTTCGGCCGGGGAGACGATCGGCACCATCGAGGCCATGAAGATGGAGGCCTCCATCACCGCGCCCAAGGCGGGAACCGTCGCACGGGTTGCGTTGACCGAGACGGCTCAGGTTGAGGGTGGAGATCTGCTGGTGGTGATCAGCTGACCCGGATCATCGCCGGCGCCGCGGGAGGACGCCGGATCGCGGTGCCGCCGAAGGGAACCCGGCCCACCACCGATCGGGTGCGGGAAGCGTTGTTCAGCATGCTCGAGGCGCGCCTGGACTTCGAGGGGATCGCGGCGCTCGATCTTTTCGCCGGTTCCGGCGCGCTGGGGCTGGAGGCGCTGTCACGCGGTGCACAGCACGTGACGTTGGTCGAGTCCAGTGGCGCCGCGTGCAAGGTGATCTCGGCCAACATCGCGACAGTGGGCCTGCCGGGTGCCGACCTGCGGCAGTCGCCGGTGGCGACTTTCCTCTCGACATCACCCAACCGTGCGTACGACCTGGTCTTGGCCGACCCGCCGTATTCGGTTTCGGCTGAGGAGGTTTCGGCTCTGTTATCGCGGCTGACGGATCATTGGGTCACCGATGATGCCCTCGTGGTGCTCGAGCGTGATGCGTCGGGCCCCGAGGCGCAGTGGCCGGAGGGCTGGGAAGTGGTTTCCCGGAAGTACGGCGGTACGCGGCTCGAGCTGGGATCTCTGTAACTGTCCAGGCAATCCACAGCCACCGTTTACTTATCGGGCGCAGACTTCTCGTCATGACCCCGCTGCAGCGGTACATCGCCGAAGAAATCGCCACGGACCATGTCGAGGGACTATTGACCAGGCGGGAGGCCTTTCGGAGGCTCGCGCTGCTGGGCGTCGGCGCCGCCGCGGCCAGCGCGCTCATCGCGGCCTGCGGCACCGACAACACGCCCACGGCCACGCCGACGACGTCGGCCTCCACGTCACCACCGCCGGGGATAGACAAGATGGTTTCGACGGAACCGATCACCTGGAACGGTCCCAACGGCACCGTGCAGGGCGCCTGGGCTTCGGCAGCCCAGCCCCGAGGCACGGTGCTGGTGATCCACGAGAACAAGGGCCTCACCGATTGGGTTCGTTCCGTCGCGGGGCGGCTTGCCGGCGTGGGGTATTCGTCATTGGCCATCGACCTGTTGTCGGAAGAGGGCGGCACATCGACGTTCAAGGACCCGGCCGAGGCGACCGGGGCGCTGGGCAAGATCCCATCAGAACGTTTCGTTGCCGACCTGAAGTCCGGTGTGGACGAGATTCTGCGGCGGGTACCCGACAAGCCCGCCGGCGTGGTCGGTTTCTGCTTCGGCGGCGGGCTTGTTTGGCAACTCCTGGCCTCGGGGGAGCCCCGGCTTGCGGCAGCTGCCCCGTTCTATGGCCCGCTTCCGGACAATCCCGATTTTTCGCGATCCAAGGCTGCGGTCCTTGCCTTCTACGGCGAGCTCGACAAGCGCGTCACTGCGTCGAAAGACCAGGCTGCCGACGCCTTGCAGCGGGCTGGGCTGGTGCACGAGATCGTCGTCGAACCGGGGGCCGATCACGCCTTCTTCAATGACAGCGGCCCACGCTACAACGCAACCGCGGCGGCCGATGCCTGGCAGCGCCTCACCGCGTGGTTCGGCCAGCACGTTGGCTGAACGGCACCTAGACTGGCTGCCCATGTGGTGTAAAGCGGTAGTGGCGGCGCTGGCTTCCGGCGTGGTGTCGATCGCCGCTGCCGGTGTGGCGCTGGCCGACGACGGCGATGCGCCGGCCCCGCCGTCGCCACCGTCACCCGTGGCTAGCCTGTTGCCGGGAGGTGCGAAGACGGCGGTGGGTCCATCGGTGGCCAGCGACGCGCTCTCGGCCGGACTTCCGGCGCCGGTCGCCGGCTTGGGAGCTCCGGGTGGTCCGCTGTCGGCGGAGGGCCCGTTGTTGTCACCCACCGGCCCACTATCGGCCAACGGGGCCCTGACGGCGCCGGGCGGTCCGTTGGCGGGCGACGGCCCTGTGCTCTCGCCAACCAGCCCGGTATCGCCGGTCAACGAGATATGCGGATCCGGTTCCCTGCTGAAGACCGTCACCGATAGGTTCTCGGGCGTAATCCCTGACAGCACACTGGCCTCCATGCAAAATCAGCACCCCGTCGGTACCAGTAAATGCCCGTCGGCACCGCCCGCGGACGATCAGGCACCGGCCGCTGATCAACCCGGGAATTAGTCGCTCAAGTATTGCCAATCAAGCTGCTTAACAATTGCCCGTACGTTCCTTGATTCGGCCTGTTCCGAAACCATCCGTACCTCCCTTGATTTTGAGTGGTGCCGGGAGCATCATCACTTCTTAATGTGAGGTGAGTCACAGCGGTGATGGGGTTGGTCTAGTAGCGGGTGTCGGCAACGCAAGGAGTTTGACGTGGTGGTGCGGGGTATCAAGGCATTCAAGAAAATCATGCAAACGACATTCGACCCGGAGTTGGTAATCCCGGAAGACATCAGGGTGACAGAACTTACCGGGGATGACAGTCTGCGACGGAAAGATCTTTGTCAGCATCCGATTCCCGCCGATTCCCTGATATGGAAGTATTGGGGGCGTCTCGACGTGATGTATTTCGGTAGCGGGGTATTGGGTCCCATTGCGGGCGCATGGCCGCAGATGGCGAGAGGGACCGCGGGTTCTGTTCTTTTCACTGGTGACAGTTCCTTCCGTGCGCGCGCCGCGATATATAAGAAACGGCGTCAGCAATCCCGTGAATACATTTACGGCTCGGTGTACGACGCTCCGGAAGACGCGAAGAAATACGGGCTGAAGACCCGTAACATGCACAAGTCTGTCAAAGGCGCACTGCAGGACGGCACGTTTCACGCTTTGAATGCGGAAACCTTCTATTTCGCGCATGTCACCTTCTTTTATCACCACATGCTGCTGGTCATCGAGCGGCTGCATTTCGGCGGGGCGATGCCGCGCACTATAAAGGAGCAGATATTTGAGGAATCCAAGGAGTGGTACAGCATATGGGGGGTCGACGATAGTTCTCAGCCGGACACGTACGAAGATTTCGAACGGTATTTGGGGAACATCGAGCGCAACCATTTGGTGAACTCGCAGGTAACTCAGGCCATGCTGGAACAATTCATGGAGCGCCGGGTGGCACCGCGGTGGTGGCCACCGGTCATGAAGAAATTTGTGTGGCCCTGGCTGGTGGGTCGGCGGCAAGTCGTTGTCGGTAGTTATCCGCCCCATGTGCGGGAGCTGTTCAATGTGGAGTGGACTCCCGAGGACGAGGAGATGCTGCGCCGCTTCACGGCTATGTTTCGGCGGTTCTACGCGGTTCTCGAGCGTGTCCTTCCGCTGAAGTTCTTCTACTTGCCGATCGCCGTGCAAGGCTTTGAGCGGGAAGGGATCGATCCACGCAACATCACCCTGGAGTCGGCGCGGCAAGCACTCCGGCAGAATCGCGCCCGGCGCGCTGTGCGGGAAAACGCACCAGTAGATGAGGCGAATGGGATGCTGGCCTCCAGCTGATGCCCGGCCACTCAGCTAACCTGCAAGGGTGGGGACAAAAGGGTGGACATCGCTGAGCGTGATGATTGCGGTCCTGGTTCTCGGGCTGACCTATCTGTTCGGTCAGGCCTATTGGGGTAAGCACCCCATCGCCGGAAATCCCGAGCCCGCACATGATCTGCCCGCCTACGCCGAGCTGCTCGTGCCGGTGCAGGCCGATCGCGCGGGTGAGCTGCCGCGCGCGCAGGCCGCCGCGAAGTGGAGCGTCGACGGTATCAAGCTGCCCGAGGGTCACCTGATCGTGAGTTCGACGGGCCGTCCGTTGGCCTGGGTGAGCAATGTCGCGGTGGTCGACATCCAGTCGCTCTGGCTGCGGCTTGCAGCCAGGTTCGATCGAACCGGGCTGTGGCCCTTGGCCTCCCGTGGTTTGAGCGGAGATTTGCGCCGGCCGTGGTCGGACCCCGACGATCAGCGGTACCTCACAGATCCGGGCGATGTCGGCGCCGTCGACGCCAAATCATTTCTTGCCAAACAGGTTTCATCGGCAAGTCCGAAGACCGTCGATGTGCCGGTCGCGCCCATCGGACTGGAACAACGCACGCAGCCGCCGCAGCGGGCCCTCCCGGTGACCTCAGATCACCTCGGGCAGGGCTCGCTGCTGATTCTGGTACCCGTGACGCGTCCGGCCGACGCGCTGAACGCTCTGGGTTGGACACACGGCGTGAACTACGACCTCGCAGAGGCCGAGCTCTCGGCCGTGCTCCGTTCCTGGGAAGACCGGTTCGGGGCGGTGCTGACGACGGTGGATTTCGATGCCATCGAGGTGGAGGCGACACGCCCGCCGGGGGCCGACCTCGCGGTGCCGGTGGGCTACGAGCACTACGGGTTTTGCCCTGACAACATCGATCAGGGCGCGGGCACGCTCAGCGCCTATGCCCGGGCAATCACCGGCGCACGAACCTGGAGTTTCTGGTGGGACTAGGGCTCTGGCCCGATTAGTCTGAACTCGATCAGTGGTGAGGGGCTGGAGGGAGGGCGCAAATGCGTTACGGCAGTGCAGCGGTGGTGGGTAGTGCGGTGTTAGCCGGTGCTTGTCTGGTCGGCTGCTCGTCGGGTGGGGGCGTGCACCGGGACTCTCCCACAAGTGGTCCGGTATCGAGTTCGGCAAGCGATGCTCCGGCGGCAGGTCCCCGCGTTGTTGTCGACGGGGTCGTGAGATCGGTCGAGAATCGGGTCGAGTGTGT
This sequence comes from Mycobacteroides franklinii, assembly GCF_001853795.1. NCBI lineage: Bacteria > Bacillati > Actinomycetota > Actinomycetes > Mycobacteriales > Mycobacteriaceae > Mycobacteroides > Mycobacteroides franklinii. The sequence continues at coordinate 2,427,861 of NZ_MLIK01000019.1, forward strand.
CACCGCGGCCGATATGACATTCGTGAATGTCGGTAGCGATAGTGATGCGATTGCCGCCACGCTGGCAGCGGGCGACACCCCAACGCTCCAGAGTCTTACCCTGGGCATCATCGATGGCCACCCGTTGATGTACAACTCGGGCCATGGTGCGGCCGAGCCGACGGTGACCAAGTCCGGGCAGTCCTACAAGATTTCCGGCACCGCAACGGCCGGGCTGAGCACGCCCGCGACCTTCGAGCTTGAGTTCACCTGCCCGGCCGGGAGATAACAGAATCATCTTGAGCGCGTAACGCACTGTGCGAATTACGCCCTATAAGTCCGCATCTGTGTTCCGGAAGAAATACCCTTAGGTCCATGACTACAAATGTCGGGCAGGACCTCGTCAAGCATCTCTGGAAAACAGCGTTGGTATCAGGAGTTTTGGCGGTAATCGTTGGCGCCGTGGTGCTGATATGGCCTCAAATCACCGTGCTCGTCGCCGCATACGCTTTCGGCGCGTATCTGTTGATATCCGGTGTCGCGCAGATTGTGTTCGCCTTCACGCTGCCGGTGTCGTCGGCCGGGATGCGGGTATTGCTGTTCCTCACCGGTGTGGTCTCCTTCGTCCTTGGTGTGCTGTGCTTCAAGAGCGAGCTGAATTCGCTTCTGCTGCTGGCCATCTGGATTGGTGTCGGCTGGATCGCGCAGGGCATTGCCGGCACCATCACCGCCGTCGGCGACAAGGAGCTGCCTGGCCGGGGCTGGCAGATCTTCAGTGGGGTCATCTCGACGATCGCGGGCATCGTGCTCATCGTCTATCCGATCAGCTCGATCTTCACGCTGGCGCTGGTGGTCGGCATCTGGCTCATCGTGATCGGCGTGCTGCAGATCGGTAGCGGTATCGGCATTCGCTCGGCCACCAAATCGGCCGTATGACAGGAGCGGTGTGCCCCGGCTCGTTCGATCCGGTGACCCTGGGTCACCTGGATGTGTTCGAACGAGCCGCGGCACAGTTCGACGAGGTGATCGTCGCCGTGCTGATCAACCCGAACAAAGCGGGCATGTTCACCATCGATGAGCGCATCGAGATGATCCGCGAGTCCACGGCCGACCTGCCCAATCTGCGGGTCGAGTCGGGGCAGGGTCTGTTGGTTGATTTCGTCAGACAACGGGGCCTGAATGCCATCGTCAAGGGGTTGCGCACCGGTACCGACTTCGAGTACGAGCTCCAGATGGCTCAGATGAACAAGCACATCGCCGGGGTCGACACGTTTTTCGTCGCTACGGCACCGGCATATTCGTTCGTCTCGTCGTCGCTTGCCAAGGAGGTGGCGACGTACGGGGGAGATGTCTCGGCGTTGCTGCCTCCGTCCGTTCACCAACGACTTCTCGGGAAACTGCGTGGCCAGGCACAATAGAAAACAGGCCGCGCAGAAATAGCCGACACACCGGTCAGCTAGCACGGTCACAGCAGTCACACCAGGCACACTGGTAACAGTGGAAACTCGCGTGAAGGGTGTAGCCGTGTACCGAGTATTTGAAGCGCTCGACGAACTGGGCGCCATTGTGGAAGAAGCGCGCGGTGTTCCGATGACCGCCGGATGCGTCGTGCCCCGCGGCGATGTCCTCGAACTGATCGACGACATCAAGGACGCAATTCCTGGTGAGCTCGATGACGCTCAGGATGTCCTCGATGCCCGCGACTCACTGCTTCGTGAGGCCAAGGAGCATCACGAGACGGTGATCGGCAGCTCCAACGCCGAAGCCGAGCAGACGCTCAGCCATGCCCGCAACGAGGCCGATCGGCTGCTGGCCGACGCCAAGTCGCAGGCCGACCGCATGGTGGCCGAGGCCCGTAACCATGCCGAGCAGACCGTCGGCGAGGCGAGGGAAGAGGCCGCACGCACGGTCGCCAACGCCAAGCGTGAGCAGGAGAGCACCGTTGCGCGCGCGAAGGCAGAGGCGGATCGCCTGGTGGATTCCGGTAACGCGTCCTATGACAAGGCCGTGCAGGAAGGCATCAAGGAGCAGCAGCGCCTGGTCGCTCAGACCGAGGTCGTCCAGGCTGCCAATGCCGAGTCCACCCGGCTGATCGACGCGGCACACGCCGAGGCCGATCGGCTGCGTGGCGAATGCGACATCTATGTCGACAACAAGCTGGCCGAGTTCGAGGACTACCTCAACGGCACGCTGCGTTCGGTGGGCCGTGGGCGTCACCAACTGCGTACCGGCGCTGGTACCCACGACTACGTGCAGCGTTAACTTGCGATGAGCTACTTGGGGGAAGAGCGTTAACATAAGTTTCATGCCGGGCCCCTTCGTTCTTGATGTCCTGGCCCTTGGGCTTGGGCGCCGTCCTGGGTCGATGCAGGAAGTCGAGCGCACCGTTGCGAGCCCGATTCGCATCGGCAACGACCTGATCGCCATTCCCGAGGGCGGGGACGTGGATATGGATCTGCGGGTGGAAGCCGTGTCGGAAGGCGTTCTGGTCACCGGAACCATCGCCGGCGATCTCGCCGGGGAATGCTCGCGCTGTCTGGACCCGATCGCCGGGCATGCGGATGCGTACCTCACCGAACTCTTCGCGTACCCGGACAGTCAGACAGAGGCGACCACCGAAGAGGACGAGATACATCGGGTTGTCGACGGACTCGTCGACCTCGAGCAGACCATCGTCGATGCCATCGTGCCCGACCTGGAGCTGGCTCCGGTATGCCGGCCCGATTGCCCAGGGCTCTGCCCCGAATGTGGAATCGCTTTGGCCACAGCCGAACCTGCTCACCACCATGACAAGATTGACCCGCGGTGGGCCAAGCTCGCGAACTTCGGTGACGACCAGTGAACCCTGGCCCAGATCATCGGCATGAGGATCTGCGTGCTGCGATTGGCGTGAAGCTGGGCGACGACCTGCTCACTCTGGCCCTCACGCACCGCAGCTATGCCTACGAGAACGGTGGCCTACCCACCAACGAGAGGCTGGAGTTCCTCGGCGACGCCGTGCTGGGGCTGACGATCACCGAGACGCTGTACCACACCCACCCGGACCGTTCTGAAGGCGATTTGGCCAAGCTGCGTGCCAGCATCGTCAACACGCAGGCACTTGCCGGAGTGGCACGCGGACTGACTGGCGACGGACTGGGCGCGCACCTGCTGCTGGGCAAGGGCGAGGAGAACACCGGTGGCCGCGACAAGTCCAGCATTCTTGCCGACGGCATGGAGTCGATTCTCGGTGCGGTCTATCTGGAGCACGGGCTGGAGATCGCTCGCGCAGTGGTGTTGAGGCTGTTCGGGGAACTGTTGGAGACCGCGCCGAAGCTCGGTGCCGGTCTGGACTGGAAGACCAGCCTGCAGGAACTGACCGCGGAAAAAGGTTGGGGTGCACCGTCGTACGTCGTGACCTCCACAGGTCCGGACCATGACAAGGAGTTCACCGCCACCGTGATGGTCAACGACACCGCGCACGGTGTGGGCGTCGGCCGGTCCAAGAAGGAGGCCGAACAAAAGGCCGCCTCAAAGGCGTGGAACGCCATCAGCGCCGATGAGTCCCTGGGGCGAAGCGCCGAGAGCGCACGGGGTGCCTGAGCTTCCCGAGGTGGAGGTGGTTCGTCGTGGACTGCACCATCACCTCGTCGGCAAGACCATCGTATCGACCTCGGTGCGCCACGATCGTGCCGTGCGCAGGCAACCCGGCGGGGCCCCCGAACTGACGGGACTGCTTGCCGGACAACAGATCAGCGGAACTGGTCGACGGGGCAAGTATCTCTGGCTGACCCTGGAAGGGCCGACTGGGGCGCACGCTCTGGTGGTGCACCTCGGGATGAGCGGCCAGATGCTCATCGGACCGATCTCCAGGCCTCAGCATCTGCGTATCGCCGCAACGTTCGATGACGGATCGGTGCTGAGCTTTGTCGACCAGCGCACGTTCGGCGGTTGGATGGCGACCGACGTCGTCACCGTAGACGGAAGCGAGCTTCCCGAACCGGTCGCGCATATCGCGCGCGACCCGCTCGACGAACGGTTCGACATAGCGGCCGTGGTCACCCGGCTGCGCGGTAAGCACACCGAGATCAAACGCGCGCTGCTGGATCAGACACTGGTGTCGGGTGTGGGGAACATCTATGCCGACGAGGCTCTTTGGCACGCGCGGGTACACGGACGGCGTCTGAGCGATGGCATGAGCCGCGCGAAACTGACCGAGGTCCTCGATAGCGCGGCCGGTGTCATGCGCCTGGCGCTCAAACAGGGCGGTACCTCATTCGACGATTTGTACGTCAACGTGAACGGCGAATCCGGTTACTTCGAGCGCTCATTAGAGGCGTACGGGCGCGAGGGCGAGCCGTGCCGCCGGTGCGGACGAGCCATGCGCCGAGAGGCGTTCATGAACCGTTCGTCGTACTTCTGCCCGAGCTGTCAACGGCTGGTTGAACCCCGTTAATAGCGCGTCAAGGGCCCCATATAGGTGTGTCAAGGGGTCGTAAAGAACGCAGGTAGGGCCCCTGGCCGGGACCATGATCTTGGCCGTGACTGATTTCTGGTACCTCGCCCTGACAGTGGTGCTGTTCGCCGTCTGCGTTGCCACCGTGCGGGGGTTGCAGTCCCGATGACCGGCACTGTGACAAACATCGTGCTGATCGTCCTGTCGGCACTCCTGGTGGTCTATCTGGTTGTCGCGCTGCTCGACCCGGAAAGGTTCTAACGGTGAATCCAGCTGTGGCAGCCGGTCTTCAGATCGGCTTCGTTCTCATCGTGCTCGCGATCGCATACGTCCCGCTGGGGGACTACATGGCGCGCGTGTTCACGGTCATCAAACATTCGTTCGTCGAGCGCGTCATCTACCGCGTCGGCCGGGTAAGCCCGGAGACCGAGCAGACGTGGGTCGGCTACACCTTGTCATTGCTCGGGTTCTCCTTCGTGAGCGTGCTTTTCCTGTATGTGCTGCAACGCGCACAGGGAGTATTGCCACTCTCCGGTGACCTGGACGGGGTGAGCCCCGCGGTGGCGTTCAATACCGCCACCTCGTTCGTGACGAACACCAACTGGCAGTCCTATGTGCCCGAGACCACCATGAGCAATCTGACTCAGATGGTCGGTCTGGCGGTGCAGAACTTCCTATCCGCGAGCGTGGGTTTGGCCGTCGCGATCGCCTTCATCCGCGGCATCGTGCGTGTCAGTACTTCCGGCGAACTGGGCAACTTCTGGGTGGACCTGGTCCGCGGCAGTCTGCGCATCCTGCTGCCGCTTTCCTTCCTTGTCGCACTTATTTTGTTGTCGCAGGGTGTCATCCAGTCGATACACACCCACTTCGATGCCACCGCGCTCGATGGAGCCAGCCAGCACGTGGCCCTGGCCCCGGTGGCCTCGCAGGAGGCCATCAAGGAAGTCGGCACCAATGGCGGTGGCATTCTGGGGGCCAACTCGGCGCATCCATTCGAGAACCCCACACCGTTGTCGAACATCGTGGAGATCCTGGCGCTTCTGATCATCCCGGTCTCGCTGACGCGCACCTACTCGACGATGGTCGGAGATCAGCGGCAGGGCATCACCATCCTGTCGGTGATGGTGTTTCTGTGGGCGGGCTTACTGGCCTTTGTGACGTGGGCCGAGTCGAGCCCGCGCGGTATTGCCGCGCAGGCGGCGGGAGCCATGATGGAGGGCAAGGAGGTCCGGTTCGGTATTCCGGCCAGCACGCTGTTCGCCGTGAGCACGACCGGAACCTCAACGGGCGCAGTGAATGCGGCGCACGACAGCTTCTCGGCGGCGGGCGGCGGCGCACTTATCCTGAACATGCTGTTCGGCGAGATCGCGCCGGGTGGTGTCGGCACAGGCCTGTATGGCATCTTGATCCTGGCCATCATCGCCGTATTCGTCGGCGGTCTGCTGGTCGGTCGTACCCCGGAGTTCCTGGGCAAGAAGATCGGCCGCCGCGAGATGACGATGGCCGCTCTGTCCGTACTCGTCATGCCCGCGCTGGTGCTCATCGGCAGCGGTATCGCCATCGCGCTCTCGACGACGCCGGGATACCAAGGAAACAGCGGAGATCCGGGCAGTCCGCAGTCAATCCACGGGTTCGCCGAGGTGCTGTATGCGTACGCGTCCGCCGCCAACAACAACGGCAGTGCGTTCGGCGGACTCACCGTGACCAGCCACTGGTTCCAGTCGTCGCTCGGAGTGGCGATGGTGCTCGGCCGGTTCCTGCCGATCATCTTCACGCTGGCGCTGGCCGGATCGCTGGCCACCCAGAAAAAGACCCCGGTCTCGGCCGGGACCCTGCATACCCATGGCCCCATGTTCGCCGGGCTCCACGCCGGCACAGTTCTTTTGGTGGCCGCGTTGACCTTCTTCCCGGCGCTGGCGCTGGGACCGATCGCCGAGGCGGTGCTGTAGATGTCAGCCAAGAAAACAGTTGTCGCATCGGGTGTCTTCGACCCGACGCAACTGATCAAGGCACTGCCGTTGGCGGTGCGCAAGATCGATCCGCGGCATATGGCCCGCAATCCCGTCATGTTTGTGGTCTGGGTAGGTTCGATCGCCACCACGGTGTTGGCGATCTTGCACTCCTCGGTCTTCTCGTGGTCGGTCACCGCATGGCTGTGGTTCACCGTGGTGTTCGCCAACCTGGCCGAAGCGGTCGCCGAGGGCCGGGGCAAGGCCCAGGCGGCAAGCCTGCGCGAGGTCAAACGAGACACGATGGCCCGCAAGCTGGTTGGCGATGGCAACGGCAACGAACATGAGGAAGAAGTGGCCGGCAGTAGCCTGCGGCCAGGCGACCGCGTGGTCGTGGAAGCCAACCAGGTGATCCCCGGTGACGGCGATGTCGTGGAAGGCATTGCCACCGTGGATGAGTCGGCCATTACGGGTGAGTCGGCGCCGGTGGTCCGCGAGTCCGGGGGTGACCGCTGTGCGGTGACGGGCGGCACCACGGTGCTATCGGATCGCATCGTCGTCCAGATCACGGCCGCTCCCGGTGAATCGTTTGTGGACCGGATGATCGCGCTTGTCGAGGGTGCGTCACGTCAAAAGACGCCGAATGAGATCGCGCTCAACATCCTGCTGGCATCGTTGACCATTATCTTTTTGTTGGCGGTCGTCGCATTGGGGCCAATGGGCAACTACGGCGGAAAGCAACAAGATCCGATCAACCTGATCGCATTGTTGGTGTGCCTCATCCCGACCACCATCGGCGCGCTGATGTCGGCGATCGGTATAGCGGGCATGGACCGGCTGGTGCAGAAGAACGTGCTGGCCAAGTCCGGTCGTGCGGTGGAAGCGGCCGGTGATATCGACACGCTGCTGATGGACAAGACCGGCACCATCACCTTCGGTAACCGGCAGGCGACGGCGTTTGTGCCGGCCCCCGGCGTCGACCACGCCACCATCGCGGCGGCGGCGCGGGCATCGAGCCTCGCGGACGAGACACCCGAGGGACGCAGCATCGTCGAGCTCGCGGGAGCCGGTGAGGATGCCCACGGTGAGTTCGTGGCATTCACCGCGGCCACCAGGATGAGCGGTATCGACACGATCGACGGACGGCAGATTCGCAAGGGTGCCACCGACGCCGTGTTCAACTGGGTGGCAAGCGATTCCGTCGGTGCCATCGGGACAGATGCCGATGATCCGGCGGTGGTCGCGGTCCGCAAGGAGGCCAATCAGATCGCCAGCGAGGGGGGCACCCCGTTGGTGGTGGCAGAGAAGGATGCCGCCGGTGCCCGCCTCCTCGGAGTCATCCGTCTGTCCGATGTGGTCAAGCCCGGCATGGCCGAGCGGTTCGAGCAGCTGCGCGCCATGGGTATCAAGACCATCATGATTACCGGCGACAACCCCTTGACCGCCAAGCAGATCGCCGCCGAGGCCGGGGTTGACGACTTTGTCGCCGAGGCGACACCGGAGGACAAGCTGGAGCTCTTGCGCAATGAGCAGAAGGCCGGTCGATTGGTCGCCATGACCGGTGATGGAACGAACGACGCGCCCGCGTTGGCGCAGGCGGACGTGGGCGTTGCGATGAACACCGGGACCTCCGCGGCCAAAGAAGCCGGCAACATGGTGGATCTGGATTCCGATCCCACCAAGCTCATCGATGTGGTGGCCATCGGCAAGCAGCTGCTGATCACGCGTGGGGCCTTGACGACGTTCTCGCTGGCCAATGACCTGGCGAAGTATTTCGCGATCCTTCCGGCCATGTTCACGGGTATCTATCCGCAGCTCGACGCACTGAACATCATGCGGCTGGCCACGCCGACATCGGCGATCCTGTCCGCCGTGATCTTCAACGCGCTCATCATCATCGCGCTGGTTCCCCTGGCGCTTAAGGGTGTCCAGTACCGACCGGTGGGTGCGGGCGAGCTGCTGCGCCGAAACCTGCTCGTTTACGGCTTGGGTGGCGTCATCGTGCCGTTTATCGGAATTTGGCTGATCGACTTGGTGATTCGATTTATCCCGGGAATTGGGTGAGTGTGTGATGGGCAAGATCACGATTGCGTGGCTACGGCAGTGTGTCGCCGGTTTGGCGGTGCTGCTGGCGCTGACAGTGGTTCTGGGCATTGGCTATCCGGCAGCGGTGTGGTTGGTGTCCCGTATCGACTCGGCGTCCGCCGAGGGATCACCGATCACGGATAAGAAGGGCTGTGTCATCGGGTCCGGCATCATCGGCGTTGATCCCAAGGTGGGCGACGGCGGATCCGACCCGTTCTTCCACGCCCGGCTCGTGGGATCGGTGTCCGACAAGGATCCCTTCGCCGTGGGTGATCCCGCCGCGGGCTCTCCGACCAACCAGGGACCCAACAGCGATCTGCTGAAGTCCTTTGTCGACGAGCGGCGCGACGCGATTGCCAAGCGCGAGAAGGTCAATCCCGCGCGCGTCCCGGTCGACGCGCTGACGGGCTCGGGCTCTGGTCTTGACCCCGATATCAGTCCCGAGTACGCGGCGCTGCAGATTCCACGGGTGGCTGCCGCGAATGGGCTGAGCCGGGAGAAGGTGACACAGCTCGTCAATGACCACACTGCGTCGCGTCAATGGGGCATCCTGGGAGTGCCGCGTGTCAACGTGCCGACGTTGAACGCAGCCCTGGGTCTGACGGCCCCTAACTGCTCGTGAAGGAGACTGCATGCGGGGGACCTTGCGTATCTACCTGGGGGCTGCACCCGGGGTAGGCAAGACCTTTGCCATGCTCAACGAGGCACATCGCCGGGCCGGGCGCGGAACCGACGTGGTCGCTGCGGTCGTGGAGACCCACGGTCGCAGCAAGACCGCTGAGCTGCTCGACGGGCTGGACCTGATCCCGCCCAAGGAGATGGTCTACCGCGGAACTGTCATGTACGAGCTGGACGTGGACGCGGTGCTCGCGCGCAAGCCGGCTCTGGTGCTCATCGACGAGATGGCGCACACCAACGTGCCAGGCAGCCGAAATCCCAAGCGTTGGCAAGATATCGACGAGATCCTGGACGCCGGTATCGACGTGCTGACCACCATCAATGTGCAGCATTTGGAAAGTCTGAACGACGTCGTCGAGCAGATCACCGGGATCGTGCAGCGCGAAACCGTGCCCGATGCCGTGGTGCGCCGTGCCGAACAGGTCGAGCTTGTGGACATCACGCCGGAGGCATTGCGGCGCAGAATGGTTCACGGAAATGTCTACGCGGCCGAGAAGGTGGGCTCGGCGCTGAGCAACTACTTCCGGACCGGCAACCTCACCGCGCTGCGTGAGCTGGCGCTGTTGTGGCTTGCTGACCAGGTGGACGCCGCGCTGGCCAAGTATCGCTCCGACAACAGGATCACCAAGACCTGGGAGGCGCGTGAGCGCGTGGTCGTGGCGGTCACCGGCGGACCCGAATCGGAGACGCTGGTGCGCCGGGCAAGCCGGATTGCGGCCAAGTCAAGTGCCGAACTACTGGTTGTCCACGTGGTACGCGGTGACGGTCTGGTCGGAGCGTCCACCGCTGTCATGACGCGGGTCCGCCGATTGGCCAACGACATTGGGGCTTCGGTGCAGGCCGTCACCGGCGACGACGTGCCGCAGACCCTTCTCGACTTCGCCCGCGGTGTCAACGCGACGCAGCTGGTGCTCGGCACCTCGCGGCGATCGCGGTGGGCACGGATCCTTGAGGAGGGTGTGGCGGCGGCCGTCATCAGGGATTCCGGGGCGATCGACGTACACATGGTGACGCACGGACACACCTCGGGACGGATACGCGGCTGGTCGGTGCCCCAGGAGGGACGCAGGCGGCTCATCATCAACTGGCTGGCGGCGATTCTGGTGCCACCGGCTACGGCGTTGTTCATCCATTTCTTCGACACCGCGCTCGGGGTGGGCAGCAAGAGCGCGCTGTTTCTCATTGCGGTGTTAGCGGTTTCACTGCTCGGCGGCGTTTCGACGGCGCTGGTCTCGGCGGTCATCTCCGGCTTGCTGCTCAACTTTCTGTTCGTCGCACCGCGGTACAGCTTCACGATCGGCGAGACCGACAACGCGCTGACCATCTTGATGATGATGGTGGCCGCGGTCGCGGTCGCGGCCCTGGTGGATGCCGCTGCCACTCGGGCCCGGCAGGCCCGGCGCGCCTCCCGCGAGGCAGAACTGTTGGCACTCTTCGCGGGCGGCGTCCTGGTGAATTCGGATCTGTCGGCATTGCTGGAACGAGTACGGGCCACGTACAACCAGACGGCGGTCAGTCTGCTGTGCGCGCAGGGGCCAGCCATCGCCAGCGTGGGGGAGGATCCGCCGACCCGTGAATCGGAGGCCGACTCGGTGTTCCGGGTCGACGACGGTGCGTACGCGCTGGCGCTCAACGGGCCACCGGTGCCGTCCAGCGATGCGCGGGTGCTGCAGGTGGTCGCCGGGACCGCGGTCGGTCTGGTGCGGTCGGCACGGCTGGCGGAGGAGGCGTCGCAGGCTTCGGCCCTTGCCGAGGCCGACCGGCTGCGGCGCGCACTGCTGTCGGCAGTCAGCCATGATCTGCGCACACCCTTGGCCGCGGTCAAGGCCGCGGTGTCGAGCCTGCGCAGCCCCGATATCGAGTTCTCGCCGGACGATACCGCCGAACTGCTTGCCACCGTGGAGGAATCGACCGACCAGCTCACCGCCTTGGTGGGCAACTTGCTGGACTCGTCGAGGCTGGCGGCGGGGGTCGTCAAACCTCGCGCGGTGCCGGTGTACGTCGACGAGATCGCGCAACGTGCTCTGCTGGGTGCCACCGAGAACGACCGCAAAAGGGTGCATCTGGAGTTGGGTGGTGCGGTGGTTCAGGCAGATCCGGGCCTGCTCGAACGTGTGTTGGCCAACCTTGTCGACAATGCACTGCGATACTCACAGGGAGAGGTGCGGGTCAGCCACGAGGAGGTGGACGACCGCACACTGGTGATCGTCGCGGATCACGGGAAGGGCCTGGAGGCGTCCAAACGCGGTGCGGCCTTTGATGCCTTCCAGCGACTCGGCGACCGCGACAACACTGTCGGTGTGGGACTTGGTCTTTCGGTGGTCAAAGGTTTTGTGGAAGCAATGGAGGGCACGGTGAACGCGACCGACACGGCCGGCGGCGGTCTGACCATGATCGTGGATCTACCCAGTGCTGGTTCTTCCCTCGCCGGGGTGCTCCGGTGACACGGGTACTGGTGGTGGACGACGAGCCGCAGATCCTGCGCGCCTTGCGGATCAACCTGTCGGCACGGGGCTACGACGTGGTGACGGCCTCGTCGGGTGCGGGTGCGCTGCGCGCGGCCGCCGAGACGCAGCCGGAGGTGGTGATCCTGGACCTCGGGCTCCCCGATATGGACGGCACCGAGGTCCTGGCCGGGCTGCGCGGTTGGACGGACGTGCCCGTGATCGTGTTGTCGGCGCGTACCGATTCTGCCGACAAGGTGGAGGCGCTTGACGCGGGCGCCGACGACTACGTGACCAAACCCTTTGGCATGGACGAGTTCCTGGCCCGACTGCGCGCCGCGGTGCGGCGTGGCACACCAGACAGTGCCGAACCGGTAGTCCATACCGAGACCTTCGATGTGGATCTGTCCTCACACAAGGTGATCCGTGACGGCAGAGAAGTGCACCTGACGCCTACTGAATGGTCGATGCTGGCGGTACTGGTGCGCAATCGTGGAAAGCTGGTGGGCCAGAAGGAGCTACTGCACGAGGTATGGGGACCGGCGTACAGCTCCGAAACTCATTATCTGCGTGTGTATCTCGCGCAGCTGCGCCGTAAACTAGAGATAGATCCGGCTCATCCGAAGCATCTGCTCACCGAGGCGGGGATGGGGTACCGCTTCCAGGAATAGCCCGTCAGAACGGCGGGCGGCCGAGGTCGATCTGTTGGACGTCGGGATCGCAACCCGGGCGGTATTTGGGCACCAGCTGCCCGTAGGTGGCCCGAAAATTGTCGGCGCCGACCTTCTCCACATTTTCCGGTGATGCGAGAAGAAGATAGATCCCCATCGGCGTGATCCGCTTGGTGAAGCAGGTATCGACCACCGTGAAGGTCTGACGCATCGCCGATGTCGGCACGATCTTGGGATCGCCCGGCGGGATGTACACCAGCTCTTCGATGCGGGGAGCCCACGAACCAGACAACAACTGCGCCCGTACCTCGCTGTACGGACGCAGCAATAGCGACTCTAGCGTCACTACCGGCTCGGCCGCGGCAGTTGGCGCCCAGAAAGATGAAACGCAGAAAAATGAAGCACAGAAAGTCGCCGCGGCCGTGACTGCGGCGATTACATAGCATTGCGGGCGTGACGTCATTATGGGTAGAGCGTACGGGCAATCGGCGCTACACGGGATACAGCTCCCGAGGCGCGGAAGTGCTGATCGGGTCGGAGACGGTCGACGGGGTCTTCACCCCCGGTGAGCTGCTCAAGATCGCCCTAGCGGCCTGCAGTGGAATGTCCAGCGACCAGCCTCTTGCGCGCCGCCTCGGCGACGATTATCAGGTGCGTATCGACGTCAGCGGCCCCGCCGATCGGGAGGCGGAGCGCTACCCGGTACTCGACGAGAAGATGGTCATCGATCTGAGCGCGCTTACCCCTGCCGAATGCGAGCGGGTATTGACCGTCGTGGAACGTGCGATCGACCAGGTGTGCACCGTCGGACGCACGCTGAAGGCCGGAGCCGAGGTGAATTTCACCGTGGATGAGCGCTCGCGCGAAGACCGACAGGTGGATGAGCGCTCGCGCGAAGACCGACAGGTGGATGAGCGCTCGCGCGAAGACCGACAGGTGGATGAGCGCTCGCGCGAAGGCCAACAGGCTGGTGGCTAGCGTCCGCTTGTCTGCCTGGGTGCACGGCCATGTCCAGGGGGTCGGATTCCGCTGGTGGGTGCGATCCCGGGCCCTTGAACTCGGTCTGACCGGATATGCCGCGAACGCGCGCGATGGGCGGGTGCATGTTGTCGCGCAGGGGGACAAGGTTGTATGTGAACAGCTGCTTGCCAGGTTGAACAGTGGTGAAACGCCAGGTCGCGTAGATCTTGTGGTGGATAGCTGGCATGAGCCCGGCGAGCCCATCTCCGGGTTTAGCGAGCGATAGCCGCACTCGGGCCGTTTCTCGGCGCCCGAGCGGCTCATCGGCAGGTATTCTGGCCCGCTGTGCACCTCAAGAGTCTGACGCTGAAGGGCTTCAAGTCCTTTGCTTCGCCGACGACTTTGCGCCTGGAACCCGGTATTACCTGTGTGGTCGGCCCCAACGGTTCGGGTAAGTCCAATGTCGTGGACGCCCTGACCTGGGTGATGGGCGAACAAGGCGCCAAGGCGCTGCGCGGCGGCAAGATGGAAGACGTCATCTTCGCGGGTACATCCACTCGCGCCCCGCTGGGGCGCGCTGAGGTGACGCTGACTATCGACAACTCCGATCACGCGCTGCCGATCGAATACTCCGAGGTTTCGATTACCCGTCGCATGTTCCGGGACGGCGCCGGCGAGTACGAGATCAACGGTCAGACCTGTCGGCTGATGGACGTGCAGGAGCTGCTGTCCGACTCGGGCATCGGCAGGGAAATGCACGTGATCGTCGGCCAGGGGCGGCTCTCTCAGATCCTGGAATCTCGCCCGGAGGATCGACGCGCTTTCGTCGAAGAGGCGGCCGGTGTGCTCAAGCACCGCAAGCGCAAGGAAAAAGCCGTCCGCAAGTTGGAGTCGATGGCGGCCAATCTTGCCCGATTGACGGACCTCACCACCGAGCTCCGGCGCCAGCTCAAACCCCTTGGCCGCCAGGCGGAAGTCGCGCGCCGCGCTGCCACCGTGCAGGCCGATCTGCGCGATGCGCGATTGCGCCTGGCCGCCGATGACCTGGTGGCCCGCCGCGCCGATTTCGACGGAACCAACGATGCCGAAACGACACTGCGTAAGGAACATGCGGAGATCACCGACAAGCTTGAGGTGGCCACCGCACTGCTCGACGAGCATGAGACGGCGCTGAACGAGTTGATGCCGCAGGCCGAGCTGGCCCAGCAGACCTGGTTCCGGCTCTCGGCGCTGGCCGAACGTGTCAGCGCCACCGTCCGGATCGCCGGAGAGCGGGCCAGTCACCTCGATGACGTGGCAGCCACGCCGACCGGACCTGACCCCGACGAACTGGAGGCGCAAGCAGAGCGCGTCGCCGAGCAGGAACGCCTGCTGATCGCGCAGCTGGAAACGGTGACCGAGCAGCTGACCGAGGCGAAGGCCATGCTGTCGGCCAGGGAATCTGCGGTCGCCGCAGCGCAGCGCCAACACATGGCTGCCGTTGCCGCCGAGGCGGATCGCCGTGAGGGTCTGGCCCGGCTCACCGGGCAGGTCGACACCATGCGCACCCGACTGGAATCCATCGATGGTCAGGCACAGCGGCTTACCGAGGCGATCGGGGAGGCGACGCTGCGCGGCGAGGCCGCCCAGACCGAGTTCGACACCGTCAAGGCACGTGTGGCCGAGCTCGACCAGGGTGAGGTGGGTCTGGACGAGCACCACGAGCGCTCGGTCTCGGCATTGTCGATCGCCAACGAGCGCGTCGCCGAGCTGATGTCGGCCGAGCGCCAGGCCGAACGGCAGATTGCCTCGCTCAAGGCGCGCATCGACGCACTGGCGATCGGTTTGGAACGCAAGGACGGATCTGCCTGGCTTACCGAAAATCGTAGCGGCTCCGGGATTTTCGGATCGATTGCGCAGCTGGTCAAGGTGCGGTCTGGTTACCAGGGTGCCATCGCCACCGCGATGGGGCCGGCCGCCGACGCGGTGGCCGCGGAGACCCCCTCCGCGGCGCAGGCAGCCGTGGCCGCACTGAAGGCCTCCGATGGCGGTCGGGCGGCGATCGTATTCGGGGACTGGCCCGCGCACACCCACGAGCGCCCCGCGTTTACCCTGCCGTCCGGCGCGCACTGGGCCATCGACCTGGTGGAGGTGCCGGAGCGGTTGTTCGCGGCCGTGGCTGCGATGTTGTCCTCGGTGGTCGTTGTCGACGAGCTCGGTGCCGCCATTGAAGTGGTGTTGGCCAACCCGCTGCTGCGGGCCGTGACCATCGACGGCGACCGGGTAGGTGCCGGTTGGGTTGCCGGGGGCTCGGACAAGAAACAGAGCACCCTGGAAGTTCAGGCCGCCATCGAGGCAGCGGGAGAAGACCTGCGGGCCACCGAGACTCAGGTGGGTGAGATTTCTGCCGCGCTGGCAGGGGCGCTCGCCGAGCAGACCGCGCGTCAGGACACCGCCGAGCAGGCGCTCGCCGCCCTCAACGAATCCGATGCGGCCATCTCGGCGGTGTACGAGCAGCTGGGCCGCGTCGGTCAAGACGCCCGGGCTGCCGCCGAAGAGGTGAAAAAACTTACCCTGCAACGTGATCAGCTAGAACTTGGCCGCTCCAAGACAATGGAGGAACTGGCCGAGGTTGAGTCGCGGCTGCGCAATGCCGAAGAGGCGCCCAACCTGTTTGACGACGAGCCCATCGACCGTGACGACATGGCCATCGAACTGGAAGAGGCGCGTTCGGTCGAGATCGAGGCACGCCTGGCAGTGCGGACCTCCGAGGAACGAGTGAATTCCGTTCGGGGTAAGGCTGATTCGTTGCGCCGTGCTGCTACGGCCGAGCGTGAAGCACGAGCCAGGGCCGCGCGGGCGGCCGCCGCACGGATGCGGGCCGCCGCCGTCGCCGCCGCCGTCGCCGAATCGGGACGTTTGGTCGCGGTCCGCCTCGAGCGGGTGGTCGCCGCCGCCTCCACGCGTCGTGACCAACTCAGTGCCACCCGTGCACAGCACACATCGGCCATCGGTGCCGTGCGCGACGAGGTCCGTGAACTTTCCCAGGCACAGACTCGTCTCACCGACGCGCTGCATCGCGACGAGGTCGCCAAAGCTCAGGCGGCCCTGCGCATCGAGCAACTCTCCGAGCAGGTGCTCGAGCAATTCGGTATGGCCGCAGACGATCTCGTTGCCGAATACGGTCCGCATGTCCAGTTGCCGCCCACGCAGCAAGAGATCGACGAATACGAGCAGGCTCGTGAGCGCGGGGAGCAGGTGAACGCACCCCAGCCGATGCCCTTCGATCGGGACACTCAGGAACGCCGTGCCAAGCGCGCCGAGAAGGATCTGCGCGAGCTCGGCAAGGTGAATCCCCTTGCCCTGGAAGAGTTCGCGGCGCTAGAGGAGCGGTACAACTTCCTGTCCACCCAGCTTGAAGACGTCAAGGGCGCCCGCAAGGACCTGCTCGATGTCGTCGCCGACGTGGACGAACGCATCTTGCAGGTGTTCACCGAGGCCTACGCCGATGTGGAGCGCGAGTTCAAGGGAGTGTTCTCGTCACTGTTCCCCGGTGGTGAGGGACGGCTGGTGTTGACCAATCCCAATGACATGCTCACGACCGGCATCGAGGTGGAAGCGCGTCCGCCGGGTAAGAAGGTCAAGCGTCTCTCGCTGCTGTCCGGTGGCGAGAAGTCGCTGACCGCTGTCGCCATGCTGGTGGCCATCTTCCGTGCGCGGCCTTCACCCTTCTACGTGATGGACGAGGTCGAAGCCGCGCTCGACGACGTCAACCTGCAGCGTCTGATCGGGTTGTTCGAGCAGCTGCGGGAGAAGTCGCAGCTCATCGTCATCACGCACCAGAAGCCGACCATGGAGGTCGCCGACGCCCTGTACGGCGTCAGCATGCGTGATGATGGCATCACGCAGGTGGTCTCGCAGCGTATGCGTGGTCTAGAGACCCAGCTCGCGAGCCAAAACACCTAGCGAATCGGCACGTTTGGCGGGATCGCCCAATACCTGGATGGCTACCTGGGTGGCGCCCGCATCCCGATGTTCCTGTAGCCGGGCCGCGATCTGTTCCGGCGTCCCGTACGCGATAAGAGCGTCCAGCAGCTTGTCGCTGCCGGGCTTGACCAGGTCTTCCTTGGTGCCGGCGAATCGCTCCAGCATCGTCAGGTAGTTGGTCAGACCGAGATACAGGTCCAGCGCCTGACGGCCGATCGCCCGTGCCTCGTCGGGATCGGTGGTGAGGACCACCTTCTGCTCCGGGACGATGATCGCGTCGGGTCCGAGAAGCTCGCGGGCCCAACGGGTGTGCGATGGCGGTGTGAGATAGGGATGGGCCAGTGCCGAGCGCTCGGCCGCCAGCTTGAGCGACTTCTCCGCCAGCGCGGCAAGGCCGCGGCCTTCTCGGGGAACCCCGACCTTGTCGAGTACGTCGAGATACTCGACGAGCCCGGAATACGGCTTGTAGACCACACCGCTGTCGACCTCCGGATGCCCGGCGCCGATGCCGAGAATGAAGCGCCCGGGATACGCGGCGTGGATACGCTGCCAGGACTGGCCTGCTTCCCGTGCGGGCGCCGACCAGATATTCACGATCGCCGTCACGATCCGGATCCGTTCGGTGGCGGCGAGCAGTGGATCGACCCACGGCAGACCCGCGGGGGGTGAACCACCCAGCCACGCGGTATCAAAACCAAGACCCTCGACGGCTCGCAGCAGCTCCGCGTCCACCGTGTCGTAGTGAGTGAAGAATCCGAACGGGGCGAACTCTGGTGTGGTCACCTTACGGCGAACGCACTTGTCCGCCGCTGGTATTCCCTAGTGGGCTACTACTTGTCGGCGCCGCAGCTACAGCTGGAGCCACACTGACAGTCGGTGCAGGTGCAGTTCGGGTTGTCGCAGGCCTTGGTCGTTTCGGATGCGACAGTCTCATTGCTAGTCATGCATATGATGCTACGCCCGCCGCGCTATTCCCTCGCGGTATTGCGCCACCAGATGGCCGCGCCCACGGCCACCAGCCCAAGCACGAGTAACCACGGCCAGGCGCCATGCAGATAGACCCAGCCGGCGATGGTGCGCTGAATCTTCCCGGCCGCGTTGACGATCGGATCATCGGGGTTGCCGTTGGCATGAAACAGCCTGACCTCGTAACTGCCGTAATAGCCGACGTAGGCGCCGACGACGATGAGAATCGCCCCGCTGATCCGGTTCAGATAGGGCAGCGCGCGGCGCATCGCCTTCAATAACACCGTGCTGGCCAATGCGGTGGACACGGCCAGTGTTCCCACCACAAGGGTGATGCCGGAGGCATAGGCCAGATAGACCATCACACCGTCGAACAAGGAGCCACTTTCGAAGGTGGTGCTGGTCACCGCGAGGAAGGGGCCGATGGTGCAGGACAGCGAGGCCACCGCGTACCCCACGCCGTAGCCGAACATCGAACCCAGCCGGGTAGTGGGCGCGTTCGCATCCAGCACCTTGGGCATGAGCGCGATGATGTCGCGGCCCGCCAACAGCCACAGGCCAAGGATTACCAGGCCTATTCCGAAAACCACCGTCACAAAAGGTAAGTAACGCTGCACGACTGAGGCCACCGACACGGTCAGCAGTCCGAAGACGGTGAACACCGCAACGAACCCTGCCGCCATCACCACGGTGGCGATGACCGCGCGGGCCAGTGCTTGCGACTTGCCGATTTCGGCACCGGGTCCACGCACCACGAGTGCGAGATAGACCGGTAGTAATGCGAAACCGCAGGGGTTGAGCGCGGCGATCAGCCCCGCTGCGAAGGCCAGAGATGTCAGGTGAGTGCCTTCACCCGGTCGCTGAGCTCCTGCTCGGACATTGACGATGTGGGGTTGTTCACAAAGTCCGAGGTGCCGTTGGAGTTGATGAACAGATATGCGGGCTGCCACGCCACACCGAACTGCCGCCACAACGAACCATCGGCGTCATTGAGATTGGTGAAGTGGAGGTTGTAGCGCGAGATGAACCCCTCCATTTCTCCGACCGATCCGCGACCGGAGATGCCCACGAAGGTGACCCGGGGATTGGCCGCCGACACCGCACTCACATGCGGACCCTCGCCGTTGCAGAACGGGCAGTACGCCGCCCAGAACCACAGCACCACCGGCTTGCCCTTGAGGCTAGCGCCATTGAAGGGGGCGCCCGAGACGGTCGTGCCGCTGAAATCGAGCAGGTCATCGGCGTGCGCGGCCGGTGCCCGGACGATCCCCGCCGACAGTATGGCGGCAGTCAGAAGCGCCAGGACAAGCCTGGACACGGCCCGAAACTTCTTACGTCCCCCGAATTGGATATTCATGCCAAGAACCTCCTGGGACGAGATGTGACTCCCGCAGTGTATGACGGGTTTCGCCTGTTTAGCGGGGGCTTGAACGGGGACGCAGTGAAATTCGGCGCAGACCAGCGACAGTGTTGACGTCGGCGCAGTGCATGGCGATGCGCAGCTCGTCGAGGAACTGCTCAATCCAGGCGATCACCGCCTGCGGCGATTGCACCGCCGGTGCCAAAAGAGGGAGCGCGACCGAGACCACGCTGGCGCCCAGCGCGATCGCCTTTGCGGCGTCCATGCCGGTGCGGATGCCGCCCGAACCGATGAGAGGCATGTGCGGCAGCTCGGCATGCACCTCGACCAGTGCCTCCGCCGTCGGGATGCCCCATTCGGCAAGCTCGGGTGAGGTGATCGCGCCGAACCGGACGAACTGTTCGACCCGGGCCCATGACGTGCCGCCCGCACCGGCGACATCGATCGCCGACAGCCGGCAGCCGCCAAGACGGCGCGCTGCGGCACCACTGATTCCGTGGCCGACCTCCTTGAGCAGCACCGGGAATTCGACAGCGTGGGTCAACTCGGCGAGGCGATGTACCTGCCCGGTGAAATCGGTGTCACCGTCGGGCTGCACGGCCTCCTGCAGCGGATTGGTGTGCACGGCCAGGGCGTCGGCGCCCACTCGCTGCACCAGCGTGTTGAGCTGAGCAGCGGGGGCAATGTTGCCGAGCTGTGCGAGCCCGATATTGCCGATCAGCAGGATGTCGGGCGCCACCCCGCGTACCGCGAAGGTATCGGCGCTGCCCGGATCGACCAGCATCACCCGCTGAGAACCGAGCATCATGCCGATGCCGAGTTCTTGAGCAGCAGCCGCCAGGTTGCGGTTGATGGTGGCCGAAAGCTTCGCCCCGCCCGTCATGGCTCCGATGAGAACGGGAGCTGCCAGCTGCTTGCCGAGAAACTCGGTGGACAGGTCAACACCGGCGAGGCTCGAGTTGGGCAACGCCATATACGGGAGGTCGAGTCGCTCCAGGCCGGTGGTTCGGGTGACGTACTGCACTGGATCGCTCAGGCAGGCGTCAATGTGGCGCTTCTTGCGTTCCTGTAACAATGCCCTGGTGCCTCTTGAAGTGTGGATCGCCGTCGCGATCGTTGCCGTAGTGGTTGTTGCCGCGTTGGTCTTCGGACTGGTGCGTTACCGCTCCCGTCGTATCAGCCTGACACGTTCCGACACAAACACGGGGATCACCGAGGGCGCCACACCGGCCGACCGTTCCGGCGGATACACCGCCGGCTCCACCATCAGCTTCAGCGAGGGGGGCGGGCAAGCGGTTCCGCTGCCCACCGTGGGGGATGACGCGGAGATCCCGCGGGACGCGCCGCGGCGCACCATCTCCAACGTCCAGCTGCCCGAGCCCACCCCGGAACCCGAACCCGAGCCCGTTGAGGTCTCCGAACCGGTTACGGCCCCCGAAGCAGAACCAGAATCTGAAGCCGAGCCCGAGCCCGAGCCAGCTCCAGAACCTGAACCTGAACCCCAGCCCGAGGCCGCGCCCGCGCCGGTGCTCGATGAGATCGCGCCCGTGGCCGGACGACTCGATCGGTTGCGGGGACGACTGGCCAGCTCGCAGAACGCGGTGGGACGTGGCCTGCTCGGGCTGTTAGGAGCCGGCGACCTTGACGAGGAATCGTGGGAGGAGGTCGAGGACACTCTGCTGATCGCCGACCTCGGCACCGCCGTCACCACCTCGATTGTGGACCGATTGCGCAGCGAGATGGCGGCTCGTAGCGTACGCACCGAGGCACAGGCCCGGGCGTTGCTGCGTGAGGTACTGATCGATGAGCTGCAACCCGAACTCGACCGGTCGATCAAGGCGCTGCCACACAACGACAAACCGTCGGTATTGCTCGTCGTCGGGGTCAACGGCACCGGCAAGACCACCACTGTTGGCAAACTGGCCCGCGTGCTGGTCGCCGATGGACGCCGGGTGGTGTTGGGGGCTGCGGACACCTTCCGCGCCGCAGCGGCCGATCAGCTGCAGGCCTGGGCGCGGCGGGTGGGCGCCCAGGTGGTTCGGGGTGCCGAGGGGGCCGATCCCGCATCGGTCGCCTTTGATGCCGTCGACGCCGGGATCCGCGAGGGCGCCGATGTGGTGGTCATCGATACCGCCGGACGACTACACACCAAGACCGGTCTCATGGACGAACTGAGCAAGATCAAGCGTGTCGTGGAACGCCGCGCCGAGGTTGACGAGGTGCTGCTGGTGCTGGACTCCACCATCGGGCAGAACGGTTTGGCGCAGGCCCGGGTGTTCGCTGAGGTAGTGGACATCACCGGGGTGGCGCTCACCAAACTTGATGGAACAGCCAAGGGCGGCATCGTCTTTCACGTACAGCGCGAGCTCGGGGTGCCGGTCAAGCTGGTTGGCTTGGGGGAGGGGCCAGATGATCTCGCCCCGTTTGAGCCGCCCGCCTTCGTAGACGCCCTGCTCGGGTAGAGAACAACCGGTAACAGACGCGAAACACACGCGCGCTCTCTCCGAAACATCTGCTGCGCATTGTTCTCAGCGCAACCTGCTGAGATTTCCGGAGAGGAATACCGCTAGTGGATGGTTTCCCGATAATGGGTGCCCCGAATGCTGGGGACACTGCGTGGATGCTGGCCAGCGCCGCGTTGGTGTTGTTGATGACGCCCGGTCTGGCTTTCTTCTATGGCGGCATGGTCCGCG